>NZ_JAMSLU010000001.1:277500-2455000 GCF_023806445.1 Azospirillum sp. A1-3
TCTAGCCATGGGCAGGTTGAAGGTGCGGTAACACGCACTGGAGGACCGAACTCACGCCTGTTGAAAAAGTCGGAGATGACCTGTGGCTAGGGGTGAAAGGCCAATCAAATCAGGAAATAGCTGGTTCTCCGCGAAAGCTATTTAGGTAGCGCGTCGGATATCACCTGCGGGGGTAGAGCACTGGATGGGCTAGGGGGGCGCGAGCCTTACCAAACCTAACCAAACTCCGAATACCGCAGAGTGCAGTCCGGCAGACAGACGGTGGGTGCTAAGGTCCATCGTCGAGAGGGAAACAGCCCAGACCGCCAGCTAAGGTCCCCAAATCACGGCTAAGTGGGAAAGGATGTGGGAAGGCCATGACAACCAGGAGGTTGGCTTAGAAGCAGCCATCCTTTAAAGAAAGCGTAATAGCTCACTGGTCTAGTTAAGCCGGCCTGCGCCGAAAATGTATCGGGGCTCAAGCCGTGTACCGAAGCTGCGGATGTGATCTTCGATCACGTGGTAGCGGAGCGTTCCGTAAGCCTGCGAAGGGTGTCCGTGAGGCCGCCTGGAGGTATCGGAAGTGAGAATGCTGACATGAGTAGCGACAAACAGTGTGAGAAACACTGTCGCCGAAAGTCCAAGGGTTCCTGCGCAAGGTTAATCCACGCAGGGTGAGCCGGCCCCTAAGGCGAGGCCGAAAGGCGTAGTCGATGGGAACCACGTTAATATTCGTGGGCCTGGCGGAGGTGACGGATCGGAAAGCGTGTATGTCCTTATCGGATTGGACATGCTGTGGACCGGTTCCAGGAAATAGCCCCGCCGTATAGACCGTACCCCAAACCGACACAGGTGGACTGGTAGAGTATACCCAGGCGCTTGAGAGAATGGTGTTGAAGGAACTCGGCAAATTGCCCTCGTAACTTCGGAAGAAGAGGGCCCCGTTGTGGCGCAAGCCATGGCGGGGGGCACAGACCAGGGGGTAGCGACTGTTTACTAAAAACACAGGGCTCTGCGAAGCCACACAAGGCGACGTATAGGGTCTGACGCCTGCCCGGTGCCGGAAGGTTAAGAGGAGAGGTGCAAGCCTTGAATTGAAGCCCCGGTAAACGGCGGCCGTAACTATAACGGTCCTAAGGTAGCGAAATTCCTTGTCGGGTAAGTTCCGACCTGCACGAATGGCGTAACGACTTCCCCGCTGTCTCCAACACCAACTCAGCGAAATTGAACTCTCCGTGAAGATGCGGAGTTCCCGCGGTCAGACGGAAAGACCCCGTGCACCTTTACTACAGCTTTGCAGTGGTGCTAGGGACTTCATGTGTAGGATAGGTGGGAGGCTTGGAAGCATGGGCGCCAGCTCGTGTGGAGCCATCCTTGAAATACCACCCTTGAAGTCTCTGGCATCTAACCGTGGCCCGTTACCCGGGTCCGGGACCCTGCATGGCGGGTAGTTTGACTGGGGCGGTCGCCTCCCAAAGTGTAACGGAGGCGCGCGATGGTGGGCTCAGAGCGGTCGGAAATCGCTCGTCGAGTGCAATGGCATAAGCCCGCCTGACTGCAAGACTGACAAGTCGAGCAGAGACGAAAGTCGGCCATAGTGATCCGGTGGCTCCACGTGGACGGGCCATCGCTCAACGGATAAAAGGTACGCCGGGGATAACAGGCTGATGACTCCCAAGAGTCCATATCGACGGAGTCGTTTGGCACCTCGATGTCGGCTCATCACATCCTGGGGCTGGAGCAGGTCCCAAGGGTTCGGCTGTTCGCCGATTAAAGTGGTACGTGAGCTGGGTTTAGAACGTCGTGAGACAGTTCGGTCCCTATCTGCCGTGGGTGTCGGAGTTTTGCGAGGATCTGTCCCTAGTACGAGAGGACCGGGATGGACATACCTCTGGTGCACCGGTTGTCACGCCAGTGGCATGGCCGGGTAGCTAAGTATGGACGGGATAACCGCTGAAAGCATCTAAGCGGGAAACCCACCTCTAAACCAGAGCTCCCTTGAGAGCCGTGACAGACCATCACGTCGATAGGAGGCATGTGGACGGGCAGCAATGCTCGAAGCTAAGCCTTACTAATCGCTCGATCGGCTTGATCTCACCCCCACACAACCGCGCCATGCGCAGCAGCAAGCCTGCTTGACGCAACACCGCCAGTTCGATACTCCTCACCTCACTTGCACTGAACAAGCACATGCTTCGGATAAAGCGTCGGTCTTGAGCCTTGGTGACCTGGTGGTCATGGCGAGGTGTCAAACACCCGATCCCATCCCGAACTCGGCCGTGAAAAGCCTCCGCGCCAATGGTACTGCGTCTTAAGACGTGGGAGAGTAGGTCGCCGCCAGGTCACTCAGGCTCAAGAGACGCCAAACACCAAAGCATAAGCTTGCATCTTCACCATCCATCAGCCCATATCAAGAACATCCGCGGGGTGGAGCAGCCCGGTAGCTCGTCAGGCTCATAACCTGAAGGCCGCAGGTTCAAATCCTGCCCCCGCAACCAAATCAGCAAAGAGCCCGCCTCCGCAAGGAGAGCGGGCTCTTTGCTGTTCATGGTCTCCAGCGGTACAGGCGCCATTCCAGCCCCGCAAACGCATTGCATGGTTTCAGATGCAACGATATGGTTGGCCCAACCGATCAATGATGGTCGCGCCACCTTGAGGGTTGGGGGCGTCGGCCGCGTCTGTGGAGAAACCGGATGTCCAAGAACTTCGCCTCGCACGCCGACCTGGACGAGAAGACCGTCAGCTTCGACAAGCTGTCGGACAACGCCTATGCCTACACGGCGGAGGGCGATCCCAACACCGGTATCGTCATCGGTGACGATGCGGTGATGGTGATCGACACCCAGGCGACTCCGGTGATGGCTCAGGACGTTATCCGCCGCATCCGCGAGGTCACCGACAAGCCGATCCGCCATGTCGTTCTGTCGCATTACCATGCGGTGCGCGTTCTGGGCGCGTCGGGCTATGCGCCGGAACAGATCATCGCCAGCGAGGACACCCGCGACCTGATCGTCGAGCGCGGCGAGGCCGACATGGCGAGCGAGATCGGCCGCTTCCCTCGCCTGTTCCGCGCCGTTGAATCGGTGCCCGGCCTGACTTGGCCGACCATCACCTTCCGCGGCCACATGACGATGTGGCTTGGATCACTGGAGGTGCAGTTGCTGCAACTCGGCCGTGGCCACAGCAAGGGCGACACGGTGGTGTGGCTGCCGCAGCAGAAGATCCTGTTCTCCGGCGACCTCGTCGAATATGGCGCCACCCCCTATTGCGGCGACGCCTATTTCACCAACTGGCCGGCGACGCTCGACGCCATCGCTGCGCTGAAGCCCGAAAAGCTGGTGCCCGGTCGCGGCGCCGCCCTGACCACGGCGGAGCAGGTGCAGGAGGGGCTGCGCGGCACCCGCGCCTTCACCAGCGAGCTGTTCGAACTGGTCAAGCAGGGCGTGGCCCAGGGCAAGGACCTGCGGGCCATCTACAAGGACACCTACGCCGCGCTGAAGCCGAAGTTCAGCCAGTGGGTGATCTTCGACCACTGCATGCCCTTCAACGTCACCCGCGCTTATGACGAGGCGACCGGCCACGTCGATCCCCGCATCTGGACCGCCGAGCGCGACATGGAGATGTGGCGTCAGCTGGAGAGCTGACGCCACGCCTCCGGTCAGGGGGTAAGGATCAGGCGGACATGGCGCTTGCGGCCGGCCGACAGGACGGCCGGTGCGGTGAGCGTCGAGGCCTCGTCCGTCACCGGCTGGCCGTCCAGACGGGCGCCGCCCTCGCGGATCAGGCGGCGCGCCGCGCCCTTGGAGGCCGACAGGCCGGCCGCCACCAGCGCATCGACCAGCGGCACGCCGTTGGTCCCCTCCGCAAGCCGCAGAGTGACCTCCGGCAGGACGTCGCCATCGGGGGCGAAGGGGCTGCCGGCGGCGGAGGCTGCCCGGTCTGCCTTGGCCGCGCCATGGCACAGGCGGGTGGCCTCCGTCGCCAGGATGATCTTCGCCTCGTTGATCTCGGCGCCTTCCAGCCGCTCCAGCCGGGCGATCTCGTCCAGCGGCAATTCGGTGAACAGGCGCAGGAAGCGGCCGACGTCGGCATCCTCGGTGTTGCGCCAGAACTGCCAGAAGTCGAAGGGCCTCAGCGCGTCGGCGTTCAGCCACACCGCACCGCCGGCGGTCTTGCCCATCTTGGTGCCCGACGCGGTGGTCAGCAGAGGCGTGGTCAGGCCGAACAGCTCGCGCCGGTCGACCCGGCGGGCCAGCTCGATGCCGTTGACGATGTTGCCCCACTGGTCCGATCCGCCCATCTGCAGCAGGCAGCCGTGGCGCCGCGACAGCTCCAGGAAATCATAGGCCTGGAGGATCATGTAGTTGAACTCCAGGAAGGTCAGCGGCTGTTCGCGCTCCATCCGCTGGCGCACCGACTCGAAGCTCAGCATGCGGTTGATGGTGAAATGGCGGCCGACATCGCGCAGGAAGGGCACGTAGTCGAGCCCGTCCAGCCAATCGGCGTTGTCGACCATCATGGCATCCGTCGGACCGTCCCCGAAGGTCAGGTATTGGCCGAAGACACCGCGTAGACCGGCGGCATTGACGGCGATCTGGGCGTCGTCCAGCATCGGTCGCGTGGTGTCGCGGAAGCTGGGATCGCCGATCCTGGTGGTGCCGCCGCCGATCAGCACGATCGGGCGGTTGCCGGTGCGCTGAAGCCAGCGCAGCGCCATGATCGACAGCAGATGCCCGACATGCAGGCTTGCCGCTGTGGCGTCGAAGCCGACATAGGCGGCCAGCGCCCCGCCCGGCGCCGCGGCGGCGAGGCCCGACAGGTCGTCGGCCGGGTCGCTGCATTGGTGGAGGAAGCCGCGCTCCCGCAGGATGTGCAGGAAGTCGGCGGCATTGGAACTGGTCGGCATATGAGACATCTCTACGGTTGGCCGGGCCGTCCGGAGACTGTCTCTGTATGGGGAGAGAACCATGGCCGCCGGACTTGCGACGGCATGGTTTCGGGTATGACCGATCGACGCCGCGCTATGCGAGCGGCGGATAATACATCGGGGCAGTGAGGGCGATGCGGTCGGTCATGGCGGCAGTCCTACCTGGGGATGCCGGAAAGATCCACCCCCATCAGGTCAATGCAGGTCCCCGCTCACCGGCGCCCGAGCATCTGGCGGCGGGCAAGCGCGCGGTGGAGCTGCATGCGCTGCGACACGCTGCGCAGGCGGGGGCTGCGGGCGCCGGGGGCGAACAGCCCGTCCAGATTCTGGCCGAACATTTCCCAGCTGCGCAGCGGGCCGGTGTCGATGTGCAGGAAATGCGAGCGTGGATACCAGCCGACGCCGCCGCGTTTGAGGTCCAGCGCGCTGCGGTGCGCGTCGGGTAGGCGCGACGACAGGGTGACATCCAGGGCGCGGCCCAGCAGATGCTGGCTGTGCTCCGCCACACCCAGGCTGCGGGCGGCGAGCATGGCGTTGGTTTCCGGCGTGCGGAAGGCCGATAGGATGGTCGCCTTGGACTGGCCCACCGCCTCCAGGATGTCGGCCAAGAAGTCGAGCGTGCCGACGTCGACCGGCCCTTCCTTGTTGGCGCGGTGGTCGCGCAGGAACTTGGCGAGATCGGCCATCGCGTCGGGCAGCGGGCCGGAGGCGTCGCGATAGGGGCCGTCGAAGGATTCGCCGGTGTTCTGGTTCTTCAGGCTGAGACGGCGCGGCGCGGCGGGGGCGGCCAGAGCGCGGTCGGACATCAGAACCAGCGCTCCGCACCCGATCAACAGGCTGCGGCGCTTCAAGGATAAGGGCGAGGAGCACATGCGGTCAGTCGATTCCTTCGGCGGGGCACCGTCAGGTCAACAAAATGGCGACCGATTCGCAAATGCAAAGTGGCGGCGCATGGCGCGGCTGCATGGGAAGCGGGAGAAGGGGGAAGCGGGAGAGCCGGGCTTTCACAGCAGGCGTTGCGCCTTGAAGCTGGTGTGGCGGCCGCCCTTGCCGATCACCAGATGGTCGTGGACGACGAGACCGACGGCGTTGCCGGCACGGACGATCTCCTTGGTCATCTCGACATCGGCGCGGCTGGGGGTTGGGTCGCCGGAGGGGTGGTTATGGACGAGGATCACGGCGGCGGCCGACAGCTCCAGCGCCCGCTTCACCACCTCGCGCGGGTAGACGGGGGTGTGGTCGATGGTGCCGCGCTGCTGCACCTCGTCGGCGATCAGCTTGTTCTTGCGGTCGAGGAACAGCAGGCGGAACTGCTCCGTCGGTTCATGCGCCATGGCGGCGGCGCAATAATCGATCAGCGCCTGCCAGGAGGCGAGAACCGGCCGGTCGATCACCCGCTGCTGCAGGGCGCGCAGGGCCGCCGCCCCGACGATCCGCACGGTGGCGACGGCGTTGTCGGTGCCGAGCGACACGCCCTCCGCCTTCAGGCCGCGCAGCCGTTCGGGCGGAGCGTTGACCACCCCCCACAGGTCGCCGAAGGTGCGGATCAGCAGCTTTGCCAGCGGCTTCACGTCGCGCCGCGGGCTGGCGGCGAACAGCACCATCTCCAGCAGCTCGTAATCCTCCAGCGCGTCGGCGCCGCGGTCGAGGAAGCGGCGGCGCAGCCGGTTGCGGTGGTCGAGGTAATGGGGATCGCCGTCCTCCGCTCCGTCCTCCGTCCCGCCGTCTGTGGTGGTGGGCAAGACGTCGGTGGTGGCATCGGTCGGGGACGACAGCAGGTCCGGGAAGGGCAGGAGGCCGGCGCTCTGGCCGGCATCGTCCATCTGCGCGCCGCCGTCCTTGCCCGCCGTTCCGCGGGCACTCCGGCCGCGTCCCCCCGAAGCTTGTCCTGCCGTCCTGCGTCCTGCCATCGGTCATCGCCATGCATGTGTATGGAGACGACTATAGCGTCTGATCGCGCGAGCGCACAGGGGTCGCGCTCGCGCGGATGGGGAAAGCCGTGGGTCGCCCTCGGTTCAGTCGGCGAGGCCGTGCTGTTCGCTGCCCCGGCCGGGCAACATGCGGGTCAGGACGTTGTCGCGGCGGACGAAGTGGTGCCACAGGGCCGCCGCCGCATGAACCGCGGCGAGCGCCAGGATCAGGTTGGCGCCGAGCTCGTGGATCTCCTTCACCGAGCGGCCCAGCGTGCGGTCCGCCTCGACCGGGGAGGGGATGGTGAACAGGCCGAAGAAGGACAGCGTGTCGCCGCGCAGCCAGGTCAGCACCACGCCGACCAGCGGGATGCCCAGCATCAGGAGGTAGAGCCCGAGATGGACGGCCTGGGAGGCGCCGCGTTCGACCGGCGTCATCTCCGGCGGCAGGGCGGGCGTGCCGCGGGTGAAGCGCAGCCCGATCCGCGCCAGCACCAGCCCCAACAGCAACAGGCCGAAGGAGATGTGCAGCCACCAGATCGTGGCGCGCATCGGATGACCGCGTTCATAGAAGTCCTCGCCGAAGGTCAGCAGATAGACGCCGACGATCAGAAGGGCGATCAGCCAGTGCAGGGTTTTCTGGGTTGCGCTGTAGGTGTTGGGCATCGGACGGACTCCTGTGGAAGGGCGGCGTTGATCGCGCCTCCATTCAGGCGGTGATGTTCAGGGTGCGGCCGCGGTTGGGGTCGGCGGGCAGGCTGGGAGCGGACCCGCGCGACTCGGCGGCCTTGGCGGCGGCGCTCTCGGTCGTGTCGTTGTCCCGGTCGCCGTCGCTGTCGATCCCGGTGGGGGCCGGCGTGGAAGCGGGACGGCTCTGCAGCGGCGACGGCATCGACGGCAGGGTGGCGGAGGACATGGCGGACAGCATCGGCGGTCATCCTGGCAAGAGCGGTGGGACAAGAGCGGTGAGGGGCCGGGGCCGGTCATGCCGGCGCGGCTGGGGAGGGGCAGTCCCCACCGGTCTATCCTGCCAAGCTTACATGTGGCTTACGGGGCGCCGGAGGCAGCCGGGATCGGGCGTCCTGCGTCGGTTCGCCGCTGCATAGGCGGAAAGTGCAGGGTGAAGCTGGCGCCGCCGCCGGGGGTGTCCTCGACCGAGACGCTGCCGCCATGGGCCGCCATCGTGCGGGCGACGATGGACAGGCCCAACCCGGCACCTTTTGAGCCGTCGGCGCGGTCGCGGCCGCCCTGCCAGAAGCGTTCGAACACATGGGCGCGCAGGTCCGGCGGAATGCCGGGGCCGCGGTCGATCACCCGCAGCACCGGCTCGCCGGCGGCCGAAACCGCCAGCTCGACGCTGACCGTCCTGCCGGCGGGGGCATGGCAGACGGCGTTTTCCACCAGATTGCGCAGGGCGCGGAACAGCGGGTCATGAGCGCCGCGCACCGGCAGCGGCCGGTCGTCGCCGACCACCTCGATCAGGCGCCCCTGCCCGAGCGCCAGTGGGGCGAGGTGGGCCGAGACCTCCACCGCCAGCCGGGCCAGATCGACCATATCGTCGGGGGCGATGCGCAGGGCGTCCAACCGGGCCAGATCGAGCAGCTGGTCCACCAGCCGGGCCATGCCGGCGACATCCTCGCGGATCGGGGCGCCGGGGGTGCCGATCAGCGCCAGATGGGCGTCCAGCACCGCCAGCGGCGTGCGCAGCTCGTGCGCGGCGTCGGCGATGAAGCCGCGTTGCGCCTCGTAGCCGGCCTCCAGCCGGTCCAGCGCCTGGTTGACCGCGCGGACCAGGGGCAGGACCTCGCGCGGCATGCCCTGTTCCGGCAGCCGTTCCGACACGCTGTCCGGCCCGATGGCGGCGGCGCGGGCCGACGCGCGGCGCAGGGGGCGGAGGCCGCGATGGATGATGACGAGGTTGACCAGGATCAGCACCAGGGCGAAGGGCAGCCAGATCCAGCCGAAATGCTCGACGAACTCCTCCAGCAGCCATTCGATGTGCAGCTCCTCCTCGGCGGAGGCCACCTGGATCCAATAGGGCTGGCCGCCGACGGTGATGCGGTGGCTGAGCCCATAGAGCGGCGGTTCGCCATTCTGCGCCGGCACGCGGAAGACGTTGCGCGGCCGGTCCGTCGCGCTGGGGTCGAGTGGGCCGTCCACCCCGTCGGAGCCGAGCAGCAGCCGGTCGTCCCCATCGACCACGGCGAAGGAGGCGGCATTCACCCGCAGCATCGCGCGCACCGACTCGGGCAGGTCGGTGTTCAGCCGGCCGTCCTTCTTCTGGTCGTCAGGCCCGCGAATCGCCTTCTCGATGACGCGGGCGACGCCGGACAGGGTCCGCTGGCGCATGCGGTCGTGGGTGCCCTTGAACTCGACATAGAGCAGCAGCGCCGTGGTGGCGACCGCCAGCAGCGTGACCAGCACCAGCCAGCGGGCGATGGCCGCCAGCAGGGATGGCGGGCGGCTTTCAGTCGTGCCAGCGCTCATTCTCCGCTCTCCCCGCCCACCTCCGCCGGGGCTTCGGTCAGGATATAGCCGATGCCGCGCAAGGTCTGGACGCCGGCCGTCGCACCGGCGGCCTGCAGCCGCTTGCGCAGCCGGTGGATCAGCACCTCGACCGCGTTCGACCCGACCTCGTCGCCGAAGCCGTAGAGGCCGTTTTCCAGCGCCGCCTTCGACACCACCCGGCCGGCGCGCCGCAGCAGCAGCTCCAGCGCGTCAAGCTCGCGCCGGCTGAGGTCCAGCGGCCGGCCGGCGACGGTCGCCAGCCGGGCGGCCGAATCGAAGGCGACGTTGCCCTGCTGCAGCACCATGCCCAGCGCCGCTCCCGGCCGGCGCAGCAGGGCGCGGATGCGGGCCACCAGCTCCTCCAGCGCGAAGGGCTTCAGCAGATAGTCGTCGGCCCCCAGGTTCAGGCCCCTGACCCGGTCGTCCACCCCATCGCGGGCGGTCAAGATCAGCACCGGGGTGGTGTCGGCCCGCGCCCGCAGCGCCGACAGCAGGGTCAGCCCGTCGGCGTCGGGCAGGCCGAGGTCGAGCAGGACGGCGTCGAAACCGGCGACCGCCAGGGCGGCCGACGCATCCTCCGCGCTGTGGACGAGGTCGACGGCGAATCCGGCCTTGCGCAGCCCCTCGGCGGTCAGGGACGCCAGCCGGCGGTTGTCTTCGATCAGCAGCAGCCGCAAGGGGAAATTCCGGAACCGTGGGCGGGATGCGGTGGCCGCGACTTTCCGCCTTTTGCCCGGCGACTGCAAGCAAGGCCCTACAAGGACAGGGGCGGGCGGTGGAGCTGTCCGGCGCTCACCTCAGCCAGGGGGCGGTGGCCCACAGGTCGCGCAGGTCCTTGGTCGATCTGGTCAGTTCGGCGGCGTACTGGTCGGGAGGCAGCAGGCGGAGAGGCTGATACAACTCCTTCATCCTGGCCTGGAACGCCGGATCGTCGGCGGTACCGGCCAGGGCGTCGACCAGCCTTGCCCGCACCTCGGGCGGCAGCCCCCGCGGGGCGGCGAAGCCGCGCAGCGACGACATCAGTGTGGAAAAGCCCTGCTCCGTGAAGGTGGGGATGTCCGGCGCCTGCGGCTGCCGCTGCTCGGTCATCACGCCCAGGATGCGGATGCGGTCCTTCTTCTTGTACTGCATCGCCTCGCCCATGTTCACGCCGCTCAGCATGATCTTCTTGTTGGCCAAAGCCGCTTCGTTGGCGGCGGCGCCCTGGAAGGGCACATGGGTGAAGGTCACGCCGGCCTGGCGCTGGAACATCAGCATCGCCAGATGGTCGTCGGACCCGATGCCGGTGGTGCCGACCGTCACGCTGTCGGGGTTGGCTTTGGCGAAGGCGGCGACGTCGGCCAGCGAGCGGAACGGGCTGTCCTGGTGGACCGCAAAGGCGCCGGGATCGTCCACCAGATTGTAGAGCGGGTCGAGCCGGTCCAGCGAATAGCGGGCCTGGCGTTCGATCGGGATGGCGTTGACGTTGGGCGAGTTGATGGCGCCGATGGTGTAGCCGTCGGGAGCAGCGTCGGCGATGGCGGCGAAGCCGATCTCGCCGCCGGCGCCGGGCTTGTTCACCACCTCGATCCGGGCGCCGTTGCCCAGATGCCGTTCAAGAAAGGGTACCAGCGTACGGACCAGCAGATCGGTGCCGCCGCCCGTGCCGAATGCGACGATCATCGTGATCGGCTTCTCCGGATAGGCCGCCCGGGCATGCGTCGCCGACAGGAACAGAGCGCCGGCCACGGATGCCAGGGTCAGAGCTTTCCAGAACGTCATGGTCCCCCCTTCGACAATGCACCGTGCGGGCGGGCCGGAGGCGGCTTGCCGTGCGGCAAGGGGCGGCATCCGGGCCGATTCGGTACAAAACGGCAGCCATTCCGGCGGGTTCGCTGTAATCGCGCATGGCGACGGTCCGGCTGCCGCGGAATATCTGGGATTGTTCCTAATTCAGCAAGAACAATCCTTCAATGCTGAAGCATATGGCTTCGCGTCATCGCGTCAATACACCGCAGAAAATCGGGTATGATTGATAGCCGGGATGGGAAAATCCAAATGTGTACTGCAGATATGCCGTGGAAGTCCGAAGATTTTGCTTTTCCTCTCTCGGCGGCGGGAAGTCGAGAATCGTCGGCGGACAGTCGTCTTCCGCCTCCCGGCCGCCGATGGGCCTTAACGCAGAGTTGCAGGCGTCCGATATGCTTTGGCGTCTTGTCGCCAGGTTTTTTCCCTTTATTCGGGAGGGCGATGAAATCTTTATCGGCCTGTGATGTGCGATGCATTCATCGGTACTCGCGGCTGTGGCGCCGGATGGGCCGCGGACGGCGGAACGGGCGGCGGCAGGCCGATGGAAAAGGACGGCATTCCGGGCCATTCCCGGGCGTTGACAGTTGGTGGGCACCGCACTATGGTGCGCGCCTTCAATCGAGCCGCCGAGCGTTCAGGAACAGCATCATGAAAATCGTCAACTCCCTGAAGTCGATGAAGACGCGCCATAAGGCCTGCCGCGTGATCCGCCGCAAGGGCCGCGTCTACGTCATCAACAAGCAGAACCCCCGTTTCAAGGCCCGCCAGGGCTGATCGATCCGCAAGGGTCGATCGACTGCGAGGCAGGGCATCGCGCCCAGCCTCTCCGTCATCGGGTGTTTACGCAAGAGCCGCGCCTTCGGGTGCGGCTCTTGCGTTTTGGGCCTCCCGATCATGAGCGGCATCGGCTTGTATTAGGATCCCGGCGGATGGTACGTGTGGCGGACGAGTTCGCCGCAACGGGATAAGGACCGCCCGCCATGAAGATGCCGGTGCCGGACAGCGGGGTGATCGCCCGCCGCCGGGAGATCGTGGAGGCGCTGCGCGCCATCGTTCCCGGCGAAGGCGTCATCGTCGACGAGAACGAGCTGCGCGCCTATGAGTGCGACGGCCTGACCGCCTTCCGCCAGCTGCCGATGGTCGCCGTGCTGCCCAGCACGGTGGAGCAGGTGTCGCAGGTCCTGAAGGCCTGCAAGGCGATGGGGGTGAAGGTGGTGCCGCGCGGCGCCGGCACCTCGCTGTCCGGCGGGGCGCTGCCGCTGGCCGACGGCGTGCTGCTGGGGATGGGCAAGTTCAAGCGCATCCTCGACATCGACTATGCCAACCGCTGCGTCACCGTGCAGCCGGGGGTGACCAATCTCGGCATCTCCAACGCGGTCGCGCATGAGGGCTTCTATTACGCCCCCGATCCGTCCAGCCAGATCGCCTGCACCATCGGCGGCAACATCGCCGAGAATTCCGGCGGCGTGCACTGCCTGAAATACGGGCTGACCACCAACAATGTGCTGGGGCTGGAAATGGTGCTGATGGACGGCACCGTCATCCGGCTGGGCGGCAAGCATCTGGACGCCGGCGGTTACGACCTGATGGGAATCATCACCGGGTCGGAGGGGCTGCTGGGCGTGGTGACCGAGGTCACGGTGCGCATATTGAAGAAGCCGGCGACCGCCCGCGCCGTGCTGCTGGGCTTCCCGACCAGCGAGCAGGGTGGCGACTGCGTGGCGGCGATCATCGCCGCCGGCATCATCCCCGGCGGCATGGAAATGATGGACCGCCCCGCCATCCACGCGGCGGAGGCCTTCGTCCATGCCGGCTACCCGCTGGACGTCGAGGCGCTGCTGATCGTCGAGCTGGACGGCCCGGCGGCGGAGGTCGACCACCTGATCGACCGGGTGGAGGCCATCGCCCGCGACAAGGGCGCCTGCTATGCCCGCGTGTCGACCAGCGAGGAGGAGCGGCTGGCCTTCTGGGCCGGGCGCAAGGCCGCCTTCCCGGCGGTGGGGCGGATCAGCCCCGATTACTACTGCATGGACGGCACCATCCCGCGCAAGGCGCTGCCGCTGGTGCTGCAACGGATGCAGGAGATGTCGGACCGCTGCGGCCTGCGGGTCGCCAACGTCTTCCATGCCGGCGACGGCAACCTGCACCCGCTGATCCTCTATGATGCCAACAAGCCGGGCGAGCTGGAGGCGGCGGAGGAGTTCGGCAACGACATCCTGCGCCTGTGCGTCGAGGTCGGCGGCGTGCTGACCGGCGAGCATGGGGTCGGCGTCGAGAAGCGCGACCTGATGACCGACCAGTTCGACGAGGCCGACCTCCAGCAGCAGCAGCGGCTGAAATGCGCCTTCGATCCCGACGGTCTGCTGAACCCCGGCAAGGTCTTCCCGACGCTGCACCGCTGCGCCGAGCTTGGCCGGCTGCATGTCCACCAGGGGGAACTGCGCTTCCCCGACATCCCGCGCTTCTGAAGGGCCGCTGTCCGTCATGACCATCACCACATTGAAGCCGGAGACCGCCGCGCAGGTGACCGACGCGGTGCGCTGGGCTCTGTCGGCCGGCGAGCCGCTGGAAATCCTCGGCAGCGGCAGCCGCCGCGGGCTGGGCCGCCCGGTGCAGGCCGGCCACGTGCTCGACCTGTCGGGCCTGTCGGGCGTCATCGCCTATGAGCCGGAGGAGCTGGTGCTGACCGCGCTGGCCGGCACGCCGATGGACACCATCCGCGCCATGCTGTCCGACCGTGGGCAGCATCTGGCCTTCGAGCCGCCGGAAGGAGGAACCTTGGGCGGTCTGGTCGCAAGCGGGCTGGCCGGTCCGCGCCGCATCTCCGCCGGGTCGGCCCGCGATCACACGCTGGGGATCGCCGGCGTCAGCGGCCGGGCCGAGGCCTACAAGGGCGGCGGCAAGGTGGTGAAGAACGTCACCGGCTATGACGTCCCGAAGCTGATGGCGGGCTCCTTCGGCACGCTGACCGCGCTGACCGAGATTACGGTCAAGGTGCTGCCGGCGCCGGAGGACACCGCGACTCTGCTGCTGTTCGGGCTGGATGATGCGGCGGCGGTGGCGATGCTCGACCGCGCGCTGCGCAGCCCTTACGAGGTGTCGGGCGCCGCCCATCTGCCGGCGGGGACCGCCGCGCGGTCGGGTGTGTCCGAGGTGGCGGGAGCGGCCGGAGCGGTGACGCTGGTGCGGCTGGAGGGCTTCGGCCCCTCGGTCGCCGCGCGCGTCACCATGCTGCGCGAAGAGCTTCGGGCCGATGGGGTGCTGGGGCGTGACGACTCGCTGGCTGTCTGGCGCGAGGTGAGGGATGGGGTGGGGTTGGGGGAAGTGGTCGCCGATGGCCCCCTCCCCAACCCTCCCCCGCCTTCGGCGGGAGAGGGGGCCTTGCCGATGACGCCCCAATCTCCCTCCACCGCGCCAGCGGGGGAGGGTCGGGGAGGGGGCAAGCGCAGCGACACCTCCCACCTCTGGAAACTCTCCGTTCCCCCCTCGGCCGGCCCCGCCACCGTCGAGGCAATCCGTCGGACGCTCGACGTCGAGGTCTTCTATGACTGGGGCGGCGGGCTGGTCTGGGTGACGGCGCCGCCCGACTCGGCGGCAACCATCCGCACCGCGCTCTCCGCCGGCGGCCACGCCACGCTGGTGCGGGCGCCCGAGGCGGTGCGCGCGGCGACGGACGTGTTCCAGCCCTTGCCCGAGCCGCTGATGGCGCTGAGCCGCCGGGTCAAGGAAAGCTTCGACCCCAAGGGCATCCTCAACCCCGGCCGCATGTATGCGGGGCTGTAACGGGAAGACCGATCTCGATGCAAACGAACTTCTCGCTGGCCCAACTGGCCGATGCCGCGATCCGCGAATCGGACCAGATCCTGCGCAAATGCGTGCATTGTGGCTTCTGCACCGCGACCTGTCCGACCTACACCATCCTGGGTGACGAGCTGGACAGCCCGCGTGGCCGCATCTACCAGATCAAGGACATGCTGGAGAAGGGCGGCCCGCCGCCCGACACCACGGTCAAGCACATCGACCGCTGTCTGTCCTGCCTGTCCTGCATGACGACCTGCCCGTCGGGCGTCCATTACATGCATCTGGTCGATCATGCCCGCGCCCATATCGAGGCGACCTATACCCGCCCGCCGGCCGACCGGGCGGTGCGCGACCTGCTGGCGCGGGTGCTGCCCAACCCGCGGCTGTTCCGGATGGCCCTGCTTGGCGCCTCGCTCGGCCGGCCGTTCCGCGTCATGCTGCCGAAGCGGCTGTCGGCCATGCTGTCGCTGACCCCGTCCAGCGTCCCGGCGCCGAGCTACAGCGACCGGCCCGGCACCCATCCGGCCGAGGGGGCGCGCAAGAAGCGGGT
Source organism: Azospirillum sp. A1-3 (assembly GCF_023806445.1). Taxonomy (NCBI): domain Bacteria; kingdom Pseudomonadati; phylum Pseudomonadota; class Alphaproteobacteria; order Rhodospirillales; family Azospirillaceae; genus Azospirillum; species Azospirillum sp. A1-3. The sequence continues at coordinate 292,964 of NZ_JAMSLU010000001.1, forward strand.
GGCCCTGCTGATCGGCTGCGCCCAGCAGGTGCTGGCGCCGCAGATCAACGAGGCGACCATCCGCCTGCTGACCCGCCACGGGGTGGAGGTGGTGGTGTCCAAGGGCGCCGACTGCTGCGGCGCCTTGACGCACCACATGGGCAAGGAGGACCTCGCCCACGCCGCCGCGAAGAAGACCATCGACGCCTGGACGAAGGAGATCGAGGGCGAGGGGCTGGACGCCATCGTCATCAACGCATCGGGCTGCGGCACCAGCGTCAAGGATTACGGCCACATGTTCCGCGAGGACTCCGCCTATGCCGCCAAGGCGGCGCGGGTGGCGTCGCTGGCGAAGGATGTCACCGAACTGATGGACGAGATCGGGCTGGCCCGGCCGGTGGTGGAGACGGGGCAGGCGGTCGCCTACCACTCCGCCTGTTCGATGCAGCATGGCCAGCGCATCAAGGAGCCGCCGCGCGCCCTGCTGCGTGCCGCCGGCTTCCTGGTGAAGGAGATTCCGGACGCCCATCTCTGCTGCGGGTCGGCCGGCACCTACAACATGCTGCAGCCGGAACTGGCGGGGGAGTTGCGCGACCGCAAGGTCGCCGCCATCGAAAGCACGCAGGCCCAGGCGGTGGCGGCCGGCAATCTCGGCTGCATCACCCAGATCGCGTCGGGCACAGGACTGCCGGTGGTCCACACGGTGGAGTTGCTGGATTGGGCGACCGGCGGCCCGATGCCCGACGCGCTGGCCGGCCGCGCCGCCTTCCGCCAGGGTGGCGCACGGGCGGCCTGAGCGGCAAGGCGGGGAGGGCGGCAAGGACCGGGGCGCACGTCAGCGTGGGCGGAGCCGGGGGTTCCGTACCCCCACAATTCTGTGTTTATCTAAGTTCATCTGTGTCAGAAAATCCGCCCGCTTCTCCGCCCATCCTCCCATCCCCGCCCCGTTCAGGTCATCACCTTGTCCTTGCCACCCACGGAAAACATCAGCATGAGCGCCGCCTACGGAATCACCCAACGCCTGTCGGCTTGGGGCGTTCACATCTTCACGGCCAGCGGCGCCGTGCTGGGGCTGCTCGGTCTGCTGGCGGCGGCGGCGGGCGACGCCAAGCTGTGCCTGATGTGGCTGGGCATCGCGCTGGTCGTCGACGGCGTCGACGGCACGCTGGCCCGCCGCGTCTCGGTCAAGCAGGTGCTGCCGGGCATCGACGGGTCGGCGCTGGACCTCGTGATCGACTACCTGACCTATGTCGTCGTGCCGGCGGTGTTCATGCACCGCTTCGGCCTTCTGCCGGAGGGGCTGATCAGCATCGCGCTGGCCGCCTGGGTCCTGCTGACCGCGCTCTATTGCTTCGCCAATGTCGGGATGAAGAGCGGCGACAATTATTTCGTCGGCTTCCCGGCGATCTGGAACGTTGTCGCCCTCTATCTGTGGCTGCTCGACCTCAGCCCCTGGTTCAATGCGGCGGTGGTGGTGGCGCTGGGGCTGCTGACCTTCACCACGGTCAAGTTCCTGCATCCCTTCCGCGTCAAGGCGCTGATGCCGCTGAACATCGGCGTCACCACGGTCTGGCTGCTCTGCTGCATCGCGCTGGTGGTGCTGGAGCCGGCGCGACCGGGCTGGCTGTTCGGCCTGTGGCTGGCGACCTCCGTCTATTACGCCGCGGTCTGCGCCTGGCGGACCCTGCGCGGTCCCTGATGAAATCTCCCTCTCCCCCCGGGGAGAGGGTCGGGGTGAGGGGGAACCGCGGCGTGGCTGTATCGGGAATCCGGAGCGCCGGCATTCTGACTGATCCCCGCCATGCATCCCCCTCACCCTAACCCTCTCCCCGGGGGGGGGGAGAGGGGATTCTCAGGGAACCGGGACGGCCGGCGGACGTTGCTCATGGGCAGTCCGGCATCCGCTCCAGCGAAGGGTTCCCGCTTTGGCCGAAGGCTCCACCAAGGTCGTGCTCGCCGCGCTCGGCGGCAATCTGATGATTGCGCTGACCAAGTTCGTCGCCAGCGCGATGACCGGCAGCGCCGCCATGTTCAGCGAGGCGATCCATTCCGTCGTCGACAGCGGCAACCAGTTGCTGCTGCTCTACGGCATCCGCCGCGCCCGCCGTCCGCCGACCCCGCAGCATCCCTTCGGCCATGGGCGCGAGGTGTATTTCTGGTCCTTCGTGGTCGCCGTGCTGCTGTTCGGCATCGGTGCCGGCCTGTCCGTCTATGACGGCTGGCACGCCCTGTCCAACCCGGAGCCGGTGGAAAGCCCCTGGGTGAATTTCGCCGTGTTGGGCTTCGCCGTGCTGTTCGAGGGCTTCTCCTGGTTCGTCGCGCTGCGCGAGTTCCGACGCACCCAGAGCGGCGTCGGCATCCTGTCGGCGCTCCACCGCTCGAAGAATCCGTCGGTCTTCGTCGTGCTGCTGGAGGATACGGCGGCGCTGGTCGGCCTGCTGCTGGCCGGCATCGGCCTCTATCTGGGCGAAGTGACCGGCAATCCCATCTACGACGCCTATGCCTCCATCGCCATCGGCGTCGTGCTGGCCATCGTCGCTGCGCTGCTCGCCTACGAGTCGAAGGGGCTGCTGATCGGCGAGTCGGCCGACCGCCGCATCGTCGAGGGCATCCGCCGCATCGTCGGCGAGGAGGCGCGGGTGAAGCGCCCGCTCGATGTGCTGACCATGCATATGGGCCCCGACGACGTGCTGCTGAACCTGTCGGTGGAGTTCCAGGACAGCCTGAACGCCCGCGAGGTGGAGGACGCCGTCTGCACGCTGGAAAGCCGCATCCGCAGCCAATACCCGATCATCCGGCGCATCTTCGTCGAGGCCGAGTCGCTGCGCGCTCGCCGGGGCCGGCAGGAAGATGGCCGGCAGGCGGATGACGGAGCCGCCCCGGCGCAGGGGCTTCCCGCCGAGTGATGGCGACGGCCCACCCGATCCGCATCGGCACCGCCGGCTGGAGCATCCCGAAGCTCTCGGCCCCGGCCTTCCCGGTCGAGGGCACCCATCTGGAACGCACCGCCCGCGTCATGCCGATGACGGAGGTGAACAGCAGCTTCTACCGTCCGCACAAGCCGGAGACCTGGGCGCGCTGGGCGGCCTCCACCCCGCTCGGCTTCCGCTTCGCGGTGAAGCTGCCCAAGGCGATCAGCCACGAGGCTCGGCTGGTCGGCACGGAGGCGGCGCTGGACCGCTTTTTGGCGGAGGCGGGGATGCTGGGCGACCGCTTCGGTCCGTTGCTGGTGCAACTGCCGCCCAGCCTGCGGTTCGACCGTGGGGTGGCGGAGGATTTCTTCGCGCTTCTGCGCGCCCGCTTCGACGGCGACGTGGTGTGCGAGCCGCGCCACGCCTCCTGGTTCACCGACGCGGCCGAGTCGCTGCTGGTCGCCCACCGCGTTGCCCGCGTCGCCGCCGATCCCGCGCCGGTGCCGGGAGCCGGCGAGCCGGGCGGTTGGGACGGGCTGCGGTACTGGCGGCTGCACGGGTCGCCGGTGATCTACCGCTCCGCGTACGAGCCGGCGGTGCTGGACGCGCTGGCCGAGAGGTTTTTGGCGGAGGCGGCGCTGCGGCCGGTCTGGTGCGTCTTCGACAACACCGCCGATTTCCACGCCGTCGACGACGCGCTGGCGACGATGGCGCGGCTGGGAATGGAACCGCCCCGCACGTAGGTCCGACGAACTCTCGATTATCGGCGGACTCTCCTTTGGTGGGAGCCTCCAGCACGACCGAGACAGTGCATTGTTGCAAGGCTATGCTGCGGCAAAACGCCCCCGATAGAGGGGCAACGTCGTGCAGGCGGTGCGGTCATGGAGTTCGTCGTTCTACTGCTGATCTTCGGCTTCATCACCCACCGGTTGGACCGGCGGTTGAAGGCACAGGCGGCTGAAATCGCTCTCCTGCGCGGCAGGCTGGACAAGGCGCTGACCGGCGCGCTGCCGCTCTCTTCCGCCGAGGCCGCTCCCGCCGAGGTGCCGGTCCCCGAGGTCGAAGCGCTTCCCGAGGAGGAGATCGGCGAACCGGTCTTCGCGTCCGAAGCGGAAGAAACGGCGGCCCCTCCGCCACCGGAACCCGCCGCTCCGGCCCCGCCGCGGGCGGGTTGGCGCGAGTTGGAGGAATCGCTGGCCTCGCGATGGCTGATCTGGCTCGGCGGCGGCACCATGGCGCTGGCGGCGGCCTTCTTCATCAAGCTGTCGGTCGATCACGGCTGGCTCGGGCCGAGCGTCCGCGTCGCGCTCGGGCTGCTCGCCGGCTTCGGACTGATGGTGGGGGGCGAGTGGCTGCGCCGCCGGCCGATGCAGCGTGCTGTCGCCGCCCTGCAGCCGGATTACGTGCCGCCGGCCCTGACCGCCGCCGGCCTGTTCACCGCCTTCATCAGCGTCTATGGCGGCTTCGCCCTGTTCGGCCTGTTCGCACCGCTGGTCGCCTTCGCACTGCTGGCCGCCCTGTCGCTGATCGGCATCGGGCTGTCGCTGCTGCAGGGGCCGCTCATCGCGGCTTTGGGGCTGCTGGCCGGCTATGTCTCTCCCCTTCTGGTGTCGACGGACAATCCCGACGCCTGGGGCCTGTTCGCCTATCTGCTGGCCCTGAACGGGGCGGGGATGGCGGTGGTGCTGTATCGCGGCTGGCGCTGGCTCGGCTGGGGGGCGCTGACCGGTGCGGCGCTGTGGCCGCTGCTCTGGCTGATCGACCCCTGGCGCAGCGGCGACGCGCTGCCGACCGGCATCTACCTGCTGTTGACCTCGGCGCTGTTCCTGGTGCCGGCGGTGCTGGGCGTGCTGGACCAGACTCCGCCCGAGCCCGCCCCCACCACCGGCTGGCGCCGGGCCTTGCCCGACTGGATCCGGCGCAAGCAGCGCCACCCCGCCGACCGGCTGGCGATGATGGCGATGCGGCTGTTCGGCCTGCTGGTCGCCGCCGTCACCTGGATCGACGACCACGGCTCGGTGTCGCTGATCGCGCTCGGCCTGTTCGCCCTGCTGGCGATGGTCGCCGGCCGGCGGACGGAGCGGATCGCCGGGGTCGCCTGGATTGCCGCGCTGACCGTGCTGCTGTCGCTGGCGCCCTGGAGCCTGCCCTATGTCCCCGCCAGCCCGCCGCCGCTGAATGCGGACGGCCAGCCGCTGATCGTCGTCGATCCCGCCGGCTATCCGGCGGCGGTCGCGCATTTCCTGTGGGTGGCCGGCGGATTTGCCGCCTTGTTCGGCATCGGCGGCTTCATCGCCCTGTGGGATGCGCGGCGGGCCGCCCCGTGGGCGTCGCTATCGGCGCTGGTGCCGCTGGCCCTGCTGACGCTGGCCTATGCCGTGGTGGCACCGCCGGAGACCGCCATCGGCTGGCCGGCCGCCGCGCTGGGGCTTGCCGGCCTGCTGGTCGGCGCCACCACGCCGCTGGCCCGCCACCGCCACCGTCCGGGCGCCTCGCTGGGGCTCGCCGCCTTCGCCGCCGGAGCCACCGGCGCCATTGCGCTTGGCGCCACCATGGTCTTGCAGGAGGCGTGGCTGACGGTCGCGCTGGCGATGCAGGTGCCGGTGCTGGCATGGCTGGAGCAGCAGCTGAATCTGCGCGAGCTGCGCGGCGTCACCCTGCTGGTGGCGGTCGCCGTGCTGGTGCGGCTGGCGGTCAATCCGTATGTGCTGGATTACGAAGGCTATGGCTGGATCGCCTACGGCTATGGCCTGCCGGCGCTGGGCTTCCTGGCGGCGGCGCGCTGGATGCGGTCTGCGCCGGATGGAACGGGCGACGATCTGGTGGTGATGGTGCTGGAGGCCGGCGCCCTGATCTTCACCACCCTGATGCTGTCGCTGGGCATCCACCGCTGGATGTCCGGCAGCCTGGAGGAGGCGCCGTCCACCCTGGCGGAGGTGGCGCTGCACACCCTGTCCTGGCTCGGCCTCGCCCTGCTGCTGGCGGCCGACCGGCGGTGGAGCGCGCGGCCCGTCGCGGTGTGGGGACGGCGCCTGCTGGTGCTGCTGGCCGCCTTCAACGTCGTCTTCCTGCATCTGACCGCGCTGAACCCGCTGTGGAATTTCGAATGGGTCGGCACCTGGCCGGTGGTCAACCGGCTGCTGCTGGCCTATGGCGCGCCGGCCGTGCTGGGGCTGGTCTATCTGTGGTACGACCCGCCGCCGTCGCGCAGCCTGCGCAGCGCCGCTCCGGTTCTGCCGCTGCTGCTGATCGCCACCAATCTGGCGCTGGAGATCCGCCACGCCTTCCAGGGGCCGGTCCTGGCTGGCTACGGGGTGTCGGACGCCGAATGGTACAGCTATTCCGCCGGCTTCCTGCTGTTCGCGGTGGCGATGCTGGTGGCGGGCATCCGCTTCGGCTGGGGCTGGATGCGCCATGCCGGGCTTATTCTCGTGCTGGCGGTGGTCGCCAAGGTGTTCCTGAGCGACATGTCCGACCTGGAGGGGATGTATCGCGTCGCCTCCTTCCTCGGCCTCGGCCTCTGTCTGGTCGGCACCGGCTGGCTCTATCAGCGGCTGCTGCGCCCGCCGCCGGCCGGTGGGACACCGGAGTCGCCGCTCCCACCCACCGACAATCTGTTGGACCAACGGACGCATTGACAGGCCGGGCGCGGGACGCTCCCATACGGGCAAGGATGGGCCGGGGCAAACCCGGCCCGTGCAACCGGAGGAGCAGCGCTCATGGCAAGCGACACGCACGGCAACGCCTATCCCATCCTGCCCGACGGCGAGGAGGGCTTTACCGTCGAAGCGGCGCGGATGAAGTTCGGCCCCGGCATGCTGGCCGAGCTGGGCGGCGACGCGCTGTCGCTGGGCATGACGCGGGTGGCGCTGTTCACCGACCCGCGGGTTGCCGCAACCGCGCCCTTCGCCATGGCGCTCGATGGGCTGAAGCGGGCCGGCATGGATCCGGTGGTCTATGACCGCTGCCGGGTGGAGCCGACCAGCGCGTCCTTCCTCGACGCCGCCGATTTCGCGCGGGATGGCGGCTTCGACGGCTATGTCTCGATCGGCGGCGGATCGGTGATCGACACCGCCAAGGCGGCGAACCTCTATGCGACCTATCCGGCCGACTTCCTCGCCTACGTCAACAAGCCGCTGGGGGAGGGCATCCCGGTCCCCGGTCCGGTCAAGCCGCACATCGCCTGCCCGACCACCTGCGGCACCGGCAGCGAGACCACCGGCGTCGCCATCTTCGACCATGTGGAAAAGCAGGTGAAGACCGGCATCTCGTCGCGCTACCTGCGGCCGAATCTTGCGGTCGTCGATCCGCGCACCATCGACAGCCTGCCGCCCGGCGCCATCGCCGCCACCGGCTTCGACGTGCTGACCCACGCCATCGAGAGCCACACAGCGCGCCCCTTCCGCTCCCGCCCGAAACCGGAGTCGCCGACGGCGCGTCCGCCCTACCAGGGCGCCAACCCGTGGTCGGACATCGGCAGCCTGCAGGCAATCCGGCTGGGTGGGCAATGGCTGGAACGGGCGGTCAACGACCCCGACTGCCTGGAAGCGCGCGACGCGCTGATGTTTGCGGCGACGCTGGCCGGTCTGGCCTTCGGCAATGCCGGGGTGCACATCCCGCACGCCATGTCCTATTCGGTGGCCGGGATGAACCACAGCTTCACCGCGACGGGCTACGAGACGGTGGACCCAATGGTGCCGCACGGCATCTCGGTGGTGCTGAACGCCCCCGCCGCCTTCCGCTTCACCGGCCCGGCGGCTCCGGAGGCCCATCTGCGCGCCGCCGAGGCGCTGGGGGCGGACACGCGCGGCGCCTCGCCGGAAGATGGCGGCGAGTTGCTGGCGACCCGGCTGATTTCGATGATGCGCGCCACCGGCCTGCCGAACGGGTTGTCGGCGCTGGGCTATGGCGAGGCCGACATTCCGGGTCTGGTCAAGGGCGCCGCCGCCCAGCAACGCCTGCTGACCATCGCCCCGCGCCCGGTGTCGGAGGACGACCTGCGTGGGCTGTACGCGGATGCGATGCGCTACTGGTGAGCGAAGCCGCTATTCCGCCATCGTTTCGCCGGAACCGCCAAACTCCGCCGGGAAGTCCTTCAGCTTTGGCAGGCCATCCCGCATGGGCAGTACGGTCTCGGCATAGTTGACGTGAACGGCGGGGGTGAAAGTCAGGGTCGGTAAGGTCGCGGAGAAAACGTCCACGAGGCCGAGCGGCGGGTGATTGGTCATCAGATGCCCGCCGCACTTCGCGCAATACTGACGCTGGCTGAGCGGCGTCTTCTGAAACGTCGCGAGATGCTCGGCGCCCGCGGTCACGCGCACCGCGTCCGGCTTCCACAGGGTGAAGGCATTGACCGGACCGCCGGACCAGGAGCGGCAGGACCGGCAGTGGCAATAGCCCATGGCCTCCGGCGATCCGGTGACCTCCACCTCCACCGCACCGCAGAAGCAGCGTCCCGAATGAGTCTGTGTCTCGGTCTCCATGCTTGTCATGGCTTTCGACTTCATCTTTGTTGGTGATGCGAACGATGTGACGCTATCACCGATAACAAGGATGTTCAGTTGGCCATTAGGACCATGCTCATTCGATAGGCGATAACAAAGCTCCCCGAAAAATCGGGGCTGTCGAGAGGCGACGGAAGGATTAGGGGCGGGCAACGCAGGGAAAGCCCCTCTCCCAGCTGGAGAGAGGGGCCGGACACATTGGTCAGAACTGCTCTTCGCTCAGCGCCATCACCGTGTTGCGGGCGCTGGCGATGGTCGGCAGCAGGGCGGGGGCGGTGGCCAACACCTGCTCGGCGTAGAAGCGCGCGACGATCAGCTTGGTTTCCAGGAAGGACGCGTTGGCGCCGGGCTGGCGCATGCCCTCCATCGCCTTCATCGCCGAGCGAGCCAGCATCCAGCCGCCGGCCACATTGCCCCACAGCTTCAGATACGCCACCGCGCCGGCCGCCGCCCCTTGCAGGTCGCCTTCCGCCTGGGTCGCGACCATCCAGTCGATGGCCTTGTCCAGCGCGTCCAGTCCGGACGACAGCTCGGTGCGGATCACCGCCAGATCGTCGCCGGGGGCCGAGCCCAGTTCCTCCACCGTCGCCCGCATGTCGGCGACGAAGGCTCTTGCCGCCGCGCCCTTGTCGCGGCCGGTCTTGCGGAAGGTCAGGTCGTTGCCGTGGATGCCGTTGGTGCCCTCATAGATCGGGGTGATGCGGGCATCGCGGTAATGCTGGGCGGCGCCGGTCTCCTCGATGAAGCCCATGCCGCCATGGATCTGCACGCCGGTCGAGGCCACCTCGCAGCCGATGTCGGTGGACCATGCCTTGACGATCGGGGTCAGCACATCGACCCGCGCCGTGGCCGCGGCGCGCACCGCCGGATCCTCGTGGTGGCGGGAGATGTCCAGCTGCGTGCCGGCATAGAGCGCCAGCGCACGGGCAGCCTCGGTCTTGGCGCGCATGTCCAGCAGCATGCGGCGCACGTCCGGATGCTTGATGATGGCGACGCCGGAGCCCTTGGGATCGGCCAGATCCTTGCTCTGCACACGGGCCTTGGCGTAGTCGCGGGCCTGCTGATAGGCGCGCTCGGCGATCGCCACGCCCTGGATGCCGACGCCGAGGCGGGCGTTGTTCATCATCGTGAACATGTATTCGATGCCGCGGTTCTCCTCGCCGACGAGGTAGCCGATGGCGCCCTCGTCGTCGCCATAGGCCATCACCGCGGTCGGGCTGGCCATGATGCCCAGCTTGTGCTCCAGGCTGGCGCAGCGCAGGTCGTTGCGCTCGCCCGGCGTGCCGTCCGGCTTGGGCAGGAACTTCGGCACGATGAACAGGCTGATGCCCTTGATGCCGGCCGGGGCGTCGGGCAGGCGGGCCAGCACCAGATGGACGATGTTCTCCGTCAGGTCATGCTCGCCATAGGTGATGAAGATCTTCTGGCCGGTGATGCGATAGCTGCCGTCCCCGGCCCGCACCGCCTTGGTCCGCACCGCGGCAAGGTCGCTGCCGGCCTGCGGTTCGGTCAGGTTCATCGTCCCGGTCCATTCGCCGGAGATCATCTTCGACAGATAGACCGCCTTCTGCTCCGCGCTCGCATGCTCGGTCAGCAGATCCACCGCGCCCTGGGTCAGCAGCGGGCACAGGCCGAAGGACAGGTTGGCGGCCTGCCACATCTCGTTCACCGCGAAGGCGACCGTCCAGGGCAGGCCCTGCCCGCCATACTCTGGTTCGAAGGGCAGGCTGTTCCAGCCGGCCTCGGTGAACTGGCCATAGGCCTCCTTCCAGCCGGTGGCGGTGCGGACGACGCCGTTCTCCAGCTTCGCCCCTTCCTTGTCGCCGACCCGGTTCAGCGGAGCGAGCACGCCGGAGGCGAATTTGCCGGCCTCTTCCAGGATGGCGTCGACCAGATCGGGGGCGGCGCTGTCGCAATGGGGCAGGGCGGCGATGGCGTCGAGGCCCACCACCTCGTTCAGGACGAAGCGCAGATCGTCGACCGGAGCGGTGTAGGTCATGGCGGGGCGAGTCTCCCAGAGCAAGATTGTTTGGTTTACCTATACGTTAACATACAGCATCGGATGGCGCTTGGCGAGAGGGCGGGATGCCGCGTCATGACAAGGCTAGGCCCGCTCCGCGGCGTCATCAAGCCTCTGTCCGTTTGGCACGGTGTCTGCATGGAAGTGAGCGCCTCCCATCGGGGCCATCACACGGGGATCGACCCATGACCTACGCTTCCGCCCTCGGCAACCTCAGCAACGCAGCCACCCAGGCCGCAGGGGCCACCCGTGGCCCGGCCAATGTGGAGGCCGCCGTGCGCAATGCCAGCGCGAAGACGGGGGTCGATTTTTCCTACCTCATGGAAAAAGCTGCCGTGGAGAGCGGCTATCGCACGGACATAAAGTCCTCCTCCTCCTCGGCGACCGGGCTCTACCAGTTCATCGACAGCACCTGGCTGCAGACGATGAAGGACCATGGCGCCGACCATGGCTATGGCAAATACGCCAGCGCCATCCAGACTCGCGGCGACGGCCGGCCCTATGTCGCTGACCCGGCGATGAAGAAGGAGATCCTGGAGCTGCGCAAGGACCCGACCGCGTCGGCCCTGATGGCCGCGGAATACACCCGCGACAACAAGGAGTATCTGGAGGAGACGGTGGACGGCAAGATCGGCTCGACCGAGCTGTATCTGGCGCATTTCCTCGGGGCCGGCGGCGCGTCGAAGTTCCTGAACGCGATGCAGGAGAATCCCGGCCGCACCGCCCGCGACGTCTTCCCCGACGCGGCGGCGGCCAACAAGAACGTCTTCTACGACAAGGCCACCGGCAAGGCGAAGTCTCTGAAGGAGATCTACGACCGCTTCGCCACCAAATTCTCGGAGAACCCGCTGGCCAACTTCGCCCCGGCCCAGGTGGTCAACGACGCGGTGCGCAAGCAGGACATGCCCGACGGCTTCACCACCCAGGTGCCGATGGCGCCGGCCAAGTCGCTGAACGGCACGCCGCTGTCGATCTATCAGGTGCTGGCGCTGAACGCCCTGGAGACTCCGGACGAGGTCGACAGCGTCAGCGGCCGCCCGGCCCGCCTGCGCGACAAGGACCACCGCCGCATGCGTGACGAGCCGGTACGCACCGACCAGACGGCGGGCACCGGCGTCGCCATGGGCTTCGGGCTCGGGCTTGGCCGCATCGTCGGGTCCGAATCGGCGACGCCGGTCGCCTCGGCCACCGCGGGTGCCGCCGGGACCGACGGGGTCGCCAAGGCGGCGTAAAGCTGTCAACTGGGCGGGGTGGGGTCAAAATGCCCTACTCTGGCGCTTTGACTTGACGGTCGGATGGGTGCAAGGTCGCGCCGTTTTTTGGCGCTCACCCCTCAGGACCGATCATGAGCAACCAGCAGCCCGCCGTCACCTTCGAGGAAATCCGCGCGCTCGTGCGCAACCTGCCCGGCCCCGACCTGGAGGCCGGCACCGCGGCCCTCCAGCGCGAACGGCAGCTGACCAAGCCTGCGGGCTCCCTCGGCCGGCTGGAGGAGATCGCTCAGTGGATGGCGACGTGGCAGGGCCAGCACCCGGCCGAGGCGCGCCGTCCCCGTGTCGCCGTCTTCGCCGGCAACCACGGCGTGGCCGCCCGCGGCGTTTCGGCCTTCCCGGCCGATGTGACGGTGCAGATGGTCGCCAACTTCCAGAATGGCGGCGCCGCGGTCAACCAGCTCTGCGAAGTGGCCGACGCCGACCTCCGCGTCTACGAGCTCGACCTGGACAACCCGACCGCCGACTTCACCCAGGGCCCGGCCATGGGTGAGGAGGACTGCTGCCGCACCATGGCCTACGGCATGATGGCGGTGGAGATGGGCGTCCAGCTGCTGTCGCTGGGCGAGATGGGCATCGCCAACTCGACCTCGGCGGCGGCCCTCTGCCTCGCCCTCTTCGGCGGCGAGGCGGCCGACTGGACCGGCCGCGGCACCGGCATCGACGACGAGGGCCTCGCCCGCAAGATCGCCGCGGTGGAGGCCGGCGTCGCCGCCAACCCGCAGGCCAAGAACGACCCGTTCGAGGCGCTGCGCTGCCTGGGCGGCTACGAGTTCGCCGCCATCGCCGGCGCCATCCTGGCCGCCCGCGTCGCCCGCGTTCCGGTTCTGCTCGACGGCTTCGCCTGCACCGCCGCCGCCGCCGTGCTCTACAAGGCCGACCGCCGCGCGCTCGACCACTGCATGGTGGCCCACCGCTCGGTCGAGCCGGGCCACACCCGCCTGATGCAGGCCATCGGCAAGGAGCCGCTGCTCGATCTCGGCATGCGGCTGGGCGAGGGATCCGGTGCGGCGCTGGCGATCAACATCGTGAAGTCCGCCGTCGCCTGCCACGCCGGCATGGCGACCTTCGCCGAAGCGGGCGTCAGCACGCAGGGGTGATTGCGGGGAGTAGGGGCCTTTTGCCCCCTCCCTAACCCTCCCCCGCCTTTGGCGGGAGAGGGGACTGCCGCCACTCTGGCGTTTGCGTCACGCCGACAAGCATCTTGCCCCCTCTCCCGCGAAGCGGGGGAGGGATGGGGTGGGGGCAAAGCCGATGGCAAATCAGAGCCTCACAGCATCCCATCCGCCAGATCGCTGATCGCCGCCGACAGGAACAGGTCCAGCATCACCAGCGCCGCGGCGGCCAACCCCGGCAGCGACAGGGCGGTGCGCAGGACGAACCACTGGTAGGTCAGCATCGCCATCATCACGCCGAAGACCAGCGCTTCGGACACCCCCGATGGCAGCAGGCCGGTGGCGGACAGCACGATGGCCGGCAGGTAGATCATCATCTGCACCACCGCCGACCAGTTGTAGGCGGTCAGCGCGCCGGGATAGAGCTGCTCCTTGCCCATCAGCGATGCGATGCGGAACAGGGCCAGCGGGAAAGCGGTCCAGCTGACGACATAGGCGATGCCCTCCACCGTCACCAGCTGCAGGATCGGCGTGCCGTCCAGCTGGTCCCATAGCCGGATCGCCAGCAGCAGCGCATAGGCCGGCAGCACCACCAGCGCGGCGTAGAAGGAGTTCAGCGCGCCGTCCGGCGTGCGGTCGAAGAACTCCATCCCCGTCCGGTCGAAACGGGCCAGCCGCCACGCGCCGGTCAGGGCGGACAGGATGGCGGGGGTGGTCAGCGGCATCGTCATGTCCCGGTCAGGCTTCTCACCCGGCAAGGCGCGCGAACACGCCCTTCAGGATCGATTCGTAGATGGCGGTCAGCTGGCGCAGATCCTCCACCGAACAATATTCGTCCACCTTGTGCATGGTCTGGCCGACCAGCCCGAACTCAACCACCGGGCAGACATTCTTGATGAAGCGGGCGTCCGACGTGCCGCCGGTGGTCGAATATTCCGGCCGGCGCCCGGTCACGCCCTCCACCGCCTCCGCCACCAGCTCGGTCAGCGGGCCGGGCGGGGTGACGAAGCTGTCGCCGGAGCAATAGACCTCCAGCTCATAGGCGCCGCCGACGGCGTCGAAGGTTTGGCGCAGCCATGCCTCGATGCTGGCCGGGGTGTGGGCGTCGTTGAAGCGGATGTTGAAGGTCGCCTTGCCCTGTGCCGGGATGACGTTGGTCGCCTTGTTGCCGACGTCGATGGTGGTCAACGCCAGGGTGGAGGGCTGGAAATGCGCCGTTCCCTCGTCCATCGGGTGTTCGGTGATGGCGGCCAGCATGCGGACCAGCCGCGGCAGCGGGTTGTCGGCCAGATGCGGATAGGCGACGTGGCCCTGCGCGCCGAACACGGTCAGGAAGCCGCTCAGGCTGCCGCGGCGGCCGATCTTGATCATGTCGCCCAGCGCCTTGGGGTTGGTCGGCTCCCCCACCACGCAGGCGTCGATGCGCTCGCCGCGCTCCGCCAACCAGTCCAGAACCTTACGGGTGCCGTTGATCGCCACCCCTTCCTCGTCGCCGGTGATCAGCAGGCTGATGGAGCCGGCGGGCGGCCCGTCCTGCAGCCGGCGCGACACGGCGGCGACGAAGGCGGCGATGGCGCCCTTCATGTCAACCGCGCCGCGGCCGAACAGGCGCCCGCCCATCACCTCGCCAGCGAAAGGATCGACGGTCCAGCCCTTGTCGCCCGGCGGCACCACGTCGGTGTGGCCGGCGAAGCAGAAGTTCGGACCCTCGGTGCCGAGCCGGGCATAGAGGTTCTCCACCGGCTCCGTCCCTTCCTGCTGGAAGCGCAGGCGGTGGCAGGTGAAGCCCATCGGCGTCAGCGCCGCCTCCAGCACGCCCAATGCGCCGTCATCGCGCGGCGTGACGCTGGGGCAGCGGATCAGGTCCTGGGCAAGGGCGACGGGGTCGATGGTCATGCGGCTCTTTTCCAACCGGCCCGGCCTCCGCCGGTCGTCATCCCCGCGAAGGCGGGGATCCAGGTGCAGGGGCCGGAGTGCTGCGATGCCAAGCCTGGACCCCCGCCTTCGCGGGGGTGACGGGGGAACGGGTTGAACGGCCTGCCGATCAATCCCGCAGCAGGTCGTTGATCGCCGTCTTCGAGCGGGTCTTTTCGTCGACGCGCTTGATGATGACGCAGCAGTACAGGCTCGGGCCGGGAGTGCCGTCCGGCAGCGGCTTGCCGGGCAGCGAGCCGGGGACGACGACCGAATAGGCCGGGATGCGGCCCATGAAGACCTCGCCGGTGTGGCGGTCGATGATCTTGGTCGAGGCGCCGATGTAGCAGCCCATGGAGATGACGGCGCCTTCCTCGACGATCACGCCCTCGACGATCTCCGAACGGGCGCCGATGAAGCAGTTGTCCTCGATGATGACCGGGTCGGCCTGCAGCGGCTCCAGCACGCCGCCGATGCCGACGCCGCCCGACAGGTGGACGTTCTTGCCGATCTGGGCGCAGGAGCCGACGGTGACCCAGGTGTCGACCATGGTGCCGCTGTCGACATAGGCGCCGACATTGACGAAGCTGGGCATCAGGATGACGCCGGGGGCGACATAGGACGATTTGCGGGCGATGGCGCCGGGCAGGGCGCGGAAGCCGGCGTTCTGGAACTGGCCTTCGGTCCAGCCTTCGAACTTCGGCGGCACCTTGTCGAACCAGGACGAGCCGCCGGGGCCGCCGGGGATCATCTCGTTGGCGTTCAGGCGGAAGGACAGCAGCACCGCCTTCTTCAGCCACTGGTTGACCTTCCAGCCGTCCGCGGTCTTCTCCGCGACGCGCAGGTCGCCGGCATCGAGCGCGTCCAGCGCCGCGTTCACGGCGTCGCGGACGGGGCCGGTGGTGGCGGTGGTGAGATCGGCCCGGTTTTCCCAGGCGGCGTCGATGGTGGCTTGCAGGCTGGCGTGGCTCATGGCGCGGTCGTTCTGCTGTCGATTGTCCAAGGGACGGCACCATGGAGCCGCATCGCGTCCGCTGTCAACAACACCAAGCCTGCGGAAAAGCCCTAAACCCCCGCCACCGCGGCCAGCCAACTCGGCAGATCGTCCACGGTGTGGTCGATGTGGATCCCGGCGCCGACACCGGCCTTCTCGTATTCCTTCTCGCCTCGGACCCAAACGGTGGTCATGCCCAGCGCGTGGGCGGGGGCGAGGTTGCGGGCGATGTCCTCTACCATGCAGGCGTCGGCCGGGTCGACGCCGTGGCGTTCCACCAGCGTGGCGTAGGGGCGGGGATCGGGCTTCGGCACGAAACCGCCGGCGGCGATGTCGAACACCGCCTCGAACCGGTCGAGGATGCCCAGCCGGCCGGCGACATTCTCGGCATGACGGACCGAGCCGTTGGTGTAGATGATCTTGCGGCCGGGCAGCCGGGCGAGCGCGTCGGCCAGCTGGGCGGAGGGCTGGACGCCGGTTACGTCGATGTCGTGGACATAGTCCATGTAGGCGACTGGATCGACGTCATGCTCCATCATCAGGCCGCGCAGCGTGGTGCCGTATTCGCGGAAGAACTGCTTCTGCCGCACCCGCGCCTCGTCCATGCCGATGTTGAAATGGGTGGCGATGAACTCGTTGATCCGGCGGTCGACCTGGGCGAACAGGTTGCAGGATGCCGGGTAGAGCGTGTTGTCGAGATCGAAGATCCACACGGCGCGGTCGCGCAGCGCGGCAAGGGGATTGCCGGCGGATCCGGTGGCGGAGTCGGGCGCCGGAGCGGCGGGGGAGGTCGGGACGGTCATTCCCCAAGAATGGGGCCGCCGGCGTGCCGCCGCAAGGCGCTTCACATGGTCGCAGCACCGGTTGGTCCCTTGGGTCGATCCGCCGTCAGGGGGGCTCCCCCGTATCGTTGGTTGATTGAAGATTAACCCCTAAAGAGGTAGCATGGGCCGGACCTTATAGCGGTTTGCAGCCTAAGGTTATTCACCCCGCCCGCCGCGCGGCTCGTCCGCCTCGTGGCCCGCCGATCTGGGATCGCCGTGGACCTTCTCCTGACCACCGGTACTTCCGCCACCAATGCCGGTCCGACCGGCCCCGTGACGCTGGTCGCGCTGTATCCCGGCCCGGCCCTGCGGCTGGATTCGACGCTGGCCGTCGCCGAAGCCAATGCCGAGGCGGAAGACATGATGGACAGCGATCCGCGCTGGCTGCCGGAACTGCGCAACTGGCTGTCGGGGTCAAGCGTGGCGCCGGGACTGCGTTCGGTGCCGGTGGAATCGCTGCGCGGGATCATGATCGTCGAATGGGCCGGCGTGCCGCTGCCCGACGGCGGCTTCCTGCTGTTGGGCCGCGACGACACGCTGGAACGGCAGCTGCGCCACACGCTGACCGAATCGCGCCGGCGCTACAAGGATCTGGTGGAGGTCTCGTCCGACTTCGCCTGGGAAACGGGACCGGACGGCACCTTCGTCTTCGTCAGCCACAAGGGCGCGCTGGGCTATCCGGCCGACGCGCTGATCGGCCGCGACCCGCGCAGCCTGGCGCTGGAGGAGGCGGAAGACCTGCCGATGCCCTTCGACTGCCGCCGCGCGGTCGATCAGTCCGAGCTGTGGCTGAAGAGCGCCGACGGCACGCCGGCCTGCATCGTCGCCTCCGCCCTGCCGCTGTTCGGGCCGCAAGGCGACTGGATCGGCGCCCGCGGCGTCTGCCGCGACGTGACCGAACAGGTGCTGCGCTCCAACGAACTGGCGCGCATCCGTTATCGCGAACGGCTGCTCGGCCACATCGTCCACACCCTGCGCGACCGGCTCGACGCCGCGGAAGCGCTGGTGGTGGCCGCCACGGAGACGGCGCGGGCGCTCAGCGCCGACGGCTGCCGGATCTACCGGGCGGAGGAGGGGGGCGGCAGCGCCGCGGGCGGGGGTCGTGTCGCCCTGTCGCTGGTGGCGGAGTTCGGCGCGGAGTTGCCGGAGGTCGGGACCGCGCTGCTCGACCGCATCGCCAATGGCGAAGGGCAGTTGGCCGACCGGCTGGGCCACGTGCAGCTGATCGGCGAGCGGACCGAGTACCGGCAGGCGGTGAACGGCGCCCTGCTGGTCTGGCGCGCCGGTGATTCGGAGCCCTGGGACGACGACGACCGCCAACTGATGTCCGGCGTGGCCGACCATATCGGTATCGCCCATGCCCATCTCGCCTATCAGGAGCGGCTGCGCCGCCTGTCGGAGCGCGATGGGCTGACCGGCCTGTTCAACCGCCGCACCTTCTTCGAACGGCTGGAGGAATCGATTTCGCGGCCGGACAGCGGGCCGTCGGCCCTGCTCTATGTCGACCTGGACAACTTCAAGGCGGTCAACGACCTGCACGGCCACCAGCAGGGCGACACGGTGCTGAAGGCCATCGGCACGCTGCTGACCACCGGGGTGCGGCCGGGCGACTTGCCGGGACGGCTGGGCGGCGACGAGTTCGTGCTGTGGCTGGGCCGCACCGACGAGGAGAAGGCGCGGATCGTCGCCGATCGGCTGCTGAACGGCATGCGGGATCTTGCCCACCTGTCGGCAAGCCCGGAGAAGCCGCTGGGCCTGTCGATCGGCATCGCCGTCCATACCCCCGGCCGCGGCGAGACGGTGCGCGAGTTGACCGACCGCGCCGATGCCGCCATGTACGACGCCAAGAAGAGCGGCAAGGGCCATTACGCCTTGGCGCCGGTCTTCCAGGCATCTTCGTCCGACATTTCCGCCGCGGAGCCCGCCCCGTGACCCCGCCCGCCTCCCCGCGTCCCGAGACGCTCGACCCCGCCGATTACGAATCCGCCAAGCGGATGGTGCAAAGCGAGGATCCGGCGGTTCGCCGGAAGGTCGCCGAGCATCCCAAGACCCGGCCGGAGCTGCTGTATTTCCTGGCCGCCGACGCGGCGGCCGAGGTGCGGCGCGCCATCGCCACCAATGCCGGAACGCCGCGGCAGGCCGACCTGCTGCTGGCCAAGGACCGCGAGGTCATGGTGCGGCAGGCGGTGGCGCAGAAGATCGCCCGTCTGCTGCCGGAGCTGTCGGCCGATCAGGCGATCCAGATCGAGCGGCTGACGGTGGAATGCCTGGAAACGCTGGCTCGCGACCAGGCGAGCGAGGTGCGCGGCATCCTGGCCGAGGCGCTGAAGGACCTGCCCAACGCTCCGCACGGCGTCATCAACCGGCTGGCCCGCGACGTGGAGCTGTCGGTCTGCGCGCCGGTCCTGCAGCATTCGCCGATCCTCACCGAAGAGGATCTGACCGACATCATCATGAAGGGGCCGGTGCGGGGCGCGATGACCGCCATCGCCAGCCGGCAGAACGTCTCCGCCTCCGTCGCCGACGCCATCGCGCGCTCCGACGACGAGGCGGCGGTGACGGCGCTGCTCGGCAACCCGTCGGCCCAGATCCGCGAAGAGACGCTCGACCGCATCCTCGATCAGGCGCCGCAGCACGAACCCTGGCATTCGCCGCTGGTCCGCCGTCCGCGCCTGCCGGCGCGCGCGGTGGCGCGGCTGGCCAGCTTCGTCGCCGACAATCTGCTGAAGGTCCTGCAGGACCGCGACGACCTCGACCCTGCGGCGGCGCGCGGGCTGGTGGAGGCGGTGCGCCAGCGGGTGGGGCAGGCGGCGGCCGGCACCGCGCCCGGCCAGCCGCTTGGCCCGGTCGATTTCGGCGAGGAGGCGGTCGGCGGTGCCGCCGGGCCGGAAAAGCCGGTGGAACGCCCCAGCGACAAGGCGGCCCGCCTGAACAAGGAAGGCAAGCTGACCGAGAAGCTGATCGAGGGGTCCATGGTGGAGGGCGATCGCGGCTTCGTCATGGCGGCGCTGGCGGAGCTGTCGCAGATCCCGCTTCCGGTGGTCGACCGCATCGTCGCCACCCACGCGCCGCGCGCCGTCACCGCGCTGGTGTGGCGCGCCGGACTGACCATGCGCTTTGCCCGGCAGGTCCAGTTGCGGCTTGCCCAGATTCCGCCAAAAACGGCGCTTAATGCTCGCGACGGCACGCACTATCCGATGACCGATGAAGAGATGCGCTGGCAGCTCGAATTCTTCGGCGTCGAGGAAAAGGCGTGACGTTTCCAACCGTTTTCGGGTTTTCCCTGGCATGCGTGTCGCTTTCCTCGCCTTCTTCGTCATCCTGATCGCAGCATCCACCAGCTTTGCCGCCCCGCCGCGCGAAACGCCGGAGGAGCGCGAGGTCGCCGCGACCTTTGACGCCGCCCGCAGCGCGCTCGCCGAAAAGCGGGGGTCGGCGGTGATTCCGCTGCTCACCCGCAACTCGGTCAAAGCGCTGGAGTCGGTGCGTGACGCCGCCCGCCAGCCCGGTGACGCGCCGCTGCAGCGGCTGGAGCCGGCCGAGCGCTTCGCCGCCATGGGCCTGCGCCGCTATCTCGGCCCGTCCGAACTGCGCCGCATGTCGGTCGGCGACATCGCCAACCATGCGCTGAAGGCGGGCTGGCTCGGCCCCAACGTCATCTCCCGCAGCGCGCTGGGGCCGGTGCGGGTCAAGGGTGACCGGGCATCGGGCCTGCTGATGGTCGACAACCGGCCGGCGCTGGTTCCGGCCGACTTCGTGCGCGAAGGCGGGGCGTGGCGCATCGACCTGTCCAGCGTCTTCTCCTTCGGCAGCCAGATGCTGAAGGGCTTCGCCGCTATGTCCGGCAAGGACGAGACCGCCTATATCGACGAGTTGCTCAACCGCCTGCCGGCCAAGCCGGGGGCGATGAGGACGCACTGAGCCCAGGTGCGATACTCCGTCCGGCTCAAATCCTTCTGCGCGAAATCCGTCTGGCCGCGTCCATACGCGTGATTGCGGCGATTCAAGAGTTTGCGTAGACTCGCGCCCGCTTCCACCAAGTGTTGGCGCCGACGATGACCGCACCGGAAGAGTCCAGTTCCTTGCAAGCTCTCGGCCGAACCGTGCCCTGCGGCGCGCATTTTCGTGCCGCGGTGCTGGAGCTTGCCGCCCTGCGCGGGGTCGGGGTGTCGGCGCTCGTGACGGCCGCCCTGCTGCTGGCGCCGGAGGGGGCAGCCGATCCTGGGTTGCGCGACTCGGGCGGCGAAGCGGTGCTGGAGGTGGAGGGTGTCGAGGCCAAAGACGCCGCGATCCGCAGGGCGCTGGCCGCCGCCCTTGCGCTCGCCGATCCGGGCGCCCGCATCCTGCCGGCCGAAGACGTGCGCCGGCTGGAAGCCGCGGTGGAGACGCTGGGCTACCGCAACAAGACGCTGGCCCACGCGCTGCAACGCCTGTCCTTCCAGCCGCTTGATGGTCAGATCACCGAAGTGCGAGACGCGGCGCAGCTGTTCGGCTTCGTCAATGAATGGTGTTTCGACGAGGATCAGGTGCGGCGGCGTTTCCGCGAACTGGCGCCGGTCTATCACCCCGACACCGGCATCGTTGCCTGCCGCGAGCGGATGGGCCAGTTGATCGACGCCCGCAACCTGCTGGTCCACC
Source organism: Azospirillum sp. A1-3 (assembly GCF_023806445.1). Classification (NCBI taxonomy): domain Bacteria; kingdom Pseudomonadati; phylum Pseudomonadota; class Alphaproteobacteria; order Rhodospirillales; family Azospirillaceae; genus Azospirillum; species Azospirillum sp. A1-3. The sequence continues at coordinate 314,135 of NZ_JAMSLU010000001.1, forward strand.
ATGTCCGCAGCGTCTACAGCTCCGGCGACTGGCTGGCGAAGCGGGGCGGCTCCCCCGTCTGACCCGAATCCTGACCTGGATCCGGGGCGACCGCTTCAACTGGCCAGCCCGATTGTCTCCTCGACGATCGCTTGATCCATCGTGGTGCCGTCCAACACGGCCCCGGTCAGGTCGGCGCCGGTCAGATCGGCCTCGCTGAGGTCGGCGCCGGTCAGGTCCGCCCCGGCCAGATTTGCCCCGGCGAGGTTGGCCTTGCGCAGGTCCGCCTTGCACAGCAGCGCCATGCCCAACCGGGCGCGCTGCAGATTGGCGCGCCAGATGTGGCCGCTCATCGTCTGGATATGGACGGGCCCGAGCTGGGCGCCGGTCAGGTCGGCACCGGTCAGGGTGGCGCGCTCGAAATTCACGCCACGCAGATCGGCCTTCGACAGGTTGGCCTTGCGCATGTCGGCCAACGACAGGTCGGCTATCGCCATCGCCGCACCCGACAGGTTGGCGCCGCGCAGCGCAATGCATTGCAGGATCGCCGCCGACAGGTTGATGCCGTCCAGCTTGCGGCCCGACAGGTCCAGCGCCGACAGGTCGGCGCGCTTGCCGGCCTTGCCGCCGCTGTCGATCCAGCTCAGATGCTCCATCAGCATCTCGCGCAGGTCGTCTTCCGGGTTCTCCAGCGTCTTGGCCAGAACCGCCGCCTGCAGGTTGGGCGAGCGCATCTGGGCGGCGTCGAGGATGGCGCCGATCATGGTGGCGCCGCTGAAGTTGGTGCGGTTGATGGCGCAGCCGGTCATCACCGCCCCCGACAAGCGGGCGCCCGACAGGTTCGCCTCCGTCAGGTCGGCGTCGGTCAGGTCGCAGCCGGTCAGGTTGGAGCCGGTCAGGTTGGCCCGCATGAACTTCGTGCCGCGCAGGATGGCGTCGGTCAGGTCGGTCTGCATGACGAAGGCGTTGGCGATCTTCGCCCGCGACAGGTCGGCGCCGCGGATGGTCGCCGCCGTCAGTTCCGACGTCAGAACCGAATCCTCATACTCCTGCGCGTACATCTCGCCGCTGGCATCGTAATGCAGCAGCGTGCCGTCGCGCAGGTCGACCTCCACCAGCGTCGCCTCGCTCAACACCGCGCCGCGCAGGCACGCGCCACGCAGGTCGGCCCGACGCAGGTCGGCCTTCTCAAGGTTGGCGAGCCGCAAGTCGGCGGCATAGAGGTTGGCGTTGGAAAGATTGGCGCCGGTCAGCCGCGCGCTGAACAGCTTGGCGCCCGACAGATCGGCGTCGGACAGGTCGATGCCGGACAGGTCGAGATGCGACAGGTCCCGCATCTTCAGGTTGGCGCGTACGCCGCCGGGCTGGCTCTTACGGAATGCCTGGTGCCGCAACAGGATCGCGTTGAGCTGGCTCTGGGTCAGCTTGGTGCGCGGACTGTTGGACCCGAAGCCCTGGGCGGACGACATCGCCGGCATACCTTCTCTATTTGGTAACCCATAATCCGAAAGAGTCGCCAAAATTTGGTTAAGAGTCTGCGGACTGTGACAAGGTTGCGACCGATAACCGCGCTCCCGCAAGGGCGACCTTCGGCGGGAGTCCGAGGGCCGCTTGCAACGGTTGACTCGTGGTGCCGGCTTCTCTATGGTCCGCCGACCTGTCTTCCGCCAAGTCGAAAGACCGGGTACCCCGGCCCCATGCCGGGTATCTCCGCCAGTCCGCGAGGTTCGCGCACTGGCGCTTTCGTGCTTGTGCGGGTGGCGGCTCTGATGCTGGACCCGGAACTGGGGAACGAGTAACGCATGTTCGAAGGCCTGACCGGACGCCTGGGCGACATCTTCGACAAGCTGCGCCGCCGTGGCGCGCTGACCGAGGAGGACGTCTCCGCAGCACTGCGCGAAGTTCGCGTGGCGATGCTGGAGGCCGACGTCGCGCTGCCCGTCGTCAAGCAGTTCGTCACCCAGGTGAAGGAACGCGCCGTCGGGCAGGAGGTGCTGAAGTCCGTCACCCCCGGCCAGCAGGTCATCAAGATCGTTCACGACAACCTCGTGGAGATGCTGGGCGAAGGCGCCGACATCAACCTGAACGCCGCCGCCCCGGTGCCGATCCTGATGGTCGGCCTGCAGGGCTCGGGCAAGACGACCAGCACCGCCAAGATCGCGCTCCGTCTGAAGACGAAGGAGCGCAAGAAGGTCCTGATGGCCTCGCTGGACGTCCGTCGTCCGGCCGCGCAGGAACAGCTGAAGGTTCTCGGCGAGCAGACCGGCGTCGCGACGCTGCCGATCGTGCCGGGCCAGGACCCGGTCGCCATTGCCAAACGCGCCATCGAGACCGGCCGTCTCGAAGGCTACGACGTCGTCATGCTCGACACCGCCGGCCGCCTCGCCATCGACGAGGAGCTGATGGCGGAGGTCGCGGCGGTCCGCGACGCGACCAAGCCGGCGGAAACGCTGCTGGTCGCCGACGCGATGACCGGCCAGGACGCCGTCACCGTCGCCACCAACTTCAACGACAAGGTCGGCATCACCGGCATCGTGCTGACCCGCATCGACGGCGACGCCCGTGGCGGTGCCGCCCTGTCGATGCGCCAGATCACCGGCAAGCCGATCAAGCTGCTGGGCGTCGGCGAAAAGATCGACGCGCTGGAGTCCTTCCACCCCGACCGCATCGCCGGCCGTATCCTCGGCATGGGCGACGTGGTGTCGCTGGTGGAGAAGGCCGTCGAGACCATCGACAAGGACGAAGCCGAAAAGCTCGCCCGCAAGATGGAGAAGGGCCAGGGCTTCGACCTCGACGACATGGCGATGCAGCTGAAGCAGCTCCGCAAGATGGGCGGCATGTCCGGCCTGATGGGGATGCTGCCGGGCATCGGCAAGATCAAGGACCAGCTGAAGGACGCCAACGTCGACGACGGGATGATCAAGCGCCAGGAGGCGATCATCTCCTCGATGACCAAGGCGGAGCGCAAGAACCCCGACATCATCAAGGCTTCGCGTCGCAAGCGCATCGCCGCCGGTTCCGGCACCTCGGTGCAGGAGGTCAACAAGCTGCTGAAGCAGTTCGAGACCATGCGCGGAATGATGAAGCAGGTGCAGAAGCTTGGAAAGAAGGGGATGCTGCGCGGCGGCCTCGGAAACCTGCTGCCGAAGGGACTCGGCGGCTTTGGCGGCAAGGGGCCTTTCGGCTGACCTGACCGCCTTACGAAATCACCTGATACCTGTTTGACTTGAGAAGAGAAAGTTTCGACCAATGGCTCTGAAGATTCGTCTGGCTCGCGGTGGTGCGAAGAAGCGTCCGTTCTACTCGATCGTCATCGCGGACGCCCGCAGCCCGCGTGACGGCCGCTTCATCGAGAAGATCGGCACCTACAACCCGATGCTGCCGCGCGAGCACGAGCAGCGCATCATCCTGAACGCCGAGCGCGCCAAGCATTGGCTGTCGGTCGGCGCCCAGCCGACGGACCGCGTGGTGCACTTCCTGGCCAATGCCGGCCTGGTCGAGAAGCCCGCCGTCCGCGAGACCCCGAAGAAGTCGGCTCCGAAGGCCAAGGCGCAGGAGCGTCTGAAGGCCGAGGCCGCCGCTGCCGCGGCTGCCGCAGAAGGCTGACCTTGGGGCTGAGGTTGAGGGTGGGCCTCTTGGCCCGCAGGGTTGAGGTCGTGACGACGTGCCGGGTGCTCCTACGATGACCGCCAAAATCTGTGTCGGCCAGTTCGCGGGATCGCACGGCGTGCGGGGGCTGGTGAAGCTGCGCAGCTTCACCGCCGAACCCGCCGACATCATGACCTATGGCCCGCTGTCGGACGAAGCCGGCGCCCGCCGCTTCACGGTGACGCTCCAGGGCATGGTCAAGGACAACTTCCTGGCCAAGGTCGACGGGGTGACCAGCCGCGAACAGGCGCAGGCGCTGACCGGTGTGCGGCTCTATGTGGACCGCGGCGCCCTGCCGGCGACGGAGGACGAGGACGAGTTCTACCATGCCGACCTGATCGGCCTGCGTGCGGAACTCGCCGACGGAACCGTCTACGGCACGGTAAAGGCGATTTATGACTTCGGGGCCGGCGACGTGCTCGAAGTCCGAACCGCCGGCGGGCCGCTGGAGATGCTTCCCTTCTCCAAGGCCTGCGTGCCGGTGGTCGATGTCCGGGGCGGTCGCGTCGTCGTCGATCTTCCGGCCGTGATCGAAGCCCGCGAGGGTTCCGATGACGAGGCGGAGGAGGGCGAGGGGGAAGAGGGCGGAGACCAGCGCGGGGAGGAGGGGCCGTGAATCACGGCGCCGATGGACCGCGGGTCTGGACGGCCAAGGTTCTGACGCTGTTCCCGGAAATGTTTCCGGGGCCGCTCGGCCACTCGCTGGCCGGCAAGGCGTTGGAAAATGGAGTCTGGGCACTGGAATCGGTGGACATTCGCTCGTTCGCGCGCGATAAACACCGCTCCGTCGACGACACCCCCTTCGGCGGAGGGGCCGGCATGGTCATGCGGCCCGACGTGCTGGACGCGGCTTTGACCGCGACGGCGGGACCTGTGGGGGCACCGGGACGCGGCCGGGCGATCTATCTGTCGCCTCGCGGACGGGTGCTGAACCAGGAACTGGTCAAGGAGCTGGCCGCCACCCCGGTGGTGACGCTGCTCTGCGGCCGGTACGAAGGGGTGGACCAGCGGGTCCTCGATGCGCACGGCCTCGAAGAGGTCAGCCTCGGGGATTTCGTGCTGTCCGGCGGGGAACTCGCCGCGCTCAGCCTGATGGATGCCGTGGTGCGCTTGCTCCCCGGCGTCATGGGCAACGTGGAGACGGCGGGCGAAGAGAGTTTCGAACGGGGGTTGCTCGAATACCCCCACTACACCCGGCCGGCGGTCTGGACCGACGGGCAGGGTGTGGAACGCGCGGTGCCGGAGGTTCTGCTCTCCGGTCACCACGGAAAGGTCAAGGCCTGGCGGCTAGCCGAGGCGGAGAAGATCACGGAGGCCCGACGGCCGGACCTGTGGTCGCTCTACCAGGCGAGTCGTCCGGCAGAAACTGTTACGAACAAGGGTCGGCGGCAGGCTCGCCGGCGCGACCCGAAACCGGAGTGACGGTCCGCCGCGAGGCGCGCCGATAGAAAAGGGGTAGTGCTATGAACCTGTTGCAGCAGCTTGAGCAGGAGCAGATCGAGAAGGCCCTCGGTGGCAAGACGATCCCGGAGTTCTCCTCGGGCGATACCGTCCGCGTGAACGTGAAGGTCGTCGAAGGCACGCGCGAGCGTGTCCAGGCCTATGAGGGCGTCGTGATCGCCCGCAAGAACGCCGGCCTGAACAGCTCCTTCACCGTTCGCAAGATCAGCTACGGCGAGGGCGTGGAGCGCGTGTTCCCGCTGTACTCCCCGCGCATCGACTCGATCGAGCTGGTCCGCAAGGGCGCCGTCCGCCGCGCCAAGCTGTACTACCTGCGCGATCTGCGCGGCAAGGCCGCCCGCATCGCCGAGCGCACCACCGGCCGCGGCATGGTCAACGGCCGCCGGGCTGCCGAGTAAGGCGCCTTCCGGTTCGTTTCAGGTTCATAGGTTCGGCGCCCGGCCATCCGGCTGGGCGTCTTCTTCCCGTCACCATCAGCAAAGCTTAAGGAGTAGGCGCCATGAAGCGCACGTTCCAGCCGTCCAAAATCGTGCGTAAGCGTCGCCACGGCTTCCGCCACCGCATGTCGACCGTCGGCGGCCGCAAGGTCATCGCCCGTCGCCGCGCCCGCGGCCGCAAGGTCCTGAGCGCCTGATCCCCGCGATGGCGGCGCCGGACCACGAGGTCGGGCGCCTGATGCGGCGGCCGGAATTTCTGGCCGTGGCCGGGACACGGCGCAAGCATGTGGCTCCCGGCCTGATCCTCCAGGTGCGCCGGCACGACGACAAGCAGCGGCCCGCCAACGGCGGTCCGCCGATCCGTTTCGGTTTGACGGCGAGCCGCAAGGTCGGCAACGCGGTGGTGCGCAATCGCGCCCGCCGCCGTTTGCGTGAGGCCGCGCGGCAGATTTTGACCGTTCATGCGGCGCCCGGCCACGACTTCGTGCTGGTCGCTCGCGGCGGTACGGCCGAGCGGCCGTGGACCGACCTGCTCGGCGACCTTGCCGCCGGGTTGAAGCGCCTCGGCCTGTGGCGCGAGGCGGAAGGGTAGGAGGCCAGCGACGTCATGTTTCGCATCGCCGGCCTCAGCCCGCTCGCGCACCTGCTCCGCGCGCTCGTTTATCTCTATCGCTGGACCTTGTCGCCCTTCGTGGGCTGGCATTGCCGTTTCCAGCCGACCTGCTCCTGCTACGCCATCGAATCGCTGGAAAAGCATGGAGCCATCCGGGGGGGATGGCTGACCGTGCGCCGGCTCGGGCGTTGCCATCCCTGGGGCGGGTCGGGATGGGATCCCGTGCCCGATCCCGCTCCGCAGGGGGCGCCCCAGGCGTCCCATCGCTGTGGTCTGCGGGAAAAAGGGCATGCGGCGGTTGCCCAGCCCGGCGAAAACCCGTAACAAGGCCGCGCACACGCCGCCCTTCTTCCAAAGGCCCCACGGCAACCGGGACGCCATGACCGACCAACGCAACCTCATCATCGCGATTGCCCTGTCGATCGCCATCCTTCTGGGCTTCCAGTATTTCTACGAAAAGCCGCGGGTGGAGCAGCAGAAGCAACTCGCCGCCCAGCAGGCCGCCCAGACGGAGCAGTCGGTGCCGGTGCCGGCCCCCGGCGTGCCCGCCCAGCAGCCCCCGGGCACGGCCTCCGTTGGCACGGCAGAGGTCGCGAAGGAGCGCCCCGAGCTGCTCGCCGAGCAGCTGGCGGCCGGCACCCGCGTGAAGATCGACACGCCGGCCCTGCACGGGTCCGTCAACCTCGTCGGTGGTCGCATCGACGACCTGACGCTGGCGCAGTACCACGAGACGCCGGACCCGAAGAGCCCGGAGATCGTGCTGCTGGCCCCGGCCGGCACGCCCGCCGCCTATTATGCCGAGTTCGGCTGGGTGCCGCAGGGCGCCGGCATCGCCACCCCGACCGCGACCACCCGCTGGACCGCCGACGGCACCGCGCTGACCCCGGACAAGCCGCTGACCCTGACCTGGGACAATGGCCAGGGGCTGGTGTTCGAGCGCAAGATCGCGGTCGACCCGGACTTCATGTTCACGGTGACGCAGTCGGTCCGCAACACCGGCGCCAACCCGGTCACGCTGCTGCCCTACAGCCTGGTGTCGCGCACCGGCACGCCGCACACGTCGGGCTATTACATCCTGCATGAAGGCCCGCTCGGTGTCTTCAACGGCTCGCTGACCGAAGAGAAGTACGACGACGTCCGCAAGGCCGGCAGCATCTCCAAGGAAACGACCGGCGGTTGGATCGGCATTACCGACAAGTATTGGCTGGTGTCGCTGGTGCCCGACCCGAACGAGAAGGTCACCGCGCGCTTCCTCTACAATCAGGTCGCCAACGCCGACCGCTACCAGACCGACACCATGGGTGCGCCGGTCACGGTCGCGCCGGGTGCCTCGGTCGAGAACACCGGCCGCCTGTTCGCCGGCGCCAAGCAGGTGAAGCTGCTGGACAGCTACTCCGAGAAGCTGAACATCAAGAACTTCGACCTCGCGATCGATTTCGGCTGGTTCTACTTCCTGACCAAGCCGTTCTTCTACGCGCTGGACTTCCTGGGTCGTGTCATCGGCAACTTCGGCATCGCCATCCTGGTGCTGACCGTCTGCGTCAAGGCCGTCTTCTTCCCGCTCGCCAACAAGTCCTATCAGGCGATGAGCAAGATGAAGGCCCTGCAGCCCAAGATGCAGGAGTTGCGCGAGAAGTTCAGCGACGATCAGGCGCGCATGAACCAGGAGCTGATGGCGCTGTACAAGCGCGAGAAGGTCTCCCCGGTGTCCGGCTGCCTGCCGATCCTGATCCAGATCCCGGTGTTCTTCTCGCTCTACAAGGTGCTGTTCGTGACCATCGAAATGCGGCATGCGCCGTTCTTCGGCTGGATCCACGACCTGTCCTCGCCCGATCCGACGAACCTGTTCACGCTGTTCGGCCTGATCCCGTGGAGCCCGCCGACCATGCTGCATCTCGGCCTGTGGCCGCTGATCATGGGCGTGACCATGTGGTTCCAGCAGAAGATGAATCCGGCGCCGCCGGACCCGGTCCAGCAGAAGGTGTTCCAGTTCCTGCCCATCGTCTTCACCTTCATGCTCGCCGGCTTCCCGGCCGGTCTGGTGATCTACTGGGCCTGGAACAACACGCTGTCGGTCCTGCAGCAGTGGACCATCATGAAGCGCATGGGCGTGAAGGCCTGATCCGTCAGGCATTGATCCCTCTGCCTAATGTCTGAGACGTACCGCCGGCAAAGACCCTTGACGGGCCTCTGCCGGCGGTATGTTTTTAGCCGATCAAAATGAGAGCGCTTGCCATGACTACCCCCGACACGCCGACCCCCGACACCCCCAGCATCGTTTCCGGCTTCGACGAGGCCGCGCTGGAGGCCGGGCGGCTGCTGTTCGCCAAGGAGTGCGACTTCGTCTGGGGCGCCAACGCGCTGAATCAGCTGCCGGAGGCCGACCTGCCGGAGGTCGCCTTCGCCGGACGGTCAAATGTCGGCAAGTCGAGCCTCGTCAACGCGCTGACCGGGCGCAAGACGCTGGCCCGCACCTCCAACACGCCGGGCCGCACGCAGCAGCTCAACTTCTTCAACCTCGGCGACCGGCTGAAGCTGGTGGACATGCCCGGCTACGGCTATGCCAAGGAATCGAAGGAGAAGGTGGAGGCGTGGAACGACATGGTCCGCCGGTTCCTGCGTGGCCGCGTCACCTTGCGCCGGGCGCTGGTGCTGATCGATTCGCGTCATGGGCTGAAGCCCAACGATCATGAGATCATGGAGATGCTGGACCGCACGGCGGTGCCCTACGTCGTCGTGCTGACCAAGGCGGACAAGGTGAAGGCCGCGGATCTGGACAGGATCCGCCGCGACACCCAGGCGGGGCTGAAGAAGCACCCGGCAGCCTTCCCCGACATCCATGTCACCAGTTCGGAGAAGGGCACCGGCATCGCCGAGCTGCGCGCCAGCCTGGCAGCGCTCGCTCTGGCCGCCGAATAAGGGCCGGCGGCGGTGGGTGGCATTTCCCCCGCGCTGCTGTTCCTGATGCAGGCCCTGCTGCTGATCGCCGGGCCGTTTCTGTTGTGGCGGCTCGGCGGCGGGCGCCACATCGCCCCGATGGTGGTCATCCAGATCCTGTTCGGGGTGGCGCTGGGGCCGTCGTTGCTCGGCCGGCTGGTGCCGGATTTGTGGGGCGTTCTGTTCGCGCCGACGGCACTGGCGCCGCTGTCCGGTCTGGCCCTGATGGCCGTCGTTTTCTTTGCCTTCCTCACCGGCCTGCATCTCGATCCCGCCGAGTTCCGCGGGCGGGGAGGGGCCTTCGCCACCGTGGCGCTGTCCAGCATGCTGGTGCCGACCCTGTTGGGTGGCGCCTTGGGCTGGTGGCTGGCCGGCGCCTTTCCCGGCATGACCGGACCGCATGCGACCCCCGGCCTGTTCGCCGCCGGCTTCGGCATCTGCGTCGGCGTCACCGCCCTGCCGGTACTGGGCGCCATCCTGCGCGAGATGGATTTGCTCGGCGACCGGGTCGGGCGTCTGGCGCTGGGCTATGCCGCGGTGAATGACGCGCTGCTTTGGCTGCTGATCACCGCGGTTCTGGCATGGTCCACGGCCGATGGCGGCGATCCTTGGGCTGTCGCGAAAGTCGGGCTGCTCGGCTTCGCCTATGTCGGGGCGACGGTTCTGGTCGTGCGCCCGCTGCTGGACCGACTGCTGGAGCGGGTGGCGCCGGATGGGCGGATGGGCGACACCGCGGTGGTGGTGACCTGTGTGGCGCTGCTGGCCTCGGCTGCGATGACCGAATTGATCGGACTGCATTACATCCTGGGCGCCTTCATCGCAGGCAGCGCCATGCCGCGCCGCTACGCCGCCGCCATCCTCGACCGGCTGGAGCATTTCGCCACGCTGATCCTGCTGCCCTTCTTCTTCACGCTGACCGGGCTGAAGGTGAATTTGACGCTGGACGACCCGGCGCAATGGACGGTGTTCGCGCTCGCCAGCTTTGCCACGTTCGCCGGCAAGATGGCCGGCACAACTCTGCCCGCGCGCTGGACCGGCGAGTCCTGGCCGGACGCGCTCAGGCTCGGCACGCTGATGCCGTGCAAGGGGCTGATGGAGGTGATCGTGCTGACCGTTCTGCTGGAAGCCGGCGTGCTGTCCGGTCCCTGTTTCTCGGCGATGGTGCTGATGGCGGTGGCGGTCACCGCGCTGACGCAGCCGATGACGCGGCTGGCCGGATTGTGGCGTCCGGCCGGCGGTACGGCGGCGGCGACCGCGGGAGGCAGGCGTGGGGGTATGTGACCGTTAAATTGCCCCCTAGGCAACCGGCCGGCCTTTCCGTTAAAGAGACCCGACACTCCATCCCGACAAAGGGCATCCTCCCGTGCAGACTCCCACCCGTGACGAGTGGCTCGCCAAGGCCCGTACCCTGTCCGAAGCGCTGCCTTACATGCGCCGTTATGCCGGGAGCACCTTCGTCATCAAGTACGGCGGCCACGCCATGGGCGACGCCGGTCTGGCGGAGCTGTTCGCGCGCGATATCGTGCTGCTGAAGCAGGTCGGCATCAACCCGGTGGTCGTCCACGGCGGTGGGCCGCAGATCGGCCAGATGCTGGAGCGCCTGAAGATCAAGTCCAGCTTCATCGACGGCCTGCGCGTCACCGACAAGGAGACGGTCGAGGTGGTCGAGATGGTGCTGGCCGGCTCCATCAACAAGCAGATCGTCGCCGCCATCAACAGCGCCGGCGGCCGCGCTGTCGGCCTGTCGGGCAAGGACAGCAACCTGATCACCGCCCGCCGGCTGGAGCGCGTGCAGCGCGACCCCGACAGCAACATCGAGCGGGTGCTGGACCTGGGCTTCGTCGGAGAGCCCTACAAGGTGAATCCGGAGATTCTGCAGGCTCTCGCCAAGTCGGACATCATCCCGGTGATCGCGCCGGTCGGCTTCGACGTGAACGGCGACACCTACAACATCAACGCCGACACGGCGGCCGGTGCGGTCGCGGCGGCGGTGAAGGCGGCGCGCTTCTTCCTGCTGACCGACGTCGCCGGTGTGCTCGACAAGGAAAAGAAGCTGATCGAGAAGATGTCGCTGGCGGATGCCCACAAGGCCATCGCCGACGGTACCGCCTCGGGCGGCATGATCCCGAAGATCGAGACCTGCATCGGCGCGGTGGAGCAGGGCGTCGATGCCGCTGTTATCCTGGATGGCCGCGTGCCGCATGCGCTGCTGCTCGAGATCTTCACCGAAGGCGGCGCCGGCACCCTGATCGGCAAGGCCTGACGCCGGAATATGGGGGACTGATGTCCGACCTGCGCAAGGATTTGCTCCGCCAGATGAAGGCCATCCGCGAGAAGATGGACCCGAAGCTGGTGGAGCGCGCCAAGCTGGCGGCGTTGGGCAAGGTTCCCTACGACAGCGACGCGGCGAAGGAGGCGGTCGGCCATTTCCTCGACGCCAAGCGGGATGGCGGCGCCTTCCGGCGCAAGCTGGAACAGGCGCTGAAGGCCGAGGGCGCGGCACTGGACCTTGATGACGGGGAGAGGGCGCCGCCACCCGTTAAGCCGCGACGCGGTGGTCGGCTGACGTAACGCCGCGTGCCGGCGCGCACCATGCAAGGAGCACAGCCTTGCTGCATGTCTTCGTCAATGACGGCGGTCTGCTGCGCTGGGTCAGGGAGGCTGCCGCGGAAGAGGCGGCGCCGTTGCCCGATTCCGCCGTGTGGCTCGACCTCATCAATCCGACGTCCGAAGAGTTGGCACGGGCGGAGGCGCTGATCGGAACGGGCCTGCCCACCCGCGAGCAGATGGCGGAGATCGAGGAGTCGAGCCGTCTGCGCTTGACCGGCGGCGCCTTGACCATGACCGTCACCGCGCTGGTCTGGGCCGATACCGACGAGCCGCGCATCGCCACCGTCAGCTTTGTGTTGGCCGGGCGGCGGCTGGTGACCATCCACGACATCGATCCGCAGGCGCTGCTTGCCTTCCGCCGCCGCGCCACCCATGGCGAGATCTCGGCCGCCCGTGGCGAATTGGTGCTGGCGGCGTTGGTGGATGGGATGATCGACCGCACCTCCGTCGTGTTGCGACGGACCGGGGTGGAGTTGGATGCGCTGAACCGCCGCTATTTCCGTGGGCGCAAGCTGCGGTCCCGTGGCGAGACGCTCGATGATGCCCAGACGCTGAAGCGCATCGGCCATGCCGGCCATCTGATCGGCAAGGCGCGGGTCAGTCTGGCCAGCCTTACCCGTATGACCGACTTCCTGGCGCGCGGCGACGGCTGGAATTCCGGCAAGGCGACGCGGCGCTGGGCCAAGACCGCGCTGCAGGACCTGCGCGGGCTCGACCAGTATGCCCGTTTCCTGGCCGGCAAGGTCGCGCTGGCGCTGGATACGGCGTTGGGACAGATCAATGTCGAGCAGAACGAGATCGTCAAGATCGTGTCGGTGCTGACCGTTCTGCTTTATCCGCCGACCCTGGTCGCCAGCATCGGCGGCATGAACTTCACCGACATGCCCGGCAGCGGCTCGCCCTTCGGCTATGCCAGCGCCCTGGGGCTGATGCTGTTGTCGGCGTTGCTGCCGATGGTCTATGTGCGGTCGAAACGCTGGATGTAGCGCGTTTCCACAATATGGCAGGCGGATCGTCCGCAGCGCTTTCCTTTTGACAGGCGCGTCCGTCGTCGGCAGGATGGGCGCATTCCAGGGGGGTCCCGACAGGGGGCTGAGATACCAACGGCCAGACGGCGCCAAGCGTCGCCGGCAGCGTGGTGACCCTTCGAACCTGATCCGGGTCATACCGGCGAAGGGAGGGACCTCGTGACGGGCCGACCACGCCCCCGTCCGGCCGTATCGGCTCCGCTATGCCGGGGAACGGCCTGCACGAAGATACCGCACCTCCGTCCGCAGTCCCGGGTTTGTCCGCCCAACTCCGACGGAGAAACCCAATGCCCAAGGACTTCAACGAGAACGCCATCCGCATCTCGACCGGCCCGCTGCCGTCGTCGCGGAAAATCCATGTGCCCGGCACGCGCTTTCCCGACCTGCGCGTCGCCCTGCGCGAGATCGCGCTGTCGGGCGGCGAGCCGCCGCTGACCGTCTATGACGCTTCCGGCCCCTACACCGACGAGTCGGTCGCCATCGACGTGCGGGCCGGGCTGGCCAAGCACCGCCGCGACTGGATCCTGGCGCGTGGCGATGTCGAGACCACCGACAGCGGCGTGCTGCGGGCCAAGGGCGGCGGGGCCGTGACCCAGATGGCCTACGCCCGCGCCGGCATCGTCACTGCGGAGATGGAATACATCGCCGTCCGCGAGAACCTCGGCCGCGCCGCCGCGCTGGAGGCCGCGCGCGACGGCGAGGATTTCGGTGCCGAGATCCCCGACTTCATCACCCCGGAATTCGTGCGTGACGAGGTGGCGCGTGGGCGGGCGATCATCCCGTCCAACGTCAACCACCCCGAGTCGGAACCGATGATCATCGGCCGCAATTTCCTGACCAAGATCAACGCCAACATCGGCAATTCCGCCGTGACCTCCTCGATCGAGGAGGAGGTTGAGAAGATGGTCTGGTCGATCCGCTGGGGCGCCGACACCGTGATGGACCTGTCCACCGGTGCCGACATCCACCAGACCCGCGAGTGGATCCTGCGCAACTCCCCGGTTCCCATCGGCACCGTGCCGATCTATCAGGCGCTGGAGAAGGTGAATGGCAAGGCCGAGGATCTGACCTGGGAGCTGTTCCGCGACACGCTGATCGAACAGGCGGAGCAGGGCGTCGATTACTTCACCATCCACGCCGGACTGCGGCTGGCCCATATCCCGCTGACCGCCAAGCGGGTGACCGGCATCGTCTCGCGCGGCGGCTCAATCATTGCCAAATGGTGTCTGGCGCATCACCGCGAGAATTTCCTCTACGACCATTTCGCCGACATTGTCGAAATCTGCCGCGCCTATGACGTGGCGCTGTCGATGGGCGACGGTCTGCGGCCGGGCAGCCAGGCCGACGCCAACGACGCCGCGCAGTTCGCCGAACTGGAGACGCTGGGCGAGCTGACCAAGATCGCCTGGGCGCGCGACGTGCAGGTGATGATCGAGGGGCCGGGCCATGTGCCGATGCACAAGATCAAGCACAATGTCGAGAAGCAGTTGGCGCTGTGCGGCGAGGCCCCCTTCTACACGCTCGGGCCGTTGGTGACCGACATCGCGCCGGGCTATGACCACATCACCAGCGCCATCGGTGCGGCGATGATCGGCTGGTTCGGCACGGCGATGCTCTGCTACGTCACGCCGAAGGAGCATCTGGGCCTGCCGGACCGCGACGACGTGAAGGCCGGCGTCATCGCCTACAAAATCGCCGCCCATGCCGCCGACCTCGCCAAGGGCCACCCGGCGGCGCGGCTGCGCGACGACGCCATGTCGCGCGCCCGCTTCTCCTTCCGCTGGCGCGACCAGTTCGCCCTGTCGCTCGACCCCGACACGGCGATGGCCTACCACGACGAGACCCTGCCGGCGGAGGGGGCCAAGACCGCGCATTTCTGTTCGATGTGCGGGCCGAAATTCTGTTCGATGAAGATCACGCAGGAAATCCGCGACGCCGCGGAGTCCGGCATGGCCGAGATGTCGCAGAAGTTCCGCGAGTCGGGCGGGGAAATCTACCAGCCGGCGGCGGAGTGAGGGTTCGGCGTTGATGCCCCCTCCCTAACCCTCCCCCGCCTTTGGCGGGAGAGGGAACTCCGCCGCTTCGGCGGATCGGCAACACTGGCAAGCGTCCTACCCCCTCTCCTGCGATAGCGGGGGAGGGATGGGGAGGGGGCATCCGTCATAGCTACTCCTCACCCCGCGTACTTGATCCCCAACACCTCCACCTGTTCCATCCCCGCTGGCGTACGGACGTCGACCAGATCACCCACCCGCGCTTTCAGCAGGGCGCGGGCGATGGGGGAGATCCAGCTGACATGGCCGCGGTCGGGGTCGACTTCGTCGGCGCCGACGATGGTGATGGTGTTCTCCGACCCATCCTCGCGGGCATAGGTGACGGTGGCGCCGAAGAAGACCTGTTCGCGGTTCTTCTGGTCCTGCGGATTGACCACCACCGCCGATTCCAGCCGCTTGTTCAGGAAGCGGATGCGGCGGTCGATCTCGCGCAGGCGCTTCTTGCCATAGAGATAATCGCCATTCTCAGACCGGTCGCCGTTGCCGGCGGCCCAGGACACCACCTCCACCACCTTCGGCCGCTCCACCCGCAGCAGGTGGCGCAACTCCTCCTGCATGCGCTGGAAGCCCGGCGGAGTCATGTAGTTCTTGAAGCCTTGCGGCAGCGGTGCCGGATCGTCGAGATCGTCGTCGTCAGGCGTGTCGTTCTCGCGGGTGAAGGCCTTGCTCATGGTCCGACCTGTCCTGTGGCAGGGGTGATAACGTCCGGGAAAAGGAAAAGGCGCCTTGCGGCGCCTTTTCCCGTTCCAGAGGTCCCGGTTGGGCCGTTGGGCTTACCGCTTCCACCAGCCGCGGCGCGGCTTGGCATTCGCCTCGTCCTCGTCACCGGCGGGAGCCGGCTCGTTGGCGGGTTCGGCGGCCGGAGCGGGCTGAGGCACCGGAGCCGGCGCGGCGGCGACCGGCGCGGCCTCGGCCGGAGCCTCGGCAGCGGCCTTGCGCTTGCGCGACGCCTTCTTGGCCGGAGCCTTGTCGGTCGCGACCTCCGCCGGGGCTTCGGCGGCGGCAGCGGCCTTGCGCTTGCGGCCCTTGGCCGGGGCTTCGGCAGCGGCCGGAGCGGCCACGGGAGCGGCCTCCACCGGGGCTTCGGCGGCAGCCTTGCGCTTGCGCGTGGCCTTCTTGGCCGGCGCGGCTTCGGCAGCGGCTTCCACCGGCGCTTCGACCGCAGCGGCGGCCTTGCGCTTGCGGCCCTTGGCCGGGGCTTCGGCAACTGCCGGAGCGGCCATGGGGGCAGCCACGGGGGCAGCCTCGGCCGGAGCCTCGGCAGCGGCCTTCCGCTTGCGCGACGCCTTCTTGGCCGGAGCCTTTGCCGCGGCGGCTTCGGTCGGAGCCGGAGCGGTCACCGGCGGCTCGGTGGCGGTCACCGGAACAGGAGCTTGCTCGACCGCCGGGGTCGTATCGCCGGCCAGGATCCAGTCGAGGTCGCTCGCCTCGGTCGGAGCCGGGATGGCCTGAACCGGAGCGGCGGGTTGCTCGGAAGCGGCCTCCTCGCCGCCCTCCAGGCCTTCCGCACCCTCGCGGCGCGACCGGCGACGGCCACCGCGCTTGCCGCGGCGGCGCTTCTTGCGGCCTTCGCCGTTGCGCTCGCCGGCGTCGGCGCCGGTTTCGTCCTCACCGTCCTCATCCTCGTCGTCGCCTTCGCCTTCGGCTTCAGCCGAGTCGGCATCGGGTTCGGAGATGGCGGCACCGGGGATCGCCTCGGCGGCAATCGGCAGAACGGTCTCCTCGGTCTCCTGACCGGCTTCCTCCGTCTCGCCCTCGCCCTCGGCGGTGTCGCCCTCGGCCCGGCCTTCCTCGCGGTCACGGCCACGGCCGCGACGACGACGACGGCGACGACGGCGGTCCTCGCCATTGCCATCGCCGTTGGTCTCGGCACGCTCGGCGGTCTCCTCGACCTGGGCGGCTTCGACCTCGGCTTCCGGCTCCTCCACCGGCTGGACCGGCTCGGCGGCGAGCGCGCGGTCGGTCTCGGCCATCACGCGGTCGGCGCTGACCAGCGGGCCTTCCTCGTCGGGCAGGCGGGCCTTGTTGCGCTCCAGACGGTGGTCCGGGGCGATCAGGGCATCGTCGGCCTGGACCATGACACTGAAGGCATGGCGCTCTTCGATCTTGGCCAGTTCACCGCGCTTCTGGTTGAGGATGTAGAGCGCGATGGAGGTCGGCACGTAGATGGTGATCTCCGCCGACCGCTTGCGGATGCCCTCTTCCTCGATGGCGCGCAGGACGTGCAGCGAGGCGGATTCGACCGAACGGACGACGCCGGTGCCCGAGCAGTGCGGGCAGCGCTCGAAGTTGGTCTCCAGCAGCGACGGACGCAGACGCTGGCGCGACAGCTCCAGCAGGCCGAAGGCGGAGATGCGGCCGAGCTGGATGCGTGCCCGGTCGTTCTTCATCGCCTCCTTCATGCGGCGCTCGACGGCGGCGTTGTTCCGCGGCTCCTCCATGTCGATGAAGTCGATGACGATCAGGCCGGCCAGATCGCGCAGACGCAGCTGGCGCGCCACCTCGTCGGCGGCCTCCAGGTTGGTCTTGTAGGCGGTTTCCTCGATGTTGCGCTCGCGGGTCGACTTGCCGGAGTTGACGTCGATGGAGACCAGCGCCTCGGTCGGGTTGATGACGATGTAGCCGCCGGAGCGCAGCTGCACCACCGGGCTGTGGATGGCATCGATCTGCGTTTCCACCTGATAGCGGTGGAACAGCGGGATCTGGCTGTCGCGGTACAGCTGGACGCGCTGGGAGTGGCCCGGCATCAGCATGTCCATGAATTCGCGCGCCGTGCGGAAGCCGGCCTCGCCCTCGACCCAGATCTCGTCGATGTCGTTGGCGTAGAGATCGCGGATCGACCGCTTGATCAGGTTCGCCTCTTCATAGATGAGGCAGGGCGCCGACGACTTCAGCGTCTGTTCGCGGATGTCGTCCCACAGGCGCAGGAGATATTCCAGGTCGCGCTTGATCTCGGGCTTGGAACGCTCCAGCCCGGCGGTGCGCAGGATGACCGCCATGCCATCGGGAATGTCGAGGTCCGACAGGATTTCCTTCAGGCGCTTGCGGTCGGCCGGGTTGGTGATCTTGCGGGAAATCCCGCCGCCGCGGCCGGTGTTGGGCATCAGGACGCAGTAGCGGCCGGGCAGCGACAGGTAGGTGGTCAGCGCCGCACCCTTGTTGCCGCGCTCCTCCTTCGTCACCTGCACCAGCATGACCTGCCGGCGCTTCACCACTTCCTGGATCTTGTAGGAACGCAGCGGGCGCGAACGGCGGCGCTGGGTCTCGGCCTCTTCATCCTCGTCGCCGCCGACCATGTCGGGGCTGTCGGCGGACTGCGCGGCGCCCTCGGTCTGGGCGGCCTGCTCGTCACCGGACTCGGTGTCTTCGCCGTTGTCGTCGCCGTCTTCCTCATCCGACGCCTCGGGCGCGATGGGGGAGGGCATCGGCGACCATTCCTCGACGATCTGCTCGGGGCGGATCGGCTCGCCCATCACGGCGCCGTCGGCGGCGGCCTCGGCCCGGGCTTCCGCCTGCTCTTCCAGCCGGCGCTCCTCGGCCAGCAGGGCCTCGCGGTCGGCGATGGGAATGCGGTAATAGTCGGGATGGATTTCGGAGAAGGCGAGGAAGCCGTGGCGGTTCCCGCCATATTCCACGAAGGCCGCCTGAAGCGAAGGCTCGACCCGCGTCACCTTCGCCAGGTAGATGTTGCCCTTCAGCTGCTTGCGGCTGGCGATCTCGAAATCGAGTTCTTCCAGCCGGTTCCCATTGACCACGGCAACCCGGGTTTCTTCCGGGTGCGTGGCGTCCACCAGCATGCGCTTGGCCATATACGGTCCTCAACGGCGCGACCCAGGGAACCCGCGCGACCGGTCGGGCCGCCTGGACGCAGCGTCTGTTGTGGGCGAAGCATACGGCACGACGGACCGGAACCGTCGAACGGCGCTGACGAGAGCAGCCAGGACGGCCCGGTCGACACGCGCCGGGCTGCCGCCTTGCGGCCACAGCCAGCTTCGAGGTTTCGTCCTCTCACCGCCAATCCGAACGCGCCACCCCGCGACGTCCCTCCGGCGCGGATGGCCGGACAGGCGGTGTCGGGGGCGACGCCGCAGCCCCTTGGTCGGCCCCGTGACCGGCGATCGGCTGATCCTGGGAGGTTGGTCCCGGCATCAGCGAATCGGCGCTCACCTTGGGAGTCCGACCCGAATCTGGCGAATTGCGGTCTGTCGCAAAGATACCATAGACAAGCGATCCCTCTTGCACAACGCGGAAATGCGCCGATTCGGCGAACAAGTTCGTCGCGGGGAAGCGGAGGGGCGTGCTTCCACCATGGCAGCCCGTCCCGACATGGCCGCCGCCGCGCTCACGCTCACTGTTGCAGGAACGGCACCCCCGTCCGGAATTGACTCAAGCTCTGACGATCCGCGTTGAGAGCGTTGAATTGGCTAGGCTATAGCTGAGCGTCCGTTGCCTTGTTTTGTGCCCCTTCAGCCGCCGAGGAGTCTCGATGCCACGGCCGCCCAGCCCGACCACAGCCGCCGCTCCAGCCACCGCTTCGCGCCATCGGCTGGCGATGCGCGTTCTCGGTGCGGTTCTGCCGGTTCTGCTGGCGCTGGTGCTGATCGGCTTCGGGACGGTCGCCATTGCGCGGGCACAGACCACCGCGGCCCTGCCGTCGGCGCCGCCGCGCACGGCGGTGGTCGATGCCAGGCTGGGCATCCATCCGGACAAGACCCGCTTCGTGCTGGAGCTGAGCGACACGGTGTCCTTCACCGTGTCGATGGCCGCCGATCCCTACCGCGTCATCATCGATCTGCCCGACCTGATCTGGCCCGGCGGCGCGCTGCCGGTGGAGGGCAAGGGGGTGGTCGCGCGCTACCGCCATGCGGCGGGCGGCCCGCGCGGCACGCGCCTGACCTTCGAGACGGTCGGCCCGGCCCGGCTGCGCGAGGGCTACATGATTCCGGCGCGGGATGGCCACCAGCCGCGCCTCGTGCTCGATCTGGAGAAGACCACCCCGGCGGAGTTCCGGCAGCTTGCCGCCGCCACGGCGGGGAACGACGCCGTCGGAGAGTTCGGGACCAAAAGCCCGCTGACGATGAGTTCGATCGTCGCGTCGGCAATGGCGATTCCGGCCCCGCAGCCGGCCGCTCCCGAGTCGACCATCCCGTCCGCCGTCACCGCCCCGCCGCCCTTCGCGCCGCTGCCGCCGATCCCGCCGGCCCAGCTGATCCCGGCCGCGCTGCCCGTTGCCCCGCCGCTGCCGGACAACAAGCCGCCGACGGTGGCGGAAAAGCCGCTGATCGTGCTCGACCCCGGCCATGGCGGCCAGGACCCCGGCGCCATCGGCGTCGGCGGCATCTATGAGAAGGACATCACGCTCGCCACCGCCAAGGAGGTGAAGCGCCAGCTGGAGGCGACCGGCCGCTACCGGGTGAAGCTGACCCGCGACAGCGACGTGTTCATCCGCCTGCGCGACCGCGTCTCCATCGGGCGCGAGGCCGGCGCCGACCTGTTCATCTCGCTGCATGCCGACAGCATCAGCAGCGGCGACGTGCGCGGCATGTCGATCTACACCCTGTCCGACAAGGCGTCCGACCGCGAGGCGGAGATGCTGGCGGCCAAGGAGAACCGGGCCGACGCCCTGGTCGGGCTCGACCTGTCGGGCGAGAACAAGCTGGTCGCCAACATCCTGATCGATCTGGCCCAGCGTGACGCCATGAACCATTCGAAGCGGTTCGCCACGCTGGCGCTGCAGAATCTCGGACGCGACGTGCCGCTGATCCCCAACCGGCCGCACCGGCAGGCCGGCTTCGCCGTGCTGACCGCGCCCGACGTGCCGTCGGCGCTGATCGAGATGGGATACCTGTCGAACCAGCGGGACATCAAGCTGCTGACCTCCTCCGGCCACCGCGAGCGCTTGGGCAAGGGGCTGGCCCGGACCATCGACGCCTATTTCCGCTGGCTGCACGGCACGCAACGGAGCTGAAACGCGGCCGGGCTGCCGGAATACTGACTGCCCGAATACCCCCTTTGCGCCGGCGCCTTCTTGCGGGCGCCCTCTGCGTGTCACATTTTCCTGACATGACGGGAACGAGGGCGGCACTTCGCACCGCGGCGGTGTAGGATGCGCCGCCCTGTCAGGCGCACCTGCGATCCGGATCCATCGGAACCGAACCGCGGGCGCGCCGTTCGTCGTCTCTTGCGGGATCGGTCATGCGCCTTCTTCTGTCTTTGCTGATGGCTTTCGTGATGCTGGCTCTTGCCGGCGCCGGGGGGCTGGTCTTCCTGTTCGAGCATTACGACCACGACCTGCCCGATTACACCAAGCTGGCCAATTACGAGCCGCCGGTGACCACGCGCATCTATGCCGGCGACGGGCGCCTGATGGCGGAATTCGCATCGGAACGGCGCATCTTCGTGCCGATCGACGCCATGCCGCGTCAGGTCATGAACGCCTTCATGGCGGCCGAGGACAAGAATTTCTATGGCCACCAGGGCGTCGATCCGATCGGCATCCTGCGTGCGATCCTGACCAACGTCGAGAATTTCGGCCGCGACCGCCGCCCGGTCGGCGCCAGCACGATCACGCAGCAGGTCGCAAAGAACATGCTGCTGACCAACGAGGTCTCCTTCGCCCGCAAGATCAAGGAGGCGATCCTGGCGATCCGCATCGAGCGGACCTTCAGCAAGGATCGCATCCTGGAGCTGTATCTCAACGAGATCTTCCTGGGGAACCGATCCTACGGCGTGGCGGCGGCGGCACTGAACTATTTCAACAAGGCGCTGGACGAGTTGAGCATCGAGGAGGTCGCCTTCCTGGCGGCTCTGCCCAAAGCGCCCTCCAACTACAACCCGGACCGTCAGCATGACGCCGCCGTCGCCCGCCGCAACTGGGTGATCAGTCGCATGGCGGAAGACGGCTACATCACGCCGGAAGAGGCGAAGGCCGCCCAGGGCCGGCCGCTGGTCACCCGCAAGCGCGACGAGCAGGAGGTGGTGACCGCCGAGTATTTCTCCGAGGAGGTCCGGCGCGAACTGGTGAAGCTCTACGGCGAGCAGGCGCTGTATGAGGGCGGGCTGTCGGTCCGCGCCTCGATGGACCCGACGCTGCAGGCGACCGCGACCAAGGCGCTGCGCGACGGACTGATCGCCTACGACCGCCGCCATGGCTGGCGTGGCCCGGTGGCCAAGATGGAGAATTTCGACAACTGGCCGAAGAAGCTGGCCGCCATGCCGCCGCCCGCCGGGTCGGAAGGCTGGAAGATGGCGGTCGTGCTGAAGGACGACCAGTCGGACGGGCTGGACATCGGGTTGGCAGACGGCACCCGTGGCCGCATCCCGCTGTCGGAACTGCGCTGGGCCCGCGCCTCCAAGGATGGCGACGTCGCCGGCCCGGCGATCCGCAAGCCGTCCGACGTCGCCAAGCTAGGCGACGTCCTGCTGGTCGAGCCGCTGAGCGGCCCGTCGAAGGACGAAGACGAGAAGCCGGCCAAGAAGGGCGACAAGTCCGCGCCCAAGGAACTGCCGCCGAACAGCTACGCCCTGCGCCAGATCCCGCAGGTGCAGGGCGGCCTCGTCGCGCTCGATCCACACACCGGCCGTGTGCTGGCGATGGTCGGCGGCTTCTCCCCCGCCATGAGCGTGTTCAACCGCGCCACCCAGGCGCTGCGCCAGCCCGGTTCGTCCTTCAAGCCCTTCGTCTATCTGACGGCGCTGAACCAGGGCTTCACCCCGTCGTCGCTGGTGATGGACGCGCCCTTCTCCTTCGATCCGGGTGGCGGGCAGCCGGTCTGGCGGCCGGAGAACTACAGCCATGAATTCTACGGCCCGACCCCGCTGCGCGTCGGCATCGAGAAGTCGCGCAACGTCATGACCGTCCGCCTCGCCCAGCAGATCGGCATGGACAAGGTCAAGGCGCTGGTCGAGAAGTTCGGCATCGTCGACAACCTGCAGCCCTACCTGCCGATGTCGCTGGGTGCCGGCGAGACGACGGTGCTGCGGCTCGCCACCGCCTACGCCATGCTGGACAATGGCGGCAAGCGGGTGGTGCCGACCTTCATCGACCGTGTGCAGGACCGGAACGGCAAGACCATCTTCCGCCACGACAACCGCGCCTGCGAAGGCTGCAACAACGTCGCCTGGAAGGACGGAATGGCGGTGCCGGCGGTGCCCGACACCCGCGAGCAGGTGAACGACCCGCGCACGACCTACCAGATCGTCTCGATCCTGGAAGGCGTGGTCCAGCGCGGCACCGCGGCCGCGCTGCGCTCGCTGGGCAAGCCGCTGGCCGGCAAGACCGGGACCACCAACGACAGCCACGACGCCTGGTTCATGGGCTTCTCGCCCGATCTGGTGGTCGGCACCTACATCGGCTTCGACCAGCCGCGATCGCTGGGCGGCCACGAGACCGGCGGGTCTGCCGCGGTGCCGGTGTTCAAGGAGGTCATGCAGGTGGCGTTGAAGGACAAGCCGGCGACGCCGTTCCGCGTGCCACCCGGCCTGCGCCTCGTCCGCGTCAACCCGGCCAACGGCCAGTTGGCCCAGCCGGGCGACAACCGCGCCATCTGGGAAGCCTTCCTGCCGGGCACCGAACCCAACCCCGACCAGCCGCAGGTGGTTCTGGACGGCTCCTCGCAGGCTTCCGGCGCTATGATGGGCGATCCGAACGCCACAGGCGGCTTCGGCTCGCAACAGCCGGGCGTGCCGGCCCCGCCGGCCGCGGCGACGCTGGGAACCGGCGGGCTTTATTGAGCCAAAGAAAGAGGGGCGCCCATTGTGGACGCCCCTTTTTTGTATTCGCTACGAAACGATGCTGTCGCGGTCAGTGCGTCGAACCCGCTGCCGACAGCGAGGCCAGCGCGTCCACCGGGCAGGTTCCGAGCGGGCGCAAGGCGGGTTCCAGTGCGGCGAACATGGCGCGTACGCCGTCCTCGTTGACGTGCAGGGCGTCCATGAACAGCTCGTCCTTGTCCACCGCTCGGCGGGCGTCGACCACGGTGACGCCGGCGGGCAGGCGGCTTTTCAGTTCGGCGAAGAAGGCGTCGAAATTCCTCAGCTTGCCGGCATAGGTCGGGAAATAGGGGGTGATGACCACCGCCACCCGGGTGCCGTGCGCCTGGGCGCTGCGGATGATGTGGTCCAGCGCCTGCCAGTTGACGTCGGCGGCGGTCATCACCTCCTCCGGCGCGGCGGCGAGTTGGATTTTCATCGGTTCGGGTATCGCGCCCACCAGGGTGCGGTCGGCGGCGGGCTTCACCAGACCGGCGATCAGCCGCATGGTCTGGTTGTTGTTGAAGGTCATCAGGTGGAAGGCGTGGTTGGCCATCCACAGCTCCTCGTTCTCCTGCCGGACGAAGGCGTCGATGCGCGGCGAGTAGTAGGCCAGCAGCGGCAGGTCGGCGAGGTCGTGCGGGTTGTCGACCACGCCTGTCGGCTCCAGCACCAGCAGGCGCGGCGCGCCGTGGCGTTCGACGTAATCCTCCCACAGCAGGGCCGACAGCACGGTCGGCGCCCCGCCCATTCCCAAATTCAGCGCCCGGCCACAGGTCATGTCCTGCAGGGCGGAGACGGGGAAATGGTTGTCCGCCCGCGAGTTGCCGAGCACCAGCACGTCGGCCGGCCCGCGAACCGGGCGCGGCTCGGCTTTCAGGGCGGCCTTCACCAGCAGGGGACTCGGCTGCTGTCCCTCGTCGGCAGGCGGCTTGGCGGGCGGCTTGATGCCCGGCCTTTCGGCTTCCGGTTCGAACGGGCGGTAGATCGCCATGAAACGGTCGCTGGAGCGCAGCAGCAGGCCGCCCAGCGCCGACGCCAGGACCCGGTCCATCGCCGTGACGGTGGCGAGGATCAGTACGATGCAAGCCAGAAGGCGATACATGGGAGGGGGCTCCGTCCGATCAGAACTGGAAGTAGATGAAGGCGTGGTTGGCGAAGCTGCCGAACAGCAGCATCACCAGGATCAGGGCGGAGCAGGCCATCGACCGCGCCACCACATTCATCCCGGCGTAGCGGCGGCCGGCCCCGCGCTCGATCATCGCGTCGACCATCAGCACGATCAGGCCGGTGACGGCGACGCGCAGAAGCGAGCTGGCCTGCTGGTTGCCCTGCTGAAGCCCGAAATCGCCGTCGGCGATGATGCCCAGGATGGTCCAGACCGTGTGCAGGTTGTCGGCGCGGAAGGGCAGCCAGGTCAGCGTCACCACGGCGAAGACCAGCCCGATCATCACCAGCCGCCCGGCGGCCAGCACCGGACCGCTGAGCCGCACCGGGCTGAGCACGGCTAGCCGGCGGGCGCCGTCCTCCACCAACATCAACCCGCCATGCAGCGCCCCCCACAGGACGAAGGTCCAGTTGGCGCCATGCCACAGGCCGGAGATCAGCATGGTGATGACGACGTTGCGGATGCGCAGCCAGCGCGTGCGGCTGCCGCCCATCGGCACATAGACGTAGTCGCGGAACCAGGTGGACAGCGAGATGTGCCAGCGCCGCCAGAAATCGCGCATGCCGGTGGCGAAATAGGGCCGGGCGAAGTTCTGGCACATGGTGTAGCCGAAGATCTGCGCCAGCCCGATGGCGATCAGCGAATAGCCGGCGAAGTCGCCGTAGATCTGCAGCGAGAAGCAGATCAACCCGATGACATGCTGGAGCGCGTTGAAGAACTCCGGCTGGTGGAAGCGGGCGTCGACCACCACCGCGGCGTTGTCGGCCAGCCCGATCTTCAGGAAATAGCCCCAGATCACCTTTTCCAGCCCGGCGAAGCGCTCCTCGAACGGGATGTCGCGCGGGCGCTGTTGGATTTGCGGCAGCAGGTCGCGTGCCCGCACGATGGGGCCGGCCACCAGCTGCGGGAAGAAGGCGACGAAGCTGGCATAGCGCACCAGCGAGCGTTCCGGCTGCTTCAGCTCGCCGGTGTAGAGGTCGATGCCGTAGCTGAGATTCTGGAAGGTGTAGAAGGAGATGCCGACCGGCAGCAGGATGTCGAGCGTCCGCCGCCCGATCTCGATCCCCAGCGAGGCAAGTGCCACCTCGGCGCTGTCGGCGAAGAAGTTGTAGTATTTGAAGAAGAACAGCATGCCCAGGTTGGCCCCCAGGCTGATGAACAGATACATCTTCTTGGTGCTGCGGTCGGGCGCATCGGCGATCTTCAACCCGCAATAGAAGTCGATGAAGGTGCTGAGCGCCAGCAGGCCGCAGAACCGGTAGTCCCAATAGCCGTAGAAGATGTAGCTCGCCACCAGCAGGAAGGGGGTGAAGGCGCGGGTGCGGGCCAGCGCCATGAAGCCGGCGCTGAACACGGTGATGAACAGCAGGAAATTCAGGCTGGTGAAGCTCATCGTGCCCCCGGCAGAGGTGGTCGCGCGTCCTTGCATCCGCGCAGGAATGGCCATGCGCGGAAACGCGCAAAAAAGGCGCGGAACGACGCCGACCATAACCTCGATTTCGGGAATTCCCGGCCTCCGCGGTAGGGTTGTGCGGCCGGATTTGGGACGTACTCTGAAATGAGCCGGACCGATGATCCCAAACGGTTAGGACCTCCAAGCAGGGGCTGGGCCATACACGAAAGTGGCAAGCCCTCCCATTGCGGGCTTCCGGTTGGCCTGCCCGCGGTCATTAAGAGGGTGCAAGGCGGGGAACGAGCGGCTACATATGCAGCCGACAAACCCTTCAACTCTGGCTGACGAGGAGGCACCGCCATGCGGGCCGAGATCGAAGCGGCCGCCGGCGAGATCAGAGAATCGCTGGCGCTGCTGAGGAGGCATCTTTGACTGGGACAATGCACTGCGGCGTCTCGACGAACTGAACAACCTCGCGGAGGATCCCAAGCTTTGGGACGACCCGACGCGGGCCCAGACCATCATGCGCGAGCGCACCCAGCTCGACACCTCCGTCGCCGGGTATCGGGCGCTGGAGCGCGACCTGTCCGACAGCCTGGAACTGATCGAGATGGGCGAGGCGGAAGGGGACGCCACCGTCGTCGCCGATGCCGAGGCCCAGCTCTACGGCCTGCGCGACCGCGCCAACAAGCTGCAGATCGAAAGCCTGCTGTCGGGCGAGGCGGATGCCAACGACTGCTTCGTCGAGGTGAATGCCGGCGCCGGCGGCACGGAGGCCCAAGACTGGGCGCTGATGCTGATGCGCATGTACACCCGCTGGGCGGAGCAGCACGGCTACAAGACCGAATGGCTGGACGAGACGCCGGGTGAAGAGGCCGGCATCAAGTCGGCCACCGTGCAGATCAAGGGCCACAACGCCTATGGCTGGCTGAAGACGGAGGCCGGCGTGCACCGTCTGGTGCGCATCAGCCCGTTCGACAGCCAGGCGCGGCGCCAGACCAGCTTCGCCGCCGTCTCGATTTCCCCGGTGATCGACGACAAGATCGACATTGAGATCAACGAGAAGGACTGCCGCATCGACACCTACCGTGCGTCGGGCGCCGGCGGCCAGCACATCAACAAGACCGACTCGGCGGTGCGCATCACGCACATCCCGACGAACATCGTGGTGAGCTGCCAGCAGGAACGGTCGCAGCACAAGAACCGCGCCAAGGCGTGGGACATGCTGCGTGCCCGCCTGTACGAGCGCGAGCTGAAGATCCGCGAGGATGCCGCCGCCGCGCTGGAAGCCACCAAGACCGACATCGGCTGGGGCCACCAGATCCGTTCCTATGTCCTGCACCCCTACCAGATGGTGAAGGATCTGCGGACGGAGGTGGAGACCTCGCAGAGCCAGGCGGTGCTGGACGGTGCGCTCGATCCCTTCCTGGAGGCGGCGCTCGCCTCCCGGATCAAGGGGCAGAGCGACGACGCGCACGCCGCCGGGGGCTGACGGGTCGGAACGAAAAAAAGGGCGGTCGCTTGCGGCCGCCCTTTTTGATTCCCAGCATTCTGGAGTGCAAGGCTGGGCTCGGCTGTTTCAACAGGCTGCGGCCCCAACGATCTGGAGCAACCGATCCATGAACAGACTTCTTCTTCCGGCCCTGTGCGGCGCCATGCTGCTGGCGACCCCGGCCTTTGCCGCCTGCGAGACCGACAATCTGCCGGACGAGATGCGCCAAGCCTTCATCTCCGGCGCGCAGGAGGCGTTGAACGAGCACGGCTTCAACGCCGGAACGGTCGACGGCAAGATGGGATCACGCACCCGCACGGCGATCCGCTCCTACCAGCGCGCGGCGAAACTGCCGGTCGACGGCTGCGCCACCCAGGGGCTTCTCGACCACCTGAACTTCAGCCAACCCAAGATTTACGGCCCGAACAAGCCGCGCTGATCCGGGTTTATCGTCTCAGGCCAGCATGTCGAGCAGGCGGCGGCTGTTCTCCTGCGTCGCCTGGAGCACCTTGGCGTTCGCGGCGAAATCCACTTGGGCGGAGGTCAGGTCCAGCACCACCGCCGGGTCCAGGTTGCCCGCCGCGATCTGCTCCGACGCCG
Organism: Azospirillum sp. A1-3; assembly: GCF_023806445.1. NCBI lineage: Bacteria > Pseudomonadati > Pseudomonadota > Alphaproteobacteria > Rhodospirillales > Azospirillaceae > Azospirillum > Azospirillum sp. A1-3. The sequence continues at coordinate 342,306 of NZ_JAMSLU010000001.1, forward strand.
CATCGGTCCGCGCCTGCGCGTCCTGCAATCCGTCGAGCGCGCTGGCCTGTGGCCGGTAGGGCGTGGCAGATGTGGCCGATCCGATGTCCATGACGCGCTGTCCGGCTGGTTGAACGGTCAGGATAGCGGGCTGACGGTTTAGGGTTGGTGAATGCGGAAGGCGTCGGCTGGCGAATGCCCCCTCCCTAACCCTCCCCCACCTTCGGTGGGAGAGGGGACTGCCGCCGCTTCGCATAAGGCACCCTCTCCCTCGAAGAGGGGGAGGGTTGGGGAGGGGGCAGCGGCCGAAGCGACCTCACTCCTCCGCGAGCCAGTCCGCCAGCCGCCCCAGGAACGCCGTGGCCTCCGCCGGATCGTGCAGGCTCCAGGTCGCGGCAGTCTCGGCCGGGCTTTCCATCACCCGGATACCGACTCCCCGGCCGGCCAGGGCGCGGAAGGCGTCCTCGTCCGTCTCGTCGTCGCCGAGATAGATCGGCAGGGTGCCGTTTCCCTCCAGCCCCAGCGTCTCCAGCAGGGTGACCACCGCGCGGCCCTTGTCCCAGGGTAGGTTGGGGCGAAGCTCGAACAGTTCCTTGCCGCCGGTCATGCGCAGGCGCGGTTGCGCTCCCGCCACTGTGCGGACGGCTTCGCCGACCTGCGGCTTGTCGGGCGGGGCGACCTGCCGGGTGTGGATGGCGATGGCGAAGCGCTTGCGCTCCACCAGAGCGCCGGCGATGCCGCCGAGCCGGTCACGCAGAAGCCGTTCGGCCGTGTCGAGGTCGGGGACATACTCCACCCCCACCTGCTGGCGCAGGTCCGGACCGCGCAGGTCGAAGCCGTGGCTGCCGGCATAGACCAGCCCCTCCACCGCGACCATCGCCGTCAGGTCATCCAGGTCGCGCCCGCTGACGAAGGCGACCGGGCAGAGGGCCGACAGTCGCTGCACCACCGCGCGCGCCTCGTCCGGCATCACCGCCAATTCGGGGCGTGGCGCGATGGCGGCCAGCGTTCCGTCATAGTCGAGGAACAGGGCGGGGGTGCGTCCGTCCAGTGCCGCGGTGAAAGCGTCGAATTCCGTGAAAGCGGATGGGGGGAAGAGGGTCAATGCTGGCTCCTCGCGCCGCTGCCTGTCGGGATGCGGCGGCTGACCGGAGCCGGCACGCCGCAGGTGAGTAACGGGCGGGAGGAGAAGACGGCCGGAGGCCCGAAATTAGGAGCGGGCTCGATGTGGCCGATCAGCAACAGATCCCGCCAAAAGCTGCGGCCCCACGCAGGGGCCGGCTTTGGGGGTTGCAGGACCCCCGGGTTCTGATACTGTTGCAGTGCAGCAAGCGATTGCTGCTTCGCCCTTCTTGGGCGTTTCCTCCCTAAACTCAAGGCCGCTGACTTCAGCGGCCTTTTTCTTGCCAGAAAGCCCCCGGGGAAGGCAACCCCTGAAAAAAGTCATAGCGCTGCGGTTTTCCATCTGGAATCCGCAGTTTAAGGGGGACGGGCCGCCGCTTGGGCGTGGTCGGCCATCGGTGCCGGCGGTTCGGCTGGGCAAGAAAATTCTTTGCTTACAAAGAGTTGCGCTGATTGGCGGCGGCCATCCGCAGCTGGCCGTTGGGGTTGGCGGCTGTGGATGCGCTCCGGATTCGGGCGCTGTCCGGACCATGGACGCTGTCCGTCCAGCGGAATTTTTTGTGCGGATCGGCTGTCAGGCTGGGCCGGGGGGTGAAAAACCGCCGCAGGGGAACGGAAGCACTGCCACCGGCCGGCGAACTGTCGTATAGATCGACGTGAAACGCCTATCCGCCGTCATCCACAGGAGTCGTTCCCATGGACATCGCCATCATGGTCCTCGCCGTCGCTTTCTTCTTCTGGCAGACCATCACCGACTGAGCAGGCCACTGCCGTCGGAAGAACGAAAAGGGCGGCCCGTGTGGCCGCCCTTTTTCATGTCGTCTTTCAGGTCGTCAGCCGGCTTACCGGCGGGTCAGTCGGCAGCGATCGGCGGCTCCAGCCGGGCATGGGTCGATGCGATCAACTGCAGCGTCTCCATGATCGACCCGATCGCCTCATGCAGATCGGCCTGCTCGTCGCCGGGCAGTCTCGCCAGCACCGTCTCCAGTTCGACGGCCGCGTTCTGCAGGCTGGCGCAGGCATGCTCCAGATGGCGTCCGGTGCCCTGACTTGCATCAGGGTTATTTGCAGAATGCAAACGCGCTGCCGGTTTTCCGGCCCGCGTCGCGTTCCGGTTTGCAAAATGCAAATGGACGCTGTTGCCCGCAGCCCGCGTCCCCACTTTTTTCCGCATCATGGGCGTACCCCCGTTCGGTTCGACCGGAGAATGCGCAAGTCCCGTGCCACTCCGTGACCGTTGGTTGCGGTCGCCGTCGCAGAGGTGGTGACGCTCAGTCCGGCCACAAGCGGGCGGCGCCGCGCATCCCGCTTTCGGCACCATGGCGGGCAACGGCCATCCGGGTGCGCGGCTCGGCCGCCAGCGTCCAGGCGCCCCAGCGCCGCGTCACCGCTTCGCACAGGCCAGGCAGCGCGGACAGGCCGCCGCCGACCACCACCATGTCCGGGTCCAGCAGGTTCAGCACCGGGGCCAGCGCCCGGGCCAGTGCGTCGGCATGCCGGGCCAATGTTCCGGCCGCGGCGGCATCGCCGGCCAGGGCGCGGGCGGCGATCTCCGGCGGGTCCAGCGTCTCGCCGGTCAGATGGCGGTGCAGGCGCGTCAGACCGGCGCCGCACAGCACCGTCTCAAGGCAACCGGTCTTGCCGCAGCCGCAGGGCACCGGCGGGCCGTCGGCCTCCTCGCGCCAGGGAAGCGGCGCATGGCCCCATTCGCCGGCAAGCCCGTTGGCGCCGGGCAGGATGCGCCCGTCGATGACGATGCCTCCGCCGACCCCGGTGCCGAGGATGACGCCGAACACCACCGAGGCGCCACCGGCCGCCGCGCCGTCGGTCGCTTCCGACAGGGTGAAGCAGTTGGCGTCGTTGGCGATCCGCACCGGCCGGCCGATCCGCCGGGCCGCATCCTCGGCGAAGGGGCGGCCCTCCAGCCAGGGCAGGTTCACCGCGCGCACCCGTCCGGCGGCGGCATCGACCACGCCGGGAAGGCTGATGCCGACGCCGCGCGTTCCGGCCGGGTCGAGAATGGCTACCGTCTCGGTCAGCGCATCCAGCGTGGCGTCGTAGCCGCGCGGGGTCGGGCGGCGGTGGCGGGCGAGTTCCGTGCCGTCGCGATCCAGCGCCACGGCAGCGATCTTGGTGCCGCCCAAATCGATTCCGAGTCGCATGCCTGCCGCCGTCCGGATGGTGGGAGATGACCGATTTTCGGGGGCAACCCTATACCGCTCCCCCGATCGGCGGGCCAGGGATGCTTTCGTGCCGGAAGGGTCAATCCACCCACCCCGGAAGAGAGGGGGTAACCGCCCTTTGCCCCGTCGGGGCTTGCGGGGGGCATCACTAGAGTCTCATGAGCGCACCCTTCACTGATCGGCGTCTTGAGATGTCCATGGACCGTTCTGCCCCGAAACATACTTCGCGCGCCCGGCGCGCCGCTCCGGGCCACCACGATCCCGTTTCCGAATCCGCCGGCGCCACGGCGGCCGAGATCCGTGATGGACTGGTTCTCGCCTTTCTGGCCCGCAAGAGGCTGCTGGTGCTGGTGGGAGATGCCGGGTCGGGTCGTCCCGCGCTGTTCCGCCAACTGGTCGAGCATGTCGAGGCGGACGGCGCCATGGCACTGCCGGTCGCGGCGTCGCTCGGCGCGGAGCTGGAGGATCTGGTCGCCGCCGCCGGCACCGGCGCGCTGCCCGATCTGGCCGCCGGGGAGGAGGGCGGCGAGGTCGATTTCGACGCCCTGATCGCCGCGCTGGAGGAAAGGCTGGAACTTGCCGGCTCCGGGCTGCTGGCGGTGGACAACGCCGCCGTGCTGGCGCCGCCGGTGCTGAGCGATCTGGTCGAACTGACGCGGGCGGAAACGCCGTCCGGCCGCTTCATGCAGGTGCTGCTCTGCGGCACTCCCGAACTGGAAGGAACCTTGGCGCGGGCCGGACTGACGGATGTGCTGCGCGACATGGGCGTGATCTACCGGATGTCGCCGGGTGGGGGCTTCGCCGACGAGTCGCAGGATGCCGCCGTATCGCCGCCGGCGCCGCGTCCGGTGCCGATCCTGGCGCCGCCGCCGCAGTCGGCGGCGATTCCGCCCGCGAACGACTGGTCGGTGGGTGAGCGGCAGGAAGACCGGGCGCAGGATCCCCGCTGGTCGGGCGATCAGGAGTGGAGCGACCGCGATCCCGGACCGATGGCCGGTGCCGAGGGGCCGGTCGCCGACTATCGTGACCGGGGGTACCCGGGTTTCGGCCAGGGCCAGACGATGCGGGCGCCGCGCCGGACCGGGCTCTATGCCGGAGCGGCGCTGACCACCCTGGTCCTGCTGGGAGCCGCAGGCGCCGCCATCGCCACCGCAATGCCGGGCGCCTTCCCCGACCGGGCGCTGGCGATGGTGGAGGAGGGGTGGGTCCGCGCGCGCGATGCGGTCGAGCGGACGGTGCTGGGCCTGACCGGTGGCGAGACTTCGGCCGCCAGCCGGCAGGCTGCCGCCGATACTGCCACGGCCGCGCCCGGTGCCGTCCCGTCGGTGCCGGCATCCTCCGTTCCTGTGGCGCCCGCCGCTTCGTCCCCGACCTCGACAGCCCCCGCCGCGACGGCACCCGCCCCGCGTCCGGCCGCCACGGCCGATGCTCAGAAGACGCCGGCCCAGACGGCCCAGAGTGCGCAGCCGGCCGCGAGCGGCACCCAGACGGTGACGAAGTCGGCGGCGCCCGCATCGACCGCCACTGCGAATGCGGCGGCACCGGTCGAGACCGCAGCGTTGCCGCCCGCCCAGTCGCAGCCGTCCGCCACCGCCAAGCCCTCCGCCTCGCCGGGCAATGCGGAAGCCGCGCCGGGTGTGGCCTCGCTGCCGCCGCTGGAGGACCCGTCGGCCACGCCTGCCGTTCCCGCCGTGCCGCAGGCCGCCGTTCCCGACGCCGACACGGCCCAGCGCGTGCGCAGCATGGTCGATCAGGCCCGCCGCCAGATCGCCGGCAAGCGCCTGACGACCCCGCCCGGCGACAACGCCTTCGAGACGGTGCAGCGCATCCGCCAGATCGCGCCGTCGGCGCCCGAGGTGGCGGAGCTGCTGACCACCATGGAGGACACCTATCGCCGCTGGGCGATGATGGCGGAGCGCGACGGCGACTGGTCGGAGACCAAGCGCTTCTACGAACGGGCGCAAATGATCTCGCCCGCCAGCCCCGATCTCGCCGAACGCATCCGTGCGGCGAGCGAGCAGCGGGCTTATAACGGTCCGGCGACCGGCACCGCGTCCGGAACCGGCGGCGGAAGTTCCGCGGCGCCGGTGAAGGCGACTCCGGGGCTGGGCGACCGCGAATCGGTGCTGGCCCTGCTGCGCAACCCGGCGGAGCTGTCGCGCACGCTGCAGGCCGGGGCCAGTCCGGATACGCGGCTGGAGAATGGCAAGACCCTGCTGATGATCGCCGCCGAACAGGGGCTGACCGACGCGGTGCGGGTGCTGCTGGACCGTCATGCCCGATCCGATCTGCGCACCTCCGACGGCGCCACGGCGGTGATGTACGCCGCCTGGGGTGGGCATGATGCGGTGGTCCGCGCGCTGGCCGACGGCGGCGCCGATCTCGACACCACCAACAGCGACGGCAAAACCGCACTGATGGCCGCCGCCGCCCGTGGCCACCAGGACGTGGCGCGCACGCTGATCCAGCATGGGGTGATGGTCGACCGCACCACCGCCTATGGCTGGTCGGCGCTGATGTACGCCGCCAACAACGGGCACGAGGCGGTGGCCAAGCTGCTGCTCGACAGCGGTGCCAACCCCTACCGCATGGACGCCAACGGCAACTCCGCCCTGACTCTGGGCGCGCTGCAGGGCCATGTGCAGGTGGTGGAGGCGCTGAAGCCGCGCTGATCCCCGCTCGGCGGTGGTCTTACTGGTCCAGGCGGACGGAGCCGCGCCACAGGCCGGCGCTCTGTCCGCCATTGGCGTAGTGGAAGACACCCGGCCCGTCCGGCTGGCCATCGCGGAAGCGCCCGGCGAACCGGCTGCCGTCGGTGAAGGTCATCACGCCATAGCCTGACATCAGGTCGCCCGACCATTCCCCTTCATAGGTCTGGCCGTTGGCGAAGTGGTAGACGCCCGCTCCCTGGCGGATCGGCCGGCCGAGCCCCGAACCGGAGGATGGCTGCGCCCAGGTTCCTTCGTAACGGTCGCCGCCGGAGAAGCCGTAGCTCCAGTATCGGCTGTCGGGACGGCCGCGCGCCCGATCCGCGGCGGTGCGGGCATCACCCAGCGCGCGCATCGCCTGCTGTTCCGCTTCCACCGCCGGGCTGTCCGGGACAGTGAAGCCGGTGCCGGGCGGCGCGGTCGGGAAACTGCGCGGCTGCTCCGTCCGGATCGGATCGGAATTGCCGGTGGCTGGCGGCTCCATCCCTTGCTCCATGCCGGGATCGCTGAAGGAGGGGCCGGCCTCAACCGGACCACGGGTGCGGGCGGCGAGCGGCGACGGGTCGGCCCAGCGGGTGGCCAGCACGCCGGCGGTGAGATAGCCGGTCCGCCCGGCCGGATCGCGCACGCGCAGCCAGCTTCCTTCCGGCACAGCCTCCAACACGGTCACCATGCTGCCGGCCGACAGTTGTGCGACGCCGCGCGCACCGACGGCGGGCCGGTCGAACAGGGTGCTCGCCTTCGCCATCTCATATTCGCCGGGCGGAAGGCTTGGGGTGGTCACCGCCGGCGGTTCCTTGGCCGGAGGGGGAGTGGACGCCGCTGGCGGGGTGGCCGGCGGTTTGGCGGGCGCCGATGCCACGGCTGGCACCAGCACCAGATTGCTGCCCAGCCGGTCCTGCAGCCAGGGCAGTTGCCGGCCGTCGCTGCGTTCGGCGACGGCGCGCGCCACCTCGGCCAGCGAATCGCGGAAGGCGACGCCGGGCTTGACCATCTCGCGCGCCAGCGCGGCGGTGAAGGGATCGGGACCCTTGCCCGACTTGGGCGGCGCCGGCGGCACGCCCGGACGGTGGGCGTAGACGACGAACAGGCCGTCCGCCTCGATCGGCGTGCCCAGCGCGCCGCCGCCGACCCGCTGGGCCAGCGCCTCGGCGATGCCGGGGTCGATCACCACCACCGCCTTGCGTCCGCTGTCCCGCAGGTCGCTCAACACGGTGTCGAGGTCCAGGGCGGCGCGCGGCAGGTCCTCCGCACCCGTGGGCGCGGCGTCGGCCGGCAGCAGGAACTCCCGCTCCCCCAGTCCGACGGCGAGGCCGGTGTAATAGACGAAGCCAAGGTCGGCACCGGACAGCGCCTCGCGGAAGCGCTCCAGGGCCGATTCCATGGCGATCCGCCCGACATTGTCGGCCCGCGTCACCGAGAAGCCGGCGTTGCGCAAGGCCGACGCCATGGCCGAGGCATTGGCGGCAGCCTGGTCCGACCGGCCGTCGAGTGCCGTGTAGCGGCCATTGTCGATGACCAGCGCCACACGCTTTCCATTGTCCGCCAGCGCGCCGCCGAAGGGCAGGGCGGCCAGCAACGCCGCCGTGAGGACGGTTGCTTCAAGGCGACGCCTCCATCCTCCTGTCTTGCGGCGGGTGGCATTGCTTGCAGTCGGGGTCATCGTCACGGCGTTCCATCCTTCGTCTGCGCGGCAGCCTCCGGCACGGGCATGATCCTATGCGCCGCCCGATGCCGGGTTGCGTACCGCCGCCGGGAGCATAGCCTTTTCCACCAGTCGGGAACCCCGCTCTTTCGGGGCGGCGGACTGTGCCGGCGTTACCCCGCGTGGACGATGGGCGGAGCCGGAGCAGGCGCCGGGTCTCCGGCGAGAGGGAGGAGATCCGGCGAGGTATCGCTTTCCCTTCGCGGCGAAGCCGCCTATATGACGCTCCTTCGCAGACAACGAGGTTCGCCATGCCGCCCGCCAAGCCGTCCGTCGTCCGGATGTCCGACACCGAAATCGCCCGCGTGCAGATGTACCTGCGCAAGACGCTGGGCAATCCGAAGATCGTGATCGAGCCGCCGGCCAAGGCCGGCCAGTCGGCCGAAGTGACGGTGGATGGCGAGTTCTTCGGCACGCTGAATCGTGACGAGGACGAGGGCGAGGTGTCCTATGCCCTGAACGTCGTCATCCTGGAAGAGGATCTGCCGGAGCCGCCGGCCATTCCGCGCCGCTGATCACGCCGGTCTTTTCCTGACGCCCTAGCGGCTGTGAGCGCGAAGCTCCGCCGCCAGGGCGGCCAGCAGGGTCTGCCCGCCCGACAGGGTCAGGCCGCGCACCAGAACGATCGCCTTGTGCCCGCCGCGCCGGTGCATGACCAGCCGCACGTTGCGGCTGCCCGCCGCCTTCAATTCCGCCTTCACCGCATCGTTGGGCGCGACGTTGCCGGCGACGAGGTTCATCTCCGCCTTGTGGCCGTAGTCGTGCGCCGGATCGATCCAGGCGACGAACAGCGGCTTGCCGCCCACCATCGGGTACAGCGCCAGATCGCGGATCGTCTCATGCGCATGGATACGTGAACCATCCACCGTCAGCCCGCGAGCCGTCACGCTCAGCCGCACGGCCCGGCACTGGACCGTCTCGGTCAGCATCACCACCCACAGCAGCAGCACCGGAACCGCGCAGAAGACCGCCAGCCATTGCAGCATGCCGGCCAGTTCCTCGGGCGCCAGACCTGCCCCGGCGATGAAGCCGGTGGCCAGAAGCCCCGCGATCAGCAGATAGCGTGTGCGGATTACCGGGGTCAGCACCGGGGTCGCCACGAACACGGCACCGGCCGCGCCGTCCTCGCGCGTGATCTCAAGGCTGGGGGGCGGCTTGGCGGCGGGCATGTCTCAAGGGTGTTGCGGTAAAGGGGCGTGATCCTGTTCCGGCATGGTGCCGCCCGTCCAGTTCTTTCACCCATCTCCCTTCGATGGACGGTCCGCACCCGCGGAGCGTGTCGCGCTTGTGTCACCCTTCGCCCGTGCCTTGAAAATGGCGGGGGGCGTGGTAATCTCGGAGGCAGGAGGTGACGCGAGCCGCTTCCTGAATGGCGGGACCGGTTTCCCGGCCCCACCATCTTTGGCTTACCTGTCCTGGTCCGTGTTGAAGCCCGCTTCGAACTCGAACTTCAGCTTGAACCAGAAGCGGCCAAGCCACTTCAGGAATTTCCTCACTCGCGTCACCTCCTTCCGGTTGCCCTTCGCGCGTGATGCGCGTCAGGCGGCGCGAGAATACCGTGCGCGCATGTGCATGCCAATCTCGCTTCGGCGAAAATTTCCCTTAAAGTTGCACTCTGATATCTTCAGGCAGTAGGGCTGGGCTTTTGCAACCCTGGCGCCTCAATCGGAGGGGTGATAGTTTGCGGTACGGACGATTCTGACCGAACCGTCAAGTCCGCTCCCCAAATCCGAGCTGTGAAGGACCGCCGCCCGTGACCTTCCCCAATCCGCTCGATGTCCGGGAGGCGACTGCTTCTCGGCAAGGCTCGGACCAGGCCGCTTCCTCGGCCGCGTCCCCGGTGGTCGTCGAGGCGCGCAGGCTTTCGCTGGTCTATCCCACGGCGGATAAGCCGGTCACGGCGCTCAGCGAGGTCGATTTGACCATCGCGCGGGGCGATTTCGTCTCCCTGATCGGTCCCAGCGGCTGCGGCAAGACCACCTTGTTGCGGGTGATCGCCGATCTGGAGCGGCCCACCTCCGGCCATGTCGCCATCGAAGGCATGACGCCGGAGCAGGCGCGGCTGAAGCGGCTCTATGGGTATGTGTTCCAGGCGCCGGCGCTTTACCCGTGGCGGACGGTGGAGCGCAATGTGATGCTGCCGCTGGAGATCATGGGGCTTCCCAAGGCCGAACGTCAGCAGCGCGCCCGCGAACAGCTTGAGCGCGTCGGCTTGGTCGGATTCGAGCGCAAGTTCCCCTGGCAACTGTCGGGCGGCATGCAGCAGCGCGTGTCCATCGCCCGCGCTCTGGCCCTGCAGCCCGACCTGCTGCTGATGGACGAGCCGTTCGGCGCGCTGGACGAGATCACGCGCGACCATCTGAACCTGCATCTGACCCAGCTGTGGCGGGCGACCGGCAAGACCTGCGTCTTCGTCACCCATTCCATTGCCGAGGCGGTGTTCCTTTCCACCCGCATCGTTGTCATGAGCCCGCGCCCCGGCCGTATCCTCGACGTCATCGACTGCGATTCGCTGCCGCGTGAGCGCACGCTGGACATCCGCGAGTCGCCGGAATTCGCCGCCATTGCCCACCGCGTGCGCGAGGGGCTGAAGGAAGGGCACAGCTACGATGACTAAGCGCGCGCTTCCCGTGACGGTGATGACGTTGCTCCTGCTGGCGGCGTGGTATGTCGGGGCGGCGTGGCTGAACTGGCCGCAGGCGGCTGAGACGCTGGCCCGCGCCGGCAAGCCTGCCGGCTTCGGTGACGTGCTGGCCCAGGCCTATGCGATGAAGCGGCCGATCCTGCCCACCCCCGATCAGGTCGTGGTGGAACTGTGGAAGTCGCTGACCGGCTATGCGCCGACCAGCCCGCGCAACCTGCTGTTCCACACCTGGGTGACGACGGAGGCGGCGCTGACCGGGTTGGCGATGGGGCTGGTTCTGGGCATTCTGCTGGCCGCCGGCATCGTCTACACCCGCACGCTGGAAGCCAGCCTGCTGCCCTGGGTGATCGCATCGCAGACCATCCCGATCCTCGCCATCGCACCGATGATCGTCGTCATTCTCGGCAACATCGGGCTGACCGGTCTGCTGCCGAAGGCGGTGATCTGCATGTATCTGTGCTTCTTCCCGATCACGGTGGGGATGGTGAAGGGGCTGCGCTCGGCCGATCCGCTGTGGCTCGACCTGATGCGGACCTATTCGGCGAGCGGGATGCGCGCCTTCTGGTCGCTGCGGCTTCCGGCGTCCATGCCCTTCCTGTTCGCCAGCCTCAAGGTATCGGTCGCCATCAGCGTGGTCGGCGCCATCGTCGGCGAGCTGCCGACCGGCGGGCAGGCCGGGCTGGGGGCGCGGCTGCTGTCCGGGTCCTATTATGGCCAGACCGTGCAGATCTGGGCGGCGCTGATCATGGCCTCGCTGCTGTCGGTGGCGTTGATCGGGGTGGTGCGCGGGCTGGAACTGGTCCTGCTGGGCCGGGCGGGTGCGCGATGAGCGAGGCTATGACGAACCCGTACCGCACCAGCCTGCGCAGCGCCGCCGATTGGGGGCTGGTTACCGTGATCCTGCCGGCGCTGGTGGCGCTGGTCCTGTCGCTGGGGTCACTGAACGGCGTGCCCGTCGGCTGGCTCGGCGGAACCATGGCGCCGCTGTTCCTGATCGGCGTGGTGCTGGCGGTGATTGCGGGCCGCTCCGCGCCGAAGCGGGTCTGGGGCGCCTGGGCGGAGCTGGCCGGCGTGGCGCTGGCTTGGCTCCTGCCGTTCCGTTTGCTGAAAGAGGGATTGGACCTGTCGGCCGGTTGGGGGCTGTGGCTGTTCCTGGTGGCGGCGACGCTGCTGTTGTGGCGGGTGATGGGGGTGCTGGCCGGGGTGCCGGGCTGGACCCGCTCCGTCATCGTGCCCGGACTGTTCGGGCTCGGCCTGCTGGTGGGGTGGGAGGTGCTGGTGCGCGGCTTCCAGGTGCCGGCGATCCTGCTGCCGCCACCCAGCCGCATCGCTTTGGCGCTGGCCGCCAACGCGCCGGTGCTGTGGGATGATTTTCGCCAGACGGTGCTGACCTCTGTGCTGCGCGGCTATGTGATGGGCTGCGGCGCGGGCTTCCTCGTGGCAATCCTTGCCGACCGGGTGCCCTTTCTTGCCCGCGGATTGCTGCCGCTCGGCAATCTCGCCAGCGCCATTCCCGTCGTCGGCATCGCGCCGATCATGGTGATGTGGTTCGGCTTCGACTGGCAGTCGAAGGCGGCGGTCATCGTCGTCATGACCTTCTTCCCGATGCTGATCAACACGCTGGCCGGTCTCGGCAATTCGGAGCGCATCCAGTTGGACCTCATGCGCAGCTATGCCGCCGGCTATGGTCGGACGCTGGTGAAACTGCGGCTGCCGAACGCGCTGCCCTTCCTGTTCAACGGGTTGAAGATCAACTCCACCCTGGCGCTGATCGGCGCCATCGTCGCCGAATTCTTCGGCACACCGGTGGTCGGCATGGGTTTTCGCATCTCCACCGAGGTGGCGCGGATGAACCTGGACATCGTGTGGGCGACCATCGCGGTGGCGGCGCTGATCGGCTCCGGCCTTTATGGCGCGCTGGCGCTGCTGGAGCGGGCGACGACGGCGTGGCACCCGTCGATGCGGCGGCGCTGAATCACGCGGACAGCGCTGGCACGGCCATTGCTTTCATTCCGCCATTCCAGCGGGCAGGGGAGGTGGGCATGGCCGTCGTCGTCGTTCTGAAGCATGTCCGCCTGACGCGGGCGCTCCAGGCCATAGAAATGGCTGCGGCGTCGCTGGACAGCGAGCTTGCCGCCTTGCACGCCGCCGGTCAGGCGGGATTGCTGGGCAATCATGCCGAGGAAGCCACGCTTCTGCGCACCTATGTCCGCACCTTGCGCGTTCTGTTGCAGGCGATGACCCCCGACGAACTCGACGAAGCGGGCCTGAGCGAGCGCCATGGTCTGGCGGAGGCCGCGGTCGGCCGCTGTGCCACCGCCTTGCGGGCGCTGGAGCTTCCGGCCGCCGGTGGTCCGGCGATGGGCATCGCCTGACGAAGCCTGTCGCGAAGCCGACAGCGCCTTGACGTCTTCCGGCCACTGCCATACTGCCGTATGGCTGGAATGCGGAAAGCCTTTCCCCTCTCCAGAGGAGGAACGCCGCGCTATAGTGGCGGGCTCAACGAACAATCGGATCCCGCCGACGAAGATGCGGGCATAAAAGGGCGCGATGAGGCTACTCGTTTCCGATCTGACCCACCGCTATGACGATCTGACCGTCCTGGACGGCATCGACCTGACGCTGGCGGAGGGCGAAATCCTGGCCGTGATCGGCCCCAGCGGCTGCGGAAAGTCTACGCTGCTCGGCATCGCCGGCGGCATCGTCGCCCCGACCTCCGGCACCATCCGGGTCGAGGGGGAGGTGCCCGACGGCTGCCTGAACCCGATCACCTTCATCTTCCAGGATTTCGCCCTGCTGCCCTGGCGCACGGTGGAGGACAACATTGCCCTGGTGCTGGAGCATCACCCGCTCTCCACCGCCGAGCGGCGCGAGCGTGTCGACAGCGGTCTGCGCCGCATGGGTCTGTCGGAGTTCCGCAACGCCCTGCCCAAGCAGCTGTCCGGCGGCATGCGCCAGCGGGTCGGAATCGCCCGTGCGCTGGCGGTGCGTCCGGCGATGCTGTTGCTGGACGAACCGCTGTCGGCGCTGGACGCCCAGACGCGCGAGCTGCTGATGGACGATTTCCTGGAGCTTTGGCGGCGGGAGAAGACCACCGCGCTTTATGTCACCCACAATCTGGACGAGGCGTTGCGACTGGCCGACCGTGTCTGCGTGCTGAGCCGCCGTCCCGGCCGCATCCGCGAACTGGTCACCATCGAGGAGCCGCGCGAGCGCCGGCAGGAGCCGTCGGCGCAGGCCCATCTGGCCGAAGTGCGCGACCGGCTGTGGCACCTGATGAAGGCCGAAGCCCAGATGGCCGACCGGGAGATCGCCCGTGCCTGACAGCCTGAACCCTAAAGTCGCTGCCACCGCCGCAATCGGCCAGCCCGTCCGTTTCCGCGGCGGCGGTTTTACCGTAAAACGCCATCCCTGGGCGGCGCTGGCCGCCTTCGCCGTGCTGATCGCGGTGTGGGAGGGGGCGAGCCGCCTCGGCCTTGCCAGCCCCCTGTTCCTGCCGCCGCCGAGCGCGGTCGGCCATGCACTGGCCGGCATGGTGACGGACGGCTCGCTCTGGCTGAACCTGAAGGCGTCGCTGGCGCGCATCGCCGTCGGCTGGGTGATGGGCACGCTGGGCGGCATGCTGGTCGGCTTCGCCATGGGCATCTTCTCCACCGCCCGCGCGGTGGGGGTGCCGCTGGTGTCGGCCTTCTTCCCGATCCCGAAGATCGCGCTGCTGCCGCTGTTCATCCTGTGGTTCGGCATCGGCGAGCCGTCGAAGTTCGCCACCATCGGCTTCGGCGTCTTCTTCCCCACCGTCATCGCCACCTACAGCGCCATCGATCAGGTGCCGCGCAACCTGATCCGCATGGCGCAGAGCTTCGGCCTGCCCTGGGGATCGATCCTGCGCTCCATCGTGTTGCCGGGCGCCTTGCCGGGCATCCTGGCCGGCTTCCGCATCACCGCGTCGATCGCGCTGATCCTGGTGGTGGCCGCCGAGATGATCGGGGCGGAGTACGGCATCGGCGCCTTCGTGCTGATGGCCGGCAACCTGATGCAGACCGACACGCTGCTGGCCGGCGTGCTGGTGCTGTCGCTGCTGGGGCTCGCCATCGGCACCGTGCTGTCGCAGCTTGAGCGGCGCCTGCTGAACTGGCGCTGATCGGCATTCTTCACAAGAAACCTGAACCATTCCTCGGGAGGATTTCCGTCCATGACCGCCGCCATGACCGTGGCCCGCCTCACCCGGCGCGCCGTGATCGCCACTGCCGGGGTAGCCTTCGCCGCCGGTACCCTGATGTCCGCCGCTCTGGCGCAGCCGCTGGAGAAGGCGACGGTCGGTGCGCTGGCCCTGTCCTCCTCCGGGCCGATTTTCATCGCCAAGACGAAGGGCTATTTCGAGAAGGAAGGGCTGGACGTCGATCTGAAGATGTTCACCTCGGCCCAGCAGGTTCCGGTCGCGGTGGCTTCGGGCGATGTGGATTTCGGCGTCACCGGCCTGACCGCCGGTTTCTACAACCTCGCCTCCAAGGGGGCCGTCACCATCATCGCCGCGCAGAGCCGCGACGAGCCGGGCTTCCCCTTGAGCGCCTATATGGCGACCAACGCCGCCTATGACGCCGGCCTGAAAACGCCGGCCGACCTGAAGGGCAAGCGGATCGCCATCACCACCGTCGGCTCGACCTTCCATTACATGATCGGGCTGCTGGCGCAGAAGCACGGCTTCACGGTCAAGGATGTGACCATGGTGCCGCTGCAGGACGTGCCGAAGATGGTCGCCGCCTTCAAGGGCGGGCAGGTCGACGCCATCATCGCGCCGTCCACCGTGTCGCGGCAGCTGGCGACCGACGGCGCCGGCAAGATCCTGGGCTGGGTCGGCGACGAGACGCCCTGGCAGCTCGGCGCCCTGTTCACCGCGCCGAAGACGATGAAGGACCGCCGCCCGCTGGTGGAGAAGTTCATGCGCGCTTACAAGACCGCGCTGGCCGAATACCACACCGCCTTCAACGGCAAGGACGCCTCGGGGAAGCTGGTGAAGGGTCCCGGCTATGACGAGTTGCTGGGCATCATCGCCGACGCCACCAAGCAGAAGCCGGAGATCGTCGCCGCCGGCCTGCCCTATGTCGATCCGCAGGCCCGCCTGCTGGTGGACGACGTGGTCAATCAGGTGAAGTTCTGGCAGTCGGAAGGCCAGGTCGACAAGTCGCTGGACCCGAAGTCGGTGATGGACCTCAGCGTCGCCGGGGAGTGACGAGAAGGGGAGGGGGCGGTCACACCGCCAGATACGCCGCCCTCACCCCCTCATCCGCCATCAGCTCCGTCATCGTGCCGGTCCAACGCAGGCGGCCGGTCTCGATGACGCAGGCGCGGTCGGCAACGGCCGAGGCGAAGGACAGGCTCTGTTCGGACAGCAGGACCGACAGCCCCTCGGCCTTCAGGCGTCGCACCGCGTCGGCCATCTGCTTCACGATCAGCGGCGCCAGCCCTTCCGACGGTTCGTCGAGCAGCAGCAGCGACGGGTTGCCCATCAGCGTGCGGGCCAGCGTCAGCATCTGCTGCTCGCCGCCGCTCATCCGGGTGCCGCGGCGGCCGCGCATCTCGGCGAGGTTGGGGAACAGAGCGAACAGCTTCTCCGGAGTCCAGGCCGGGGCGCCGGGGCGGGGCGGCTGGCGGCCGACCTCCAGATTCTCCTCCACCGTCAGGTCGGCGAAGATGCGGCGGTCCTCCGGCACATAGCCGACGCCGAGCCGGGCGATGCGGTGGGCGGGCAGGGCCGACAGGTCGCGGCCGTCGAAGCGCAGGATCGCGGCGTGCCGCTCCACCAGCCCCATGATCGCCTTCAGCGTGGTGGTCTTTCCGGCGCCGTTGCGGCCCATCAGCGCCACCACCTCGCCCCGCCCCACCGTCAGGGCGATGCCGTCGAGGATATGGGCGCGGCCGTACCAGGCCTGGAGGCCGTCCACCGTCAGCAGCGGTTCGCTCACGCCTCGCCTCCCAGATAGACGGATTGCACGCGCGGGTCGGCGCGCACCTGATCCGGCGAGCCTTCCGCGATCAGCCGGCCGCGGTCGAGCACCAGTACGCGGGTGGCGTGGCCGAAGACGGCATCCATGTCATGCTCGGTGAACAGCACCGCGAGGCTGCGCTCGCGCACCAGCTCCGCCGTCAGCGCCATCAGGGCGAGCCGTTCCGCCGGGGCCATGCCGGCGGTCGGCTCGTCCATCAGCAGGACGGTCGGCTCGCTCGCCAGCGCCATCGCCAGCTCGACCCGCTTGACGTCGCCATAGGCCAGCACGCCGCAGGGGCGGTCGGCCTGGGCCGCCATGCCGACGCGGTCCAGCAGGGCCAGCGCCGGCTCGCGGAACTGCGCGGCGGCCGGGCGCCACAGCCCGAACAGGCGGCGGGCGCGCGACAGCAGCACCATCTGCACATTCTCCGCCACCGTCATCGAGGCGAAGGTCGCGGTGATCTGAAAGGTTCGGCCGACGCCCAGCGCCCAGATGCGCCGTGGCGGCAGACCGACCAGTTCGGTGCCGTCCAGTCTGACCGAGCCCGAATCGGGCCGCAGTTGCCCGTTCAGGAGGTTGAAGCAGGTGCTCTTGCCCGCGCCGTTCGGTCCGATCAGCGCCAGCAGATCGCCGGAGCGCAGGGTGAAGGACACGCCGCCCACCGCCTGCACTCCACCGAAGGAGCGTTGCAGGTCACGCACCACCAGTTCGCTCATGGGCAACTCGGTCATGGGCAACTCGCTCATGCCCGCCTCCGCCCGAAATTAGAACGCAGGCCGGACAGGAAGCCGACGATGCCCTTGGGGAAGACCAGCACCAGCGCGACGATGATTAGGCCCAGCACCAGCCGCCACCAGTCGGTCATGCTCATCACCTCCGACTCCAGCAGGTGGAAGACCGCCGCGCCGGCCAGCGGTCCGGCGACGGTCTGGATGCCGCCCATCAGCACCATCACCAGCGCATCGACCGACTGCGGCACCGCCAGCAGGGTGGGGAAGACGCTGCCCTTGGCGAAGGCGTAGAGGCCGCCGGCCAGGCCAGCCGCCGCGCCGGCGAGCACGAAGGCCATCCACTGGAAGCGGCGCACGTCGATGCCCACCGACTCGGCGCGGAGCCCTGAGTCGCGGCCGGCCCGTAGCGCATAGCCGAAGGGGGCGAAGGCCGCCCGGCGCAGCAGCCACAGCGCCCCGCCGCACAGCGCCAGCGTCAGCCAGTAATAGGCCGCCTTGCCCGCCGCCCAGGCCGACGGCCAAACGCCGAGGATGCCGTTGTCGCCGCCGGTCACCGCATACCATTGGAAGGCGATCGACCAGACGATCTGCGCGAAGGCCAGCGTCAGCATGGCGAAATAGAGCCCCGACCGCCGGACGCAGAACCAGCCCGCCACCAGCGCCCCCAGCCCGGCCAGCACCGGCGCGCCGGCCAGTGCCAGCGGCATCGGCGCGTCCATGTGCTTGACCAGCAGGGCCGAGCCGTAGGCGCCCAACCCGAACCACGCCGCATGGCCGAAGGACACCAGCCCGCCCAGCCCGATCAGCAGATGCAGGCTGGCGGCGAACAGGGCGAGGATCACCACCTCGGTCAGCAGGATCAGCGCGTAATCGCCGGCGACCAGCGGTGCGGCGGCCATGACCGCCAGCAGGGCCAGTGCCCAGGCCCCGACATGGCGTCCGGACGACAGCGGCACGGTCACAGTGGCGGGTGCCGTCGGCGGCACCTCGTCGGCCCGGCCGAGCAGGCCATGCGGGCGCAGCACCAGCACCACCGCCATGAACAGGAAGACGATCACCAGCGTGATCTGCGGAAAGACCAGAATCCCGAAGGCCTGCAATTGCCCGATCAGCAGCGAGGCGAGGAAGGCGCCGGTCAGGCTGCCCATGCCGCCGACCACGACGACGACGAAGGCCTCGACGACGATGGCCATGTCCATCTGCAGAGTCACCGCCTCACGCGGGACCTGCAGAGCGCCGCCCAGCCCGGCCAGCGCGCAGCCCAGGAACAGCACGCCGGTGAACAGCCGCGCCGGATCGACGCCCAGCGCGCTGGTCATCTCGCGGTCCTGCGTCGCCGCGCGCACCAGCGTGCCCCAGCGGGTGCGGTTGAACAGCAGCCACAACAACCCCAGCACCAGCGGCCCGAGTCCGATCAGCACGAGGTCGTAGAGCGGGAAGGGCTGGTCGAGCATGTCGATGGAGCCCTTCAGCCCCGGCGCCCGGCGGCCCAGCAGATCCTCCGGCCCCCAGGCCCAGGCGGTCAGGTCCTGCACCACCAGCACGACGCCGAAGGTGCCCAGCAGCTGGAACAACTCCGGTGAGCGGTAGAGCCGGCGCAGCAGCCCGATTTCCATCGCGGCGCCGAGTGCTCCCATCATCAGCGCCGCGGCGGCGACCGAGCCCCAGAAGCCGGCCGGCGTGCCGCCGAACCGCTCGATCAGCGACCAGCCGGCATAGGCGCCGACCATGTAGAAGGAGCCGTGCGCGAAATTCACGATCCGCGTCACACCGAACACGATGGTCAGCCCCGACGACACCAGGAACAACGTCGCCGCGGTCGCGAGCCCGCTGAGGGCCTGGACGAGGAGGAAGGACATGGAGAGGTTACTTCAGTGCGGACTCTTGCCCCCTCCCCAACCCTCCCCCTCTTCGATGGAGAGGGAGTCAGTCGCAGAGCGGCGGCAGTCCCCTCTCCCACCGAAGGTGGGGGAGGGTTAGGGAGGGGGCAATCGAAGCCTACAACGTCACTCCGCCGGCCGCATCTTGCGCGCCACGTCGTCGGGCGGCAGGTAGTTGGCGCCGTCGGCGTAGTGCCAATCCTTCATGGTGCCGCGACCGTCCTTGACGGTGGTGGTGCCGACATAGGCGCCCATGGTCGCCTGATGGTCGGAGGCGCGGAAGGTCACCGGGCCGACCGGGCTGTCGATGCTCAGGCCGGCCAGCGCATCGACGATCGGCTCCGCATTGGCGGACCCGGCCTTGGTGATCGCGGCGGCGACCGCCTTCATGGTGATGTAGCCGACGATGGAACCCGCCTTGGGTGATTCCTTGAAGCGCGCGGTGTAGGCGGCGACGAAGGCCTTGTGGGCGGGCGTGTCGATCTGGTCCCACGGATAGCCGGTGACGATCCAGCCTTCCGGCGCCTCATCCTTCATCGGCTCCAGATATTCCGGCTCGCCGGTCAGCAGGCTGACGACCTTGCGGTTGCGGAACAGGCCACGGCCCTCGCCCTCGCGCACGAACTTGGCGAGATCGGCGCCGAAGGTGACGTTGAAGATGGCGTCGGGCTTGGCGGCGGCCAGCGCCTGGACGGTGGGGCCGGCCTCCAGCTTGCCCTGTGCCGGCCACTGCTCCGCCACGAACTGGACGTCCGGGCGCTTTTCCTTCAGCAGCTGCTTGAACCACGCCACCGCCGACTGGCCATATTCATAGTTGGGGGCGACGGTGGCCCAGCGCTTGGCCGGCAACTTTGCCGCCTCCTCCACCAGCATGGCCGCCTGCATGTAGGTGCTGGGGCGCAGGCGGAAGGTGTAGCGGTTGCCCTTGGCCCAGGTGATGGCATCGGTCAGCGGCTCCGCCGCGACGAAGGGCACCTTGTTGCGCGCGGCGAAATCGGCGACGGCCAGCCCGATGTGGGAGAAATAGGTGCCGGCGAGCACGTCCACCGCTTCGTTCGTCACCAGCTCCTGCGCGACGCGCACCGCGTCGTCGGGCTTGCCGGCATCGTCGCGCGAGACGACCTGCAGTTCGCAGCAGCCGATCACGCCACCCTGGGCGTTGATCTCCTCCAGCGCCAGCTGCCAGCCCTGGCGGTAGGGAATGGTGAAGGCGGGCAGGCCGGTGTAGCTGTTGATCTCGCCCACCCGCACCGGCGCGCCGCTGAACTTCACCGGCTCCTTCGCGGATTGGGCAGTGGCGGGACCGGTGGCGATCGCGACGACGGAGATCGCGGCAAACAGTGCGGCCGAAAGAAGGGACTTCGCCGTCGGCGAGGCGGTCGGGTGGCGGTGCTTCATCCTGCGGGGACCCCGGTTCGTGAGAGACCAGCGGCGTGTCCGGGTCGCGGTGCGACGCAACACACCGCGTTCATAGCAAACCCCGCGCAAAAGTCACCGACTGATCGGGGGTTTCCCGTTCGGCCTTTCCCAACCAGCAGGCGATGCCGCCTACATCAGGCGGGCCAACAGGGCCAAGAACTGCACCCGCTCTTCCTCCGACAGCGGTTCCAGGGTGCGTTCGTGGGCGGCGGCGGCGTTCGCCATCAGGTCGACGACCAGCGCCTGCCCGATCCGCGTCAGGCGGACGCTGGTGCGGCGGCGGTCCTGCGGGTCGGGCTGGCGTTCGACCAGATTGCGCTCCACCAGCCGCAGGATCACGCCTTGCGTGGTCGCCGGATCCATGTAGGTCAGTCGGCCGAGCTGGTTCTGCGACAGCGGACCCTCGGCATACAGGGTGGCCAGGGCCGCCCATTGGGTGGGGGTCAGCAGCGAATCGCCGATCAGGTCGATGAAGATCGCCGACGAGCGCTGGTGGGCGCGGCGGAGGCGGTGGTGAACCTGGCCGGCCAACTGGTAGTCGTCGGGAGGCAGTCGTCCGAAGTCGTCCATGGCAACGGGCCCGTGGTTCGCGCCCGCCTTCGGTCCGGGGTGAAGGCTGGGGCGGGCACGGACCGCCGCTCCCGGCTGCGTGGGCAGAGGTGGCCCGGCGTTTGCCGCCTGTTGCCACCCGTTGCATCCATTATGCGTTCCTCATGGAAAGGGTAGAAAACGCAATGGCCGCAGTGCAACCTTCGCAGATGCGTCATAGAGCCACAGGAATGCGAACGTCACCGTCGGCGCAACAAAAGAAGCGGCGCAAGTTCGAAAACAAGGCAAGCGCTGCTTCTGCCGCAATTCGGGTGAACCCGATCGCCGATTCATGACGCCGCCGCTATGATACGCTTCGGCCGCCGCCGCTTCTCACCGCCTTTTCTTCGTCAGGGTTTCCGCTTGGGCGGATAGCTGTCAGGCGGAGCGGTCTTCTCCGCGGGACTTGCCGGACCCTCTCCATCGGGGGGTGTCACCCCGCCCGGCGTGTAGGGTGGGGTGGTGGCGTCGGGCGGGCGCTTGGTCGAGGGCGGCGACGGCGGCGTGTCGAGTCGGCGTGTCATACGGCACCTTTCCTGGTCAGGAATCGTCATGAACAACCCGGCGCGGGGCGGACGGTTCCAAGTAGGGGCAGGGCAGGGGTGGGGGAGCTTCGCCAGTTCTGTCGGTCCGCGGCTATGACCTTCATCTTACGACCATTTGAAAAATGGACTGAAATCAATCGAATCATTGCCACCGCCGCACTTGTCCCATTGCCGGGCTTTTGTTGCGGCCACACCACAGGACCCGGCAAAAGCGGCGGCGGCCGGGCTTCACTGTTGCGGAAGGAGCACGGTTTGTTGTGTCTTTGCCGAGGATGCGTCCGCATCGGGTCCCGCCGGAAGGCGGTGCCCGGACGTGTCCCACCAAGGGGCCGGCCCCGGCCCGACGGGCCGACCGAACCCAGAGCCGACCGAACCCAGCCAAGCGCGGTGACTCCATGAAGACCAGCACCCTTTCCCTCCTCGCCCTCGCTCTCGCCTCGACCGGGCTGACGTCGCTTCCCGCCGCCGCCCAGGACGACCTGCAGCGTGGCGAAACCGTGCTGGAGCGCCGCCGGCCGGAACTGGAGCAGCTTGGCGTCCGCGCCGGCTCCTTCCTGTTCCTGCCGCGGGTGGAAGCCGGCGCCACCTATGAAACCAACGTCTACGCCACCCGCGACAACCACGAGGACGACGTCATCTGGACCGTCCGTCCGCGGATCGACATCAAGTCCGACTTCGCGGCCCATGCGCTGAACTTCTCCGCCTCTGCCGATACCGGCCGCTACAGCGACCATTCCGGCGAGAACTACACGGACTATGCCGCGCAGGCCGACGGGCGTTACGACGTGAACAAGGGCGGTGCGCTGGACGCCCGGCTGTTCCACCGCCGCAACCACGAAGGCCGCGGCGACATCAACAGCCTGCAGGGCTATGCCGAGCCGGTGAAGTATTTCACCAGCGGCGGCGAGGCCGGCTATACCCAGCGCTTCAACCGCCTGCGCGCCCGCGTGTCGGGGTCGGCCCAGTACATCACCTATGACGACGTCGACCTGATCGGCGGCGGCGTCGCCCGCCAGGGCGACCGTGACCGCTGGGAATACGCGACGGTCGGCCGCGTCGGCTACGAGTTCATCGAGGGCTATGAGGCCTTCGTCCAGGGCACCTATTCCTGGACCCGCCACAAGAACGACCGCGACGCCTTCGGCCTCGACCGCGACTCGGACGGGTACGAGGTGGTGGGCGGCGTTGCCAGCGAGCTGACCGGCCTGGTCACCGGCGAGTTGTTCGCCGGCTACCTCGTCCGTAATTACAAGGACTCGCGGCTCGAGGACTTCAGCGGCCTGTCCTTCGGCGGGCGCCTGAACTGGGCGGTCACCCAGCTGACCGGCATCAGCGCCACCGCCAGCCGCCAGGTGCGCGAGACCTCGTCGAGCCCGGGCTTCGGCACCGCCTCCAGCTACACCCGCACCCTTTTCGCCCTGGGTGTCGATCACGAACTGCTGCGCTCGCTGGTGCTGAACGCCCGGCTGCAGTACCGTCAGGACGACTTCAACGGGAACGACCGCAACGACAAGGTCTATACGGCCAGCATCGGCGGCACCTATCAGATGAACCGCTATCTGTATCTGACCAGCGGCTACACCTATGAAAAGCGCAACTCCAACCTGAGTGCGGCCGAGTACAGCGACAACCTGATCTACCTGCGACTCGGCGCTCAGATGTAATCCCGGCTGTAATCCGCCGAATCCGGATCGTCCGTCCGGGAAAGTCCCGGCCGAAGGTCCTAAAGGTTTTGCTGAACAGGGCAGGGCGTCCGTCCTATGACGGGCGCCCTTTTCTTATGCCTGCTTTTGTAGCCGGCAGCGATGTATTGGGGGGATCCGAAGGCGGTAATTCCTCTCCACTTTTTCCCAAGCGCTTGCGAGTTGCTAGTCTCCACCCGAATTCAGGTGCGTGACCAAAGGGCGCCGCTGCAAGGCGGCCGGCGGATGGGTGGTTCCAAGGAGCCGTTCCATCCATCCGGGCCAACCGGACCGGTGATCAGGACCGGACCGGCGCTGCGGCAGGCATCCACCAGCCAGGGAAAGGGTTTAGGGATGAATCGACGTCATATGTTCCGTGCGCTGGGCCAGGGGATCGGGTTGGCCGCGCTCGCCGTTGCCATGGTCGGCTGTGCCGGCAACGACGCGCCGATGGAGACCGCCAGCGCCGGTCAGATCGGCGAGTACCATCTCGGCCCGGGCGACGCCTTGCGCGTCATCGTGTTCGGTGAGGAACAGCTGTCCGGTGAGTTCCGCGTGGACGGCACTGGCAAAGTCGCCATGCCGCTGATCGGCGAAGTCTCGGCCAAGGACCGCAGCACCCGCGACCTTGAAAAGGAAATCACCACCCGTCTCTCCGCCGGCTATGTGAAGGACCCGAAGGTCAGCGTCGAGGTGCTGAACCACCGGCCCTTCTTCATCCTGGGCGAGGTCCGCAACCCCGGCCAGTACCAGTATGTCAACGGCATGACCGCCCTGTCGGCCGTGGCGATGGCCGGCGGCTACACCTACCGCGCCAAGGAGGATTACGTCCTCATCACCCGCGGCGCCGATCCCAAGAAGGAAATCCGCAAGGCTCCGATCACCACCTCGGTGATGCCGGACGACGTCGTCCGCGTGCCGGAGCGCTATTTCTGAGCCCAGGCCTCCGAGGGTCGATAGCGGGACGCCTGACAACAAAAAGCCCGACCGGGATCCCCGGCCGGGCTTTTTGCCGTTTTGGACGTCTTGCAATCAGGCGGTCAGGTGTCGAGCGTATCGCCGCCCTTCTTCTGGCCCGGCGGGATGCGCTGGTCTTTGGGGACGATGGGATCGCGCGACATGCCGTGCGGCGGGGTGGTGCCGGCCGCCTCGTCGTCGGTGCCGAGCGGAGCGGCGGCGGGATCGGTGGCCGGAACCTTGTCGCCGGTCAGCCCGCGATCGATGTCCGCGCGCATCCGATGGGCCTCCGCGCTGGGAGTGGTGGGCGTGTTACCGCCCGACTCGGGGCGCTGGGGCTTGGTCATGATCGGCCTTTCGCACAAGCTGGTATCAGAGGGCATTCCAATGCCTCCTCCAACCGTGCTGCCGTCCAAGGGTTCCGTGGTGACAATACCGTCAGTGCGGCACCGGGGCGGCCATGGCCTTGCCCGTACATCCACAGCGGGCGGTGGTGCCAGCGGGCGTGAGACACCCCGGTCGTGCCCCACGGGGTGGTGTAGGAGCTGTGGGGAACCGGCCCGCCGCAGCGCCCTCCCATGGCTGGCGTAGGCGGGCCGGTTATCCACAGCGGGCGGTCATCGTGGTTCTTCGGTAGAGTCTGGTCACCACAACACAACCTCGACCGAGGGTGACCACGATGACCGACGAGATGATGGCGCTTCGCGCGATGCTTGAGAAGGGCGCGGATGCCGATGTTCTGCGTGAGATGATCGGCTTCGCCGCCGAACGGCTGATGGAACTGGAGGTGCAGGGCCTGACCGGGGCCGGTCATGGCGAGCGGTCTGCCGAGCGGCTCGTCCAGCGTAACGGCTACCGGGATCGCGACTGGGAGACCCGCGCCGGCACTGTTGAGTTGCGCATTCCCAAGCTGCGCAAGGGGTCTTACTTCCCCGGCTTTTTGGAGCCGCGGCGGATGGCCGAGAAGGCGCTCACCGCGGTGATCCAGGAGGCCTACATCCAGGGCATCTCGACCCGCTCGGTCGACGATCTGGTCCAGGCCATGGGGATGTCGGGCATCTCCAAGAGCCAGGTCAGCCGGCTGTGCGAGGAGATCGACGAACGGGTGAAGACCTTTCTTGGCCGTCCCATCGAAGGCGATTGGCCCTACCTGTGGCTGGACGCCACCTACGTGAAGGTCCGCCAGAACGGGCGCATCGTCTCGGTGGCCGTCACCATCGCGGTGGCGGTCAACACCGACGGCCGCCGCGAGGTCCTGGGCATGGACATCGGCCCGTCGGAGGCCGAGACCTTCTGGATCGAGTTCCTGCGCAAGCTAAAACGCCGGGGGCTGAGCGGCGTCAAGCTGGTGATCTCCGACGCCCATGGCGGCATCAAGGCGGCGGTCACCCGCGTCTTCCAGGCGACGTGGCAAAGGTGCCGGGTGCATTTCTCCAGGACCGCGCTTGCCCATGCCGGCAAAAGCGGCCGGCGCGTCGTGGCGGCCTTCATCGCCACTGCTTTCGCACAGGACGATGCGGCATCCGCCCGAACGCAGTGGCGGCAAGTGGCTGATCAGGTCCGTCCAAAGCTGCCGAAGCTAGCCGACCTGATGGACGAGGCGGAGGAAGACGTCCTGGCCTTCATGACCTTTCCCAAGGAGCATCGGGCCAAGCTCCACTCGACAAACCCGATTGAACGTCTCAACGGCGAGATCAAGCGACGCACCGAGGTTGTCGGCATATTTCCGAACGAGGAGGCGATTACGCGCCTCATTGGTGCCATCCTCTTGGAACAGAACGACGAATGGGCTGTCCAGAGGGCGCGCTACATGACGCTGGAAACCATCGCCCCACTCGGCGATGATCCCCTCGTCAGCCTGCCCGCTGTGGCCGCCTGACAATCCCGGCCAGACCACCCGGAGACCATGAGCGCCTCTCCGCTCCTACACCACGGCCAGGGACACGATCGACACCCCTTCGGGTGTTCCGACCGAATGTCGTTTAGTTTTCAGCTATCTGCCGTTCTCCGCACCAGCACGTCACTTAATGAATGCCGGTGCGGAGACGCATAATCACTTCTGCGGAGCTATCTGCTGCGGGGTGGCAGATGCCTGAATGGCTGCCGGCTGCGGTGGTGGCGGAAGGGTGCAATTCTTCTCGATCGCGACTTTCTCAAGCGCTTCATGCTCGCCCTTCAATCGGGCGTACTCTGTCGCTTCCGGGCCATCACCTTTCAGGAAGAACAGCGCCGGCCAGAACAGCACCAGTCCAACCCCCATAGCGACCTTATCGTTGTCAGCCCGGTTGTCGATCCGACCGGCCAATTCGGACACACGGCGTCCGATCCGCTCACTCTCTGCCGCGACCTGCTGACAGGTATAGCCCTGGTACGAGACGGGCGACGCATAAGCTGTGGCAATATCCTTTGACCCAGATCCGCAGCCGGCAAGGGCTATCGACCCTGCCAGCGATAAGATCACGGACTTCTTCATACTTCCCCCCTGTGGCTTTGGCGCTCGATCAGCATCTACGGCAGAGAGAGCCATAGGCGATCTACGCAACCGAGGGAAGGTGTGTGAAGCAACTTTTCTTTGTCGAGCCCCGCCTTGTAGCATTTAGTCGCACGTGCGGCCTGTGCCCGCCGTGGAAGACGCTGCCTGAGACATGCCTTTACTCGCCAGCTGAATGGCTCGCTGAATCCGGTGTGTATCGTCGCCTACCGGCTTATATGTGCCGTTCTCAAACCTGCCGACGAGCGATTGCGAGACGCGGGCGGCTCAGGCAAGCTGAACTGAACTGAACTGAACGGATCCGGGTTCGTTTGAGGCCATTTGTGTTGAGTTAAGCCGCCATGGCGGCCGCCTCGGTTTGAGCATAGCAGCGCGCTTCAGCCTCGCCGGGGGAATGTTGCCGACGGGTTCTAGGAGGCGCCGGTTGGACCTGCACCGCACTTGAAGACCTGCGGATCCAGAATGCCGCACGGCGGACCTGCCACAGGTCCGATGCAAAACGACGTTGCGTACCTCGGACGTGGAAAAGCCCCGAAAGGCGTTACCTTCCAGGGCCTTAGAGTGGTGCCGGATACAGGAATCGAACCCGTGACCTTCTGATTACAAATCAGCTGCTCTACCAGCTGAGCTAATCCGGCGCGCCCGTCGCTTGGCGGAGGCACACCTTAGCGTCCCTTTTCCGTGCAAACAAGCACTTGGCCGCACCGGATCCACTTCGCGGTCACTCGCGCAGGCGGGCGACCTCGTACAGAGCCACTGCAGCGGCATTGGAAACGTTGAGGCTGCCCACCGGCCCACCGGTCGGAAGGCGGGCGATGGCGTCGCAGCGCTCCATGGTCAGCCGACGCAACCCGCTGCCCTCCGCCCCCATGACCAGCACGGTCTTGCCCGTCAGGTCCAGCTTGGCCAGGGTCGATTGTCCCGATTCGGCAAGCCCGACCGACCAGAAGCCGTTCTGCTGCAGGTCGGTCAGCGCGCGGGCGAGGTTGGTGACGCGAATCAGCGGCACCGCTTCAAGTGCGCCCGAGGCACTCTTCGCCAACACGCCCGTGGTTTCCGGCGCATGGCGTTCGGTCACCACCACGGCGCGGGCGCCGAAGGCAGCGGCCGACCGCAGGATGGCGCCGACATTGTGCGGATCCGTCACTTGGTCGAGGGCGACGATGACCGCGGATTTCTCCGACTCCAACTCGTTGCACAAATCCTCGATGCCCAGCTCCGGCAGGGGAGAGGCGTCGACGACGATGCCCTGGTGGACGGCGCCCGGCGGCAGCATCCGCTCAAGCTCCATGCGGTCGACCAGCGAAGCCTCTGGGCGTTGCAGCCCCAACGCGCGCGCCGCCGCGAAAGCCGGCTCCAGGGCTGCCCGGCCCGAGTCGGTCGCCAGCAGCCGGTGGATGCGCCGCTCCGGGTTCGTCCAGGCGGCGGCGACCGGGTGCAGGCCATAGAGAAGCACGCCACGCGCGGCCGGCGGACGCCCTCCCTTCGCCGGCCGCCGGCCGGCCCGCCCGGAGTCGTCCGCCTGGTCCTGCCGCGGCGATGACCCGTGCTGCGCCTTGGCGCCGGAACGCTCGGCGGTGTGGTCGGCATTGCGTTCGGAAGAACGGCTGGAAGCGGGGCCGGAGCCGGGATGTCTGGAGCGCGTCATGATACCCACGAAGAAGGGGAGGGGGCCGCAGCGGACCGCGGCCGAATTTTTTCTGGTGTGAACCGCTTAACCCGTGTTGACAAGGTCTGAAAAATTCGCATATTGCCGAACTCCGCGGCGGGCACTGCCAAGCCGCGGACTGGAAGGGTGGCCGAGTGGTTAAAGGCAGCAGACTGTAAATCTGCCCGCGTTAGCGTACGCTGGTTCGAATCCAGCCCCTTCCACCACTACTTTCCACGGCTTGTCCGTGATCGCGTTTGCCCCGGACGGTCGCGCCGGCGGGATGCTTAGGCGGGTGTAGCTCAATGGTAGAGCAGAAGCCTTCCAAGCTTACGACGGGGGTTCGATTCCCCTCACCCGCTCCAATCCCGCGTGCGCCACGGAAAACGGATCTCGGCCGGGCCATTGTGTGCGTCCGGAACGTCGGGAACGAAAGACCAAAGCGATGGCGAAGGCAAAGTTTGAGCGGAACAAGCCGCACTGCAACGTTGGCACGATCGGCCACGTCGACCACGGCAAGACGTCGCTGACGGCGGCGATCACGAAGGTGCTGGCGGAGTCCGGCGGCGCCACCTTCACCGCTTACGACCAGATCGACAAGGCGCCGGAAGAGAAGGCGCGCGGCATCACGATCTCGACGGCCCACGTCGAGTACGAGACGCAGAACCGCCACTACGCGCACGTCGACTGCCCGGGCCACGCCGACTACGTGAAGAACATGATCACGGGCGCTGCCCAGATGGACGGCGCGATCCTGGTCGTGTCGGCCGCTGACGGCCCGATGCCGCAGACCCGCGAGCACATCCTGCTGGCCCGCCAGGTTGGCGTTCCGGCGCTGGTCGTGTTCTTGAACAAGGTCGACATGGTCGACGATCCGGAGCTGCTGGAGCTGGTCGAGCTGGAAGTTCGCGAGCTGCTGTCCTCCTACCAGTTCCCGGGCGACGACATTCCGATCACCAAGGGTTCGGCTCTGTGCGCGCTGGAAGATCGTCAGCCGGAGATCGGCCGTGACGCCGTTCTGGCTCTGATGAAGACGGTTGACGAGTACATCCCGCAGCCGGAGCGTCCGAAGGACCGTCCGTTCCTGATGCCGATCGAAGACGTGTTCTCGATCTCGGGCCGCGGCACCGTGGTGACCGGCCGTGTCGAGCGCGGCATCGTGAAGGTCGGTGACGAAGTTGAGATCGTCGGCCTGAAGGCGACGGTGAAGACCACGGTCACCGGCGTCGAGATGTTCCGCAAGCTGCTCGACTCGGGTGAGGCTGGCGACAACATCGGCGCGCTGCTGCGCGGCACCAAGCGCGAGGACGTCGAGCGCGGCCAGGTTCTGGCCAAGCCGGGTTCGATCACCCCGCACACCAAGTTCAAGGCCGAAGCCTACATCCTGACGAAGGAAGAGGGCGGCCGTCACACCCCGTTCTTCACCAACTACCGTCCGCAGTTCTACTTCCGTACGACGGACGTGACGGGCATGGTCTCGCTGCCGGAAGGCGTCGAGATGGTGATGCCGGGCGACAACGTCGCCATGGACGTGGCTCTGATCGCCCCGATCGCCATGGACGAAGGCCTGCGCTTCGCCATCCGCGAAGGCGGCCGCACCGTCGGCGCCGGCGTCGTTGCCAAGATCGTCGAGTGATGCTATAAGCCTGCCTCCCCCGCCGGGCTTCGGTTCGGCGGGGGAGTTCTATCTGGCTAAAGAGTACGGTTGGGCTTCCGGAAAGCCGTTCTAAAAAGTTATTCCGAAAGTCAGGCCGAAAGGCCTTGACACCGCCGCCGAAAGAATGCTTTAAGCGGCGTCCCACGCCGAAAGGTGTGGCCGGACGGAGATAGGAGTGTAGCTCAATTGGTAGAGCACCGGTCTCCAAAACCGGGGGTTGGGGGTTCGATCCCCTCCACTCCTGCCATCCCGTCCCAATAACGGTTTAGGGTAAAAGCGGCGCCCTCACAGTCGCTCCGGAGCTCGCACGGTTCGCACGATGGCTAAAGTCAATCCCGCAGAATTCGCGCGCGAGGTCCGCCGCGAGGTAGCCAGGGTCACCTGGCCGACCCGCAAGGAAACCGGCATCACGACCGCCATGGTGTTCGTCATGGTCGTGCTCGCCGCCCTGTTCTTCCTCGTCGTCGATCAGGTGCTGGCGGTTGCCGTTCGCTTGATCCTTGGGCTGGGAGGCTAAGACATGGCAGCGCGCTGGTACGTCGTTCACGTCTATTCGGGTTTCGAAAAGAAGGTCGCCCAGGCCATCCGCGAGAAAGCGGCTCAGAAGGGTCTGGAAGACAAGTTCGAGGAAATCCTGGTCCCGACCGAAGAAGTGGTCGAAGTGCGCCGGGGTTCCAAGATCAACACGGAACGCAAGTTCTTCCCTGGCTATGTCCTCGTTAAGATGGACCTCACCGACGAATCCTGGTCGCTGGTGAAGAACACGCCGAAGGTTACGGACTTCCTGGGCGGTGGCGGCAAGCCGCAGCCGATTTCCCAGCGGGAGGCCGAACGGATCATCCATCAGGTGCAGGAAGGCTTTGAGCGCCCCAAGCCCTCGATCACCTTCGAGGTGGGCGAGCAGGTGCGAGTGAGCGACGGTCCCTTCACCTCGTTCAATGGCGTCGTCGAGGAAGTCGACGAAGAGAAGTCCCGCCTCAAGGTGGCGGTGTCGATCTTCGGCCGCTCCACGCCGGTCGAACTGGAATACACGCAGGTCGAAAAGATCTAAGCGCAAGGTTCCACAGTTTTTCGTGTCGGAGCTGCCGGTGCTTGCATCGGTGGCTCCATTCTGTTGCGGGAGGCTCGCCATGGCCGAACCGCAAAACCCCGCGACGCCGCGCCGGACCATCCGGTCACAGGCGTGAGGCGTCGTCCCAGGAGGTTGTGAGATGGCGAAGAAAATCGTCGGTTACATCAAGCTGCAGGTTCCGGCCGGCAAGGCGAACCCGTCGCCGCCCATCGGTCCGGCGCTCGGTCAGCGCGGTCTGAACATCATGGAGTTCTGCAAGGCGTTCAACGCCAAGACGGCGGACCTGGAAGTCGGCATGCCGATTCCCGTGGTCATCACCGCTTACGGCGACCGCACCTTCACCTTCGTGACCAAGACCCCGCCGGTCAGCTACTTCCTCAAGAAGGCTTCGGGCAAGGACAAGGGCTCGACGACCCCCGGCAAGGGCGGTTTCGTCGGCCAGGTCACGACCTCGCAGATCCGCGAGATCGCCCAGAAGAAGATGGTCGACCTGAACGCGCACGACGTCGAAGCCGCCGCGACCATGATCGCCGGTTCCGCCCGCTCGATGGGCCTCGAAGTGGTGGAGGGCTGATCCTATGGCGAAGCTGGGCAAGCGTCTGACCGACGCCTACAAGAGCGTCAACCGCGACAACTTCTACTCGCTGGAAGAGGCCGTCACCCTGGTCAAGGGTGCCGCCAAGGCCAAGTTCGACGAGACCATCGAAATCGCGATGAACCTCGGCATCGATCCGCGCCACGCCGACCAGATGGTCCGCGGCGTCGTGAACCTGCCGAACGGCACCGGCAAGACCGTCCGCGTGGCGGTGTTCGCCCGTGGCGCCAAGGTCGATGAGGCCCTGGCCGCCGGCGCCGACGTGGTCGGCGGCGACGATCTCGCCGAACAGATCCTGGCCGGCAACATCAACTTCGACCGCTGCATCGCCTCGCCCGACATGATGGGCGTGGTCGGCAAGCTCGGTAAGGTCCTCGGCCCGCGCGGCCTGATGCCGAACCCGAAGCTGGGCACCGTGACCCCCGACGTGGCCGGCGCCGTGAAGGCCGCCAAGGCCGGCGCGGTGGAGTTCCGTGCGGAGAAGACCGGTATCGTCCACGCCGGCGTCGGCAAGGTCAGCTTCTCGGAAGAGGCGCTGGTCCAGAACATCCGCGCCTTCGTCGATGCCATCACCCGTGCGAAGCCGACCGGCGCCAAGGGCCAGTACCTGCTGAAGGTCTCGCTCTCGTCGACGATGGGTCCGGGCCTGAAGCTCGATCTCACCAGCGTGTCGGCTGCAGCCGGCGCCGCGGCGTAATCGACCGTCTTTCGCCGCCGGTGCCTTCGGGTGCCGGCGACGACCGGGTGGATGATCCAAGGGGGCCTGCCTCTGCGGATCGCCCACCCACCCCTGTCCGAGACCGCAGGTGTCCGCCCCTTCTCCGGAAGGTGAGGGCTTAAAATTCACCGGCGCAGACAGGAGTTGAACCCGTTGACCATTCCGGACCCCGTCAAGGCGGGTCCACCGGATCAGGAACGGCTTGAACTTCTGGGACAGGTTCGCCGGACCTCCGGCCCGCAAGGGCAGGGGGTTCATGTAAACCTCTGTGCAAGGAGGCGATCCGTGGATCGTACACAAAAAGAAGCGACGATCGCGGCTCTGCAATCGAAGCTCCAGGACACGGGCCTGGTGGTGGTCACCCACCATCTGGGCCTGACGGTGAAGGAAGTCACCGACCTGCGTGCGAAGGTTCGGGCTGCTGGCGCCAGCTTCAAAGTGACGAAGAACCGGCTCGCCCGTCGTTCCCTTCAGGGGACGCAGTTCGAAGGTCTGGACGGTCTCTTCAAGGGACCGACGGCGATCGCCTACTCGAAGGATCCCGTTGCGGCTGCCAAAGTGGTGGCCGACTACGCGAAGACCAACGAGAAGCTCAAGATCGTCGGCGCCAGCCTCGGCACCCAGATTCTGGACGCGGAGGGGGTCAAGGCCCTCGCCTCGCTCCCGTCGCTGGACGAACTGCGTGGCCGCCTCGTGGGCATGATCCAGACCCCGGCGACCCGTATCGCCGGTGTTCTCCAGGCTCCGGGTGGCCAGGTCGCCCGCGTGCTTGCTGCCTACGCGAAGAAGGACGACGAGGCAGCCTGAGCTGGCCCGCAAGGCCGGCTCGACGCACTCGTTTTTTTCCATCCCCAGAACTCAAGTCGTTTGGAGTAGTAACATGGCTGATCTGCAGAAGCTCGTCGACGATCTGTCGGCCCTGACCGTCCTGGAAGCCGCCGAGCTGTCGAAGCTCCTCGAAGAGAAGTGGGGCGTCTCCGCCGCCGCTCCGGTGGCCGTTGCCGCCGCTGGCCCGGCCGCTGCCGCTGCCGCTCCGGCCGAAGAGCAGACCGAGTTCACCGTGATCCTCGCCGATGCCGGCGACAAGAAGATCAACGTGATTAAGGAAGTCCGTGCGATCACCGGCCTGGGCCTGAAGGAAGCCAAGGACCTGGTCGAGGGCGCTCCGAAGCCGGTCAAGGAAGGCGCCACGAAGGACGAGGCCGCCAAGATCAAGAAGCAGCTTGAAGAGGCCGGCGCCAAGGTCGATATTAAGTAAGACCTTGCTGCGTTACGGATCATACAGTTCCACGCCGGACGGCGGTCGGTTCCCCAGGGAACCTGCCGCCGCACGGCGTTTTCTGCCTTCCGCCGGACCGGGCTTGCCCGGCCCGGCTCTTTCCGTCCCCATCATGGGGATGGCCCGCGCGGGCGCCCTCGGGACCGGTCGACACCAGTCGGCTTGACCCTGCGGTCGGTTGAACGGTCGGTATAACGCGCATCACGTACAGACGTTTGGGGACATCCATGGCCAAATCCTTTACGGGTCGTAAACGTGTTCGGAAGAGCTTCGGGCGCATCCCGGAAGTCACCCAGATGCCCAACCTCATCGAGGTGCAGCGCAGCTCCTACGACCACTTCCTGCAAATGGACATCGCCCCGGAAAAGCGGGCGAACCTGGGCCTGCAGGAAGTGTTCAAGTCGGTCTTCCCGATCAAGGACTTCTCCGACCGCGCGGTGCTGGATTTCGTCAAGTACGAGCTTGAGCAGCCGAAGTACGACGTCGAGGAGTGCCAACAGCGTGGCATGACCTTCGCCGCCCCGCTGAAGGTGACCCTGCGCCTGTCCGTGTTCGACGTCGAGGAGGACACCGGCCTCCGTTCGATCCGCGACATCAAGGAGCAGGACGTCTACATGGGCGACATGCCCCTGATGACGGCCAACGGCACCTTCGTCATCAACGGCACCGAACGCGTCATCGTCTCGCAGATGCACCGTAGCCCGGGCGTCTTCTTCGACCATGACAAGGGCAAGACCCACGCGTCGGGCAAGTATCTGTTCGCCGCCCGCGTCATTCCCTATCGCGGTTCCTGGCTCGACTTCGAGTTCGACGCCAAAGATCTCGTCTACGTTCGCATCGACCGCCGCCGCAAGCTGCCGGCCACCACGCTGCTGTTTGCTCTGGACGGCGCGGAGACCGAGGCGCTGCGCGCCGAGCGCAAGGCCAACCGCAAGGACCTGCTGCCCTACGAGGCGCAGGGCATGGCCAAGGAAGAGATCCTCAACTACTTCTACGACACCATCACCTACACGCGCTCGGCCGGCGGTTGGAAGACCCCGTTCAGCGCCGAGCGGATGAAGGGCGTCAAGCTGATTTCGGACCTCGTGGACGCCTCCACCGGCGCCATCGTCGCCGAGGCCGGCACCAAGATGACCCCGCGCGTCATCAAGAAGCTGGTCGAGGCCGGCCTGACCGAGCAGCAGGTCTCCACCGAGGAGCTGACCGGCCGCTACCTCGCCGTCGACATCATCAACGAGCGCACGGGCGAAGTCCTGTTCGAAGCCGGTGACGAGCTGTCGGCGAGCGACCTCGACAAGCTGGAGAAGACCGGCGTCGATGAGCTGCCGGTGCTGGCGATCGACCATCTGAACGTCGGCGCCTACATCCGCAACACCATGAATGCGGACCGCAACGCCAGCCGCGAAGATGCCCTGATCGACATCTACCGCGTCATGCGTCCGGGCGAGCCGCCGACCCTGGAATCGGCCGAGGCGCTGTTCTCGGGCCTGTTCTTCGACAGCGAGCGCTACGACCTGTCGGCCGTGGGCCGCGTGAAGATGAACGCCCGCCTGAACTTCCAGACGGACGACCAGATGCGCGTTCTCCGCAAGGAGGACATCCTGGAGATCCTGAAGGTTCTGGTGAACCTGAAGGATGGCCGCGGCGAAATCGACGACATCGACCATCTCGGCAACCGCCGCGTGCGCTCGGTCGGCGAGCTGATGGAGAACCAGTACCGCGTCGGCCTGCTGCGCATGGAACGTGCGATCCGCGAGCGCATGAGCTCGGTCGAGATCGACACGGTGATGCCGCACGACCTGATCAACGCGAAGCCGGCGGCCGCCGCCGTGCGCGAGTTCTTCGGTTCGTCGCAGCTGTCGCAGTTCATGGACCAGACCAACCCGCTGTCCGAGATCACGCACAAGCGTCGTCTCTCGGCTCTCGGCCCGGGCGGTCTGACCCGCGAGCGCGCCGGCTTCGAGGTGCGCGACGTGCACCCGACGCACTATGGCCGCATCTGCCCGATTGAGACGCCGGAAGGTCCGAACATCGGTCTGATCAACTCGCTGGCGACCTACGCCCGCGTGAACCAGTACGGCTTCATCGAGAGCCCCTACCGCAAGGTCATCGACGGCAAGGTCACCAACGAGGTGGTCTATCTGTCGGCGATGGAGGAGGGCCGCTACGTCGTCGCCCAGGCGAACGCCGAGCTGAACCCCGACAACAGCTTCGCCGCCGATCTGGTGTCCTGCCGCCAGGGCGGTGAATACCTGATGTTCCGGCCCGAGGCGATCGACCTGATCGACGTGTCGCCGAAGCAGCTGGTGTCCGTCGCCGCGGCGCTGATCCCGTTCCTGGAGAACGACGACGCCAACCGCGCGCTGATGGGCTCGAACATGCAGCGTCAGGCGGTGCCGTTGGTGAAGGCCGACGCGCCGCTGGTCGGCACCGGCATGGAGGCGACCGTTGCCCGCGACAGCGGCGTGACCATCGTCGCCAAGCGTTCCGGCATCGTCGACCAGGTCGACGCCACCCGCATCGTCGTCCGCGCCACCGACAGCTCGGACAGCACGGCGCCGGGCGTCGACATCTACAACCTGCTGAAGTTCCAGCGTTCCAACCAGAACACCTGCATCACCCAGCGTCCGCTGGTGAAGGTTGGTGACCGGGTGAACGCCGGCGACATCGTGGCTGACGGTCCGTCGACCGACCTCGGCGAGCTGGCGCTCGGCCGGAACGTGCTCGTCGCGTTCATGCCGTGGAACGGCTACAACTTCGAGGACTCGATCCTCATCAACGAGCGCATCGTCAAGGACGACGTCTTCACCTCGATTCACATCGAGGAGTTCGAGGTCATGGCCCGCGACACCAAGCTGGGCCAGGAGGAAATCACCCGCGACATTCCGAACGTGGGTGAGGAAGCTCTGAAGAACCTCGACGAGGCCGGCATCGTCTATATCGGCGCCGAGGTCCGTCCGGGCGACATCCTGGTCGGCAAGGTGACGCCGAAGGGCGAAAGCCCGATGACGCCGGAAGAGAAGCTGCTGCGCGCCATCTTCGGCGAGAAGGCTTCCGACGTCCGCGACACCTCGCTGCGCCTGCCGCCGGGCGTCGTCGGCACCATTGTCGAGGTCCGTGTGTTCAGCCGCCGCGGTGTCGACAAAGACGAGCGCGCCCTCGCCATCGAACGCGCCGAGATCGAGAAGCTGGCCAAGGACCGCGACGATGAGCGCGGCATTCTGGAGCGCAGCTTCTACACCCGCCTGAAGGAAGTGCTGCTCGGCCAGACCGCGCAGTCGGGCCCGAAGGGCATGAAGGGTGGCACGGTCCTGACCGAAGAGGTTCTGGCCGGCCTGTCGAAGGGCCTGTGGCGCCAGATCGCCATCGCCGACGAGCAGGTGATGGAGACCGTCGAGAACCTCGCCAAGGTGTTCGACGACTCGATCAAGGCCCTGCAGGACCGCTTCGAGAACAAGGTCGACAAGCTGCAGCGCGGTGACGAGCTGCCGCCGGGCGTCATGAAGATGGTCAAGGTCTTCGTCGCGGTGAAGCGCAAGCTGCAGCCGGGCGACAAGATGGCCGGCCGTCACGGCAACAAGGGCGTCGTCTCGCGCATCATCCCGCAGGAGGACATGCCGTACCTCGAGGACG
Organism: Azospirillum sp. A1-3; assembly: GCF_023806445.1. Taxonomy (NCBI): domain Bacteria; kingdom Pseudomonadati; phylum Pseudomonadota; class Alphaproteobacteria; order Rhodospirillales; family Azospirillaceae; genus Azospirillum; species Azospirillum sp. A1-3. The sequence goes on from NZ_JAMSLU010000001.1 coordinate 379,529, forward strand.
GCACCCCGGTCGATCTGGTGCTGAACCCGCTGGGCGTGCCGTCGCGCATGAACGTCGGTCAGATCCTGGAAACCCACCTCGGTTGGGCGGCCTCGGGTCTCGGCAAGCAGATCGGCCGCGCGGTCGACCAGTACCGTCTGGCGATCCGCCAGAAGGCGGAAGGCGCTCCCCAGCTGGAGGCCCTGCGCAGCACGCTGAAGTCGGCGTACGGCGAGGTGACCTACAACGAGGACATCGCCGACATGACCGACGGCGAGCTGCTGGAGCTGGGCGGCAACCTGCGCAAGGGCGTGCCCTTCGCGACGCCGGTCTTCGACGGCGCCCGCGAGGAGGACATCTGCGTCCATCTGGAGCGTGCCGGTTTTGACCGGTCGGGCCAGTCGACGCTGGTGGATGGCCGGACCGGCGAGACTTTCGACCGCAAGGTCACCGTCGGCTACATCTACATGCTGAAGCTGCACCACCTGGTGGACGACAAGATCCACGCCCGGTCGATCGGCCCCTACTCGCTGGTCACGCAGCAGCCGCTGGGTGGCAAGGCCCAGTTCGGCGGTCAGCGCTTCGGTGAGATGGAGGTCTGGGCGCTGGAAGCCTACGGCGCCGCCTACACGCTGCAGGAAATGCTGACGGTGAAGTCGGACGACGTGTCCGGCCGCACCAAGGTTTACGAGGCCATCGTCCGCGGCGACGACAACTTCGAGGCCGGCATTCCGGAGTCGTTCAACGTGCTGGTCAAGGAGCTGCGCTCGCTCGGCTTGAACGTCGAACTGAACCAGCGGTCCTACTGAGCCGATTTGACGTGACCAAACCCCGGAACGGTGCGAGCACCGCTCCGGGGTCATGCACTGCCCTTAACCGACAACGCGGCGATGCCAGCGGGAGACGGTCATGAATGAGTTGATGAACATTTTCGGCCAGGTCCAGGGGCCGCAGAGCTTCGATCAGATCCGCATCCAGATCGCGAGCCCCGAGCGGATCCGGTCCTGGTCCTACGGCGAGATCAAGAAGCCGGAAACCATCAACTATCGCACCTTCAAGCCGGAGCGCGACGGCCTGTTCTGCGCCCGCATCTTCGGCCCGATCAAGGACTACGAGTGCTTGTGCGGCAAGTACAAGCGCATGAAGTATCGCGGCATCATCTGCGAGAAGTGCGGCGTCGAGGTCACGCTGTCGAAGGTCCGGCGCGAGCGCATGGGCCATATCGAACTGGCGTCTCCCGTCGCGCACATCTGGTTCCTGAAGTCGCTGCCGAGCCGCATCGGCCTGCTGCTCGACATGACTCTCAAGGATCTGGAGCGCATCCTCTATTTCGAAAACTACGTCGTCATCGAGCCGGGCCTCACCCCGCTGAAGCTGCATTCGCTGCTGAACGAGGAAGAGTACCTGAACGCCCAGGACGAGTACGGTGAGGACGCCTTCACCGCGTCGATCGGTGCCGAAGCGCTGCGCATCATGCTGTCCGCGCTCGACCTCGACGAGGAGAAGAAGCGCTGCCGTGAGGATCTGCGCGACACCAACTCCGAAGCCAAGCGCAAGAAGCTGGTCAAACGCCTGAAGCTGATCGACGCCTTCCTGGCCTCGCAGTCGCGTCCGGAGTGGATGATCCTGGAAGTCATTCCGGTGATCCCGCCCGAACTGCGTCCGCTGGTCCCGCTGGACGGCGGCCGCTTCGCCACGTCCGACCTGAACGACCTGTACCGCCGCGTCATCAACCGCAACAACCGTCTGAAGCGGCTGATCGAGCTGAAGGCGCCGGACATCATCGTCCGCAACGAGAAGCGCATGCTGCAGGAGGCCGTCGACGCTCTGTTCGACAACGGCCGCCGTGGCCGCGTCATCACCGGCGCCAACAAGCGTCCGCTGAAGTCGCTGTCCGACATGCTGAAGGGCAAGCAGGGCCGCTTCCGTCAGAACCTGCTCGGCAAGCGCGTCGACTATTCCGGCCGTTCGGTCATCGTCGTCGGTCCGGAGCTGAAGCTGCACCAGTGCGGCCTGCCGAAGAAGATGGCGCTGGAGCTGTTCAAGCCCTTCATCTACGCCAAGCTGGAGCTGTACGGCCTCGCCTCCACCATCAAAGCCGCCAAGCGGATGGTGGAAAAGGAACGTCCCGAGGTCTGGGACATCCTGGAAGAGGTCATCCGCGAGCATCCGGTGATGCTGAACCGGGCGCCGACGCTGCACCGTCTCGGCATCCAGGCGTTCGAGCCGACGCTGATCGAAGGCAAGGCGATCCAGCTGCACCCGCTGGTCTGCACCGCCTTCAACGCCGACTTCGACGGCGACCAGATGGCCGTGCACGTGCCCCTGAGCCTCGAGGCCCAGCTGGAAGCGCGCGTCCTGATGATGTCGACCAACAACATCCTGTCGCCCGCCAACGGCAAGCCGATCATCGTGCCGTCGCAGGATATCGTCCTCGGCATCTACTACATCTCCATGGATCGCCCGAGCGAGAAGGGCGAGGGCATGGTGTTCGCCAATGTCTCGGAAATCGAGCAGGCGCTGAACGCCAAGGTCCTGTCGATCCATGCGAAGATCAAGGCGCGCTACGTCGGCGTTGACGACGAGGGCAACGAGCTGATCAGCATCGTCGAGACGACGCCGGGCCGCATGCTCCTGTCGGAGCTGCTGCCGCGTCACCCGAAGGTGCCGTTCTCGCTGATCAACCGCGTCCTGACCAAGAAGGACGTCGGCAACGTCATCGACGCCGTCTACCGCCATTGCGGTCAGAAGGAGACGGTGATTTTCGCCGATCGCCTGATGAAGCTAGGCTTCGGCCACGCTTGCCGCGCCGGCATCTCCTTCGGCAAGGACGACATGGTCATCCCCGCCGCCAAGGAGAAGCTGGTCAACGAGTCGAAGGAGCGGGTGAAGGAGTTCGAGCAGCAGTATCTCGACGGCCTGATCACGCAAGGCGAGAAGTACAACAAAGTCGTCGACGTTTGGTCGGAATGCACCGAAAAGGTCGCGTCCGAGATGATGAAGGCGATCTCGACCACCGAAGCCGGCAAGCCCGTCAACTCGGTGTACATGATGGCCCACTCCGGTGCGCGTGGTTCCGCCGCGCAGATCCGTCAGCTGGCCGGCATGCGCGGCCTGATGGCCAAGCCGTCGGGCGAGATCATCGAGACGCCGATCATCTCGAACTTTAAGGAAGGCCTGACCGTGCTGGAGTACTTCAACTCCACCCACGGCGCCCGCAAGGGTCTGGCCGACACCGCCTTGAAGACGGCCAACTCCGGTTACCTGACCCGCCGTCTGGTCGACGTGGCGCAGGACGCCATCATCGTCGAGCATGATTGCGGCACCGAGCGCGGCATCACCGTGAAGGCGGTGATCGACGGCGGCGAGGTCATCTCCCCGCTGGGCGACCGCATCCTCGGCCGCACCGTCGTCGGGGCGGTGATCGACCCGTTGAACGGCGAGCTGATCGTCGAGGACGGCGGCCTGATCGACGAGCCGACGGTCGACCGCATCGAGCGGTCGGGCATCGACTCGGTCAAGATCCGCTCGGTCTTGACCTGTGAGACCCGCGACGGCGTCTGCGCCAAGTGCTACGGCCGTGATCTGGCCCGCGGCACGCTGGTCAACACCGGCGAGGCGGTCGGCGTCATCGCGGCGCAGTCGATCGGCGAGCCGGGCACCCAGCTGACGATGCGTACCTTCCACATCGGTGGTGCGGCGCAGCGCGGTGCGGAGCAGAGCCAGATCGAGGCGGCGTTCGACGCGACGGTGCGGATCAACAACCGCAACGTCGTCATGAACTCCTCGGGCATCCCGGTCGTCATGGGCCGAAGCACCGAAGTGATCCTGCTCGACGAGCAGGGCCGCGAGCGGGCGCGTCACCGCGTGCCGTACGGTGCCAAGCTGCTGGCGGACGAGGGTGTTAAGGTCGAGCGCGGCGCTAAGCTGGCCGAGTGGGACCCCTACACCCTGCCGATCATCACCGAGCGCGCCGGTACCGCCCGCTACATCGACCTCGTGGAAGGCATCTCCATGCGCGAGGTGATGGACGAGGCGACGGGCATCAGCTCCAAGGTGGTGGTCGACTGGCGCCAGCAGCCGCGCGGTGCCGATCTGAAGCCGCGTATCGCGCTGGTGGACGATCGGGGCGAGCTGATCACGCTGCCGAACGGCCTGGAAGCCCGCTACTTCATGTCGGTGGACGCCATCCTGTCGGTGGAGAACGGTGCAGAGGTCCGGGCCGGCGACGTGCTGGCGCGTATCCCGCGCGAGTCGTCCAAGACCCGCGACATCACCGGTGGTCTGCCGCGCGTGGCCGAGCTGTTCGAGGCGCGTCGTCCGAAGGACTTCGCCATCATCTCGGAAATGAGCGGTCGCGTCGAATTCGGTAAGGACTACAAGACCAAGCGCCGCATCGTTGTCCGCAACGACGAGACCGGCGACGAGAAGGAGTATCTGATCCCGAAGGGCAAGCACATCTCCGTGCAGGAGGGTGACTATGTCGAACGCGGCGATCTGCTGATGGACGGCAACCCGGTGCCGCACGACATCCTGGCGGTGATGGGTGTGGAGGCCTTGGCCGACTACCTGATCAACGAAATCCAGGACGTCTATCGACTGCAGGGCGTGAAGATCAACGACAAGCACATCGAGGTGATCGTTCGCCAGATGCTGCAGAAGGTCGAGATCACCGACGCCGGCGAGACCACCTTCCTGGTGGGCGAGCAGGTCGACCGTCAGGAGTTCGACGAGGAGAACGAGAAGACGGTTGCCGAGGGGCTGCAGCCGGCCCACGGCCATCCGGTTCTCCAGGGCATCACCAAGGCCAGCCTGCAGACGCGCTCCTTCATCTCGGCCGCGTCGTTCCAGGAAACCACCCGCGTTCTCACGGAAGCGGCCGTCGGCGGCAAGGTCGACAACCTGGAGGGCCTGAAGGAGAACGTCATCGTCGGCCGTCTGATCCCGGCCGGCACTGGCTCCGTGGTGAACCGCCTGAAGCTGATCGCCGCCGAGCGTGACCGCGAGGCGGCCTTGGAGGCCGGCGCTCCGGAGGAAACTCCGGCCCTGCCGACCCCGGGCGAGGAAAGCTCCGCGGCCTGATCTGTCGGGTCGACTGAGTTGGGGAGGGGGCGCGTTCCGGAAGGGACGCGCCCTTTTCTTTAGGCACTGCCGGTCGTCATGAGGTGCGTTCCGAAGGCGCAAGACCGTCCTTGACTCTCCGTTGGCCTTTCCCTAAAGTCCGCGAACTTCAAAGGACACCGGGGCTCTCCGTGTGTCCGCTTGAATCCACCGATCCCGCCGATCGGAGTCCTCCGATCGGCTTTCGCTCATTCAGCCCGCTCGGAACGGCAACGTTTCGCAGGCGGGCTTTTGCTTCGTCCGGCTCGTCCGGCCGAGTGATCTTGAAGGGATGAAGGGCAGATATGCCGACGATCAACCAGTTGATCCGTAAGCCGCGCGAGCCGTTGGCCGCGCGCAACAAGGTTCCCGCGATGGAGGCTTGCCCGCAGAAGCGTGGCGTCTGCACTCGCGTTTACACCACCACCCCGAAGAAGCCGAACTCGGCGCTCCGTAAGGTCGCCCGCGTTCGTCTGACGAACGGCTTCGAGGTGACGAGCTACATCCCTGGTGAGGGCCACAACCTCCAGGAACACTCGGTGGTCATGATCCGCGGCGGTCGTGTGAAGGATCTTCCCGGCGTTCGCTATCACATCATTCGCGGCACGCTGGATACCCAGGGCGTCAAGGATCGTAAGCAGCGCCGTTCGAAGTACGGCGCGAAGCGTCCGAAGTAAGGAGAACTCACGATGTCCCGTCGTCATCGCGCCGAGAAGCGTGAAGTCCTGCCGGACGCCAAGTACGGCGACCGCGTCCTGACGAAGTTCATGAACTGCCTGATGCTGGACGGCAAGAAGTCGGCCGCCGAAGGCATCGTCTATGGTGCGCTGGGCCGTATCGAGGTCAAGACCAAGAACGATCCCGTTCAGGTCTTCCACGACGCCCTCGCCAACGTGAAGCCGCACCTGGAAGTCCGCAGCCGCCGCGTCGGTGGTGCGACCTATCAGGTTCCGGTCGAGGTCCGTTCGGACCGCGCCCAGGCTCTCGCCATCCGTTGGCTGATCAGCGCCGCCCGCGCCCGCTCGGAAAACACCATGACCGAGCGTCTGTCGGGTGAGCTGCTCGATGCAGCCAGCCAGCGCGGCACCGCCGTGAAGAAGCGCGAAGATACGCACCGCATGGCGGAAGCCAACAAGGCGTTCTCGCACTACCGCTGGTAAGGTTCACGCCTGTCCTGGTGATTTTGCATGCCCCGTTCGCACGCCCTCGACCGTTACCGCAACATCGGCATCATGGCTCACATCGATGCTGGCAAGACGACGACGACCGAGCGCATCCTGTTCTATACCGGCAAGTCCTATCGCATGGGCGAGGTCAATGACGGCACTGCCGTCATGGACTGGATGGAGCAGGAGCAGGAACGGGGCATCACCATCACCTCGGCGGCAACGACCTGTTTCTGGCGCGACCACCGCATCAACATCATCGACACGCCCGGCCACGTGGATTTCACCATCGAGGTCGAGCGGTCCTTGCGTGTCCTGGATGGCGCCGTTGCCATCTTCGACGCGGTTGCGGGTGTCGAGCCCCAGACCGAGACCGTGTGGCGGCAGGCCGACAAGTACGGCGTGCCGCGCATGGCCTTCGTCAATAAGATGGACCGTGTCGGCGCGGATTTCGACCGCTGTGTCGGCATGATGGCCGACCGGCTGGGCGTCAAGCCGCTGGTCCTGCAGCTTCCCATCGGCGTTGAGGCCGGCTTTTCCGGCGTCGTCGATCTGGTCGCGATGCGCGCCACGATCTGGAAGGCCGAGACGCTCGGCGCCGAGTTCGAACATACCGACATTCCCGAGACTCTGGCCGGACCGGCCGCAAGTGCCCGTCAGGCGCTGCTGGAGGCCGTGCTCGATCTCGATGAGGCGGCAATGTCCGCCTACCTGGAGCGCGGCGAGGAGCCTGCGCCCGATGCCCTGCGCGCGCTGATCCGCAAGGGCACGATCTCCAATGCCGTTGTCCCGGTGCTCTGCGGATCGGCCTTCCGCAACAAGGGCATCCAGCCGATGCTCGACGCGGTGGTCCACTATCTGCCGGCGCCGAACGACATCGGTGCGGTGACGGGCCATGCCGTCGGCGGCGACCGCTCGGAGGAACGCGCGGCCAACGACAGCGCGCCGTTCTCGGGCCTCGCCTTCAAGGTGATGAACGACCCCTATGTCGGGACGCTCACCTTCTGCCGCATCTATTCCGGCACCGCGAGCGTCGGCGATTCGCTGCTCAACCCGGTGAAGGGTGAGCGCGAGAAGATCGGCCGCATGCTGTTGATGCACGCAAACAGCCGGGAAGACATCGAGCACGCCCACACCGGCGACATTGTGGCCTTCGCTGGGCTGGAGCACACCGCGACCGGCGATACCCTCTGCGATCCAGGCAAGCCCATCGTGCTGGAGCGTCTGGACGTCCCGGAGCCGGTGATCGAGATCGTGGTGGAGCCGCGCACCGACGCAGACCACGAGAAGATGGCGGCGGCGCTGAACCGCCTCGGCCACGAGGATCCCTCGCTTCAGGTCTCCGTCGACCGTGAAAGCGGCCAGACCGTCATTCGCGGCATGGGCGAACTGCATCTCGACATCATCGTCGACCGCATGAAGCGCGAGTTCCGCGTCGATGCCGCTGTTGGCGCGCCCAAGGTCGCCTACCGCGAGACCGTGCTGCGTTCGGCCGAAATCGACCATGTCCATGCGCGCCAGACCGGCGACCGCGCCCAATTCGCGCGTGTGACCTTGAAGCTGGAGGCCCTCGACCGCGGCGCCGGATTCGTGTTCGAGAACCGTGCCGCCGGGTTGCCTCGCGAGTTCGTCGCCGGTGTGCAGAAGGGGCTGGAGGCCGCGAAGGACGCCGGCGTCGTCGCCGGTTACCCGGTGGTCGACGTCAAGGCGACCCTGACCGGCGGCGAGGCGCACGACGTCGACTCCTCGCCGCTTGCCTTCGAACTGGCGGCGCGGACCGCCTTCCGCGAGGCCATGACAAAAGCCGCTCCGGCGCTGTTGGAACCGCTGATGCGGGTCGAAATCATCACGCCGGACGACTATATGGGCGACGTCATCGGCGATCTGAACGGTCGCCGCGGACAGATCACCGGCATGGACCAGCGCGGGAACGCGCGAATCGTCACGGGACTGGTTCCCTTGGCGGCCATGTTCGGCTATGTGAACTCCCTGCGCTCCATGAGTCAGGGCCGCGCGCAGTACAGCATGCAGTTCGACCATTATGAGCCGGTGCCACAGGCCATCGCGGACGGCGTCCGCGCCAAGGTGGCCTGAAGACCGCTGGAACGATTGAGAAACGGAGAGACCACCCCATGGCGAAGGCAAAGTTCGAGCGGAACAAGCCGCACTGCAACGTTGGCACGATCGGCCACGTCGACCACGGCAAGACGTCGCTGACGGCGGCGATCACGAAGGTGCTGGCGGAGTCCGGCGGCGCCACCTTCACCGCTTACGACCAGATCGACAAGGCGCCGGAAGAGAAGGCGCGCGGCATCACGATCTCGACGGCCCACGTCGAGTACGAGACGCAGAACCGCCACTACGCGCACGTCGACTGCCCGGGCCACGCCGACTACGTGAAGAACATGATCACGGGCGCTGCCCAGATGGACGGCGCGATCCTGGTCGTGTCGGCCGCTGACGGCCCGATGCCGCAGACCCGCGAGCACATCCTGCTGGCCCGCCAGGTTGGCGTTCCGGCGCTGGTCGTGTTCTTGAACAAGGTCGACATGGTCGACGATCCGGAGCTGCTGGAGCTGGTCGAGCTGGAAGTTCGCGAGCTGCTGTCCTCCTACCAGTTCCCGGGCGACGACATTCCGATCACCAAGGGTTCGGCTCTGTGCGCGCTGGAAGATCGTCAGCCGGAGATCGGCCGTGACGCCGTTCTGGCTCTGATGAAGACGGTTGACGAGTACATCCCGCAGCCGGAGCGTCCGAAGGACCGTCCGTTCCTGATGCCGATCGAAGACGTGTTCTCGATCTCGGGCCGCGGCACCGTGGTGACCGGCCGTGTCGAGCGCGGCATCGTGAAGGTCGGTGACGAAGTTGAGATCGTCGGCCTGAAGGCGACGGTGAAGACCACGGTCACCGGCGTCGAGATGTTCCGCAAGCTGCTCGACTCGGGTGAGGCTGGCGACAACATCGGCGCGCTGCTGCGCGGCACCAAGCGCGAGGACGTCGAGCGCGGCCAGGTTCTGGCCAAGCCGGGTTCGATCACCCCGCACACCAAGTTCAAGGCCGAAGCCTACATCCTGACGAAGGAAGAGGGCGGCCGTCACACCCCGTTCTTCACCAACTACCGTCCGCAGTTCTACTTCCGTACGACGGACGTGACGGGCATGGTCTCGCTGCCGGAAGGCGTCGAGATGGTGATGCCGGGCGACAACGTCGCCATGGACGTGGCTCTGATCGCTCCGATCGCCATGGACGAAGGCCTGCGCTTCGCCATCCGCGAAGGCGGCCGCACCGTCGGCGCCGGCGTCGTTGCCAAGATCGTCGAGTGATGACCATCCGACGGTCGCCGCAGGGTGACCGCCGGAGGGAAGGGTAGGGCGGCGAGGAAATATCCCGCCGCCGGTTGTAAGAGACGGGCCGTCTTCTCCGCGCAAGCAGGGTGGCGGCCCGCCCGGTTCTAGCCATCGGGCGTCGGCATTCGGGACCGTCAGCCTGTCGATCCAGCTTCCTCCGACTGGGGGGAGATTCAGGATTGACACGCGGGCGCTGAACGCCTAGAGATTACGCCCTCTGGATTTTGGGTTGGTGGTAGGCAGCTTCGGCCTAGACGCAGCCCGAGACGAACGGCACGGCGCGCCTCCCAGTGAGGCGCGCCGTCTGCTGAACGGAACATCCCCTTCGCGCATCCGCCGCGGGGGATGTTCTTTTTCGTATCGGCTCGTCGCATGGGTCACAGTGTCGCCCGTCGGCCCCGCTTCGGTGGTTCGGCGCGCGGCCTTGCGCTGTCGGCGAAGCCCCAAAGCAGCTCGTGGAGTTCCGGTGACGCGTCCGCGTCATCGCTAGAAGGTGCAAGGGACGTTTGGACATGGACAGCCAGAACATCCGCATCCGTCTGAAGGCGTTCGATCATCGCGTGCTCGACCAGTCGACCAGCGAGATCGTCAACACCGCCAAGCGGACCGGCGCGCGCGTGCGGGGCCCGATCCCCCTGCCGACGCACATCGAAAAGTTCACCGTGAACCGCTCGCCGCACATCGACAAGAAGTCGCGCGAACAGTTCGAGATCCGCACCCACAAGCGCCTGCTCGACATCGTCGATCCGACGCCGCAGACCGTGGATGCTCTGATGAAGCTCGACCTCGCCGCCGGCGTCGACGTCGAGATCAAGCTCTGATTTTGGTTGGTAAGGGACCTCTCCGGTAAGCGGATGTCCCTGGTCAGGAGATAAAGAACAATGCGATCCGGTTTGATCGCGCAGAAAGTCGGCATGACCCGCGTCTTCACGGACGACGGCCAGCATGTTCCGGTCACTGTGCTGAAAGTCGACAGCTGCCAGGTCGTCGCCGTTCGCACCGAGGAAAAGGATGGCTACACTGCCGTCCAGCTCGGCGCGGGCGCCATCAAGGTCAAGAACGTCAACAAGCCTGAGCGTGGGCATTTCGCCAAGGCGCGCGTGGAACCGAAGCGCAAGCTGGTCGAGTTCCGCGTCGATGCCGATGCCCTGATCGAGGTCGGTGCCGAGCTGTCGGCCGCCCACTTCGTCGCCGGCCAGTACGTCGACGTCACCGGCACCTCCATCGGCAAGGGCTTTGCCGGTGCGATGAAGCGCTGGAACTTCGGTGGTCTGCGCGCCACGCACGGCGTGTCGGTGTCGCACCGTTCGCACGGTTCGACGGGTAACCGTCAGGACCCCGGCAAGGTCTTCAAGAACAAGAAGATGGCCGGTCATCTCGGTGACGAGCGGGTTACGGTCCTGAACCTGCAGGTCGTCGCCGTCGACGAAGCCCGTGGTCTGATCATGCTCAAGGGTGCCGTCCCCGGCGCCGAGGGCGGTTGGCTGCGCATCCGTGACGCCGTCAAGAAGAAGGCTCCGGAAGGCCTGCCCTTCCCGGCCGGCATCAAGTCTGCTCCGGCGGCGGAAGCCCCGGCCGAGACGCAGGAGTGAGCGCCATGAAGGCCACGATCAAGAATCTGAACAACGAAGCCGTCGGCGAGATCGAGCTGTCGGACGCCGTGTTCGGTCTGCCGGCCCGCACCGACCTGCTGGCTCGCATGGTGAACTGGCAGCTGGCCAAGCGCCGCTCCGGCAACCACAAGACCAAGGGCATCAGCGAGATCAGCGGCACGACCAAGAAGCCCTACGGGCAGAAGGGCACCGGCCGAGCTCGTCAGGGCTCCATCCGTTCGCCGCAGTTCCGCGGCGGTGCGACCATCTTCGGGCCGGTGGTGCGTTCGCACGCCCACGACCTGACCAAGAAGGTCCGCAAGCTGGCGCTCAAGACCGCCCTGTCGGCCAAGGCCGCCGAGGGCAAGCTGATCGTCCTGGAGGCTGCGGCCGCCGAGACGCACAAGACCAAGGAGCTGGCGGCCCGTCTCGCCACCCTCGGCCTGACTTCGGCGCTGATCATCGATGGCTCGAACCTGGACGAGAACTTCGCCAAGGCTTCGCGCAACATCCCGCTGATCGACGTGCTGCCGGAGCAGGGTGCGAACGTCTACGACATTCTCCGCCGCGACACGCTGGTCCTGACCCGCAACGCGGTCGAGCAACTGGAGGCTCGCCTGAAATGAGCAAGCAGTCGAAACCTGCGGTGAGCCAGGAGCGGATGTACGACCTGATCCTCGCTCCCGTCATCACCGAGAAGTCGACGTTGGTGTCGGAGCACAACCAGGTCACGTTCCGCGTGCCGCTCACGGCCTCCAAGCCGGAGATCAAGGCCGCCGTTGAAGGTCTCTTCAACGTCAAGGTGACCGCGGTCAACACCCTGGTTTCCAAGGGCAAGACCAAGCGGTTCCGCGGCACCATCGGCCGTCGCTCGGACTTCAAGAAGGCCGTCGTCACCCTCGCCGAGGGTAACAAGATCGACGTGACCACGGGCATCTGAGCGGGAGTGTGATCCGATGGCTCTGAAGCAATACCGCCCGATTACTCCCTCGCTCCGCCAGCTGGTCATCGTCGACCGCTCGGAGCTGTGGAAGGGCAAGCCGGTCAAGACCCTCACCGAGGGCCTGACCAAGTCTGGTGGACGCAACAACACCGGCCGCATCACTGCGCGCCGGATGGGTGGCGGTCACAAGCGTACCTACCGTCTGGTGGACTTCAAGCGTCGCAAGTTCGACGTTCCGGCCACCGTCGAGCGGCTGGAATACGATCCGAACCGCACGGCCTTCATCGCGCTGATCAAGTACCAGGATGGGACCCTGTCCTACATCCTGGCGCCGCAGCGCCTGAAGGTCGGCGACACCGTGATCTCCGGCGAGCGCACCGACGTGAAGCCCGGCAACGCGATGCCGCTGAAGAACATCCCCGTCGGTTCGATCGTGCACAACGTCGAGCTGAAGGCCGGCAAGGGTGGTCAGGTGGCTCGTTCCGCCGGTACCTACCTGCAGCTGGTCGGCCGCGACGGCGGCTACGCCCAGCTGAAGCTGCCGTCCGGCGAGCTGCGCATGGTTCGTGGCGAGTGCATGGCCACCCTGGGTGCCGTGTCCAACCCGGACCAGATGAACACCAACCTTGGCAAGGCCGGTCGCAACCGCTGGCTGGGCAAGCGTCCGTCGGTCCGTGGCGTCGCCATGAACCCGATCGACCACCCGCACGGTGGTGGTGAGGGTCGCACCTCGGGCGGCCGTCATCCGGTCACGCCGTGGGGCAAGCCGACCAAGGGCAAGAAGACTCGTCACAACAAGAAGACGGATGGCCTGATCCTGCGCCGCCGTCATTCGAAGTAAGGAGGTCGAACGATGGCACGCTCCGTTTGGAAGGGCCCGTTCGTCGACGGCTATCTGCTGAAGAAGGCGGACAAGAGCCGGGCTTCGGGCCGCAACGAGATCATCAAGATCTGGTCGCGTCGTTCGACCATCCTGCCGCAGTTCGTCGGTCTGACGTTCGGCGTCTACAACGGCCACAAGTTCCTGCCGGTTCTGGTTACCGAGCACATGATCGGTCACAAGTTCGGCGAGTTCGCTCCGACGCGGACCTTCTATGGCCACGCGGCGGACAAGAAGGCGAAGAGGAAGTAAGCCATGGGCAAGTCTGCCAACCCCAGCCGGGTCGCGGAGAACGAGGCTCTGGCCCGCAATCCGATGATCCGCACCAGCCCGCGGAAGCTCAACCTCGTCGCCCAGCTCATCCGGAACATGGATGCCAGCCGTGCCGTGGCCGAGCTGACCTTCTCCAAGCGCCGCATCGCCGGCGAAGTGAAGAAGGTCCTGCAGGCCGCGATCGCGAACGCCGAGAACAACCACCAGCTCGACGTCGACCGTCTGTACGTGTCGTCGGCGACGGTCGGTCGCGCTCTGGTGATGAAGCGCTTCCATGCCCGTGCCCGCGGTCGTGGCGCCCGGGTCGAGAAGCTGTTCAGCAACCTGACGATCATCGTCCGCGAGCGTGACGCCGCCGTTGCCGAGGGGGCCGAGTAATGGGTCAGAAAATCAATCCGATCGGGCTGCGCCTCGGCATCAACCGGACCTGGGACAGCCGTTGGTTCGCCAAGCGCGACTACGCCAATCTGCTGCACCAGGACCTGAAGCTGCGTGGCTATCTGCAGGGTCGCCTGCAGCAGGCCGGTTGCTCGCGCGTCGTCATCGAACGTCCGGCCAAGAAGGCCCGCATCACCATCCACTCGGCCCGTCCGGGTGTGGTGATCGGCAAGAAGGGCGCGGACATCGAGAAGCTGCGTCTTGAGCTGTCGAAGATGACCGGCAGCGAGGTGAGCCTGAACATCGTCGAGATCCGCAAGCCGGAAATCGACGCTCGCCTCATCGCCGAGAACATCGCCAGCCAGCTCGAGCGCCGTGTGGCATTTCGTCGCGCCATGAAGCGCGCCGTGCAGTCCGCCATGCGTCTGGGCGCCCAGGGCATCCGGATCAACTGCTCGGGCCGTCTTGGCGGTGCGGAAATCGCCCGCATGGAGTGGTACCGCGAGGGCCGCGTGCCGCTGCACACCCTGCGCGCCGACATCGACTACGGTGTGGGCACCGCCAAGACCACCTACGGCACCTGCGGTGTCAAGGTGTGGGTGTTCAAGGGCGAGGTCATGGCTCATGACCCGATGGCGCAGGACAAGCGCATGGGTTCCGAGCCGGTGTCGACCGATGGCGAGCCGCGCCGCGATCGCCATGATCGTCGCGACCGTCGCGAGCGCTCCGAGCGCTCCGAACGCGAGTAAAGGGGCCGAGCGATGCTTTCTCCCAAGCGCACGAAATTCCGTAAGGCCCACAAGGGCCGCATCCACGGCAACGCCAAGGGCGGCACCGCCCTGAACTTCGGCTCCTTCGGCCTCAAGGCCCTGGAGCCGGAGCGCATCACCGCCCGTCAGATCGAGGCGGCCCGCCGCGCGATCACCCGTGCGATGAAGCGTCAGGGCCGCGTCTGGATCCGCATTTTCCCGGACCTCCCCGTCTCCACCAAGCCCGCCGAAGTCCGCATGGGTTCCGGTAAGGGTTCGCCGGAGTACTGGGCGGCCCGCGTGAAGCCCGGCCGCATCCTGTTTGAACTGGACGGCGTGCCGGCAGATGTGGCAAAAACCGCCTTCGCTCTGGCGGCCGCGAAGCTGCCGATCAAGGTGAAGCTGGTGACCCGCCTGGGCGGTGTCGAGGAGACCGCGGCATGAAGGCCGTAGACATTCGTACGAAGAGCGCGGATGAGCTGAACGATCAGCTCCTCCAGCTCAAGAAGGAACAGTTCAACCTGCGTTTCCAGAAGGCCTCCGGCCAGCTGGAGAACACCGCGCGGGTGAACACGGTGCGCCGCGACATCGCCCGCATCAAGACCATCATCGGCGAGCGCGCCCGCTCCGCCGACGCCGGCAAGTAAGGGGGATCATCCATGCCTCGCCGCGTTCTGCAGGGCACGGTGGTCAGCGACAAGTGCGACAAGACCGTTACGGTTCTTGTCGAGCGCCGTGTCATGCACCCCGTGTACAAGAAGTTCATTCGTCAGTCGAAGAAGTACGCCGCCCACGATGAGGGCAACCAGTTCAAGGTCGGCGATACCGTTTCGATCATCGAATGCCGCCCGATCTCGAAGTCCAAGCGTTGGACGGTCGTGACGGAGTCCGCCGCCGACAGCGGCGCCGCGTGATAACGAAAGGTCGTAAACAATGATCCAGATGCAAACCAACCTGGAAGTCGCCGATAACAGCGGGGCGCGCCGGGTGCAGTGCATCAAGGTGCTTGGCGGGTCCAAGCGGAAGGTCGCGACCGTGGGCGACGTCATCGTCGTCTCGGTCAAGGAGGCCATTCCGAAGGGCCGCGTCAAGAAGGGCGACGTGCATCGCGCCGTCATCGTCCGCACCGCGAAGGAACTGCGTCGGGAGGACGGGTCGGCGATCCGTTTCGACCGGAACGCCGCCGTGCTCATCAACAAGCAGGGCGAGCCGATCGGCACCCGTATTTTCGGGCCGGTCACTCGTGAACTGCGCGGCAAGAAGTTCATGAAGATCATCTCGCTGGCGCCGGAGGTGCTGTAATGGCCGCCAAGATCAAGACCAAGGACAAGGTCGTTGTCCTGACCGGCCGTGACAAGGGCAAGACCGGCGAGGTGTTGAAGGTTTTCCCCAAGGAGAACCGTGCCGTTGTGCAGGGCGTGAACGTGGTGAAGAAGCACCAGCGTGCCAGCGCCCGCTCGCAGGGTGGCATCATCGAGATGGAGGCGCCGATCAACGTCTCCAACCTCGCTCACGTCGATCCCAAGGATGGCAAGCCGACCCGCGTCGGTTTCAAGATCCTTGAGGATGGCCGCAAGGTGCGTGTCGCCAAGCGGTCCGGCGAAGTCATTGACCTGTGAGGACCCGGGCATGACCGCACGTTTGAAAGAAGTTTACGATTCCAAGATCCGCGCCGCTCTGAAGTCGGAATTCGGCTACAAGAACGACCTGGAAGTTCCGCGGATCGAGAAGATCGTGGTCAACATGGGTGTCGGCGAGGCTGTCGCCGACTCCAAGAAGATCCAGCTCGCCGTGGCCGAGATGGCCGCCATCACCGGTCAGAAGCCGGTGGTGACCAAGTCGCGCAAGTCGATCGCCCAGTTCAAGCTGCGCGAAGGCATGGCGATCGGCTGCAAGGTCACGCTCCGTCGCGACCGCATGTACGAGTTCCTGGATCGCCTGGTGACGATTGCGTTGCCGCGCGTCCGTGACTTCCGCGGTATCCCGGGTGACAGCTTTGACGGCCGTGGCAACTACGCCATGGGCGTCAAGGAGCAGATCATTTTCCCGGAGATCGATTACGACAAGATCGATCAAATCCGCGGCATGGACATCATCATCGTCACTTCGGCGAAGACCGACCAGGAAGCCAAGGCTCTCCTGAAGGGCTTCGACATGCCGTTCGTGAGCTGAGGCTGGAGCACGACCATGGCTAAGACCAGTGCCATCGAAAAGAACAAGCGTCGCGCCAAGCTGGCCAAGCAGTACGCGAACAAGCGTGCGCGCCTGAAGGCAATCGCGAACGACAAGGCCCTCCCGCCGGAAGAGCAATTCGCTGCCCGCCTCAAGCTGGCCGAACTGCCGCGCAACTCCTCGAAGGTGCGCATCCGGAACCGCTGCGAAATGACCGGGCGTCCGCGCGCGTTCTATCGCAAGTTCAAGCTGTCCCGCGTCACGCTCCGCGAACTGGCCTCTACCGGCCAGATTCCGGGCATGACGAAGTCGAGCTGGTAAGGAGGGTCCGAGAATGTCTTTGAGCGATCCGCTCGGCGATATGCTGACCCGCATCCGTAACGGTCAGCACGCCCGCATGTCCGTTGTGGTTTCCCCGGCGTCTAAGCTGCGCGTCAACGTCCTGGAAGTTCTGAAGCGTGAAGGCTTCATCCGCGGCTGGTCCGAGGAAGAACTGCGTCCGGGCGTCAAGAACCTGAAGATCGAGCTGAAGTACCACGAAGGCGAGCCTGTCATTAAGCAGATCGGCCGTGTGTCCAAGCCCGGCCGTCGCGTGTACTCGAAGATCGCCGACCTGCCCCGTGTCTACAACGGGCTTGGTCTGTCGATCCTGTCGACCCCGCGTGGCGTGATGTCGGACAATGAGGCCCGCGCCGCCAACGTCGGCGGCGAAGTCCTCTGCCGCGTGTTCTAAGGGGGATTGGCAGATGTCGCGCATTGGCAAGCATCCCGTGCCGGTCCCGGCTGGCGTCGACGTGAAAGTCGACGGTCAGCAGGTCACGGCCAAGGGCAAGCTGGGGCAACTCAGCATGACCCTGATCGACGACATCACCGCCTCGCTGGAAGACGGCAAGGTGGTGGTGAAGCCGGCAAACGACAGCAAGCGCGCCCGCGTCATGTGGGCGACCTCGCGCACCCTGATCAACAACATGGTCACCGGTGTCAGCCAGGGCTACACGATTAATCTCGAGATCAACGGCGTCGGTTACCGCGCGGCCGTGCAGGGCAAGGAGCTGGTTCTCCAGCTCGGCTTCTCGCACGACGTGAAGTACCCGATCCCGGAAGGCATCACGATCAAGTGCGACAAGCCGACGGCCATCTCGGTCAGCGGCTACGACAAGCACAAGGTCGGCCAGGTTGCCGCCGAGATCCGCGGTTGGAAGAAGCCGGAGCCCTATAAGGGCAAGGGCATCAAGTACGAGACCGAAACCGTCCTGCGCAAGGAAGGTAAGAAGAAGTAACCGCCATGCTGAAGCCAAAGCAACTCCACGAGCGCCGCAAGCAGCGCGTGCGCGCGCAGATTGCCAAGAAGGCCGGCGGGCGCGTTCGCCTCTCGGTCTTCCGGTCCAATCTGCACATCTACGCCCAGATCATCGACGACGAAAACGGCAAGACGCTCGCGTCGGCCTCGTCGCTCGAGAAGGAGCTGCGCGAGCAGCTCAAGCACGGCGGCAACGTCGATGCTGCCAAGCGCATCGGCGAGCTGATCGCCGAACGCGCCAAGGCCGCTGGGATTACCGAGGTCGTGTTCGATCGCGGTGGTTACATTTACCATGGCCGGGTCAAGGCCCTGGCCGACGCCGCCCGTGAGGGCGGGCTGTCGTTCTAAGGAGGCCCGGATATGGCACGTGAACGTGGGGAGCGGGACAACCGCGACCGGCAGCCGCGCGAGCGGGAAGAAAGCGAGCTGATCGAAAAGCTCGTCGGCATCAACCGCGTCGCCAAGGTCGTCAAGGGTGGTCGTCGCTTCGGCTTCGCCGCTCTGGTCGTCGTTGGCGACGGCAAGGGTCGCGTCGGCGTCGGCTCGGGCAAGGCCCGTGAAGTCCCGGAAGCCATCCGCAAGGCGACCGATCAGGCCAAGCGCGGCATGATCCGTGTTCCGCTGCGCGAAGGCCGTACGCTGCATCATGACACCAACGGCCACTTCGGTGCCGGCAAGGTCGTGCTGCGGGCCGCTCCGGCCGGTACCGGCATCATCGCCGGTGGTCCGATGCGCGCGATCTTCGAGGCTCTCGGCGTCGCTGACGTCGTGACCAAGTCGATCGGCACGTCGAACCCGCACAACATGATCAAGGCGACGTTCGACGCCCTGACCCAGGTCACCAGCCCGCGGTCCGTCGCGGCGCGTCGCGGTCGTCGCGTGAGCGACATCCTCGGCCGTCGTGAGGCCGGCGCCGGACAGGAGGCCTGATCATGGCGGAGAAGAAGACCGTCGTCGTGACCCAGATCGGCAGCCCGATCGGCCGCAAGCACGACCAGCGCGAGACGCTGGTCGGTCTGGGTCTCAACAAGCTGCACCGGACCCGCGAGCTGGAGGACACTCCGGCCGTGCGGGGCATGATCGCCAAGGTCGCGCACCTGGTCCGCGTCGAGAACGAGGGCTGAGATCATGACCAAGCTTAATGACCTGCGTGACAACGCCGGTGCCCGCAAGGCGCGCATGCGCGTCGGTCGCGGTATCGGTTCGGGCAAGGGCAAGACCGCTGGCCGCGGCGTGAAGGGTCAGACCTCGCGCACCGGCGTGGCGATCAACGGCTTCGAAGGCGGGCAGATGCCTCTGCACCGCCGCCTGCCGAAGCGTGGTTTCCGGAACATCTTCGCCAAGGAATACTCGGTGGTTAACCTGGGCATGATCCAGAAGGCCATCGACCTGGGCAAGCTGAACGCCGCCGAGACCATCGATGCCGCGGCGCTCAACGCCGCCGGTGTGACCGGCAAGGTGAAGAAGGACGGTGTCCGTCTGCTGGGCAAGGGCGAGCTGACCGCGAAGGTTTCCTTCACGGTTGCCGGCGCGTCCAAGTCGGCGATCGAGGCCGTCGAGAAGGCGGGTGGCAGCGTCACGCTGACCGCTCCCGCCGCCGAAGCCGCCGAGTAAAGTTCCGCGACAAGCCTGCGCTTGCGCGCGGGCTTTCGTGGCACTACAAAAAGCGAAGTCGCGAGGGGCGGCCTGCGTCATGCAGTGCCGCCCCGTTCGCGCTTACGGGACAGGGATTGGACCATGGCATCAGCGGCCGAGCAGCTTGCCGCCAACATCAATTTCGGGGCTTTCTCCAAGGCGACCGAGCTGAAAAAGCGGATTTGGTTCACCTTGGCGGCCCTGATCGTCTACCGGTTGGGCACTTATATCCCGATTCCGGGCATCGATCCGCACATCCTGCAGGACGTGTTCAAGCAGCAGGGCAGCGGCATCCTGGGCATGTTCGACATGCTGGCCGGCGGCGCGCTGCACCGCATGACCATCTTCGCGCTCAACATCATGCCGTACATCTCGGCGTCGATCATCGTGCAGCTGCTGACCGCCGTGTCGCCGCAGATGGAGGCGATGAAGAAGGAAGGCGAGGCCGGGCGCAAGAAGCTGAACCAGTACACCCGATTCGGCACGGTGGCCCTCGCCACGGTTCAGGCCTACGGCCTTGCGGTCGGTCTCGAGTCGATGCGCGGCTCCACGGGAGCGGCTGTGCTCGACCCGGGCCTGTTCTTCCGCGTCGCCACGGTCATCACGCTGGTCGGCGGCACCATGTTCCTGATGTGGCTGGGCGAGCAGATCACCGCCCGCGGCATCGGCAACGGCACCTCGCTGATCATCTTCGCCGGCATCGTCGCGGAACTGCCGCGCGCGCTGGTCAACACGCTGGAACTCGGCCGTCAGGGCGCACTGTCGACCGTCTTCATCATCCTGATGCTGCTGATGGCCGTCGGCGTGGTGTTCTTCATCGTCTTCATGGAACGGGCTCAGCGCCGTCTGCTGGTGCAGTACCCGAAGCGACAGGTCGGCAACCGGGTGTTCGGCGGCGAAGCGTCGCACCTGCCGCTGAAAATGAACACCGCCGGCGTCATTCCGCCGATCTTCGCGTCCTCGCTTCTGCTGCTGCCGCTGACCGCGGTGGGCTTCGCCGGCGGCGAGGGGCCGGAGTGGCTGCAGGCGGTGTCGCGCTACGTCGCGCACGGCACGCCGCTCTATATGCTGCTTTACGCCTCGCTGATCGTGTTCTTCTGCTTCTTCTACACCGCGATCGTCTTCAATCCGACGGAGACGGCCGAGAACCTGCGCAAGTATGGCGGTTTCATTCCGGGCATCCGTCCGGGCAAGAACACCGCCGACCACATCGACTATGTGCTGACGCGGTTGACGGTCATCGGCTCCGCCTACCTTGTGGCGGTTTGTCTCCTCCCCGAAATCCTGATATCCCAGCACTCGGTTCCGTTTTATTTTGGCGGCACCAGCCTGCTGATCGTGGTCACCGTCACGATGGACACGGTCGCGCAGATTCATTCCCACCTGCTGGCTCACCAGTATGAGGGATTGATCAAGAAATCTAAGCTTCGGGGGAGAAAGTAATGAACCTCATACTGCTCGGTCCGCCGGGCGCCGGGAAGGGGACCCAGGCGCGCCGTCTGGAAGACACTCGTGGTCTGGTGCAGTTGTCGACCGGCGACATGCTCCGCGCCATGGTGGCGGAAGGCGGGCCGCTTGGGCAGCAGGCGAAGGAGATCATGGCCGCCGGCAAGCTGATGCCGGACGAGCTGATGGTCAGCATGATCGCCGAGCGCATTTCGAAGCCGGACGTGAAGAACGGCTTCATCCTCGACGGCTTCCCGCGCACCGTGGCCCAGGCCGAGGCGCTCGACAAGATGCTCGACGAGAAGGGCCTGAAGCTCGACCATGTGATCGAGATGCGGGTGGTCGACGACGTGCTGGTGGAACGCATCACCGGCCGTTACACCTGCGCCAAGTGCGGCAAGGGCTATCACGACAGCTTCGAGAAGCCGAAGGTCGAGGGCGTCTGCGACGTCTGCGGCAGCACCGAGTTCAAGCGGCGCGCCGACGACAATGCGGAGACGGTGACCACCCGTCTGGCCCAGTACCATCAGCAGACGGCGCCGATCCTGCCCTATTACCAGGGTCGCGGCGTGCTGAAGGTGGTGGACGGCATGGCCGACATCGATGAGGTGACCAAGCAGATCGAGACGATCCTCGCCAGCTGAGGATCGCCGCCGGTCGGATGTGAAAAGGCCGCAGTCTCCTTCGGGAGGCTGCGGCCTTTTTTCATGGTCGGGGCGGAATGCGGAGATCAGGCGCCGGCGGCGTCAGGGGAGGGTGGGGTGCCCACCTGGACCGCCGGCTCATCGGTCATGGTGCGGTAGCGCGCCAGAATCCAGCCGAGATGCGCGGTGACGGCATTGGCCGCGGCGTCGGGGTCGCGCCGGGCGATGGCCTGATGAATGGCGCGGTGGTGCTCGATCATCAGCGCCTCATGGTTTTCCATGAAGGGCTCGGTGTGCTTCATCTCGACCATGTTGCCGAGGATGTCGCGGATGGTCGACAGCAGGTGGAGATAGACCGGGCTGCCCGACGCCTGGGCGACGGCGACGTGGAAATCCATGTCGTCGGCCGCGCGTCCGCCGTCGCGGTTGGTTTCGCTCATCGCCGCCAGGATGCGGCCGATGGTGTCGATCTGCTCCTGCGTTGCGCGTTCGGCGGCACGGCGGGCGGCCCAGCTTTCCAGGGCCATACGGATCTCGACGAGGTCACACAGGTTCTGGTGGGTGCTGCGCACCATGGTGGTGAGGGCACCGTCCATCACGCCGGCCGACGATACCACGCGGGTCCCGCCGCCCTGGACTGCGGTGAGGAATCCCTGGGTCTTCAGCTTCTGCAGCGCGGCGCGGACGGACACCCGGCTGACATGCAGCTGTTCGGCCAGCTGGCGTTCGCCCGGCAGGCGCTCCCCCGGCACCAGCTCGCCACGCGCGATGCGGTCGAGAAGCTGTTGGGCCACCCACTCCGAAATGCGCTGCGAGGAGGAGGGGACGTGAGCGCTGTCGTCGGTGCCGGACACGGGTTGTTCCCCTTTGGTCGGAAGGCGGTTCATCGATGATCGGTCCTACCGGTAACGGTCCCCGCGGGTGCGGTCAATGGGGCACAGGCACACTGCGGCGCCTTGCCCGCGGGGCGGAAAAACATGGCGGCGATGGTGCGGCGCCGACGGCTCAACGGCCGCCGGGGCGAGCCATCAGAATGCCCGCCAGGATCACCGCGGCACCGATCGCCTGCAAGGGTCCCAGGGGTTCGTTCAGCAGGATCCAGGCGAGGATTGCCGCCGCCGCCGGCTGCAGCAGGAGGCTGAGCGACGAGAAGGAGGCCGGCAGGTGGGCCAGCGCGTAGGCGATCAGGCTCTGGCCGCAGGCATGGCTGAACAGGGCGAGGCCGGCCAGCACCGCCCAGCCATTTGCGCTCGTCGGAAGCATGGCTTCGCCGTCATACAGGCCGATCGGCAACAGAACGGCGGCGGATATGGCGCCGCTCCAGGTCATGATGGTCGCGGTGGAGAACTCGGCGCGCAGCCGCCCGACCGACAGGATGTAGCCGGCATAGAATCCCGCGGTCAGCAGACCGAGCGCATCGCCGAACAGGTGGTCGGCGTTGAGCTGGAAACTTTGGCCCATCAGCACGATGGCACCGGCCAGCGCCAGCAGCATGCCGAGGACGAACCGGCCGGTGATCCGTTCCTTGAACAGGAACCATGCGGCCGGCGCCACATATAGCGGGGCAAAGTTGGCCAGCAGCGTGGAATTGGCGACGGACGTGTAGCGGATCGACGTGTGCCAAATCGCAAGGTCGCCGGCGAAGAACAGCCCGGCGAGCGACAGGCGCGCATAGTCCGAAAGCGAGGAGGGGCGCCGGCTGGCCCGTCCGCCCCGCTGCCGCGATTCGCTGGCCATCCACAGCGCCAGGACTGGCGTCGCCAACGCCGTGCGCCAGAAGCCGGTGGCGACCGGACCGACCTCCGACAGCCGCACGAAGATGGGCGCGAAGGCGATGCCCAGGGCGCCGATCAGCAGCGCGATCAGGGCGATGCGCTGCGTCCGGTACAGATGGTCGGCGGTGAAAGCACTGGCGTCTGGCATGGACCGCTTATATCCGCCGTCCCACCGCCGGGCCAGCGGGACGCAAGTCATGGCTGCCGTGCGTCTCCGCAATTCCCCTGGAGGCTGCCGGATGGGCGGTCAGGCTGGCCTTTCCGGCCGCGGTGCCGATCAGCGCGGCCGGATGCGGCGAAGCGAAACCGTCTCGTCGTCCTCGGCGCTGTAGTCGTCATAATGGACCGGGCAGCGGCCGTCCTTGCGCGGCTTGTCCTTCACCGTCGCCGGATACCAGTCTCCCTTCCACTGGACCTCCACCCGCATGCCGGGCTGGCACAGCGACGCGCCGGCCTGATAACCGGCGTTGGGGGCCGACGTCATCGGCGCCTGGGCGGCGCCCGGCGGGATGGGGCTCAGCATCGGCGCCGCTGCGGGTGCGGGGGCCGGCTTCTCCTGATCGCAGAAGGCGGTGCAGACGCGCTTGGCGACCACCTGCCCACCGCAGCTTCCGCCGAAACAGTCGCGATAGTCGGCCTCGCACCGCGCTTCGCAGCTGCTGTTGCCGCAGGAATAGGAGCGGTCGAAATCGCTCACCGACTTCTTGATCGGCTTCTTCTCCGCCTGCTGGCGGTTGACATAAGACTGATACTCGTAGAGGGCCCGCGACCGTGCCTCGTTCACGCAGGCCTGCTGCGACATGCCGCAATTCTGACGGCAGTAATTGCGGTTCTGCTGACATTGGTTGACGCAGAGCCGGCCTTCGGCCGAGCTTGGCGGGACAAGGCTGTATTGCGTCTCGTAAACGGGTCCGCAAGCGCTGAGCAGCGCCATCACGGCAAGGCAGAGGGTGAGCAGGCGAAGCATGCGGGGCGTCTTCCGGGTCGGTTCGCGCGGAGAAGGAACTGGAGCGTATCAGCTTACCGTTCGGGCTACCACCATCGGCCGCGCTTCCGCCCGGCGCAGCGGTTGCGCTAGTGTGGCATATGGCCTCATCACCTACCGAACATCGCCAGCCCGTCACCGCTCCCGCACCGGCGCCCCGAGCGGCGGCGCCTCTGCTGGGTCCGAACGATCCGCCGCCGGCGACCACGCTGAACCCGGATGCCAGCGGGCCGCTGCTGCTGGTGTGCGACCATGCTTCGCGTGCAATTCCCGCGTCACTCGGCGACCTCGGTTTGCCGGAGGAACAGCTCTGCCGTCACATCGCCTACGACATCGGCGCGGCGGAGGTGACGCGGCGGCTGGCCGACCGCTTCGGCGCCACCGCGGTGCTGTCCGGTTTCTCCCGTCTGGTGATCGACCCTAATCGTGCGATCCAGGACCCCACGGCGATTCCGGTGGTCAGCGACGACGTGGTGATTCCCGGCAACCGCGCGCTCGATGCCGAGGCCCAGGCCCAGCGGGTGGAGGCGCTGTTCAAGCCCTATCACGCCGCGGTGGCGGCCGCCGTCTCGGCGATCCGCACCCGTGGACAGGTGCCGGTGCTGGTCTCGGTCCACAGCTTCACGCCGGCCATGCGCGGTGTGGCGCGGCCCTGGCATATCGGCGTGCTGTGGGACAACGATCCGCGCCTGCCGGTGCCGCTGATCGAGGCGCTGAAGGCCGACGGCCGCTGGTGCGTCGGCGACAACCAGCCCTATTCCGGCCGCGGCACGCTGGGCGGGACTGTGGAGACCCACGCGACGCCCGCGGGTTATCCCAATGTCCTGCTGGAGGTTCGGCAGGACCTGATCGCCACGCCGGAGGGTGCCGAGCTGTGGGCGCAGGTGATCGGCGATGCGCTGGAACCGCTGCTGTCCCTGCCTTCGCTGGCGACCATCCATCATTATCCGCGGGCCTGAACACCGAATGGAAAGCGCCGTGCCAATGAATAGCGCCGCGACCGAACCGTCCTTCACCCTCGGCCTGGAAGAGGAATATCTGCTGGTCGACCGCGGCACGCGCGACATCGTGCCCAGCCCGCCGGACGAGATGCTGGAAGCGTGCCAGGAACAGGCGCCCGGCCGCATCCATCCGGAATTCCTGCGCTGCCAGATCGAGGTGGGAACACCGGTCTGCAGGACGCTCGGCGAGGCGCGGACCGAGCTGGCGGCTCTGCGCGCCACGGTGGCCGGGGTGGCCGACCGCTATGGGCTGGCGCCGATCGCCGCCTCCACCCATCCCTTCGCCGCGTGGGAACCGCAGAAGCACACCAACCGCGACCGCTACAACATGCTGGCCCGCGATCTGGGGGCGCCGGCCCGCCGGCTGATGATCTGCGGCATGCATGTCCATGTCGGGATCGAGGACGACGACCTGCGCATCGACCTGATGAATCAGGTCCGCTATTTCCTGCCGCATCTGCTGGCGCTGTCGACCTCCTCGCCCTTCTGGCGCGGGCGCGACATGGAGCGCCGGTCCTACCGACTCAGCGTCTGGCACGAACTGCCGCGCACCGGCATGCCCGCCGGCTTCCAGAGCTTCGGCGAGTATCAGAGCCATGTGGCGGTGCTGGTGAATGCCGGGGTGATCGAGGATGCCAGCAAGCTGTGGTGGGACATCCGACCGTCCTCGCGATTCCCGACGCTGGAGATGCGCATCACCGACATTTGCACCCGTCTGGACGATGCGGTGACGGTGGCGGCGCTGTATCGCTGCCTGCTGCGCATGCTGTGGCGGCTGAAGCTGCGCAATGTGACGTGGCGGCCCTACAAGAACCTGCTGATCGAGGAAAACCGCTGGCGCGCCCAGCGCTATGGACTGGACAGCGGGCTGGTCGATTTCGGGCAGGGCCGCATCGTGCCCTATGCCGACCTGCTGGACGAGATCATCGACCTGACCCGCGAGGATGCGGAGCAGTTCGGCTGCACCGCAGAGGTCGAACGGGCGCGCGAGATCATCAAGCGCGGCACCAGCGCCCATCGGCAGATCGAGATCTTCCAGGCGGCGCGCGCCGACGGCGCCGACGAGGACGAAGCGCTGCGCCGGGTGGTGGACTGGCTGGCGGAGGAGACGATGGTGGGGGTGGCGACCTGAGGGATACGGCTTCGGCGCCGCCCCTCCCAACCGCCTTGACGCGCGCGTCATGTCTCCATACGCTTCCGCACCGTCGATGCCGCTGGAATGCGGGTTGAACAGGGCTGGCAAATAAAAAGCTGAAAAGCGAAGAGGGCCGCTCCATCACAGGCGGCCCTCTTCCAACATCAAGGGGAGGGAGTAGCATGGCCGGCGCCAAGTTCCTGAAGTTCGACACGCAGAGCCTGCATGCGGGGCAAAGGCCCGATCCGGCGACCGGGGCGCGGGCGGTTCCGATCCATCTGACTTCCTCCTACGTCTTCAGCGACGTCGATCAGGCGGCGGCCCTGTTCAATCTGGAACGGCCGGGCCACATCTATTCGCGCATCTCCAACCCCACCGTCGCGGTGCTGGAGGAGCGGCTGGCGACGCTGGAAGGCGGGGTGGGCGCCGTCTGCACCGCCAGCGGACAGGCGGCGCTGACGCTCGCCATCATGACGCTGATGGGGGCGGGCGGGCACATCGTCGCCTCCTCCTCCATCTATGGCGGCAGCCGCAACCTGTTGGCCTATACGCTGCCGCGGTTCGGCATCACCACGACCTTCGTCCATCCGCGCGACCTCGACGGCATCCGCGCGGCGATCCGTCCGGAAACCCGCCTTGTCTTCGGCGAGGTGCTGGGCAATCCGGGGCTGGAGGTTCTGGACGTGCCGAAGGTCGCGGCCATCGCCCATGAGGCCGGGATCCCGCTGCTGATCGACTCGACCTTCACCACCCCCTATCTCTGCCGCCCGTTCGAGCATGGCGCCGATCTGGTCATGCATTCCTGCACCAAGTGGCTGGGCGGGCACGGCACCGCCATCGGCGGTGTGGTGATCGACGGCGGCCGGTTCGATTGGGAGGCCTCGGGCAAGTTCCCGACCCTGACCGAGCCCTATGCCGGCTATCACGGCATCGACTTCGCCGAGGAATACGGTCCGGCCGCCTTCATCGCCCGCGCCCGTGCCGAAGGCTTGCGCGATTTCGGCGCCTGCATGAGCCCGATGAACGCCTTCCAGATCCTGCAGGGCGTGGAAACGCTGCCGCTGCGGATGAAGGCGCACATCCACAACACCCGCAAGATCGTCTGCTTCCTGGAAGGGGAGCTGAATGCGGAGAAGGGGGCGGTCGCCTGGGTCTCCTACCCGGAACTGGTGGACCATCCCGACCACGCCCTGGCCGCCCGGTTGCTGCCGCATGGCGCCGGTTCCATCATCTCCTTCGGCATCCGGCCCGGCGCGCATGGCGGCCGCGAGGCCGGGCGCCGTTTCATCGAGTCGCTGAGCCTGTTCTCGCATCTCGCCAATGTCGGCGACGCCAAGTCTCTGGTGATCCATCCGGCCAGCACCACCCATGCCCAGCTGGATGCGGAGGCGCTCGCCGCTGCCGGGGTGGGGGAGGACATGATCCGCCTGTCCATCGGGCTGGAGGATTGCGAAGACCTGATCGACGACCTGAAGCAGGCGCTGCGCGCCGCCACCAAGGGCTGAGGGCCGCGCCATGCAGCTGACCGTCAACGGAACCCCCGTCTTCGTCCACACCGGCGGCCGGGACATCGATTCCGCGCGCCCCGCAATCGTGCTGATCCACGGCGCCGGCATGGACCACAGCGTGTGGAGCCTGCAAAGCCGTTATCTCGCCCACCATGGCCGCTCGGTTCTGGCGGTCGATCTGCCGGGACATGGCCGCTCCGGTGGCGAGCCGCTGGGCAGCATCGCCGCCATTGCCGATTGGGTGATCGCCCTGCTGGATGCCGCCGGACTGGAGCGGGCGGCGCTGGTCGGTCATTCCATGGGCGCGCTGGTGGCGTTGGACGCCGCCGCCCGCCATGGCGGACGGGTGGAGGCAATCGCTCTGCTGGGCATCGCGGAGCGGATGCCGGTACATCCGGACCTGCTGGCCGCCGCCCATGCCGGCGAACAGTCCGCCATCGATATGGTGATCGGCTGGGGCCACGGTCCGCGTGGCCATGGCGGCGCCCAGGGTGGCGGTTGCCCGATCCCGGGGCTGGCGCTGATCCCCGGTGGGCGCCGGCTGATGGCGTCGGTTCGTCCGGGCGTGCTGGGTGTCGATCTGGCCGCCTGCAACGACTATGGACAAGGGGCCGGTGCCGCCGAGGCGGTCGACTGCCCGGCGCTGTTCCTGCTGGGGGCGCTCGACAAGATGACTCCGGCAAAGGCCGGCCGGTCGCTGGCGGCCCGCGTCAAGACTTCGCAGGTCGTCGTCCTGCCGCAGACCGGACACATGGTGATGACCGAAGCTCCCGATGCAGTGCTGGAGGCGCTGACATCCTTCCTGTCCTTGCGCCGGGGATAAGGGCGCCGGGAATAAGAGTTTCAGTGTCGAAATCAATGGCCCGGAGTCGGGTTAATCCTGACATGAACCATTGATGACCTCTGATTACTCTGCATGGCGGGATTGAAGCCATCCCGCCATTTGCAGCAGGTTCGGGGGGTATCATCTTGCAGGATGGCGAGCATCGCGCGACCGCAATGGCTGTCGGCGCCCTGTTCCGCGATTGCCGGGAAGTCGTCGCGCTGCTGTCGGCCGACGGGTGCGTGCTCCGCATCAGCGACGCCGTCATGGATCTGCTGGGCCACCCTTCGGACATGCTGACCGGCACGTCGTTCGACGGCCATATTCATCCCGACGATGTGGAGGAGGCGCGGCACCGGTTCCAACTGCGCGCGGCGGCCCCGGCCGGCAGCAGTGGCCGCGCCGTTTTCCGTTTTCGCCATGCCGATGGCGGCTGGCGCTGGCTGGAAGTCACCACCCGCAACGAGTTGGCCGATCCGGCCATCGGCGGACTGGTGCTGACCGTCCGCGACATCAGCCACCACATCGCCCTGTCGGAACGCCTGCGGGCCAGCGAAGCGCGCTACCGCACATTGGCGGAGGCGGTGCCGGTCGGCATCCTGCAGGCCGATGCCGACGGTCAGGTGCTGTTCGCCAATGCCCGGCTTGCCGGCATCACCGGGCTGGAGCCTGACCGGCTGCTCGGCGGTGGCTGGCTCGACGCCGTCCATCCCGACGACCGGGCTCGGGTGGCGGCGGACTGGCGGCTGGACGCGACCGGCGATCCGGCGCCGACCGATTTCCGCTTCCACGACTCCGACGGGGCCGGCGTCGACCGGCGGGTGCTGTGCCAGCGCATGGCCCTGGAGGATGGCGGCACCATCGCCACCATCACCGACGTCAGCGAATATGTGCACACCGCCAACGCCCTGCGCCTGTCGGAGGCGCGCAACGAGGCGATCCTCGACACCGCGGCCGAGGCGATCCTGACCATCGACGAGGCCGGCGTGCTGCACAGCTTCAACAGGGCGGCGGAGGCGATGTTCGGTGTTGCGGCCGGGGATCTGCTGTGGCGCCCTCTCGACCGCCTGATCCCGCTGACGGATCTGCGGGAGGAGGGCGGCGTCCGGCTAAAGTTCGCGCCCGGCCAGACCACCGCGCTGATCGCCCGTGACCGTGCGGCGGAGGCGGAGCGCGCCGACGGCACCCGCTTTCCCGTGGAGTTGTCGGTCAGCGCCAGCGAGGTGGAGGGTCGGAGGCTCTACACCGCCATTCTCCGCGACGTCACCGAACGCCGCCGGACGGAGGCCGAGTTGCTGGCGGCCAAGGACGCGGCGGAGGCGGCCGACCGCGCCAAATCCACCTTCATCGCGGCGATGAGCCACGAATTGCGCACCCCGCTGAACGCGGTGATCGGCTTCTCCCAGCTTTTGGAGGCGCAGTCCGGGCGATCGGTTGGCGACGCGGAGCGGAACGATCAGATGCGCGATTGTGTCGGCGCGATCCGTCAGGCCGGCGAACAGCTGTTGGCGATCATCGACGACATCCTCGACATGGCCCGCGTCGATGCCGGCGGGCTGTCCTTGACCGAAGCGCCCGTTGATTTGTCGGCGGTCGTCGACCGGGCCGTGGCAGATCTGCACTTTCACGCCACCCGTCAGAGTGTGACGGTCGAGGTGGTGGCCGATGGCGGGCTGCCGTCGATTCGTGGCGACCAACGGCGCCTGATCCAGGCGCTGGGCAATTTGCTGTCCAACGCGATCAAATTCAGCCATCCGTGGGATACCGTCACCTTGACGGCTGCATTGGCCGCCGACGGCTGGGTCGAGCTTTCGGTGCGGGACCGGGGTGTCGGCATGCGACCGGAGGACATTGCGAAAGCCCTGACACCCTTCGCCCAGCTTGACCAAGGTCCCACACGCCGTCACGAGGGCGTCGGACTCGGACTGCCGCTGGCGTCCCGTCTGGTGGAGGCCCATGGTGGGACACTCACGCTGGACAGCGCGCTGGGGCAGGGCTGTACCGCCACAATCCGGCTGCCGCCGTCGCGCATCATGACCGTCGCCGAGGTGCTGGCGGCGATGTCCTGATCTGGTCTGCGCTGCCCGGATGTGTCAGAAGCTGCCGCATAGGGTCCACCCGGCGGACGGATGGCGAAGGAAAGGCAGGTGTGCGATGGCGGATCAGGACAAGTCAAAGCCGGCGGTGGTGCTGGTCAGCGGCGGACTCGACTCGACGACGGTGCTCGCCATCGCCAAGGCCGAGGGCTACCGGGTCAACGCCTTGAGCTTCCGCTACGGCCAGCGTCATTCGGTGGAGCTGGAGGCGGCGCGGCGGGTGGTCGCGGCGATGGGGGTGGAGCGGCATGTGATCGCCGACATCGACCTGCGCGCCTTCGGCGGCTCCGCGCTGACCGATGCCATCGACGTGCCGAAGCACGACAGTGCCGCCGATCTGGCGGCCGGGCTGGGGGAGGGCATCCCGGTCACCTATGTGCCGGCGCGCAACACCGTCTTCCTGTCCTTCGCGCTGGCCTGGGCGGAAACGCTGGGGGCGTCCGACCTGTTCATCGGCGTCAACGCCCTGGACTACTCCGGCTATCCTGACTGCCGTCCCGAATACATCGCCGCCTTCGAGACGCTGGCGAACCTCGCCACCAAGGCGGGGGTGGAGGGCACCAGCCGGTTCAAGATCCATGCGCCGCTGATGCAGATGGACAAGGCCGCCATCGTCCGCCGCGGGCTGGCGCTGGGGGTCGACTACAGCCTCACCCATTCCTGCTACGATCCGACGCCGGAGGGGCTGTCCTGCGGCGCCTGCGACAGCTGTCTGTTGCGCCTGAAGGGCTTTTCCGAAGCCGGAACGACCGATCCAATCCGTTACGTCAGCGGAACGAATAAGTAATCCCGTCCGGCCGCTTCTGGTCCTTCGCGGCGAAAATCCCGACTTGCCCAACAAGATAAAATTTTATATAAAAGTATATAGATTTGTTCGGGACGACGAGGGAGCGCAAGATGGCTGCCACCTCCTGGATGGGACCGCGGCTGAGCGGCCGTGCAGCACGGGCGGTGCTGCGCGAGCATCGCCGCGCCAACGCCCGCAAGCGCGGCTGGTCGCGTGACATCGCCCGCCTGATGCTGGTCGCCTCCGTCCTGGTGCTGGGCGTTCTGGCGGTGGAGATCGGACGCAAGGCCGTCACCATCCTCAGCCACGGCGCCGCCCAGCATTCAATCGAGATCGTCGGCTGACGACTTGGCTCAGGGCAGGACCACCACATAGCGCTTGGTGGTGACCTCGACCACCGTCCAGCTTCCCGTGAAGCCCGGTTCGATAACGAAACGGTCCCCGGCTTTCAAGGTCCAGGAGCGGCCGTCGTCATGGGCGACGACGCTTTCGCCCTCCAGGATCTCGCAATATTCCCACTCGTCATAGACGATGCGCCAGGATCCGGGCGTCGACCGCCATGTGCCTGCGAACCGCTTGCCGTCCTCCGACTCGTAGCCGTTCCAGGTGGTGAAGACCGGTGACCCGGCCAGGATGCGGTCGGCGGCCGGGGCGCCGGTTTCCGGCGTGATGCCGTCGAGGTCAGGCAGCATGGACAGGGTCATCGAAGGTCCTTCTCACCAGTCGGCCAGCAGCGCCGGCAGGTCGCGGATCGAGTCCAGCCGGCGGTAGTGATCGTCGGGCACCTCCGCCTCCTCATGCGCCCAGGTGATGGCATAGGGGATGTGGACGGCGTGGGCACCGGTGGCCAGCACCGGCAGGATGTCCGAGCGTACCGAATTGCCGACCATCAGGAAACGGGCCGGATCGATGCCGTGGCGGTCCATCACCCGCCGGTAGGTGGCCGGGTCCTTCTCGCTGACGATCTCCACCGCGTGGAACAGCTCCGACAGGCCGGAGCGCGCGATCTTGCTTTCCTGGTCGAACAGGTCGCCCTTGGTGATCAGAACCAGCCGGTGGCGGCCGGCCAGCGTCTCCACCACCTCCGCCACGCCGGGCAGCAGTTCCACCGGATGCTCCAGCATCGCCTTGCCGAAGTCGATCAGGCTCTGCAGGTCGCGGGCCGGGACGTGGCCGTCGGTGACGGCAATCGCCGTCTCGATCATCGACAGCACGAAGCCCTTGATGCCGTAGCCATAGACGCGGAGGTTCGCCCGCTCCGCTTCCAGCAGGCGGCGGTCGAGGTCGGTAGGGTCCGCAGCATGAGCCAGCAGGCTGCGGAAGCGGTCCTGCGTCATCGAAAACAGCGATTCATTGTGCCAGAGCGTGTCGTCGCCATCGAAGCCGATGGTGTCGAAGGTCTGGCCGGCGGGGGTGAGGGGGCTGTTCATGAACCTATCCACTGGTCCGCTGAATTGATCCGTAAGTAAAACAATACATCGCCCAAGTAGGTTGGCCTTGTCCAGTGGCTGTCGATGCAGGGGTCCATTATTGTCAGCGTAGCGAACCGTAAGTATCCGCAATGACGCTTTTGCCACAGATCGGTGACATTCCATGGCGAGTTCTTCGCTGCCTGCAAAGCGGGCATGTTGCCGCCGGGGGTGGCAACATGGCTCGAAGGAGCGTAATTATATTTCCACACAAGGAGGACGTGATCGCCGACCGGCGGACCCTCCATAACAAGACATCTCAGGAATCTCCATCATGGCAACCCTTCTGCATTCGGCCGAGACCGGCCGCAGCACCTCCACCTTTGCCCATGTCGTCGAAGTGGCGTCGAACATGCTGGGCCTGTGGCGCCAGCGCATCGTGACCCGCCGCGAGCTGGGCTATCTGGACGACCGTATGCTCCAGGACATCGGCTTCAGCCGCCTGGATGCCGAGCGCGAGATGTCGAAGCCGTTCTGGCGCGAATGAGCGCTTGCACGCCGGCCGGCGAACGCACCGGAAAAGGCCGTTTCCGTTGATCGGAAACGGCCTTTTTCTTTGTCCGGTGCTTGGATTGTCCAAAAGTCAGGCTGCATAGAAAAGCGGCTGCCGGAAAGGAAAAGCCCGCCGCCGGTGGAACCGGCAGGCGGGCTTTTTCTTGGACCGAGTCCGGAAGGGGCAGGGTGTCGCCCTGCCGTCTCCTCAGATGCAGTAGTGGTGCAGCGGCGCGAAGCCGTTGAAGCAGACGGCCGAGTAGGTCGTGGTGTAGGCGCCGGTGGCATGGATGCGCACGCGGTCGCCGGCCTTCAGACCCATCGGCATCTTGTAGTCGGCACGCTCGTACAGCACGTCGGCGCTGTCGCAGGTCGGGCCGGCCAGGATCACCGCCTCGCGGTCGTCTTCCTGCTCGTCGCCCAGCACCTCGATCGGGTACTGGATCGCCTCGTCCATCGTCTCGGCCAGACCGCCGAACTTGCCGATGTCCAGATAGACCCAGCGCTTGGGATCCTCGGCCGACTTGCGCGACACCAGGACCACTTCGCTCTCGATGATGCCGGCGCTGCCGACCATGCCGCGACCCGGCTCCACGATGGTCTCCGGCAGGTGATTGCCGAAGTGGGTGCGCAGCGAGTCGAAAATCGCCTGGCCGTAGGCGGTGCATTCCGGCACGTCGGTGCGGTAGCGGGTGGGGAAGCCGCCGCCCAGGTTGATCATGCCCAGATCGACGCCCAGCACCTCAAGCTCGCGGAACAGCTGCGCCACCTGGAAGATGGCGTGGTCCCACTGCATCAGGTCCTTCTGCTGCGAGCCGACATGGAAGGACACGCCATAGGGCTGCACGTCCATGTCGCGGGCCTTCAGCAGCAGGTCACGGGCCATCGGCAGGTCGCAGCCGAACTTGCGCGACAGCGGCCATTCGGCGCCCTCGCCCGAGGTCAGGATGCGGCAGAACACGCGGGCGCCGGGGGCGGCGCGCTCGATCTTCTCCAGTTCCGGCTCGCTGTCGAAGGCGAACAGGCGCACGCCCAGTTCATAGGCGCGGCGGATGTCGCTTTCCTTCTTGATGGTGTTGCCGAAGGAAATGCGCTCCGGGGTGGCGCCGGCGGCCAGCGCCATCTGGATTTCCGGGACCGAGGCGCAGTCGAAGGCGGAGCCGAGACGGGCCAGCAGGCTGAGGATTTCCGCGGCCGGGTTCGCCTTCACCGCATAGAAGATGCGGGCATCGGGCAGGGCGTCGTGCAGATCGTTGTAGTTCTGCTCGACCACGTCCAGATCGATGACGAGGCAAGGGGTCTGCGGGCGCTGCTCTTCGAAAAAGCGCGCAATCTTCTGGGTCATCTCAGTCTCCTGGGACGCAAGATGATGGAACGGAAAGGGCGAAGTCGGGGGGACGGAGCGGCCGGGCGGGCCGATCAGCAACTGAAAAAGCTGATCAGGCGCTCAGGCCGCCAATACTGGATTGCCCCGTACAGAACCCTGTTCTGTCCGTATGGTCCAGGAGCGGCAGATTTCGGAGACGGGTGAGCACGCGCCCACCCACAACAACATCAACCATCGTAACCTCCAAGTCGCCGCCTTGTTTAAGGGACGGTCGGGGATCACGCGTTACGTCGTTGCATAACCACATCTCGGAGACGCCGAGGGGCGGGCCAGCGGCACGTGCGCTTGCGAGTTCGCGTTACATAGATCCAACGCGATCGAATGCAAAGTGAAAAATGCCGTGTGCCCCAAAAAAGTGGCAGACCGTTTGGCAGGCGGAAAAACCGGAGTGATTTCATGGGCTTGACCGAGGTTCTGACAACGGAGGAGATGGGGGTGCGGCTGCTGGCGGCGGCCTTTTGCGGTGCGTTGCTTGGACTCGACCGCGAAATGCGGGGCAAGGCGGCGGGGCTGCGCACGCATACGCTGATCTCCATCAGCTGTGCCCTGACCACCATGGTTGCGCTGGAGCTGTTCGCCGGCCTGCAGACCAGCGGCGACGAGCGGCCGAGCGACCCGGTGCGCGTCATCCAGGGCGTGGCGCAGGCGGTCGGATTCATCAGTGCCGGGGTGATGTTCCGGTCCGGCGACAGCGTGCGGGGGGCGACGACCGCCGCGGTCATCTGGGTGGCGGGCGGGCTGGGCATCGCCTGCGGCGCCGGCTATTACGCGCTTGCCGGCATGACGCTGGCCCTGTGCCTGATGGTGACCATCCTGTTCACCATCCTGATGGACCGCTTCCCGCAGTTGGGAGCGTCGGAGGCTGAGGCGGATGCAGAGGATGGCGACGGCAAGGCGCGGGAGCGCCGTCGCTCCACCTCCCGCCAGGGCCGGATCAGGCGGATCGCCCGCCACGCGTCGCGGGGATGACCAGCAGCCGGTGCGCCAGAAGCGCGCCCAGCCCGACCAGCCCGATGGCTCCCATCATCGGCAGGGCGGTGCCGTCGTTCATGTGGCCGACGACGATGCCGATGACCGCGGCGATGGCCATCTGCGCGAAGCCCAGCAGCGAAGACGCCAGCCCAGCCATGGTGGGGTAGGGACCGACCGCGTTGGCGGTGGCATTGGGCAGTGTCAGCCCGGCGCCCAGGATGAACAGGAAGACCGGCACCACGATGGCCAGCAGGTGCAGCACCCCGGCCAGCGCCAGCACCCCGCCCACCAGCCCGCCGCCCAGCGACAGCAGCGTCCCGATGCGGATCATCCGCGCGCCGCCCAGCCGCGGCGTCAGCCGCCCGGCCAGGAAGGTGCCCAGCATATATCCCAGGACCACCGCGCCGAAGCTGGCGCCATACTGCGCCGGGGTCAGGTGCAATTGTCCGATCAGCACGAAGGACGAGCCGGAGATGAAGGAGAAGATACCGCTGTAGGAAAAGGCCACCACCAGCACATAGCCGACGAAGCCGCGGTTGCGCATCAGCAGCAGGTAGTTGGCGGCGAGCCGGCCCGGCCGCAGCGCCTCCTCGTCGCGGTGGGCGTTGGTTTCGCCCAGCATCGACCACACCGCGGCCAGGATGCCGCAGGCGAACACGGTCAGCAGCATGAAGTTGGCGCGCCAGCCGAACCACTCCGTCAGGACGCCGCCCAGCATCGGCCCCACCGCCGGGGCGAGCGCCATCGCCATCGACATATAGGCCAGCACCGTCGCCGCCCGGTCGCGCCCGAACACGTCGCGCACCACCGCGCGCGCCACCACCGGCCCGCAGCAGGCGCCCAGAGCCTGGAAGAAACGGGCGGCGATCAGCGCGTCGATGCTGCTGGTCATGGCGCAGACGGCGCTGGCCGCCAGATAGATCGTCACCCCCACCAGCAGGGTCGGACGCCGGCCGAAGCGGTCGGACATCGGGCCATAGACCAGCTGCGACACCGCGAAGCCGACCAGGAAGATCGACAGCGTCAGCTGCACCGTGGCGACATCGGTGTCGAACACCCGCACCAGAGTCGGCAGCGACGGCAGGTACAGGTCGGTGGACAGCGGGCCGAAGGCGACCAGCGCCGTCAGCAGGACGCGGATGGACAGGGAATCGGGACGGGGCATGGAACGGCTTTGGGGCGAAGCGGAGACGGGGCGGCACTGTATCAGATGAAACCACCACCGCCAGCGCGGATCGCTTGCTGTCCCGTCACTTGGCCCAATCGCTTGGGCACGGTCACTTGGCCGGCAGCACCATGCGGATGCAGCGCGCCAGCACGGTGTTGCCGGTCATCTCGCGGTAATTCTGGATGATGATCGGCTCGGCCGCCTTGCATTGCTCCATGCTGGCGAAATCCAGCGTGGTCGGGCCGCCCTGGTTCAGCATGAACAGCAGCATCAACACGCGCTCCATCCTGCATGCCCTCCGGTCAGCCGGCCGCCAGCACGGCGCGGGCGGCGGCGGCGTCCTTCACGATCTGGTCCTTCAGCACGTCGAAGCTGGGGAACTTCATCTCCGGCCGCAGGAAGTCGATCATCTGGACCCGCAGATGCAGATCGTACAGGTCAAGGTCGACGTCGAACAGGTGGGCCTCCAGCCGGGCGACCGTGCCGTCGACGGTGGGGCGGGCGCCGAGGTTGGCGACGCCCGGCAGCCAGACGGTCTCGCCGGCGCGGTCGATGCCGGCGCGCACCGCATAGACGCCGAAGGCCGGGCGCAGATACTCGCCCAGCTCGATGTTGGCGGTGGGGAAACCAATGGTGCGGCCGCGCTGGTCGCCATGGACGACGCGCCCCTCGATCTCCCAGGAATGGCCCAGAACGAAGGCGGCCTCGCGCGGACGGCCGGCGGTCAGCGCATCGCGCACGCGGGTGGAGGAATAGACGCCGCCCTGCTCGTCGGACACCGGCCCGACCTCAGTCACGCCGAAGCCCTGGGCGCGCCCGGCTTTCTGCAGAAAGGCGGGATCGCCCGACCGTTTGTGCCCGAACAGGAAGTCATAGCCGCAGACGACGTGCCGCACGCCCAGTCCGGCGATCAGAACCTCGTCCACGAAGGCCTGCGCGGTCTTGTGGCGGAAGCTGTCGTCGAAATGGCAGACGATCAGCTGGTCGACGCCCAGCGCCTCGATGTGGCGGGTCTTGACGCGGAAGGGCGTCAGGCGAAAGGGCGGGTCGTCGGGGCGGAAGACGCTGCGCGGATGCGGTTCGAAGGTGACGACGGCCGACGGCACGCCCATTTCCGCCGCAAGGCGCTGGGCGGTGCCGATGACCGTCTGATGCCCGCGGTGCACGCCGTCGAAATTGCCGAGCGCAACGACGGCGCCCCGCTCTTCGGCCGGCAGGTCGGCGGTGTGTCTGTACAGTCGCATGCGCGCCCCGGTGCTGTGGGCGGACCCCGGCGGGTCCGCTTGCTCGGGCGTCTATATAGACCGACGCCGGCGCGGGGTAAACGCGCCGGCGTGTTTTACGCTCGCAAGCAGGCCGATTGGCCGGAGTGCTGACCGCGGCCAATCAACCGCGAGAGGGGACCATCAGCAGCGCCTCGCCCTCGACCACCACGGTTTCGCCGACGGTGCAGACGGTCTTGATGACGCAGCGGCGCTTTTCCGGGATCAGTTCGGTGATGGTGGCGCGGGCGGTGACGGTGTCGCCGGCGCGGACCGGCGCCTTGAACTTCAGCGTCTGGCTCATGTAGATGCAGCCCGGCCCCGGCAGCTTGGTGCCCAGCACGGCCGAAATGAAGCCGACCGTCAGCATGCCGTGGGCGATGCGGCCCTGGAACATGGTGGTGGCGGCGTATTCCTGGTTGATGTGCACCGGGTTGGTGTCGCCGGAAATGCCCGCGAACAGGACGATGTCGGCCTCCGTCACCGTCTTGGCGAAGCTGGCCGTCATGCCGACGGACAGGTCTTCGATGCAGTAGCCTTCGATATCCTTGCGGACCTGACGCACGTCGTCCATCGCAGCAATTCCTCTTTCTCTCGGTGCCTGTTCCGGCGTCTGACGCTGGGCGCCGCGCCGTTCGCTGCAATGCGTGGTGTGCGCCGCAGCGAGGGGAATGGCACCACGTCTCCTCCAAAAATGCAAAAAAATCTCTAACGTTCCGCACAAGTCCGCAGGAAAGGCGGCTGCCCCGTTCGGCAGGCTTCGGCGCAATGGAAGCCGTCATGGTGCCGACGGATTACTTCGGGCCGAAGGTATAGCAAGGGGAATGGTGCCGGATCAGTGGGTTAACGGTAAAATTCACCGCTTTGGTCCGGCTGTGGACCGCTGGTGCGACTTTGCGGTCGCCATATGGTGCCCTGCCGGCGAAGTCCGTTTCTTTTCAGAGGCCTGACCATCCGGTGACTGTTGGTTCGGCAATTGAACGGAAATCCGGCAGCGGATGCGGCGAATCGGAAGCCGTCTTCGCCGCGCCGCAGCATTACTTGCCGGACCCGGAGTGCGACACTGTGTCGCTTTTGCTTCCCCCGCTGCTGCCGTTGCGGCGGGTGTCCCCCTGGGCGACCTGGCTGTCGGGGGTGAGCTGGTCCACCTTGTCCTCCACCTTTTCGCGGGCGGCTTCGGTCGGCTGCTCCGACGGCTTGACCTCCACCGTCACCGGCGCGGTGCCGTCGTCGATCATGTCCAGCTTCTTGGCGGCAGACCGCGACAGGTCGATCACGCGACCATCGACATAAGGGCCGCGGTCGTTGACGATGACGTCGACGCTCTTGCCGTTCTCCTCATTCGTGACGGTCGCCTTGGCGCCCAGCGGCAGGGTGCGCGAGGCGGCGGTCGCCTTGTTCTGGTTCATCGTTTCGCCGCTCGCGGTGGTGCGGCCATGGAATTTCTGGCTGTAGAAGGACGCTTCCCCCTTGTGGACGAGGATCTCCTCGCCATCCTCATGCTCGACATGCACGGGCGGAACCTTGGCCTTTCCATTCGCCAGCGCAGGGACGGCAGTCCCACTCAGGGTCGCGGCGGCAATCGCCAGGACGATGATGCGTGTTGTCTTCATCGGTTCACCTCCAACGGCGGACCAACGGCATTCAAGGAAAAGAGTTCCCTCTCGCAGCTGACACAAGACATCGCTACTATTTCTGGTTTTCTATATCTTGACGAATTCGAAATGGGTGGCCCGTCCGGGCGCTCTTCCGATCTGCAACACAACGGTCAGGGGAGAAAGTATGGCCGATGATGCCGCTTGGACTGCATCCGAATTTGCGGCGAAGCCCGCCGGCGAAACTGCTGCCGACCCGGCCGCCGGTTCCGTGGAGATGCGCTTCGTCACAATGCCCGACGGGGCCAAGCTGCGCGTCGCCGTCTGGCCGGTGCCGGAGCGGGTTCGCGGCACGGCGCTGGTGCTGACCGGCCGGGCGGAGTTCATCGAGAAATATGCCGAAACCGCGGATGCGCTGGCCGCCCGCGGCTTCCGCGTCGTGGCACTCGACTGGCGCAATCAGGGCCTGTCCGACCGGCCCTTGCCCAACCGGCAGATCCACCATCTGACCGACTTTGCGACGCTGGTGGACGATCTCGACGAGGTTTATCGGCAGGTGGTGGCACCCGTCGCCGCGGAGACCGGCGGGCCGCTGATCCTGCTGGCCCATTCCATGGGCGGGCTGGTGGCGACGCTGGCGCTGGCCCGCCATGCCGACGATGATCCGGGCCGCTATGCCGCCGTCCTGCTGTCGGCGCCGATGTACGCCATCCACAGCGGGCCGCTGCCGCGCTGGCTGGTCCGGATGCTGGCCGGCGTCGGGCTCGCCTGCGGATTGGGTGCCCGCTATGCGCTGGGGCAGGGCGACTACGACCCGGCGGAGGGGCGCTTCAGCCTGGACAACAAGATCACCGCCGATCCGCGGCGCTACGCCGCCTTCCATGGCCCCTATGCCGAGCGGCCCGACCTGCGCGTCGGCGGCGTCAGTTTCGCCTGGGTCGCCGCCGCCCTGGATGCGGAGGATGCGCTGCGCCATACCCTGCCGCTGGAGCGGGTGCGCACGCCGGTGCTGCTGCTCAGCGCGCCGGACGACCGGGTGGTGCGGGCGGCGGCGCACCGCGCGGTGGTCGCCCGCCTCGGCAACGCCCATCTTGCCGACTATCCCGGGGCGCGGCACGAACTGCTGATGGAATGCGATGCCATCCGCGACCGGGTGTGGGCGGACATCGATGCCTTTCTCGACAAGACACTTGCGCACAAGACACTTGCGCCGGGCGGCGGCTCTGTCGTCGGATAGGCGCCTTCAGGACCAAAGGTGCCCAGCAGCATGACCGATTTCTGGACGGCGTCCGGTTTCCACCTGTTGACCCGCGATGCCGACAACCATCTGGCGGTGACGCCCGATTTCCTGCGCGCCTACCTGCTCCGGCCGGAGATGCGGCCGCCGGAGGAGGCCTGCGATGCGGAGCGCACGCTGCACGCCGCCTTGCTGGACGATCCGGCGCGGAGTGTGCCCGCGCCGCTGCTCGACGCCATCGCCGATCCGGATGCGCGGGAGAATTTCCAGGTCTGGCTGGCCTTCCGCGACCGGCTGCTCGCGGCCGGAACGCTGGAAGGCTGCTACATCCGCCTGTTCCGCGAGGGGGCCCGCGGGGTGCCCGCCCTGTTCATCGACCAGCTGGTCCACGCCATCCTGCGCGGCATCCTGGATGAAACGCCGTCCGGCCTGCGCGCGCGGGCCGGGGAGCTGTTCTTCCGCGAACAGACGGTGTCGGTGGAGGACGGTCGCGTCCGTGTCGCCGATGCCGAGACGGTGGAGACGATGGCGGCGTCCGGCGGCTTCGGTTCGCTC
The DNA here is from genome assembly GCF_023806445.1 of Azospirillum sp. A1-3. Taxonomy (NCBI): domain Bacteria; kingdom Pseudomonadati; phylum Pseudomonadota; class Alphaproteobacteria; order Rhodospirillales; family Azospirillaceae; genus Azospirillum; species Azospirillum sp. A1-3. The sequence goes on from NZ_JAMSLU010000001.1 coordinate 421,380, forward strand.
GGCCGTCTGGTGGTGGAGGCCGGCACCGCTCCCCGCAGCGTCGAGCTGGACATCCTGGACGAGACCAACCACCCGCTTTATTGGGGCCGCGACGCCCGGCACGACACCGTGCTGGACATCACCTTCGCCGCCGCCGGGCTGGACGCGCTGGCCCGCGTGCTGGAGGCCTGGGTCGGGCATTTCCTGGGCGTGACGGTCAGCATCCAGCCGGTGCAGAACATCCGCGACGACCGCTGGGTCTGGCATGTCGGGCTCGACAGTTCCGCCACCGCGATCCTCAACGACCTGTACAATGGCGTGGAGGTGGGGGAGGACCGGCTGGCCAGCATCCTCGCCCTGTTCCGCCTGGACTTCGCCGATCCCGCCGCCATGCGCCCCGATCTCGCCGGTCGGCCGGTCTATCTGGGGCTGGCCATGACGGAAGGGCGGCGGCTGAAGCTGAAGCCGCAGAACCTGCTGGTCAATCTGCCGCTGGCTTCGGTGGCGTGAGGGTATCGCTGCGGGTGCCCCCTCCCTAACCCTCCCCCTCTTCGAGGGAGAGGGGACTGCCGCCGCTTTGCAAACTCACCCTCTACCGCCGAAGGCGGGGGAGGGAGGGACCCGCGAAGCGGGAGGGAGGGGGCAACCCCACCTTCAATCCCCCAGCAGCGCGCCCACCGGCTTCAGCGGCTCGTGCGCGTCGAACAGGATCTTCAGGATCGCCAGGATCGGCACGGCCAGCAGCGCGCCGGGAATGCCCCACAGCCAGCCCCAGAACAGGATCGACACGAACACCGCGATGGGGTTCAGCGACAGCCGGCGGCCGACGATCATGGGGGTGAGGAAATTGCCCTCCAGCGTGGTCAGCGCCACGAAGGACAGGGGTGGCAGGATGATGGTGCCGAGGCTGTCGAAGGTCAGGACCGACACCAGGAAGAACACGCCGGTCATCACCGCCGGGCCGATGAAGGGGATGTAGTTGGCCAGCGCCACCATCACTCCCCACAGCGCCGGGTTCGGCAGCCCCCACATCCACATCACCAGCCCCGTCGCCAGCCCCAGCACCGCATTGATGACGGTGATGGTCAGCAGATAGGCGGCGATGTTCTGCTGCAGCGTCGCCGCGACCATCGCGTAATGCACGCGGTCATCGACGTTGCGCATGGTGCCGATCAGCGACTCCAACGAATGGCGGCCGCGGGCGAGGAAGAAATAGAGCAGCACCAGCAGGATCACCACATTGGCGAGAACCGATTCGACTTGGCTGACCGCCTGTTCCATCAGGGTCGGACCGCGCACCACCACTTCGCGCACCGGCCCGGCCTCGCCGGTTTCCTTGGTGATCTCCTCGATCTGGCGGGAGGCTTCGCGGGCGCGGTCGATGCCGGCGCGGATGTCGCCCAGCTTGAACTCCAGTTCATGCAGGACCCGCGGCATGCGGTTGACCCACTCCGCCGCCGGGGTGGACAGGGTATAGACCGCCAGCAGGACGCCGCCGAACAGCATGACGACCATGACGGCGGCGCCGAGCCCCTCGGGCACCCCGACGCGGTAGAGGGCGCGGACCAGCGGTCGCAGAAGGAAACTGAGGATCAGCGCCAGCATGATCGGCAGAAGCACGTCGCGTCCGAAATAGAGCGCGAACAGAACGGCGATGACGAACAGGCCGACGACGGCGACGGTCAGCGGATCGCGGCGGTGGCCGGGTGAGGGCAAGGGTTCGGTCGCCGGTTCCGGCGTGCCGGCAAGCGGAGCCTCGGGGGCGGGGGGAAGCGAGGCGAGCGGGCTGCGGTCTGTCATCGCGGTGGCCGGACCTCCGGAGGGAGGCGCTTGACGGCGGCGCCAGACCCTCCGATCTAGGGGAGTGTTTTTCCGGGCCGCTCATCCTGCGGTCCCCGCCCGTCCTTGCCGGAGACCCGATCGAGATGCGCAGCCCGTTTCCCCTGATGAACGCTTCCGCCGGCCTTTTGGTTCTGGGCCTGCTGACCGCCGCGCTCCCGCTGCGCACGGCGGCGGCCGACGAGGTGGTCGGCCGCTTCTCCAACGACTGGACCGGCAACGGGTTGGAGATCCAGGCGATCGAGGATCCGAAGGTGAAGGGAATCACCTGCCATCTGGTCGATTTCGACCGCAGCCTGATCGACCGGCTGAGCAAGGGCAACTGGTTCGAGGACCCGTCCAACGCCTCCATCGCCTGCCGTCAGACCGGCCCGGTGACCGTCGGCGACATCGAGTTGTCGCAGAAGGGGGAGGAGGTCTTCTCCGAACGGAAGAGCCTGATTTTCAAGTCGATCGCCATTCGCCGCATCTACGACCGGCCAAACGACACGATGGTTTATGTGGTGTACAGCCGACAGGTGAAGGACGCCTCGGCCAAGACCTCAATCTCCACCGTGCCGCTGTTCAGCGCGAATGCGACCTGGACGAAGGGCAAGCCGGCGGCGAAGTGAGGGGGCTGGCGGTGTTGGCCTCCCATCAGAGTTTGTGAGCTTTTGGGCTTTTCTCGGCCGTCATCCCCGCAGAGGCGGGGAACCAGACTGATCCGCTTCTTGAGCCCCGGGAGCGTCTGGATTCCCGCCTTCGCGGGAATGACGGCCGAGGGAGGCTCTTGATAAGATCCGACGCGAAGCGGTTCAACGTGAAGCGTTTATCAACGGGACTCACAAACCTCACCCGACGATCCGCCCCAGCCGCACCGCCGTCTGGCCGGACTTCACCCGGCGGGCGGGCATGATGAGGACGCAGTCGTCATGGGGGGTCAGGATCGCGCGGCCGTCGTCCCAGCCGATGACGGTGCCGGCGCGGCCGATTACCTCCATGCCGACGAAGGGGGCGGTGAAGCGGAACCGCTCGCTGGCTGCGGTCACCGCATCGGTGACCTCGACCACCCGCTGTGGATCGGTGCGCGGGCGCAGGCGGGGACCGTTCAGCGGCGGATCGATCATCTCCAGGCCGAGAAGCAGGCGCAGGCAGCTTTCCAGCGCGACCGTCGCGGTCTCAGTCCGCCAATGCTGGCCGCATTCGACCAGAACGGCGGTGTGTGACCCTTCCGGTTCGGCGAAGCTGCCGTAATCGATCAGCCGCTTGCCCCCGGCATGGCCGCCGTCCGCCACCACCCAGGCCGGATAGCCGAGTCCGAGCGCCAGGTCGCGCCCGCGCGTGGTCCGGCCGCACAGGGTCAGCGGCGCGGTGTCCGCCGTCATCGAATGCAGGTCGAGCAGCAGGTCCGCCGATTCGTAGACCGGCCGCAGGACGCGGGCGCGCCGCAGCTCCACGCTGTCGCGCCGGCCGTCCAGCTGCTCCGGCGACCATAGCCGGTTGAAATCCTCGTCCAGATAGCGCGAGGCATAGGGGTTCTGGCGGTCGAAGGTCGCATAGGCGGCGGTGTTGGCGAAGACGAAGGTCAGCCGTCCGCGCGTCGGCCGCAGACCCATCCGCAGCAGCGCATCCAGGGCGATGGCGCCGCACAGCTCGTTGCCGTGGACGAGCGCGTTCAGCACCACATGCGGCCCCGGCTCTGCCGCCGACAGGCTGGTGACGTGGTCAATGCCGGTGTTGCCGCGCCGGTGGGGCGCGATGTCCGGCGGAGAGAGTTCGACGGGGGCGAAGAGCGGGTCGGTCAAGCGGCAAGCTCGCCAGCGGTGGGCGCTCCAATCAGTATGACGAACCAAGCGACTCCGCGCCAGTGCGGGCCGGTCGTGTAGCGCGGTTTTTTTGGCTGATGCGCCCGGTGCGATGTTGCGGCGGCATGGCAGGATCATGACGAATAGCCGTCGACTGAGGCTTGACGCATGGGTTATAGGATCCGCCTGATCAATCAAGGCGGCGGTTGACCTTGCGGCAATTTAACTGGCGGGACTCGAACTTGCCGATGTCTCCATCGCCTATGTCTCCATCGGGTCGTCTGGCCGGGGCCAATCGATGAGCTTCGTGATCGATGACGTTCTTGTCCGCAACGACCCGGTCGGCCGGCGCCTTCCGGTCCTGTTCGATTCGCCGCACAGCGGCAGCGTCTATCCAGCCGATTTCCGGGTGATCTGTCCGCATCCCCTGCTGCGCCAGGGGGAGGACACCCATGTCGAGGAGCTGTTCGCCACGGCGCCCGACCATGGCGCCACCCTGCTGTGCGCGCTGTTTCCCCGCACCTGCATCGACGTGAACCGCGCGGTCGACGACATCGACCCGGCGCTGATCGACGGCGAGTTGCCGATGCCGCTGCGCCCGACTCCGCGCAGCACGCTGGGCATGGGGCTGATCCGCAGCATGCTGCGGCCGGGCCTGCCGCTCTATGACGGAAAGCTGCCGGCGGCGGCGGTGGCCGACCGCATCGACCGCTATTACCGTCCCTACCATGCCCAGATGCGGCTTGCGCTGGATGGCTTGGCAGCGCGATTCGGCGCGGTGTGGCACGTCAACTGCCATTCCATGCCGTCGTCGCTGCGGCCGGACGGGCGCGACCCGCTGGCGGTGGATTTCGTCATCGGCGATCGCGACGGCACCACCAGCGAGCCCGGATTCGTCCGGCTGGTGGCGGAGACCCTGCGCGGCTTCGGCCATCGCGTGGCGATCAACGATCCGTACAAGGGGGTAGAGTTGCTGGCGCGCTACGGCGATCCGGCGCACGGCCGCCATTCGATCCAGCTTGAGATCAACCGCCGCCTCTACATGAACGAGGAGACGCTGGAACGCCACGACGGATTCGCCCGGCTGAAGGGCGAGATCGACATGCTGATCCGCCGCATCGCCGACTATGCCGGGCAGCGCCTCCTGCACCGGGCCGCGGAGTAGGCCTCCCGCCGCGCGGCCGTTGCGGCGGCGGGTCCGCGTGAGGCGGGCTCAGGCCCCCGGATCAGCCCTGAGTCACATGCTCGCGCGCGATGTCCAGGAAATGCGCCATCTGCTTTTCCACCCGGTGTTCGGAGATGTCGACTCCGCGGGCGTTCAGGTCGGCGCACAGCTTGTCCCGGATGTCGTGCGGGCCGGCGGTGGCGATGTCGGTGTCCACGATCTGGCGCGCATAGGCCTCGGCCTCCGCCCCGGACAGCCCCATCAGGTCGGCGGCCCATTCGCCGGCCAGCCGGTCGCGCCGGGCGCGGATGCGGAAGAGCAGGTCCGCGTCGTGCTGGAACTTGTTCTCGAAAGCCTTTTCGCGGTCGTCGAAGGTCGTCATGGGGACCCAGGCTCCTTATTGGTTTCGCTCCCGTTTCCAATGATTATATAGCCCGGAAGCGGTTGTCGTCACTGTCCCGCCGCGTCGCAGCCGCGGATATTCTGCAGAGTTTCCTCGGGGCGGCGAGATACCCTTGGGCACCACAAAAGACAAGGTATGGCATGTGCAGCGTGATCCTCCTGCGGCGACCCGACGCAACCTGGCCGCTGGTCGTCGCCGGAAACCGTGACGAGATGACCGGGCGCCCCTGGCTTCCCCCCGCCCGCCACTGGCCCGACCGGCCCAATGTGGTCGCCGGGCTGGACGAGCTGGCCGGCGGCTCCTGGATGGGTCTGAACGACGAGGGGGTGGTGGCGGTCATCCTCAACCGCTTCGGCACGCTGGGGCCGGAGGCCGGCAAGCGGTCGCGCGGCGAACTGGTGCTGGACGCGCTGGACCATGCCGATGCCGCCGATGCCGCGCGCAGCTTCGCGGACCTCGACATCCGTGCCTACCGCCCCTTCAATCTGGTGATCGCTGACAACCGCGACGCCTATCTGGTCGTCCATCGCGGCGCCAACCCGCGCCACCGGCCGGAGGTGTCGTCGATCCCCGCCGGCGTCCACATGCTGACCGCCTTCGAACTGGACGACCCGCAGGACCCGCGCACCGCCTTCTATCGCCCGCTGTTCGAGCATGCGGTGCCGCCGGCCGTGGACGTCCCCGACGCGGAGTCCTTCGTCTGGGGCGGCTGGCCGGAACTGATGGGCAGCCGCATCTGGGAAGGCACGCCGGACGAGCGCGGCGCCATGGATTTCCTGCTGCCGAACGGCTTCGGCACCTCGTCCAGCTCCCTGCTGGCGGTGCCACGGGTGGAACGGCCCGACCTGAACCCGATCTGGCACTTCGCCCCCGGCCGCCCGCACGCGGTGGATTATGCGCCGGTGGAGCTGTGAGGGGCGGGTTGACCGCACAATCCTGCCCTCCCGCCCCCGTCGTTGTGTTCGTGCACCCGGCTTGCTATATCACTCTGGCACATTCCTGGGCCGGCAAGCTCGCTTGACCGGTCCTTACGTATTTGGACGATCATGCGATGACACGACGCCGGCGCATCTACGAAGGCAAGGCCAAGGTACTCTTCGAAGGGCCGGAGCCGGGCACCCTGGTGCAATACTTCAAGGACGACGCCACCGCCTTCAACAACCAGAAGAAGGGCGTCATCACCGGCAAGGGGGTGCTGAACAACCGCATCTCCGAGTATCTGATGAGCCGTCTGTCCGAGATCGGCGTGCCCACGCACTTCATGCGCCGCCTGAACATGCGCGAGCAGTTGGTGCGCGAGGTCGAGATCATCCCGATCGAGGTCGTGGTGCGCAACGTCGCCGCCGGCAGCCTGTCGCGCCGCTTCGGCATTCCCGAAGGCACGCCGCTGCCGCGGTCCATCATCGAATACTACTACAAGTCGGACGAGCTGAACGATCCGATGGTTTCCGAGGAGCATATCACCGCCTTCGGCTGGGCGGCTCCGCAGGACCTCGACGACATGGTCGCGCTGTCGCTCCGCGTGAACGACTATCTGTCCGGCCTTTTCCTCGGCATCGGGCTCAAGCTGGTGGATTTCAAGCTGGAATTCGGCCGGCTGTGGGAGAACGAGGAGATGCGGATCGTCCTGGCGGACGAGATCAGCCCCGACAATTGCCGCCTGTGGGACGTCAAGACCAACGAGAAGCTGGACAAGGACCGGTTCCGTCAGGACCTGGGCCGCGTCGAGGAAGCCTATCAGGAGGTCGCGCGGCGCCTCGGCATCCTGCCGGAAGGCGGGCCGAGCGACGTCAAGGGCCCCAAGACGATCCAGTGACTGCCATTCAATAACCACCCCTCCACCAACACCCCAAAGCGAGCGGACATCCGATGAAGGCCAAGGTTCACGTCACCCTCAAGCGCGGCGTTCTCGACCCCCAGGGCAAGGCCATCGCGCACGCGCTGCACACGCTGGGCTTCGACGGCGTCGAGGACGTCCGCGCCGGCAAGGTGATCGAGCTGCAGCTCAAGAGCACCGACGAGGCGACCGCCCGCAAGGAGGTCGAGGCGATGTGCAGCAAGCTGCTCGCCAACACCGTGATCGAGGACTACGCCATCGAGCTGGTGGCCTGATCCACAGGTTGCAGGGATTGGAGCGCGGCCGATGAGCGTTGAACATCTGGCTGCGCTCGATCCCATTTTTGCCGAATGTTTGCGCGTCGGCGGTCCGGTGATCCGTGACTTCACCCGGCCGACCGGCTTCGTCGGCCTGCTGCGCATGGTGATGGAGCAGCAGCTCTCAACTAAGGTGGCGCTGGCCCTGTGGGCCAAGCTGCAGGACCGGCTGGGCGGTGAGGTCACCCCCGAGGCCATCCTGGCGCTGAACGACGAAAGCTTGCGCGCCTGCGGCTTCTCCCGCCAGAAGATCGGCTATGCCCGCGGCCTTGCCGAGGCGGTGGCGAGCGGCCGGCTCGATTTCGACATCATCCATGACCTGCCCGACGAGGAGGCGATCGCCCAACTCGTCGCGCTGAAGGGCATCGGCCGCTGGAGTGCCGAGGTCTATCTGATGACCACGCTCGACCGGCCGGACATCTGGCCGATCGGCGATCTGGCGATCCAGCTCGGCGTGCAGCGGCTGAAGGGCTGGGCCGACAAGCCGACGGCGAAACAGCTGATCGAGGTGGCCGAGCCCTGGCGGCCCTACCGCTCGCTGGCGGCGCGGCTGGTCTGGCACCATTACGTGGCGTTGCAGGAGCAGGCGAGGGCGGCGCGGGTTGGCAAAGGATTGCCCCCTCCCTAACCCTCCCCCTCTCCGAGGGAGAGGGGACTGCCGCCGCTTCGCGATCAGTTTAGGCCGACAAGCATCACACCCCCTCTCCCGCGAAGCGGGGGAGGGATGGGGAGGGGGCAGCCGAGCAACCACTCACCCCGCCAGCACCGGCAAGCGCCATCCCGCCAGCGTGATCTCCACCGGCAGCCGCGCCAGCACGTCGCCATCGCCCTGCACCGCATCGGCGAACAGCCCGTCACCCGCCGGCCCGTCGATCCGCACCCGCTTCGCCGTCACCACGCGGTACTCCGGAAAGCGCGCCAGCCGTCCGGCGGTGACGCCCCAGACATAGCGCAGCGCATTCAGCCGCCCGCCGCGTGGGAACAGGCAGACATGCAGCACAGGCTCGGTCAGCCGCGCATCCGGCGCGCAGATGAACCGGCCGCCGTAGAAATGCCCCTTGGCGACGATCACCGACGCCACTTCCTGCGGCGGGCCGTCGTCCAGCGTCACGCGATAGCGGTGGTCCGGCCGCGTCGCCAACTGCACCAGCGTTTCCGCCACATAGGCGCCTTTGCCGATCAGCCGCTTCACCCGCGGATCGACCCGCTCCACCACCCGCGCGTCCAGCCCAACCCCGGCCATCAGCGAAAACACCCGCCCGTTCGCCAGCGCCGGCCAGATCATCGTCCGCCGCCCGTCGGCAATCGCCGCGGCAATGCGCTCCGGGTCCGTCGTCAGGCCCAATTCGGCCGCCAGCACATTGGCGGTGCCCATCGGCACGATGCCGAGCGGCAGCGGCCGGCCCGCTTCGGCATGAACCGCCAGCCCGTTGATGACCTCGTTGATGGTGCCGTCGCCACCCGCCGCGATGACGGCGTTGACGCTGCCGGGATCGGCCTCGCGGGCGAAGGCCTCGGCATCGCCGCGCTTGCCCGTCGGCCTGACGGTGACGTTAACCCCGCGCGCCTCCAACCGGGAGACAACCGCGCGCAGCCGCCGCGCCCGCCGCCCGCCGGCCGTCGGGTTGTGGATCACCAGAAGCCGCCGCACATCGAGCGCCGCATCCCGGCCGCCGGCATCGATCGTCGGATCCTCGTTCATCAGCACCGTGTCGCGCACCGATTCGCTCTCCCTGACCGGCGCGTGGGGCGCCTTCTGTTGCAAAACCGTGAAGGGATCACGGCGATTCCGTTGCAGTAAAAATGCAAGACGATGACGACAGAAGAAATATCCGTGGCGAATAGGTGCGGGTGTTCCAAATCATTGTCAAGGTGTGCGTCTTTCCTTTATACGGCAGTTGTCTTGATGGCCACCGGCCATGGCGACGACGGAGCGGAAGATGGACGCCGTCCCAGCGGTCAAGCGCTACCGCAGCATTTGGATATCCGACGTTCATCTGGGAACGCGCGGCTGTCAGGCGGAGCTGCTTCTCGATTTCCTGAAGCACACCGAATCGGATCACCTGTTCCTGGTCGGCGACATCGTCGATGGCTGGCGGCTGAAGAAAAGCTGGTACTGGCCGCAGGCGCACAATGACGTGGTGCAGAAGATCATGCGCCGCGCCCGCAAGGGGGTGGAGGTCTATTACATCCCCGGCAACCATGACGAGGCGGCGCGCGATTATGTCGGGCTGCAGTTCGGCGGGGTGCATGTGGTGGACGAATGGGTCCACACCACCGCTGACGGCCGGCGCCTGCTGATCACCCACGGCGACAAATTCGATGCGGTGGTGCGCTACGCCAAGTGGCTGGCCCTGCTGGGCGACCACGCCTACGTCACGCTGCTGCACGTCAACACCCTGTTCAACTGGGTCCGGCGCAAGCTGGGCTTCAATTACTGGTCGCTGTCGGCCTATCTGAAGCACAAGGCCAAGACCGCGGTCGAGTTCATCGGCAAATACGAAGAAGCCCTGGGCGAGGAAGCCCGCCGTCGCAAGGTCGACGGCGTCGTCTGCGGCCACATCCACACCGCCGAGATGCGCGATATCGAAGGAATCCTCTATTGCAACGACGGCGATTGGGTCGAGTCCTGTACCGCCTTGGTCGAGCACGACAGCGGCGCGCTGGAGATCATCCACTGGACGGAGGTCATGGCGCAGCGGATGCCGGCCCCTGGTCCCAGTGCGGGCAAACTGGCGGCGAAGGAACGGGAAGCGGCGTGAACATCCTGATCGTCAGCGACGCCTGGCACCCGCAGGTGAACGGCGTCGTGCGCACCATCGGCACCGTGCGCGATGAGCTGGAGGCGATGGGGCACAGCGTCGAGGTGATCGGCCCCGACCGCTTCCGCACCCTGCCGATGCCGACATACCCGGAAATTCGGCTGGCGCTGGGGGCCAAGCGGCGGCTGTGGGCGATGATCGAGGGCATGCGGCCCGACTGCATCCACATCGCCACCGAAGGGCCGCTGGGCTTCGCCGCGCGGTCCTATTGCCTGAAGCACGGCAAGCCCTTCACCACCGCCTACCACACGCGCTTTCCCGAATATGTGCGCGACCGCGCGCCGATCCCGCTGGCGCTGTCCTATGCGGTGGTCCGCCGCTTCCACAAGCCGTCCTCGGCGGTGATGGTGGCGACCCAGACCATCGAGGACGCTCTGACGCACCGCGGCTTCGGCAACATCCGCCGCTGGACCCGCGGTGTCGATACCGAGCTGTTCCGGCCCCGCGACAAGGGTTTCCTCGATCTGCCGCGCCCGGTGTCGATGTATGTCGGCCGCGTCGCGGTGGAAAAGAACCTGGAGGACTTCCTGAGGCTCGACCTGCCCGGCACCAAGGTGGTGGTCGGCGACGGCCCGGCGCGGGAGGAGTTGCAGCGCAAATACCCCGGCGTCCATTGGGTCGGCGCCAGGCATGGCGAGGATCTGGCGAAGCATTACGCCGCCGCCGACGTCTTCGTCTTCCCGTCGCGAACCGACACCTTCGGATTGGTGTTGCTGGAGGCGCTGGCCTCCGGCGTGCCGGTGGCGGCCTACCCGGTGCCGGGACCGCTGGACGTGGTCGACGGCTCCGGCGCCGGCTGCCTGGACGAAGATCTGAAGCGGGCAGTCGAAGGGGCGCTGGCGATCCCGGCGCAGACCTGCCGTGACTATGCGCTGGGCTATTCCTGGCGCCGGTCGGCGGAGCAGTTCCTGTCGAACCTGCGGCCCTTCACGTAAGCGGGGGACCGCATTCCGCTTGGCGAAGATCGGGTGCCATGGTTCCATTTCGCCGGATCACCACTCCCGCGCGAGGTTCCCGGCCATGACCCCCGACTTCCTCATCACCTCCCTGATCGTCGTCGCCTCGCCCGGCACCGGGGTGCTGCTGACGCTGGCGGCGGGGTTGTCGCAGGGCGCGCGGGCCAGCGCGGTGACGGCCTTCGGCTGCACGCTGGGGATCGTGCCGCACATGGCGGCGGCGGTGCTGGGGCTGGCCGCCCTGATGCACACCAGTGCCGTGGCGTTCCAGGGGCTGAAGATCCTGGGCGTGCTCTATCTGCTCTACATGGCCTGGGCGACGCTGAAGGAGCAGGGTGCGCTGAGCGTTGAGACGGACGGGGCGGCGGACAGGACGAAGCACTCGGCCGGGCGGATGATCCTGCGGGCGGTGCTGGTCAATGTGCTGAACCCGAAGCTGTCGATCTTCTTCCTGGCCTTCCTGCCGCAGTTCGTCAGCGACGCCGACCCGCAGCCGCTCGCCCGCATGCTGGAACTCAGCGGCGTGTTCATGGCGCTGACCTTTGCGGTCTTCGTCGTCTACGGGCTGTTCGCCGCCGCGGTGCGCGATCAGGTGGTCTCCCGCCCACAGGTGATGGCCTGGATGCGCCGCAGCTTCGCCGCCGCCTTCGCCGCGCTCGGCGCCAAGCTGGCGCTGGCGGAGCGGTGAGGGAGCTGCATCGCACCGTCCCCTGTTACGGAATGGTTGCCGCGTGCTAAGGTGCCGCCGGGCGCGTCGCCGGTGGTCCGTATCAGGGGGGCCGGCAACGCGCCCGTTGTCGTACGTCTCCAGTTCCGGGCCTTGATGCTGCAATCCCTCTACCGTGGCCTGACGACCGTCGCCGGGCCGGCGGTGCGCCTCTATCTCGACCGCCGCCGCGCCGCCGGCAAGGAAGACCCCGCCCGTCAGGCGGAGCGGTTCGGCATGGCTTCGCGCGCCCGGCCGGACGGTCCGCTGGCCTGGATCCACGCGGCCAGCGTGGGGGAGGCGAATTCGGTCCTGGTGCTGATCGGCCGGCTGCTGGACAGCGCGCCCGATCTGACCGTGCTGATGACCACCGGCACCGTCACCTCGGCCGAGCTGATGGGGCGGCGGCTGCCGGAGCGCGCCATCCATCAATATGTGCCGGTCGATCTGCCGGATGCGGTTGATAGCTTCCTCGACCATTGGCGGCCCGACGCGGTGCTGTGGACGGAATCGGAGATCTGGCCGAACCTGCTGGCCGGCATCCGTGCCCGCTCGATCCCGGCCGCGCTGGTCAACGCCCGCATGTCCGAACGCAGCTTTTCCCGCTGGCGCAACGCGCCCGGTCTGATCGGCGGTCTGCTGTCCACCTTCCAGGTCACACTGGCCCAGACGGAGGGGGATGCGGAGCGGCTGCGCCGGTTGGGGGCCTCCGGCGTCGCCAGCGTCGGCAACCTGAAATTCTCCGCCGAGCCGCCGCCAGCCGCATCCGACGCGATGGAGCCGCTGCGCGCTGCCCTGGCCGGCCGGCCTGTCTGGCTGCTCGCCAGCTCCCACCCGGGGGAGGACGAGATCGCCGCGGCGGTCCATGCCGCGCTGGCGCCGGCTCTGCCCGGCCTGCTGACCGTCATCGCACCGCGTCATGCCCATCGTGGCGACGCCATCGCCGAGTTGATGCGGGCGCGCGGTTTGGCGGTTCTGCAGCGCACGGCCGGGCACCTGCTGCCGGGACCGGAGCATGCCGTCTACATCGCCGACACCATGGGCGAATTGGGACTGTTCTACCGTGCCGCGCCGGTGGTGTGCATGGGCGGCTCCTTCATTCCCCATGGCGGGCAGAACCCGGTGGAGCCGGCGCAGTTGGGCTGCGCAGTGCTGTACGGCCCGCACATGTTCAATTTCGGCGAGATCACCCACATGCTGGAGGCCGCCGGCGGCGCCCTGCCGGTCGCGGACGGCGATGCGCTGACCCGCGAGACCCGGCGGCTGCTGACCGACGACCGGGCGCGCGAACGCATCGTCGCGGGGGCTGCGCGGGTGACGGCGGACAACCGGCGGATCATCGACCGGGCGCTGGGGGCGCTGGCCCCGGTGCTGGGCGCCGCCGGCATCCGGACCGCTGCCTGAGGGGACGCGGAGCCGTGAAGACCCCCGCCTTCTGGTATCGGCCGCCCGGCCTTGCCTCCACCCTGCTGGCGCCGCTGGGGGCGCTCTATGGGCTGGCCGGACGGCGGCGCCTTGCCGGGACCGTTCCGCGCCGGGTCGGTGTGCCGGTCGCCTGCGTCGGCAATCTGGTGGCGGGCGGTGCCGGGAAGACGCCGGTCGGGCTGGCGCTGATCGCGGCGCTGCAGGCTCGTGGGATCGCCGTCCATGCGCTGACCCGTGGCCATGGCGGGCGGGAGGCCGGCCCTCTGGCGGTCGATCCCGGCCGCCACGGTGCCGCCGACGTCGGTGACGAGGCGCTGCTGCTGGCAGGGGCGGCCCCCTGTTGGGTGGCGCGTGACCGGCTGGCGGGGGCGGAGTGCGCGGCCGCCGCCGGGGCAGGGGCCATCGTCATGGATGATGGGTTCCAGAATCCGGCGCTGCACAAGGATCTGGCGCTAATCGTCGCCGACGGCGCGGTCGGTTTCGGCAACGGCCGGCTGGTGCCGGCTGGTCCGCTGCGAGAATGGGTGGCCGACGGTCTTGCCCGCGCCAACGCGCTGGTGATCCTGGGCGAGGACCGCCATGGTCTGGCGGCGCTGGCCGGCGGGCGGCCGGTGCTGGCGGCGCGGCTGGAACCCGATCCCGAGGCCGCCGCCCGGCTGGCCGGACGCGACGTGCTGGCCTTCGCCGGGATCGGCCGGCCGGAGAAGTTCTTCGCCACGCTGGAGGCGCTCGGCGCCCGCGTGGTCGGACGGGTGCCCTTCGCCGACCACCACCCCTACCGAGCGGCCGAGGTCGCGGCCCTGATCGACCGCGCCGCGGCGCTGGGCGCCGTGCCGGTCACCACCGCCAAGGATGCCGTGCGCCTGCCGCCGGACCTCCGGGTGAAGGTCGCCGTCCTGCCGGTGTCGGTGCGCTGGGCCGACGAGCGGGCGCTCTCCATGCTTTTGACCTCCGTGTTGCTGAAGGGAAGCCCCGATGGCCAAGCCGCTTAGTCCGCTGCAGAAATGGCTGACGCGCCGGATCGGCTATCCGGTGGAGGCGGCGCTGGTCTACGGTGTCTGCTGGCTGTTCCGGGTGCTGCCGCTCGACCAGGCTTCTGCGCTCGGCGGCTGGATCGGACGGGCGGTGGGCCCGTGGCTGCCCAACAGCGCCCGCGCGCGGCGCAACCTGACGCGGGCCTTTCCGGAGAAGGGCAGGGCGGAAATCGACGCGATCGTGCGCGGCATGTGGGACAATCTGGGCCGTACCATCGCCGAATACCCGCATCTGGAGCAGATCGGCCGCGAACGCACCGAAGTGGTCGGCGTCGAGTATGTCGATGCGCTGCGTGAGGACGGCAAGGCCGGCATCCTGGTCTCCGGCCATCTGGCGAACTGGGAGGTTCAGTCGGTCGCCGCCCGCTTGCACGGGCTGGAGTTGGGGGTGGTCTACCGGGCGCCCAACAACCCGATCGTCGGCGACCTGCTGGTGAAGCTGCGCGGGGCCGCGACCGGCACTCAGATCCCCAAGGGACCGGAGGGCGCCAGAATCCTGCTGCGTTACCTGACCAAGGGCGGCCATGTCGGCATGCTGATCGACCAGAAGATGAATGACGGCATCCCCGTCCCCTTCTTCGGTCGCGATGCCATGACCGCGCCGGCCGCCGCCGTGCTGGGCATGAAGATGCAGTTGCCGCTGTGCCCAACGCGGACCGAGCGGCTGGAGGGCGCGCATTTCCGCATCACCGTCCTGCCGCCGGAGGAATACCCGACCAGCGGCGACCGCAATGCGGATGCGCGAATTCTGATGGAACGGCTGAACCGTCTGTTGGAGGATTGGATCCGCGACAAGCCGGCGCAATGGCTGTGGATTCACCGCCGCTGGCCGGATTGAACGCCCGCTCCACCGTCCTTCAAGGTTCGCCCGCGATGGCCCTGCCGCTCGACCTCCATCTGCTGCAACTCTATATGGTCGCCGTCTGCGTCCTGGTTCTGGCGCCGGGGCCGGATTCGCTTCTGGTGCTGACCCGCAGCATCGCCGACGGCCGGCAGGCCGGGGTGGTGGCGACGGTGGGCATCTGTGTCGGCAACACTGTCCATTCGCTGCTGGCCGCCGCCGGGATCTCCGCCCTCATCGCGGCGTCGGCATCGCTGTTCGACCTGCTGCGCTATGCCGGCGGCGCCTATCTGGCCTGGATCGGCTTGCGGTCGCTGTGGAGCGTCTGGACCAGCCGCGGCGCCGAGCCTGCGGTCGTGGTCGAGGCTCCGGCCCCGGCGCCTGCGGGCCGCGTCTTCGTCCAGGCGCTGCTGACCAACCTGCTGAACCCGAAGATCATCCTGTTCCAGCTGGCCTTCGTGCCGCAGTTCATCGCCCCGCACCTGGGCCATGTTGCGCTGCAGACCTTCATCCTCGGCAACATCATCTCGGTGCTGGGTGGCGTCTATCTGGTCGGCATTGCGGCACTCAGCGCCGGGGCCGCGCGCCGGGTGCTGTCCAGCCCGCGGGTGCGGACGGCGATGGACGGCATCGCCGGCGTGCTGTTCCTGGGTTTCGCGGTGCGCCTGCTGCTGACTGACCGCAAGTTCGCCTGAGGGGAGGGAGCAGCCGCAGCGCTCTCACCACAAATCGTCTTCATCCTCCGCCCCGGTGTCGACGTCGAAGGTCGCCGTCTGGCGGACGATCGGGTGGCTGTCCTTCCATTCCTCGAAATCCGACACCACCGCCGGGCGGATGCCGAGCGCCAGCACCGGGCAGCCGCCGCCGCGGCCGGCGTCCAGGCGGTAGAGCAGTTTCTTCATCCAGGTGGTGCTGGCGCCGTACTTGTTCTGGAAGTTCTTCATCTCCACCCGCCGCGCCACCTCGGTGAACAGCGGGATCAGTTCGGCGCTGCGGGTCAGCAGCACGCCGGCATTGATGATGCCGCATTCATAGAAGGTGCGGGCGGCGTAGAGGTCGCGGTCGAAGGTCTGGTCCTTGCTGTTCCATTCCAGGTCGAAGGACACGCGCTCCTTCACGAAGTCGATCTTGTGCCCGTCGATGAAGCCGTTGACCTTGTACAGCTCCTCGCGCTGGCGCTGCTCGGTCACGGTCTGGCCACGGTTCTTGCCGGCGACGCGGCGCTTTTCCTCGTGGGTCACGATCATCTTGGTGATAAACAGGTCGCCGCGGATGCGCGTCTCGTTCCAGCCCAGCGGATTCAGCATCCGCTCCATCGTCTTGGCAATCTGCGACTTGTTGCCGCCCGACGCCACGATGTCCTCGGTGCGGATGCGGAACTCCATCAGACGTTCGGTGATCTCGCGGAACTCGGCCGTGCAGGCATAGGCCAGGATGCGCGCGGCGTTGCGGTAGCTGTGCACCTCGTACAGGTCGAGGAAGCCCGGCGGGAACAGGTCGCCCAGGTCGGGATCCCGCGCTTCGATCAGCGGGGCCTTGTCGTGGATGCAGGCAAGCAGGTTCATGACGGCACATGCGCGATGGAAAACGGCGCCACCATGGCGGCTGCCGCCCGGCAAATCCACCCTTTCCGCCCGATGGCACCACCTGACGGTGCCGGCCGGGGGCCGAACTGGCGGCCATTCCCCGACATATGGTAAGGTCGCCCGCGCGCCGGGGTGGAAAAAGCGCGGTTGTTTCGCCGGGGGGCCGTGATGAGCGACGAATTCCTGTTCGCGGAGGAGGAACCCACCGTCGAGGTGGCGGCCGAGGCTGCCGAACCGGTCGAACCCTGGCTGATCCTGATCGTCGACGACGACCCCGCCATCCACGCCACCACCAAGATGGTGCTGCGCGGTTTCGCCTTCGAAGGGCGTCCGGCGCAGTTCCTATCGGCCGCCACTGCGGCGGAGGCGCGCGGGGTGCTGCGCGACAACCCGGCCATCGCGGTGATCCTGCTGGACGTCGTGATGGAGTCCGACGACGCCGGCCTGCGTCTGGTCCGCTACATCCGCAACGAACTGAGCAACCGCCGTGTGCGCATCATCCTGCGCACCGGCCAGCCGGGGCAGGCGCCGGAACGCGACGTCATCCTCAGCTACGACATCAACGACTACAAATCGAAGACGGAGCTGACGGCGCAGAAGCTGTTTACCTCCGTCGTCGCCGCGCTCCGCGGCTACCAGGACATCACCGCCATCGAGGACCACCGCGAGGGGCTGGAGCGCATCCTCGACTCCTCGTCCACCCTGCTGGGCAAGCGGACGATGGCGGAGTTCGTGCGCCATGCCGTGGCGCAGATCGTCGGCGTCTGCCCGCCCGCAAATGGAATGACGGTGGGCGGGGTGGCGCTGGTCAGCCGCCTGTCCGACGGGCCGCGGCCGGCGGAGCCGCTGGTGCTTGGCGGCGCCGGCTGCCATGTCGGGATGGAGGGGACACCGCTGTTCCTGGCCCTGCCGCCCGATGCGGTGCAGGCGGTGACGGCGGCGCTGTCCGACGGCCGCAACCGCTACGAACGTGGCCACAGCGTTCTGGTCTTCCGCTCCGCCACCCGGCACCACGACACCGCGGTGTATCTCGGCCATGGGCGGGCGCTGACCGCCGACGAGCGCAGGTTGCTGGAAGTGTTCTGCGCCAAGGTCGCCATCGGCTTCGACAACGTCCATTTGTACGAGGAACTGACCGAGCTGAACCGCAGCCTGGAGGGCCAAGTGGCGGAACGCACGCGCGACCTCGTGGCGGCGCGCGAGGCGGCAGAGGCGGCGCGGTCGGAGGCGGAGGCGGCCAACCAGGCGAAGTCGCTGTTCCTGGCGACGATGAGCCACGAGATCCGCACGCCGATGAACGGCATCCAGGGCATGCTGGAACTGCTGGAGCACACCAGCCTGACCGGCGACCAGCGCGAGCTGGTCAGCGTGGTGCGGGAGTCGGCCGGCGCGCTGCTGACGATCATCAACGACATCCTCGACTTCTCGAAGATCGAGGCCGGGCGGCTCGACCTGGAGCGGGTGCCGGTCTCCCTCGCCAATGTGGTGGAGGGTGTGGCCGAAACGCTGGCGCCGGGCGCACGGGGCAAGGGGCTGTCGCTGGTCACCTACATCGACCCCGATCTGCCGGCGGAGGTCGTCGGCGATCCGGTCCGCATCCGGCAGGTGCTGTTCAACATCGCCGGCAACGCGGTGAAGTTCACCCAGTCCGGTTCGGTGACCATGCGGGTGGAACTGGCGCAGTTCGACGGCGACCGCGTTACCATCCGCGTCGCGGTGACCGACACCGGCATCGGCATTTCCAAGGAAAATCAGGTTCGCCTGTTCCGCCCCTTCACCCAGGCGGAGGCATCGACCACCCGGCGTTTCGGCGGCACCGGGCTGGGTCTGTCGATCTGCCGGCGTCTGGCCGAACTGATGGGCGGCGACATCGGCGTCATCAGCGAGGTCAATGTCGGCTCCACCTTCTGGTTCACCTTCGCCGCCGATCTGGTTCCGGCGGCGATCGAGCCCGCCCCGGCGCAGCGGGCGCCGCTGCAGGGGGTGACCGTGCTGCTGCTGGCGGCGGATGCGCAGGAGCGCGGCTTCCTCGCCCGCTATCTGAACGCCGACGGCGCCCAACTGGTGGAGGCGGCCGACGCTGAGGCGGCCTTGCGCACCCTATTGCCGACCGCCGCCTGCGACGTGCTGGTCTCCACGCTGGGCACCGACCTTGCGGCGCTGGACAATGACCCGCGCGGCCGGGTGCGCGGGCGCGTGCTGATCGGTGGCGACGCGCTGACCGCGGGCGATGCGGCGGAGTTGGGCGCGTCCGGCGCCGGGACCGTGGTTCTCGGCCGCCCGGTGCGGCGGGGCGGGCTGGTCCGCGCCATCCTGGCCGCCGCCGGGCGGATGGCGGCGGGGGAGGGCGGCCGTACCGATCGCCATACCGAACCGGAACCCGCCACCCCGGCGGCCGGCCGGCGCCGCCTGCCCACGGTGGAGGAGGCGCGGACGCAGGGCCGGCTGATCCTGGTGGCGGAGGATCATCCGACCAACCGTCAGGTCATCCAGCGCCAGCTGACCCTTCTCGGCCATGTGATGGAGACCGCGGAGGACGGCGCCCAGGCGCTGGCCATGTGGCGGGCCGGCGGCCATGGCCTGCTGCTGACCGACTGCCAGATGCCGGAGATGGACGGCATGGAACTGGCCCGCAGCATTCGCGCCGCCGAGGCGGCCGGTGGGGGCCCGCGCCTGCCCATCGTCGCCATCACCGCCAATGCGACGGAGAACGAAGCGCAGCTTTGTTTGGCGTCGGGCATGGACGACACGCTGGCCAAGCCGGTCAGCCTCGCCGACCTGCGCCGGGTGGTCGACCGTTTCCTGCCCCCGACGGAGGGCGAGGGTCGGGACGGGGAGGACCCATTCGAGCCGCAGCAGGAGGTTCCGAAGGTGACCGATGAGTTGCAGCAACCCGCCCCTCGGCCGGCATCTCCGCCAACCCCCGCAATCGCCGACCTGCCGCCGCTCGATCTTGAGGCGCTGACCGTGCTGTTCGATGGCGACGGCGAGTTCGTCCGGCATCTGCTGGGCGAGTTCGTCACCTCCAACTGCGCCTCGCATCGCTGGCTGTTGGACGCGCTGGCCGGCGAGATCTGGGACGAGGTGCGGCAGGCCGCCCATAAGCTGGCGGGATCCTCGCGCACCGTCGGTGCCCGCGACCTCGCCGCCGCCGCCGACGCGGTGGAACTGGCGGTGATCGACCACCGGCTGGAGGGCATCACCGCCCTGGTCGCCCGCGTCGGCATCGAGTTGGACCGCGTCATCGCCCATATCGAGGCGGTCTGATCCCTCACCCGCAGCGGCTGTAGCGAAACCGACATGAGCGTCCCCTTGTCGCCTTTGCGACAAGGGGGCAGCGCATCCCGCTCTTCAGAAAAATCCTGCATTTCCCGTGACTTGGCCGGCTCCCGCCGGCTGGCACGCCGCTTGCTGTTCTGGGTGTATCCCGGCCCGGTGCCGGCCCCAAACCCACATGCGCGTCACAGCGAGAGCGGAAGCCAAGGAGAACGGGATGCACATCGTCGTCTGTATCAAACAGGTGCCCGACAGCGCCCAGATCCGCATCCATCCCGTCACCAACACCATCATGCGGCAGGGCGTGCCCGCCATCATCAACCCCTTCGACCTGTTCTCGCTGGAAGAGGCGCTACGGCTGAAGGACAAGGTGGGCGCCCGCGTCACCGTGCTGACCATGGGGCCGCCGATGGCGGAGACCTCGCTACGCAAGGCGCTGTCGCTGGGCGCCGACGACGCGGTGCTGCTGACCGACCGCAAATTCGCGGGCTCCGACACGCTGGCGACCTCCTACGCCCTGACCTCGGCTATCCAGAAGCTGGCGGAGGAGGAGCTGGTCGACATCGTCTTCTGCGGCAAGCAGACGGTCGACGGTGACACCGCCCAGGTCGGCCCCGGCATCGCCACCCGTCTCGGCTTCGAGCAGCTGACCTACATCACCAAGATCGAGGACCTGAACACCGCGTCCAAGGAGATCGTGGTGCAGCGCCGCTCCGAAGGCGGCGTGCAGGTGCTGAAGACCAAGCTCCCCTGCATGATCACCATGCTGGAAGGCACCAACACCATCCGCTTCGGCAAGATGGACGATTTGTTCCGTGCCGCCCGCTACGAGCTGAAGACCTGGAGCCGCGACTTCACCGGCGCCGAGGAGGGCCGCGTCGGCCTGAAGGGTTCGCCGACCGTGGTGTCGAAGGTGTTCGTGCCGAAGCCGCGCGCCGAGAAGGCGAAGATGATCGTCGCCGACGCCGATACCCCCGACGCGATGGCCGCCGCCGCCATCGACGCCATTTTCGCCGCCCAGCCCAAGCTGGCCGGCGACCTGCTCGCCCGCGCCGCGGCCGGGCTCTGACGATCCATCCGCGGGAGACCCGACGATGAGCGAACCGAGCAAGCCCCAGGGCCGCAAGTTCCAGCTTCCCGAACACCTCAAGGTTTACCAGAACGTCTGGGTGATCGTGGAGCAGGAACGCGGCATCGTCCACTCCGTGTCGCTGGAACTGCTGGGCGAAGCCCGCAAGCTGGCCGACAAGCTGGGGGTGGAGGTCGGTGCCGTGGTTCTGGGCGCCGAAAGTCCTGACCTGAACCGCATCTGCGGCGACGCCATCGGCTATGGCGCCGACATCGTCTACAAGGTGACCGACCCGGCGCTGGCCGACTACCGCACCGATCCCTATTGCCGCGTCATGACCGAGGTGGTGAACACCCACAAGCCGGAGATCGTGCTGCTGGGCGCCACCACGCTGGGCCGCGATCTGGCCGGCGCCATCGCCACCACGCTGGCGACCGGCCTGACCGCCGACTGCACCGAGCTGGACATCTACGCCGACAACCGCTCGCTGGCCGCCACCCGGCCGACCTTCGGCGGCACGCTGCTCTGCACCATCCAGACGCTGGCCTACCGGCCGCAGATGGCCACCGTCCGCCCGCGCGTGATGGCGATGCCGGAACGCGACGACTCCCGCACCGGCCGCGTCGTCGAAATCCAACCGGATCTGCGCGAAGAGGACATCGTCACCAAGGTCCTGAATTTCATCGCCGACCGCGAGCAGAACGAGGCGCAGCTGGCCTTCGCCGACATCATCGTGTCGGCCGGCAAGGGGCTGGGCAAGGTCGAGAACATGAAGCTGGTCTTCGACCTCGCCAAGGTTCTGGGTGCCGAGGTCGGCGTGACCCGGCCGCTGGTCCAGGCCGGCTGGGCCACCAACGACCGTCAGGTCGGGCAGACCGGCAAGACGGTGCGGCCGAAGCTCTACATCGCGGCCGGCATCTCCGGCGCCATCCAGCATCGGGTCGGCATGGAGAGGTCGGACCTGATCCTGGCGATCAACACCGATCCCAACGCGACGATCTTCGACTTCGCCCATCTCGGGCTGGTCGGCGACGCGCTGAAAATCCTGCCGGCGCTGACCGATGCCTTCGGCCGCCGCCTGTCCGTCAACCGCATGGCCGGCTGACCGCCGGACGAGAAAGGAGCCTGTCGACATGGTCGAAAAGTTCGATGCCATCGTCATCGGTGCCGGCCCGTCCGGCAATGCCGCGACCTACACGCTGGCGAAGCAGGGGCTGAAGGTGCTCCAGTTGGAGCGCGGCGAATATCCCGGCGCCAAGAATGTCCAGGGCGGCATCATGTACGCCCATGAGCTGGAGAAGATCATCCCGGACTTCCGGGACGATTGCCCGACCGAACGCCACATCATCGAACAGCGCGTCTGGCTGCTGGGCGACGACAATTACGTTGGCACCAACTACCGCTCGGAAGCCTTCAACAGCGACAAGCCGAACCGCTACACCATCATCCGCGCCAACATCGACAAATGGTGGGGCGAGCAAATCCGCAAGGTCGGCGGTCTCCAGATCTGCGAGACGACGGTGACGGAGCTGATCCGCGATGCGTCCGGCAAGGTCATCGGCGTGCGCACCGACCGCGAGGGCGGGGAAATCCATGCCGACGTCGTCATCATGGCCGACGGCGTCAACGCCTTGCTGGCCAAGCGCGCCGGCCTTCAGGATGAAGCCGCGCCGGAGAATGTGGCGCTGGCGGTCAAGGAAATCCTCTTCATCGATCCGGAGCTGATCCAGCAGCGCTTCGGCATCAAGGAGGACGAAGGCGTCGTCATCGAGATCATGGGCAAGGTGACCAAGGGGATGGTCGGCACCGCCTTCCTCTACACCAACAAGGAATCGCTGACGATCGGCATCGGCTGCCTGATCTCCGACTTCAAGAACGGCGATTGCCCGCCTTACCGGATGCTGGAGGATCTGAAGAAGCATCCCGTCATCAAGCCGCTGATCGAAGGGGCGGAGATGAAGGAATACGCCGCCCACATGATCCCCGAGGGCGGTTACAAGGCGGTTCCGCAGCTCTATGGCGACGGCTGGATGGTGGTCGGCGACGCCGCCCACTTCAACAACGCCGCCCATCGCGAGGGTTCCAACCTTGCCATGGCGTCGGGCCGGATGGCGGCGGAGACGGTGATCGAGCTGAAGGCCGCCGGAAAGGGCTACAGCGCGTCGAACCTGGCCGCCTACAAGAAGAAGCTGGATGACAGCTTCATCATGAAGGACCTGAAGAAGTACCGCGAGCTGCCGGGCATCATGCACGGCAACAAGCAGTTCTTCGGCGCCTATCCCGACGAAATCACCGCGGCGGCCCACAACTGGTTCACCGTCGACAGCATCGACAAGAAGTCGAAGGAAAAGCAGATCATGAAGTCCTTCATCAAGCGCCGCTCGGTGATGGGACTGGTCGGTGACGCAATCAAGCTGGTGAGGGCCGTGCGATGAGCATCATGGTCAAGGTCGAAGAGAAGCTTTATCAGAACCGCTACATCGTCGATGAAAGCCGGCCGCACATCCAGATCAAGAGCGTCGAGGCCTGCCAGAGCTGCGAACGCCAAGCCTGCACCTTCTGCTGCCCGGCCGCGTGCTACAGCAAGAACGAGACAGGCGGCGTGACGCTGGTGACCGACGGCTGCCTGGAATGCGGCACCTGCCGCGTCGTCTGCCAGGACAAGGGCAACATCGCCTGGGACTATCCGCGCGGCGGTTACGGCATCAGCTACAAGTTCGGCTGACCGGGTCCGTTTGGTGTCTTCCCCCGGAACTGAATGGCCTCCGCGCGGCCTTGCGCGGGGGCCGATTTGTTTTTGGGGAGTGGTGTCGTCGGGGAAAGTCATTGCCCCCTCCCTAACCCTCCCCCTCTTCGAGGGAGAGGGGACTGCCGCAGCTCCGCGACTTACTCCCTCTCCCGCCGTGGGCGGGGGAGGGTTGGGGAGGGGGCCTGTGCCGGGGCTTCCCTCAACGTGTCCACCGCGTGGCCCAGCGCCCGCTGCAGTTCGGCCGGGAAGTAGGGTTTGCGGACGAATCCGAAGGGGTCGCACTCCGCGGCACGGTGGCGGGTCTCGGGGTCGCCGAAGGCGGAAGTGAAGATGCAGCGGATGCCCGTCCGCTCGCGGATCGCCGCCGCCGCCTCGATCCCGTCGCGGGGCCCCAGCAGGCGGATGTCCATCATCACGACATCCGGACGCAGGCGTTCGGCCGCCTCGACCGCGGCGTCCGCATTGTCCTCGATCCCGACGACGGCGAATCCCAGCATCCCGAGAATTTCCTCCAATGCCATGGCGGCGAGGCTCTCGTCTTCAATGATGAGGATGCGCAGGGGAGCGTCGGAGGCAGGCGTAAGATCTGTCATCGTGATCGCATAGAGGGCTGTCACAGCGATTTTACAGGAGCCGAGTGATCGGCAAACCAAAAAGCGCAGGATTATGACCAATGGCGCAGCCTGCGCCGAACGCATGGGTCACGGAGCGGAAGCGTCGCAGGATGTCGCCGCACCCTTGTTTTTTACCCGTACGACGCACCATCTCTGTCTCAGGGGTGTTTTCACCAGCGAGCATTGCGGACCCGTGCCTGTCCATTATGGACGGCCGGCGGGGCCGCTCCCTTTTCCATGAGGAGACCGGCGATGGACCTGCGAGTCTGTTTCGAAAACATGGAAAGCGTCAACGTCAACGACGCGGCGATGATGAAGCATTACACCAAGAGCTATCTCGCGGATTTCAATCCGGAATGGGCCGGATTCATCATGTTGCCCCATGACGAGACGCTGCGCGCGACGATGGAGCCCGCCTGGCAGGTGCTGATCCGCGACGCCTCGCCGCGGACGGAGCAGGAACTGCTGCGCTACATCGACGAGAACCCGATGGCGGCCTATCACGTCCATGTCTACCGGCGCGACGGCGGCCGGAACGAGAGCAAAATCCACTGACGGCAAAGGGGGCGCTGCAAGACGCCCCCTCCGTCAAAGCTCTTGCGCCGGCGATTCAGCCGACCGGCGATCCCAACAGGCTGTCGAGCGGGACGAAGCGGTCGGCCATCTTGCGCGCTTCTTCCTTGTGGACCTTGAAGGTCTTTTCCGCGATGGCGTTGGACACGACGAAGTCCTGATAGGCGCGTTCGAGGTGAAAACGGTAGCGCGCCGACATGCCGTCGTTGTCCAGCCCCTCCATCCCATGGTCCGCCGACAGGTAATCGTGGAAGCGCTGCAGGATGTGCAGGCGGTTCACATTGATCACGCGCTGGTCGTAAGTGACGTGGAAGAAGCGCAGGAAGTCTTCCGCGGTTTCCAGATCGTCGAGGTCATCGGTGAAATCGCTCATCGTCGAAGACTCCTCACGCATGCTGCTGGGTGGAGCGGGAGGGGCCGCAGCCCTCCTGATCGCAGATGTTTCCACAGGCGCTGCAGGCAACGCCGTCCAAACGGGCATCGCCCAGCCGCATTTCCGACAGTCGGATGTTCTTATCAGGAAACTGTGACGGTACGGTTGCGGTGTGAGCATCCAACCGGGCTTCGATGCGGTTGATGTGCTCGATCAGGCAGGCGATGGCCTTTCCGACCGGGTCCGGCATCAGATGATGTTCCAGGTCGATGCCATGTCCGGAAAGATTACGGCCGGAAGGATGGCGCTGCGCTTCCGGCCGCACCACCCGGCCGGGGATACCGACCACGGTCATGCCATCCGGTACCGGCTTGATCACCACCGAATTGGCGCCGACCCGCGCGTTGGTGCCGACGGTGATCGGCCCCAGGATCTTGGCGCCGGCACCGACCAGCACGCCGTCCATCAGCGTCGGGTGCCGCTTGCCCTTGGTCCAGGAGGTGCCGCCCAGCGTGACGCCGTGATAGAGCGTCACGTCGTCGCCGATCTCGGCCGTCTCGCCGATCACCACGCCGGCGCCATGGTCGATGAAGAAGCGGCGGCCGATGCGGGCGCCGGGATGGATGTCGATGTTGGTCACCGCGCGGGCGACATAGGACAGGAAGCGCGCCGGCCAGCGCAATTTTCGTCGCCAGGCTGCATTGGCGAAGCGGTGCATCACCAGCGCGTGGATGCCTGGATAGCAGGTCAGCACGTCGAAGACGTTGCGCGCCGCCGGGTCGCGGTCGAAGACGCAGGCGACGTCCTCGCGCAGCAGAGCGACGATGCCGGGCTTGGTCATGTCGCCGCCTCCAGGAAAGCGTGCAACTCCTCGGGCGTGGGCGGCCGTTTGGCGCGGGTGGCCAGCGCGCGGACGCGCGGCAGCACCGCCTGGGCCGTGGCGTCGTCGCAGGCGATGCCCAGCCGTTCATAGGCCAGCTTCACCGCCGCGGTTCCGGAATGCTTGCCCAGCACGATGCGGTGCTCGCGCCCGACCTCGGCCGGGTCGAAATTCTGATAGGTGGCGCGGTCGCGCAGCAGCCCGTCGACATGGATGCCGGCCTCGTGGGTGAAGACGGCGGACCCGACGATCGACTTGTTGACCGCCACCGGCCGGTTGGAGGCCCGCTCCACCAGATCGCTGATGGTGCCGAGCGACCGCGTCTCCACGCCGCTGTCGATGTGGTAGAGGTGTTTCAGCGACACCACCACCTCCTCCAGCGGCGCATTGCCGGCACGCTCGCCCAAACCGTTCACTGTGGTGTTGACGTGGGTGGCCCCGCCCAGAACCGCCGCCAGCGAGTTGGCGTTGGCGAGGCCTAGATCGTCGTGGGCGTGGATCTCGATCTCCAGGTCGGTGGCCCGGCGCAGCCGTTCGATGCAGGTGCGCGTCTGGAAGGGGTCGAGCACGCCCAGCGTGTCGGCGAAGCGGAAGCGCCGCGCGCCCGCCTCCTGCGCCACGGTGACGGCGGCGATCAGGAAATCCATGTCGGCACGCGACGAATCCTCGCCACCGACGCTGACCTCCAGCCCATGGTCGCGCGCCTGTTTGACTTTGCGTTCGATTTCCGCGAGCGCCCAGGTCCGGCTGCGCTTCAGCTTCTTCGTGATGTGGATGTCGGACACCGGCATCGACAGGTTGACGAAGCCGACATTGCAGGACAGCGCCGCCTTCAGGTCGGTGTCGTGCATGCGGCACCACACCATCAGCCGTCCCTTCAGCCCCAGCGTGGCCACGGCGCGGATGCCCTCGCGCTCCTCCTCGCCCATGGCGGGGATGCCGATTTCCTGTTCCGGCACGCCGGCGGCATCGAGCGCGCGGGCAATGGCGATCTTCTCGTCGAGCGTGAAGGCGACGCCGGCGGTCTGCTCGCCGTCGCGCAGCGTGGTGTCGTTGATGGTGGCGAAGGTGGTGGGCATGGGGGCACCTCGCGCGCGGGGGCAAGCACCGCCCCCTTCAGAAGTGTCGCAGGCCGGGCTGGGGACCCGCCCCGACGGGGTGTCGTCGGGCGGGGTGCCGGGACGGGCCATCGACCCGGCCTGCGATTCCGGTGTTACGAATAAACGGGTGCGAATTCCTTCGGCCGGTCCGCGCCCTGCTGCCAATAGGGCGACAGGCTACGCAGCTTGGCGATGATGCCCGGCACCACGGCGATGACCCGGTCGATCTCCTCCTCCGTCGTGTCGCGCGACAGCGAGAAGCGGGTGGCGCCATGGGCTGCGGTGTAGGGCACGCCCATGGCGCGCATGACGTGGCTCGGCTCCAGCGAGCCCGAGGTGCAGGCGGAACCGGAGGACGCGGCGATTCCCGCCTCATTCAGCAGCAGGAGGATCGCCTCGCCCTCGATATATTCGAAGGCGATGTTGCAGGTGTTGGGCAGGCGGTTGTCCGGGTTGCCGGTGACGAAGCAGCTCGGCACCGCCGCCAGGATCGCCTGTTCCAGCTTGTCGCGCAGCGCCTTCACCCGCGTGTTCTCCTCGCCCATATGGACCAGCGCCAGCTGGGCGGCGGCACCCAGCCCGACGATGCCCGGCGCATTCTCGGTCCCGGCGCGGCGGGAGCGTTCCTGATGGCCGCCGCGCAGCATCGGGCGGTAGCGCAGGCCGCGCTTGACGTAGAGCGCGCCGATGCCTTTGGGAGCGTGCAGCTTGTGGCCGGACAGCGACAGCATGTCGATGGCGCTGTCGGCCAGCTTCATCGGGATCTTGCCGAGCGACTGCACCGCGTCGGTGTGGAAGAGGGCGCCGGCCTCCTTCGCCATGCGCGCCAGTTCCTCCACCGGGAAGATCGTCCCGGTCTCGTTGTTGGCCCACATGATGGAGACGATGGCGACCTGATCGGACAGCGCCGCGCGGTAGGCCGCCATATCAAGGTTGCCCTTGCCGTCCACCGGGATGCGGTGGACCTTATAGCCACGCTTCTTCTCCAGATACTCGCAGAGCGCCAGCACACCGGGGTGTTCGACCACGCTGGTGACGATCTCGCGCTTCTTCGGATAGGCCTCCAGAGCCGACAGGATGGCGGTGTTGTCGCTCTCCGTCCCGCCGGAGGTGAAGACGATCTCGCTGTCATGGGCGGCGCCGAGCAGGGCCTGAACCTGCTTGCGCGCCCATTCGATCTTGCCGCCCACCGCGGCGCCGAAGCCGTGCATCGACGACGGGTTGCCGAAATGCTCGGTGAAGAGCGGCAGCATCTCCTGCAACACTTCCGGATCGACGCGGGTGGTGGCGTTGTTGTCGAGATAGATGCCCTGGCTCATGGCATTAAGCTCCCACTGGCATCAGAGAGGCGGGCTTGACCCGCACGAACTCGCCGAGCTTCTCGACCAGCTTCATCTGCACGCCCATCATCGTCCCGGCCGACTGCGAACAGCCGGAGCAGGCGCCGGAGAGCCGGACGTAGATGTCCTTGCCGTCGATATCGACCAGCTCCACATCGCCGCCGTCGCGCTGGATTTGGGGGCGCATCTCCTCGATGGCGCTCATGATGACCTGCATGCGCTGGACATTCGTCAGCTTTGGCGCCGCGGCCGGTTCGGCCTTGGGTTCCAATGGCTTGATGGCGTCGAGACCGACGGTGCCGGGGGCATGCTTCTTGGCGGGCTTCAGGGCGCCGGTCTTCGCCAACACCTCTTCCAGCACCTCCTCGATCTTCTCGTGGCAGGTCTGGCAGGAGCCACCGGCCTTGGTGTAGTGGGTGACCTCCTCCAGCGAGGTCAGGCTGTTGACGGTCACCGCGCGCTCGATCATCGCGGCGTCGATGCCGAAGCATTTGCAGACCAGCTCGCCTTCCTCATGATCGTCTTCCCACGCCTCGCCCTTGTAGTTGGCGATGGCGGCGCGCAGGGCCTCGGCACCCATGACGGAGCAGTGCATCTTCTCCGGCGGCAGGCCGCCCAGATACTCGGCGATGTCGCGGTTGGTCAGGGTCAGCGCCTCGTCCACCGTCTTGCCGATGATCATCTCGGTCAGCGCGGAGCTTGAGGCGATGGCCGAGCCGCAGCCGAAGGTCTGGAACTTCGCATCCAGAATGATCTGGGTGTCGGGATCGACCTTCAGCATCAGACGCAGCGCGTCGCCGCAGGTGATGGAGCCGACCTCGCCGACCGCGTTGGCGCTGTTCAGGACACCGGAGTTCTTCGGGTTGAAGAAGTGTTCCTTGACCTTGTCGGTGTAGTTCCACATGTCGCTGCTGCCTTTCCGTGGGGTGCGCGCCTAGGGGAAGAATGTCCGGGGAGGGATCAGTGGGTCGAATAGGGGGCCGACGATCCGCAACTGGACGAGGAGGTCGAGCAGGAGCCGCCACCGCCTTCACCGGCCGAGAAGGACTTGCCGCAGCCGCAGCTGCTGGTCGCGTTCGGGTTGTCGAACTTGAAGCCGGAGCCTTCGATGCCCTCGACGAAGTCGACCACCACGCCCGACAGGAAGGGCTGGCTGTTGGCGTCGACGAAGATGGTGACCGGGCCGAAGCTGAGCACCGCGTCGTCGTCGCCGGCCGCCGCCTCCAGGCCCATTTGGTATTTCAGGCCGGCGCAGCCGCCGTCGGTCACCGCGATCCGCAAGCCGGCGGCGGCACCGCCCGACTTCGCCAGTACCCGTTCCAGGGTGGAAACCGCCGCATCCGTCAGAGTCACCATGTCCCGCCTCCTCAAGCCGCGTTGCCGGGGGTGCCGGCCGATCTGGCGAAGACTAGAGCAAGGGCTGTGCCAAACCGGCAAAGTATTGATTTGCAAGGATTGTAAGCTGGGGATGGCGTGGCGAGAGTCCGACAATGTTTCGCCTTCCAACGATTTTGTCGGGTTTGGCGCGTGTCGGTTTTGCGACAGCCGCGACACTTCGCCGCACAAAATTAATGTGGTCTTTCCCTGTGCCTACGCGCCTACCATGGGACGTCGTCGGTGCGTCGGATGGTTGATTGCTGCAGCGGAAAATCCAGGCGAGGGAAGCGATGAGCGACGAACCGATCGAACTCAGGATGTCGAACGGCCGCATGGCCTTCGGCGATGTGCCGGAACAGATCGACGAGTTGCTGCAGAAGGCAGTGAAGGCCCGCGACGTGCCCGACGCCTGCGAGGCGCTGCTGTGGGAGGCGCACCGCAAGGGGCCGCGGGTGCTGCCGGTCTTCTACGCGCTCTACAAATTCTACTTCAACCGCAAGAAGCTGGGCGAGGCGGAGCGGGTGGCCCGCATCGGGCTGGATGCCGCGGCATTGCAGGGCGGCTTTCCGGCGGACTGGTCGCAGCTGACGGCAGGCTCCACCGACTGGACGGCGGCCGGGCCGGCGCGCTTCTTCCTGTTCACCATGAAGGCGCTGGCCTTCATCGAACTGCGCCGCCACAACCGCGACAGGGCGCTGGCGATCCTCGCCAAGATGGCGGAGATCGACCCGGCCGATCAGGTCGGCTACGGCACCATCGCCGCGCTGGCTCGCGGACTGGATGGCGAGGGCGGGGCGGGGTAACGGCCGCAAAAAAAGCCCCCCGGCCCAGGGGGGAACCGGGCCGGGGGCAGCGGGGATTTGCGTCTCACGACGCACTCACGACGCGCTCTCTCACGTCGAGAGTTATTGCGGCCCCGCCGGGGCAGGGAGGCCGCAAACCGGTCAGGCGGCGACGGACTCCAGGGCCGGATAGTCGGTGTAGCCCTTGGCGTCGCCGCCGTAATAGGTGGTGCGGTCCGGCTCGGCCAGCGACGCATCGGCACGGAAGCGCACGGCCAGGTCCGGGTTGGAGATAAAGGCCTCGCCGAAGCTGACCGCGTCGGCCTCGCCCTTGGCGAGTGCGGCGTCGGCGTCGTCGCGGCTGTAGCCGCCATTCAGGATGAACGGACCCTTGAAGGCGGCGCGCAGGGCGGACGCCACATGCGGCGCACCCTCCGGCGGAGCCATATGGTGGCCGGGCCGGCCTTCGATCACATGCAGATAGGCGAGGTTGAACGGGTTCAGCGCCTTGGTGATCGCCAGGAAATGCGGCAGCGGGTCGCTGTCCTTCATGTCGTTGAACACGCCGGTCGGCGACAGGCGGACACCGATGCGGTCGGCGCCGACGGCATGGGCCGTGGCCTCCAGGATTTCCAGCAGGAAGCGGCAGCGGTTCTCCACCGTCCCGCCATACTGGTCGGTGCGGGTGTTGGTGCTGTCGCGCAGGAACTGGTCGATCAGATAGCCGTTGGCCGCGTGGATCTCGACGCCGTCCAGACCGGCATCGAACACCGCGCGCTTGGCGGCGTCGGCGAAGTGACGGACCAGAGCGGGAATCTCGGCGGTCTCCAGGGCGCGGGGCACCGGGAAGGGCTCCATGCCGGCGCCGGTGTAGAGCTGGCCCTTCGCCGCGATAGCCGACGGGGCGACCGGGGCGGCGCCGTTCGGCTGGAAGCGCGGGTGGGAGATGCGGCCGACATGCCAGAGCTGGGTAACGATCCGCCCGCCGGCGTCATGCACGGCGTCCGCAACCGCGCGCCAAGCCAGGGTCTGGGCGTCGGTGTGGATGCCCGGCGTGTTGGGATAGCCCTGGGCGGTGTCGCAGACCTGCGTCGCCTCTGTGATGATCAGGCCGGCGGAGGCGCGCTGCGCATAATATTCGGCGGTGAGCGCGGTCGGGCAGTTGCCTTCGCCGGCGCGGCTGCGGGTCATCGGCGCCATGACGACACGGTTCAGCAGCTCGATGGCGCCGAGGCGCAGCGGGGTGAACAGGTCAGGCTTTGCAGTGCTTTGCGGCATGGCGGGACTACCCCCTCTTGGCCCCTGTTGGGCAAATCAGCTTGTATGTATGTGAGTACATACTTGAACCAGAGCCCGCCGCTTGTCAAGTATGTATCTGCATACTTATTATGAAGCTGACGGGACGCACCGGAGAGGGACGGGCTTTGGACGCAAGCAAGGAAGATGACGGCTGTTGCCCCGGCAACGGGACCGAGGGCGCGTGCGAGGGTGGGGCGCGCAAGCGCGACCGCGCGGCGACCGAGGGCGCGCTGCTCGACGCCGCCAAGCTGGTGTTTGCAGAGCGCGGATTCGATGCGGCGACGACGCGCGAGATCGCCGGGCGGGCCGGGGTCAACGAACAGCTGATCCAGCGCTATTTCTCAGGAAAGAGCGGTCTGCTGCTGGCGGTGGTGGAGCGCTATTGGCGCGAGGAAGCGGGCGGCTGCGACCTGCCGCCGCCGGACGATGACCTGGAAACCGACCTTGGCCGCTTCCTGCACGCGCAGTTGAAGCACAGCTGGAAATGCCGCGACTTCACCCGCGTTGTGCTGGCCCGCGCGCTGGTCGATCAGGCGGTGGCGGACGAAATGGCGCGCACCCTGTCGGAGAGCCGCATCCCCTGCCTGCTGAGGCGGCTGGAAGGCTTCCGCGCGCGCGGCGCGATCGCCGCCGATGCCGACCTCGCCAATGTGGCGGCCGGCATCGCGACGCTCAGTTTCGGGCTGGGCTTCCTCGATCAGGTGGTGTTCGGCCGCGACGATGCCGGCATCTGCGCGATGGTCGGCACGCTGGCCCACACCATCGCCCATGGACTGACGCCTCGCTGACGCGGCGGTAGGCCGCCGCTATTCCGCGGCGGCGGCGGCGCGGGTTGTGCTGCGATGGCTGTGGACCGCGTCGGCGGTAAAGACCGCCAGCGCCACCCAAATGCAGGCGAAGGTGATGGCGTGGTTGCGGGTGAAGGCCTCGCCATAGACCAGCACGCCCAGCAGAAGCTGCCCGGTCGGCCCGACATATTGCAGCAGCCCGAGCGTGGTCATGGTCAGCCGCGTCGCGCCGAACATGAACAGCACCAGCGGCACCGCCGTCATCGGTCCGGCCAGCACCAGCAGCGTGCTCTCGCCCCAGCCATGTCCGAAGGCGCCGTCGCCGCCCAGCCACAGCAGATAACCGAGCGCAGCCGGCAGCAGCAGGGCGGTTTCCACAAGCAGCCCGATCACCGGGTCGATCGCCGCCTTCTTGCGAACCAGGGCGTAGAAGCCGAAGGACAGCGCCAGCGACAGGGCGACCCAGGGCACGGTGCCATAGCTGACGACAAGGCTGCCGACGCCGGCCGCGGCGATGGCGACCGCCAGCATCCGGCCGCGGCTGAGCCGCTCATGCAGGAACAGCACGCCCAGCAGCACATTGACCAGCGGGTTGATGAAGTATCCCAGGCTGGCCTCGACCAGCCGGCTGTTCACCACCGCCCAGATGAAGACGGTCCAGTTGACGGTGACCAGCAGGGTGGTGACCACCAGAATGCCCAGCCGGCGCCAGCTGCCCACCGCAGCGACGACTGCCGTCGGCCCGCGGGTCGCCAGCACGCCGATGCCGACCAGCACCACGGTCCACACCACGCGGTGCGCGACGATCTCCACCGCCCCGACATCGCCCAGCGATTTGAAGAAGACCGGGTTGACCAGCCCCCAGATCAGGTAAGAGGCCAGCGCCGCGACGAACGCTGCGGTTGTGGAGATCGGGGCCTTGGCGGGCGGCGGGGTCTGAACCATACCGTCCGTTTAGCACATTGTTTGTGCAATCCGGCAGCGGGGCGCCGGGCATGGCGGGGCTGCGCGCCGGGCATCGCTTCGCGGCATGCTAGAAACCGATATGCTAAAAATTGAGCGGGCGCTCGCTCGTCATCATCCGGTCGATCCAGTGGGCGTGCGGCGCGAACCTTCGCTCGAACAACCGCCACATGCCGGACTGGCCGCTGGCCGTCTCGATGACCGCCACCGAATCGCCGCCATGGCGGGCGGCCACCCGCTCAGCCCCCTCGGCATAGGCGCCCATCAGCCAGCCGCGGCGGTCATAGGGTGGGCGGACCCAGCCGATGGGGAAGAACCAGCGCGACAGATCGGGCTGATGCACGCACAACGCCCAGCCGACGATGACGTCGTCCGCGCCGATGACCAGCGACAGGTCGGGGTCCAGCATGCCGCGCCAATGGGTGGGCCGTGCCCAGACCGGCGCCTTGCCGCGGTCGATCAGCGCCTGGGCGAGCGTTTCCGCCTCCCTCCCGCGCTCCCGCCAGGACCACAGGCGGAAGCCTTCCGCCGTCATGCGCGTCATCAGCGAATCGCGATCACGGAAGACCTTGACGGTGTCGCGCACGGCCCCGCAGATGCGCAGCCGCGACGGTTCCGGTTCCGGCCAGCCGGCGGCGCGCAGGGTGGCGGCGAAGGGATCCGCCGCCGGCAACCGGCTGGAGTAACTGACGGCCAGTTGCCGGACGCCGAGTGAGGGCAGGGCGCCCTCCAGCGCCGCCAGCAGCCGCAGCGCCAGTCCGCGCCGGCGCCAGGGCCGGGCGACGGTCAGCGACAGCAGCGTCTGCTCTCCCGCCTCCAAGGGGCGGCCCGGCGATACGGCCGACAGCGCAAGGCTGACCGGCCGGTCACCGTCCCACGCGGCAACGGCGCAGGGCCGGCAAAGCCGTTTCTCTTCCGGGTCGGTGAGCGACAGCAGGGAGCGGTAGGACGCCCAGGTCAGCGGTGCCACCGCGTCGGCTTCGTCCGGAGAGACGGGGCGAATAACTTCTGATTGAGTTATCATGGACCAAGTTCCCGCCGACGCATCCGCGTAACGCCAGATAGCGCAATACAATTTCCGCTTGCCGGTTCGTTGATTGCATGTATATAGCGATCTTATTGCCGCGTCTATGCTTGCTGGACCGGTGCATCGATACGGTTTCAGTTCTTAAACAATTGCGGAAAGGTGGGTTATGACTTCGCAGGCTGGTGTCGATCCTCTGCTGCAACTCCGTCGTCAAGCCGAAGCCGCCCTGGTGGATCGTGCGCAATCCGACGCTGCGTTCCGCACCCTGCTGGTCAAGGACCCGCATGCGGCCCTGAAGACCCTGTTCGGCACCGATCCGATCCCCGGCATCGCCATCAAGGTGGTGGAGGAGCAGCCGGGCGAAATGACCCTGGTCCTGCCCGCCGCCGATCAGAGCGAGCTGCCGGACGACCTGCTGGACCTCGCCTCCGGCGGGACCAGCTTCTCCGCCTTCATCCTCTACGGCCCGAACGACGCGCCGCCGAAGCCGAAGAAGAAGTAACGGCACACAAAGAAAAAGCCCCGCCGGAGCGGGGCTTTTCTGTTTCGGCCTGGACCGGCGATGCCGTCAGGCGGCGGCGCCGGTGGCGACGCCCTTGTCGGCCATCAGGGTCTGCAGTTCGCCCGACTCGTACATCTCGCGGACGATGTCGCAGCCGCCGACCAGCTCGCCCTTGACGTAGAGCTGCGGGAAGGTCGGCCAGTTCGAGTATTCCTTCAGGCCCTGGCGCAGGCCCGGATCCTCCAGGATGTTGACGCCCTTGAACTTGACGCCGGTATGGCTCAGCACCTGGACGACGGCGGCGGAGAAGCCGCACTGCGGGAACACCGGGGTCCCCTTCATGTACAGCACGACATCGTTGTTCTTGATGTCCTGCTCGATGCGCTCGACGACGTTCTGATCGACCATGACTCGATAACCCTTCCGATTAGGCCCGGCGGTGCCGGGACCTTGTCCAATGTGACGAATACTCAGGCGCCTTCCGGCATCTGCTGTTCAGGCGCCTTCCGGCACCGCGGTGGTCAGCGCCAGGGCGTGCAGTTCGCCGCCCATCTTTCCCTGCAGGGACGCGTAGACCATCTGGTGCTGCTGCACCCGGCTCTTGCCCTTGAAGGTGGCGGAGGTGACGAGCGCGGCATAGTGGTCGCCATCGCCCCGCAGGTCGGCAATCTCCACGACTGCGTCGGGGATGCCTTCCTTGATGAGCTTTTCGATCGTGGCGGCTTCCATCGCCATGGGTACAGTCCTCGTTCTGTTCAGGATTGCCCCGCCCGGGCACGTGCTTCTCGAGATAGATTAGGTGCGGCCGGGCCGTTTGTCATCCACCGGCAAATATTTGCCGTTCTGCGGAAGACGCCGTAACGGCCCGCGCCATCAGCAGGTCACTCGCCGAACACGCGCTTGAACACGGTGTCGACATGCTTGGTGTGGTAGGACATGTCGAACATCGGCTCCAGCTTGTCGCGGCCGATATGCTTGGCGATGTCGGGATCTGCCGACAGCAGGTCCAGATAGTTGCCGCCCTTCTCCCACACCTGCATGGCGTTGCGCTGCACCGCCTTGTAGCTGTCCTCGCGGCTCATGCCGGCCTGGGTCAGCGCCAGCAGGACGCGCTGCGAGAAGACCAGACCGCCCAGATCGTCCAGGTTCTTCTGCATGCGCTCCGGATAGACCACCAGCTTTTCCATCATGCTGGTCAGGCGCACCAGGGCGAAGTCCAGCGTGACGGTGGCGTCGGGGCCGATCATGCGCTCGACCGAGCTGTGCGAGATGTCGCGCTCGTGCCAGAGCGCCACGTTCTCCAGCGCCGGGACCACGGCGGAGCGGACGATGCGGGCCAGACCGGTCAGGTTTTCCGACAGGACCGGGTTGCGCTTGTGCGGCATCGCCGACGAGCCCTTCTGGCCGGGGTGGAAATACTCCTCCGCCTCGCGAACCTCGGTGCGCTGCAGGTGGCGGACTTCCGTCGCCAGATTCTCGATGCTCGACGCGATCACCCCCAGCACGGAGAAGAAGAAGGCGTGGCGGTCGCGCGGGATGACCTGGGTCGACACCGGCTCCACCGACAGGCCCAGCTTGGCGGCGACATGCTCCTCCACCCGCGGGTCGATGTTGGCGAAGGTGCCGACGGCGCCGGAAATGGCGCAGGTGGCGATGTCCTGGCGCGCCTGGACCAGACGCTCGCGCCCACGGGCGAAGGCGGCGTAATGGCCGGCCAGCTTCAGGCCGAAGGTCGTCGGCTCGGCATGGATGCCGTGGCTGCGGCCGATGGTGACGGTGTTCTTGTGTTCGTACGCCCGGCGCTTCAGCGCGGCCAGCAGGGCGTCCATGTCGGCCAGCAGCAGGTCGGCGGCCTGGGTCATCTGCACGGCGAGACAGGTGTCCAGCACGTCCGACGAGGTCATGCCCTGGTGGACGAAGCGGGCCTCGGGGCCGACATACTCGGCGAGGTTGGTCAGGAAGGCGATGACGTCGTGCCGGGTCTCGCGCTCGATCTCGTCGATGCGGTCGATTTCCCACTTGCCGCGCTCCCACACCGCCTTGGCGGCGTCCTTCGGGATCACGCCCAGCTCGGCCTGCGCGTCGCAGGCGTGCGCCTCGATCTCGAACCAGATGCGGAAGCGGTTTTCCGGCTCCCAGATGCGGGCCATTTCGGGGCGGGTATAGCGGGGGATCATCGGCACTCTCCGGAGGATGCGGGCGCTGGGTCTCGGGCGCTGGGTCGGGGGTGGCTTGCGGGTCTCAAAGCCACGCGCGCGCGACCATAGCGGTGCCGGGGGGCGTTTTAAAGCCTCACGATGCGCCATGCCCGACCCGGCCCGGACATGGCCACGATCGGGCGCCGGCGGCGGCCTGCGGCGTCATTAATCTTCGCGGTCGAATCGTTGCCGGCCGAAGGGAATCCGCACCTAAGATTGAATGGACCGACTTTCCGCCGATTCCCTGTCCGTTCGCCGCGGCGCCACCCCATGGCGATCAAGGGGAGAGGAAAACAGTCAAAGAGTCGCGCCGCGGTGGATTTGGTTCGCTCGCAGTTGAATCGGCGCGAGCATTAAGCAACACTTGCACAGCGCATCGGGGCTGGCCCAAGCTCGCATCCGGAAAGCCTATCCGAAGGGAGCCCTTCTTGTCCGACCCCGTCGTCGAACTGGTCCGTGCGCCGTCGCGCTCGTCCGACGAGGCCCGGCTCTACCGCCTGCAGTTCCTGGCGTCGATGGCGCTGGTGTCGGCACTCGTCCTCGGGCTTGGCTTCTACTTCGTCTGGCAGCATTGGGCGGACCTGGAGCACGACCTGCACCAGAGCGAGACGCGCTATCTCCAGGAGCAACGTCAGACCCTGATGCAGGAGGTGGAGAACGCGCAGTCCTATCTGGCCTACATGCGCTCGCGCGTCGAACCGCTGCTGAAGGACCATCTGCGCACCCAGGTGAACGAGGCCTATGCCATCGCCCGCAGCGTCCATGACCGGGAACGGAACATCCTGCCCGAAGCGGCGGTGAAGGAATCGATCAAGCAGACCCTGCGGCCGCTGCGCTTTTCCGGCGGTCGCGGCTACTACTTCATCCACGACATGAACGGCAACTCGGTCCTGATGCCGGTGGACCCGTCGCGGGAGGGGACGCCAAAGGACGGGACGTCGCCCTCCGCCGTGCCTGACACGGCGGAGGATTCGGTCGTGGACGAGCTGATGCGGGCTGCCCATGACCCCAACCGGCGCGGCTTCGCCCGCTATCGCGTGAACCAGCCCGACGATCCGACGCAGACCGTCGACAAGCTGGCCTTCGTCCGTCTGTTCGAACCCTATGACTGGCTGATCGGAGCCAGCGATTCGCTGAGCGCCGTGGAGACGCGGCTGCAGCATGAATCGCTGGATCGCCTGCGCGCCTTCCGATTCGGCGAGACCGGCTTCATCGGCGTGCTGCGCCAGGACGGGCAGGTGCTGCTGTCGCCCACCGCCCCGGCGTCGGAGGGAATGAACGCCCGCGACCTGCCCTGGAAGACCGAGCGCGACATCGTCACCCGCATGCTGGACGTCGGGCGTCAGGGCGGCGGCGAACTGCGCTACGACTGGATCCATCCGGTCTCGGCGCGGCCGACGCCGAAGATGGCTTATGTTTCCGCGCCGAACGTCTGGGGCTGGATCCTGGTCGCCGGCTCCTACATCGACGATGTCGGCCGCGAGATGGAGGCCCGCCGGGCGGAGATCAGCCGCGGCGTCAACCAGCGGGTCTGGACCACGGTCGCCGTGCTGGGCGTGGCGCTGGCGGCCTCGGTCGGCGTGTCGTGGCTGGTCACCGGCTGGATCCGGCGCATCGTCGGCAGCTACCAGCTGCGGGTCCGGCACAGCGACAGCATGCTGCGCGAACGGGCGCGCCAGCTCTATCTCGCCAACTTCTTCATCGACCATGTGTCCGAGATCGTCGTGCTGGCCGATGCCGGCCTGCGCATCGCCTACGTCAACCCATTCGGCTGCAAGGCGCTGGGCGGCAGGCTGGACGATCTGGTGATGGGGCAGGCCGACCTGCTGAAGCGCTTCGCCGCGGAGGGCGAGGACGCGGCCAGCCATTACGAGACCGCCTATCTCACCGCCGACGGCCGCATGCTGGAGCTTGAGGTCACCGCCAGCCGCATCACCTACGAGGGCGACGTCTATTACTCCGCCATCGCCCGCGACATCAGCGAGCGCAAGCGGGCGGAATGGCAGCTGCGGCTGTCGGCCAAGGTGTTCGACAACGCGGCGGAGGGCATGTTCGTCGCCAACGAACACCGACAGATCGTCGCCGCAAACGATGCCTTCTCCCGCATCACCGGCTATGGGCGGGACGAGGTGCTGGGCCGCGGCCCGGAATTCCTGCGCTCCGACCGCAACCCGTCGGAATTCTATGACGAGCTTTGGGCGCAGCTGCGCGCCGAGGGCCATTGGGCCGGCGAGATCTGGAGCACCCGCAAGAACGGCGAGGTGTTTCCGGAATGGCTGAGCGTCAAGCTGGTCAGGAACGAGGACGGCGCCGTCGCCAACTACATCGCCGCCTTCACCGACATCACCGAGACCCGCGCGCAGGAGGAGCGCATCCGCCATCTGGCGCAGTTCGACTTCCTGACAGACCTGCCCAACCGCTTCCTGCTGCGCGACCGGCTGGAGCGCGCGATCCTGGCCGCCGGCCGCCACGGCACCAAGGTGGGGCTGCTGTTCGTCGATCTCGACCGCTTCAAGACCATCAACGACAGCCTGGGCCATCAGGTCG
The DNA here is from genome assembly GCF_023806445.1 of Azospirillum sp. A1-3. Classification (NCBI taxonomy): domain Bacteria; kingdom Pseudomonadati; phylum Pseudomonadota; class Alphaproteobacteria; order Rhodospirillales; family Azospirillaceae; genus Azospirillum; species Azospirillum sp. A1-3. The sequence continues at coordinate 461,531 of NZ_JAMSLU010000001.1, forward strand.
GCGACGGCCTTCTGCGCGAGGTGGCGGTGCGGCTGAGCGGCACCGTGCGGGCCAGCGACACGGTCAGCCGGCAGGGCGGCGACGAGTTCATCATCCTCATCAGCGACATGGACAGCCCCGACGCCGCCGGCATCGTCGCGCGCAAGGTGCTGCACGCCCTGTCGGAACCCTATCTGATCGACGGGCACGAGCTGCAGGTCACGCCGTCCATCGGCATCGCGATCTATCCCGACGACGGCACCGGCATCGACGCGCTGCTGAAGAGCGCCGACATGGCGATGTATGCCGCCAAGGAGGCCGGGCGCGCGACCTACCGGTTCTTCACGCCGGAGCTGAACCGCCGTGCGTCGGAGCGCATGTGGACGGAAAACAACCTGCGCCGCGCCTTGGCCAACAACGAGCTGGAGCTGCATTTCCAGCCGCAGTTCTCGCTGGACGACCGCCGGCTGGTCGGGGCGGAGGCGCTGGTTCGCTGGCGCCAGCCCGACGGCACGCTGATCATGCCCGGCCAGTTCATTCCGGTGGCCGAGGATACCGGCCTGATCCTGCCGCTCGGCGACTGGGTGCTGGGCGAGGCTTGCCGCCGGGTGTCTGAACTGCTGCGCCACCGCGACCTGCTGATCGCCATCAACCTGTCGGCGGTGCAGGTGCGCCGCCCCGGATTGGCGGAGCGGGTGGCGGGCTGGCTGTCTGCCTACGGCATCCCGCCGTCGGCGCTGGAGCTGGAAGTGACGGAAAGCGTCCTGATGGACGAGTCCGATGTGGTCTCGGAAACCTTCTCGCAGTTGCGCGAGATGGGCGTGCCGCTCGCCATCGACGATTTCGGCACCGGCTATTCCTCGCTGGCCTATCTGAAGCGCTTCCGCGTCGACAAGCTGAAGATCGACCGCAGCTTCGTCAGCGGCCTGCAGGCCGACGACCCGGACAGCGGCGCCATCGCCGAGGCGATCATCGGCATGGCCCGGTCCTTGCGCATGCAGACGCTGGCCGAAGGGGTGGAGACGGAGGAGCAGTACGACTGCCTCGCCGGGATGGGCTGCGACCAGTGCCAGGGCTATCTGCTGGGCCGTCCGATGCCCTACGAAGATTTCCTGGAGTTCGTCCGCCGCGATGCCGCCGCGGCCGGGCTGCTGGTGGCGGAGGTGGTGGACTAGGCGCCCATACCCGCACTGTGGTCACCCGTAGCGCAGCAGCCTTGTCCCGTTCGCCTTCAGCCATGCCCGCGGCCATTCCACGCCGGTGCCGTCGGTCAGGCTGGCGCACAGCGCCCAGAAGCGCGGGGAATGGTTCATCTCGCGCAGATGCGCCACCTCATGCCCGACGACATAATCCAGCACCGGTTCGGGCGTCAGGATCAGGCGCCAGGAGAAGGACAGCCGGCCGGTGGACGAACAGCTGCCCCAGCGGCTCCTGGTGTCGCGGATGGTGACGGCGGCGACGCGGGCGTCGATGGTCGCGGCCTTCAACCGGGCACGGGTCGCCAGTTCGCGCTTGGCCTCGGCGGTCAGGAAATCGCGGATGCGGCGGGCGATGTGCTCCGGCTGGCCGCCGACCAGCAGGGCGCCGTCCTCGATCCTGGTCGCACCGCGCAGGGCAGGGTCGTGGCGGATGACATGCTCGACGCCGAGATAGGGGACGCTGGCGCCGTCGGCGAAGGGCAGGGAGGGCGGCATCGCCGCCAGCCGCGCCCGCAGCCAGCCGTCATGGCGGCCGACGAACTGGCGGGCGTCGGTTTCCGACACGCCGACCGGCACCACCACCTGGACCAGCCCGCGACCGGGATCGACGCGCAGGGTCATGCGGGTGGCGCGCGCGCTCTCCCGCAACTCCAGTGGCATCGGCAGGCCGGAAATCTCCAGCGCCCGCGGCGGCTGGGGCGGTCGGGCGGCGGATCGCTTGCGGCGACGGGACGGGGCGGGGCGGCGTTGCACCATGGGCGTCTTATAGCGCGGCCGACGCCGGATGCGGAAGCGTCCTCCGCCCTTTGTCGGAATGGCGCAGCGGCCCGGCTTCTGATCTAAGTCTTAAGGCTTTCGAACGAACTTAGGCCATGGGGTGGACTGAGGTCGCATTTGACACGATCGATTGGAGCACAAGATAAAGCAGAGGTAACGCGGCGGTCAGTGGACCTCCCTTTTATCGCCGGTCCTGCCGCCCGTTTTCCTGTTGTTGGTCTTTCCCGTAGCCTTGCCGAGTACACGCCAATGCCTCTCATCCCAGAACAAATGCCGACACGCGAGGATTGGTTGGACGCCCTGCTGTCGGCCGGCGGATCGCCTCAGGCCCTGCTTGGCGAGGATGGGCGCGTGCTGGTGGCGAATCGTGCCTTCGCCGACGCTCTCGGCTGCCCGCCGGACGCGGTGGAGGGGAAGACCCTGGCGGAGGCCGGTCTGCCCGCCGGCACCGCCGATGGGATCGAGGGGCTGCGGCGGCAGGTGATGGAGACCGGGATAGCGGCCAGCGCCGCCGGCCCGCTCCCCGGCCTGCCGTCTGCGCTGGCGCTGACCCCGGTGGCGGATGCCGGCGGGCGGATCCGCGCGGTGGCGCTGGTCGCCGATGCCGCGGCAGCCGCCTTGGCCGAAGCGAGGGCGGAGACCGCGCAGGCGCGTGCCGATGCCGAACGCGCCCGCACCGCCAAGGGCAAGTTCCTGTCCGCGGCCAGCCACGACCTGCGCCAGCCCTTCCAGGCGATGCACCTGTTCCACCATCTGCTGAGCGGCCGGCTGACCGACCCGGCCTCCATCGAGCTGGCGAACAAGCTGGAGCAGGCGATCATCGGCGGCGAGACCCTGCTGCGCGCCCTGCTGGACGTGTCGGCGCTGGAAGCCGGGCTGGTCACCGCCAAGCCGCAGACCTTCCCGGTCGACGAACTGCTCGCCAAGATGCTGGAGGAGTTCGGGCCGGAGGCGGAGGCCAAGGGGCTGCGCTTCAACGTCCATCCGCTCGACGCCCAAGTGACCAGCGATCCGGTGCTGATGGAGCGGCTGCTGCGGCCCATCATGGCCAACGCCCTGCGCTACACCCTGAAGGGCGGCATCCTGCTGGCGGCGCGGCGGCGCGGTGCGAACCTGCGCATCGAGGTGTGGGACACCGGCGTCGGTATCGATCCGGCCAACCATGCCGTGATCTTCGAAGACTTCCACCAGCTCGGCAATCCCGGACGCGACCGCAAGCAGGGACTCGGCCTCGGTCTCGCCATCGTGCGGCGGCTGGCCCAGGTGCTGGGGCATCCGGTCACCGTGCGCTCCAAGCCCGGCAAGGGTTCCGTCTTCGCGGTGGATGTGCCGCTGGCCGGCAATGACGGCGACCGGTCGGGTGACGACTCCGCCGACAGCGACCCTGACCCGGCGGTCGGCCAGTCTGCGTCCGCAACTCCGACGGCGGCCGGCACGGTGCTGGTGATCGAGGACGATGCCATGCAACTGGAGGGGATGGGGCTGCTGTTGCAGGGCTGGGGCTATGCCGTCATCCCCGCCCGCGGCATCGACGAGGCCTGTGCCGGGTTGGACGGGGGCGCCGCCACTCCCGACCTCGTGCTGTCCGACCTGCGCCTGTCGGGGCCGGAGACCGGCATCGATGCCATCCAGGCGGTGCGTGCCCGCTGCGGCCGGCGGGTGCCGGGCGTCATCGTCACCGGCGACACCGATCCCGACCGGCTGCGCAGCGTCGACCGCAGCGGCTTTCCTATGGTCCACAAGCCCTGCGACCCGACCGCCCTGCGTCGCCTGCTCAGCCGCAGCCTGCCGCCCGTTCGCCGGCCTGATACCGCCTGCCCAAGTTAGACATTTCGCGCCCGCGCATTTTCGCTCCGCAACATTTCATCACCGTGGTTTTCACGTCATAAAACTGTAAAGCGGCGTCTTGACAGACCCTGGTATGCGTGCGCAGTGTGACGGTTAGAGCAACCAAACAGTTTCGAAAACGATCATCGTACCGCCGGTCTTTTTCGCAACCGCACACAGCGCTGTATGCGTTTGCCACCAAAACTTCACGAAAGCGTCGCGGGATGGCAACCCGTTGCCCTCATGACAACCGCGCACCATACCGGGATAGGGAGACCCACCGCATGTTGACCCGCCGCAAGCTTGCCCTCCTGACGGGCGCCGCCACCACCACCGCGCTGCTGTTCGCCGCCGCCCTGCCGGGCTCGGCCCTGGCGCAGCAGAAGACGGTGGTCGATTTCTGGCACGGCCTGCCGCAGCCGCTCGGCGGCCAGCTGGAGCAGATCGTCAAGGACTTCAACGACAGCCAGCAGGCGGTCCAGGTCAACGCCTCCTACAAGGGCAGCTATCCGGAGACGATGCAGGCGGCCATCGCCGCCTTCCGTGCCGGCAACGCGCCGCACATCGTGCAGATGTTCGAAGTCGGGACCGCCACCATGATGGCCGCCGGCCCGGCGGTGAAGCCGGTCTATCAGCTGATGAAAGAGACCGGGGCGTCCTTCGACCCCGACGCCTACATCCCGGCGGTCAAGGGCTACTACTCGTCCAAGGACGGCAAGATGATGGCGCTGCCGTTCAACAGCTCCACCACCATCATGTTCTACAACAAGGACGCCTTCCAGAAGGCCGGCCTCGACCCCAACAAGCCGCCGGCGACCTGGCCGGAGATGATCGAAGCGGCGAAGAAGCTGAAGGCGTCGGGCTCCACCTGCCCGCTGACCACCTCCTGGCCGGTGTGGGCGCAGTTCGAGCAGCTGGGCGCCATCCACAACACGCCCTTCGCCAGCCAGGCCAACGGCTTCGGCGGCCTGAAGGCCGAGCTGAAGATCAATGCGCCGCTCTACGTCAAGCATGTCCAGACGCTGATCGACATGCAGAAGGACGGTCTGTTCAAGTATGGCGGCCGCGACAACAAGCCTGACGCCCTGTTCCCTTCGGGCGAATGCGCGATGATCCACGCCTCATCGGGCCTGCGCAGCCGTATCCTGAAGGAGGCGACCTTCGCCTGGGGTGCCGCCCCGCTGCCCTACTGGCCGGAATTCGCCAAGGATGGCCCGAAGAACAGCATCATCGGCGGCGCCGCCTTCTGGGTGATGACCTCGCCCAAGCGCACGCCGGCCGAATACAAGGCGGTGTCGCAGTTCTTCACCTACCTCGCCCGGCCCGAGGTCGATGCGAAGTGGCACATGGACACCGGCTATGTCCCGGTGACGATGAAGGGCTTCGAGCTGACCAAGGCTCAGGGCTATTACGAGAAGAACCCCGGTGCCGACGTGCCGGCCGCCCAGCTGACCCGGACGCCGACCACCGAGAACAGCATGGGCCTACGACTGGGCAACCTGCCGGAAATCCGCAACATCATCCAGGAAGAGCTTGAGAAGGCCTTCCAGGGCCAGCAGGACGCCAAACAGGCGCTCGACGCCTCGATCAAGCGCGGCAATGCCGTGCTCCGCAACTTCGAGCGGGCCAACAAGGGCTGATTGGCCGCCTGAAACCTTCCCGGATCCCCTCTCCCCCCGGGGAGAGGGGGAAGCGGGGGAGCGGCGCTCCCGAACGCAACGCCTAACCCACGAAAGACCAACCTTTGCAGCGTCGCGTCACCTTCGACAGCCGGCTGTTGCCCTATCTGCTGCTTGCGCCGCAGGTGGCGGTGACGCTGGTGTTCTTCATCTGGCCGGCGGCCCAGGCGGTTTGGCAGTCGGTGCATCTTCAGGACGCCTTCGGCATCCGCAGCGAGTTCGTCTGGTTCGAGAATTTCACCTATGTGCTGGGCGATCCGAACTATCTCGACACGCTGAAGACCACGGTGATCTTCAGCGTCGCGGTGACGGTGCTGGCGATGGGGGTCGCGCTGCTGCTGGCGGTGCTCGCCGATTCCAAGATCAAGGGCGCCAGCGCCTACAAGACGCTGCTGATCTGGCCCTATGCGCTGGCCCCGGCCGTCGCGGCGGTGCTGTGGATGTTCATCTTCAATCCCGACATCGGGTCCTTCGGCCGCGCGCTGCGGGCGCTCGGCTTCGATTGGGACTACCGGCTGAACGGCGGGCAGGCGCTGCTGATGGTGATCCTCGCCGCCAGCTGGAAGCAGGTGTCCTACAACTTCATCTTCTTCCTGGCCGGGCTGCAGGCGATCCCGCGCTCCGTGATGGAGGCGGCCAGCATCGACGGCGCCGGGCCGGTGCGGCGGTTCTGGACCATCACCTTCCCGCTGCTGTCGCCGACCACCTTCTTCCTGCTGGTGGTCGACATGGTCTATGCCTTCTTCGAGACCTTCGGCACCATCCACGCCCTGACCCAGGGTGGGCCGGGCAAGGCGACGGAGACGCTGATCTTCCGCGTCTATCAGGACGGCGTGGTCAACAACGACCTCGGCGGGTCGTCGGCCCAGTCGGTGATCCTGATGGTGATCGTCATCGCGCTGACCGCGGTGCAGTTCCGCTTCGTCGAGCGCAAGGTCCATTACTCATGAAGCAGACCCGTTTCATCGATCTGGTGCCGCACATCGTCCTGATCGCCGGCGTGCTGATCTTCGCCTATCCCATCTACGTGACGCTGATCGGCTCCACCTGGGATGCCGGCACCATCGGGCGCGGCGGGCTGCCGCTGTGGCCGGGTGGGGAGGGGGCGGCGAACTACGCCCAGGCCTGGGTCGGCGAGGCGGGCGAGCGCGCCATGTACACGCCCGTCCGCACCATGATGCTGAACAGCCTGGTGATGGCGCTGTCCATCGCGCTGGGCAAGATCGCCATCTCCATCCTATCGGCCTATGCGGTTGCCTTCTTCCGCTTTCCGCTGCGGATGGCCTTCTTCTGGCTGATCTTCATCACGCTGATGCTGCCGGTGGAGGTGCGGATCATCCCGACCTACAAGGTCGTCGCCGATTTGGGTCTGATCAACACCTATGCCGGGCTGGCGATTCCGCTGATCGCGTCGGCCACCGCCACGCTTCTGTTCCGCCAGTTCTTCCTGACCATCCCGGACGAGCTGCTGGAGGCGGCGAAGATCGACGGCGCCGGGCCGGTGCGCTTCTTCATCGACGTGGTTCTGCCGCTTTCGCGCACCAACATCGCGGCGCTGTTCGTCATCCTCTTCATCTATGGCTGGAACCAGTATCTCTGGCCGCTTCTGGTCACCAGCAGCGGCGACATGGAAACCATCGTGACCGGCATCACCAAGATGATCGGCACCGGCGAATCGGCCAACGACTGGCACATCATCATGGCGACCACGGTGCTGGCGATGCTGCCGCCGGTGGCGGTGGTGGTGTTCATGCAGCGCTGGTTCGTCAAAGGCCTCGTGGACAGCGAAAAGTAAGCGCGGGCGAAGGGAAAGAAGAACAATGGCAACCGTTGAAATCCGCAACGTCCGCAAGTCCTACGGCCCGGTCGAAGCGATCAAGGGCATCGACATCGCGATCCAGGACGGCGAATTCCTGGTCCTGCTTGGGCCGTCGGGCTGCGGCAAGTCCACCCTGCTGCGCATGGTCGCCGGGCTGGAAGGCATCACCGGCGGCGAGATCGCCATCGGCGGGCGCGTGGTCAACCAGCTGGACCCCAAGGATCGCGACATCGCGATGGTGTTCCAGAACTACGCGCTCTATCCGCACATGTCGGTCTTCGACAACATGGCCTATGGCCTCAAGATCCGCGGGATTCCGAAGGCGGAGATCCGCGCCCGCGTCGACAAGGCGGCGGAGATCCTCGAACTCGGCCGCTTCCTCGACCGCCGGCCGAGCCAGCTGTCGGGCGGCCAGCGCCAGCGCGTCGCCATGGGCCGCGCCATCGTGCGCGAACCCGCCGCCTTCCTGTTCGACGAGCCGCTGTCGAACCTGGACGCCAAGCTGCGCACCCAGATGCGGGTGGAGATCAAGCGGCTGCAGGACCGGCTCGGCATCACCAGCCTCTACGTCACCCACGATCAGGTGGAGGCAATGACGCTGGCCGACCGTATCCTGGTGATGAACCATGGCGTGGCCGAGCAGATCGGCACGCCGCTGGAGGTCTATCAGCGCCCGGCCAGCCTGTTCGTCGCCGGCTTCATCGGCTCGCCGCCGATGAATGTGCTGGACGGCCGCATCGACGACCGTGGCGAGGCGGTGCTGCTGCCGCGCGGACAGCGTCTGCCCCTGCCGCAGCCGCGCGCGACCGATGCCGGCCGGCCGATCAAGCTGGGCATCCGGCCGGAGCATCTGGCGGTCGCCGCGGACGGCTTCTCCATCGAGATCGAACTGGTGGAAGCGCTGGGGGCCGACACGGTGGTCTATGGCCGCCTGCCGGACGGCGAGACGCTGCTGGTCCGCATGGCCGGCATTCCCACCGTTCGCGAGCGCGACCGGCTGACGGTCGCCCCGCAGGACGGCGCCCTGCACCTGTTCGATGCGGTGACGGGGCGTCGGATGGAGTGACCGGAGGGAGTTAATCTCCGATCAGAAGTCCGAACAGCGCCCCTTGAACTCCCAGTCACCATAGCGGGTCGGTTCCGGCCCCTTCGGGCCGCCGATCTCGCCGGGCTTCTGCTCGGGGCCTTTGGCTTCCGTCCCCTCGGTGGCGGTGTTTTCGGCCACCGCCTCGGCGGCGTCCTGCTGCGGCTTGGTCTGTTCGGTCATCATATCCATCGCGATACTGCGGACATCTTGAACGGGGGCGCGGATCGGGCCCATATCTCGGATCAGGGCGGGTTACCCCGCCTCGGCCCATCCTGAACCGATATGGCGATCATGACCAGCTATCTGAAGACCACCATTCTCCTTGCCGGCCTGACGGCGATCTTCATGGCGGTCGGCTTCCTGCTGGGCGGCAAGACCGGCCTGATCATCGCCTTCGTCTTCGCGCTGGGCATGAACCTGTTCAGCTATTGGAATTCGGGCGACATGGTGCTGTCGATGTATGGCGCCCGTGAGGTCGACGCCTACTCGGCGCCTGAGTTCCACGGCATCGTAGCCCGGCTGGCGGAGCGCGCCGGCCTGCCCATGCCGCGCGTCTACATCATCCAGAACGACCAGCCCAACGCCTTCGCCACCGGCCGCGATCCGGAGCATGCGGCGGTCGCCGCCACCACCGGCCTGCTGCAGCGGTTGACGCCGGAGGAGATCGCCGGCGTGATGGCCCATGAACTGGCCCATGTGAAGAACCGCGACACCCTCATCATGACCATCACCGCGACCATCGCCGGCGCGGTGTCGATGCTGGCCAATTTCGGCCTGTTCTTCGGCGGCTCCAGCAATGACGAGCGCGGCGGCAACCCGCTGGGCATGGTCGGGGCGATCCTGGCCGCCATCCTCGCCCCCATCGCCGCCACCCTGGTGCAGATGGCGATCAGCCGCACCCGCGAGTTCGAGGCCGACCGCATCGGCGCCGAGATCTGCGGCCGTCCCAACTGGCTGGCCGATGCGCTGACCAACATCCACAACAGCGCCAACCACATCCCCAATTATCAGGCGGAGGCGCATCCGGCGACCGCCCACCTGTTCATCGCCAACCCGCTCAGCGGCGCCAGCATGGCCAGCCTGTTCTCCACCCACCCCGACATGGGCGAGCGGGTGGCACGGCTGCGCGCCATGGCGGCCCAGACCGGCAGCTTCAGCAGTGGTGGGTTCGGGGGTGGCGGCTTCGGTGGCGGCCACACCCCGCCGCGCGACGGCCGCTCGCCTTGGGGGGCGCCGCCGCAGGGTGGCAATCAGGGTGGAACTCAGGGCGGGCAGGGCGGCTTCATGCCGCAGAACCGCCGCGGCCCGTGGGGCTGATCCGGGGCTGATCTCCGCAACGGTCCTCTGGTAAAGCATTGCGCGCCGAAGGGGTAGACGACTACCCTTCCGGCACGCGCTCAACCATGACGGTCGCCACGGGAAGCTTGCATGTCCGACGCCGCGAAATACCGCCTCGTTACCCGTTCCGATTTCGACGGGCTCGTCTGCGCCGTCCTGCTGAAGGAACTGGGCATCCTCGACGAGATCAAGTTCGTCCATCCCAAGGACATGCAGGACGGCAAGGTCGAGATCACCGGCCGCGACATCACCACCAACCTGCCTTATGTCGAAGGCGCCCATCTGGTGTTCGACCATCACCTGTCGGAGACCATGCGCGTCGGCGAGAAGCCGAACCACATCATCGACCCCAAGGCGCCGTCGGCCGCCCGCGTCGTCTATGATTACTATGGCGGGAAGGAGCGCTTCCCCACCATCTCCGACGAGATGATGCTGGCGGTCGATCAGGCCGACTCGGCACAGTACCAGCGCGACGACATCCTGAACCCCACCGGCTGGACCCTGCTGAACTTCATCATGGACGCGCGCACCGGCCTGGGCCGCTTCCGCGAGTTCCGGGTGTCGAACTACCAGCTGATGATGGACCTGATCGACTACTGCCGCAGCCACTCCATCGCGCAGATCCTGGAGCTGCCCGACGTGAAAGAGCGGGTGGAGCTTTACACCCAGCATGCCGAGCTGTTCGTCGATCAGCTGAAGCGCTGCGCCACCGTGCGCGGCAACGTCGTCGTGCTCGATCTCCGCAAGGAAGAGACGATCTATGCCGGCAACCGCTTCATGATCTACGCGCTGTTCCCCGATACCAACGTGTCGATCCATGTGCTGTGGGGCCTGAAGCAGCAGAACACCGTGCTGGCCTGCGGCAAGTCGATCCTGAACCGCAGTTCGAAGACGGACATCGGTCCGCTGATGCTGCAATATGGCGGCGGCGGCCATCAGGCGGCCGGCACCTGTCAGGTCGACAACGACCGGGCCGAAGAGGTATTGGAGGCCATCGTCGCCCGCATGCGCGCGGACGGCTGACCTTCACGGGCAGAGCCCCCACTGACAAAGCGTTGAGCGATTGAGCGCCTTTCCTCCCTTCCCCGACGGCACCCTGTTCGACGCCGGCTGGCTGTCCGCCCTGTCGGACGAGGTGCCGAGGGCGGAGGCGCTCGACCGCGCCCGTCCGGTGGTGGCCGATGCCATCGCCCGTACCGACGCGGCTGGGGCGGCGGCGCTCGCCCGCATCGACGCGCTGGTGACGGGGGCGGCGCTCGACGCCATCCCGGCCTTGCTGACGGCGGAGACGGTGGAGTTGCCCGACGCCGCCGCGACCGCCGAACGTTCGATCCACGACCTGATGAGCCGCGTCGCCTACAAGCGGCGGGAGCTGATGCCACTGTTCCCGGACCTGATCGAGCGGGTCGCCGCCGTCCATGCCGCCGCGGTGCAGGCTTGCGGCACGGCGCGCTGGCGCCTGATGGCGGCGCGGGCGCGGCTGCAGCCGGGCCGGCCGTCCAGCCCGATCCAGGGTGCCGGCACCCGCTATGTGAAGAGCGACCGTTTCGACGCCCGCGCCGCCGAGAGCCTGCCCGCCATCGACCGCACCCGCGCCGACCGCATCCTGAAACGGCTGGGCGAGGCCCCGGTGCCGGACGAGCTGGAGCTTCGTCCGCTGGATGACGGCGGCGATCTCTGGACCATCAAGGCCGGCGGGATCAGCCGCTTCATCCTGCGAGTCGAGCGCGACCGGCGGGGGCCGTTCTATATGGTGGAGGATGTCGGGCCGCAGGCGGCCTGATTCCTCACGACGCCTGCCGCGATCGTGTCTGTTCCCGATAGAAGATGTAGACGCCGCTGCCGACGATGATGATCGTGCCGGCGATCGTCGAAAGGCGCAAATCCTCGCCGAACACCATCAGAGAATAGACCGCCGCCCACACCAGCGTCGTATAGCCGAAGGGCGCCACGGTGGCGGCAGGCGCGGCGCTGTAGGCGCGGATCAGGCAGAAATGGCTGATGCCGCCCAGCGTCCCCAACAGCACCATCAGAGCGGCACCGGTCAGGTCCGGTGTCACCCAATTGAAGGGCAGGGCCAGGGTGCAGACCACAGTGCCGGCCATGCCGGTGTAGAAGATGGTGGTGGTCGGCGAATCCGCGCCTCTCAGCTTGCGCGTCGCGATCTGGTACAGCGCGTTGCTGAATGCCGCAGCCAGCGGCAGGGCCAACGCCCATTGGAAGGTGCCACCCACCGGCCCGACGATGATCAGCGCCCCCGCCATGCCCGCCAGCACGCCGACCCAGCGCCGCCAGCCGACCTTCTCGCCCAGCAGGGGTACCGACAGCGCCGTGATCAGGACCGGCGCGGCGGCGGCGATCGCCTGCACCTCGGCAAAGGGGATGCTGCGCAAAGACAGGACGGCGAGCAAGGTGGTCGCCAGCAGCAGGCAGGAGCGGACGAGTTGCAGGGGCAGGCGGTGCGACACCATCAGATGCGGGCTGCGCCACGCGACGACGATCCCGACCAGCAACATATGGACCGCAAACCGCGCCCAGGCGACCTCCATCACCGGATAGCTTTTGGCCAGGATGCGGGTGGTGGCGTCCTGGGTGACGAACAGCAGCGTGGTCAGGATCATCCAGAAGATGCCGGCCCGGCCGGCTCGCCGCTCGGACAATGAATGCTCCGGCAAGGATCGCTCCGCCTGCACCGCATCGCCGGGGCCGGCCCGCGTGCCCGCAGCCGTCGTCGTTTCCCCCATCGCCATGGCCCCGCCTTCCCCAAGGTTGCCATATTAGTATATGGGCGGAGCGGATGCGGTGACCTGCCAAGGGCGTGACATTGCCGTGCCTGCCGCGCAGGGCTGCGGACCTTCAGATCCCCGCCACGCCCCACAGCAGCAGCGCCACCAGCCCGACCAGCAGCAAGGCGGCGACAGCGGAGAGAGCGAGCGCTCGCCCGATGTCGCCGGGAGTGGCGCGGGCTCGGCCGTCGCCGATCCAATTCTCCGTGATGACCACGCCGCCGTCGCGGTGCGGACCGCCCAGCGCCAGCCCCAGCGCGCCCGCCATCGCGGCGATGGGCCAGCCCATGTTCAGCGACGGGTGCTTGCGCGCGTCACGGCCCAGTGCGCGGAGCGCGGCGCCGGCCTTGGCGGTGCCGATGAAGGGCGCGGCCAGCGCCAGCAGCAGCCCGGCCAGCCGGGCGGGCAGGGCGTTCAGCGCGTCGTCCAGCGTCGCTGCGGTCAGGCCGAAGCGGCCATGGCGGACGCCGGGGCTGCCCAGCGCGGCGTCGGCGCCGTCCAGCGCGGTCCAGACAAACAGGCCCGGCACGCCGAGCAGAGCATAGCCGAAGACCGGCGCCACCAGCTTGCGGTCGAAGGCGCGGGCGGCGGCTTCCACCGCGGCGCGGGCGATACCGTGCTCGTCCAGGCCATAGACATGGCGGCGGGTCAGCGACTGGATCGCCTCCTGGCCGGGAACAAGCCCACCGCTTTCCAGCGCGCGGCGCACCGCGCGGATGCGCGTCCAGGCGGCCCGGCCGCGCAGGCCGCAGAGTAGGGCCAGCAGTTCGACCATCCAGCCGCGGCCGATGGAGCCGATCCACTCGACCAGCAGCCCGGCCGCCACCGCGATCAGCACCAGCGCCAGCACCACCAGCGCCCCGCGGATCACCTGTGCCGACTTGCCCCGCTCCGCCCGGTTCAGCCGAGCATCGGCGGCGTTGCAGAAACGCCGCGCCAGCCCCGCCGGGTCGGGCAGGATGCGGTCCAGCCAATCGCCGAACAGCGCGTCGATCGCCAGCGCCAGCAGCAGGAGCAGCAGCGGGCCGGGACCGCCGAAGGCCGAACCGAACATGAAGTCTCCGCGAAATAGAGTTCGGCTGTCAGCGCGCGCCGGCTTGGCGCAGCAGGGTGCCGACGCGGGCGTTGCGGCTGTCCTGCGCCCAGTTCAGCGCGGTGCGGCCGGTGAAGTCGGAGCGGTCGACCTGCGCCCCGGCCTTCAGCAGCCGGTCCACCACGTCGGCCCGGCCGCTGCGGGCGGCGACCATCAGCGGGGTCATGCCCTCGCGATTCTCCATGTCGACCTTGGCGCCCTTTTTCAGCAGCAGGTCGATCAGTTCCGGATTGCCGTTCTCCGCCGCTGCCAGCAGCGGGGTGTTGCCGGCCTTGTCGGCGCGGTTGACGTTGGCGCCGCTTTCCAGCAGCAGCTTGGCGATGGCCGGGCTGGAGCGGTCGACGGCGGCCAGCAGGGCGGTCTTGCCGTGGATGTCGGCCTGATTCGGGTTCTCGCCCCGCAACAGGGCGCCCTTCGTCTTGGCGACGTCGCCGTCATTGACCGCCTGCATCAGCCCGGTGTCCTGGAACAGGCTGATCTGGGCGAGGGCCGGGGCGGCGGAACCGGCGGACAGGCCGGCGGCGAACAGGGTGGCGAGCAGGAGCCGCTTCATGGCGGGTATCCTTCCTTGACAGCAGGGGTGCCGGATACTAGCCAAAAGACGGGTGCTTTTGCCAGATCGGCATTCATCTCCAAGCCTGCTGCATCGACAGGTTGAAGCTCATGCTCCGCAATCCGCTGGCCCGCCACATCGTGCTGTTCCTTCTGGTGAAGGCCGTGCTGATCGGGTTGGGCCTGTGGTGGTTCCTTGGCGCCATGCCGGAACCGCGCGGCGTGGTGTCTCCGCCGGTCACATCATCGCGACCCTGAGCGGAACCTTGCCCCCGCTTTGCGGTTGGATCCGGATTGTTCGGACTTCCTGCGAAGCGAAGGGGTGGAGGCATGATCGAGAGCCGCGACCAGAACCCGACCACGATCGATTCCAGCGCCTGGACGGGCGACACCGGAAGCACCGGCACTGATGCCGCGGTGCGCGAGGCCGTGGCGGTCTTCGACAGCCGCGATGCCCTGCAGAGCGCCATCGACGATCTGACGCTGGCCGGATTCCAGCGCCACGAGCTGAGCGTGCTGGCCAATGACGAGACGATCCGCGAGCGTCTGGGCGGCGTGCCCGGCGATGTCGGCAGCCTCGCCCACGATCCCAACGCGCCACGCCAAGCCTACATTTCGCCGGAGGATGTCGGCAGCGGCAAGGGCGCCGCGGTCGGCTTCCCCGCCTATGTCGGGGCGATCATCGCCACCGGCGCGGTGCTGGCCACCGGCGGTACGGCGCTCGCCGCGGCCGCCGCTGCCGCCGCCGCCGGGGTGGGCAGCGGAGCGGCGGGGTCCTTCCTGTCGCAATGGATCACCGACAAGCGCAACGAGCCGATGCTGCAGCAGCTCGACAAGGGCGGCATCCTGCTGTGGGTGAATGTCGGCGACGCCGCGCGCGAACGCATCGCGCTGGAGGTCCTGAACCGCCACGCCGCCCATCCGGCCGAGGTCCACGAGGTTCGTCAGACCGGATCCGAGTGATCGCTCTCCGGACCCGTTACCCCCGCCGTCCGCGGCGGACCAGGGCGTCGGGGGTGAAATCCTGCGGCGTCAGCGGCGCGCCGAACACCGGCGGGGGCAGTCCGTTGTCCAGGCCGCGGGCGGTGTAGCGGTCGGCGGTCAGGTCGAAGGCGAACTCCACCGCCGGCACCAGGGCGGGGACCTGCCAATGCTGCACCGGGTGCGCCTCGGCGTAGCGCAGCAGGTCGCCCTTGCCGTCGTAATGCTCCGACGCCAGGATCTGCCAGCTGTCCTCGTCCAGGTAATAGGTGCGGTCGGGCAGGGCGTGCTGGAAATTCGGCTTCAGCCGGGCATCGACCACCCAGACCCGATGCATCTCATAGCGCAGGAACTGCGGGTTGGGGTGCCCCGGCCACAGGATGTCCCGCATCGTCAGGCCGGGGTTGGACAGCCGGTAGGCGTTGTAAGGCATGTACATCTCGCGCCGCGTCACCAGCGTATAGTCGAAGCGGTCGAGCGCGCCGCTGAACATGTCCAGCATATCGGCGGTGCAGATGCCGCCCGTCACCGGGTCGGGCGTGTCATAGGCGAAGTCGGGCGCCCTCACCACGCGGCCACGCTCCCCCTCCCGCGCCCAGGCGTGGGTGCGCGCGGCGATGGGGTCGAGGGTCCCCTGCAGGATCAGGCTGCTGCCGGCCTGCTCCTTCGGTTCCAGGATGGTGCGGCGATAGAGCAGCGGCGGTGCCGCCATGTCGCCGTCGGCATAGGGGGAGGCGAACTCCTCCCGCAGCTTCGTCATCGAACGGCTGCCGTCGCCGGACTGGACCACGGTCAGGCTGGTGCGCGACACGCTGCCGCCGCGCCAGCGCAGCTTGTGGTTCCACATCGCCTGCACGCCGTTGGCCGGGATGGGAAAGGGCACGCCGACCGACGCATCGCGCAACGCCAGACCGTTTTCCCCCAAGCCGGCGCGGTCGGCGTTGGCGAGCGTGGCGTCATAGATCCGCTGTGGTGCGGCGGCGCTGCGGTGGCAGGGGAACAGCGCCAGTTCGAAGCTTTCCGCATATTTCGCCAGCAGCGCCTGCTGTCCGGCGGTCAGCCGGACCTTGTAGCGCTCGACATCGGCGGCGCCGACGGTGAACCAGCGGACATCCTCGATGTAGGGATCGGGCGGTGGCCGGCCGGGCACATAGCCGCGCGGCGCCTCGGTCAGGCCGCCGGTCCAGCGCGGGATCGCCCGCGTGCGGTTGCCGGCCTGTACCGCGCCGAAGGGGGTCAGCTCCTCGCCCAGCCGCGGGACGCCGACATCGGGCGGAGCGTCCTGGGCGAAGGCAGGCGGGGCGGCGGCCGTGGCGGCAGCCCCCAGCAGCAGGCCGAGGGCCTCCCGCCGGCCGGGCCGGAAATCGAGTCGGGAATCCGTCGGATCGCTCATGCCGGATCGCTCATGTCCTTAGCCGCTCCGTTCCGGCGAGATCCTGTTCGATGGCGCCGCAGGTCGCGGCGAAGCTGTCGCGCAGCCGGTCGGCCGCTTCCGCCAGCCGGTCGAGCGGAGCGCCTTCTGTGGCGGCCTGTTCCAGAAGGCGGGCCGCCTCCGCCAGCGGCTTGGCGCCGGCGTTGCGGGAGGAGCCCTTCAGATTGTGGGCGCAGGCCCGCACCCAGTCACGGTCGCCGTTGCCGAGCGCTGTCATAAGGTCGGCAAGCACGCCGCGGCCGATGGTGACGAAATCGTTCAGCAGCTCCGCCAGCATCGCCGCATCGCCGCCGCACAGCGCGCGCAGAGTGCCGAGATCGACCAAAGCGTCGCTGCCGGCGGTGGTCGGCGTCGTTGGTGCCGGCAAGGGCGTCACCACGGCTGCATCGGCCGGGGCCGGCGGCATCCAGCGGGCGAGCGTCACCGCCAGTTGCGACAGTTCCAGAGGCTTACTCAGCACATCGTCCATGCCGGCGGCGCGGTAGCTCTCGATGTCGGCCGGTGCGGCGTTGGCGGTGATGGCGACGATGGGCAGGCGGTTGCCCGCGCCGGCCGACACCTCGCCGCTGCGGACCTGACGGGTCAGTTCGAACCCGTCGATCTCCGGCATCTGCACGTCGGTCAGCAGCATGGCGTAGCGGCGCCGGCCCTGCCGCATGGCGTCCAGCGCCGCCAGCGCCTCCGCCCCGCCCGGCGCCATCTCCGCGGCATAGCCCAGAGCCTGCAACTGCATCTGCAGGACCTTGCGGTTCACCGGATTGTCTTCCGCGACCAGGATCAGCCGCCCCTGGGCCATCGCCTCCTCGACGCTGGGCGCTCCCTGGCCGTTGGCAGGGCCGGCCGTACTGCGGCAGGCCTTGGTCGGGGACTGTGCCGTCGAGGAATGGTGGAGGTGGGTTTGGGCCGCCGGCTGGGAAGGGCACAGACGACCCGCGGCGATGGCCACCGCGCGCAGCAGCACCAGCCGGCGCAGCGGCCGGCTCAGCACCATCGTGCCCGGCTCCGCCCCCCGCGTGCCGGGGAGGGAATCGGGACCGGGCTTCCCACCGGTTTCGTGGCAGAGCAGGACCACCGGCGGCCGGGCCTCGCCGCTGCGGCGGCCCAACTCCTCCGGTGCGCAGGCGGCGGCAGGGATGTGCAGCGCCTCGTCGATGGCGACGACCCCGACGGCGCAGCCGGCCTCGCGCGCGATACGGGCCTGGGCCGCCAGTTCGGGCGGCGAGGCGGCGGGCAGCACGCGGGCGCCGGCCTGCTCCAGATAGCGGGCGAGGAAGCCGCGCTCCATGTCGTCGGGCACGCCCAGCAGAACCGTCAGCCCGTCCAGCCCGATGGCGTCCTGGCCGTCCTCCGCCGACGCCGGACCGGCGGCGCGGTCCATCGGCAGGCGCAGCCAGAAGGTGGAGCCTTCGCCGGGCTTGCTCTCCACCCCGATCTCGCCGCCCATCAGCGCCGCCAGCCGCCGGCTGATCGACAGCCCCAGCCCGGTGCCGCCGAAACGCCGGGTGGTGGAGCTTTCGGCCTGGGTGAAGGGCTGGAACAGGCGCTGGCACGAGGCCTCGGCGATGCCGATGCCGGTATCGGACACGGCGATGCGCAGCATCGGCTCGGCCGCACTGTGTTGTGCGCCGGGCGGCTCCAGTTCGGTGCGCAGCACGACGCGGCCGGCTTCGGTGAACTTGATGGCGTTGCCGGCCAGATTGAACAGGATCTGGCGCAGCCGCACCGGATCGCCCAGCACCGCCTGTGGAATCGCCGGGTCCACATAGGTCAGCAGCGTCAGCCCCTTGGCCCCGGCGGCGGGCGCCAGCGTTTCCGCCACCCCTTCGACCAGGGCCGGCACCGACATTGCCACCCGCTCCAGATCCATCTTCCCGGCTTCGATCTTCGAGAAGTCCAGGATGTCGTCGATGATCCGCAGCAGGGCGTTGGCCGATTCGCGCATGGTGCCGACGGTGTCGCGCTGCTGCTCGTCCAGGCGGGTCCGTTCCAGCAGGCCCAGCATCCCCAGCACCCCGTTCATCGGCGTGCGGATCTCGTGGCTCATGGTGGCGAGAAAGGCGGATTTGGCCCTGGTCGCCTCTTCTGCCTGCTCGCGGCTCTCGCGCAGCTCGCGCGTGCGCTCCGCCACCCGGGTTTCGATCGACTGGATCTGGTCGAAGGCGCGCAAGGCCGCGATCACCGCGGTGAACAGGCTTTCGGCCGACAGGTCGGCCTTCGGCTTGTAGTCGTTGATGTCGTAATCGACGATCACGTCGCGCTGCGGCGCCTGTCCCGGCTGGCCGGTGCGCAGGATGATGCGGATATCGCGGTTGCCCAGTTCGTCGCGGATCCAGCGCACCAGCTTCAGGCCGGAATCGTCCTCCTCCATCACCACGTCCAGCAGGATCACGGCGATGTCGCGCCGGTGTTCCAGCACGTTGCGGGCGTCCGCCGCGGTGAAGCTGCTGATGAGGTCCAGCCGCCGCCGCTGGAAGGTGACGTCGGCCAGCAGCAGCCCGGTCATGGAATGCACGTCGGACTCGTCGTCGACCACCAGGATCGGCCAGGGCGGTGCCGCCGGGTCGACGATGGCCGCACGGGCCGCCGC
Organism: Azospirillum sp. A1-3; assembly: GCF_023806445.1. NCBI lineage: Bacteria > Pseudomonadati > Pseudomonadota > Alphaproteobacteria > Rhodospirillales > Azospirillaceae > Azospirillum > Azospirillum sp. A1-3. Next base: position 480,667 of record NZ_JAMSLU010000001.1, read on the forward strand.
CACCGCACCATGCCCGGCCGCGGCACCGTCCGCCTCTTCGTCGGCGAACAGAATCTCGTCGTTGTCGTAGGCGCCGCTGCTCATGCGGGTTCCTTCTCCAGCGATACGGGCGTCGTTGTCGGGGACGAAGCGGTTGCTGCGGTCTTCGGGATGCGCAGCGTGAAGGTAGTTCCATCGCCGGGAACGCTGTCAACCGAGATCCGCCCGCCCAGCGACTGCGTCACCAGATTGAAGACGATGTGCAACCCGAGCCCGCTGCCGCCCGACCCGCGCCGTGTGGTGAAGAAGGGCTCGAACACCTTCGGCAGGTTCTCCGTGGGGATGCCGACGCCGTCGTCGGCGAAGCGGATCTCCACCTCGCCGTCCGCCGTCTCGTCCACGTCGATGACCATGTGCCCCTTGCTGTCGGCCGGAAAGGCGTGGGTTAGCGCGTTCATCACCAGATTGGTTACCACCTGGCTCAGCGCGCCGGGGAAGCTGTCCATCACGATGCCGGGCGAACAGGCGATGGCAACCCGGTGGCGGCTCTTGCGCAGGGTGGGGCCGAGCGAGGTCACCACCTCCTCCAGATAGGCCAGCAGGTCGAAGCGGCGCTGCTCCTCGCTGGTCTGGTCGACGGCGACGCGCTTGAAGCTCTGGATCAACTCGGCCGCGCGGGTCAGGTTCTGTTCGATCAGGCGGGAGGATTCGCCGGCGGTGGCGACATAGGCGGCGAGGTCGGACTTTTTCATCGTTCCGCCTTCGAACGCATCGGCCAGCGTCGAAGTCCGTCCCGACAGGTGGGTGGCGCAGCCGAAGGCGATGCCGATGGGGGTGTTGATCTCGTGCGCGACGCCAGCGACCAGCAGGGCGAGCGAGGCCATCTTCTCCGCCTGGACCAGACTGGCCTGGGTCTCCTTCAGGTCGGCATAAGCGCGTTCCAGCTCCTGCATCGCATTGAAGATCTCCTCGGCCGAGCGCGCCTCCACCGTCACGTCGGTCAGGGTGCGGACGAAGCCGCCCTCCGGCAGTGGGTTGGTGCGCACCTCGACGATGCGGCCGTCGGGGCGGCGGCGCTTGAAGGTGAAGGGCTGGTCGATCATCCCTGCCGACTCGCCCAGCGGGATCCCGAACTCGTCGTCGGACCCCGCTCCGGTGGCCGCCATACCCGCGCCCCCCATGCCGGCGCCCCCCAGGCCGGTTCCGAAACTCAGATACAGGTCGGGGTCGTCGCCCATCTCGCCGAACTCGCCCTGGCGGCGCTGGATCGCCACGATGTCGGCGAAGCGCGGGTTGCCCGACAGCACCTCCGGCGCGATGTTCAGCAGTTCCGCGGCGCGGCGGTTGGCCGTCACCACCCGCCCGTCGCCGTCGACCTTGATGATCCCCTGGTCGGTGTTGTCCAGCGTCACCTGCAGCACATTGCGTTCATGCGCCAGATCCAGCTCCGCCCGCACCCGTTCGGTGACGTCGGACATGGTTCCGGTCAGGCGCAGCGCGCGGCCGTTCGCGTCGCGCTGGGCGGTGGCGCGATCCTCGATCCAGGCCCATTGCCCGTCGCGCCGCCGCATGCGGTAGACTGCGGTGTAGGCCATGGCGTGATCGCGCAGGCGCCGCCGCGATTCGGCCATCACCCGTTCCGCCTCGTCCGGGTGCAGCAGCGAAGACCAGGTCTCCGCCGTCATCGGCAATTCGCTGGAGCCATAGCCGAGCAGGGCGGGAAACTCCTTCGACCACCAATAATGCCCGGTGTGCAGGTCATAGTCCCAGACGGAGGAGCGGGTCGCGGTGATCGCCAGCGCCAGCCGCTGCTCGCTCTTGCGCAGGGCCGCCTCCTCCTGTCCCAGCCGGGCGAGCATCGCGTTGTAGGCCTGGATCACCCGACCCAGCTCGTCGGCGGCACCCCAGTCCACCGGCTCGTGGCCGCCGCGCTCCGCTTCCAGGATGGAGGCGATCAGCCGCCCCAGCGGCCGACCGACCGTCAGCCGCAACGCCGCCAGCGCCGCCGCGATGGTGCCGGCCAGCATCAGCAGAAGCAGTGCGGCGGTGTTCATCACCTCCTGCCGCAGCTGTTCGCGCACGACGTCCTGGCTGTAATGCAGCGTGAGGGTGCCGACCTGGAGGTTCTGCACCCGGATCGTCCGGCGCTCGACAAGGGTATCGCCGCCGGCCCGGCAGTCTGATTCCGGCCAGACGAATTGCCCCTCCGCCAGATCGTCGCTGACCTCGACGCAGACCAGTTCGCGGTTGGCGCCGATGGCCTGGATGACGTTGCGGATCGCCGGGACGTCGAAGGTCCACAGGCTGTTGGTCAACGCCGCCGCGTTGATGTCGGCGATGGCCGCCACCTTCTCCCGCAGCCCGGCCTGCAGATCCTTGTAGCGGTCGTAATAGAACAGGGCAGAGCACAGCGAGACGGCCACCACCAGACTCGGCACGAGGATCAGAAGGAACTTGGCCGATACCGTCGGGACACGACGCCACGCCTCAGCGATCCTGGTCATGCGTTGCCGTTCCGGAGGTTCTTGGTAAGGGCGGTTGGACGGGCGTGCGGACTGGGCGGGGCCCGGCGGTGGACGTCCGCGACTGGTGTATCTTTGAGCCGGCGATGCCGGTTCGGCACGCGGCGCGCGTGCCTTCCCGGATATGTTCTACTCCGTTGCGTACAACCCGTCCATGGGGGTGAATCCCGAGGCTGGCCATCGAAGCAATGTCGCAGTTCCGGGAAATACTGCGCAACCGCAGTATCGACACTTGAGACAAGGCGACGGAATGCACTACTGTGCATAAGCAATGTGCCTGGGTTTCGCGCGCATTCGTATGGATGCGGCCAAGGCTGCGGACCGGTTGAGGGGATTTATGGATTTCAAGACGACCAATACAGGCGATGCGACCGAAGTCAGGCTGACCGGCCGCCTGGAGTTCACCGACCATGACAAGCTGCACGAACTGGTGGACCTTTTGGGGCAGACCAGCACACGGCGCTTCGTCCTCGACCTGTCTGTGCTGGAGTTCGTCGACTCCGCCGGTCTCGGCATGTTGCTGATCCTCCAGGAAGAGGCCGAGAGCCGTGAAATGAAGATGGTCATTCGCGGCCCGGCGGGAGACGTCAGGCGGTCGATCGAACTCGCGCGGCTGAGCGAGATCATCACCATCGAGCCCTGAGCGGCCGAATTCGAACCGCGGGACGGAGCGATCCGATCCCGCCCGCCTGCCGGTTTCCGTCCGATGGGAGTTTGCCGCATGGACGCCGCTCATCACGACCGTAGGGCCGAGCTTCCGGCCGAAGCGGCTTTGCGTGGCTTCAGCCTGCTGCGCGACCGGGTGCCTGCCGACATGGCCGCCCGCGTCCTTGCGCGCTTCTGCGGAACGGACCAGCAGCCGGGCGACGGTTCGGCGTCGCCGGACGCGCGGCCGGGGGAGCGCTCAGGCGAGCGGCCGAGCGAAAATGTGGTGGAAACGCTGCTGATGGACCGGGCGGACCGCGACCGGCTGCGCGCCGCCTTCGACCGCGGCCCGTTCCTGACGGTAGAGCTGGGTGAGGGTGTCGACGAGGCGGCGGCCCTGCTGGACGACTGGTCGGGCGCGCTGGCGGCGGACCATCCGGACCTGCCCGGATTCTATCTGTCGCTGACCACCGGTACCGCCTATGGCCTGCAATGCCCGGTGCTGGTCTGCGACGAGCTGGTGCGGCGCGGCGCGCTCGATCCGCAACGCCGCTCCAACGTGGAACTCTGCCTGCACGAGGCGGTCGCCAACGCCATCGTCCACGGCAACCTCGGCCTTTCCAGTGCGGTGAAGGGGGAGCCCGGCGGCTACCGCCGCTTCAGCGAGATGATGCGCGACCGGCTGGGCGATCCCGCCGTGGTGCGGCGGCGGCTGGACATCTTCTGCCGCTGGAACGAGCGCAGCATCGCCATCGCGGTGGTGGACCAGGGCGGCGGATTCGACACCGAACTGGCTCCGGCCGTCAGCGGCAACAAGGCGCGTTCGGGCCGCGGCTTCGTCTTCATGCGCACGCTGGCCTCACGGGTGACGGTGACCGATGGCGGGCGCTGCACCGTCCTGCAGTTCGAGCGCTGACGGAGCGTCCATGGCCGGGCCCGCCCTGTCGTTGTCGGACTGCCGTGTCCTGATCGTCGACGACAACGAATTCAACCGCAAATCCCTTGCCCTGGTGATCCGCCGCGCCGGCATCACCGACATCGCCTTCGCCGAGAACGGCCGGGAAGGGCTGGCGGCCGTCGACCGCTTCCGCCCCGACCTCGTCCTGCTCGACGTCGACATGCCGGTGATGAACGGCTGGCAGATGTGCGAGGCGCTGCGCCGCAACGCCACCCACGAAGAGCTTCCAGTGCTGTTCCAGACCGCGCTGGACAGCGACGAGGAGCAGGTGCGCTGTTTCGAGGCCGGCGGCAGCGACTTCATCTCCAAGCCGATCAAGCCGGGCGAATGCGTGGCCCGCGTTCGCCACCAGTTGGAGAAGCGCAAGCTGTTCGGCGACCTTGCCGCCTTCCGCGAGCGGGTCCAGCGCGAGCTGTCGCATGCCCGCGCCATGCAGACCTCGCTTCTGCCGGAGAACCGCCGGCTGGCCGAGGTGGCCGACCGCTATGGCCTGACGCTGGATGCGCATTTCGAGACGTCGTCGGAACTGGGCGGCGATTTCTGGGGCCTCTACCCGTTGGGCGACCGGCGGCTGGGGCTGCTGATGGTCGATTTCGCGGGGCACGGCATCACCGCGGCGATCAACACCTTCCGCCTGCACACGCTGATCGACCGTTTCCCGATGCAGCACATGGCGCCGTCGCAATGGCTGGTGCAGTTGAACGCCGCCCTGAAGGACGTGCTGCCGACGGGGCAGTTCGCCACCGCCTTCTTCGGCATCCTCGACCTTGCCATCGACACGCTGACCTTCGCCGCGGCGGGTTCGCCCAACCCGGTTCTGGGAACGCCGTCCGCCACAAGGGGAAACGCACCGGACATCCGCCTGCTCGATTCGGCGGGGCTGGTGCTGGGCGCCTCGCGCCGGGCGCAGTATGTCGATCAGAGCCATCGCCTGCCGCGTGGCGGCTTCCTGTTCCTGTACAGCGACGCCCTAATCGAATGCGGTGGTGAGGAGTGCGGCCCGCTGGGGCAGGACGCGGTGCCCGACTTCGTCCGCGACGGGCTGGCCCGCGACCGCCAGCGTCCGCTGCGCCCGATGATGGACAGCTTCTATGCCCGCACCAACCTGCCGCTGCGCGACGACCTGACCGCCGTCTGGGTGGCCAGACGGGCGTAAGGGTGGGTCAGGGCGCGAACTGTTCCTTCAGGATGCGTTCCTCGAAGTTCAGCTCAGGGTCGAACAGCAGGGTCAGGCCGACGTCGCGGCATTCCTGTACCTCGACCCGCAGGACCTCGCGCACTTCGGTGAAGTCGGCGACGGCGCTGACCGGGCGCTTGGTTTCCTCCAGCACGTCGAAGCAGATGCGGGCGGCATGGGGAAGCAGGGCGCCGCGCCAGCGCCGCGGGCGGAAGGCGCTGATCGGGGTCAGGGCCAGCACGCCGGCGTTCAGCGGCACGATCGGACCATGGGCCGACAGGTTGTAGGCGGTGCTGCCGGCCGGCGTCGCCACCAACGCGCCGTCGCAGATCAGCTCCGGCAGCCGGACCACCCCGTCGATGGTGATGCGCAGCTTCGCCGCCTGCCGCGTCTCGCGCAGAAGCGACACCTCGTTGATGCCCAGCGCCTCCACCCGTTCGCCGTTCACCCGTGTGGCCACCATGCGCAGCGGGTGCAGGTTGACATGCTGGGACGCGACGATGCGCTCGGCCAGATCCTCCTCGCGGTAGACATTCAGCAGGAAGCCGACCGAGCCGCGATTCATGCCGTAGACCGGCGTCGGCCGTTGGCGGTTGCGCGTCAGCGCGCGGTGAAGGGTTTCCAGCAGGAAGCCGTCGCCGCCCAGCGCGACGATCACGTCGGCCTCGTCCGCGGTGGCGTTGCCGTAGCGGTGGACCAGCCGGGTGCGGGCGGCCCGCGCCTCCTCCGTGTCGGCGCAGGCGAAGGCGATGCGCAACGCGTCGGGCGCGGGCATCAGGGGAGCCTGCGCGTCGGCGGAGTGGGGAAGGGCGGGCGCAGCGGCGGACTGCATGGCGACGGGATCGGTCATGCCGCGACCATAGCGCAGTCCGGCAGTCGCGCAAAAGTATCGCGCGGTGACGAGGCGATGCAAAAGAGCGCATCCGTCGGCGGCACAACGAAAAAGGGGACCGCGGACGGCCCCCTTTTTTACGATATGGAACGGACGGGCCGAGGTTACTCGACCATCTCCGACACCATCTCCTCGTCATCGTCGCCGGAGGTGCGCTTCGGCCGGTTGCCTTCGGCATAGTCGAAGGCCGGCTTGTCGTCCTTGACGGTGACCTTGACCAGACCGCCCTTGCTGAGCTTGCCGAACAGCAACTCTTCCGCCAGCGGCTTCTTGATGTACTCCTGGATCACGCGGCCAAGCGGGCGGGCGCCATAGAGCGGGTCGTAGCCCTTCTTGCCCAGCCACTCGCGCGCCTCTTCGTTCAGCTCGATGGACACGCCGCGGTCTTCCAACTGCGCTTCCATCTGCATGATGAACTTGTCGACGACGCGGTTGATGACCTCCTGCGTCAGCGGCGCGAACGGGATGATCGCGTCGAGACGGTTGCGGAACTCCGGCGTGAACATCTTCTCGACCGCTTCGATGTCCTCGCCGACCCGGCGGTCACGCTCAAAGCCGATGGCGGGCTTGGCCATGTCGGCGGCTCCGGCGTTCGAGGTCATGATCAGGATGACGTTGCGGAAATCGACGATCTTGCCGTTGTGATCGGTCAGCTTGCCGTGGTCCATGATCTGCAACAGGATGTTGAACAGATCCGGATGGGCCTTCTCGATCTCGTCCAGCAGCAGGACGCAGTGCGGGTGCTGGTCGATGGCGTCGGTCAGCATGCCGCCCTGGTCGAAGCCGACATAGCCCGGCGGGGCGCCGATCAGGCGCGACACCGTGTGCCGCTCCATATACTCGGACATGTCGAAGCGGGTCAGCTCGATGCCCAGCGTCATGGCGAGCTGGCGGGCCACCTCGGTCTTGCCGACACCGGTGGGGCCGGTGAACAGGTAGTTGCCGATAGGCTTCTCCGGCTCGCGCAGGCCGGCACGGGCCAGCTTGATTGCGGAGACCAGCGCGTCGATCGCCTTGTTCTGGCCGAAGACCATGGTCTTCAGGTCGCGCTCAAGGTTCAGCAACGTTTCCTTGTCGTCGCGGCTGACCGACTTCGGCGGGATGCGGGCGATCTTGGCGACCACCGCCTCCACGTCCTTCACGCCGATCTTCTTGCGACGCTTGTTCTCCGGCAGCAGCATCTGCGCCGCACCGACCTCGTCGATGATGTCGATGGCTTTGTCGGGCAGCTTGCGGTCGCCGATATACTTGGCCGACAGCTCCACCGCGACGCGGATGGCGTCGTTGGTGTAGGTGACCTTGTGGTGCTTCTCGTAGTAGGGCTTCAGGCCTTGCAGGATCTTGATCGCATCCTCGACCGACGGCTCGTTGACGTCGATCTTCTGGAAGCGGCGGACCAGCGCCCGGTCCTTCTCGAAGTAGCTGCGGTATTCCTTGTAGGTGGTCGAGCCGATGCAGCGCAGCGAACCCGACGCCAGCGCCGGCTTCAGCAGGTTCGAGGCATCCATTGCACCGCCCGAGGTGGCGCCGGCGCCGATCACCGTGTGGATCTCGTCGATGAAGAGGATCGCCCCCTCCGTCGCCTCAAGCTCCGACACGACGGCCTTCAGCCGCTCCTCGAAATCGCCGCGATAGCGGGTGCCGGCCAGCAGCGAGCCCATGTCGAGCGCGAAGATGGTGGCGTTGCGCAGCACCTCCGGCACTTCCTGCTGGACGATGCGGCGGGCGAGGCCCTCGGCGATGGCGGTCTTGCCCACACCGGGGTCGCCGACGTAGAGCGGGTTGTTCTTCGACCGCCGGCACAGGATCTGGATGGTCCGTTCGACCTCCTGCTCCCGGCCGATCAGCGGATCGATCTTCCCGCCGGACGCCTTCTTGTTCAGGTTGACACAATACGCCTCTAGCGCTTCGCTGCCTTTTTTCACGACCTTCTCCGCCGCCGCCTCGTCGTCAGCGCCCGAGACACGCTTTGTTTCCGAGCGGCCCGGAGCCTTCGCGATTCCGTGAGAGATGTAGTTGACCGCGTCGAACCTGGTCATCTCCTGCTCCTGCAGGAAATAGACCGCGTGGCTCTCGCGTTCAGAGAACAAGGCAACGAGCACATTTGCTCCCGTCACCTCCTCACGTCCCGACGACTGGACGTGGATGGCCGCACGCTGCAGAACCCGTTGGAAACCAGCCGTCGGCTTGGCATCATCAGGCCTGTTCGTGATAAGGTTCGCCAGTTCGTTGTCGAGGTAATCCGACAGTTCCGCGCGCAGACGGTCGAGGTCGATCCCGCAAGCGCGCAAGACGGCGGTAGCATCGGAGTCTTCGGTCAACGCGAGCAGAAGATGTTCGAGCGTCGCGTATTCATGCCTGCGCTCGTTCGCGTGGGCCAGGGCTCGGTGCAGCGTCTGTTCCAGGTTACGCGACAGCATGTGTGGGTCTAATCCTTTTCTAACGTGCATTGCAGCGGATGCTGGTGCTGGCGCGCAAAGTCCATCACCTGCGTGACTTTCGTCTCCGCCACCTCGTAGGTGAACACGCCGCACAACCCCACACCCCGCCGGTGCACATGCAGCATGATCTGGGTCGCTTCCTCCCGCGATTTGCTGAAGAAGCGTTCGAGAACGAGAACGACGAACTCCATCGGAGTATAATCGTCGTTCAACATCAAGACCTTATACATCGACGGCTTTTTGGTCTTTGGCTTGGCCTTTACGACCACGCCGCTGTTCGTGCCGTCGTTGCCCTGCTTGTCAGAGTCGGCCATGGTCCCAGTCGAATGTCATCGCGATGCACTGTCACTGTGAATGATATGGTCATTTCGGGCGCGGTGGGAAGGGGCCGTTTTCGGTCTCCCTCCATTTGGCAGACCCTCCTTTGGTCCGGTCGGCCGTCCGATACCCCAAAATAGGAGACACCCCTTCCGGTTGGGCTGCAATCGGCGGGAAACCCTAAGTCTTTGTGCGGTATCGCCAGAACATGGGGCCAGGGCAGGGGGCTTCCGGACGCAAAACGGCCCGGCACCCCTGTGCGGGATGCCGGGCCGCTGCGATGCGGTCGGTCAGGTGGGCATAGGATGCCCGCCGATCAAGCCGGGAGGATCAAATCCCGGCCCGTGGGCGCCGGTCAGGCGGCGACCTGCTTCTTCGACAGGACCTCGACCGTGGCGTTGACGCGGGCGCTCAGCGGAGCCAGCGCCTCGTTGGCGACCTTGACGGTCAGCTCCTGCAGCTTGGTGCTCTCGGACACGAAGGCGTCGAGGCTGGCCTTGGTGTAGGCCTTCTGCAGTTCGACCAGTTCCTGGATCGTCTTCACCGCCAGCATGGACTTGGCGTTCGACACGCTCTTCTCCAACGAGGATTGGGTGAAGGCGGCGACCTGCTTGCCGGCCTCTTCCGCGCCCTTGGCAACGACGGTGCCGGACTGCACGAAGGCGTCGACGTTCCCCTTGGTGAGGGCGGTCAGCTCCTCATAGCCCTTCATCACCTGGGCGGAGGCCTTTTCCATCTGCTCCTGCTGGGCCTTCACGAGGCCTTCCAGGTTCTGCTTGGCGGTGGCGATGGCGTCTTCGACGGACTTGGTGACGGCGGCGATCTGGTCGGACATGGCTATGCTCCTCGCGCTCTCTCAGGGGTCAACCGCGCGGCCCCGACGATGCGGCAACCGGGCGCGGAGTGGGTTGAGGCCCTCGGACCCCGAAGGACCGGGCGCCCGAGATATGCTGCACCGCAGCATGAGCGGAATGTAGGGAAATTCGGGCGCGGAGTCAATGGGTATTGTGCACTGCACAAAAGCCGTCGGCGTGCATCGGACGGAACCTGGAACGCAAAACGGCCCGGCAACCGTGTGGTGGTTGCCGGGCCGTCTGCGGGGCCGGGGTCCAGGGCTGAACCCCGGCCTTCAGGTCTCGTCCAATCGGGCCGATCAGGCGGCGATCGGCTTGGAGAAGGTCTCCACCGTCGCGGTGACGCGGGCGTTCAGCGGGGCCAGCGCCTCGTTGGTGACCTTGGTGGTCAGCTCCTGCAGGCGGCTGGTCTCGGCCAGCATCGCGTCGAAGCTCGACTTCAGGAAATCGTTCTGCAGCTCAACCACTTCCTGCAGCGACTTGGCGGTTAGCAGGGCCTTGCCGGTGGTGATGGACTTGTCCAGCGCCGACTGGCCATAGGCGACGACCTCGCGGCCCAGATCCTCGGCGCCCTTGGCGGCGATGGTGCTGCTGGCGATCAGCGCCTCGACATTGGCCTTGCCGGTGGCCTGCAGGTCCTCATAGCTCTTCAGCAGCTGGGCGGCAGTCTTCTCGAACTGCTCCTTGGCGGCGGTCGCGGTCTGCTCGAACTGCTTGACCGTCTGCTCCTGACCGGCCTTCACCAAACCTTCGTACTGCTCCTTGGCCTGGGCGGCGACGTTCTCGAGCGACTTCGGCGTAAACTGGTTCATGACGCGCGTTCCTTCCTGGCTGATGCCGGCGTATGGAGAGTGGGCCCGCCGCAAAGCGTGGCGCGGAGCCGGCCGGCAGCGGTGTGCGTTGCGTTTTTACGTTGTGCAGCCGTTGTCACGGTTTTCCAGGCGACCGCGGGTCAGTCCCGAAAAATGCTGCACTGCAATATAAGGGTTTTATGGGCTAAGCACTGCGCGGTGTCAACAGTCCGTTCGGCGGGTATGCGGCGTACTCCGTTGTGCCGACCTTACCCCGAAAGCGTGAAATTCCTGTGACGCCATAGCCGCCTTCGTTGTGGACGGAGGCGGCGGTCGCGGAAGCGGCGGCAAGTCTTCGACGGAGACTGTCCTTAACGAAGACTTTACCGGCGCTGGGACAAGTGTAGCGTGGCCGTGGAGGGGATTCGCCTCGGCCATTGGTCAGGTGCGGCGCTTGGACGCGGCGCGTCGGGCCATCCCTTCGTCAGGCCGCATCTTCGGGACCATTTCGACCATGACCTATTGCCTTGGCATCAAGACCCGCGACGGCCTGATCGGTCTGTCGGACGGCCGGATCACCAGCGGATCGCAACTGTCGTCGGCCCGCAAGGTGACGATGATGGGCAGCGGCGGCGACCGCTTCTTCATCATGAACTCCGGCCTGCGCAGCGTCCGCGACAAGACGCTGGCCTATCTGCGCCGCGACATGCAGAAGCGCCGGGGCGAGGCCTATGCCACCATGCTGGATGCGGTGTCGGCCTTCACCGCCTGCCTGCGGCAGGTCGCCGCGGAGGATCGGGAGTCGCTGGAGGCGTCCAAGCTGCACTTCAACCTGCACGCCATCATCGGCGGCCAGCTTGCCGAGGACCGCGAACCCTCCATGTTCCTGGTCTATCCGGAGGGCAACTGGATCGAGGTGGACGAACGCACGCCCTACCTGTCGATCGGCGCCACCGCCTACGGCAAGCCGATCCTGGATCGCGCGCTGACCTACGGCACCGACATGCAGACGGCGCTGAAGCTGGCCTATCTGTCCTTCGACAGCACCCGCTTCTCCACCAACGACGTCGGCTTCCCCATCGACATGGTGTCCTACCATGCGGAGTCGCGCAGCTGGCGCCAGTCGAACTACGACTATGATGATCTCAGCGAACAGCGCCAGTGGTGGAACCGCAACCTGACGGAACTGGCCCGCCGCATGCCGGACGGCCCCTGGGTCGAGACGCTGGTCCCGGAAGAGATGCGTCCGCGCCAACCGGCCGAAGAGGCGGTCTGACGGGCGGCGGCCCGACTGGCGATCAGTTCCCCGGAAGGGCGCTCAGCAGCAGCGCCCCGAAGGGGGCGGTCGGGCCAACCAGCCCGTAGTTGCCCAATCCATCCCGGCCGACCTGAATCTCGAAGAACACCCCGCCGTCGGCCAGTTGGCCGGAGGAGGGCAGGGTGCGTGGCGCGTCGTCGGGGTCCGGCAGGCCGGGGAAGGCGACGCCGGTCGGGTCGAGGCCGCGCAGAAGCTCGGGGAAACGGGCGTCGGTGAAGTGGCTGGATGGGTAGGGAAAGGCGGTGAAGAACCACTGTCCGGCACGGCAGCCGTTGATCAGCCAATAAAAACCGTTGGACGGCAGCCGCAGCCCCTGGGGAGGCGGGTCGAACGCCCCATCGTCGCGCAGGCGGCCGATGAAGTTGTCATATTGCGCCGCGGTCAGCTGCAGGGTCGCCGTGCGGCCGCGCGCCGCGGAGAACGGGTCGGTCAGCGTCATGCGGGCGAGGTCGGTCGCCTCGATCACATGCGCCTCCACCGCGGCGCCGCCGCGGTCGGGATCGCCGACGACGTCATAGGTGCGCACGTGCCGATTATAGTCGGCGTTGAAGATCAGGCGGAAGCGGTCGGCGCCGTCCTTGCCGCAGCGCGACCGCAGATCGTCGCCGTTGAGATAGCTGAACCAGGTCAGCTTGCGCGCCAGCGGATTGTCGGTCGGTCCCACCGAGCCGCAGCCGGCGAGCGCCAGCAGGGAGGCGGCCATGGCCGCCGCCATCGCCCCCCGCGCGAAACGACGGGCCAGGCCATGGCGGAAAAGAGTGGCCGGAACGGTTCTTTGATGACCACGACTCATTGTCGCTTGCCTCGCGTCTGCGGCCCCTGGTAGGTGGAGAAGAAAGGGCGCTGCGGCAAGCCCCGGATGGCGGGCTTCGGCCTGTCGGATGGCGCCGGTAACCCGTCTGCCCCCTGCCGTAACCCTTCCGCTGTGCCGTGTCCGCCGTTCCTTTCCCTCGTCATGCAGGACCCGCAATTTTGGCCACAGAAACTGCGAAAAGCCAAAGCAGTAAATTAACGAATTCATGCTAGACACTGATTTCGCACGAATTTACCATTGAACCAAGCACCAGTATCTAGCGGTTGGCGGGGCCATCATGAGTGTAACGCGCAGCACCGTTCGTAACGGATTGTTTCCGTTCGCCTTTCGCGCGGCGGACACGAACGGGGGGCGGAGTTCGGCGGGTGTGGGTCGCCATTTGTTCGCGGCCGCCGCGCTGCTGGGCATGGTGGCCGCCGGGTCCGGCCTGTCCGCCGCCGAGGCGCTGGCGGCAAAGGCCGCGGCCATCGTCGTCGATGCCCGGACCGGGCAGGTGCTGATCGATCAGGATGCCGATGCGATCACCTATCCGGCGTCCCTGACCAAGATGATGACCCTGTACCTGACTTTCGACGCGCTGGATGACGGTCGCCTGACCCTCGACCAGCAGTTGCCGGTCTCGTCCTGGGCAGAGAGCATGTCGCCGACCAAGCTGGGCCTGCGCGCCGGCCAGACCCTGAAGGTGGAGACGGCGATCCTCGGCCTCGTCACCAAGTCGGCCAACGACGCCGCGGTGGTGCTGGCGGAGGCGCTGGGCGGCACCGAGTCGCGCTTTGCCGAGATGATGACCCGCAAGGCCCGTGAAATCGGCATGCGCCACACCGTCTACCGCAACGCCTCCGGCCTGCCGAACATGGAGCAGGTGACGACCGCCCGCGACTACGCGATGCTGTCCCGCGCGCTGATGCGCGACCATGCCAAGTACTACCCGTATTTCAGCCGCCGCAACTTCGCATATGGCGGCCGCACCCTGGCCAACCACAATCACCTGATGTCCCGCTACGAAGGGATGGACGGAATCAAAACCGGCTACACTGTGGCATCCGGCTTCAACCTCGCCGCGTCGGCGGTGCGGGACGGGCGCCGTCTGGTCGGCGTTGTGCTGGGCGGCAAGTCGGCCGTGTCGCGCGACAACAAGATGGCGGCCCTGCTCGATCAAGCCTTCGGCCGGCCCAGCCGGGGCAACGAGGACGCGCCGGTGGTGGCGAGCCTCGACACCACGCGCTCCGACGCCATCGACGGCGAGGGGGATGACGATGAAGAGCCGGTGGTGAAGGCCAAGCCGGTTCGCGCTTCCCTGCAGACGGCGGCGATCCCGGTCGCGGCTCCGAAGGAAGAGAAGGCGAGCCGCGGCAGCGCCTCTTCGCACTGGGGCGTCCAGGTCGGCGCCTTCTCCAGCAAGGCGGCCGGCAACAAGGCGGTGAGCCAAGCCGTCAAGCAGGCGCCGTTCCTGCTGCGGACGGCCAAGCCCAGTGTCGTGCAGGCGAAGACCGGCAAGGAGACCGTCTACCGTGCCCGCCTGACCGGACTGGACGAGAAGGACGCCCGCAAGGCCTGCGCCGTTCTAACCAAGCACGGTCACCACTGCGTCGCCGTGTCGCCGGGCGAGCGGGGCTGACGGCAGCCGCCGCGGGCAGCCGCGGGCGGCCGGGCTCAGTCCCGCGTCGCGGCGGCGCTCCGCTTCAGGAACCCGATGGCCGGCGCCAGCGTGCCGGCCAGTTCCTCGGCCAACAGCGCCTGATCGGCGCCCGGCTGCTCCAGGCCCGCTTCCAGGGCACGGGCCGCCCGACGCAAGGCCAGACAGCCATATTGGCCCGACACGCCGGCGATCTTGTGGGCTATCGCCCCGGCCGTTGCCCGGTCCCCCGCCTTCAGCGCCGCGGCCAGCGCCTGCCCATGCTGGTCCAGAACCGCAGCCGTCCGGTCGAGCAGTTCGGCGGCGCGGACGGCGGGCAGCATCTCCCGCATTGTTCTGATCGCCCCCTTGTCGAAGGCCGGCCCGGTCGACGGTGGTGCGGCTTGTGGCCCGTCTCCCGGCATGGAGGACAAGGCGTCCAGCCGCAGCGGCTTGGTCAGCATGCCGTCGGCGCCGCTGTCGGTGCAGCGGGCGCGTCCTTGCGCGGTGGCGCTGGCGGTCAGCATGAGAATGCGCGGAGCGGCGCCGTTCGGCTGCCGGCGGATGGCGCGGACCGCCTCGTCGCCGGGCAGGCCGGGCAGGTCCAGATCCATCAGGATCAGGTCGAAGCCGCCCTGCGCAGCCGCCGCGACGGCGGCCGGGCCATCCTCCACCGCCACCACCCGATGGCCGGCACGTTCCAGCAGGACGCGGGCGGCAAGGCGGGTGACCGTTTCGTCCTCCGCCAGCAGGATCTGCAAGGGCTGTGCTCCGCCCGTCCGGTCCGCCGTCATGCCGATCCGCTCTCCCTGGTTGATACGATCGCCCACTCTACCCGGTTTCGCGCCCTGGCGCACCGGTAAGGTCAGGGGAGCGGCGGGATCACACCGTGGGCGAGGCCTGGGTGAACATCGGATCCTCGATCCGGTGCAGGCGCCCGGCGCCGGTCATCGCGGCGCGCAGCAGCAGGGTCTTGCGGCGGGCGGCGGCCAGCTTGGCGATCGGCGCCTCGCGCAGGACCTCCGCGCCATAGGCGTCGGCAACCATCAGCCCGCAATCCTCCGGGATCAGTTCGGTCGGGAACCCGTCGTCGACGGCAAAATAGAAGGCGTCGCACCAGTCGCGATACTCCTGCCATTTCTGATCGGAGCGGAAATCGGGAACGCCGCTCTTCACTTCGACGATCAGAATGCTGCCGGCTTCGTCGATGGCCAGCACGTCGGCCCGCCGGCCGCTCGCCAGCCGGAATTCGGTCAGGGTCGCATAGCCGCGCAGCGCCAGCGCCCGCCGCACGCCACGGAAGATCGGCGGAGCACCCCCGGCCGGGAGACCGGAGTCGCTGTCGGATACCGGAATGGCAAAATCGTCGCTCATGGCGCGGTGCCACCATCGAAATAGGAACGGGTGGGGAACATGGCCCCACAATGACCGGTCGGCGCGTCGCCGCCAAGGGGCAAAAATATGGCTGGTCGCGATCAAGCCACCCCAATCAGGCCGCCCCAGTCAGCTTGGCAGAATGACCGGGGGCAGGGGGGCCGGACGGCAGCGGTCGCGCGGCAGGCTGCGCTCGGCGGGGAAGACCAGCACCGCCGCGGTACCGACCCCCGGCTGGCTGGTCAGCTCCAGCCGTCCGCCATGCATCTCAACCAGCCGCTTGACGATCGGCAGCCCCAGCCCGGTCCCGCGGGAGTTGCGGGCGATGGTGGAGTCCGACGGTTCGAAGGGGTGGAGGATGTGCGGAAGGTCGGCGGTCGGAATGCCGACGCCGGTGTCGGCCACCATCAGCCCGAGCCCGCCGTCGGGCATGAGATTCACGGTCAACACCACTTCGCCGCCAGGACGGGTGTGGGTGACGGCGTTCGACAGCAGGTTGGTCAGCATCTGGATCAGCGCCTGGGCGTCGCCCCGCAGCAGGGGCAGGCCGGCCGGCACCTCCCGGCGCATGCGGACGTCGCCTTCCGCCGCCGCCTCCTGCAGGGCGGAAACGACCCGCAGCGACAGCGTGTCCAGATCCACTCCGTCCTCCGCCAGCGGCATCCCGCCGCTGTCCAGGCGCGACAGCTCCAGAATGTCGTCGATCAGCGCCAGCAGGTGGGTGCCTGCATCGCGGATGTCGCCGGCATAGCTGCGGTAACGTGGATTGCCCAGCGGCCCGAACGGCTCCGACAGCAGCATTTCCGAGAAGCCCAGCACCGCATTCAGCGGCGTGCGTAGCTCGTGGCTCATCTGGGCCAGGAAGGCGCTCTTGGCGCGGCTGGCGCTTTCCGCTTCCGCTCGGGCGGCGCGTGCCTCCGTCTCACGGATGCGCAGCCGTTCCTCGTTCAGCTTCAGCGTGGTGACGTCGGTGTAATGGACCAGGACGCCGCCCGGCACCGCATGTTCGCGGCTGAGCAGCCAGCGCCCATCGGGCAGCGGCACCACCACCGGCGGCTCCTGGCGGCGATGGCGCTCCAGACGCGCCGTCATCCAGACCGCACGCTCCTCATCGGTGGTCAGGCGCGGATCGGCCAGGGCGAAGCCGCGGGCCAACTCCTCGAACGGCACGCCGGGAACCAGCCGGTCGGCCAGGGCAGGCAGGTCCTTCTTCAGTCGGCCGTTGGCGTGGACCAGACGGTCCGCGTGATCGAACAGGGCGAAGCTCTCGGCGCTGTGTTCCAGCGCCGCGGTCAGGCTTTCGGCCAGCGCCTCCGCCACGGACGGGTTCTCGGGGCCGAGATCGGTCAGGATGGCGCACAGGCCGCCGGGGGCCGGTCCGGCCGCAACCCGCCAGCGCACCGGCGTCGTCCCGCGCCGGGCGGCGACGGTGCGCTCCACCGGGCCATGCAGGGCATCGGCCAATGCGGCGAACAGTCCGGGGCAGGCGGCATCAGTGCCACCCCCGCGCAGCCGCTTGCCGGTCAGCGGAGCGACGCCCAGCAGCCGCTCCGCCGCCGGGTTGACCGACTGCCATTCCAGGTCCGTCAGCGCGCCGGTGCAATCGGTGTGCGCTTTGAAGAGGGCGACGGCGTCCGCTAGTTGCAGCATGGCGAACAGCAGCGGATCGATCGACGGGAATTTCCCGGCCTCGGCCCTGTCGTGCCCACCTTCGGCACAAGTCTGCGCGTCGCAATCCATTCCACCATCATTGCGGGCCATTCCTAAAAAACACTGAAGGCCCGGCTTGGAAGGTCATCGAATATTTGTCGAATTGTAACAGGAGAGGCTGACTGTTGAATCAGTTTTGTGGATTTGTCGAAAAAGCAACGAAAGGTTTGATTGAGGATACCGTTATGATCTTCGCGTGAAGTCTGCCGAATGGCGGGCTTTGCAACGGGCCGCGCCTTCCATAGTGTTGAGTCCTATCGGAGCATGAGGCATGGGATGCAGGTGTGACCGTGAACGGCAGCCAAGACGACGCCGGCGGTGCTGTGCCGGCCATTCTGGTGTTCGGAGCCAACGGACTGCTGGTCGATTGGACGCCCGCGGCAGCGGACCTGCCCGCGCTCGCCGGCCGCCTGATCGCCGGTCTGTCGGCCGAGGAACTGTGCGCCCACCTCTCCTCCGGCGCGGAAACGGGCTTGAGTCCAACGGGCGTAATGCCGGAGCACACGGTCCTGCCGCTTGCCGGCGGCGGCGTGGTGTGGCGGTTCCACGGTTCGCCTTCGTCATCGAATTCCCGCAAGGTTGCCGCCTCGCCGATGAGCGATCCCGCCGGGCGCCTTTTCGCCGCCGCGAGCCATGACCTGCGCCAGCCTTTGGCGGCGCTGTCCCTGCTGATCGGCACGCTCGATGGCAGGTTGGGTGGCAGGCTTGATGGCCGGCAGGATCGCGACCTGCTGCGCTCGATGGCCCAGGCGGTGGAATCGATGCGCAGCATGGTCGACGGCCATTTCGACCTTGTCCGTCTGGAAAGCGGCCTCACCGAGCCGGACATCCGCACCCACGCGGTCAACGGCGTGCTGATGCGCCTCGCGCTGGAGGTGGCGCCGCGCTTTGCCGACCGTGGGCTGCGTTTCACCGTGATGCCCTGTTCCGCCATGGTGCGGACCGATTCCGCTTTGCTCGAACGTCTGCTGCATGGCCTGGTTGCCAATGCCCTGCGCGGGACGATCCGGGGCCGCGTGCTGCTGGGCTGCCGCACGCGCGGCGACCGTCTGCGCATCGAGTTGTGGGATAGCGGCCGTGGCCTGTCGCCGCAACGTCTGGCCTCCCTGCGGGCGGAACTGGCGAAGCCGGCCGGCGAAGGGGCGGGAACGCTGGGGCTGGACCTGACCCTGGTGCGCGGCCTTGCGCGGAAGCTCGGCCTTGGGCTGGAAGTCTGCGCCGAGGAGGGGCGGGGCACCGTCATCGCCGTCGTGGTTCCCCTGTCGGTCGAAACGGGCGCCGACGCGACCGATGCCTCCGGCCGGGCGGAGGCCGTCGCGGCCCCGGCGCCGGACAGCAGCACCGCCGACATCAGCCGCACCCGCATCCTGGTGATCGAGGACGACCCCATGGTGCTGGCCGCACTGGAGGCGCTGCTGGGGCAATGGGGGTGCAGCGTCGTCGGGGCCGAGTCCTACGACATGGCCGTCGAACGGATCGGTCCGGTCCCGGAGCCCTTCGACCTCGTCATCTCCGATCTGCGGCTGAAGGGAGCGGCCAACGGCATCGTCGCCATCCGGCAGATCGCCAAGCTGTTCGACCGTCCCGTGCCCGGCATGATCCTGACCGGCGATACCGATCCCAAGCGCCTGCGCGAGGCGCGGTTGTCCGGATACCCTCTGCTGCACAAGCCGGTCGCGCCGCTCGCCCTGCGTGCCGCCGTCGTCCGCCTGCTCGGGCATGATCCCCTTTGATAACAAAGATCAAGTTTGGAAATTGGGCCTTCCGGAAAAGCGTGTCGAATATATAGTGTCGCATCTTTCGCCCCCTGCTGCAGTGCAGTGACATTCCTGAAACAGAGGCGGGGGATGCGGCGAAATGCAACAAGGTTGCGACGTTTATTCGCAAGGCAAGCCCATTCTTCTCCTCCAATCGGTGGAGTGAACTCTTCCTTTGGTTTGATGATGAACTTTAACATACCCAATTATGCTTTTCTTTCGCTATGATCCGGTTTGAGCAGCGACTGTTCGAACGGGTTGGGTGGAGGGCGTTCGGATGAACCGGCGATATCGGGCGGGGGGAAGGACGGCAGCGCTGCCGGTGATCATCATCGCCGGGCTGTTCCTGTCGCTTTCGGCCTTTCTGCTGGTCCGCAGCGCGACAAGCCAAGCCGAACATGCCCTGGCCGACCGTCAGGCGATCCAGCTCCACGACGAGTTGAAGGCGAGCTTCGAGCATCAGAGCGTGCTGCTGCGTGCGCTCAGCGGTCCGTTGGCCGGCCCCGCCCCGGTGACGGATGCGAGCTTCGCATCGGCGGCCGAACCGCTGCTGCCGCTTTATCCCAATCTGCGGGCGGTTGCCTGGGCGCGGCGGATTTCCGAACGGAACGTGCCGCTGCTTGAGCGGGCGATGCACTCGGCCGGCTACACCTCGTTCGCGGTTCGCAATGCCGATGGGGGAAGCGGTCCGGAATACGGAAGCCGTCCCGAATACGACACCACCGGGATGGCAGCCGACCGGTTCGTCAACGTGCTGGCCGAACCACAATCCGCGGCCGGACTGATCGGCCTCGACATGGCCAGTCTTCCCGGCCAGCGCGACGTGCTGGTGCGGTCCTGCGCCGCCAATCGTCTGGTCGCGGCCGAAGGCGAGCTGTTACGGGCGAATTTGGGCGAGAATTCCGTGCTGCTCTACCTGCCGGTCTATACCCGCGAAGTCGAAGACGATCCGGGCCGGCTGGTCGAACCCATCGTCTGCGATCTGCTCACCGGTTTCCTGTGGACCAGTTTCGACATCGGGCAGTTGCTGCGGGATGCGGTGCGCCGGGTCGGCCTTTCCATCGGCGACGTCTATCTTCTGGAGCCGCCGGTCCGGCCGGATATGGGCGTGCCACGGATGCTGGCCGCCGAAGGGGCGATCGGCCGTCCCGGAGAGCTGCCCCATCCGCCGGTCGATCCCCTCACCGTCGAGCAGCTGACGGGAGACGCGGCGCCGCATGCCATCGTCCGCGACATCGCCTTCGCCGGGCGTGTGTGGCGGCTCTATGTGCTGCCGGACGCGGCGCGACTGTTCAGCGCGGACGACCGGTTGGCCTGGACCATGCTGATCGGCGGGATTCTCCTGACCGCGGGCGTCGCGGCCTATGTCCTGCGGGAAGCGCGCACCAAGCGCCTGCTGCGGACCGAGGCGCGTGCCCGTGCCGCCATGGCCCGCGCCCTGCGCGAGAGCGAGGAACGCTTCCGGCTGGCGCTACGCTATTCCAAGGTCACGCTGTTCAGCCAGGACTGTAACCTGAGGCATCTGTGGATCTATTGCCCGCGCACCGACCTGCATCCGGAGCGGATGATCGGCCGGACCGATGCCGAGCTGTTCCCGGCGGACGAGGCGGCGCGGATGTCGGCCATCAAGCGGTCCGTGATCGAAAGCGGCATCGGCACCCGGTGCGAGCTGGAGGTGACCTATGGCGGCAGCCGGCGGGTGCTCGACCTGTCGGTGGAGCCGATGCGCGACGAAACCGGGGCGGTGGCCGGCGTCGTCTGCGCCGCCATCGACATGACGGAATCGGTCGAGATCCGGGAGGCGCTGTCCCGCGCCCATGCCGATGCGGAGCGGGCCAATCAGGCGAAGAGCCGCTTCCTGGCCGCCGCCAGCCACGATCTCCGCCAGCCTTTCCAGGCGATGAGCCTGTTCCACCACATCCTGATGAGCAAGCTGGACGATCCTCAGCAGGTGGAGGTGGCGAACAAGCTGGGGGAGGCGCTGACCGCCGGCAACACGCTGCTGTCCACCTTGCTCGACACCTCCGCGCTGGAGGTCGGCAACGTCAAGCCGCGGGTCGCGGAATTCGATGTCCAGGACATCCTCGCCCGGCTGTCGGTCGAGATCGGCGATCAGGCGATCGACCGCGGGCTCCAGCTGCGGACCGTCGACTGTTCCGCCCGGGTGCAGAGCGATCCGATCCTGCTGGAGCGGATGGTCCGCAACCTGCTGGTCAACGCCCTGCGCTACACCACGGAGGGACGGATCCTGCTGGGCTGCCGGCGCCGGTCCGACGCCGATGGCGGGTTCCGCCTGTCCATCGAGGTGTGGGACACCGGCCCCGGCATTGCCGAGGCGGAAATGGCGGCGATTTTCGAGGATTTCTACCGCTGCGGCACCGACCAGCGCGACAGCGGCCGGGGACTGGGGCTGGGGTTGTCCATTGTCCGCCGCATGTCCCAGATGCTCGATCATCCCGTCACCGTGCGGTCGCAGGTGGGGCGCGGCACCGTCTTCGCCGTCAGCGTGCCGCTGGTCGAGCAGCGCTGCCATTGCAGCGCCGCGGCGGAGTGAGCAGCCGCCCCCGCCTCCTGTCCTGGGCCTCCTGTCCCGGTTCCTCCATACCGCAGCGCGCAATGGTGGCAGTTCTGCCGGCGGGTCCGCTTTTCTCGTCCGCGTCCGCGCAAGTTTCGGTTATGCTGCGGCTGCTCACTGCACCGAAACGATCCCAGTAACCCAGCTGCAACAATAGCTTGGCGACTTTATTGATGTAGGTCATTGGGCCCCCTCGCCATAGGGGCTATTGCTTTCGCACAAGCACACTCCTTGGATAATCCTTGGAGGGCGAAGGTTCCGCTTCGACGGAGCCCAACAAGACGGAGTCCGGCCCGTCGCCATGGCATGCCCCCTGAAGGGCGCCGATGGCAGCGTGAACCGGGCTTGGGAGGATACGGCCTGCCGCCGCGACGGATGCCCCGGTCCAACGGGGCATCCGGTCCGGTCACCGGCATTCGGGCATCCGCCGCCTTGGGGCGGGGTCCGTTGGTCGGGCGCCGCGATCCTTTTCAGGAGCATTCTAGTATGGACACCGCCATCGCCGCCCTCTCCGCCGCCCCGGCGGGTCGCAGCGGCCTCGTTCCGACCGGCAAGAACGGCAGCCCCATGATCGAAAACGTCACGTTCGAGGAAATCCACATCGGCCAGCAGGCCAGCCTGTCGCGCCGCCTGACCATGTCCGACATCGAGCTGTTCGCGACGGTGTCCGGCGACCTCAACCCGTCCCATGTCGACGAGGATTACGCCGTCGACCACAAGGTGGTCGGGCATGGCATGTGGTCGGGCTCGCTGATCTCCGCCGTTCTCGGCACCCTGCTGCCAGGCCCCGGCACCGTTTATGTCGGCCAGGATCTGCGGTTCGAGCGTCCGGTCCTGCTGGGCGACATCGTCACCGTGACGGTCACCGCCAAGTCCAAGGATGCGGTGCGCAAGACGGTCGTCTTCGACTGCCTCGCCGCCAATCAGGACGGCAAGACCGTTGCGACCGGCATCGCCGAGGTGATCGCCCCGACCGAGAAGGTGCGCCGCGCCGCCGCGGAACTGCCGCAGGTGCAGGTGATCCGCCATGACGGTCACGAGCTGATGCTGAAGAAGTGCGAGTCGCTGCCGCCGGTGCCGACCGCCGTCGTCCACCCCTGCGACGAAAGCTCGCTGCGCGGCGCCGTCGAGGCTGCGGAAGCCAACCTGATCGATCCGGTTCTGGTCGGTCCGGAAGCCAAGATCCGCTCCGTCGCCGAGACGTACGGCCTGGACATCTCGCGCTACCGCATCGTCGACGTCGCCCACAGCCATGCCTCTGCCGAGACCGGCGTGCGGCTGGCCCGCACCGGCGAGTGCGAGGCGGTGATGAAGGGCAGCCTGCACACCGACGAACTGATGGGCGAGGTGGTGCGGAAGGAGACGGGCTTGCGCACTGGCCGCCGGCTCAGCCACGTCTTCGTGATGAACGTCCCGACCTACCCGCGTCCGCTGCTGATCACCGATGCGGCGATCAACATCTACCCGACGCTGGAGGACAAGGTCAGCATCGTGCAGAACGCCATCGACCTCGCCAAGGTGCTGGGCGTCGAGGTGCCGCGCGTCGCCATCCTGTCGGCGGTCGAGACCATCAACACCAAGATCGCCTCGACGCTGGAAGCCGCCGCGCTGTGCAAGATGGCCGACCGCGGCCAGATCACCGGCGGCATCCTCGACGGCCCGCTGGCCTTCGACAACGCCATCAGCCGCGAGGCCGCCATCACCAAAGGCATCAAGTCCGAGGTGGCCGGGCAGGCCGACATCCTGCTGGTCCCCGACCTGGAGGCCGGCAACATGCTGGCCAAGCAGCTGTCCTTCCTGGCCCATGCGGACGCCGCCGGCATCGTGCTGGGCGCCCGCGTGCCGATCATCCTGACCAGCCGCGCCGACAATGTGCGCACCCGTCTGGCGTCCTGCGCCGTGGCCGTCCTGTCGGCCGCCGCCCGCCGCCGTGGCGCCACCGCCGCGGCCGAGTGAGAAAGCCCGACGCCATGTCCAACGCGATCCTCGTCATCAATGCCGGCTCCTCCAGCCTGAAATTCTCGGTGTTCCGGGATCATGGCGGCGGGGATCCGGTGGTCACCATCAACGGCCAGATCTCGGGCATCGGCACCCAGCCGGTGTTCGAGGCCAAGGACGCCCAGCGCCGCCCGCTCGCCGAAAAAATCTGGGGGGCGGGGGAGCCCAGCGACCGTACGGCGCTGCTGTCCTACCTGCTCGACTGGATCGAGGAACGGCTGGAGGGGGCGACGCTGATCGCCGCCGGCCACCGGGTGGTGCATGGCGGCATCCGCCACGCCACCCCGGTGCTGCTGACCTCCGCCGTGCTGGATGAACTGGACGGCCTGGTGCCGCTGGCTCCGCTGCACCAGCCCCACAACCTCGCCGCCATCCGCGCGCTGGCGGAGGCGCATCCGGAGCTGCCGCAGGTCGCCTGCTTCGACACCGCCTTCCACCGCAACCAGCCCTGGCAGGCGCAGACCTTCGCCATTCCGCGGGAACTGACGGAGGAGGGCGTGCGCCGTTACGGCTTCCACGGCCTGTCCTACGAGTACATCTCCCGCCGGCTGCCGGAAATCGCGCCGGAGCTGGGCGACTCGCGGGTGGTCGTCGCCCATCTCGGCAGCGGCGCCAGCATGTGCGCCATCCATGGCGGGCGCAGCGTCGACAGCACCATGGGCTTCACCGCCCTGGATGGCCTGCCGATGGGCACCCGCTGCGGCACCATCGACCCCGGCGTGCTGATCTACCTGATGCGCAAGGGCATGGACGCCGGGGCCATCGAGAAACTGCTCTACAACAAGTCCGGCCTGCTCGGCGTGTCGGGCATCTCCAACGACATGCGCGCCCTGCTGGAGAGCAGCGACCCGCATGCGCAGGAGGCGGTGGAGCTGTTCTGCTTCCGCATCGCCAAGGAGACCGGCGCGCTGGCCGCCTCGATGGGCGGGGTGGACGCCGTGGTGTTCACCGCCGGCATCGGCGAACGCTCCGCCCCGGTGCGGGCGCGGGTCGGCGACAAGCTGGCCTGGATGGGTGTCGAGATCGACGCGGCGGCGAATGAGGCCAATGCGACGAAGATCTCGACCGCCGGCAGCCGTTTGCCGGTCTATGTCATCCCGACCGACGAGGAACGGATGATCGCGCTGCACACCCGCAAGGTGCTGACGGGGCGGTGAGTGTTTCGTGGGGGTGTCGGCTGTCGATGCCCCCACATCCCCCTGGAGCCCACTCCCCATTCGGTGCTAGCTCACCCCCGGAATCAAGCATTCGTCCGGGGAACCCGTGGTCCGCCCCTATCTCCCTTTGAACGCCCTGCGTGCCTTCGAGGCGTCGGCGCGGCATCTCAGTTTCACCCGCGCCGCCATCGAGCTGTGCGTGACCCAGGCCGCCGTCAGCCATCAGGTCAAGCTGCTGGAGGAGCGGCTGGGCGCCAGCCTGTTCCACCGCCTGCCGCGCGGCCTTGCCCTGACCGACGAGGGGCGGGCGCTGCTGCCGACGCTGGAGGAGGCGTTCGACCGCATCGGCGGCCTGCTCGACCAGTTCGAGGGTGGGCGGTTCCGCGAGGTGCTGACGGTCGGCGCCGTCGGCACCTTCGCCGTCGGCTGGCTGCTGCCGCGGCTGTCTCGCTTCCGCGAGGCGCATCCCTTCGTCGACCTGCGCCTGTCCACCAACAACAACCGCGTCGACATCGCGGCGGAGGGGCTGGACTATGCCATCCGCTTCGGCGACGGCGCGTGGCACGGAACCGACGCAGTCCGTCTGTTCGACGCACCGCTGTCCGTGCTCTGCGCGCCGGAGATCGCCCGGCGGCTGCGCGAACCGGCCGATGTCGGGCGCGAGACCCTGCTGCGCTCCTACCGGTCGGACGAATGGCCGGGCTGGTTCGCCGCCGCCGGGGTCGAGCCGTCGGCGATGCCGCCGGTCAAGGGGCCGGTCTTCGACTCGTCGTCGCTGATGGTGGAGGTGGCGATCCAGGGTGCCGGGGTGGCGCTGGCCCCGGTGTCGATGTTCCGCCGGCCGCTGGCGCTGGGCCTGATCGAGCAGCCCTTCGCCGTCACCGTCTGCAAGGGGGCCTATTGGCTGACATCGCTAAAATCGCGACCGGAGACGCCGACCATGCGCGCCTTCCGCGACTGGCTGTTCGCCGTGGTCGCGGAAGACGCGGCAGCTTGAGAGGGCAGGGTGAAAGCGCGACGTCGGACTACAGCCGACGTCGCTCCCAGCCTTCCTGTTTTATTGGCTACCGGTGCCGCTCTCGGCCAAGCCGGGCAAGTAGCGGCCGACCGCCTTGACAATTGCCAGCGCTGACGTCGCGAAATCGTCCATACCGACGGAACGGATCGCGGCGGCGACTCTCGCGTTCGGCCCTGCGCCGCCATCGGTGACCGCGAACATGCTGGCATCATCTCCGCCGTTGGGCGACAGCAGCTTAGCCAGCGCGCCGCCATTCCGCGGATCATCCAACCGTACCAGCGTCATGGACTCCGGTGCGATTCCGGCGGAACGGTTGAACGCGACATCCAGCTTTTGGCCAAACCGTGGATCCTGCTGATCGGTGATGCTCAACCCGATGAAGCCTGTACCAGCCTTGCGATCCTCTGCAGTTGCTCCCGCCTCGCTCTCGCCGGCCTCCGCCAGTACGGATGGCAGTTTGGGCTTGGCGATTCCCCGGCTGGTGGCGACTGCGTCCATCATGGCCGTCCCTGCCCCGCCGAAGGTGATCGAGATGCTGTCGGATAAGCCGAAGGCGGTGCGAAATGCGTCGGCGGCCTTTCCCATATAGTCGCTTGTCGCACTGGCCCAATCCGTCATTGCCGGAATTGCCGTGCCGATGCGTCGGATCTCCTGATCACGCTCCGCCGATAGGGCTGTCGGTTGTTCACGCCCCATTGTTCGGCGCGCAGCATCGGACAGATCCACAATATCCGTAAGGGGCGGGCGCGGGGGAGCCTGAGAAGCGACGGTGGACGAAGCGCGCGCAGGTAACCCGGTGGGCTTGACCATGCCGGTGGTTGCGTCGAGTGGATTCTGCGACCCAATGATCTTCGTCATCTCACAGCCCCTCGATGCATCTTTCTAATGGTATGCACGAGAAGCTAGCGCAGCAAGAATTTTGCGCATCTTTATGATGATATCGCTTTGATAAGTTAGTCTTCTAAGCTTTCTTCTTGATCCAATATATTTTCAAAGGTTCGGATATTTGCTTATTCATCAATTGTTTGGGAGCCGATGCGTCGGCCACCGCGCCGTTCTTCCGCGACTGGCTGTTCGTCATGGTCGCGGAAGACGGCACGGACTGAGCGGTCAGGACAGCGTGACCCGGCGCGGGGCCTGCTGCCGTTCCCGCTGCTGCCAAAAGCGCAGGCGCAGCCGCGGCGCAACGAACCAGGCGATGGGGGCCGCAAGCACGATGCTGAGGATCACCACGGTCGGCATCAGCGTCATCGCCTGCTCGGAAAAGCTGGGGACCGCCAGAACCAGAACGGTGCCGATGCCGAAGACCACACCCTGGATCATGCCGTAGATCAGGATGGCGAGGCGCAAACGGGTGGACATGTGGCTGCTCCGGTGAAGTGGATTGGTGCAAAGACCGCTTTCCTCTTCAACCAAAACGCAGCCGCAATGTTCCGAACGCCATCGGGGAGAGTCCGTCCCGCCCGATGACGTTCGTGTACATACAATTACTTGGCGTAAGCTGGACCTGTGCTTACCGGTGCGCCCGCCACCATGCCATCAGTCCGGTGGTGGAGCTGTCATGCGCCCCCTCGGCCGGGCCGGTCTCCATCTCCGGCAGGATGGTGTTGGCCAGTTGCTTGCCCAGTTCCACGCCCCACTGGTCGAAGCTGTTGATGTCCCAGACGATGCCCTGGACGAAGACCTTGTGCTCGTACAGCGCGATCAGGGCGCCCAGCGTCGCCGGGGTCAGGCTCTGGATCAGGATGGTGTTGGACGGGCGGTTGCCGGGGAAGACGCGGTGGGGGACCAGCGCCTCCACCTCGGCCGCCGGCTTGCCGGCCTTGGTCATCTCCACCCGCACCTCGTCGGCCGTCTTGCCGCGCATCAGCGCCTCGGTCTGGGCGAAGACGTTGGACAGCAGGATGCGGTGATGGGCGCCGGCCTCCGCCCCGATCGGGTTGTGGGTGGTCGCCGCCGCGATGAAATCGCAGGGGATCAGCGAGGTGCCCTGGTGGATCAGCTGGTAGAAGGCGTGCTGGCCGTTGGTGCCGGGCTCGCCGAACAGCACCGGGCCGGTCTGGTAATCCACCGGCTCGCCGCCGCGGGTCACCGACTTGCCGTTGCTCTCCATGTCCAACTGCTGGAGATAGGCGGGGAAGCGGTGCAGATACTGGTCGTAGGGCAGCACCGCGTAGGACGAGGCGTCCCAGAAATTCCGATACCAGACGCCCAGCAGCCCCATCAGCACCGGCATGTTGCGCTCCAGCGGCGCGGTGCGGAAATGCTCGTCCATCGCATGGGCGCCGGCCAGCAGTTCGGCGAAGCGCTCCGGCCCGATGGCGATCATGATCGGCAGGCCGATGGCCGACCACAGGGAATAGCGGCCGCCGACCCAGTCCCAGAAGCCGAACATGTTGGCCGGATCGATGCCGAACTTGCGGACCTCCGCCTCGTTGGTGGAGACGGCGACGAAATGCCTGGCGACATGCGCCTCGTCCTGCGCGGTCTCCAGGAACCAGCGGCGGGCGGAGTGGGCGTTGGTCAGCGTCTCCTGCGTCGTGAAGGTCTTGGACGCGATGACGAACAGCGTCGTCTCCGGATCCAGCCACTTCAGCTGCTCGGCCAGATGGGTGCCATCGACGTTGGAGACGAAATGCAGGGCGACATGGGCATGGGCGAACGGCTTCAGCGCCTCCGTCGCCATCACGGGACCGAGGTCGGAGCCGCCGATGCCGATGTTCACCACGTCGGTGATCGGCTGGCCGCTATAGCCGCGCCATTCGCCGTCGCGCACGGCATTGGCGAAGGCGTCCATGCGCTCCAGCACGGCGCGCACGCCCGGCATCACGTCGCGGCCATCGACCGTCACGGCGCGGTCAGAGCGGTTGCGCAGGGCGGTGTGCAGGACCGCGCGCTTTTCCGTCAGATTGATCGGCTCGCCGCCGAACATGCGGGCGCGGGCGCCCTCCACGTCCTGCTGGCGGGCGAGGTCGAGCAGCAGGCTGACCGTGTCCTGGGTGATGCGGTTCTTCGAATAGTCGAGGAACAGTCCCGCGGCCTCCATCGAGAAGGCTTTGAACCGGCCGGGATCGGCGGCGAACAGCTCACGCATGTGCGTGCCGGCCATGTCCTGGCGGTGTTGGGCGAGAGCGGCCCAAGCCGGTGTATGTGCGGGGGAACGGGTCAGCGCGGTCATGATGCTTTGGACTCCTTGACGTCAGCGGTCCTTTGACGCGGCCCATCTGCGGGGCGCAGGGAGCCTAACACCGACCGCCGGCATCGGCCACGGGCCAAAACGCGGCGGTTGGTGCTGCTTATCGGCCTATGCACGCTGGCCGAGCCGTGCAACCGGATGGCGGGCGGGGTGTTGTGGTTTTCAGGATTTGCGACAGGAGGAAGCCATGTCGGACAAGCCGATTACTCCGTCCTTGGAAGAGCGGGAGGAGCAACGCGACCGCGACGATGCTGCGCGGCCGGATCAGGTCGGGATCATTCCGGGCAAGGTGCCGGGGCATCCGGTCGATCCCAGTGATCCGCGCTTTCCGGGTAGCCAGCCGGATTTGGCGTAAGGGGCATTTTCGCTAACCGATGCCCCCTCCCTAACCCTCCCCCACTAACGCGGGAGAGGGGACTGCCGCCGCACGCCTGCAAGCGTCCTGCCCCCTCCACCGCCGAAGGCGGGGGAGGGATGGGGAGGGGGCATCCGGTGCTGTAACTGCCCCCTCAACTCCCGCCGTCGATCGTCCGCGTCGGCGACACGCCGTCCGGCTTGCCGACCAGCACGGTCAGCAGCTTGGCCGGGTCGAGCAGGCGCTGGGCGACGCGCTTGATGTCGGCCTGGGTCACCGCGTTGATGTAGCGGTCGCGCTGGTTCAGGTAATCGATGCCCAGATTGTCGCGCTTCACCTGCAGCAGGATGCGGGCGATGGCCTGGGTCGAGCCGAGTTGCAGCGGGAAGGAGCCGGTCAGGTAGGTCTTGGCGTCGGCCATCTCCTGGTCGGTCAGCCCGTCCTTCGCCATGCGGGCCCATTCCTGCCGCATGATGTCGAGCGCCTGTCCCGCCTTGGCGTTCACGGTGGAGCCGCTGGCCATCACCAGCGCCGCGTGGTCCATTGGGATCAGATAGCTGTAGACGCCATAGCTGAGGCCGCGCTTCTCCCGCACCTCTTCCATCAGGCGGGAGCCGAAACCGCCGCCGCCCAGCACGTAATTCATCACCGTGGCGGCGTACCAGTCGGGATCGTCGCGCTTGACCCCCGGTTGGCCCATCAGCATCACCGTCTGGGCCGTCGGCCGCGGCAGCAGGATGGTCTGGCCCAGTCCGGACATCGTCACGTCGGGAATGGCCGGCACATCGGCCTTGGCCGGCAGGCCGCCGAACACCGTGTCCAGCGCCTTGCCGAGATCCTCCGGCGAGATGTCGCCAGCGGCGGCGACCACCAGCCGGTCGCGGCCGAACTGGTTCTTCACGAAGCGGCGCAGGTCGTCAGGCGTGATGGTCGGCAAACTGTTCAGCGTGCCGCGGATCTCGTCGCCATAGGGATGGTTGGGGAAGGCGGTGGCGTAGAACTGGCGCCGCGCGACATAGTTGGGGTCGGCGAGGTCGCGCTTCAGGCTGGCGGTGATCGAGGCCCGCATGCGCTCCAGGGACTCGGGCGCGAAATGCGGGTCGGTCAGGGACAGACGGGTCAGTTCCAGCGCCTCGTCGCGATGCTCGGTCAGCGTGCGCATCGACCCGCTGAAGCCGTCGCGGCCGGCATCGAAGCCAAGCGCGATGGCATTGTCCTGCAGCCGCGCCTGGAATGCCTGCGAGTCGTACGGCCCGGCGCCCTCGTCCAGCATGGTGGAGGTCAGGTTCGCCAGCCCCTCCTTGCCCTTGGGATCGGTGCCGCCGGCGCCTTCGAAGGCCCATTCCAGTGCCAGAACCGGCACCTTGTGGTCCTCGACCAGCCACGCCTCGATCCCGCCGGGGCTGACCACGCGCTTGATGTCCATGGCGTGGGCGGGGGAGAGCAGGGAGACGATGGTGAATAGGAACGCAGCAGCAGTTAGGCCCAAATCCCCTCTCCCCCCCGGGGAGAGGGTTAGGGTGAGGGGGAACCGTAGCGGGGAGAAAGTCTTCGACATGCACTTCGCCAGTTGGGAAAAGCCACGCCGTGCATCCCCCTCACCCCGACCCTCTCCCTGGGGGGGAGAGGGAGGAAGTCCGCGGGCAGATGAAACATCGTGAAACACGCTCATCCTCAACTGTCCTTTCCGGTCGGGGGCAGCAGCAGGCCGGTGACGTGGTTGGTCTGGCTCAGCACGGCGCGGGCGGCGGCGTTGACCTGATCGGCGGTGACGGCGTCGATGCGCACCGGCCAGCTTTCCACATCGTCGATGCTCTGGCCGGTGGCGAGCGCCGCGCCCAGCGTCTGGGCCGGCCCGGTCAGGCTGTCGCGGGCATAGGCCGCCGCGGCCAGCATGCGCTTGCGGGCGGTGGCGACCTCCTCCTCCGTCACGCCGGACTTCAGCAGCTTGTCGATTTCGGCCCACAGCGCCGATTCGAGCTTGTCCATCGGCACCCCGGCGGCCGGGCTGGCGCCGACGCTGAGCGTCGCCATGTCCCAGGCGGTCGGCCCATAGCCGAGCCAGGCCGAGGTGGCGAGCTTCTGGTCCACCACCAGACTGCGGTAGAGGCGGGAGGTGGTGCCGCCGCTCATGATCTCGGCCAGCACCTGCAGCGCATAGGCCTGATGCTCCGGGTCGAGGCGATAGGACGGCGCGGTCCAGATGCGGCGGACCGACGGCTGCCGCACCTCCTCGTCACGCAGCACCACTTGGCGGGAGGAGGTGAGCGGCGGCTCGGACACGCGCTTGCGCTCCGGCACCGGGCGGGCGGGGATGACGCCGTAATAGCGCTCCGCCAGCGGCTTCAACTCCGCCGCCGTGACGTCGCCGGACACCACCAGGATGGCGTTGTTGGGCGCGTACCACGTCTTGTAGAAATGCTCCGCCATTTCCCGCGTCAGGGTCGACATCTCCTGCGGCCAGCCGATCACCGGGGTGCCGTAGGGGTGATGGACGAACATCGTGGCGTTGATCTGCTCGCCGATCCGGTCGGCCGGTTCGTTCTCGATGCGCTGGCGCCGCTCTTCGATGATGACGTCGCGTTCGGGATAGACCACCGCGTCGGTCAGCTTCAGGTTGGCCATGCGGTCGGCCTCCATCCGCATCACCATCTCCAGCCGGTCGCGGGCGACGTTCTGGTAATAGGCGGTGTAGTCGTAGCTGGTGAAGGCATTGTCGCGCCCGCCATTCTTGGCGATGATGCGGCTGAACTCGCCGGGCGGGATGACGTCCGTTCCCTTGAACATCAGATGTTCCAGGAAATGCGCGACGCCGGACTGGCCGCGCTCCTCGTCGGCGGCTCCCATCTTGTACCAGACCATGTGGGTCACGACCGGCACGCGGTGGTTGGGGATCACCACCACCTGCATGCCGTTGGACAAGGTGAAGCTTTCGGGGAAAAACACTCCCTTCTCCGCCGCATGGGCAGGCGCGGGGCCAAGCGGCGTTGGGGCCAGCGGGGCCGCGACGGTCATCGTCAGGGCCAGGAGACCGGCCACGGCGAAGCGGCGGGCGGATAGGACGGCAGGCATGAGGGCTCCCGGATCAGGAGGTCCGAATCGAAAGGGCGCCCTTCGTTGGGAAGGGCGCCCCCGGAAACTGGTGTGATGTCGCGCCTTGGACAAGGCTGAAACGGCCGTTCGGATGGCCGTCGCTTAGAACAGGCCTTCCAGCGGCGCCTTGCGCTTGCGCTCGATCGTCGGGGTGGCGGCACCGTCCAGCGACTTGCCCTGGGCCTGGGCCTCGCGCAGGCGCTGCTGCTCCTTGGCCGGGTCGACCAGCGAGTAGGGCTGTTCCTGCTTCTGCCAGAACAGCAGCGAATCGATCCAGCTCTTGTCGGCTATGATCAGCTGGGTGGTTTCTTGATCGACCTTGGTACGGATGTTCGGGTCGATGCCGTCGCGGGCCGAGGCCTGGGCGACCAGCGAGCGTTCGCCGGTCGATTCGCCGGCCGCCTTGCCGGTGCGGCGCGCACCGCCGCCGAACACGGCGCCGGCCGCCGTCTGGGTCGGCGTGCTGTCCTGCGGGCGGGCGGCGCCGGGGCGCGGCTTCGGCAGGTCCTGCATGCTGGGCGGCAGGGTCAGCGGAGCGCGGGAAACGACGGCGAATTCGTCGGGGCTCTGGCGGTCGAGACCGATGGACCGGCGCACATCCGAGCAGCCGGCGAGCGTCAACGCCGCAAGCGCCAGCCCGATGAGCGGAAGCCGATTCCGGGGGAGGGAGAGGGCGGAGGAGATGCTGGTCACGTTCGGAAGATCCCGTCGTCTGTCACGTCGTAGCGACCCGGCCCGAAGGTCGGGACCGCATGGTCAGCGCTCGCCGGCGGTTATAACGCCACCGGCGACGGAACTCTTACGACTTTTCGCGGCCCGCGAACAGTCCGTCGATCAACAGCAGGACCACGCCGACGCTGATTCCGCTGTCGGCCACGTTGAAGGCCCAGAAATGCCAGCCGGCGAGATGGAAATCGAGGAAGTCGACCACCGCGCCGTGCAGCAGCCGGTCGACGACATTGCCCACCGCCCCGCCGATGATGAAGCCCAGCGCCAGCGCGATCAGCCGCCGTTCGGCCTGCCGCAGCCAGAAGACCAGGCAGACGGCGATCACCGCGGCGATGGCGCTGAGGATATAGGGCATCAGCGCCCCGCCGCCGGCGAAGGTGCCGAAGCTGACGCCGTAGTTCCACACCAGCACGAGGTTGAAGAAGGACGTCACATCGATGACATGCGGCACCGGCTGCATGACCTGTTCGAGGATCCACCATTTGCTGCCCTGGTCGAGCACGACCACCACCACGGCGACGATCAGCCCGAACAGCCAGTAGGAGCGGGATTGGTTGGCGACGAAGGCGTTCATGCGGCCACACATCCTCCCTCTCCCCCCCGGGGAGAGGGTCGGGGTGAGGGGGTAGCGCGGCGAGGAGCGTCCGGCAAGCGGATCCCCCTCACCCTAACCCTCTCCCCGGGGGGGAGAGGGAATAGAGCCGCGATTGTGGTGACTGGCCTCATGCCACCGCGTCGGAGCAGCGGACGCACAGCGTCGGGTGGTCGGCGACGGTGCCGACCTCCTCCAGGACCTTCCAGCAGCGCTCGCACTTCTCGCCTTCGGCCAGGGCCGGGGCGACGGCGATGCCGGGGACGTCGGGCAGGGTGAAGGCCCCCTCCGGCGCCGTGGCGTCCGTCACCTCGATGGCCGAGGTGATGCAGACGTCCTGGAAATCGACGTCGGCCAACAGGGCCTTGGTTGCCGAGTCGACGAAGACCGTCGGGTCGGCCTGCAGCGACGAGCCGATGGTCTTGTTGGCGCGTTCCAGCTCCAGCGCGCCGGTGACGACGCGGCGGACGTTGCGCACCGACTCCCACTTGGCGGCGAGAGCGTCGTTGCGCCAGTCCGCCGGGACCTGCGGGAAGCCGCGCAGATGCACGCTCTCCTCGGTCCAGCCGAGACCGTCGGGACGGGCCAGCCAAGCTTCCTCGGCGGTGAAGCAGAGGATCGGGGCCAGCCAAGCGGTCAGGGTGGAGAACAGATGCTCCATCACCGTCCGCACCGACCGGCGGCGCACCGAATCGACCGGATCGCAATAGA
The DNA here is from genome assembly GCF_023806445.1 of Azospirillum sp. A1-3. Taxonomy (NCBI): domain Bacteria; kingdom Pseudomonadati; phylum Pseudomonadota; class Alphaproteobacteria; order Rhodospirillales; family Azospirillaceae; genus Azospirillum; species Azospirillum sp. A1-3. The sequence goes on from NZ_JAMSLU010000001.1 coordinate 515,256, forward strand.
GGCTGTCCTTGCGGACGTCGAAATAGAAGGCCGACAGCTCCACCGCACAGAAGTTGTGCAGGGCCACGAACAGGGCGTGGAAGTCGTAGGCCTCGACCTTCTCGCGGACCAGCGCATCCAGCTCCGACAGGCGGTGCAGGACCCAGCGCTCCAGCTCCGGCATCTGGGCGGCGTCGATCCGCTCGGCCGGGGTGTAGTCGGCCAGCGCGCCCAGCAGGTAACGCAGCGTGTTGCGCAGGCGGCGATACAGGTCGGCCTGGGTCTTGATGATCTCCTTGCCGATGCGGAGGTCTTCCGAATAGTCGGAGTTGATGATCCACAGGCGCAGGATGTCGGCGCCATACTGGTCGCAAACCTCCTGCGGGGCGACGACGTTGCCCAGCGACTTGGACATCTTGCGGCCCTGCTCGTCCAGCACGAAGCCGTGGGTCAGCACCGCGTTGTAGGGCGCCCGGCCGCGCGTGCCGCAGCTTTCCAGCAGCGAGGAATGGAACCAGCCGCGATGCTGGTCCGAGCCTTCCAGATAGAGGTCGGCCGGCCAGGCCAGTTCCTCCAGCCGCTGTTCCAGCACGAAGGCGTGCGAGGAGCCCGACTCGAACCAGACGTCGACGATGTCCCGGACCTGCTCGAACTCCTCGGCGGAGTAGGCGTTGCCGAGGAAATCCTGCGGGTCGCGGGCGAACCAGGCGTCGGCGCCCTCCTGCTGGAAGATGTCGGCGATGCGGGCGAACACCGCCTCGTCGCGCAGGATCTCGCCGGTCGCCTTGCGGACGAACAGGGCGATCGGCACGCCCCAGGCGCGCTGGCGGCTGATGCACCAGTCTGGACGGCTCTCGATCATCGAGCGGATGCGGTTCTCGCCCTGCGTCGGAACCCAGCGGGTGTCGGAGATCGCCTGCAGCGCCACCTTGCGCAGGTCGTTCGTCTCCATCGAGATGAACCACTGCGGCGTGGTGCGGAAGATCAGCGGCGCCTTCGACCGCCAGCTGTGCGGATAGCTGTGCTTGATGCGGTTGCTGGCCAGCAGCGACCCGGCTTCGTCGAAGGCTTCCAGCACAGCCTTGTTGGCCGGGCCGGACTTGCCCTGGTCGGTGTAGACGGCCAAACCGGCGAACAGCGGCACGTGGGCGTAATAGCGCCCGTCCTCGCCCACCGTCTGCGGCACCTCGATGCCGTTGGCCTGACCCAGGCGGAAGTCGTCCTCGCCATGGCCGGGGGCGATGTGGACGAAGCCCGAACCGGCGTCGGTGGTGACGAAGTCGCCCGCCAGCAGCGGCACCTTGAAGTCGTAGCCCTTACCGTTCAACGGATGACGGCACCAGGTGCCGGCGAGACGCGAGCCGGGGAAGCGGTGCAGCTGCTTCCACTCGGTGACGCCGGCCTCCTTCAGCACGCCCTCGGCCACGCCGGTGGCGAGCACCAGACGCTCGCCGACCACGGCCTTGCTGCCCTCGGCGACGGCGGTCACCTTGAAGGTCGCGTATTCGATCTCGTCGCCATAGGCGATGGCGCGGTTGGCCGGCAGGGTCCAGGGGGTGGTCGTCCAGATGACGATGCTGGCCTCGTCCACCTCCGGCGTCGACGATCCCCAGACGGGGAAGCGGGCGAAGACGGTGGTGGAGGTGTGGTCGTGGTATTCGACCTCGGCGTCGGCCAGCGCGGTCTTCTCGACCACCGACCACATCACCGGCTTGGAGCCCTTGTAGAGGCCGCCGTTCAGCGCGAACTTGTGGATTTCGCGGACGATCTGCGCCTCGGCAGGGAAGGTCATGGTGGCGTAGGGGTGCTTCCAGTCGCCCTCCACGCCCAGCCGGCGGAACTCGGCGGCCTGGATGCCGACCCATTCCTCGGCGAACTGGCGGCATTCGGCGCGGAACTGGATGAGCGGCACGTCATCCTTGTTCTTGCCGGCCTTGCGGTACTTCTCCTCGATCTTCCACTCGATGGGCAGGCCGTGGCAGTCCCAGCCGGGGACATAGTCGGCGTCGAAGCCCTGCATCTGGCGGAAGCGGACGATCACGTCCTTCAGGATCTTGTTGACGGCATGGCCGATGTGGATGTTGCCGTTGGCATAGGGCGGGCCGTCGTGCAGCACGAACTTCTTGCGGCCCTTGGCGCTGGCGCGCAGCTTGCCGAACAGGTCCATCTCGGCCCAGCGCTTCAGCAGCTCGGGCTCCTTGGTCGGCAGGCCGCCGCGCATGGGGAAGTCGGTGCGCGGGAGGAAGACGGTCGATTTGTAATCGCGGGTCATATCGGATCCCTGGGGGAAGGCGTCACCATCGGGCGGCTGGTTCCTGCCACCCGACGCACATAAGGTCTCGATCCCGGCCCTCCTCAGAGAGCCGGGCCGGTAATTCGCGCGCGATGCGCCGGTGCGCGCATCATCATCGGGATCCGTACAGAGACGTCCATGGCGCCGGATATTAGCGGCGCAGGCCGTACGGTCAAGGACCGCTCACATCCGTTATGTGCAACTGCGAACCGGCTTTGCGGGGGCAGGCCCGGCGCGACGGCTCCAAAAATACCGCTGGCAGCCCGGCGATGGCAGAACTACGGTGTGTCCGCCGAGCTTGTCCGGGCAAAAGGGCTGCTCGCGGCAATCAGTGCGTGCGGGAGCGTCTTCGGCATGATCGACCAGCGGACCGGCGATTTCCTGTCGGAATTTCTGGCCTCGTCCCACAAGGATCCGGCGGTTCTGGACCGCTTTCTGCTGCATGGGCCGGACCTCGGCGGGCGCGGATTGAGGCCGCGGCTGAAGATCGCCTTCTTCGATTTCTGGCCGGAGTTCGATCCGGCTGCGAACTTCTTCGTGGATATCCTGTCCGCCCGCTTCGACGTCTCGGTCGTCGACAACGACAGCGATCTCGCCATCGTGTCGGTGTTCGGCACCCGGCACCGCGAGGCGCGGACCGCCCGGTCGATGTTCTTTACGGGTGAGAATGTGCGGCCGCCGCTCGACGGCGTCGACATGTCGGTGTCGTTCGACCGCATCGACGATCCCCGGCATTACCGCCTGCCGCTCTACGTCATGCATGCCTGGGACCACAGGCGCGAGGGGGCGACGCCGCATTTCTGCCAGTCCGTCCTGCCGCCGGTGCCGCCAACGCGGGAGGATGCCGCGAAGCGCAAATTCTGTGCCTTCCTCTACAAGAACCCCAACTGCGCCCGCCGCAACGACTTCTTCCAGATGCTCTGCGCCCGGCGGCATGTGGAGTCGGTCGGCTGGCTGCTGAACAACACCGGCAGCGTGGTGAAGATGGGCTGGCTGCCGAAGATCCGCGTCTTCTCGCGCTACCGCTTCGCCTTCGCCTTCGAGAATGCGAGCCATCCCGGCTATCTGACGGAGAAGATCCTGGACGCCTTCCAGGCCGGCGCTGTGCCGCTTTACTGGGGTGATCCGGGGGTCCTGCGCGATGTCGCCGCCGGCAGCTTCATCGACGTGTCGCGCTATGCGTCCGACGAGGAGGCCGTCGACGCCATCCTGGCCGCCGACGACGACTACGACACCTATCGCCGCTATCGCAGCACGCCGCCGTTCCTGGGCGCGGAGGATTTCTACTTCGACGCCTACCGTCTGGCCGAGTGGATCGAAAGCCGCCTTTGAGCGGCGGGGGGACGTGCGATGAAGCGGGTGCTGCTGAACTATGCCGACGGGGCCTTCACCACGGCGCAGAAATACAATGCGCAAACCGGTCTTGCCGTGGGTGGCTTCGACGGCGTGGCCAGGATGGGGCGGCAGCACATCGACGCTACGTTCGCCGCACGGAACCGGCATATCCTGGAGCAGCCGCGCGGGGCCGGGTACTGGCTGTGGAAGCCCTATTTCATCGATCTCATGCTGCGTGAGCATCTGCAGGACGGCGATATGCTGTTCTACAGCGACAGCGGCGCCCATTTCGTCCACAGCATCGATCCGGTGATCGAGCTTTGCCGTCAGCGGCGCGACCTGCCGGTGCTGCTGTTCACGCTGGAGGACCAGCACAGCAACCGCGTGTGGACGAAGCGCGACTGTTTCCACTTCATGGGGCTGGACCGGCCGCCCTTCATCGACGCGCCGCAGATCCTCGCCAGCTTCATCGTCTGCGAGCGCGGGCCGGAAAGCAGGGACTTCATGTCCCGATGGCTGCGGTATGCCCAGGATGCCCGGCTGATCACCGACGCCCCCAACGAATGCGGCCTGCCGAACTATCCGGAGTTCCGCGACCATCGCCACGATCAGAGCATCCTCAGCCTGCTTGGACGCCGCTACGGCGTGACCACCATTCCCGACATCTCGAACTGGGGTGATGCCAGACGTCCGGCCGAGATTCCCCGCATTCTGGAACACACGCGCTGGCGGGACTGAGGTCGGCTATGGCAGACAAAAACCAATCGGCCGGCTTCACCCGCGCCCTGTCGGCGGAAAGGGCCGGCAAGTTGGAGGAGGCGAGGGACCGTTACCTCGAAACCCTGCAGGCCGAGCCGCAGAACCCGAAGGCCCTGCACCGACTGGGTGTCGTGGAGTTGCGGCTGGGCCGGGCGCGCGAGGCGGTGATCCTGTTCCAGAAGTCGTTGGCCATCGCCAAGGACCCGGAGGTCTATCTCGATTTCGGCGCGGCGATGGCCGGCATGGCCCGCTGGGATGCGGCGGCGACGGTCTATGCGGCGGCGCTGCGGGTCGCGCCCGATTCGGTCGATGCCCATTATGGTCTGGCGCTGGCCCTGCACAGCCAGGGACGGCCGCAGGACGCGGAACCTCATTACCGCAAGGTTCTGGCGACCCATGCCCATCTGGGAGAGGTCCACAACAATCTCGGCGTCGCCCTGCAGGATCTCGGGCGCGTCGCCGAGGCGGTGGCCGCGCACCGGGAGGCAGTGCGGCTCTCTCCCGCCGACGCCTCGTCACTGTCCAGGCTGGGCGTGGCGCTCCATCACCTTGGCCAAAATGCGGAGGCGGAAGCGGCTTTCCGCAAGGCCATCGGGTTGGCGCCGCTCGACGTCGGCATCCGGCACGATTTGACCTGCCTGCTCCATGCCGCCGGTCGGCCGGCCGAGGCGGTCGCCGCCGGCCGCCCTGCGGTGGCGCTCGATCCGGCGAGTGCGCGAAGCTGGCTCGCTTTGGGCAACGCGGCACATGATATGCGCCATCGTGAGGACGCTTGGCGCGCCGCCGCCGCCGCGGTCCGGCTGGAACCGTCCGATCCGGCCGCGCACAACAATCTCGCCAACGCCCTGCGGGAACTCGGCCGCCTGCGCGAGGCCGTCGCCCAATATCGCACGGCGTTGGACCTGCAGCCCGATTTCCCGGTGGCGGAGATCAATCTGGCTCAGGTCCTGTCGATCCTGCGCGAGTCCAACGGCGCGCTGGCGATCCTGAGAAGCCTGCTCGTTCGGCAGCCGCTGAACGCCGAGGCATGGCGGCGGCTGGCGGGCGTGCTGGCGGAGGCATTCCGCCCCGATCTCGCGATCGCCGCCCTGCGCAATGCCGTTGCCGTGGCTCCCGACGATACCGACGCCAGTGTCGATCTGGCGATGGCCGCCGCGATGAGCGGCTGGAGCGCGGTGTCGGCGGAGGCCTGCCGGCGGGTGCTGCGGCTGGTTCCCGGCCATAGTGCGGCGCTGGGCCAACTGGTTCACCAGCAGAGGCTGCTTTGCGATTGGCGTGACCTGGACGGTCTGGAGGCGCTGCTTCTCCGCCGGGTGCGGGAGGGGGCGGAGGGCGTATCCCCGTTCGACGTCCTGTCCTGCGCCTCGACGCTTGCCGACCAGCAATCGGCCGCGACCCGCTGGGCGGCGGCGAAGGCCCGCGGCGCCGTTCTTGTCCACCGGCCCGTCTCCCGGCCCGCCGCGCTTCCGCGGGATGGTCGTCTGCGGATCGGCTATCTGTCGTCGGATTTCCGGGAACATGCGATGGGCCACCTGATGGTGGATGCCCTGGAGACGCATGACCGGTCCCGCTTCGCCGTCACCGCCTATTCGACCGGCATCGACGACGGCAGTCCGCTGCGCCGACGCTTCGAGCAGGGGCTCGAACGATTCGTCGACTTGTACCGCCATGGCGACGCCGATGCGGCGCAGGTCATCGCGGCGGACGGTATCGACATTCTGGTCGATCTGACCGGCTTCACCACCTTCTCGCGCACGTCGATCCTGGCAACCCGTCCGGCTCCGCTGCAGGTCAACTGGCTGGGCTATCCGGGCACATTGGGGGCCGACTATGTCGACTACATCCTCGCCGACCCCGATGTGATTGCGGAGGGTGAGGAGGCGTTCTTCACCGAGCGTGTGGTGCGGCTGCCGGACTGCTATCAGCCCAACGACCGCCGCCGCGCCATCGCCGATGCCACGCCCTCGCGTGCGGATTGCGGGCTGCCGTCGGACGGCTTCGTCTTCTGCTGCTTCAACAGCGCCTACAAGCTAACTCCTGCCCTGTTCGACGGCTGGGCGCGCATCCTCGCGGCAGTGCCGGGCAGCGTCCTGTGGCTTTATGCCGGAAATCCGCAGGTGGCGGCCAACCTGCGCCGCGAGGGCGAGGCCCGCGGTCTCGATCCCGGCCGCCTCGTCTTCGCCGGCCCGATACCCCATGCCGAGCATCTGGCCCGTCACCGGCTGGCCGACCTGTTTCTCGATACGCTTCCCTACAACGCGCATACCACGGCCAGCGACGCGCTGTGGGCGGGGTTGCCGGTGCTGACGCGGCGCGGCACGACCTTTGCCGGGCGCGTGGCGGCCAGCCTGCTGCGGGCCGCCGGACTGCCGGAACTGATCGTCGACGGGCAGGAGGCGTATGAGGCGGCGGCGGTGGACCTCGCCCGCTCGCCGCAGCGGCTCCGCGGCCTGCGGGAGAGGCTGATGCGCAATCGGCAGAGCTGCCCGCTGTTCGATACCCCGCGATTCACCCGGCATCTCGAGGTGGCCTATCGGGCGATGTGGGACATTCATCTTGCGGGCGGGCTTCCGCGCGCGATCACCATCGCGGCCGAGGACGGCAGCGGTTTGTCATCCGCTGCACAGGAAGGGAAGGACTGACATGACGACCGGCGACAGCGCGGACGCGCGCCTCCACATCGTCGTCCCTTACCGCGATCGGGAAGCCCATCTGCGGCAATTCGTTCCGTGGGTGAGCGCTTATTTCGACCGGCTCGTGCCGAGGATCGACTATCGCGTCACCATCGTGGAGCAGGAGGCCGGCCTTCCCTTCAACCGGGGGGCGCTGAAGAACGCCGGTTTCCTGCTGGGGGAAGGGCAGAGCGATTACACCTGTCTGCACGACGTCGATTACCTGCCGGTCGATGCCGACTATTCCTGGGCCGACTGCCCCACGCCCATCCTCTGGTACGGGGCGGAGCAGCGGCCGGTGGCGCCCGGACGGTCGGACCGGACGGTCACGACGAATCTGGAAAGCACGATGGGTGGCGCGCTGCTGATGCCGAACGGCGTCATGCGGCAGGTCGATGGCTATTCCAATGCCTTCTGGGGCTGGGGATACGAGGATTTCGACTTCTCGCTGCGCATCCGGGCGCGCCGCATCCCCACCGGCCGGCGCAAGGGCCGCTTCCAGCCGCTCGACCACGACAATGACGGCTTCACGCCGGATGCGGCGCCGTCACCGATCTCCCTGGTCAATCGCCGCGTCTTTCAGGAGCTTTGGTCCACCGGGAAAATCCCGGCCGGCGACGGGCTGTCATCCCTGTCGTTCGACGTGCTGGACCGCCAGCCCTGCGACGGTGCCGTCGCACAGGCGCAGGGCAGGTGGGAAATCGTCCGCGTACGCTTCAACCACTGTCCGAGGCCGGAGCAGGCGACGGCCGACACTGCGCACGGAACCGCCGGCAACGGATGACGCCGGCACCGGATTGCCGCCAAAGCTTCGGGACGGGGGCGGCGCGGACCGCCCCCGCCTTGCATCACATGCTCGACTTACCGCCGTGGGCCGACGACCAGCCAACCGGGTCGTTCAGGAACTTCTCGACCTCCGACAGGGTGTTCTCGTCGAAATAGCGGTTGTCGCGGGCGACCTTCAGCACGTCCCACCAGGTGCACAGCGCGTGCAGGCGGACGCCGATGGCGTCCATGTTGACCTTCGACTGCGGGAAGATGCCGTAGTGAAAGATCACGAAGGTGTCGGTCACCTGGGCGCCGCCGTTGCGCAGCGCGGTGACGAAGTTCTCCTTGCTCTTGCCGTCGGTCGCCAGATCCTCGACCAGCAGGACGCGCTGCCCCTCGGTCAGCAGGCCCTCGATCTGGGCGTTGCGGCCGAAGCCCTTCGGCTTCTTGCGCACATACTGCATCGGCAGTTCCAGCCGATCGGCGATCCAGGCGGCGAAGGGGATGCCGGCGGTCTCGCCGCCCGCCACCGCGTCGATGGCCTCATAGCCGATCTCGCGCTCGATGGTGGCGACCGCGAAATCCATCAGCGCCTTGCGGGCGCGCGGGAAGGAGACGATGCGGCGGCAGTCGGTGTAGACCGGGCTCGCCCAGCCCGAGGTGAAGATGAAGGGCGTCTCGGCGTTGAAGTGCAGCGCCTTGATCTCCAGCAGGATCTTGGCCGCGGTGGCGGCGATGGTGGCCTGATCGGGCAGGGTCGACATGGAAGAACGCTCCGGAAAACGGGATTGCTCGCGCGGATGCCCCCTGTGTAGCGGCGGTTCCGGCGAATCGCAACGGCAGGCGGTCCGGATCCCGCCCGAGCGGGGCGGGATTCAGACGGGAATGTCGCCGAACACCCGGCCGTCGGGTCCGGCCGGCCCCCCAGGAGAGGTGCCGGACGCGGTGCCGTGGCCGGTGCCGGGAGCCATCGTGCCCTTCAGCCAGCGGGCGAACTGGCGGTCGGCGGTGTTGATGTGCAGTATCAGCCACTGCGGCAGGAATTCGGCCAGGCTCCGCCGCATCTCCTCGTCGGCCACCTCGCCGGCCCCTTCGACTGACGCGAAGGCATGCACCCGGTCCCAGGCGAGCTGGTGCTGGCCGATATGGTCGTCGAGGAAGGGATAGCCCGCCTCCTCCATCACCCGCTGCTCGTCGGCGAAATGCGACTCGGTGTAGGCGACGGCGGCGGCCAGGGTGCTGCGCATCTCCTCGGCGGGCCGTCCTTCGGTGACGGCGCGTTCGAAGGCCTGGACCAGCGCGATCCATTCGCGATGCTGCTCGTCGATGGAGTTGACGCCCAGAACCAGATCGTCGCTCCATACGAGGCGGCCGTAATCGACGGGGCCGGTGTTTTCGCTGTCGCTCATGGCGGACCCGTGACGGTCGAAGGGTGCATCCGGCGGATGGCTCGCGCACGAGATGCAGCGGCCGGGAATTTCCTAGAGTTCCCGGCCGCCGCCCGCAAGCATGGGCTTTGCTACCTTTTGCCCCACCCCCCGTTCCGGACTCAGACCTTGCCGCGCACGCTGCCGAGGAAGCGGTCGACCTGCGCGTGCAGCAGTTCGGCCTGCTTCGACAATTCCCCGGACGAGGAGAGCAGGCGGCTGGCGCCGCTTCCGGTCTCCGACGCCGCCTGCAGGACGCCGCCGATCGAGGAGGAGACCTCGTTGGTGCCGGCCGCCGCCTGCTGGACGTTGCGGGCGATCTCCATCGTTGCGGCGTTCTGGCCGTCGACCGCCTGGGCGATGGTGCCGACGATGACGTTCACTTCACCGATGGTGGCGGCGATGCTCTGGATCGCCTGGACCGCGTCGGCGGTCGCCGTCTGGATCTCGGCGATCTGCTGCGAGATGTCGCCGGTCGCCTTGGCGGTCTGGTTGGCCAGGCTCTTCACCTCGCTGGCGACCACGGCGAAGCCCTTGCCCGCCTCGCCGGCGCGTGCCGCCTCGATGGTGGCGTTCAGCGCCAGCAGGTTGGTCTGCCCGGCGATCGAGTTGATGAGGTTCACCACGTCGCCGATCTGGTTCGCCTTGGACGACAGGCCGTCGACGATGCGGTTGGTGCCGTCGGCCTGATCGGCAGCCTGCTTGGCCTTGCGGCTGCTCTCGCCGATCTGCCGGCCGATCTCGGCGATGGAGGCGGCCAGTTCCTCGGCGGCGGCGGCCACGGTCTGGACATTGACCGACGCCTGTTCGGATGCGGCGGCGACGGTGGTCGCCTGCGTCTCGGTATGGTCGGCGGTCGTCGCCAGCGACTGCGCCAGGGACCGAACCTCGGTGGAGGAGGAGGCGACGCTGTCGACCACGCCCTTCACCTCGCTTTCGAACCGGTCGGCCAACGCCGCCATCTCGGCCCGCTTGCGCTCCTCGGCGGCATGTTCGGTCTCGGCCTGACGGCGGCGGAAGGCATCGGCCTCCACGGCGTTCGCCTTGAAAACCTCGACGGCGCCGGTGATCTGCCCAATCTCGTCCTTGGCCTCGGACGGCGGCACGGTGACGCTCAGGTCGCCGCGCGCCAGCGTCAACATCGCATCGGTCAGGCGGCGCAACGGGCGCAGGGCCGCCACCGTCCACAGGCCGAAGGCGCCGGACAGCAACAGGGCGGCGGCGCACAGCGACAGCATCAGCGTCTGGAAACCGCTGGCGACCGTGCGGGCGCGGTCGGCGATCTGCTGGTTCTTGTGCTCCTGCAGGTCGATGAAGGCGTTGATGCGCTTCAGCCATTCGGTGAAGGCGGGACGGGCGTCCTGCATCAGGGCCTTCTGCGCACCGGCCATGTCACCCGCCTTGCGCGCGGCGGTGACAGCCTTGATCGCCGGCAGGGTCTTCGCCTCGATCTCCTTGATGCCGGCGAGCATCGCCCGCTCTTCCGGCTCGATGTCGGTCATGGTCGCGAACATGGCGTCGAGCGGCTTGGCCGCCTGATCATAGAAGCTGGCCAACCGGTCGATGTCGGCCAGGACGGCGGACAGGGTCGTCGCATCGCTGGTCAGCACCACGTCGCGGAGCGCGATCGCGCGGTCATGCACGCTGCCGCGGAAATTGATGGCATAGCGCTGTTTGACGCTGTTCACGTCGTTGATCCGGGTGAGATCGGCATCGATCTTCCGCACCTCGCGGACCCCGATGACGGTCAGGCTGATCAGAAGCACAAGCACCGCGCCGAAGCCGAGGAACAGCCGTGCGCGTATGGTGGCATGCCGTGGAAGGAGCATGTCGGCGGGATCCCGTCAAAGTTGGCCCGGGTGGGCGGTGGAAGAACTCTAACCCGGAAGATGTTACCTTTTCGGGTTAGTCAGTATGTGTCGCACAGCGCAGCCGGCAAGCCCGGCGCCGTGCCGTCGCCGGAAAAAACATGTCCTAAAAATGGCACCGGACTGCGGGCCGGTTGCGGATCGCGGGCGGGACCGCAATATGCGGTGGCTGGAGACCGCCCCGCAGAAACTGTCTTGGATTCCCAGATGCCGCTCCTGTCCGCGCCTTCCCGCTCCCGCAGCCTGTCACGTCTGTTGGCGATGGCCCTGCTCCCGGCCCTGCTGATGCCGCCGCTGGTCCCCGGTTCCGCCGCCGCGGCGGAGGCCGGCCGGGAAAAGAGTGGGGACGGGGCGGCGGATCGGCCGGAAGGAGGCAGGACCGAAGCGGGAAAGGCGGATCCGGGAAAGGCGGATCCGGCAAAGCCGGAAGAGCGCAATTCCGAAGGCCGCAAAGCCGACAGCCTCCAGGGCTTCGACCCCCAGCGCAGCGTCACCAAGCACAGCCTGCCGCTGCCGGCCGGGGCGCTGGCCTATAGCGCGACGGCCGAATTCCTGCCGCTTCGCGACGGCGTGAAGGAGGAGTTGGCGGCGCGCATCTTCACGGTATCCTACACCGCCGAACCGAAGGACCCGTCCGACGATCCGCGTCCGGTCACCTTCGTCTTCAACGGCGGGCCGGGGGCGGCTTCGGCCTATATGCATCTGGGTGCCGCCGGTCCGAAGGTCGTCGCCTTCGGGCCGGACGGAACCCTGCCGCGGCCGCCGGCGCCGCTGGTCGACAATCCCGACAGCTGGCTGGCCTTCACCGATCTGGTCTTCATCGATCCGGTTGGCACCGGCTACAGCCGCGCGCTGAAGCCCGACGAGGCGGAAAAGCGCTTCTGGTCGGTGGAGGGCGATGCGCGGTCGATGGCCGAGATCGTCCGGCTGTGGCTGACCCGCAATGGCCGCTGGTCGTCGCCGACCTTCCTGGCGGGAGAAAGCTATGGCGGCTTCCGCATCGCCACGATGGCGGATGAGCTGATCGAGCGGGTCGGGCTTGCGGTCAACGGCCTGATCCTGGTCTCGCCGGTCGTCGATTTCGCCGCCATCGACGAGGACGGCATCCTCGGCCCGGCCCTGAAGCTGCCGTCGATGGCCGCCTCCGCCGCGGCGCTGGGGCGCACGGCCGGCACGCCGGAACAGGCGGCCGAAGCGGCGGAACGCTTCGCGCTCGGCCCTTACCTGACCGGACTGGCCCGGCTCGATTACGGCCGGCTCGACGCGGAAAAGGACCTGTTCGCCGAGGTGGCGCGCATCACCGGCCTGCCGGTGGAAACCGTGCGGCGCCAGCGCGGGCGCGTTCCGATGGGCGTCTTCACGCGCGAGCTTCTGCGCGACCGGGAACGGATCCTCAGCATCTATGACGGCACCTTCACCGCGCCCGACCCCGATCCGGGAGCGCCGCGCGTGCCGTTCGACCCCTTCCTGAAGGGCACGATCCCGACCTACACCACGGCCTTCGCCGCCTATGTCCATGATACGCTCGGGGTGCGGACGGACGAGCCTTACCGGCTGCTCAGCGACCGGGTGAACCGGAACTGGGACTGGCCGCGCATGACGGTGCCGAGCGCCGTGGACGCGCTGCAGACGGCATTGACCCTGCAGCCGGCGCTGCGGGTGCTGATCGCCCATGGCCGCACCGACCTGATCACGCCCTACATGGCGTCGCGCTGGGTCGCGTCCCGGCTTGAACTGCCGGAGGGGGAACGCGGCCGGGTTTCGGTGACGGTGCATCCCGGCGGCCACATGATGTACACGCGGGGCGAAGGCCGGGCCGCGCTGGCCGCCGACGCCCGGGCGCTGATCGGGGAGGCCCTGCGGCGGCGCTGACCGGCGCCCAAATGGTATTGAAAGGGCTCGTTCGGAAAGCCCGGAAACGAAAAGGGGCGCCCCGGCGGGGGCGCCCCTTTTCGTGTGTCTGGCTGCCGTTCCGGATCAGAACAGACGCAGGATCGACTGCTGCGACTGGTTGGCCAGCGAGAGGGCGATGGTGCCCAGCTGCTGCCGGGTCTGCAGCATCAGCAGGCTGGCGCCTTCCTCGTTCTGGTCGGCCAGCGTCAGCTTGCTGGCGCCTTCCGTCAGCACGTCGCTGAACTCCTTGGTGAAGCTCTCGCGGGTCGTGATGATGTTCAGGTTGGTCGACAGGTTCTGCGAGGCGGAGCGGATCGTCGACTTGGCATGATCCAGGCCGGCGACCGCCTTGTCGATGTCGGAGCGGTCCATCCAGCCGTTCTGCGCCGCATCCATCTGCAGGCCCTGGCCGCTGGTCGACAGGTTGACCGCGTTCACCGTGATCGAGTTGGTGTTGCGCTCGTTCAACTGGACGGTGATGTCGTTGGACGTGTTGGCGTCGGAGATCTGCTTGGTGACGATGTTGGCCGAGCAGTTGCTCGAAGCTGCCTGCTTGATGGTCTTGGCGTCGACGTTCAGACGCACCGTGCCGCTGTCGAAGTTGAAGGACTGCTCGCCGCCGTCCAGCTTGCCGTCGCCGCGGTCGCTCATGGCGTCGCGGGTGATCTGGGCGCCGTTGGAGTTGGTGACCTGGATTTGCAGGTCGACCTTCTTCTCGATGGTCGAGATGCCGTTGCCCTGGTTGTTCGCCGCTTCCAGCAGGCGGCGGTCGACCGTGAAGGACACGATGGTGCCCGACGCGAAGCTCTCCGAGATCTTCTTGGTCAGCGCGTTGGTGGCGCCGGTCGTCACCGTCATCTCCCGTACCACGCCGGCCGTGGTGTTGCCGGTCAGGGTGATGGTGCCGCTGCCGCCGATGGCGGCGGAGGCGACATCCTTGCCGGCCAGACGGCCGCTGCCCGCGATGGCGCTGGTGATCGAGTTCTTCAGGTTGGTCGCGACGTTCTTGGCCGCGTTCTGGCCGACGGCGACGTCACCCTTGGTGGCGGTGTAGCTGAAGGACTGACCTTCCACCGTGATGGTGAAGATGTCGCCTTCCTCGATGGTGCCGCCGATGTTGACGTTCGAAATCTGGGGCTGCGTCGAGGTCGCCGCCTGCGTCAGCTTGGCTTCGATCGTCTGGGTGTTGTCGAAGTAGGAGATCGTGCGGCTCTCGTCGCCGTCCTTGACGATGAAGTCGCGGGTGCGGCCGTTGGCGCCGCGCACTTCGATCTGGACGTCGGAGAAGCTGCCCAGCGTGCTGGACATCGTGCCCGACAGCTTCAGACCGACCAGGCCGTGCGCGTTCTCCGCGGTGGAGATGTCGGCGGTCTTGCCTTCGACCGAACCGTCACCCTTGATGCGGATGGCGTAGGTGTCGGCGGAGATGACGTTGGTGACGCGGGCGTTGTCGACGCCGACGATGGTGTTGACGGCGGCACGGGACGCGCTGGTGCTGTCCATGCTGAGGCCGTTGCCGTTGATCAGGTTCTTGCCCTGATAGCCGCTGTCGGAGGCCAGCTTGTCGATCTGGTCCTTCAGGGTGTTGAACTGCGAGGCCAGCGACTTGCGGGTGGCGATGGAGGCGGCGTCGTTGCCCAGCGCCGCGTAGGCGGCGGTGGTCAGGCCCTTGGCCTGGTCGACCAGCGAGTCGATCGAGGTCAGGCCCTTGTCGGCGGCCTGGATCGTGCTGATCGACTGACCCATCGCGTCCTTCAGCGAGGACAGGTCGCCGGCGCGCTGGTTCAGACCCTTGGCGGCGAAGAAGGCGGTAGGACCATCCAGAGCCGAGTTGATCTTGTTGCCCGTCGACAGGATGTTCTGCTTCTTGTCGATACCGGCCTGCGTGCTCTGCAGCTGCAGGAGGTTCGTGCGCATCGAAGCGGTCAGGGTCACATTACCGGCCATGGTCCTAGTCTCCTTCTGAGGCTGTCCCCGCCCCTGGTCATTTGACCGGCGAGGCAACGTGCGTTTTCCTGACACCACTCTTTCAAGCGCCGTG
The DNA here is from genome assembly GCF_023806445.1 of Azospirillum sp. A1-3. Lineage (NCBI taxonomy): Bacteria > Pseudomonadati > Pseudomonadota > Alphaproteobacteria > Rhodospirillales > Azospirillaceae > Azospirillum > Azospirillum sp. A1-3. The sequence goes on from NZ_JAMSLU010000001.1 coordinate 530,291, forward strand.
CCAACTGCGGTGATGTGACATAAGTGACTGATTTTGCTATGGAATAAAAATAGGTCGGCAAAAAGGGCAGGGTTGGGCCCGCGCTCCCCGGTCCGGCGTCCGAAAAACTTTCCCGGAATCTTTTGCCGCTGACGGACGGTTCTGCCGGGATGCCGGGCGGCAAGAATCTTCCCACCACCCGGCAGGCACGGCTATGGTCGGGCTCCAAACCACGTCCCAAACATCGAACGCATGGCCCCGACGCGGGCCAAAGCAGGGAAGGGAGAAGCATCATGACCGGTCGGATCGACGCACGCCTGGCGGAGCTGGGCATCGAGTTGCCGCAGGCCGCCGCCCCGGTGGCCGCCTATGTGCCCTACACCCGTTCGGGCAACACCCTCTACATCTCGGGCCAGGTGACGGTCTGGAACGGCGAGCGCAAGTTCGTCGGCAAGGTCGGCCAGGACTTCACGGTCGAGCAGGGCAAGGAAGCCGCACGCCTGTGCGCGCTGAACATCCTGGCCCAGGCCAAGGCCGCGCTGGGCGGCGACCTGGACCGCGTCACCCGCGTGCTGCGGCTGGGCGGCTTCGTCAATTCCGGCGCCGACTTCCACGACCATCCGCTGGTCATCAACGGCGCGTCGGAACTGATGCGCGACGTCTTCGGCGAGGCCGGCCAGCATGCCCGCGCCGCCGTCGGCGCCCCGTCGCTGCCCGGCAACGTCGCGGTCGAGGTCGACGCGATTTTGGAAGTGGCCTGATCCGCATCACGACGGCCCTGCCGGCAGCGCCTTGCCGCAACGCGACATGAGGCTTACCTCCTTGCCATGGTTCAAGGAGACGCATGCATGCCCGACGGCAACGAGGCGATCACCGTCAAGGTTCTGACCGGGATCGGCGAGGCGGACCAGCAGGGCTGGGACACCTGTGCCGGTCCCGGCAATCCCTTCCTCTCCCACGCCTTCTTGTCGGCGCTGGAGGAGTCGGGATCGGCGACCGGCAAGTCCGGCTGGCAGCCAAGCCACCTCGCCGCCTATGACGGCTCCGGCCGCATGGTCGGCGCGGTGCCCGCCTATCTGAAAAGCCATTCCTACGGCGAATATGTCTTCGACCACGCCTGGGCCAACGCCTATGAGCGGGCGGGCGGCAGCTATTACCCGAAGCTGCAGGTGGCGGTTCCCTTTACGCCGGTGCCGGGGCCGCGTCTGCTGGTGGCGCCCGGTCCACGGGCCGATGCCGTCGCCGCCGCGCTGATCTCGGCGCTGGAGCAGGTGGCGGAGCGTTACGGCGTCTCCTCCGCTCACGTTACCTTTCCGGAACGCGAGGAGTGGGACCGGTTGGGCGAGGCCGGCTGGCTGAAGCGGCTGGGTGTGCAATACCATTGGCACAACCGCGGTTACGGCAGCTTCGACGAGTTCCTGGAGGCGCTGAACTCCCGCAAGCGCAAGGCGATCCGCAAGGAACGGCGCGAGGTCGCGGAGAGCAGCGTGCGCCTGCACACCCTGACCGGCGACGAGCTGAAGCCGGAGCATTGGGACGCCTTCCACCGCTTCTACCTGGACACCGCCGACCGCAAATGGGGCGGCGGCTATCTCAACCGCCGCTTCTTCGACCTGCTGGGCCGGACCATGGCCGACCGGGTGGTTCTGGTGATGTGCGAGGATGGCGGGGAATGGGTGGCCGGCGCGCTGAACCTGTTGGGCGACGACGCCCTGTACGGCCGCAACTGGGGTTCCGACGGGCGCTACCGCTTCCTGCATTTCGAGGCGTGCTATTACCGCGCGCTGGACTTCGCCATCGAACGCGGGCTGGCTCGAGTCGAGGCCGGCGCGCAGGGGGAGCACAAAATCCAGCGCGGCTATCTGCCGGTGCCGACCTACAGCGCCCATTGGATCGCCGACCCCAGCTTCCGCCGCGCGGTGGAGCGTTACCTGCAGCAGGAACGCCCGGCGGTGGAAGCGGAGATCGCGGCGCTGGACGAGGAACTGTCGCCCTACCGGCGGGAGGGCTGAGCCTTACGCCCAGCCGGCCAGCACCGCCGCGGCGTCGCTCTCCTGCACCGGCGTGCGCTCCGGCGGCGGGGCGCCGTCGACGCGCAGGCCCATCAGCGTCTCCACCAGCGGCTCCGGCCCCGGCGTGACGCGGACCTGTCCGCGCGCGGCGATGTGCGGATGGGCCGGCACCTCCGTCAGTTCCGGAACCGCTTCGAAACAGCAGTCGACGGGGTCGAGCTGGGCCTTCCACTCCGCCAGCGTCCGGGTGGCGAACAGGGCGTCCAGTTCCCCCGTCAGGTCGGTCTGAGGCATGGGGTCCTCCTGCCGGGCGATCCAGTCGGGACGGCCGACCGCCTCGCAGAAGTTGGCCCAGAACTTGGCCTCCAGCGCCGACAGGGTGACGAAGCGGCCGTCGGCGGTGCGGTAGATGCGATAGCAGGCGGCGCCGCCCGACAGCAGCGCCTCACTGCGTTTCGGCATGGTGCCGCGCGCCGCCGCGGTCAAATTCATGCCCTGCCAGCCCAGCACCGATTCCATGATCGACAGGTCGAGGAAGCAGCCCTGTCCCGTCCGCTCGCGCCCCAGTAACGCGCCCGCCACCGCCAGCGCCGTATGCTGGGCCGAGGCGAAGTCGGCGACCGGCAGATAGCTGATGACCGGCCGGTCCGGCAGTCCGGAGGCATCCAGCCCACCGCCGACCGCCATGTAATTCAGGTCGTGCCCGGCCCGCGTCGCATAGGGGCCGTCATAGCCCCAGCCCGACAGGCTGGCATGGACCAGCCGCGGATTGATCTCCCGTAGACGCTCGCGCCCCAGCCCCAGCTTGTCCATCACGCCGGGCCGGTAGCTTTCGATCAGCGCGTCGGCCTTTGCGAGCAGAGCTTCCATCGCGGCGAGCCCGTCGGCCGATTTCAGGTCGATGCGGATGACGGTCTTGCCAGCGTTCAGCAGCTTGTAGGCGGCGGTGGTGCCGTCGCTGTCGGTGGGGCCGAGCCGGCGGAGCGGATCGCCGGCCGGCGCCTCCACCTTCACCACCGTGGCGCCCAAGTCGCCGAGCAACTGTGCCGCATAGGGACCGGGCAGGTACTGGCCGAGGTCGATGACGCGCAGTCCGGACAGGAAGGGCAGGGGCATGGCGGTGCTCGCTCTTGGTTGGGTATTGGGGCTGAAGTCCTGGCGCGCGATGCCCCCTCCCCATCCCTCCCCCACCTTCGGTGGGAGAGGGGGTAGGAGCTTTGTGGGAGTGCAGCGGCAGTTCCCTCTCCCTCGAAGAGGGGGAGGGTTAGGGAGGGGGGATCGGAGCGGGCGGCCTCACGCTGCCTGGACCCTCACCCCCCCGTCACGCTCATATGCCGCCCGACGGCCGGACCCTGGTGGCGGCGGTCGATGATGAAGTCGTGGCCCTTCGGCTTGCGGGTGATCGCCTCGCGCACCGCGTCGATCAGCGGGCCGTCCTCGTCGCTCACGCGCAGCGGCGTGCGCAGGTCGGCGGCGTCCTCCTGGCCCAGGCACATGTAGAGCGTGCCGGTGCAGGTCAGCCGCACGCGGTTGCAGCTCTCGCAGAAATTGTGGGTCAGCGGCGTGATGAAGCCGACGCGCTGGCCGGTCTCCTCCACCCGGACATAGCGGGCCGGGCCGCCGGTGCGGTGGTCGCTCTCGGTCAGGGTCCAGCGCTTCTGTAGCTCGGCCTTCAGCATGGTCAGCGGCCAATACTGGTCAAGCCGGGCGCCCTCGCCGATGTCGCCCATCGGCATCACCTCGATGAAGGTCAGGTCGAAGCCCTGCTCGCCGCACCACGCCACCATGCGGTGGATTTCGTCGTCGTTGACGCCCTTCAGCGCCACCGTGTTGATCTTGATCTTCAGCCCGGCCTCTTTGGCCGCCTGGATGCCGCCCAGGATCTTGTCCAGCTTGCCCCAGCGGGTGATGGCCTGGAACTTGTGCGGGTCGAGCGTGTCCAGCGACACGTTGATCCGTCGCACGCCTGCCTCGTACAGGCCGGCGGCATGCTTGAACAGCATGGTGCCGTTGGTGGTCAGCGTCAGTTCGTCCAGGTCGCCCGATTCGATGTGGCGGCCCAGCGAGCGGATCAGCCGCATCACGTCGCGCCGCACCAGCGGTTCGCCGCCGGTCAGCCGCAGCTTGCGCGTGCCCAGCTTCACGAAGGCGGTGCACAGCCGGTCCAGCTCCTCCAGCGTCAGCACCTCCGCCTTCGGCAGGAAGCTCATGTCCTCCGCCATGCAGTAGACGCAGCGAAGGTCGCAACGGTCGGTCACCGAGACACGCAGGTACTCCACCTTGCGGCCGAACGGGTCGACGAGCGGGGCGAGGCTGGCTGGCGACTGGGCTTCGGACACGGGATCGATCATCGCTGTACTCCACGGGCGGCCCCAAATGGACCGCCGCATTACGGGCCGCCACAGTATATGTTCGCCACACGCACGATGTGCAACGATCGCGCAAGCCTATTCCACATCACGGTATGCCGACTTTGATGGCGATCAAGAGGGACCGGCGTCAGATCAGCTTTTGTCGTGCCTCCGCCAGCCGGGCTTCCCGTTGGGCTTCCTCGCGTTCGCGCAGGTCGTCGTCGGTGGTGCGCGGCACCGGCGGGCGACCCATGGCGAAGGGCTCGTTCCCACGCTCGAACTGGTCGCGCACGCGGCAATCCTCGCACATGCGGATGCGGTTGGCGGCTTCCGGCGTCGCAAACATCCAGTGCTTGCCCGCCAGCGTCGTCACGATCTTCTCGATCGAGGATTTCGTGGCGAAGGGCTTGCCGCAGGACACGCAGCAGAAGGGCTCCTCCTCCTTCACCACCGTTGCCCCACGCGCCTGATCGCGGAAGTCGATCTCCGGCACCAGCGAGATGACCTTCTCCGGGCAGGTGGTCTTGCACAGGCCGCACTGCACGCAGGCATCCTGGGCGAAGGACAGCATCGGCTTGTCGGCATTGTCCAGCAGCGCGCCGGTCGGGCAGGCGCCGACGCAGGACAGGCAGAGCGTGCAGCCCGCCACATCCACCGACACCCGGCCGAACGGCGCGCCCGGCGGCAGCGGCAGGACCTCGACCGGGGCCGGGGCAACCTTGTGCAGGTGGCGCAGCGCCAGCATGGTCACCGTACGCTTCGGCCCCATCGGCAGGAACATCCCGGCCTCGACCACGTCGGCGGGGAGCGCCCACAGCTCGTCCGCGACCATGTCGGGATCGGCGGCGTCGATCACCGCCACCCGGCCGGAGCCGTAGCCGAGCCCGCTGAAGGCGGCCTCCGCCAGCCCGATCTGCGAGGCGAGCCCGGCGGTCTCCCCCTCGTTCTCCGGCCCGGTCAGGACGCGGACATGGGTGCAGCCATAGGCCAGCGCCAGCGCGAACAGGTCGAAACCGACCTGCGTCACCTCGTTCAGCGCGAAGGGCAGCACGCGGGCCGGCAGGCCGCGGCCATGCCGCGCCATCATGCCGATCAGCGCATCGCCGTGGCGCGGATCGTGGATCAGCAAAGCGGGCGCGCCGCCGCCGGCCTTCCGGTAGGTGCCCAGCAGCGTGCGCAGCCGTTCATAGACGGTGGCGGCCGGCGGCAGGGCATAGGTCGCGGCCCCGGTCGGGCAGACCGCGGCGCAGGACCCGCAACCGGCGCAGACATGCGGGTCGATGGCGACATGGTCGCCGTTCGGCGTGATCGCCCCGGTCGGGCAGACGTCAAGGCAGCGGGTGCAGCCGGTCTTCCGGCTGCGCGAATGGGCGCAGAGATCGGCCTTGAAGTCGACGAAGCGCGGCTTCTCGAACTCGCCGACCAGATCGGCCATCTCCAGCAGCGCCTTGGCGACCTGAGCCGGGCTGTTGGGGTCGGGGCGCAGGTAGCCGTCGCGGCGCTTGTGGTCGGGGAACAGCGGCGTGCCGCCGGTCAGGTCGAGGATCAGGTCGCAGCGGGCCGACGCCCCCTGCCGCGCCGGCTCGAACCCCAGCGCCCCGCGCGAGGAGGGCAGGGCGGGAGCGTAATCATCCACCACGATCTCGAAGGCGCCGACCCAGCCGCGGGCGGCGCGGATGCGGCCGCGGAAGATCGCCACGTCCATCACCGGCGGCGGCGCGATGTCCTTCGCGCTGGTCAGCAGGACCGTGACGTCCAGCCGCTTCGCCAGTTCCCGTCCGGCTTCGATGGCGCGTTCGTCGTTGCCATAGACCAGACAGGTGCCCTGAGAGGTCAGGGTCAGGGCGCCGGTCGGGGGGATCGGCAGGGCCGCCTCGGCCAACAGGGCGGCGATCTTCGGCAGTGCCAGTTCGCCCTCGTCCGACCAGCCGGCGCGTTCGCGGATGTTGGTGAAGGTCAGGGACGTATCGGGCGCCACCTCCGCCGCGATCTCACTGAAAAGCGGTGCTTCCTGCGTGCAGGCGACCAGCAGCGGCTGCCCGCTGGCGACCGCCGCCTCGAATCGGTCGAGCTGCGTCCGGCACAGCTGGGTATGCACGGTGGGAACGCTCCCGTCGCCGCATGCCTTGCCGAGCGCCGCCCCGTCCAGCGCGATGCTGTGCGCACAATCGCAGACGAGCACCGTCCGATCGCCGATCTTCATCGTCCCCAAAACTCCTGTCGCTTGGGGCTGACGCCCCTGGCCTGAGGACACTCATATGGGGGAATGCGGCGCGATGGGAACGGGAATCTTATTGGGGCCGGTCCGGATAAACGCTGACTGGACAGTTCCTGCGACCCTATCGGACAGGGGATCGCAGGAACCCGCCGCTCCTTACGCCCCCGGCTCGTTGGCGTTGGGGAAGAACAGTTGTTCGCCGTTGATGGTGTAGTCGGCGATGGCCTTCTGGCCCTCGGCGGAGACCAGCCAGTCGACGAAGGCCTGGCCGTCGGCCGCCTTGACGTGGGGGAACTTGGCCGGGTTGACCAGCATCACGCCATACTGGTTGAACAGGCGCTTGTCACCCTCCACCAGCACGGTCAGCGGGCCGCGGTTCTTGAAGTTCAGCCAGGTGCCGCGGTCGGTCAGGGTATAGCCGTTCATCGCGGCGGCGGTGTTCAGCGTCGGCCCCATGCCCTGGCCGATGGAGCGGTACCAGCCGCCGTCGGCCTTGGCGGGATCGAGCTTGGCGATCTTCCACAGGGCGAGTTCGGCCTTGTTCGTGCCGCTGTCGTCGCCGCGCGACACGAAGGGGGCCTTGGCCTCGGCGATCTTCGACAGGGAGGCGGCGACGTCCTTGCTGCCCTTGACGCCGGCCGGATCGCTGGCCGGGCCGACGACGACGAAGTCGTTGTACATCACCGGCTTGCGCACGGTGGAGAAGCCTTCGGCGACGAACTTCTCCTCCGAAGGCTTGTGGTGAACGAACAGCACGTCGGCGTCGCCGCGCTTGGCAAGGTCGATGGCCTGACCGGTGCCCTTGGCGACGACCCGCACCTCGATCCCGGTCTTGGCGGTGAATTTCGGCAGGATAGAGCCGAACAGGCCCGAATCCTCGGTCGAGGTGGTGGAGGCCACCGTGATGAAGCGGTCGGCGGCCAGCGCGGCCGACGGGGCGGCGGCCTGGACCAGACCGGCCAGCGCCGCGGCGGCGGCACAGCCCAGCACGAATGAACGGCGCAGCATCACTCAACTCCTCCCATTGGCGTTATTGCTTTTCTGGCATAGCGCATCGCGACGCCATTGCAAAGGTCCGGGCAGTTTTTTCCATTTCGGGGTCAAGCCTCCGGATCAGGCACCCGGATCAGGCCGGCCTGTCTCCTGCCTCCTTCAGCAGCGACGCGGCGAGATTGACCGCCAGCGACAGGGTCATCAGCACCATGCCCAGACCCAGCGCCATCGGCAGGTCGCCCTTGCTGGTCTCCAGCGCGATGGCGGTGGTCATGACGCGGGTGACATGCTCGATGTTGCCGCCGACGATCATCACCGCCCCGACCTCGGCCGACGCACGCCCGAATCCGGCCAGCACGGTGGTGACGAGGCTCCAGCGCGCTTCCGACAGCAGGGTGACCAGCCGGCGGATCGGCCCGGCGCCGGTGACGCGCAGCAGATCGTCATACTCGACCAGCAGATCCTCCACCGTCTGGCGGGCGAGCGAGGCGACGATCGGCACGATCATCACCGTCTGGGCGACGATCATCGCCGTCGGGGTGAACAGCAGCCCCAGCACCCCGAACGGGCCGGAGCGCGACAGCAGCAGATAGACCACCAACCCGACCACCACCGGCGGCAGCCCCATCATCGTGTTCAAGGTGATGGCGAAGGCGCGCCGGCCGGGAAAGCGCAACGCCGCGACGGCGGCGCCCAGCGGCAGGCCGATCAGCGTGGCGATGGCGACGGCGGACAGGCTGACCCGCAGCGACAGGCCGATGATCCGCATCAGCCCGTCATCCATCGACACGATCATGGAAAAAGCGACGGCGAGGGCTTGGGAAAAATCCTGCATTCAGTCCAAATCACTTTTCGAATCATTCCGGCGGGGGCTTGTCCGATCGACGCCGCTCGCCCACACTCGCGCGCATGAGCCCGACCATGAGCCTGAAGACCTTCACCATAGCGCCGGATCCGGCGAACCCCAAGCTGACCGAGCGCGTCCGCGGCCTCGACCAGGACGGCCGCGAGATCGAGACCTCGGTCACGGTCGAACGGCCGCTGACCCTGTACCTGAACGGGCAGGAGATCGTCACCATGATGACGATCGGCGATTATCCGGACTGTCTGGCCGTCGGCTATCTGCTGAACCAGAACATGCTGCGGCGCGACGACCGCATCACCGGCATCGACGTGGACGAGGAAACGGACACCGTCGTCGTCCGCACCGAACGCGCGACCGATTATGAATCCAAGCTGAAGAAGAAAACACTGACCTCCGGCTGCGCCCAGGGCACCGCCTTTGGCGACGTGATGGAGACCTTCGAGTCCGTCAAGCTTCCCGCCGACGTCCGGCTCCACACCTCTTGGATCTACGCGCTGTCCAAGCAGATCAACCTGCAGCCGAGCCTGTATCTGGAGGCCGGGGCCATCCACGGCAGCGTGCTGTGCCAGGGCGACCGGCCGCTGGTCTATATGGAGGATGTCGGCCGCCACAACGCGGTGGACAAGGTCGCCGGCTACATGCACCTGAACGGCATTTCCGCCGACGACAAGATTTTCTACACCACCGGCCGTCTGACATCCGAGATGGTCATCAAGACGGTGCAGATGGGCATTCCGATCCTGATCTCGCGCTCCGGCTTCACCGCCTGGGGCGTGCAGCTGGCGCGGCAGGCCAACCTGACGCTGGTCGGCCGGGCCAAGGGCAGGCGCTTCATCGCGCTGGCCGGCACCGACCGGCTGGTCTTCGACACCGATGCCGCCGGAGCCGCTGACGAGGACGCCCGGCATGGACGCAAGGGAAGCCGCGATGACGACTAATTCCACTCATCCCGACATTGGCGGCGTCCTGCTGGCCGGCGGGCTGTCGCGCCGGATGGGCGGCGGCGACAAGTGCCTGCGCCCGCTGGGCGACCGCAGCATCCTGGAACGCATCGTCGCCACCGTCCGGCCGCAGGTCGGGCCGCTGGTGCTGAACGCCAACGGCGATCCGGCGCGCTTCGCCCATCTCCATCTGCCGGTGGCGGCCGATGTGGTGGAGGGCTATGCCGGCCCGCTCGCCGGCGTGCTGACGGGCATGGAGTGGATGCGCGGCACCGCCCCCGGCATCGGCTGGGTCGCCAGCTTCGCCACCGATGCGCCCTTCATCCCGCGCGACCTCGTCACCCGCATGGTGGCGGCGTTGGAGAATGAGGGCGCCGACCTCGCCTGCGCCCGCTCGGGTGGGCAGGAGCATCCGGTCTTCGGCCTGTGGCCGATCCGTCTGGCCGGGGACCTCCGCCGCGCCATGGTCGAGGAGGGCGTCCGCAAGGTCGATGCCTGGACCGCCCGCTATCGGCTTGCCGTCGCCGACTTCGCCGTCGATCCGGCCAATCCTGTGGACCCCTTCTTCAACACCAACCGGCCGGAGGATCTGGCCGAGGCGGAACGCCTGCTGGCATCGGGACATGTGTCATGACGGAACAGCCCGCCCCCCAACCTCTTGAGCGCATCGAGACCATGCCGCTGGGCATCGTGGTGGAGCGCCGCCGCGGCGTCACCGCCTGGGCCGACTGGAGCTGGCGCCCGGTGTCGGTCATTCCCGGCGCCGGCCCGGTCGATCCGCCCGGCCGGCTGCTGATGGAGGGCGAGGGCTGGACCCACAGCCACGCCGCCACCCTGACGCTGGAGCTGTTCCGCACCGACACCGAGGGCTATCGCCTTAACCTGTCGCAGGATCCGCCGCGCCTGTGGGTGGTGATGCGCCCCGGTGCTGGCCCTGACTCTGATGGCGAGGAACTGGTGCCCTTCACCGTCACCGCGTCGGCCCATGAGGGCGAGGGCTATCAGGTCGGTGCCGACGTGGTGGAGACGGTGCCGATGCCGGCGGAGGTGATCGCGCTGGTTCGTGATTTCGTCGAGCAGCATCATGTCGACGTCCCCTTCCACAAGCGCGAGCGCAAGCGCCATTTCGAGAAAGAGGACAGGCAGCGGTGAGCGACGAAGCCTTCCTGTCGCGCTGGTCGCGCCTGAAACGCACGGCGGTCAAGCCGGAGCCGGCACCGGTCGAGGTGCCGCCGGTCGAAGAGACTGCGGAGCTTCCCGTCGCCGTCGCCGACGATATCCCCATCGACTCCGCCCAGCCGGATGCGGAACCCGAAGACCCGTTGAAAGACCTCCCGCCGATCGAGGAACTGACCGGCGAGTCCGACTTCACCCCCTTCCTGCGCGCCGAGGTGCCGGAGGATCTGCACCGTCAGGCCCTGCGCAAGCTGTGGACCTCCGATCCGGTGTATGCCAACGACGACGGGTTGAAGGACTACGCCGACGATTACGCCAGCCTGTTCACCGGGGATGTTTCGGTGAAGACGCTTTACCGCGTCGGCAAGGGCTTCCTAGACACGCTGGACGAGGTGGCTGAGGGCGAAGAACTTTCCCCCGCCGCGTCCGCCGACGTAGACGTTGTGGCGACGGGCGACACCCCCTCTCCCCAGCCACCATTCCCCTCTCCCCCCCGGGGAGAGGGTTAGGGTGAGGGGGACGCACAGCGGAACCTTTTCGACCCGCGCACAGTCCCCACCTCCCCATTCATCCACGCCATGCCTCCCCCTCACCCCGGCCTTCTCCCCGCTTTCGGCGGACCAAGGGTCCGCCTGTCGCGTCAGCGCAAACGAAGTTTGCGCGAGAGCGGGGGAGAGGGGGTGCGCTCCAGCGCATTTCCTCCTCGCAAAACGACTTTCAAATTGCGACGGATTGTCGCGCTGAATTGGCCGCCTTCAAAACAAAGGGGCGCTCTGACAGCGCGAACATAGCGCCACGATAAAGTTTCATTTGTCCTCTCTTCCGGGCGCGTCCTTAGTTGACAAATGGACAGGTTCAGTCCTTCTATTATCCATCTGGCGAATGCTAAGCCACTGTAAGGCAACGGCTTTTCGCAGGTGCATCAAAAGGGGTGCAGGGCCTTGGGTCCAAATACGGCGCGCGGTCGGACCGTGAACGCCGACGCATCCGTCTTGTGTCCGAGAGGAGTTTGCGGCGCGTGTCCAGGGCCGTCGATCACACCGTTCCCCCCGCCGTCGCGGAGGAGGAGGAACTGCTGCGTGCGCAGGTCTATGCCCTGCTGGCGCGCCTTTTGGCGCGCGCGCCCGACGCGGCCTTCCTGACCACGCTCGGTGAGCTGGCCGGGGAGGGCGGCGACTTCGGCGCGGCTCTCGACCAGCTGGCCGGCGCGGCGCGCGACAGCGATTCCGCGGCGGTGGAGGAGGAGTTCACCACCCTCTTCATCGGCGTCGGCGGCAGCGAGCGCACCCCCTACGGGTCCTTCTACCTGACCGGATTCCTGAACGAGAAGCCGCTGGCGGAACTGCGCGCCGACATGGCGCGGCTGGGCATCGCCCGCGCCGACGGCGTGACGGAGCCGGAGGACCACATCGCCGCCCTGTGCGAGATGATGGCCGGCCTGATCGCCGGCGAATTCGCGCCGGAGGATGGCGGAGCCGTCGACCTCGATGCGCAGCGGGCTTTTTTCGACCGCCACATCGGCTCCTGGGCCGGGCGGTTTTTCGCGGATTTGGAGACCTCGCCGTCGGCCCGCTTCTATCGGGCGGTCGGCGCGGTCGGACGGAGTTTTCTGGCGGTCGAGGCGCGCGCCTTCGACCTTGCGGCGTAAAGGTGAGGAGCGAAGCCATGACGCGGAACGCGGTCAAAGCCACTGATGAAGCAGCAAAGCAGAACACGGACATTCAGGGCACGGAAAAGGGTCTCGCCCGGCGCGACCTGTTCCGCGTCGCCGGTCTCGGCGTCGGCGCGCTGGGTGCCGTCGCGGCCGGCGTGACCGCCACGAGCGGAACGGCCGAGGCCGCCCCGGCCGAGATGACCTCCACGGGCTACCGTGAGACCGACCATGTCCGGAAGGTCTACGAAGTCAGCCGCTTCTAAGAGGAAAGCCCCGATGCTCATCAAGAAAAGCTCGGCCACCTCCGGCGGCCGCCATCTCGCCCGCAGCCTGACCCAGACGCTGGCCTCCGCCACCGGCGTCACTGTCGACCGCCGAGCCTTCCTGCGCACCTCCGGCATCGCCGCCGGCGGCGCAGCCCTGGCCACGGCCATGCCCTTCGGCATGGTGAAGAAGGCCGACGCCGCCACGGCCGCCACCGTCGCGGGGGCGCCGGTGAAGCAGATCAAGACGGTCTGCACCCATTGCTCGGTTGGCTGCACCGTGGTCGCCGAGGTGCAGAACGGCGTCTGGATCGGGCAGGAGCCCGGCTTCGACAGCCCGATCAACCTCGGTTCGCACTGCGCCAAGGGCGCGTCGGTGCGCGAGCACGCCCATGGCGAGCGCCGCCTGCGCTATCCGATGAAGATGGTCGACGGCAAGTGGACCCGCATCAGCTGGGACCAGGCGATCGAGGAGGTCGGCTCCAAGCTGCTGTCGATCCGTGAGCAGTCCGGCCCGGATTCGGTGTTCTGGCTCGGTTCGGCCAAGCACAGCAACGAGCAGGCCTATCTGTTCCGCAAGTTCGCGGCGCTGTGGGGCACCAACAACGTCGACCATCAAGCGCGCATCTGCCACTCCACCACGGTGGCCGGCGTGGCGAACGTCTGGGGCTACGGCGCCATGACGAACAGCTACAACGACATCCAGAAGTCGCGCGCGCTGTTCTTCATCGGCTCCAACGCCGCCGAGGCGCACCCCGTCGCCATGATGCATGTGCTGAAGGCGAAGGAGCAGAACAACGCGCCGCTGATCGTTGCCGATCCGCGCTTCACCCGCACCGCCGCCCACGCCAACGAATATATCCGCTTCCGTCCCGGCACCGACGTGGCGCTGATCTGGGGCATCCTCTGGCATGTTCTGCAGAACGGCTGGGAGGACAAGGATTACATTGCCAAGCGCGTCTACGGCTTCGACGACATCCGCGCCGAGGTCGCCAAATGGACGCCGGAAGAGGTGGAGCGCGTCACCGGCGTTCCGGGCTCGCAGCTGCAGCGCGTCGCCCGCACCCTGGCCTCCAACCGTCCGGGCACGCTGGTCTGGTGCATGGGCGGCACCCAGCATCACATCGGCAACAACAACACCCGCGCCTATTGCGTGCTGCAGCTGGCGCTCGGCAATGTCGGCGTGGCGGGTGGCGGCACCAACATCTTCCGCGGTCACGACAACGTCCAGGGTGCGACCGACTTCGGCGTCACCTCCGACAGCCTGCCCGGCTATTACGGTTTGGCCGAGGGCGCCTGGCGCCACTGGGCGCGCGTCTGGGATCTCCCCTATGACGACGTTCTGAAGCGTTTCGGCTCCAAGGCGCTGATGGAGAGCACCGGCATCCCGGTGTCGCGCTGGTTCGACGGCGTGCTGGAAGCCAAGGAGAACCTGGACCAGCCGAATCCGGTCAAGGGCATGGTCTTCTGGGGCCACGCGCCGAACAGCCAGGTCCGTCTGCCCGACATGAAGAAGGCGATGGAGAAGCTGGAGCTGCTGGTCGTCGTCGATCCCTATCCGACGATGACGGCGGTGCTGCCCGACCGCAAGAACGACTTCTACCTGCTGCCGGCCGCGACCCAGTTCGAGACCTCCGGCTCCGCTACCGCGTCCAACCGTTCGGTCCAGTGGCGCGACAAGATCGTCGAGCCGCTGTTCGAATCGAAGACCGACCACGAGATCATGTATCTCTTCGCCAAGAAGTTCGGCTTCGCGGCGGAACTGGTGAAGAACATCAAGGTCAACGGCAACGAGCCGCTGGTCGAGGACATCACCCGCGAGTGGAACCGAGGCATGTGGTCGGTCGGCTACACCGGCCAGTCGCCGGAGCGGCTGAAGTTGCACATGCAGCATCAGGGCACCTTCGACAAGACGACGCTGCGCGCCGTCGGCGGCCCGTGCGACGGCGATTACTTCGGCCTGCCCTGGCCCTGCTGGGGCACGCCGGAGATCAAGCATCCCGGTTCCGCCAACCTCTACGACACCTCGCTGCCGGTGGCCGAGGGCGGCGGTGCCTTCCGTGCCCGCTTCGGCGTCGAGCGCAACGGTGTGACGCTGCTGGCCGAGGGCTCCTATCCGGAAGGGTCGGAGATCAAGGACGGCTATCCGGAAGTCACCATGGCGATGCTCCAGAAGCTGGGCTTCGACAAGGACCTGACGGCGGAGGAGCTGGCGGTCATCCAGAAGATCGGCGGCGAGAAGATCGGTGCCGTGTCCTGGACCACCGACCTGTCCGGCGGCATCCAGCGCGTGGCGATCAAGCACGGCCTGAACCCGCCGGGCAACGCCAAGGCGCGCTGCGTCGCCTGGAACTTCCCGGACCCGGTTCCGATCCACCGCGAGCCGCTCTACACCCCGCGCCGCGATCTGGTCGCCAGCTATCCGACCTACAAGGACACCAAGTCCTGGCGCGTCCCGACTCTGTACAAGTCCATCCAGGACCGCGACGTTTCGAAGGAATATCCGATCATCCTCACCTCCGGCCGTCTGGTCGAGTATGAGGGTGGCGGCGACGAGACGCGCTCCAACCCCTGGCTGGCCGAGCTGCAGCAGGACATGTTCGTCGAGATCAATCCGTTCGACGCCAACAATGCCGGCATCAAGGACGGCCAGCTGGTGTGGGTGGAAGGCCCGGAAAAGGGCAAGGTGAAGGTCAAGGCCATGGTCACCGAACGTGTCGGCCGCGGCGTCGCCTTCATGCCCTTCCATTTCGGCGGCGTGTTCCAGGGGCAGGATCTGCGCTCCAAATATCCGGCCGGGGCCGATCCGATCGTGCTGGGCGAGGCCGCCAACACGGCGACCACCTACGGCTATGATTCGGTGACCCAGATGCAGGAAACCAAGACCACCCTTTGCCGCATCCAGGCGGCCTGACGCGCGGGAGTTTGAACCATGGCCCGGATGAAATTCCTGTGCGACGCCGAGCGCTGCATCGAGTGCAACGCCTGCGTCACCGCCTGCAAGAACGAGAACGAGGTGCCCTGGGGCATCAACCGCCGCCGCGTCGTCACCATCAATGACGGCAAGCCGGGGGAGCGGACGATCTCGGTCGCCTGCATGCATTGCTCCGACGCGCCCTGCAAGGCGGTCTGCCCGGTCGACTGCTTCTATCAGACCGCCGAGGGCGTGGTCCTGCACAACAAGGACCTGTGCATCGGCTGCGGCTATTGCTTCTACGCCTGCCCGTTCGGCGCGCCGCAATATCCGCAGGCCGGTAATTTCGGCACCCGCGGCAAGATGGACAAGTGCACCTTCTGCTCGGGTGGTCCGGAGGCCGACAATTCGGAGGCGGAGTTCAAGAAGTACGGCCGCAACCGTCTGGCCGAAGGCAAGCTGCCGCTCTGCGCCGAGATGTGCTCGACCAAGGCGCTGCTGGCCGGTGACGCCAACGTGGTGTCGGACATCTACCGCGAGCGCGTGGCCGCCCGCGGTTTCGGCTCCGGCGCCTGGGGCTGGGGCACCGCCTACCAGACCAAGTCAGGTCAGGAGCGCGGCCAGCCCGGCGGTTCGCTGTTCCAGGGCACCGGCGGTCCGGCCGGCGGCCCGCCTGTGCAGAAGCAGGGGCTGTGACGGTGACGCGCCTCGTCCTGCTGGCGTTCGGCGCTACGATCCTGCTGGCCGGTTGCCAAAAGGACGGGGCGCCGCGCCCGGTCCATCTCGACAAGGGTGTCTACCAGGGCGCGGCCGACACGCCGCTGACCGCCGAGCAGGTGCGGGCGCTGCAACAGCGCACCGCCTATCAGGCTGTGCGATAGGGAGCGTCCGATGGAAGGTCATCGCATGAAGTCGGCTCTTGCCGCTCTGCTGCTCGGGATCGGGTTTGCCAGCAGCGTCGCGCTGCCGGCCGCCGCCCAGTCCAGTGTCCGCGTCGGCGGGCCGGTGGCGGAGCAGCAGGTCGACCGTGACGGTCCGCTGGTGCCGACCCAGGTCCCGGGCCAGAGCTTGGGCGACACGTGGCACGGCATCCGGCTGGGGGAACAGGGCACCGTCTCGATCCCCAACAAGCAGGCCGGCGTCCTGATCCAGTCGGAAGGCGAGGCGTGGCGTGCCGTGCGCAACGGACCGCTCAGCCAGTATGGCTCCTGGGTGCTGGGCGGCATCCTGGCCCTGCTGGCGCTGTTCTTCCTGGTTCGCGGGCGCATCCGCATCGACGGTCAGAAGACCGGCCGAACCATCCAGCGCTTCAACGCCTTCGAGCGTGGCGTCCACTGGATGACCGCCGGCAGCTTCGTCGTGCTCGCCATCTCCGGGCTGAATGTTCTCTACGGCCGGTTCACGCTGCTGCCGCTGATCGGGCCCGAGCCATTCGCCGCCCTGACCCATTACGGCAAGCTGGCGCACAATTTCCTCGGCTTCGCCTTCATCCTGGGCGTGGTGCTGATCTTCGTCATGTGGGTCGGGCACAACATCCCCTCGCGCCATGACCTGACCTGGTTCCTGAAGGCGGGCGGACTGTTTTCCAAGGGCGTCCACCCGCCGGCACACAAGTTCAACGGCGGCCAGAAGGTCATCTTCTGGTCCACCGTCGTCGGCGGTGCGGCGCTCGGCTTCACCGGCATTCAGCTGGTCTTCCCCTTCAGCTTCGCCACGCTGGAGGAGCTGCAGCTCTATCAGCTGGCCCATGCGGCGATTGCCGTCATCATGATCGCCATCATCTTGGCGCACATCTACATCGGCTCCATCGGCATGGAAGGCGCCTTCGACGCCATGGGAGACGGTCAGGTCGAACTGCAATGGGCGCGCGAGCACCACTCGCTGTGGGTCGAGGAGGTCACCGGCGAGAAGGTGCGCCACGGCCACCACGGGACACCGGCGGAATAGGGAGTGTCAGGGGGGACGCGCTCGTCGTCCCCCTTGACCCTTCCCGCACTCCATGGCCCCCTTGGCGCTCCCACCATCCCGGATGCGCCTGCCATGACCAGCCACCTTGCCGAACGTCAGGCCGTGATCGACGGCTGCCTCGCCATGAACCGGCTGGGCGTCAACCAGGGCATGTCGGGGAACCTGTCGCACCGGATCGACGGCGGCTTCCTGGTCACGCCGACCAGCATGCCCTATGACGCGATGATGCCGGCCGACATCGTCGAGATGGGCTTCGACGGCACCTATCTCGGCAACCGCCGCCCCTCGTCGGAATGGCGAATCCACCGCGACATCCTGCGGGCGCGGCCCGACGTGACGGTCGTCCTCCACGCCCACCCGACCTTCGCCACCGCGCTGGCGGTGCATGGCCGCGGCATTCCGTCCTTCCATTACATGGTGGCGCTGGCCGGCGGCGATTCGATCCGCTGCGCGCCCTACGCCACCTTCGGCACGCAGGAACTGTCCGACCACGCCCTGGCGGCGCTTGAGGGTCGGCTGGCCTGCCTGCTGGCCAATCACGGCATGATCGTGCTGGGCACCACTGTGCAGTCCGCCCTGTCGCTGGCGGTCGAAGTGGAGACGCTGGCCCGCCAGTATCTCTTTGCTCAGCAGTTCGGCGAACCTGTGACTTTGCCGGCCGACGAGATCGCGCGGGTGGCGGAGAAGATGCGGCGGATGAAATACGGCCAGCCGATCGACGACCGCGACGCGCCGGAAGACACCGCACGCCCCCGCTACTGATCCGCGCCCCCGGTTACGGCCCGATCTGCGTCATCGACGCGCTGGTGGCGAGATGCCCGGCCGGCTTGAGGCTGGCGACGCGCAGCAGCGGCTTGGCGTTGCCGACCGCTTCCACCTGCAGCGGACGCTCTTCCGCCGGCGGTTCATAGACGGCGGGCAGGGCGATGGTGATGCGGGTGCCCTGGCCGGGTTCGCTCGCCACCTCGATGTCGCCGCCCAGCATGGCGGTGTAGTGCCCGACCAGCGTCAGACCCAGCCCGGCGCCGCGCGGTTTGCCCTGGCCGCGGGTCGCCACCGCACCGTTGCCGGCGCCTTGGACGAAGGGCTGGAACAGCCGGCCGGTCTGGGCGGTGGGGAAGCCACGGCCGGTGTCGGCGACGGTGAAGCGGTACCAGCGGGCGCCGTCGCGCTCCACCTTTTCCGCCGACAACGTGACGGTGCCGTCCTGGGTGAACTTGCAGGCATTGTCCAGCAGGTTCAGCAGGGTCTGCCGCACCTTGGTGAAGTCGGAATGCATCTGGCCGAGCCCGCCCGGCGCTGACAGGTCCAGCGCATTGCCGTAGAGGTCGGCGGCCGGCATCGACCGTTCGCGCGCCTCGGTCAGCAACCGGTTGATGTCGAAATCCTGCAGGCAGACATCCATCGCCCCGGCCTCGACCTTGGCGTAATCCAGGATGGCGTCGACCAGGGTCGTCAGCTGCTCGCCGGTCCACTGGATATGCTCGACATCGGTGGCCAGCTCGTCGACACCCAGCCGGTGCAGGTCGGTCATCAGCGTCTGGCTGGCATTGACGATCTCGGTCAGCGGGCCGTGCAGTTCGTGGCCCATATTGACCAGGAAGTCGCTCTTGGCCCGGCTGGCGGCCTCGGCCATCGCCTTCTCGCGCAGCAGGCGGGTGTGTTCGACCTCCGCCTCGCGACGCTCGCGGTCGGTATCCTCGGCGGTGCCGCGCAGCGCTTCCACCGCGCGGGCCATGGCGGCGATCTCGTCCTGGCCGGTCAGCGCCGGCAGGGTGACGTCGGTGCGGCCGGCGGCCAGTGCCGTCACCGCGTTCGCCATCGTCCTCACCGGAACCGCGACACTGCGCTGGACCAGCCACAGCGCGACCAGCCCGGCCAGCAGGATCAGGCCGCCGATCCACAACGCGACGTTGGTGTAGCCGGACAAGCCATTGCCCAGCGTGCCGCGCAAGGCCTGGGTCCCGGCCTCTGCCCGGCGGCGGATCTCGCCCAGATTGGCGGCGATGCCGGCTGCGTTGGCCGCCATCGCTTCGGCGCGCAGATTGTCTTCCTCGACCACCGAGGTTTCGATCGCCGTCAGCACGCCGCCGGCCTTCGCCAGCAGGGCGGTCACCTCGTCGATGGCCTGTTTGGTGCCGGGCACCCACAAATAACGGTTCATCTCCGCCAGCCGGTCGCGGGCGACGGCCAGTTGGGCGCGCATCGCCTCGGCATCCTGGGGATCGCGGCGGTCGATATAGCGGGTCAGATGCTCCTGCATCAGCAGGGTGGCGATTGCGGCGTCGCTGGCGAGCGCGGTCGAATCGACCCCGCCGGCATTCTTGAGCTGGTTCAGCTTCTGGCGGGTCTCGGCGACCAGAGGTTCCAGCACGCCGGTCATCTGGCCGTTGCGGTCGCCGCGCAGGGCGATCAGCTTCTGCACCGCCGCCCAATAATCCTCCAGCGCGGCGCGGGCCTTGTCGACGCCCTGCCGGTCCGCCGTCTCCACCACGCCCTTGGCCAGCGCGTCGAGCCGCTCGCGCAGCGTGTCGTGCCGCCAGGAGGCGTCGAGGAGGCTCTGGTCGTCGCCGTAGGTCAGATGGTCGCGCACCGCGACCTCCAGGTCGCGCAGGCTGACGTCTGCGTCGGCCGCGACCTGGGACAGGTCGGCACGGCCGGAGAAGGCGCCGATGTCGCGTGACACCGCGTAAAACCAGCCGAGTCCGACCAGGGCCAGCAGGACCACCAGCCCAAGCGCGATGCCGAAGCCCGCGCCCACCCGCGCCGACACGGTCATGTCGCGGAATCGGGTCCGGCGGCCGCTCCGGGACAGAATGCCGTTCCGCTTCACACCGACTCCCGCTCGCGCTGTGCCTGACGATTCCCGCGTCCGACCGGCCACAACCAATGAGCGGCCGGTCGCCGCGCGGCGCGGATTGTAGCTTGGCTATCCCCTCAGGCAAACAGACAAGTGTGCGACGGAGTACCGCCAAAGATCAGGCGGCATCGGTGTCGTTGGAGGAGAACGCGTAGGCGTGCATGCCCAGGCTGCCATGTTCGAAGCCGGCATGCAGCCGCTCGGTCCTCGGCCGAGCCCCGGCGGCCCCGAGAGCCACCGGCAGCGGCAGGAAATGTTCGTCCGTCGGGTGGGCGCGGCGGGCGTCCGGACTGGCGTCGAGCCAATTGCCGAGCGTTTCGGCATCGCCGGCCTCCAGCGTCCTGTCCAGCCATCCGGCGAAGCCGGTCGCCCAGGGGGCGGCGCTCGTGCCGCCGAAGCGGAACTCCCGCAGGTTGTGCACCGCGCCGCCGCTGGCGAGGATCAGAACGCCCTCCCGCCGCAACGGGGCGAGCGCCCGGCCGAGAGCGATGTGGTCGGCGGCGCTGCGGCCGGGCATCACCGACAGCTGCGCCACCGGGATATCGGCGTCAGGATACATCAGCATCAGCGGGACCCAGGCGCCGTGATCCAGCCCCTGCGACGGATCGACGACGGCTCCGGTCAGCTCCGCCACCCGCCCGGCCAGCGCCGGTGCGCCCGGTGCCGGGTAGCGCATCCGGTAGAGCGCATCTGGGAATCCATGGAAGTCGTGGACGGTCTCCGGCGCCGTCGCTCCGCTGACCGCCGGCACACGCGTGGTCCAATGGGCCGAAACCGCGAGGATTGCGCTCGGGCGTCCAAGCCTGCGGCCCAACCCGGCCAGGAAGTCGCGTCCGGCGCTGGTCTCCAGGATCAGCGTGGGGGCGCCATGGGATACGAACACGGACGGGAGCGGGGCAGGAAGCGGGTTGATATCGGACATCGGTGAACGGAACTCCGGCCGGGCGATAGGGGAGGGCAGAGGAGGAGTGGCGACCGTTCCATTCGAGCAAAGAAAAACCCCGGCGCATAGGCCGGGGTTTTTCTAAAGTCCGTTGTCCACGCTGCAACAATCGCTGCCGCGGAACCCGGTTGACCGATCGGGGGACCGATCAGTGCAGATGCTTCGGCAACTCGCCGATCGACTGCTCGATCAGCTTGTTGGCCTGGGCGGCGGGCAGGCCGCCGGACAGGACGCGCTTGCTGGCGCCGATGGCGATGTCGACCGTCAGGTTGCGGACCTCGGCCAGCGCCGCGGCTTCCGCCTGGGCGATGCGGTCCATGGCCTGGGCCTCGCGACGCTTCAGCGACGCTTCGAGGTCGCTGCCGGCCTGGCTGCGCAGGCGGGCGGCTTCCTCGCGGGCATGGGCCAGAACGGCCTCCGCTTCCTTCTGGGCGTCGGCCAGACGGCTCTGATAGCCGTTCAGCAGGGCCTGTGCGTCCTTGTGGAGACGCTCGGCTTCGTCCAGTTCGGAGCGGATGCGCTCGGCACGGCCATCGAGCATGGTGCCAATGGCGGCCGACGCCTTCTTCCAGACCAGGGCCACGAAGATGACGAAGGCGACGAAGACCCAAAATTCAGGTGCGTTCATCCCCGGCGCTCCTCAAGCACGGCCGCGACGGCGGCATCCGCCTGGGCCTGATCGACCTCGACGCCGGCCAGACGGCCGGTGATGTCGCGGACGATGCCGGTCGACTCGGCGCGGATGTTGGCCAGAGCCTGTTCCTTCGCCGCGGCGATGGAGGCTTCGGCATTGCGCAGGCGTTCGGAGATGTCGGCGTTCAGCTGGGCCTGACGGGCCTGGTTGTTCGCCTCGATCTCGGCGCTGGCCTCGGCGATGACGCCTTGGGCCTGGCTGCGGGCGCCGGCGAGGGACTTCTCGACCTGGGCCAGGATGGCCTCGGCCTCTTCCTTCAGCTGGGCGGCCTTGGCGAGATCGCGCGAGATGCGCTCCTGCCGCGCTTCCAGAACCTCAGCCACGCGCGGGAGCGCCTTCTTGGACATGAGGTAGTAGAGAACGCCGAAGGTCAGAGCCAGCCAGAAGATCTGGGTCGGGAAATTGGCGGGATTGAGCTGCGGCAGGCCGCCGGAAGCGTGCTCGCCGCCGTGCGCCGCGTCCGGAGCGTGCTCCGCCGCGGCCGCCAGGACGGTGCCGGCCATCGTGGTGAGGGTAGCGAGCGAAACGCCCGCCACTCCCGACCAGCGGGCCAGCCGGCCTTTGGCCAACAGGTTCGGCATGATCGGTCCCCCTAGGCAAAGGAGCGGCGCCGAAACTCCGATCAGGAAGCCCGGCGCCGCGTCAGAGCTGTTTTTTTAAAAAGCCGCTCTGGCCTTAGGCGAACAGGATCAGGAAGGCGATCAGCAGGGCGAACAGCGCGACGGCTTCCGTCAGCGCGAAGCCCAGAATGCCGATCGGGAAGACCTTCGGCTGGACGGCCGGGTTGCGGGCGATCGAGCCGATCAGCGTCGAGAAGATGTTGCCGATACCCAGGCCGACACCGGCGAGGGCGATAACGGCAAGACCGGCACCGATGAACTTGGCGGCTTGAGGATCCATAGTACTCTCTTCCTCTAGGTAAGGGTGAACTTGTTGGAACTGTTTGGTGAACTCAGGGTCCGGCCAGCGCCGGGAGCGGCTTAGTGCAGCTCCAGGGCGTCGCGGATGTACAGGCAGGTCAGGATCGAGAAGACGTAGGCTTGCAGGAAAGCCACCAGGAACTCGAAGCCGGTCAGGGCGACGTTGATCGCCAGCGGAACGAGGCCGGTGACGAAGCCCAGCGCGCCCATGCCGCTGATCATCATGACCGTGAAGCCGGCAAAGACCTTCAGCATCGTGTGACCCGCCATCATGTTGGCGAAAAGTCGGATCGAGAGGCTGACGGGGCGCATCACGTAGGAGATCACCTCGATCGGGATGAGGATCGGGGCGAGCGCGATCGGAGCGCCATGCGGCATGAAGAAGGAGAAGAAGTGCAGGCCGTGCTTCATCAGGGCCAGGATGGTCACGAACACGAACACCGTCGCCGCCAGCGCAAACGTCACGATGATGTGGCTGGTGAAGGTGAAGGTGTACGGGATCATGCCGATCATGTTGCCGATCAGCACGAACATGAAGATCGAGAACACGAACGGGAAATAGGGGCGGGCGTCGTGGCCGGCGTTGTCGCGCACCAGGTTCGCGACGAACTCGTAGAACATCTCGGCCAGCGACTGCAGGCGGCCCGGAACCATCGACTTGTTCGCCACGCCCATGACCAGCAGGGCGTAGATCGCCGCCACGGCCACGACCATGAAGAAGGCCGAGTTCGTGAAGGACACGTCGTAGCCGCCGAGCACGATCTGGAACAACGGGTTGATTTGGAACTGGTGCAGCGGATCCAAGGTCGTCCTCGCTCAGTGTGCGTCGCCGTCTTGGCGCTCGTTGTCGTCCCCAGTGGGCCGGCGGTAGCCGGCGGCGATGCCGAAGCCGGTGACGGCCCGGTAGACGTTCAGGACTCCCGCCGCAGCCCCCAGGAAGAACATGACGATCAGTCCCCAGGGCGCGGTGCCGAGCCAGCGATCGAGCAGAAGCCCGCCGCCGACGCCGACGATCATGGCCGCAACCAGTTCAGTCCCGATGCGCCAGGCGGTGGCGAGAGCGCCCTGCGGCGGACGGTGGTATTTGCTACCGGGTCCGCCCGACCAGCCGCGTTGTCCCTCACGCGCCTTACGCAACCGGGCTTCGAGGTCATCCAAGGGATCGGGGGGCGATTTGTTGTTCATTCCGCCTCTCAATCACTCTTGGCTCGCAGCCATGCGAAAGCGGCGAGACCATACGGGCGGGGCGTTACCCTGTCAAGTCGCAAAACCTGTGGTGTAAGTCTTTGAAAGATAAGGAAAAGGGCCGAAAACTCGCGGATTTTGCCGCGGTGCGGCGCGATGTCCCGCTCCAGCATGCGAAAAAACCCGGTGGTATGACCGCTTTTCAGGGTTTTTTTGCCGCTTTTCACCCGGTCCGGGGCCGGTCCGCCCCCGGTCCGCTTGATTCAGCCCGCGATGCGGGACGACAGATCCTGCACGATCTTGTCGGCGGTGGTGCCGCCGGGATACACCCCGACGAACTTACCGTCCGGCCCCATCAGGTAAATAAAGCTGGAGTGATCCATCAGGTAGTCGTCGGCTTTTCCATCCTTTTGCGGTGCTTTGGCATAATAGACGCGATAGGCGCGCGCCGCCTCCCGCACCTGCTCCGGCGTGCCGGTCAGGCCGACCAGCCGGGGGTGGAACAGGCTCACATAGTCCTTCATGTGCGCCACAGTGTCGCGGTCCGGGTCGATCGTGATGAAAATCGGCTGGACCTGCTCCGATTTCGGCCCCAGTTGGTCGAGCGCCTGGGTCATCACCCCAAGTTCGGTCGGGCAGACATCCGGGCAATAGGTATAGCCGAAATAGATCAGCATATACTTGCCGCGAAAGTCGGCGTCGGTGACCGACTTGCCGGTGTGATCGGTCAGCGTGAAGGGACCGCCGATCGGCACGGCGGACTTCGTTCCGCTTTCCACCGTGGTGGCGGCGTTGCGCACCTGCCACCAGGCGATCCCGGCGGATACGGCGATGGCGAGGACGGAGGCGGCGGCGATGCGCAGGATTCGTGTCTTCATGGTCCGTCAGGAATGGGGCCGTCCGCAGCCGAGGTCAAGGGGGTGCGGCGCCATCGCCTAGCCGACGCTCCGGTCAGGCCGCCTTCGCCTCCATGTTGCGGCCCGTTGCCGCCAGATGCTCGCCGATCCGCTTGTCGGCGCGCTGGATATGCTCGAACAGCCATTCGCGCAGCAGCGCCAGCAGTTCGTCCGCCACGGAGTCGCCGGCGTCCAGACGGCGGCGCAATTCGCCGGCACGGGTGCGCAAGGCCTCGTGCTGAGCCTTGTGGGCGGTGATGTCGGGGTAGCCGCACTGGTCCATCAGCCGCTCCTCCTGCTCGAAATGCAGGACGGTGTAGGCCAGCAGCCGGCCGACGGCCTCGCCCAATGCCCGGCGGTTGCCGCCCTCCCGCCCCTTCGGCCCGGCCTTGGCCTGCTGGGCGGGAGAGGCCGCCTCGTTCATCAGGGCGATCAGAATCATGTGGTCGGTGTCAATCACCTCCTCACCCACCGCAAGGCTGTCGGTCCAGGGCATGAACAGCTCCGACCCTTCCGACGGCGCATCATGCAGGGCGGTGAGCGGCGCGGAGTTGATCGCCCCGACATTGACCAGGAAGGCATCGACCATGCCACGCAGCCCCTGTGCCTGCTGCGACAGACCGCCGGCGGCTTCCAGCAGGGCGTCGGCCGACCGTTCGGTCTCCAGGGCTGCGCCGGACACCGCGTCGATGCTGGTGGAGACCTGCCGCGTGCCCTCCGCCGCCTCGCCGGCGCTGCGGGCGATTTCGCCGGTGGCGGCGCCCTGCTGCTGAACGGCGGTGGCGATCGAGGTGCCGATCTCGTCGCTGCGGGCGACGATGGTGCCGATCTCGCGGATGGCGGCGACGGCGGCACGCGTCGCCTCCTGCACGTCGGCGATATGGCGGGCAATCTCCTCGGTGGCCTTGGCGGTCTGGTTGGCCAGCGTCTTCACCTCGCCGGCGACCACGGCGAAGCCCTTGCCCATCTCGCCGGCGCGCGCCGCCTCGATGGTGGCGTTCAGCGCCAGCAGGTTGGTCTGCCCGGCGATGCCGGCGATCAGGTCGGCCACCTCGCCGATCTTCTGGGCGGCCTGGCCCAGCCCGTCGATCCGCTCGCCCGCCTTCTGCGACGCCTCCACCGCCTGGGTGGAGATGGCCGAGGACGTCACCACCTGCTCGCCGATCACGGCGATGGAGCCGGTCAGCTGCTCCGCCGCCGAAGCGACGGTCTGCACGCTGCTGGAGGCCTGCTGCGAGGCGCTGGCGACGGAGGTCGCCTCGCGCCGGTTGCGGTCGGCGGTGGCGGACAGGGCGCGGGCGGTGGTCTCCAGCGTGCCGACGGCGCTGCCGACGGTGCGGATCGTCTCGGCGATGGTGGCGTCGAAGCGGTCGGTCAGCCGTTTCAACGCCTGGGCGCGCTGTTCGGTCACGCGATGCTCGATCTTCTGCCGCTCCCAATGGCCGGCGAGGTCGATCTGCTGGACGCGGAAGATTTCGACCGTGCGGGCCATGGCGCCGATCTCGTCGCCGCGTTTCAGGCCGGGCACCGCGATCCCGCTGTTGCCGCCGGCCAGGTCCTGCATGACGCGGCCCAGCCCGTCCAGCGGCCGGACGATGGCCCGGCTGACCAGCAGCGCCAGCAGCACCGCCGCCAGCGCGATCAGCAGTCCGGTGCCGGCCAGCCGCAGCGCGGCCTGACGGAAGGCGACGTCGACGTCGTCGATGTAGATGCCGGACCCGATCAGCCAGCCCCAGGGGGCGAAACCCTTCACGTAGGACAGCTTCGCCACCGGCTGCGCCGATCCCGGCTTGGGCCAGAGATAGTCGACGAAGCCGGCGCCGTCGGCCTTCACCACCCGGACGAACTCCTGGAACAGCAGCTTGCCGTTGGGATCGGCGTTGCGCGACACGTCGGTGCCGTCCAGCTCCGGCTTGATCGGATGCATGATCATGCGCGGGGCGAGGTCGGTGATGAAGAAATACTCGTCGCCATCGTGGCGCAGGGCCTTCAGCGCGGTCTTGGCCTTGTCCTGCGCCTCGGCGCGGGGGAGGGTGCCGGCGCGCTCCTGCGCCTCGAAATGGGCGATCAGGCTGTGGGCGACCTCGACGACGTTGCGGGTCTTGTCCTGGCGATCGGCCATCATCTCCGCGCGCAGGCCGATCAGGCTGACCACGGCCACCAGGATCAGCCCAAGGCAGGCCGCGGCCAGGATCAGTGCGATCTTGCCCTTGATGCTGATGCGTTCGAACAAGGCAACGGTCACAGCGGCAACCCCCTCCGGCAACGAGACGGCGATGTCCCTAAAATTTTGGGGACTTTTGCCGGATGAGAGCGGGTCGTCAAGCGGAATTGTTTGCGTATCTTACGTTACGTTCAACGGAATGTCATAATTGCAACCATAGTTGGGTGTGCCTCGCGAAAGGGACGGTCGTATTGTGCGGGAGGCAATGCGAACGCGCCTCCCGCACAACCAAGAGACGACGAAGTGCCGTCAGAGCACCGTCAGCATGCTGGCGACCAGCGGGTGCCGGACGATGTCCTTCTCCGTCAGACGGGCGACGGCGATTCCCTCCACCGCCTCCAGCCGGCGGGCGATGTCGGCCAATCCGGACAGATTGTCCAGCAGGTCGGTCTGGTCGGGATCGCCGGTCAGCACCATGGTGGAATGCCAGCCCAGCCGGGTCAGCAGCATCTTGATCTGGGCATAGGTGCAGTTCTGAGCCTCGTCGATCACCACGAAGGCGTTGTTCAGGGTGCGGCCGCGCATGAAGCCGACCGGGGCGATCTCGATGGTGCCGTCGGCCATCATCGTGCGCAGCCGCTTGGACCCCAGCCGGTCCGTCAGCGCGTCGTAGAGCGGGCGCAGGAAGGGCGCCATCTTCTCATGCATGTCGCCGGGCAGGTAACCGATGCTCTCGCCCGCCTCGATGGCCGGGCGGGACAGGACGATGCGGTCGACGCTGCCCGATTCCAGCGCCTCCACCGCCGACGAGATGGCGATGTAGGTCTTGCCGGTGCCGGCCGGCCCAAGCGCCACCACCAGATTGTGCGTCTTGATGGCGTCCATCAGAAGCTTCTGGTTGGGGTTCTGCGGCTTCACCTTGCGGAGATAGCTCTGGTCGCGGCGATCCTCGCTCCCACCGAGCGGATCCCAGCCGAAGGCGGCGGGGGCGTTCATACCGGGGAAAAGCGGGTGGACGGTGGAGTCGCCCGCCGCGGCGATGCCTTTGCTCGAACGCTTGGCCATGTCGCATCTCCTCGAATGGTGGGGGTGGCGCCGGATTTGGACACAAAAAAGCCTCCCGCAGGGGGGAGGCTCGATCGGTCGCATGGATGCGCGGTGATGAGTGCTTCGCCGGGCACTGCGGCCGGTTGCCGTGCCGGGTCCGGACATGCCGGTGCGGGCCGACGGGGGAGGTGCTCTATGGGCGAAACAAGGTGCAAGAGAACCTCGTCGTCGTTGAAAGCCACGCAACCTGACTGTACCGGTCATAACGCGCGGCGTCAGGCAAAATTGCGGCCGACGCAAAATATTCATACCAGATGTGGTGTGGGTGCCGCAGGAAAGCTGCCAGGGCGGGGTTGGTAACCCTTTCCGCCGAGCCGGACCGGCCGCGGGATAGCCTTCCGGCGGAGGCGGCCGAAAGGCTTTGCCGCTGTCGTGGGCTTTCATTACTATGGTCGAACACGGGGGAAATCGAAAGTCATGTTGCAACCCTGACCTGTCCACCGCGGTGGCGGGCTGCGATCCCAGGTCGCCGCATCCGGCGGTGGCCGGGGAGGGTGGGTGTTTGCCTGGCGTTCGCTCAAGGGCGGCAGGCGGCGGCGCGGCTTTCGATTGTCACCCCGGCGGACGGGGAAACTCTTGAATCCGACCGGTGTGGACGGCTAGAAGGCGCTGATTGGCTGGCTCGATGCCGGGGCTGCGCAACGGCGGTTCCGGGGCGGTTCCGGGCGCATGAGTGAACCGGAAGCACGGCACGGGGCGGCAGGAACGAACGGGAAGGCTACGGTGAGCAGCGCCAGTCAGGTCGCCGAACGGGATGCGCCGTTCCAGTTGCGGGGCAACTCCTTCACCATGATGGTGCTGAAGGTTTTCGCCCCGACATCGCCGGATTTCTTCACCCAGCTGAACGTCAAGGTGCGGCAGGCACCCAACTTCTTCCGCAATGCGCCGGTCGTGCTGGATTTCGACGACCTGCCGGAGAACATCGTCTTCGATCTCGGCGCCTTCGTGGCCCAGGTGCAGGCGCTGCAACTGCTGCCGGTCGGCTTCCAGGGCGGGCCGCAGCCGGTCCGCGAGGCGGCGATGACGGTCGGGCTGACGCCGATGCCGTCGGGCCGCGCCGCCAAGCTGGAAGAGGTGGTGAAGGCCCCCGACCCGCGGCAGCAGGATCAGCAGACCCCGATCCCGGCGCCGCAGGTGCTGATCGAGGTCGTTCATCGCCCGACCGTGGTGGTGACCGAGCCGGTGCGCTCCGGCATGCGGGTCTATGCCGAGAAGACCGACCTGATCGTCACCAGCTCCGTCTCTCCGGGGGCGGAGCTGCTGGCCGACGGAAACATCCATGTCTACGGCGCGCTGCGCGGCCGGGCGCTGGCCGGCTTCTCCGGCGACAGCAACGCCCGCATCTTCTGCCACAGCCTGGAGGCGGAGGTGCTATCGGTCGCAGGCAATTATCGTGTCAGCGAAGACATCGGCAGTGACTTTTACAAGAAAGCCGTGCAGGTTTTCCTGCGCGACGGCGTCCTCAGCATGGACCTGCTGAAGACCGCCTGAGAGTTGAAGCGACGGAATCTTGTCCGAAGGCGACAATCTTCGGACGGTGTTTGGTATCGGTGACGGCAACTTTGGGATTATGGGAGAGGCTCCGTTGAGCAAGATCATCGTCATGACCTCCGGCAAGGGCGGTGTCGGCAAGACGACCTCGTCCGCGGCCTTTGCGACCGGGCTGGCGCTTCGCGGCTTCAAGACGGTCGTCATCGATTTCGACGTTGGCCTGCGCAACCTTGATCTGGTGATGGGTTGCGAGCGCCGGGTGGTCTTCGACTTCATCAACGTCATCAATGGCGAAGCGAAGCTGAACCAGGCGCTGATCAAGGACAAGCGGATCGAGAACCTGTACATCCTCCCGACCTCGCAGACGCGCGACAAGGACGCGCTGACCCGCGAGGGCGTGGAGAAGGTGCTGAACGAGCTGTCGAAGGAATTCGACTACATCCTGTGCGACAGCCCGGCCGGTATCGAACGCGGCGCCCTGATGTCGCTCTATTTCGCCGACCACGCGATCATCGTCACCAACCCGGAAGTCTCGTCGGTGCGCGACAGCGACCGCATCCTGGGCGTGTTGAACTCGCGTTCCCGCCGGGCGGAGCAGGGGCTGGAGCCGGTGACGCAGCAGCTGCTGCTGACCCGTTACGACCCGGAGCGCGTCGAGCGGGGCGAGATGCTGAAGGTCGACGACGTGCTGGAGATCCTGGCGATCCCGCTGCTCGGCGTCATTCCGGAAAGCCAGGCGGTGCTGCGTGCCTCCAACGTCGGCATGCCGGTGATCCTGGACGAGGTCTCCAACGCCGGTCTGGCCTATTCGGATGCGGTCGGCCGCTTCCTGGGCGAGGACATCGAGCATCGCTTCGTCACCCCCCAGAAGAAGGGCCTGTTCAGCCGGCTCCTGCGGAGGAGCGCATGAGCATTTTCAACTTCTTCCGCGCGGCCCCGCGCGCGTCGGCCGTCCAGGCCAAGGAGCGTCTGCAGATCGTCATGGCGCACGAGCGCGCCGGGCGCAGCGGACCCGACTATCTGCCGATGCTCCAGCAGGAGCTGCTGGCGGTCATCGCCAAATACGTCAACATCGACGAGAACAAGGTCGAGGTGAAGCTCGACCGCGGCGGCGACTGCTCGACGCTGGAGGTCAACATCGAACTGCCGGCGCGCGAGCAGGCCAAGGCCGCGGCGGCGGCAAAGGCGACGGAAAAGCCGGCAGGTAATGACGATGCCGCGGGCAAGCGTGCGGCCGGCAACTCCGGTGCGAAGAAGCGGATCTGAACGACCCCGTCGTTCGACCGTTCGAAATTCTTCTGGCGAAATCCTTCTGGCGAAATCCCTCCGGCGTCACCGCGCCGGGGGGATTTTGCTTTCCGGGGAAACGGCCGCCCGGCCTGGATCCGGGCTGCGGCATCGGGCATAGGCCGTCCCTGATCCTCCGTCCGGGTTTACGGCCGGGCGGGGACGGGGTATCAACAGGGATACACCGCTCGAAAGCCCAATGGCTCCAAAGGCCTGTTGCGGGCGGCGAGGGCGGACCGACCACGGGACAAGAGGGTGCATATGTTCCTCGATTGCTCGTCGCTGCTCGCCGAGAACCCGCCGCGGCCGTCGAACGGGATTGCGGTCACGGACATCGACGGCGACGGCGCCTTCGAGCTGGTCGTGGCCGGCTACCGCACCGCCAACCTCGTCCTGAAATGGGTCGACGGCCGTCTGGTCGATATCGCCACCCCGCTGATCGCCGATCCCTCCAGTCCCGCCCTGGGGCTGGCTGCCGCCGACATCGACGGCGACGGGCGAGAGGAGCTTTACGTCGTCAATTGCGACCGCGTCACCGGTGCCAAGGACATGGCCGACCGGCTCTTCGCCTGTTTCGGCAAGCATTGGCTCGATCTGTTCGCCCAGGCGGAGAATGCCGGGGCGGCCAACCACACCGCCGCCGGCGCGGTGGCGGCGCTCGATCGCTGGGGACATGGCCGCTACGGCTTCCTGGTGGCGACCGACGGCGGGCCGCTGCGCCTCTATGAGCTGACCCGGCGCGGCCGGCTGGAGGATGGGGCGGAGGAGGCCGGTCTGGACTCCATCGGGGCGGCGCGCGGCGTCGTCACCCTGCCGATCGTCTCCGACCATATGGATGTGGTGACGGTCAACGACGGCGGTCCAAACCAGCTGTTCCGCAACCTGGGCGACGGCAATTTCGAGGAGATCGCCGAGGAGCGCGGCATCGCCGATTCGCGCCCGTCCGGACGCGCGGTCGCGGCGCTGGATGTCGATGGCGACGGGCTGTTCGATCTGGTGGTCGGCACCTGGGACGGTGCGCAGCGCCTGTTCCACCAGCGCATGGGCGGCGCCTTTATCGAATCGGCCGGTGCCGATCTGTCGATGCCCGGCCGCATCTTCACCGTTGTCGCCGCCGATTTCGACAATGACGGCTATGAGGAGCTGTTCTTCCACGCCCACGGCGAGCCCAACCGCCTGTTCGGTTGGCGCAACGACCAGTGGCAGGAGCTGGAGTTGGGCGACGCGGCGGAGCCGAAGGGGCTGGGCACCGGCGCGGTCGCGGCCGACATCGACGGCGACGGCCGGCTGGAGTTGGTGCTGGCGCATGGCACCGCCCATGACGGACCGGATGCCGTGGCGCAGCCGCTGTCCATCTACCGTCCGGCCGCCTCGCACAATGGATGGCTGCGCGTGCAGCCGCTGACCCCCTACGGTGCGCCGGCGCGCGGCGCCGTCGTCAGCCTGATCGCGGGCGGACGCCGGCAGCGCCGGATCGTCAACGCCGGGTCCGGCTATCTCTGCCAGGGCGAGCCGGTGGCGCATTTCGGGCTGGGCGCGCTGCATGAGGTGGAGCAGGTCGAGGTGCGCTGGCCCGACGGCACGGTGGTCACGGTGGACGATCCGCCGGCCGGCCGGCTGCTGACCATTCCCTATCCGCCGGAGTAGGCGGATTTCATCCGACTGGATGATGGCCACCCAAATATTTCGGCACCGCAATGGGTAGGGTCTTTCCTGATAGCTTCCGTCACATTAAAATGCTTTTCGTTACGGCGCCCGCGGTGCGGGGCATCGCGTGGCATGTCGATCCGGAAATAATCCGTTCCTGCCGCCCGATTCTCGCCGTGATTTAGCGCAGGTGGGACCGCACGGGTCTGGGCGGGTCTGGGAAGCGGGAGACCGGAAGGCACATGGCACGACGCGACGTCCCCCTGACGGGGGTGGAACGCTTCTTCGACCCGGATGAAGTCATCGTTTCCAAGACCGATCTGAAGGGGCGGATCACCTACGCGAATCGGGTGTTCCAGCAGGTCGCCGGCTATGAGGAGGCCGACCTGATGGGCGCCCCCCATTCCATCGTCCGCCATCCCGACATGCCGCGCTGCGTCTTCAAGCTGCTGTGGGACACGCTGGCGGCGGAGAAGGAAATCTTCGCCTATGTGGTGAACCGCGCCCGCAACGGCGACCATTACTGGGTCTTCGCCCATGTCAC
The DNA here is from genome assembly GCF_023806445.1 of Azospirillum sp. A1-3. Lineage (NCBI taxonomy): Bacteria > Pseudomonadati > Pseudomonadota > Alphaproteobacteria > Rhodospirillales > Azospirillaceae > Azospirillum > Azospirillum sp. A1-3. The sequence goes on from NZ_JAMSLU010000001.1 coordinate 563,363, forward strand.
GCCCAGCTTCGACGCCGAAGGGCGGGTGATCGGCTATCACTCCTCCCGCCGGGTGCCGGAACGGTCGGCGCTGGACAAGGTGATCCCGCTCTACCGCCAGCTTCTGGACATCGAGAACAGCCATGCCGACCGCAAGAAGGGGATGGAGGCGGGATTCGCCGCCGTCCTCGCCCTGCTGGCGGAGAAGGGGATCGGGTATGACGAATTCGTCTTCTCCCTCTAAGTCGTCCTCCCACAAGGCGTCCTCCCCCATGGCGTCGTCGCTGACGCGGGCCGGCGGCTTGGCGATGCTGGGCGGGGTGGCGCTGGCGGCGGTGCTGACGGTCGACCTTCTGGGGATCGGCGGCATCGCCCTGCGCGCGGGGCTGGCCGTGGCCGGGCTGGCGGCGATCGGCGGGGCGCTGCATTTCCTGCGCCGCGCCTGTGCGGTGGTGGACCAGCTGACCCGGGTGAACCGTGCGGTCTCTGCCGGCGATTTCGAGGCGCGGGTGATCGGCATCCGCGAGGGCGGGGCGCTGGGCGAGCTGATGCACGCCACCAACGACGCCATCGACCGCACCGACGCCTTCGTGCGCGAGGCGACCGCGTCCATGCACGCGGTGTCGGAACATAAATATTTCCGCCGGATCGTTTTGCGCGGCATGCAGGGCGGCTTCCTGCACGCCAGCCGCACCATCAACGCGGCGACGGAAAGCATCTCGCAGAAGGTGGCGGGCTTCGCCGGCGTGACCCAGCGCTTCGAAGGCCAGATCCAGAGCGTGTGCAGCGAGGTGGCCGACACCGCCCACCAGCTGGAGGTCTCCGCCCGCACCATGGAGACGGACGCGACACAGGCCACCGGCAAGGCGTCGTCGGTCGCGGCCTCCGCCGCCCAGACCGGCAGCAATGTCGGCAGCGTCGCCGCCGCGACGGAGGAGCTGTCCGCCTCCATCGCCGAGATCGCGCGCCAGATCGGCGAGGTCGCCCAGGTCGCGGAAAACGCGGCGGGCGAGGCCGAGCGCTCCAACGCGCTGGTCGGCAACCTGTCCGGCGCGGCGCGGACGGTGGGCGACGTCATCACCCTCATCAACGACATTGCCAGCCAGACCAATCTTCTGGCGCTGAACGCCACCATCGAGGCGGCCCGTGCCGGCGAGGCGGGGAAGGGGTTCGCCGTCGTGGCGCAGGAGGTGAAGCGGCTGGCCGATCAGACCGCCAAGGCCACCGGCGACATCGCCGCCCAGATCGCCGGCATCCAATCTTCAACCGAGGAGGCGGTGGGCGCCATCGTCGGCATCGGCCGCACCATCCAGTCGATCAACCAGATCGCTTCCGGCATCAGCGCCGGGATCGAGCAGCAGGGCTCCGCCGTGCGCGAGATCGTCGTCAACATGGAACAGGCCGCCGCCGGCACCCGTGCGGTGTCCGACGACATCCGCGACGTCACCGACGCCGCCGGCCGCACCAGCGGCACCGCGCACGAGGTGTTCGCCGCGTCCGAACGCATGGCTGCCGAGGCCGACCGCTTGACCCGCGAGGTCCAGCGTTTCCTGGACGAAATGCACCGCGTGGCCTGATCGCTTTTCCGCCGGGCATTTTCCGCGGTGCAGTGGTGCGCTCCGCATCAACTGCCCGGCGAATGTGCACAGCATATGCATGGGATTTTGCAATGCGGCATTGATCTGGCGTGTTGCCGTTCAAATAAGATTTTTTATTACGAATTTGCGGAGAATCCGTGTTACGTGTCCGCAACATGGATGCCGCGCAGATGGCAAGTTCGCAACCTGTTGAGCAACCCGGCGCCAGTATGCCCGCTGTTTCAGCAGCTTAACCGTACAACTCCCCCGAAATGCCGGATGGCTCCCTGTCATCCTCGGCCAGGCGCCGCGGAAGCCGGCAGGGCGGGCCGGTCACGGGGCGCCGGCGACCGTTGGCACGGCTTTTGATTTGGAGGATGCAGGGACGGTCATGACGGGGGACAAGACGATGAGCATGGCGGGCACCGATCTGTTCGAGCTGTCGCGGGGCGTGCTGGATGTTGCCTCGAAGAAGGTGTCCTTGATCGAGGACATCACCCGGCGCACCAAGATGTTGGCCATGAACGCCCTGATCGAGGCGGCGCGGGCCGGCGACGCCGGGCGCGGCTTCGCCGTCGTCGCCAACGAGGTGTCGGAGATCTCGACCCAGGTCAACAGCATCACCAAGGAGCTGCGGTCGGAGATCGTCGCCCGCGTCGACCATCTGACCACCACCGGCAGCGCCATGGTGCAGGAGATGCACGGCAAGCGGCTGGCCGACCTGTCGCTCAACATGATCGAAATCATCGACCGCAATCTGTATGAGCGGTCCTGCGACGTGCGCTGGTGGGCCACCGACAGCGCGGTGGTCGATTGCGCCGCCGATCCGACGGAGGAGGCGCGCCGCTATGCCTCGCGCCGGCTGGGTGTGATCCTGGAATCCTACACCGTCTATCTCGACCTGTGGATCGCCGACCGCAGCGGCACCGTCATCGCCAACGGCCGGCCGGACCGCTATCCCGGCGCGCGCGGCGCCAACGTGTCGGACGAGCCGTGGTTCCGGCAGGCGCTGGCCACCCGCAACGGCGGCGAGTTCACCGTCGGCGACGTCGCCCGCAACCGCAGCCTGGACGACCGCGTCGTCGCCACCTATGCCACCGCCATCCGCCGCGATGGCGAGGCGGACGGTGACGCCATCGGCGTGCTCGGCATCTTCTTCGACTGGGAGCCCCAGGCCGCCGCGGTGGTCGAGGGCGTGCGGCTGGAAGCCGGGGAGCGGGAGAAGTCGCGCTGCCTGCTGCTCGACGCCCGCCACCGGGTGATCGCCTCGTCCGACGGCCGCGGCCTGCTGACCGAGACGGTGCCGCTGCGCCGCAGTGCCTCTACCATGGGCCACTACATCGACGACAAGAACCGCATCGTCGGCTATGCCCTGACCCCCGGCTACGAGACCTACAAGGGCCTTGGCTGGTACGGCGTCATCATTCAGGACCGGTGATCCTGCCGACTTGAGTATCGCCTTCGGGGACGGGGCCGGGATACACTCCCGGCCCTGTTCCGTTTCGGGGTTCGCGATCATGTCCGCCCAGCAACTGACCGTCCGTCGGGAAACCTTCCCGATCCGCGGCGCCTTCCGCATCTCGCGCGGGGCCAAGACCGAAGCCGCGGTGGTGGTGGCGGAGGTGACCGACGGCCCCCACCGCGGCCGTGGCGAATGCGTGCCTTATGCCCGCTATGGCGAAAGCGTCGACGGGGTCGTCGCCGCGCTGGAGGCGATGGCCGACGCGGTGGCCGGCGGTCTGGACCGCGACTCGCTGGCCCGGCAGATGCCGCCGGGGGCTGCCCGCAACGCGCTGGACTGCGCCCTGTGGGACCTGGAGGCCAAGCGCAGCGGCGTGCCGGCCTGGAAGCTCGCCGGGCTGGCCGAACCACCGGGGCCGCTGGTCACCTGCTACACGCTGAGCGTGGACGAACCCGAGGCGATGGCCGCCGCTGCCCGCGACCGGGCGCCGCGCCATCCGTTGCTGAAGATGAAGCTGACGGGGGAAGGCGACCTCGACCGCGTCCGCGCCGTCCGCGCTGCCGCACCGTCCGCCCGGCTGGTGGTCGATGCCAACGAGGGTTGGACGCTGGACCAGCTCCACCAGTTCGCCCCGGTTCTCGCCGGGCTGGGTGTGGAGATGATCGAACAGCCGCTGCCTGCCGGCCAGGACGAGGCGTTGCGCGGAGTCGATTGCCCGGTGCCGCTCGGCGCCGATGAATCCTGCCATGGGCTGGAGTCGCTTGACCGTCTGCGCGGGCTTTATCGGGTGGTGAACGTCAAGCTGGACAAGACCGGCGGCCTGACCGAGGCGCTGGCGATGACACGCGCCGCCCACGCCATGGGCTTCGAGGTGATGGTCGGCTGCATGGTGGCGACCTCGCTCGCCATGGCGCCGGCGATGCTGGTGGGGCAGGGCGCGCGTTACGTTGATCTGGACGGCCCGCTGCTGCTGGCCCGCGACCGCGAACCGGGGCTGGTCTATGACGGCGCGGTGGTCCAGCCGCCGGTCGCGGAACTGTGGGGGTAGGGGCAGCACTTTGCCCCCTCCCTAACCCTCCCCCGCTTTCAGCGGGAGAGGGGACTGCCGCCGCTCCGCGCTACACTCCCTCTACCGCCGAAGGCGGGGGAGGGAAGGGGCCCACGCTGCCAAGCGTGGGAAGGGAGGGGGCACAGACGCTTCCCCCTCACGCCCCCTGCACATAAGGCGGCGGCGGAGTCCCCACCGATGCCGGCACATAGGGCGCATCGGCCAGCCCATTGACCTTCGCCGCCATCACGAAGTCGTTCTCGTGCAGCCCCCTGATCTTGTGGGTCCAGAAGGCGACCGAGCAGTGGCCCCAGCCGTAGCGGATTTCGGCGTGATGGCCTTCCGCTTCGCAGAGGTTGCCGACCTGAACGGCGAAGGCCTGGGCCTGGGCGAAGTCCGGAAATTTGAAGTCGCGTTCGATGCGGTCGGGATCCTCCTTCAGGACCCAGCCCGGCACCTGCACCAGATAGGAGGCGGCCATCGCCCGGTCCATCGGCGGTATCCCGCCGCGGCAGGGCTCGCAGGTCTTGCCCGCCAGTTCCTGCGTCGTCGGTGCTTGCGGTGTCATCCCGATCTCTCCCTTGTTGGTAGGCTGGACGGTCTGGGCTAGAACCTCTCCGCCTACAAGCTTGGGGTCGGGTCGATGCTTCGGCAAGCCCGGCTCCTCGACTGCACCCATTGCCGGGAATTTGGGAAGCGATCCGATGACTGACCTGCGCACCGACATGCCCTTCGCCGACTACCAGTACCCGACCAAGCCGGTGGACGGGCCGCGGCTCGCCATCGTCGGCGAGGCGCCGGGGGCGGAGGAGGCGCGGCAGGGCACCCCCTTCGTCGGCCGCAGCGGCAAGCTGCTGGACGAGTCGCTGGCCGCCGTCGGCATCGAGCGGGCGGAATGCCTCGTCGCCAACGTTTTCCGTTACCAGCCGCCCGGCAACAAGGTCGGTCACTTCTTCTCCTCGCGCGCCCGCGCCCGCAAGGAGGGGCGGGAGATCGACGAGAGTTGGGGAGCCTTCGGCACGTCGGACCGGCTGCTGGCCGAGTTCGCCGGCGAGATCGAGCATCTGCGCGCCACGCTGGCCGAGTATCGCCCGTCGGTGATCGTCGCGCTGGGCCGCACTCCGACCTGGGCGCTGACCGGGGAGAACGGCATCCTGCAATTGCGCGGCAAGGTGCTGCCCTGCCGCCTGCTGGACGGGGTGGAGGTGGTGCCGACCTTCCACCCCAGCTACCTGCTGCGCGGCCAGCTGGTGGAACAGCCGGCCTTCCTGGCCGACCTGCGGCTGGCCGTGTCCCGCCTCAATCGTTAGGAAGCAGGCGCCAGATCGTCGTTTCGCGCGCCTCCCGGTCCTCCAGCTCCAGCGAGGTCGGGACGGTGTAGGTCGCCACCTTCTCGATCCCGCCGGCGGGGGCATAGGCGCGGCCGGGGTCGCCCAGCAGCACCAGCGTGCCGGTGGCGGCGACCTCGCGCAGCCATGCCGTCACCCGCTCCGCCATCGGCTTCTCGTAACAGACGTCGCCGGCCAGCACCACGTCGATGCCCGGCAGGGGGCGGCCGACCAGATCGGCACTGACCGGCTTGACCTCCACCCCGTTGGCCTCGGCGTTCAGCGCGATGGCGGCGAGCGAGAAGCGGTCGATGTCGCAGGACTGGACCCGCGCCGCTCCGGCCTTCATCGCGGCGATGCCGACCAGCCCGGTCCCTGCGGCAAAATCGAGCACGGACTTGCCGGCCACCAGCTCCGGCCGATCGAGCAACAGCCGTGCCACAGCTTGTCCGCCCGGCCAAGCGAAAGCCCAGTATGGCGGTGGCAAATTCGTGGCGGCCAAGGTCTCCTCGGTCGCCTGCCAGAGTGGCGTGACCTCGGTGGCAAGATGAAGCTGGATTTCCGGCAGCAGCGGGGTGGTCGTCAGCGCCGTGTTGTCGCGGACGAAATCTGGCGGGGATGCATTGTTCATACGAGGATTCCCAAGGGACTCCGCTGTTGGGGGGAGGGCGGTCGATGGCTTTTGAATGTTACATAATTCAAACGGTGTAGACACAGCTGCAAACCCGTGTTACCCGTTCTGCCAAGGGGAAAACAGAGGGATTGGGGGAGTCATGCGGCAGAGGGGAACCGCCATCGGCCTTTCGTTTGCGGCTTTGATCGCGCTCAGCCCCCTTACCGTGTCGACGGCTGCCGCACAAGACGGCGATTGCGTGCGCACGGTCCGTTCCATCTCCGATTTCACCATTCGCGGCGACGCCTGGACCTGGTGGGACCATGCCGCCGGTCAATATGACCGCGAACACCGCCCCGCCGTCGGCTCCGTCCTCGTCTTCAAGCGCACCGGCCACATGCGCCGCGGCCACGTCTCGCTGGTCAGCGCGGTGATCGACCGCCGCACCATCGAGGTCGACCACAGCTGGCTGGATGGTGACGGGCTGCGCCGCGGCATGCGGGTGGTTGACGTGTCGCGCAACAACGACTGGTCGTCCGTCCGCGTCTGGCACGAGCCGACCGACCAGCTCGGCCTGCGCGTCTATGCCGCCTATGGCTTCATCATGCCGGAAGGCGAAGAGGCGCCGCGCAGTGGCCGGATGCTGGATGCCGGCGACCGCGGCATGGATCAGGGCTTCGCCAGCAGCCCGCGTGGCCGCAGCAAGGCCACCGGCCCGCGCATGCTGGAAGCGTCGCTGCAGCCGCAGAAGAATCTCAGCGTCTCGGTTCCCGGCCGCAAGCCGCAGAGCCTGCCGACCACGGCCGTCGCCTCGCACACGCCGCAGAAGCCGCAGCGCATGGACGTCGCCGTGCTGCCGTCGCGCAAGCCGGCCAGCGCGCATGCCGCCCCGGTCACGGTCGCCGAGCTATCCTCCCCCGGCAGCCGCCGCACCGTCGCCCCCGGCCGCAAGCCCGGCTCCGGCAACTCCGTCGCCCAGCTGGCCGAGACCAATGGGCGCTGATCCGGGTCTGTTCGAGTTTTCAGGAAGGGCGGGGCTTGGCTCCGCCCTTTTTGTTTGTGCGGGAGTGCAGGCTTCGATGCCCCCACCCCTCCCTTAAATCTTCCCCGCCAGGATCGCCGCCAGCACCAGCCAGCCGAACCAGCGGTTGGACTTGAACTTGTCCAGGCAGTCGCCCTGATCGTCCGGCCGCCATGTCGCGACCTGCCAGGCCAGTTGCAGGGCGGCCAGCGACAGCACCGGCAGGAACAGCCCGCCCAACCCGGCCAGACGACCGGCGATGCCGATGCCGACATAGGTCAGAGTGTAGAAGCCGTAGATCCAGATCTTGCTCTGGTCGCCCAGGCGCAGCGCGGTGGACTTCACGCCGATGCGGGCGTCGTCCTCCTTATCCTGATGGGCGTAGATGGTGTCATAGCCCAGCGTCCAGGCGATGCCCGTCACATAGAGCGCCAGCGCCGGCCAGCCGACATCGTTCTGCACCGCCGCCCAGCCCATCAGCGCGCCCCAGTTGAAGGTCAGCCCAAGAAAGGCCTGCGGCCACCATGTGATCCGCTTCATCAGCGGATAGGTGAAGACCAGCAGCAGCGACAGCACGCCCAGACCGATGGCGGTCGTTCCCAACTGCACCAGAATCAGCAGCGACACCAGAAGCTGGGTCACCAGGAAGGCCAGCGCCTGACGCACCGACACCTGCCCCGACGGGATCGGGCGGGAGCGGGTGCGCTCCACCATCGCGTCGAACTTGCGGTCCAGGATGTCGTTGACGGTGCAGCCGGCGCCGCGCATCAGCACCGCGCCGATCGCGAACAGCGCCATCAGCCAGAGCAGCGACGGCCAGTCCCGGAAGGGCTGCGGCATGGCCAGCGCCACGCTCCACCAGCAGGGGAACAGCAGAAGCCATGTCCCGATCGGGCGGTCGAGACGCGCCAGCGTGACATAAGGGCGCAGCCGGGCGGGAATCCGGCGGGTGACCCAGCCGTCTCTACGGATGTCGGTGAAACCGGAGTCGGGAAGAGTCGGGCCGGTGGAAGCAGTGGGCATGACGGCGGTGTTTCCGCTGTGCTATGGAGATGTCGGGACAGCAATCATGGCGAAGGTATCGGGCTGCCGTCCGTGCGGCAAGTGCGGCGCACCGCTTGGAACCGGAGTGAAGTCCGGAAGCGATGCGACCAAACAGCCGGGTTCAAGCTATGAAAAATTGCAGTTCCAGGACTTGCGCGCGCCAAAATCGTGCCAATACTGTTTCTTTATCAAAACCTCAGCGGCTTGCAATCTCAAATGGACATGAGCACGAAACCGGACCGTTTCGCCGTCGTCATTGATGACGAGTCGATCATCTTGGCCGGGATGGAGATCATGCTGGACACCTGGGGCTATCAGGTGCTTGCCGCGGAGGATGTCGAAACCGTCCTGGCGAAGCTGCCCGGCTGTCCGGCGCCGGACGTGATCCTGTCCGATTATCGGTTGCGCGACGGCTGGTCCGGCATCACCGCCGTGCGGGCGGTGCGCGAGGCCTGCGGCGCCACCGTGCCCGCCATCATCCTGACCGGCGACACCGGGGCCGAACTGATGGCTGCGGCCAAGGCGGATCAGATCCGCATCCTGCACAAGCCTGTCCAGCCGAACGACCTGCGCCGCCAAATCGACGCCCTGATAGCCGCAGCCTGAGCGGCCTCGCGTACCCGCATGTCTGGCTTCTGACCTGCTGACTTGCACGCCCGCGGCCGGCTATAGTCGGCGCCGCCCCGCGGAGACGAATACCATGGCCGACCCGATCAAGACCCGCCTGTTTGTCGACAGCCCGCTGGCCGAAAGCCAGTCGGTCGGGCTGGATCATGAGCGCGCCCATTTCCTGCGTCATGTCCTGCGGCTGGACCGCGGCGACTCCGTCGCGGTGTTCAACGGCCGCGACGGCGAATGGCGGGCGGTAATCGACGGCTTCGGCAAGGGCTGGTGCTCGCTGACCGTGGCGGAACAGCGGCGGCAGCAGGATACGACCCCGGACCTCTGGCTTCTCTTCGCCCCGCTGAAGAAGGGCCGCATCGATTTCGTCGCCGAGAAGGCGACCGAGATGGGGGTTTCCCGGCTTTGGCCGGTCTTCACCCGCCGCACCGACCCCAACCGCGTCAACATCGACCGGCTGCGCGCCAACGCGGTCGAGGCGGCCGAACAGTGCGAGCGCCTGAGCGTGCCGGAGATGGGGGAGGCTCTGCCGCTGGACCGCGCGCTGGCCGGCTGGCCGGCCGACCGCCGGCTCTATCTGTGTGCCGAGGCCGGTTCCGCCCGCCCCATCGCCGAGGTTCTGCGCGACGCCCCTGCGGGACCTGCAGCCCTGCTGATCGGGCCGGAGGGCGGTTTCGACCAGTCGGAACTTGACGAACTCGTCAAACTTCCCTTTGTTGTACCGGTGGGATTGGGTCCGCGCATCCTGCGGGCCGACACGGCGGTGGTGGCGGCGCTGGCTTGCTGGCAGTCCTTGGCCGGGGACTGGACTGCCGGGGGAAGCGACCGGCGTCCGCCTTTCCGCGCGCCGATCCCGTAACCGGCCATCACCCGGCCGATCCTCCGTCCACTTCCCGCGAGAGACTTCATGTCCGCACCCCCGACCACGCGCGGCGAACCCATCACCGACCGCCGCCAGCTTGCGGCCTATCTCGAATCCGGCTGCAAGCCGGCGCCCGACTGGCGCATCGGAACCGAGCACGAGAAATTCGCCTACCGCACCTCCGACCTGCGGCCGCTGCCCTATGACGGGCCGGATGGCATCCGCGAGTTGCTGACCCGCATGACCCGCTTCGGCTGGCAGCCGGTGGAGGAGAAGGGCAACATCATCGCGTTGGTCCAGGACATGGCCAACATCACGCTGGAGCCCGGCGGGCAGGTCGAGCTTTCCGGCGCCCCGCTGGAGACCCTGCACCAGACCTGTGCCGAGGTGCATCGCCACCTGCGCCAGGTGAAGGAGGTCGGGGCCGAACTGGGCATCGCCATGATGGGGCTGGGCTTCCAGCCGAAATGGACGCGCGACGACATCCCCTGGATGCCCAAGGGCCGTTACAAGATCATGCGCGACTACATGCCGAAGGTCGGTTCGCTCGGCCTCGACATGATGACGCGGACCTGTACCGTGCAGGTCAACCTCGACTTCGCGTCCGAAGCCGACATGGTGAAGAAGTTCCGCGTCTCGCTGGCCCTCCAGCCGATCGCGACCGCGCTGTTCGCCATGTCTCCCTTCACGGAAGGCAAGCCGAACGGCTTCCAGAGCTTCCGCAGCCACATCTGGACCGACACCGACCCGGACCGCACCGGCGACATCCCCTTCGTGTTCGAGGACGGCTTCGGCTTCGAACGCTATGTCGACTATCTGCTCGACACGCCGATGTACTTCGTCTACCGCGACGGCACCTACATCGACGCGGCCGGCCAGTCCTTCCGCGATTTCCTCGACGGCAAGCTGCCGGCGCTGCCGGGTGAGTTGCCGCTGATCACCGACTGGGCCGACCACACCACCACGGCCTTCCCGGAAGCGCGTCTGAAGAAGTATCTGGAGATGCGCGGCGCCGATGGCGGCCCGTGGCGCAGCCTGTGCGCCCTGCCGGCCCTGTGGGTCGGGCTGCTCTACGATCAGGTCGCGCTGGATGCGGCGTGGGATCTGGTGAAGGACTGGACGACCGCCGAACGCGCGCACCTGCGCGCCGAGGTGCCGCGATCCGGCCTGCGCACGACCTTCCGCAATGGGACGGTGCGTGACGTGGCGCTGGAGATGCTGGCGATCGCCCGCGACGGTCTGGCCCGCCGCGCCCGCAACGACAATTGGGGCGACGACGAGACGCATTTCCTCGACACGCTGCAGGTCATCGCGGAGACCGGCCGCAGCCCGGCCGACGAACTTCTGGAGAAGTTCAACGGCCCCTGGGGCGGCAGCGTCGATCCGGTGTTCAAGGAGTATGCGTACTGAGGGGAGTGGGGGCTTTGCAGAAGTGAGGCCCCCTCCCTAACCCTCCCCCGCTATCGCGGGAGAGGGGACTGCAACCGCTCTGCGATCAACTCCCTCTACCGCCGTAGGCGGGGGAGGGAAGGGGCCCATGCGAAGCATGGGAAGGGAGGGGGCACTCAGCGAAAACTCACGCCGCCACCGGCGCATGGGTGATACAGCTCTTCGAGCACACCTTGGAGCAGCTTTCGCAGCCGATGCAATTGGCCGCTTCCTTGACCGTCATGATCTTCTTCTCGGCCTCGTCGTCGAAGGCGTCGACGATGTCGCCGTCCTCGGTCAAGCCGATCATGTCGAGCACGCCGCGCCCGCACACCTTGAAGCAGCGGCCACAGCCGATGCTCTGCGTCCGGTCGATGGATTGGACGAATTTCGGGGTCCAGCTCTGACCACCGCGGGTAGTGCCGGTCAGGAACTCAGCCATGGGAATGCTCCTCTCGGGAAAGGGTGCGCCTAAGCTCTTCTTGAAAAATGGAGGGGTTATGCCGTCTCCAGCGCCTTCAGCGCCGCCCGCTTCTCCGTCAGGGTCTTGAAGGCGTCATAGGTTTCCTGCGCCACCGTCAGGATGCTCTGCCAATTCTGCGGAAGCTCTTCCGACAGGTCGTGCAAATCCATCTTCTTCTGGGTGGCGCGGGCGTTCAGCTTCTTGATCTCGTCCTTCAGGGTGTCGATGTCGTTCATGGTCGTGCTCCCAAGGGGCAAAAGTCCGGGGCTCAGAGGTTCGCGACATCGGGGTATTCCCGGATCAGCGCCACGGCGTCCTCGACCAGCTTGGCGCCGTCGGCGGCCAGCTTCTCCAGGCTGGGGAAGCCGAAGCGGTGGACGTCGCGCAGAGTCTTCGACACCACCACCAGCCGGCCGGTGGTCAGGATCATGCGACCGAAGCCCTCGTGGCTCATCTTCATCATCGGCGAGGCCATCATGCCGGTCTGCTTTTCGACCGTGACGCCGACCGCCTTGTAGAACAGCTCCAGCCGCCACAGCGTGTCCGGGTCGGGATCGCTGATGATCGGGATGGCGGCACGCGCCTCCTTGTCCAGAATGAAGGGGGCGAGCAAAGCCTCGTCCGGCTTGCCTTCCCAGGCGCCATAGCTGTCCTCGGCACGGAACAGCAGGACCAGCGTCTTCACGAACTGGTCGGCGACGGACACGTCTGCCAATTCAGCGCTCTCTGCAGCCATACTCAGACCTCCTCCTCGTCGAAATGGAATTGCGGCGTCTCGCCCATCGCCTTGCGCAGCCAGGGCGGCGGATTGCCGTTCAGCGTCTGGACCAGCTTGTCGAGCAGGGCCGGGATGGTCTCGGTTGCCTCGACCTTCACCGGATGGATTTTCTTCGCCACCACGCGGGCGGCGGCCGATGCACCGATGGCCGACAGGTAGAGGATGGCGACCTCGGCCAGCGCCTCCAGCTTGGGCACCAGCTTGTCCTCGTTGCCGTCCTCGAACATCGAGCCGCCAAACTGGAAGGTCTCCAGAAAGGCATGGCCCTGGCGGTCGACCCGATAGACGGCGATGTTCTTGGCCCAGCCGAAATGCGCATCGACGTGCTGCATGTCCTGGGTGCAGAAAGCGACCTTCATCGATCCTCCTCGTGTCGGATGGTGTGTCGGGCGTGGGTCCTGCACCACGCTCAGACGGCGTTGCATCCGCATGATCCGCCTCCGCAGCCGTGGGATTCGCCCAATTCGCGGTGGGAATGGTCCATCTCGCGGGCGAGGAACAGGTTGCCGATCCCGCACAGCAGTTCGCGCGTGCCGCGGTAACCGACCTGGACGCGCAGTCCCGCCCCCAACCGGTCGAACATCGGCAGGCCCATGCGGTGCAGGGCCACGCTGATCCGCGCGGCACCCTGCCGCCCGTGCGAGTTGGAGACGATCAGGTCGGCGTCGCGGGCCAGCGTCTCCACGTCGGAATGATCGCCGACCATGATGGTGGCGGCCTTCAGCCGCTCCAGCACCGGGCTCTGTGTCGGCGACACCGCGGCGATCACCTCGGCCCCCATGTCGGCCAGGAAGCCGGTGACGGCATAGAGCAGGTCAGGTTCCAGAGCGACGGCGATGCGCTTGCGGCTGTAGAAGAAATGCCCGTCCAGCATGGCGTCGACCAGGGCTTCACGCTGGCGCCGCAGCCGGGCCGGCGCCGGCTTGCCCGATAGCTCCATCAGAAGACGGACCAGCTTGTCGGTCGCCTCCAGTCCGGTCAGGCGGCTGAAGAAGTGGCTGGGCACGTCGGTCTTCAGCTCCAGCGCATTGCCGGCTACCCGCATATGCTCGCCGACCACGATGGTGGCGGCCGAGGCGCCCATGGCGCGGATCTGCTCCACCGTCACGCCGCCCAGCGAGGTGGCGGTGAAGTCGGTCGGCTGGCGCCCCGACATCGACAGCGACAGGTCGGGCAGGAAGATCGGCGACAGGCCGAAGCCCTCAATGATGTCGCGCAGTTCCTCGACATCGCCAGGCGACAGGTGGCTGCCGGCCAGCACAGTGACCTGGGTCGGGATGCGCACCGGCGACGGTTCGACCAGCCGTTCCACCATTGCGGTGACGGCGGCGGCGAAGCCGTCCTCGAAGCCGCCGACAAAGTCGGGGGTGTTGGCGAAGACCAGCGCGGTGTCGGCCATGTCGGGGTTGCGTTGGCGGAACAGCGTGTATTGCCCGCCCATGTCCTCACCCTTGGTCTCGGTGACGCCGGTGGTGGCGACGCCGATCATGGCGGGCTTGTTGCGGTCGACGATGGTGCGGATCGCCTGTTCCAGATTCTCGTAACCACCGAGGATGGTGGAGACCTGATCCATCGCCGTGGTCTGCAGCGGGATCGCCTCGCGGAAGTGGCGGACCAGCAGGACCAGCCCGAAGGCGGTGCAGCCCTGCGACCCATGGAACAGCGGCAGGCAGCGGTCGATTCCGAGATAGGCGAGCGCCGCACCCAGCGGCTGGCTCATCTTCAGCGGGTTGGTCGAGGCGGCCTTGGCGGCGGAGGGGAAGCGCTGGATGTGCGACATCGGCCTCACTCCGCAGCCAGGAGCGTTGAGGACGGGCCGGATTCCCACGGCGCCGGCTGGCGGACCTGGCCCCAGATCGGATTCGACAGCGTCTTGTCGATCTCCTCGCAGAGATTGACGATGCCGTCATAGCCGGCATAGGCGTGGTGGCGCTCCTGGTTGATGTCGAGCCAGGGAACCTTGGCCTTCAGCGAGATGAACTGCGAGCGGCCGCCGGACATCATGATGTCGGTCTGATTGTCGGCCAGCATCCTGTAGATGTCGCGCGGCTTCAGATCGTCCCACTGGTGGAACTCCTCGCCCTTCATCTTTCTGATGCGCTCCTTGTCCTCCTTGGTCGATTTCTTGGTGGAGGTGCCGAGGATAGTCAGTCCGGCGCCTTCCAGCGCGCTGACCATCGACCAGCTCTTGACCCCGCCGGTGAACAGCAGGACGCGCTTGCCCTCGAACCGCGGCTTGTAGGGTTCCAGCCGGCACCAGACGCGGCTTTCTTCCCGCGCGATCACGCCTTCGGCCCGGTCGATCAGGCCCTTGTCGGCGCCGCGCTCCACCAGCATGCGGGCCATGGTGCGCAGCGTCTCCGACATGTCGGAGACGCCGTAGAAGGAGCCCTCGAAATAGGGGATGCCGTAGCGCTCCTGCATCTTGCGGCCGACATTCACCAGCGCCTGGCTGCACACCATCATGGTGACGCGGGCACGGTGGGCCTGGGCGACCTCGTTGTAGCGGCCGTCGCCGGAGATGCAGGACAGCAGGCGGATGCCGATCTCGTCCAGCAACGGCTTGACCAGCCACAGCTCGCCGGCAAGGTTGTATTCGCCGATGATGCAGACGTCGGTGGGGGTGGTGTAGTCCGGCTCCACCGTGCCGATGACATGCTCCAGCAGGGCCTCGCCGGCCAGCTTGTTGCCGAGATTCTTCGACCCGACGAAGCCCGGCGCCTCCACCGGGATCACCGGCTTGCCCAGCTTCTGCGTCGCGAATTTGCAGACGGCGGCGATGTCGTCCCCGGTCATGGCGGGCACGCAGGTCTGATAGACGAAGACGGCCGGCGGGTCGTATTGCTGAACGATCTCCTTGATGGCGCGGTAGAGCTTCTTCTCGCCGCCGCCGATGACGTCCAGTTCCGACAGGTCGGTGGTGAAGCCGGTGCGGTAGAGCTGCGGGCCGGAGGATTGCGAGCCACGATTGTCCCAGCTGTTGCCCAGGCAGGCGATGGGGCCATGGACGAGATGGGCGACGTCGGCGATCGGCTGCAGCACGATCATTGCCCCGTCATAGGCGCAGCCGCCGGCCGCGGCCCCCGGCTTCAGCGACTTGGTGCAGCCCTTCTTCTTCTCCTTGGCCGACTTGGCCTGGTTGGCCGCACAGCCCGGTTCGTTGAAGACGTCCTGGATCTTGTCCTGGAGCATGCCCGCTCTCCCATCCTGGCGCTGGAAATGGCTCTGCGGGCGAGTGATGCAGGGAGCATGCCAGCGGGTAAGTTACTGATAAAGATGGATTGTCATCTTTCCCGTCGCTGTCCGATAGCTGACAATCGCCCCTGGCCACCTGCGGCTTGTCGGGTGTCGCACAGCATGCGCAGGAAAGGGGGAGAGATGGCCGTATCAGGACGATTCGCGGGAATGGAAGGTCATGATGGTACGGTTCGGGCGGCGCGGCAGCCGAGAGGTAATGAGCGGACTGCTGCTGGCGCTGGCGGCAATGCCGACCATGGCCGCGCAGAATGACGCGGTGATCAGGCTGGCGACCGAGCCGGGACACGAGATCGGCATCGCCTGCCGTTTCCTCCACCCTGACCAGCGCCCCGTCCCACCGGAGGCCGAGACACTGTGTGCAGCCGCCGCCGAACTCGTCGCGGGTAAGACCGCCGGTCATGGCAAGGCGGTTGTGCGTCTCGGCCTGCGTGCCGTGCCGGCTGACGACGGGGAGCCGGAGGAGACGCCGCCGGCGGTCGACGGTCCGATCCTGTTGCTGGTCATGGAAGGTCGTCAGGATTGGAGCGGCACGGCCCATCCCCGACTGCTTCTGCGCGCCCGTCCGGTCCGTGACGGCATGGCCGCCCCGTCGGTCGGCCTACCGCCGGTCCCGGTCGAACTGGGTGGAGAGAACTGGCGGGCGGCTGCCGACCTTGCGCTGGAGCGTGTGGTCGGCTTCGCCCTTCGGGATGGTTGAGGCGGAGCAGTTGAGGCCGGAGGGCTGACCAGCCCTCCTACATGGTCAGCGGGCGAGCACTTGCGCCGCCTCCTTGGTCGAGGCGATGGCGGTTCCGACCTGTGCGAAGGCGGCGGAGATTGCGGTGATGTTCCGGTCCACCACCGCCACCGAGGTCGATGCTCCCTGCATGTTGGCGGAAATGCTGGCCGTGACGTTGGTCTGTTCCTCGACCGCGCCGGCGGACATGACGACGAATTCGCGCAGATTGGACATCGCGGTGCGAATTGCCGACAGGGAAGACACGACATCGCCGGAGACGGATCGCATTCCCTCGATTTCGTGGGAAATCTGGGCGGTCGCGTTGGCCGACTGGTTGGCCAGATTCTTGACCTCGTTGGCAACCACGGCGAAGCCTCTGCCGGCCTCACCCGCCCGCGCCGCCTCGATGGTCGCGTTCAGGGCCAGCATGTTGATCTGTCCGGCGATGGAGCGGATCAGTTCGACGATGCCACCCATCGCCTTCGCCACTTCCGTCAAGCGGGTCGCCGCGCGGTCGGCGTTGTCGGCCTCGCTCACGGCGGCATCCGCCGCCTGCTGCGACCGCGACATGCTGTCGGCGATCTCACGGGCGGCGGCGGCCAGTTCCTCCGCCCCGGCCGCTATGGTCTGCACCGTCCCTCGCGTCTCCGACGATGCGGCCGCAGCGGTGTCGGCCTGTTGGTGGGCGACGCTCATCGCCTGTTCGATCTCGGTGAAATTGGTGTCGATCAGGGATTTCAGGCGGTCCAGCAAACTGATCTGCTCGGTGATGTCGGTCGCGAACTTCACGACCTTGCACAGGCGGCCGGCACCGTCGAAAACCGGATTGTAGGTTGCCTGGATCCAGACGACACGACCGCCCTTGCCGATGCGCCGATATTGGGCGGCTTCGAACTGCCCCTTGTTCAGCCTGGACCAGAATTCCCGATAGGCGGAACTCTCGCGCGCTTGCGGATCGACGAACATGCTGTGATGGCGTCCGCGTATCTCGTCCAGACTGTAGCCGAGCACCTTGAGGAAATTCTCGTTGGCGGTGATGACGGTTCCGTCGGGATGGAATTCGATCACGGCCTGCGAGCGCGAAATCGCATCGATCTTGCCGCGCATGTCGGCATTGACGGCCTGTCTTTCCGTGACGTCGGTGGCGATCTTGACGATCTTGCAAGGACGGCCGGCGGAGTTGAGGATGGGATTGTACGTGGCCTCGATCCAGACCTCGCGGCCGTTCCTGGCGATGCGCCGGTACAGCGCGCGCTGAAATTCTCCGCGATTCAGACGATCCCAGAAGTCCCGGTAGGCCGGGCTGGCATGTTCGGACGGGTCGATGAACATCCTGTGATGCTGTCCAACGATTTCCGGCAATGAATAGCCCATCACCGCCAGAAAGTTCGCATTGGCGGTCAGGATTGTCCCGTCCAGCGCAAACTCGATCATCGCCAGGGAGCGATCCAGCGCGGCCAATACCGATTGGCTTTCGGTGTCCTTTCCGTAGATCGACTGAATGAAACCGAACATCTCCGTCCTCCGCTTGGTGATATGTCTGATTGTTTGCTGGTTATGCATTATCAGAGCGCAAGAGGAGATGGTAGTCAATAAGTGTTGATCCCGACGGATTGTGCGTATTAGTCAAAACCCAACAACAGTTTAAAGCGTTTTCGACAGCAAGATTCGCATTTTGCAATTCGTGTCTAAACATTTTATCGACGGTATTATTATAGCAATTTTTAGAATGGGGGATAAGGCCCGATTTTCTTTAATAATTTCTTCCGAGAGAAACATAGTGACCGATTCCGATCGGCACTGTTTCCATCGCGCTCATGTGATCCCCGGCATTTGCTCAAACAAAAATACCCGGAGCATGCCGTCGCCGGCGCTCTCCGGGTTGGGGAGGTTGCCGCCGGGCCGGGGGGATGGAGACCCCGGCCCGTCGGGTAGGCTGGAACCGATGCCTGGAACCGCAGCCTGGCTCGCCGCCGACCTTTCGGCCTGCGGACCGATCAGCGGATCAGGTCGAACGAGTAGTCGGTCTGGCCGACGATGTTGGTGTTGGCGTCGATGTCCTCGAAGATGCGGTCCAGGATCCGCACCAGCACGTTCAGCGCGCCCTGGTAGCCCCAGGTCGGGTAGCGGTGGTGATGGTGGCGGTCGAAGATCGGGTAGGTCAGGCGGATCAGCGGAACCTTGGTGTCGCGCTCCAGATACTTGCCGTAGCTGTTGCCGATGATGTAGTCCACCTTGTCGGTGAAGATCAGCGAGCGCAGGTGCCACAGGTCCTTGCCGCCATAGGCCGCACCGGACTTGCCGAAGGGCGAGCCGTCCAGCACCTTCTGGACCTGCTTCTCCCACCTCTTGGAGCCGGAGGTCGACAGGATGTGCACCGGCTCCGCACCCAGCTCCAGCAGGAACCTGGTCATGCCCAGGCAGAAGTCCGGGTCGCCGTAGACGGCGAAGCGCTTGCCGTGCATGTGGGTGTGGCTGTCGGCGATGGCGTCGACCAGACGGCCGCGCTCCAGCTTCAGGCTGGCCGGCACCGGCTTGCCCGACAGTTCCGCCAGCTTCAGCAGCAGTTCGTCGGTGGCGGTGACGCCCATCGGGTAGTTGAACTTGGCGACCTCTTGGCCCTTCTCCTTGCAGAACTGCAGGGTCTGGGTGGTGTTGTACTCCTGCATGGAGAGGGTGGCCTTGGCGTGCAGGGCCGCCTTGGTCTCCTCGATGGTGGTGCCGCCGTCATACATGCGGTACTCGCCATCCATCGGCGTGTCGAAATTGTCGGACACGTCGGACAGGATCTGCAGCTTCACGCCGAACTCGCCGGCGATGCGCTTCAGTTCGCGGTTGTTGCCGACCGCGAAGCCGTCGAAGCCCGGGATCAGGTTGATCTGCTCGGTCTTGGGCGTGTCGAAATTCTCCGAATTGCCCCAGAAGCTGCTCAGGATCCCCTTGATCATGTTGTCGTAGCCGACGATGTGGCTGCCGACGAAGGCCGGGGTGTGGGCGAACGGCACCGGGAAGTCGGCCGGGACGCTCTCCTTGTTCTTGGCGTTGGCGATGAAGCCCTGCAGGTCGTCGCCGATGACCTCGGCCATGCAGGTGGTCATCACCGCGATCATCTTCGGCTTGTAGAGCGCATAGGCGTTCGCCAGACCGTCGATCATGTTGTTCAGGCCGCCGAACACCGCAGCGTCCTCCGTCATCGACGAGGAGACCGCGCTGTTCGGCTCCTTGAAGTGGCGGGTCAGGTGGGTGCGGTAATAGGCGACGCAGCCCTGCGAGCCATGGACGAAGGGCAGGGTGCCCTCGAAGCCCTGGGCGGCGAACATCGCACCGATCGGCTGGCAGGCCTTGGTCGGGTTGATGACGACCGCTTCACGGGCGAAGTTCTTCGCCTTGTATTCCTCGGACTTGGTCCATTCGGACACGCGGGCGACGTCCTCGTCCGAATGGCCGTACTCGAACTCGGTCTTCTTCTTCTCGAACATCGCCGCGTATTCGGGCTGCCGGAAGAGGGTGTAGTGGTCGAGGACCTTGTCGGCGCTCTGCGAAAGCTTGTCGGTCATTGTCGAATTCTCCTGTTCCAGAGGCCGATGGTCAGAACGGGGCCTTCATCACGCCCCAGACGGGGTTGTTGATGGCCAGGTCCATGTCGCGGGCGAAGATCGCGAAGCCGTCATAGCCGTGGTACGGGCCGGAGTAGTCCCAGCTGTGCATCTGGCGGAACGGCAGGCCCATCTTCTGGAACACGTACTTTTCCTTGATGCCCGACGCGACGAGGTCGGGACGCATCGCCTCGACGAACTTCTCCAGTTCGAACGCGGTGACGTCGTCGTAGATCAGCGTGCCTTCCTTCACATAGTGGGGCGTGCGCTGATAGTCGTCATTGTGGGCGAACTCGTAACCGGTGCCGATGATCTCCATGCCCAGGTCGTGATAGGCATCGACGACATGGCGGGGACGCAGGCCACCGACGTAGATCATGACCTTCTTGCCGTCCAGCCGCGGCTTGTACTTGGCGATGACCGCATCGACCATCGGCTGGTAGCGGGCGATGACCTTCTCGGCGTTCTCCTTGATCTTGTCGTCGAACAGAGCGGCGATCTTGCGCAAGGATTCGGCGATCTGGCTCGGGCCGAAGAAGTTGTATTCCATCCAAGGAATATTGTACTTCTCTTCCATGTGGCGCGCGATGTAGTTCATCGAGCGGTAGCAGTGGATCAGGTTGACCTTGGCCTTCGGCGTGTTCTCCAGCTCGGCCAGCGTGCCGTCGCCCGACCACTGGGCGATCACGCGCAGGCCGATCTCCTCAAGCAGGATGCGGGACGACCAGGCGTCGCCGCCGATGTTGTAGTCGCCGATGATGGTGACGTCATAGGGGGTGGAGACGAAGTCGGCCTTGGGTTCCGTCTTCTCGAACACCCAGTCGCGGATGGCGTCGTTGGCGATGTGGTGGCCCAGCGACTGGGACACGCCGCGGAAGCCTTCGCAGCGCACGGGGATGACCGGCTTGCCGATTTCCGCCGACTTGTCGCGGGCGACAGCCTCGATGTCGTCGCCGATCAGGCCGATCGGGCATTCCGACTGGATCGAGATGCCGTTCACCAGCGGGAACAGCTCGTTGATTTCCTCGATGACCTTGTGCAGCTTCTTGTCGCCGCCGAAGACGATGTCCTTCTCCTGAAAGTCGGAGGTGAAGTGCATCGTGCCCCAGCTGTCCACACCGGTGTCGCCGATGTAGTA
The DNA here is from genome assembly GCF_023806445.1 of Azospirillum sp. A1-3. Classification (NCBI taxonomy): domain Bacteria; kingdom Pseudomonadati; phylum Pseudomonadota; class Alphaproteobacteria; order Rhodospirillales; family Azospirillaceae; genus Azospirillum; species Azospirillum sp. A1-3. Next base: position 584,297 of record NZ_JAMSLU010000001.1, read on the forward strand.
GTTGCGGCGGCCGGACCAGGAGTAATAGCCGCAGCCGACCGGCCCGTGGGAGATGTGGATCATGTCCTTGATCGGCCCCCACACCACGCCCTTGGAGCCGGCATAGGCGCAGCCGCGGATCGTCATGACGCCGGGGATGGACTTGACGTTCGACTTGACGCCGCAGTCCTTGGCCTCGGCCTCCAGCACGTTCAGGTGCTTGGCGCGGCGCTTGCGGGACTTTTCGGGATAGGCTTCGAGGACTTCGTTGACGAGGGTCTTGACGTCGACCGCGGTGGTGGTCTGGGTGTTCTCGGACAGGCTCATAGCCGGCCTCCTGCTTGAATATTCCGCGCCACTGCAGCGCGTGACCGAGCCCCTCCCTCCCACGCCGACGTCACCCGGCCGGAACCGGTGGGCAGTCGTTGGGTCGACGTCGTGCGGGGCTGGGGAAAAGGGCCAGTGTTCAGGCGGTCCCCCCTGCGCGGATGGGGCAGGGGGGCCGGTAGGCAACCGTCGCTACGCCCGGGATCAGGCGCCGGCCTTCGCCGCTTCCTTGGCAGCCAGTTCGGCGAGCTGCTGCTCCTCGGTCTTCATGATGCCGAAGTCCATCAGCATCTCTTCCAGCTCTTCCATCGTGATCGGGGTCGGGATGCAACCCTGGCCGGAGTTGTTGTGCACCTTGCTGGCGAGCTGGCGGTACTCTTCCGCCTGCTTGCTCTCCGGCGCATACTCGATGACCGTCATGCGGCGCAGCTCGGCGTGCTGCACGATGTTGTCGCGCGGCACGAAGTGGATCAGCTTGGAGCCCAGACGCTTGGCCAGGGCCTCGGCCAGATCGATCTCCTTGTCGGTCTGACGCTCGTTGCAGATCAGGCCGCCCAGGCGCACGCCGCCGCTGTGGGCGTACTTCAGGATGCCCTTGGCGATGTTGTTGGCGGCGTACAGCGCCATCATCTCGCCCGACATGACGATGTAGATTTCCTGGGCCTTGTTCTCGCGGATCGGCATGGCGAAGCCGCCGCAGACCACGTCGCCCAGCACGTCGTAGGACACATAGTCCACGTCGTCATAGGCGCCGTTCTCTTCCAGGAAGTTGATCGAGGTGATGACGCCGCGGCCAGCGCAGCCGACGCCCGGTTCCGGACCGCCGGACTCGACGCACTTGATGCCCTTGTAGCCGATCTTGACGACGTCTTCGAGTTCCAGGTCCTCGACCGAGCCGGCCTCGGCGGCGAGGTGGAGAACGGTGTCCTGGGCCTTGGCGTGCAGGATCAGGCGGGTCGAGTCGGCCTTCGGATCGCAGCCGACGATCAGGATCTTCTGATCCAGCTCGACCAGCGCGGCCAGCGTGTTCTGAGAGGTGGTGGACTTACCGATACCGCCCTTGCCGTAAAAGGCGATCTGACGCAGAGGCGCTTTGGCCATGTGGGTCGCTCCTGTGCTTGGGTCGTGGGACTATGCTTCGATCCGGTGCGGCCGGTTCGTGGCCGCTTCGGATTCCATGGATTGCACGACCCGTGCCAGAGCGGAGGAAGCTGGTAAGTCGCTGAAATAGAATAGCTATTTAACGCAGAAGCGCTCGCCGCCTCTTTGTCGGGGTCCCGACACACACGACAAAGCCAGACATTTTGTCGGGTCTTTTGCGGGGGAGAGTTTTTGGGGGAGGCGTCGGCTTACGAATGCCCCCTCCCTAGCCCTCCCCCGCGTTCCGCGGGAGAGGGGACTGCTGCCGTACATTGTTTGGCCTCTGCAAGCGTCCTGCCCCCTCTCCCGCGGAACGCGGGGGAGGGATGGGGAGGGGGCACCCCACAGCCGAAGCCTACCGCCCCTCGCCCAGCGCCTCCGCCGCGACGACGATGCGCAGCGCCAGCTCTTCCACCGCCTCGTCGCGGTCCATGTCGTAGAGAAGCTGCGCCAGCAGCCGGCCGCGCGCCATCAGGCGGCGGGCCAGGGCCGGATCGGCGGGCTTGGCCAGCAGTGCCTCGACCAGCCGTTCGCCGGTCAGGCGGGCCAGCGCGTCGCAGCGGTCGATCAGCCGCTGCTTCAGCGTGTCCACGGCGGCGGGGCGGCCGGCATGGCTAAGGTCGGCGCAGAAATGGTGCAGGCTGCGCAGTTGCCGCAGCAGGGCGGCGAAGAGCAGGTCGTCCAACTCGCCGCCGGCCGCCGCCTTGCCGATCAGATCGAACAATGTGTCGGAAAGCCGCCATGCCGCCGACAGCCAATCGTTCATCGCCTTGCGGTCGGCCGGCTCGACGAAGGGGCCGGATTCCTCCTTCGTCTCCTCCTGGTCGTCCAGGTTGCGCAGCGCGATGACGATCAGCCCGTCGGCCTGGGCCAGCGTGGCGAGACTGGCGTGCAGCGTCTTCAGCCCACGGTCGGCGACGAAACCCTCGATCGCCTCGGTGGCGCGGCGCAGTGAATAGCGGGCGAGCCGCCGCGACTGATAAACGACGTCCTGCAAGGCGCTGCCGCCGCCCAGCGCCTCCAACGCCATCCGCCGCACCTCGAAGCGCAGCAGAGCGCGGGCAAGCTGGTCGATGCCGCCGACGTCGATGGGGCGGCTGTCTTTGGTCAGCCTGTCGGCGGTGGTGCGGGCATCGGCTTCGATGGCGGCGATCACCGCCTGGAGATGGCCCTTGCCGCCGCCGCGCATCCGGCTGACCAGCGTCCGCATCGCCTCGGCGAGATCGACAGCGCCCGGAAGGCTTTCCTCATGGTCGGTGCGGCCGGTCACCAGCCGGTCGATCAGATGGTCGCGCACCCCCGGCAGCAGCACGTCGGTGATGATCTGCCCGATCGGCCGCAGCAGCGCTTCCATCAGGCGGCCGGGCGGCTGCCCGACCAGTGCCGGCAGCGGGTTGATCGGCTTGGGCACCAGCCGCGGCCGATGCGGCTCCAGCAGCTCCAGCACGGCATCGCCGCGCAGCGGCGTGATCGACCCGCGCAGGAGCTGGGCGAGCCGCAGGGTGGTGCGCGCCTCCGCCATGCCCCGCGGCGGGCGGCTGTCGGGGGCGCCGGGCGTCGGAATCGCAGTGTCGGCGGGAGGCGAGGGCCGGACAAGCGCCTGCGTGGGCACGGGCGAGGTTCGCCGGCGCCGGCTGTCGTCGTACTTGGTCGGCCAGAAGGCCATGCGGGTGCCGCCGGATCGTAAGCGTCGCTGTACTGAGTATGGGGACGGACCGTTCGGCTTCAAATGGACAATATTGCGACATGCGGCGACACGCCTCCGCCGGTTGCAGCGGTGAAGGCTTGGCACGCGCCGGCTTATGCAATATCCATGTAAGAAATAATGACATTCGGGCGGAGCGGCTTGGCGTGACGGATGGGGGGCTGATGCGAGATGCGAGGGGACGGACGCCGGAGGCCGACTCGCCGCCCGCTTCTCCGCTGGCGCTACGTGCCCATCGCACCAACCTCGTCAACGTGCCGGCCGCCCTGCTGTGCAGCGAAGCCTATAATGATGAGCCGCGGCGCCTGCGCATCGGCGCCACCCGCAGCGAACACGCCGCCTTGTTCGAGGCGCTGGACGAAAGCCCCGACGCACTGACCTCCTCCGATATCTTCCAGCGCCATATGGCCGAGATGTTCGGGGTGAATCCCGACTTCTCCGGGACGGAGGGGCCGGACGGCAAGCGCCGTTTCCGAGCCAGCTACCTGCGCCTGCTGAAGGGCTGGATGTTCGACAGCAACCGGGCGGAAGGGGCGGTGCTGAAGGGGTGGGTGGAGAGCCGTTTCGGCCTGCTGCCGACCTTCCATGGCGAGCCGATCCGTCGCTTCGCCTCCGACGCCTGGGCGGCCTATGGCGAGCAGAAGCAGTCGACCCGCTTCCACAACAACAACATCCATCTGCAGCTCGACCTTCTGTACGAGTTCTGCCAATGGACGATCCGTCGCAGCTGGCCCGACGCGCCGATGCCCAACTGGGCCTCGCACATCCGGCTGTACCGTGGCGTCAACGATTTCGAGGAACACCACATCGTCGCCCGGCCGGACAAGCGCTCGGCGGTGCTGCGGCTGAACAACCTGTGTTCCTTTTCCATCAACCGCGACATCGCCGGCCAGTTCGGCGACTACATCCTCGATGCCTGGGTGCCGCTGCCCAAGGTGGTCTTCTTCCGCGACATCCTGCCGCGTTACCCGTTCCAGGGTGAAGGAGAATACCTGGTGATCGGCGGGGACTATCGGGTGGGTGTGTCGCTTCTCTGACAACCTCACGTCCGGCGTCGGCTTGCAGGCCGTTTCGCGGGGCGCACCAGGAAGGGACGGACCCTGTGCCCGACGGCATGACCGATCCGACGAGTCTGACGCCTGAAATCCGTTCCAGGGCGCTTGGCGCCTATCTTGGCCTCGCCTGCGGCGACGCGCTGGGGGCGACGGTGGAGTTCCTGACCAAGGGGGAGATCGCCCATCAATATGGCGTCCACAAGCACATCAAGGGCGGCGGCTGGCTGAAGCTGCCGGCGGGGCAGGTGACCGACGACACCGAGATGTCGCTGCATCTCGGCCGCGCCATCCTGTCCGGGCCGGAGTGGGAGGCCCGCCGCGCCGCCGAGGAATTCGCGATCTGGCTGAAATCGGTGCCGGTCGATGTCGGCGACACGACACGGCGCGGCATCCGCCGCTTCATCATGAACGGCACGCTGGAGGAACCGGAGTCGGAATACCACGCCGGCAACGGCGCGGCGATGCGCAACCTGCCGGTGGCGCTGGCGACCCTGGGCGACGACGCGGCGTTCGAGCGCTGGTCGGTGGAGCAGTCGCACATCACCCATTGCAACCAGCTGTCCGATTCCGCAGTGGTCACGCTGGGCCGGATGGTGCGGCGGCTGGTGCTGGGCGGCGGCATTGTCGCCGCGCGGGAGGAGGCGAACGCCCTGATCGCCAAACACCGCCAGTTCAAGTTCGAACCCTATCGCGGCCTGTCCACCGCCTTCATCGTCGATACGGTGCAGACCGTCTTCCACTATTACTTCCAGACCGATTCGGTCGAATCCTGCGTGGTGGAGACGGTGAACCAGGGAGGCGACGCCGACACCACCGGCGCCATCGCCGGCATGCTGGCCGGCGCCACCTACGGTGTCGAGTCGATCCCGCCGCGCTGGCTGCGCAAGCTGGACCGCAAGGTCTACGACGAGATTTGTCAGCAAGCGGACGCGCTGCTAGCCCGTGCGCCGCTGTTCCGGAAGACATGACGTTTTCTTCGAGAATCTCGGCTGTGCGTGCGCGTGGCGCTCCACAATGTCAGCGCGTGACCTTGCGCACCACCTGTCGTAGCTTGTCGCTCCCAAGGGCGACGACCAGCGGCAGACGAGGACATCATGTGCGAACTCCTGGGCATGAGCGCCAACGTGCCCACGGACATCTGTTTCAGCTTCGCCGGCCTGATGCGCCGCGGCGGGCAGACCGGCCCGCACCGCGACGGCTGGGGCATCGCCTTTTACGAGGGGAAGGGCTGCCGCACCTTCCACGACCCGGCCCCCAGTTCGGAGTCGGAGATCGCCCGGCTGGTCAGCCAGTATTCGATCAAGTCCTGCACGGTGATCTCGCACATCCGCCGCGCCAACCGCGGCCGGGTGTCGCTGGAGAACACCCACCCCTTCACGCGCGAGCTGTGGGGCCGGGTGTGGACCTTCGCCCATAACGGCCAGCTGAAGGGCATCAAGGACCGCATCCTGACCTTCTACGAGCCGGTCGGCAGCACCGACAGCGAACACGCCTTCTGCTGGCTGCTCGACCAGATCCGCATGCAGTATCCGGAGCCGCCGAAGACCACCTCCGGCCTGATGAAGCTGATCCGCCATCTGGCCGCCGACCTTGGGACGCTGGGTGTCTTCAACATGCTGCTCAGCGACGGGCGCTATCTGTGGTGCCATTGCGCCACCAACCTCGCCTGGCTGACCCGCAAGGCGCCGTTCGGCGCTGCCACCCTGGTCGATGCCGACATGAGCGTCGATTTCTCCAAGGAGACGACGCCGAACGACATAGTCACCGTCATCGCCACCCGCCCGCTGACCAGGGACGAGGCATGGACGGTGATGCAGCCGGGTCAGATGGCGGTCTTCCGCAGCGGGACCCTGGTGACGCGCTGACCCCGCCGGGCCAATGGTCGCTTGGCCGCCGATTGTTGCTTGTCCAGAGACGATCTTTCGCGCACAGCCCGGCTTAACCGCTGGAAAACAAAGGGGCATCTTGGGTGTCAGAAACCGGCCGGACCTGACGGCCGCAACAACCAAGAGGCTCCTTCCGCCATGACCACGATCCTGCATGTCGACTCCAGCCCGCTCGGCGCCGCCTCCGTCACCCGCCAGCTGACCGCCTCCATCGTCGACGCTCTGGTGAAGGCCGAACCGTCGGCCACCGTCGTCACCCGCGACGTCGCCGCCAACCCGCCGGACCACCTGAACGGCGAACTGATGCAGGTCGTGAAATTCCGCAATCTGGATGGCCTCAGCGAGCGCCAGCGTGAAGAGCTGGCCCTGACCGACGCCCTGGTCGATGAGTTCCTGGCCGCCGACGTCGTCGTGATCGGCGCGCCGATGTACAATTTCTCGATCCCGACCCAGCTGAAGGCCTGGATCGACCGCCTCGCCCAGGCCGGCCGCACCTTCCGCTACACCGAGAAGGGTCCCGAGGGTCTGGCCGGCGGCAAGCGCGTGATCGTCGCCTCGGGCCGTGGCGGCGTCTATTCGACCAACCCGGCGCTGGCCGGCCTGGACCACCAGGAGGCTTATCTGCGCACGGTGTTGGGCTTCTTCGGCATCACCGACGTGACCTTCATCCGTGCCGAGGGCATCGGCATGGGTCCGGAAGCCAAGGCGAAGGCGCTGGCCGGCGCGGCCAAGGAGATCGAAGGGCTGCTGGTCGCCGCTTGAGGTGTTGAGGGGGCGGCCGTGGTTGCCCCCTCCCTAACCCTCCCCCTCTTCGAGGGAGAGGGGACTGCCGCCGCTCCGGTACATACCTCACGCCGGCAAGCGTCCAACCCCCTCTCCCGCAAGGCGGGGGAGGGATGGGGAGGGGGCAATCGAAGCCGACACTCCCCTACTGAAACGCCACCTCCGCCAAGCTGCGCAACTTGCGGGAGTGCAGTGTCTCCATCCCGTGCTCGCGCAGCAGTTCCATCGCCAGCACGCCGATCTTCAGATGCTGGTCGACCCGCTCGCGATAGAAGCGGTCGGCCATGCCCGGCAGCTTCAACTGCCCGTGCATCGGCTTGTCCGACACGCACAGCAACGTCCCGTACGGCACGCGGAAGCGGAAGCCGTTGGCGGCGATCGTCGCGCTTTCCATGTCCAGCGCGATGGCGCGGCTCTGGCTGAAGCGCATCAACGGCTCGCGGTGGTCGCGCAGTTCCCAGTTCCGGTTGTCGATGGTCGCCACCGTGCCGGTGCGCATGATGCCCTTCAGGTCGAACCCCGACAGCCCGGTCACCCGTTCCACCGCCGTCTCCAGCGCCCGCTGAACCTCGGCCAGCGCCGGCACCGGCACCCACAGCGGCAGGTCGGCGTCCAGCACATGGTCCTCGCGGACATAGCCGTGGGCCAGCACATAGTCGCCCAGCCGTTGCGTATGCCGCAGCCCGGCGCAGTGGCCCAGCATCAGCCACGCATGCGGGCGCAGCACTGCGATATGATCGGTGATCGTCTTGGCGTTGGACGGGCCGACGCCGATGTTCACCAGCGTGATGCCGTTGCCGTCCGGCCGTTTCAGGTGATAGGCCGGCATCTGCGGCATGCGCGCCAGCTTGGCCGAAACGGCATCCACGGTCCCGCCGAGATTCTGGTTGGTGGTGACGATGTCGCCCGGCTCGACGAAGCTGTCATATTGGCAGCGATAGGCCGCCAGCTCGGCATCGCCGGTCGGCTCCATGATCTCGCGCGACAGCCGGATGAACTCGTCCACATAGAACTGGTAGTTGGTGAACAGGACGAAGTTCTGGAAATGCTCCGGCGCGGTGGCCGTGTAGTGGCGCAGCCGGTGCAGCGAGAAATCCACCCGGGGGGCGGTGAACAGGGCCAGCGGCTTCACCGCATCCGGCCCGCCGTCGCAGGTGCCGTTGACGATGGTGTCGTCCATCCGCGCCAGATCGGGCAGGTCGAACAAATCCGGCAGCTTGGTCAGCCGGTCCGGCGGCAGATCGCCTTCCACATACATGCCGTTGGGAAAGGCGAAATGGATCGGGATGGCTTCCTCGCTGACACCGACCTCCAGCGGGACGCCGTGGTTGCGCAGAAGAAGCGTGAACTGTTCCAGCAGATAGCGTTCGAACAGGTCGGGCCGCGTCACCGTGGTGGAATGGACGCCGACCCCCTCGACGAAGCCGTAGGACAGCCGGGTGTCGACCGCGGCCCCCGACACGGCGGTCAGCCGCACATAGGGGTAATAGGCCCGGTTTCGTCCGCCTTCCTCCTCGCCCTGGGTGTAGGCGGCGAAGCGGTCGCGCAAGTATGCGGTGTTGCGGTCATAAATGTCCCGCACGCAGGCCAGTGCGGCTTTGGCATCGGTGAAGCGCCCGGCCGACCCGGGCTGGAGCGGGGCTTTGTCGTTCATGTCATCAAAGATGGGGTACGAACGACAGGCTGGGAAGGCCGAATTTCGGCCAACCTCCGGTGCTTACCCAATCGGCGATGGCCGTTCCCCGGCCGGTCAGTCCGCGTTCAGCCCCATCAGCGACTTGGCGAAGGCATCCGCATCGAACGGGCGCAGGTCGTAGACCCCCTCGCCGACGCCGATGGCGTGGACCGGGATCTTGAACTTCTCCGCCAGCGAGACCAGCACGCCGCCGCGGGCGGAGCCGTCCAGCTTGGTCAGGATCAGGCCGTTGACGTTGACCATGTCGCGGAAGATCTCGACCTGGCTGTGCGCGTTCTGGCCGGTGGTGGCGTCCAGCGTCAGCAGGGTGGTGTGCGGCGCCGTCTCGTCCAGCTTCTTGATGACGCGGACGATCTTGCGCAGCTCCTCCATCAGGCCGGTCTTGTTCTGCAGCCGGCCGGCGGTGTCGATCAGCAGCACGTCGACCTTCTCGGCCCGCGCGCGTTCCAGCGCATCATAGGCCAGCCCGGCGGCGTCCGCCCCGGTGTCGCGGGCGACGACCGGGCAACCCGTGCGCTCGCCCCAGATTTTCAGCTGGCTGACCGCTGCGGCGCGGAAGGTATCGCCCGCCGCCAGCATCACGCTCTTGCCCTCCGCCTTGAACTGGCGGGCGAGCTTGCCGATGGTGGTGGTCTTGCCGGTGCCGTTGACGCCGACGACCAGGATGACATGCGGCTTCAGCGCCGGGTCCAGCACCAGCGGCTTGGCGACCGGCGTAACGATCTTCGACACCTCGGCGGCGAGCGTCGACTTGACCTCCTCCGGCGAAACCTCCTTGCCGAAGCGGGTCCGCGCCAGCTCCGCCGTCACCTTCGCCGCGGTGGCCGGGCCGAGGTCGGCGGTGATCAGCAGCTCTTCCAACTCCTCCAGCGCCTCGTCGTCCAGCTTGCGCTTAGTGAAGATGCTGGTGATGCCGTCGGTCAGCTTGGACGAGGACTTGGACAGCCCTTCCTTCAGCTTGGCGAACCAGCCCTTCTTGGTCGGAGGCGCTTCCTCGGCAGCAGCAGGGGCAGCAGCAGGGGCAGCCGCGACCGGTGTCGGGGCGGGTGCCCGCGGCAATTCGGGAACGGGTTCCGGCTCCGGCGCCGGAGGCGGAGCCAGCGGGGCAGGGGCGGGCGGCGGCTCGACCGGCGCGGCAATGGCAGGAGGCGTGACCGGGATCGGCGCGACCGGAGGCTGCGCGATCGGCGCGGGCGGCGGCTCGGCGCTCGGCGGGGCGGGCGCCATTTCCGGCACCGGCTCGACCTCCGGCATCAGCGGCGGCGGAGCGGCCGGCGCTTCCGGCGTCTTTTCCGCTTCCGGTTCCGGCGCAGGCGTGGCGGTGTCCAGATTCACCGATTCGTTCTTCGCCGCCTCGTCCTTGGGAGCGGTCTCTTCGGGCTTCTTGCGGCCGAACCAGCGGAAAATCATGGAGTGTCCACTATAAGAGAGGTCAGAGCGGGGTGCCGGTCAGCACGCCGTCCTTGATGCCGGTGATGGCGGCGGGCACCAGCGAGCCGGGCGCGAAGGTTTGGCCCAGGCGGATCGCGGCGAAATGCTCGGTGCGGCCCAGGTCGTCCTTCTCGACCAGCACCGTGGCGGTGCGGCCGACGAGGCTCGCCAGCGTGCGGACCTCCGCCGCTTCGCCGACGGCGCGCAGGCGGGCGGCGCGCTCCTTGCGGACGGCGCCGTCGACCTGCGGCATGCGGGCGGCCGGCGTGCCGGGACGCGGGCTGTAGGGGAAGACATGCAGCCAGGTCAGGCCGCACTCCTCCACCAGCCGCATGGTGTTCTGGAACATCTCCTCGGTCTCCGTCGGGAAACCGGCGATGAAGTCGGCGCCGAACACCACGTCGGGCCGGATCGAACGCACCCGCTCGCAGAACGCGATGGAGTCGGCGCGGCCATGGCGGCGCTTCATCCGCTTCAGCACCATGTCGTCACCGGCCTGGAGCGACAGGTGCAGGTGCGGCATCAGGCGCGGCTCGTTCTCGATCAGGCGCCAGAGGTCGTCGTCCATCTCGATGCAGTCGATGGAGGACAGGCGCAGCCGCGGCAGTTCCGGAACCAGGGCCAACAGCCGGCGCACCATCTGTCCCAGGGACGGCGAACCCGGCAGGTCGGGGCCGTAACTGGTGATGTCGACGCCGGACAGCACCACCTCGTTGTAGCCGGCCTTCACCAGCGCCTGGACCTGCTCGACGATGCCGCCGATCGGTACGGAGCGCGAGGGCCCTCTGCCATAGGGGATGATGCAGAAGGTGCAGCGGTGGTCGCAGCCCTGCTGAACCTGGACGAAGGCGCGGGCGCGGTCCTCGAACCCGCCGATCAGGTGACCGGCGGTCTCCTTCACCGACATGATGTCGTTGACCAGCACCTTATCGGCCGGGGGGAGCCCCCAGCTTTCCGGCTGCAGCTTTTCCTGGTTGCCCAGGACCTGATCGACCTCCGGCATCGCAGCGAAGCGCTGCGGGTCGATCTGCGCGGCGCAGCCGGTGACGACGATGCGTGCGTCCGGCCGCTCGCGCCGCAGCTTGCGGATGGTCTGCCGCGCCTGCCGCTCGGCCTCCGAGGTGACGGCGCAGGTGTTGATGATCACCACATCGTCCAATCCGGCGCTGCGCGCATGGTTGCGCATCACCTCGGACTCGTAGGTGTTGAGGCGGCAGCCGAACGTGACGATTTCGGGGCCGGTCTGCGTCGTGCTGTCGGTGCTGTCGCTCATTCCGAAACCAGTTCAGCCGACAGGCGACCACTGAAGGCGAGCGCCACCGGCCCGGTCATCAGGACGCGGTCGTCCTCGGTCCACTCGATGGTCAGGGTGCCGCCGTCCAGCAGGATGTCGGCCTTGCGGCCGGTCAGGCCGCGGCGGGCCGCCGCCACAAGCGTGGCGCAGGCGCCGGTGCCGCAGGCCTGGGTGATGCCGGCGCCGCGCTCCCACACCCGCATCCGGATGGCGCTGGGCGATAGGACCTGAGCGAACTCGATGTTGGACCGCTCGGGGAAGCTCGGGTGGTTCTCGAACACCGGGCCGACCTCGGCCAGCGGCACCGCCTCGGCATCGTCGACGAAGAAGACGGCGTGCGGGTTGCCCATGTTCACCGCGACCGGAGCTGCGAAGCCGCCATGCTCCACCGATTCGACCCGCAGCGTGTCGGTGGGGGCGGCCAGCGGGATGGCGCTCCAGTCCAGCCGGGGCGGACCCATGTCGACTGTGATGCGGCCATTGTCGGCACGGCTCGCGTGCAGCAGACCCGCGGCGGTCTGGAAGCTGGCGCGGTCGCGCCCGCTCTCCTCCATCAGCAGCCAGCCGACGCAGCGCGACGCATTGCCGCACGCCGCGGCTTCGCTGCCGTCGGCGTTGTGGATGCGCATGAAGGCGTCGGCCCCCGGCGCCTCGGTGCGCTCCAGAATGATGAACTGGTCGCATCCCACGCCGGTCTTGCGGTCGGCGATGGCGCGCACCTCCGCGCCTGAGGGGCGGTAGGGTTCGGAACGGGCGTCGATCACGACGAAGTCGTTGCCGAGGCCGTGCATCTTCAGGAATTCGCGGGTCATGGCCGCCGTTATATGGCGAGCCGCAGGGATAAGTCCATAAGGCGCCGCGCAAGGCAGAATCGCGGGCGCCTCCGGCTGTCTACGCCCCCTTGAACACCAGATGCTTCGACGCCGCGAAGTTGAAGAACATGCCGGCGATCGATCCGGCGGCCACCGCCAGGAACGGGTGTTCGGCGACCATCTGCACGCTCGACTCCAGTCCGACCGACACGCCGTAATTCACCACGCCGCCGATGGCGTTGGCGGCGATGAACTTGGCCCACTGGCGATGCAGAGGCTCGCTCGCCGCGCCACGGAAGGTGAAGGCGCGGTTCAGCGCCCAGGTGGCGGTCGCCGCCGCAAAGAAGGACGGGACGCGGGCGGCGAAGAACTGCAGCCCCAGCGCCAGGCCGGCGTAGAGCACGATCGTGTCCACCACCAGCCCGATGACGCCGACGACGCCGAACTTGGTGAACTGCACGCCCAGCCGGCCGAGCCGGCTGTCCAGCAGGCTTGCGACCGATGCCATCACCGGCGCTCGTCCCCGCGCGCGCCGGCCAGCGGCGGGTGGTTGCCCGGCGCGCGCAGCGACAGGTAGCTCATGCGCTTGGCCTCACGGCGGCCATGGGTGACGGTGTCCAGGATCAGGCCGCAGGTCAGGCTGAGGAAGGCCAGCAGCATAAGACCGGTGGCGAGCAGGGCGGTGGGGAAACGCGGGACCAGCCCGGTCTCGAAATAGGTCGCGATCACCGGCACGCCCAGGATCATCGACAGCAGGGCCAGCAGTCCGAAGGCGGCGGAGAAGAAGGGCAGCGGCCGCTCCTCCTTCACCAGGATGATGATGGTGCGCAGGATGCGGATGCCATCGCGGATGGTGTTCAGCTTGCTGTGCGATCCGGGCGGACGGTCCTTGTAGGGGGTCTTCACCTCGGCAATCGGCATCCGCAGTTCCAGCGCATGGACGGTCAGCTCCGTTTCGGTTTCGAAACCGCTGGCCAGGGCCGGGAAGGACTTCACGAAGCGGCGGGAGAACACCCGGTAGCCCGACAGCATGTCGCCGATGCGGCTGCCGAAGATTTTGGCGACCATGCCGGTCAGCACGAGGTTGCCGAAACGGTGGCCGGGGCGATAGGCGGCAACGATCTCCGTCACCCGCGCGCCGTTGACCATGTCCAGCTGCTCGTCCCACAAGCGCTTGACCAGTTCCGGGGCGCTGGCGGCGTGATAGGTGTCGTCGCCGTCGACTAGCACATACACGTCCGCCTCGATATCGGCGAACATGCGGCGCATGACGTTGCCCTTGCCCTGCAGCGGCTCGCGCCGGACGACGGCGCCGGCGGCGCGCGCGACCTCCACCGTCCGGTCCTTCGAGTTGTTGTCGTAGACATAGACGATGGCGTCGGGCAGGGCCGCGCGGAAATCCTGCACCACCTTGCCGATCGCCGCCTCCTCGTTGTAGCAGGGGATCAGCACCGCGACGGTGGGGGCCGGGCCGGCCTGCACAGCCGCCGTCTGCGCTCCGGAAGCGTCGGCGGCCGGGGTGAGGGCGGGGCGGTCGGCAGGACGGTCGAGGGTCGATACGGTCATGGCGCTGGCTTCTGGCTGGGGACGGGACAGGCACGGCTGTCAGCGGCGATAAACAGCACAAACCCGCCGATTATTCCACTGTCTCCCGATTTCCGCCCTTCCGGTCAACGGCGCAGAGGTTCAGCGTCTCACCCAGATTGTTGGGAATCGGCCGGCAGCGCTGCGGGTCGAGCCGCAGGCCGAGCAGTTCCGCCGCCTTCGCTGTGCCGGGGGTGTCGGGGATGGTGCTCAGCATCAGGAAGGGGCCGCGGTGGGACGCCACCTTGTCCTTCATGATGGCGAGATAGCCGTTGCCGACCGAATCCGGCTGCAGGAAGTTCGATTGGATGCGCACGAAGGTGACGCGCGGCGGGAAGGACGGAATGACGTGCGAGATGGCCCAATAGCCGCCCATCAGCACCATGGTGTCGTCCGCATCCTCGATGGGAGGCACCTCCGCCGTCACCCATTTGTCCGCCCAGGCTACCCGCCCCCAATCGGCCGGCTGGACCGTCAGCTGCACCAGCGCCAGCAGCGCCACCGCCAGCCCGATGCGCAGCCGGCGCGCCAACGGCAGCAGCCCGACCGCCATCACCAGACACAGCGGCGCCAGCATCTCCAGCGGCACCAGATAGCGGTAGATGCAGAACATCACCACCCACAGCGCGTAGGTGACGCTCAGCGCCGTCAGCAGGAACCGCGTCGCCGGTCCCACGGTCAGCCAATCGTTCCGCTTCCCCATTGATCGGCCGACAGCCGCGCAGACGAAACCGACCGGCACCAGAACGAACAGCGCCAGCACCCGCAGGTCGAACCATGGCACCTCGCCCACAGTCAGGGGGCGGAAGGTGAAGACGAAGGGGAAGAACAGCCGCTGCCACAGTCCGAGCGGGAAGAAGCTGACATTGACGTAGTCGGAGAGGGCGGCGAAGGGCGACCGGAAGATGTGGTTCATGTGCGGGAAGACCGGGTTCCCGTAATCGTGCCAAAGATGCGCCATCCACACGCCGCCGCTCAGCGCCAACCCCACCAGCACGCCGATGCCGAAGAAGAAGGCCAGCCACAGCCGCCGCCACGGCCGGGCGGGCAGGGCGAGGAAGCCCAGGCACAGCCCGACCGCATAGATCACCGTCGGATTCTTCAGCCCCATCGCCGCCCCGGCCAGCAGTCCGGCTGCCGCAACGCGGGCGAAGCTGGGCAGCGGCCGTCCATCCAGGATGCCGGGAAGGCTGGCGGCGACGACCGCTGCCGCGCCCAGAACGCCCAGGCTGACCACATTGTCCTGAAAGGTGGTGCCGATCAGGCCCAGTGTCCCGCCGCCCAGCCCACCCATCACCGCCAGCGCCACGGCAACCAACGTCCGTTTCAGATCCGGAACGTTCCGTAGACAAAATGATGCCAGCAGATACAGCAGCGATAGGTTGATCCCCTGCAGCGTCCCCCACAGGAAGCCGGCCACCCGCGCCGGCAGATGGGTCGCCAGCCAATAGAACGGCACATCGAGGAAGGGGCTGTAGAAGCTCGGCATCTGCGCCACGAGCAGATCGCGTCCGATCCGCCCGGTCAGCATCGCATAGCCGTTGTACCAATGGTAATTCCGCAGGTCCCAGTTCGCGTCCATGCCGAAGGCCAGCGTCAGCAGCCCATAGGCCGACGGAGCCAGCAGCAGGAAGGCGATGCCGATCAGGCGGGCGCGGCGATCCAGTGGGCCATCCGATGGGCGGTCTGACGGGCGGTCTTCGCGGAAGGCGGCTATCGGCATCGGAACGGGACAACCTTGCTGTTGCGCGGTATTGTCCTTAGGTGGCGGTCGCGCTCTCCGCAAGGGGAATGCCGGTTCCGGCGCGGCGTTTCGGGGCCGGCAATCGGGCCGGACCGGGACGATCCCTGGTCGTTCGCGCAACAAAGATGCGCGACAGTGCATTCGCGCATGCCTGTTCGCTCATTGCGTGCCGGGAAAAGGGCAAGCTTCCTCTGGCAATGGCTTGTTCGGTCTGCTATTCACCACGCTCTGCATGCGCACGCTTGCGCCTTCTTGCGCGACAGGATTTCTGGCGATGGAAAAGTTCACGGTTCTCACCGGCGTTGCGGCGCCGCTGCCGATGATCAATGTCGATACCGATATGATCATCCCGAAGCAGTTCCTGAAGACCATCAAGCGGACGGGGCTTGGCAAGCATCTGTTCGACGAGATGCGTTACACCCCCGACGGGCAGGAGATCCCGGACTTCGTCCTGAACAAGCCGGCCTACCGCAAGGCCAGCATCCTGGTTTCCGGCGACAATTTCGGCTGCGGCTCCTCGCGTGAGCATGCGCCGTGGGCGCTGGCCGACTTCGGCATCCGCTGCATCATCGCCCCCAGCTTCGCCGACATCTTCTACAACAACTGTTTCAAGAACGGCATCCTGCCGATCAAGTTGCCGAAGGAGCAGGTGGACCTGCTGCTCGACGACGCGTCGCGCGGGTCGAACGCCGTCATCTCGGTCGACCTTGAGAAGCAGACCATCACCGGCCCGGACGGCGGCACCATCTCCTTCGAGCTGGACCCCTTCCGCAAGCATTGCCTGCTGAACGGCCTGGACGATATCGGCCTGACGCTGCAGCAGGCTGCCCATATCGATGGGTACGAGGGCAAGCAGCGCGCCGGTCAGCCGTGGATGTGGGGCTGACCGCCTCCGTCCTCCCCCGATCTCCTCAACTTCTGTCTTCTTGACGTCTGATATTTGGGAGTGCGCCCGCCATGGCCGCCAATAAGAAGCTTCTGTTCCTCCCCGGTGACGGTATCGGCCCGGAGGTGATGCGCCAGGTTCGCCGGGTCATCGACTGGATGGACCGCAAGCGCAAGATCACCTTCGACGTGTCCGAAGGCCTGGTCGGCGGCGCGGCCATCGAGGCCTACGGCGTTCCGCTGTCCGACGCCACGCTGGCCGAGGCGCTGGCGGTGGACGCGGTGATGCTGGGTGCTGTCGGCGGTCCGAAGTGGGACAACCCGACCGACTACACCAAGCGTCCGGAAGCCGGTCTGCTGGCCCTTCGCAAGGAACTGGGTCTGTTCGCCAACCTGCGCCCGGCGGTGGTGTTCGACGCCCTGGTCGACGCCTCGACCCTGAAGGCCGACGTCATCCGCGGCCTGGACATCCTGATCGTCCGCGAGCTGACCGGCGGCGTCTATTTCGGTGAGCCGCGCGGCATCACCGACATCGGCAACGGCGAGCGCCGCGGCGTCAACACCCAGGTCTACACCACCTCGGAAATCCGCCGCGTCGCCCGCGTCGCGTTCGAGCTGGCCCGCAAGCGCGGCAACAAGCTCTGCTCGATGGAAAAGGCGAACGTCATGGAATCCGGCCTGCTGTGGCGGCAGGAAGTGACCAAGCTGCACCAGGAAGAGTTCCAGGACGTCGAACTGAGCCACATGTACGCCGACAACGGCGCCATGCAGTTGCTCAAGAACCCGAAGCAGTTCGACGTAATCGTCACCGACAACCTGTTCGGCGACATCCTGTCGGACGAGGCGGCGATGATGACCGGCTCGCTCGGCATGCTGCCGTCGGCCTCGCTGGGCGCCCCGGATGCCAACGGCAACCGCAAGGCCCTGTACGAGCCGGTGCACGGCTCCGCCCCGGACATCGCCGGCCGCGATCTGGCCAACCCCTGCGCCACCCTGCTGTCCTTCGCGATGTGCCTGCGCTACTCGTTCAACCTGGACGAGGACGCCAAGCTGATCGAGCGGGCCATTCAGAACGTGCTGGGCGGCGGCATGCGCACGGCCGACATCATGGCCCCGGGCATGGCGCGCTGCTCCACCACCGTCATGGGCGATTCGATCCTGCGCGAGCTCGACAAGCTGGCGTCCTGATCACCCAATCGGCAGTGCTTTAAGAAAAAGCCCCCGTCCGCAAGGACGGGGGCTTTTTCGTCTGCACGATCCATAGCGTTTCAATCGCCCCAGTCGGTCGCCGCGTCAGTCGCCGCCTGCCGGACGGTCGGCCGACCGCCCGCCATGGCTCGCCTGTCCACCCTTGCGGCCGGCTTCCGCCGCCAGCGAGGGGTTCTTGGAGAAGCTGCGCGATGAGGCGGGGACACTGCGCCCACCCTTGCGCCCGGCTTCCGCCGCGAGTTCCGGGTTCTTTGAAAAGCTGCGTTTGTCGGCCGGCACGCTTTCGCCGCCCTTGCTGGCGATTTGGCGTTGCCGATCAGGGTCCATCGACGCGAAGCCGCGGCCCGACGTACGATTGCTCTCTTTCGAGGCCATAACCAACCTCCGACTGTGCCTTGTTGATTTGACAACCGGACAGCCGGGGGGTTGGTTCCAAATCACCGATAAATTATGCAACCGGAATTGTCGGTGCGGCGATCATTTCGTTTTGGGAACGGTCTTGCCGCGGCCGTTGCTCATCCCGCTGATCACCCCCGTTGCTCATCCTGGGGCTTGCAGCTTGGCGATGGCTTCGGCCAGGGTCACCAGCCGGCGGGCGTTCTCGACATGCAGGTTCTCCACCAGCTTGCCATCGACCAGAACCACGCCCTTGCCGGCGGCGGCTGCCTCCGCGTGGGCGACGATGATGCGGTGGGCCTGGGCAATCTCCTCGTCATCCGGGGCGAAGGCGGCGTTGCAGGCGGCAATCGTCTTGGGATGGATCAGCGTCTTGCCGTCGAAGCCCAACTCGCGCCCCTGCCGGCAGGAGGCGGCGAAGCCCTCGTCGTCGTTCAGGTCCAGATGCACGCCGTCCAGCACCGCCAACCCATAGGCCCGTGCCGCCAGCAGGCACAGCCCCAGGCTGGTGATCATCGGCAGGCGCTGCGCCGTGTGGGCGGCGTGCAGGTCCTTGGCAAGGTCCGAGGTTCCGAGCACCAGCGCGCCGACGGTGGGGGAGGATCCTGCGATCTCCTTGGCGTTCAGGATGCCCAGCGGCGTCTCCATCATGCACCAGATGGTCTGGCCGGCCGGCGCTCCGGCGGCGCGCAGCACCGCCTCGGCCTGCCGCACCGCGTCGGCGCTCTCCACCTTCGGCAACAGCACGGCATCGGCGCCGCTGGCCGCGGCCATGCGCAGATCGTCATAGCCCCAGGGGGTGTTCAGACCGTTGACGCGGACGATCAGTTCCCGCCCGCCATAGCCGCCGGCCGACAGCGCGGTCGCGATGGTGTCGCGCGCCATCGCCTTGGCGTCGGGGGCGACCGCATCCTCCAGGTCGAGGATCAGCCCGTCGGCGGGCAGGCTGCGTCCCTTCTCCAGGGCGCGGGCGTTCGAACCCGGCATGTAGAGCACGCTGCGGCGGGGGCGGACGGTCGTGGCCATGACGGTTTCCCGAAATGCGGATGGTTGGAGACGGCAGCTTTAGCCGCGGGGCGCCGCCCTGTCCATGGGCCAGGCCGTCACAGTGCCCGCATGGGCCGGCGCATGGCAGCCATGCCGCAAGCCCCGGCCGTCGTCCCGGAGTCGGCGGCTTTACGCCCGGCGGATGGTCGCTTAGGCTTTCCCGCATGAAAAGCGTCCTCACCATCCAATCGCACGTCGCCTATGGCTATGTCGGCAACCGGGCCGCGGTGTTTCCGCTGCAGCGGTTGGGGATCGACGCCACGGCGGTGAACACCGTCCAGTTCTCCAACCACACCGGCTATGGCGCCTGGACCGGACAGGTCTTCACGGCGGAGCATATTGCCGACATCGTCGACGGCATCGCCGCCCGCGGCGTGCTGCCGGCTCAGGACGCGGTGCTGTCCGGCTATATGGGCGCCGTCGAACTGGGGCAGGTGATCGTGGAGACCGCGGCGCGGGTGAAGGGCGCCAATCCGAATGCGATCTACTGCTGCGATCCGGTGATGGGCGATGTCGGGCGCGGTTTCTTCGTGCGGCCCGGCCTGCCGGAATTCATCCGCGACCATGCGGTGCCGGCCGCCGACCTGATGACGCCGAACCAGTTCGAGCTGGAGTATCTGACCGACCGCAAGGTGGAAACGCTGGACGACGCGCTGGCCGCCAGCGCGGCGTTGCGCGCGCGCGGGCCGCGGCTGGTGCTGGTCACCAGCCTCACCCGTAGCGATGCCGATCCCGACAGCATCGAGATGCTGGCGGACGGCGCCGACGGCTCCTGGCTGGTGTCCACGCCGCGCCTGACCTTCGACCCGCCGCCCAACGGGTCGGGCGACGCGGTGGCGGCGCTGTTCCTCGCCCATTACCTGACCGCCTTCCACCCGGCCGACGCGCTGGAAAAGGCGGCGGCGGCGATCTTCGCCATCTTCGAGGCGACCAAGCGCATCGGCACGCGCGAGCTTCAGCTGATCGCCGCCCAGGACGATTTCGTCAACCCGCCCCGCCGTTTCACCGCAACGCGGATTCGCTGAGGCGGTCTCAGGCCGCAGGCGCGGCGTGGCTGCCCATTTTCATGGGACGATCCACCACCCGTTCCGCCGGCAGCCATACCGTCATCTCGGTCCCGGCCCCCGGCGCGCTGCGGCAGGTCAGCGTTCCGCCATGCAGGTCGATGAAGTTCTTCGAGATCGACAGGCCCAGCCCGGTGCCCTCGTACCTGCGGTTCGCGGCATTCTCCGCCTGACGGAAGGGCTGGAACAGGTCGGCCATGAAGTCGGGCGGGATGCCGATCCCGGTATCGGCCACCGTCAACGCGAAGCCGCCATCCTCGTCCAGCCCGGCGGTGATGGTGATGCTTCCGCCGTTGGGCGTGAACTTCACGGCGTTGGACAGCAGGTTCAGGATCACCTGCTTAAAGGCCCGGCGGTCGACCCACAGGGTGGCGACGGCGGCGGTCGCCTCGTTGTGGATGGCGACCCCGCCGGCGGCGGCGCGGTCGCGCACCATCATCAGGCATTGCCCGACCGCCTCATGCGCCTCGACCGCCTCTTCGCACAGCTCGAACTGGCCGGATTCCAGCTTCGACATGTCCAGCACGGCGTTGACGATGTCGAGCAGATGGCGGCCGCTATCGTGGATGTCGGCGATGCAGGATTTCTGCCGTTCGTTGACGGCGCCGAAGAACTCGCTGTCCAGCACCTCGGCGAAGCCGATGATGGCGTTCAGCGGGGTGCGCAGCTCGTGGCTCATGTTGGCCAGGAATTCGCTCTTCGCCCGGTTCGCCAGTTCCGCCTGCGTCTTTGAGGCGATCAGTTCCGCCTCCTGCTGCTTGCGGCGGGTCATGTCGCGGATGACGCCGACATAGATGCGTGGTTCGTCCGGACGCAGCGCGCCGACGGAAGCCGGGTAGGAGTCCGCTGCGCAGGGGCCGCCGCCCAACCGCAGATCGCTGACGGTGAAGCCGACCGGAAAAGCACGGCCGTCACGGCGCAGGGCGGTCAGGTCGCGGTCGTTGGCGCCGCCGCGGGCGTCGGGGATCAGTGCCTCGATCGGCTGGCCGATCATCTCGCGCTCCGGCACGCCGAACATCATCTCGGCCGCCCGGTTGAAGGTGACGATGCGCCCGGCGGTGTCGAAGGTCACCACCGCATCCAGCATGGAGTCGAGGATGCCGCGAATCCGGCGCGAGGCGCGGGCCAGACGGGCCTGATCCTCCTCGCGACGGGCATGCTGGCGGACGACGAAGGCGGTCAGCAGGGCGATGGCGATCGTCATCGCCGTGCCGATGGAGGTCCAGGCCGCGGTATCGCGCCGCCATTCGGCCAGCGCCACCGCCACCGGCAATGTCGCCACGATGACGAAGGGATAGCCCTGCACCCGCCGCACGCTGACCAGACTGTCGATTCCGGCCCCCGGGCCGGGTACCATGCCGCGGATGGTGGTCTCGTCATGCGCGGCAAGCGCAGTCCACACCGCCGGCCAATCGGTCAGCCGGTCCGGTCCGTTGCGGCCGGGCGGCCGGTCCAGCAGGACGGTGCCGTCCTCCAGCGCCAGGAACACGCTGCCCTTGCGGTCGATGTCCCGCGATTCCAGCGTCGCCGCCAGGCGCGTCGGATCGACCATGGCGACCATCACGCCACGGAAGCCGCCGTCCCGGTCCAGCCAGCGCCGGCTGAAGGGGATGACCTGGGTGCCGGGCTTCACCCGGCTGTTGATGGCGGCACCGACATACAGCCCCTCTCCGGCACCCTTGCGCGGCCCACTGAAATAGGCGCGGTCGGACAGCGGAAGCTTCGGAAGAGGCACGTCGGCCGAATGATGCAGGGCGAAGCCGTCACTGTCGACCACCACCAGATCGGCCAGTTCGGCAAAGGAATCGCGCCGCTGGCGCAAATGGTCGTGGATGGCCGTGCTGCCGCGGCGCGTGCCCTCGGGAAGCGTATCGAGTGCGAAGGACAGGTCGCGCAGAAGCTGGTCCACCGCGAAGGCCGTCCGCAGCGTCTGCGATTCCAGCATACGGGCAAGATCGCGGGTGGCGCGCTCGCCGGCATCCAGCGCCTCGCGCCGGCCCTGGACGATGCCGTAGCCGATCAGCGCGTTCACCACCAGGATGAAGGCAAGGCCGGACGCGGTCATCAGGAACCGCACCGATCCCAAACGGCCACGCAACGCCCGCGCCAGACCGGTGGGGCAGGACAGCGGGGGGGAGGCAGACCCGGGGGCGGGCATCGGCGTTTCGGCTTCCAGTGGGGCTTGCGGCCGGACGGCCCGTGTTGACTAGATGAACCGGTACCCTAAAGAAAGTGTAACTGGACTGAAACATGGGGATTGCCGATGCGCGCAGATGCCGCGCCGCCGCGTTCCCGTCCCGGGAGCCGACATCGCGCCTTGCGCCACCCTGCCATTCCCCGTCACCGTCCCGTCGGCGGTTGCCGGGAGCGGCTCCATCGGCTAGGTAAGGGACCATCTTGGCAGCCGGATTGCCCATAGTCCCATGACCGACGGACCGCTTTCGCTCTACCGCGCCCGCCGCGGCAGCGGCACGCTTCGCCCCGATCCCGACCAGGAATTGGCGGCGGAGAAGTTCCAAAGCCTGTATCAGGCGCTGAAGGGCTATCAGCCGCAGCCCGCCGGCGACGACAAGCCGGCCGGGGGAGGGTGGCTGGAACGGTTCGGCCTGGGCCGCCGCCGCGCCACCCCGCCGCCGCCGGACATCGCCTCCACCGCGCCGCAGGGGCTGTACATCTACGGCAGCGTCGGGCGCGGCAAGTCGATGCTGATGGACCTGTTCTATGAGACCGCTCCGGTCGACAAGAAGCGGCGCGTCCATTTCCATGAATTCATGCTGGAGATCCACCAGCGCATCCACGACCACCGCCAGTCCGGCAAGGGCAAGGGCAAGGGCAAGGGCGACGGCCCGGACGAGGCGCTGCCCGAACTGGCCCGCGCGCTGGCGGACGAGGCGTGGCTGCTCTGCTTCGACGAGTTCCACGTCACCAACATCGTCGATGCGATGATTCTCGGCCGGCTGTTCACCAACCTGTTCGATTTGGGCGTGGTGGTGGTGGCGACCTCCAACTGGCCGCCGGACATGCTGTACAAGGACGGGCTCCAGCGCGAGCTGTTCCTGCCCTTCATCGCGCTCCTCAAGGACAAGCTCGACATCCTGTCGCTGGACGGCCCGACCGACTATCGTCTGGACCGTCTGAAGGGCGTGCCGATCTACCACCACCCGCTGGGCGCGGCATCGGATGCCGCCCTTGCCAAGGCCTTCTCCGACCTGACCGGCGATGCGGCTGGCGAGCCCTGCCACCTGACGGTGCAGGGCCGCCGCGTCGAGATCGACCGTGCCGCCAAATGCGTGGCCTGGGTCGATTTCTGGAACCTGTGCGGCAAGCCGCTGGGGGCGGCCGACTATCTGGCCATCGCCACCCATTTCCACACGGTGCTGATTAACCACGTGCCCACGATGAAGGACGAGCTGCGCAACGAGGCCAAGCGCTTCATGACGCTGATCGACGCGCTGTACGAGCACAAGGTGAACGTCGTCATCGCCGCCGAGGGCCCGCCCGAACGCCTTTATCCGGAAGGCACCCACGCTTTCGAGTTCGAGCGGACCGTCAGCCGGCTGATGGAGATGCAGAGCGAGGACTACCTGCAACGGCAGCATTTGACCTGACCGGTCCCGGCGCCATCCGCATTCCCAGCGTCGCCAGCAGTGCGGCGTCCTGCGCACGCTGGGGGTTGCCGGTGGTCAGAAGGGTATCGCCGGTGAAGATCGAATTGGCCCCGGCCAAGAAGCACAGGGCCTGCCACTCGTCGCTCATGGCATGGCGGCCGGCCGATAGCCGCACCACGCTGGCCGGCATCAGCAGGCGAGCGAGGGCGACCAGCCGGATGAAGGCGATGGGTGTGGCCGGTTCCGCCCTGTCCATCACCGGCGTGCCGGGAATGGCGTTCCACATGTTGAGCGGCACGCTTTCCGGCGGCGGGGCCAGGTTGGCCAGGATGACCAGCATGGCGATGCGGTCGTCCACCGTCTCGCCCATGCCGATGATTCCACCGCTGCACAGCTTGATTCCGCCTTTCCGGACGAGACTCAGCGTGTCCAGCCGGTCGTCCATCGTCCGGGTGGTCGCGATCCTGGAATAATGAGCGCGCGAGGTGTCGATGTTGTGGTTGTAGTAATCCAGCCCCGCATCACCCAGCCGCCGGACCTGCTCGGGCGCCAGCATGCCCAGCGTCACGCAGGTCTCCAGGCCCAGCGCCCGGACGCCTTCGATCATCCGGCAGACACTGTCAAGGTCGCGGTCCTTCGGGCTGCGCCACGCCGCCCCCATGCAGAACCGCGTGGCGCCGGCCTCCCGTGCCTTCCGCGCTTCGGCCAACACGCTGTCGACCTCCATCAGCTTCGTCGCCTTGACGCCCGTCTTGTGATGGGTGCTTTGAGAGCAATAGCCGCAGTCTTCCGGACAGCCGCCGGTCTTGATGCTGAGCAGCGTCGCCGTTTCAACCTCGTTGGGATCGAAATGCCGGCGGTGGAGGGTTTGCGCCCGGAACAGAAGCTCGGGTAAAGGCAGGTCGTAAAGCTCGCGCGCCGCGGCCTCGGTCCAAGTGACCGGGCAGTCGGCATCGGGCGTCGTCTTCGCTTCCGGTCCGGCCTGGAGGTCGGTCGTGGTGCTCATCGGTTGGACCCCTCCCGACGGCAACCGGGCAGCAGCCGGGTCGGCAGAAGCGCCGCGCCGGCCGCGACCATCGCGATCTTCGTCAGGTCGCCCAGGATGAAGGGGGTGAAGCCGAGGTCGAGGAGGCGGCCGGCTGGAACGAAGAGGGCCAGCCATGCGAGGCCCAGCGCATAGACAGCGGCCAGTCCGGCCAACATCGCCCCGACCCGGCCGACGCTGCCGCGGCCTTGCGCAAGCGTGCCGGTGATCCAAGCTGCCGCGAAATAACCCACCAGATAGCCGCCGGTCGGTCCCGCCATATAGGCGAGCCCGATCCCACGCTCCGGCGTGCCGGAGAAAACGGGCAATCCCGCCGCGCCGGCGGCCAGATAGGCGAAAAGGGTGGCGGTCGCAAGCCGCGGACCGGCGGCCACGGCAATCGCCATGACGGCCAGCGTGTGCAGCGTCATCGGCGTCGGCCAGAACGGCACCTGGATCTTTGCCGACAGCGTGAGGAGGCAGACGCCGAGCAGGACGGCGCCGGCCGCAGGAAAGGCGGCTCCCCTGAGAGCCTTGCGGTTGGGTGCCTCGCTGAGGATCGATGGATGGTTCATGCTGCAGGATTCCGATTATAGATAATCACTGGAACTATCTATAACGAATCCACAGCCACGCTTCCTGCGCAAGCGAATTATAGATAAAACTTCAGCCGACGATGGCGAAGCTGTCCCGGTGCTTGCCACCGGAAACCGGAACCGGGCGGTGGCCGATCCATTGGACATGGCGGGCAAGGGTGGCGCAGGCGGCATCCACCTGCCCCCGCCGCAGCGCGCCAAGGATCGCACGGTGGTCGTGGTCGGTGCGTGCCTCCCATTCCGACCTCCATGTGGCGAACAGGAAACGGGCGCTGGCCGCATGCAGATCGTCGATGGTCGCCAGCAGCCGCGGCATGTTGCAGGGCGCCAGCAGCAGCCGGTGGAAGCGCCGGTTCGCTTCCTCCCAACTGCGGACGTCGCGGGAGGAATCGACCGCTCCGGTCGCGTCCTCCGCCTCGTCCAGGATGGCGGCGGTCAGGTTGGGCGCCGCATGGCGCAAGGCCAGGACCTCCAGCGCCGCCCGCATCTCCGCCACTTCCTTCACCTCGGCCAGGGTAAAGGAGGCGACCCGCACGCCGCGGCGCGGTTCGCTGACCACCAGACCCTGCGCTTCCAGCCGGCGGAACGCCTCCCGCACCGGGACATGGCTTGCCCCGAATTCCTCGGCGATGTGGTCCTGGCGAAGCCGGGAACCCGGGGCGATGGTGCCGGCGATGATCCGCTCCGCCAATACCCGGCTGATGCGGACCGCCAACGTGTCTTCCTTGGGAGCGTTCATTCTTAATAGATAAAATGACGACCGGCGAAAGTCGATCAGACTGTCTCCGCTCCCTGGGGTGCGGCGGCTCCCATTGCCGACGCCCGTGCCCGCCGCCGCAACTCCTCGAAGTCACGGCCGGCGTGGTGGGAGGAGCGGGTCAACGGGGTCGCCGACACCATCAGGAAGCCTTTCGCCCGCGCCACCGTGCCATAGCGCTCGAACTCCTCGGGCGTGACGTGGCGGGCAACCGGGTGGTGGTTGGGGGTGGGGCGGAGATACTGGCCGATGGTCAGGAAATCGACGCCCGCCGCCCGCAGGTCGTCCATCACCTGCAACACCTCCGCCGGCTCCTCGCCCAGCCCGACCATGATGCCGGACTTGGTGAAGATCGACGGGTCGCGCTCCTTCACCCGTTCCAGCAGACGGAGCGAGCCGTAATAGCGCGCTCCCGGCCGCACATCGGCGTAGAGCCGCGGCACGGTTTCCAGATTGTGGTTGTAGACGTCGGGCCGGGCATCCGCCACCGCCTCCACCGCCCCTGGCTTGTTGCGGAAATCCGGCGTCAGCACCTCCACCGTCGTGGTGGGGGAGGTGTCGCGCAGGCGGCGGATGCAGCGGGCGAAATGCCCGGCACCGCCGTCCGGCAGATCGTCGCGGTCGACCGAGGTGATGACGACATGGGCAAGGCCAAGTTCACCCACCGCCTCGGCCAGCCGGTCCGGTTCGTGGGGATCGAGCGCGTCCGGCCGGCCGGTGGCGACGTTGCAGAAGGCGCAGGCCCGCGTGCACACACTGCCCAGGATCATCACCGTGGCGTGCCGCTTGCTCCAGCATTCGCCGATGTTGGGGCAGGCGGCCTCTTCGCAGACCGTGTTCAGCCCGTGGCGGCGGACGAGCGACTGGGTGTCCTCGAACGCCGCCCCGCCGGGCGCGCGGGCGCGGAGCCAGGCCGGCTTTTCGGCCCGGTGCTCCGGGCGGGCGGGCTTCATGTGCATCGCGGGCAGGGCCATCAGTGGACGAGCTCCGGCTGTTCGGCGGCAGCAGGAACCGCCTGCGGCTGCACGATGATCTTCACGTTGCGGTCCTTGTGGGCGACCAACTCCTCGAAGCCACCGCTGACGATGTCGTTCAGGGTGATGCGGCCGGTGATCAGAGGCTGCACGTCGATGCGGCCGTCGGCGATGAAGCGGATGACGTCGGCGAACTCGCCATTGTAGGCCAGCGAGCCGATGACCTGCTTCTCGGTGGCGACGATCTCGAAGAAATTGAAGGAACTCGGCTCCTCGAAGATGCCGACCAGCACCGCCTTGCCGGCCTTGCGGATCACGTCGATGGCGAGCTTGGCGGTGTCGCGGTGGCCGATGCACTCGAACGACACGTCGGCGCCATAGCCGCCGGTCAGCGCCTTCACCTCCGCCACCGCGTCGCATTCCTTGGGGTCGAGCACGATGGAGGCGCCGACCTCCAGCGCCTTGGCCTTGCGGGCGGCGGACATCTCCAGGACGATGATCCGGCCCGCACCCGCCGCCTTCGCGCACATGATGGTGCAGAGCCCGATGGTGCCGGCGCCGACCACCACCACCGTCTCGCCGACGATGCTGCCGGCCTTCTTCACCGCATGCATGCCGACCGCCAGCGGCTCGATCAGGGCGCCGGCCTCGGTCGGGAAGCCGTCGGGCAGTTTGTAGAGCAGTTCGGCCGGGACATTGACCAGGCTGGCGAAGGCGCCGTTGTTCATCAGACCGGTGAAGGCCAGCTTTTCGCAGATGTTGTACATGCCGTGCTTGCAGTAATAGCACTCGCCGCAATGCTGGCAGGCGTCGGCCGCCACCCGGTCGCCGACGGCAAAGCCGGTCACACCCTCGCCCAGCGTCGCGATCTCGCCGCTGAATTCGTGGCCGAGGATGCACTGGCCCTTCAGGCCGGTCAGCGGGTGGGGGGTGTCGACCGGGATGAAGACCGGGCCGGCGACATATTCATGCAGGTCGGACCCGCAGATGCCGCACCAATGCACCTTGATCTGCACCCAGCCGGCCGGCGGGGCGCCCGGCAGCGGCACGTCTTCGACGCGGATGTCCTTGCGGCCGTGCCAGACGGCGGCCTTCATCGTGTCGGTCGAACTCATGGGATGTGTCCTCCGGATTTATTCTTATGAGCGGGGCAGGCGTTCAGGACGGTCAGGCGAACACCATCCCGCCATCGACCAGCAGGGACTGGCCGGTCATGAAGTCGCTGTCGGACGAGGCGAGGAAGCGGGCGACGCCGACCAGGTCCTCGGGACGCGACGGCCGGCCGAGCACGGCGCCGGCGGCGAACATGTCGAAGGCCTCGTTCTCGGACTTGGTGATGCCGGTGTCGCGGAATCCCTGGTCGATGATCTTCCACATCTCGGTTGCCACCACGCCGGGGCAGATGGCGTTGGCGGTGATGCCGTCCTTGCCGAAGCCGCGGGCGGCGGCCTGGGTCAGGGCCACGACGGCGAACTTGCTGGCGGAGTAATGGGCCAGCGGCTCGTAGCCCTGCTTGCCGGCGATGGAGGCGGTGTTGACGATCTTGCCGCCGCCACCCTGCTTCTTGAACGTCTTGATCGCTTCCTGCATGCCGATCAGCACGCCCATTGCGTTGACGTCGTTGACCGTGTGCCAGTCGTCCTCGGTGATGTCGAGGAAGGGCTTGGTCTGGGCGATGCCGGCATTGTTGAAAATGACGTCGAGCCGGCCATGGGCCTTCACCGTCTCGTCGATCATGCGGCGGACGGCGGCGCGGTCGCGGACATCGACGGTGACGGCGATGGCGGTGCCGCCGGCGGCGCGGATGGCCTCGGCCACCTGCTGGGCGTCGGTCTCGGTGCGGTCGGCGACGGTCAGCTTGGCACCGTCGGCGGCCAGCGCCTTGGCGATGGTGGCGCCGATGCCGCGGCCGGCGCCGGTGACGATGATGCTCTTGTCCTTGAGATCAGGCATGAGCGGTCTCCTGCCGGCGCGCTGGCTGTCGGCCGCACGCCGGTGGCGAGGGGTTCAGGAACCGGAAGAGGGGCGGGAAGGGGGCCGCCTCAGCTCACCTTGGCGATGTGGTCCTTCAGCAGCGCGTTCACTTTGCCGGCCGCCTCCATCTGCACCATGTGGCCGGCGCCGGGGAGGACGGCGACCTGTGCCGTGTTCGCCAGCGCCTGGGCGTGATCGGCGGGGATGACGCGGTCCTCCTCGCCCCACACGACGAGCGTGGGCGTCTTCGCATCCGCGACCCCGGCGGCGAGCACGCTGGCTTGGCGGCCATCGGCGAACAGCGACGTCGACAGCGCCCGCAGCGCCTCGTCCACGCCATCCAACCGCTTGTACTTCAAGAGGTCGTCAACCAGATTGCGGCTGACAAGGCCACGGTCGGCGAACAGCGTCTCCAGGACCGGTTTCAGGTCGCGGCGCGATGTCGCACCGATGAAGCCCTGGATGTAGCCGTGATCGATCTGCTCGCCCAGGCCGGCCGACGCGATCAGCGACAGCGACGCCACCCGGCCCGGCGCGTCGAGCGCGGTGCGCATCGATACCGCCCCACCCATGGAATGGCCGACGAAATGGGCGCGCTCCACCCCGACCGTGTCGAGGAAGCCCAGCACCGCCTTCGACAGGCCGGACAGGCTGGGATCGGCGATCTGCTTGGTCGACTGGCCATGGCCGGGCAGGTCGAGCGCATAAACGGTGGCGTTCTCCGCCAGCGCGTCGATGGTGAACAGCCAGTTGTCGAGATCGCCGCCGAAGCCGTGCACCAGCAGGACGGTCGGGCCGCTCTCCCCACGCTTGGCGTAGCGGATGGTGCCCGCCGGCGTCTCGGCGGTGTGGTACTGCGGGCCGGCCTCGGCCTCGCCGTCGTCTTCGCTGGCCGGGACGGCATAGGCGCTGATGAAGGCGTCGATGTCGTCGTCCGGCACGTCGGGTTCGGCCAACACCGCGATCAGCGCCTTGACCGGATAGACGGTGCCGGGTTCGCCCAGCACACGGCGCAGGACGCCGGTCTCTCCCGCCTCGACCACGTTGGTGATCTTGTCGGTCTCGACCTCCAGCAGCTCATCGCCGATGGAGATGGTGGACCCCGGCCGCTTCAGCCAGCCGGTGACCTTGCCCTCCGACATGGACAGGCCCCATTTCGGCATGACGATGGGCTTGATGCGCTCGTTCAACATGGAACTCGGTCTCCTGGGGAATTTCTTGTTTTGCTAAGGATGCCCCCACCCCAGCCCTCCCCCGCTTCGCGGGAGAGGGAGTGAGCGCCATAGCGGCGGAGTTCCCTCTCCCGCGTCAGCGGGGGAGGGTTAGGGTGGGGGCAATCAGGCCGGCGCCTACCTCACGCCGCGATGCTGCGCGCGCCCTTGGGCGACAACGTACGTCGCACCGCGCTGGCGATGCTGTCGGCGCTGGGGACGTACAGGTCCTCCAGCGACGGCGCGAAGGGCACGGGCGTATGCGGCGCCGTCACCATCTGAATGCCGGCCTTCAGTGCCCCGAAGGCGTTCTGCCCGACGAAGGCGGCGATGTCGGTGGCGAGGTTGCAGCGCGGATGCGCCTCGTCCACCACCACCAGACGGCCGGTGCGCTCGACGCTTTCGACGATGGTGTCCCAATCGATGGGCGACAGGGTGCGCAGGTCGATCACCTCCGCCTCGGTGCCGTCCTTGGCCAGGGCCGTCGCCGCCTCCATCGCGCGGTGGACGGTCAGGCCATAGCTGACGATGGTCACGTCGTCGCCGTCGCGCAGCACGTTCGCCTCGCCGAAGGGGATGGCGTAGCTCTCCGCCGGAACCTCGCATTCCAGGCCGTAGAGGTTCTTGTGCTCGCAGAAGATGACGGGGTCGTTGTCGCGGATCGACTGGATCAGCAGGCCCTTGGCGTCATAGGCGTTGCTGGGGCAGACCACCTTCAGCCCCGGAATGTGGGTGAACAGCGGGGTCAGCATCTGCGAATGCTGGGCGGCGGCGCGGAAACCGGCGCCGACCATGCCGCGGATCACCACCGGCGTCACCGCCTTCCCGCCGAACATGTAGCGGAACTTGGCGGCCTGGTTGAAGATCTGGTCGAAGCAGACGCCCATGAAGTCCAGGAACATCAGCTCCGCCACCGGCCGCAGCCCGCAGGCGGCGGCACCGATGGCCGCGCCGATATAGGCGGATTCCGACAGCGGCGTGTCCATCAGCCGGTTGCCATGCTTGGCGTACAGACCTTTGGTGACGCCCAGCACGCCGCCCCAGGCATCATCCTCGCCCTGGGCGCCGGTTCCGCCGACGATGTCCTCGCCCATGACGATGACGGTGGGGTCGCGGCGCATCTCCAGGTCCAGGGCCTCGTTGATCGCCTGCTTCATGCTGATCTTGCGGGACATGTGTTTCCTCCGCGCGTTTGGCGTTTCTTGAATTGGCTCAGTAGGTGACGTAGACGTCGCTCAGCAGGTCTTCCGCCGCCGGCAGCGGGGCGGCCTTGGCGGCGCGCACGGCGTCCTCGATCAGCGCATTCACCTCGCGGTCGACGGCCTGCAACTCCTCCCGTGCAATCACCCCGGCCTCGATCAGCCGTTCCGACAGGATGGTCAGGCAGTCGCGCGACGCGCGGATCGCCTCCAGCTCGCCCTTGGCGCGGTAGGTCTGGGCGTCGCCTTCGAAATGGCCGTAGAAGCGGACCATGTTGCATTCCAGCAGAGCCGGGCCGCCGCCGTCGCGGGCGCGGCGGATGATCTCGCCCGCCGCCTCGTACACCGCGAAGAAGTCGGTGCCGTCCACCGTGACGCCCGGCATGCCGAAGCCGGTGGCGCGGTCGACATAGCTGTCACAGGACACCGCCCACTCCATCGCGGTGGATTCGGCGTAGCCGTTGTTCTCCACCACGAAGACCACCGGCAGGTTCCACACCGCGGCGAGGTTCAGGCTCTCCAGGAAGGTGCCCTGGTTCGACGCGCCGTCGCCGACGAAGGTGATGCCGACGCCGCGGTCGCCGCGTACCTTGGCCGCCAGCGCTGCGCCGCAGATCAGCGGCGCTCCGGCGCCGAGGATGCCGTTGGCGCCCATCATGCCCTTGGACAGGTCGGCGATGTGCATCGACCCGCCCTTGCCCCGGCAGGCGCCGGTGGAGCGGCCATAGATCTCCGCCATCATCGCGTGGACATCGACGCCCTTGGCGATGCAGTGGCCGTGGCCGCGGTGGGTGGAGGCAATGCGGTCATTGTCGTTCAGGTGCATCATGATGCCGGTGGCGCAGGCCTCCTCGCCGGCATAGAGGTGGACGAAGCCGGGGATGTCGCCCTTGGCGAAATCGACGTGCAGCCGCTCCTCGAACTCGCGGATCGTCCGCATGGTGCGGTAGGCCTTCAGCAACTCGTCCTTGCCGAGGGGGAAGGGATTCTGGGCCATGAGGTGTTTTCTCCCTGGTTGATTTGATGTTTAGAAAGCGGCCGTGACGGGCACCGGGGTGCCGGTCAGCAGCCGGTTCTGGCCGGCGTGCCGCATCACCGCGGCGACGTTGACCGTGCGGAAGGCGTCGTCCCGGAGCGTCAGGGACAGACGGTCGCGTTCGGTGAAGGACAGTTCGCGCTCCCCATCCAGCGCGATTGAGCCGGCGGTGACCTCCGGCACGAAGGCCACGTCGGCCGGCATGCGGCGCCAGTCGGTGACACCGACCTGGGCCATCATCCCCGGCGCGATGGGGGCGTGGAGCGTGGTGCTCCTGCGGCAATTGCCGTCGGGTGACAGCCGCACCATCAGGCCGCCGCTCTCTTCACGGCCGACGGGTTCCAGCAGGCCGGCGATGGCCGACATGCCGATCACCTCCGGGTCGGCGAAGGTGACGTAGAGTTCGCGGAAATTCTCGGTCCGCCACAGGGCGCGGGCGCCGATGTAGCGCTCCGTCACCAGCGCCACGTCGACCAGCGCCATCTCGGTGACCACCCCGCCGTTCGCCCCACGGTCGAGGGACACGTCGATGCGCTTGTTGGCGGCGAAGGCGATGTGCGGCGGCACCCGGCCGGTGACCGCCAGCCCGGTGGCGAGCCCGGTGATCGTCGGCTCGCGGTGTTCGGGGAAGGCGTTGTTGGTGCCGGTGGAGATGCCGGCGATCGGCACCGTCCCGCATTCCGCCGCCACCGCCCGGTGGGTGCCGTCGCCGCCCAGCACCACCAGGGCCGAGACGCCGGCCCGCCGCATCTCGGCGGTGGCGCGATGGGTGTCGGCGACGGTGCCGGTGATCGGCATCGAAACCGGGTGGAGAGCGGGGTAGATGTCCTCGCCGCGCGACCGGGCGCGCATCATGCCGCGGTCTACATGGGCGCGGATGCCGCCATTCTCCGGCATCATCAGAACGTCGCGAACGCCGCAGGCATGCAGCGCCGCCAGCACCCGCAGCAGGATGTTCGCCCGGTCGGCGATCTGCAGGCTGGTGGCGTTGGCGACGACCCGGCGGATGTCGCGGGCGGAAACCGGATTGGCGACGATGCCGACGACCGGAGCCAAGATTGCGCCTCCCCCTCGTTGCGGCGCGCCGTTGATCGACGCGCGGTTCGAAGGGGTAAGAGCAACCGCCGTGCCAGATGATCAGTTCAGCGGATTTTCTTGATTTTCAACGGTCGGGAGTGGTGCGGCAGGGTGGGGCGCTGCAACAGGTGTTGCACGGACTGTTGCGCCGCCGGTGCAACAGGTGTGGCATCACTCGGCAGCCGGCGGGACCGCGGCGATGCGGGTGGGGATCATGGCATTGATGGTCTGGCGCTGTTCGTCCAGCCGGGCGCTGACGACCTTTAACTCGGTGCGCAGTTCGACATGCCTCTCCTTCTGAACCTCCTGGAAGGTCTGCATCTCGCTCTTGAAGGTAGTCATTTCGTTCTTGAAGTCGCGCAGGTCACGCTCCAAACGGTCGAGCCGCTCGCTGTTGGAATCCAGCTTGCCGGTGAAATGCCGGCCCATGTCAGCGATCGCATTCAACACATCGGTGAGCGTCGGTTCGGCCATCTGCCACTCTCCATTCGATTGAGTGATGATGGATCCCACTCGCGTGTGAGTCAATGGCGGCCCACATTCGTATTCACCCGCCGCACACCGGCATTCCACCCCTGCGCAGCGCCTGTCTTGCCAAGGGCTTGCCTGCCGCTTTAGCCTCGCTTGGTCATACCAATGAACCATTCCAGTGACTCATCGACCGGGGAGGACAACACCCATGACCGTCATCGCCACCACCCAGCCGCGCGCGGCCCTGACCGAGGAGGCTCGGGCCGAGCTGACGGCTCTGCTGGGCGACCGGTTCACCACCTCCCTGCCGGTGCGCGAGCATCACGGCAAGGACGAGTCCTATCACACGCCCTGTCCGCCGGACGGCGTCGCCTTCGCCAACTCGACCGAGGAAGTCAGCGCGATCGTGAAGATCTGCGCGAAGCACAAGCTGCCGGTCATCCCCTTCGGCACCGGCACCTCGCTGGAGGGCGGCATCGCCGCGCTCGCCGGCGGCATCACCATCGACCTGTCGGGCATGCAGCAGATCCTGCGCGTCAGCCCGGAGGATCTGGACGTCACCGTCCAGGCCGGCGTGACCCGCAAGCAGTTGAACGAGCATCTGCGCGACACCGGCCTGTTCTTCCCCATCGATCCCGGCGCCAACGCCTCGCTCGGCGGCATGACGGCGACGCGGGCCAGCGGCACCAACGCCGTGCGCTACGGCACCATGCGCGAGAATGTCCTGGGCCTGACCGTGGTGCTGGCCGACGGCCGCGTCATCAAGACCGGCGGGCGGGCTCGCAAGTCGGCGGCCGGCTATGACCTGACCCGGCTGTTCGTCGGCTCCGAAGGCACGCTCGGCATCATCACCGAGGTGACGCTGAAGCTCTACGGCATTCCGGAAGCCGTCTCGTCGGCCGTCTGCGCCTTCCAGACCATCAAGGGCGCGGTCGACACGGTGATCCAAACCATTCAGGTCGGCGTTCCGGTCGCCCGCATCGAGCTGCTGGACGAGGTGCAGATCGACGCCGTCAACAAATACTCCAAGCTCGACTACGCGGTCGCCCCGACCCTGTTCTTCGAATTCCACGGCACCGAGGCCGGCGTGAAGGAGCAGGCGGAGATGGTCGCCGCCATCGCCGCCGAGCATGGCGGCATGGAGTTCGCCTGGGCCACCCGGCCGGAGGACCGATCGAAGCTGTGGCAGGCCCGGCACGACGCCTACTACGCCGCGCTGGCCCTGCGTCCGGGGTCGAAGGGCTGGCCGACCGACGTCTGCGTGCCGATCTCGCGGCTTGCCGACTGCATCCTGGAAACCAAGCAGGATCTGGCCGAGTCCAACATGCTGGCCCCGATGGTCGGCCATGTCGGCGACGGCAACTTCCACCTCGTCTATGTCCTCGACCCGGAGAACCCGGCCGAGCTGGCCGAGGCCCAGCGCCTTGCCGACAAGATGGTGACCCGCGCGCTGGAGATGGGCGGCACCTGCACCGGCGAACACGGCATCGGTTACGGCAAGATGGCGTTCCTGGAGCAGGAGACCGGCGAAGCGTTCAACGTCATGGGCGACCTGAAGCGCGCATTCGATCCGGACAACCTGCTGAATCCGGGCAAGGTGGTGCGGGTGTAAGGGGGCGCGGCCCCCTCCCTAACCCTCCCCCACCGGCGGTGGGAGAGAGAACTCCGCCGTACTGGCGCTTACTCCCTCTCCCGCGTCAGCGGGGGAGGGCAGGGGTGGGGGCACCCGCCGCAGCCCCTCACCGGAACTTCGGCCGCCGCCCAGCCTTCAGCGCCTGCACCGCTTGGTCAAGCGTCTGCAGGAATTGCGATTTGTCGCGCTGGCTCATCGGCGCGTTGCCGCCGCCGACCACGCCCATGTCACGCAGGTCCTGCATCAGCGCGCGGGTGGCGAGCGCCGAGCCGACGCTGTCCGGCGTGAAGGGGCGTCCGGTCGGGCCGATCACCACCGCGTTCCGCTTCACACAGCGGTCGGCAAGCTGGATGTCGGCGGTCACAACGATGTCGGTCGGTCCGGCCTGCTCGGCGATCCAGTTGTCGGCGGCGTCGAAGCCGTCGCTGACCACCACCAGTTCCGCCATGCATTCCGTCGGCAGGCGCAAGGGCGCGTTGGCGACCAGCCAGACCTTGCAGCCGGTGCGGCCGGCGACCTTGTAAATCTCGGCCTTCACCGGGCAGGCATCGCCGTCCACATAAATCTCGACCAATGCTGCTCTCCCTCTCGTTCCGATCAGCCAACATGGTTTCGCCCGCCGTTCTTATGCGCTAAAACCTCGGGTCAGCGAAGTGGCGCCGTTCGGCGGCGCCTTTTTCATTCCCCGGTTGAGAAAGTCGGAGCGGCGCATGGCGTCCTATCAGTATGTCTACGTCATGAAGGGCCTGACCAAGGTCTATCCTGGCGGCAAGAAGACCCTCGACAACGTGTGGCTCTCGTTCCTGCCGGGGGTGAAGATCGGCGTGCTCGGCGTGAACGGCGCCGGTAAGTCGACGCTGCTCAAGATCATGGCCGGCCTCGACAAGGACTACTCCGGCGAGGCCTGGGTGGCGGAGGGCGCCAAGGTCGGCTACCTGCCGCAGGAACCGCAGCTCGATCCGACCAAGACCGTCCAGGAGAATGTCCTGGAGGCGCTGGCGGAGACCAAGGCGCTGCTCGACCGCTTCAACGAAGTGTCGAACCTGATGGCCGATCCGGACGCCGATTTCGACGCGCTGCTGGCCGAACAGGGCGAGTTGCAGGAGAAGATCGACGCCGCCGACGCCTGGGACATCGACCGCACGGTCGAGATTGCCATGGACGCGCTGCGCTGCCCGCCGGGCGATGCCGACGTGACCAAGCTGTCCGGCGGTGAGAAGCGCCGTGTTGCGCTCTGCAAGCTGCTGCTGGAAAAGCCCGACCTGCTGCTGCTCGACGAGCCGACCAACCATCTCGACGCCGAATCGGTGGCGTGGCTGCAGAAGCACCTGGAGGACTACAAGGGCACCGTCGTCCTGGTCACCCACGACCGCTACTTCCTCGACAGCGTCACCGGCTGGATCCTCGAACTCGACCGCGGCGCCGGCATCCCCTACGAGGGCAACTATTCGTCCTGGCTGGAGCAGAAGCAGAAGCGCCTGGAGCAGGAAGGCCGCCAGGAGGAGTCGCGCCAGAAGCAGCTCGCCACAGAGCTGGAATGGATCCGGCAGAGCCCGCGCGCCCGTCAGGCCAAGAGCAAGGCCCGCATCACCGCCTATGAGACGATGCTGGCCGAGAGCGGCAAGGAGCAGGCCGGCGAGACGAAGATCGTCATCCCGGTGCCGCCGCGTCTGGGCAACGTCGTCATCGAGGCGGAGAACATCGCCAAGGGCTTCGGTGACCGCCTGCTGATCGACGGCCTGTCCTTCCGCCTGCCGCCCGGCGGCATCGTCGGCGTCATCGGCCCGAACGGCGCCGGCAAGACCACGCTGTTCCGCATGATCACCGGGCAGGAGGGGCCGGACGCCGGCACCTTCCGCGTCGGCGACACGGTGAAGCTGGGCTATGTCGACCAGAGCCGCGACAGCTTGAACCCGAAGAAGTCGGTGTGGGAGGAGATCTCCGACGGGCTCGATCTGGTGGAGCTTGGCAAGAAGACCATGCCCAGCCGCGCCTACGTCTCCAGCTTCAACTTCCGCGGCCCCGACCAGCAGAAGAAGGTCGGCCAGCTGTCGGGCGGTGAGCGCAACCGCGTCCACCTCGCCAAGATGCTGAAGTCGGGCGCCAACGTCCTGCTGCTCGACGAACCGACCAACGACCTGGACGTCGACACCCTGCGCGCCCTGGAAGACGCGCTGGAGGGCTTCGCCGGCTGCGCCGTGGTCATCAGCCACGATCGCTGGTTCCTCGACCGCATCGCCACCCACATCCTGGCCTTCGAGGGCGACAGCCACGTCGAGTGGTTCGAAGGCAACTTCCAGGATTACGAGGCCGACAAGAAGCGCCGCCTCGGCGCCGATGCCGACCAGCCGCACCGCATCAAGTACAAGCCGCTGGTCCGCAGCTGATCCTGTAGGCTGACGGAAAAGGCCGCCCCCTCCGGCTGGAAGGGGCGGCCTTTTTCATGACCGCGAACGGTCAAACCCGTTAGCGGGTGACGTCGTCCGACCGGTCGGTGCGGCGGTCGCGCAGGTTTTCGTCCCGCGTGTCCTCGATCTCGACCTCGGTGCGGCGGACGGTGTCGCGGACGCTCTGGGCGCGTTCCTCGACGTCCTTGCGGACAACGACCGTCTCGCGGACATGGGCGGTCTTGCTGACCACCGCTTCCTCGTCGGTCTCCGTCACCTCGATGGTGCGTTCGCGGAAAGCGTCGGCCGGAACCTCGGTGCTGCCCTCCACCATGCCGCCGGGGCGACGCTCGACGGTGACCGTCTCGTCACGCAGGCGCACCTGCTCCTCGACCGGCGTCTCGACGACATAGCTGCGGACGCGGACGCCGCCGCGCTCCACGGTGCGCTTGCCGATGTTGACCTGCTCCTCGACGACCGGGATCTGCTCCTCCCGTTCGGACGTGCCGGTGCGGGTGCGTTCGGTGTTCACGTCACGCATGGCGGCGGCGGCGCCGGTCAGGCCAGTCCCTTCGGTGGTGGTGCGGCCCGGCGAATAGCGCAGCCGCTCCTCTTCCGCCGAGCGGTCGTCATAATAGTCGGCGGTCTCGTCGTATCCGGTCCAGCCGGACTCGCGATAGGCGCTGCCGCGTGCCTCGACATCCACCACATTGCCGCGCTCCAGCACCTCCATGGCGCGGTCGACATCGTCCTCGTCCAGCCGGATCTTCAGCAGCGAGCCGCCGCGACGGACGCCTTCGGCATAAACCTCCGCATCCCGGTTCGGCACGCCCCAGCCGGCGAGGCGGGTCAGCATGCCGCCCGAACCGGTGCCGGTCGTGGAGCCCGTGTAGCCCGTGGTTCCCGTCGCCGTCGTGCCGGCCCCCATGCCGGTTCCCGGCACCGTGTTGGGCGAGGCGACATAGCCGGTGGACAGGTCGGTGCGGGCCATGCCGCTGGCCGCACCCAGCGACGCGTCGCCGGTGGTGGTGCCCATACCGGTTCCGGTCGCGGACGTCCCGCCGCTCCAGCCGCCGCCGATCAGGTCGCCGTGCGACAGGATTTCGATGGCGCTGGACTCGAAACCGGCGGCCTGCAGGTCTCGCGAGGCGGTTTCGGCGTCGGATCGGTGGTCGTAGAGGGCGACGATGGTCTTGGTCATCGGCTTTACTCCTCAGACATGTTCTGATTGGGGGACCGGACGGGTGCGGTCGGGGCTGTGACCCGCTCCACCACCGCCTCTTCGGAACGCAGGGTGACGGGCTGCTCGACTTCGACGGTGCGCCGGGATTTGCGGATGTGCAGTTCTTCGCGGAGGATCAGGCGGCGCTCCACCACCAGCACTTCCTCGACCAGCGGGATCACCGTCACGTCGCCTTCCTGGCGGATGCCGGGATGGGCGTCGATCTCGCGATCGATGGGCACGCGGGTGACCGTGGCCTCTTCATGCTCCAGCGCTTCGCGGACCATCTCTTCGCGTTCGGAAACGCGCGTGGTGACGCGGACGCGGCTTCGTTCCACCCGCTGCTTGCCGACGGTCACCGACTCGTCGTGCAGGGGAATGACCGCATCGCCTTCGCCATCGCCTTTGTCGGCGCTCCGGGCGAGGGGCGGTCCGTTGTCGGCCGTCATGGCGGCGGGTGCTGCCGGGTCAGCGGAACAGGAGATAGAGGACGATCGCGACCACGATCAGGCCGATGATGATCCACATCCAGTTCATACCCGAACTGCCGGCCCCGCCGTCGGAGCCGTCATACACACCAACTTTCCTGGGCTTCTGTTCGTCTGCCATGGGAGCCTCCTTCGGGTGTCGACCGGCGGGCTCTTGCCCCCATCCGGCGTGCTCCCTTCAAACAGGAGGTCCTTTGGATCGTTCCCCCTGTTCGTTTCGGAGAATCAACGATCCTGTGTTTTCGAAGGTTCGGCGGAAGGCGGAATGACTGCCGGCCTTAGCCGGCCATCTTCTGGTGCTCCAGAAAGGCGGTCTTCAGCAGCGCCTTCAGGTCGTCGCCATATTGGTGGAAGCGGACGGACAGCTGGCCGCGCTCCTCGTCGCGATGCAGGACGACAAGGTT
Organism: Azospirillum sp. A1-3; assembly: GCF_023806445.1. Taxonomy (NCBI): domain Bacteria; kingdom Pseudomonadati; phylum Pseudomonadota; class Alphaproteobacteria; order Rhodospirillales; family Azospirillaceae; genus Azospirillum; species Azospirillum sp. A1-3. The sequence continues at coordinate 624,395 of NZ_JAMSLU010000001.1, forward strand.
GGCGACGGCGGCCACCTCCTGCCGGTCGGCCAGGACGACGCGGGCCTGGAAGGTCTGGCCGCGTTGGTAGGGCTGGTTGACCGCCAGCAGGCAAAGCCCGCCCACCGACCAGTTGCGGGCCGGGAAGCTGCCATGGTCGGTGTGGACGACCATGCCGGGCCGGACGAAGCGCTTCTGCCGCCGCCGCTCTTCCGGCGGGGGAGGGGGGAAGGGGCTGGACGCGCCGGGCATGTCGATGCCGGACCGGTCGGTCAGCGCGTTCTTGAACACGGCGCCCCGCACCACCGCCGGCCCCATGGTGGAGTCGCGCAGGTCGGAGTCCGAGAAGTCGGCGCCCTCGAAATTGGCCGGCCAGTCGCGGCCGCCGGCCAGCGGAACCGGTCGGGCGTCCACACCATTCATCAGCGTGTGCGCCAGATAGGCGCGGCGCAGGGTGGCTCCGCGCAGCACGGTGTCGCGCAGGTCGGCCTCGTCCAGATCGATATAGGACAGCTCCGCCATTTCCAGGCTGGCCTTGGTCAGGCGGGCGCCGGGCAGACGGCAGCGGCGCAGCCGGGCCGCCGCCAGCGTCCGCCCATGCAGGTCCGCCCCGGCCACCGACACGAGGTCGAGGTCGAGCCGCGCCCCCTCCGCACCGCCGCTGTCGACCCAGCGCTCGTGCCGCTCCACCAGCTCCAGGAACTCGGCGACAGGCATCGCGGTGTAGCTGGGCTGGACGATCGCGTCGGGCGGCAGAGCGAAGGGGATGAAGGTGCGGGTCAGCGTGGCGTGATCCATCACCGTGTTGCCGAACACGGCCCCGTCCAGGTTGGCGCCGCAGAAATCGGTGCCCATCAGCACGGCCGAGGTCAGCTCCGCCCCGGTCAGGTCGGCATCGTTCAGGTCGGCGCCGGTCAGGTCGCAGCCGGAGAAGTTGGCGCCGGCCAGGATCGACCGCTCCATCTTCGCTTCGGTCAGCCGGGTGGTGCCGGTGCCGCGGGCCGTTGGGCTGCCGTCCGTTCCACCGCTGTCCACCAGTTCGCCGGCGCGGAAATCGGCGCCGCGCAGGTTGGCGTCGGTCAGCAGCGCACGGTGCAGGTTGGCGCCGCGCAGATCGGCGCCGGTCAGGATGGCGCCGGTCAGGTTGACCGCCTCCATGTCGGCGCCGAACAGATCGGCCTGCGACAGGTCGGCCTTCACCATGCGGGTGTTGCTGAGATTGGCCCCGGCCAGCTTGGCGCCGGCCAGCGACACCCGCTCCAGGTTCAGCCGCGACAGGTCGCGGAAGCTGAGATCGGCGCGCCGGCCGCTGGACGGACGCTTCAGCCACGCCTGATGCGCCTGGATGATCGTCCGGAGTTCGTCGATCTCTTTCGGATCGCGTTCGGCCATGGCGTCGGGTTCCCGGATCCACCGTATGACGAAAGACAGCAGCGTCGGGGCAACGATAGCCCGTTCGGGCAGGCGCGTCACGGTTTCTGAACGGTCGGCCAATGGCAGCACCGGCAAGCCGAACAAGAAAAAGGCCGCTTCCCGTCGGGAAAGCGGCCTTTTGCGGATTGTTGTCTGCCTTGCCGCCCGGCTGTCAGCCGGTGCGGCCGACCTTCTGGCGCAACGCCTGGATCAGGCCGTCGACGCGACCGCCATTCTGTTCGATGACGGAGGCGAATTCCTGCCGCTGGGTCACGCCCATGCTGACATTCTCCACCACCACATCGATGATCTTGTAATCGGCGCCGACCTTGCGGACACGCCAGCTGACATTCACCGGCGGGCCGTTGGGACGGACGATCTGCGTCGTCACCATGCTGTCCGATTCACCGGCCGGGGTGACGCCGGTGATCTTGAAGGTCTCGCCCGAATATTCGACGAAACGCTCGGCATAGGTGTTGACGATCAGCTGTTCGAACAGCTTCTGGTACTCGGACCGCTGCGCCTCGTTGGCGCTGTTCCAGTAGCGGCCCAGCACCCAGCGCCCGATGTACGGCACGTCGAAACCGGCGTACAGCAGCTTGCGGAAGCGCTGGATCGCCTGATCGCGCGACAGGCTCTTATCCGAGAAGGTTGCGATGGCGTCGTTCCCCAGTTTCTGGATGAACGAGGCTGCCCCCTGGTCCGCGCTCTGCGCTGCGGCGGGAGAGATGAGAGAGTGCCCGGCCCAACCGCTCACCGCGAGCAGGGCAGCGGACGCGACAAACTGGCGGCGTGTCAGCATGATGGGGCGAAAGGTGGCTGTTGCGGCGACTTTGTCAACGGTCATCTGGCCTTTGGACGGCATCTGAACGCTTTTGGGACGGTCCCGGCCGGGTCGCGGCCCACGCCCGCCGGATCGGCCGCCGCCGGATCGCCGCTCCCATCCCGATGGGCATGGTGCGGCAATCCCGGCGCGGCCCCGGGCGCGGCCATGGCATCGATGAGGTGGTCAGGGCTTCGGCGGCGTGGTGAAATCCGGGAATTCCGGCGTCGTACCCGCCTTGTTGTTGTTGATCGCCGCGCGGCGCTGCTGCTGGTACAGGCTGCGCACGGTGGCGTAGAAGTCCAGCGAGTTGCGGCGCAGGTCGTCGACCTCCTTCAGCACCTCCGACCGGCGGTCGACGGCGCTGACGATACCGCGGGTCATATAGATGCCCTTGTGGTCGGTGCCGTAGGCCCAGATGCGGATCGGGTCGCCGACGGTGTCGACGGCATAGCCGGCGGTGTCGCGCAGGTTCGACGGGCCGAGCAGCGGCAGCACCAGATACGGGCCGTCGCCGACGCCCCACACCGCCAGGGTCTGGCCGAAATCCTCCGGCGCGTGCGGGATGCCCGCCTCGCTGGCGACGTCGGCGAGGCCGCCCACGCCCAGGATGGTGTTGGTCATGAAGCGGCCGGTGGCGTTCGTCGCCCCCTCGACATTGCCCTGCAGCAGGTTGTTGGCGATGTAGAGCGGCGCCATCAGGTTGTCGATGAAGTTGTGGACCGCCTCGCGCACCGGATCGGGCACGACACCCACATAGACCTCAGCCGCCGGGCGGATCACCAGGACGTCGGCCGCCTCGTTGGCGGCGAAGACGAAGCGGTTGGGGATTTCCAGCGGATCGCTGACCCGGTAGGCCGCATCCGAAGCACCCGAGTCGCCCGGATTGGTCGCGCAGGCGGTGGCCGTCAGGGCAAAGGCCAGGACGGTAGCCGAACGGAGGAGGGAGCGGGAAAGGCTGGCCAGCTTCATGTGCGACGGCTCTTTATCTGTGGGCTCGACTCAGGTGCGGGGCGTCGCATGTCCTGTCCACAACCGAAGACTCCGATGCCCGAAGTCCTCAACCTTGGCAAGGTGGCTACGCGGTCGGGGGGAAGATTGGGCGAGATATCGCAGAATTTCCACCGTTTCCTGACCTAACACAGGCTTGGCCTTTTGACCAGCATGCGCGGGCCTGCCCTCCGGAACGGCGCGGCGATTGTGGCGGCTTTGCCGCAGAACCCCGGGAAAGCTTGCACAGGGTCGGCTCGGACGGCCGAACTGCACAATGAAAGCGGCCGGGCGAGGCCGTTTCGCGGCCATTGGCGCTGCCATTCGCGAAAAGCGGTTTACGACGCATAAAGATATCTTTATATCTGTATCCGGAGCGGCGGGGCATGGTGCACCGGCCGGCCACCACCCTCTCTGGCCCTCCCCCTGGCCCGAATCGGACGTGAGGCGATGGACGATCTGCTTGCGACGCTGAAGGCGGCGGCCGAAACGACCCGGCTCAGGCTGCTCGCGCTCTGCGCGCATGGCGAACTGACGGTGACGGAGCTGACCCAGATCCTGGGCCAGAGCCAGCCGCGCGTCTCCCGGCATCTGAAGCTTCTGTGCGACGCCGGACTGCTCGACCGCTTCCGCGAGGGCACATTCGCCTTCTACCGCCTCGCCGAGAAGGGGCAGTCGGCCGAGCTGGCGCGGGTGCTGGTCGCCGCCATCCCCGCCGACGACCCAACCCTGATCCTGGATCTGGAGCGGCTGGACGCCATCAAGCGCGCCCGGTCGGAGACCGCCGCCGCCTATTTCCGTGAGAATGCCGCGCGCTGGCACGAAATCCGCTCCCTTCACGTTGCGGAAGGCGAGGTCGAGGCCGCCCTGCTGCGCCTGTTCCCGGAAGAAGGGGTGGAGGAACTGCTGGATATCGGCACCGGCACCGGAAGAATGCTGGAGGTGCTGGCCGGGCGCGTCCATCGCGCGATCGGGGTAGACCAGTCGCGCGAGATGTTGGCCGTCGCCCGCAACCGGCTGGAGGAGGCGGGGCTGCGCCACTGCCATGTCCGGCAGGCCGACATGTACCAGCTGCCGTTTCCGTCCGGCTCCTTCGACGCCGCGGTGATCCATCAGGTGCTGCATTACACCGAATCGCCGGCCAGCGTCCTGGCCGAGGCGGCGCGGGTCCTGCGCCCCGGCGGCCTGCTGCTTGTCGTCGATTTCGCCCCCCATCATCTGGAAGCCCTGCGCGAGGAGCATGCGCACCGCCGCCTGGGCTTCTCTGACGCCGAGGTCGCCGGCTGGTGCCGCCAGTCGGGCCTGGATTGCGGCCCGGTGGTGCATCTGCCGGGCGATCCGCTCACAGTTTCCATCTGGCCGGCCACCCGTCTTGCGGCCGGCGCGCAAATTTCTTCCCCGCAAGTCCAAAAGCCAGCCCACTCGCTCAGCGGAGTTCCGTCATGACCGCGCCCACCCCTGCGCTGCCGTCCATCAGCTTCGAGTTCTTCCCGCCCAAGTCGGAGAAGATGGAGCAGAGCCTGTGGCAGGCGATCCGGCGGCTGGCCCCGCTGTCGCCCAGCTTCGTGTCGGTGACCTACGGCGCCGGCGGCTCGACCCGCGAACGCACCCATGCCACCGTCTGCCGCATCCAGGCGGAGACCGGCATCCCGGCCGCCGCGCACTTCACCTGCGTCGGCGCCACCCGTGACGAGATCGACGCCATCGCCCGCACCTATTGGGACGCCGGCATCCGCCATCTGGTGGCTCTGCGCGGCGATCCGCCGGAGACCGCCGGCGGTGTCGGCGGCAAGTACGAGCCGTTCCCCGGCGGCTACGCCTATGCCGCCGATCTGGTCGCCGGGATGAAGCGCATCGCCGATTTCGAGATCTCGGTCGCCGCCTATCCGGAATCCCATCCGGAGGCGCCGAGCGCCCAGTTCGATCTCGACAACCTGAAGCGCAAGGTCGATGCGGGCGCCACCCGCGCCATCACCCAGTTCTTCTTCGACAACGACGCTTATTTCCGCTTCCTCGACCGCTGCGCCGCGGCCGGCATCCATGTGCCGATCGTCCCCGGCATCCTGCCGATCACCAACTTCGCCCGCGCGGTTGAGTTCGCCGGCAAGTGCGGCGCCTCGATGCCGAAGAAGCTGGCCGAGACATTCGAGGGCCTGGACGACGACCCGGAGACCCGCCAGCTCGTCGCCGCGACCGTGGCGGCTGAGCAGTGCCAAGCCTTGCAGGCCCAGGGCGTGAACGACTTCCACTTCTACACCCTGAACCGCTCCGACCTGACCATCGCCATTTGCCGCATGCTGGGCGTGAAGGCGAAGGCCGCGGCTGCGGCCGCGCCGGTGGCGGGGTAGGGTGCCGGATGCCGCCCTGTGCTATGCTGGGGCGGCGGAACTGGGCAGCTGAACGGGGCGCGGGAGGGCGATGCCATGGACAGCCGGATCGGGTACGACACGGACTTCTACGCCTGGACCCAGGAACAGGCGCGATTGCTGCGCGAAGCGGCGACCGAACGCTCCAACTCGCCCATTGATTGGGAGCACATCGCCGAGGAGCTCGACATCATGGGCGGTCAGGTCAAGGACGCGATCCGCAGCCATCTGGCCACGGTGATCGAGCATCTACTGAAGCTGGAGCAGTCGCCCGATCCCTATCCACGCCGGAAGTGGCGGATCTCCGTGACCAAGGCCCGCCGCCATCTGCAGGACAAGTTGGAGGAGCATCCAAGCCTGCAGCGCTGGCCCGCCGAAATCCTGGAGAAGGCGTGGCTCGACGGTCGCGACGACGCCTGCCAGGACGACAGCATCGCCATCGACGCGCTGCCGAAGGAGTGCCCCTACGCTCTGGAGGATCTGCGCGATCCCGACTGGTGGCCGGTGAACCGGCATGGGCTGGAGGGCTGACGACATGGACAGCCGGATCGGATACGACACCGACTTCCTCGCCTGGACCGAGGAACAGGCCCGCTTGCTCCGTGAAGCCTCGCGGGAGCGCATCAACACGCCCATCGATTGGGAGAATGTCGCGGAGGAGATCGAGAGCATGGGCCGATCGGAATTGCGCGCGGTCGAAAGCGCGCTGGTCCGTGTGATCGAACATCTGCTGAAACTGGAATACTCGCCCGCGGCCGAACCGCGTGGCAACTGGCGCCGTACCGTCCGCGAGCAGCGCGACCAGGCAATCGACGGCCTGGAGGACAGCCCCAGCCTGCGCGGCAAGATCGACCTCACCAAGGCTTATCGGCGCGGTCGCGACTATGCGGCGGAAGGGCTGGAGCAGGACAGGCTGCCTGCCGATCTGATGCCCGCCGACTGCCCCTATTCACTGGAACAGCTTCTCGACACCGGCTGGTGGCCCACCAACCGCCACGGCCTCACCTGACCACACCGCTTCTGCTCTGAACCCGCCAAATAACGGACAAGACGCATTCCCATGGCCCACATCCTCGACACCCTGCGTGACCGCGTTCTGCTTTGTGACGGCGGGTTCGGCAGCCGCATCCAGGCGCTCGACCTCGACGTCGAGAAGGATTACTGGGGGCACGAGAACTGCACCGACATCCTGCCCCTGTCGCGCCCGGACATCGTCCGCGACATCCATCGCGGCTATTTCGAAGCCGGCGCCGACATGGTGGAGACCGACACCTTCGGCGCCTCGCCGGTGACGCTGGGTGAGTTCGGCATTTCCGAGAAGGCTTTCGAGATCAACCAACGCGCCGTCGAACTGGCGCGCGAGGCGGCCGAGAGCTTCAAGGACGGCCAGCCGCGCTTCGTCATCGGCTCCATCGGACCGGGCACCAAGCTGCCCAGCCTGGGCCACATCGCCTATCAGCCGGCTGAGGACAGCTTCTATGTCCAGGCCGCCGGCCTGATCGCCGGCGGGGCCGACGCCATCTTGGTGGAGACCTGCCAGGACCCCCTGCAGATCAAGGCCGCCGTCAACGGCATCAAGCGCGCGCGGGCCGAGGCGAAGTCCGACACCCCCGTCTTCGTTCAGGTCACCGTTGAGACCACCGGCACGCTGCTGGTCGGCACCGACATCGCCGCCGCCGCCACCGTCATCCAGGCGCTGGATGTGCCGCTGATGGGCCTGAACTGCGCGACCGGCCCGCTGGAGATGAGCGAGCATGTGCGCTGGCTGTCGCAGAACTGGCCGGGCCTGATCTCGGTCCAGCCGAATGCCGGCCTGCCGGAATTGGTGGACGGCAAGACCCACTACCCGCTACGTGCCGACGACTTCGCCCACTGGCTGGAGCGCTTCGTGTCGGAGGACGGGGTCAACCTCGTCGGCGGCTGCTGCGGCACCAACGTCCCCCACATCGCGGCGGCGAACCAGATGCTGCGCAAGCTGGCCCCGGCCGGCTCGCACCGCCCGGCGCCGAAGGGCCGCACCGTTCATTGGGTGCCGGCGGTGGCCTCGCTCTATTCCCAGGTCACGCTGCGCCAGGAGAACGCCTTCTTCGCCATCGGCGAACGCTGCAACGCCAACGGGTCCAAGAAGTGGCGCGAGCTGCAGGAGAAGAACGACTGGGACGGCTGCGTCGAGATGGCCCGCGAGCAGGTCAAGGAAGGCAGCCACGCGCTGGACGTCTGCACCGCCTTCGTCGGCCGTGACGAGGTGGCGGAGATGAACGCGGTGATGTCGCGCTTCGTCGGCTCCGTCACGGCGCCGCTGGTGGTCGATTCGACCGAATACGGCGTGCTGGAGCAGGCGTTGGCGCTCTATGGCGGCAAGGCGATCCTCAACTCCATCAACTTCGAGGATGGCGAGGAGCCGGCGCGCAAGCGTCTGGCGCTCGCCAAGAAGTTCGGCGCCGCTGTCATCGCCCTGACCATCGACGAAGAGGGCATGGCGAAGACACCCGACCGCAAGCTCGCTATCGCCAAGCGGCTCTATGATCTGGCGGTGAACGAGTACGGCCTCGCCCCGTCCGACCTGCTGTTCGACCCGCTGACCTTCACCATCGCCACCGGCAACGAGGACGACCGCAAGCTCGCCATCTGGACGCTGGAGGGCATCGAGGCGATCGCCCGCGAGATGCCCGGCTGCCAGATCATCCTGGGCCTGTCCAACGTCTCCTTCGGCCTGAACGCCGCGGCGCGCCATGTGCTGAACTCGGTCTTCCTCGACCATGCGGTCAAGAAGGGCATGACGGGCGCCATCGTCCATGTCTCCAAGATCCTGCCGCTGCACCAGATCCCGGAGAACGAGGTCAAGACCGCCGAGGACCTGATCTTCGACCGCCGCGCCGAGGGTTATGATCCGCTGCACGCCTTCATCGCGCTGTTCGAAGGCCGTAAGGCGGCGGACGCCAAGAAGAAGGCCCGCGCCGAGACCGTCGAGGAACGGCTGAAGGAGCGCATCGTCGACGGCGACCGCACCGGCCTTGAGGACGACCTCGCCGAGGCGATGAAGACCCACCCGCCGCTGGAGATCATCAACACCTATCTGCTCGACGGCATGAAGGTGGTCGGCGAGCTGTTCGGCGCCGGCAAGATGCAGCTTCCTTTCGTTCTCCAGTCGGCGGAGACGATGAAGGCCGCCGTCGCGTGGCTGGAGCCGCACATGGAGAAGGTGGAGGGCCAGCAGAAGGGTACGCTGGTGCTCGCCACCGTGAAGGGCGACGTCCACGACATCGGCAAGAACCTCGTCGACATCATCCTGACCAACAACGGCTACAAGGTCGTCAATCTCGGCATCAAGCAGCCGGTCACCGCCATCATCCAGGCCGCCAAGCAGCACAAGGCGACCGCCATCGGCATGTCCGGCCTGCTGGTGAAGTCCACCGTGGTGATGCGCGAGAACCTGGAGGAGATGACGCGCGAGGGTCTGGACGTGCCGGTCCTGCTCGGCGGCGCCGCGCTGACCCGCGCCTATGTCGAGGGCGACTGCGTGGCGTCCTACGGCTCCGGCCGCGTGGCATACGCCGGCGACGCCTTCGACGGCCTGACCCTGATGGACAAGGTGGTGGAGGGCAGCTTCGACCAGCAGCTCGCCATCCAGCAGGCCAAGCGCGCCGGCAAGGCGACCAACCGCCGCCGCGTGCTGGGGCAGGCGACCAGCGCCGCCACCGGCCCGGTGGACAAGGACGCCGTCCGCGCCCGCCGCCACCGGCTGGCCGAGGGTGTGCCGGTGCCGACCCCGCCCTTCTGGGGGCCGAAGCTGATCGACCATGTGCCGCTGAAGACTCTGGTCACCTACCTGAACGAGCGCATGCTCTATCAGCTGCAATGGGGCTACCGAAAGGACGGCAAGTCCTTCGAGGAGTTCAAGGAGTGGTCGAAGAAGGAGCTGCGGCCGGTGCTCGACCGCATCCTCCAGATCGCGGCGAAGGAGGAAATCCTGCGCCCGACCGCGGTCTACGGCTATTGGAAGGCGGCGGCCGACGGCAACGACGTCATCCTGTTCGAGGAGGACGGCACGACCGAGGCCGCCCGCTTCACCTTGCCCCGTCAGGCCAAGGAGGACGGCGAGTGTATCGCCGACTTCCTGCGCGACGTGACCGATCCGGAGCGTGACGTCATCGGCCTGCAGGTCGTCACCATGGGCCAGCATTGCGCCGAGGTGGCGCGCGAGTGGTTCGCCGAGAACCGCTATCAGGATTATCTCTACCTGCACGGCCTGTCGGTGGAGATGACGGAGGCGATGGCGGAATATGTCCACGCCCGCATCCGCGCGGAGCTGGGCTTCGGCGCCGAGGACAGCCGCGACAAGGAGAAGCTGCTGCAGCAGTCCTACCGCGGCAGCCGCTACAGCTTCGGCTACCCGGCCTGCCCGAACCTGAAGGACCAGGAACAGCTGCTGAAGCTGCTGGATGCCGGCCGCATCGGCATCGAGATGTCGGACGAGGACCAGTTGCATCCGGAGCAGAGCACCTCGGCCATCGTCCTCCACCACCCGCGGGCCAAGTACTTCTCGGTCTGATGCCCTCGGTTTGAGGTTGATCCTCCGCCGACCGTTCCGTGTTAGGATGGGCGGCGGAGGATTTCCATGGGCACAGTCGACGCACGGAACGACGAAAAGCTGCAAATCCTGCTGGACCGGATCGTCCCGGCCCTGGAGCCGGAAGCCGTCTATCTGTTCGGCAGCCGGGCACGCGGCGACTTCGATGAGGACAGCGATTACGACCTGCTGGTGATCGTCCCGGACGATGCGCCGAAGGAACGGCGGTCGATCCACTATGCCTATGCCTCGAAGATCGGTACCGGCATTCCGGCCGACATCATCCCCTGTACGCGCACCAATTACGAGGCGTCCAAAGATGTTGTCGGTACCTTGAGTTACGAGGTCAAACGCCAGGGACTCAGGGTCTATGGAGCATAGAGAGGTCCAAGCGTGGCTGGTCGTGGTGGATCGCGACCTGAAGGCGATCCGCAACAACCTCTATGGTCCTGAACCGGAGCCTCAGATGGCGGCCTACCACTGCCAGCAGGCAGTCGAGAAACTGGCCAAGACCCTGTTGGTGGCCGCCGGCATGATGCCGCCGAAATCACACGACATCGATGTGCTGGTCGCGCGGCTTACAACCGGTCATCCGCTGGCGGAACGCATAGCCGCACTCGCCCATCTTACCACCTTCATCAGCGCCTCTCGCTATCCGGGCGCGGGCATATTCGACGATCCGCTTCCCGACCTGCCGATTTCGGAAGTTGCCGGCTGGCTGTCGGAGATCGAAACTCTGCGCGCCGACATCATCTGTTTCCTCGGAATTCCATGACCCCCACCACCCCCCTGACCCTGCACCGCGAGACCGTCCGCCCGGAGTGGATCGACTACAACGGGCACATGAACGTCGCCTATTACCTGCTGGCCTTCGACCATGCGACGGACGCCGTGCTCGACCGGTTCGGGATCGGCAAGGCCTATGTGGCGGCGGAGAACCGGTCGGTCTTCGTCGTCGATGCCCACCTGACCTACGCCCGCGAGGTGACGGAGGGAACGCCGCTGCGCTTCGAGTCCCTCTTGCTCGGCGCCGATGCCAAGCGCCTGCACCTGTTCCACGAGATGCGGCATGCGGAGGAAGGCTGGCTGGCGGCGACGGCGGAGTTCATGCTGCTGCATGTCGACCTCGGCACCCGCAAGACCAGCCCGTTCCCGCCGGCCGTCGCCGCGGCACTGATCGAACAGGCGACGGCCCACGCCGCCCACCCCCGGCCGCTGCAGGCCGGACGAGCCGTGGCCCGGCTGGATGGGTCTTTGACCGGCCGGTAGCGTCCGGGTGGTTGAGTTGACGGTTGCTGCCCCCATCTATCGAAGAATGAAGACCGCATCCGTCCAGCCGATCCGCTCCCCTATCCGTTCCGGCATCCTCTTCGCCGCAGCCGCCGTCCTGGCCGTGCTTTCCGCCGCGCCGGCGCTGGCCGATTGCACGGAGGCGGCGCAGCCGAAGGTCAATTGGCGCCGCTGCTCGCTGGAGGGGCAGACGCTGACCGGTGTCGACCTCAGCGGCGCCATGCTGCGCGATGCGACCTTTCAGCGCGCCACGTTGGGGGAGGCGAAGCTGACCGATGCCGACGGCTATCGCGCCAAGTTCATCAGCGCCACCGCCCCCGGCGCGGTGTTCGACAAGGCGCGGCTGATCGAGGCGGACTTCACCCGCGCCGACCTGACCGGCGCCAGCTTCCGCGAGGCCGACCTGCGCAACGCCAAGATGGTGGGCGCATCGCTGGCGCGGGCCGATCTGACCGGTGCCAGATTGTCCGGCACCGACCTGCGCCATGCCGACCTGTCGGGCGCCCGCTGGACCGACGGCACGCACATCTGCGCGGAAAGCTCGGTCGGTCAGTGCAACTAGTCGGATGAGGCGCAACCAAACCGTTTGCAGCATCTCGTCGCGCTTCCAAGAACCTTCTTGCCGTAAGGGCTTGCGCCGCGTACCGTTCGAAACCGAATGATTTTTGAACGGACGGCAGTCGTGGCAACCGCGGAGGATTTCGAGCGTTCCAGCGGCCTCGCCGCAAAGGCCATGGAGCGGATGCTGTCCGACGGGCTGGCGCCCATCCCGGAGAACTTCACGCTCTGGTACGTCTATTTCAGCGGGAACAACCCCGATCTGACCCGCGCCGTCGATCTGGCGCGGCGGGACGGGCTGGCCGTTTCGCAGACCCTGTGCGACGAGCTGTACAAGCGCTTCTTCACCACGGATGCCGAAGCGCAGGCGATCCGCGAGACCTCCGACAAGGCGCGTTTCGCGCTGGGTCGCATCCTGGAACAGCTGGGCAATGTCGGGTCGGAGACGGAGCGCTACGGCAACGCCCTGTCCGGTTTCCGGGAAGAGCTGGACCAGCCGATCAGCCTGCCGGAACTGCGCGCCATGATCGCCGCCATCGCCGCGGAAACCAGGGAGATCGTCGACCGTCAGGCCGCCCTGCAATCCCAGCTTCAGGAATCGAGCCAGCAGCTGGCGGAGATGCGGGTCAGCCTGGACAGCGCCCGGCGCGAGGCGCTGACCGACGGGCTGACCGGCATCGGCAACCGCAAGGCCTTCGACCAGATGCTGCAGGAGGCGATGGAGGCGTCGGTGCGCGACGAGCAGCCGCTGTCGCTGCTGATGGTGGACATCGACCATTTCAAGGCCTTCAACGACACCCACGGCCATCTGGTCGGCGACCATGTGCTGAAGCTGGTCGCCCGCATGCTGACCGAATGCATCAAGGGCCGCGACACCGCCGCCCGCTATGGCGGCGAGGAGTTCGCGATCATCCTGCCGCGCACCAGCCTGGAAAACGCCATCAAGCTGGCGGATCAGGTGCGGACCTTCGTCGGCGGCCGCCAGATCGTGAACAAGGCGCGCAGCGCCAATTACGGCACCGTCGCCCTGTCGGTCGGCGTCGCCCAGTTCCGCCCCGGCGAACAGGCCATGTCTCTGGTCCGCCGTGCCGATCAGGCGCTCTATTCCGCCAAGCGCGGCGGCCGCAACCGCGTGTCGGTCGAGGCCGGCTGAGCGGCCCCGCCCGACAGCCGCCCCGCCCGACAGCCGGTCAGCCGGCCAGCCTCCGCCGCACCTCCTCGGTCCCGCGCAGCAACTCCGCCACCAACTCCCCCGCCGCGCGCCGCCGCGCCAGCCCCAGCCCCTGGCCGGCCCACAGCGACAGGAACTCCGCCCGGCCGGCTTTGCCGGCGGCGGTGCGCAGCGGCCTGGTTAGCGTGTTCTGCAAGGGGAAGGGCAGCACCGCGTCGGGCGCGTCCGGGTCCTCCACCGTCTCCATGAAGCGGTTGACGATGCCGCGCGCCGGCCGGCCGGAGAAGGCGCGGGTGATGCGGGTCTGGTCCTCCCGCGCGGCCAGGATGGCGGCCTTGTGCGCCTCCGGAATGCCGGCCTCTTCGGTGGGCAGGAAGACGGTGCCCATCTGCACCGCCGTCGCGCCCAACGCCAGCGCCGCGGCGATGCCGCGCCCATCCATGATGCCGCCCGACGCGATCACCGGCACGCCCACCGCATCCGCCACCTGCGGCACCAGCGCCATCGTGCCGACCAGATTGGCCCCCCGATCCGTCCAGGCATCGCCGATGAAGCTGCCGCGATGCCCGCCGGCCTCGCCGCCCTGGGCGATCACAGCATCGACGCCAACCTGCTCCAGAGCCACCGCCTCCGCCACCGTGGTCGCGGTGCCCAGCACCCTGATGCCGCTCGCCTTAGCCGCAGCGACGCTGTCGGCCGGCGGCAGCCCGAAGGTGACGCTGTAGAAGGCCGCTCCGCTGTCCAGCACGGCCGCCATCTGCCGGTCGAATGTATCGCCGGAGTAAGCGGGTTCCTCCGCTTCCGGCAACCCAAGCTCGGCATGGAAAGCTGCCATGCGGGCCATCGCCTCGGCCATCATCGGCGCCGGTCCGGGCGCCGGCGTCGGCGCGAACAGGTTGATGCCGAAGGGCAGCGCGGTGCGGTTGCGGATGTCGCGCGCCCGCTCGGCGATCTGCGCCGGGGTGAGGTAGGCGGCGCCGACGAAGCCCATCCCGCCGGCCTCGTTGACCGCCGCCACCAGCGCCGCAGTGTCGCCACCCCCGGCCATCGGCGCCTGGATCACCGGCGACCGCAGCCCCAGCCGTTCAAGGGATTCCGTGTGAGAGGGCATGTCCGCCTCCATCGCTTCGACAAGTGAGGCGATGCTACGCCCCGGCGTTCTTCACGACCAATGACTTGTTCTGAAGGGGGCGTTCACTGGGAGTGATGGGAGAGGGCGACGGTGCTTCATGCTTCGACAGCGATTTTGAACTGCTCCACTTCGTCTTTGATCCAGGCTCTGACCGCGCAGACCTTCGGGTGGTCTCGCTGCCCCATTGGGTAGACGAGGTCGTATCCGTGCTCGACGTCCAGTCGGGCTTCCGGGAAAAGGGCGACAAGGCGGCCCGCGGCAATGTCCTCCGAGACGAGAACACTTCGGCCGAGCGCCACACCTTCCCCTCGGATCGCCGCCTCGATCGACATGCTTCCATGACTGTAGCCTGGGCCCCGTGCGGCGGGGGTCGGAATCCCCATCATCCCGAACCATTGATGCCAATCGGCCTTCATCCCGTTCTCATGGATGAGGCGAGCTGACGCGATGTCCTTGGCGGTTCGAAGACCGCCCATCCGCTCACGGTACCCGGGCGAGCAGACGGGGCTGACGGTCTCGTTCATGATCCGCTCCGACTCCGCATTGGGATAGCGCCCATTCCCATACCGCATCGCCACGTCGGTCTGCGACTTTGCGAAATCAATCTCGACATCGGTCACTTCAAGCTGAACGTCATAAGTGGGGTAACGATCCATCAACCGATGCAGACGCGGGGTTAGCCACTTGCTCGCAAACGAGACGCCGGAACTCACAACGAGCCGCGCGGTCTCGTTTCTGCGACGGATGCTCTCCGTCTCTCGGGAGAGTTCCGACAGAAGGCGTGTGACGACGGCAAAGAACGCCGCACCTTCCGCGCTGAATTCAATCCTGCGGGTCATCCGTCGGAAGAGTTGGACACCGAGATGCTCCTCCAGCGCCTTGATCTGCCGGCTGACCGCACCGTGCGTAACATGCAGTTCTTCAGCCGCCAGCGTCATGCTCAATCTCCGCCCGGTCGCCTCGAAGGCACGCAGCGTTTGCAGCGGTGGAAGTTGATTCGTCATGGCGGACCTATGCGTGCGATTTGCTCACGCATACTGTGACGACAAATGGTTTGTCTGCAAGGCTGACAGAACCTTAGATGTGCTTCAAACAAGAGCATACCGACGGACTGCGACACGCCATGAGCCAGATCGCCAACGAACCCGCATCTCTTTCGCCGGTTGCCGTCTCACGTCCAGTCTCGCTTGGGAATTTCGGGGCGATGCTGCTCCTTGCCCTGGTGTGGGGTTTGTCGATCTCGGTGACGAAGCTGGGTCTGATTACGATGCCGCCCCTGACCCTGACGGCGATCCGGTTTGCTGTCGCGATTCCCTTCATGATGCTCCTGCTCATTGGGAAAGAGCCTCTGCCATGGAAGGCTCTCCCAGCTGTCGCCAGTCTTGGCGTGCTTGGCATCGGTGTGGGGCAGGTGGCACAGACATTCGGGGTGGCCGGAACTTCGGCCTCTATCGGCACGATACTGTCTGCGACGATTCCGCTGTTCATCGTGTTGTTTGCAATGATCCGGCTCAAGCAGGCGGTCTCGATTTCCCAGATTGTTGGCGTGGTGGCCGCCTTCGCAGGAATCGTCGTCGTGGCTTCGGAAAACGCAGGCGATGCGGGAGTTGCCGGAACAACCGCTCTCGGACCGATCTGGATGCTGGTATCGGCGCTGGCGGTCGCCTTCTACTATGTTTGGAGCGTCGAGCTTACGAACAGATATGGCACCGTGGTGGTGGCGACTTGGAGCACGGTTTTCGGATTCGTGGCGCTGGTGCCATGGGCGGGCTGGGAGGCCCATCACACGTCCTTCGAATTGACAGGCCAGGCATTGGGAGCGGCGGCATACCTTGGCCTCGCTGTGACGGCCGCCGGTCTTTTCCTGTGGCTGCGTATCCTGCGTGACGTGCCCGCCTCCATTGCGGCTAGTGTGCAGTACCTCCAGCCCGTGTTCGGTATTGCCGCCTCTGCGATCATGTTCGGAGACAAGATCGGACCCCAGTTCCTGGCGGGTGTTGCTCTTATCCTGGCAGGGCTTGCGATGGCGCTTCGGGTGCGCAGCCCGAAGCAGGGCGATGCTTCGTAATGGGTCAAAAGCGGCGGGCCGGTGCGATGACCGACCCACAGCGGGAGAGCGGCATGGGGCGTGATGCCGCCCCCGGTCAGCTCCGCAGCCCCGGCGCCTCCTGCCCGGTGCGCTCCACATACTCGGTATAGCCGCCGCCATACTGGTGGATGCCCTCCGGCGTCAGTTCCAGCACGCGGTTGGACAATGCCGCTAGGAAATGGCGGTCGTGCGACACGAACAGCATCGTGCCCTCATAGGCCGCCAGCGCCTGGATCAGCATCTGCTTGGTGTCGAGGTCCAGGTGGTTGGTCGGTTCGTCCAGCACCAGGAAGTTGGGCGGGTTGAACAGCATGATCGCCATCACCAGACGGGCCTTCTCGCCGCCCGACAGCACGCGGCACTTCTTCTCCACATCGTCGCCGGAGAAGCCGAAACAGCCGGCCAGCGCCCGCAGCGATCCCTGGCTGGCCTGCGGGAAATGCGCCTCCAGCGCTTCGAAGATGGTCTGGTCGCCGTCCAGCAGCTCCATCGCGTGCTGCGAGAAATAGCCCATCTTGACGCTGCCGCCGACGGTGACGGTGCCGCTGTCCGGTTCGGCCGCGCCGGCGATCAGCTTCAACAGGGTCGATTTGCCGGCGCCGTTGACGCCCATGACGCACCAGCGCTCCTTGCGGCGGATGGTCAGGTCCAGCCCCTCATAGATGCTGCGGCTGCCATAGCCCTTGTGGACGTTCTTCAGAACCGCGACGTCGTCGCCGGAGCGTGGGGCCGGCGGGAAGTCGAAGGTCACCACCTGCCGGCGCTTGGGCGGCTCGAAGCGTTCGATCTTGTCCAGCTTCTTGACCCGGCTCTGCACCTGGGATGCGTGCGAGGCGCGGGCCTTGAAGCGCTCGATGAATTTCAGCTCCTTCGCCAGCATCGCCTGCTGGCGCTCGAACTGCGCCTCCTGCTGCTTCTCCTTCAGCGCCCGCTGCTTCTCGTAGAAGCCGTAGTCGCCGGAATAGCTGGTCAGGGTTCCGCCATCGATCTCGATGATCTTGGTGACGATGCGGTTCATGAACTCGCGGTCGTGCGAGGTCATCAGCAGGGCGCCCTCATAGCCCTTCAGGAAACCTTCCAGCCAGATCAGGCTTTCGATGTCCAGATGGTTGCTCGGCTCGTCGAGCAGCATGGCGTCGGGGCGCATCAGCAGGATGCGGGCCAGCGCCACGCGCATCTTCCAGCCGCCCGACAGGCCGCCGACGTCGCCGTCCATCATCTCCTGGCTGAAGCTCAGGCCCGCCAGCACCTCGCGCGCCTTGCCCTCCAGCTCATAGCCGCCCAGTTCGTCGAAGCGGGCCTGCACCTCGCCATAGCGCTCGATGATGGCGTCCATCTCGTCGGCTCGGTCAGGGTCGGCCATGGCGGCTTCCAGCTCCGCCAGTTCGGCGGCGACGACGCTGACCGGGCCGGCACCGTCCATCACCTCCGCCACGGCGGAACGGCCAGACATCTCGCCGACATCCTGGTTGAAATAGCCGATGCTGACCTGCTTCTCGATCGCCACCTGCCCGCCGTCCGGCTGTTCCTCGCCGGTGATCATGCGGAACAGGGTCGTCTTGCCGGCACCATTCGGACCGACCAGCCCGATCTTCTCACCCCGGTTGAGCGCCGCGGAGGCCTCCAGGAACAGGATGCGGTGGCCGTTCTGCTTGCTGACGTTATCGAAGCGGATCATGGGCGACAGGGGTCCTTAAGGCGTGATGCTTGGGGCGTGATGGCGGCCCCTTATGCCACAGGATGCGTGCTGCGACAGAGTCCTGATCGGCTCCGCAGCACCGCTACCGCCCCATCTCCCGCGCCAGCGCCAGGAAGCCGGCGAGATAGTCCACCTCCTCCTCGCCGCGACGGATGCCGAGATGGATGCTCTTGCCGATGCCGTCGGCGCCCAGCCGCAGGGCACGCACGGGCAAGCCGGCGCCGTCCTCCCGCACCAGCCAGTCGGGCAGGACGGTCACGCCGCGCCCGGCGGCGACCAACTGCAACATCAGGTCGGTGGTCTCCGCCGTCCGGTGACGGCGCGGCCGGCAATGGGCGGGCACCAGGAAGCGGGTGTAGATGTCCAGCCGCTCCAGGCTGACTGGCACGGTGATCAGCTCCTCGTCCCGCAGGTCCTGCGGCTGCACCGCGTCACGCCCGGCCAGCGGATGCGCCTCATGCACGACCAGCACGAGTTGGTAATCGAAGACCGGCGTGAACAGGATTTCCGGCTGCTCGACCGGATCGGGGGTGATCAGCAGGTCGATCTCGTTGTCCAGCAGCGCCGCGACTCCGTCATAGCGGAACGCCGTGCGCAGGTCGAAATCCACATCGGGCCAGCGCGCCAGATAGAGGCCGGTCATCCGCATCAGCCAGCGTTCGCAGGGGTGGCATTCCATCCCCACCCGCAGGGTGCCGCGCCGGCCCGATGCGAAATCGGCCAGCACCCGCTCCGCATGCTCGAACTGCGGCAGCAGCCGTTGTGCCAGCGCCAGCAGATGGTTTCCCGCCTGGGTGAAGCGCAGGCTGCGGCCCTTCTTCATCCAGATTTCGACGCCATGGCGTTCTTCGAACTTGCGGATGGTGTGGCTCAGCGCAGACTGGCTCAGGTTCAGCCGGCCGGCGGCGGCGGTGACGCTGCCCGACCGGTCCACCTCGCGCAGGATCGCAAGGATCTGGCGATCAAGCATCCATGACTCCCATTCATCGATCCATGAGGAGAAACCATTTCCGCTCATACTGCCGGGTCGCTACTCCTGCATCAATCCTTCCATCGCCGCCATCCGCCGCCCTATCGCCAAAGGATCCCATGTCGCAAGCCGAAGCCACCACCCGGACCGAAACGGCCTCCGCAGTCCCCCAGGCACATGAGCTTGGCAACATCGCCCGGCTGGTCATCGCGCAGGCGCTCGCCGGCGCCAATGCGATCGTCGTCTATGCGACCGGCGCCATCGTCGGCAACACGCTGGGCCCCAACCCCGCGCTGGCGACCTTGCCGATCTCCATCTTCGTGGTCGGCATGGCGATCTGCACCCTGCCGGCGGGGGTTATCGCCCGCCGCTTCGGCCGGCGCGCCGCCTTCCTGGCGGGGACCGGATGCGGGGTGCTGGTCGGGCTGCTGTCGGCGCTGGCCATCCTGCTCGGGTCGTTCTGGCTGTTCTGCGCGGCGATGATCCCCGGCGGAGCCTATGCCGCCGTGGTGCTGTCCTTCCGCTTCGCCGCTGCCGACTGCACCTCGCTGGAGCGCCGGCCGCGTGCCATGTCGGCGGTGATGGCCGGAGGCGTGGTCGCCGGCGTGGTCGGGCCGCAGTTGGTCACCCACACCATGAACCTGTGGCCGCCCCACCTGTTCGTCGCGACCTATGTGGCGCAGGCCGCCGTTGCCGCGCTGTCGGCGCTCGTCCTGATGGGCGTCCGTCTGCCGAAGCCGACCGCGGCGGAGGTCGCCGGCGGCCGTCCGCTAGGCGCCATCCTGCGCCAGCCCCGCTTCATCACCGCGGTGATCTGCGGCGTGGTATCCTACCTGCTGATGAACTTCGTCATGACCGCCGCCCCGCTGGCGATGCGGCTGTGCGGCCTGCCGCAGGAGTCGGCCAACCTCGGCCTGCAATGGCACGTCATCGCCATGTACGCCCCCAGCTTCTTCACCGGGCGCCTGATCACCCGCTTCGGCGCCCCGCGCATGGTCGCCGTCGGACTGACGCTGATCGCCGCCGCCTCGTCCGTCGGGCTGTCGGGGCAGGACGTGGCCCATTTCTGGATCAGCCTGATCCTGCTGGGGGTGGGATGGAACTTCGGCTTCCTCGGCGCGTCCGCCCTGGTGCTGGATTGCCACCGGCCGGAGGAGAAGACGCGGGTCCAGTCGGTGAACGATTCCCTCGTCTTCGGCACCATGGCCTTCGGCTCCTTCGCCTCGGGCAGTCTGCTGACCAGCTACGGCTGGGACACCGTCCTGCGCATCTCGTTCGTGCCGCTGGCGCTGGCGACCGCGGCGCTGATCGTCACGGCGATGTATCGGGCGGATCGGAAGGCGGCCTGAAAACACGTCGGGCGCGGTCTTTCCCCCGCGCCCGACGCCTCACCCTATAGAGCCGATCCTCAAATGACGTAGGTCAGCTCTTTCTCCGACTTCAGGCTGTTCTTGCCCAAGGTCTCGTCGACATAGTCGAGCAGCTGCGCCAGCGCCTCGCTGCGGCTCAGTGCGTCGGTGTCGATCACCAGTTCGGGCTGGTCCGGCGCCTCGTAGGGAGCCGTGATGCCGGTGAACTCGGCGATCTCGCCGGCCCGCGCCTTCTTGTACAGGCCCTTCGGATCGCGCTCCTCGCAGGTGGCGAGGTCGGCCGCCACATACACCTCGTGGAAGCGCTCGCCGCCGATCACCCGCGCCCGCGCCCGGTCCGACTTCAGCGGCGAGATCAGCGAGGCGATCACCACCATGCCGGCGTCGGCGAACAGCTTCGCCGTCTCGGCCACCCGGCGGATGTTCTCCGCCCGGTCATCCGACGAGAAGCCCAACCCGGCGTTCAGCCCGTTGCGGACATTGTCGCCGTCCAGCACGAAGGTCTGCCAGCCGCGGTCGAACAGCGCACGTTCCAGCGCCATCGCCAGCGTCGACTTGCCGGCGCCCGACAGGCCGGTCAGCCAGACGATGCCGCCCTTGTGGCCGTTGGCCTGGGACCGCTCCTCCAATGAGACGGTGTGCGACACCTCAGTGATGTTGGCCGCCGCGGCGTCCTCGATCTCCACAACCAGGCAGCCGCCGACCACGTCGTTGCCGTCGATCAGCGCGCCGCGGCCGGTGCGCGGCAGGTCCGATGCCAGATCCAGCGCGATGGGCGAGCGGGAGCGCAGGACGACCTCCGCCACCTCGTTGCGGCGGACCGCCTTGCCGGGCGTGCTCGACAGATCCTCCACATTGATGACCGCCGTCACCTGCTCCACCGTCACCCGGTGCTCGGCGGTGGCGATCTTCAGCGTGTAGGTCTTGCCGACCACCAGCGGGTCGGACACCAGCCAGAACAGCCGCACGCTCAGCCGGTGCGCCAGCGTCGGGGCGTCGGCCTGATGGTGGGCGATGTGGCCGCGCTCGGCGAAGATGCGCTTGTCCAGCGTGATGCCGATGCTCTGCCCGGCCTGGGCCGACAGCACCGTCTCCGGATGGTTCCACGCCTCGATGCTGACCACCTTGGCGCTGGCGCCGGTGGGGGAGAAGTGCAGGGTGTCGCCGACGCGCAGCCGCCCGCTCTCGATGCGGCCGGCCAGGATGCGGCGGTCGTCCGGCTTGTAGACATCCTGCAGCGGGAACCGCAGCGGCTGGTCGGGCGAGGTCTGCTGCGGACGGAAGGCGTCCAGCTGCTCGATCACCGTCGGGCCGAGATACCAGTCCGACTGCTCGCTGCGCGTGACGATGTTGTCGCCGTTGCGGGCGGACACCGGGATCACCGCCTTGGGCTGGAGGCCCAGTTCGGCCAGATAGTCCTTGATCTCCTGCGCCACCACCTCATAGCGGCGGCTGGAGAACTCGACCTTGTCCATCTTGTTGACGACGACCGCGACCTGACGCACGCCCAGCAGGTGCAGCAGGAAGGCGTGGCGGCGCGACTGCTCCAGCGCGCCCTCGTCGGCGTCGATCACCAGCAGCGCGGCGTCGGCCTGGGACGCGCCGGTCACCATGTTCTTCAGAAACTCGGTGTGGCCCGGCGCATCAATGATGACGTAGGGGCGCTGCTTGGTCTTGAAGTGGATCTGCGTGGTGTCGATGGTGATGCCCTGGTCACGCTCGGCCTGCAGCGCGTCCATGACGAAGGCCCATTCGAACGGCATGCCGCGCTTGCGGCTCATCTCGCGGACCTGCTCCACCTTGCCGTCAGGCAGGCTGCCGGTGTCGTTCAGCAGGCGGCCGATCAGCGTGGACTTGCCATGGTCGACATGGCCGACGATGACGATGCGAAGTTGAGAATGCGGCATCTTACATGTACCCCACGCTGCGCAGGCGCTCGAAGCTGTCTTCGGATTCGTTGTCCATCGCGCGGCCGGCGCGCTCCGGAATGCGGGTCACCTGAAGCTCGGCGATGATCTCGTCGATGGTCGAGGCAGTGCTGTCGACCGGGAAGGTGATGTTCTTCTCGCCCAGCGAGCGATAGCGCTTGCCGTCCTTGGCGAAATACAGCGGGACGATGGGAATCCCCTCGCGCTGCGAATAGCGCCAGATGTCCAGCTCGGTCCAGGCCAGCAGCGGATGGATGCGGACATGGACGCCTTCCGGGAAGCGGGTCTTGTAATGGTCCCAGAACTCCGCCGGCTGGTCCTTGACGTCCCAATCGCCTTCCAGCGAGCGCGGCGAGAAAACGCGCTCCTTGGCGCGGGTCGCCTGCTCGTCGCGGCGGATGCCGACCATGACGCCCTGATAGGCATGGTCGCGCAGCAGGTTCTTCAGGCCTTCCGTCTTGCGCGCGGCGGCACGGGTCAGCGGCGGCAGGGTCTGGTCCATCTCCTCTTCCGGCGGGCACTGCTCCACCTTCAGGTCGAGGTCCCATTCCTTGGTGATGCGGTCGCGGAACTCGTAGACCTCCGGCAGCTCCATGGCGGTGTCGAGCTGCACGACGGGGAAGGGGATGCGGCCGAAGAACGCCTTGCGGCAGAGCCAGAGCAGCGCGTTGCTGTCCTTGCCGATCGACCAGAGCATCGCCAGCTTGTCGATGCGGTTGTAGGCCTCGCGCAGAATATAGATGCTCTGGTTTTCGAGCTGGTCGAGATCGGCGCTCATCGGGCGATTCCAATCATGGTGGTGTGTATGCCGCATTCGGTCTTGGCGCTGCCGGCCCAACGGCCGGAGCGCGGGTCGGCACCGGGCGCCACTCGCTCGGTGCAGGTGTAACAGCCGATCGACAGGAACCCGTCGGCCTCCAGCGGGTGGCGCGGCAGGTCGCGCCGGGTGAACTCTTCCTCCAGCCGGTCCTTGTCCCAGTTGGCCAGCGGGTTGACCTTGACGCGCCCCCTCTCCGCCTCGAACAGGGGCAGGGCGGCGCGGGTCGTCGACTGGAAGCGCTTGCGTCCGGTCACCCAAGCCTCCAGCCCGGCGGTGGCCAGCGCGCGGTCCAGCGGCACCGTCTTGCGCAGGTGGCAGCAGGCGTCATAGTCGCGGTTGAACAGCAGGCCGTCCTTGTCACCGGCGGCGAGGTCGTCGGCGGTCGGCCCGATCTCCCGCACGTCGGTCAGGCCCAGCCGCTTTACCAGCTCGTCGCGGTAGCGCAGGGTCTCGCCGAACAACTTGCCGGTATTCACAAACAGAACCGGGAAATCCGGCGTCGCCTCGGCGGCGAGCGCCAGCAGCACCGCGGATTCGGCGCCGAAGGACGACAGCAGCGCGATCCGCCCGCCGAACACCTCATGCATGGCGGCCAGCAGGGGCGCGCCTTCCAGCGTGCCGTAGCTGTCGGTCAGATGCTTCACCCGTGTTTCCGCGTCCATCATCGGCTGCCTTTCGCGGTGGCTTATTAAATCTACTTGCCTAGTAGATAATGCGTTTGTGTTTGCACATTATCATCGGCGGAAAACCCGTGCAACGTAAATACATTCTCTACTTGTTTAATAGGCTTGTGCTTTGCTGCAAGTGCTTGTGTGAAATATGTTGATTGTCGTGCTGCGGCTGGGCTAAATACCGCCATGCACAGCATCACCCTTATAGGCGTCGCGATCCGCCGCTCCGTTCCGTCAAGCCCGGCATCGGCATTGGGGATGCGGCGATGATTCCGCTGGCGCTCGACCCGGCGCAGGTGGTGATCGCGCTGGCCGGCAACGGCCCGCTCGCGGTGCGCCGCCTGACCCAACTGCGAGAGGGCGGGGCAGACCCGCAGGTCTTTTCACCGGAACCGGATGGGGAATTGGCCGCACTGGCCGGCGACCGTCTGGTGCGGGCTCTGCCCGTTGCCGCCGATTTGGACAAGATCGGCGTGCTGTATGTGATGGGGCTGGGGACGGAGACCGAGACGACGCTGGCGGAGCTGGCGCGGCAGCGCCGGGTGCTGGTGAATGTCGAGGATGTCATTCCCTTGTGTGATTTCCACTCGCCCTCCGTGGTGCGGCGTGGCGATCTGGTGATGACCATCTCCACCGGCGGCCGTAGCCCGACTCTCGCCAGTCTGCTGCGCCAGCGGCTGGAGGCGCTGTTCCCGGAGGAGTGGGCGGAGCGTCTGCGTATCATCGCCGACTTCCGCAACCGCCGCCGGGCGGAGGGGGCGGCGATGTCCGAGGTCGCCCGCGAAACCCGCGAACTGATCGACCGGGAGGGTTGGCTGCCATGAACGGCACGCCTGCCGCCCCACGGAATTCACTGCCGGACCATCGTCGGTTCGGGTAAGACACCACCGCTTTAGAGAACGACCAGCCAGGAGAGCCAGATGTCGGCCAAGGATCGATCGAAGGAAGGGTCGATGAAAGCCATCACCGCCAACCGCCTGCGCGACGGGGAAGTCGTGTTCCTGGGCGAGGGCGGCCGGTGGGTCGAATCCTTCGCCGAGGCCGCGCTGTTCCCGCGCGCCGAGGCCGACGCCGTGCTGGCCCCCGCCAAGGAGAAGGCGGAGCGCGAGCAGTTCGCCGTCGACATCTACACCTTCGAGGTGGTGGAGCAGGACGGCCTTCCGGTCCCGGCGACGATGCGCGAGCGCATACGCACCGCCGGCCCGACCGTCCGCCTCGATCTCGGCAAGCAGGCCGCCTGAATCACTGATCGCTGGCCGTTCCGGCGGCCCTGAGGGCTTATCGACATGAACCACATCGCGCCCGGCGCCCGTGCCGGCATCTATCATTACGACGAAATCGACCGGCAGTTCGTCGCCGAGCGTGTCGAGCAGTTCCGCAAACAGGTCGACCGCCGCCTGTCGGGCGAGCTGTCGGAGGAGGAGTTCAAGCCGATCCGGCTGATGAACGGCCTCTATCTCCAGCTTCACGCCTACATGCTGCGCATCGCCGTGCCCTATGGCGTGATGTCGGCCACCCAGCTGCGCAAGCTGTCGGCCATCGGGCGCAAGTACGACCGCGGCTACGGCCATTTCACCACCCGCCAGAACCTGCAATACAACTGGATCAGGCTGGAGGACACCCCGGCGATTCTGAACGAACTGGCCGAGGTGGACATGCACGCGCTGCAGACCAGCGGCAACTGCGTGCGCAACGTCACCACCGACCCCTTCGTCGGCGCCGCCAGGGATGAAGTCGTGGACGGCCGCGTCTATGCCGAGATCCTGCGGCAGTGGACGACGATGCACCCCGAGTTCACCTATCTGCCGCGCAAGTTCAAGATCGCCATCTCCGGCGCTGAGAGCGACCGCGCCGCGGTGCGCATCCACGACGTCGGTCTGGTGGCGCGGCGCAACGACAAGGGGGAGGCCGGCTTCTCCTTCTATGTCGGTGGCGGTCTCGGCCGCTCGCCCTTCGTCGGCAAGCTGGTGCGAGAGTGGGTGGCGCAGGAGGATTTCGTCGCCTACTTGGAAGCCATCCTGCGCGTCTACAACCAGTATGGCCGCCGCGACAACATCTATAAGGCGCGCATCAAGATCCTGGTCCACGAGCTGGGCCTGGAGAAGTTCACCCAGGAGGTGGAGGAGGAGTTCGCGCGGCTGCGCGGCCCGAAATACCGCCTGGACCCGGAGATCGTCGAGTCGATCCGCAAGCACTTCGCCCCGCCGCCTTTCGAGGAACTGTCCGACCACTCCGAAGCGCTGGAGCGCGCCCGTGCGGCCGACCCGGCCTTCGCCAACTGGCTGGCGGTGAATGTCGCGGAGCACAAGGCGCCGGGCTATGCCATCGCTACCATCTCGCTGAAGCCGGCCGGCGGCATCCCCGGCGACGCCACCTGCGACCAGATGGACCTCGTCGCCGACCTGGCCGAGCGTCACAGCTTCGGCGAGCTGCGCGTCACCCACGTCCAGAACCTCGTCCTCGCCCATGTGAAGAAGGACGAGTTGTACGATCTGTGGAAGCAGCTCGACGCCGCCGGTCTGGGAAGCGCCAATGCCGGGCTGATCGGCGACATCATCGCCTGCCCGGGGCTGGATTACTGCGCGCTGGCGAATGCCCGCTCGATCCCGCTGGCGCAGGCGATCTCGGCCCGCTTCGCCGATCCGGTCCGCCAGCGCACCATCGGTGAACTCGGCATCAAGATCAGCGGCTGCATCAACGCCTGCGGCCATCACCATGTCGGCGCCATCGGCATCCTCGGCGTCGACAAGAAGGGCACCGAGTATTACCAGATCACCGTCGGCGGCGACCCGACGCTGACCACGGCGATCGGCGACATCCTCGGCCCGGCGGTGACGGAGACCGAAGCGGTGGACGCCATCGAGGCGATCGTCGACGTCTATCTCGCCAACCGGTCGGACGAGAGCGAGCGCTTCATCGACACGCTCAAGCGCGTCGGCCATGCCCCGTTCAAGGAGAGAATCTATGCCGCTGATTGAGAATGGGCGCATCGGCGAGGATGCCTGGAGCTTCATCCCCGACGGGGAGCCGGTCCCCAACGACCGCCCGGTCATCATCAGCTTCGAGCGCTGGCAGGCGGAGCGTGACAGCTTCGAAGGCCGCAACGCCCGGCTGGGCGTGCGGCTGAAGAGCGGCACGCTCGCGGGCGCCATCGCCGCCGACCTCGACCGCTTCTCGCTGGTGGCGGTGGAGTTCCCCAAATTCCGCGACGGCCGCGGCTTCTCGACCGGGCGCGAGTTGCGGGAGCGTTACGGCTACACCGGTGAGATCCGCGCGGTCGGCCATGTCATCCCCGACCAGTATCTCTATCTGGTCCGCACCGGCTTCACCTCGGTCGAGGCGCCGGAAGGCACCAACCCGGACAGCTGGGCCAACGCGCTGACCGAGGTCACCGTCGCCTTCCAGCCCAGCCTGGACGACACCGCGCCGCTGTCTCTGCTGCGCCGCAAGCTGAAGGTGGGGTAGGGCGGCTTTCGCCAGCTCCGGCCGGCGGCTGATCACGCGGCTGATCACAAGGATGGGAAGGGGCACCGCATCCTGAAAGGTTCGGTGCCCCTTCGTTTTTTGGCGCGGGAATGATCTGGACGGGCTGGGACCCCGTCGTTCGAGAAAACAATTACAAAGAGAAAACACTCTGACTCATATCGTCATATAACTTCCGTTGCATTTCAGTACAATCGGAAGGAGTTTTTCTCCCGACACAACCTGCGCGGCGGGATTTTGCCCGCCGCTTCAATGTGACGGGGGACATTCCAATGGGTGCAGGAACCGAGGCTGCGGACAAGACCATCTATCTCGGCCTTGCCATGTCCGGGGCGATCTCGGCCGGCGCCTATTCCGCCGGCGTGCTGGACTTTCTGGTGGAGGCGCTGGAGGAATGGGAGGCGGCGAAGCAGAAGGACATCGCCGACGGCACCCGAACAGTGCCTCATCACAAGGTGGTCATCGCGACGATGACCGGTGCGTCGGCAGGGGCGATCACCAGTTCCATCGGCTCGCTGTGCGCCGGCATGGGCGCGCGGCCGCCGAAGGCCAGCCGGCCGGACGACCCCGCCTATGTCGCGCGTGACAAGCCCGGCTCCGCCGACAAGATTCCCTGGCATGTCCTGCCCGAGCTCTATCAAGCCTGGGTGGACGGCCCGGCCTTCGTGAAGAGCGATGCCGACAAGGATGGGACAACGCCGACGATTCCCGGCCTGCTGGACAATGCGGACCTGCCTGCCGGCACCAAGCTGGGCGACGTGTACTCGCTTCTCAACGCCCAGCCGCTGATGAACATCGGCCGCAAGGCGCTGGCCGATCTGGAGGTGGCTGCGAGCGATCCCAAGCGTCTGCCTCCGCGCCCCTACATCGCCGAGAATCTGCATGTGCTCCTGACCCAGACCAACACCCGCGGCATCCCCTACAAGATCGAGGTGCGGGGCGGCATGGGTGGGTCGGCCTACGGCATGATGAATCATCTCGACCACGCCCATTTCGTCCTGAAGGGTCTGGGATGCGCGTCGTTTGTCAGCCCCTGGGCGCAGTCGGATGCGGCCTACAGCTACACCGTCGATTCGAACGCCGGCGGCGTCGCGGCGCGGAACAAGAATTCGCTGTGGTTCGAGAGCGATGACGGGGAGAAGCCGAAGGATTATACGCAGCCCAACAGCAAGCAGTTGGTCAAGAACACGCTCGCGTCCGGTGCTTTTCCGATCGGGCTCTCGGCCATGGACCTGCTGACTCCGCTCTCGCACTACAACCAGCGCGCCTGGCCGATGAACATCCCTCCCAATCGGTTCACTGATATCAAGCCGCAGTGGCCGTGGGGGAACGGCTCCTCCGGCAGCGGAACGGTCCTGCGGCCGCCGGAGAATTACCGGTTCGCGGCGGTGGACGGCGGCGCCATCAACAACGACCCCTTCGACCTCGCCCGTTACGCGCTGATGGAGAACCCGCCGAAATCGTCGCCGAGCGACGTGGCTGAGGTCAACCGGATCGTCGTGATGATCAGCCCCTTCCCCGAAGCGCCGACCATCGACGGCCTGAACCCGGATGGGAGCGCGAACACCCGCCTGACCAAGATCATCTCGAAGATGGTCGGCATGTTCGTCGAACAGAGCCGCTTCCGCCCCGACCTGCTGTTGCGCGCTCTGGACAACACCGGGGCCGACCTGTGGCGCATCTCGCCGTCGCGCTTCGTCGGCACCCAGCCGCAGTCCGCGGCCATCGCCTGCGGCCTGTGGGGCGGCTTCGGCGGCTTCCTCGACATCGAGTTCCGCCGTCACGATTACGAACTGGGCCGCCGCAACTGCCAGCGGTTCCTGCAATCCTGGTTCGGCCTGCCCGACAACAATCCGCACATCGACGCGATGGGCGAGCCGATCAGCCGGGAGATGAAGACCGACGAGGCCGGCGAGGAGGTCCGCTATCCCATCATTCCGCTCTGCGGCACCGCGCGCATCGAAGTGAAGCCCCGCGCCTGGCCGACGGTCACGCCCGAGACTTACCGGACCTTCATTGATGCCGTCTTCGAGCGCTTTCTCCGGCTCGGCGTTTCGGTCATTGGCATGAATACTGGAAGCAAGGACGAAAAGAGCTGGTTCTCTTTGAACCTCAACCCTCTCAGACTCTTCAAGCGCAGTGTCGAGAGGGCGGTGCGCCGTTCCACTTTTGCCGATCTGGTCCACCGCGACCAGATTCTGCAGGAGGAGCAGCGCCGGGTGCTGGAATGCTGCATGGACGACAAGCCGTCGCCCTACATTCTGACCATGCGCCTGCTGAAGAACTTCCCCGAGCTGAAAAGCAGCAAGAAGATCGTCTTCGACGTCATGCGCGGCACGGCCTCGCTGCCGACCGACGTCATCGCCGAAAACATCTGCCTGCTGCTGGTGAACGCGATCGACAAATGCCCGGTCAAGGTGGAGCACGTCACCGCGCTGTTCTCGAACGACGCTCCGGCCTATCGGACTCCGGACAGCGTGCTGGACGAGCTGAGGCTGGCCTACACCGATACTCCATCCTCGATGCACCCCGACGACGTGGCGCGGATCATGGAGAAGCTGAAGGAGTACGGTTACATGGAGGCCGCCCAGTGGACCGGGGTCGACACGGGCAAGCCGAAAAAGAAGGGCTGGATCCCGTCGTGGGAAAAGACCACCACCGCCTATCGCTACGCCGACCGTGACGACGGCGACACGCTCGACATCTGAGCGCAACGCCCGTCGTCTCGCCACCCCCGGACGGAGGCCCGCTTACCAGTGGCGCAGCGGGCCGACGTCGACATGGACGAAGTTGCTGTCGGGGTAATAGCCGACACCGCCGCCGCGCAGGCTCAGCGCCGCCCGCTGCAGATGCCGGGTGGCCATGTTCGGCACCCGCAGGTCGATGGCCATGCCGCGCATGTGGAAGCTGTTCTGGGCGACGCCGCTGTGGTCGGCCTCGCGCAGCATCGCGTTGGTCTCGGGCGAGCGGTAGCCGGACACGATCTCGATCGGGCCGCGGCGGCCGAGCTTGCGGCTCAGCGCATGGACCAGATCCAGCAGCTTCGGGTCGATGGCGTGCACCGAGTTGTTGCGGTGGTCGCGCAGCAGATGGTTGACCGCGCGCATCGCGTCGCGCACGTAGCGGCCCCTCGACCAGTATTCGGCGTTGAGCTTCTCGCCGGTGTGCAGGTTCACCAGGGACAGCACCCGCGGCGGGGCGCGCAGGGCGGCGGCCTCCGCCTCTTCGCTGCTGAACAGGGTTCCCCCGGCTGATGCCGCCGCCGCCAGCCCCAGGCCGGCGCGCAGAAGATGGCGGCGATCGAGATGGCAGCGATCAAGATGACGGCGTTCGGTGGCGTGGCTCTCGCCAGCGCTCGGGCGTGCGGTCGTGATCGACCGGGCGTCCGCATCCTTCATCATTCTTCCTTCATATCCCGTTTTTCCGCTCCGGCACCCGGGATCCGTCCTCTGGAGCCCATCGTTCCGGTTACGGCCAAAGTCACACCCTGGCTAAGGTCAAGGCGCGCTGCGGTGCGTTATTCCGAAAGGTGGGACACTTTTAGGATGCCCGTGGCCTTTTCTGTCAAGAAACCATTGCTTAACCGATGCCGGTTTTTCGGTGACTCCAGGGTTTCCGCCGACTCGCCCGCCCGCCGTGACAGCAGCCGAGTCGAAGCTGTTCGCGACTCGTTCGCAGGTGGTTCGATTACAGAACCGTAACGTGCGCGACTCGGGACCATTGCCGTATCATCACCGGCAGAAGCAGCGACGGGCCTATGGCCGCAGCCATGCACAAGCCTCTGTTTTCCATATTCCTCCAGCCGGACTCTGCCGCCGCATCGGCGGGGAGCCATAGCGGCGGGCGGCCGAAACGCATCCTCCGAAAGAGGGTGCGCAAAAGGGGGATTCATTCAGCCTTCGGTAAGGAATGAATCGCATGATTGTCGCGATGTAACCATTTTCACGGCGACAACTTGTCCGTGCCAACCACCTCACTGACCGCCTCCACCGTGTCCTTCTTCCGGCCCGACCAACTGGCCGAGGTGCTGGACCGGCACGCCCGCTGGATCAAGGGCCAGCCGGGCGGTGCCCGAGCCAACCTCGCCATGGCCGATCTGGAGGGTGCGGACCTGTCGCAGCGTGATCTGCGCGGCGCACGTCTGGTCGGTGCGCGGCTGGCGCGCGGGCGGCTGAACGGCACCAATCTGGCCGGCGCCGACCTGTTCGGCGTCGATCTGCGCGATGCGGACATCAGCCGCGCCAACCTGATGCAGACCGATCTGCGCGGCGCGCGGCTGCGCGCGGCCGACTTCTCCAATGCCAACCTGAAGGGCGCCGACCTGCGCGCCGGCACGCTGGAACCGGGCGGCACCGCGCGGCGCGGCGCCGGCCCCGATGCGCAGGACGCCGAAAGCGCCCGCCAGATCCACAAGGCTGCCCTGGCCCGCCTGCAGAACGGCCTGACGGCGGAAGGCGGCATTCCCACCGACCTGACCGGCGCGGTGCTGCGCGGCGCCAATCTGGCGGACGCCGACCTCAGCGGCGCGGTGCTGCAGAATGCCGACCTGTCGGGGGCGGTGCTGAACGGGGCGGACCTGACGGGGGCGCGGCTGAACGGCGCCAACCTGTCGGGCGCGGCGCTGGACGGCACCCGCTTCGACAAGGCCGACATGGTCGGCACGCGGATGGCCGACTGCGACCTGTCCTCCACCCGGATCGCCACCGCGCAGATGACCCGCCCCATCGACAGCATGGGGTCGGAGATCCAGCGCGCCATCTTCGACCATGAACGCTGGATCGACAGCTTCGGCCAGCGCGGCCAGAGGGCCGACCTCGACGGCACCGACCTCAGCCGCGCCGACCTGCGCAACGTCAATCTCAGCGCCGCAAGCTTGCGCGGGGCGAACCTGTCGGCGGCGGCGCTGACCGGCGCCCGGCTGATGATGACCGATTTGTCCGGCGCCAATCTGGAGGGCGCCAACCTGATGGGCGCCGACCTGTCGGGCGCCAACCTCAGCTACGCGGTGCTGACCGGCGCCGACCTGACGCGGGTTCGGCTGGGTCCGGCGGCGATCAAGGATCCCTCGGGCCGCCCCACCGGCCGCTCCTGGGCCGCCAACCTGATGGGGGCCGACCTGCGCGGCGCCCTGATGGTCGGCACCTGTCTGGTGCAGGCCAACCTGTCCGACGCGAATCTCGACAGCGCCGACATGGACGGCGCCGACCTTGCCGGCGCCAAGCTGCAGCGCGCGATGCTTCCCGGACGCCCGCCCCGCCGGGGTTGAGGCAAAGCCCTACGGCAGCCTGCCCCCTACGGCAACCTGATCGTCACCGCGGTGCCGACGCCGGGGCTGCTGTCCAGGCTCAGGGTGCCGCCATGGGCCTCGATGAAGCGGCGGGCCAGCGGCAGGCCCAGCCCGGTGCCGGCCTCCGCCTTGGTCAGGTAATTGTGGACCTGACGGAACGGCTCCATCGCGATCAGCAGCTCGTCCGCGGTCATGCCGACGCCGGTGTCGGCGATCACGATGACCGCGCCCGTGCCGTCGGGACCGGGGGCCGCCTCCACCCGCACGGCGCCGCCCGGCGGGGTGAACTTGATGGCGTTGGACAGGACGTTCAGCACCGCCTGACGCATGCGCACGCCGTCCACCGTGACCCGCAGGTTCTTCGCGATGGCGCCGCCGGTCAGCGTCACGCCCTTGCGCAGGGCCAGCGCCTCCACCAGCCCCAGGCAGTCGTCCAGCAACTCGTCCAGCGCGACGTTGGCCGGGAACAGCTCCAGCCGGCCGGCTTCGATCTTGGCCATGTCCAGCAATTCGTTGACGAGGTCCAGCAGGTGGCGGCCGGACTGGTGGATCGCCGACAGATACTCGACATGTTTGGGCGGGGCGGCGCCGAAGATGCCGGACATCAGCGCCTCGGCGAAGCCGATGATGGCGTTCAGCGGCGTTCGCAGCTCGTGGCTCATGTTGGCCAGGAAGTCGCTCTTGGCCCGGTTGGCCGCCTCGGCATGCTCCTTTTCCGATTCCAGCCGGCGGCGCTGTTCGATCAACACCGCCTCGCGGGCGCGGCGCACCTCCTCCTCGGCGCTGCGGCGGCGGCGAAAGGCGCGCGTCACCAGCAGGGCCAGCATCAGCGTCGCCGCGCAGGCCAGGGCGCCGCCGCCGACCACCGTCATCCGGGTGGCGTTCAACTCTCGCTGAACGATATCAGAGGGCACGCCCAGCACCACCGACCAGCCGGTTTCCGGGGAGCGGTGAATGACGGCATGGACCTCCACCCCATCCTTGGTCCTGCCGAGGAACATGCGGTTGCTGCCGGTCCGGATCCGCGCCTCCAGCGCCGCATAGGTCTTCTGGCCCAGATAGGCGGCGGCGTTGTGGGAGCGGGCGGCGATCAGCATGGTCGGGTCGATGACCGTGACCGTCCATTCCGGCGGGGTGTCGCGGGTTCGCAGCGCGCCGCTCAGCCCCTCCAGCCCGACGGCCAGCGACAGGATATACCGCACCCGGTCGCTTTGGCGCACGGGGTCGAACTGCATGATCGGCGCGCGCAGGATCAGCGACGGACGGCCCGGCGGCCCACCCGGCGGCAGCACGCCGCCGATCACCGCGCGGCGGCTTTCGACGACATGTCGGGTGACCTCGTCCAGCCGCGGCGGCGGTAGCGGCTGGACCCCCAGCGGGTAATGGGTGTGGAAGACGAAGCGCCCGGTGTCGGCGTCGATCAGCCCCATCGCCAGCCAGCCCGGTTGGCTGTGGGTGGCGGTGGTCGTCTCCTGGTACAGGGTCCTCAGGTCGTCGACATTGGGCTGAAGCAGCGATGCCAGCAGTTCCAGCGGCCGCAGCTGGCTGGCCAGTTCGCGGTCGACCGACAGCGACAGCGACTGCGCCACCGATTGCAGCGCGTCCTCCGTCTCCGCCCGTTCGCGCGTGTCCAGCTGCCAGACCAGAACGGCGCCGAACAGCAGCAGGGGCGCGACCACGGCCAGACCGATGGCGAGCAGGGAACTGGGTAACCGAAAACGCAACCGCGGATGCTCCAAACCACTGCGTAAAACCACCGGAGTGGCAGGGCAGAGTAGTACGGGATCCGCACCGACTCCAGCGACGTCCGCCGACTTCGCGGGTTTCCCCCAATCGGGCCCTGCCGTTCGGGAGGGGCCGCTCGGGAGGGGCCGTTCAGGACGCGCCGGTCAGCAGCCGTGTCAGCTCGACCGCCGTCTTCACCCGCATCTTCTCGAACACATGGCTGCGGTGGACCTCCACCGTCCGCATGCTGATGCCCAGTTCGTCGGCGATGACCTTGTTCAGCCGCCCGGCGACGACCAGTTCCATCACCTGCCGCTCGCGCTGGGTCAGGGTGGCCAGCCGGGCCGTCAGCCCCGCCTGTCCCGCCTCGCGCTCGCGCTGTTCGGCGTCGAAGGCCAGCGCGTCGATCACCCGGTCGACCAGTTCGTTGTCGTTGAAGGGCTTTTCCACGAAATCGCGGGCTCCCTTCTTCAGGGCGCCGACGGCGATCGGCACGTCGCCATGGCCGGTCAGGAAGATCACCGGCATGCGGCAACCCTTGGCGAGCAGCCGGTCGAACAGCTCCAGCCCGCTCATCCCCTCCATGCGGATGTCCAGCAGCAGGCAGCCGGCGGTGTCCGGCCGCCATGCCTCCAGGAAGGCTTCGGCGGACGGCCAGCCGGCCACCGGAACGTTGCGCGACTGGAACAGCCAGCCGAGCGCGTCGCGGATGGCCTCGTCGTCGTCGACGATGTGGAGCGTGGTCATTCGGCGGCCTCGGCGGTGTTGTCTTGAGAGGTGTTGTCTGGCGCGGTGCGGTCGGGAAGACGGTCCGCAGCCGGAGCGTGAACGGGCAGGGTGAACAGGAAGCGCGTTCCCGCAGGGACTGCCTCCGGGCCGTCCCCGTCCGCCACCGCCTCGAACCACAGCCGGCCGCGGTGGTGCTCGACGATGGAGCGGCAGATGTTCAGGCCCATGCCCATACCTTCGCGCTTGGTGGTGAAGAAAGGGGAAAAGAGCCGGTCGGCGACATCCGGCGCGATGCCGCAGCCATGGTCGCGGATCTCCGTCAGCAGCACGCGGCCTTCGCCGTCGCCGGCCTGTCCGCAGTCATCGCCGCCGGCCAAGCGGACGGTGACGGTCAGCCGGCGGTCGGCGCGCGGGGTGCGGGCCATCGCCTCGATCCCGTTGCGCATCAGGTTCAGCACCACCTGCTGCAGCAGGATGCGGTCGCCGGTGACCGGCGGCAGGTCGGCCGGGGCGTCCAGCTCCACCCGCACGCCCAGCCTCGCGGCGTCACTGCCGGCCAGCCCGACGCAGTCCTCCAGCACGCGGGCGAGTGAGCAGGGGGCGACCTTCGGATCGCGCTTGCGCACGAAATCATGGATGCGGCGCACCACCAGCCCGGCGCGCTTGGCCTGGGCCGCCAGCTTCTCCAGCGCCGCCGCCACTTCCTGCGTGTCGCAGCGGTCGGAACGCAGGCGGTTGAGGCAGCCGGTGCAATAGCTGGCAATGGCCGACAGCGGCTGGTTCAGCTCATGCGCCAGGGTGGAGGCCATCTCGCCCATGGTGATCAGGCGCGAGGTCTGCTGCAGCCGCTCCTGCTGCTGGCGGGCCAGCTCCTCGGCGCGCTTGCGCTCGGTGATGTCGAGGACGGAGCCCATCCACCCGGTCTGGCGCCCGTTGGCGTCGATCAGCGGCGCCTCGTAGATCAGGGCGTCGAAGCGTTCGCCGTTGGGGCGCTGGAACCGCATCTCCAGCCCGCTCTCCGGCGCGCGGCCGGCCAGCACATCATGGAAGGCGGCCTCGGCCTGGTCGATCTCCTCCGGCAGCCAGTAGGGCGCCGGCGGGCCGCGTCCGATCAGATCCTCGGCCTCCAGCCCGACCATCTTGCAGAAGGCCGGATTGACGTAGGTGATGCGCCCTTCCAGATCGCGGGCGCGCATGCCCACGGTCAGGCTGTCCTCCATCGCCTTGCGGAAGGCGTGCTCCTCGCGCAGCGCCTCCTCGGCGCGCAGGCGGCCGGCGATGTGGCGGCGCAGCGACCACAGGCTCCACAGCGCCGATCCGGTCAGCGCGAAGATCGCCGCCACCAGCACCGTGCGCATGACGTTCGAATCGCTGGGATAGGCGGTGGCGACCAGCGACAGCCCGTGGCCGGGCGGGTCGAACGGGATGACGTGGCTGCGCGCCGGGTCCGGCGCCGGCCCCGCCATCGACCCCGGCACCGACATCCGCGACTTCGACCCCAGGACCGCCCCCCGCGCGTCCATCACCTCCAGCTGATAGCGCTGGGCGAACCACCAGGGGACATGGTGGGTCAGCATCGCCTCGAACGAGAAGACGCCGACCAGCGCGCCGACGAACTTGCCGTCGCGGAACAGCGGGAAGGCGGCGTCGAAACCATGATTGGCGGCATCGACCCGATAGGGAGCGCTGTGGGCGCGCAGGCCGGAGGAGCGGGCGATGCGCACGGCGTCGGTCCGGCTCAGCCCGCCGAGCCGGCTGTCGTCCCCATCCGCATTTTCCTTGGCCGCATTTTCCCCGGCCGCCGCGCCGTTCCCCGGCAGCGGCGGCTCGGCCAGTTGGGTGCGCCCCTGGGCGTCCAGCCACAGCACCCGTTCGATCGCCGGGTTGGTGTTCACCACCAGCCGGGCCATTGCGGCGAACTGCCGCATATCCACTTCGGTGCGCCCCAGCGTCTCCGCCAGCCGCTCCAGCTTGTCCTCGTCGGAGGCGAGCTGGAAATGCAGGTTCTGCTCGACCCACAGCGCGTCTTTGATCAGCGCCAGCGCCTCCTCGTCGCGCTCGTTGCGCTGAAGCAGCCACAGGAAGGCGCCCAGCAGCACCACGACCAGGGCCATCGCCACCACCGGCATGGCGTGCCGCACCGCCCGCCCGAAATTGCTCAAGGAGGGGCGGGCAGGGGCAGGGGAGGAGCCGGGGCGGAGCGGGTTCGACATTGGAATGGACACGAAAGTGTGGCGGCGGGGGATGGCGGGACCGGACGAAAGTGGGATAGGCCGACTCTGCGGATATCCACAATAGCCGCAATTCGTCCGATCATGAACAATGCGCGACAAGTACGGGGCGGAACAATCCGCACTGTCGACAATCAACACCGGAAGGGGGACGCACCCATGAAACTCGTGAAGCTCCTGTGCGCGGCTGCGGTCGGCTGCATGATGGCGGCGCCGATGGCCATTTCGACGGCCTGGGCCCAGGACCAGATCGTTATCAAGTTCAGCCACGTCGTCGCGCCGGAGACGCCGAAGGGCAAGGGTGCCGAGAAGTTCAAGGAACTGGCCGAGAAGCTGACGGCCGGCAAGGTCAAGGTCGAGGTCTATCCGAACAGCCAGCTCTACAAGGACAAGGAAGAGCTTGAGGCGCTGCAGCTGGGCGCCGTGCAGATGCTGGCCCCGTCGCTGGCCAAGTTCGGCCCGCTGGGCGCCAAGGAATTCGAGGTCTTCGACCTGCCCTACATCTTCCCGAACAAGGAAGTCCTGCAGCGCGTCACTAAGGGCGAGATCGGCAAGAAGCTGTTCAAGAAGCTGGAGTCCAAGGGCATCATCGGCCTCGCCTATTGGGACAACGGCTTCAAGATCATGAGCGCCAATAAGCCGCTGATCATGCCGGAGGACGTCAAGGGCCTGAAGATGCGCATCCAGTCGTCCAAGGTCCTGGACGCCCAGATGCGCGCGCTCGGCGCCCTGCCGCAGGTGATGGCCTTCTCCGAAGTGTATCAGGCGCTGCAGACCGGCGTCGTCGACGGCACCGAGAACCCGCCGTCCAACATGTACACCCAGAAGATGCACGAGGTGCAGAAGTACGCCACGCTGACCGACCACGGCTATCTCGGCTATGCGGTCATCGTGAACAAGAAGTTCTGGGAAGGCCTGCCGGCCGACGTTCGCACCCAGCTGGAAGAAGCGATGAAGGAGGCGACCGACTACGCCAACGACATCGCCCAGAACGAGAATGACGTCGCGCTGGCCCAGATGAAGGCATCGGGCAAGACCGAGTTCCACACCCAGACCAAGGCCGAGCGCGAGGCCTGGATGAAGGCGCTGAAGCCGGTCCACAAGGAAGCCGAATCCCGCGTCGGCAAGGACCTGATCGAATCGATCTACAAGGAAGCCGAAGCCGCCGGCTTCAAGATGTAAGGACTTGCGAGGGGACGGCGCCTTCCCGTCGGAAGGCGTCGCCCGCTCCAACGCGACGTCCACCTTATTCGGCCGTCATTCCCGCGAAGGCGGGAATCCAGCCTTTCCGGTGCTTTCGCTGCGGCAGTCGCCTGGATCCCCGCCTGCGCGAGGATGACGGCCAGACCGAGCGCCGTGGGTTTTGCGGCGCCTCCCCAGCGTACCAGACCATCTCCGCCGACCGGGAGATCCCCCCGACATGCTCATGAAACTGCTCGACCGCCTTGAGGAGACGCTGATCGCCTCGCTCATGGCGGTGGCGACGCTCGTCATCTTCGCGGCCGTCCTTCACCGTTATCTTTCCGGCGTGCCCTACATCCAGGACTACGTCATCCACTGGAATTTGGCCTGGGCCCAGGAACTGTGCATCTACCTGTTCGTGTGGATGGCCAAGTTCGGCGCCGCCTATGGCGTGCGCACCGGCATCCATGTCGGCGTGGACGTGGTGATCAACCGGCTGCGGCCGGATATCCGCGGCTATTTCGTCATCTTCGGCCTGCTGGCGGGCGCCCTGTTCACCGGCGTCGTCGGCACGCTGGGCGCCACCTTCGTCTACCACATGTCGGAGACGGAGCAGGTGTCGGCTGATCTGGAATGGCCGATGTGGATCATCTATCTGGCGATCCCGCTCGGCTCCTACCTGATGTGCTTCCGCTTCCTTCAGGTCGCCTGGACCTTCATCCGGACCGGCGAGCTGCCCCACCACGATCATGCCCAGGTCGAAGGCATCGACCCGGTCGAAGCCGCGAATGAAGGAGGCCCGGCATGAACGCCGCCATCATCTTCGGGCTGCTGCTGACGCTGATGCTCACCGGCATGCCGATCTCCATCTCGCTCGGCCTGACGGTACTGACTTTCCTGTTCACCATGACCGACGTGCCGATCGCGGCGGTGGCACTGAAGCTGTTCACCGGCATCGAGAAGTTCGAGATCATGGCGATCCCGTTCTTCATTCTGGCCGGCAACTTCCTGACCCACGGCGGCGTCGCCCGGCGCATGATCAACTTCGCCACCTCGATGGTCGGGCATTGGCACGGCGGCCTCGGTCTGGCCGGCGTTCTCGCCTGCGCCCTGTTCGCGGCGGTGTCGGGCTCCAGCCCGGCGACGGTGGTGGCCATCGGCTCCATCATCCTGCCGGCGATGGTCAACCAGGGCTTCCCGAAGAATTTCGGCGCCGGCATCGTCACAACCTCGGGCGCGCTCGGCATCCTGATCCCGCCGTCGATCGTGATGGTGATGTACTGCGTCGCCACCACCGGCCACCCGCAGGCGCCGTCCATCGGCCAGATGTTCCTGGCCGGCGTCGTGCCGGGCCTGATGCTGGCCGCCTTCCTCGGCTTCACCACCTGGTACCGCGCCCGCAAGTACGGCTATCCCCGCCTGCCCAAGGCGTCGGCCGGCCAGCGCTGGCGCTCCTTCCGCGAGAGCTTCTGGGGCCTGCTGCTGATCGTCGTCGTGATGGGCGGCATCTACACCGGCGTCTTCACCCCGACGGAAGCGGCGGCGATGGCCGCGGTCTATGCCTTCATCGTGGCGGTGTTCGTCTACCGCGACATGCCGCTCAGCCGGGTGCCGAAGGTGCTGCTGGACAGCGCCAGCATGTCGGCGATGCTGCTCTACATCATCACCAACGCCGTCCTCTTCTCCTTCGTCATGACGTCGGAGCAGATCCCGCAGGCAATGGCCGCCTGGATCCAGAGCCAGCATCTGGGTGTGTGGGTCTTCCTGCTGGTGGTGAACATCGTGCTGCTGGCCGCCGGCAACTTCATGGAGCCGTCGTCCATCGTCCTCATCATGGCGCCGATCCTGTTCCCGGTGGCGATGTCGCTGGGCATCGACCCGGTCCATTTCGGCATCCTGATCATCGTGAACATGGAGGTCGGCATGTGCCACCCGCCGGTGGGCCTGAACCTCTACGTCGCGTCGGGCATCACCAAGATGGGCATCACCGAACTGACGGTGGCGGTGTGGCCGTGGCTGCTGACGATGCTGATCTTCCTCGGCCTCGTCACCTATGTGCCCGCGATTTCGCTGTGGTTCCCGCGCCTGATCGGGGCCATGTGAACCGATAAGGGTAGACCACAAGTCGTCAGGGGATTTTCTCGTCGAAACGGCAGGGGCCGCGAAGTCCGGAATTGGGCTTCGCGGCCCTTCGTTATTGTACCCATACATTGTTGTGCATTGAAGCGGACGCGCGGCCGGGCCTAAACTTGCGGTCTTCTCCCGCCGCCAGCCAGACCAGAGGTTAGCCTTGCCGGCCCAGTTCCTCCCCACCGCCTGTCCGCACGACTGCCCCAGCACCTGCGCGCTGGAGGTGGAACGCCTCGCCCCCGACCGCATCGGCAAGGTGCGCGGCGCGGCGGAGAACAGCTACACCGCCGGCGTCATCTGCGCGAAGGTCAGCCGCTACGCCGAGCGGGTGCATTCCCCAGACCGGCTGAAGACGCCCCTGCTGCGCAGCGGCCCCAAGGGCTCCGGCCAGTGGAAGGAGATCGGCTGGGACGAGGCGCTGGACCGCATCGCGGATTCGTTCCTGACCGCCGAGCGCACCCACGGCCCCGAAGCGGTCTGGCCCTATTTCTACGCCGGCACCATGGGTCTGGTGCAGCGCGGCGCCATCCAGCGCCTGCGCCATGCCAAGGGCTATTCGCGCC
The DNA here is from genome assembly GCF_023806445.1 of Azospirillum sp. A1-3. NCBI lineage: Bacteria > Pseudomonadati > Pseudomonadota > Alphaproteobacteria > Rhodospirillales > Azospirillaceae > Azospirillum > Azospirillum sp. A1-3. Next base: position 665,564 of record NZ_JAMSLU010000001.1, read on the forward strand.
AGACTAGCACGGTGTGCGACACGCCGGCCAACATGGGCTGGCTCGCCGGCTATGGCGACATTCGTGGCGCCGACCCGCGCGAGATGGCGGAGAGCGACCTGATCGTCAACTGGGGCGGCAACCCGGTGGCGACCCAGGTCAACGTGATGACCCATGTCAGCCGTGCCCGCAAAGGCCGCGGCGCCAAGCTGGTCACCATCGACCCCTACCGCACCGGCACCGCCGAAGTTTCCGACCTGCACCTGATGCTGCGGCCGGGCACCGACGGGGCGCTGGCCTGCGCGGTGATGCATGTGCTGTTCCGCGACGGCTACGCCGACCGCGCGTATCTGGACCGTCTCGCCGCCGGCACCGACCGGCTGGAGGCGCATCTCGCCATCCGCACCCCCGAATGGGCGGCGTCCATAACCGGACTGACCGTGGCGGAGATCGAGGCGTTCGCCCGCCTCTACGGCACCACCAAGCGGTCCTACCTGCGCATCGGCTACGGCCTGTCACGCGCTCACAACGGCGCCGCCCAGGTCCATGCCGTGTCCTGCCTGCCGGTCGTCACCGGGTCCTGGCAGCACAAGGGCGGCGGCGCGCTCTACTGCTCGTCCGGCATCTACAAGCTGGACAAGACCCTGTCGGAGGGGCTGGACCGCCTCGACACCAGCGTCCGCAGCTTCGACCAGTCGCGCATCGGTGCGGTGCTGACCGGCGACCCGCGCGACCTGACCAGCGGCCCGCCGGTGACGGCGATGCTGATCCAGAACACCAACCCGGCGACGATCTGCCCGGACTCGGCCCGTGTCCGCCAGGGCTTCCTGCGCGAGGATCTGTTCGTCGCGGTCCACGAGCAGTTCATGACCGACACGGCCAAGCTGGCCGATCTGGTGATCCCCGCCACCACCTTTCTGGAGCATGACGACATCTACCGCGGCGGCGGCCAGATGCACATTCTGATCGGCCGCAAGGTGATCGAGCCGCAATTCGAGGCGCGCGAGAACCACTGGGTCATCTCCGAAGTCGCCCGCCGCGTCGGTGCCGAGCATCCCGGCTTCGGCATGACCGCGCTGGAGATCATCGACGCCATGCTGAAGGCCTCCGACCTTGGTGACGCCGCGACGTTGAGCGAGAACCGCTGGATCGACGCCCAGCCGGATTTCGAGACCTCGCACTTCCTCAACGGCTTCGCCCACCCGGATGACAAGTTCCGCTTCGCCCCCGATTGGGCGGCGCTCGGCCCCTATGGCGGCATGCCGGAACTGCCCGACCACATGCCCCCCGGCCGCGATGCCGACGCGGAGCACCCGTTCCGTCTGGTCACCGCCCCGGCCCGCCAATTCCTCAACACCTCCTTCACCGAGACGCTGACTGCCCAGCGTCGCGAAGGCCGCCCCACCGCGCTGATCCACCCGGATGACGCGACCGGGTTGGGTCTGGCGGACGGCGACGCGGTTCGGTTGGGCAACCCGCAGGGCAGCGTGCTGGTGCATGCCAAGCCCTTCGACGGCGTGCCGCGCGGCGTGGTGATCGTCGAAGGCATCTGGCCCAACAGCGCCTTCGTCGAGGGCATCGGCATCAACAGCCTGACCTCACCGGAACCGATCCCGCCGGCCGGAGGTGCTGCGTTCCACGACACGGCGGTGTGGATGCGGGCGGCGTAAGTTCGGCCATGGATGCCCCCTCCCTAACCCTCCCCCGCCTTTGGCGGGAGAGGGGACTGCCGCCGCTTCGCCATTAAAGCAACGCCGCCAAGCGTCCTGCCCCCTCTCCCGCGAAGCGGGGGAGGGATGGGGAGGGGGCTCCGAAGCCGACGACATCCCACCCCTGCCCACACCCACCCGTGCGCCGCACGCCTATGTCTGCTATGGCTGTGGACCCATCCCAGCGACCGTGCAGCACCGCCATGACCGAAGCCGCCGCCTTTCTCAACGTCGCCAACTCCCTGTCCGGCAAGCGCTGGCAGGCGCGGCCCTGCGACGAGCGGCAGGCGCAGGCGCTCACCCAGGGCCGTGGTTTGCCGGAGATCGTCGGCCGGGTGCTGGCCGCCCGTGGTGTCACCGACGACACCTGTGAAACCTTTCTGAACCCGACGCTCAAGGCGCTGCTGCCCGACCCTTCGCGCTTCCGCGACATGGATCCGGCGGCCGAGCGCATCGCCCGCGCCATTCGCGATGGGGAGCCGGTGGCAGTCTTCGGTGACTACGACGTCGACGGCGCCACCTCCGCCGCGCTGCTGCGCCGTTTCTTCCGCTCGCTCGGCGCCGACATCCGCGTCTATGTCCCCGACCGCATCACCGAAGGGTACGGCCCGAACGCCGCGGCGCTGCTGCGGCTGAAAGGGGAGGGGGTGCGGTTGGTGGTGACCGTCGATTGCGGCATCTCCGCCTTCGCCGCCCTGGAGGCGGCGGCCGACGCCGGGCTGGAGGTGGTCGTCCTCGACCATCACGCCGCCGAACCGCGCCTGCCGCCCGCCGTCGCTCTGGTCAACCCCAACCGGCTGGACGAGGACGGCGCCTATCGCACGCTCTGCGCCGCCGGCGTCACCTTCATCACCATCGTCGCCGTCAACCGTGCGCTGCGCCAGTCCGGCTTCTACCGCGACCGGGCCGAGCCCAACCTGATGGAATGGCTCGACCTCGTCGCTCTCGGCACGGTGTGCGATGTGGTTCCGCTGACCGGTCTCAACCGCGCGCTGGTGGCGCAGGGGCTGAAGGTGATGGCCCGCCGCGCCAATCCCGGCCTCGCCGCCCTGTCCGATGTGGCCGGCGTGAAGGAGAAGCCCGACGCCTACCATGCCGGCTATGTCCTCGGCCCCCGCGTGAATGCGGGCGGCCGGGTGGGCGCGTCCGACCTCGGCGCCCGCCTGCTCTCCACCGACGACCCCATCGAGGCGATGGAACTCGCCCAGCGTCTGGAAGGCCACAACGCCGAACGCCGCACCATCGAGCAAGCGGTGCTGGACGAGGCGCTGGAGCGCGTCGCCGCCGAGGCGGGACGCGAGACCGATCTGGTCTTCGTCACCGGCGCCGGCTGGCATCCCGGTGTCATCGGCATCGTTGCCGCCCGCCTGAAGGAGCGTTACAGCCGCCCCGCCTGTGTCGTCGCCCTGGAGGAAACCGCCGACGGCACCGTCATCGGCAAGGCGTCCGGCCGCTCGGTCCGTGGTGTCGATCTGGGCTCCGCGGTGATCGCCGCCCGGCAGGAGGGACTGCTGCTGGCCGGCGGCGGCCACCGCATGGCGGCCGGCTTCACCGTGGCCGGCGACAAGATCGACGCTCTGCGCGACTTCCTGCACAGCCGGATCTCCGAACAGGTCGCCGCCGCCCCGCTGGTGCCGACGCTGGAACTGGACGGCGCCCTGTCGGTCGGCGGCGCCAGCGTCGGTCTGGTGACCATGCTCGACAAGCTCGGCCCCTACGGCACCGGCAACTCCGAACCGCGCTTCGCCATCGCCGACGCCCGCGTCGTGCGCGCCGACGTGGTGGGCGCCAACCATGTCCGCTGCATCCTGCAAGGCAACGACGGCGCCCGGCTGAAGGCCATCGCCTTCCGCGCGCTGGACAGCGACATGGGCCAAGCCCTGCTGACCGGCCGCGGCACCCCCTTTCACCTTGCCGGCGTGCTGCGCATCGACCGTTGGAACGGGTCGGAGGGTGTGCAGTTGCTGATCGACGACGCCGCGCCTGCGCGGTCGGCGTAGGACGGGGGCGGCGACCGTCCGCCTCTCCGCATGGTTAAGTCATTGGAATTTCCTGCACTTCCCGTCATCCCCGCGGAGGCGGGGATTCAGGCTCTCCAGCGCAAATGCTTACGAAGTCTGGATTCCCGCCTTCGCGCACTGCTGTCCGGGATTTTTGGATGGATTGAAGCTGCACGGCAGACAAAGCCAGAGTTCTGGCCCAAAATCGCAGTCGCCAAACATAGATTTTGAGGTCTGCCGTGCCGTTCCAAGCTAGCGGATTTTTGCGCCTTGTGGAACCTCTGGACCGTCGTGTGGTGAACGGGATTGTGGCGCGGCACCGGGGCAATCATGGGGTTGGGACGGGGGACAAGGGCTGGACGTGCCAGCGGCACCTCAAGGCGATGCTTTTCGCCCAGTTCGCCGGGCTGACGAGCCTTCGCGAGATTGCAGAGGGGTTGGCGGCCCAACCGGCAGGGCTTTACCACACCGGGCTGCGGCCGGTTAGCAAGAGCACGCTCAGCGATGCCTCGGCGGCCCGGCCTGCGGCGGTGTTCCGGGAGATTGCCGAACAGGTCATGGGCGGCTTGGCCCGATCGGCGCGTCAGGAAAGCCGGGAGTTGGTGCGGCTGATCGACGGCTCTGCGATCATGTTGCGGGACCGCCGCTTCGACTGGGCCGAAGCCGATTCTCGTTGCCGTGGCCTGAAGCTGCATCTGGCCTACGATCCGCGGGCGGCGACACCGGTCCATTTTGCCGTGGAAACGCCCAAGCTCAGCGAAATCAAGGTGGCGCGGCGCCTGCCGTTCGTTGCCGGCGCCACCTACGTCTTCGACAAGGGATACACGGATTACGGTTGGTGGCATGAGATCACCATTGCAGGGGCGTTGTTCGTGACCCGGCTGAAGAGCAATGCCCGCCGCCGGGTGGAGCGAACCATCGAGGCGGTTGGCGACACCATCGCAGCGGACCGCCGGGTGAAGATCGGCCATAGGAAGCCGCGCGGCGGCGCGACCAACCCGCTCTACGACACCGAACTTCGTGAAGTGGTGGTGGCGCGTCCGGATAAGGAACCACTCCATCTGATCACCAATGATCTTCACCGGACTGCCCAGGAGATCGCCGATCTCTATAAGGAGCGCTGGCAGATTGAGTTGTTCTTCAAGTGGATCAAACAGAACCTGAAGATGAAGACATTCTTCGGTCGCTCCGAGAATGCCGTCAGAATTCAGATCTACACGGCATTGATTGCCTTCTGCTTGTTGCGCCTGTTCCAGAACACCTACGCCAAAAACCACGTTGGCGGTGCGAAGGCTCTCAAGGTCAGGCTCAAGGTTGCACTCTTCGAACCTTTCGACACCACCAATCGCTGTCCGACAACGCCACGGCCACCGCAAAAACGACCCCCAGACCGCCAACTCAGCCTCAAACTGGCCGAGACCTGAAAATCCCGGACAGCAGTGCGCCTTCGCGGGAATGACGGCTGATGAAGCTGCCCACCCTGGCAGGTCTCCTGACGCTGCCTCGCCGTGACCGACATGATCCCACGCGTTCAAAAAAGTATCGGAGGATGCGAAAAAGCGCTTGCGCTCTCCGGCTCCGATCTTTAGAAAGCGCGTCACCGCGAACGACGTCCCCGTCGTCTAGAGGCCTAGGACACCGCCCTTTCACGGCGGCGACACGGGTTCGACTCCCGTCGGGGACGCCACTCTCTCGGTTCATGACTTAAGCCCCGCCTTGTGCGGGGCTTAGTCGTTTTTGCGCTAAGACCTTGACCGGCTGCCTACTCTGGAAGACGTTTTCTGCTGATCGACGCTCTTAAGTCCGACCCGCTCTACGGCCCGGTAAAGGAGGAGAGCATGGCTCAAACCGAGACTCGTCCCTGGGATATCGTCGACAGCCTGGACAGTGACGAGCGCATTGCAGCCTATCTGGACGCGGTGCTGGAGGACGGTGATCCGCAGCTAATCGTCGCGGCACTCGGCGACATCGCCCGCGCCAAAGGAATGACGGAGGTCGCCCGTAATGCCGGCCTTGGCCGCCAGAGCCTCTACAAGGCCTTGTCGCCAGATGGCAATCCGGAATTTGCGACGGTCCTCAAGGTCATCAAGTCCCTCGGCCTCCGCCTGACCGTCAGCCCATAGCGCCTTGCCTGCCGCTTACCGCTCTCCTGTTCCATTTTACCGGCCCGCACCCGACATGACCACCACCCCCGCGATCCCCCTCAGCGTCGCCCCGATGATGGACTGGACCGACCGGCATTGCCGGTACTTCCACCGTCTGCTGTCGCGCTCGACCCTGCTCTATACCGAGATGGTGACCACGGGCGCCGTGCTGCATGGCGATCGCGAGCGGCTGCTGGGCTTCGACGCGGCGGAACATCCGGTGGCACTCCAGCTTGGCGGTTCCGACCCGGCCGATCTCGCCGCCTGCGCCCGCATCGCCGAGGAATGGGGCTATGACGAGGTGAACCTGAACGTCGGCTGCCCCAGCGACCGCGTGCAGTCCGGCCGCTTCGGCGCCTGCCTGATGGCCGAGCCCGATCTGGTGGCCCGGCTGGTCGGTGCCATGCGCGAGGCCGTGTCAATCCCCGTCACTGTCAAGTCGCGCATTGCCATCGACGAGATGGAGGAATGGCCGACGCTCGATCACTTCATCCGCACCGTCTCCGCCGCCGGCTGCACCCACTTCATCGTCCATGCCCGCAAGGCGTGGCTGAAGGGCCTCAGCCCCAAGGAGAACCGGGACATCCCGCCGCTGCGCTACGACCTCGTCCACCGGCTGAAGGCGGAATACCCGCACCTCACCATCGCCATCAACGGCGGCATCAAGACGCTGGATGAGGCCGAGGAACATCTCGGCAAGGTCGACAGCGTGATGATCGGCCGCGCCGCCTACGAGACCCCCTATCTGCTGGCCGATGCCGACCGCCGCCTGATGGGCGGCGAACCCGGCCCCGATCGCCACGCGGTGATCGACGCCATGCTGCCCTACATCGAGGCGCGCATGGCGCGCGGCACGCCGCTCTCCTCCATCACCCGCCACATGCTGGGCCTGTTCCAGGGCCTGCCCGGCGCCCGGGCCTACCGCCGCCACATCGCCGAGAATGCCCACCGCCCCGGTGCCGGGCCGGAGGTGCTGCAACGCGCCGCCTCCCTGGTGCGCCGCCGCACAGCCGACGAGGGGGCCGACGAGGCGGTGGAGGAGGCCGCGTGAGTGGCTCCGGCCCGGATGGAACACTGAACACACCCCGGAAAACTGTTTCACGGCGTTCCAAACGTTCCATCCAGAGCCGCCACGCACCCCCAACCGGACGGAATATGCGCCGTGCGTCCCGCACCGCTTGCGTGCGGGCGGGGTCCTCGCTAACTATGCCCTCTTCATCGGACGGAGTGTAAGCGGTGCGGTACGTCAGCACGCGGGGCGCGGCCCCGGTCTTGGGTTTCGAGGACGTCCTTCTTGCCGGGCTGGCGCGCGACGGCGGCCTCTATGTGCCGGAGACTTGGCCGCAATTCACGGCCGACGACATCCGCGCCATGCGCGGGCTGCCCTACAGCGAGATCGCCGTCCGCGTGATGCTGCCCTTCCTGGGCGGTTCTATCGCCGAGGACGAGTTCCGCGCCATCGTCCGTGACGCCTATGCCAGCTTCGACCATGCCGCGGTGACCCCGCTGGTGCAGGTCGACCCGACCACCTGGGTGCTGGAGCTGTTCCACGGTCCCACCCTGGCCTTCAAGGACGTGGCGCTGCAACTGCTCGGCCGCCTGTTCGACCATGTGCTGGCCAAGCGCGGGCAGCGGGTGACCATCGTCGGCGCCACCTCCGGCGACACCGGCTCCGCCGCCATCGAGGCTTGCCGCGACCGCCAGAACGTCGACATCTTCATCCTGCATCCCAAGGGCCGCACGTCCGAGGTGCAGCGCCGGCAGATGACCAGCGTGCTGTCGTCCAACGTCCACAACATCGCGCTGGACGGCACCTTCGACGATTGCCAGGACCTCGTAAAGGCGATGTTCAACGACGGCGCCTTCCGCGACCGGATGGGGCTGTCGGCGGTGAACTCGATTAACTGGGCGCGCATCATGGCCCAGATCGTCTATTACTTCACCGCCGCGGTGGCGCTTGGCGCACCGGACCGCAAGATCGCCTTCACCGTGCCGACCGGCAATTTCGGCAACGTCTATGCCGCCTATGGCGCCCGCGCCATGGGGCTGCCGGTGGAGACGCTGGTGGTCGGTTCCAACAGCAACGACATCCTGGCGCGCTTTTTCGCCAGTGGGAGCATGGTCGCGGCGCCCGTCGTGCCTACCTTGTCTCCCAGCATGGACATCCAGATCTCTTCCAACTTCGAACGGCTGCTGTTCGACCTGCTCGACCGCGACGGCACCGCGGTGACGGAGGCGCTGAACCGCTTCCGCACCGAGGGCAAGTTCGCGGTGACCGACGCGCAGCTCGCCCGCGCGCTGGCCATCTTCTCCGGCCACCGGGTGGACGAGGCCGCCACCATGGCGACCATCGCCGAAGTCTGGAAGGGCAGTCTGTATCTGCTCGATCCGCACACGGCGGTCGGCATCGGGGCGGCCAAGGCCGCGGTCGCGGCCGGCCGGGTCGATCCGTCCGTTCCCATGGTGGTTCTCGCCACCGCCCATCCCGCCAAATTCCCCGACGCGGTGGAGAAGGCGACCGGCCGCCGGCCGGAGCTGCCGCCGCGCCTGTCCGATCTTTATGGGCGCGAGGAGCGCCTGTCCGAACTGCCGAACGATCTGGCGGCGGTTCAGGACTTCGTCATCGCGCGCGCCCGCGCCGCCCAGGAGGCCGCATGAGTTCCATTCGTGTGACGACGTTGCCCAACGGGCTTCGCGTCGCGACCGACACCATGCCCGACGTGCAGTCCGTTTCGCTCGGCTGCTGGGTCGGGGTGGGCACCCGCAACGAGGCGGCGAGCGTCAACGGCGTCGCCCACCTCGTCGAGCATATGCTGTTCAAGGGCACCCGCCGCCGCTCGGCCTTCCGCATCTCCGAGGAGATCGAGAATGTCGGCGGTCAACTGAACGCCTACACCACCCGCGAGCAGACAGCCTATTACGCCAAGGTCCTGCACGAGGATGCGCCGCTGGCGCTCGACATCCTCTCCGACATGATCCAGCACTCCACGCTGGACGCCGAGGAGTTGGTGCGCGAGCGCACGGTGGTTCTGCAGGAAATCGGCCAGAGCGCCGACACGCCCGACGACATCATCTTCGATCATTTCCAGTCCACCGCCTATCCGGGCCAAGCCATCGGCCGTCCGGTGCTGGGCTCCGCCGAGATCGTCGGCGCGCTGCCGCGCGAAGCGCTGGTCGACTACATCGCCGGCCATTACGGCGCCCCCGGCATGGTGCTGAGCGCTGCCGGCCGGATCGAGCATGACCGGATGGTCGATCTCGCATTCAAGGCCTTCGGCGACCTGCCGAGCGGTGCGCCGCCCAAGCCGGAGTCCGCCAGCTACACCGGCGGCGACTTCCGCGAGGACCGCGACCTGGAGCAGATGCACCTCGTGCTCGGCTTCGACGGGGTGGGGGTCCATGATCCGGACTTCTACGCCCATTCGGTGCTGTCCACCCTGCTGGGCGGCGGCATGTCGTCCCGCCTGTTCCAGGAGGTGCGGGAGAAGCGCGGGCTGGTCTATTCCATCTACACCTTCACCGGCGGCTACCATGACGGCGGCCTGTTCGGCGTCTATGCCGGCACCGGCGAGGATGAGGTGGCGGAACTGGTCCCGGTCGTCTGCGACGAGATCGCCAAGGTCGGCGCCGACGTGACGGAGGACGAGGTCGCCCGCGCCCGCGCCCAATTGAAGGCCGGGACGCTGATGGCGCTGGAAAGCACCATGTCACGCTGCGAGCAGTTGGGTCAGCAGATCCTGATCTACGACCGCCCGGTTCCGGTGGAGGAGATCGTGGCGAAGATCGACGGTGTCGACCGCGATGCCGTGGTCAAGGCCGCCACCCGCCTGCGCGCCAGCCGCCCGACCGTCGCCGCTCTCGGCCCGATCGCCAAGCTAGAAAGTTACGACCGCATCGCGGAGCGTCTCGCCTGACGATGAAGACGGTGGCCGCCACCCCTCTCCCCCCGCAATTTTCCCCCTCTCCCCCCCGGGGAGAGGGTCGGGGTGAGGGGGAAGCACTGCGTGGATCGTCCGGCCAGCGGATCCCTCTCTTCCAAAGAGTGGTGGGAAGGGTGGTCGCTCAATGATCCGCCTCCTCGGCAGCGGCCTCATCAGCCCGCCCGCGGTCCGTCTCGACGGTCCGCATTGCTACATCCGGCCGCCGCTTCCGCGGGACTGGCGGGAATGGGCGGACCTCCGCGCCGCCTCGCGCGCCTTCCTCACGCCCTGGGAACCCACTTGGCCGGCCGACGCCCTGACCCGGACGGCCTTTTCCCGGCGGCTGCGGCGTCAGGCGCAGGAATGGCGTGACGATCTCGGCTACAGCTTCCTGATCTTCGACCGCGCGACCGACGCGCTGGTTGGCGGACTCGGCCTGACCAACATCCGTCGCGGCGTCGCCCAGATGGGGACGCTCGGCTACTGGGCCGGCCAGCCCTATGCCCGCAACGGCTATGTGTCGGGCGGCACCCGGCTGGTTCTGGAATTCGCCTTCGGGCAACTAGGCCTTCACCGGGTCGAAGCCGCCTGTCTGCCCACGAACTTGCCGAGCCGCGGCCTGCTGGAAAAGGTCGGCTTCACCCACGAGGGCTACGCACGAGGCTATCTGCGCATCGACGGCGCATGGCGCGACCACGTCCTCTACGCCATCCTGCGGGAGGAATGGCAGGGCTGATCGAAGCGCCTCTGCACTCCATCCCGCTTGGCAGCGGTTACTTCGACGGCTGGTTGTTGCCGTGAGCATCCTGCTGCTGGTCGGTCTTCTTCTTGGCCTCGTCCTTCTTCTTGGCTTCGTGGTGGCCTACCGCGCATCCGACGGCGGCACCCGCAACCCCGTGGCCCGACCCGACCATATGGCCGGCGACGCCGCCAACGGCCGCTCCCTTCACGCACCCCTTGGCTTCGGCCGGGTGAGGCAGGGCGGCGATGCCGCCGGCCAGGACGGCGACCGACAAAGCGGCAATGACTGTCTTCATCATGGCTGATCCTTCGTTTCGACAAGAGCGTCGATACGGAGGAAACAGCCGCTCAGGCGCCGCGGTTCCGGTCAGCGCTGGTCCAGCTTGATCTCGATCCGGCGGTTCTTCGCCAGCGCTTCGTCCGACGTGCCGGGGTCGATGGGCTGGAATTCGCCGAAGGCGGCGGCGGCCAGCCGTTCCGGCGGAATGCCCTGGTCGATCAGGAACTTCACCACCGAGATGGCGCGGGCGGCCGACAGTTCCCAGTTGGAGGCGAACTGGAAGCGCACCGGCTTGATGTCGGTGTGGCCATCCACCCGCAGGACCCAATTCACGTCGGGCGGGATCACCTTGCCGATCTCGATCAGGGTATGGGCGAGGTCGGCCAGCCGTTGCTTGCCGGCCTCCTCCAGCGTCGCCGAGCCTGACGGGAACAGCAGTTCCGACTGGAAGACGAAGCGGTCGCCGACGATCTTCACGTCCGGCCGGTTGCCCAGCGCCTCGCGAACGCGACCGAAGAACTCCGACTTGTAGCGCGCGAGGTCCTGGACCTTGGCGGCGAGCGCCTGATTGAGCCGGGCGCCCAGTTCCGCGATCTGCACCTTCTGCTCGGCCGAGGACTTTTCCGACGCCTCTAGTGCCGCGCCGATGCGGGCGAGCTGCTCACGCAGAGCCAGAAGCTGCTGGTTCAGCAGGTCGATCTGCTGCTTGCTCTTGGTCCCCTCCGCCTTCTCGCCGGTGAGGGAAGCCATCAGGTCGCGGATGCGGATGTCGCGCTGCTCCAGATCCTTCTGGGCCTGGGTTTGGCTGTCGGCCAGTTGCGATTCCAGCGCCTTAAGCCGGATGTCGCGCTGGTCGATCTCCTTCTGCGCCAGCATCGTCTTCTCGTTGGCGGAGGCCAGTTCGGACTCCAGCGCCTTTGCGCGGTCGCGGGTGGTTCCGAGTTCGGCCAGCAGGGCTTGGCGTTGCTGTTCGGTCAGCTTGGCGGCGGCGACGGCGGCGGCAAATTCGCCCTCCAGCTTCTGCCGGGCCTCGCGCAGGGCCTTGATGTCGGCCTGGAGGCTGAGGATTTCCTTCAGCTTCAGGTCGAGCGTCTCGCGGTCGACACGGACATTGCGCTGCAGCTCTTCCAGCGTGCGGGCAGTGCGGTCGCGGTCCTCCTGAAGCTGGCTCAGCGACAGGGTCATGTCGTCGCGGGCGGCGACGGAGGTCTGCAATTCGGTTGACAGCTGGGTGATGTTGACGCGCAGATCGGCGTTGGCATCCCGCTCCATCGCCAGCAGGTCGTTCATCTCCGCGATCTTGTGATTGAGCGCGGTCAGCTGCTCGTCCCGGCCGGTCAGGGCGGTGGCGAGGTAGAACTGCGCCACGACGAAGACCATCAGCAGGAAGATGACGACCATCACCAGCGACGACAGGGCGTCGACCCAGCCGGGCCAGGCGCTGGCGTCGCGGTGGCCGTTGCGGCGGCTGATGCTGGCCATGGGAACTCCCGGCGTTGGCCTACGGTGTCAGAGTGTCAGCGCTGCTGCTGGTCGGCTTCTTCGGCCAACGCGGCGATGGTGCGGGCCAGCAGCTTGATCTCGCTGCGGATCTCCTGCACCGCCTGGACGCGGCCGTTGGAGGACTCCTCGACGATACGGGCGAGATAGATGTCCATATTGCGCAGATGCTGGCGCGAGGCGTCGTCGAAGCCGCCACCCGCGTTCTCCGCCAGACGGTCGAGCAGGCCCTTCACCTCCAGCTGATTCTCACCCAGACGCAGGAGAAGCTGCTGCTCGGCGCGCATATGGTCGGTCAGGCTCGACAGCCGCTCGGTCAGAGCCATCAGGTTGGCGTTGGCGGCGCGCCGGCCTTCCTCGGCGGTGGCGACGGTGCGCTGCAGGGAGTCCAGATTCTCGGCGGTCTGTTCCAGCAGGGCGGTCAGATAGGCGGAGGCGGCATGGTCGCCCGATTCGAGCCCGCCAGCGGCGCCGCTCGACAGCCGGGTGGCGCTGGACAGCCAGTCCTCAAGGTCCTGGAAGAAGCGGTTGTGGGCCTGGCTGGCCTGGAGTTCCAGGAAGCCCAGCACCAGCGAACCGGCAAGGCCGAACAGCGAGGAGGAGAAGGCGGTGCCCATGCCGACCAGCGGCGCTTCCAGCCCCTGCTGCAGGTGGGAGAACATGGTGCCGACGTCGCCGCCCTGGACCGACAGGCTGCCGATGACGCCGCCGACCGACTGGACCGTGTGCAGCAGGCCCCAGAAGGTGCCGAGCAGGCCGAGGAAGATCAGCAGGCCGATCAGATAGCGCGACAGCTCCCGCGATTCGTCCAGGCGCGAGGCGATTCCGTCCAGCAGCGAGCGCATCGACAACGCCGACAGCGTCAGCCGGCCGCGCCGTTCGCCCAGCATGCGCGCCATCGGCGCCAGCAGCACCGGCTCCTGCAAGGAGGCGGGGGCGACCCCGCTCTGGTACTGCTCCAGCCAAGCCACTTCGGGGCGGAGCATCAGGACTTGCCGGAAAATGAAGGCGATGCCGGCGAGCAGAGTCGCCAGGATGACGCCGTTCAGCGGCGCATTGTTGAGGAAGGCCGAGCGCAGGGCGGGGAACAGCAGGCCAGTCACCGCGCCGACCACGACCAGGAACAGGATCATCCGGGTCAGGAACCGCTCCGGGCGTGTCATGAGGGCGGATACCTCCAGCGGTCGGGTCGTCGGGGTTGTGGCGGTCATGATGCTCCGAAGGGGTGTTCCGATCAGACCTCGCGCACGGGCTGGGCGCTATTCATTAAGGGCGCTATTCATTCAGAAAGACTGCATCGATCCGGTCGGGCGGCCCATCTCCGTCGTCCAGGCCCAATGCGCGGACATCGACGCGGGTGCTGCGGATCCCGAAGGCCGTCAGCCGCTCGCGCAACGCCAACGCCCGGGCCAGTGCCAGCTGCCGCGCCTCGCGCGCCGTGTCGGCGGTGCCGCTGGCGTAGGAGCGCAGTTGGAGCCTCGCGGTGTCGCTAGCGCGCAGCCGTTCGACGATCCGGTCGACCACGGCGTCTGCCGCATCCGGCAGATTGGTGGCGCCAGTGGGGAACACAAGGCTCAAAACGCTCGAAGGTGGCAGGTTAGCCGCAGGAGGTGCCGCATCCGGAGGAGGGGGCAGTGCGGCGGTGTCGGTTCGCGGCGCGGTCGGCGGCTGACCGGGCGCCGGGGCAGCGGGTGTTTGGGCGGCAGGTGCCTGGGCGGCAGGTGCCTGGACAGCGGGTTGCTGCGGCTGGGCCGCCGTCGGCGCCGTCCTCGGAGCCGGTTCGGTCCGGGCGGTGGCGCGCGGCGCCGGCTGGGCCGGACCTTCCGTCAGGGCGGGCGGAGGCGGGGCCTCCAGCGGCTGCGGCAGGACGAGTCGCGGCGGCGCCTTGACCGGCGGCGGGGTGCGAAGGTTGGGGCGGGGCGGCACGGACAGCGGAACCGCGTTTTCCAACGTCAGTCCGGCGGAAGACTGTGCCGGGCCGTTGGCCGGAGCCGCCGCCGACAGGGCAGCCGGAAAGAGCGTCCAGACCGCGCACAGCGCGGCGGCGGCAAGGTGCTTGCGGTCGGCGTGTCCCCAGCGGCCCAAAACGATGTGTCCCGTTAAACCTTTGTCCTGCAAACCATAGCCTATCGATCGCTCCAGCCACAACCACCCATCCGCCATTCCCGTGCGGGAAGGCGGAGGATGGGCAGGGCAGGGGTCAGCCCTTGGCGGATTTCAACAGGCGGGCGACCGGGACCTGGAGATGGCTGTTGGCGGCGAGCACGTTGCCGGTGAAGACCGGGTTGCGGCCGCCCTCGATCTCGCCGACGAAACCGCCGGCTTCGGTGACCATCAGCACGCCGGCGGCGCAGTCCCACGGCGCCAGACCGCGTTCCCAATAGGCGTCGAACCGGCCGGCGGCGGTGTAGGCGAGGTCGAGCGAGGCGGCGCCGAAGCGGCGGATGCCCGCGACCTCCTTCATCACTGCTTCCTGTTCCTTCAGGAAGGTGGCGTGGTCGCCGCGGCCCTTGAAGGGGATGCCGGTGGCGATCACGCAATCCTCCAGCTTGCGGCGTTCCGACACGCGCAGGCGGGTGTGGTTGACGAAGGCGCCGGCACCCTTCTCGGCCCAGAACAGCTGGTCGCCGATGGGGGCGTAGATCACGCCGGCGACGATCTCGCCATTGCGCTCGGCGGCGATGGAGATCGCCCAGTGCGGCAGGCCGTGCAGGAAGTTGGTGGTGCCGTCGAGCGGATCGACGATCCAGCGCGCCTCGGCATCGCTGCCCTTGGACGCGCCGCTCTCCTCCATCAGGAAACCGAATTCGGGCCGCGCCTTCTGCAGTTCCTCGCGCAGGGTGCGTTCGGCCTTCAGATCGGCGGCGGACACGAAGTCCGCAGGCCCCTTGCGCGACACCTGGAGGTGTTCGACCTCGCCGAAGTCGCGGACGAGACCGCGGGCTGCCTTTTCGGCGGCGCGGACCATGACGTTGATGAGAGCGGAGCGGGTGGCCATGGGTGTTGGTGTACCGTTTCGTGCAGGAACCAGAAAACAATACACCGGCCTCCGCGCATGGCGAAGACCGGTGATGGCAGAACCGACCTGGGAAGGATCAGTCCTTCGCGCGCTCGACGTATTCGCCGGTGGCGGTATCGACGACGACGCGAGTCCCGGCCTCGATGTGCGGCGGAACCAGGATCGACACGCCGTTCTCCAGCTTGGCCGGCTTGTAGGACGAAGAAGCCGTCTGGCCCTTCACCACCGGGTCGGATTCGGTGATCAGCAGCGTGACCTTGCCGGGGATCTCGACGCCCAGCGGCGAGCCTTCATGGCTCTGCACCGTGACTTCCATGCCGTCCTGCAGGAAGACGGCCGGCTCGCCGATGATGTCGCGGGGGATGGAGACCTGTTCGAAGCTTTCCTTATCCATGAAGGTGAAGCTGTCACCTTCTGCGAAGAGGAAGGTCATCTCATGCTCGTCCAGGCGAGCGCGCTCAACGGTCTCCTGGGTGCGGAACCGCTCGATCGACTTGTTGCCGGTGCGAACGTCCTTCATTTCCAGCTGGATGAAGGCGCCGCCCTTACCAGGCTGCACGATGGCGGTTTTGGTGATGACCCAGAGCTTACCGTTGTGCTCCAGCACATGGCCGGGGCGCATCGTGTTGGCATTGACCTTCATGGCGTACTCGTGAATTCCAGAATCAGGGCGGCGCGGACCCTACCAGCTTGACCGCCCATAGGCAACGGCGCGGAACGGTAACAGCGTGCGATCCGGGCGATTGGCGGACGATTCTTCGCCGGTTCGTGGTGCAGTACTTTAGAATCTATCCAGGAACGAGACGTTTGGAACGTTTTTGCCGACCCTGTTCAGTGTTCCATCCCTCCCAACCGCGCGGTTCGGCGGCGATGGGGCGAGTTTACCACGGCAGCCCGCTGTGACCAATGCCAAGCCGACTTGAGTACGCCGCCCGTGGGTGCTCTGATGCGCACGCACCCCTTTCGACCGTCCATCAAGAGCGCGCCCTTCATGTCCGCCCCGATCCGATCCGCCTCGATTCCCTCTGGCGACCTTCCCCCCTGGCATCCCGAGGCTTTGGCCCGCCGCCGCCCCTATCTGGCGGCGCGCGGCCGGGTGCTGAACGCCGTCCGCCGCGTGTTCGAGGAGTTGGCCTTCGTCGAGGTCGACACGCCGGCCCTGCAGGTCTCGCCGGGGATGGAGCCGCATCTCCAGGCCTTCGCCACCGAGCTGCAGGGGCCGCATCCCGACGACCGCCGGCCGCTGTACCTGCACACCAGTCCCGAATTCGCCATGAAGAAGCTGCTGGTCGCGGGCGTGCCGCGGCTTTGGCAACTGGCGCATGTCTACCGCAACGGCGAGCGGTCGGGGACCCATGCGCCGGAATTCTCGATGCTGGAATGGTATCGCGCCGGAGACGGCTATCGCACGCTGATCGACGATTGCCGCGAGCTGCTGTGCGCCGGCGCCGAAGCAGGCGGGCGGCGGACGTTCAGCTTCCGTGGCATGACCTGCGATCCCTTCGCGCCATGGCGGGTGCTGACCGTGCCGGAGGCGTTCCGGGAGTATGCCGGCATCGACCTGATGGCGACCTATGACGGCAGCCACGATCCCGACCCGGCGGCGCTGGCGGTGGAGGCGGCGCGTATCGGCATCGCCCCCCATCACGGCGACCGTTGGGAGGACATCGTCTTCCGCATCATGTTCGACCGCATCGAACCGCATCTGGGCGAGGGCGTGCCCTGCGTGCTGACCGACTATCCGCTGTGCATGGCGGCGCTGTCGCGGCCGAAGCCGGAAGACCCCCGACTGGCCGAACGGTTCGAGCTGTATGCCTGCGGGCTGGAACTGGCGAACGCCTTTGGCGAACTGACCGATCCGGCGGTGCAGCGCGCCCGCTTCGAGGCGGACATGGCGTTGAAGGAGAGGCTCTATGGCGAGCGCTTCCCGGTGGACGAGGATTTCCTCGCCGCGCTGGAGCACGGCATGCCGCAGAGCAGCGGCATCGCCATGGGCTTCGACCGGCTGGCGATGCTGTGCAGCGGGGCCGAGAGTATCGAGCAGGTGCTTTGGCTGCCGGTGGCGGGATTTTGAGGGGATGGAATCTCCTTCTCCCCCCCGGGAGAAAGCCGGGGTGAGGGGGATGCACATGCCGGATTTCCTTGAAAATCCTCGCTATGCGTCCCCCTCACCCTAACCCTCTCCCCGGGGGGGAGAGGGGATCTTTGGTAGGGGAGGGGGTAGGTTCCCTTAGAACGTGAACTTCGCCTGCAGGCCGATCAGGTCGATGCTGCTCTTGTAGTCCACATTCAGGTTGCCGCGGCCGGCTTCGGCGCCGGTCAGGTCGTCGGTAAGGGCGACCGAGGTCTTCGGGATGAAGACGTGCGAATAGGCGGCGTCGACGCGCAGGCTGTTGGTGACCTGATAGCCGGCGCCGACCGACAGCCAGTAGCGGTTCTGCTCCGGAATGCGGGGCGTGCGGTAATCGACGTCGACCGACCCCTTGTCGAAGGCGATACCACCGCGCAGCGTCAGCTTGTCGGTCACCTTGTAGGAGGTGCCGAGCGCGTAATACCAGCTGTCCTTCCAATGCTCTTCCGTGACGGAGGTGAGCGCCGGGTTGGCGATGTTGACGCGCAGTTCCTTGAAGCGCGACCAGTTGGTCCACTGCACGTCGGCCATCACCGCCCAGCGGTCGTTGACCTCGTGGTACAGGCCGATGGAGGCGATGTCCGGCGTGGTCAGGTCGGCGCTGGCGCTCTGGGCGGGCAGGGCGCCGGCGAGCGGGGCCGGCAGGCCGGTGAAGGAGATGTCGCCGGTCAGCGTGTGCTTGACCGCCGAGCGGTAGGCGAGGCCGACGCGGGTTCCCTTCACCGGTTCGATCAGGGCGCCGAGCGTGAAGCCCCAGCCCCAATCGTCACCGGTCACATCGCTCTTGACGTCGAGCGCGCCGGGACGGCCGAGGCGGCTGGCGCCGAAGTCGGAGGCCTGCGACAGCTTGGCCTTGGCATACTGAATTTGAACGCCGCCGCCGATGGTGATCATCGGGTTGATGCGGTAGGACACCGACGGCGCGAAATTATAGGTGCGCAGGTCGGACCGGATGCCGTGATAGCGGCCGATCCAGCTGTCGCCATAGTCGGTGACCAGACCCCAGGGGCCATTCGCAGACAGGCCGACCTTCAGGTCGTCGCTGATCGAATAGATGAAGTAACCGGCCGGAACCAGGGCATCCTGCGCGATGTCGCCGGGCGATGCGTTGCCGCTGATCGCGGTGCCGCCCAGCCGCCGGGCGCGGGTGGCGCTGGCGCCGTCGACCTTCGACTTCACGATGACACCGGTGGCGGTCTGCACCAATTCGGTTCCGGTCACCAGACCCATGGTGGCCGGATTGTAGAACATCGAGCTGGCATCGCCGTTGCCGCCGGCGGTCACGCCGGCATAGGAGGTGCCCTGGCCCGATACGCTCTGCTCCTTCAACGCGAAACCGGCGGCAAGCGCGGTCGAGGCGGTCACGAACGGTGCGGTCACCGCGATGGCGGCAGCGGCGGTCAGCAGGCGTGTCTTGAGCGTCGTCGGAGACATGGTTCCTTCCCCAAATTGTGTTATTGACGCAATGATACACAAACTGACGCTTACGTAAAGGGGCGCGCACCACTTTTTGTTGGCTCGGTAAACAATTTTCCGAACCCGGGTGGAAAGCGGCAGTGGAAAAGAAGGGCACGCACAGGAGAATGCCGCCAGCCGGCGGGGGGTAACCCGGCCGGGGCGCGATGGTGCGGCGAATTGTCTTAGGCGATAACCTAAAGAGGGCCGGCGGGTGACGGCCGTCAGGCGATCCAGGCGGCGGCAGCGGCGAACAGTTCGCGCAGGATGTTGTGCTCGTCGGTCCACACCAGCTTGGCGGTGATGACGATGGAGGCGACCACCAGCATCGGACGCACGACTCGGGCGCCGTTGCGGATCACCATGTGGGCGCCGAGCTGGGCGCCGATATACTGTCCGACCCCCATCAGCAGCCCGACCGTCCACAACACGTGGCCGCCGACGATGAAGAACAGCAGCGAGGCGACATTGCTGGTCAGGTTCAGCACCTTGGTGTGGGCGGTCGCCTTGCGCAGGTTGTGGCCCAGCAGCGAGACGAAGGCGATGGCGAAGAAGGTGCCGGTGCCCGGCCCGAAGAAGCCGTCGTAGAAGCCGATGCCGGTGCCGATGCTGAGCGCGAAGGCATGTTCGCCGATGCGCTGGTGGGCGTCGACGTCGCCGGCCTTGGGCGACAGCAGCAGATAGATGGCAATGCCGATCAGCAGGATCGGGATGACGTCGCGCAGGAATCCGGCGTCCAGCATCTGCACCAGGGTGGCGCCGATGGCGGCGCCGATGAAGGTGCAGAGGATCATCGTGCGCATGGCGCCGGGATGGACCTCGCCGCGGCGGACGAACTTGATGGTGGCGGACAGCGAGCCGAAGCTGGACTGCAGCTTGTTGGTGGCCAGCGCCTCGGCCGGGGACATGCCCGCGGCCAGCAGGGCCGGAATGGTCAGCAGACCGCCGCCGCCGGCGATTGCATCGACGAAGCCTGCCAGCAGGCCGACGGCGAACAGGATGCCCAGCGACTCGGGCGTCAGAAGGTCCATGATTTTGGGGACGTCCAGGTAATCGGCCGGCCTAGCCGGCGAGTGCGGCCTCGATGGCTGCGTTCAGCGCCCGGACTCCGGCGCCGGGACCCTGCGGATGGCCCCAGACGGCGTTGACCACGGCCAGGAAATCGGCGCCCGCGGTGACCAGCGGCGCGCAATTCTCGGCGGTGATGCCGCCGATGGCGACACAGGGGACCTCCATCAGCTCCGACCACCAGCTCAGCAGCTCCGGCTCGGCCTTGTATTCGGCCGTCTTGGTGCTGGTGGGGAAGAAGGCGCCGAAAGCGATGTAGTCCGCCCCTTCCTCGCCGGCGATCATGGCGAGATGGCGGCTGTCGTGGCAGGTGACGCCGACGATGGCGTCGTTGCCGACGATCTTGCGGGCATCGCGATAGGGGGTGTCGGTCTGGCCGACATGGACGCCGTCGCAGCCGGCCTCCCGCGCGAGGCGCGGATGGTCATTCAGGATGAAGGCGACCTCACGCTCCTGTGCGATCGGGCGCAGGATGTCGCAGGCGCGGCGGATGTCGTCCTCTGAGCAGTCCTTGAGGCGGAGCTGCACGCAGGCGACGTCGCCGGCATCCAGCGCTTCCTCCAGAAGCGGCGCGAACGCCGCCGGCTCCAGGGCCGGCGGCGTCACGAGGTACAGTCGGCAGGCGGCAGGTTCCGCCTGCGTCGGCTTTCCCTTGGCCAAGTGTTACTCCCGGCCCTGGTAGATCTTCATGATCCGGTCGAGCAGCTTGAGGGCATCCTCGCGCGGGCGCTGGAAGGCGTTGCGGCCGATGATCGAGCCGTTGCCGCCGCCGTCACGGATGGCGCGGGCGTCCTCGAACACCGCATCCTCGCCCTTGGTGGCGCCGCCGGAGAAGACCACGATGCGGCGGCCGTTGAAGGCGCACTGCATGATGTGCTTCACGCGCTCGGCCTGGGTGGCGATCGGGATGTTCTTCGACTCGTAGACCTTCTTGGCTTCCGGCTGCTCCAGATGGGCCGACGGCAGCTTCACCTTGATGATATGGGCGCCCAGCAGAGCGGCCATGTGCGCGGCGTAGCCGATCACGTCGATGGCCAGCTCGCCGTCCTTGGTGACGGCGCCGCCGCGCGGGTAGGACCACAGCACGGTGGCGAGGCCGTAGGACTTGGCCTCCTTCGACAGCTCACGGAACTCCTCGTACTGGGAGTACATGGCGTCGGAGCCGGGATAGATGGTGAAGCCGATGGCCGAGGCGCCGATGCGCAGCGCGTCCTGGACCGAGGCGGTGACGGCCTGGTCGGCGGCTTCCTTCTGGGTGGACAGCGAGTTGGCGCTGTTCATCTTCAGGATCAGCGGGATCGACCCGGCGAAGGTGCCGGCGCCGGCCTCCAGCGAGCCCAGGGGGGCGGCGTAGGCGTTGCAGCCTGCGTCGATGGCCAGCTGGTAGTGGTAGTGCGGGTCATAGCCCGGCTCGTTCGGGCCGAAGCTGCGGGCCGGACCATGCTCGAAGCCCTGGTCGACCGGCAGGATCACCAGCTTGCCGGTGCCGCCGAGCTTGCCTTCCATCAGGATGCGGGCGAGGTTCGCCTTGGTGCCGGGATTGTCGCTCTCGTAGTTGGCGAGAATGTCTTTGACGCGGCGCGTGAGCTTCATTGTGGCTCTTCCCCTGGGGCATTCTTGGAAATGGCGCCGTCTTAGCCCGGATTGGCCCGCTTTGCAACGGCGGGAGGGGCATAAAGCGGCCATTTGCCACGCCTGAACGGCCTAGGGCCTGCGGCGGGGGGAAACCCGCGGGGGGTGGAACGGCTCGGCCGGAGGGGTTACGGCAGAAGAGAACTGACCACGGTGTAGAGGCCGTATCCGGCCCCGCCCAGCACCGCCCAGGAGCCGGCGGTCAGCCCGACCCAGACGGCGACCAGCCGCAGACCGCGCATCTTCTCCGGCCGGGGAGTCGGACTGTTCCCCATCCGGTCGGATGCCCGGCCGTTTGCGGCCTGCCCCGGATGGTGCGGTTGCGCGATGGTCTGATCCGGCGTGGTCAGGGAGGTGATGCTCATGGGTGGCTCTTCCGGCATCGGAGGGAGGGTGCTGTGTCACAAAAATATCCTAAGGTGACGTTACACCACCTTTGCGCGGTGAGGCTGTGCGAAAAAGCGGTAGTCCGGACCTAACCCTCGGCATGACTTTCGGTCCAACCGTTGGCCTGTGTCAGCCAGTCGCGGCATAGCGCCTCCAGCAGGACCGGCCGGGTGGAGCCATGACTTTCGGCGGCAAGGTCGAGCAGGGATGGGCAGGCGGTCAGCAGCACGGCGCCGTGGGCTGCGCCGATGGCCGCCAAGCGGTCCGCCGCTGCCGTTCCGCCGGTGAACAGCAGGGCCGGCACCCCGGCGGCCAACGCCCCCTGCGCCTCGCCGGCGCGGTCGCCGCAGTCGAGCAGGCCGGTCACCCCCAGGCCGGGGTGGGCCCGGCGCACCCGTCCGATCAGGCCGAGCAGCCACAGCGCCCCGCCCGCCGGCGGCGCCATCAGGGCGAGGGCGACACCGGTCGAGTCGGCGATGGCGGCGGCCACCAGCGCGTCGGCGAGGCCGCGCACCAGGATGGGTCGGAGGAGGGGCGGGGGGATTTGCGGGGCGGCGGTCATGGGCGGCGGCGGGGCGGGGCAGGGTGGCGGCTGGGCGGACACTCTAGCGGTGGGTGCGATGGGGCTCCAGCCTTCAGCCGGTTGAGAGAATTGAGGCAGGTCAAACCCTGCGATCGCGGTCCCGGAGTATGGTCAGTCACAACGGACAGCAGGCCGGGGCACCGGCGTCCGTTTCATTGGAATACCTCCCCCGGGAATGCCGCGATGATGGAATACAAGGGTTACAAGGCCCAGATCGACTTCGACAACGACGCGGGCGTCTTTGTCGGCGAGGTCATCAACACCCACGACGGCATCACCTTTTCCGGCCGCTCTGTGGACGAATTGCGCGACTCCTTCCGGCGGGCGGTCGACGATTACCTCGATCTGTCCTGCGATATGGGGGGCGAGGGCGAACAACCCTTTTCCGGACGGCTGGCCATCCGCATCAACCCGATCCTGCACCGCGCCGTCGCCGACTGCGCCGCGCGGGAGGGCAAGAGCGTGTCGGCCTGGATCGCCGAGTGTCTGGGCCGTGCCGCCGGCGTGACCAATGTGAAGGCCGGATGAAAACGGCTGTGTGGCGGCATCCCGGTGTCTTGACGGCATCGAAGGCTGTTCGCCCCTCCTTGCGATACTCCGTCAATGGACGTGTTGTGACGCCATAGCCCCGCCCCAATCAGGATATTGCCTCAGGATGTGGCCATGCAGGCTTTGGAGAGCCGGTGTGCCAGTTGGTGGGAGGGGCGCTCGACGAGCAGGAAGAAAGCAGCCGTGACCGCGATGATCGCCGCGATTTGAGCGGCCCACACCGCCAGGGGGTGGGAACCGGCAAGGGCTTGCTTAACCAGGGTCATAGTCGGGAAATGGACGAGATACAGTGAGAACGCGAAGGAGCCGATGGCGGCCGGAATTAGAGGTTGGCCGATCCGCGCGAATCGATGCAGTTCGCGCCCCAGCCACAGATAGGCATATAGGGCGAATGCATTCATGGTGATGGGAGCCCCGATCTTGATCGGCGCATGCACCATGACCAATGTGGCGGCGAATGTCAGAATCCAAGCGCCGCACCGCCAGTAAATTAGCCCCGTGACGCTTCCGGAAGTTTCCGTAGCAGTCATCCGGTCTGCGAGCAGACAGCCCAAAAGCCAACTTGGCAGCCACACCAGCCATGTGAACGGGCCCATTGCCCATGGGTAGAGCGGGAAGTCGAAAACCGCGATCACGATGACCGCAACCAGATAGGCGGTCGTGATGCAGGCGGGAATTCCAAATCGGCGGAACAGACGATGCAGAACTGGATAAGCGAGGTAGAAGGCCAGTTCGCAATACAGGCTCCATAGCACCGCTTGATAGCATTCTGGCGCGGAACCGCCCAATAGCCCAACGATGGCGCCGCCAGCCAGCAAAGGAAGGCCAACGCGGAGCATACGGCGGGTCAGATAAGGCGCAAGTTCGATACGATGCGCATGGCGGTGCGGCAGGTGAATGCACATGCCGGAAATAAGGAAGAATACCACCACCGCAGCGACGCCGTTGAACGCCATGTTGTTCAAGGCGGTAACAAAGAGCGTTGGCAGGCTTTCCTTGCCCAACATTTCCCTGAGGGGAAGATTGGCGCCGTGGGAGAGAGCGACCCACACAGCCGCGATGAAACGAAGAACATCGAGACCAATGATGCGGCGCACGCGCGGCTCCTGTCCATTCACCTCCGTGGCCAATTCAATCGGCAGACTAATCTGCGTGGTATGCGGGCCTGGAGATGGACTGCAATAAAAATTCGGGAGTTAATGCAATGAAGTTTAACGTGGCAGAAAATTACAGATCAAATCTTTGAAAACAGCCGCCCCAGATCGTCAGGCCAATCACCAGAAATTATGATGGTCTTGGCCAAATTCACTGGGGCAGCAATTTTGTGTCTGAGATTTTACTTGGCGTTCGCCATGGCGACGGCGGTGTCGCTCATGCGGTTGGAGAAGCCCCACTCGTTGTCGTACCAGGTCATGATGCGGACGAAGTTGCCGTCGATGACCTTGGTCTCGTTCAGCGCGAAGATCGAGCTGTGCGGGTCGTGGTTGAAGTCGGTCGACACCAGATCTTCGGTGTAGGCCTCCAGCACGCCCTTCAGCGGGCCGTTGGCGGCATCGGAGATCGCCTTGGTGATCTCTTCGACCGAGGTGGCGCGCTTGGCGGTGAACTTGAAGTCGACGACCGAGACGTTCGGGGTCGGGACGCGCATGGCGGTGCCGTCCAGCTTGCCCTTCAGCTCCGGCAGAACCTTGCCGACCGCCTTGGCCGCACCGGTCGAGGTCGGGATCATGTTCAGGGCAGCAGCGCGGGCGCGGTGCAGGTCCTTGTGGTTGGTGTCGACGATCCGCTGGTCACCCGTGTAGGAGTGGATCGTGGTCATGAAGCCCTTTTCGATGCCGACCAGATTGTTCAGCACGAAGGCCACCGGGGCCAGGCAGTTGGTGGTGCAGGAGGCGTTCGAGACGATCTTGTGCTCGGCGGTCAGCTTGTCATGGTTGACGCCGTAGACGACCGTGATGTCCTCGTCGGTGGCCGGGGCCGAGATCAGGACCTTCTGCGCACCGGCTTCCAGATGCTTGGCGGCGTCGGCGCGCTTGGTGAAGATGCCCGAGCATTCCATGGCGATCTCGACGCCCAGATCCTTCCACGGCAGCTTGGCCGGGTCACGCTCCTGCACGACCTTGATGGAGTGGCCGTTGACGATCAGCACGCCCTCGCCCGTCTCGATGGTGCCGGGGAAGCGGCCGTGGACGCTGTCGTACTTCAGCAGGTGCGCGTTGGCCTTCAGATCGGCGAGGTCGTTGATCGCCACGACCTCCACGTCCTTGCGGCCGCTCTCGTAGATGGCGCGCAGAACCAGACGGCCGATGCGGCCAAAACCGTTGATCGCTACCCGTACAGCCATGACTTCCTCCAGTTGGATATGGGGCGCCCGAATTCTGCTGGACGCCCCTTCGGCTTCTCTCAGAGACGCGCCTTAACGGCGTCCACGACTGCTTCGGCGGTGATGCCGAAGTGCTTGTACAGTTCCTGGTACGGCGCCGATTCGCCGAAGCCGGCCATGCCGACGAAGGCGCCCTTGTCGCCCAGCCAGCGGTCCCAGCCCAGACGGATCGCCGCCTCGACGCCGACGCGCACGCCGGTGCCGAGGACGGAAGCCTTGTAAGCGTCGTCCTGACGCTCGAACAGTTCCCAACTCGGCATAGACACAACGGCGGTGCCGATGCCCTGGGCCTGCAGGGCCTTGCGGGCCTCCATCGCCAGCGACACTTCCGAACCCGTGGCGAGGATGGTCGCCTTGCGCTCGCCCTCGGCCTCGGCCAGGACGTAGGCGCCGCGGGCGGACAGGTTCTCGGCGGTGTGCTCGGTGCGCAGGGTCGGGACGTTCTGACGGGTCAGCGCCAGGACCGACGGGCTGCCGGTGGCCTCAAGCGCGATCTGCCAGCATTCGGCGGTCTCGACCGCGTCGGCCGGGCGCAGGACCAGCAGGTTCGGGATGGCGCGGAGCGCCGCCAGATGTTCGACCGGCTGGTGGGTCGGGCCGTCTTCGCCGAGGCCGATCGAGTCGTGGGTCATCACGAAGATGGTGCGCTGCTTCATCAGCGAGGCCAGACGGATCGACGGACGGCAATAGTCGGCGAACTGCATGAAGGTGCCGCCGTAGGGGATGATGCCGCCATGCAGCGTCATGCCGTTCATCAGCGTCGCCATGCCGTGCTCGCGCACGCCGTAGCGGACGTAACGGCCGGCGAACTCGCCCTTGCCCTTCACGTCGGCGGTGTTCTTGACCTTGGTGTTGTTCGACGGCGTCAGGTCGGCGGAGCCGCCGATCAGCTCATGGATCGCCGGGACCAGAACCTCCAGCGTGTTGCCGGAGGCGACGCGGGTCGCCCAGCTCGGCTTCTCGGCGCTGACCTTCTGCTTGAAGGCGACGATGGTGTCGGTGAGTGCGGACGGAACGCCGCGGCCGAAGGCTTCGTCGAACGCCTTGCCGGCACCCTCGGTCAGGGTGGCGCGGCGGCCGGCCCAGGCGGCGTAGGCGTCGGCGCTGCGGCTGCCCGCGGTGCGCCAGGCCGACAGAACCTCGTCGGGAACGACGAAGGGCTCATGGGTCCAGCCGATGGCGGTGCGGGTCGCGGCGACCTCGTCGGCGCCCAGCGGCGAGCCGTGGCAGCCGTGGGTGTTGGCCTTGTTCGGCGCACCCTTGCCGATGATGGTGCGGCAGGCGATCAGCGTCGGCTTGTCGGTGGATGTGCGGGCCTGGGCGATGGCCTTCGACACCGCGTCGGTGTCGTGGCCGTCGACGGCGATGGTGTTCCAGCCGTAGGAGCGGAAGCGCGCCTGGGTGTTGTCGGTGAAGCTGAGGTCGGTCGAGCCGTCGATGGAGATGTGGTTGTCGTCCCACAGCACGATCAGGCGGTTCAGCCCGAGATGGCCGGCCAGCGAGCAGGCCTCGTGGCTGACGCCCTCCATCAGGTCACCGTCCGAGGCGATGACGTAGGTGTAATGGTCGATTAGCTCGTCGCCGAAGCGGGCGTTGGTGATCCGCTCCGCCAGCGCCATGCCGACGGCGGTGGAGACGCCCTGGCCGAGCGGACCGGTGGTCATCTCGATGCCCAGGCTGGGATCGACTTCCGGGTGGCCGGGGGTCAGGCTGCCCAGCTGGCGGAAGCGCTTGATCTCGTCGATGGTCATCCGCTCGTAGCCGGTCAGGTAGGCCAGCGAGTAGATCAGCATCGACCCGTGGCCGGCCGACAGCACGAAGCGGTCGCGGTCGGGCCAGGACGGGTTCTTCGGATCGAACTTCAGGTACTGGGTGAACAGGACCGTGGCGACGTCGGCCATGCCCATCGGCATGCCCGGGTGGCCGGACTTCGCGGCCTCGACCGCGTCCATGGAGAGCGCGCGGATCGCGCTGGCCATCGTGTGGAGGGAGGGCTGGGCGGAGGCAGCGGACATCTGGCGTTTCCTGCGGAGTCGGGCGCGGTTGCGGCGTCGGCAACGGACGTTGCGCGGTCGCCCCGAAAGGCGCCGCGAAACGGGCGCACCATGCAGAACCGCCGTCCGCAGGTCAACATGGGAATGGGGTAGGAAATGGTATGGCAGAGGCCCCTCTTCCGTGTGGGAAGCGCGCCGTCCGGCTTTGTTTCGTCACTGTTGCATCCGCTGCGGCCTTCCGTCACGCCCCGGTATTCCGTATGGGCATTCGGTGGAAGAGTCCGTCGTGACGGTTGACGCGGTCGGCGTGCCGGCCCAACTCTAGGCGCTCCGATAAGGCAGCGGTTCGGCTTGGCGACAGCCGGGGCGGGACCGATGCCCGGCGAACATGACGTGCCCACAGGTCGAGGTTGACGTCCATGGATTCCCTGAAAGCCGCTCTCGACCGTCTCGGCCGCGCCGTGGACCGGCTGGAACATGCCGCGACGGCCCGCGATGAGCGGGTGGTCCGGCGCGAACAGGACTTGTCGCAGGCGCTGGAAACCGCGCGGGCGGACCGGGCGACCGCCCAGGCCACCGCAGAGGCGGTGTCCCAGCGGCTGGAGGTCGCCATCGCCCGACTGCAACAAGTGCTGGAGAGCTGACGCCATGGCCCAGGTCGATATCGAAGTGAACGGCCGCTTCTATCGCATGCTGTGCGAGGACGGTCAGGAAGCGCGTCTGCGGGAACTGGCGGCCTATGTCGACGACCGGCTGCGCCGGCTGACCGGCGGCGGGCGCAGTGGGTCGGAGGCGCAGATGATGCTGATGACCTGTCTGGTGCTGGCCGACGAGCTGCAGGACGTGATGTCCGGCAAGGGCATCGCCCCCGCCGTGGACGAGGGCGCGGTGGTCGGCGAACTCGATCGTGTGGCAAAACGCATCGAAGAGGTTGCCGCGCGGCTCGAGCGCGCCTAGATTGGTACACGGAAGGACCGCTGCCTGGTTCGACAGGCTGCAATAATCCCCAGGGCCGATAACCTTGATCTCTAGGGAGCTGTCCCTGTCCGGCCCATTGGGCCGGGTACACGGCGCCCACCTGCTCATGCAGGCCATGGAGGATAGGCACATGGCCACCGGCCGAGGCGGCGCCTTCCACCCTCTTCTTCCCGCACGCAGTCCGCGATGACCGATCCGCAAGCCAAGGACGCCGCCCGACGCGAGGCGCGCGCCCGGCGCGACGCCATCGCCGACTCCGACCGCTCCCTCGCCTCGACCGCCGTGCGCGACCGTATCGCCGAACTGGCGCGCGGCGGCCATCTGCCGCGCGGCGACGCCGGGGGGTATTGGCCGCTCGGCTCGGAACTCGACGCGCGGCCGGCTTTGCTCCATCTTAAGAAACTTGGTCACTCCGTCGGCCTGCCGGTGTCGGGGCCGCGCGGCACCGCCCTGGTCTTCCGCGACTGGGACCCGCAGGCGCAGACGGTGGTCGGCCGTTACGGCATCCGGGAGCCGGCGGAGGGGCGCGCGGTGCTGCGGCCGTCTCTGCTGCTGGTGCCGCTGCTGGCCTTCGACCGCTCCGGCCATCGGCTGGGCTATGGCGCCGGCTATTATGACCGGACGCTGGATGCCCTGCGCGACGGCGGCGCGGTGATCGCGGTCGGCGTGGCCTTCGCCGCGCAGGAAATGCCGGCGGTGCCGGTGGACGGCCATGACGAGCGGCTGGACTGGATCGTGACGGAGCGCGAGACGCTCCGCATTCGTAAGTGAGCTATAGCTCCGAGCGTTTAATATGAAACGCAGGGAGCTATAGTTTTGTGTTTGACGATCGGATTCACGCTTCAAATCGATACCGATTTTACGCGATCCGATCCAATCGGGAAGGTTGGGGCGATGCGGATTCTGTTCTTCGGCGATGTGGTGGGCCGGGCCGGGCGCGAGGCGGTGCTGG
The DNA here is from genome assembly GCF_023806445.1 of Azospirillum sp. A1-3. Taxonomy (NCBI): domain Bacteria; kingdom Pseudomonadati; phylum Pseudomonadota; class Alphaproteobacteria; order Rhodospirillales; family Azospirillaceae; genus Azospirillum; species Azospirillum sp. A1-3. Next base: position 694,968 of record NZ_JAMSLU010000001.1, read on the forward strand.
CGCACATGCCGATGCTGCGCGAGAAGCTGGACCCTGACCTGACCGTTGTGAATGGCGAGAATTCCGCCGGCGGCTATGGCGTCACCGTGAAGATCGCCGAGGAGTTCTTCGAGGCCGGCATCGACGTGGTGACGCTGGGCAACCACACCTGGGACCAGAAGGAACTGGTTTCCACCATCGAGCAGCAGCCGCGCATCATCCGCCCGCTGAACTACCCGGAGGGCACGCCCGGCCGCGGATTCGTCCTGCTGCAGGCGCGCGGCGGGCGCAAGGTGCTGGTCATCAACGTGCTGCTGCGCCTGTTCATGGAGCCGATGGACGATCCCTTCGCCGCGGTGGACCGGGTGCTGAAGGCGCACCGCCTCGGGCCGGGGGGCGTCGATGCCGTGCTGGTCGACATGCATGGCGAAGCGACCAGCGAGAAGATGATCATGGGCCATTTCTGCGACGGCCGTGCCTCGCTGGTGGTGGGCACCCACAGCCATGTGCCGACCGCCGACCATATGGTCCTGCCGAAGGGCACCGCCTATCAGTCGGACGCCGGCATGTGCGGCGATTACGACAGTGCCATCGGCATGAAGAAGGAGGTGGCGCTGGCCAAGATGGTGCGCAAGCTGCCGACCGAGCGGCTGTCCCCGGCGGAAGGCGAGGGCACCGTCTGCGGCTGCTACGTCGAGACCGACGACCGCACTGGGCTGGCCGTACGCATCGAGCCGTTGCGCATCGGCGGGCGGCTGAGCCAGACTTTGCCGGAACGGATTCAGTAGGGCGTTCACAGCTCGACCCCGGCCGCGCCGCAATCTCGCCATATTGACTTTCTAATCCCGTGGGTGTCGTCTCCCGCGCCGAAAAGGTGCGGTGGGGCGGCAGACCTGTTACATGTGTCGTGCGCTCACCCCGCCCGATTGACCATTTTCCGTTTCGAGGCTCGTTCGACCCATGGCCGGTCATTCCCAGTTCAAGAACATCATGCACCGCAAGGGCGCGCAGGACGCCAAGCGGTCCAAGATCTTCAACAAGCTCGCCCGCGAGATCACCGTCGCCGCCAAGAGCGGTCTGCCCGACCCGGCGGCCAACCCGCGCCTGCGCGCCGCCATCCTGGCCGGACGCGCGCAGAACATGCCGCGCGACCGCATCGACCGCGCCATCAAGCAGGGCACGCCCGGCGGCGGCGACGACGCGAACTATGAAGAGGTTCGGTACGAGGGCTACGGCCCCGGCGGCGTCGCGCTGATCGTCGAGGCGCTGACCGACAACCGCAACCGCACCGCCGCGGAAGTGCGCTCCAGCTTCACCAAGTACGGCGGCAGCCTGGGCGAGACCAACTCGGTCAGCTTCATGTTCAGCCGCATCGGCGCGATCTATTACCCGGCCGCCGCGGCGGATGCCGACGCCGTGTTCGAGGTGGCGCTGGAGGCCGGTGCCGACAACGTCGAATCCGACGAGAACGGCCACGAGGTCACCACCACGGTCGAGAATTTCGGCGCGGTGCGCGACGCGCTGGAGGCCAAGTTCGGCGGTGCGGAGAGCGCGCGTCTGACTTGGCGACCGCTGAACACCGTCGCCCCGTCCGAGGATGCCGCGGCCAGCCTGCTGAAGCTGCTGGACGTGCTGGAGGACAACGACGACGTCCAGGTGGTCGAAGGCAACTTCGACATCTCCGACGAGCTGATGCAGAAGCTGACCGCGTAAGCTGAACGCTGGTCTTGCAGGCGGAGTGCGGGTGCCGTGTTTGCGCGGGCAGGACGAACTGAGGCGGCGGTGCCTTCGCCGGTGCGGCTGCTGGGGATCGACCCCGGCCTGCGCCACACCGGCTGGGGCATCATCGACGTGGCGGGCAACCGCCTGAGCCACGTCGCCGACGGCGCCGTGCATTCCGACGACTCCTGCCCGCTGGCCGAGCGGCTGGTGCAGCTCCACGACGCGCTGTCGGCGGTGGTGGAGCGCTACCGCCCCGACGAGGCGGCGGTGGAGGAGACCTTCGTCAACAGCAACGCCGTCTCGACGCTGAAGCTGGGGCAGGCCCGCGCCGTGGCCCTGCTGGTGCCGGCCCAGGCCGGGCTGGCGGTGGCGGAATACGCCAACAACATGGTGAAGAAGGCGGTCGTCGGGCAGGGCCGCGCCGAAAAGGCGCAGGTCCAGACGATGGTGCGCCTGCTGCTGCCCGGCTGCGAAATCGGCAGCCCGGACGCCGCCGACGCGCTCGCCGTGGCGATCTGCCACGCGCACCACCGCGCCAGTTGGACAATGTGGCGGCGGAATGCCGAACCGATGCGACAAACCCTCTCCCCCCCCGGGAGAGAGGAGGGTGAGGGGGACGCGCGGCGTGCCTCTCCCAAGACTCCACGCGGTGCCTCCCCCTCACCCCGACCCTCTCGCCGGGGGGGAGAGGGGGATATGGCGAGCATCGCAAAGGCGAAGCCCACTGACTACATAACGGGGCGGCCGCGCGATCTGCGGATGAACGCCACGGATGTGGAAAAGATCGTCTGGCAGAAGCTGCGCAATGCCCAGCTCGGCGCGAAATTCCGGCGGCAGGAGCCGATTCTTGGCTTCGTCGCCGACTTCGTCGCCCATGACCATCGCCTGATCATCGAACTGGATGGCGGCCAGCATGCCGAGCAGCGCGCCGCCCATGACGAGAGGCGGGCGCGCATGCTGGAGCAGGCCGGCTTCCGCATCCTGCGCTTCTGGAACACCGACGTGATCGACAACCTTGACGGCGTGCTGGAAACCATCCGCGCGCGTCTCGAAGAGACCCCCATTCTTCGCAGCCAGCCCTCGGGCCGGGAGTTCCCATGATCGCCAAGCTGACCGGCATCGTCGATTCCACCGGCACCGATTGGGTCGTGCTCGACGTGAACGGCGTCGGTTACCTGCTGTCCTGCTCCAACCGCACCCTGTCGCGCATGGCGGTGGGGGAGCGGGCCTCGCTGGTGGTCGAGACCTTCATCCGCGAGGAACGCATCGTCCTGCACGGCTTCGGCGATCAGGCGGAGCGGGAATGGTTCAAGCTGCTGACCACCATCCAGGGCGTCGGCGCCCGGCTGGCGCTGTCGATCCTGGGCGTGCTCGATCCCGACCAGCTGACCCGCGCCATCGCCTCGCAGGACAAGACCGCGCTGGTGCGCGCCGACGGCGTCGGGCCGAAGGTGGCGGCGCGCATCCTCAACGAGCTGAAGGACAAGGTCGGCAATCTGGCGCTCGGCCCCGCGGCGACCGCGGGTGCGCCGGCCGGCAAGGGCGCCCCCGCCGCCGTTCCGGGCGCCAGCCCGGCGCTGGCCGACGCGGTGTCGGCGCTGGTCAATCTCGGCTATGGCCGGTCGGAGGCCTTCGGCGCGGTCGTCGCCGCCGGGCGCGTGCTGGGCGATGACGCCGGCGTGTCCGATCTGATCCGCCAGGGCCTCAAGGAACTGAGCCAATGAGCGACCCCAATTCCGACCGTCTGGTCCAGCCGGGCCAGGGGCAGGGCGACTCATCCGAGTCGTCGATCCGCCCGCTGACTCTCGCCGAGTTCATCGGCCAGCGGCAGGCGCGCGAGAACCTGTCGATCTTCATCCAGGCCGCCCGCTCCCGCAACGAGGCGCTGGACCATGTGCTGCTGTTCGGGCCCCCCGGCCTGGGCAAGACCACGCTGGCGCAGATCGTGGCGCGCGAACTGGGGGTGGGGTTCCGCGCCACCTCCGGTCCGGTCATCGCGCGGGCCGGCGATCTGGCGGCGCTGCTGACCAATCTGCAGCCGCACGACGTCCTCTTCATCGACGAGATTCATCGCCTTAATCCCGCCGTGGAAGAGGTGCTCTATCCCGCCATGGAGGATTTCCAGCTCGACCTCATCATTGGCGAAGGCCCGTCGGCGCGGTCCATCCGGATCGATCTGCCGCCCTTCACCCTTGTCGGCGCCACGACGCGCAGCGGCCTGATCACGCGCCCCTTGCGCGAACGCTTCGGCATTCCAGTGCGCCTGCAATTCTACGAGCCGGACGAGTTGGAGCTGATCGTGCGCCGCGCCGCGGGCGTGCTGGGCATGGGCATCACGCCCGAGGGCGCTCGCGAGATCGCCAACCGGTCGCGCGGAACGCCGCGCGTGTCGGGCCGGCTGCTGCGCCGGGTGCGCGATTTCGCCGCGGTCGCCGGCGTGGAGGAGGTCGACAAGCGAGTCGCCGATGCCGCGCTGACCCGGCTGGAGGTCGACCGGCTCGGGCTGGACAGCATGGACCGCCGCTATCTCGGGCTGGTCGCCAACAACTATGGCGGCGGACCGGTGGGCGTCGAGACGCTGGGTGCCGCTCTGGGTGAGCAGCGCGACGTGCTGGAGGAGGTGGTCGAACCCTACCTGATCCAGCAGGGCTTCCTGCAGCGCACGCCGCGCGGGCGCATGCTGACCGACCAGGGTTTCCGCTATCTCGGCCTCAACCCGCCGAACGCGCCGCTCCGTCAGCTCGACCTGCTGGACCGGGTTCCCGACCCGACCGAAGGCGCCACGGACGAGGGCGACGATGAGTAACGTCGCTCCTTCCCTCTCGGGCCGGTTCGCGGAGGACGGCACGCACCGTTATCCGCTGCGGGTCTATTACGAGGACACCGACGCCGGCGGCATCGTCTACCACGCCAATTACCTGCGATTCGCGGAGCGGGCGCGGACGGAGATGCTGTACCTGATGGGCTTCCGTCAGAAGGAGATGGCGGAGGGTTTGGGCGATGTCACAGGTGTGTCATTTGCGGTACGGCGCCTGACCATCGATTTTGACGCCCCTGCCAAGCTGGAGGACACGCTTGAAGTGGAAACCCGAATCGTCGATATCCGCGGAGCCTCCTTCGCAGTTGCACAAGTCATTCGCCGCGACGGTCGCGTGCTGGCGCGCGCCGACCTGCAGCTGGTGACGATCAACCGGGCCGGGCGGGCCGTGCGCCTTCCCGAACCGGTGAAAGCGGCGATGGAGTCGCTGTATGCAAAGCAAAGCTCCTCGACGCCTGCCCACCCTTAATCGACCGTTTCCCTTCCACATCCCCGTGCCAACAGCGCAACCGCGAGACTGACTGCGATGGACGCCCTGCAAACCGCCCAACTGGCCGGCAACGCCGCCACGACGGCACATGAGATCACGATCCTCGGCCTGTTCTGGCAGGCCGACGCGGTCGTCAAGATCGTGATGATGATGCTTGTCGTCGCCTCGATCTGGTGCTGGGCGATCATCATCGAAAAGCTGATGCGGATCCGCCGCCTGAACGCCCAGGCCGACTCCTTCGAGGAGGCCTTCTGGTCGGGCGGGTCGCTGGACGCGCTGTACGACCGCATCGGCCAGACCCCGGCCGACCCGATGGCCGCGACCTTCGCCGCCGGCATGCGCGAATGGCGCCACGCCGCCGACCGCGGCATCGCCGGCACCATGAAGGGCTCGCTGCAGCAGCGGGTCGAGCGGGTGATGGCGGTGACCATCGGCCGCGAGATGGCGCGGGCCGAACGCTACATGACCTTCCTGGCCTCGGTCGGCTCGACGGCGCCCTTCATCGGCCTGTTCGGCACGGTGTGGGGCATCATGAACTCCTTCACCTCGATCGCCGGCTCGGGCAACACCAGCCTCGCCGTCGTGGCGCCGGGCATCGCCGAGGCGCTGTTCGCCACCGCCATGGGCCTGCTGGCCGCCATCCCGGCGGTGCTGTCCTACAACAAGTTCTCCACCGACCTCGGCCGCTACGCCGACCGGCTGGACACCTTCTCGGGCGAGTTCTCGGCGATCCTGTCCCGCCACCTCGAGGAGCGGGGAGCCGCCTGAACCATGGCCGGACAACTCGCAGGCAAGTCCCACGGACGCGGCAAGCGCCGGGGCTATCGCGCGATGGCCGAGATCAACATGACGCCGTTCATCGACGTCATGCTGGTCCTGCTGATCGTCTTCATGGTGGCCGCCCCGATGCTGACCGTCGGCGTGCCGGTCGACCTGCCCAAGACCAACGCCGCTCCGCTGGAGCAGCAGAAGGACCCGCTGTTCGTCACCGTGCAGACCGACGGCCGCGTCTTCGTCCAGGAGACGCCGGTCGAACTGGGCAACATGGTGCCGCTGCTGATCGCGGTGACCAACAACAACCCGGAAGCCCGCATCCTGGTCCGCGGCGACGCCAAGATCGCCTACGGCAAGATGCTGGAGGTGATGGGCACCATGAGCGCCGCCGGCTTCAAGAAGGTCGGTCTGGTCGCCGAGATGCCGAACGGTCCGACCGCGTCCAGCGCGCGGGTCGGCGCGCCCAAACCGGCGCGTTGAGGCGGGCGGAACTCCCATGCGCAAGCCCCTGATCGCCTCGGCGGTGCTGCACGTCGCGCTGGTCGCGCTGATGGTGCTCGGCATGCCGCCCAGCGATCGCAAGCTCGAAATCGCCTCCTCGATTCCGATCGAGATCGTCGACATCGGTGAGGTCACCCAGGCCGCCCGCGTCGAGAAGGGCGAGCCCAAGCCGGCCAACGCCGCGCCGCGCCCGCCGACGCCGGAAGCCAAGCCGGCGCCCGAGCCGCCGGACGAGGAGGACGAGCCGCCCCCACCGCCCCCGCCGCCTGCGAAGACGCCGGAGCCGCCGAAGGTCGCCCAGGTGCCGCCGCCCCCGCGCGAGCCGACGCCGCCGCCCAAGCCTGCCCCGACCCCTCCCCCTCCGCCGCCACCACCCCCGCCGCCTCCGCCCCCGGATCCGGCGCCGTCGCCGACTCCGAAACCGCCGGAGCCGCCCAAGCCCGAGCCGCCGAAGCCGGAACCGCCCAAACCGGAACCGCCGAAGCACGAGCCCAAGCCTGAGCCTCCGAAGCCGGAACCTCCGAAGCCTGAGCCGCCCAAGCCTGAGCCGAAGAAGCCTGAGCCTCCCAAGCACGAGCCGAAGCCGGAACCGCCCAAGGCGGAGCCGAAGAAGCCGGAGCCGGCGAAGGAGGTCGCGAAGGCCGAGCCGAAGAAGGCGGAGACGCCGGCCAAGCAGCCGGAGAAGCCGTCGGCCAAGACCGACCCGCTGTCCGACCTGCTGTCGAACGTCGGGAAGATCAAGCCGTCGGACAACCCGAAGGCGGACGGCAAGGCATCGGCCAGCGCCAACAGCGACGCCAAGCCCAGCCAGAAGACCGCCTCGGCGGCGCCGGCCGGTGCGGCGAAGGCAACCAACGGCCCCGACAAGCCGTTCAAGCCGTCGGGCCGCGCGCTGGACGCCATCCGCGGCCAGTTGAGCAAGAACTGGAACTTCGACAGCGGCCGCAAGGACGCTGGCTCGATGCAGATCGAGATCCACGTCGAGGTCGGCCGCGACCACAGCGTGATCCGCGCCTGGATCGACGAGAAGTACAAGTCGCGCTACATGTCGGACGCCGCCTTCCGGGCGTCGGCCGATGCGGCGGTGCGCGCGGTCAAACGGTCCAGCCCGCTGGACCTGCTGCCCAGCGAGTTCACGTCGCAGACTTATGAAGACTGGCGCTTCATCGTGTTCAATTTCGACCCGAGGGACATGTTCTGACCATGACGACGAAGACGAGGCTTCTGTTGAAGCTGGCCGGGGCCACCGGCGCGCTTCTCCTCTCCCTCGGCGTTGCCGCTCCGCAGGAGGCGCGCGCCGAGTTGCGCATCGACATCACGCGGGGCGTGTCCGAGCCGCTGCCCATCGCGATCACCAGCTTCGCCGGTGCGGGCGGACGCGATGCCCAGCTGGGCGCCGACATCTCCAAGGTCATCTCCGCCGACCTGGAGCGGTCCGGCCTGTTCAAGCCGCTGGACCCGCGCGGCTTCCTGCAGACGCCGGAGCAGCTGCGCAGCGGCGAGCCGCGTTACCCGGACTGGAAGGCGCTGGGCGCCCAGGCGCTGGTCGCCGGCAACACCACGACGGGCGGCGACGGTCGCATGAAGGTGGATTTCCGCCTGTGGGACGTGGCCGCCGGCCAGTACATGCAGGGGCTGAGCTACAGCGCCTCGCCGCAGGAATGGCGCCGCATCGCCCACATCGTGGCCGACGCCATCTATAAGCGCCTGACCGGCGAGGACGGCTATTTCGACACGCGCATCGTCTATGTCGCCGAATCCGGCCCGGCGAACGCGCGCAAGAAGCAGCTGGCCATCATGGACCAGGACAGCGCCAACCATCAGTTCCTGACCGACGGACAGACCCTGGTCCTGACGCCGCGCTTCTCGCCGACGTCCCAGGAAATCACGTACATGTCGTACTTCAACAAGAAGCCGCGCGTGTACCTGTTCAACATCGACACCGGCCGCCAGGAGGTCCTGGGCGACTTCCCCGGCATGACCTTCGCCCCGCGCTTCTCGCCCGACGGCAACAAGGTCATCATGTCGATGGCCCAGAACGGCAACACCGACATCTACACGCTGGACCTGCGCACCCGCCGCCAGACCCAGCTGACCGACGCGCCGGGCATCGACACCGGTCCCAGCTATTCGCCGGACGGCCAGCGCATCGTCTTCGAGTCGGACCGCGGCGGCACGCAGCAGCTCTATGTCATGGGCGCCGACGGATCGGGCGTGAAGCGGCTGACCTTCGGCGAGGGCCGCTACGGTACGCCGGTGTGGTCGCCGCGCGGCGATCTGATCGCCTTCACGCGCCAGCGTGGTAGCAGCTTTGCAATCGGCGTAATCCGTCCGGATGGAACCGGGGAACGGATCCTGACCGAAGCCTTCCACGTCGAGGGGCCGACCTGGGCGCCCAACGGCCGTGTTCTCATGTTCTTCAAGGACTTGCCGACGGGTGACGGCCGTGGCCGCAATGCCCAGCTGTACAGCATCGACATCACCGGCGCCAACGAACGTCGCGTGAGCACCCCGGTCGGCGCGTCGGACCCCGCGTGGTCGCCCTTGATTCCCTAGTGGAGTAGCCCTATTTTGCGGCGGCGCGGGAGCAATGCTCAAGACAAAGGTCGGACGTCGTCTTTTCGTCGGGGATTGGCGAAAAGAAGCGGCTCTCGTGCTGACTAGTCCGGCCACTCAACAATTGTCGTTCAAGGGGTCCCTGAACATGCGCATGAAGTTCCTCGCCCTCGCCGCGGTTGCCCTGCTCGCCGCTTGCGAATCCACGCCGAACGACGCCGCCAACGGCGCCAACACCGGTGCCCAGCAGACCTCGGTCCGCCCGGGCTCGGCGGAAGATTTCGTCGTCAACGTCGGCGACCGCGTCTTCTTCGGCCTCGACCGCTTCGACCTGTCGCCGGAGGCTCGCGCCACCCTCGACCGTCAGGCCAAGTGGCTGCAGACCTACGGTTCGGTCACCGTGACCGTCGAGGGTCATGCCGACGAGCGCGGCACCCGCGAGTACAACCTGGCCCTGGGTGAGCGCCGCGCCAACTCGGTGAAGAACTACCTGGCCGCGAAGGGCATTCCGGCCGGCCGCGTCAACGTCGTGTCCTACGGCAAGGAGCGTCCGGCCGTTGTTGGCTCGAACGAGGCCGCCTGGTCGCAGAACCGCCGTGGCGTGACCGTCGTCAACTGATGACGCCGGTCCCCGCCTGACGGGGAATTGGGAAAAGGCGCCGCCGCCGGGCAACCGGGGCGGCGCCTTTTTCTTTTCGGCGGGCGGTATCCTCCGGCTTGTTTGACGGCCGGAATCCCGGCGCTGTCGGTTCTTTTGCGCCGGTGCGCAAGTTCTGCTAAACAGCGGCCATCGCGTCGCCTTTTTCGTTCGCCATGGTCGCCGTGGGTGTTTCCCCCGGCATCAGATCTCCTCAGGATCCCACGCGCATGACCAACATCCGTCCCGTCGCCGCCCTGCTGCTGGGTGGCATGCTCGCGGCAAGCCCCGCCCTGGCCCAGTCGAAGGGGCAGATCGAGCGGCTGCAATCGCTGGAAACCCAGGTTTCGGCGCTGGGCGGTCCGGTGGAGGTGGCGCAGCTGTCGCCCTCCGTCGCCGCCGATTTCGAGATCCGGCTGCAGAACCTGGAGCGCGCCATCCAGGACCTGACCGGCAAGTACGAGGAATCGACTTATCAGGTCACCCAGCTGCGCGAGCGCCTGGAGAAGGTGAACGCCGATGTCGATTTCCGCCTGAAGGAGCTGGAGAAGGGCGGGGGCGCCATGGGAGGTGCCATGGGCGGCGGCGCCATGGCCGATGCCGCCCCGTCGAAGCCGGCGAAGGCCGCCGCCGACGAGAAGAAGCCAGCCGACAAGCCGGCGCAGACCGCCGCAGCGAATCCGCCTTCCACCGCCGGCCTGTCGCCGGAAAAGCAGTATGAACAGGCGTTCGAACTGCTGCGCAACTCCGACTATGACCGGGCGGAGAAGGCGCTGCAGGAGTTCATCGCCAAGAACAAGTCCCACGCCTATGCCGGCAACGCGCAATATTGGCTGGGCGAGAGCTATTACGTCCGCAACCGCTTCCCGGAAGCGGCCCAGGCCTTCGCCGAGGTGCTGTCCAAGTACCGCAGCAACCCGAAGGCGGCCGACAGCCTGCTGAAGCTGGGCATGACCCTGCAGCAGATGAACAAGAAGTCGGATGCCTGCACCGCCTTCAACCAGCTGCTGACCAAGTTCCCCGAAGCATCGGCCAGCGTGAAGCGCCGCGCCGATACGGAGCGCAAGCGCATCAATTGCCCGGCCTGATGGGCGGGACCGGCGACTCCGATCCGGTATCGCGGGAGGAGTTCGCCCGTGCGATGGCGGCGCTGGGCGGATTCGAACCGGCGCCGGCCGTTGCCGTTGGGCTTTCCGGCGGCGGCGACAGCATGGCGCTGGTTCTGCTGCTGCGGCATTGGGTCGCAGAGCGGGGCGGAAGCCTGCTGGCGCTGACCGTCGACCACGGCTTGCGGCCCGAATCGGCCGACGAGGCGGCGACGGTCGGGCAGACGGCGGCCCGACTCGGAATTCCTCACCGTATCCTGCGCTGGGACGGGGAGAAGCCCTCGGCCGGATTGCAGGCGGCGGCCCGGGCGGCGCGGCACCGGCTGCTGGCGGCGGCCTGCGATGAGGCGGGCATCCTGCACCTGGCGCTCGCCCACCATCGCGACGATCAGGCGGAGACGGTGCTGTTGCGGCTGGCCCGCGGCTCCGGCATCGATGGGCTGGCCGGCATGGCCGCTGTGCGCGCCGACGGGGCGGTGCGGGTGATCCGGCCGCTGCTGAACTTTTCCCATGACCGGCTGCTGGCGACCTGCCGCGCCGAGGGTGTCGACTGGATCGAGGACCCGTCCAACCGCAATCCGCGCTTCGCCCGCGCCCGGCTGCGCGCCGCCGTCGATCTGCTGGGCGGGGAGGGGCTGGACGCCATCCGATTGGGCGAGGTCGCCCGCCGCGCCGGACGGGCGCGGGCAGCGCTGGAACAGGCGACCGCCGGGCTACTTGCCGAGGCGGCGATCCTTCATCCGGAAGGCTGGATCACGCTGGCTCCTGCACCGTTGCTGGACGCGCCGGCGGAGATCGCGCTGCGGGCGCTGGCCCAGGCACTGGCTGCGGTCGGCGGGCCGGCCCATCCCGTGCGCGACGAGGCGCTGGAGCGGCTGCTCGGCGCTCTGGCGGACGGGCAGGGCACGACCTTGGGCGGCTGCGTGGCGCGGATGCGGCGGGGCGCCGTCATGGTGGCGCGCGAGCCGGTTGCCGCAATGGAGCGGCTGAGCGTGCCGCCGGGCGGGCGGGTGCTGTGGGACGGCCGCTTCGACCTGCGGGTGTCGCCGCGACATGGCAAGCCCGTTATGGTCGCTGCGCTGGGGGCGGCGGGCTGGCGCGAATGGGTGGCCCGGCTGGCGCCGGAGAGGGTGCCCGATCTGCCGGTTCCGGTGCGGGAAACGCTGCCAAGCCTTTGGTCGGGAACGGAATTGCTTGGCGTACCAATGGTTGGCGGACGATACGGGTCAGACGCGGATGGACAGGTCCCGATGGACCGCGCGATCTTCCGTCCGCTTTCGTCGTTGGGAAGACCAGCTTTTACGGTTGTTTCGGACCGGCGCGGCATTATTTAATCAGGGAACGTGCCCGTAGGAGTCCGGGGTGCGGCCTTGTCGGCGCACCGCATGGCGATGGGTTCGCAGAAAGGCGTGTGACGTGAACAATTTCGGCAAGAACCTCGCGCTCTGGATCATCATAGGGCTGCTGCTCGTGGCCCTGTTCAATCTGTTCCAGAGTTCTTCCACCCGCAGCCCGCAAACGACCGTTCCGTTCAGCGAGCTTCTCGCCGAAGTGGACCGGGGCCAGGTTGCAGACGTGACGATCAAGGGCAACCAGGTTTCGGGCCATTTCTCGGACGGCCGCTCCTTCAGCACCTATGTCCCGCCCGAAGCGGGGCTGGTGGAGCGCCTGACCAACAAGAATGTCCGGATCAACGCGGTCCCCGATGACAGCAACGTGCCGTCGCTGTTCTCGGTGCTGCTGTCCTGGTTCCCGATGCTTCTGCTGATCGGCGTCTGGATCTTCTTCATGCGCCAGATGCAGTCCGGCGGCGGCAAGGCCATGGGCTTCGGCAAGTCGCGGGCTCGCCTGCTGACTGAAAAGGTCGGCCGCGTGACGTTCGACGACGTCGCCGGCATCGACGAGGCCAAACAGGAGCTGACGGAAATCGTCGAGTTCCTGAAGGACCCGCAGAAGTTCCAGCGGCTGGGTGGCAAGATCCCGAAGGGCTGCCTTCTGGTCGGCCCGCCGGGTACCGGTAAGACGCTGACCGCCCGCGCGGTGGCCGGCGAAGCCAATGTGCCGTTCTTCACCATTTCCGGTTCGGACTTCGTCGAAATGTTCGTCGGTGTCGGCGCCAGCCGCGTCCGCGACATGTTCGAACAGGGCAAGAAGAACGCCCCCTGCATCATCTTCATCGACGAAATCGACGCGGTCGGCCGCCATCGCGGCGCCGGCCTGGGCGGCGGCAACGACGAGCGTGAGCAGACCCTCAACCAGCTGCTGGTCGAGATGGACGGCTTCGAGGCGAACGAGGGCGTGATCCTGATCGCCGCGACCAACCGTCCGGACGTTCTCGATCCCGCGCTGCTGCGTCCGGGCCGCTTCGACCGTCAGGTCGTGGTGCCGAACCCCGACGTGCTGGGCCGCGAGAAGATCCTCAAGGTCCACATGCGGAAGGTCCCGCTGTCGCCGGATGTCGACGCCAAGGTCATCGCCCGCGGCACCCCCGGCTTCTCCGGCGCCGATCTGGCGAACTTGGTGAACGAAGCAGCGCTGCTGGCCGCCCGCATCGGCAAGCGCGTCGTCGGCATGAACGAGTTCGAGAACGCCAAGGACAAGGTCATGATGGGTGCGGAACGCCGCTCCATGGTGATGACCGAGGACGAGAAGAAGCTGACCGCCTACCACGAGGCCGGCCACGCCATCTGCGCCATCCACTGCGCCGACAGCGACCCGGTCCATAAGGCCACCATCATCCCGCGCGGCCGTGCGCTGGGCATGGTGATGCGCCTGCCGGAAGGCGACCGCATCAGCCTGTCGCAGGCCAAGCTGCTGGCCGACCTGACCGTCGCCATGGGCGGCCGCATCGCGGAAGAGCTGATCTTCGGCAAGGAGCGGGTGACCACCGGCGCCTCGGGCGACATCAAGATGGCGACCGAGATGTCGCGCCGGATGGTGACGGAGTGGGGCATGAGCGATAAGCTCGGTCCGCTGCTCTACGGCGAGCCGACGCAGGAGGTGTTCCTGGGCCATTCGGTGACCCAGCACAAGAACATGTCCGACCGCACCGCCCAGCTGGTCGACGAGGAAATCCGCCGCATCGTGGACGAGAGCTACGACCGCGCCCGGACCATCCTGACCGAGAACATCGACCAGCTGCACACCCTGGCCAAGGGCCTGCTGGAGTACGAGACGCTGAGCGGCGACGAGATCAACCGTCTGCTGCGCGGCGAACCGATCCTGCGCGACGACGACCGCGAGACGATGGCCGTCCCGCCGCGTCCGACCACCGGCACCGGCCGCCGGTCCTCCGTCCCGCCCAGCACCGGGCAGGAGAGCGGCGGCATGGGTCCGGAACCGCAGGGCACCTGACGGTTCGGGGTTCCGAAATGAAGAAGGCGGCGCTGCGAGGCGCCGCCTTTTTTGTTGGGCTTGCCGATGCTCCGTGGCGGGAGATTGACGGCGTCCGGGGTTGGTATCAAACTTTGCTACCAGGAAGTGGAGAGGTGTCATGACCGGCCGGAACTTCAGCCTGACGGACCGCTTGAGCGATTTCATCGACCAGCAGGTCGAGCATGGGCGCCATCAGAACGCCAGTGAGGTCGTTCGCGAGGCGCTGCGCCGCTATCAGGACGATCTGGAGGCGGAGCAGGCTAGTCTTGCCGCCATTGGCGCCATCGCCCGCAATGGCATCGCTGCGATCGAGCAGGGCGACTTCCGTCTGGTGCAGGGCGAAGAGGGACGGCGCGACCTGCTGGCGGACCTGAATCGCCGTGCCGCCATGCGTGCGGCCGCCAGACGGGGATGACGGTGACCGCCTTCCGCCTTTCCGGTCCGGCGGAAGCCGAACTGGACGATATCCTGGACTGGAGCGAGCGGAACTTCCACGAGGTTGGTCGGATGCGCTATGCGGCGCTTCTCGTCCAGGCTATGCAGGATATCGCCGACGATTCGCGACGTCATGGCATCGAATGGGTCCAGGCGGCCGGGCTTCGGGTCGGGCTTTACCACAGCTGGCACAGTAGGACCCGCATCGCCGATCCGGCCGAGCGAATCCACGCGCCGCGTCACCTGATCGTCTTTCGGGTCGCAGCCGATGGCAGTGTCGATATCCTGGGCTTCGTCCATGAGAGCATGCTGCGCGGCCGTGCGCTCAGCAGGATTGTTCGGGCGAATGGCTGATTGGGATCCCCGCCGCCTGATGGCCCAACAGGGTTTCAGGCGGCAGTGAAATCCCTCAGAGCGAGCCCTTCTGTTCTCGGCGGCGGTCCAGCGCGACGTCGAACTGGCGCAGCAGCTTCTGCATGCCTTCGAAGTACAGCTTGCGCGACGGCGTGTTCTTCATGCAGCGGGCGTCCAGATGGGCGACGCTGGTGAGGGCCGAGACGCAGTAGCCGAGCAGCCAGTAGCGCGAGCGGATGCTGCGCAGGTAATCGCGGAAGGGCTCCGGCTGGCCGTTCATGAAGCTGCTGAACGACGTCTCGTAGTCCGACAGGATGGTGCGAATGTCGAGCAGCGTGGTTTCCAGCAGCTTGCCCACCCGCTCGATGTGCATCAGCAGCTGGGTCTCGTAGGGCTTGTGCATGCGGATGTCGACCGGGATGCAGTCGCGCGACTTCAGCCAGGTCAGGATGGTGCGGGCGCGGGGCGCGATGCGGCGCAGCTGGTATTCGTAGAAGGTCGTGCCCTTCCACGCGCTGAAGATGGTGTCGGCCTCCGACCGCTCGATGCCGAAGGCGGAGACGAACAGGCCGGCCTCTTCCAGGTTGGGGTTCCAGATCGCCTCCAGGAAGCGCTCGATGCTTCCGGCGCTGCCCTGGCTGCCGGACAGCGCCTTGCGGACGATCGGCTCGATGCGGGCGCGGATCAGGCGGCGGAGCTGGTGGTCCTCCTCGTTGGAGATCAGCCAGTGGCGCGGGTCGACGTTGACCTTCTCCGCCTCGAAGCAGGTCTTCAGCAGGAAGGCGTCGAGCGACGGAACGTCGTCGATCATCTGCAGCATCTTCATGTCGCCGATGATGCCGTTTTCCTGCGGCCCGTGCTTCAGGCCGAACTGCTCCTCCAGCAGGGTCGCGCTGTTGCGGCCGCGCAGATAGATGGCGATGCCGCCGGCCTCCGGCGCACGGGCGTTGTGGGGCACATAGATGCCGGTCTCGACCGGACGCTCGCCGCCTTCCAGTTCCTCGTCCTCGGCGATGGGATCGCCGCCGTCGTCCTCGCGGTCGTCGAAGTTCGGGTATTTGAACAGGATGCAGTTGTTCAGGCCCTGGGCCTTGAACATGCGCTGCTCTTCCGGAATCTCGCGCGTGATGGCGATGAGATTCATCGACACGCTGGACCCGCCATAGAGGATCTGCTCAAGGATCGGAGAAACCGAGTCCATTTTCTTGCGAGCGCGCATGAATATTACCCAAATCCGCGAATATTGCGCAAATCATAAACGCCGTTTTTGCAAACGCAAAGAGGGATCGGCGTACCGATCCCTCTCCTCGTCATGCGATTGCGGGCGCCGTTCTCTGGCTCAACCGACTGGATTTCAGCCGGCCTTCGGCGTGCCGCCCAGCGAGCCCAGCAGGCTGGCGACCTCGGCCGCCTCGTCCACCGCGACCATGCCGACGGTGTGATAGCCGCTGTCGACATGCATCACCTCGCCGGTGACGCCGCTGCCGAGATCGGACATCAGGAACAGGCCGGCGCCGCCGACCTCCTGGATGGTGACGTTGCGCTTCAGCGGGGCGTTCAGCTCGTTCCACTTCAGGATATAGCGGAAGTCGCCGATGCCGCTGGCGGCCAGAGTCTTGATCGGACCGGCGGAGATGGCGTTGACACGGATGTTGCGGCCACCCAGATCGACGGCCAGGTAACGCACGCTGGCCTCCAGCGCCGCCTTGGCGACACCCATCACGTTGTAATGGGGCATGACGCGCTCGGCGCCATAGTAGGATAGAGTGAGCAGGCTGCCGCCGTCCTTCATCAGCGGCACGGCGCGCTGCGCCACCGCGGTGAAGGAGTAGCAGGAGATGTCCATGGTGCGCAGGAAGTTGGCCCGCGTCGTGTCCAGGTACAGCCCGTCCAGTTCGTTCTTGTCGGAAAAGGCGATGGCATGAACCACGAAGTCCAGCCCGCCCCACTCCTTCTCGATGGCGGCGAAGGTCGCGTCGATGCTCGCCTCGTCCGTCACGTCGCAGGGCAGGACGAGCTTGGCGCCGACCTGATCGGCCAGCGGCTTCACCCGCTTCAGCAGCGCATCGCCCTGATAGGTGAAGGCAAGCTCCGCCCCGTGCTGGGCCAGGGTGGAGGCGATCCCCCAGGCGATCGAACGATCGTTGGCCACGCCCATGATCAGGCCACGCTTGCCGGCCATGAGCGGCATCGGATTGGACATCGGAACCTCGTGAACGACGGATGTGCAGCGGGACGAGCCGCGAAAAGTGGGGCGCATCCTACACGAAAGCGCCCACCGGTCAAACCGACGCGGGCGGTCCCGCCGCAGGAGGCGTCGCATGGCTCACCCTAAGGACACGGAAGGCCGCGAGGAGGAGGAGCGCAGCCGCATCCTGAGCGGTCTGAGGGAGCTTGGCGGCTTCTTCGGCCACTCGATGCTGCGCTTCTACAACGACAACTGTTTCCAGACCGCGGCGGCGCTGACCTACACCTCGCTGCTGGCCATCGTGCCGATGATGACCATCGGCTTCGCCATCTTCTCCGCCTTCCCGGCCTTCAGCGCGCTGCAGCTGCGCATCCAGACGGCTCTGGTCAAGAATCTGGTGCCGGAGATCGGCGACGCGATCCTGGAATATCTCGGCCGCTTCATGGCGAACGCCGGGCAGATGCCGATCTTCGGCGTGATCGGGTTGGCGGTGTCGGCGGTGCTGCTGATCTGGACCATAGAGGGGTCCTTCGCCACCGTCTGGCGCGTGCGCGAGCCGCGATCCTATGTGACCCGCATCCTGTCCTTCTGGGCGGTGGTGTCGCTGACCCCGCTGTTCGCCGGCGCCAGCCTGTCCCTGTCCAGCACGCTGTGGACCGCGCTGGAGGTGGCGCATCTGCAGGGCGTGGTCCACCCGCTGGCGGGGATCGGCATGCTGCTGCCGTTCGGATTGCAGTTGCTGGGCTGTACGCTGCTGTATCTGGTGATCCCGAATCGCGACGTGTTCTGGCTGGACGCGCTGTGCGGCGGCGCCATCGGCTCGATCCTGCTGGAGGGGTCGAAGGCGATCTTCGGCTGGTACATGCGCGAATACCCGGCCTACCAGACCATCTACGGCGCCCTGTCGGTGGTGCCGATCTTCCTGTTCTGGCTCTACATCGCCTGGTCGACGGTGCTGTTCGGCGCGGTGGTCGCCGCATCCCTGCCGGAATGGCGGGCGGGCAAGGTCACCCGCGGCGGCATGGAGGGGCTGCTGCCGGCGCAGCGGCTGGCGCTGGCGCTTGCCGTGCTGCATGAGCTGATGGAGGCGAGCCGGCTGGGCGTCGGCATGCGCCGGCGCACGCTGGTCGGCCGGGTGCCGGTGGGCACGCTGCTGATCGACGGCATTCTGGAACAGCTGCGCGACGCCCATTGGGTGGCCCACACCACCCGCGATGCCTGGGTGGTGACCCGCGACATGGGCGAGGCGACTCTGCTGGAGCTGTTGAAGGCGCTGGGCATCGGCATGCGCGGCTCGGTCCACGGTCTGGGCGGGCTGGACCTGCCCTGGCAGGAGCGCACCGCCCGCCTGCTGGACGCCGCCGAGGCGCGGCAGAGCGACCTGCTGAACGTGCCGCTGAAGACCCTGCTGAACGACGATCTGCCGCCGGAGGGGCAACCGGCCGGGCAGGGTGCCGGGCAAGGTGGCGCCGGGCCGGTGCCGTTGCGGGCGGTGAAGAAGTGACGCTGCGGGGTGCCCCCTCCCTAACCCTCCCCCTCTTCGAGGGAGAGGGGACTGCCGCCGCTTCGGCAACTACGTCACGCTGACAAGCGTCCTACTCCCTCTCCCACCGAAGGTGGGGGAGGGATGGGGAGGGGGCCGTGGAAAGGGAGCCTTACTCCAGCCCCGCCTTCTTGCGGACGTCGTAGCTGCGGGTCTTGGCCCATTGTTCGACGAATTTGACCAGTTCGGCGTCGGGCGGGTCGGGCAGGACCACCTTCAGCTTCACATACTGGTCGCCCGGCTGCTTGGTGGCCTGATTCACCACGCCCTTGCCGCGCAGGCGCAGGACCGAACCGGTGTTGGCACCGGCCGGAATCTTCACTGCCACCTTGCCGCTGATCGTCGGCACGTTGACGGTGGCGCCCAGAACCGCTTCGTTCAAGGTGATCGGCACCTCGACATGGATGTCGCTGTCCTGCCGGGTGAAATAGGGGTGCGATTCGACATGCACCTCGACGATGGCGTCGCCGTTGGGCATGCCGCCCATGCCGGGCAGGCCCTGGCCCTTCAGGCGCAGCTTCGTTTCGTTCTCCGTCCCGGGGGGGATGGCGACGTCGATGCTTTTGCCGTTGGACAGGTTGATCCGGCGCTTCGACCCGTTCGCCGCCTCGATGAAGGGGACGGTGACCGAATAGGAGATGTCGCTGCCCCGCACCCGCGGCCCGGCGGAGCCGCCGGCTCCCGCACCCGCACCCGCTCCCGGCCCGCCGGGGCGACGCCGGCCGCCGCCGAACAGGTCGGAGAACCAGTCGTCGCCGCCACCGAAGAACGTGTCGTCGGCGGTGCTGCTGTAGGCCCGGCCGCGGCTGCCGGAGCGGCCGCGCGAACCGAAGCCCGCGTGCCGTTCCTGCCCCGACGGGTCGATCTCGCCACGGTCGTAGCGGGCGCGCTTCTCGGCATCCGACAGCAGCGTGTAGGCGGCCGAGATTTCCTTGAACCGCTCCTCGTTGGCGGCGTCGCCCGGCTTTAGGTCCGGATGATGCTGCTTGGCGAGCTTGCGGTATGCCTTCTTGATGTCGTCGGCACTGGCGGACCGGCTGACGCCGAGAACGCTGTAGGGATCGCGCGTAGCCACGGGCAGAGGGTTCCCGCCCCAGGGGGGCTCAGAGGTTGCGAGTGCGGGGTGCTGGTCGGCGAGTTACGAGTTGCCGATGATCTTCCACGTACCGTCGGCCTGTTTGCAAGCGGTTCCGTACGCCTGCTCCGTCCGGCCCTTCACGACGATGGTCTGCTGGAACTCGCGGCAATAGGTGCCGGCGCTGCTGTAGCCGTCGCGGGTGGTGACGATGGTGCCGGAATTGCCCGACTGCGGGTTGTTCCAGTTGATGCGGTCGCCGACCGGGGCGGCGTAGGCCTGGCGTGCGGCGGTCTCGGCATAGCCGGCATCGGCCTTGTCGAGCGAGCTGCCGACCTCCCTGCCGATGAAGGCGCCGAGCAGCGTGCCGACGCCCGTCGCCACCAGCTTGCCGGTACCGCCGCCGATCTGCGAGCCGATCAGGCCGCCGGCGACCGCGCCGCCCGCCGTGCCGATCGTTTCCTTCTGGCCACCCAGCTGGCAGCCGGCCAGCAGGCCGGCGACGATCATGGCCGGAACGACTTTCTTCACGAACATCCTTGCGCCTCGAAAAGGTTGGTTGCCGCGGCACCTTATCGGTGGCTTCGCGGTGGACAGTGATATAAGCGACCCTATGCTTGCTGTGAATTGTGATGAGGCTGTGACCCTTACGCTTTTGCACGGAAGCCCATCCGCGCGCCCTGCCGCGCACAGCCCGGCCGGCGGCGCGGGACACATCGATACAGGACCACAG
Organism: Azospirillum sp. A1-3; assembly: GCF_023806445.1. Lineage (NCBI taxonomy): Bacteria > Pseudomonadati > Pseudomonadota > Alphaproteobacteria > Rhodospirillales > Azospirillaceae > Azospirillum > Azospirillum sp. A1-3. The sequence goes on from NZ_JAMSLU010000001.1 coordinate 715,254, forward strand.
GCATGACGGACAGCACCGACCGCGACCCTTACGATCTCTTCGCCGAATGGATGAAGGAGGCTGAGCAGAGCGAACCGAACGATCCCAACGCCATGGCGCTCGCCACCGCCGACGCCAACGGCATCCCGTCGGTGCGGATGGTTCTGCTGAAGGGGATCGATCCGCGCGGTTTCGTCTTCTACACCAACACCGAAAGCCGGAAAGGCACCCAGCTGCTGGCGAATCGGAACGCCGCCCTGTGCTTCCATTGGAAGAGCCTGCGCCGTCAGGTGCGGGTGGAGGGGCCGGTGGAGGTCGTCACCGATGCCGAGGCCGACGCCTATTTCGAAAGCCGCCCGCGCGAAAGCCGGATCGGCGCCTGGGCCTCGCTGCAGTCGCGCCCGCTGGAGGGGCGGTGGGAGCTGGAGAAGCGCGTGGCGCAGTTCGCCGCCAAATACGCCATCGGCACCGTGCCGCGGCCGCCGCACTGGACCGGCTTCCGCGTGCTGCCCTCGCGGATCGAATTCTGGCGCGACCGCCCGTTCCGCCTGCACGACCGGCTGGTCTTCCAGCGCGCCGAGGGGACCGACGGCACGCAGACGGGTTGGACCACCGAGCATCTTTATCCCTAACCGGGGCAGGTCAGGCACAAGCCGACGGTAAGCGATCCGTAAGGATGCGCCGCTACGGTCGCGCGCCGGCCATGGCGGCCGGGCATCGGGATCGAGGGCCAAGCGGATGGGGCCAAGCAGATGGGGGAAGCATTGAGCGACAGTGCGCAAAACTCGGCATCGGCGGACCGGCTGCGCCGCTATGCCACCTATGCCAGCGTGTCGGTGGCCTCCACCCTGATCGCGGCGAAGCTGGCCGCCTATCTGCTGACCGAATCGGTCAGCATCCTGTCGTCGCTGATCGATTCCTGCACCGACCTGATGGCGTCGGTGGTGACCTTGCTGGGGGTGCGCCATGCCCTGCGCCCGGCCGACGCCAACCACCGCTTCGGGCACGGCAAGGCGGAGGCGTTGGCCGCACTCGCCCAGGCCGCCTTCATCGGTGGATCGGCCCTGCTGCTGAGCGTCGAGGCGGTGCGGCGAATTGTCCGGCCGGAGCCGATCGCCGAGGGGACGATGGGCGTCGCCGTGATGCTGTTTTCGATCCTGCTGACCGCCGGGCTCATCACCTTCCAGCGCCGGGTGCAGACGGCCACCGGCTCCGTCGCCATCGGGGCGGACCGGCTGCACTATTCCGGCGACCTGCTGATGAACAGCGCGGTCATTGTCGCCATCCTGCTGACCGAGGCGACCGGGCTGACCGTGGTCGACCCGCTGTTCGGCATCGGCATCGCCCTGTTCCTGCTGAACGGCGCCCGTGGCGTGGCGCGCGACGCGCTGGACGTGCTGATGGACCGCGAACTGGCCGAGGAGGAGCGCGCGCGCATCGTCGAACTGGCGCGGGCCGAGCCGGGGGTGCGCGGTCTGCACGACCTGCGCACGCGCAATGCCGGGACCGGCTGTTTCATCGAGCTGCATCTGGAACTGGACGGCGGCATCAGCCTGACCGCCGCGCACGAGATCGCCGACCGGGTGGAGCAGCGGTTGCGCGAGGCCTTCGTCAACGCCGAGGTGATGGTTCACCAGGAACCGGTCGGGCTGGCCGACGAGCGGCTGGATCACCGGATCGCCGGATGAAAGCGGTGGCCTGGACACCGAGTCCGGTCGATTGATGGTTGTGGGCTGTGCAGCCGGTGATACGGGTCCGTATTGCGGGATAACCCTCATTTCGCATCCGATAAGGATTGACCCACAATCTTCGGGCGTGTCCTCCCCTTAACGTATCCTACCAAAGGACAGGGGTACCGGGCGCCGCTTTGGCACCCCCTACGTTGCGAATCTGTATTAAAAGCGCAATAATAGTACTCGGGAGAAAGCGCTCGGTTATAAAACAGCAAGAATGGTGGATATGATGGATGGTGGCGTTGGGCTTCGTCCGCATCTGATCGCGGACATCGCGCAGGAAGCAGGCAATCTCGGAATCGAGATCGCGGATATCGCCGGCCATATCGAGGATGTGAACGCCCGCGTCACCCACCAGTCGGAGGTGTTCACGCAGCTGCGCGATACCGGCGCCAAGATGTCGCGCAGCACGCAGCGCATCTCGGAGGCCTCGGCCGTCGCGCGCTCGGTCACCGAACAGGCGCGGCAGGAGGTCGACAGCTCCCACGACCGGGTGCAGCAGTCGCTGTCCGACATCCATGCGCTGGTGTCGTCGGTGACGGGGATCGAGGGGCAGATCGCCGGGCTGCGCGAGGCGCTGGACCGCGTCGGCAAGGTCGCCAAGGAGATCTTCACCATCGCCAAGCAGACCAACCTGCTGGCGCTGAACGCCACCATCGAGGCGGCCCGTGCCGGCGAGGCCGGGCGCGGCTTCGCCGTGGTGGCGAACGAGGTGAAGTCGCTGTCCACCAAAACCAGCGAGGCGACGACGGAAATCGACGCGACGCTGAAGGTGCTGAACGAGCAGGCCCAGCGCCTGATGACGGAGAGTGCGGCCAGCGCCGCCAAGGCCCGCGCGGTCAGCGAGGGCACCACGGCCATCGGCACGGTGATCGAGACGGTCGGCCGCGCCATGCGCGAACTGAACGGCGAGACCGACAAGATCGACGCCGCCTCTGCCGAGATCGGCGGCAACTGCGGCGAGCTGGAGCACGAAATCGCCGATCTGGCGGTGGGCGTGAAGCTGTCCAGCGACAATCTGGCGCAGGCGCGCGACCGGGTGAACAATCTGGTCGGCATGAGCGAGCGGCTGATCGGCATCACCGCCGAACTGAACATCGAGACGGTGGACACCCCCTTCATCGCGGCGGTCAAGGACGCCGCCGAGAAAGTATCCGCCGCCTTCGAGGATGCGCTGGCCCGTGGCGACATCAGCGAATCCGACCTGTTCGACCGCAATTACCAGCCGGTCGCCGGATCGGACCCGCAGCAGGTGCTGACCCGCTACACCCAACTGTGCGACCGCGTGCTGCCCGGAATCCAGGAGCCGGTGCTGGCGGCCAACAGCCGCATCGTCTTCTGCGTGGCGATCGACGAGAACGGCTATCTGCCCACCCACAACCGCCAGTTCAGCCAACCGCAGGGCCGTGACCCGGTGTGGAACGCCGCCAACTGCCGCAACCGCCGCATCTTCAACGACCGCGTCGGCCTTGCCGCCGGGCGCAACACCAAGCCCTTCCTGCTGCAGACCTACCGGCGCGACATGGGCGGCGGAAAATACACGCTGATGAAGGACGTCTCCGCCCCCGTCATGGTCCGTGGCCGCCATTGGGGCGGGCTGCGGCTGGCCTACAAGGTGTGAGATAGCGGCAAGCGCATGGCCAAGCTCACGGCCACGCGAACGGAACGCCGAACTTCCCTCTTGATCCGTATCAACGCATACGATCAGCCTTGCGGGTGAAATGGCGGGGCAGAGGGAGCGACCATGAAATATGTCGAAGAGTTCCGCGATCCGGTGCTTGCCCGCAACGTTGCCGCCGCCATCGCGCGGGAGGTGCGGGCCGACCGCTCCTATCACCTGATGGAGTTCTGCGGCGGCCATACCCACGCCATCTCCCGCTACGGCATTCCCGACCTGTTGCCCGACAATGTGCGGATGATCCATGGGCCGGGCTGCCCGGTCTGCGTTCTGCCGGTCGGGCGGATCGACGACGCCATCGCGCTGGCCCGCCGGCCGGAGGTGACGCTGTGCACCTATGGCGACGTCATGCGGGTGCCCGGATCCGGGCGGGTCAGCCTGCTGAAGGCCAAGGCACAGGGCGCCGACGTGCGCATGGTGGTGTCGGCCGACGCCGCGGTGCGCATCGCTGCGGAGAACCCCGACCGGCAGGTGGTGTTCCTCGCCATCGGCTTCGAGACGACGACTCCGCCCACCGCGCTGGCGGTGCGGGCGGCGGCGGCGCAGGGGCTGACCAACTTCTCCGTCTTCTGCAACCATGTGCTCACCCCCTCTGCCATCCAGGGCATCATGGCGGGAGCGGACGAGGGGCTGTCGCTGGACGGGTTCGTCGGGCCGGCCCATGTCTCCGTCGTCATCGGGTCTGACGCCTATGCCCCGGCCGCAGCGGATTACGTCAAGCCGGTGGTGATCTCCGGATTCGAGCCGCTGGACGTGCTGCAGTCGATCCTGATGCTGATCCGCCAGATCAACGACGGGCGGGCGGAGGTCGAGAACCAGTATACCCGCGCCGTCACCGCCGACGGCAACCGCAAGGCCCAGGCGCTGGTGCTGGAGATCTTCGAGACGCGACCGTCCTTCGAATGGCGCGGCCTGGGCAGCATCCCGCACAGCGGGCTGAAACTGCGCGAGGCCTATGCCGCCTTCGACGCCGAACGGCGCTTTCCCATCGCCGGGGCCAGCGTTCCCGACCACAAGGGCTGCGATTGCGGCGCGATCCTGCGCGGCGTGAAGCGGCCGATCGACTGCAAGCTGTTCGACACCGTCTGCACCCCGGAAAACCCGATGGGGTCCTGCATGGTCTCGGCCGAAGGCGCCTGCGCGGCGCACTACACCTATGGACGGTTCCGCGACGCCTGACCGGCTCCGGGCGATGCGTTCGCGCCATTGCGACCTTTCACCGCAGGCTGGACGAACGCCGCTGGACGAACGCCGCCCGGTTAAACATGATGCGCATGAAACAATCCGTTGGGCCGGCCATAAACCCCATGGCATCGGCCCCGCGGAAAAAGGCAGACGTCGCAAGACTTCGCATTTCAGACCGGGAGGACCCGCATGACCTACAAGCACATCCTCGTCCATCTCGACAGCAGCCCGCATGTTGAGGCGCGACTCGACGCCGCCATCGCGCTGGCGCAGAGCCACGGCGCCTTCCTGCGCGGCCTGTTCGCGCAGGGCGACCGCAACGCCACCAGCGTCATTGCCCGCCGGTCCAGCGACCATCTGGTCGAAGCGGCGGCGCGCAGCGAGGCGCTGTTCAACGAAAAGCTCGCCGCGTCCGGCCTGCAGGGCCATTGGCACGGCCTGACCCACGGCGAATACAACCATGTGATCCGCGAGGTCATCATCTGGTCGCGCTTCGCCGACCTGACCATTCTGGGCCAGTATGACCGCGAGGCCGGATCGCAGGCCGCGCCGGAGGAACTGAACGAGCAGGTGGTGCTGAACTCCGGCCGGCCGGTGCTGGTCATTCCCTATGCCGGCCGCTTCCCGGTGATCGGCAAGCGCATCGCCGTTGCCTGGAATGCCGAGCGCGAAGCCGCCCGCGCCCTGTCCGACGCCATGCCGATGCTGGAGAAGGCTTCCGAGGTGACGGTCATCACCGTGCTGACCCAGGCCTCGAACGCGGCGCCGGAAGCACCACGGGTCGGGCTGCTCGACCATCTGGCTTTCCACGGCGTGAAGGCGGAGCAGACCCACTTCACGGTCGACGACATCGGCGCGATGGACGCCCTGCTGGCCCGTGCCATGGACACCGGCGCCGACCTGCTGGTGATGGGCGCCCACGGCCATTACGGCTTCCCGTTCCTGCATCGCGGCAGCGGGACCCGCCACGTCCTGCGCACCTGCCCGGTGCCGCTGCTGCTGTCGCACTGAGCAGGGTGGGGGAGGGGCAAAAGCGCCCCTCCCGACGCCTCACGCCGCCTTCACCCCGCTCAGGAAGCTCTCCACCTCCTGGCGCAAGCGGGTGGATTCGATGCTGAGATGGTCGGCGACGTTGCGGACCTCGCCGGCGGCGCGGCCGGTGTCGCCGGCGGCGCGGGTGACGCCGACGATGTTGCTGGTCACCTGCTGCGTGCCCTGGGCCGCTTCCTGGACGTTGCGGCTGATCTCCTGAGTCGCCGCACTCTGCTGTTCGACCGCCGAGGCGATGGTCGCGGAGATCTGGCTGATCTCGGTGATGATGCGGCCGATCTCCTCGATGGCGGAAACCGCCTCGCGGGTCGCGCCCTGGATGGTGGCGATCTGGCCGGTGATGTCCTCCGTGGCCTTCGCCGTCTGGTTGGCAAGGCTCTTCACCTCGCTCGCCACCACCGCGAAGCCCTTGCCCGCCTCACCGGCGCGGGCCGCCTCGATCGTGGCGTTGAGCGCCAGCAGGTTGGTCTGCGCCGCGATGTTGTTGATGAGGTCCACCACCTCGCCGATCTTCTGCGCGCCGTCGGCAAGGCCGGAGACGACGCCATTCGCCCGGCTGGCACCGCTGACCGCCTGTTCGGCGACCCGGGTCGACTGCGAGACCTGACGGCCGATCTCGTCGATGGAAGAGGAGAGTTCCTCCGCCGCCGCGGCGACGGTCTGGACATTGGCGGAGGCCTGTTCGGCGGCCGAGGCCACCGTGGTGCTCTGGCGGTTGGTCTCGTCGGCGGTGCTGGTCAGCATGCCGGCCGACTGCTGCATCTGGGTCGCCGCGCCCGACAGGCTCTGCACCACCGCGGTCACATTGCCTTCGAAGCTGCGCATCAGCTCATCGAGCCGGGCGGCACGGCGGGCCTTGGCTTCCTCTTCGGCGCGCTGGGCGGCGGCGAGGCGGTCGCCCTCGATGGCGTTGCGCTTGAAGACGTCGACCGCTTCGGCCATGGCGCCGACCTCGTCCTTGCGGCCGACGCCGGGCACCTCGACCGCCCGCTCTCCGCCGGCCAGACGGCCCATGGCGGCGGTCATGGCGACAATGGGCGAGGCGATGGCGCCGCGCAGCACCATCCCGGCGGCCACGGCGACCAGGACGGAAGCCAGCGCGCCGATGATGGCGATGAGATAGCCGGTGGAGAAGGCAGCCTTCTGTTCGTCCTTGCGCAGGGTCAGCAGCGCGCGCTCCGCGTCCTCGATCTGCGCGACCAGCGTACGGACATTGTCCATCGAGGCCTTTCCCAGCGCCTTCGCCTCCATCGCGCGGGCTTCTTCGCGCGATTCGGCCTTGGACATCAGGGCGATTTCCTTTTCCGCCACGGTCTGACGCCAGGTGGTGGCGTTCTTGCGCAACTCCTCCAGCCGGGCCTGCTGCTGCGGATTGTCTGCGGTCAGCGACTTCACTTCCGCCAGGGCGCGGTCGAACGCCTGCTCACCCTTGCGATAAGGCTCCAGGAAAGCCTGGTCGCCGCTGACCAGATAGCCGCGCAGTCCGGTCTCCTGGTCAACCAGCGCCGCCAGCGCCGCGTCGGTGGTCTGGATCACGCGGTAGGTGTGGATCGTCCAGCCGATGGAGGATTGGATGGACGACAGCGTGGCGTAATTGGCAAAGCTGATCGCACCGATGATGACGATCAGCGCGGCGAACGCCGTCAGCAGCTTTCCGCCGATTCGGAGATTGGTGAACCAGGACATTTCTTGCGCCTCATGTGACCGGACGGGCTTGTGATTCGCGCGGACAGTCGCCTTGCCTCGCGGAGTCGCATCCGATTGGGTGAGTGTCTAACCCGTTCGATTGCAAAACCTGATACGGCAGGAATCCTGAATTCGATCACCTAAAATTTTACCTATGTCGAAATCTTCTGTCTGTCACATAAGGCCTATACCCGCCTTGCAAACAAAGCGTTAACGGTCTGTTATTGTTCTACCGATGGTAACTGCCATGCGCGCCGTCATTGCCGCCGCGCGCATGCGGCAGGGTGACGCACCAACCTAAGGAGATGGAAGGACCGCTTTTGCGGTCAGCGACGAAGCTGCATGTCGATGTGGGGAATGCCGAAGTCGTCATAGGGCTCGGTGACCCGGACAAAACCGAAGCTGCCGTAGAAGCGCTCCAGATAAAGCTGTGCGCCGATCAGCACGTCGCGGTTGGGCCAGCGTTCCGCCAGCACCGCCAGCGACTCCGCGACCAACGCCCGCCCCAGCCCGGTGGAGCGTTGCGACCGGTCCACCGCCAGCCGGCCGAAGGAGACCGTCACATCCGGACCTTCGGAATCGGGGGCCTCGCGGTCGGGGCCAAGGCAACGGGCACAGCCGACGATGGCGCCGCTGCCATCCGCCGCGATCAGGTGAAGCGCATCGGGGTCGCGGCCGTCGATGTCGGGATAGGGGGACGACTGCTCGACCACGAACACGCGGCTGCGCAGGGCCAGCATGTCGTGCAGGTCGGTCAGCGACAGGGCGTCGAAGGCGACGCGGCGGATCGGCGGAGCGGACATTCCGGCGGGTCGTTCAGGCGACCGCGTTGCGGATCATGTAGTCGGCGATGTCCTTGGGCTTGACCTTGACCTCGGTCAGCGGCTCGTCGGCGGTCATCGCCTTGGCGACCAGCAGGCTGTTCTGCACATTTGTCAGGGTGATGCGGTAGACCCCGGCCGCCCCCTTCAGGCGCGGGTAATAGGTGGGGTCGATCACCTTCTCGCGCCGGCCGAGCCGGGCCAGCGCGCTGTCCTCGTCCAGATCCTCGACCTGTTGGGACTGGACCAGTTTCCAGTCGGATTCGCCACCCCAGCCGGCGGCGACGGCGGCCTTCACCGAGGCCTCGTCCGTCGCGACGCCCAGCTTGTAGATGTGCTTACCCTGTCCGACGTCGGACGCCCATTTGGTCAGGGCGGCGCTGCGCGCGACATAGACGACGGGCATGACGACTCGATCCTCCCGGCACTGGCTGTTGGAGTTGCGTTATTGCAGCGACGATTGGCGCGCGATGGGCGTGATCAGGATGCGGCTGACGACGTCCTTGCCGAACATGGCGACGACCGATTCGTCGATCCGGCGGCGCAGGGCGGGGACGTTCGCGATGTTGCCGCGGACAATCCATCCCTCGTCCACGCCTCTGTAGATGGCGGTCAGGATGGCGTCGTGCAGGCGGGGGATGCTCAATTGCACCTCGCCCAGCTTCAGCGCGTCGCCGATTTCCAGATTCACTTCGACCTGGGTGTATTTCTCGATCCGGCCGGCATTCACCACCGGGACCATCAGCGGCTTGATCCGCACGGACGGGGGCAGGGCGCCCGCCGCCCCTTCGTTCGCGACGGCCGGCAGCGCCGACGGCAAGGTCAGGAACAGGGCAAGACAGAGGGCAGGCAGAAAGCCGCGCATGACAAACACCGCGAAGGACCGTAAGGCTGGATTCTACCGGTCCGACGCGGCGGTTGCAACCGCCGCCCGGGTCTTTTACCGACCCAGGGGCGATTGGTCACGGCCTGGCTGGAATTAGGCGGCCTTCTTGCCGCTTGCCGCGATCGCCTTCTTGTTGACGTCGCCGATGGCCAGCTTGTTCAGCAGCGAGTCGGTGTCCTTTTCCTCCTGCAGCGTCTCGTCCAGCAGCTTGGCGACCTTGTCGAGGCCGCAGGCGGTGGCATAGGCATGGAGGGTGCCGTAGCTGGCGATCTCGTAATGCTCCACCTTCTGGGCGGCGGCGATCAGGGCGGCGTCCTGAACCTCCGGCGCCAGACCCATTTCGAGGATTTCCTGCGCCTCGCTGATCAGCCCTTCCATCGCGTCGCAATGCTTGCCGCGGGGGCGGGTGTCCATTTCCTCGAACACCTGCTGCAGCCGTTCGATCTGGCCGTTGGTCTGTTCCAGATGGGTCTCGAAGGCCTTGCGCAGCTGGTCGGAGCTGGCGGCCCTGGCCATCTTGGGCAGGGCCTTCGCGATCTGCTTCTCGGCGTGGTAGATGTCGCGAAGATCCTCGATCAGCAGGTCCTGCATCGTCTTGGCGGCCATTATGATGGTCCTTCCTCGCTGTGGGTGTTGGCGGAGCGGGGCTCCTGCGCGCCGAATGGCAGCGGGAACAACAGCGATGGTCACCGGGCGTTGCGGTCTCGAACGGGGATCGGCCTTCGGATAGGGGAGGGGACGGATCATGACGGCAGCGGGCGGCGACGGCGAGGTGCTGTTCGAATTCCAGCGGGTCGGCAGCTATCTGAGGGTCACCGCCATCGACGCGAAGACGGGCGTCGAGGTAACGGTGGCCGGCCCGGCGACCGGCAGCCAGGAGCTGCTGAAACGGACGGCGATCAACAAGCTGCGCTTTGTCCAGAACAAGAACGCGGACAACGGAGGTTCTCCCGGGGGACCGGGGAAGCCGGCGCCGAAGGGGCGTGGCGGCCTTTACTGATCGGCTGTTATTGGCCGACCGCTTTTGCCCGACTGCTTTTGAACCAATACCGGGGCCTGCCAAAGAAAACGCGCCGCCGGACGGGGCCGGACGGCGCGTATCGAAGTCTGGCTTTTGCTGATGGTGAGCGCCGGCATGCCTCCGCCGGCAACCCCGCATGGGACATCGCCCCAATCCGGATCGCCGGTCGTAGAGCGAACCGCTCGACCCAGACAGTAGACCTATGCCTGCCCGTTGGCACTGGCGCAGGGGGTGTAACGCTTGTAGAACCGCGCATCTCTGAACGAATGGCGCATAGAAAGGGCCCTTCTCCCGTGCCGTCGGGGCGGGTAAGCGAAGAAAGGGCCCGGCCGTTGTGCGGCCGGCTTTCGCACAGAGGAACGAAACACCAGAGGATCGAGGCCATGGTTGGTGTGAGGGCGGTTCGTGTGACGGCTTTCCTGCGCGTGTCGGTGATGTCGGCGGTCTTGACGGCAACCGCCCTGGCGGCGGCCCTGCCGGTGCTGACCACGGCGCGGACGGCAGGCGCCGCGACCTCGCAGAAGCTGGGCCATGGGACGCAGGATCATGGCAGCCGGTCTGCCGCGCCCGCTGCGCCGTCACCGGGCGTTCAGGCCGGCGGAGCGGCATCGACGGCTCCCCAGCCCACCACCCCGGCGGCGGGCTGCCTGAAGCCGGGCGTGCCGCTGTGCATGGACGACCAGTCCACCTTCCTCAGCGCCGACAAGATGTCGTCCTGTCAGGGCGAGGTGAAGGAGTATGTCGACAAGTCGATGGCCTACCTGACCTGTCTGAACGAAGAGAATGTGGCGACCGGGCGGGAACTGAGCCGCAATGTCGACCGGTTCAACTGCCGCCTGTCGGGCCGGAAAGGCTGCGCCAACTGAGATTGGCAAATTGGGAGGCCGCCGGGATGCGCCGGGGCGGTTGAGATGCCGGCGGCGATCGGTTCGCCGCAGCTGGCGGAGGTGGCCGGCTCGCGTCTTCAACCAATCCGATGGCTTCGCCGTCAATCCGACCGCTTTGCCATCGTTCTGACATGCACACGGGCCGCATCCCATGGGACCGGCCCGCGTTGCATACGGACTTTACACGATCAACCGGCCTTGCGGCGGGTCTGGCGGCCGGAGCTGCGGCCGAGGCCGATGCGCTTGGCGAATTCCGAACGCTGCGCCGCATAGTTCGGCGCGACCATCGGATAGTCGGGGGGAAGTCCCCAACGGGAGCGATACTCGTCCGGCGACATGTTGTAGGTCGAACGAAGGTGCCGCTTCAGCATCTTCAGCTTCTTCCCGTCTTCCAGGCAGACGATGTATTCGGGCGTCACCGACTTGCGAATCGGAACGGCAGGCTTCAGCGGTTCCGCCGCGACCTCGCGAGGCTGACCATTCAGGCCAGTCAGCGACGAGTAGACCGTATTGATCACATCGGGGATTTGCTGAGCAGGCAACACGTTCTTGCTGACATACGCCGATACGATGTCGGCGGTCATCCGCAGCAGCGCATTGTCCGGTACATCGGCGCGAAGCTGGTCGCTCATTGCACTGTGTCCTGGTTTTTCATTTGTCCGTACGAACCAAGTTGCATACCGTGATTTGGGTGTCAATATAATTTCGGCAAGCTCCAAATTAGTTGCTCTTGGCTGCCAGAACAAAGGAGCGTGGTGCAAATCAGCCTTCGCTGAATATCGTTGCGCGGTTGTGGCTGTGCCGCAGCTTTAGCGGCGGTCTAGTAAGCGCAGGCTTGCGATTTTCCGCCGAGTCCGCAGCGGCAATTGGGCGTCTTCCCGCTCCTATAACGAATCGGCTAACTCCCTTGTTTCGGCTTCTCGGCAACGCAGAGGTGAAAACCGTCTCCGAACCTTCGCGGTGACGGGGTGCGATGGCTTGGCGCGGGCGGGGAACCGCGAAGAACGGCCTGCACCGGGCGTTTGGCCGGTGCAGGCCGGTTTTGGCCCCGAGCCTAGCCATGCATCCACGTCATGGTGTGGCAGTGGCGGTCTGCACCGACATCTGGTAGGGTGCGGGCGTCTTTCGCCGCATTGTCGGCGTTGTCGTCGTTTGTGCATCCGCTACCGCACGCACCGGAGTTTTTGCCGTCATGACCGTCCGCACCGTGGCACTCGCTTCCGATCACGCCGGCTATGAGCTGAAGGCCCAGATCGCCCGGCAGCTCGAGGACGCCGGCTTCACCGTCCTCGACCTCGGTACCGACGGGCCGGCCTCGGTCGATTACCCGGATTTCGCCGCGGCGCTGGCCGCCGCCGTCACCGACGGCCGGGCGCAGCGCGGCGTGCTGATCTGCGGCAGCGGCATCGGCATCAGCATCGCCGCCAACCGCCATCCCGGCATCCGCGCCGCGCTGGTCCATGACGTGACCACCGCGCGCCTGTCGCGCGAACACAACGACGCCAACGTGATCGCGCTCGGCGCCCGCGTCATCGGCCCGGAGATTGCCAAGGATTGCGTCGACGTCTTCCTGAAGACCGCTTTCGAGGGTGGGGAGCGTCACAGCCGCCGCATCGCCAAGATGGGCTGAGCGCGCCCGTCGCGCCGCCTTTCCCGGCCCCTTATTTGGCCGCCAAGGCCCGCAACCGGGTCGCGACAGAACCCGGAAAGACCCAACGGAAGCCGCCGGACCGGGCGTCCGGCCGGCTTCGCGCCCTTCGATCGAGGAACCTTCCGCCATGACCAGCAGCAACACCGCCGAGATCGGCCGCTTCTTCGCCGCCTCGCTCGCCGAGACCGATCCCGAACTGGCCCGCGCGGTGCGCGACGAGCTGGTCCGCCAGCAGGAGCAGATCGAGCTGATCGCGTCCGAGAACATCGTCTCGCAGGCGGTGCTGGAGGCGCAGGGTTCGGTCCTGACCAACAAGTATGCCGAAGGCTATCCGGGCAAGCGTTACTATGGCGGCTGCGAGTTCGTCGACATTGCCGAGAACCTGGCGATCGAGCGCGCCTGCAAGCTGTTCGGTTGTGAGTTCGCCAACGTGCAGCCGAACTCCGGCTCCCAGGCCAACCAGGCGGTGATGCTGGCCCTGCTGCAGCCGGGCGACTGCGTTCTCGGCATGTCGCTGGCCGCCGGCGGCCACCTGACCCACGGCGCAGCCCCCAACATGTCGGGCAAGTGGTTCAAGGCCGTGCAGTATGGCGTTCGCAAGGACGACCACCTGATCGACTTCGACCAGGTCGAGGCGCTGGCCCGCGAGCACAAGCCGAAGCTGATCATCGCCGGCGGCTCGGCCTATCCGCGCGTCCTCGACTACCAGCGCTTCCGCGCCATCGCGGATGAGGTCGGCGCCTACCTGATGGTGGACATCGCCCACTATGCCGGCCTGATTGCCGGCGGCGTCTATCCGAACCCGTTCCCCTATGCCGACGTGGCCACCACCACCACCCACAAGACCCTGCGCGGCCCGCGCGGCGGCATGGTGATGACCAACAGCGAAGAGATCGCCAAGAAGATCAACTCGGCGGTGTTCCCCGGCCTGCAGGGCGGCCCGCTGATGCATGTCATCGCCGCCAAGGCCGTCGCCTTCGCCGAGGCGCTGCGTCCGGAGTTCAAGACCTACGCCCAGGCGGTGGTCGACAACGCCCAGGTGCTGGCCAAGACGCTGATCGGCGGCGGGCTGGACATCGTGTCGGGCGGCACCGACAGCCACATCGTGCTGGTCGACCTGCGTCCGAAGAACCTGACCGGCAAGGCGGCGGAAGCCAGCCTGGAGCATGCCGGCATGACCTGCAACAAGAACGGCGTGCCGTTCGACCCGCAGAAGCCGATGATCACCTCCGGCGTCCGTCTGGGCAGCCCGGCGGCGACCACCCGCGGCTTCGGCACCGCCGAGTTCAAACAGGTCGGCGAGATGATCGTCGAGACGCTGGACGGGCTGGCCGCCAGCAACTCCGGCGACAACACGGCGGTCGAGGCCGCGATGCGCGAGCGGGTGCGCGGCCTGTGCCGTCAGTTCCCGATTTATCCGACCCTCTGATCCGATAAGGTGATCGACAGATGCGCTGCCCGTTCTGCGGAAACGAGGATACCCAGGTCAAGGACTCGCGCCCGACCGAAGACAACTCGGCAATCCGCCGGCGGCGCTTCTGTCCCAGTTGCAGCGCCCGCTTCACCACCTTCGAACGCGTCCAGCTGCGCGAGCTGACGGTGGTGAAGAGCAACGGCCAGCGCGAACCCTTCGACCGCGAGAAGCTGCTGCGGTCGATGAAGATCGCGTTGCGCAAGCGCCCGATCGACGCCGACCGCATCGACCGGGTGGTGAACAGCATGGTCCGCCAGCTGGAATCCTCCGGCGAGAGCGAAATCCCGTCGAAGCAGATCGGCGAGAAGATCATGGAGGCGCTGCAGACGATGGATCAGGTGGCGTATATCCGCTACGCCTCCGTCTACAAGGACTTCCGCGAAGCGTCCGACTTCAACGAGTTCGTGGAGCAGTTGGCACCGGAAGCTTCGCCGGGGATGTGAGTGGCCCGGTGCGGGGCAGGTGGTTGGCCTGCCCCGCGCCAACCCTTCAGCTGAACTGTGCCAGGATGGCCAGCAGCAGGATCGCCACGATGTTGGTGATCTTGATCATCGGGTTCACCGCCGGGCCGGCGGTGTCCTTGTAGGGGTCGCCGACGGTATCGCCGGTCACCGCCGCCTTGTGGGCGTCGGAGCCTTTGCCGCCGTGGTTGCCCTCCTCGATGTATTTCTTCGCATTGTCCCAGGCGCCGCCGCCCGAGGTCATCGAGATGGCGACGAACACGCCGGTGACGATGGTGCCCAGCAGCATGGCGCCCAGCGATGCGAAACCGGCCGCCTGACCGCCGATGGCGGCGATCACCACATAGAGCACCACCGGGGCCAGCACCGGCAGCAGCGAGGGGATCACCATCTCCTTGATCGCCGCACGGGTCAGCATGTCGACCGCCCGGCCGTAGTCGGGCTTGGCGGTGCCCTCCATGATGCCGGGGATGTCGCGGAACTGGCGCCGCACCTCCACCACCACCGATCCGGCGGCGCGGCCGACGGCGGTCATGCCCATGGCGCCGAACAGGTAAGGCAGCAGGCCGCCCACCAGCAGCCCGACGACGACATAGGGGTCGTTCAGCCGGAACTCGACCGGAATGTTCGGGAAGTAATGGCCGAGGTCCTGGACATAGGCGGCGAAGAGGACCAGGGCGGCCAGACCGGCGGAGCCGATGGCGTAGCCCTTGGTCACCGCCTTGGTGGTGTTGCCGACGGCGTCCAGCGCGTCGGTGGTGACGCGGATGTTGGCGGGCATGTCCGACATCTCGGCGATGCCGCCGGCATTGTCGGTGACCGGGCCATAGGCGTCGAGCGCCACCACCATGCCGGCCAGCGCCAGCATCGTCGTCGCGGCGATGCCGATGCCGAAGACGCCGGCCTGCCCGTGGGCGATCAGGATGCCGGCGCAGATGACGATCACCGGCAGGGCGGTCGATTCCATCGAGACGGCAAGGCCCTGGATGACATTGGTGCCGTGCCCGGTCTCAGACGCCTTGGCGACGCTGCGCACCGGGCGGAAGGCGGTCGAGGTGTAGAACTCGGTGATCCAGACCAGCAGGCCGGTGACGCCCAGCCCGACCAGGGCCGAGACGAACAGGTTGAAGCCGGTGATCGTGGTGCCGTCCGTCATCGGAATGGCGCGGGTGAAGCCGAACAGGATCGCGGTGACGATCAGGATCAGCACCAGCGACAGGCCCGCCGCGACGGCCAACCCCTTGTAGAGCGCCTTCATGATGGCGTTGTCGGCGCCGAGCTTCACCGCGAAGGTGCCGGCGACCGAGGCCAGGATGCAGACCGCGCCGATCAGCAGCGGATAGACCAGCATCATCCGCAACACGCCGCCGGTAAAGAAAATCGCCGCCAACAGCATGGTGGCGACGATCGTGACGGCATAGGTTTCGAACAGGTCGGCGGCCATACCGGCACAGTCGCCGACATTGTCGCCGACATTGTCCGCGATGACCGCCGGGTTGCGCGGGTCATCCTCCGGGATGCCGGCCTCCACCTTGCCGACCAGATCGGCGCCGACGTCGGCGCCCTTGGTGAAGATGCCGCCGCCCAGACGGGCGAAGATGGAGATCAGCGACGCGCCGAAGCTGAGCGCCACCAGCGCCTCCAGCACGGTGCGGACCTCGACCGGGTCGTTGACGTGGTAGACCAGCGTCAGGATGCCGAAATAGCCGCCGACCCCCAGAATCCCCAGCCCGACCACCAGCATGCCGGTGATCGCCCCGGATTTGAAGGCGATGTCGAGCGCGGGAGCCAGCCCATTGGTTGCCGCCTCCGCCGTGCGGACATTGGCGCGGACCGACACGTTCATGCCGATATAGCCAGCGCTGCCCGACAGGACGGCGCCGATCAGGAAGCCCAAGGCGACCGGAAAGCCCAGCGTGACCCACAGGATCAGCAGCAGGACGACGCCGGCGATGGCGATGGTGGTGTATTGGCGGTTCAGGTAGGCGCGGGCGCCTTCCTGCACCGCGGCGGCGATGGCCTGCATCCGGTCGGACCCCGGCGACGCGGCCATGACTTCTTTTCCGGTACGAAAACCGTAGGCCAGCGCGAGCAGGCCGGCGGCGATGATGACGATGAACGCTAGAGCCATCGCATCCCCCGATTGCTTTTAAGGACGCGCCCCGGAAAGGCTGGTCCCACCACGCATTCAAGTGGGGGAGAAGTCGGGCGCAAGTATTATCGGGAAAAGCATGCGCCCGGTCCCGCCGCTTTGCAACCGCCGCACGGGGCGACGCGACGCGGCGAAATGGCCGAGGGTGATCCTGACCTTTATGGGTAGTGCAGGGATTCTGCACCGCAAAATGGGTGCAAATCGCGGGTGTTGTGCAGTGCGGTCAGAGATTGCGTTGCGTAACCGCCTGAACCAGCACGTCATAGACCGCGTCCTTGCCGACCACTTTGATGGCCGCCTCCTTCAATTTCGCCTTTACGGCAGGAATATTGACCAAAGCACCGTTCAGGATCGACTTGTCGGCGACGCCGCCATAGAGCGCGGTCAGAAAGGCATCGGTCAGGCGCGGCTGGTTGGCCTGAACCATGGGCTGCTGTTCCAGAATCACCTCGACCGCGACCACCACGGTGACGAACTGCTCGACTCGGGACGGGCCGATCATCGGCACGACCAGGGGGGGCAGGCGGACGAAGGCGGTGGGCGGCTTCGGCGGCGGCTCCACCTTCTTCGGCTCTTCCGGATGCGGTGTGAAGTATTTCTGATAGACGAACCAGCCGCCGAAGCTGGCGCCGCCCAGCAACACGATGCCGAGAACGAGGACGATCAGGGCCTTGACCACGGCAGCACACCTTACGCAGACGAAAGTTCGCCGAACCCTGCGCCGGGGAAGCTTTCGATTGTCTTAAATGCGGGAAATCTGATGCGACGGGTCAGAAATGGTCCCAGCCCCGCCGGGCCAGCGGCAGGGGCGCGCCGGAGGCATCCAGCACGGCGACCTCACCCGGCGTGCCGGGGCGGAATTCACCGATTTCGGTGATCGCAACGCCGCACTCGGCGGCCAGGGCAGCCAAGGCGTCGCGGGCCGAGGGCGGGGCGGTGAACAGAAGCTCGTAATCGTCGCCGCCGGTGATGGCGAGCGCCAGCCGGACCGGATCGCCGTCGATGGCGCCGCGCGCCGCTTCCGACAGCGGCACCGCATCGGCCCGCAGCAGAGCGGCGCAGCCGGATTCCTCGCAGAGATGGCCGAGATCGGCGACCAGACCGTCCGACACGTCCATCGCACCGCCGGCCAGCCCGATCAGCCGTGGCCCCACGCTCATGCGCGGGTCCGGCCGGCGCATCCGCCGCAACAGATGGGCGCGGGTCTCCTCGTCCGGAACATCGAGGCGGCCATAGGCGATCTCCAGCCCCAGGGCGGCATCGCCGATGCTGCCGGTGACGAAGACGCGGTCGCCCGCCTGCCCGCCCCAGCGCGGCAGGGCGCGGCCGGTGGGGACAAGCCCGAAGGCGGTCACCGACAGGGTGATCGGGCCGCTGGTGGACACCGAATCGCCGCCGGCCAGCGCGATGCCGAACTGCCGCTGATCCTCGCCCAGGCCGGCGGCGAACGCCTCCAGCCAGGATTCGTCCAGGCCGCGGGGCAGTGCGGTCACCAGCGTGTAGGCCAGCGGCTCCGCCCCCATGGCGGCGAGGTCGGACAGGTTGCTGCGCATCAGCTTGGCGGCGATGTCGGCCGGCGTGTCGTCGGGGAAGAAATGCACCCCGGCCACTATGGCGTCGGTGGTGACCACCAACTCCCGCCCCTCCGGCACCCCGAACACAGCGGCATCGTCCCGCAGCCCGCGGGCGCCGGGGAACCCGGCGGCCAGCGGCTTGAAGAAGCGGGTGATGCGGCCGAACTCGCCGAGGTGGGGATTGGTCATGAGGGTGCCTTCACTGATTCCAAGCCGGGCATCTCCCCCTCTCCCCCCCGGGGAGAGGGTCGGGGTGAGGGGGATGCACAAGGTGGATTCTCGTGAAAGGCACGCGGTGCGACCCCCTCACCCTAACCCTCTCCCCGGGGGGAGAGGGGACTTCTTCCAATATCACTCCTCGCCCGTGCCGCGGCCGGGGTCGGGTTTGGCGAGGTCGTCGGCGCGCAGCGCGCGGGCGACGTGGTCGAGGACGCCGTTCACCATCGCCGGCTCGCGGCCGGAGAAGAAGGCGCGGGCGACGTCGACATATTCGCTGATGAGGATGCGCGGGTGGGTGTCCATATGGACCGCGATCTCATAGGCGCCGGCGCGCAGGATGGCGCGCAGCAGCAGTTCCAGCCTGTCGAGCGGGAAGCGCGGATCGAGCGCGGCGCCCAGCACCCCGTCGACCTCCGCCCGGCGGTGGACGACGCCGCGGACGATGTCGGCGAACAGCTGCGGATCGCCGGCGACGAACTTGTCACCATCGATCTCCTCGCCCAGCCGGTGGGCGACGAACTCGCCGACGACATTCTCGACCGGGGCCTGGGCCAGATCGATCTGGTACAGCGCCTGGGCCGCGGCCAGACGGGCGGCCTTGCGGCGCGCCTTGGCGGAGCCGCCGCCGGTCTTGTTCTTGCGGGACTTCGATTTGCCCTTGGAGTCGCCGCCCTTGGGGGCGTGATCGGGTGTCACGGGGCTGCCCGCGTCGTCGTTGCTCATGATCTGCAGTCGCTAAAAGAGAGGAGATGTCGGGGTCAGCGCGGATAGAGGCGGAATTTGCGCTTCAGGTCAATCATGTCAAGACAGGCCCGCGCGGCGCGGCCGCCCGTATTGACCGATCCGACATTCGCCCGCGCCCAGGCCTGCTCGCGGTTTTCCACCGTCAGGATGCCGTTTCCGACCGCCAGACTGTAACGCAGCGCCAGATCCTGCAAGCCGCGGGCGCTTTCGGTACAGATCGTTTCGTACCGCGTCGTTTCGCCCCGGATGACGCAGCCCAGCGCGACATAGCCGTCGAAGCGCTTGCGGGCTGTGAAGAAATCCATCGAGCGGATGGCGTACATGATCGCCGCCGGAAGCTCCAGACAGCCGGGCACTCCATAGCGGATGTGCGTGGCGCCGGCGCGGTCCAGTTCCGCGACGGCGCCACGCGCCAGCTCATCGGCGATGTCCTCGTGGACGCGGGCGTCCACGACCATGATGTGGGGCGTGTCGGTCATCCGGCGGCGACCAGTCCCTTTCTCAGTCGTCGCCCGGCTCGGCGGCGCCCGGATTGATCGCGCGGTGGCCGACCACGGTCAGGCCGTAGCCCTCCAGCCCGATGATCGGCTTCTTGCGGTTGGAGATCAGCTCCATCTTGCGCACGCCGAGATCCAGCAGGATCTGCGCGCCGATGCCGTAATCGCGCAGCTCCGGCACGCTGCTGGCCTGACCTTCCAGCCGGGCCTTCAGCGTGACCGACAGGCCGTTCGGGTTCGGCTCGCGCAGAAGCACGATGACGCCGCGGCCTTCCTTGGCGATCAGTTCCATCGAGGCGTGGAGGTCGTTGTCGCGGCCGGAGTTGCGGTCGCCCAGCACGTCGTCCAGCACCGATTGGGCATGCATGCGGACCAGAACCGGCTCGTCGCCGGAAATGTCGCCACGCACCAGCGCGATGTGCTCCGCATACTGGATCTTGTTGATGTAGACGTAGGACTGGAAGCGGCCGCCATAGCGGCTGTCCAGCGTGCCGGCCAGCACCTGCTCGACGATGGTCTCGGTGCGGCGGCGGTAGGCGATCAGGTCGGCGATGGTGCCCACCTTCAGCCCGTGGAACTGGGCGAACTGCACCAGATCCGGCAGGCGGGCCATGGTGCCGTCGTCGTTCATGATCTCGCAGATCACGGCCGAGTTGGTGTGGCCGGACAGCCGGGCGATGTCGACCGACGCCTCCGTATGGCCGGCGCGGACCAGCACGCCGCCGTCACGCGCCAGCAGCGGGAAGATGTGGCCGGGGGTGGCGAGGTCCTGCGGGCCGGACGCCGGGTCGATGGCGACGGCGATGGTGCGGGCGCGGTCGGCGGCGGAGATGCCGGTGGTCACCCCCTCGCGCGCCTCGATCGAGACGGTGAAGGCGGTCTGGTGGCGCGAAGCGTTCTGCTGCGCCATCAGCGGCAGGCGCAGCCGCTCGATGTTCGGCCGGTCCATGGTGAGGCAGATCAGGCCGCGCCCATGCTTGGCCATGAAGTTCACCGCTTCCGGCGTGGCGCAGGAGGCGGGGATCACCAAATCGCCCTCGTTCTCCCGGTCCTCGTCGTCGACCAGGATGAACATTCTGCCCTGACGCGCCTCTTCGATGATCTCTTCGGCCGTCGACAGGTACTTGTGAAACTCGGACGTCATTCCTGCCCCGCGAGCCGGGCGACATAGCGCGCCAGCATATCGATTTCGAGATTGACCGGATCGCCCTCCTTCAGCCCGCCGAATGTGGTGGCGGTCTGGGTGTGGGGGATGATGTTGACGCCGAAGCGGTTGCCCTCGACCTCGTTGACGGTCAGCGACACGCCGTCGATGGCGACCGAGCCCTTCGGCGCGATGTATTTGGCGAGGTTCGCCGGCGCCTCGAAGGTCAGGCGCAGCGATTCGCCGTCGGGGCGGATCGACAGCAGCCGGCCGACGCCGTCGACATGGCCGGACACGATGTGGCCGCCCAGCTCGTCGCCGACCTTCAACGCGCGTTCCAGGTTGACGCGCGTGTCGGGTTCCCACCCGCCGAGCGTCGTCTTCGACAGGGTCTCCCCCGACGCCTGGATGACGTAGGTCCCCGGCCCCTTTTCGATGACCGTCAGACAGACGCCGTTGTGGGCGATGGACGCCCCGATCGCGATCGTCTCCGTGTCGAAGGCGGTCTCGATGGTGAACCGGGTGTCGCCCTGCCGCTCCACGGCCTGGACGCGCCCGACATCGGTGATGATTCCGGTGAACATGGCGGGGAATTTAGCAGGTTTCGCGGCCAGGGGAAGCGCGCGCGACACCGCGGGCGGCGCAACGGTCTGTTGCGTCGGCTAGACCGATGCCTTGGCGGGGATCCGGCGGTAGCTTTCGGCCAGATCGGCGCCGGCGTTGCGGACGGCGGTGCGTTCGAAGCGCGCCATGGCGGTCAGTGCCTCGACTCCGAATCCGGCGACCGCCGGCAGCCCGTCGCCGCCGATCAGCGACGCGGCGCGGAACCACTCCAGCCGGTCGACCAGACCGGCGCCGAGCAGGGCGCCGGCGATGGACGCTCCGCCCTCCACCAGCACGCGGGTGATGCCGCGGAAGGCGAGGGCGGCCATTGCGGCGGCTGGATCGACGCGATCATCAATACCAGTGGCGACCGGGATCACCTCGACGCCGAGCGCGGTCAGCGCCTCGGTGCGGGCGGTGTCGGGGGAGGGGCCGGTGAGGACCCAGGTCGGGATGCGGCCGGCACCGGTGGCGAGTTTCGCCGTCGGCGGCAAGCGCAGGCCGCTGTCCACCACCACGCGGACCGGGCTGCGGTCTTCCAGGCCGGGAAGGCGGCAGGTCAGTTCGGGATCGTCGGCCAGCGCGGTGCCAATGCCGACCAGGATGGCGTCGTGGCTGGCGCGCAGCCGGTGGCCCCAGGCACGGGCGGTCGGGCCGGTGATCCACTGCGACTCGCCGGTGGCGGTGGCGATGCGGCCGTCGAGCGTGCTGGCGATCTTCAGCGTGACCAGCGGACGGCCCAGCGTGATGCGGTTGAAGAAGCCCTCGTTCAGGGCGAGCGCTTCGGCCTCGCAAACCCCGGTGGTCACCTCGATGCCGGCGTCGCGCAACCGGGCCAGACCGCCGCCGGCAACCCGCGGGTCGGGGTCCTGGCAGGCGACGACGACGCGCGCCACCTTCGCCTCCACCAGCGCCAGGGCACAGGGCGGCGTCTTGCCATAGTGATTGCAGGGTTCGAGCGTGACGTAGGCGGTGGCGCCGACTGCTCCGCCGGAGAGGCTGCGGGCGCGGGCCAGCGCCTCCGTCTCGGCATGCGGCCGGCCGCCGGGCTGGGTCCAGCCGCGGCCGATGACGACGCCGTCGCGGACCAGAACGCAGCCGACCGCCGGATTCGGCCAAGTCCGCCCCAGCCCGCGCGCGGCGAGCGACAGGGCGGCGCGCATGTGGCGCAGGTCGGTGTCAGTATCGGGCTGAACGGGCACGGAAGGCCAGGCTATCGGCTAAGCGATCAGCTGCCGGGGCCCTTGCCCTTGGTGTCCTTGGCGGAGAAGCGGCCGACGTTGCCCATCATCTGTTCCAGGAAGCCCATCTCGCGGCCAGCCGTGGGGGTGGTGCGCTCCACCAGATCGACGTCCTGGCCTGCCGACTTGTCGAGCGTCTTGATCTCGCGCAGGACGCCGCTGTCGTCGAAATGGGCGACGACGACGCGGCGCTCGGTCACTTCCGGCTCGAAGAAGGCGGTCTTCTCGGTCTTCTGGCCGATATAGTACCAGACGTTCGGATCGAAGGTGCCGACCGAGGTCGGCGTGCCCAGCACCGCGGCGACGTCGTCGCGCCGGCTCTGGCCCGGCTGCAGCTCTGCCACCTGCTGCGGGTCCGTCAGGTTGCCGCGGGTGGCGACGACGGGGGAGCAGCCGGTCGCGGCAAGGCCGGCGAGCAGGACGCTGCCCAGCAGGGCGGTGCGAATGACGGTACGGGGGGCGGAAAAGTTCGATCTGGTCATGGTGCTCGGGCTATGATGGAGCCGGCGGGGCAGAGAGGCCGTCCACGGCTGTGGACAGTCTCCGGGCAGGACAATCGCACCGGCTGCTTCGCCCTGTCAACGAGACTCCGAGTCGGGGAAGGGCTGCCGTTCGTGTCAGGAAGCTTTATCGGCCGTCTGCTGGCCCCTTTGATGTCCGGTATCGGCGGCGGTGCGCGTGCCCGCAACGCCACGGCGGTGGGTGGGCTGTTCACCGCCATCGTCCGCCGCGCCCGCGAGCCGGCCTTCTACGGTGCGCTCGCCGTGCCCGACACGCTCGACGGGCGGTTCGAGATGGTGGCGCTGCATCTGCTGCTGGTGATGCGCCGGCTGAAGGGGCAGGGCGCGGAGGCGGGCAAACTGTCGCAGCGCCTCTATGAGACGATGGTCGACGATTTCGAGAAGTCGCTGCTGGAGATGGGGGTCGGCGACAGCGGCATCGCCCGGCGGGTCAAGACGATGGCCCGCGGCATGGCCGGGCGAATCCGCGCCTATGACGAGGCGCTGGCCGACTCCGACCACGGCAGGCTGGAGGTGGCGCTCGACAACAACCTCTACGGCACGGTGGACCCGGTGCCGGACGGGACGCTGGCGACCATGGCCACCTATGTCCGCGCCTGCGCCGCGGCGCTCGACGCCCAGCCGCTGGAGTCGCTGATGCGGGGGGAGGTCCGCTTCGCCCCGGTGCCGGCGTGAGCGTTGCACTATATAAGGTGAGCGATGAATCGCCCGCAGCCGGGCGGCCGATGCCCGGGGTGATGCCTGGAGCGATGCCCGGGGTGATGCGTGAGGGCTTGCCTTTCCGGTCCGGCGGCTGCATGTGACTCAGAAGATGCCGGTCGCCCGTCGCGCCGGCCGTTTCGGTTTTCGATCAGAGAGTCTTTCGCCATGAGCCCTGCCAACGGTGCCCTGCCGGCCCCAGAATTCTCGCGCATCGTCCCTGCCGACGCGGTGCGCCGCGCCGACGTGACCGAGACCATCGAAGCGACGGAGACGGAGCGCAAGGCGCTGGCCGAACGGCTGGAGCTGGAGTCGATCGGCAGCCTGACCGCCACGGTGAAACTGCGCGCGGTGCGCGGCGGCCAGATGATCCGCGTCTCCGGCCAACTGGAGGCCGACGTGGTGCAGACCTGCGTCGTCACGCTGGAGCCGGTGCCCGCCCATGTCAGCGAGAGCTTCGATGCGCTGTTCGCCCCGCCGTCAATGATCGAGGACCAGGGACTGGAGGTCGATTTCGATCCGTCCCTGTCGGACGAGGACATTCCCGAGCCGATGGAGAACAACCGAATCGACATCGGCGAGTTGACGGCGCAGCACCTGTCGCTCGGTCTCGACCCCTATCCTCATGCCGAGGGCGTGGAATTCGAGGACTATCGCGAGCATGAGGGCGAGGAGACGGCGGAGGAAGAGGTGGCTGCGGAGCCTGAAAAGCCCAATCCATTCGCCGTCCTGCAGCAGTTGAAGTCGCGCAACTGATCCGGCTGTTGCTTTCCCCGCCGCGCCTTGTATAAGGGCCGGCATTTCCACCCCCACCAATGAGCGGCGCGGGGTTGCGAAATGGGGGTTGTTCGGGCTTGCCCTTTGGGGGCATTTGCCTTATTGAATGCCGCTCGCGCTGGGCGGCCCCTGTTCGGGCCGCCCTTTCCAATGAAGAGAGTTTACGGTCATGGCTGTTCCGAAGAAGAAGACCTCCAAGTCGCGGCGCAACATGCGGCGTTCGCACCACGCTCTGCCGACCTCGGCGTACAACGAATGCCCGAACTGCGGCGAGCTGAAGCGTCCGCACCACGTCTGCGGGTCTTGCGGCCATTACGACCAGCGTGAAGTGGTTCAGAGCGGCACCGCGGCCGCTTGATCCGGATCGCGTTGTCTGAGGTCCCGATGACCGGGGGCGCTGGTCGCCC
The DNA here is from genome assembly GCF_023806445.1 of Azospirillum sp. A1-3. Taxonomy (NCBI): domain Bacteria; kingdom Pseudomonadati; phylum Pseudomonadota; class Alphaproteobacteria; order Rhodospirillales; family Azospirillaceae; genus Azospirillum; species Azospirillum sp. A1-3. The sequence goes on from NZ_JAMSLU010000001.1 coordinate 740,344, forward strand.
CTGCCGGGGTCCAAGCCGGGGAGCCTGTTCGCGGTGAGCCAGCGCCTGACCATCGCCCTGGATGCCATGGGTGGCGATCACGGCCCCGACATGGTCATTGCCGGGGCGGACATCGCGCGGGAGCGCCATCCCGACGTGCGCTTTCTGCTGTATGGCGACCAGCAGCGGCTTGAACCGCTGCTGAACCAGCGGCCTGCGTTGAAGGCAGTGGCGGAAATCCGCCACACCGCCGACTTCGTGGCCGGTGACGCCAAGCCGGCAGTGGCGTTGCGCGCCGGTCGCCAGTCCAGCATGCGGCTTGCCATCGACGCCGTCGCGGCGGGCGAGGCTGCCTGCGTGGTGTCGGCCGGCAACACCGGCGCCTTGATGGCGATGGCCAAGTTCGTGCTGAAGACGCTGCCGGGCATCGACCGGCCGGCGATGGCCTCCTTCTTCCCGACGCAACGGGGCGAGAGCGTGATGCTGGACCTCGGCGCCAACGCCGAATGCCAGCCGGAAAATCTTGTCCAGTTCGCCGTGATGGGGGCCGTCTTCGCGCGCGCCATCCTGGGCCTTCCGGAGCCGTCGATCGGTGTGCTGAACATCGGGTCGGAGGACATGAAGGGCAACGAGGTGGTGCGTGCCGCGGCGGCCAGCCTGCGCGACATGCCGCTGCCCGGCCGCTTCCATGGCTTCGTCGAAGGCACGGACATCGGGTTGGGAACGGTCGACGTCATCGTCACCGACGGCTTCACCGGCAATGTCGCGCTGAAGACGGCGGAGGGCACGGCCAAGCTGTTCTCCGAATTCCTGCGCCGGACCTTCGCGACGTCGTTCCTGGCACGGATCGGCTATCTGCTGGCACGCGGCGCCTTCAAGCGCTTCCGCGAGCGGATCGACCCGCGCCGCTACAACGGCGCGATGTTCCTGGGCCTGCGCGGCGTCTGCGTGAAGAGCCATGGCGGCACCGACGCGGTCGGCTTCGCCAACGCCGTCGCGGTCGCTGTCAATCTGGCGACGCACGGCTTCAACGAACGCATCAAGGAAGAGATGGGGCGCATAGCCGACGCGAACCCTCTTCCCGACACGAAGGCGGCGGCGGGCTGAACAATGGTCATGCGTTCCCGAGTTCTGGGTTGCGGTATCTTCCTGCCGTCCAACGTCGTCACCAACCAAGATCTGGAACAGCGGGTCGACACGTCGGACGAGTGGATCGTCCAGCGCACCGGCATCAAGTCGCGCCACATCGCCGCGGAGGGGGAGAAGACCTCCGACCTCGCCATCGCCGCGGCGACCCGCGCGCTGGAGCATGCCGGCGTGCCGGCTTCCAGCATCGACTGCATCATCCTGGCCACCACCACGCCCGACAACACCTTCCCGGCAACGGCGACCAAGGTGCAGGCGGCGTTGGGGACCAAGGGCTTCGCCATGGACATCCAGGCGGTGTGCGCCGGATTCGTCTATGCCATGTCGGTGGCCGACAATTTCCTGCGCAACGGTCAGGCGCGCCGCGCCCTGGTGATCGGGGCGGAGACCTTCTCCCGCCTGCTCGACTGGAACGACCGCACCACCTGCGTGCTGTTCGGCGACGGCGCCGGCGCCATCGTTCTGGACGCCTATGAGGGCAAGGGCGATTCGTCCGACCGCGGCGTGCTGTCCACCCACCTGCATTCCGACGGCAGCCAGTACGACCTGCTCTATGTCGACGGCGGCGCGTCGTCCACCGGCACCATCGGCCATGTCCGCATGCACGGGCAGGAAATCTTCCGCCATGCCGTGTCCAAGCTGTCGGCGGTGGTGGAGGAGGCTCTGGTCGCCAACGGCCTCGAGTCGACCGACATCGACTGGATGGTGCCGCACCAGGCGAACCGCCGCATCATCGACGGGCTGGCCCGCAAGATGAAGCTGTCGCCGGAAAAGGTGGTGCTGACGGTGGACCGCCATGGCAACACCTCGGCCGCGTCGATCCCGCTGGCGCTGGGCGAGGCGGTTGCCGACGGCCGCATCAAGCGCGGCGACCTGATCTTGATGGAAGCCATCGGCGGCGGCCTGACCTGGGGTTCGGCGCTGGTCCGCTGGTAAGCCGCCGGCGCTCCTTCCCCATTTCCCCGTCAGCATGCTGCGCTGCAACCCCGGCCGGACTTCGGCCGGGCCGTTTGCGCCTGCCAAGCTTTTGAATTGACGGACCTTCTTCCCCCGGATTACCGTCTTCGCAATGGTTGCGGGGGGAGGTCGAACAATGTCGCAAAACACCGTCACGCGCGCGCAATTGAGCGAAGCCGTCTATCAGGAGGTCGGTCTTTCGCGCAATGAATCGGCCGATCTGGTCGAAACCGTCCTGGACGAGATTTCCGATGCGCTCGCCCGGGGGGAGATGGTGAAGATCTCGTCCTTCGGCAGCTTTCAGGTCCGCCAGAAGGGCGAGCGAATCGGCCGCAACCCCAAGACCGGGGAAGAGGTGCCGATCCTGCCGCGCCGCGTTCTGGTCTTCCGCGCCAGCCATGTGCTGAAGAACCGCATCAACGACGTTCAGGAGGGTGGGGCGCCGACGCCCGCGCGGGCGCTGTCCTGACGCCGGCCGTTTCCGATGATGATCCGGAAGCCCTGCCCATCGCCATGTCGTGCCGTCCCACGGACTGCCGCCCCCGATTGTTGTCGGATGGCGGCCTGATCCGGTCATGAAATCCGCCACGGCCTATCGCACCATCAGCGAGGTGTCGACTGACCTCAACGTGCCTCAGCATGTGCTGCGGTTCTGGGAGACGAAGTTTCCCCAGATCCGCCCGCTGAAGCGCGGCGGCGGCCGACGCTATTACCGGCCGGAGGATGTCGAGCTTCTGCGGCGCATCCAGGCGCTGCTGTATGAGGACCGTTATACCATCAAGGGCGTTCAGCGCCTGTTGAAGGAAGGGCGGATGGCCGACCCGACGCCGCCGCTGCCGGAAGATACGGATGATGGCGGCGACGCGGCGGATGCCGAGGCTTTCGCCGGGGACGAGTCCGACGACGTCGGGGAGGGCGGAGCCGATCATCCGCCCCTGTCCGATGCCGTGCGTCACGAGATCACCATGGTGCTGGACGAGTTGAAATCGCTGCGATCGGTGCTGTCCCGACTGTCCGAAATGGGGAGCAAAAAAAGCTGAAAAATCATCACGGGAGATGTTGCATCGGCAAAAGCCCGCGGCTATAGTCCCGTTCCCTTCCGGAGCCAAGCCGCAAGCACTGCGGTGAAGTTGACGGAGCGTAGCGCAGCCTGGTAGCGCATCAGACTGGGGGTCTGGGGGTCGCAGGTTCGAATCCTGTCGCTCCGACCAGTTCCGGAGGGATTGAAAAAAGCCTTGGAACCTAATGGTTCCAGGGCTTTTTCTTTGCCCGCGTCATCGGTTGCCGATGCGTCATCTTTCGGCGCCGTGTGGAACTCAACGTAACCGAACAGATTCGTGCGATGCATGCTCAACCGGGCGCAGCGCATCTCCATCGAGGCGAGATCCTGCAACCGAGGAGCCAGCAGGACCGGCGGTGATCATTCATCGCCAAAACGCCCTGTTCCTCACTCTTCGAATGCCGTCACTTGGCCGTTTCGATGTTCACCGGCGCCTCACCGATCGACACCTCGGTTTGGAACGTCCGCTTGTCGAAATCGTCGATCAGCACTTCAAGGCGCAACGACCATCGACCAGCAAGCGGCAGAGTCATGTCGTCGACTCCGTAGAAGCCAGGGCCGTAGGTTGTCAGGGTACGCCGCAGAGGGGCCACACCCGCTGCCGAAAGCTCCCAGTTCATCGTCACCTCACGGGTGGAAACCGGCTTGCCATCCTCATCCTGAAGATGGAGCCGAACGCCGTTGCTTCCCGGCTTCGCCGGAACAACGTCGATGATGGCGACGAGACCTCCTTTCACCGCAAGGGTGGAAAATCCGGCCGGTGGCTTTTCCTCGGCTGCGCTCAATGCGCGGGGCGGGGGCGTCAGGGCGAAGGCCGCTGTCAGCAGCAGGGCAGCGCCGGCCGCCGCCATCTCCAGGACGATGCTCCGCCGCAATGCCCTGACGGCGTGGTCGCCACCCCGGTCTCCATCTCCGTCGAGGGCCGGGCTCAGGGACTGCCTGTTCCACGCCGCCAGTCCGAGCAGCAACAGGACAGCCACCATCTTGCCGGCCCACACCCAGCCATAGCTGCTGGACAGGATCGCCTGGAAGGAGCGGAGCTGGATCGCGGACAGTACCATGCCGGCGCCGGCCAGGATGGCCACGGCACCGACGGCCAGGCGCGAGAATCGGCGGGTCAGCCTTGCGGCGACAACCGGCGACTCCAGGCGCAATGCCATCGTCAACGGCCAGAACGCCCCGACCCAGTAGGCTGCCATCAGCCCATGCAAACCGACGAGCGGCGCGCTCAGCCATCGGGGAGAGGCGGTGGCCGCATGGCCGGTGACGGCCAGCGAGGCGGCCCCCAGCAGTGCCCCCGTCACCAGCAGCGCCTGCCCGACCGCGGGACGGAACTCCAATGCCAAGCCAGAGGCCGAGCAGAGCAGGGCGAGCAGAGCGACTCCGGCGCTGAGGCCGACGCTGCTCGCCGCTCCGGTGGTCCAGGGGCTTCCGGTCAGCAGGGCGGCGAGGGGTTGACCTGCCAGCGTCACCCCGGTCACCCCCACCAGCAGCGTCGCCGACAGGCCTGCCGCCAGCAGCATCAGGCACAGAAAAGGCTTCAGCCGGTCGTTGAGCGTCGCCCAGCGTCCCGTCACCAGCACCAGGAACAGGCCACCGCCTGTACCGGCCAGCAGGGTGGCGTAATGCAAGGTCCGCAACAGCAGGCCGGCCAGGGCGGCGGCACGGGACGGGTCGTCCAGCGGAGGGGAACTGGCCGTCGATGACGGCGCCACGCCGATCCCGAACGTGAAGGACCCGGCGACGGGATGCCCATCCGCCGAGGTGACGCGATAGCTGGCGACATAGAGGCCGTTCGGCAATCCCGGCGGCAGGGCGAGGCGGACGCTGTCGTTCTCCGTCACCGCGCTTTGCTGCTCGGCCATGTCCCGTCCCTGCTGGTCGAGCAACTGGATACGGACGGGCGTGACGGGTTCATTGAAGCTCAGCGTCAAGCTTGCCGGCGCGGTGTCGAGGCTGGCACCTTCGGCCGGCACCGACTCCATCAGGACCGCATGGGCCCAGCCGCTCGGCGGGAAGGCTGCGAGGATCAGCACGGCCAAAACCACGATTGGAAGAATGCCGGTCATACGACGGAGGCCGGGACGCATGAGGATGCCTCGCTCTGGTAGGGGGCATGGTCGAGGGGCTGCATGCGGTGCGGTCATCGCCGCGGTCGGCATGCAGCCCAATCACCCCGGCTGGTGCCGGATGTCAGTACAGTTGGGGCTCGATCAGCGTGACGCCCGCATGCTTCGGACTGTCCGGCGACGAGCCATATGAGGGCAGCCAGCTGTTGCGGAAGGCCGGAACCAACGTTCACGCGCGGCATCCTCCAGTCAAGCCGTTCGACAAGGGTGAGACGATTTAGCCATGCTCCCCGAGATAATGGCTGCGGGGCAGGTTTCTACGTCGGATTGATCCTCGCTTGATCTCGGACAAGTCCGGACGCGACCGATCCTGATACCTCTGCCCGCACAACAGCCAATGCCGAGCCGTCGCGTCGAATGTCCCGCCGCCTCCCTCCAGCCTCTTGCCGACCGACCGCTCTTTGCGGTTGCTCGGGGCTTGGCGGTCGGCGGCGGGTTCTGGCGTGGCTGGCGATCCTGGCCATTCTGGTGCAGACCATCGTTCCGGATTTCGCCATGGCGGCCCGCGCCGCCGGCTACCGGATCGGAAACGCGGTCGAGGCCGCGGCGGCACATGACTGCCACCAGGAAAGCGGCGAGCCGGAGCTTGGCGCCGGGTCCGGGATGCAGATGCCGACGGGGGCGGCGCACAGCCCGCAGGCTCCCGCCGGGGGCGACGATCACGGGGCTGTTTGTCCGTTCTGTCTGGCGCTCGGCACCCATGGCCTGATTACGGAACCGGGCGGCAAGCTTCCGGTCCCCACCGATCATTACGCGGCCGCGCAGCCGCAGGAGGCCGGCGTCCGTCCGCGCCTGCTCTTCCTGACGTGCCTCCATCCACGGGCGCCGCCGGGCACCGCACAGGTCTGATCGCCGTCAACTGGGCGCGCCGCGCGTGCGCCCACCCGATCTCCTGTCCGGAAACTCTCATCATGAACCGTATTCAAGCCCTGGCGCTGGGCGCCGGGTTCCTGTGCCTTGCCGCAACGGCCGGCACCGCGTCCGCGCATGTCACCCTGGAAACCCGCGAGGCCCCGGCCGGCAGCTATTACAAGGCCGTCGTCAAGGTGCCGCACGGCTGCGGCGGCGCCGCCACCACCGCTGTCCGCGTCCGGCTGCCGGCCGGCGTCGTCGCCGCCAAGCCGATGCCGAAGCCCGGCTGGACGCTGACCACCAAGGACGGCGAATACGCCCAGCCTTACCAGTCGCACGGCCGCACCATCACCCACGGCGTCACCGAGATCGCCTGGAGTGGCGGTTCGCTGCCCGACGCCTGGTATGACGAATTCGTCTTCCAGGCCGTGCTGCCCAAGCAGCCCGCCGGCACGGTGCTGTATTTCCCGGTGGTGCAGGAATGCGGTTCCGGCGTGGCCCGCTGGATCGAGATTCCGGAGCCCGGCAAGACGCCCGCCGACCTCCCCGAACCGGCCCCCGGCCTGACCCTGACCGCCCCGACATCCGGTCACTGACCGCTGCGGCGCATCTATGGGAGGGGTTCATGCCAGACCATGATTTCTCGATCGTGGGCCTGTTCCTTGCCGCCGATCCGGTGGTGAAGGGTGTGATGATCCTGCTGCTCGCCGCGTCGATGGCGTGCTGGGCGATCATTCTGGAAAAATCCATGGCGCTCGCCCGCGCTAAGGCGCAGGCCCGCGCCTTCGAGGCGGCGGTCGCCGGCGGAGGCGGTCTCGACACCGTCTTCTCCGGGCTGCCCGCCGCCATCGCCGCCGCCGGGCGGCACGAGTGGCACGATTTCGATCCGGGCGAGAGCCGGGCCGAGCAGCGCGAGCGGCTGGAGCGTGCCATGCGCACCGCCATGTCCGAGGAACTGCGCCGTCTCGACGGCCATCTGCCGGTGCTCGCCACCGTCGGCTCCTCCGCTCCCTTCATCGGGCTGTTCGGGACGGTGTGGGGCATCATGCGCAGCTTCGTCGCGATCGCCGGGGCGAACGACACCAGCCTTGCCGTGGTGGCGCCGGGCATCGCCGAGGCATTGTTCGCCACCGCCATCGGTCTGGTCGCCGCCATCCCGGCGGTGGTCGCCTACAACGCGCTGACCAGCGGTCTCGGCCGGCTGTCGCAGCGCCTGTCGGTCGCCATCGGCCGCCTTGCCGGACAGGCGGTGCGCAGCCGCAGCCTGCCCCATCGCGTGGCGGCCGAGTGATGGGGATGACACCTGCGGAGAACCGGGCGGGGGACGAGTTCTCCTACCGTCCGGTCGCCGAGATCAACGTCACGCCCTTCATCGACGTGATGCTGGTCCTGCTGGTCATCTTCATGGTGGCCGCACCCCTGATGACGGCCGGCGTGCCGGTGCAGTTGCCGAAGACAACCGCCCAGAAACTCAGCCAGCCGCGCGATCCCGTCCAGGTCAGCATCGACCAGGACGGCCGCGTCTTCCTGGGCCAGGAGGAGATGGCGCCGGCCGATCTGCCGGCGCGGCTGGCGGCCCTGGCGCGGGAGGCCCCCGACACGGTCGTCTATGTGCGGGGGGACCGCGCGCTGAGCTATGGCCGGGTGATGGAGGTCATGGGGCAGGTCAGCCAGGCCGGCTTCGCCCGGGTGTCGCTGATGGCGGAGGGGCTGGCCCCTGCCGCGAAGAAGGCGCCCTGACCGTGCGCCCCCCGACCATGCGCCGGGCAGGACGCCATTGGGCGCGGGCCCTCTCGATCGCCCTGCATGTCGGGGTGCTGGCGCTTCTGGCTGCGCGCTATGATCCCGTGCCGCCGGCTCCGGCCGCGGTTCTGATCGACCTCGACCTCCGGCAGCCCGATCCCGAGCCTCCGGCGGAGGTGACGCCCCCGGCTGATCCATCGCCGCCGGAGCCGGCCGCTGTACAGGAGGCCGAGCAGCAGGCACCGGCGGACCCGTTGCCCGAGCAACCGTCCCCGCAATTGCCCGACCCGGTCCCCCAACCGGTCGCCGTCGCCGAGCCCACGCCCATCGAGGAGGTTCCGCCTCCGCCAGCGGCTGCACCGGACGTGGCGGCGATCCCGTTTCCGGCGGTCAAACCCCGCCCGCCGGAAACGGTCAAGCGCCCGGCAACTCGCCCGGATCCGCGACCGGTTGCGTCTGCCGCGGCACCCGTCGCCGACCGTCCTCCGGTGGCCCAGTCCCAAACCCAAATTGCGCCGCCGCAACCGGCGCCGGTTCGCGCCGCGGGGCCGCCGCCCGATTATCTGGCGCGGCTCCAGGCCCGGCTTGCCCGCTACAAGACCTATCCGCGTGCGGCCCAGCTCGCCCGCGAAGAGGGCACCGTTCTGCTGCGCTTCGTCGTGGCCCGCGATGGTGCCGTGCTGTCCTGGCGCATCGAGCGTGGTTCGGGCTTCGACAGCCTCGACCGTCAGGTGGAGGTGATGATCGGGCGGGCGGCTCCCTTGCCGCCGATGCCGGACGACCTTCCCGGCGACCGGCTCGACGTCGTGCTGCCCGTGCAGTTCGCGTTGCGGTGACGGACCAGTCATGACCCCGGTGCCGCGCCCGTTCCGCCTTGTCGCCCTCCTCGCCGCCCTGGCGCTGCTTCTGCTGCAGTGCTGGGCGCCGAGGCAGGCCGTGGCGATGCTGGTGGCCGAAGCGGCCGCGGCCGTCGCGGAACAGTCGCTGTGCCAGCACGACGAAGCGCCGGACTATAACGGCCCGGCAAAGCCGGATGCGGGCCATGGGCACCGCCTGTGCCCCGATTGTCTGACCTGCTGCGCCGTCCCCGCAGCCATTCCCCCCGACGGCGGCGTGCTTCCGTTGCCGCACCGGCACGGCCTGGTGCAGCGCCGCCGCATCGGGTCTCCGCCGCGCCGCCGGTCTTCCATCCACCGCCCCAACGCCCGTGCGCCTCCGGGATCGTCGCATCGCCGATACAGCCGCTGAACGACGAGACCGGCCGGCCCGTGATGCCGGCCCGCAAGGGAGAGCTTTTGTGACCCGTTCCCAATCCATCGGACGCGGTGCCGCCGCGTTGGCCGCACTTCTTCTGACGACCACCGTGCTGACCCCGGTTCCGGCCGCCGCGCAAACGGCAGCCCCGGTGACCCTCGACACCCTCACCATCAACGCGCAAGGCGCCGGCTCCCCGACCGCCCCGTCCGCCGAGCAGGCGCGCGACGACCTGAACCGTACGGCCGGCTCCGTCGGCTTCATCGATGCCGAGGCCTACAAGGGCCAGCATGCCAAGGATCTGCGCGACGTCCTCAAGGACACGCCCGGCGTCTTCGTCGAAAGCCGCTATGGCCAGGAGGTCCGCCTGTCGATGCGCGGCTCCGGCATTGCCCGCGGCTACCATCTGCGGGGGATCGAGCTGCTGCAGGACGGCATTCCGGTCAACCTCGCCGACGGCAGCGGCGACTTCTACCAGATCGACCCGCTGGCCCTGCGCTATGCCGAGGTCTTCCGCGGCGGGAACGGGCTGGCTTACGGCTCCTCGACCCTCGGCGGCGCCATCAATTTCGTGACGCCGACCGCCCGCACCGCCGTCGCGCCCAACGTCCTGCGGGTGGAGGGGGGCAGCTATGGGGCCGCCACCGCCAGCGGCCAGGTTTCCCGCGTGATCGGCGACGCCGACTATCTGATCAGCGGCACCGTGGCCCATTCCGACGGCTATCGCGACCATTCGGAAGGGCAGGGCGAACTGCTGAACGCCAATGTCGGCTACCGCTTCAACCCGAATGTCGAGACCCGCTTCTACGCCGGCGCCTATGTCGTCGACCAGAAGCTGCCCGGTGCGCTGAGCCTGGGCGATGCCTTGAACCGGCCGCGCTCCGCCGCGGCGGCGGCGTTGTCTGGCGACCAGTCGCGCATGACCTGGACCGAACGGCTGGCCAACCGCACCACCATCCATCTCGACGGCGGACAGCTGGACATCGACAGCTGGGGGATTCACAAGAAGCTGTTCCATCCGATCTTCCAGGTCGTCGACCAGGATGGCTGGACCTACGGCATCGGCACCCGCTACACGACCTCCTTCACCGTGGGCGGGCTGCGCGACGAGCTGACCGTCGGCTTGCGGGCCTATGCCGGCACCAACAAGGCGCTGCAGTTCGTCAATGTGAAGGGCAGCCGCGGCGCCCAGACCGCCGACACCCGCCAGGAGGCCCGGAACTACGAGGGTTACCTCGAAAACCGGCTCTATGTCATGCCCACCCTGGCGGTGATGACCGGAGCCAAGATGCTGCGCAACGAGCGCAGCTTCACCGACCATTGGAACCCGCGGCGCAACTCCGACCAGACCTATGACGGGTTCAACCCCAAGCTCGGCCTGTTGTGGGAGCCGCTGCCGGACGTGCAGGTCTTTGCCGACGTCACCCGCAGCATGGACGTGCCGGACTTCAGCGACCTCACCCAGACCCAGGCGAACGGCAATCCCGCCTTCGTGCCGCTGCAGGCGCAGCGCGCCTGGACGGCGGAGGTGGGGACGCGCGGGCAGAAGGGGCGTTTCGCCTGGGACGCCACGCTGTACCGCTCCCAGGTGAAGGGGGAGATGCTGCAGTTCACCACCAATCCCAGCATCCCGGCCGCCACCTTCAATGCCGACCGCACCGTGCACCAGGGCCTGGAACTGGGCGTCAAGGTCGAGGTCGCCAGCGACATCACCGGCCCCGCGGCCGGCGACAAGCTCATCGTCGGACAGGTGTGGAACCACAACGACTTCCACTTCCGCAACGACCGGCAATACGGCAACAACAGCATCGCCGGCGTGCCGAAGAACGTGCTGCGGACGTCCCTGTCCTACACGCGGCCGGACGGCTTCTACGTGACGCCGACCGTGGACTGGGTGCCGCAGGGCGCGTGGGCCGATCAGGCGAACACGCTGCGGGCGCCGGGCTACACGCTGTTGGGGGTCCAGACCGGAATGGAGGTGAAGGACGGGGTCCTGCTGTTCGTCGACGCGCGCAACCTGACGGACAAGCGCTACGTCAGCGACATCGGCACCATCACGGACGCCCGCCGCGCCGGCACCCAGATCTTCTATCCGGGTGAGGGGCGCACCGTCTACGCCGGCCTCCGCGCCGCCTTCTGAGCGGGAGCGCGCGTCCACGGTCCACCGGGTCAAAGCGTCGCTGCCGCTGAACCGCACCGTCACCCGCTCGATCAGCGGGTGCAGCCGGTCGCGCGCTTCGATCCGGTGCTCCCGCTACGGCGGGGCTCGAAAGATGGGCCATGCGTCAGACGCATTGCGCACAATTCAATTACGCACGGCCAAATACATTGCGCGCAATCGAATTGCGCGTCATAGTTAGTCCCACGAGATCGACGGGCGCCGGGCAAGGCCGCCGCCCCGGAAACCAAACTCACTGAAGGAGCACACGCCATGAAGACCCTCTATTCAACCAAGGTGACCGCGACCGGTGGCCGTGACGGCAAGGCCGTCAGCGAGGATGGACTGCTATCGGTCGCGCTGGCCGCGCCGAAGGAACTGGGCGGCCAGGGCGGCGCCACCAACCCGGAACAGCTGTTCGCCGCCGGCTATTCGGCCTGCTTCATCGGCGCCATCAAGTTCGTCGGCAACCGTGACAAGATCGCCGTTCCGGCCGATCTGACGGTGAACGCCACGGTCGGCATCGGCGCCCGCGACGATGGCGAGGGCTTCGGCCTGACGGTCGATTTCGTGGTCTCGCTGCCGGGCATGGACAAGGCTGCGGCCGAGGATCTGCTGGCCCGCGCCCACAAGGTCTGCCCCTACAGCCACGCGACCAAGGGCAACATTCCGGTCACCACGACCGTTGCCTAAGGACCGGGCCTGAGGGCATCGCCTGAGGCGAGAAGCCTTCGGCATTGCGCCGCCGGGCTGTTGCGCGCGATTGTGCAGGACGCATGATCGACCGACGCGCGGCATCCCGGCGGCGCGCCGCATTTGCAAGGTTCACCCATCATGGCAGCCGACAAGGACGATCCGCTTCTGCTCTCCAACCAGGCGTGCTTCGCGCTCTATTCGGCCAATCTGGCGATGAGCCGCGTCTATCGCCCGATGCTGGAGCAGCTTGGCCTGACCTATCCGCAGTATCTCATCATGCTGCTGCTGTGGGAGCAGGACGGGCAGTCGATGAAGCTGCTGGGCGAGCGGCTGGGGTTGGACAGCGGCACGCTGACCCCGTTGCTGAAGCGGATGGAGGGGCAGGGGCTTCTCACCCGCGCCCGCGATCCGCAGGACGAACGGCTGGTGCGAATCGGCCTGACCGCCGAAGGGGCGGCTCTGCGCGGCAAGGCCGAATGCCTGCCGACGCGGATCGCCGCCGCCGCCGGCAGTTCGGCCGGGGAACTGATGTCGCTCCGCGATGCGCTGCTGCGGCTGCGCGACGACCTGAACCGCGCCGCCGATCAGGGCTGAGCGGATCGGGGCTGAACGGGCCGGTTCGCACGAAAGGGGCTGGAAATCGGCGGCGCGAGAGCCTCTTCTATTCGGCCGCTCTCCTGATCGAAGGTTCTCGCCGTGAGCCCTGCATTGACTGACGACCGTCTCCGCATCCGCCCGGCCGATGCCGACGACGCCCCGGAGCTGGCGCGGCTGATCGACATTGCCGGGGGCGGGGTCTATGAATTTCTGCTCGACGGGCTGATGCCGGGAATGACCGCGGCGGAGATGTTGGTGCCGGGATTGGCCGGCCGCAGCGGGTCGCTGTCGCACCGGCAGAGCGGAGTCGCGGAACTGGACGGGCAGGTGGTCGGCGTCGCCCACGGCTATCCCACCGACTGGATCCGGACGGAGGATTACAGCGGCCTGCCGCCCGACCGGGTCGCCCATATGGCCGAATTTTCCCAAACGCTGGATTGGGGCAGCTATTTCCTGTCGGCGCTGGCGGTCGATCCGGACCTGCGGCGGCAGGGCATCGCCGGGCGGCTGCTCGGCTGGTTCTACGAGCGGGCGCGGACCGGCGGCTTCGACCGCGTCACCCTGCATGTCTGGGCCGACAACGAGCCGGCCCGCCGTCTCTACGCGGGCGAGGGATTCGAGGAGATCGGCCGCGCCGACATCCCCTGGCATCCCCGCCTGCCGCACCAGGGCGGCAGCATCCTGATGCGGCGCTACCTGTGAGCGGAGACCCGCGGCATCGCCTTTTCGGCCGACAGCTCGTCGATCCGGCGCACCACCAGCTCCGGGTCTGCGTAATGCACCATGTGGCCGGAGTCCGGCACCCAATGAAGGGTGCTGTCGGGCAGGACATGGTGAAGCCGGCCGCTCTGTTCCTCCTGCGAGACGACCCGGTCATAATGCCCGGCGAAGATCGCCACCGGGACCGTCACCCCGGCATAGCGGTGCTGCAGCCGCTCGGCGGCGGGCACCATGGTGACGCCGTCCTGGGCGTTGGCGCGCAACTGGCCCGGCCGGATCGTCAGGGCGGCGGGGAAGCTCTCCGTCAGGTGGTCCGGCACCGGCCGCGGCGAGAACAGTGTCTTCAGTAGGCCCGGCATCATTGCCTTGGAGACCGGCGGCGACAGGGTGTGGCGCAGCAGGCCGCCCAGCACCGGCATCGCCAATGGCGCCACCAGAACCGTATCGACCCGCGTCGTCGGGAAATAATAGCCGGCCAACAGCACCAGACCCTTCACCGTCCGCGGATGGTCCAGCGCCAGCGCCAGGGCGACGAGCGTGGCGTAGGAATGGCCGACCACCACGGCGTTCTCGATCTCCAGGGCGGCGAAGGCCCGGGCCAGCAGGTCGGCCTGATCCTCCGGTGTCCAGTCGCGGTCATGGGGGCGATCGCTGTGGCCCATGCCTGGGCGATCGAAGGCGATCACCCGGTGAGTCCGCGCCAGCCGCTGGAACAGGCCGCTTGCCAGCGAATCGCCGAGGGCGGAGACGTTGCCGTGCAGCAGCACGACCGGCGGACCTTCGCCGGCCTCCATGTAATGCAGGCGGACGCCGTCGACGGTCAGGAAACGGCCTTCCGGCGGATAGCGGCGCTCGGCCGCGCGTGCCGCCAGGGTGTTGGCGACGGCCAGCCCGCCCAGCGCTAGCGCGGTGAGGCCCAGGGTCTTGAGCATGGTGGAGTGGCGGTCGGTCATGGCGGTCGTCCTCTCAAGGCTGGTGCTGCGGCGCAGCATCATGAGGGGACAACCGGGCGGCATGGGGAAGGGTTCCCGGGGGGAGGCTGTCGCGCCCCCCCGGAACCCTTCCCCTATCCGATCAGCGCTGAGACGGGAACAGGAAGCGCGCCTTCAGGGTGCCTTCAATGGCGCGCAGGTCGTTGACGACCTCCAGTTCGTCGACATCGCCGTTGACGTCGACCACCACATAGCCCAGCTCCGGATCGGTCTGGAGATACTGGGCGGCGATGTTCAGGTCGCGGCCGGAGAACACCTCGTTCACCTTGCGCAGGATGCCCGGACGATTCTCGTGGACGTGCAGGAAGCGGGTGCAGCCGGCCTGCACCGGCAGCGCCACCTGCGGGAAGTTGACCGCGCCGACGGTGGAGCCGTTGTCCGAATACTCGAGCAGCTTCTGCGCCACCTCGGTGCCGATGTTGGCCTGGGCCTCCATCGTCGAACCGCCGATGTGCGGGGTCAGGATGGCGGTCTTGATGCCGCGCAGCGCGCTCTGGAACTCGTCCTTGTCCGAACCGGGTTCGACCGGGAAGACGTCGATGGCGGCGCCCAGGACGTGGCCGGAGCTCATCGCGGCGGCCAGCGCCTCGATGTCCACCACCTGCCCGCGGGCGGCGTTGATCAGGTGGCTGCCCTTCTTCATGGCGGCCAGTTCACGCTCGCCGATCATGTTGCGGGTCTGCGGGGTGTCCGGCACATGCAGGGTCACCACGTCGGACACCGACAGCAGTTCCTCCAGCGAGTCGCAGGCGCGTGCATTGCCGAGAGCCAGCTTGCGCACGACGTCGTAGAAGCGGACCTGCATGCCCATGGCTTCCGCCAGGATCGACACCTGGGTGCCGATATGACCATAGCCGACGATGCCCAGCGTCTTGCCGCGGATCTCGTAAGAGTCCTTGGCCGACTTCATCCAGCCGCCGCCATGGACCAGCTGCGACTTCTCGAAGATGCCGCGCATCAGCATGATGATCTCGCCGATCACCAGCTCCGCCACCGACCGGGTGTTGGAATAGGGGGCGTTGAACACCGGCACGCCCTGGCGGCGCGCAGCCTTCAGGTCGACCTGATTGGTGCCGATGCAGAAGCAGCCGACGGTGATCAGCTTGTTCGCCGCCTCCAGCACCTTGGCGGTCAGCTGGGTGCGCGAGCGGATGCCCAGGATGTGGACCGAACCGATGCGCTCCAGCAGTTCGGACTCGTCCAGCGCGCGCGGCAGCCGCTCGACGGAGGCATAGCCGCCGCGGGCCAGTTCGTCGATGGCGTTGTCGTGGACACCTTCCAGAAGGAGGATGTTGATCTTGTCCTTGGAGAGCGAGAGCTTGGTCACGGCCGGCATCCGTATCTGGGCATCGGATCTGTTCCGCATGGCCCGCCCACCGGGATAAGGGCGCGGACGGGCCTTCGGAAAAGCGAGCGCGCAAAGTAATACCAAAGCCATCCCTTGTCACCTGAGGGATGTTGCGCCGCGGCGTCCGTTTCCGCATGCCGGATTGGCGCGGCACGCGGGTTGGGTGTATCAGTCTGACCGCTCTTCAAACCGAGAAAGCAACCAAGGTCAGGAAGTCTGGCATGAGCGACGTGACGATCTATCACAACCCCCGCTGCAGCAAATCGCGCGAGACGCTGGAGCTTCTGCGGTCCCGCGGTGTCGAGCCGACGGTGATCGAGTATCTGAAGACCCCGCCCGGCCCGGCGGAGCTGTCGGCCATCCTCGCCAAGCTGGGCAAGGGGCCGCGCGACATCACCCGCGCCAAG
The DNA here is from genome assembly GCF_023806445.1 of Azospirillum sp. A1-3. Classification (NCBI taxonomy): domain Bacteria; kingdom Pseudomonadati; phylum Pseudomonadota; class Alphaproteobacteria; order Rhodospirillales; family Azospirillaceae; genus Azospirillum; species Azospirillum sp. A1-3. The sequence continues at coordinate 756,382 of NZ_JAMSLU010000001.1, forward strand.
GAGGCGGCGGAGGCCGGCTTGCCCAAGGACCTCGACGGAGAGGCGCTGATCGCCGCCCTGTCCGCCAATCCGGCCGCCATCGAACGCCCGATCGTGGTTAAGGGCGACCGCGCCCGCGTTGGCCGTCCACCGGATTCGGTGCTGGAGATCCTCTGACCCCTTTCCCGTTCCTGACCGGAGCCAGCGCCCCATGACCAGCAAGCTGACCAGCAAGCACACCGCCGCCGCAGCCGCCGCCGAGCTGTCGACCATCCGCGATTTCCTGCGCTACGGCGTCAGCCGCTTCAACGAGGTCGATCTGGATTACGGCCACGGCACCACCACAGCCTTCGACGAGGCGGTGTTCCTGGTGCTGGAGACGCTGCACCTGCCGGTCGACCAGCTCGACCCCTATCTGGACTCCCGGCTGACCGCGGCGGAGCGCGAGGCGGTGGCCGGCATCCTCCATGCCCGCATCGACACCCGCAAGCCGGCGCCCTACCTGCTGAACAAGGCCTATATCCAGGGCATTCCCTTCTATGTGGACGAGCGGGTGATCGTTCCCCGCTCCTACATCGGCGAGCTGCTGTTCTCCGACCTGTTCGGCGGCGACGACTTCACGCTGGTGGAGGATCCGACCTCGGTGGAGCGGGTGCTGGACCTGTGCACCGGTTCCGGCTGCCTCGCCATCCTGGCCGCCCGCATCTTCCCCGAGGCCCAGGTGGATGCCGTCGACCTGTCGCCCGACGCGCTGGAGGTGGCGAAGCGCAATGTCGCCGACAGCGGCTTCGAGGACCGCATCACCCTGCATCAGGGCGACCTGTTCGCCCCGCTGAAGACGCGCAAGTACGACGTCATCATCACCAACCCGCCCTATGTCGACGCCGAATCGATGGACGCCCTGCCGCCAGAGTTCCGCGCCGAGCCGGAAATGGCGCTGGCCGGCGGCGACGACGGGCTGGACATCGTCCGCCGCATCCTGAAGGAAGCGCCCAAGCACCTGACCCCCGAAGGCGGCCTGCTGTGCGAGTTCGGCACCGGCCGCGAGATTCTGGAGGCGGAGTATCCGCACCTGGATTTCCTGTGGCTGCAGACCGCCAACAGCTTCGGCGAGGTGTTCTGGCTGACGCGGGAGCAGCTGAAGGCCGGGAAGTAAGGGGTGCGGGGTGACCTCCACCCTTCCATATCTCTTGTCGGCGAACGGTTTCCCGGTAACAGTGCTGGGATGACCGTTCGCCTCCTGTTCCTTTCCCTTTTGGGGCTCTTCCTTGCGGCGATGCCGGCCGCGGCGCAGTCCAATGGCTGTGGCGGCTTTCCGCCGACCAAGCTGACGCTCGACACCGTGCTGGCGCCGATCAAGCGCGATGACAGCCTGTCGATCGCCCAGCTCACCCGGCTTCCGGGGCGGACGCCGGGGCCGGTGAGCACCACCGACAGCCATGTGCTGGGGCTGACCCAGGCGCGTTACGGCGAGCAGTCGCAGGTGCAGGCGCTGTTCAAGTCGATGGGCGACGGCACCTATTGCGCGTCGGCCAGCGCGCTGACCATCAGTTTCGGCTTCCAGCAGCGCATCGTTCATGTCGCCGGCGAGATCCCGGCCAATTCCTGCCTGCATGGCGAGGTTCTGGCCCATGAGATGCGCCATGTCGCGGTGGACGAGGCGCTGCTGAACGAGATGATGCCGCAGATCCGCAGCCGTCTGGAGCAGGTGATCGACGGGATGGCGCCGGTGCGTTCGCGCAGCCAGACCCAGGCGATGGCGGCGATCCGCCGTCCGCTCGAATCGGCGATGCGGCGGATCATGCAGGAGTTCGGCCGCGAGCGCGACAGCCGGCAGGCCAAGGTCGATACGGTCGAGGAGTATGAGCGGGTCAGCCGCGTCTGCAACGGCGAGGCCCGCGAGTATCTGCCGAAGCCGGCCGCGCGGCGGGCGATGCAGCGGGGCTGAGGGCGGTCAGCGCTTGCGCCGCCGCCGGTCGGTGGCATGCCCGTCGATGAACTCCGGCGGCTTGCGGCGGACCCAGCGGATGAACGCGGCGATGTCGGGATGGCCGCGCAGGGCCTCGATCTCGTGATAGTGGTCGCGCAGCTGCTGTTCGGTCAGCACCGCGTGAATCTTCGCATGGCAGATGCGGTGCATCGTCACCGTTTCCCGGCCGCCATAGGTGCGCGGAATCAGGTGGTGCTCGTTCAGGCTGGCGCCCGACACCATCGGCCGGCCGCAGAGCGGGCAGGCGGGGCCGTCGGGCTGGGCAGACGGTGCAGACTTGTGGGAAAACGGATAATCCGGAAGACGCATATCTGTTGGAACCGCTGATCGCTGCCCATGTTGGCAATCTAGGAGAGGCCATAATCGATATGGTCCGCAACCTCCAGGAGGCCACTGTGAACGATTCCAAATCACAGCCTCGTGACCAGACGCATGGCGGCGACAAGCCGACCGCTACCCAGACCGCCGCCGGCCAGACAGCCGACTGCACCCAGTACGGCCAGGCTGCCGGGTCGCCCGGCGGGCGTGGCGGCACCAGCTGCTACGGCGGCATCCAGCGGGTCCAGCCACGCACGGCGACCGCCACGACGCTGGCCCCTGACAAGGACCGTTACGCCAAATAGAAAAAGGGGGAGCCGCGCGAACGGCTCCCCCTTTTTTCCATGACTTGCTGCCTGTCGAGCGTCAGGCCGCCTTCTTCTCGGCGATCAGTTGGACGAAGCGGTCGAACAGATAGTGGCTGTCCTGCGGGCCAGGCGAGGCTTCCGGGTGGTACTGCACCGAGAAGACCGGCTTGCCCTTCAGGCGGATGCCCTCGTTGGTGCCGTCGAACAGGCTGACATGGGTGACCTCGGCGTCGGCCGGCAGGGTCTCCGGAACGACGACGAAGCCGTGGTTCTGGCTGGTGATCTCCACCCGGCCGGAGGCGAGGTCCTTGACCGGATGGTTGGCGCCACGGTGGCCCAGCGCCATCTTGGTGGTCTTGGCGCCCAGCGCCAGCGACAGCATCTGGTGGCCGAGGCAGATGCCGAACATCGGCACGCCGGTGTCGAGCAGGCCCTTGATCGTCGGCACGGCATATTCGCCGGTGGCGGCGGGGTCGCCGGGGCCGTTGGACAGGAAGACGCCGTCCGGCTGGTGGCGCATCACGTCCTCGACCGTGGCGGTCGACGGAACCACCGTCACCTTGCAGCCGGCGGCGGCGAGGCAGCGCAGGATGTTGCGCTTGGCGCCGTAATCGATGGCGACGACATGGTACTGCGGCTTGTCCTGGGTGGCGTAGCCGCCGCCGATGGTCCAGCCGGCCTCGGTCCAGTCGTAGGTCTGGCGGCAGGACACGTCCTTGGCCAGATCCATGCCTTCCAGACCTGGCCAGCCCTTGGCCTTGGCGATCAGCGCCTCGATGTCGAACTTGCCGTCCGGCGAATGGGCGACGACGCCGTTGGGCGCGCCCAGGTCGCGGATGCGGCGGGTCAGGCGGCGGGTGTCGACGCCGGCCAGACCGATGAGGCCGTAGCTCTTCAGCCAGTCGTCCAGGTGGCGGGTGGCGCGCCAGTTCGACGGGTCGGTGATGTCGGCGCGCAGGATCAGGCCGCGGGCGGCCGGCGTGACCGTCTCGATGTCTTCGGCGTTGGCGCCGGTGTTGCCGATGTGCGGGAAGGTGAAGGTGATGATCTGGCCGGCATAGCTGGGATCGGTCAGGATCTCCTGATAGCCGGTCATGGAGGTGTTGAAGCACACCTCGCCCACCGAATCCCCCGTGGCGCCGATGCCTCGGCCGCGGAACACCGTGCCGTCGGCCAGGACCAGGACGCCGGTGTGAACCGCATTGTCGGAGGGGGGAGTGGCGAGAGTCATTCCTGTGAACCTTCCCAAAAACCGCGGCCGGCGACGGATCGGGTGATCGGCGGAACGGCGACGGCCTAGCGTCCCGCCGGGCGCGCACACGCAACCGCTCGCACCCCATATCCGCCCTGGAGGGCGATGACGTGGGATCGAGTGGGCTGATCGGGTGGGCCGGACATCCTATATGACGATTGGCGGCCGGATTTCCAGCAATAGCTTTGCAAGGCGGCCCTGATCCGCGGACAAAGTCGGAAGGTTCCGGGGCGTCCATTCGCCGGATGGGGCTTTTGCCATGGAAATCGGCGGCCATTTTCGGAATAGTCGGCTGTCCGGCCGGAGCCTTTCGATCCCGGCCCGACGAACCAAGGAAGACAGGACATGACGCTTCGCACGCAGTTCAACGACAGCCTCAAGGATGCGATGCGCGCGAAGGACCAGCGCGCGGTGTCCACCATCCGCATGATCCTCGCAGGCCTGAAGGACCGCGACATCGCCGCCCGCACCCGCGGCGTGACCGACGGCATCGACGAGGCGGAGATCCTGTCGATGCTGCAGACCCTGGTGAAGCAGCGCAACGAATCGGCGGGGCTGTACGATCAGGGCGGCCGTCCCGAACTGGCGCAGCAGGAGCGCGAGGAGATCGCGGTCATCGAACGCTTCCTGCCCAAGCAGATGAGCGAGGAGGAGTCCGCCGCCGCCATCGACGCCATCGTGGCCGAACTGGGCGCCTCCAGCATCAAGGACATGGGCAAGGTAATGGCCGAGCTGAAGGCCCGCCATGCCGGCCAAATGGACTTCGCCAAGGCCGGCGGTCTGGTGAAGGCGCGGCTTTCGGGCAAGTAAGGGCGGGCAAGTAAGGGGCGCTGGCCGCCGCGGGGCGACTCAGGCTAGGCTGAAGTCTGATCCCCCGCGCGGCAGACGGGCAGGAGGACGGTGGAATGGTCGCGGTCCGCAAATCCAGCTTCTCAGGCATGACCGTCGCGGAGTTCCTGGACTGGAACGGCGACGGCACCGACACGCGCTATGAGCTGGTGAACGGCGAACCGCGCGCCATGGCGCCGGCGAGCATCACCCACGGTATCCTGCAGAGCACCGTCGCCCGCCTGATCGGCAACCATCTGGCCGACCGCGCGCCCGGCTGCCATGTCGTGACCGCGCCGGGTGTGCAACCCCGCGTCCGATCCAGCCACAACATGCGCATCCCCGACCTGGGCGTGACCTGCGCCCCGGATGAACGGGGCCTGCGCACGCTGCCCGACCCGGTCCTGCTGATCGAGATCCTCTCGCCCAGCAACGAGGCCGAGACGTGGGAGAATGTCTGGACCTACACCACGCTGCCGTCGGTCCGCGAGATCCTGGTGCTGTGGACGGCCGGGGTCGGTGCGGAGCTTCTGCGGCGACAGGCTGATGGCAACTGGCCGGAAAGTCCGCAGGTGATCGTCGGGGACGAGGTGCTGACTCTGGACAGCATCGGCTATCAGGTCCCGTTGCGCACGCTCTATGCCGGGACGCATCTCGTCAGGCAGCCGGACTGACGCACTCCACCCTGCGCCATCTGCACCCTTGGGGCCGGCGGTGCTGGTTCCCATACTATGCCTCTGCTATAGCCTAGCGCCCTTTGCCCATCCCACCCCGGTGACCGTTCGACCATGGCTTTCCCGCCCCAATTCCTGGAAGAACTGCGCACCCGGCTGAATTTGTCGGAAGTGGTCTCCAAGCGGCTGCGGCTGATCCGCGCCGGTCGGGAGTACAAGGCCCCCTGTCCCTTTCACAATGAGAAGTCGCCGTCCTTCTACGTCAACGACCAGAAGGGCTTCTTCCATTGCTTCGGCTGCGGCGCCCATGGCGACATCATCGGCTTCGTCATGCGCCACGACAATCTCGGCTTTCCCGAGGCGGTCGAGCATTTGGCCGGCGAGGCCGGCTTGCCGGTGCCGCGCCCGACCGAGGAGGACCGGCAACGCTACGAGCGGCGCAAGACCCTGCACGATCTCGTCGAGCAGGCGGCGCGCTGGTTCGAGCAGCAGTTGCACACGTCCGCCGGGCGGCCGGGGTTGGACTATTTCATGCGGCGCGGGTTGGACGGCGAGACCATCGCCCGCTTCCGGCTGGGCTACGCGCCCGGCGATTCGAATGCGTTGCGCACCTATCTGGGCAAGCAGGGCTTTTCCGACGAGGACATGGTCAATGCCGGGCTGCTGAAGCGGCCGGACGACGGCCGGGCGCCCTACAGCTTCTTCCGCAACCGCGTGATGTTCCCGGTGACCGACCGGCGCGGGCAGGTGGTCGCCTTCGGCGGGCGCATCCTGGAGGGCGACGGGCCGAAATACGTCAACACCGCCGACACCCCGCTCTTCCACAAGGGCACGCTGCTCTACGGCCTGTCGCGGGCGCGGCAGGCGGCGGCGGACGGCAAGCCGGTGATCGTCGCCGAAGGCTATATGGATGTGATCGCGCTGGTCCGCGCCGGCTTCGAGGGCGCCGTGGCGCCGCTGGGCACCGCGCTGACCGAGACGCAGGTGCAGGAGCTGTGGAAGCTTATCCCGGCGGCGGAGAAGGTGCCCTTCCTGTGCTTCGACGGCGACAATGCCGGCCGGCGCGCGGCGTGGCGGGCGGTGGAGCGTATCTTGCCGCACCTCGCCCCCGGCCAGTCGGCCCGCGTCGCCTTCCTGCCGGAGGGCGAGGACCCCGACAGCCTGATCCGCGCCAGCGGCGCCAAGGCGATGGGGGCGGTGCTGGAGGCGGCCATCCCGCTGTCCGACGCCCTGTGGCGGATGGAGAGCGAGGGCCGGCCGACCGACACGCCGGAGGCCAAGGCCGCGGTGAAGGCGGCGCTGGAGGCCCGCGTCGCCACCATCGCCGACCGCGACGTCCAGAGCTTCTACCGCACCGAGATGCGCCGCCGCGTCGACGAGGCCTTCGCCCCGGTGCGCCAGGGCTACAATCGCGGCCCCTGGGTGCCGGGGCAGGGGCGGGGGGGCCGCTTCGGCGAGGCGCCGCGCCGCCATGTGCCGGGAGTGCCGGGACGCCTCACGTCGAAGCTGATGCACGATAAGCCGTTGAAGATGCAAACCCTTAGCCAAAGATTCGAGCGGATCATTTTGGCGTCACTTATCAATCATCCTGAACTGATCGATGATTTTTTTGACGTTCTTGTTGTTGCTGAATTTGAGACTCAGGAGTTCGCTAGAATAAGGGAGTGCTTGGTGGAGTTCGTATTGTCAGGGTCGGAAGTTACAAGGGAAAAAATAATCAGATTTGTAGAGGGAAAAGGTTTTGATGAGGGATTAGAGAATCTGTTCTCTGATAAGACGTATACGTATGCCTCTTTTGCAAAAGAGGGAGGTGATGTCGGATTTGTTAGGGAATGCTTGATAGATGCTTGTGAGTTCTCTAAAAACCCGCGAATAAAGTCGGAAATGATTGATGCCCTTAGGACGTTTAACAGCGATCCAGGGAATCAGAATTATTCTAGAATTGAGGCATTGAGACAGGAGTTCACGATGGGTACGGGGGAGTTGAAAAATCCGGACGGAGAATCGTCTTGAGGTTGCTTTCTCGGTGCCTTTCTCGGGGATATGGAACTGGCGCTTATTCATCTCACCTGTTGCACAAAGCACATCTTAAGGGAGATAGAAGCGACTCGACACTTGACGCCGCTGCGCTTTGTCGCCACTTGTCATCCGCCGGCCATGAGACCATGGTCGGTGCTTTGCTAGGCGAGTCGACCTATGTCCATGCCGGCTTCGCCCGTCCTGATGCCTCTACGGAGGATGCCAGGAAGGGATGGTGGCCTGCGTGGCGGCATCTGCATCACGAGCGGGTGCTCGACGATCTTAGGGAAGCGAAGGCGGCTCTGACCCGTGACAACAGCGAGGCCAACTTCGCGAGGGTCGTGGCTCTTCAGCAGGAGGTCATAAGGTCCGGTCTGGGTTTTGCGGACGACAGTGACTTTGACGATGTCTGACGGTTGATGACTCAAATCGTCGCCAATCGGGCATCGGTTGACGGGACACAGGGCAACAGGACGGGGCCGCATGACAGTTTCTGTGATGGCGGGTTCTGGGTAGATACATGGTTGGGGGTGGGGCGGACGGGCCGGGCAACCGGGACCGGGCGCTCCTTTCGTCTTTATTCACTGGGGTAATGCGGGGGCACCGATCGCATGGCCACGAAAGCTGCGAACAGCGTGGAAGTTTCCGAAACGCGGGAGGAATCCGCAGACGGTCCTCTGATGGACGGCATGGGTTTGGCCGTCAAGAAGATGATCGCCCGCGGCAAGGAGCGCGGGTATGTCACCTATGACGAGCTGAACGCAGCGCTGCCGCAGGATTCGTCCTCGTCCGAGCAGATCGAAGACACGATGGCGATGCTGTCCGAAATGGGCATCAACATCGTCGAATCGGAAGAGCAGGATTCGGAGAACAGCGGCGAGGGGGCAGGCGAGGGCGAAGGCCGTTCGTCGGGCAATCTCGACGACGACGACATCGGCCGCACCGACGACCCCGTGCGCATGTATCTGCGCGAGATGGGTTCGGTGGAGCTGCTGTCGCGCGAAGGCGAAATCGCCATCGCCAAGCGGATCGAGGCCGGCCGCGAGATGATGATCGGCGCGATCTGCGAATCGCCCCTGACCATCCGCGCCATCCTGGAGTGGCATGATTCCCTGATGGAAGGGAAGATGCTGCTGCGCGACATCATCGATCTGGACGCCACCTATGGCGGCGGCCCGGACGGTGAGGAGATTCCGGAAGGTCTGGCCGAGGTGGTCGAAGCCGGTGGCGCCCCTGGTGCCGCCGCTGCCCCGGCCCCAGCCTCCGAAACGCCGGCGGCCGAGGAGGACGGCGACGAGCCGCGTCCGCCGCGCGCCGAAGGCGAGGGCGAAGAGGGCGATGAAGGCGACGAGGGCGAGAACAGCCTGTCGCTGTCCGCGATGGAAGCCGCGCTGAAGCCGCAGGTCATCGAGACCTTCGAGAACATCAAGGCGACCTACGACAAGCTGCACAAGCTGCACGAGGCCCGCATGGGCGCGATGCAGCGCGGTGAGGACGTCGCCAAGCAGACGGACAAGAAGTACGACAAGCTGAAGCTCGAAATGGTCGAGCTGATGAACACCGTCCGCCTGAACAACCAGCGCATCGAACAGCTGGTCGAGCAGCTCTATGGCCTGAACCGCAAGCTGACCGGCTTCGAAGGCCGCCTGCTGCGCATGGCGACCGAGTGCCGGGTGAAGCGCGAGGACTTCCTGAACCAGTATTTCGGCCACGAGCTGGACCCGAACTGGCTGGAGCGCATCCGTGGCCTGAACCCCAAGACCTGGGGCAAGTTCGCGGAGAAGTACGACGGCGACATCCGCAAGACGCGCGAGGCGATCTCCAACGTCGCCGAGGAAGCGCGCCTGCCGATCAACGAGTTCCGCCGCATCGTCTCCACCGTCCAGAAGGGCGAGAAGGAAGCGAGCCGTGCCAAGAAGGAGATGGTCGAGGCCAACCTGCGTCTCGTCATCTCCATCGCCAAGAAGTACACGAACCGCGGCCTGCAGTTCCTGGACCTGATCCAGGAGGGCAACATCGGCCTGATGAAGGCGGTGGACAAGTTCGAGTACCGGCGCGGCTACAAGTTTTCGACCTACGCCACCTGGTGGATTCGACAGGCCATCACCCGCTCCATCGCGGACCAGGCGCGGACCATCCGCATCCCGGTCCACATGATCGAGACGATCAACAAGCTGGTCCGCACCAGCCGCCAGATGCTGCACGAGATCGGCCGCGAGCCGACCCCGGAAGAGCTGGCCGAGCGTCTGATGATGCCGCTGGAGAAGGTCCGCAAGGTCCTGAAGATCGCCAAGGAGCCGATCTCCCTCGAAACGCCGATCGGCGACGAGGAGGATTCGCATCTCGGCGATTTCATCGAGGACAAGAACGCGGTCCTGCCGCTCGATGCCGCCATCCAGGCGAACCTGCGCGAGACGACGACCCGTGTCCTGGCCTCGCTGACCCCGCGCGAGGAGCGTGTGCTGCGCATGCGCTTCGGCATCGGCATGAACACCGACCACACTCTGGAAGAGGTCGGCCAGCAGTTCAACGTGACCCGCGAGCGTATCCGCCAGATCGAGGCGAAGGCGCTGCGCAAGCTGAAGCACCCGTCGCGGTCGCGCAAGCTGCGCAGCTTCCTGGATACCTGATTGGAAGCGTTCCGGTTTGAGACGAAGCGGGGGCCGGTTGGCCCCCGTTTTCGTTTTCGGACTTCCGTGTCGGACCGATGAACGAGGGGTTGCATTTCCCCGAAGCTTTGTCGCAAAGTGCGCCCCGCGGTAGGGCCTGTAGTTCAGCGGTTAGAACGCGCCGCTCATAACGGTGTTGTCGTCGGTTCGAATCCGGCCGGGCCCACCACGCATTCCAGGCGATTCCGACAGGCCGTCGGCCCCCTCGCCCCCGTCGTGCATCGCGTCGGATAAGACACACCATCCCTCGGACATGATCGGGCAGCCTTTCGGTTGACCTGCGGCGGTTCGTCCCGGCGCGTCGGTGACTATCTCACCGACGCGGGTGCGTGGCGGGGTGTATCGTTTCCGCAATGGGGAACGGGCGAAGGGAATCCGGACATGCGTCGGCTGCGGCTCGGTCTCGCGCTGCTCCTGATTCTCGGCGCCCTGGCCGGCGGGGCCTGGGCGTTGTGGCTGCGTCCGCTGGCGGTGCCGGTTGCGGCGGCGGAGGGCGACGTTCCTTTGGAGGTCTACGGCATCGGCACAGTGGAGGCGCGGGTGCGCTCGGCGGTCGGGCTGGAGGTCGCCGGCACGCTGACGGAGCTGTTCGCCGACCACGGCGACCGCGTGCCGCAGGGCGCTGTGCTCGCCCGCCTCGACACCCGCCAGCAGGACGCCCGCGTTGCCGAGGCCAAGGCCGCCGTCGGGCAGGCGCGGGCGGCGCGCGCCAGGGCGGAGGCCACCATCCTCAAGGCGCATTCACTGCTCGACAAGCGCCGGCAGGCCGCCGGACGACGGCAGCAACTGCTGGCCAAGGGCAGCGTGTCGGTGGAGGTGGCGGAGGACAGCGCCGCCGACCTGCGCGTCGCCGAAGCGGAACTGACGGTGGCGCAGTCCGACCTTGCGGTGGCGGAAGCCGCCGTTGCCGATTCCGAGGCGCGGCTGCGTTACGAATCCGCGCGGCTCGACCGCTACACGCTGACCGCTCCGTTCGACGCGTTGGTGATCGTCCGCCACAAGGAACTGGGCGCCGCCGTCAATCCCGGCGAGCCGCTGTTCACCCTGATCGCCCCGGACAGCGTCTGGGCGCTGGTCCACATCGACGAGGCCTCGGCCGGCGGCCTCGTGGAAGGGCAGGTTGCGACGGTGCGGTTGCGTTCGCATCCCGGCGAGACCTTTCGGGCGCGCGTGACGCGCATCGAACTGGAAAGCGACCGCGTCACCGAGGAGCGGAAAGTCTATCTGAAATGCGAGGTCTGCCCGCCGCGCGTCTACCTTGCCGAACAGGTCGAGGCGACCATCGCGGTGGGCCGCCTGCCGCGCGCCGTGCTGGTGCCGCAGACGGCAATCGACCGCTTCGACGGAGGGAGCGGCACGGTGTGGACTGTCGAGGACGACCGCCTCGCCCGCCGCGCGCTGAGTTTCGGCCGGCGCACGCTGGACGGCCGGTTGGAGGTGACCGGCGGCCTACCCGATGGCGCGCGGCCGGTGGTCGCCGCCGTGCCCGGCCTGCGCGAGGGCCGGCGTGCCGATCCGCTGGGGACGCCGCCATGAACCTCGCCCTGCGCGATGTCCGCCACAACCTCGGCCGCTTTCTGCTGACCTGTCTGGGGCTGAGCCTGCTGCTGGGCGTCGTGCTGTCGATGATCGGCATCTACCGTGGGCTGGTGGACGAGGCGCTGACCCTGGTGCGCGCGCCCGGCGCCGACCTGTGGATCGTCGAATCCGGCACCCGCGGCCCGTTTGCCGAGGCCTCGCGCATTCCCGGCGACACGCGCGACGCGGTGGCGCGGTTGGCCGGGGTGGCGGCGGCGGGATCGCTCACCTTCCAGTCGGTGGAAACCGCACACCGGGGGCGGACGTTGCGCCTGTACGTGGTCGGCTACGAGCCGGGCCGGCCGGGCGAACCGAAACGCCTCGTCGCCGGGCGGCCGATCACCCGCAGCCACTACGAAATGCTCGCCGACCGCCGCGCCGGGCTGGAGATCGGCGAGCGGGTGCGGCTGGGGCGGTACTCCTACGAGGTGGTGGGGCTGACCGAGGGCATCGTCGCGTCGGGCGGCGATCCGGTGGTCCATCTGACGCTGAAGGACAGCCAGCGCCTGCAGTTCGAACTGGACCCGCCCGCCGCCCGGCGCGAATTGGCGCGCGGCGCCCGCCCGGCCGGACTCGACACCGTGAACGCGGTGGTGGCGCGGCTGCTGCCCGGCGTGCCGGCGCCCGGCGTCGCGGCCGACGCGGCGCGCTGGAAACACCTCGGGGCGCTGACGCAGGAGGACCAGGAAGGGCTGCTGCTGAGATCGGTGGTCGAAAAGGCGCGCCGGCAGATCGGTCTGTTCACGGCGATCCTGCTGGCGGTTTCGGCCGTGGTGATCGCGCTGATCCTCTACACGCTGACCATGGACAAGGTGAAGGCCATCGCCACGCTCAAGCTCATCGGCGCGCCCGACCGCACCATCGTCGCCCTGATCGTGCAGCAGGCGCTCGCCATGGGGCTCATCGGCTGGGGTGCCGGCACGCTGCTCATTCTGCTCGCCAAGGATCACTTTCCGCGCCGCCTGCTGCTGTTGCCGGAGGACGCGCTGATGCTGGGCGCGGCGGTGCTGGTCCTGTGCGTGGCGGCGAGCGGGCTTGGCGTGCGCCTGGCGCTCAAGGTCGATCCGGCCACGGCGCTGGGAGGGTAGGGCGATGGCCGCGCCGCTCGTCGAGCTTCGGGGACTCGCCAAGACCTATGGCCGCGGCGAGACCGCCGTGCATGCGCTGAAGGACACCGACCTGCGGGTCTATCCGGGGCAGGTGGTCGGGCTGCTCGGCCCCAGCGGATCGGGCAAGACGACGCTGCTGAACCTGATCGGCTGCATCGTCGAGCCGACGCGGGGCCGCCTGGATCTCGACGGCGAGACGGTCTACGACGGTCGCTGGCTGCGATCCGACCTGCGCCGGCTGCGGCTGGAGAAGATCGGCTTCATCTTCCAGTTCCACAACCTGCTGCCGTTCCTCACCGCCGAGGAGAACGTCGCGGTCGCGCTCGACCTTGCCGGCGTTCCCGGCGCCGAGGCGCGGCGCCGTGCGCGGGCCTTGCTGGACTATCTGGAGGTGGGACACCGCAGCGCGACGCTGCCGTCGCGGCTGTCGGGCGGCGAGGCGCAGCGTGTCGCCATCGCCCGCGCGCTCGCCAATCGTCCGCGCATCATCCTGGCCGACGAGCCGACGGCGGCCCTGGACTCCGGGCGCGCCGCCATGGTGATGGACCTGCTGCGCCGGCTCGCCATCGAGCAGCAGGCGGCGATCCTGGTCGTCACGCACGACGAGACGATCTTCGGCCGTTTCGACGTCACGGTGACCTTGCGCGACGGGCGGGTCGTCTCCAAAGGGTGAAAGATGCGGCAGGGGCCACGTCCGCATGATTGCCCCCATAGCCGAAGACCGAGGGCTCTCCATTTTTCCAGGGCAACTCCAGGGTGGGCATATCCCATCCGATCATCTACGCCGTCCGCCTGAAGCCTTTTCGGCACAAGCGTGGCCGTACCGCACAAATTTTGCTGCAAGCCCGACAAAGTCTGGAATAAAGGATGCGCGGCGCGCGTTCGCACCCATATGCATCGGGTCCCCATTTCGGCCGCAGGGTCGAGTGAGCCGGCCCGGCCCTGGAGTTGCGGCGCCCTCGTCGTCCCGTCCGGCCTCTCGCTGGAAGGGGGAGGCCATGGCGTGAGCCGTGGCGTTACCGGTAAGGATCGGGTGCGCGGTTGAGCAAATTCGGGGTCGATCTGGAAGTCCACATCGCGTCCTTGCGGCGCTACGCGCGTGCGTTGCTGCGCAACGGTGCGGATGCGGAAGATCTGGTGCAGGAGGCGCTGACGCGCGCGGTGGCGCGCGCCGACAGCTTCCAGGCGGGGACGAACCTGCGGGCATGGCTTTTCACCATCCTGCACAACGTCCACGTCAATCAGGTCCGTTCCAAGGCCGCCCGGCCGCAGGAGGTCGACGTCGCCGACGTCGAATCGAAGCTGGTCAGCCCGGCCCGGCAGGAAGAGCGTGTCGAGCTGCGCGAGATGATGCGCGCGGTCGACGAGTTGCCGGAGGAACAGCGCAAGGTGCTGCTTCTGGTGGCGCTGGAGGGCCTGAAATATGACGAGGTCGCCGACATGCTCGGCGTACCGATCGGGACCGTCATGTCGCGCCTCTCCAGGGCGCGCGAGGCGGTGCGGGCGAAACTGGCGAACGAGGGTGGCGTCACCCTCCGGCGGGTGAAGTGATGAACGCGCATCAAGCGACTGGACGGGTCACGGAGGACGAACTCCACGCCTATGTGGATGGCCAGCTGGACGGCAACCGCCGTCTGGCGGTGGAGCGATGGCTTGCCGAGGATCCGGAGGCGGCGCGCCGGGCGGAGGATTACCGCGCCCAGGGGCTGCTGCTGCACGAGATGTTCGACGCCGTCCTGCGCGAGCCGCCGAGCGACACGGTTCAGGAGCTGTCCGACCGGCTGAAGGGTCGCATCGCCTTCAACGACAACCGTCCGGCCTGGCATGCCCGCCCGCTGGTGCGATTCGCCGCGGCGGTGATGCTGGTGGTCGCCGGTGCGGCCGGCGGCTGGATGGGCCGTGGCGCCGACCAGCAGGCCGCGGCCCCGGTCGCCCAGCAGCGCCAGACGCTGGCCACCTTCGCCCAGGAGGCGACGCAGGCGCACCGCTTCTATACGTCCGACGAACGGTTCCAGGTGGAGCTTGGCGCCGACAATCAGGACGAGCTGAACGGCTGGCTGTCCAAGCGGATGGGCCGCGACGTGTTCGGTCCGGACCTGGGCCGCGTCGGCTACCGGCTGATCGGCGGCCGGTCGCTGCCGACCGATCTCGGTGCCGGCGCGCAGTATATGTATGCCAACGACGGCAACAAGCGGATCACCCTGTTCGTTGGGGCTCCCCAGGCCGGCAACCAGTCCAACTTCAGCTTCACCCAGAACGGCGACGTCGCCACCTTCTATTGGGTCGAGGGTCCGCTGGCCTATGCGCTGGCCGGCCGCCTGTCGAAGGAGGAACTGCTGGAGATCGCCAAGGCGGTCTATCAGGACGTGAAGGCCGGCCCGCCGCGCCGCGAACCGTCGCCGGAGCAGCAGCCCCAGCAGCAGCAACCTCAACAGCAGCAGGAACAGCCGGCCGGCGTGCAGCCGATCAGCGACACGCACAAGGCGAAGGAAAGCTGAGGGGCGCTCGGTGCCCCCTCCCTAGCCCTCCCCCGCCTTCGGCGGGAGAGGGGACTGCCGCCGCTTTGCGCTTGCGTCACGCAGACAAGCATCCTGCCCCCTCTCCCGCGGAACGCGGGGGAGGGATGGGGAGGGGGCAGTCGGTACACTTCGTCGCCCCCTACTTCCTCAGCAGATTCTCCTTCAGCCAGTCGCGCACCTCGCGGCAGACCGCCTCCGACGCCTCGTCCAGGGCGTGGCCGGTGCCGGGGACCAGGACCAGCTTCTTCGGCTCGCGCGCCTTGCGGTGGACGTGGATGGAGCAGCTGGGCGGCAGGATTTCGTCCGCCTCGCCGTGGATCAGCAGGATGGGGCAGGACAGGTCGCCCACCGGGTCGGTGCCGTAGCCCTGGGTCGCCAGCGTCACCACCGTGCAGACGGCGCCGCGGTTCGACGCCGCCGCCTGGATGACCACCGCCCCGCCGAAGGAATGGCCGACCAGCGCCACATGGTGGATGCCCTGGCGGCCGAGGAAGCTCAGCCCGCACAACAGGTCGTAAACCGCCTCCTCCAGGTCGCGTGGATCGCGGAAGCGCAGGCGCAACGAGGCGATGCCGTCCGCGGTCAGGTCGGCGCCCAGCCGGGGATAGAGCCCGCGCGCCGGCGTGTCGAAGCCGCCGCCGACCCCGCCGACCCACAGCGCCGCCAGTTCCCCGCCCGGCACCGGGTAATAGCGGGCCTCGACCGGGCCACGGTCGGTTTCCAGCGTCACCGGCTGAAAGCCTTCGGCGTCGGCGATGCCCATGGTGGCGTCCAGAAGCGGCACGGCCCTTCTCCCTTCCGATCTTGGCTGCTGAAGATGCTAACAGCGGGAACGCCCCGCGGTTGCCGTTTGCCGAGGCAAGCGAGGAAACGAAGCCGCAACCCGGCTGTTCTCTGTCCAAAGGCTTTGGCCCAAAGGCTTTGGCCGAAGAATTTGCACAGACGGGAAAGGAGCGGCGATGGCGTCGAACAGTTTGACCGGGCGGGGCCGCTGGCCGCAGCCGGACTCTTTTCTTTCAAACCTGGGGTCGGACCTGGGCTCGGGCGAGGCCGCGACCGGCGGCCGCTGGCTCGCCATGATGGGCGGCACCGCGCTGGGCGTGATCGGATTGCGGCGGTCGGGATGGGGCGGGGCGATGCTGGCGCTGGGCGGTGCCGGCCTGTTCGCCGTCGGCGCGCTGGGCTTGCGGCCCCTGGGTGAGCGGTCCCTGCGTGCCGTGCCGAACCCCGGTGCCTGGCGCAGCGTCCCGGCCTCCCGCCGCCGGTCGCTGACGCCGGAGCGCACGCAGGCGGTCGTCACCATCGCCTCGGAACCGGGGGCGGTCTTCCGCTTCTGGCGCAACTTCGCCAACCTGCCGAAGCTGATGCCGCAGCTGGAGCGGGTCGACGTGCTGTCGGCCACCGAAAGCCGCTGGCTCGCCAAAGCCGTTTCGGGTGGCGAGGGACCGAGCTGGCGTTGCGTGCTCGACCGTGTCGACGAGGACCGGCTGCTGACCTGGCACACGGTGGGCGAGACGGCTCTGCCGCACCGCGCCTCGCTGATGCTGAGCCCGGCGCCGGGCGACCGCGGGACGGAGGTGCGGCTGACGCTGGTCTACCGGGTTCCGGCCACCGAGGTGGCGGCGCTGCTGGGCGTGACGCCGGAAGGGCAGGCGGAAGAGGCGCTGCGCCGGCTGAAACAGCGGGTGGAGACCGGCGAACTGTCGACCATCGAACGGCAGCCGCGCGGAAACGGATCGGGTACTTTCCGGGAGGCGACGGAATGAAGGCGCTCTGCTGGAACGGAACCAACGACCTGCGGGTGGAGCGGGTGCCCGACCCGGTGCTGGTCAATCCGCATGACGTGATCGTCAAGGTGGCGCTGTCGTCGGTCTGCGGGTCGGACCTGCATCTGATCGACGGCTATGTGCCGACCATGCGGCCCGGCGACATCATCGGCCACGAATTCCTCGGCGAGATCGTGGAGAAGGGGCCGGAGGTCCGCTATCTCAACCGCGGCGACCGGGTCATCACCGTGTCGATCATCGGCTGCGGCCATTGCGGGCATTGCCAGCACGGCGAAAGCTCGCTGTGCGACAACTCCAACCCGAATCCGGACTATGCCCGCACCGCCTACGGCCATTGCGGCGCCGGCATCTTCGGCTACAGCCATGCCTTCGGCGGCTATGCCGGCAGCCATGCGGAATATATCCGTGTGCCCTATGCCGACTTCAACGCCTTCCGCGTGCCGGAGGGAGTCAGCGACGAGAAGGCGGTCTTCGTGTCGGACGCGGTGCCGACCGGCTACATGGCCGCCGACATGGCTGGCATCAAGCCGGGCGACGTGGTGGCGGTGTGGGGCTGCGGCGGCGTCGGCCAGATGGCGATCCGCAGCGCCTATCTGTTGGGGGCGGAGCGGGTGATCGGCATCGACCGCTTTCCCGACCGGCTGCGCGCCGCCCAGATGAAGGTGGGGGCCGAGACACTGGACTATAGCCGCGTCGACATCTTCGACGCGCTGCAGGCGATGACCGGCGGGCGCGGTCCCGACGTCTGCATCGACGCCGTCGGCATGGAGGCCGACAGCGCGTCGAACGCGGTGGAGGACCTGTACGACCGAGCCAAGCAGGCGGTGGGGCTGCAGACCGACCGGCCGGCGGTGCTGCGCCAGATGATCGAGAGCTGCCGCAAGGGCGGCACCCTGTCGATCGTCGGCGTCTATGGCGGGCTGATCGACAAGTTCCCGATGGGGGCGGCGATGAACAAGGGTCTGACCTTCCGCATGGGCCAGCAGAACGGCCAGCGCTATGCCGACCGGCTGTTCGAGCACATCCGCAATGGTGACCTCGATCCGTCCTATCTGATGACGCACCGGCTGCCGCTGGACGACGGTCCGCAGGCCTACCGCATGTTCAAGGAGAAGGCCGACGACTGCCTGCGCGTCGTCTTCGCCCCGCAAGGCTAGAGTGAGAAGGGAGAGCCGCCATGGAACTGGTCTATGCCTATCCCGCCGAACGCGGCCGGGGTGTGGAGGCCGAGATCGTCGGCAGCCTGCGCGACCGCTTCGGCGATGTCGTGCAGCTTGGCCGGGAGGAGCGCGACGCCGAGCGCGGCGACCGCTCGGACGTGCTGGTGACGCTGGAGGTCACCGACGACAAGGTCGAAGCGGCGCTGACCGCGCTGCGCGCCCACCCGCTGGTGATCGACGCGGCGGCGCGGAGCTTTGGGGAGCGGGTGTGAGGGGACGGGGTGGGGGCATCCGAAGCCGATACCCACCCCGAAACCCTTAGCCCCTGAAACAATTTTCAGCCCACCCGTGACCACGCCGCCCCACCCCTGTTGACCATCCCCGCAAGGCAAATCCGCATCACTCATCGGGGGCAACTGCCGTGAAGATGTCCGCCGCCGTACCGCCTGTCGAACAGGCGCAGGCCACCGTCAAACGCCGCTGGCCCATCGGTGTGGAGTTGCTGCCCGGCGGCGCCCATGCGCGGGTCTGGGCGCCGAAGGCCGGACGGGTGGAGCTTATGGCCGAACCGGACGGACGGGCGACGGCGCTGGAGGGCGAGGGCAACGGCTATTTCTCCGGCGTCGTGCCGGGGCTGGAGGCAGGCGGGCTCTACCGCTTCCGGCTGGACGGCGGCGACATGCTTTATCCCGACCCGATGTCGCGCTTCCAGCCCGAGGGGCCGCATGGGGCCTCGCAACTGGTCGATCCGCACCGCTTCGCCTGGACCGATCAGGACTGGCAGGGCCGCGCCATCCGGGGCCAGGTGATCTACGAGATGCACATCGGCACATTCACGCAGGAAGGGACCTGGGACGCAGCGCTGCGGGAGCTGCCGGCGCTGGCCGACCTCGGCGTGACGGTGCTGGAGGTCATGCCGGTGTCGGAGTTTCCCGGCTGCTTCGGTTGGGGCTATGACGGGGTGAACCTGTTCGCGCCGACGCGGCTTTATGGCGATGCCGACGCCATGCGGCGTTTCGTCGACGGTGCGCACCGGCTGGGGCTCGCCGTCATACTGGACGTCGTCTACAACCACTTTGGCCCGGACGGCAATTACCTGAAATGCTTTTCCGACGATTATTTCACCGACCGCCACAAGAACGAGTGGGGCGAGCCGATCAACTTCGACGGCGCCAACTCCGCGCCGGTGCGGGAGTTCTTCCTGTGCAACGCCGCCTTCTGGATCGAGGAATACCATCTGGACGGGCTGCGGCTGGACGCCACCCAGTCGATTCATGACGCCAGCGAAGACCGTGGCGAGCCGCACATCCTGACCGAGATCTCCCGCGCCGTGCGCAAGGCGGCCGGCGGGCGCGCCACCATCCTGGTGGGGGAGAACGAGCCGCAGCACGCCAGCATGGTGAAGCCGGCCGACGAGGGCGGCTGCGGGCTGTGCGCCATCTGGAACGACGACCTGCACCATTCGGCGATGGTGGCGCTGACCGGCAGGAACGAGGCCTATTACACCGACTATCGCGGCACGCCGCAGGAGTTGGTGTCGGCGATGAAGCACGGCTTCCTCTATCAGGGGCAGTGGTATCGCTGGCAGGGCAAGCGGCGGGGCATGCCCGCCTTCGCCATGCCGCGGCCAGCCTTCGTCAATTTCCTGCAGAACCACGACCAGATCGCCAACTCCGCCCGCGGTTTGAGGCTGCATGCGCTGACCACGCCGGGGCTGTTGCGGGCGATGACGGCGCTGATCCTGCTTGGTCCCGGCACGCCGATGCTGTTCCAGGGGCAGGAGTTCGCGGCCGGCGCCCCCTTCCTCTATTTCGCCGACCACAAGCCGGACCTGGCCAAGCTGGTCGAGGCGGGCAGGGCGGAGTTCCTGGCGCAGTTCCCCAGCATCGCCGAGCCGGCGATGCGGACCGGGCTGCCCAAGCCGCAGGCGGAGGACAGCTTCACCCGCTGCAAGCTCGACCACCGCGAGCGGGAGGTCAACGCCGCGGTCTGGACGATGCACCGCGACCTGCTGCGCCTGCGCCGGGAGGACCCGGTGTTCGCCGCCCAGCGCGTTGGCGGGCTGGACGGCGCGGTGCTGGGCGAGGAGGCGTTCGTCCTGCGCTTCTTCGGGGAGGAAGAGGGCGACGACCGTCTGGTCCTGGTCAATCTGGGCCGCGACCTGACGCTCCGCGCGCTGGCGGAGCCGCTGCTGGCCCCGCCACTCGACGGGGCATGGACGGTGCTGTGGTCCAGCGAGGAGCCGACCTATGGCGGCTGCGGCACGGCGGCGGTGGAACAGCCGGACGGCGCATGGCGGCTGCCCGGCCATGCGGCGCTGGTTCTGACCCCCGCACGCGATTTTCCGACGAAAAGCGACGATAGCGGAGGCAACACAACCCCGGTCATCGTGGTTTCCCAAGGGTCGGAAACCGATAGCTGAGCGTAGGTCCCCATGGCTGATTTCGTCCGCACCCTGTCGCGCGAGGTTCTGAACACCGGTCCGAAAGGTGCCGAAACCCGTGAATGGCTGGTCGCCAACGGTCTTGGCGGCTATGCCTCCGGGTCGGTGTCGGGAGCGGTGACGCGGCGCTACCACGGGCTGCTGATCGCGGCATTGCCGGCCCCGCTCGGCCGCGTGCTGATGCTGAGCCAGTTGAGCGACGTGGTCATCGACGCCGACGGCCGCAGCTATCGCCTGAGCTGCCGCGATACCGGTGGCGATCCGGCGGGCGGCGAAGCGGGGGAGGAGGGGCAGACCGCCGCCCTGCAGGAATTCCGCATGGAGGAAGGGCTGCCGGTCTGGCGCTTCCGCGCCGGCGGGGCGGTGATCGAGAAGCAGGTCGTCCTGCCCCACGGCCAGAACATCGTCCATGTCACCTACCGGGTGATGGAGGCGAAGGCGCCGGTGCAGCTGCGCCTGCGGCCGGTGATGGCCTTCCGCACGTTGGAATCGGCGGTCGACCGGCCGCTGGCCGGCGCCTATCGCATCACCGCGGCCGGGCAGCGCTACGAGGTTTCCGCCGGCCCCGACCTGCCGGTGCTGCGCATGGCGATCGAGGGCGGCGATTTCCCGATGACGCTCGACGGCGGCATCCGGCGCGACGTCTATTACCGGGTGGAGGACGAACGCGGCTATCAGGCGCGCGGCTCGCTGTGGACGCCCGGCTATTTCAGCGGCGAGGTCGGGGCGGGCCAGAGCATCACCTTCGCCGCCGCGACCGAGGACTGGTGGCGGCTGGAGGCTCTGCCGCCGGCGGACGTGCTGGTGTTCGAGACGGAGCGCCGCCGCCGCATCATCCAGAACGCCCATCCCGCGTTGCGCGAAGGGGCGATGGCGGAGCTGGTGCTGTCCGCCGACAGCTTCCTGTTCGTGCCGGCCGGCCGTGTCGCCGACCAGATGCGGGCGCGGGCCGAAGGCGACGAGGTGCGGACGGTGATCGCCGGCTACCACTGGTTCACCGACTGGGGCCGCGACACCATGATCGCGCTGGAAGGGCTGACGCTGGCCACCGGGCGCCATCTGGAGGCGGGCTGGATCCTGCACACCTTCGGCCATTACATCCGCGACGGCCTGATCCCCAACATGTTCCCCGACGGCAAGGACCGCGGGCTGTACCACACCGCCGACGCGACGCTGTGGTTCTTCCACGCGCTGCACCGCTATCTGGGCGCCACCGGCGACCGCGACACGCTGCGCCTGCTGCTGCCCAAGCTGCGCGAGGTGATCGACTTCCACCGCCGCGGCACCCGGTTCGGCATCGGCGTCGACCCGAAGGACGGGCTGCTGCGCCAGGGGCAGGAGGGCTACCAGCTGACCTGGATGGACGCCAAGGTCGACGACTGGGTGGTGACGCCGCGGCGGGGCAAGGCGGTGGAGATCAACGCGCTGTGGCACAACGCCCTGCGGCTGATGGCCGGCTGGCTGCGCGAGGAGGACGGCGAGGCCGCCGCCCGTCCGCTGAGCGAGTTGGCCGATCAGGCCCACGCCTCCTTCAACGCGCGCTTCTGGTGCCCGTCGGCCGGCCACCTGTTCGACGTGGTGGATGGCGAGCATGGCGACGACATCGCCTGCCGGCCGAACCAGATCTTCGCCGTCTCGCTGGATCATCCGGTCCTGGAGCGCGAGCGGTGGGAGCCGGTGGTGGAGACGGTGCGCAGCCGCCTGCTGACCCCGGTGGGCTTGAGGTCGCTGGCGCCGGGCTGCCGCGACTACAAGGCGAAGTATTTCGGCGACCTGCGGGCGCGCGACGCCGCCTATCACCAGGGCACCGTCTGGGGCTGGCTGATCGGCCCCTACGTCGATGCGTGGCTGAAGCTGCACCCGGAGGACAAGGCGGGGGCGCGACGCCTGCTGGAGGGCTTCCTGCCGCATCTGGACGAGGCCGGCATCGGCACCATCAGCGAGATCTTCGACGCCGAGGCGCCTTTCACCCCGCGCGGCTGCATCTCCCAGGCCTGGAGCGTGGCGGAGGTTCTGCGCTGCTGGGCGAAGACGGAGAGCTAAAGGGTTCAGGCGGTTGCGGAGACCCCGCCTTTCCGAAGGTCATAGGGCGGCCGATCAGGGCCGCCCCACCCGCAACGATGGTGGAATGCCCTTGGGAGCAGTTGTCAACAGGGCACAACAGGGTGTGAAATCGCAGGGTCGGGCGGAATGTGACAGATTTCGGTTGACACGCGGCCAGGGCTCCAAGAGCCAAAAAACAGGGTTTTCTTTTATAAATCAGGCGCTTGCGTTATTTGCCTGATTTTTGGGCAAACACCGTAGCCCCCTTGAATCGCCTAGCGCGAATCGGGACTGCCCACGGCTTGCCCACACAGTTATCCACAGCCTCTGTGGAGACCGTCGGCTTTGCCGGCGGCCATGCCTCCCGTCGTGCCTGCTGGCCGGACCTATACTTTCGATGCCCATGCTTTGGGCCGGGGCAGGGGTGGGGCTCTGCACAAGGGGGTAATCGTATTGGATTTTAGCCAGGCCGGAGAAAGCATCCTATAGTTCCCGCATCGGTTCTCTCGGTACCCCGACTGGCGGTAATCCGGGCGGACCTTCGAAATGCGGCCGTACGGAGTGCGGAGAGACAGCCAGAGCGGAGGTGCCAATGCGGAGCGTTGTGCGGGGCGTCGCCGGCATGCCGTACCCGGCGGGCCGGTCGGGATGGGCGGCGGAGGATGCCGCTGCGGCCGGCACTGCCGGGCGCTCGCGGCGTGGCACCCTTGGCCTGCTGCCGGCCGTCGTCGGTCCGCTGCTGGCGGTGTCGGTGCTGGGGGCGCTGATCCTGC
This sequence comes from Azospirillum sp. A1-3, assembly GCF_023806445.1. Lineage (NCBI taxonomy): Bacteria > Pseudomonadati > Pseudomonadota > Alphaproteobacteria > Rhodospirillales > Azospirillaceae > Azospirillum > Azospirillum sp. A1-3. The sequence goes on from NZ_JAMSLU010000001.1 coordinate 779,831, forward strand.
ATCTTCTGGCCGGTCTGGTTGCCCGGCTTCCCGCCTCCGATGCGCTGGGGGCCTTGTCGGTCATGGTCGGGATGGCGGTGGTCCTGGTGACCCTGCTGCCCTTCGCGCTGCTGTCCGTCAGGCGGGCGCAGCGGGCCTGGGCCGCCATGCAGGAGTCCGTCCGCCGCTGATGCGCTTCCCCGGGTTTCCCTGGGATTTCTCCCGATCAGGTTTCCGTTGCTCCAAGAAGCATGTCCGCGTTTAATCGCGGGTGAGGGCGGCATTCGCCCTTCCTCCCGGTGATCCGGGGCGGTTTTCCGGGGGCGCGGGATGGGGCTTTTCGATTTTCTGAAGGTCGCGGTGAAGGACAAGAAGGCGGCCAAGCCCGCCGGCCGCATGCCGGTCAGCGTCATCCAGTGCGACGGTAAGAGCTTTCCCATCGTGTCGCTGACGCCGAAGGGCTTCGTTGCCCGCGGCTTCGACGGGTCGCTGATCGTCGGTCAGAACGCCAAGGTGTCGGTGCGGGTCGATGATCCAGCCGGAAAATTCACCTTCAACGCGACCGTCGCGGTGGTGGAGATCAAGGGCGACACCATCGGCGCCACCTGGACGATCCTGCCGACGGAAGTCGATGCGGTGATCCGCCAATACGCCCAGAACCGCAAGAAGCAGGACGGCAAGCCCGCCCGGTAAGGGCCCTCGGTAAGAGCGCAGGCCCTTACTGGCGGTCCGTGGGGGTTCCGGCCACCGGCGAGGGCATGCCGGCGTTGACGATCTTCGGCAGTGCCAGGACGCGCGCCCGTTCCAGCCATTCCGACAGGGTGACGAATTCGCAGCCCTTGGCCTTCAGTTCTGCGATCACGCGGGGCAGGGCCTGCGCCGTGCTGGGATAGGTGGAGTGCATCAGGAAGACGTTGCCCGGCATGCCGGCGATCTTGATCTGGCTGACGATCTTGTCGGCGTTGCGCACCTGCCAGTCGCGCGTGTCCACCGACCACAGGACGGAGCCCATATGCTCCTCTCGCGCGATGGTCAGCAGATCGTCCGAATAGCGGCCGTAGGGCGGGCGGAACAGCACCGGGTTGGCGCCGAACTCGCGCAGGATGCGGTTGGTCTCCGCGATTTCGTAGCGGGCGCCGGCGGCGTCCATCTTGCGCAGGTCGGAATGGGTCAGGCTGTGGTTGCCGATCTCATGTCCACCGGCGACGAAGTCGCGGATCAGATCCCCCTGCCGTTCGGCGATGCGGCCGACCGGGAAATAGGTGGCGCGCACGCCTTCGCGGTTCAGGATGTCCAGAACCTGGCGGGTGACCGTGCGGTGCGGCCCGTCGTCGAAGGTCAGGGCGCAGAGGTTCCAGTTCTCCCGCTTCAGCGTCGCCGGCATCACGTCGTAGCGCGAATCCGGCATCACCGAGCGCAGCCGGCCCTTGCGGCGGCTGTGCTGCTCGATGTCCGCCATGGTGCGGGCATCTTCCTCATTGTAGATGACCAGGCCCTCGGCCGGCGGCAAGGCTGCGGCGACCGACGGCGGCGGCAGCGGAGCGGCATTGGCCGAGCCGATCGGCGCCAGGACGGAGGTGGTCGTCGTCGTCACCGTCTCGCGCTCGACGGCCTGCTGCGGCGGCTTGTTGTCGGGCAGCGGCGGGGCGACGGCCACGGTCACGGCCGGCGGCTTGGTCGCGGGCGACGGAACGAAGGCCGGCTCCGCTGGTGATGCCGCCTGAACGGGGGCGACTTCGGGAGCGGGCGCAGTCTTTTCGGGAGCGGCCTTTTCGGGAGCGGTCTTCGCCAGCGTGACGGGCGCCGGCGTCGCGGTCGGGGCCGGGCGGTCGACGACGAGGCAGCCGAAGCCGGCGCCGACGATCCGCCGGCACAGCGCCCGCGCGTCGGTGCCCTTGGCGACCTGGGCGTAAAGCGCCACGCCGCCGGCCTCGCTCTTGCCGTCCAGCAGCATGACCGAGGCGGTCATCCCAGCCGTCAGATCACGCTCGCGCCGCTGCAGGTTCTTCCAGCTCCACCAGGCGTCGCCGTCACCGGAATAGATGCCCAGCTGCAGGACCGGGCCATCGGGTATGGCTGGGGCTGCGGCTGCGGCCGGAGCCGGGGTCGGCGCCTTCTGCTCGACCTTGGCGGCGGGCTGGCGTTTGGCGGGCGATTCGGCGGCGTGGGAGGGCAGGGCGGGCAACGCGATCGCGCAGGCCAGCAGGGCGACCTTGAGCAGCCCGCCGGAGCCCTGGCCGCACGCCGGCAGGACCAGCGCGAGGCCCCGGCCCCGGCGGCTGTCGGCCACCCGGAGGCTGGAACTGTGGGATGCGGCGTTCGGCCAGGAAATGCGCAACATATCGGTCCCGTCGCTTGGCCCAGCCACTATCTGCGGACCGCCGGTTGATGGCGGTGCAATATCATCCCGAAGGGGTTAATTCAAACGACAAGCGGCGAAAATGTGGCGGCTTCGCCGCTTTTCACAGGGGCGTTGCCGTTCGGAAACGGTGCCGCCACCGGGCATGCCCAAGGGGTGGGCAAAGGCGGGTGGAGAGGCATGCCGGAACCGGCGGGGGAGCGGCGGGGTTCATTAGGGGACAGGCGGAGCGGCCGGGCGCCGGAACAGGCGCCGTGGGCCGCGTCCGCAACCCCTCTGGAAGGCCCACCCGTGAAGGAGACGACCCGTATGGCCGAGGATTTGGAAAGCCGCATCCGTCGGCGCGCGCATGAGATTTGGGAGCGCGAAGGCCGGCCGGAAGGCCGCGACGCCGCCCATTGGGAACTGGCCAGCGAGGAGATCGCGATCCAGGACAACTACCGCGACACGCTGAAGCCCAACCCGGCCGGCGGTCCGGAAGCGACCGCGATGCGCACCGAGCCGGTGGAGCCGGTGCTGAGCATCGCCAATCAGGGCGAACAGCCCGGCCTCGCCGACCAGGGCGACGAGATGGGCATTCCGATGCGCGGCGACCGTGATGCGTGGCCGACGCCGGAAGAAGCGGCCTCCACCGCCGTGCCGCCCAACCGCAGCAAGAAGACGCGCCGCCGGGGATAGCCCCTCAGACGCGGGACTTTTCCGCCGTGCCGCCGGCCGTCCCCTCTGCCGTGCCGCTCCTGCCCTCGGGCATGGAGGCGCGGCCGGTGTCGGCCGGCGTCACCGCCGGGGCGGTTGCCGGCGCGACGGCCGGGAGCGAGCCGGGCGCCGGTTCGGCCGCCGGGGCGGATACGCCGACCGGCACGTCGTCCAGGCGGTCGTAGATGTCCGGATGCAGGCGGACGGCGCCGTCGGCCTCGACCGTGGCGATCCAATAGACGAATTGAACTGGCATCGGCGTGGGCAGCTTGACCCACTGCGGCTGCGGCTTGGTCAGCATGCGGTCGATCCGCGCCGGGGTCACGCTGGTTCCCTGCAGCAGCAGCTCCGCCAGCCGGCGCGGGTCCTCCAGCCGGACGCAGCCGGAGCTGATGGAGCGCAGCTCGCGCGCGAACAGCCGCGGCTCGTTGGTGCCGTGCAGATAGATGTCGTAGGGGTTCGTCAGGTTGAAGCGGAACCGGCCGAGCGCGTTGTGGTCGCCCGGCTGCTGCACGATGCGGACCCGGCCGGGCGTGACGTCGTGCCAGTCGACCGTTTCCGGCGCCACCTCCTGCCCGTCGAGATAGACGATGGCGTTCTGGATGCCGGGCACGCCCTTGGCCCGCAGCATCGGCAGCTTGTCTTCCTTCAGGACGGTGGGCGGCACGGTCCAGGTCGGGTTGACGATGACGTGGGTGATGCGGTCGGTCAGCAGCGGCGTCTCGCGCGACGGCCGGCCGACGATGGCGCGCATCGTCAGCTCCTCCTCCCCGCCGCGCACCAGCGTGGTGGTCTGGTCGGTCAGGTTCACCACCAGGACATTGTCCGGGGCGGTGTCGCGGAAGCTGCGCATCGCGACGGCGCTCTGCCGCATCAGCGCCGCGGCCTCCGCCGGCGTGCGGTCGAGGGCGGCGCGGGTGCCGGCGCCGATCAGGCCGTCGGGCTTCATCCGCTGGGCGAGCTGGAAGGCCTTGACCGCGCGGTCGATGTCGGCGGTGAAGACGTCCGACACCTTGTCCGCCGGCAGCAGGCCGAGTTCGACCAGACGCTGCGACAGCCGGCCGACGCGCTCGCCGCTGCTGCCCAGCTTCATCAGGCCGCCTTCGCCGATCCGGGTGGACGGCTGCACCGGGTTGCGGTCCAGCTCCACGGCGGCGGCGTCCAGCCGGTCGGCCCATTGCGTCAGCGTGTCGCGGTAGGGCAGGGCGTCCGCGGGGCCGACGCCGAGCAGCGCCAGCGCCGATGCGGCAGCGAGCGCCAGCATGGCCAGCTTGCGGGGCTTGCGGAGGTCGGCGGAAACGGTCATGTCGGATACCCTCTGTCACAGTGGGCCGGCTGTGCGTACGAATGAACGCGCCGCGGCCCTTTCGAACAATTTATGCAACGCAATAATGGAAGGCGAGGCGTGCGGCGCGAAATTCCGTCGATCATTCTCCCGGTGTGATCTTCCTGCCGCCGTCCTATGACGTGCCTATGCAAGAAGGTCACAGTGCAAAATTTTTTGGTTGCCTCGACCGATGACCTTCCTTATACGGATACCCGTCCGGAGACGATTCACACCAGACGGGACGCTTCGGACCAGCGTTGGTCATAAGGTTATACCAGCCGCGGGCGCCACGCGACCCGCCAAACGCCGAACGGCCACAGCGTAGAACGGCCAAAAACGTAAAACGACGAGGTTCGGGGATGCATTTGGGGGATGACGAGCGTGCCGCTCCGGCCATCGGTCGGCGCGGGTTCCTGGGTTTTGCCGCCGCGGCGGTAACGTCGGCCCTTCCGGCCGCTTCGGGATTGATGACGGGGGTCGCCACCAGCGTGGCGACAGGTGTGGCGACGGCGCCGGTCCTTCTGGGATCGGGCAGCGCGGAGGCCGCTCCCCTTGCCGGCAGCGTCCGGCGCATCAGCCTGCACAACATCAACACGCACGAGCGGTTCGACGGCGTCTATTGGGCCGACGGCCATTACAAGCCGGATGCGCTGCGCAAGCTGGACGTGCTTCTGCGCGACCATCGGGCCAAGCAGGTCTGCCGTTACGATCCGCGCCTGTTCGACCTGCTCGCCCGCGTTCACCAGAGCGTCGGGTCGGACGATCCGTTCGAAGTGATCTGCGGTTACCGCTCCCGCCGCACCAATGCGATGGCGCGGCGCCGGTCGCGCGGGGTGGCGAAGGAAAGCTATCACACCCGCGGCATGGCCATCGACATCCGCCTGCCCGATACCCAACTGCGCGCCATCTCGGAGTTGGCGAAGTCGATGCAGTCGGGCGGCGTCGGCTATTACCCGCGCAGCGGCTTCGTCCATCTCGACGTCGGCCCGGTTCGCAGCTGGTAGGCATCGGAGCGTCGGCTGTCTCAGCCGACACCCCGGGTGCGCCATTCCACAAGAAACCATTCCAAGCAAAAAGGCTCTGCATCGACCGATGCGGAGCCTTTTTGCTATGCGGATGATGTGCCGGCGGCCTGTCGGTCGCCCTGTCGCCTTCAGCTTCGCGGCGACGGCTTGGTCGCACGCAGGATGTCGGTCGGGTCCCAAACCGCGCCATGACGGCGGCGCGCCTTGCCCTCACTGGAGTTGTCGGTGGATTTCACCGCCTTGACCCGTGGCGCATCGCTGCGGACGGTGCGGCCGGCCTTGCGGGCGCTTTCCCTCTCCGGGACCGCGGCGACGATTTCGCTGCCCGCCAGGCTGCTGCCGCCACCGGAAGACTGCATCGGGTCCTGGGACGTCGAGGAGTCGGGATCGCCATCCTCGCCCTCGTCGGGGCCTTCCGGCGGCTCCTTGATTTCCGGTGACAGGGCGGAGAGCAACGACAGCATCTCGTCCGACACATGGGAGGGGGCGGCGCGCCACAGGCGCAGAAGCCGCGCCTCGCGCCGGCTGATCTGGGTGTCGTCGTCGTCCGACTCCTGGAAGCCGCCGCGGGAGCGGCGCAGGCCGTCGGCATCGTTGTAGGTGTCGAAGAAGAAGCTCACCGGAACATCCAGCACCTGTCCAAGACGGTACAGGGTTCCGGCCGATATGCGGTTGGAGCCGCGTTCGTATTTCTGAACCTGCTGAAAGGTCAGGCCGATCGCCTCGCCAAGTTTTTCCTGGCTCATTCCCAGAAGGGTCCGGCGCATCCGCACGCGCTGCCCGACATGGGCATCCACGGACCAGGATTCCGGCGATCCGCGTCGTCCTCTTTTGCGCACCGTCGGTTCACTCATGTCCATTGGTCTCCGATGCCCAGTCTTCCGCAGCCTCTCTTTGCGAGAATGAAAAGATTGTTCACACATTCCTTGGGGATGTTCAAGAGAAAACTTTCGAATATTGGTGCACAGTCGTCATATTCCGATAGGCATCGATGGTGCCGCAGCATTCGCGAGAGTTGTCGTGTTACAGCTTTGTATTATTTCGCAGGCGATGAGGATCAATTGCCAGAAGGGCTTGTCCGATCCCTGCATTCAACCCTTTTGCGGAAATGCCGGAATCTTCCGGTTCGCCCAATGGTTGGGTCGATAGCTTTTTGTTTACAGGAATTCGACGATCGTGACCGGATAGGGGTTTTACCGCCACAAATGGTGATCAGAAAGCTTCTGGTTGTGGTAAATATTCGGACGATTGCAGAACAACTTTCTGTTCAACGGGCCGATACACTGCGTCACGCACCGGCGACCGGCCGCCACGGGCCGGCATCGTTGGCCGGGGCGTCGTTAATACATAATTAACTATATTTGCGCAGGGCCGATCGGTGCCCGACAGAGTGGATTCAGGGCCGCGAGGGCCGTGGTGCGTGACAATCCGTATCGGCCTTGCCGCCAATCCCCGTCCGGGCAGCAGCGGACCTGGAAGCGGGCGGCACCGCCCAGGGGCCACCGGCGGCGGCAAACCCCTCGACATGGTCGCGCAGCTTCTGAACCTGCGACGGAGTGACGCTGCGGCCGAAGCGGGACTTCAGCAGGGCGGCCAGCGCGCCGCGTGTCGGGCGGACACCGTCGGCCGACAGGGTGCGGTAGGCGACGAAGGCCTCGGCATAGAAGCGGATGCGGTCGGGCCGCGCGCGCAACTGCGCCGCCTGGGCTGAGGCGCTGCGGTTCAGGTGTTCGGCCAGCCGCTCCGCCGCCTGCGCCTGGGTCATGTCGGGCAGGGCGGCGGCCGGCTGCTCCGGCGGTTCGGGACGGCCGATGGAGTCGCGCCGCCGCCGTCGCCGCTGGCGCTCGCGGTCGCCGGCGCGCAGCCGCTCGGCATAGGCCGGGTCGGCGGCGCGGCGTTCGGTGCGGCTGCGGTTGGAGCGGGCGGCGCGCTCCGCCTCGCGCGCCTGCAGCATCGGGTCGCGCAGCAGGAAAGCCAGTTCCTCCGCGGTCAGCCGATGCTCCGGCTCCGACCCGGCGGGCACGGAGGTGGAGGGGCTGTCGCGGTCGCCGTCGGTGTCGTCCATCGCGAGGGAACGCAACGGCCGCCCGCCATGTTCCCGCGCCCGGTCGGACGACCCCGCCAGGGTCTCCGCACGGATGATGAGGGAGATTTCATGTCCGGTGCCGGTCCCGCCCGTGCTAGAGAAAGGCCGTCCTTATTCGGGCCGCCGTCCTCTCTCCGGCCCGTCTTCCCGGCCCGTGCAACAGTGGAATTCGCCCGCCCATGACCCCCCGGCAAGCCCTTCAGCAGCGCCTTGCGGCCTTGGATGCCCATCTGCGCGCGGAAAACCCCAACCTGCTGCCGGTCCTTCCGACCTTCCGCGCCTTCGACCGCATCCTGGCCGGGCTTGGGCTGATCGACCGCCATGAATCGCTGACCACCCGCATTCCGTGGTGGCCGATGGTCGCGGTGCTCGGCACCTTCTCGGCCGGGAAGTCGACCTTCCTCAACGGCTATCTGGGCGAGGTTCTGCAGAACACCGGCAATCAGGCGGTCGACGACAAGTTCACCGTGATCTGCCACGGGCCGGAAACCCGCAAGGAGGCGCTGCCTGGCACCGCGCTGAACGCCGACCCGCGCTTTCCCTTCTATCGCATCGCCGACGAGATCGAGAAGGTGGCGGCCGGCGAGGGCAAGCGGATCGACAACTACCTTCAACTGAAGACGCTGGCCGGCCCGCGGACCAAGGGCAAGATCTTCATCGATTCGCCGGGCTTCGACGCCGACGACCAGCGCCGCTCGGTCCTGCGGCTGGTGGACCATATCGTCGAGCTGTCGGACCTCGTGCTGGTATTCTTCGACGCCCGCCATCCGGAACCGGGCGCGATGCAGGACACGTTGCGCCATCTGGTCGCCAAGACGGTCAACCGTGCCGACGCCCGCAAGGTCTGCTACATCCTCAATCAGGTCGACACCACGGCCAAGGAGGACAATCTGGAGGCGGTATTCGGCGCCTGGCAGCGCGCCATCGCCCAGGCCGGGCTGGTGTCGGGCCGCTTCTACGCCATCTACGACCAGCGCTCCGCCGTCGACATCGAGGATGACGGCCGCCGTGCCCGCTACGAGGCGCGCCGAGACCACGACCTCGCCGAGATCCACACCCGCATCAACGAGGTGGAGGTCGCCCGCGCCTACCGCATCATCGGTTCGATCGACAGCCTGACCAAGGAGCTGGAGGGCGAGGTGCTGCCCAAGCTGCGCGAGGCGATGGCGACGTGGCGCCGCCGCGTGCTGACCGGCGACGCGGTCTGGGGCGTCCTGCTGCTGGCGCTTCTGGGGACGGTGGTCCAGACGGTGGGGGGCGGCTTCGGCGCTTTCCTCGGTTGGCTGTTCGAAAATGCCGACGGCGGGCTGCCGCTGCACCTGATCGGCACCGCCGTGCTGCTGGGCGGGCTGTTCCTGGCCGGGCACTTCAAGATCCGCCAGTTCTTCGCCCGCCGCATCGCCGCGTCCCTGAGCGACCGCTTCGGCGACGTCGACCTGGACCTGCGGGCGGCCTTCCTGAAGAACACGCGCTTCTTCCGCTCGATCTTCGCCAAGCAGCCGGCCGGCTGGGGCGGGCGGGCGCGCCGGGCGATCTTTGCCATCCGCGAGGCGACGGCGGTGCATGTCCAGCGCGTCAACGACCTCTACACCGATCCGGCCGGCCGCCGCGCCCGGGAAGCCGCGCCCGGCCCGGCCGCCGCGGCGGAATGACCGCGGCCCGCATAGGACCTCGGCCACCCTTTACAGTGCAACGGATGGGCCGTTAGATCTGCGCTCGCCCGCCGGACGGCGGCGCGGGACTCACCGGTGGACGACCAGTGGACTTGCGGGATTCGGCAGGCGGGGTGAGACGAGCGGCGCTTGGCGCCGTCATGGCCGGGCTGTTTCTGTGCGCCGCACCGGCTCGACCATCGGCGCTGGAGACGCAATCCGGCCCGGTGCCGGCGCCCTACACCGGCCTGGATCTGGTGACCGGCAATGACTACGCCCCCTACACCGGCGAGGATCTGCCGGGCGGCGGTCTGGTGACGGAGCTGGTCCGCCAAGCCTTCGCGGTCGGCGGGCGCCGCTACGATGTGCGCTTCATGCCGTGGAAGCGGGGCTATGACGGCGTGGTCCTGGGCCGTTTCCTCGCCACCTTCCCCTATGTCCGCACGCCCGAACGGGAGCGCGAGGTGCTGTTCTCCGACCCGGTCATCGAGGTGCGGCAGTTCGTCTATCTGTCGAAGCGGTCGGCGATGGAGTTCCATGACGGCGGCGCCGGCGGCAAGCCCGGCGGCGACTCTGGCGGCGTGACGGACTTCCACGGGCGGACGGTCTGCCAGCCGGTCGGCTACGCCCTGCCGGCCGAGCTGGAAGAGCTGGTGCAGCTGGGGCGGCTGACCCGGCACACGCCGTCGGACCTCGGCGCCTGCATGCGCATGGTGGCGACCGGCCGGGCCGACGCCCTGGTGATCGACGAATACAGCGCCGCCGCGGCGATCACCCGTGCCGGTCTGGCCGAAGAAATCCGGGTATCGGAGCGGCCCTTCGCCGTGGTGACCCTGCATCTGGTGGTGGGGCGGGCCACGCCGGGGGCCGAAGCGATGGTCGCCGCCTTCAACGACGGGCTGAAGACGCTGAAACAGCAGGGGGTTTACCTTCGGCTGCTGGCCGCCCACACGGTTCAGCCTCTTCCCTGATTTCCCTCGGTTTTGCGCGGTCTTTGGGGTGGCCGGGGCGATTTTCCGGTTCGATGCCGCGCTTTTCCGCGCCATAGGCCCCCGTCGCCATGGACAGGACGGTGCTTCGTGCTATAAACGCGCGGTTTCGATCATGGAAAAGGGGCGCGGGCCGTGGCCATCGACGCGTCGATTCTGGTCCTCAACGGACCAAACCTCAACATGCTGGGCGTGCGGGAGCCGCAAATCTACGGGTCGATGACCCTGGACGACCTGGAGGCCGCCTGCCACGAGCGTGCCGATCAGCTGGGTCTGACCGTGGATTTCCGGCAGTCCAACCACGAAGGCGAACTGGTCTCGTGGATCCAGCAGGCGCGCACGGAGAATGACGGCATCGTCATCAACGCCGGCGCCTACACCCACACCTCGGTCGCGATCATGGACAGCCTGATCCTGTCGGAGCTGCCGGTGATCGAGGTCCATCTGTCGAACATCTTCAAGCGCGAGCCGGTCCGCCATCACTCCTACATCTCGCCGGTGGCGAGGGGGATGATCTGCGGGTTCGGGCCGCACGGGTATCTTCTGGCGCTGGACGCCATCGCGAACATCATCGACCGCGATTAAGGAAACGGGAACGACTGACATCATGGCGAGCTTCGACATCGACGGCGATCTGGTCCGCAAGCTGGCGGACCTCCTGCGTGAGACGGGCTTGAGCGAGATCGAGTTCGCCGAGGGCGAAAAGCGCATCCGCGTCACCCGCCCGACCGCCGCCCAGACGGTCGCCGTCCAGGCAGCCCAGGTCCTGGCGGCCGCCCCGGTCGCCGCCGCGGCGGCTCCGGCGGGCAAGCCGGTGAACCATCCGGGCGCGGTCACCTCGCCGATGGTCGGCACCGCCTATCTGGCGGCCGAGCCGGGCGGCACGCCCTTCGTTCGTCCGGGCGACGTGGTCAAGGCCGGCCAGACCATCATGATCATCGAGGCGATGAAGGTCATGAACCCGATCAAGGCCCCGCGCGGCGGCACTGTCGCCGAGGTGCTGGTGTCCGACGCCCAGCCGGTCGAGTTCGGCGAAGTTCTCCTCATCATCGAGTAAGCGGGGCATTCCCTTGGCGATGTTCGAAAAGGTCCTGATCGCGAACCGTGGTGAGATCGCTCTGCGCATCCACCGCGCCTGCCGCGAGATGGGGATCCAGACCGTGGCGGTGCATTCCACCGCCGACGCCGACGCCATGCACGTCCGCCTCGCCGACGAAAGCGTGTGCATCGGCCCGGCGTCCGCGCGCGACAGCTACCTCAACATTCCGGCCATCCTGTCGGCGGCGTCGATCACCAATGTCGACGCCATCCACCCCGGCATCGGCTTCCTGTCGGAAAACGCCCAGTTCGCGGAGATGGTGGAGGAGCACGGCTTCACCTTCATCGGCCCGACGCCGGAGCATATCCGGATCATGGGCGACAAGGTCACCGCCAAGAAGACGGTGATGGAACAGGGGCTGCCGGTGGTGCCCGGTTCCGACGGTCCGGTGACGTCGCTGGAAGATGCGGAGAAGATCGCCCACGAGACCGGCTATCCGGTGCTGATCAAGGCGGCGGCGGGCGGCGGCGGCAAGGGCATGAAGGTCGCCCGCAACCCCGACCAGCTGAAGGAAGCCTATCAGCTGGCCCGTGGCGAAGCGCGCGCCGCCTTCGGCAACGACGAGGTCTATCTGGAGAAGTATCTCGGCCATCCGCGGCACATCGAGATCCAGCTCCTGGGCGACACCCACGGCACCTGCGTGCATTTCGGCGAGCGCGACTGCTCGGTCCAGCGCCGGCACCAGAAGGTGATCGAGGAGGCGCCGAGCCCGGCGCTGAACGCCGAACAGCGCGCCTTCATCGGCGATCTGGCGGCCAAGACGGCGGCGGCCATCGGCTATCGCGGCGTCGGCACGATGGAGTTCCTGTACGAGGACGGGCAGTTCTATTTCATCGAAATGAACACCCGCCTGCAGGTCGAACACACCATCACCGAGATGATCACCGGCATCGATCTGGTGCGCGAGCAGATCCGCGTCGCCGCCGGCGCGCCGCTGGGCTACGGCCAGTCGGACATCCGCTTCGAAGGCCACGCCATCGAATGCCGGGTGAACGCCGAGAACCCGGAGACCTTCATCCCGTCGCCGGGCAAGATCGACGGCTATCACGCGCCAGGCGGCCTGGGTGTCCGTGTCGATTCGGCTCTCTATGACGGCTACCGCGTGCCGTCACATTACGACAGCCTAATCGCCAAGCTGGTCGTCCACGGCACCACCCGCAACGAGTGCCTGATGCGCCTGCGCCGCTCTATCGAGGAGTATGTGATCGGCGGCATCCAGACGACGCTGCCGCTGCATGACCGCATCATCGCCCAGCAGGCCTTCATCGACGGCAATTACGACATCCATTGGCTGGAACAGCTGATGGCGAAGTCCTGACTGCGTTACGTCTATATTACATGCCCGCAAATGCTGCGGCGAACTGTCGCAGTGTTGAAAGCCCCTCCCTCAAGTCGAGAGAGGGGCTTTTCTTTTATGACGTTTCGCTGATAAAGCCGGCTTTATTCTCCAGTCACCATCTAGTCTTTTGCAAACTGGCAATCCGGCGGCCCTCCCGCGCTTTTTCTCGCAAATTGCGACGCTGAATGCATATGACCGCCGCCGGGCGACTGCAATCCCCCATCCCCCCGGCGTTGCCGTTCATAGGGGGTTTCCCGGAAGTCCGCTTTTCGGCCAACCGCGCGAGCATGGCACACCTCTTGCTGACTTGATCTGCATCAGTGCGGGGCGGTGCCTACCCAGGGTAGACGAAACTCCATTCCGTTAGCTGTGCCGAACCATCGCTTTTTTCCGGCGATGGTGTGTTCCCCTGGTCCGCATCCTGGCCGCGCATCCCTTGCGCTGCCGAACCTGCCCCTTGCCCGACGAGGTTCCGTCCATGCGTCTCAATGAACCGATCACCGACCGCGAAATCGAGATGGAAGACGGCGTGCTGCTGGTGTCGAGAACCGACACGGGCGGCCGCATAACCTTCGTCAACAAGGCCTTCGTCGACATCAGCGGCTATGCCGAAGACGAGCTGATCGGGTCTCCGCACAACCTGATCCGCCATCCCCACATGCCGAAGGAGGCCTTCGCCGACCTGTGGGCGACGATCAAGGGCGGCCGGCCGTGGGAAGGGCTGGTGAAGAACCGGACCAAGACCGGTGACTTCTACTGGGTCCGCGCCAACGTCACCCCGGTGGTGGAGGACGGGACGGTGACCGGCTTCATCTCCATCCGCACCAAGCCGTCGCGCGAGCAGGTGGCGGCGACGGAACGGCTCTACGCCGACATCCGCGAAGGACGGGCGGGCCATCTCTCGGTGCGCGAGGGACAGGCGGTGGCGCGGGGCGGCGCTGCGGCGCTGCGGCGCTGGGTGGCCAGCATCACCGGGCGGCTGACCCTGATCTTCGCCTTCATGGTCCTGTCGATGCTGGTGGTGGGCGGCGTCACGCTGCGCGGCATGTCCGACAGCAACGCGTCGCTGAAGACGGTGTACGAGGACCGGACGGTTCCCGCCGTGCAGATCGGCCAGATCCTGGACCATATGCGCGACAATGTGCAGACGCTGCAGCAGCTCATCATCGATACCCGCGACGGCACCGACTCCAAGGTGATCGCCGGCCGGGAGCAGCGCATCTCCGGCAATGCCGCAACCATCGACCGGCTGTGGGCGGAGTTTCTCACCACCCACCTGACGCCCGAGGAGAAGGAACTGGCGGAGCGTTTCGCCAGGCAGCGCGCCGCGTTCCTGAACGAAGGATTGAAGCCGGCGGTGGAACTGGCGCGCCTGGGCGATTCGCTGCGGCTGGAGGTGATGGTCCGCGACCGCATCGATCCGCTGTTCCAGGCCGCCTTCCAGACCAACAAGGACCTGCTGCAGCTGCAGCTGACCGTTGGCCGTGCCGAATATGAAGGGGCGCTGGAGGATTTCCGCTGGCATCTGGTCTTCGCGGTGGCCGCCGGGCTGGCGGTGCTGGTGGCGGCCGTGCTTTGCGGCTTCATGCTGCTGCGCACCGTGCGGCGGCCGCTTGCCGACTTCTCGACCGATTTCGACGCCATCGCCCGCAACGACCAGACCCACATCATCGACCTGCCGACGGCGGTCGAGTTCCATCCCATCGCCGGGCAGCTGCGCGGGTTGAAGGCCCGGCTGTGCTACGCCGTGCAGGAGCGCGTCGAACGCGCCCGCCAGGCCGACGAGGAGCGGCGCCGCGCGCTGGAGTCCATGGCCTCCACCGTGGAGCGCGAGGCCGGCCGTGCGGTGGAGGAGGTGGCCCAGCGCACCGGCGCCATGGCCAACGACGCCGAAGGCATGTCCGGCTCGGCCGAGCGGGTCAGCATCAACGCCCAGACCGTGGCGTCGGCTGCGGGCCAGGCGCTGGCCAACGCCCAGACCGTCGCCGCCGCCAGCGAGCAGCTGGCCGCCTCGATCCGCGAGATTTCCTCGCAGATCGCCCATTCCAGCGCGGTGACCCGCCGTGCGGTGGAAAGCGGCCACCACACCCAGTCCACCATCCGCTCCCTGTCGGAGACGGTGGCGAAGGTGGGCGAGGTGGTGAACCTGATCCAGTCGATCGCCGGCCAGACCAATCTTCTGGCGCTCAACGCCACCATCGAGGCGGCGCGGGCGGGGGAGGCCGGCAAGGGCTTCGCCGTCGTGGCGCAGGAGGTGAAGAACCTCGCCAACCAGACCGCCTCCTCGACCGAGGAGATCACGCGCCAGATCACCGCCATCCAGTCGGTGACCGATCAGGCGGTGCAGGCGGTGGAGGAGATCGGCCAGACCATCGCCGAGATCGACCACATCGCCGGCTCGATCGCTGCGGCGATGGAGGAGCAGTCGGCCGCCACCCAGGAGATCAGCCGCAACGTGGTGGAGACCTCCACCGCGGCGCAGGAGGTGTCGTACCGCATCGCCGCGGTGTCGGAGGAAGCCGACCGCACCGGCGAGCAGGCGACCCAGGTCAAGCACGGCTCCGGCGACGTCGCCCGCTCCATCGAGAGCCTGCGCAAGGTGCTGGTCCGCATCGTCCGCACCTCCACCGGCGACGCCGACCGCCGGCGCAAGCCGCGCTATCAGGTGGAAGAGACTGGGACGCTGCTGATCGGCGGCGACCGTCTGGCGGTGACCGTGCGCAACCTGTCGATCGGCGGCGCGATGATCGACCCGGTGACGGCAACCGACGGCCGTTCGCTGGCGGGCGCCACCGGCAAGCTGCGCTTGGACCGCTACGGCGCCGAGGCGACGGTCGCGGTCAAGGCGGTGGAGCATAACCGCATCCATCTCGCCTTCGATGGCGAGACGATGTCGCGCGACTTCGATCGGGCCATCGAAATCGCCACGAAGGATCGTTCACCGGTCGACGTGGCAGCCTGAACAGTTCCGGCAATATCCAGCGCCTTCCCAACAGTGGTCGGCGCGGAACTTTGCGTGTCTTCTCCATTCCCTAGGTTGAGGGATGCTCCCCTGTGACAATTTCGCAAGGGAGTCCTTAGGGAGTGAAGGAGTATTATTGGGCTTGTCGCCGGGATCCTGTGCTCGTTCACGCGTCCCGCCGCTTGCACGGAATCGAGGGTCGGCCGCATCCATGGTCAATACCACAACCTTGTCCCCCCTGATGGAATGTCCCGAGCAGGACGCTTCGCGGTCGGGACTCCTCCAGACCGTTGCCGGCCCCCCGATTGCCACGCCGCCGAACACCACGTCGCCGAACACCACGTCGGGGACCGGACGGACGCCCCGCACCCGCCTGCGCTGGCGGCGCGGCCGGCAGGCAGCGGCGGTTCCGCGGCTGTATCAGGCGACCGACGCCGCCGGCGACGGGCTGTGGGATTGGGACATGGCCAGCGGCGCGGTGTGGTACAGCCCGCGATGGCAGACGATGCTGGGCTTCACGCCGGACGAGGTGCCGCCGCATGTCGAGTTCTGGCGCTCCCGCGTGCATCCCGATGACCTGCCGCTGGTCGAGGCGGCGCTGGCGGCGCATCTGTCGGGCGAGCGTCCGGTCTATGAATGCGAGCACCGGGTCCGCACCAAATCGGGGGCGTGGCTCTGGATACTCGACCGCGGCCGGGTGATGAGCTGGGATGCGGAGCGCCGTCCGTCCCGCATGATCGGCACCCATGTCGACATCACCGCCCGCAAACGCATCGAGGAGGAGTTGGCCGAGAGCCGGCTGCAGCTGGACGCCATTCTCGACAACGCGCCGGTGGGCGTCCTGCTGGTCGACCGCGACCGGGTGATCCGCCGCGTCAACAAATCGGTGGCCGCCACCTTCCAGCACCGGCTGGAGGACATCGTCGGCTGCAGCGCCCGCGTCATCTACGGCGACGACGGGGTGTTCGAGGAGGTGGGCCGGCGCGCCTATCCCCGGATGGAGGCCGGCGGCCAGTTCGACGAGGAGGTGGTGATGCGCCGCGCCGACGGCGCCGACATCCGCTGCCGTCTGATCGGCCGGTCGGTGAAGGCGGGCGATCCCGCGCGCGGCTATGTCTGGGTGGTGGAGGACGTCACCGTCCGCTGGCGCGCCGAACAGGCGCTGAACGACCGCGCCGGCTTCCAGCGCGTGCTGCTGGACACGGTGCCTGTGCCGATCTTCGTGCAGGACGTGATGGGCCATTATGTCGACGCCAACAGCGCCTTCGAACGCTGGATGGGCATCGACCGGCAGGCGCTGTTCGGCCGCACCGTCTTCGATCTCGCCCCGCCGCACATCGCCGAGGCCGACGGGGCGGTGGACAAGGCCCTGCTGGCCGACCAGAAGCCGCAGAGCTACGAGACTCAGTTGCGCTACGCCGACGGGACGCTGCGCGACGTGCTGTTCTCCAAGGCGGTCTATTGCCGGACCGGCGGCAAGCCGGCCGGGATCGTCGGCGCGGTGATGGACATCAGCGAACGCAAGCACGCCGAACAGGCCCTGCTGGAACGGCAGCAACTGTTCGAGCAGATCTTCGTCGCCAGCTGCGCGGTGAAGCTGCTGGTCGACCCGGCGGACGGGCGGATCGTCGACGCCAACCCGGCGGCGGCGGAGTTCTACGGCTATCCGCTCGACCGGCTGCGCAGCATGCACATCCAGGACATCAATGCCGCCCCGCGCACCGAGGTGGAGCGGGACCTGCATCACGCGGGCAGCGCCGGACAGCGGCATTTCCAGTTCCGCCACAGGCTGGCCTCCGGCGAGTTTCGCGATGTCGAGGTCTATATCAGCAACATCGTCGTGCATGGCCGCACCATGCTGATGTCGCTGATCCACGACATCACCGAACGCTGCCTGGCCGCCGATGCTCTTCGGCGCAAGACGCTTGAGCTTGAACGCTCCAACGCCGAGCTGGAGGCCTTCGCCTACGTCGCCTCACACGACCTGCGCCAGCCCTTGCGTGTCATCACCAGCTATCTGACCCTGCTGGAGCGCGGCTTGGGCACGTCGCTGGACGAGGAGGGGCGGGAGTGCATCGACTTCGCCCGCGACGGCGCCCAGCGCATGGACCGGCTGATCGTCGACCTGCTGGAATACTCGCGGGTCGGGCGCAAGGCCAAGCCCTTCCGGCCGGTGCCGCTGGAGGAACCGCTGCGTCTCGCGCTGCTGAATCTGGAGGTGGCGGTGCAGGACGCCGGCGCCACGGTGACCGTCGGGATCGCCGGCGACGGCGCGGCACCGGCCGCAGCCGGCGTTGGTATGACCCCAACGGTGACCGGCGACGACAACGAACTGATGCGGCTGTTCCAGAACCTGATCGGCAACGCGGTGAAGTACCGCGAGCCCGGCCGTCCGCCCATCGTGCGCGTTGCCGTGGCGGCGGACCGGCAGGACGGCGTCGCGGTCTGGCGGATCGACATCCGCGACAACGGCATCGGCATCGCCGCCGAGGACCGCGAGCGTGTCTTCGGCATCTTCCAGCGGCTGCACCGTCGCGACGAGTATGAGGGCACCGGCGTCGGGCTGGCGGTCTGCAAGAAGATCGTCGAACATCACGGTGGTCGGCTGTGGGTCGACGACCTTCCCGGCGACGATCTGCGTGGCGAAGACGGGCGCCCCTGTGGCAGCCTGTTCCGCATGGTCCTGCCGGCCCTGGACGGGCAGGGGGAGAGAGGTGGGGAGCGGGGCGGGGAGGCCCCGAGCCCGCAATGACGGTGCAGCCATCGCCCGCCCTGCGCCGGCCGCTTCCGGTTCTTCTGCGCCGGCTGCTGTCCGACGCACGGCGCATCTGGAAGCTCGCCGCCCTTCAGGCCGCGGTGACGCTGGTGCTGGTGCTGAGCTATCTCTGGATGGGCGACGTCTATATCCGCGTCCTGGTGGCCGAATACCGCGCCAGCGCGGCGCTGACCGCCTCATCGCTGGCCAGCACCCTGTCCAGCGCGCTGAACGAGCGTCTCGCCCTGGTCCGCGGCCTGACCGCCTTCGTCGAGGTGGCATCCGGCGCCGGCAACCTCGCCGACCAGTTCCCGCGCTATGCGGAGAGCCTGCGGCGGTCGGTGGTGGGCGTGCGCAACATTTCCGCCGCCCCCGATTTCGTCGTCCGCATCGTCTATCCGGTCGAGGGCAACGAGAAGGTCCTGGGCAACGACCTGCTGAAGGATTCCCGTCCCGGCTTCGCGGAGACGGTGCAGCGCGCCATCATCAGCCGTGACGTGACCATCCACGGCCCGGTCGACCTGCTGCAGGGCGGGCGGGGGCTGATCGCCCGCCAGATCGTCTATGGACCGGTCAAGCCCTGGGGCGCGGTCGGGCTGGTGTTCGATGTCGACGCCATCCTGAAGGAAGTGCGGTTCGACCGGGTGCCGCCGCATCTGACCTTCGCCCTGGTGACCGAGTCCGGGCAGCGGGTGGCCGGCGACACCCTGACGATGAGGAACGACCCGCTGGTCGAATGGATCAACCTACCGGAAGGCCAGTGGGATCTGGCGCTGGCTCCGCGCAGCAGCTGGGACGGGCTCGCCCATGCCGACCCGGCCTTCCGCGGGTTCCAGGTCGCCTTCCTGCTGCTGGCCCTGCTGAGCGAGGCGATCACCTTCATGGCGGTCAGCCGCCGCTATTCGCTGGAACGCCAGGTCGAACTGCGCACCGCCGAGCTTGGCCGCACCAAGAACGAGCTGGAACAGTTCGCCTATGCCGCCGCCCATGACCTGCAGGAGCCGCTGCGCGCCATCGCCAGCTATGCCCAGCTTCTGGAGAAGCAGCAGAAGGGCAGGCTGGACGAGGAGGGCGAGGGCTTCATCCGCGAGATCGTCGAGGGCGCCGGACGGCTGAAGATGCTGCTGCGCGACGTCCAGCTGTTCCTGGCCGAGGAGCGGGTGCCGCTGGGCGGCGGCGTCGTGCCGGCGGGCGACGCGCTGAAGGCCGCCCTGACCGCGTTGAAGCGGCGCATCGCCGAAGCGGGGGCCACCGTGACGGCGGCGGACCTGCCGGAGGTACAGGGCGACGAGCGGCGCCTGCGTGAGATCTTCATCGTGCTGATCGGCAACGCCATCGAATACCGCCATCCCGACCGCCCGGCGGAGGTCCACGTCTCCCACCGGCGGGTCAATGGCCATGACGTGATCGACGTGCGCGACAACGGCATCGGCATCGACCCGCGCTACCGCGACCAGATCTTCGAGGTGTTCCGGCGCCTGCATTCGCGGGACGAGCATCCCGGCACCGGCATGGGGCTGGCCATCGCCCGCAAGATGGTGGAGCGGCTGGGCGGCCGCATCACCGTCGTCTCCAACCCCGGCATCGGCAGCGTCTTTTCCATCCATCTGCCCACCCCCGCCTTCCGAGGATTCCCGTGATGCAGGACCTGACCACCCCCTTCGAGATCCTGCTGGTCGAGGACGATCCGGCCGACGCCGGCCTCGCCAAGCGCGCTTTGCGCGACGGGCGCATCCTGTGCAATGTCGGCCATGTCCGCGACGGGGTGGAGGCGATGGAGTATGTGCGCCGCCAGGGCTCCTTCGCCGGCGCCGCCCGCCCGGACCTGATCCTTCTCGACCTCAACATGCCGCGGATGGACGGCCGCGAGGTGCTGCAGGAATTGAAGGCGGACGAGGAACTGAAGACCATTCCGGTGGTGATCCTCACCACATCCGACGTCGACCGCGACGTGAACGCCAGCTATCTGCTGGGCGCCAACAGCTTCATCACCAAGCCGATGGACATGGACGCCTTCTTCGATGCGGTGAAGAGCATCGAGGAATACTGGTTCCGTGTCGTCCGGCTGCCACGGTGAGGGAGGTCCGCCATGTCCATCGCCTTATCCGGCAAGCCGCCCTTATCCAACACTTCCGACCAGGAGGAGGGCCGCACCGCCATCCTGCTGGTCGAGGATGACGATGCCGACGCGCGGCTGGTCACCCGGTCGCTGACGCCCTATGCCCGCCGCGCCAGCGTGGCGCGCGCCACCTCGCTGAAGGAGGCGCGGGCCTGGCTGCACCGCAATGCCTGCGACGTCGTGCTTCTCGACCTGTCGCTGCCCGACAGTTTCGGGCTGGAGACGGTGACCCGCCTGCATGCCGACGCACCGTCGCTGCCGCTGGTGGTGCTGACCGGCTATGACGACGAGGATTTCGCGCTGGATATCCTGGCCCACGGCGCCCAGGACTATCTGGTCAAGGGGCAGACCGACGGGCCGCTGATGTGGCGCGCCGTCCAGCACGCCATGGCCCGCAAGCGGTTGGAGGAGGAGCTGCGCCTGTCGGAGGAGCGGCTGCAGGGCATCATCGGGCTGGCGCAGGACGCCATCCTGACCACCGACGCCAACCTGAACATCACCCTGTTCAACCGGGCGGCCGAAAGCCTGTTCGGCTATGACGCCGACGACATCCTGGGCCGTCCGCTGTCGCTGCTGATCCCCGAACGCTTCCGGCCGGACCATGACGCGCACATCGCCGATTTCAGCGTGTCGGAGACCCAGGCCCAGGTGATGACCAACCGCCGCGAGGTCGTGGGCCTGACCGCCGACGGCCAGGAATTCCCGGCGGAGGTGTCGATCGCCAAGCTGCACCACGCCCATGGCCTGCTGTTCACCGCCGTGATCCGCGACGTGTCGGAACGCAAGCGGGTGGAGAGCGAACTGCGTCGCATGGCGACCACCGATCCGCTGACCGGGCTGAGCAACCGCCGCCGCTTCATGGAGCTGGCCGAGGTCGAGATGGCGCGGCTGCGCCGCTATGGCCGGGCTGTTTCGGTGCTGATGCTGGACATCGACCGGTTCAAGGCGATCAACGACACCCACGGCCATGCGGTGGGCGACCATGCCCTGGTCAGGCTGGCGGAGGTCTGCCGCGACGAGCTGCGCGACACCGACCACATCGGCCGGCTGGGCGGCGAGGAGTTCGCCATCATCCTGCCGGAAACTCCGCTGGCTTCGGCAACCGAGGTGGCCGAACGGCTGCGTCAGCGTCTGGCGCTGGCCGAGGTGCCGATCGTCCCCGGCGACCATAGGCATGGATGCCTGCGCATGACCGTCAGCATCGGCGTCGCCATGTGCGGCGACGAGGATTCCAGCATCGAACGCGCGCTGGGCCGCGCCGACCGGGCGCTTTACGAGGCGAAGGCAGCGGGCCGCAACCGCATCGTCGTCAGCGACGGCTATCCGGGCCCGGCCTTCGCCGCCGCGTCCGGTCCCATTTCGATCGCGAGCTGAGGGCATCGTCGAGGAAAAATGACCGAAGGAACCTTGACCCAGCGGACCACTGAAATGGTGGCTGCAACGGCGAAGACCCCGGAGCCGGTTCTTCTCGTGTCCTCGCAGGCGGCGCTTGCCCGGCGCTACGCTCCGGTCTTCGGAGCGCCAGCGCGGGTGGAGACCGTGGCCGCGGCGCTGGACCGCCTGCGCGGCGGCGGTGCGGCGTCGGGCGAGACGGTGGTGTTGCTGGATGCCCCCACCGTGGCGGCGGTCGAGGCGCTGGCCCGGCTGGACCCGGCACCGGCGGTGGTGGTGGTGCTGCCGGACGCTCAGGGCGGGGGCCAGGGTGGGGGCCAGGGTGATGGCCGGGATGATGCACGGGATGAGGTCGCGGGCTTCATCGCGGCCGGGGCGCAAGACGGCTTGCCGGCCGGCGAGGTCACTGCCGAGTGCCTGCGGGCCGTGGTGTCGGCCGCCCGCCGGCGGCAGATGCGGGAGAACCGGCTGCGCGTGGCGCTGGCCGAGGCGGAGCGGGCGCGGGGAGAGGCGCAGTCGCTGCTCGACGCCGCGGGGGACGCGGTGGTGGCGGCGCTCGACCCGATGATGGCGCTGACCTCGGCCGCGCTGGAATCGCCGCTGTTGCCGCGCCAGCAGGAGCGGCTGATCGCTGTCCAATCGGCGGGGGCCGCCCTGCGCGCCACGTGCTCGGCCCTGCGCCCGGTCGGACGGGAGGCCGCTGTCGAGGAAAGCCTGACGCTCGCCGCGCTGGCGGACGGTGTCGGGGCGGTGACGGTGGAAAGCGGGGCGGAGGAGTGCTTCACCGGCGATGCCGCGGCACTGCGGGCGCTGCTGTCACTGCTGACGGCGGAGGCGGGGGCTTCGGTGTCGCTGGCGTTGCGCCCGGTCGGCGACGGGGCGGAGCTGTCGGTGCGGCGCCGGGGCGATGCGCGGCTGCGCCCGCTGCTGCTGGCGGCGATCCAGCCGGCGCTGCGGCGGCTGCGGGGGCGCCTGCTGCCCGATGGTCCGGAAAGCGGGGCGGGGGAGGGGATGGTCATCCGCATCCCCGTCCGCCGGATGGAGCGGCCGGCCGCCCTGTCGGTTCTGCTGGTGGAGGACAACCCGATCGGCCGTCTGGTCGCCGCCGGCTTCTTCAAGGCGCTGGGCCATGGCGTGACGACGGCGGAGGATGGGGCGCAGGGGCTGGCCGCCGCGACGGACAAGCGGTTCGACCTGATCGTGATGGACGTTCAGATGCCGGTGATGGACGGCCACGAAGCCTCCCGCGCCATCCGCGCCCTGCCGGGGGAGGCCGGCCGCGTGCCGATCGTCGCGCTGACCGCCGGCACCGATGCCGAGGACGACGCGCAGTGCCGCGACGCCGGCATGGACGACTGCCTGCACAAGCCGCTGACCATGGATCGTCTGCGCGCGGTGCTGGAGCGCCTGTTCCCCGGCCGGGTGCAGGTCGGCGGATAGCGGCGCCCGGCGCAAATTGTCGAAAATTTTACAGAAGCAAAACCATATTCCACTCCATGGTAACCGAGCATCGGTTGCCGGCCGCCGGTTCGGACGGTATCAGTGGAAAGCGGTGATCTGGCCGGAGGATTGCGGATGGACATGCAGGTGATCGACTATTCCCGGCATCGTATCCTGGTGGTGGAGGACCAGCCCTTCGTCCGCCGCACCATCGTCCAGATCCTGGGCCAGATCGGTTTCCGCGACGTGGCGGAGGCCGAGGACGGCGAGACGGCGATGTACGAATCGATCCGCGTCAACCCCGACCTGATCGTCTGCGACATCGACATGAAGCCGGTATCCGGCCTGCAGTTCCTGGCCCGCCTGCGCGCCAGCACGGAGGCCGCCAACCCGCGCGCCCCGGTGGTGTTCCTGACCAACCACACCGAATCGGAGATCGTGAAGCAGGCGATGGCGCTGGGCGTCAACGGCTTCGTGGTCAAGCCGCCCTCCTTCTCCGCGCTGAAGGAGCGGGTGGACCGGCTGTTGGGGGGACGGTGAGGTACGCCATCCTGCTCGCCACGCTGCTGCTCGCCGCCTGCTCCGGCGAGCCGTCGGAGGGCGACATGCGCAAGCTGGTGGAGGCGCACACCCGCCGCACGCTGGAGCGGCAGGGCAATGCCGGCTTCCGCGCTTTCGGCGAATTCCGCAAGCAGGGCTGCGTCGACGCGAAGCTGAAGGGCGGGCAGGACAATGGCGGTCAATATGACTGCTATTACGCCGCCACCTTCGTGCCGCAGCCGGGCCAACCTCCGCTGACCGTCAACGGCAAGGGCCGCTTCCGTCGCACCGACAAGGGCATGACCTTCGAGGATCTGGGCGCGCAGCCGCGCTGAGACCTCTCAACGGCCCCCGATCATCCACCACGCGCGAGGCGGGAGAGGGTCGACAGCGGATCGCCGGCCTCCTCGCCGAAGCAGACCTCCACGTCGTCGCACACCTCGCAGTTGGGGGATTTGCACAGCATCAGCCCCTCGCGCTCGCAAAGCTGGCGATAGAAGAACTTCTTCCATTTCATGTCGCCGGCATTCATCGCCACCAGCGCCGGAAAATGCCGCCGGAACAGGAGGTTGAGTTCGCCGCGGTCGTGGAGGCCCATGTCCTGCCAAAGATGGTTCGGCTCCAGCGACCGGCGGGTCAGGATGGCAGCGAGCCAGCGCTCCTCGTCGGCCCCCCGCGCGCCATGCTCGGTCAGGAAGGCGCGCAGATCGGCCTCCTCGATGGCGTCCTCGCCGGCTTCGTCGCCGTCGGGCAGGGCGGCGACCCAGTCGGCGAATTGCGGCGCGTGACGCGCGGCAAGCTCCGCCAGATCCGCTTTCCTCAACGCCAGCGCCTGGGACATCGTCCGCACCGGATCGGCGGTGGCCAGCGCCAGGATTCGGCCGAAGATCAAGCGATCGGCGGCAACCTCGTCAGCAGCGGGAGTTTGGGCAAGGGCTTGGGCAGGGGTTTGGGCAGTGGGCTGGGACAGGACCACTCGGCATCTCCACCGGCAAAGAGCACCCGCGACGCCTGTTATCCTGACCCATCATGCTGCACCCGCGAAAGGCGCTGCTCGCCTGCCGGCACTGCGGCATTGCGCCGCATCAGCCGGCTGGCCCGTCGATCTCCCCCGTAATCTCCGTCCTGATCTCCGCTGTGAAGCGTTCGAAGAAGCCGGCGAGCACGCGGTCGGTCTTGGCCTGCACCAACTTCACCGCCAGTCGGCCTACCGCGCCGCCCAGCGCCACCGACAGGCTGTAGGTCAGCAGGGTGCGGCCGTCTGCCTCCTCCAGCACCACCAGCGCCTCGCCCTTCACCGCACCGGCCAGCCCGCCGTTGCCCTGGGCGACCAGCCGGTAGCGGTGGGCGCCATCCTCCGGCTCCAGCCGCAGCCGGCCGGAGAAGCGCGCCTTCATCGGCCCAAGGGTGGTGCGCACCCGCGCGGCATAGTCGGTGGCGGACAGCCGCTCCATCTCTTCCAGGACGGGGATGCAGCGCATCAGCACCCCGGGGTCGCAAAGCGCCGCGAACACGCGGTCGCGCGGTCCGGGGACGCTGTGGGTGCCGGTGATGTCCATGCGCGCTCTTCCTTCCTTGCCGACCCGGTACAACAGTTTGGCCGGCACAAATCATCCCGGCAAATCCGTTAGGGCGAACACATCTGGTATTGCTTGCCCGCGGAGCCAAGCCAGTGAAAAAGACGGAGATCGAAAGCCATGCGACAAGCCGCCACGACGCTGACCGTCCCCACCCGCGGCGCCGGGCTGTTCGAGGTGACCGCCCAGGTGCGGCATTGGGTGGCGGAGCAGGGCATGGACACCGGGCTGCTGACCGTGTTCTGCCGCCACACCTCGGCATCCCTGACCATCCAGGAGAATGCCGATCCCGACGTGCAGGCCGACCTGCTGCGCTTCTTCCGCCGTCTGGTGGCGGAGGACCCGTCGCTCTACGCCCACACCACCGAGGGGCCGGACGACATGCCCGCCCACATCCGCTCGGCCCTGACCGGCGTCAGCCTGTCGATCCCGGTGATGGAAGGGGAGCCGGCGCTGGGCACCTGGCAGGGCATTTACCTGTTCGAACACCGCGCCCGGCCGCACCGGCGCGAGATCGCGCTGCACCTGATCGGCGACTAAGGGGCGGCCTGCCTGACATCTCCTTGCCTGAAATATCTTTCATCCGGTCGCAAGGCGGCGGTGAAGGGCGGTTCCCTATGTTCAGGACAACAGCGGTGAGGCGGTGCGGCGGTCTGAAGGCCGGCCATCGCCTCCCGGAAGTCGGAATCGCCTGATTGGAGTGTCGCCGTCATGACCACCCTTCCTCCCACCCAGAGCCAGACCCCGAACCAGACCCAGCGTCCGGGCCGTTTTCGCCGGACCGTCGCCGCCCTGCTGCTGGGTTCGACCGTGCTGACGGCTCCGGCGCTGGCCGGCTGGGCGGTGTCGCAGGCTCAGCAGAACGGCGCCACGCCGCCCGCCGTCACGATGATGCAGGACACCCCCTCGACCTTCGCCGATCTCGCCGCCAAGGTCAGCCCTGCCGTCGTCAACATCTCCGCCACGCAGGAGGCCAAGGCCGAACCGCGGGCGCAGCGCGGCCCGCAGATCCCCGGCTTCCCGCCCGGCTCGCCGTTCGAGGAGTTCTTCCGCCAGTTCCAGGACCAGATGGGCCAAAACGGCGGCCCTGGCGGCGGTCCCGGCGGCGGCCAGGATGACCAGGAACAGGCGCCGCGCGGCAAGATGGGGGCGCTCGGCTCCGGCTTCATCATCGACCCGGCCGGCTATGTCGTGACCAACAACCACGTCATCGACGGCGCCAGCGAGATCACCGTCACCCTGCAGGACGGCACCGCCATGCCGGCCAAGCTGATCGGCCGCGACGCCAAGACCGACCTCGCCCTCTTGAAGGTGAAGTCGGACAAGCCGCTGCCCTCGGTCGATTGGGCGAACAGCGACAAGACCCGCGTCGGCGACTGGGTAATGGCGGTCGGCAACCCGTTCGGGCTCGGCGGCACCGTCACCAAGGGCATCGTGTCGGCCCGCGGCCGCGACATCCACAGCGGTCCCTACGACGATTACTTCCAGCTCGACGCCGCCATCAACCGCGGCAATTCGGGCGGCCCGACCTTCGACCTCAGCGGCCATGTGATCGGCATCAACACCGCCATCTACTCGCCCAACGGCGGCTCGGTCGGCATCGGCTTCGCCATTCCCTCCAACCTCGCCAAGGAGGTGGTGGCCCAGTTGAAGGAGAGCGGCAAGGTCGAGCGCGGCTGGCTCGGCGTGAAGATCCAGGAGGTGACGCCGGACATTGCCGATAGTGTGGGGTTGCCCAGCGCCAAGGGCGCCCTGGTGGCCGACGTCACCGCCGACAGCCCGGCACAGCGCGCCGGCCTGCTCCAGGGCGACGTCGTGCTGTCCTATGCCGGCAAGCCGGTCAACACCCTGCGCGACCTGACCCGCAACGTGGCGGAGACCAAGGCCGGCGATACGGTCGAGATGAAGATCCTGCGCGAGGGCCGGGAGAAGACGGTTCCGGTGCGCATCGACCGCCTGTCCGACCAGACGCAGGTCGCCTCGGCCGACACCGGCAACGGCCCTGCCGGGCAGGAGGAGGTCGCGCCGGTGAAGGGGCTGAAGCTCGCCCCGCTCGACCGGGCGGCGCGCAAGCGGCTGGGCATCGACGATAACGTCCATGGCGTGGTGGTGACCGGCCTGTCCTCTAGCGTCGATGTGCCGATCCGCCCCGGCGACGTGATCGAACGGATCGGCGACACCGAGGTGAAGAGCCCGGCCGACGTCCGCCATCAGGTGGCGGAGGCTGAGAAGGCGGGGCAGAAGGCGCTGCTGATGCTGATCAACCGCCAGGGCAACGAGTCCTTCGTCGCGCTGAAGCTGAAGGCGTGAGGCAAGGTCCGGCCGAATCGTGAGGCTGTAAGAATCTCCTTCTCCCCCCGGGAGAGGGAGATTCTAGTCATGCTTGGCCGGGCTGTTTTGGGAGGCTACACTCGTGCTCATGAAGATTCTCGTCATCGAAGATGATCGTCAGGCCGCCAGCTACCTTGCCAAGGGGCTGAAGGAGGCGGGCCATGTGGTGGACGTCGCCAACGACGGGAAGGAAGGCCTGTTCCTGGCCGGGGCCGAGCATTACGACGTGATGATCGTCGACCGCATGCTGCCCGGCCGCGACGGGCTGTCGCTGGTCCAGGTGCTGCGGGCGGCCGGCAACGACACGCCGGTGCTGTTCCTGTCGGCGCTGGGCAGCGTCGACGACCGGGTGAAGGGGCTGAAGGCCGGCGGCGACGACTATTTGACCAAGCCCTTCGCCTTCTCCGAACTGCTGGCCCGGATCGAGGTGCTGGTGCGCCGGCGCGGTGCCGGCCAGCCGCAGACCCGGCTCAGCGTCGGCGACCTGGAACTCGACCTGCTGTCGCGCAGCGTCAAGCGGGCCGGCAAGGCGATCGACCTGCTGCCGCGCGAGTTCTCGCTGCTGGAATACCTGATGCGCAACGCCGGCAGCGTGGTGACCCGCACCATGATGCTGGAGAATGTCTGGGACTATCACTTCGATCCGCAGACCAACGTGATCGACGTGCACATCGCGCGCCTGCGCCAGAAGATCGACAAGGACTTTCCCACCCCCCTGATCCACACCGTGCGCGGCGCCGGCTACAGCCTGCGCGCGGCGGAGGCGTGAGTCCCGGTGCATCTCCATGAAACATGACGGCGCGGCCGCCGGCCTGCACGGCTTCGTCGCCGCGGGCTTTCGGTTGGTGCGGGCCACGGCGTTCCGGCTGGCGCTGCTCTATCTGGCGATGTTCGTCCTGTCGGTCGGGCTGATCCTGGGTGTCGTCTATCGCACCACGGCGGGATTCCTCGAACAGGAGATCGGTGAGACCATCGCGCTGGAGGTCGCCGGCCTGCAGGACCATTACCGCAATTACGGACTGTCCGGCCTCATCGACGTGGTGCGGACGCGCAGCGCGGTCGCCAACAACAACTCCATCTATCTGCTGACCACGCCGGCCGGGACGATCCTGGCCGGCAACCTGTCGGGCTGGCCGGCGGCGGTGCCCAATGCCAGCGGCTGGACCCACTTCAAGGTCGCCGACTATGGCGGAGTCACCGACCGCCCCTCCACCGCGCAGGCCGTGACCTTCACGCTGCCGGGGCAGTTCCGCCTGCTGGTCGGCCGCGACATGAGCGAGATCGACCAGCTGCGCACCCGCATGTTCCGCTCGCTGGGCTGGATCCTGGGGTCCACCGCCCTGCTCGGGCTGGGGGGCGGGCTGCTGATGAGCCGCGGCGCCATGCGGCGGATCGAGGCGATCAACCGCACCACCCGCCAGATCATGAGCGGCGACCTGAGCGACCGCGTTCCCCGCTTCGGCGGCGGCGACGAGATGGATCGGCTGGCCGGCAACCTCAACGCCATGCTGGACCGCATCGAACGGCTGATGACCGGCATGCGGCAGGTGACCGACAGCGTCGCCCATGACCTGCGCACGCCGCTGACCCGCCTGCGCTCCCGCATCGAACTGGCGCTGCTGCACGAGACGGAGGACCCGGAGGTCTACCGCAGCGTCCTGCAGGACACCATCGTCGAGGCCGACCGGCTGCTCGCCACCTTCACCGCCCTGCTGTCGATCGCCGAGGCGGAATCGGGGGCCAAGCGCCAGGACTTCGTCCCGGTCGATCTGGCCGAGGTGGTCGAACTGGCCGCCGACCTCTATGAGCCCGTGGCGGATGAGCGCGGGCAGCGCCTGTCGGTGGACATCCGCGGCAAGCCGATCGTCCGCGGCAACGGCCAGCTTCTGGCGCAGGCGGTGTCGAACCTGCTGGACAACGCCATCAAATACACCCCGGAGGGCGGGCGCATCACGCTGGTGCTCGACGGCCCGGCCCCCGGCCGCGCCGCCAGCATCGAGGTCGCCGACAGCGGACCCGGCATTCCGGCGGAGATGCGCGACAAGGTCCTGCAGCGCTTCGTCCGGCTGGACACCGCCCGCGCCTCGCCCGGCAACGGGCTGGGGCTCAGTCTGGTGGATGCGGTGGCGACGCTGCACGGTGCCCGGCTGGAACTGGGCGACAATGAGCCGGGGTTGAAGGTCACCCTGATATTCCCGCCGGAAGCTCGGCGGTAAGATCGGGCTGCCAAAAAAAAGCCCGCCGGGAGGCGGGCTCTTCAAGTGACATCAGCGAGAATGACTCCTTGGCGTCACATTTGATATGGGGCGGCGCCCGGCGGCTTCCATACCCATTTTCGGACTATCGCCGACGACCTAGCCTGCTGACTTTCCGCAACGTCGGCGGTCTTTGCGCGTTCTCCCCGAAGGCCGTCCGTCAGGGCGGCGCCAAGTGCGGGAGTTTCGAACGATGGCGATACCCAGCAGGCCAACCGCTCACCATGCCGCCAAGCCGGGCGGCGGGGCGACGCAGGACGAGCCGCCGGCGCGTGCTGGGCGCGGGGAACTGGCCGTCTTCACCTGGAAGGTGCTGATCGTCGCCGGGGTGGCGGCGCTGGGGATCTTCCTGTGGAAGGTGTCGGGCACGCTGCTGCTGATCTTCACCGGCGTGCTCTTCGCCATCCTGCTGCAGCGGCTGACCGGCTATGTGCGGCGGTGGACCGGGTTGGCCCACGGCTGGGCGCTGGCCATCGTGCTGCTGGTGCTGGTGGTTCTGGTCGGCGGCGGCGTCTGGCTGATGGGCACCTCGATGGCGGCGCAGTTCGACCAACTGCGCGAACAGGTGGTCAAAGCCATCGGACTGCTGCCGGACGGCTGGCGCGAGCGCATCGTGGAGCAGGGCAAGGAGTGGCCCTGGATGAACCAGCTCGGCAGCTTCGCCTCCACCCTCATCTATATCGTCGGCGATGCGGTGGTGGTGATGTTCGCGGCGCTCTATCTGGCGGCGTCGCCGGGCGTGTATCAGCGCGGCGTCGTCCTGCTGGTGCCGCCGCGCGGGCAGGGGCGGGCGTGCGAGGTGATGGAGGTGGTCGGCGACAGCCTGTGGAAATGGCTGATCGGACAACTGGTGGCGATGGCCTCGGTCGGCACTCTGACGGCCGTCGGGCTGATGCTGCTGGGCATTCCGTCGGCGCCGGCCCTGGGGCTGGTGGCGGCGCTGCTGGAGTTCATTCCGCTGATCGGGCCCTTCCTGGCCGCGGTGCCGGCGTTGATGATCGCCTTCGCCCAATCGCCGCAGGACGCGCTTTGGGTCGCCGGGCTCTATCTGATCATCCAGCAGGTCGAGGGCAACCTCGTCACGCCGCTGCTGCAGAAGCGGGTGGTCGACCTGCCGCCGGTGGTCACCATCGGCGCCATCGCCGCCGGCGGCGTGCTGTTCGGCATCCTCGGCATGTTCCTGGCGACGCCGCTGGCCGTGGTCGCGCTGGTGATGGTCAACCTGCTCTACATCGAGGACAAGCTGGGGCAGCCCAGGCACTTCCCCAGCGACAAATCGTAGAGCAACCGGTCCTGACCGGTCAGCCTTCCGCCGCCGGGGCGGCTTTGGAACGGCGTGGATCGGCGGACCGCAGCGGCAGTTCCTTCAGGAACAGCGTCATGGCGAAGGAGACGACCGCCAGCGCCGCGGCCAGCAGGAACAGGGTGGCGAAGCCATGCTCCAGCGTCGCCACCACGCCGCTGCGGGCGGCCGGGGGCAGGGTGGCCAGGGCGGCGGCGCCATGGTCCAGAACCGAGCGGCCGGACAGGCCGGCGCCCTCCAGCCGGTCGGACACCACTGCGTTGAAGACGGCGCCGAACACCGCGACGCCGACCGACCCGCCGAGCGAGCGGAAGAAGCCGACCGACGCGGTGGCGGCGCCGAGGTCGCGTTGCTCCACCGCATTCTGCACGGCCACCGTCATCACCGGCATGACCAGCCCCAGCCCCATGCCCAGCGGCACCAGGATCAACGTCGACCACAGCCCGTCGGCCGCCAGCTCCGGCAGGGTGCCGAGCAGCGCGTACATCACGCCCGACAACGCCAGCCCGGCCAGCGGGAAGGCCTTGTAGCGCCCGGTCTTCGCGATCAGCCGGCCGCCGCCGACCGAGCCGAAGGTCATGCCCAGCACCAGCGGCAGAAGCAGCAGGCCCGACACGGTGGCGCTGGTGCCCTGCACCAGTTGCAGGTGCAGCGGCAGATAGACGATGCCGGCGAACAGGACCATCGCCGACACGGCGACCACCGGAGTCGCCACCGCCACCACCGGGCGGCGGAACAGGTGCAGCGGCAGGATCGGCTCCTCGATCCGCCGTTCGTGCCACAGGAAGACCACCAGCATGACGAGGCCGGCCGCCAGCAGGCCGAGCGCCGCCGGGCTGCCCCAGCCCATGGCATCGCCGCGGGTGGCCACGATCAGCAGGGTGGTCACCGCACCGGTCAGCAGAGCCGCCCCGACCAGATCGATGCGTGGCTTCGCGCGGCCGGCGGGCAGGCGCGACAGGGTGCTGCGCGTCATGGCCAGCGCGGCGACGCCCAGCGGCAGGTTGATGAGGAAGATCCAGTGCCAGCCGATGGTCTCGGTGAAGATGCCGCCCAGCAGCGGCCCGGCGACGCTGGCCAGCGCGAAGACGCCGCCGATCATGCCCTGGTAGCGTCCGCGTTCGCGCGGGGCGACCACGTCGCCGATGATGGTGAAGGCCAGCGACATCAGCCCGCCGCCGCCCAGCCCCTGCAAGCCCCGGAACAGGATCAGCTGGGTCATGCTCTGCGCCATCGCGCACAGCAGCGAGCCGGCCAGGAACAGCATGATCGCCGTCTGCAGCACCCGCTTGCGGCCATAGAGGTCCGACAGCTTGCCGTAGATCGGCGTCGTGGTGGTGGAGGTGAGCAGATAGGCGGTGACCACCCAGGGCAGCATCTCCAGCCCGCCGAACTGGCTGGCCATCGTCGGCAGCGCGGTGGCGACGATGGTCTGGTCCATCGCCGCCATCAGCATCGCCAGCGCCACCCCGCTGAACACCCGCAGGATTTCCTGGTGGGTGAAGACGGGATGGTCGGCGGCGGCTTGCGACGGGCTGGCGGCGGTCTCTGTCATGATCGGTCGTCTCGGACGTTGATGTCTTTGAGCGGAAATATCCCCCTCTCCCCAGGGGGGGAGGGGATTTGGTCCAGGCGCGCGTCACCGCTCCAGCGTCATCGCCGGCATGCGGGCCTGCACGCCGTCGGCCTGGGTAGCGGCGAGCAAGGGGCGCAGATGGGCCAGCAGCGGGCGCAGTTCCGCCACCGCGGCCAGCGCGCCGACGAGTTCGCCCTTGCCGGACATCAGGTCCAGCAGCTGGTCGGTCACCGACTTCGGCGGCGGGTAGGGCGCCAGCGTCACCGGGGCGTCGGGCGATAGGCCGGCGGCGGTGCGGGCCAGGGTCAGCGCCTGCTCCTGCCCGCCGAGATCGTCGACGAGGCCGAGTTCGCGGGCCTGGGCGCCGGTCCAGACACGGCCCTTGGCGACGCCGCGCGCCTGTTCGGGCGTCATGTGCCGGGCTTCGGCCACACGCTGCAGGAAGTTGGCGTAGGTGTCGTCGATGATGGCGTTCAGCCGTTCGGTTTCGCTGTCGTCGAAGGGGCGCAGCGGCGACCACATGCCGGCGTTGCGCCCACCCTGCACACGGTCCCACTGGATGCCCAGCTTGTCGGACAGGCCGCCGATGGCGAATTTTCCGGCGACGACGCCGATCGACCCGGTGATGGTGGCGGGAGAGGCGACGATGCGGTCGGCGGCGAGCGCGATCCAATAGCCGCCCGACGCGGCGGTGTCGCCCATGCTGGCGACCACCGGCTTGCCGCTCTGCCGCGCCCGGACCAGCGCCCGCCTGATCGCCTCGGACGCCGAGACGGCGCCGCCGCCGCTGTCGATGCGGAACAGGATGGCGCGCACGTCGGGATCGTCGGCCGCCTCCTCGATGGCGTCGACGATGGTCTTCGACCCGGCGGAGGTGCCGCCCAGCGCCGGCTTGCCGCTCTCGCCGCCGGTGATGGTGCCGACGGCGTGGATCAGGGCGATGGTCGGCCCCTTGCCGTTCGGGCTGCCGGCGACCGACAGGTAATCGGCCGGCTCCATCGCCTCCGCCCCGGCGCCGGCCCGCTTCAGCGCCTCGTCGCGCGCCTCGTCGGCATAGCCGAGCCGGTCGACGAACTTCTGGTCCAGCGCCTCCTTGCTCAGCAGCGGCGCCTTGTCGATGGCGGCCCGGACCAAGGCGGGGGCGAGGCGCCGGCTCTTGGCGATGCCGTCGACCAGCTGGTTGCCGAGATCGGTGACCAGCGCCTCCATCATCTCGCGGTTGGCCGGGGTCATGCCGGATTTGGTGAAGGTCTCGGCGAAGCTCTTGTATTGCTCGCGCTGGGCGAAGTTCGGTTGCACGCCCAACTGGTCGAGGGCGCCACGGGCGAAGGGCAGCTCCGCCGACAGGCCGGTGATGCCGAGCGTGCCCATCGGCTGCAGCCAGACCTCGTCGAAGGCGCTGGCCAGCAGGTAGGAGCGGTTGCCCGCCCCGGCCCCGCCATATTCCTCGGCGAAGGCGACGGCGAACCGGCCCGACGCGCGGAACCGCTCGATGGCGGTCCGCAGCTCCTGCGTCTGGGCGAAGCCGATGCTGTCGTCGCCGAAGCGGGCCAGCACGCCCTTCACCCGCGGGTCGCGCCGGCCGCCGTCCAGCGCGTCCAGCACCTCGCGCAGGGTGGTGTGGTGTTCGAACAGGCTGCCGATTTTGCCGCTGTCGCTCTCCGCCAGCGGCTTGGTCAGGTCGAGGTCCAGCACCACCGCATCGGGCAGGGTGGGTTCATGACGCACCACCAGCACCGTCACCGCGACCGCGCCGGCCACCAGAAGCAGGCCGATGAGCGCGAACAGACGGACGAAGAAACGGACGATCACCATGATTCCTACCCTGTGTGGCTTAGACGGTGCCGGTACTCAACGATCCTGCCCCTAGCGATCCTGGCTGTGGTACTCGCGGTTCGGGATCATGTCCACCGCGGTCGCCAGCCGGTTGGACATGTTGTAGAAGGCGGCCGTGTCGGCAATGTCGAAGATGTCCTCCGCGCTGAATCCGACGGCGCGCAGCGCCTCGCGGTCCGCCTCGCCCACCGACATCGGGTTCTCGGTCAGCTTCCAGGCGAAATCGAGCATGGCGCGCTGGCGCGGCTCCAGCGGGGCGACGCGGTAGTTGGCCACCAGCATCTCGCCCAGTTCCGGATCGCCGGACAGCTTGCGCACCGCCTGCCCATGGGCGACGAGGCAGTAATAGCAATGGTTGGCCGAGGAGACGACCACGGCGATCATCTCGCGCTCCAGCTTGCTGAGGCCGCTCTCGCCCAGCATCAGCTCGTTGTAGAGCATGGCGAAGTTGCGCAGCTTCTTCGGCCGCAGGCTGTAGGCCTGGAGCACGTTGGGCACGAAACCCAGCTTCTCATTGCACTTGTCGAACAGGACCTGCATGTCGGCGTCGAGGTCCGGCTTCTCCGGCAGGGGCAGGGCCATGACGTGATCGGGTTGCGGCATCGGGCGGTTCCTCTCCTGATTGATTGTTGGGCCTTTCGGCGGGGGGAGGGTAACCGCGGCGAGCCGGTTTGTCTCCCGTTCCGCTTGCCGCTCGCCAATCGGACGAGCCTGTGCCAGAAATGGAATCCGAATGCGGCAAAATGGCCCGGTTGGCGAAGCAGAGGGCGATGACCCAGTCGAAGCTCGATCTTCTCTCGGTGCTGGTGGTGGAGGACAGCGGCTTCATCCGCTCGGTCCTGACCGCCACGCTGCGCGCCATCGGCATCGGCCGGGTGGAGGGGGTGGCGAGCGGCGCCGACGCCATCCGCTGGCTGGAGGAGCGCCGCGCGGCGCTGCCGCCGGGGACCGCGCCGGTCGACCTGATCCTGTCCGATCTGGTGATGCCCGAGGTGAACGGGCTGATGCTGCTGCGCTGGATCCGCTACAGCCCCAAGAGCCCCGATAAGTTCCTGCCGGTGCTGATGCTGTCGGGCGCTGCCGACCGCCAGTATGTGGAGCAGGCGCGCGATCTCGGCGCCACCGACTTCATCGCCAAGCCCTTCTCCGCCCAAACCATCGCCAGCCGGCTGCTGTTCGCCATCGCCCGACCGCGCCGGTTCGTGCTGGCCAAGGGCTATTTCGGTCCCGACCGCCGCCGCGCCGACAAGCCGGTCGCGATGGACTGCCGGATGACCGCGCCGTCGGAAATCCTGGTGGTGCACAGCGCGTCGAAGGCCCGCGGCATCGACCGCTTCCCCGTCATCTATTTCGACCTGCCCAACCGTCTGGGCGCCAAGGTCGGCCTCGCCCCGCGCGATCCGGTGCCGACCCTGCCGCCGGAGGTGCTGGCCGCCGCGGAGGAGGAAATCCTGAACCGCGCCGGCGATTATGCCGTGTGGATCGGCGCGGAGGTGGAGGAGATGGGCCGCCGCGTCGACCGCCTGCCGCGCGAGCCGGAGTCGGTGCCCGACCTTCTGGCCCAGGTCAACCGCGCCGCCCACGAGATGCGCGGGCAGGGCGGCATCTTCGGCTATCCCCTGATCACCCACATCGCCAAGTCGCTC
Source organism: Azospirillum sp. A1-3 (assembly GCF_023806445.1). Classification (NCBI taxonomy): domain Bacteria; kingdom Pseudomonadati; phylum Pseudomonadota; class Alphaproteobacteria; order Rhodospirillales; family Azospirillaceae; genus Azospirillum; species Azospirillum sp. A1-3. The sequence continues at coordinate 816,114 of NZ_JAMSLU010000001.1, forward strand.
TACGAGGCCACCCGCAGCGGCCTGACCACGGTGACCGCCAACGAACATCTGCTGTTCAAGGCCCATGTCGACGCGATCAAGGCGGTGATGACCGGCCGCGTCAGCGGCGACGGCGGGGCGACCGGGCAGCAGCTGTTGGCGTCGCTGGAAGTGGCGAAGCGGAAATACGCGAAGGCGACCGCGGTGGGGTGAGGGAGGGCTTTCGTGAGTGGACCTTGCAACGATTGCCCCCTCCCTAGCCCTCCCCCTCCTCGAGGGAGAGGGGACTGCCGCTAATTCGCATAAGGCACCCTCTCCCGCATTAGCGGGGGAGGGTCGGGGAGGGGACATCCGGAAGTCGACACATCTCCCCCCCCCCTCACGCCGCCCGGATCTTCCCGATGAAGTCGGCCACGTCGCTGCGCAGGCCGTCGGCGTTCTGCTTCAGCGCATCGGCCATCCACAGCACCTCCTTCGCCATGGCGCCAGCGCGACCGGCTTCCGTGCCGACCAGCGACGCGTTGTGGGAGACCTGATCGGTGCCGTCGGCGGCCTGACGGACATTGCGGCCGATCTCCGCGGTGGCGGCGTTCTGCTCCTCCACGGCGGCGGCGACGGCGGAGATGTTCTCCTCGATGTGGGTGACGATTGTGCCGATGTCGCCGATGGCCCGGACGGTGTGGTCAGTCGCCGATTGGATTTCCGCGACCTTGGCGGTGATGTCCTCCGTCGCCTTGGCGGTCTGGCTGGCGAGCTGCTTCACCTCCTGCGCCACCACGGCGAAGCCCTTGCCGGCCTCGCCCGCGCGGGCGGCCTCGATGGTGGCGTTGAGGGCCAGCAGGTTGGTCTGGCTGGCGATGTCGGTGATCATCCGCACGATATCGCCCACCTGCTGGGCGGCGCCGCTGAGGTCGGCGATGATGCCGGCGGTGCGGCGGACGTCGGTGACCGCCCGTTCGGCCATCTCGGTCGAGCCCGTCATCTGCCGGCCGATCTCCGAGATGGAGGCGGTCAGCTCCTCGGTCGCCGCGGCCACGGCCTGGACATTTTCGGAGGCGCCTTCGGACGCGCGGGCAACCGACAGCACATGGTTTTCGGTTTGCGACGCGATGCTGCTCATCTGTTCGGCATTGCCGCGCAGGCCGCTGGCGGCGCCCGCCAGCTGTTCGGCAACCGCCTCGATGTGACGGTCGAACTCCGCCACCAGCCGTTCCAGCCGCTCGGCCTCGCGCAGGCGGTCCTCCTGGTGCCGCCGCTGTTCGGCGGCGAGCCGGTCGGCTTCGGCGAGGCCGAGACGGAAATGATCCAGGCTGCGGGCCATGGCGCCCAGTTCATCGGCGCGTTCGGCGCCATGGATGGCCAGTTCGCGTTCCCCGGCCTGCATCCGCGCCATATCGCCGTTCAGGCGGGCGATCGGCCGGGTGATGTTGCGGGCGACCAGCACGGCGATCACGGTCATCATCGCCAGCAGGACCGTCAAGCCGACGACCATGCCGGTCAGCCGGTTCATCGCGTCCTGCGCGTCACGGTTGGCAAGCGCGATCAGGTCGTCGGCCACGCGAATCTCGACGCTGCGCAGCATGTCGATGTTGGCGGTGATGGTGTCGAACCACTTTCCGGCGTCGATACCCTGGTTGCCGGCGCCGTAGGCGGAGGCGACGCCGATCCGCCGCATCCGTTCCACCTCCGCAATGGCTGGTCCGGCAACGGTCTGGTCGTGGTAGCGCGCCTGCTCGGCCGTCAGTTTTCCCATCAGGCCGCCCATCAGCGCCTTGTACTCGCCCGACAGTTCGATGAAGCGCTCATGCGCGTCGGCGGGGAAGCGGTCCTTGCGGAAGGCCCCGCCGCCGACGGCGCGCTGCTGGCCCAGCCGCTCCTTCGCCTCCGACAGGGAGACCATGGCGTCGGCGGCGCGCAGCTGGTCGCTGTCGGCGGACAGGTTGCGCGCCTGCCCGGAGGCATCCAGCAGCTTGCGGATCAAGGCGCTGTAGCTCGCCACCACCTCCATGGAGGATTGGGCCGTGCCGTCCACCCCGGACCGCAGCCGCGACAGCTGCGACAGTGCGTCGCGGGCGCCGGCCATAGCGTCGGCGACATGGGGGTCACGGATGCGGGCCTCGGCGAATTGCCGGGTCAGATCGGACAGTTTGGTGTCGGCGGCGCTTCGAACCGTCTCCATGCGGCGGCGGTCGTCGTCGCGCTTGCCGCTGATGAAGATGGAGGAGGCTCCGCGTTCCTTCTGCAATTCGTGCACGACGCTGGTCATCCCGACCGAAAGCCGGGTGACGGAGGCGAGATCGGCGGCCCGGCGGCTGGTGTCGAGCTGTTCCCACACCAGCAACGACGACAGGACGACCACGCCGCCCATCGGAACCGACAGGGCGAGCGCCATCTTCCGTGAGAAGCGCATGTTCCCGAGCAGGCCATCGGCGATCTTCAGAAGCGACACCATCTCACATCTCCAGCAAACGGAACCATCGCAGCCCGGCGCGATCACCCAGTTTCAGGACTGTATGAAAGCTAACGAGTTAAGAGACAGTTAGGTTTAACCACGACGTCGGTAGGGAGATTGTTAAGTCACTCTATTACCGGGACCGCCAAACTCATTGCGGCCAAAGCGCCGGGTTGAAAGGCCGGGCAACGAAATTTGCCTCGCTTCCGTCGCGTCGGGGCGGTAGAACGTCAGTCCCGGTCCGCAGGTCTCTTGGGTTCGTGGCGTGACCGGAGCGGTCTTCCGGAGCGTCCATGTCGAACAACGAATTCCATCGCATCAAGCGCCTGCCGCCCTACGTCTTCGCCGAAGTGAACGCGATGAAGGCGCGAGCTAGGGCCAACGGCGCCGACATCATCGACCTCGGCATGGGCAATCCCGACCAGGCGACCCCGCAGCACATCGTCGACAAGCTGGTCGAGGCCGTGCGCGATCCGAAGACGCACCGCTACTCGAATTCCCGCGGCATCCCCGGCCTGCGCAAGGCCCATGCCGCCTATTACAAGCGCCGCTTCAACGTCGATGTCGATCCGGAGACGGAGTGCATCGTCACCATCGGCTCGAAGGAAGGTCTGGCGAACCTCGCCCAGGCGATCACCAGCCCGGGCGACATCATCCTGGTGCCGAACCCCAGCTATCCGATCCACCCGTTCGGCTTCATCCTGGCCGGCGCCTCGGTGCGTCACCTGCCGGTCGGCATGGAGAACGGGGCGTCGACCGACATCGACAGCTTCATGATCATGCTGGAGCGCGCCGTGCGCCACAGCGTGCCGAAGCCGCTGGCGCTGGTGCTGAACTATCCGTCGAACCCGACGGCCGAAGTGGTCGGGCTGGACTTCTACCGCCCGATCGTCGAGTTCTGCCGCAAGCACGGCATCTACATCCTGTCCGATCTGGCCTATGCCGAGATCTTCTTCGACAACGACCCGCCGCCCTCGATCCTCGAGATCCCGGAAGCGCGCGAGATCGCGGTCGAGTTCACCTCGATGTCGAAGACCTATTCGATGGCCGGCTGGCGCATCGGCTTCGCCACCGGCAACAAGACGCTGATCACCGCGCTGGCCCGCATCAAGTCGTACCTCGACTACGGCGCCTTCACGCCGATCCAGGTCGCTGCCGCCGCCGCGCTGAACGGTCCGCAGGACTGCGTGCAGCAGGTGCGCGACATGTACAATCAGCGCCGCGATGTGATGATCGAGGGTCTGGCCGCCGCCGGCTGGGAAGTCCCGAGCCCGAAGGCGTCGATGTTCGCCTGGGCACCGATCCCGCCGCAGTTCGCCCATCTCGGCTCGCTGGAATTCTCCAAGCTGCTGCTGCAGCAGGCGGAGGTTGCGGTGGCGCCCGGCATCGGCTTCGGTGAATACGGCGACGGCCATGTCCGTCTGGCGATGGTGGAGAATGTCCACCGCATCCGTCAGGCGACCCGCAACATCAAGGAGTTCTTCCGTTCCAACGCCGGCGGCGTTGCGGCGAGCAAGGACCCGGTGGCCCGCGCCGCCCTTCTGGAATCCGAGAAAGCGAAAGCCTGATGCCGAACGCCCAGCAAGCCCCCCTGAAAATCGCCGTCGCCGGCCTTGGTACGGTCGGCGCCGGTGTCCTGAAGCTGCTGGACACCCAAGCCTCGCTGATCGAACAGCGCTGCGGCCGCCGGATCGAGGTGGTCGCGGTCAGCGCGCGCTCCAAGGGCAAGGACCGCGGCGTCGACCTGTCGCGCGTGCAGTGGTTCGATGATCCGGTTGCGATGGCCGCCCAATCCGGCGCCGATCTGGTGGTGGAGCTGATCGGCGGGTCGGAAGGCCCGGCGCGCGACACCGTCGCCACGGCGCTGGAGACCGGCAAGCATGTGGTCACCGCCAACAAGGCGCTGCTGGCCATCCACGGCACCGAGATCGCCCAGAAGGCCGAGTCCCGCGGCCTGACCGTCGCCTTCGAGGCGGCGGTGGCCGGCGGCATCCCGATCATCAAGGGGCTGCGCGAGGGGCTGGCCGCCAATTGCGTGTCGGAAATCCACGGCATCCTGAACGGCACCTGCAACTACATCCTGACGGAGATGCGGACCACCGGCCGCGACTTCGCCGATGTGCTGGCCGATGCCCAGGCGCTTGGCTATGCCGAGGCCGATCCCAGCTTCGACATCGACGGTGTCGATGCCGCGCACAAGCTGGCGATCCTGGCCTCGGTCGCCTTCGGCACGCCGGTCGATTTCTCGTCGGTCTATATCGAGGGCATCCGGCAGGTCTCGGCGGTCGATTTCGACTATGCCGACCAGTTGGGCTTCCGCATCAAGCTGCTGGGCATCGCCCGGCGCACCGACAAGGGCGTCGAGCAGCGCGTCCATCCCTGCATGGTGCCGAAGAACGCGCCCATCGCGTCGGTGGACGGCGTGTTCAACGCCGTGGTGGCGCAGGCCGATTTCGCCGACCGCGTGCTGTTCGTCGGCCGTGGCGCCGGTGCCGGCCCGACGGCGTCGGCGGTGGTCGCCGACCTGATCGACATCGCCCGCGGGCGGTCTACGCCGACCTTCGGCGTTCCGGCCGATCGGCTGGGCGCGGCAACCCCGTCGCCGATGGAATCGCGCCGCGGGTCGTACTACGTCCGCCTGATGGTCGTGGACCGCCCCGGTGTGATAGCGGATATCGCAGCGGCGATGCGCGACCAGAACGTCTCCATGGAGCAGTTCCTGCAGCGCGGCCGTTCGCCGGACGAAGGCGTTCCGGTGGTTCTCACCACCCATGACACCGACGAGGCGGCCATGCAGCGCGCGCTTGCCACCATCGCGGCCAGCGACAATGTGCTGGAGCCGCCGCGGATGATCCGCATCGAACAGTTCTGATAGGCAGTTCTAAGCCCTTTCCCGAACAGGACAGTCCTCACCTGCCCCGTTTCCCACAATAACCAATATCAGCCTGATACGACCGAAGAGTCGGGGGGAGCACACGATGTCTACGCCGTCTACGCATGTCGATCTGTCCCATATGGACCGCAACCTCGCGCTGGAGGCCGTCCGCGTGACCGAGGCCGCCGCCCTGTCGGCCTCGCTGCTGATGGGCCGTGGCGACGAGAAGCTGGCCGACCAGGCCGCGGTCGACGCCATGCGCCAGGCTCTCAACACGCTCTACATCGACGGCACCGTCGTCATCGGCGAGGGTGAGCGCGACGAGGCCCCGATGCTCTACATCGGCGAGAAGGTCGGTGCCGGCATCGGTTCCGGTCCGAAGGTCGACATCGCGCTCGACCCGCTGGAAGGCACCACCATCTGCGCCACCGGCGGCCCGAACTCGCTGGCCGTGATCGCCATGGCGGAGGAGGGCGGCTTCCTGAACGCCCCCGACGTCTACATGGACAAGATCGCCGTCGGCGCCGGCCTGCCGGACAACATCGTCGACCTGGACGAGACCCCGGCCAACAACCTGAAGGCGCTGGCCGCCGCCAAGGGCACCGAGGTGCAGGAGCTGCTGGTCTGCATCCTGAACCGTCCGCGCCATGCCGAGCTGATCGCCCGCGTCCGTGAAGCCGGCGCCCGCATCATGCTGATCAACGACGGCGACGTGTCGGGCGTCATCGCCACCAGCCAGGCCGGCACCGGCGTCGACATGTATGTCGGCTCCGGCGGCGCGCCGGAAGGCGTGCTGGCTGCCGCGGCCCTGCGCTGCATCGGCGGCCAGTTCCAGGGCCGTCTGCTGTTCCGCAACGACGACGAGAAGGCGCGCGCCGCCAAGTGGGGCGTCACCGACCTCGACAAGAAGTACAGCCTGCACGAACTGGCGCGCGGCAACGTCATGTTCGCCGCCACCGGCGTGACCGACGGCGCCATGCTGAAGGGCGTCCGCCGCTTCCCGGGCGGCGCCTACACCCACTCGGTCATCATGCGCTCCAAGTCGGGCACGGTCCGCTACATCGAGGCGCACCATAACCTGTCGCGCAAGCCGGGCGTGAAGTAAGCGGACCGGCGGCCAAGCCACTGTTCCGAAAGACGCGCGGGGGGAGACCCCCGCGCGTTTTTTTGTGCCTGCGTTGATTTGCCCACGAATGTTCTATCGAATTCCCGCAGGTCTGCCGACGCCGGGCCGCAGAGGGTCGGCCATTGATTTCGCGGGTGCGAAAGGCAAAATAGGCTCATGTAATCGGCGCCAAACGCAGGAGATCAACATGGCCTATTCTTCGATGCAGTCTTCGTCCGGTGAATTGTTTGCCGCCGGAACAAAGGAAAACACCCTCTTTCAACGTGTCGTTCATTGGGTCCGCGAACGGATTGAACTTCATCGTGCGGAAGATGAGCTGAACCATATGTCCGACGCCGAACTGTCCGACATCGGACTGACCCGTGGCGAAATCCACATGGCCGTCCGTCGGGGGTTCTGAGGGCCGGTCTCTCGAAAGGTTTGCCCACGACGTTTGGCGCAGGACCGCTTATCGAGTCCCGAATGCGGAAAGCCCCGGAAAAATGCCGGGGCTTTCGCATATGAACCACCATTAACCTTTTCTTCATGGACCCTGCCCATGCGGCACATATGCCTGGGAGGGGTTGCGCGCTGCAGCATGATTATGGTTAATGCAGTTTAACATTATCCCCGGTTCTGTTCGAAAATGGAAACGGGGCGCCTTCGGGAACCCCATCATCCTCCGTGAGAGCCGTGGTCGAAGCATGAGTCTCATTCATCGCCTTCAGTCGCTGGAAGCGGAGCGCGATGCCGCCCGGGAGGAAGCCGAGCGCGCGAATCTCGCGAAATCGAAGTTCCTCGCCGCCGCCAGCCACGATCTCCGCCAGCCGCTCCAGGCGCTGTTCTTCCTGTCCGCTGCACTCGCCCGCCATGTCGGCGACCACAACGGGCGCGATCTGCTGTCCCGGCTCGACCAGGGGCTGGACACCATGAAGGGCCTGCTCGACGGGCTGCTGGAGGTGTCGCGGCTGGAAGCGGGCGTGGTGACGCCGGTGCTGGACACCTTCGAGATCAGCGAGATCACCGACGCGCTCGACGCCGCCTATGGCGAGCAGGCGACCGCCAAGGGGCTGGTCTGGCGGGTGGAGAGCTGCGAGGCGGTCCTGCGCAGCGACCGCGGCCTGCTGATGCAACTGCTGCGCAATCTGGTCGACAACGCTCTGCGCTACACCGAGGCCGGCGCGATCCGCATCCGCTGCCGCATCGACGCCGCGCCCGGCGGCGACCGGCTGGCGATCGAGGTGCAGGACACCGGCATCGGCATCCCGCCCGAACATCTCGACCGCATCTTCGACGAGTTCCATCAGGTCAGCAATCCGGAGCGTGACCGGCTGCGCGGGCTGGGGCTGGGGCTCGCCATCGTGCGGCGGCTGTCGCAATTGCTCGACCATCCCGTCGAGGTCCGATCGGTCCACGGGCAGGGATCGGCCTTCCGCGTCCTGGTGCCGCTGGCCCCGGCCCGATTCCTGGCCGGACGGCCGGGTGGTCCGGAACGGCCGCCGGCCATCGACCGGCCGCGGCTGGCGGTTCTGGTCGATGACGACGCGGTGGTGCTGCTGGGGTTGCAGACGGTGCTGACCGAATGGGGCTTCCGCGTCGTCGCCGCCGACAGCGCCGACCGGGCGATGGACCGGTTGGAGTCGCTGGGGCGCGTGCCGGACATCGTCATCGCCGATTACCGTCTGCGCGAAGGTCGCGTCGGCACCGAGGTGATCCGCCGCGTGCGCGCACATTATGGGGCCGAGGTTCCTGCCTTGATTCTGACCGGCGAGACCGGCGCCGATACCTTGGCCGATGCCTCCGCCCACGGCGTCGCCGTCCTGCACAAGCCGGTGACTCCGCGCCAGCTCCAGGCGGAGGTAGACCGCCAGCTGCGGATCAGGCGCGGAAGCGGCTTGGCCGAAGCGGCGCAGTAAACCAGCGGCCCAGTAGACCGCATCGCCGGGCCGATCGCCGCTTTTCTCTTTTAAATCAGCGCGCCTTGCCGAACATCGGCCTGCACCTCACCGACCGGGGCGGTGTCGCCGTGGTCATCTCCACCGAGCGCGGTACGGCCGGTCTCGGTCAGGCGGCAGACCAGCCAGTCGGGCTTCAGCGGATTGTCGAACCAGCGCTCCGCCCAGCCGGCCTTCAGGCAGGCCTCCACCGTCGCCTTCTTCACCCGCTGGCCGCGCTCGTCGAACAGCGGCAGCTTGCCGCCCGGCTGGTCCAGTCCGCGGCGCAGCCATGCCCCCTGAACGTCGGACGGGGCGCTGCGGGACGAGGAACGGCGGGACTTGGCCATGGGACGGGCTGCTCTTGCGGATACGGGATCGGACAGGGGATTGCCGGCCCCCATGGGGGCTGTGGCAAAGTGCGGGCATCCTACGCGAAAGCGCGGCACAGGTGCATCGAAAAGGAGGGGGTTTTCCCCATGCCGGAAACCAGCCCAGCGACCCGCCCTGAAACCCATGACGACGGTCTGGTCTTCGCCTACATCACCGCCGGTTCGAAGGAGGAGGCGCTGCGCATCGGGCGCAGTCTGGTGGAGGAGCGGCTGGCCGCCTGCGCCAACGTGCTGGACGGCATGACCTCCGTCTATCGCTGGAACGGCGCGGTGGAGCAGGCCGACGAGGCGGTGCTGATCGCCAAGACCCGATCTTCCCTGTTCGACCGCCTCACCGCCCGCGTGCGCGACCTGCACAGCTACGACACCCCCTGCGTCGTCGAACTGGCGCTGGGGCGCGGCAACCCGGACTATCTGGACTGGCTGCGGGCGGAGACCGCCTGAGCGGCAGGAATGCCGCCAGGCCCAAACAGAGCCTTGACGCGGATCAACGTCGTGGGCTGCAGTTGGCGATAGGAAGGGCGGAGTCTGACCGCAATTCCGCCGGTGCCCGGCCGGCCCACCTCATCAAGGACACCGAGACCATGGACGATTGCTCCGCACACGGCCCCATTCCCCTGTCGCTGGACGAGGCGGTCGCCCGCGTCGCGCAGGGGTATGGCGCGGTGACCGGGACGGAGGAGGTGCCGCTGCGCCAGGCGCTCGGCCGCGTGCTGGCGGAGGAGGTGGTGGCCCCGGTCAATGTGCCGCCGGCAGACGTCTCCGCCATGGACGGCTGGGCCTTCGCCGCCGCGGCGGGGGAGGGGTTCCGGCGGCTGGACATCGTCGGGCGTGTGCCGGCCGGATCGAAATTCGACGGCATCGTTGGGGCGGGGCAGGCGGTGCGCATCTTCACCGGCGCACCGGTTCCCGCCGGGGTCGACACCGTGGCGATGCAGGAGGATTGCCGGACCGACGGCAATGCCGTGCTGGTCCCGGCCTCGCTGAAGCGCGGCTCCAACGTGCGTCTGGCCGGGGAGGACATGACCGCCGGCGCGGTGGTGCTGCATCCCGGCCAGCGCATGCGCGCGCAGGAGGTCGGGCTTGCCGCCGCGGTCGGCCGCTCCAGCCTGATCGTGCGCAAGCGGTTGACCGTTGTGCTGTTCTCCACCGGCGACGAGCTGCGGGAGCCGGGAACGCCCAAGCCCGACCACGCCATCTATGACGCCAACCGCTACACGCTGGCCGCCCAGCTCGACGCGCTGGGGGTGGAGGTGCGCGACCTCGGCATCCTGCCCGACCGGCCGGACGCCACCCGCGCCGCCCTCGCCGAGGCCGCCGGCACCGCCGACCTGATCGTCACCAGCGGCGGCGTTTCGGTCGGCGAGGAGGACCATGTCAAGGCGGCGGTCAACGCGCTGGGCTCCATCGATCTGTGGACGCTGGCGATCAAGCCGGGCAAGCCGCTGGCGCTCGGCCGGGTCGGCGACACGCCCTTCCTGGGGCTGCCCGGCAATCCGGTGTCGGCGATGGTGACCTTCCTGCTGGTCGGCCGGCCGCTGGTGCTGCGCCTGTCCGGTGCGACCGGCATTGCCACGCCGCGCAGCCTCGTTGTCGCCGACTTCACCTTCACCAAGAAGCCCGGCCGCCGCGAGTTCCTGCGCGCCCGGCTGGAGCGCGGCGCGGACGGCCGTCCGGTCGCCGTGAAGTTCCCCAGCAACAGCTCCGGCGTGCTGACCTCGATGGTGGAGGCCGACGGGCTGGTCGACATGCCGGCGGAGGCCACGGCTGTGAATCCCGGCGATCTGGTCGATTTCCTGCCCTTCACCGGTCTGTTCGCGTGACGCTGGAACAGCTGCGCATCTTCGCCACGGTGGCGGAGATGCTGCATTTCACCCGTGCCGCCGAGGTGCTGCACCTGTCGCAGCCGGCGGTCAGCGCTGCCATCGCCGCGCTGGAGGCGGAGCATGGCCTGCGCCTGTTCGACCGCATCGGCCGGCGGGTGGAGCTGACCGCCGCAGGTCAGCTTCTCCACGGTCAGGCCCGCGCCATCCTGGCGAAGGTGGACGAGGCCGGGACCATGCTGGCCGAGCTGTCGGGCCTGTCGCGCGGCGCGCTGCGGCTGGCTGCGAGCCAGACGGTGGGCAATCACTGGCTGCCGCCGCGGCTTCTGCGCTTCGCCGCCGCCTATCCCGGCATCCGCGTCGACCTGTCGATCGGCAACACCGAGCAGGTGGCCGAGGCGGTGCGCGACGGCCGGGCCGAGCTGGGCATCGCCGAGGGGGTGGTGACCGATTCGGCATTGGTCAGCGAACCGGTCGAGGGCGACCGGCTGCGGCTGGTGGTTGGCGGCTCCCATCCCTGGGCCGGGCTTGGCCGGGTGGGGCGGGACGAGTTGGCGGCCGGGCGCTGGATCCTGCGCGAACCCGGCTCCGGAACCCGCGCGCTGTTCGAGGCGGCGATGCGCGGGGCGGGGCTGGATCCGGGCGGGCTGGATGTCGCCATGACGCTGCCCGGCGGCGGGATGATCCGCGCGGCTCTGCTCGCCGGTTTGGGGGCGAGCGTGCTGTCCGACCTGATGCTGACCGAGGATTTGGCGGCCGGGCGGATCGTGGCGCTGGAGGGGCTGGACCTGCCGGCCAGACCTTTCCATTTGGTTCGCCACCGCGACCGCTACCGCAGCATCGCCGAACGGGCCTTCGTGCGCGTGGCGGTGGAGGATTTTCACTCTCCCGTCCTGGGGAAAGGGAGGATTCCGTAGGCTACCGAGAAGTGGCATCGGCGGTTCGGCCTATCGCAGCAGCCTGATTATCGGCGCTATAACCGGTTCGATTCGGTTCCCGGTTGTAAGGCGATAAGATGGCACGGCTGCTGACGCTGCTTTGGGTCCTCGTGGTGATGGTTTTTGCGGCCGGTCCGGTCCGTGCCGACTACACGCCGCCGGGGGCGCTGTCGGACGCCACCGCCTATGCCAACGGGCTGCTGCTGAAATCGCCGCCGCAGCCCAAGCCGCAGGTGATCGCCGACCTGCTGAAACAGGCCCATGCCGCCCGCGACCGCAAGGACATGGCCGGCGCCATCCAGGCCTATGAGAAGACCATCACCCAGGGCGGCGGCTCGCCATCGGTCTGGCTGGAGTTGAGCGCCGCCTGGTCGGCTGCCACCCCGCCAAACAAGGACCGCGCGCTGCAGAGCGCCGTGATGGCCGGGCAGTTCAATCCGAAGGACGAGGAGCGCGTCGCCATCCTCTGGCGCATCGCCACCCTGATGGACGAGGCGTTCGGCAAGCCGGACGAGGCGGTGAAGGCGCTGAATGCGATTCGCGAGCTGGCGCCGAAGCTGGACACGGCGACACTCGACGCCCGCGCGCCGAAGCTGGAGGAGCGCTTCGTCGCCATGCGCCGCAAGGCCGGGCTGGCGATGACCGGCGTCACCGTGAACGCGGAGGGCAGCAGCCCGCGCGTCTGCTTCCAGTTCAACGACCGGCTGAGCGCCAAGCAGGGTGTGCGCTTCGACGATTATGTCCGGGTGGAGCCGCCGACCAAGACCGCCATCGAGGCGCGTGACAACAGCCTGTGCCTGCGCGGCGTCACCCATGGCAACGGCTATACCGTCACCCTGCGCCAGGGCCTGCCCGGCGAGGACGGCGTGGCGCTGAAGGCCGACGAGACCCAGCGCGTCCGCGTGCCCGATCGGCCGTCGATGGCGGCCTTCCGCGGCTCCGCCTACATCCTGCCGCGCAAGGGCGCCGACGGCATTCCGGTGATCAGCGTCAACACCGACAAGCTGGACGTGTCGGTGTATCGCATCGCCGACCGGGCGCTGGTTTCCAACAAGTATGACGCCAGCCTGTTCAGCGAGCTGACCGGCTATACCGCCGACCGGCTGGCCCAGGAGAATGGCGAACTGGTCTGGACCGGCACGCTGGAGGTGAAGGGCGAGCGCAACCGCGACACCACCGCCGCGATCCCCTTCCGGCAGGCGGTGGGCGACGATCCCAAGGCCGGCCTCTATGTCGTCACCGCCCGTCCGCATGACGTCGAGGAGTCCGACCGCTGGGAGGCGCTGGCGACCCAGTGGGTCCTGCTGTCCGACATCGGCCTGACCAGCTTCCGTGGCGCCGACGGGCTGACCGTCTTCGCCCGCTCCTTCGGCAATGCCAAGCCGCTGCCGGGGGTGGACATGGCGCTGGTCGCCCGCAACAACACCGAACTGGCGCGGGTGAAGACCGACGAGTTCGGCCGCGCCCGCTTCGCGCCCGGCCTGCTGAAGACCGGCGGCAACGCGCCCGAAATGGTGATGGCCTATCTCGGCACCGATTTCGCCATGCAGGACCTGACCGGCGCCGCCTTCGACCTCAGCGACCGCGGGGTGGGCGGGCGTCCGGCGCCTGGGCCGATGGACGCCTTCGTCTATGCCGACCGCGGCGTCTACCGCCAGGGCGAGACGGTCAACCTGTCGATCCTGCTGCGCGACGACAAGACGGAGGCGGTGAGCGACTTCCCGCTGACGGTGAAGGTCCTGCGTCCCAGCGGTACCGAATATTACAGCGGCGCCCTGAAGGGCCAGGAGGCCGGCGGCTTCTTCCTGCCGCTGAACCTGACCCGCACCGCGCCGCTCGGCGGCTGGGAGGTGCTGGTCTATGGCGACCCGAAGGGCGAGCCGATCGGCCGCGGCTCCTTCCAGGTCGAGGATTTCGTGCCGGTCAAGCTGGCGCTCGACCTGACCGCCAGCGCGCCGATCCTGGTGCCGGGCCAGCCCTTCGAGGTGACGGCGCAGGGCCGCTTCCTCTACGGCCCGCCGGCCGCCGGGCTGGACGGCACCGCCGAGGTGGCGCTGAAGCCCGACCCGATGCCCTATCCCGCCTTCAAGGACTATCGTTTCGGCCGGGTGCAGGACAATCCGACCGAGCGGCTCGACCCGCTGGAGTTCCCGACCACCGACGAGCAGGGTGTCTCGCACGTCGCCGTGACGCTGCCGGAGGTGCCCGACACCAGCAAGCCGCTGCGCGCCGACATCCGCGTCACCCTGTCGGAGCCGGGCGGGCGCCCGGTGCACAAGTCGGTCTCGGTCCCGGTGCGGCCTAAGACTTACGCGCTGGGCCTGCGCCCGCGCTTTTCCGACGGCCGCATCGGCGAGGGGGGCGAGGCCGCCTTCGATCTGGTCGCCGTCGCGCCGGACGGCAGTGCCATCGCCAAGCCCGGCGTCAAATGGGAACTGGTGGAGGAACGGGTCTCCTTCGTCTGGTATCGCCGCGACGGCCGCTACAGCTACAATGCCTCGGTGCGTGACGTGCCGCTGGCCTCCGGAACCGTCGATGTCGGCGCCGACAAGCCGGCGCAGGTGGCGCTCGGCAAGCGCGAGTTCGGCCGCTACCGGCTGGAGGTCACGGACAAGGCGGCCGGCGTCGCCAGCTCCTACCGCTTCTATTCCGGCTGGGCGAGCGGCGACGACACCGCTGACATCCCGGACAAGCTGGAGGTCTCCACCGACAAGCAGTCCTACAAGCCGGGCGAGACCGCGCGCGTCCGCATCGCCCCGCCCTTTGCCGGCGAACTGCTGGTGACGGTGGCGACCGACCGCATCTTCGACGTCCGCACCATCTCGGTCCCGGCCGAAGGGGCGACGGTGGAAATCCCGGTCGATGCCGCCTGGGGACCCGGCGCCTATGTCACCGCCACCGCCTACCGTCCGCCGGTCAAGGGGCGGGAGCGCCAGCCGGTGCGTGCCATGGGCGTCGCCTGGGTCGGTGTCGATCCGTCGGTGCGCACGATGACCGTCGCGCTCGACGCGCCGCAGGTGATCCGCCCGCGCAGCCGGCTGGAGGTCGGGGTGAAGGTCGCCGCCGCCGATGGCGGGTCGATGGAGGACACCTATGTCACGCTGGCCGCGGTCGACGAGGGCATCCTTCGCCTGACCGACTTCGCCAGCCCGCAGCCGGAGAAGCATTATTTCGGCAAGCGCCGGCTCGGCCTCGACATCCGCGACGATTACGGCCGGCTGATCGACCCGCTCGACGGCCCCTATGGCGCCATGCGCCAGGGCGGCGATTCCAGCGGTGCCGGGCTGCCGGTGGTGCCCTTCACCGTGGTCTCGCTGTTCCACGGGCCGGTGAAGGTCGGGGCCGACGGCACCGCCCGCATCGGCTTCGACGTGCCCGACTTCAACGGCGAGCTTCGCCTGATGGCGGTGGCCTACAGCCGCGGCCGGGTCGGCTCGGCCGCCGGGCCGGTGACGGTGCGCGATCCGCTGGTGGCCGACGCCATCCTGCCGCGCTTCCTCGCCCCCGGTGACGACAGCCGCGTGACCCTGTCGCTGCACAATGTCGAGGCGGCGGCCGGCACCTACGAGGTGGCGGTCACCGCGCAGGACGCGGTTTCGGTGGAGGGCGGCAATCTCTCCGTTCCGCTGGCGAAGGGCGAGCGCAAGACGCTGGTGGTGCCGCTGAAGGGCGTCGCCGCCGGCATCGGCCATGTCGCCGTGGCGGTGAAGGGGCCGGAGAATCTGGCGCTGAACCACGACTACGGCATCACCGTCCGCCCGGCCCGCGCGGTCGAGACCCAGTTCCTCACCCGCCAGATCGCCCCTGGCGAGAGCGTCCGCTTCGACGGGGCGGAGCTTGCCACCTATCTGCCGGGAACGACCAGTTGGTCGGCCAGCTTCACCACCGCGCCGCCTTTCGATGTCGGCGGCATCCTGCGGGCGCTCGACCGTTATCCGTTCGGCTGCCTGGAACAGACGGTCAGCCGCGCCCTGCCGCTGCTGGTGGTGCGCGATGTCGAACTGGCGCTGGGCAAGGACCGCAAGCCGGATGACGGGCTGGAGGCTCGCGTCCAGCAGGCGATCTCCCGCACGCTCGACAAGCAGCGCTTCGACGGCGCCTTCGGCCTGTGGGGTGCCCATGACGAGGCCGACGGCTGGCTGACCGCCTATGCCACCGAGTTCCTGGTCCGCGCCAAGCAGAAGGGGGAGGCGGTGCCGGACAAACCGCTGACCGACGCGCTGTCCTGGCTGCGCCAGCGCGCCATCGCCAGCGCGACCGAGCCGGAGGAACTGGCGGTGCGCGCCTATGCCCTGCACACGCTGGCGCTGGCCGGCGTGTCGCTGCCGGGGCCGGCGCGCTATCTGCACGACACTGCGCTGGAAAAGCTGCCGACGCCGCTCGCCAAGGGACAGCTCGGCGCGGCGCTCGCCCGCATGGGCGACAAGGAGCGGGCGGCCAGCGCCTTCGACAGCGCGGTCTCCCATCTGGCGCGCGAGGAGTGGCATGTCGATTACGGCTCCACCGTCCGCGACGCCGCGGCGCTGGTGGCGCTGATGACCGAGGTCGACATGGCCGGCACCCGCATCCCGGCGCTGATCGACCGGCTTCCGGCCTCCGCCACCGCCGCCGGCCGCACCAACACGCAGGAGAAGGCGTGGTCGGTCCTGGCCGCCGACGCCCTGCTGCGCGGCGCGCCGGCCAAGGTCGAGGTGACGTTGGGCGGTGCGAAGAAGGACGGCGCGCGGGTCGATCTGACCCCGACGCTGGCCCAGCTGAAGGCCGGCATTCCGGTCGCCAACGCCGGCAAGGCGGCGGTGTGGCAGGCGGTGTCGCTGTCCGGCGTGCCGGTGGCGCCGCAGCCGGCAGCGCGCGAGGGGCTGCGCATCAAGCGCTACTTCTTCACCCGCAAGGGCGAGCCGCTGAACCTCGACAGCATCAAGCAGAACGACGTCTTCGTCGTCGTGCTGGAGGGCGAGGCCAACACCAAGCTGTTCCACCAGGGCATGGTCACCCACGCGCTTCCCGCCGGCTGGGAGATCGAGAACGCCAAGCTGGGCGGCGGCACGCCGGAGGAGATGCAGTGGCTGGGCGATCTCAGCTACACTCGCACGACCGAGGCGCGCGACGACCGCTATGTCGCCGCGGTGGACCTGACGGAGGACCAGCAGACCTTCAAGCTGGCCTTCATCGTCCGCGCCATCACCCCCGGCAGCTATGAACTGCCGGGCGCCACGGTGGAGGACATGTACAAGCCGCGCTTCTTCGCTCGCCAGACCACCGGGCGGATCACGGTCCATCCGGCGGAGTGACGATTGGCGCGGGTTTGGATGCGCAAGGTTTGGGTGCGGCGGTTGGCGCTTGCTGCGGCGGGCGTCGCCACCCTGATCGGGACGGCGCTGGCGCTAGACCGGCTGTTCCCGCCGCCGCTGGACCGGCTGGCCGACCTGTCGGTGACGGTCACCGACCGCAAGGGCCAGCCGTTGCGCGTCTTCACCAACGCGGGCGGCGCGTGGCGGCTGCCGGCGACGGTGGACGACGTGTCGCCGCTGTTCGTCGAGCTTCTGCTGGCCTATGAGGACCGGCGCTTCGAAAGCCATGCCGGCGTCGATCCGCTGGCGGTGCTGCGGGCGGCGGCGCAGAATCTGGGAGCCGGGCGGGTGGTCTCCGGCGCCTCCACCATCACCATGCAGGTCGCCCGCCTGCTGGAGCCGCGCCCGCGCACCTTCGGCGCCAAGCTGATCGAGGCGGCGCGGGCGGCGCAGTTGGAATGGCGCTACAGCAAGCGCGACATCCTCGGCATGTACCTGACGCTCGCCCCCTATGGCGGCAACATCGAGGGGATTCGCGCCGCCTCGCTGATGCTGCTGGGCAAAGCGCCGGTGGAGTTGGACGCGGCGGAAGCGGCGCTGCTGGTTTCGCTGCCGCAATCGCCCTCCCGCCTGCGGCCCGACCGCTATCCGGAGCGGGCGCAGGCGGCGCGCGACAAGGTGCTGGACCGGGTGGCCGAAGCCGGCGCGCTGCCGCCCAAGGCGGTGGCGGAGGCGAAGACCCTGCCGGTGCCCTCGGCGCGCCTGTCCCTGCCGGCGTCCGCCCCACATCTGGCCGACCGGCTGCGCAACGCCGAACCCCACCGGCCGGTGATCGCCACCACCATTGACGGCACGCTGCAGCACGCAATCGAGGCGATGGCCCGCCGGGCGGCGGAGACGCTGAACCCGCAGGCCGGGCTGGCGGTGCTGGTGGTCGACAACCGCGACCGCTCGGTCCTCGCCTATCTCGGCAGCCCCGACGCGCTGGACGAGACCCGGCAGGGGCCGATCGACATGGTGCGGGCGGTGCGCTCGCCGGGGTCGGCACTGAAGCCCTTCATCTATGGGCTGGGCTTCGACGACGGCATCATCCACCCGCTGACCCAGATCGCCGACGTCTCCACCCGCTTCGGCGATTGGGCGCCGCGCAATTTCGACCGCAGCTTCACCGGCGACCTGACGGTGATGGAGGCGTTGCAGCGCTCGCTGAACGTGCCGGCGGTGCTGGTGCTCGACCGCGTCGGCCCGCTGCGCTTCGCCGAGGCGTTGCGCAAGGCCGGTGCCCGGCTGGTGCTGCCCAGCGGCACGGCGCTGCCGGGACTGCCGGTGGCGCTCGGCGGGGCCTCGATCAGCCTGTGGGACATGACGACTCTCTACAGCGGGCTGGCGCGCGACGGGTTGGTGGCGCCCTTGCGGACAATGTTGGACCAGACGGACGGGACGGAGCAGCGGCTGCTGTCGGCCACCGCGGCGCAGCAGGTGCGGGCGATCCTGGAAGGCTCCCCGCCGCCGCCGGGGGTGGTGCAGGCGCAGGAGTTGCGCGGCAGCGGGCCGGTGGCGCTGAAGACCGGCACCAGCTATGGCTTCCGCGACGCCTGGGCCTTCGGCGTCACCGGGCGCTACACGGTGGGGGTGTGGGTCGGCCGGCCGGACGGCACGCCCAGCCCCGACCATTACGGCCGCAACACCGCCGCCCCGCTGCTGTTCGAGGTGTTCGACCGGCTGCCGGCCGAGCGTGGCCGCCCCGCCGGGCCGGTGCGCAACGACGCGCCGCCGGAACTGCTGCGGCGCCTGCGGCCGGGTGAGGTGGAGTTGGCCGGATCACGCCAGACCGACCGGCTGCGCCTGACCTTCCCGGTCAGCGATATGGTGCTGGAGGCGCTGGGGCCGGACGGCAGGGGCGAGCCGATGACCCTGACCGCCAGCGGCGGGCGGCGTCCGCTGTCCTGGCTGATCGACGGCCGGCGCATCGCCCAGTCGCCCATCGCGCGCGAGGTGCTGTGGCGCCCGGCCGGGCCGGGGGTGGTGCGGGTGACCGTGCTGGACGCCGACGGCCGCAGCGACAGCGCGACCGTCGAGATTCGCTGACCCCCAATAAGGTACGGCTAAGAGGCGCGGCGCAGGCCGAAGGGCGCGTCGTCGCGCTGGCTCCACACCCGCGTGCGGACCCGCATCTGCTTCTGGCAATCCACCGAGCAATAGAGCGGCGCCGGTCCCCGCGTGGACGGACGGACGAAGGGACGGCCGCAGCAGGCGCAATGCAACTGGCGGGGCGCGGTGTGCGGGAAATTGGCCGGACGGGTGGAGGCGGACATCTGGAAGGGTTCGGGCTGGTTTCGGGTGACCGCCAATATAGGGGCGGTGTGTTGCAGTTCCATGCTCGGGATAACGCCTAGCACCGAATGGGTAGAGGGCTTGTCCTGCGGTCGGAGGTGGTTGACCGGTTCGACCCTCAAGCCTATGTGAAAAGGCTGACAACAAGCGGGAGCGGTGCGGTGCCGATGCGCGTCGCCGACTGGATGCGGAGGCTGGGTGGTATCGCGGGGGCGATGGTCCTCGTGATGCTCGGCCTGCTGCTGTGGTCGGGAGCCGCCTCCGCCGCGTGCCCGCACGAGCGTCCGGGCGCACCGGCTGCCGTCGCGCCTCATGGCACGTCGCATGCGATGGATACGAACAGGATCGACCATGGCCGGCAGGCGCCGGGCCGACCGCACCATGCGGTGCAGCCCTGCTGCGGCGGGATGGCCTGCGCCGCCGTGCCGGTCGGGCTGCCGGGTGCCGAGCTGGCGTCGCCGCTCGGGTCGGCTGGGCCGCGCTTGGGCTGGGCCGCCGGGCCGTTGCGAGAGGGGCTGGGCCTGCGCCCCGATCTGCCGCCACCCCGTCTGGGATGATGCTCTTGCGCCGCGGGTCCTGAGCGGCGCCGTCATCCGTCCCATTTCCCCAGATCATCCGGAGTCCGTCATGGCTCTCGCGCTTTCCCGCCGCCGTCTGCTGTCCACGGCGGTGGCCGGCGGCTGTGCCGCCCTGCTGCCGTCCTTTTCCCGCTCCGTCCTGGCAGCCGCTCCCGTTCCCGGCCCGACTGCCGGCGATGCCGTCCGCCTGACCGTAGAGCGCCGCACCCTGGAGGTGAACGGCAAGGCCGCCAGCATGTTCGGCATCCGCCAGCCCGACGGCACGCATGGGCTGATCCTCGATCCCGGCCGGCGCTTTCTGGTGGATCTCACCAACAGGGCCGGGGAGGACGCCATCATCCACTGGCATGGCCAGACCCCGCCCTATGTCCAGGACGGCGTCGCCGACGTGAACCGGCCGAC
The DNA here is from genome assembly GCF_023806445.1 of Azospirillum sp. A1-3. Lineage (NCBI taxonomy): Bacteria > Pseudomonadati > Pseudomonadota > Alphaproteobacteria > Rhodospirillales > Azospirillaceae > Azospirillum > Azospirillum sp. A1-3. Next base: position 836,217 of record NZ_JAMSLU010000001.1, read on the forward strand.
GATCCGCGACGGCCTGACGGTTCGCTACGACTTCGCGCCGCGCACCGGCACCCACTGGATGCACTCCCACCACGGAATGCAGGAACAACGGCTGATGGCCGCCCCGCTGGTGGTCCGCAGCGACGAGGATCTCCGCGCCGACGAGCAGGAGGTGGTCATCCTGCTGCACGACTTCACCTTCCGCGACCCGGCCGAAATTCTGGCGTCGCTGGGCGGGCCGTCCGCCGGGATGGCGCATGGCGGGCATGGTGCTGCCGGCATGGGGCAGGGGGCCATGAACCACGGCTCCATGGATCACGGCGCCATGAATCATGGCCAGATGAGCCAGGGTCAGATGAACCACGGCGCCATGAATCACGGCCAGATGAATCACGGCTCCATGGGGCACGCCTCCACGCCCCAGGCCAACGGCCATGACATGGTCGGCATGTCCGGCGGCATGGCGATGGACCTGAACGACATCGATTACGACGCCTATCTCGCCAATGACCGCACCCTTGCCGATCCGCAGGTGGTGCGGGTGGAGCGCGGCGGGCGGGTGCGGCTGCGCGTCATCAACGGCGCCACCTCCACCGCCTTCCATCTCGACCTCGGACGGCTGAGCGGGCAGGTGATCGCCGCCGACGGCAACCCGGTGCAACCGGCGGCGGGCAGCCGTTTCGGCCTGTCGATGGGGCAGCGGCTCGACATCCGCCTGACCTTGCCGGCCGACGGCGGCGCCTTCCCGATCCTGGCTCTGCGCGAAGGGGCGGTGCAGCGCACCGGCATCATCCTCGCCACCCCCGGCGCGGCGGTGGAGAAGGTCGCGGAGACGGGGCAGGCGGAGACCGACGCGCTGGACCTGTCGCTAGAACGCCAGTTGGTCGCGATGACGCCGCTGGCGGCGCGGACGGCCGACCAGACGCGGCGGATGCAGCTGACCGGCTCGATGATGCCCTATGTCTGGAGCCTGGACGGCAGGACCTTCGGCGAACACCGGCCGCTGCTGGTCCGCCAGGGCCAGCGGGTGGAGTTGACCTTCGAGAATGCCTCGATGATGGCGCATCCGATGCACCTGCACGGCCACCATTTCCAGGTGGTGGCGATCGACGGCCGGCCGGTGGCGGGGGCGGTGCGCGACACCGTTCTGGTGCCGATGATGGCCAGCGTGACCGTCGCCTTCGACGCCGACAACCCCGGCCGCTGGCCGCTGCACTGCCACAACCTGCTGCACATGACGACGGGGATGATGACGGAGGTGGTCTATGAGGGATTCGTTTGAGGAGGGCTGACGTACAGCATTGAACCGCGAGCCAAACCCTCTCCCGGTCCGAACACCGGGGGAGGGCGGGCGATCATCCGCCCCTCACAGGGCCTCCTCAGGCTCCCACCCGTCCGGCGCCATCCTGAATCCGGCGAACTCGAAGGCCGGCGCCACGGTGCAACTCACCAGCGACCAGCCGTCCGGTCCGTCGGCGAGGCTCTGCGCCGCCTGCCACGCCCCGACCGGCACCACCGCCTGCGGCCGTTCGCCGCCCGCGATGTCCATCCCCAGCCGGCGGCGCTCGACCGTCCCGCCCTCTTCGAAGACCGAAAGCTCCAGCGGCGCCCCGCCGTGCCAGAGCCAGATTTCCACGGCATCCACGGTATGCCAGTGCGACCGCTCCCCCGCCCGCAGCAGGAAATAGATCGCCGTCACCGCCCCGCGCCCGCCATCCGCCGGTGCGCGATAGGTCTCGACGTAGCAGCCACCTTCCGGATGCGGCTGCAGCCCCAGAAACTCGATCAGCCGCTCGGCCGTCAGTGCGCCGTCCGTCATCGTACGTTCCGCGCCGCCATGCCCAGCCCCTCGCGCAGCTCCGGCATCAGCATCGCCCCCAGCATGGCGATCACCGGCAGCACCGCGTAATCGCCGCGCGCCGCCGCGTCGATCAGTTCGCGTGCGCTGTGCAGCTCGATCCGCATGTCCTCCAGGTCACCATTGTCGGGCTCCGCCACCTTGCGGGCGCCCTTGGCGTGGAACATGTGGCAGGTGCTGCCCTTGGAATTGGCCCCGACGACGAAGCCGCCCAGCGCCGTCCAGTCGTCGGCGGCATAACCGGTCTCTTCCAGCAGCTCGCGCCTGGCGGCCTCCAGCGGTTCCTCGCCGGGGTCGATGGCGCCGGCCGGGAAGGTCAGGCTGACGCGCCGCGCTCCGTGCTTGTAGGTGCGCAGCATCACGACCTTGCGGTCCTCGGTCTCGACATACATCAAGGCAAAGTCGGGCTGGTCCAGCTGATAGAAATTCTCCACCGTCCGCCCGTCCGGCAGCCGCACCGTCTCCGCCCGCACCTTCAGGTACGGGCTGGCGTCGAGCAGCTCGCGGCTGCCCAGCACCTCCCACGGCTCCAGCTCGTCGTCGCTCATGCGGCGTTTCCATATGGAGGTTGGGTGAAGCCGGCGGGAGAGAGGGTGAAGATCTCGCAGCCGTCCTCGGTGATGCCGATCTGGTGCTCGAACTGTGCCGACAGCGAGCGGTCGCGGGTGACCGTGGTCCAGCCGTCGGACAGGATCTTCACCTCCGGCCGGCCGGCGTTGATCATCGGCTCCACCGTGAAGATCATGCCGGGGCGCAGTTCCACGCCGGTGCCGGGCTTGCCGAAATGGTCGACATGGGGCGCGCCGTGGAAGACCTGCCCGATGCCGTGCCCGCCGAAATCGCGCACGACGGAGCAGCGCGCCGCCTCCGCCATCGTCTGGATGGCATGGCCGATGTCGCCCAGATGGTTGCCCGGCTTGGCCTGGGCGATGCCGGCCATCATGCAGCGCCAGGTCAGGTCAACCAGCTTGCGCGCCTTCACGCCGATCTTGTCGCCGACGAAATACATGCGGCTGCTGTCGCCGTACCAGCCGTCGAGGATCACGGTGACATCGATGTTGACGATGTCGCCCTCGACCAGCTTCTTGTCGTCGCTGGGGATGCCGTGGTTGACGACATGGTTGGGCGAGATGCAGCTGCTGGCCGGATAGCCCTGATAGCCCAGCGTCGCCGGAATGCCGCCGCGGTCGCGCTGGAATTCCTCGATCAGCGTGTCGAGCCGCCCGGTGCTGACCCCCGGCACCACGAAGGGCGCGATGTAGTCCAGCGTCTCGGCCGCCAGCCGGCAGGCCTTCCGCACCGCCTCGAACCCTTCCGGACCGTGCAGCACGATCCGCCGTCCTTCCCTGTCCATCAGACCTTCATCCGTCACTGAATTCCTCTTTTCACTCTATCCCCCTCTCCCCCCCGGGGAGAGGGTCGGGGTGAGGGGGATGCACAGGGAGGGTTTTCGGGAAAGGGCCGCCGCGCGACCCCCTCACCCTAACCCTCTCCCCGGGGGGAGAGGGAATACTTCCTCCGATCGTCTCGTCGGTCTGGAAAACCGCCCACCAACCTATCACGCCCCCCGTCCGAAAAAAGCTCCTGCATTCCACCCCTGCAAACGTAGGATTCGGCGGAACGGCTTGCTATATGTGGCGGGCCCTATCCCCATCGGACTACCAGACCTTTGGCGAAGCCCACCACCCGATATGTCTGTCAGGCCTGCGGCGCCTCCTTCCCGAAATGGGCAGGCAAGTGCGACGCCTGCGGCGAATGGAACAGCCTTGTCGAGGAGGCGGCGCCCGACAGCGCGCCCAAGGGGCTGGGTACTGCCCGCGGCCGCCGCATCGACTTCGTCGGCCTGCATGGCTCCAGCGAGGCGCCGCCGCGCCGTATGACCGGCATCGCCGAGTTCGACCGCGTCTGCGGCGGCGGGCTGGTCCCCGGCTCGGCCATCCTGATCGGCGGCGACCCCGGCATCGGCAAATCGACTCTTCTGCTCCAGGCGATGGCCCGGCTGTCGCAGGATCACCGTTGCGCCTATGTCTCGGGCGAGGAGGCGGTCGATCAGGTCCGCCTGCGCGCCCAGCGCCTTGGCTGCGCCACCGCCCCCGTCGATCTGGCGTCGGCCACCAGCGTGCGCGACATCGTCGCCTCGCTCGACGACGTCAAGGGTCCGGAGGTGATCGTCATCGATTCGATCCAGACCATGTATATGGACAATCTGGACAGCGCCCCCGGCACCGTCGCCCAGGTCCGCGCCAGCGCGCAGGAGCTGATCCGCGTCGCCAAGCGGCGCGGAGTCGTCCTGCTTCTCGTCGGCCATGTCACCAAGGAAGGCATGATCGCCGGTCCCCGCGTGCTGGAGCACATGGTGGACACCGTCCTCTATTTCGAAGGCGAGCGCGGCCACCAGTTCCGCATCCTGCGCGCGGTGAAGAACCGCTTCGGCCCGACCGACGAGATCGGCGTGTTCGAGATGGGCGACGCCGGCCTCGGCGAGGTCGCCAACCCCTCGGCCCTGTTCCTCGCCGAACGCCGCGGCGACGTGTCCGGCGCCGCCGTTTTCGCCGGGATGGAGGGCACCCGCCCCGTCCTGGTGGAGGTGCAGGCCCTGGTCGCCCCGTCGCCGCTCGGCACGCCGCGCCGCGCGGTGGTCGGCTGGGACTCGGCCCGTCTCGCCATGGTCCTGGCGGTGCTGGAGGCGCGCTGCGGCGTGCAGATCGGCGCCAACGACGTCTATCTGAACGTCGCCGGCGGCCTGCGCATCACCGAACCTGCCGCCGACCTCGCGGTCGCCGCCGCACTGGTGTCGTCGCTGACCGGGGAGCCGGTGCCGGCTGACGCCGTGGTGTTCGGCGAGATCGGCCTGTCTGGCGAGGTCCGCGCCGTCGGCCAGAGCGACACGCGCCTGAAGGAGGCGGCGAAGCTCGGTTTCTCGTCGGCCATCTTCCCGGCACGGCGCACCGGCAAGAAAGGCAGCCGTGGCGACAACGGTTTGAAGACGGTCGAACTCCAGCAGTTGGGCGAGCTGATGCCGCTGTTCCAGCCGCAGGGCTCCTCCGGCCGGCCGCCGTCACGGCGCCCTCACGACGACAATGACACGCGCCGCTGGCGCGACGACGAATACATCTGACCGCACTTCCGTCATCAATCGGTAACTCATCAATCGGTACAGGCAATCGGCACAGGGACATGGATAATCTTCCCGTCAATCCGGTCGACATCGTCGTCATCGCCGTCGTGCTTCTGGCCGCGCTTCTGGCCTTCAGCCGGGGTCTGGTGGCCGAGGTGGTGTCGGTCGCCGCCTGGGCCGGCGCCGCGATCATTACGCTCTACGCGCTGCCCCATGTCCTTCCCTACGCGCAGATCTACATCCGCTTCGAGATGCTGGCCTACGCCGCCTCGGCGGTGGGCGTTTTCATCGTTGCGCTGATCGTGCTGTCGCTGCTGGGCCGCAGCCTGTCGCGCGGGGTCCAGGCGTCCGCGCTGTCGGCGCTGGACCGCACGCTGGGCTTCGCCTTCGGGCTGGTGAAGGGTGGCATCCTGGTTTCCATCGCCTACCTGTTCTTCCTCTGGCTGGTGCCCAATCCGGCCGAACAGCCGGTGTGGCTGCAGCAGGCGAAGACCCGTCCCTTCCTGGCCGCCGGCGCCGAGACCCTCTATGCCTTCGTGCCGGAGAACCTGCGCAAGGAAGGGCTCGGCCAGATGGACATGGCGCGCGACCGTGCGCGTCAGGCGATGGAGGCCAAGCAGGCGCTCGACCGCCTGTCGACACCGGTGCCCAGCCCCGCGAAGACCGGGGGTGCGCAGGCGCCCGATACCGGTTATAAGGACCGCGACCGCGCTGACCTTGAAAGGCTGATGCAGAACAACGCCCGCTGAGCTTGACCGCTCGGTTTCGGCGCTATCGACGTTTGTGGACCGTTTTTTCGTTGCATGTGCTGACGCGCCCCAGGGCGCCTCTTGGACGAAGGACTTCTGGTGATGCTGACGACGCATCCGTTCGACGACGACAAGCTGCGCGAAGAGTGCGGCGTGTTCGGCATCTACGGCAACCCGCAGGCGGGCGCCATCACGGCGCTGGGCCTGCACGCCCTGCAGCACCGCGGGCAGGAGGCGGCGGGCATCGTCAGCTTCGACGGCGGGCGCTTCCATCTCCAGCACACGCTGGGCCTTGTCGGCGACCATTTCAGCTCCGAGGCGATCATCGCCAAGCTGAAGGGCGGCAGCGCCATCGGCCATGTGCGCTACGCCACCACCGGCGACACCTCGATCCGCAACGTCCAGCCGCTCTACGCCGATTTCGAGTTCGGCGGCTTCGCGCTGGCCCACAACGGCAACCTGACCAACGCCCAGGCGCTGCGCCGCCAACTTGTCCGCCGCGGCTGCCTGTTCCAGTCCTCCACCGACACCGAGGTCATCGTCCACCTGATGGCCACCGCCCGCGGCGGTTCGCCGGTTGATCGCCTGATCGAGGCGGTCCGGCAGGTCGAGGGCGCCTTCTCCCTGGTGGCGCTGACCTCCAAGGAAGTGATCGGCGTGCGTGACGCGCTGGGCGTCCGTCCGCTGGTGCTGGGCCGGCTGGGCGACACCCATCTGCTGGCCAGCGAGACCTGCGCCTTCGACATCGTCGGCGCCGAATATGTCCGCGATGTCGAGCCGGGCGAAATGATCGTCATCGACGGCAGCGGCGTCCACAGCCTGCGCCCGTTCCAGCCGCAGCAGCGCCGTCTGTGCATCTTCGAATACATCTACTTCGCCCGTCCCGACAGCGTGATGGAGGGCACCTCCGTCTATCAGGCCCGCCAGCGCATCGGCCGTGAACTGGCCCGCGAGGCCGGCGTGCCCGCCGACGTGATCGTGCCGGTCCCCGACAGCGGCGTGCCTGCGGCGCTGGGCTATGCCCAGGAAGCCGGCGTGCCCTTCGACCTCGGCATCATCCGCAACCATTATGTCGGCCGCACCTTCATCGAGCCGACCGACCAGATCCGCCATCTCGGCGTGAAGCTGAAGCACAACGCCAACCGCGCGATGATCGAGGGCAAGCGCGTCGTGCTGGTCGACGACAGCATCGTCCGCGGCACCACCTCGAAGAAGATTGTCGAGATGGTCCGCGCCGCCGGTGCCGCCGAAGTGCACATGCGCATCTCCAGCCCGCCGACCTCGCACCCCTGCTTCTACGGCATCGACACGCCGGAGCAGGGCAAGCTGCTGGCTCACCGCATGACGGTGGAACAGATGCGCGAGTTCATCCAGGCCGACAGCCTCGCCTTCATCTCGCTCGACGGCCTGTACCGCGCCATGGGCGAGCAGAAGCGTGACCCGGCCAATCTGGGCTATTGCGACGCCTGCTTCACCGGCGACTATCCGATCCCGCTGACCGACGCGCTGGAAAGCCCGCCGGCGGAGGCGAACGTCCCCGTCCGCGCCTGACCCTGAACCCTCTCCCGTCCTGGGAGAGGGTTTTTCATATGTGAACGAACAAAACCCAGGAAACGAGTCGTCCCCATGTCCCGTCTCTCCGGCCGCATCGCCCTCGTCACCGGTGCATCGCGCGGCATCGGCGCCGCCGTCGCCAAGCGCTTCGCCGCCGAAGGCGCCCATCTGGTCCTGGTCGCCCGCACCGTCGGCGGGCTGGAGGAGACCGACGACGCCATCCAGAAGATCTCCGGCCAGTCGGCGACCCTGGTGCCGATGGATCTCCGTGACTACGACAAGATCGACCAGCTCGGCCACGCGCTCTACCAGCGTTTCGGCAAGCTGGACATCGTCGTCGGCAATGCCGGTGCCCTGGAGGCGCTCGGCCCGGTCGCCCAGTATGATCCGAAGCTGTGGGCGCGGGTGATGGACCTGAACGTGACGGCGAATTTCCGCCTGATCCGTTCGATGGACCCGCTGCTGCGCGCGTCCGGCACCGGCCGCGCCATCTTCGTCACCTCGGCCGCGGCCAAGGCGCCGCACCATTACTGGATGCCTTACGGCGCCAGCAAGGCGGCGCTGGAGATGATCGTGAAGACCTACGCGATGGAGGTCGCCGGCTCGACCCTGCGCGTCAACCTGATCGACCCCGGCGTGGTGGCGAGCAAGCTGCGCACCCAGGCGTTTCCGGGCGAGGACCCGACGAAGGTGACGCAGCCGGATCAGGTGACCGAGCGCTTCGTGGAACTGGCCGAAGCCGGCTGCGAGCGCCATGGGGAGCTGGTGCAGGGGCAGTGAAGTGCGGCGGGAGATGAGGCGATTGCCCCCTCCCTAACCCTCCCCCGCGTTCCGCGGGAGAGGGGACTGCTGCTGCTTCGCGGATAACCCACGCCGCCAAGTGTCCAACCCCCTCCACCGCCGAAGGCGGGGGAGGGATGGGTAGGGGGCATTCGACGAACCTGCTCCCCAAAAAAACCTCACCCCTTCAGCATCCCCCGCAACCGATACAGCTCCTCCAACGCCTGCCGGGGCGTCAAACTGTCCGGATCGATCCCCGCAAGCGCCTCCTCGACGACCGAAGGCCCGGCCGGCGCCACCTCCGCCTCCACCTTCGCCGCTGGCCGCTTCAGCGCCGCGCTGAACAGCGGCAGATCCTCCGCCAGCCGGTGGATCGTCGCGTTCTGGTCGCCCGACTCCAGCAGCTTCAGCACCTCGTCGGCTCGGCCGACCACCGCCGGCGGCAGGCCGGCCAGCTTGGCGACGTGGATGCCGTAACTGCGATCCGCCGCCCCCGCCGTCACCTCGTGCAGGAACACCACGTCGCCCTGCCATTCCTTGATCCGCATGGTGTGGCAGGACAGCGCCGGCAGCTTCGAGGCCAGCATCGTCAATTCATGATAATGCGTGGCGAACAGCGCCCGGCAGCGGTTCACGTCGTGCAGATGCTCCACACAGGCCCAGGCGATCGACAGCCCGTCGAAGGTCGCCGTGCCGCGCCCGATCTCATCGAGGATCACCAGCGCCCGAGATCCCGACTGGTTCAGGATCGCCGCCGTCTCCACCATCTCCACCATGAAGGTGGAGCGTCCGCGCGCCAGATCGTCGGCCGCCCCCACACGGCTGTACAGCCGGTCCACCACCCCGATATGCGCCTGTTCCGCCGGCACGAAGCTGCCCATCTGCGCCAGCACCGCGATCAGCGCGTTCTGCCGCAGGAAGGTCGACTTACCGGCCATGTTCGGGCCGGTCAGCAGCCAAAGCCGGTTGTCCGGCGCCAGATCGCAGTCGTTCGCCACGAACGGCCCGGCGTGGCCGGCGTCCAGCACCGCCTCCACCACCGGATGCCGCCCGCCCTTGATGGTGAAGCCCAGGCTGTCATCCACCAGCGGCCGGCTGTAGCGCCGTTCTTCCGCCAATTCTGCCAGCGAGGTGGCGACGTCCAGCGCCGCCAGAGCGTGGGCCGCCTGGGCGATGGCGTCGGCCTTCGCCGCCACTGCCTCCACCAGCCCGCCGAACAGTTCCAGCTCCACCGCCAGCGCCCGGTCGGCCGCCTCGGAAATCCGCCGTTCCAGATCCGACAGCTCCACCGTGCCGAATCGCACCGCGTTCGCCATGGTCTGCCGGTGCATGAAGACCTCGCGGGCCCGGTCCGATATCAGCTTGTCGGCATGGGCGGCGGTGACCTCGATGTGATAGCCCAGCACGTTGTTGTGCTTGACCTTCAGCGACGGCACCCCGGCGATCTCGGCGTATTTCGTCTGCAACCCCGCGATCAGCCGCCGGCTCTCGTCGCGCAGCGTCACCAGCTCGTCCAGTGCATAGCTGTAGTCGCGGGCGATGAAGCCCCCGTCGCGCGCCAGCAGCGGCAGCTCCGGCGCCAGCGCCTGGCTCAGCTGGTCGACCAGTTCCGAATGCGCGCCCAGCCGCTTGTCCAGCGCCGCAAGTCCGTCCGGCAGCGGCATGGATCCTGCCAGCAGTTCGCGGATCAGCCCGGCCTGCCGCAGCCCGTCGCGGATCGCCGCCAGATCGCGTGGTCCTCCGCGCCCCAGCGTCAGCCGCGACAGCGCCCGCTCCAAATCCGGACAGCTCCGCAAGGCGCCGCGCAGCTCCACGCGCAGCCGCTCCTCGGCCAGCGCAAACTCCACCATGTCCAGCCGGCGGCCGATGGCGGCCGGATCGGTCAGCGGCGCCGCCAGATGGGCGCAGAGCAGCCGGGCGCCGGCCCCGGTCACCGTGCGGTCGATGGTGGCGAGCAGGCTGCCGCGCCGCTCCCCGCTCAGCGTTCGCGTCAGTTCAAGATTGCGGGCGGTGGAGGCGTCGATCTCCATCACCGCGCCCGGCCCCAGCCGGCGCGGCGGCGACAGCCGGGGCACGCGCCCCTTCTGCGTCAGCTCGACATACCCCACCAGCGCGCCGGCCGCCGCGACCTCCGCCCGGCTGAAATTACCGAAGGCGTCGAGCGTGCCGACTCCGTACTGGCTCAACAGGCGCTGCTTGCCGTTCTCGCTGTCGAATCGCGGGTTGGGCTGCACGGTCAGCCGCGACTTCCATTCGCCCCACAGCTCGAACAGCTCCGGCGTCTGGCTCAGCTTCTCCGAAATCAGCACTTCCTGCGGATCGAGCCGCCCGAGTGCAGCGCCAAGTCCCGTCCGCTCCACCGGCTGCACCACCAGCTCGCCGGTCGACATCTCCAGCCAGGCCAGCCCCAGCCCGCCCGCCGTCTCCGCCACCGCCGCCAGCCAGTTGGAGGAGCGGGCGTCGAGCAGGCTGTCCTCGGTCAGGGTGCCGGGGGTGACGATGCGGATGACGCCGCGCTTCACCACCGATTTCGACCCGCGCTTCTTCGCCTCCGCCGGGTCTTCCATCTGTTCGCAGATGGCGACGCGGAAGCCCTGGCGGATCAGGCGCTGCAGGTAATTCTCGTGGCTGTGCACCGGCACGCCGCACATCGGGATGTCTTCGCCCAGATGCTGGCCGCGCTTGGTCAGCGCGATGTCCAGCGCCGCCGCGGCATTCACCGCATCCTCGAAGAACATCTCGTAGAAGTCGCCCATCCGGTAGAACAGCAGGCAATCGGGATGCGCCTGCTTGATCTCCAGATACTGCGCCATCATCGGCGTGGCGTCGGGCGGGATGACGATTTCTGCGGTGTCGGACACGGGAACCACGGGGCCTTGGGTGGGTGTTTTATCAGGCGCGCACCCTATCACGGGATATGCGGCCGCGGGATAGGCCGCTTGGCCGAGCATGGGACAATCAGACGCGCACGAACGACTCGGGGTCCGTCCCTGTTGCGGTTGACGGGCGCGCACCGCCGGTCGCTACAATGGGGCAACCTGAAAAATAGGGAGACGGCCATCATGACGCAAATGACCGAGGAAACCGTACCTGCCGAGGTGCGGGAGGTCGTTGCCCTCTTCTCCACCCGCGCCGGCTTCGACCGTGCGGTGGAGGCGCTGCTGGCGGCCGGCTTCGACCGCGCCGACCTGTCGGTCCTCGCCAGCCACGCCTCGCTGGACGCTGCCGATCCGAAGGGCAAACCCCGGGACGAGGCGCTGACCGGTCTGGTGGGCGAGCTGAAATACGCCTTTCCCCTGACCACCGCCGGTCTGATCGCCATCGTCGGCGGCCCGATCGAGGCGGCGCTGGCGGCTCTCGTCGCGGCCGGCGTCGGCGGTGCCGCCATCAAGGACTATCTGGACGAACTGACCAGCCACCCCAAGCCCGACGAGTTCACCCGCGCGCTGGAAGCCGGCGGCGTCATCCTGTGGGTGCGCATCGACACGCCGGACCAGGAGGCTCAGGCCGCCGCGCTGCTGGAGCGCGAGGGTGGGGTGAACGTGCATGTGAGTGTGCGGGAGGGGTGAGATAGAAGCGCTGCACTTGCCCCCTCCCTAACCCTCCCCCGGTCTCGGCCGGCCGAAGGCCGGTCCGATCGCGGGAGAGGGAACTGCCGCTGTCCTCTACATCGGCTCCGCAAGCGTACTACCCCCTCCACCGCCAAAGGCGGGGGAGGGATGGGGAGGGGGCAAAACGCGCGAGGGGGGCAAAACGTGCTAGCAACTCAAGCCGCCTGCGCCCGCTCCACCCCGCGCCGCTCCACCATCCGCAGCCCGTGCACCCGGTACTGCGCCTGGACGATCGACGCCCATCCCATGCGGATCAGCGACAGCTTCACCGTGTCCGACACATCGTCGCCGGTGACGAGGTCGGTCACCTGCCACATCAGCGTGTCGTCCACCGACCGCGGGAACATCGCCGCGACCCGCAGAAGCCGCGCCATCAGCGCCGCCGTGGTCTGCCGCCCCAGCCCGCGTTCGGCCAGCGTCAGCGCGTCGTTCAGCGCCGCCAGCTCCCGCCGCCCCTTCAAGGTAGGCTCTCCCGCCGCGCGTTTCGTGATCGTCCGGCCGGTCATGGCCCATCTCCCGCAATACGCTCCGTATGGGACCAGTCTGGCCCCGCAACACGGGTACCGCTGTGACGGCCGTCACAACCGCAGGCACAAGCACCGCCCGGCGCACTGGTTTTCCAGTGCGGGCGTGCTACCTGAAGGCTTTACCGCTATAGTGCGACCGTTGCGGCCGGTCCGGATCGCCTGAACGCCGCTGTTGAAGCCGCCCCAGAAGCCGCCCCAGAAGCCGAGGTTCTTTCCGACCGATGCTGTCCCGCTCCAAGGCGCCGACCCCGCCAGAATCGCCCGCGCCCGCCATTCCGAACAAGCGCGCCATCATCTCCCGCCGCAAGCTGGCGGGGGAACTGGAGGATCTGGTCGCAGAACACGGCACCGGCGACAAGCTGCGCCCGGCGCTGATCGCCTGCCTGCGCAAGGCGCTGGCCGACGGTCGGGCGGAGGTTCGGCAACGTTTCGACGCCGGCGGATCGGGCGAGCAGTGCGTGCGGGAAAACTGCTACCTCGCCGACCGGCTGGTCGGCACGCTGGCCGACTTCACCGTCCGCTTCATCTTCCCCACCGCCAACCCGACCTCCGGCGAGGTGTTCGACGTGGCGGCCACCGGCGGCTATGGCCGCGGCGAGCTGGCGCCGTTTTCCGACATCGACCTGCTGTTCCTGCTGCCCTACAAGCGCACGCCGCGGGTGGAGCAGGTGGTCGAATACATGCTCTACATCCTGTGGGATCTCGGGCTGAAGGTCGGCCATGCCGTGCGCAGCGTCGACGACTGCATCCGCCAGTCCAAGGCCGACGTCACCATCCGCACCGCGATCCTGGAATCGCGCTATCTCTGGGGCCCCGGCAAGCTGTTCGCCGAGCTGCGCAAGCGCTACGACAAGGAGGTGGTCGCCGGCACCGGCCCCGAATTCGTCGAGGCCAAGCTGGCGGAACGCGACGCCCGCCACCAGAAGATGGGCGACAGCCGCTATGTGCTGGAACCCAACCTGAAGGACGGCAAGGGCGGCTTGCGCGATCTCCAGACCCTGTTCTGGATCGCCAAGTATCTCTACCGCGTCGAGGGCGTCGACGAGCTTGTCGGCAAGAAGGTGCTGACGCCGGAGGAGGCGCAGCGCTTCGCCAAGGCGCAGAACTTCCTGTGGACCGCGCGCTGCCACCTGCATTACCTGACCGGCCGGCTGGAAGACCGCCTGACCTTCGACGTCCAGACCAGCATCGGCGCCGCCATGGGCTACACCGACCATGCCGGCACCAAGGGCGTCGAACGCTTCATGAAGCATTACTTCCTGGTCGCCAAGGATGTCGGCGACCTGACGCGCATCTTCTGCGCCGCGCTGGAAGCCGAGTCGAAGCGCCCGCCCAAGTTCAACCTGCTGCGTCTGGCCTCCGTCGCCCGGCGCAAGGACGTGGACGGCTTCATCGTCGATGGCGAGCGGCTGAACGCCCGCAGCGACAAGCAGTTCAAGGAACAGCCGATCGACATGATCCGCCTGTTCCACACCGCGCAGATGAACGACATCGACATCCACCCGGCGGCGCTGCGCTCCATCACCCGCTCGCTGACCGCCATCGGTCCCAAGCTGCGCAACGATCCGGAGGCCAACCGCCTCTTCCTCGACATCCTGACCGGCCCCAAGGACCCGGAAATCACGCTGCGCCGCATGAACGAGGCCGGGGTGATGGCCCGCTTCATCCCCGACTTCGGCCGGGTGGTCGCGCAGATGCAGTATGACATGTACCATGTCTACACGGTGGACGAGCACACGCTGTTCGCGCTCGGCATCCTGCACAAGATTGCCTCGCACGAGCATGCCGACGAGCTGCCGCTGTCCACCGAGGTGATCCACAAAGTCGTCTCGAAGCGCGCGCTCTACGTCGCCGTGCTGCTGCACGACATCGCCAAGGGCCGCGGCGGCGACCATTCGGTGCTCGGCGCCCGCGTGGCGGAAAAGCTCTGCCCGCGTCTCGGCCTGACAGCGGAGGAGACGGAAACCGTGGCGTGGCTGGTGCGCTGGCACCTCGCCATGTCGCACACCGCCTTCAAGCGCGATCTGGAGGATGACAAGACCGTCCGCGACTTCGTGGCGCTGGTCCAGTCGCCGGAACGCCTGCGCCTGCTGCTGGTGCTGACCGTCGCCGATATCCGCGCCGTCGGTCCCCAGCGCTGGAACAACTGGAAGGCCACGCTTCTCCGCGAACTCTACAACCGCTCCGAAGAGCTGATGTCCGGCGGCATGACGGTGGAGGGGCGCGGCCGGCGCATCCAGTCGGCACAGGCTGCGCTCCGCGCCGAACTGACCGACTTCGACGACGAGGCGTTCGAGCGTCACAAGAGCCTCGGCTATCCCGGCTACTGGCTCGCCTTCGACACCGACACCCTGGCCCATCAGGCCCGCCTCGTCCGCGAAGCGGAGCGGGAGCAGCGCCCGCTGACGGTGGAGACCCGCGTCGATCGCGGCCGGGCGGTGACGGAGGTGACGATCTACGCCACCGACCACAGCGGCCTGTTCTCCCGCCTTGCCGGGGCGCTGGCCGCCTGCGGCGCCGACATCGTCGACGCCCGCATCTTCACCATGACCAACGGCATGGCGCTCGACGTCTTCTCGGTCCAGGACGCCGCTGCCGGCGGTGCGTTCGAGAGCGGCGACAAGCTCGCCCGGCTGTCGGTGATGATCGAGAAGGTGCTGTCGGGCCAGTTGAAGCCGCTGAACGACCTGTCGACCCGCCGCACCACCCAGGCCAGCCGCACGCGCGTCTTCCATGTGCCGCCGCGCGTGCTGATCGACAACAACGCCTCCACCACCCATACGGTGATCGAGGTCAACGGCCGCGACCGTCCCGGCCTGCTCTACGACCTGACCCGTGCCCTGTCGAACCTGACCCTGCAGATCAGTTCGGCCAAGGTCTCCACCTTCGGCGAGAAGGCGATCGACGTCTTCTATGTGAAGGACGTCTTCGGCCTGAAGGTGACGCATGAAGGCAAGCTGGCGAAGATCAAGGAACGCCTGCTGAGCGCCCTGGACGACCCCACCGGCGACGCCCCGCCCCCGGCGACGGTGAAGCGGACCAGGACCAAGGTGACGGGGGCGTAGAACCTCCCACTCGGAGCGGTAACCCTCTCCCCGGGGGGAGAGGGGAAGGCTCCTGAAGAGTTCCAGCGCTCAAGGCGCCATGAACACGCTGGCGTGCTTGCCGACTTCGCCGCTCGTCTGGTCCTTGGCGATCACCGCCACGCCGGTCGAGCCCGACTTCACCGCCGACGCCGGCACCTTCACGAACACCCGGTAGGTCGCCACCGTGTCGGCATCGGCCTTCAGCGTCAGGCTGCTGCCGCTGCCGGCGGCTTCGTCGCCGGCCACCGACAGATGCGCGTCGCGCAACCCGTCGAACGTCACCAGATAGCTGCGGGCGATGTGCGTCTTGTTCAGCACCTTGATGGTGTAGGCGTTCTGCACCGACCCGTCGGACAGCGTCACGAACAACGGCGCCCGGTCGCGCAGCACGCTGACGTCCAGCGTCGGCCGCAGCATCAGCGCGATGCCCATGGCGCACAGCACCACCAGCATGATCAGCGAGTAGATCACCGTGCGCGGCCGGACCAGCTTCACCCGCTCCGGCTTGCCGTCGATCTTGGCGATCTGGTTGGACTGGGTGTCGAAGCGCACGAGGTCGATCGGCCGGCCGATCTGCCGCATCACGTCGTTGCAGGCATCGACGCACAGGCCGCAGCCGATGCAGGAGATCTGCTGGCCTTCGCGGATGTCGGTGCCGGTCGGGCAGACATGGACGCACTGCTTGCAGTCGATGCAGTCGCCCAGCCCCGCCGCCTGACGTTCCTCCCAGCTCTGCGACTTGCGCAGCGGCCCGCGGCCTTCGCCGCGCCAGTCCTCATAGGTGACCAGGAAGGTGTCCTCGTCCACCATCGCCGACTGGAAGCTGCGCCACGGGCAGACATAGATGCAGATCTGCTCGCGCGCCCAGCCGGCGAAGAAATAGGTGGTGAAGGTGAACAGCGCGATGAAGGTGGCGACGCCGCTGGTGATGTTGCCGTGCAGCAGGTCGCTCATCAGCGTCGGCGCGTCGTTGAAATAGAACACCCACGCCCCGCCGGTCAGCAGCGAGATGCCGACCCACGCCGCATGCTTGGCCGTCTTGCGGGCGAACTTCGCACCGGTCATCGGCGCCTTGTCCAGGCGGATTCGGGCGGTGCGCGGCCCTTCGATCTTGCGCTCCACCCACATGAACAGGTCGGTCCACACCGTCTGCGGGCAGGCATAGCCGCACCAGATGCGCCCGGCCAGCGTGGTGGCGAAGAAGATGCCGAAGGCGCCCAGGATCAAGAGGCCGGTCAGGTAATAGACCTCCTGCGGCCAGATCTCGATCCACAGGAAGTAGGCGCGGCGCCCGACCATGTCGATCAGCACCGCCTGATCCGGAATCCCCGGCCCGCGTTCCCAGCGGATCCACGGCGTGATGTAGTAGATCGCCAGCAGGACGATCAGTGCCGCCCATTTGATCTGCCGGAACCGGCCCTTCACGTCGGCGGCATAAACCTTGGGCCGGTTGACGAACCAATGGCGTCCCGGTTCCTCATGCGGCTCGGCGTGGGAAGAGGCGGCCGGTTTGGCCGCGGGGGCGGGGCGACGGGTGAGGGTGGAATCTTCTTGCGGAAGGGACATTGCGAGTTTCCTCGGCGCGTGTTTCCTCGGCCGTCAGCGGCACGGGCGGCATTCCCTTCTCCATAAGGCTTCCGTCATGAAGCCGCATTGCGCGAAATCAATCCGGCCCCGATTCCGCTCCCTCCGATCCGTCCTACCCCCTCATTTCCTCAAGCCGTCTGCCCGCGCAGTTCCGCCAGCCCGTCGTGATAGGCGCGGTCGAACAGAGCCTCCAGCCGGGCATCGACGCCGCGCAGACCCGCGACCACCGCATAGGCCCATTCGAAATACTCGACCTTGCGCGACAGCGGCCAGTCGGCGGGCGGGCTGTGCGCCATGGAGCGCAGGTTCGACACCTTGTCGGCCAGCTTCACCAGTTTCGCCCGCGTCGAGGCATGGGGGGCGGCGTCGATCTGGTGCTGCTTGCGCTCGGCCTTCGACATGCGCTTGTCGTCGGTGGTCTCGGCGACGACCTGCACCACCTCGACGCCGAACAGCTCCTCGATCTCCTCATAGCTGGCGTCGGTGTCCTCCAGCGTGTCGTGCAGCAGCGCCGCGATCACCACGACATGGTCCTTGCCCTCCGTCGCCTGCGCCACCAGCAGGGCCACTTCCGACAGGTGGTTGACGTAGGGTTCGGCCCGCACGCCCTTGCGGCGCTGGTCGATGTGCTTGTGCGCGGCGAAATCCAGCGCCCGCGCGAAATCGAGGAGGGGAGCGCCGGAAAGGGAGGCGTTTGGCAGGCTCATGCTGTTCTCTCGGCTGGGGCATTGCAGTATTCTCCGCCCCTGGGGAACCCAGAAGCGAAGGACCGCGCCCATGTTCACGTCTTTCTTCTTCGATCTGCGCAAGGCCGGCGTCCCCGTCTCGCTGACGGAGTACCTGACGCTCATGGAAGCCATGAAGCAGGGCACCGCGTCCTTCCGCGTCGAGGACTTCTATTATCTCAGTCGTGCATGCTTGGTTAAGGACGAACGCAACCTCGACCGCTTCGACCGCATCTTCGGCGCCACCTTCAAGGGCCTGACCGACGAGACCCCGGCCGGCGAGGAGGTCCCCGTCACCGACCTGCCGGAGGACTGGCTGCGCAAGCTGGCAGAACGCTACCTGACCGACGAGGAGAAGGCGCAAGTCGAGGCGCTCGGCGGCTGGGACAAGCTGATGGAAACCCTGGCCCAGCGCTTGGCCGAGCAGAAGGGCCGGCACCAGGGCGGATCGAAATGGATCGGCACCGCCGGCACCTCGCCCTTCGGCGCCTACGGCTACAATCCGGAGGGCGTGCGCATCGGCCAGCACGAGAGCCGCCACCGCCGCGCCGTCAAGGTATGGGACCGCCGCGAGTTCAGGAATCTCGACGACCGGGTGGAGATCGGCACCCGCAACATCAAGGTGGCCCTGCGCCGCCTGCGCAAGTTCGCCCGCAGCGGTGCGGCCAGCGAACTCGACCTGCCCGGCACCATCCGCGCCACCGCCAACAACGCCGGCTGGCTGGACCTGAAGATGGTTCCGGAGCGGCACAACACGATCAAGGTGCTGCTGTTCCTCGACATCGGCGGGTCGATGGACGACCACATCCGCCTCGTGGAGGAACTGTTCTCCGCCGCGCGCAGCGAATTTAAACACCTGGAGCACTTCTACTTCCACAACTGCGTCTACGAGGGCGTCTGGCGCGACAACGCCCGCCGCCACACCGAGCGCCTGTCCACCTGGGACGTCCTGCGCACCTATCCCGCCGACTACAAGCTGGTCTTCGTCGGCGACGCCGCCATGAGCCCTTACGAGATCGTCTATCCCGGCGGCAGCGTCGAGCACTGGAACGAGGAAGCCGGTCAGGTCTGGATGCAGCGTCTGCTGTCGGTCTACAACAAGGCGGTTTGGCTGAACCCGACCCCGCCGCAATACTGGGACTACACGGAAAGCACCCGCCTGCTCCAGCGCCTGATGGACGGGCGCATGTTCCCACTGACGCTGGAGGGGCTGGACGGGGCTATGAGGGAGTTGGGGCGGTGAGCAAACCCGGGTGGTCGATGGCGTGCCGATGACGGACGGATTGGTTGAGATGCTGTTTTCCTGAAAAACCTTCCATTGCAAACTAAATATTTTGGCTGAACAACTGTTCCGGCCAATCGGGTTGCATCGCCGGAACTGCGACCTTGAGGAAATTCAGCGATATTCAGCGCCCGTACCGGTGGAGGGTTATAAAAGCCAATCTCGGAAGCTGACTGCGGCGTAATGCGTTATTTACCTAATTTTATTTCTGGAAATATTAATATGTGACGGGCTGTGCAGTCGAGAATTCCTGCGCCACCTCTCAAAGTCATATAACGGAGGTCCGAACCTTGATTGACACGGACTTAACAGGATTTTTCCCGACCAAATCAGCCCGACACAATATCAGCCGCTACCTGCTCCGCATCGTGGTTACCGCGTTGGCCGCGATGGCTCTGATTGCTGTGGGTTTGGTGGTCTGGAGCATGACCGCTCAACGGAAGTTCGCCGAAGCGGAGATGTCTCTAACCGTGAAAGCCATCGCCACCGCTCTCGATCAGCAGTTGCTCATCACCACGTCTGCGTTGGAGGGGCTTGCAGCAGCGATGGCGGTTGATGGAGATCCGGAGCGGCTTTACCAGATTGCTCAGGCCATCAAAGATAAACACCCCTATTGGTCCCATGTAACACTTCGAAACGCCGATGGAAGCGTGGTTTTCAGTACTGCATTTCCGTACGGAACGTCGATGAAGGCAGCTGATATCACTTCGGAGATTACCAGGGCCATTGATACCGGCCGACCGCAGATATCTCGTCTGTTGTACGGGCCAATTGCGGGTGCACATGTCGCTGCGGTTCTTGTCCCTGCTCAAGCAAGAGACGGCAAGCGTTACGCTCTCGTTGCTGTGGTCACCGCGTCGAAATGGGAAACTCTCCTGCAAAATCAGATGATACCCGATGGCTGGGTCGCTGGGATCATCGATCAGAACGGTGTCGTCGTCGCCCGCACACGGGCAGCCACGGAGTCAGTCGGAAAGCCGGCCCCTGAGTGGGTGCAGGAAGCCATCGTAACGGCGTCTTCCGGACATGCGAACGGACCGGCCTTGGAAGGGGAGCCGCTGTCACTCGTCTTTTCACGTTCCACGATCGCGGACTGGGCTGTTGCGTTCGCTGCACCGGATTCCCTGTTCGAGGTGCCACGGCGCCATTCGATGTGGGTTGCGATCATTGCCAGCGCTCTGGCGCTCGGCGGTGCCTCGCTGCTGGTGTTGCGTTACGCTCGTCGCCTTTCCCGGTCGATTACCGAATTGGTTCAGGTGGCGGAAGCGATGCGAACTCCGGGAGAGGGGCTGCCGCCGCCGCCGCCAAATGATTTTGAGGAACTCTCAAATGTCTATAATACAATGCAAAGTACCAATTCTCTTCTAAGGCGGGCAGAAGAGCATCGAATAATGTCAATGCGTGAACTTCAGCATCGCGTAAAGAATGATCTTCAATCCATATCCAGCCTTCTTGTTCTTGAAGGTAGTCAGGCAAAGAGCGAAGAGACCTTTCGGATCATTGATGAAATGCACGGGCGGATTGAAGCGCTTCGTCTCGTTCATGCACGTCTCTATGAAGCCAATCAAGTTTCCACGGTGGACTTGGGTGGGTATTTACGGGACCTCTGTACAAATGCAGTCAATATTCATGGAGTTGGAGGAATGATAACGATTCAATTTTGTATCTCTGAGGTATGTGTAGATCATAACACTGCTGTTTCGCTGGGGCTAATCGCCAATGAGTTCATCACGAACAGCACAAAGCATGCATTCCCAGAGGGAATTGGAGAAATTATGCTGGAATTGGACGCGTCTTGTCCCGAGAAAATTCACATGAGATTGGCAGACGACGGGGTTGGTCTTCCAGCGCAGCGGACACGGAATTCGGGTATTCGCTTGATCGAGATGCTTGCTCAACAGGTCGACGCGGAACTGGCATGGACGACTGGAAATGGAACGAGCTTGAGCCTGTCCTTCCAAATTCCGTGCATGGCTGATAACGGCCCGTAATGGCCCGTTATGATTGATAGAAATAAGATTTTATCCGCATCAACCCGCAAGGGGCTCCCGCGCTTGGCAGAAGTCCGAGGTTGCCGCACCCTGGGCCATTGGCGGAAAAGCCCGCACTACGCTGCCCTAAGCGTATGATTTTCAGTGGCTTTCCGCATTTTAATCCCTATGCGGACGATCCGGCCAAGCGTTCACCTTTCGCATCAGATCGGCAATGAACCCAAGGGCGGAGGTGTTTGCAGGATCGAGGTTCGGCATCCCCTCAAATCAGTGTGCAGCATTGCAGTATGTCTTTGATCTGGATCTCGTCCGACTCAAAGTTTACCGGCTTGTCAAAAATATGATTTTTACCCTAAGAAATTCTTTTAGCTCTTGTTGAAATAGGAGCGTCCACCCACCGTCTCCCGGAGACGCCCGATAGCCTGCCCCCCACCAGCCGCCCCGCCGACAGCTTCCCGCTCTGGGCCGCCGGTGCCGCCCGAGGGCTCCCTTGTCCCCGGTTCGCGTTTCCATGAGGAACAATGGGTCATGGCCGCCGGCATACTGGCGCGCGGGGCCTCGTTCCAGCAGGTCGCCCGCGCCATGGGCTGCAGCCGCACCACGCTGTCGCGGCTGACGCGGATGGTGCCGACCTTCTTCTCGCTGCGATGCTCCAACGGTTTGCGTTGGGTGCCCATAGCCAATCTCCCGCAACCGTCCCAATTCTACGGATGGTGGTCGGAGGAGTGAAAGGCGATGGCGGCAGTCGCGTCTCCTGTGGCCACTCCCGGCCATCTCCGATGCCGAAGCGGTACGGGCCTCACCCCGCCTCACAAACGCAAAAATCCGGCAAGCACCCCTGTCCACATCGGTTCGGTAATGACCGCGAGGATGAGGGTGTTTGCCGGACTGTCGTGGGCGGCTATGGCGCTAAACTATGCCGCCGACGCTTGCCGCATCACTTGCAGCTGCTGGCGACCTGGGCGGTCGGCGTGCAGCCCGGGTTGCCGGCGATCAGCGCGCCGGTGATCGTGCCGTCCGGGCCGACGTTCAGGGAGTAGTTGCAGCCGGTCGCACCGATGGCCTGCGCCGAGCTGACCAGCGTGCAGGTCTTGCCGGCCACCTGGACCGTCAGGTTGGGGGTGGTCGGGTTCTGCGCCCAGAGCATGCTGGACGACATGGACTGCGACGGCGAAGCGACGGTGGAGTTGGAGGTGACGACCACGGTGTCGGCATGGGCGGCGCCGGCCGCGAAAGCAGCGATGGACAGAACGGTGCCGATCATGGCGGCCTTGAAAGAAGAACGCATTTCTATACTCCAGGTCTCTATCATTGATATTAATACACCGCACAAGAAGCGTTTCGCCCTGTGCAAAGACACATTCGCTCCGCAACGAGGCGCATTCAATAAAATATATGATTCAAAAAGAGTCGTGTGGAGATGTGTAGATTGTCACGGAATGTAATTTAGTGCAGTCGTATTCATATATTGCGAATACTCCTGCATGAGTATTTTCAATCGTTTGAAGAATATATTCGAATGTATGGAGGCCGTTGTCTCCGAAGGAAAATCCTTCCAAATTTGCTCTGTCCACTTGAAGGGCGTTGCGGTCGATCTTCCGTGGCCTTGGCGTCCGTTTGTTTGCCAATGGTCCGACCCGAGCCCCCGGATGCGGCGCGGACCCGTTCGGCTGGCGATGATCGGCTCCTGCCCTTCAGGACCGGGGCCGCAACATAAATATGATTTTTATCCTATAAATTCTCTTCTTTTCCGGTTGAAATAGGAGCGTCCACCCACCCGATCCCGGAGACGCCCCATGCCCGATTGCCTGCCCCCCACCAGCCGCCCCACCGACAGCTTCCCGCTCTGGGCCGAAGAGCCGCCGGTCCCGCCCGAAGGCTCCCTCGTCCCCGGCTCGCGCTTCCACGAGGAACAGTGGATCATGGCCGCCGGCATGCTGGCGCGCGGGGCCTCCTTCATGCAGGTCGCCCGCGCCATGGGCTGCAGCCGCACCACGCTGTGGCGAGCCTATTACGGGTCGAAGGCGTTCCGCCATCGCGTCTGGTGGGAGAGGCAGGCGCTCAACCGCGAATCGGACCTCCGGCTGGCCTCGCTGCGCGCCCAGGTGACGGAGCAGATCGAACGGCTGGTCTCCGCCGGCGATCCCTCCACCGTGCGCTGGCTGGCCGAGCGGCTCGGCCTGTTCAAGGATTTCGACGCCCAGCCCGGCAAGGACGGCAGAGGGATTGAGGGCAGGGAGAGCGCAGCCGCCCCCGCACCCGCCGCCACCGCTGCGGACCTCCCGCCCGCCGATCCTCAGCCTGCACCCCCGGCCGCTTCGGCCGACCCCGCCGACACGGCCGAGCCATTCGACGACGACTCCGCCGACACGGCCGAGCCATTCGACGACGACTCCGCCCCCGGCGCGCTGCGCGAGCGCACGCCGCCCAACCCGGCGGAGATCGCGGCGATTCTCGCCCGGCCGGAAGCCGAGGGGCCGAAGGGCGTCTATCCCTGGACCTACAACCCCGACGATGCCTTCCCCAACCTCGGCTCGGCGCTGGAACGGCGGGGCGGGCAGGGTGCCTTTACCCGCCGCCGGTAAACGGATGCAACGATGGAACGCCGCCCGGAAAACGGTTCACAGCGGTTCAAACGTTCCATTCACCGCCCTCGGCCACCCCGCCAAGGCAGAGGCCCCGCCATAGGGATCTACGTGTATAACCGTTGAAAAGATCAATTATCAGGAATCATATCTGCTCCCATAAGTCTTTTCGGATGGAGCATTTCATGAGGCATGCATATTTGATCGGCCTGCTGCTGCCCCTCTCGCTGGGGGCGGCGCCGTCCGCCATGGCGGCAACCGCGGCGGCGGCGAAGGACAATCCGGATACGGCCGGCGAGGCGGTCGGCAATCCGCCGGTCCTGACCAATTCCGAATCGCCCCGCGTCGGTTCGCTGCTGATGCGCCAGCCGCAGGCGACCGCGCGTCCGCACGCCGGGCAGGCGCGCAATTACGACCTGTTCGTCTCCTTCACCGACGGCTACATCCGCAACCCGGCCCAGGGCCGTCCGGACGCGGTGCGGCTGCGCAGCTATCGCGGCACCAATGTCGACCCCGCCCATCCCTATGTCGCGCCGACCATCGAAGCGACGCCGGGCGACACCGTCCGCATCAAGCTGCACAACCAGCTGCCGGACGATCCGAACTGCGCCAACCAGGCTGCGGCGGACATCAACACGCCGCACTGCTTCAACGGCACCAACCTGCACAGCCACGGTGTCTGGGTCAGCCCGACCGGCAACAGCGACAATGTGCTGGTGTCGATCAATCCCGGCGTCGATTTCGAATATGAATACAACATCCCGGCCGACCATCCGGCCGGCACCTTCTGGTACCACCCGCACCGCCACGGCTCGACCGCTCTGCAGGTCGGCAGCGGCATGGCCGGCGCGCTGATCATCCGCGGCGACCGTCCGCCGACCCCGGAGGCCAACGGTGACCTCGACACCCTGCTGAAAAGCCCCAAGGGCGTGGCGATGACCGAGCGGGTCCTGCTGTTCGAGCAGATCCCCTACGCCTGCACCAAGGACGGCCAGCTGAAGACCAAGTCCGACGGTTCGATCGACTGGAGCTGCGCACCGGGCGAGGTGGGCGAGGTCGTGTCCTACCAGCAGTTCGGGCCGGGCACCTGGGAACAGTCAGGGCGCTTCACCACCGTCAACGGCCGCGTGCGCCCGATGTTCGCCAACGCCAAGACCGGGCAGGCCGAACGCTGGCGCCTTATCCATGGCGGCGTCCGCTCCCCCATCACGGTGGAGTTCCGCAAGCTGGACGTCACCGACTTCCTCCAGCGGGAAAAGACCCTGTCGGCCGCCGACCAGGACCGCTTCGCCAAGGAACGCTGCACCGGACAGCCGGTGCCCTACATCCTGGCGGCCTCCGACGGCCTGACCATGGCAGAGGGGCAGGTGCGCACCAGCGTGCCGATGCAGCCGGGCTATCGTGACGATCTGCTGGTCAACTTCCCCGAACCCGGCATCTACTGCGTCGTCAACAAGCCGTCGGCGGCCAATTCCAGCCCGGACCAGACCGCCTCCTCCACCGGCGTGCTCGGCTTCGTCCGGGTGAAGGGTGACCGCGTGGTCAAGGACCCGGTGAAGGAGACCATCCGCCAACTGTCGGTCAACGCGACGAAATACGCGCCATCGGTCGCCAAGGAGGTCATCGATGGGCTGACCGCCCGCTGCATGGCCAAGACGATGGTCGACACCCCCTATTGCCCGCGCTTTGCCAAGTTCACCGCCCACCGGCCGATCACCGAGCATGAGGTGATGAACCAGCCCAAGCAGGAACTGACCTTCTTCATCAACCTGCCGCCGGAAGGGGGCAAGCGCACCAACCCGCTGTTCCAAGTCGCCAACAGCTTCCAGGTGGTCGAGAATCCCGACGGCACCTATGGTCCGAAGGGCGCCGCCGCCTATCAGCCGAGCGTGGTCAACCGGCCGGTGGTTCTGGGCACCGCCCAGCAGTGGGAACTGGCCTCCTACTTCGTCAGCCATCCTTTCCACATCCACGTCAACCCGTTCGAGATCATCTCGATCATCGGTCCCGACGGGCGTGACGTCAGCGAGCCCGGCTCGGGCGATCCCGACTACGCCGGCATGAAGGGGGTTTGGAAGGACACCATCTGGGTGAAGAGCGACAACAGCAGCGCGCTTACCACCGACCAGCCGCCGAAGGGCGTCTACAAGGTGACCGTCCGCACCCGCTACGAGCGCTTCATCGGCGAGTATGTGCTGCACTGCCACATCCTCGACCACGAGGACCAGGGCATGATGCAGAATGTCAGCATCGGCGTGCCCGACGGCCGCGGCGGCGTCGCCGGGGCGCATCACTGACCGGTGCCGCACTCCCCGCTTCCGCGCACGCCGCGGGGGCGGGGGTGCGGTTCCCCGATTGCTGCGATCCGCCGCTGCCTCCAACCATTGAAAAAGGCCCCTGTTTGCGTCTACGGTCGCGCGTCCCCTTGGAGTGAGTGCATGCGCGATATCACCCCCGTCACGGTCGCACGCGGCGACGGCATCGGCCCAGAAATCACGGACGCGGTGCTATATGTGATGAACGCGGCCGGCGCGCGGCTGAAGGTGGAAGAGGTTCCGGCCGGCGAGGCCGTCTATAAACGGGGCCATCCCGGCGGGCTGGATGCCGCCGGCTGGGGGTCGATCCGCCGCACGCGGGTCTTCCTCAAGGGCCCGATCACCATGCCCCAGGGATACGGCAACAAGTCGCTGAACGTGGTCGCCCGCACCACGCTCGGCCTGTTCGCCAACGTCCGTCCCTGCGTGTCCTACCACCCCTATGTGCGGACCCGGCACCCGCGCATGGACGTGGTCATCATCCGCGAGAACGAGGAAGACCTCTACGCCGGCATCGAGCATCGCCAGACCGACGACGTGATCCAGTCGGTCAAGCTGATCTCGCGGCCGGGTTCGGAGCGAATCGTCCGCTACGCCTTCGACTTCGCCCGCTCCAACCACCGGCAAAAGGTGACGGCCTTCGTCAAGGACAACGTCATGAAGATGACGGACGGGCTGTTCCTGAAAATCTTCTACGAGATCGCGGCCGATTATCCGGAGATCAAGGCCGACCACATGATTGTCGACATCGGCGCCGCCCGTCTGGCCGACCAGCCGGAGCGCTTCGACGTCATCGTCACCCTGAACCTCTATGGCGACATCGTTTCCGACATTGCCGCCCAGCTGACCGGCTCGGTCGGGCTGGCCGGTTCCGCCAACATCGGCGAGACCTGCGCCATGTTCGAGGCGATCCACGGCTCCGCCCCCATGATCGCCGGACAGGGCATCGCCAACCCGTCCGGGCTGCTGATGGCGGCGGTGATGATGCTGGTCCATATCGGCCAGGGCGACATCGCCGCGCGCATCCACAATGCTTGGCTCAAGACCATCGAGGACGGCATCCACACCGCCGACATCTATGCCCGCGGGCTGGGCCGGGTGCGCGCCGGCACCGCCGCCTTCGCCGAGGCGGTGGTGGAGCGGCTGGGCCAGACCCCGGTCACCATGCCGCCGGTCGGCTACTCGACCGCGCGTCCGGCCTATGACGGCATCAACCGGCTGGCCCCGCGCGTGCGCGCGCTGAAGGAACTGGTCGGCGTCGACGTCTTCCTGCAATGGTCCGGCGGGCTGCCGGACGATCTGGCGGAGCTGGTGCTGCCGCTGTCGACCGATGCGCTGAAGCTGACCAGCATCTCCAACCGCTCGCAGCGGGTTTGGCCAGACGGCAACGCCGACGTCTTCTGCACCGACCACTGGCGCTGCCGCTTCATGTCGCAGCACGGCCCGGTGCAGCATGGCGCCATCGTGGAACTGCTTGGCCGCTTGGCGGAAGCGGGGATCGACTTCACCCAGACCGAGAATCTCAGCAATTTCGACGGCAAGGCCGGCTTCTCCTCACCGGGTCAGTGATCCCATGGCCGCAGCGGGAATAAAGCGGCAGGGCAGGGCGTCATGACAGGTGACGACGCCCTGCCCGGACCCGACATGACCCCGCCAGACATCGACGACCGCGCCATCGCCGCGCATGTGCCGCGGCTCCGGCGCTATGCGACCGCCCTGGTGGGCAACCGGTCCGACGCCGACGACCTCGTTCAGGACTGCGTGGAGAAGGCGCTGGCCAACCGCCATGCCTTGCGTGACCCGTCGAAGCTCGGCGGCTGGCTGATGACGATCCTGCACAACCTGCACATCTCCGGCCAGCGCGGCCGGCGCCGGCGCGGTGCGGAGGTGCCGGTGGAGGATCTCGCCGACGATCTGGCGCTGAGCGCCCCGCCGGCCGACCGCGGGGCGGTGCGCGACTTCGTCCGCGCCTTCACCCAGCTGTCCGACGAGCACCGCACCATCCTGCTGCTGACGGGAATGGAGGGGCTGTCCTACCGCGAGGTGGCGGAGGTTCTGGAATTGCCGATCGGGACGGTAATGTCGCGGCTGGCCCGGGCGCGCGAAAAATTGAGGGTCCTGCTGGACGGTGGAACCCAGCAGGTCGTCAGGAGGATCAAGTGATGAGCGGCACCCGCAATCCCGTGACCGAGGCCGAGCTTCATGCCTGGCTGGACGGAGAGTTGCCGGAGGAACGGCTGGCCGACGTCGAGCGCCACCTTGCCGATAATCCCGAGATCGCCCAGCGCTTCGACCGCTACCGTGCCCAGCGCTCGCTGCTCGGCCAGAGCTTCGGCCCGCTGATCGACCAGCCGCTGCCCGACCGCCTGACCCCGCCCTTCACCGCGCGCGACCATGCCGCTCCGGTCCCGCAACGCCGGGGCAGGGGGGCCTGGTGGGGTACGGCGATCGCCGCCTCCCTCCTGATGTTCGTCGCCGGTGGCGCCGGCGGCTGGCTGCTGCGCGACCGCGTCGGCTGGCGGGCCGAGCCGCTGACCGCCGCCTTCATCGCCGATGCCGTCGCCGCCCATCGCGTCTTCTCCGTCGAAGTCCGCCATCCGGTCGAGATCGGTGTCGACGAGGAAGCCCATCTGGTGAATTGGCTGTCCAAGCGGCTGGGCAAGAACATGCGTTGCCCAAAAGTCACAAGAGGGGGCTACCAGCTGATCGGCGGGCGGCTTTTGGCCGATTCCGCTGGACCTGTGGCAATGTACATGTACGAGGATGCGGCCGGGCGTCGCATTACGTTGTATATCCGCCCCTCTCCAAATACCTCCGGTTCAGCGTTCCGCTTCGCCCAGGATGGCGGTGTGCGCGCTTTGTATTGGCAGGACAATGGGTTGGCTCTGGCCGTCGCCGGAGAAGCCGATCGGGATACCCTGTCCGGCGTCGCCGAAGAGGTCTATGGCGCGCTGAACTCGTGAGTCTGCCCACGGACTTATCAACAGGAATGTTGCCGCGCCCCCCTATCGTCTGCGGCCGTCATCTGGTAGCTTCTTCACCGGCTGGCACAAAATGTTGCGGCTTATGGAAAACGGCACTAGACCGTGACCTGTTTGCCACAGCATAACCGGACACCGGATCGGGAGTACTCGGGGATGAGTTGGACGGACGAGCGGATTCAACAGCTCAAGGATCTCTGGTCCCAGGGGTTGAGCGCGAGCGAGATCGCCGACATTCTGGGAGACATCACCCGCAACGCGGTCATCGGCAAGGCCCATCGCCTGGGCTTGTCGGGCCGGCCGTCGCCCATCAAGAAGAAGCCGACGCGCGGCGCCACCATCCTTGCTCTGACGGAGCGGATGTGCAAATGGCCGGTCGGCGACCCGAAGCACCAGGATTTCCATTTCTGCGGCAAGAACGCCTTGCCCGGCATGCCCTATTGCGCGGAACACGCCGCGCTGGCCTACCAGCCCGCCTCGGGCGGCAAGAAGCGTGAGGAAGACCGCAACGTCGGCGCCGCCTGACCGGTCGACAAGCCATTCAAAAAAGCCCGCTCTCGGGGGAGAGGCGGGCTTTTTTGTTGGCAGAATCCTGAGATTGGCCACGCAGCCGAGGCCTTACCGCCCCTCTGCCGCATCGCGAAGCACCAGCACCATCCCCTTGTGGCCGGCGACCAGCATCGCCGCACCTGCCGGCCGATCGGGACCCTCGACCGACCACAAGGTATCGCCGACGAACACCCGTCCATGTCCATTGACGATCGGCTCGCTCAGCGTCACCGCGCGTCCGACCAGCTGCCCGGCCCGGTCATTGATCCGCTCCGCATTGCCCTCCACCGATGCGTTGCGGCGACGGGCAAGGATGATGGCGACCGAGACGGCCGCGCCTGCGGCGACGGTGAAGAATCCGGCCTCGTTGACCAGCCCCCAGTCGTGCCACAGCGCCGTCACCAGCCCGGTCAGCAGTGCAGCGCCGCCGAACCAGACCAGGAAAATACCGGGGATCACCAGTTCCGCCGCGATCAGCACGGCACCCAGCGCTCCCCACAACAAAGGCGACATTCGCTCACTCCCCGTCCGACGCGGTCGTGGTGGGCGGCACCGACCAGGGATTACGCGGAGCGGGTGAGGGCGAGGAGGGCGGCCGGGACGGGGTGGCATCGCGCACCAGATCGCCCAACCCCGCCAGCGCACCGGCGACGCCAGCCAGTTCCACCGGCAGGATCATGGTCTTCTGGTTGGGGGACGCGGCAAAGGCCTTCAAGGCTTCCATGTATTTCTGGCCGAGGAAATAACCCAGCGTCTGGTTCGACCCTTGGGCCACCGCCTCCGACACCAGGCGGGTGGCCTTGGCCTCCGCCTCTGCCAGGCGCTCGCGTGCTTCGGCCTCCAGCTTGGCGGCTTCCAGCTTGCCCTGGGCGATACGGATCTGGCTTTCCTTCTCGGCGTCGGCCTCCAGGATCTGGGCGCGGCGGAGGCGCTCTGCCTTCAACTGCCGGCCCATCGCCTGGACGATGTCGTCGGGCGGGGTGATGTCGCGCAGTTCGATGCGGGTCACCCGCACGCCCCAGGAGGCCGTCGCCTCGTCCACCGCGCGCAGTAGGCTGGCGTTGATCGCCTCGCGTTGGCTCAGCAACTCGTCCAGGTCCATGGAGCCCATCACCGTGCGGATGGTGGTCATCGCCAGTGTCTGGATCGCCCGCTGCAGGTCGTTGACCTCATAGGTCGACTTCATCGGGTCGAGCACCTGGAAATACAGCACGCCGTCGGCGGTCACCGCGGCATTGTCCTTGGTGATGACGCTCTGCGATGGCACATCCACCACCGTCTCGCGCATGTCCACCTTGGCCCGCACCGAGCTGATGATCGGAAAGATCACGTTGAAGCCGGGATGCAGCGTTTCCTGATAACGGCCCAACCGCTCGACGATGAAGTTGAAGCCCTGGGGGACGATGCGGACGCTGGTGATCGCCAGAATGACAACCAGCACGAACGCCGCGATAACCAGAATGCCGAGTTCCATCGATGGCCGCTCCTGACATGGGCGGACGCCGCGCCGGACGTCCTCTGCCCATCATGAGGCAATTCGCAGAGGCTGCAAATCCCGCCTCCGCCGCGATGATCCGTCTCAATAATCCCGGGTATCGTGCTTCAGCCGAACCAGTTCGCCGTTCAGCAGCGACAGCATCAACTGCACGACCATCTCGTGGACGATCACCGTATGGTGGTTGCCGGTCTCCTGCATCGCCTTGCGCAGCGCATCGCGTACGGCCGGCACGCCGGTGACGTCGATCAGCACATCCAACTGCTCGCCCAACTGTGCCAGCTCGTGGAAATTGGTGGTGGTCTTCACGCCGCGATGGTGCGCAAGCCGCATACCAGGCGCCTCGGGATCGAGGTCCGCCACACCCAGCAACTCGACGAAGGAGGCGGCCAGCAACTTGCGCAGCAGCGGCGTTCCGGTCTCGCCGGCGCCCACGACGGCGACACGGAACAGATTGTTGGGCATCGGGTTCGGTCCTTTCACGAATCGGACAAGAAAAAAGCGGGGAGCCGAAACTCCCCGCCCGAACCCTAGCTGAGCCGCCGTCCGGTTTGACCCGGACGCGGCGTCGCACCCTGTGAAGTATAAGCGCTGGACAGAGACGGTGCCGGCCTTACGACCAGGCGGCCATCTTCTTTTCCAGGTTGTCCGACAGCTTGTCCAGGAACTGCTTGGTGGTCAGCCACGGCTGCTGCGGGCCGATCAGGATGGCGAGATCCTTGGTCATGAAGCCGGACTCGACGGTCTCGACGCAGACGCGCTCCAGCGTCTGGGCGAACTTGATCACGTCCGGGGTGTTGTCGAACTTGCCGCGGTAGGCCAGACCCTGGGTCCAGGCATAGATCGAGGCGATCGGGTTGGTCGAGGTTTCCTTGCCCTTCTGGTGCTCGCGATAGTGGCGGGTCACCGTGCCGTGGGCGGCCTCGGCCTCGACGGTCTTGCCGTCCGGCGTGACCAGGACCGAGGTCATCAGGCCGAGCGAGCCGAAGCCCTGCGCCACCACGTCCGACTCAACGTCGCCGTCGTAGTTCTTGCAGGCCCACACGAAGCCGCCTTCCCACTTCAGGGCCGAGGCGACCATGTCGTCGATCAGGCGGTGCTCGTAGACCAGGCCTTTGGCCTTGAACTGGTCGGCGTAGGTCTCGTCGAAGACCTTCTGGAAGATGTCCTTGAAGCGGCCGTCATAGGCCTTCAGGATCGTGTTCTTCGTCGACAGATAGACGGAGTAGCCGCGCTCCAGGCCGTACATGAAGCTCGAGTGGGCGAAGCCCTCGATCGAATCGTCGAGGTTGTACATGCCCATCGCCACGCCGGCGCTCGGGTAATCGAACACCTCGTGCTCGATCTGCTGGCTGCCGTCGGCCGCTTCCCACTTGATCGTCATCTTGCCCGGGCCGGGAACGACGAAGTCGGTGGCCTTGTACTGGTCGCCGAAGGCGTGACGGCCGATGATGATCGGCTTGGTCCAGCCCGGGACGTAGCGCGGAACGTTGGAGCAGACGATCGGCTCGCGGAAGACGGTGCCGCCCAGGATGTTGCGGATCGTGCCGTTCGGCGACTTCCACATCTTCTTGAGGTTGAACTCCTTCACCCGAGCTTCGTCCGGGGTGATGGTCGCGCACTTCACGCCGACGCCATACTGCTTGATGGCGTTCGCGGACTCGACGGTGACCTTGTCGTCGGTCTTGTCGCGGTTCTCGATGCCGAGGTCGTAGTACTTAAGGTCGATGTCGAGGTAGGGCAGGATCAGCTTGTCTTTGATGAACTGCCAGATGATGCGCGTCATCTCGTCGCCGTCGAGTTCGACGACCGGATTGGCTACCTTGATCTTGGTCATGGGTGCGAGATCTCCCCGAACGGGTAAGGGCGTTGTCATTCCTTGGGAGCCGGGCGCGTCGTCCAGCGGGCGCTTGTTGCCGGGGAGCCTGCCGCTTGGGTGGCTCCCCGGTACCCCGGGCGGAAATCAATCGCGGTTATATAGCATCGCCCCGTGACGGAAAGGAAGGCACGGCGGTGGCTTAGGCGTCGATGTCGCATGATTCCGCTTGCAACGCAGCCCCGCAGCCGGCCATGATGGTCAATTGGTATTACCGGTTGGCCGGATTGAGCCGCTTTGGCGGCGGAATGCCGCCCAAGAACTGCAAATCCGGCCCTTGGTGCGATCAGGCCGCCGACTCCGGGGTGCGAGACGGCCGCAACTCCGCCGATTGGCCGGCCGATGCGCCGGCAATGTCCCGTTCCGCATTCAGCATGTAGTCGCGTGTCAGCGGCACGGCGCCCAGCGATCGCGCGACCTGCACCTGGAACACCATATGGCCCTGAAGGCGGAAGGCCAGTTCGGCGCCGACCAGATAGAACTCCCACATCCGGCAGAAGCGCTCGTCATACAGCGCCTTCGCCTCCTCCCAATGGGCGGTGAAGCGGGCCCGCCAGTGGCGCAAGGTCTCGGCATAATGCAGGCGCAGAACCTCCAGGTCGGTGGCCAGCAGGCCGGACCGCTCGATGACCGGCAGCACCTCCGACAGGGCAGGGGAATAGCCGCCGGGGAAGATGTATTTGCGGATCCAGGGGTTTGTGCTTGCCGGTCCGTCCAACCGACCGATGGAATGGATCAGCGCCACGCCCTCGTCGTTCAGCATGTCGCGCACCGCGTCGAAGTAGTTGCGGTATTGCGGCACGCCGACATGCTCGAACATGCCGACCGAGACGATGCGGTCGAAGGCCCCGCGATGGGCGGCGGCGAACTCGCGATAGTCGCGCAGCTCGAAGGTGACCCGGTCCGACAGCCCCGCCTCGTCCGCCCGCTGGCGCGCCACGGCGAGCTGTTCCGACGACAGGGTGATGCCGGTCACCCGCGCTCCGGTATGCCGCGCCAGATAGAGCGCCATGCCGCCCCAGCCGCAGCCGATGTCGAGCACCCGCATGCCGGGCACGATCAGCAGCTTGGCGGCGATGTGCCGCTTCTTGGCCTCCTGGGCCTCGTCCAGCGACAGGCCGGGCTCCGCGAAATAGGCGCAGGAATACTGCATGTCCCGGTCGAGGAACAGCTGGTAGAACTGGCGTGACAGGTTGTAATGGTGCTCGACATTCTGGCGGGAACGCCGCATCGGGTTGTATTGCTGCACGCGACGCAGCAGCGGCGACAGCGACTCCAGGGCGCGGCCCAGGGCGCCCTGCACCTCGGCACCGCTCATCAGCATCGACAGCAGGTCGTAGATGCCGCCGCCTTCGATCGAAAAGCGGCCGTTCATATAGGCTTCGCCGAACCGCAGGCGCGGATTGATGAGCAGGTCGCGCTCCACGGCGCGGTCGTGAAGGCGGAGGGTCAGGTTTGGTGACCCGGATCCGATCCGATGGTGCTTTCCATCGGCCGTAATGAGATTGAGGGTTCCGTCGCCCTTGGCGGCGGCAAGCAGACGAACCAGCAGCATGCCGAACTCCTTCCGCGGTGCCGTTCCAAGCATGGCGCGCAGGAAGGGGTGCGACAATTCGTCAATCGGTCAGAACTGCTACCCAATTGGGTATTGCGGACGTATGCACACAGTCATGTCTGTCGTTGCTGCCGCCTGCCCAGAACGCGGAAAACCGCCCGGCCCCCAATGGGGCGGGCGGTTTCCGGACGAGCGGTACGACGTGCCGCCAAAATCCCAAAGGCGTCTTCGGGACTTCAGCCGCAGAAGGGCGATCAGCCCTCCTCTTCCTCGGTCGCGGTCTCTTCGACGTAGGTCTCTTCTTCGTCTTCCTCGTCGCGCAGGTCGGCGGCGGTGATCATGCCACCACGCTGGGCCTGCAGCTCGGCCTCTTCGGCCGAACGGGCGACGTTGACCGTGACCGCGATCGACACTTCCGGATGCAGGACGACGCGCAGCTTGAACAGACCCAGGGTCTTGATCGGGGTGTCGATCTGGACCTGCTTGCGGTCGGTCTTGTAGCCGGCGGCGGTCAGCGCGTCGGAGACGTCGCGGGTGGTCACGGAACCGTACAGGACGCCGGTCTCGGCAGCCTGACGGATCACGACGACCGACACGTTGTCCATCTTGGTCGCGACCTGCTCGGCGTCCTTGCGGCGCTCCAGGTTCACGGCCTCAAGGTGGGCCTTCTGCTTCTCGAAGACGGCCAGGTTCGCCTTGGTGGCGCGCATGGCCTTCTTCTGCGGCAGCAGATAGTTGCGGGCGAAGCCGGGACGCACATTCACGACCTGACCCATCTGGCCGAGCTTCTCGACCCGCTCCAGCAGAATAACTTCCATCACTCGTCCTCCTGACCGGGGGCCGCGGGGGAAAACCGGCGGCGCAGCCCGATCCATTGCTCGATCATGCCCAGGCCGACCAAAAGCAGGATCGGCCACCCGAAGAGAAACAGCATCATGTAGAAGCCAACCAGGATCAGCGTGCGCGCCGATTTGCTGCTGGCGAATACATGGACCACCGAAAGTCCAGCGAAAGCGAAGGGTACCGCCAGGATCAGAGCCAGATTGACCGCCAGGAACCCGAAGGTTCCCGGTACGGCCGAGGCCGCCACGACCGCCACCGCGAACAGCGGCGCCAGCCAATGCGGCAATTCCAGCTCGGCCAGACGCATGGCAGGGCGCCGGTTGCGGCCGAACCGCATCAGCGCCCCCTGCGCCAGCACCGCGTTGACGATCGTCATGACAAGCCATGAGACCGCAACCAGCCCCGGCAGGACGGCCGCCACCCAGAAATCCTCGGGATCCGGGGCCGGTTGGCCCTGCGAACGGAACGCCGGCTCGACGACTCGGGCCAGGGTCTGCCGCATCAGCCCTTCCAACCCACCGGGCTGGTCGAGCGTCAGGATCACCGCGGCGAGCAGCGCCGCCACACCCATCCCGGTCAGGCCCATCAGGACCCGGCCGGGTGGATACCATTCCAGGGTTCCATCCTCCCGCGTGCGTGCCAGCAGCGACTGCCGCACCACCAGGATCGCCGGGGCGGCCCCGGTCACCAGGTAGGACAGTGCCACCAGCATGCTGCCGGAGGTGCCCAGCATCACCGCGGCGGCGCCGGCCAGACCGGCTAGCATCACCGCGGGCGTCCCAAGCCACAGTCCCGTCAGGAACAGCGGCAGGGGGGCCAGATAGCCCAGGATCAGCGCACCCATCCCGCCGAACGTGACCGACAGGTAGAAGAACGCGCTTGCCAGACCGCCGCCGACGGCGACCACCAGCGGTACGGCCGGACCCAAGGCCATGGAAACCCCTTGAAGAACCTTCACCGAAACAGTTCGGCCGTTGCCGGGCTTACTTCACCACGTAGGGGAGAAGGGCCAGGAAACGGGCGCGCTTGATGGCGCGGGCCAGTTCACGCTGCTTCTTCGTCGAGACCGCGGTGATGCGGCTCGGGACGATCTTCCCGCGCTCGGAGATGAAGCGGGACAGCAGCTTGACGTCCTTGTAGTCGATCGCCGGAGCATTCGCGCCCGAGAACGGGCAGGTCTTGCGGCGACGGAAGAACGGGCGGCGGGCGCCGCCGGTGCGGGCCGGAGCGCCCGTGGTCTGCTTGTCGGACATTTACGCGGTCTCCCCTTCGGCGGCGGCAACGTTTTCCTGGCGGCGCGGCGGACGCGGGCCACGGTCGTCGAAGCGACGCGGACCACGGTCGCCACGATCGCCGCGCTCACCACGCTCGTTGCGGCTCTGCATCATCGCCGACGGGTTGGCATCGAGGGCGTCGACACGCACGGTCATGAAGCGCAGCACGTCTTCGCTGATGCTCATGTTCCGCTCCATCTCGGCGACGGCGGCGGCCGGAGCGTCGATGTTGAAGAGGGTGTAGTGACCCTTGCGGTTCTTCTTGATCTTGTAGGTGAGGGTCTTCAGACCCCAGTATTCGCTCTTGGCGATCGTGCCGCCGTTGTCGCGAACGATCTGGGCGAACTGCTCAGAGAGCTGCTCGGCCTGGGCGGCCGAAATGTCCTGGCGCGCGATCAGCACGCACTCGTAAAGTGCCATTGCACTCCCCATGGCTGTTCATGGTCCGGCGCTGCGCCCCATCCCTCATGGATCGGATCAGCTGCCCGGGCCTAGCCGACGGCGGACCGCCGGCAAGGAGTTATGAAGCGGCGCAGTATGCACAGGCCGGCGGTGGTAGCAAGCGGAAATCCGGCCCGGGATGCGCCACCTTCCGGAAAAATCTATTCGCGTTATAGAGAGCTGCCCGGATGACCCCCGCCGCGCTGCTTTGGGCAAGGGGTGGGCCGGGCGGGGCAGGGGTGGCTATCGCGCGGGATAAGCTCCGGCGCATTTGACCGAAGTGCATTGGATCGCTCCAGGCGCCATGTTCAGCCTGCCGTTTACAGCGGAGCTTGCGGTGCGTCGGTCGACCGCGCGCTCCGTCCGCGGCGCTGACAGCCCGGTGCCTGGAGTAGCCCCATGCGCAAGAACATGTTGCCGTATCATGTCGTGGAACTGAGGGGGCTGGCCTGCATCCTGCTGGTCGCCTACCACGTGGTCGGTATTCCCGGGGCCGGCATGCAGGTGGCGGATGGGTCGGTGTACCGCTACGCCACCGACAGCTTCGAACTGATCCGCATGCCGCTCTTCACCTTCATCTCGGGGCTCGTGTACGCCCTGAACCCCGCCACAGGCGACCGGCTGAGCACCTTCTTCGTCAAGAAGCTGCGCCGGCTGGGCTTTCCGTTCCTGGTGGTGTCGACTCTCTTCTATCTGCTGCAGACCCATGCGCCGGGTGCGAACGGAACCGCCGCCCCCGATTCGATGTGGCGGATCTACGTCTTCTCCTATGCCCACTTCTGGTACCTGCAGGCGCTGTTCCTGATCTTCACGGGCGTCGCGCTGCTCGACACGCTGCACGCGATGGACCGGCCGGGCGGGTTTGTGTTCGCCATGGCGGCTGCGGTGGTCATGTGCCTGACGGTCCATGTCGACTCGAACATCCTGTCGGTGAACGAGGCCTGCTTCCTGTTGCCGCACTTCCTGCTGGGGGTGGGGGTGACCCGCTTCCGCGCCATGGTTCCCCGGTCGGCGATGGTTGGCAGCGCCGCTGCCGCGCTCGCCATCGGCGTGGCCCTGCATCAGGCGTCGCTGTGGGGCTATCTGCCGCATTTCGGCTGGAACAGCGGTGTCGCGCTGCTGTGCGGGATGGGCGGAGCGGTGACGTTGCTGCATGCCATGCCGACGAGCCGGGTTTTCCGGATGGTGGGAGCCTCCTCCTACGCCATCTACTTGCACCACGCCCTGTTCGCCGCCGGTGCGCGGGTGGTGCTGCACCGGCTGGACGCCGGGGATGGCGTGGTTTTCTGCGTGGCGCTGATCGTCGGCCTGATCGGCCCGATGGTGCTGGAGGCGTTGGCGCAGATCAGGCCCTGGACCAGGGTGGCGCTGGTGGGCAAGGCATGACCGCGGCGCTTTGATTTGCGCCGCAGCATAAGGCGCAAGACCCGCAAGACCCGATTTGCGGTACGTCTGGGTCAGCCCACGAACAACCCCTTCCGCGCGGCGGTTTTTCGTGGGCCTTCTGCGTCAATACGTGGCGTTTTATCGCACCATTGTCGCTTTGGTCATCGCGCGTCGCTTGACTTGCTCAAAAGTGAGGGTATGACTGTCGCCCAATCCATGGTGCCGCCGCAGGGGCGGGGCGCATTCATCCAGGGTTTCACCGAAGCATGACCAGGGCGTTCGTCTTTCCGGGGCAGGGCAGCCAGGCTGTCGGCATGGGCCGCGAACTCGCCGAAGCGTTCGAAGTCGCTCGTCACACCTTCGAAGAGGTGGACGACGCGCTGAACCAGCGGCTGTCGCGACTGATGGTCGAAGGCCCGGAGGCCGACCTTACCCTGACCGAGAACGCGCAGCCCGCCCTGATGGCGGTCAGCGTCGCGGTGATGCGGGTTCTGGCGAGCGAGGGCGGGGTCGACCTGCCCAAGCATGCCACCTTCGTCGCTGGCCACTCGTTGGGCGAATATTCGGCGCTCTGCGCCGCCGGTGCCTTCTCGCTGGGCGACACCGCGCGCCTGCTGAAGCTGCGCGGGCAGGCGATGCAGAAGGCGGTTCCGGTCGGCAAGGGCGCCATGGCGGCTCTGCTGGGCGCCGACCTGGAACAGGCGCAGGCCATTGCCGCCGACGCCGCCCAAGGCGAAGTGTGCAGCATCGCCAACGACAACTCGGTCGGGCAGGTGGTGATTTCCGGCAGCGCCGACGCCATCGACCGCGCCATTGCCCTGGCGGCGGAGCGCGGGCTGAAGCGCTCGGTGCGCCTGCCGGTGTCTGCTCCCTTCCATTGCTCGCTGATGCAGCCGGCCGCCGACGCCATGGCGGAGGCTCTGGCGAACGTCACGATTTCCGCCCCGGTGGTTCCGGTGGTGGCGAACGTCACCGCCTCGGCGGTGTCGGACCCCAATACCATCCGCCGCCTGCTTGTCGAGCAGGTGACCGGCATGGTCCGCTGGCGCGAATGCGTGCTCTATATGAAGGAGCAGGGTGTCGAGCGGCTGGTCGAGGTCGGGTCGGGCAAGGTTCTCGCCGGGCTGACCAAGCGCATCGACAAGGATCTGGCGGCGGTGTCGGTCGGAACGCCGGCCGATGTCGAGTCGTTCCTGAAGTCCCTGTGACCACTTCAGACCCGTGATACATCAGCCTCGTGAGGCCATCCATGTTTGATCTGACCGGCAAGTCGGCCCTCGTCACCGGCGCGTCCGGCGGCATCGGTGCGTCGATCGCCCGTGCGCTGCATGCCCAGGGCGCAGCCGTCGCGCTGTCCGGCACCCGCGTCGCCCCGCTGGAGGCTCTGGCCGCCGAATTGGGCGAGCGCGCCTTCGTCGTGCCCGGCAACCTGTCCGAGGCCGCGGCGACCGAGCAGTTGTTCAAGGACGCCGAGGCGGCCCTGGGCAAGATCGACATCCTCGTCAACAACGCCGGCCTGACCCGCGACCAGATCGCGATGCGGCTGAAGGACGAGGACTGGCAGTCGGTCATCGACGTGAACCTGACGGCGGCCTTCCGCCTGTCGCGGGCCGCCATGCGCGGCATGATGAAGCGCCGCTGGGGTCGCATCGTCAACATCACGTCGGTCGTCGGCGTCACCGGCAATCCGGGGCAGGCCAACTATGCCGCGTCGAAGGCCGGCCTGATCGGCATGTCGAAGTCGCTGGCCGCCGAGCTGGCCTCGCGCAACATCACCGTCAACTGCGTCGCGCCGGGGTTCATCACCACGGCCATGACCGACGCCCTGAACGACGAGCAGAAGCAGAAGCTGCTCCCCGCCATTCCGGCCGGCCGCATGGGCCAGCCGGACGAGATCGCCGCCGGGGTCGTGTACCTCGCGAGCGAGGAGGCCGCCTACGTCACCGGCCAGACGCTGCACATCAACGGCGGCATGGCCATGATCTGATGAGGATCCGACGGGGCGGCATCGCCACGTGTGAAGAACGGCGCCAACCAGGCTCCCTCGCGGGTGCTGGTCAAGGCTGCTGAAATGTGTTATCGGACGGGGCTTTTCGCGGCAGGACGGCACGTTCTTCGCGTGTTGCTCCGACCGGATTATCCCGAGCGGTTTCAAGGATTGGAAGGTCTTAAAAGATGAGCGACATCGCCGAGCGCGTGAAGAAGATCGTTGTGGACCACCTGGGTGTCGAGGAGTCGAAGGTGGTGGAGAACGCCTCCTTCATCGACGATCTGGGCGCCGACAGCCTCGA
This sequence comes from Azospirillum sp. A1-3, assembly GCF_023806445.1. Lineage (NCBI taxonomy): Bacteria > Pseudomonadati > Pseudomonadota > Alphaproteobacteria > Rhodospirillales > Azospirillaceae > Azospirillum > Azospirillum sp. A1-3. The sequence continues at coordinate 876,655 of NZ_JAMSLU010000001.1, forward strand.
CACCGTCGAGCTGGTCATGGCCTTCGAGGAAGAGTTCGGTGTCGAGATCCCGGACGACGCCGCGGAGAAGATCCTGTCGGTGAAGGACGCCATCGACTTCATCAAGGCCAACGCCGCCGCCTGATCGGGCTGCGGGCATTGAGCCCCCGAGGGCCAGGCGAACCGCAATTGCGATACCAGCAGCGCGGGGCCTGGCCGTCGACGACCAGATCGTCGACAGTTTATTCGAGGAAAGGTCAAGGAACAGCCTCATGAGACGTGTCGTCGTCACCGGACTCGGTATGGTCACGCCGCTCGGCGTCGGCCACACGCTGAACTGGGAGCGGCTGATTTCCGGAACGTCGGGAATCCGCGGCATCACGGGGTTCGATGCTTCGGACCTGGCCTCCAAAGTCGCCGGGCAGCTCCCGCGCGGAACGGGTGAAGGCGAGTTCAACGCCGACTCCTTCGTTTCGCCGAAGGATCAGCGGAAGATGGATGACTTCATCATCTTCGCCATCGCCGCGGCGCAGGAAGCAATCAAGGATTCGGGTTGGATTCCCCAGACCGATGAAGAGCGCGAGCGGACCGGCGTCATGGTCGGTTCGGGCATCGGCGGCCTTCCGGGCATCGCCGACGGCGCCGTGACCCTGCATGAAAAGGGTCCTCGCCGCCTGTCGCCCTTCTTCATCCCCGGCTGCCTGATCAATCTGGCCTCCGGCCACATTTCGATCCAGCACGGCTTCAAGGGCCCCAACCACGCGGTCGTCACCGCCTGCTCGACCGGCGCGCACGCCATCGGCGATGCCGCCCGTCTGATCATGTGGGACGATGCCGACATCATGGTCGCCGGCGGCACGGAGGCGGCGGTCAGCCGGCTCGGCGTCGGCGGTTTCGCCGCCATGCGCGCGCTGTCCACCAACTTCAACGACACGCCCGAAAAGGCCTCGCGTCCCTATGACAAGGATCGCGACGGCTTTGTCATCGGCGAGGGTGCCGGTGTCGTCGTGCTGGAAGAGTTGGAGCACGCCAAGAAGCGCGGCGCCACCATCTATGCCGAGGTCGTCGGTTACGGCCTGTCGGGCGACGCCTACCACATCTCCGCCCCGGCGGAAGACGGCAATGGCGGTTTCCGTGCCATGAAGGGTGCGCTGAAGCGCGCCGGCCTGAACCCGTCCGACATCGATTACGTCAACGCCCACGGCACCTCGACGCCGCTCGGCGACGAGATCGAGCTGGGTGCGGTGAAGCGCCTGTTCGGCGACGCCATGAACAATCTGGCGATGTCCTCCACCAAGTCGGCCATCGGCCACCTGCTGGGGGCCGCCGGTGCGGTCGAGGCGATCTACTCGATCAAGGCGATCAACCACGGCATCGTGCCGCCCACGCTGAATCTCGACAACCCGTCGGAAAGCTGCATGGGCGTCAATCTGGTGCCGAAGGTCGCGCAGGAGCGCCGCGTGCGCGCTGCGCTGTCGAACTCCTTCGGGTTCGGCGGCACCAACGCCTCGCTGGTGTTCAAGGAATTCGCGTAAGCGAAGCTCCCACCGACGTTGCGGTCTGCAGTCTTCAAGAGGTGAGCGATGGGCTGGGGTCTCCGGATTTTCGCGGGGACGCTGGCCCTCGCGGTCGGTGCGGCGGGCGGAATCGGCGTATGGGGTTACCAGCGCTATTCGGCCCGCGGACCGTTGGAGCAGGCTGAGACGGTCTTCATCCCGCGCGGCAGCGGGCTTGAGGCCATTGCCATCACCCTGGGCGACTCCGGCGTGATCGGTTCGCCGCTGGTGTTCGTCGCCGCGGCCAAGCTGTCCGGCACCTTCCGTGAGTTGAAGGCCGGCGAATACCAATTCCCCGCAGGAATCAGCATCGAAGGTGTCCTGGAGCAGATGCGCCAGGGCCGCACCGTCGTGCATCGCCTCACCGTGCCGGAAGGGCTGACCTCGACCCAGGTGGTGGCGCTTCTGGAGCGGGAAACCATGCTGACCGGCAACCTCGCGAAGCCGCCGAAGGAAGGCTCGCTCCTGCCGGAGACCTACCACTACGCCTATGGCGACAGCCGCAGCGCTCTGATCGAGCGGATGCAGACGGCGATGACCCAGGCCTTGGCGGAGGCGTGGAAGACCCGCGACCAGAATCTTCCCTTCGAGACGCCGCAGCAGGCGCTGACCCTCGCGTCCATCGTCGAGAAGGAGACCGGCATCGCCGCCGAGCGGCCCAGGGCGGCGGGGGTTTTCGTCAACCGGTTGGAAGCCGGTATGAAGCTGCAGTCTGACCCGACGGTGATCTACGCGCTGTCCGATGGCAGTGGAGAACTTGGCCGGGCGCTGACCCGCAACGACTGGAAGTTCGAATCGCCCTACAACACCTATGTGGCGACCGGCCTGCCGCCGGGCCCCATCGCCAATCCGGGCAAGGCGTCGATCCAGGCGGTGATGAAGCCTGAGCGGCACGAGTTCCTGTATTTCGTCGCCGATGGCACCGGTGGCCATGTCTTCGCCAAGTCGTTGTCCGACCACAACCGTAACGTCGCCAAATGGCGCGAAGTCCAGCAGAGCCGGCAGCCCGACCACGGCGAAACGTCATCGGAGTGACGGCCGGGGAGTACGGCGGTCTGCGGCGGAGGGCCGATAACGATCCGCTTGGTTGCGTGTATGTCGCGAATTGTGCAGTCTTCGCATCGCAGCAAACCCAACCACCTTCCCTGGGGAGATGTGATGAGCGTGGATCTCGAACAACGCATCCGTGACCGCGCCTATGCGATCTGGCTGGACGAGGGCCGTCCCCACGGCCGTGACGCCGACCACTGGCTCCAGGCCGAACGTGCGATCCTGGCCGAAGCGGCGGCCGTTGCCGACGTCGCCCCGGTCGTCGCGGTGGTGAAAGCCCCGCGCAAGACCACCAACGCGAAGCCGCGGGCAGTGGTGAAGTCCATCGGACCGGAAGCCACGACTTCCGAGCCCCCCAAGGCGCGCAAGCCACGCAGCCGCAAGCCGGCTTCCGTCTGAGAGTTCGACGGAGCCCGCCGGGATCAGGCGGCGTTGGAGGCCTGCGGCAATTCCAGGTTCGAGACGACCATCACCCCGGCGGTCGTGCCATAGTTCTTGCGGGCGGCGCGCAAGGCCTCCAGCGCCTCGATCAGGCTTTCCTCGGCGAAGCCCGGGGCCAGTCCGGCCAGTTCCCGCTCCGTCAAGTCGATGAAGGCGTCCAGCAGGCGCGCATGGATGCGGCTGGCCAAGCGGACTTCATCGGCGACCTTCTGTGCGGGCATGGGTAGCTCCCTTGGTGTCGTGTGGGTCTAATGATCGGTAGAGCGTCTTCTCGGGATCGAATGTCCCGCGGGGCTGATTAGGCGTCGAATAGGGTTAAAAGAACTTTAAATGCCAGATATCTCCGGCGGGGGATTAAGAATTACCACTTCGGATTCTATGGAGCCGCCGGTTGCCTGCCGTTTCTGGTGACGGGATCACGCTTCCCTTCCAACCGCCATCAAAGAACTTCAGTGACCTTCTCTGCTCGACGGCTCCCGGGACTCAGGCATGTGCCGTGGACCGGCAGTTCATCGATGGACATCACGAAAATGGCGGCCGCAGTTCATGAAGTGGATTTCATGGACGAGTCAGGTTGGGGACAGGGCGGCCGGGCTATTGTCCTTCTTGTGACGCGGTCGGGCCAGCCCCCCTGAAACACCGGCCCGTCACGAGAGCGTCTTCTTATCTGGTGTCTCTTCCCGATGGTCCCCTGCCATCGGATATGACCGTCCGGTTCTCCCGTTTGCCTCCGGACGGTACCTATCGGCGGAGCGCGTCCGTGGCCAAATCCAAGGCCGACGTTGCCCCCCACCATAGGCCCCTGGCCTCGGGTGCGCTCCGCCGTCCCTTCTTTTCTCAGATGCCGTTCAGTGGCCTTGACGTGGCTGGGTCCACCCGGCTTTCTGGAAGCCCTCGAAGGCTTTCCCGGTAGCGTCCCGCCCGTGCGTCCCGCCATCCTGTTTCCGCTGTTCAAACCGGTCACGGCACTCCCCGGCCTCGGCCCCCGCCTGGGCAAGCTGGTGGAGAAGCTTGCCGGCGCCCACGTCGTCGACCTGCTGTGGCATCTGCCCTGCGGCGTCGTCGATCGCCGCTTCTCGCCGAAGATCGCGCAGGCGCCGCACGGGCGCATCGCCACCCTGACCGTGCGCATCGATTCGCATGCGCCGCCGGTGAACCCGCGTCATCCCTACAAGATCCGCTGCACCGACGAGACCGGCGTGTTGGAACTGGTCTATTTCCATGTCCGTGGCGACTGGCTGTCGAAGCAGATCCCGGCCGGCACCACCATGGTCGTCTCCGGCAAGGTGGAGTGGTTCAACGACACCGCCCAGATCACCCATCCCGACGCCGTCGTCCCGGTCGATGCCAAGGAAGAGTTGGAACTGGTGGAGCCGGTCTATCCGATGACCGCCGGCCTGCCGGCCAAGACCCTGCGCAAGGCGGTGCGCGCTGCGCTCAACGACATTCCGGCGCTCGACGAATGGCAGGACCCGGCATGGCTCGCCCGCCGGCAGTGGCCGACCTGGGCCGAGGCGCTGAAGCGCGCCCACACGCCGGAGGACGAGGGCGACCTCGCCGCCACCGCGCCGATCCGTTGCCGTCTCGCTTATGACGAACTGCTGGCGAACCAGCTTGCGCTGATGCTGGTGCGGGCCAGCCAGCGGCGCTTGGCCGGGCGCGCGACCGAGGGTGACGGCAGGCTCCGCCAAGCGGCGCTCGCGGCGCTGCCCTTCTCGTTGACCGGTTCGCAGGCGGCCTCTCTGGAAGACATCTACGCCGACATGGCTGCGGAGCGGCGGATGCTGCGGCTCCTCCAGGGTGACGTCGGCAGCGGCAAGACCGTGGTCGCGCTGATGGCGATGCTGAACGCGGTGGAGACTGGCGCCCAGGCCGCGCTGATGGCCCCCACCGAGATCCTGGCCCGCCAGCATGCCGAAAGCCTCGCGCCGCTGTGCAAGGCCGCCGGCGTGGAAATCGGCCTGCTGACCGGCCGCGACAAGGGCAAGGCGCGGCAGGCCGTGCTCGACCGGCTGGCGTCGGGCGAGCTGCCACTGCTGGTCGGCACCCACGCCCTGTTCCAGGAAGATGTCGCCTTCAAGGATCTGGCTCTGGCGGTGATTGACGAGCAGCACCGCTTCGGCGTCCATCAGCGCCTGCAGCTGTCGGCCAAGGGCCGGGCGGTGGATGTGCTGGTGATGACCGCCACTCCGATTCCGCGCACGCTGACGCTGACCGCCTATGGCGACATGGACGTGTCGCGCCTGACCGAGAAGCCGGCCGGCCGCAAACCGGTGCAGACCGTCACCATCGCGCTCGACCGGCTGGAGGAGGTGGTCCACGGCATTCAGCGCAAGGTGTCGGAAGGCGCGCGGGTCTATTGGGTCTGCCCGCTGGTCGACGAATCGGAACAGAGCGACCTTGCAGCCGCCACCGAGCGCCATGCCTTCCTGCGCGCCACCTTCGGCGACCGGGTCGGGCTGGTCCATGGCAAGATGCGCGGGCCGGACAAGGACGCGGTGATGGCCGCCTTCGCCGAGGGCAGCCTCGACGTGCTGGTCGCCACCACGGTGATCGAGGTCGGCGTCAATGTGCCCGAGGCGACCGTGATGGTGATCGAGCATGCCGAGCGCTTCGGACTCGCCCAGCTCCATCAGTTGCGCGGCCGGGTCGGGCGCGGCGAGAAGCCGTCGAGTTGTCTGCTAATGTTCGACTCGAACCTGACGGAGACGGCGCGGGCGCGGCTGAAGACCCTGCGCGACACCGAGGACGGCTTCATCATCGCCGAAGAGGACTTGCGCCTCCGTGGTGCCGGCGAGGTGCTGGGCACGCGCCAGTCGGGGCTGCCCGGCTTCCGGATGGCCGACCTCGCCGTGCATGGCGACCTGCTGGCGGTCGCGCGGGACGATGCTCGGCTGGTGGTCGACCGCGACCCCGACCTCGCCAGCCCGCGCGGGCAGGCGTTGCGGACGCTGCTCTACCTGTTCGAGCGCGACGCGGCGGCCAAGACCTTGCGGTCGGGCTGATCGTCGTTGCCTTCTTGGTTGGGGCCTTCCTGGTCGGGGCCGGCCGGCGGCTCCACCAGCGTCGGGCGCCGCTCGGGCGGGACGACGATGCCGCCGGACATCACCAGCTTCAGCCCGTCTTCGACGCTCATGTTCAGCACGGTCACCTCGCGGCGCGGCACCATCGCCAGATAGCCGGCGGTGGGCGGCGCGCAGGGAATGAAGACGTTGACGAAATCGTCGGCCACGCCCGCCAGCTGCAATTGCACCTCCGGGTGGGCGGCGCCGGTGATGAAGCCCAGCGACCACACGCCGGGGCGCGGATACTGGATCGCCACCACCTCGCGGAAGGCATTGGATTTCTTGGCCAGCACCGTCTCGAAGATCTGCTTCACCCCGCCATAGACGGAGCGGACGACCGGCATGCGCCCGACCACCCCCTCGCCTACGCCAAGAACCAGACGGCCGACATAGCCGGCGGTGAAGGCGCCGATCAGGGTGACGGCGACGATGACCACCAGCACGCCGATGCCGGGAATCGAGAAGGGCAGGTAGTTTTCGGGATTGTAGGTGCTGGGGATCAGCGGCCGGATATAGCCGTCGATCAGCGAGACGAACCACCAGGCGATATAGACGGTGATGGCGATGGGGGCGGTCACCAGAATGCCGGCCAGGAAATAGGCGCGCAGCCTCCCCATAAACCCGATGCCCTCGCGGCGGTGCCGCGCCGGCTCTGCCGCCTGGGCCTTCGTCTGGGCTTTCACCTGACCCTTGCCGGGGACCTTCGGTTCAGTCTGATCTCCGCTCACGCCCGCCCATCCGCCGATCGTCTGTCCGCGCCATAGTGGGGCAAGCGCGGCCCTCTCTCAACTGCCGTTTGGCGGTGATGGGTCAGCCGACCAGCGATCCGGCGATCACGCACAAGAGGGTGACGGCCCCGGCGATGGCGGCGCCGTCGACATGATTGGGGAAGGCGCGCCAGAACTCTTCGCGCGACATCGGTTCCGGCGCGTCGAATTCGTCCATCGACAGGCCGGCGGCCATGCCGCCGCAGGTGCGGTCGGCGATGGCGCCGGACAGATGGGCCATGGCGACGGCCAGATAGCAGAGCTTCACGAAATCCAGCAGGAAGCCCAGCGTGCTGTTCGCCTCGCCCAGCGGGCTGGCGGTGAAGCCGGTGGCAGCGACCGTGCTCGCCATGGCGATGGCCGCGGCGAAGGGGATCAGGGCGACCGACAGCAGCCGTTGCGAATCGACGCGACGGGCGGTGGGCACGGTGAACAGGCTGGTCATGATCGGCGCTCCGGCAACGATGAACGGGGTGCGGTTGAGGGATGGGTCGGCGAGGCGTCGTTCCCTTCTGCGCGTTCGGCGTTAACGGAGGGTTGACACCGGCCATTGGTCACAGCGCCTTCCACCTTTGCGCAGGTCACGCTATCCTTTGGCGCAACAAACAGTCCGGGGCGGCTCCGGAACTTCCCGTGCCGAAGGCCGAAATGACCAAATCCGACCGTCTGGCCAATGCGCTGCCCGACACCCCGGCCGATACGCCGGCCGCCGGGCTGGACCGCATCGAGTTGCTGCGTCCGCTTTCCGCGGATCAGCGCGCCGCGGTGGCACGCCAAAGCCGCTGGCGCCGCTTCGCTCCGGACGAGCAGCTGATCGACCATTGGGCCGAGACCCGAGACGTCGGGTTCGTGGTGGAGGGGCGGGTGCGGGTGCTCAGCCACTCGGCCGGCGGGCGCGAGATCAGCTTCAGCGATATCGATGCCGGGGAACTGGTGGGGGAGATGTCGGCGCTGGACGGCCGGCCGCGCTCCGCGTCGGTGGTGGCGCTGGAGGAGGGGGCGCTGGTCGCCTTCCTGCCGGCGAAGCCCTTCCAGGCCTTGGTGACGGCCCATCCGGAACTGGCGATGGCGATGATGCTGCGCCTGTGCGACAAGCTGCGCGGCGCGACCGACCGCATCATGGAACTGTCGACCCTCGGCGCCAACAACCGGGTCCATGCGGAACTGCTGCGCCTTGCCCGGCGCGCATCGCGGCAGGGCGAGTCCGCGGTCATTACGCCGATCCCCGTCCATTCCGACATTGCCGCACGCGTCAGCACCACCCGCGAGACCGTGGCCCGCGTGTTGAGCGACCTGACCCGAGACGGGATGCTGGAACGCCGCTCCGACGCGCTGGTGGTGCGCGATCTTCCGCGGCTGGAGTTGCTGGTCGAGGACGTCCGTGGCGGCGCCTGAGGCGCAGGCCGTAAGCGGACCTCCCAAAAAAGAAAAGGCCGCGGCCGCCCGAATGGTTGGGCTGTGCCGCGGTCGCCTTTCAAACCCTCGAATTTTCTTGTTCTTGGAACCCGGTCAGCGGTGCAGGGACCGGAACAGGATCACCGCCGGGGTGGACTTCACCCATTCCGTCAGGAATGCACCGACCGGACGCAGCAGGATGGCGGCGGGGGTGGCTTCCAGCCAGTCGGCTACGAAGTCGCGGACCGGGTGCAGGGTCTGGCTGTCGCCATGGACGCCATGGTCGCCGTGATGAAGGCTGAGGATGCTCATGATCGACTCCGTTGATCGGGTGTTGCGCGGGGTGGCCGGGCGTCAGCGCTTCAGCAGGCTCAGGACGAAGCCGGCCGGGGTGGCGGCGGCCCATTCGCGCAGGAAGGCGCCGATCGGGCCAAGGACCAGATAGGCCGGGGTGGCTTCGAACCAGGCCACCGGGAATTCGGCGACGGCGTGCAGGGCGTCGTTCGAAGTGTGGTTGTCGGTGCCGGGCTGGAAAGTGGTGGTGGTCATTGTCGTCTCCATCGGGCTGTTGAGGAGACTATATACTGGTATACCCAATGCCAAATACGCCGGCTTTGCATTGCTGGCTGCTGCAAAAATTACAGCTATACAGAGATTTCCTTCGGCCAATGGTCGAATACCAAATCAATCAGTATCACTGACTATTGTCAGCGGCCGGGAGCGATCCGATCGTCCGGTGGCACCGGTGAAATGTTTAGCCGGCAAACCAACGTCTTGACAGCGCCGGTTTGAAAAACGATTTCAGGGACATGGTTCAATACATCGGTCCCGATCCGCTCCGCAGCCTGCACGAGGCCGTGCAAACCCTGCGGCGCGAGCCTTCCTCCGTCCCTGAAGCCTCGCGCACGGCAAAGCTGCTGGCGCAGGGCCGAGCCCGCATGGCACGGAAGGTGGGGGAGGAGGCGATCGAGGTGGCGATCGAGGCGATGCGCGGCGACCGCGGCGCACTGGTGATGGAGGCGGCCGACCTCTTGTATAATCTGGTCGTGCTGTTGGCCGACTTCGACATCGCCCCCGACGAGATCCTGGCTGAACTGCGGCGGCGCGAATTGGCCTTCGGCATCGCGGAAAAGCTTCCGAAATCCGAAGAACCGCCGAACGGCTTGGCCTCTGGCTCCGGCAACGGCAACGGCTCCACCAACGGTGTGGCGGCCAACTCTCCCAAGACCGGCCCCGTCAAACGTTGCAAACGCTGAAGTCTTTCAGATGCTCATCGAAACATCCGAAAGCGTCTAAACGGCGTCGCTCTCCTGCGGGAAGACCAGATCGAACCGTGTGCCGGCTCCCCTGGTGAAATGATACTCGCCGCGTATTTGCCGGGCGAAGGCCCGGATCAGGTCCATGCCCATCGACCGCCGTCCGGGGGTGGAGGGATCCTCCGGCTCGGGGGCGCCGGTGCCGTCATCCTGGATCGTCAGATGCAGCGATCCGTTCTCGGCCGTCACCACGATGTCGATGGTCCCGGTACAGCGGCCGGTGAAGGCGTGCTTGAACGCGTTTGACACCACTTCGTTCAGGATCAGGGCGAAGGGCACCACCCGGTTGAGGTCGAGGCTGAGCGGTTCCACCCGATGTCTGATGGTGATGGTCCTGCCCGGGCGGCTGTGGAAGCTGTTCAAATGCCCGGCCAGCGCCTCGATGAAGCTGTCGAGCGCGACCGCCGATATGCCGGTGGCGCGGTAGATCTGCTCGTGGATCAGTCCCATCGTGTTGATGCGGGTCAGCGCCTCGCTGAAGGGCGCCTCCAATTCCGGCGCGCGTTGCGCCTGCAGCTCCAGCAGGCTGAGGATCACCTGCAGATTGTTCTTCACCCGGTGATGGATGTCGCGCAGCAACACCTCCTTGTCGGCCAAGGCCTGGTCGAGATGTCGGGTGCGTTCGGTGATCCGGTCCTCCAGTGCCTCGTTGGAGCGGCGCAATGCCTCCTGCGCCTCGGCGGCCTGACGCGACCGGTGCAGCGCGATGCCGCCAAGCAGGACAAGCAGTCCCAAAGCCGGTGTCGCGAACAGTGCGTAGGGCATCACCCGGTCGTGCCATGCCCTTTCGATGGAGCCGACGTCGGTGCCGTAGACCACATAGATCGGCATGTCCGGCACCTTGCGGCGGGCCATCAGCCGCTCGACCCCGTCGGAGGGCGTCACCGCGTGGAAGACGCCGTTCCTGTCGGGGACCGAGATCAGTTCCGGCAACCGTCCGATGTCGGTGCGATTGGCCGGGGCGTTCTGCGGGGTACGGACCAGCACCTCGCCATCTTCGCGCATCAGCAGGATGACGTCGCTCGACCCTCGCAGGACCGAGCGGTAGAAGTCGGCGAAATAGCTGGGCAGGAGGGAGATCTGCGCCACCCCCTGGAACTGGTGGTTCGACAATTCCATCCGGCGGCTGAGAGTGAAGAAAATCTCGGAATTGATCTTGCCCGACAGTCGCGGGCCGATATGGATGGCGCTGCCGGGGTTCAGAAGAGCGCGGAAATATTCGCGGTCGCTCGCGTTCAGCGGGCGCATCGGCCATTCGAAGCTGCTGACGCGGACGCGTCCGCTCTCGTCGGTGATCCAATAGGACTGCACCTCCGGCGTCTGGGCCGCCATGGCTTTCAGGCGTTCGTGCAGCAGGGGAGAACTGTCGATACGGTTCCATCCCAGGTCATCGACCATCCACTCCATATGCGACAGGGTGGCGGCATGGATGCCGAGCGTCTTGGCTGCATGCTCCTCCAGCACGCGCGCAATCGCGGCGGTGTGGGTCTCCGCCTCGTCGATCACCTGGCTGCGGTATTGATAGGCCGCAAACACCAGCAGGGCGGCCGTAAGGGCGAGGGCGACCGCCAGCAGCGCCAGAATTGCCGGTGAAACGGCCTTGCGTCCACCACGGATGGTGCCCGGGGGTCCTGCGGCATGTGCATCCTGTTCGAAGCCGGCAGGGGTCATCGGGGGGAGGTCATCCGTTTGCGGGGGGTATGGCGAGGCTCAAGAATAGCGCAAAGGTCAACGCCCGTCACTCAACAACCATGTAGCGATAAAACCGCATACAAATTCTCTGAATGGTCGGCATCTTTCGTATCGCTTCGGTCCAGGGCGTCGATCGACGGCCCGAATTCGATGCCCCTGAAAATGAGAATCCCGGTGAATCGCAAAGGCGAGACGGCCATGGCGGCGCCGGCCGGGCAGGGACGCCGTTGTCGTCGACGCTTCGCACCCTTATTTTCCGGACACTCCGTTATGCACTGTCGTAATAAAGCATTGCACAACACTGGCTCTGCCGTACATGACTCTTCGTTCATATGCGACAAATTGAAACGAATGCTGCCAATCCGCCTTATCGGACTTGGAAGCGGCACCGTACGGTGGTTCCATTGCGGCAGGCATAGGCAATCACGCATAGTGTGACGGGGGCGGCGGATGGCGGGGATGGACGGGGGGCTGGACGACGAACTGCTGTTCGGCCCGGAGGACGGCGCCGCGACGGTGGCAAGTTCTCAACGGCCGTCCGGTACGCCCTGGCCCGTCCTGGTGGTGGACGACGATCCCCAGGTTCACGCCATGACCGCGGTGCTGCTGCGCGACTTCGACTTCGACGGACGCCCGTTCGAGGTGGTGAGCGCCCTGTCGGCGGAAGAGGCGAAGGCGGTCCTCGCCCAGCGGCCCGATCTGCCCATCGCCCTCCTCGACGTGGTGATGGAGACGGAGGATGCCGGCCTGAAGCTGGTCCGCCACATCAGGGAGGAATTGGGCAACCGCCGCATGCGGATCATCCTGCGCACCGGCCAGCCGGGTCAGGCGCCGGAGCGGGACGTCATCGTCGGCTACGACATCAATGACTACAAGGCCAAGAGCGAGCTGACCGCGCAGCGTCTGTTCACCACGCTGGTCAGCGGGCTGCGCGCCTGGCGCGACATCGTGACGATCGAGCGCAACAGGCAGGGGCTGGAACGGATTCTCAGCGCCTCCGCCCCGCTGTTCGAGATGCGGCCGATGCGCGCCTTCGTCGAGCGGCTGGTGGAGCAGATCGCCCGGGTCGTCGATCACGGCAGCGCGCCGGCGGTTCTGGCCTGCCGTCCGGTCGACCGCGCCGACGGCAGCCGGACGGTCGCCGTGGTGGCGGGGCTGGGGGTCTTTTCCGGCTGCATCGGGCTGCCGGTGGCCGATGTCCTGTCGATCGGCGCGGCGGCGGAAGTGGCGGACGCCCTGCTGACCCAGCGCAACCTCTATCACGACGGCCATTGCGTTCTGGTCTTCCGCACGCGCGAGCATGGCGTGACGGTGTTTTGGCTTGAACGGGCGGAGCCCTACACCGCGGACGAGCACCGCCTGCTGGAACTGTTCTGCAACCGTGTCGCCATCGGCTTCGACAATGTCTGCCTGTACGAGGAGCTGGTGGCGCTGAACCACTCGCTGGAGCAGCGGGTGGAGGAGCGCACGCTTGAACTGGCCACCAATCAGAAGGCGCTGATCCTGGCCAAGGAACGGGTGGAGCGGGCGCTGGAGCGCGAACTGCTCGCCCGCGACCGGCAGCGCCAGTTCCTGGGTATGGTCAGCCACGAATTCCGCACGCCGCTCGCCATCATCGACAGCGCGGCGCAGCTGCTGGCGATGCGGGCCGGGCAGGTGGAGCCGGAGATGCTGGAACGGCTGGCGGTGATCCGCAGCAGCGTGCAGCGTCTGACCGGCCTGATCGACGCCCATCTGACCGACGAGCGGCTGCAGACCAACGCCCTCGTGCTGGAGCGGGCCGAGATCGACTTGGCCGACCTGATCGCCAATGTCGTCCGGCCGTTCCGCGTCGCCTATCCCGACCGTGAATTCCGGATGACCCTGGCCGGTTTGCCGCGGCGGGCGGAGGTCGACGCCAACCTGATCGCGCTGGTCCTGACCAATCTCGTCAACAACGCCGTCAAATATTCCGGTCCTGGCGAAGCGATCCATCTTCACGGCGATACCGACGGCGCCATGGCGGTGATCGAGGTGACCGACCATGGCCGCGGCATTCCCGAACCGGAGCTTCCGCGCCTGTTCGACCGCTTCTTCCGCGGGTCGGGCGCGTCCGGCGTGCCGGGCACCGGCATCGGTCTGCACACGGTGCAGCAGATCGTTCATTTGCATGGCGGCGCCGTCGCGGTCGACAGCACGCTGGGAAAGGGATCGACCTTCCGGGTCGTGCTTCCCGTGTGATGCAGCCCGATGTCGCGGCTGCCCAAGAGCCCGATGCCCGAAAGACTATGGCCCTTTTCCAAGGGAAATGACATAGTCGGCAGGCTCCCGGCACCTGTGGAACCTCAGGCCACAACCATGCTCGCCCAACAATATGCGTCGATTAAACGCGATCTCGACGAGAGGGGGATCGTGTTCTCTTTCAGCGGATACTTGTCGGAAGGGATACTTTACTCCCTCGGCGAAGCACTGCGCGAGAAAATGGCGCTGGAGGAGGCCGATGGCCCCACCATCCGCCGCGTCTTCTCGGTCTTCGTCGAGCAGATGCAGAACATCATCCGCTATTCCGCGGAAAAGATGTCGGGCAGCGCCGGCCGCACGGTGGAACTCAGTGCCGGCATGGTCACCATCGGGATGGAGGGCGGCAAGGTCTTCATCGTCTGCGGCAACACCGTGCGCAACAGCGAGGTCCCGCGCCTGAAGGAGCGGCTGGACCATCTGAAGAGTCTGGATCGCGACGGCATCAAGACCTATTACCGCGAACAGCTTCGGGAGGAGCCGGACGACGGCAGCCGTGGCGCGACCTTGGGGCTGATCGAGATCGCACGGCGGGCCAGCGACCCCATCGACTATGATTTCGATGCGATGGACGCGGACCGCAGCTTCTTCTGCCTCAAGGTCCGCGTGTGAGCGGCCGAACCGAGCGATACGACATGGACAGCCTGATCATCCCCGCCACCGGACGCACGCCGGGCGTCTTCTTCGATTTCGCCGTCGGCCATTTACGCATGACCGGAGAATCCTACCCGGACGACGTCGCCGGGTTCTTCGGTCCGGTGTTCAACGCGTTGCGCGGCTTTCTCGACCGTCCGGACGGCGGCGCCATCCGCTTCGACATGGAACTTCTCTATTTCAACAGCTCCAGCGCCAAGGCGCTGATGAACATCTTCCAGATGCTGGAGACGGTGGCCCGGGGCGGGCGGCCGGTGACGGTGACCTGGTGCGTCGAAGAGAATGACGAATCGATGCGCGAACTCGGCGAGGACTTCGCCGAAGATTTGCGGCATGTCGTCTTCCAGATGCGGGAGTTGCCCGCCGGCGGGGCCCCGTGAGCTTCAACCTCTTCGCCGCGGAGGAGGAGGCGCTTGCCAAGGCCCGCGCGCTGGAGACGAGGCTGGGCGCGCTGGCGCCCGATTGCCTGCCGGAATTCCGCGACCTGATCGCCGCCTTCGAACTCAGCACGCGGGAGCAGCAGCGCCTCGTGCGGGTCAGCGACCGGCTGCAGGCCCAGTTGAGCGACGCCAACCACGAGTTGGAGCGGCGGCGCAGCGAGGCGGAGGCGGCGCTGGACAGGCTGCGCGAGGCGCAGGAGGCGATGATCCGGTCGGAAAAGCTGGCCTCCCTCGGTGCGCTGGTCGCCGGTGTGGCCCACGAGATCAACACGCCGGTCGGCATCGCCGTTTCCTGCGCCTCGCATCTGGCCGACGCCACCCTGGTGATGCGCCGGCGGGCCGCCGACGGCGAACTGGGCAAGGCGGAATTCGCCCGCTATCTCGCCACCGCGACCGACACCACCGACCTGATCCTCGGCAATTGCGAACGGGCGGCGCAGCTGATCGCCGGCTTCAAGCAGGTTGCGGTCGACCGTGCCAGTGCCGAACGGCGCAGCGTCAACCTCGCCGCCTACATCCAGGACACGCTGGTCAGCCTGCAGCCGAAGCTGCGGCCATCGGGCCATGCGGTCGCGGTAAACTGCCCGGCCGACCTGGAACTGGACAGCTATCCCGGCGTGCTGTCGCAGATCCTGTCGAATCTGGTGATGAACGCGCTGACCCATGCGTTCGCCGACGGACGGGCAGGGGACATGACGATCACGGTCGACTGTCCCGATCCCGACACCGTCCGCCTGTGCTTCACCGACAATGGGCGCGGCATGATCGAGGAGCATCGCGCCAGGGTGTTCGAGCCCTTCTTCACCACCCGGCGCGGTCGCGGCGGCAGCGGGCTGGGGCTGCACATCGTCCACAATCTGGTGGTCGGAGCGCTGATGGGGTCGATCACCGTGGACAGCGCGCCGGATCGCGGCACCAGCTTCACCCTGCTGTTCCCCCGCCGCACGCCCGATCGGGCGTCGCCGGGCCAGGGTTTGCCGGACTGACTCACACCTGCGCGGCGCCCACCACCCGGATCGGTGCGGAGAAGACATAGCCGACCCCGTGCACCGACTTGAGCGGGGCCGGGCCGCCGATGGCGCCCTCCACCTTGTGGCGCAGGCGGCCGACGACGGTGTCGATGGAGCGGTCTTCCGGGTTCCAGCGGCGGTTGTAGAGCGCCTGCGAGATCTGGTCGCGCGTCGCCGGCTTGCGGGCCTGGGCGGCCAGCAGGCTGGTCAGCTTCATCTCCATGCTGGTCAGGCTGATGCGGATTCCGGCCGGGTTGGTCAGGCTCCATTCCGTAGGGTCCAGCGACCAGCGCGCCTCGTCGGCAGAATCGCCGGCCTCGGCGCCTGCGGTCCCGTTGGCGGCCTGGATCGCCGTTTCCGCGGCGCGCTCGCTCAGCCGGCGCAGAAGCGATTTCACCTGCGCTTCCAGTTCGCGAAGCTCGACCGGCTTCACCAGATAGGCGTCGGCGCCGATCTCCAGCCCGACCACGCGGTCGACGGTGGAACTGCGCGCGGTCACCATGATGATGCCGGCGCCATGGTTGTCGCGCAGCCGGGCCGCGATCTTGAACCCGTCCTCGTCCGGCAGGTTCACGTCCAGGATGATGATGGCGGCGTTGCGGTTCCGCAGCAGCCGGTCCAGTTCCGCCCCATCGCGTGCGCCGATCGCATCGAATCCGCAGCTCGACAGATACTCGACCATGTCGGACCGCAGGGAATTCTCATCTTCGACCACGACGATCGTCGGACCTGCCATGCCGTGCTCTCCCCAATCACCACTTCAGCGGGTGCAGCATACCCTAGGATGCCTAAATTTTGAAAGAAACTCGGCAGGCTTCTGCCGTCCGCGACGGGTTGCCGTCACAACCTGTCACAAAAAATAGCATCTCTGTAACAGATTTGAGGGAAGCGGTCAGGAGTTTTACGCAGCGTAGCGGCTGGATCCGGCGCCGGAAACGGCGGCTGCGTCGGTCAGCCGCACGCGGAAGCCGAACAGGGTGATGTCGTCCCGCTGCTCGCGGTTGCCCTGGAACCGGTCCAACGAGCTTTCCAGGTCGGACTTCAGCCGGTCAAGCGGTCCGTCGCCGCCCTGGCTCAGCAGCTGGCGCAGCCTGACCCGGCCGAAACTGCGCCCATGTTCACCGCCATTCTGGTCCACCAGCCCATCGGTGCCGATGAGGAAGGTCTGGCCGGGGCGCAGGGCGATGCTGTGGTTGGTGAAGGGCGACTCGGCAGTGCCCTGGGCGTCTTCGGGGACCGGCCCGCTCGCGGTGGGGCGATAGCCCAGGCTGAGGCGATCGCCGCGCAGCTCCGTCACCTCGCCGCCGGTCACCATCAACAGCGGAACGCGGGCGCCGGCGAAGACCAGCCGCCCTTCGGCCGGACGGATTTGGCACAGCCCCAGGTCAAGACCATTGTCGAAGCAGTCCGTCCCGCTGCGCGCCTTCCCCTCCTGGTGCAGGGCGGCGCGGACCTTGCGGTCGACGGCGGCCAGCACCGCCGCCGGATCGTCCGCTCCCATCTGGTCGAGCGCATTGTTCAGCATGGCGCTGGCGGTCATCGTCATGAAGGCGCCGGGCACGCCATGGCCGGTGCAATCGGCCACCGCGACGACGAAGCCGTCCGCCACCTCGCGGCAGACATAGAAATCGCCGCTCACCACATCGCGCGGGCGCCACAGCACGAAATGCTCGGTCAGCCCGGCCGACAGCGCATCGGCCGACGGCAGGATGGCGGACTGGATCAGCTGGGCGTAATTGATGCTGTCCATGATGGCGCGGTTGGTGGCGGCCAGCGCCTCCGTCCGTTCGCGGACCCGGCTTTCCAGGGTGCTGGTATGGTCCTGCACCGTCGCCGCCATCCGGTTGAAGCCGTCGGCCAGCACGCCGATCTCGTCGCTCCGCCCGGCATCCATGCGGGCGCCGTAATCACCGCGCGCCATGGCGCTGGCAAGCTGGGTCAGCCGCCGCAGCGGCCGCAGCACCATGCGGTTCAGCGTCAGCCCCAGCGCCGCCATCGCACCCAGCAGCGACAGCAGCAACAGCCCGGCCACCGGAACCAGCGCGTTCAACGTCGCCTGCCGCACCTCGGCCGTCGAATAGACGATGCGCAGATGCCCGACCGTCTGCACCCGTCCCTCACGCCCATGCAGGACGATGGGGCGCTCGACCGTGATTCGACCGGCGCCGTCCCCGACGTCTCCCGACGAGGTGCGTGCCAGCGGTTCCTCGCGGTCGCTCTCGAAGACGGCGATGGAGCGGATGGCCGGATCGCGGACGGTCAGCGCCTCGATCATGCGCTCGGCGCTGCGGTTGTCGAGTTCCCACACCGGGCCGCTCAGCGCGTCGGCCTGGGTGGCGGCGACCAGTTCCGCCCGGTGCAGCAGATCCTGGTGGCGCTGCCCCTCGACGATCTGCTCGGACAGCAGCATGGCGGCGGCACCGATGCTCGCCGTCGTCAGCAGGATGGCCCCGGCCACCCGCGCCAGCAGGGAGGACCGCCGCCTCACGCGATGATTCCGCTGTGCCGCCACAGGGTCTCCAGCCGTCCGTCCGCCTCCAGCCGGTCCAGCAGCGCGTCGAGCCAACCGACGGTGACCTTGCGGTCGCGCCGCGTCAGGATGGTGTGCTCGTAAATCTGGTCGGTGCGCTCGGACACCAGGACCTGGCGGGCTAGGTCCGGCTCGCGCTGTAGGAAGCGGGTCAGGAAGGAGCGGGTGACGATGGCGAGGTCGGCCCGGCCGGCGACGACGCTGCGGACATTGCCCTCGTGCGTCACCGTGACGCGGGTGTGATGGCGCTGTTCCAGCAGCTTGGGATCTGCCTCGAATCCGGCGAAGGCGTAGTGATAGCCCAGCCGCCCGAGAATCGATTTGCCGCTCAGGTCGTCGAAATAATGCTGGTCTATTCCCGGCGCCGCCCTGGCGACGAACACCTCCGCATCGCGCAGGAAGGGCCGGGTTGCGTCGACCGGACGATCCTGCCAGCCCCAGCTGAGGCATTCGAAGGCAATCATGTCGAACCGCCCCTGTTCCAGATCGTCATAGCGCCGCTGCGGAGCGGTCCTCACCATGTCGAACCGGAATTCATCCTGCGCGGCGTTGAACAGGTCCAGAAGGTCGCGCGTGACGCCGCCGCCCGATTCGTCGACATAGGGCGGAAATTCGTAGGCGCCGACTCGGATGACGGCGGGGGTCTGGTGCGCCGCCGCCGGCGGGGAGACCAGGAAGGGCAGGGCGGAAAGAAGAGGCAGCGCGGTCCTCAGAATCCTGCGGCGGGATAGCGGCCCCGTCATCGCGCCCCTCTCCTGTAACCCCTATTCGCGTAAGGGTCAGTCTACCCCCGTATGCACACATGCTGCAATGCGGGACATTCCCCTATCAGGGCAGCGCCCCGGAAAGTGCCGGACTGTCCATGCCCGGCATCAGGCCGCTTCGGTGGCGCGCTCCTGCTCGCGGTCGGCCAGTTCGGCGATCTCGTGGCCGCTCAGGGTCTCACGCTCCAGCAGGGCCTGGGCGATCCCGTCCAGTGCGTCGCGGTTGGTGCGCAGCAGGCGGCGGGCATGCTCCATGCCTTCGTCGGTGAGGCGGCGCACCTCCTCGTCGATGCGCCAGGCCGTCCGTTCCGACCGCGCACCC
Organism: Azospirillum sp. A1-3; assembly: GCF_023806445.1. Lineage (NCBI taxonomy): Bacteria > Pseudomonadati > Pseudomonadota > Alphaproteobacteria > Rhodospirillales > Azospirillaceae > Azospirillum > Azospirillum sp. A1-3. The sequence goes on from NZ_JAMSLU010000001.1 coordinate 895,913, forward strand.
GGCTCCGCCGCGGCATGGGCGACAAAGCCGATCTCCTCGCTCATGCCCCAGGCGGTGACCATGCGACGGGCCAGATCGGTGGCGGCGCGGAAGTCGGCCTCCGCCCCGGTGGTGACGTGTTCGGGACCGAAGGCCATCTCCTCCGCCGCGCGGCCGGCCATGGCGACGGCGATGTCGGCCATCAGCTTGGCGCGCGAGACCGAAACGCGGTCGCCCTCCGGCAGCCGCACCACCATGCCCAGCGCGCCGCCGCGCGGGATGATGGTGGCCTTGTGGATCGGGTCGGCCTGCGGGCAGCGCAAGGACACCAGCGCGTGGCCGGCTTCATGCACCGCGATCAGCCGCCGCTCGTGCGCCGTCAGGGCGAGGCTGCGGCGTTCCGTTCCCATCAGCACGCGGTCCTTGGCGGCCTCGTAATCCGCCATGGTGACGACGACGCGGCCCTGGCGCGCCGCCAACAGCGCCGCCTCGTTGGTCAGGTTGGCGAGTTCCGCGCCGGAGAAGCCCGGCGTCCCGCGCGCCACCGTCCGCGCGCAGACATCCGGGGCCAGGGTCAGGCGGCCGGCATGGACGCCCAGGATGGCCTCGCGCCCGGCCACGTCGGGCAGGCTGACATGGATGTGGCGGTCGAAGCGGCCGGGGCGCAGCACGGCGGGGTCCAGCATCTCCGACCGGTTGGTGGCGGCGATCACCACCACCTCGCCCCCTTCGACGATGCCGTCCATCTCCACCAGAAGCTGGTTCAGCGTCTGCTCGCGTTCCGAATGGCTGGTCGATTCGCCGCGCTTGCCGGCCAGCGCGTCGATCTCGTCGATGAACAGGATGCAGGGGGCATTGGCGCGGGCGGTCTTGAACAGGCTGCGCACGCGCGCCGCGCCCAGACCGACGAACATCTCGACGAAATCCGACCCCGACGCGGCGAAGAACGGCACGCCGGCCTCGCCCGCCGCCGCCTTCGCCAGCATGGTCTTGCCGGTGCCGGGCGGGCCGACCAGCAGGATGCCCTTCGGCACGCGGGCGCCGGCCATGGCGAAGCGGCGCGGGTCCTTCAGGAATTGGACCGTCTCGCGCAGTTCCTCCTTCGCCTCGTCGACGCCGGCCACGTCGGCGAACACCGTGTTGGTGTCCTCCGGCCGCACGCGGGTGGCGCGGCCCATGCCGAAGAACTGCCCGCCGCTCATCAGCAGCCCGCCGATCAGCAGGGCCACCACCACGAAGGGCGCGGCGCGGTCCAGCACGCCCACCGTCTGCGCCATCAGCCCGCCGGGCCCTTCTTCAAAGGAAATGGCGACCGTGTGGGCGCGCAGTTCCTTCAACAGATCGTCGGTGACCGGCATGACCACGCGGTAGCGGCTGCCGTCGGCGGCGACCGCATGGCCGGTGCCGTTGGCGAAGGTGATGGAGCTGATCTCCCCACGTCCCGCCTGCTCGATCAGCGCGCTGTAGGTGGCCGGCCGCTCGTCCGCCCGCTGGTGGTGATCGTACCAGGCGGCGAAACCGAGCCACGCGGCGAGCAGGGCGGCCAGGACGGCGAGTGCGATCAACGGGCGTTTCGGCAGCGTGGGCATATCGGCTCCGCGAAGGAAAAAGGACTGGCTTTCGATCTATGCCATTGATGGAAGCATTGATGCTGGACGGCAGGCCGCCGCGGCAACCGATAAGGGCCCGCGTCCCTTCTTTGACACCGTAAGCGGTGCGTTTGCGGAATGGCTCCTTTCGGATTCCACGGAGATCTCAATCGGTTGCCGATAGGCTTCAGTTCGGACAGTATGGCATTCCAACCAAAGCGCATCGCCCGCCGAACCGCACCGCCAAAAAGATAAGGACCATACCGACATGGCCGAGGCCGCCGCGGCGCCCGCCCTCCAGCTGGAAGGCGTGACCTGCACCTTTCCCTCACCCGACGGCCGGGGACGTTCCTACACCGCCGTACAGGGCGCCAGCTTCACCGTCGCCGATGGGGAGTTCGTGTCGATCGTCGGCCCGACCGGCAGCGGCAAATCGACGATGCTCAACGTCGCCGCCGGCCTGCTGAAGCCCAGCGAAGGCCGCGCGCTGTCGTTTGGGCAGCCGGTGACCGGCATCAATCCCAAGGCCGGCTACATGTTCCAGGCCGAGGCGCTGATGCCGTGGAAATCGGCGCTCGACAATGTCGCCGCCGGACTGGAGTTCCGCGGCGTCTCGAAGTCCGAAGCGCGGGACCGCGCGCGGCCCTGGCTGTCCCGCGTCGGGCTGGAGGGATTCGGCGACCGCTTTCCGCACCAGCTGTCGGGCGGCATGCGCAAGCGCGTGGCGCTGGCCCAGACGCTGATCGTCGATCCCAAGATCATCCTGATGGACGAACCCTTCTCGGCGCTCGACGTCCAGACCCGCCAGATGATGGAGAACGAGCTGCTCGACCTGTGGGCGGCCGACCGCAAGTCGGTGGTCTTCATCACCCACGACCTGGAGGAAGCCATCGCCATGTCCGACCGGGTGCTGGTGCTGTCCGCCGGGCCGGGGGCGCGGCTGATCGGCGAATACCGCATCGATCTGGACCGTCCGCGCGACGTGGCGGAAATCCGCATGACCCCGCGCTTCCTAGCATTGCACCAGGAAATCTGGTCGCAGCTGCGCGACGAGGTGCTGAAGGGCTACGCCCAGACCAAGCTGCGGTGACGAACATGAGATCCCACGCCAAACGCCTGCCCAGCCGTCCGGTCATCCTGCTGCTTCAGTTGGGCGTCCTGATCGCCTTCTTCCTGATCTGGCATGTCCTGACCGACACCAAGATCCTCAGCCCCTTCTTCTTCGGCACGCCGGGAGCGGTGCTGGCCCGCACCTGGGCCGATTTCGCCTCGGGCGTCATCTGGTACCATCTCGGCATCACGCTGCTGGAAACGGCGCTGGCCTTCGTTATCGGCACGGTGGCGGGCATCGCCTTCGGCTTCTGGTTCGCCCGCGCGCCGTTGGTCTCCATCGTCTTCGACCCCTACATCAAGGCGGCCAACGCGCTGCCCCGCGTCGTTCTGGCGCCGATCTTCGCGCTGTGGCTCGGGCTCGGCATCTGGTCGAAGGTGGCGCTGGGGGTGACGCTGGTCTTCTTCATCGTCTTCTTCAACGTCTACCAGGGCGTGAAGGAGGTCAGCCCGGTGGTGCTGGCCAATGCCCGCATGCTGGGCGCCAGCTCCCGCGACCTGTTCCGGCACGTCTATCTGCCCTCGGCCCTGTCCTGGGTCTTCTCCTCGCTGCACACCGCCGTCGGCTTCGCCATGGTGGGCGCGGTGGTGGGCGAGTATCTGGGCTCCGCCGCCGGGCTGGGCTACCGCATCCATCAGGCGGAGGGCGTGTTCGACACCGTCGGCGTCTTCTCCGGCATGCTGGTGCTGACGATCTTCGTCGTCCTGATCGACACCGCCGTCACCATGATCGAAAAGCGGCTTCTGCATTGGCGCCCGCAGGATACCAGCGGCGGGCAGCACTGAAATCCCACAGGGAAATCCAAAAAGGGAGGAAACCAATGAAATTCAAATCGCTGATCGCGGCCGCCGCGGTCGCCCTGACTCTGGGAACCGCCGGACTGGCCGCCGCCCAGCAGAAGCTTGAGAAGACCGACATCAAGATCGCGGTCGGTGGCAAGCCGCTGCTCTACTATCTTCCGCTGACGCTGGCCGAGCGGCTGGGCTACTTCAAGGATGCCGGACTGAACGTCGAGATCAGCGACTTCGGCGGCGGCGCCAAGAGCCTGCAGGCCCTGATCGGCGGCTCGGCCGATGTCGTCACCGGCGCCTACGACCACACCATCCAGATGCAGGCCAAGGGCCAGCCCATCGTCGCGGTGACGCAGCTCGGCCGCTATCCCGGCATCGTGCTGGCCGCCGTCAACAAGGCCGGCACCGTCAAGTCGGTGAAGGACCTGAAGGGCAAGAAGGTCGGCGTGACCGCCCCCGGCTCCTCCACCAACTTCATGCTGAACTATGTCCTGACCTCTCTGGGCATGAAGCCGGAGGACGTGTCGGTGATTGGCGTCGGCGGTGGCCCCAGCGCCATCGCCGCGATCAAGCGCGGTGAGATCGACGCCATCGTCAACCTCGACCCGGTCATCAGCCAGGCCGAGGCCGATGGCGACATCACCGTGCTGGCCGACACCCGGACGGCCAAGGGCACCATGGACGTCTATGGCGGCCCCTATCCGGCCGCCGTGCTCTACGCCAAGCCGGACTTCGTGAAGGAGAACCCGAAGACCACCCAGGCGCTGACCGACGTCTTCGTCCGCACCATGCTGTGGCTGAACAAGGCCAGCACGGAGGATGTGCTGAAGGTGCTGCCGCCGGAGTATTTCCTCGGCAACAAGGACCTCTACGCCCAGGCCTTCGAGCATTCCAAGCCGACCTATTCGCCCGACGGCCGCTTCACCCAGGACGGCGCCGAAGCCGCGCTGAAGGTGCTGAAGGCCTTCGATCCGGCGGTGGCTTCCGCCAACATCGACCTGTCCAAGACCTACACCAACCAGTATGTCGAGGACGCCCTGAAGCGCCTGCAGAAGTGAGCCTGCCGACCGCTTGAGAATATCCATAGAAAAAGGGCGCGGCAGAATGTCGCGCCCTTTTTCTATTCTGCGCCGCCGTTAGACTGGACGAAAGCGAATGCCTCGACGGCTGGTACCCCTCACTCCGGCGGCACTTCGCGCGGCTTGCGGTCCTCGCCGATGGCGACGTAGGTGAACACGCCCTCCGTCACCTTGATCGGATCGGAGCCGGAGCGTTCGCGCCGCACCCAGGTCTCGATGCGGACGCGCAGCGACGTGCGGCCGACCTTCTCGATGCGGGCAAAGCAGCTGACCTCGTCGCCGACGAAGACCGGCTTGTGGAAGGTCATCGCCTCGATCCCGACGGTGGCGACGCGGCCATGGCTGCGCCGCACCGCCACCGTTCCGCCAGCCAAATCCATCTGCGCCAGCAGCCAGCCGCCGAAGATATCGCCGTTCGGGTTGGTGTCCGCCGGCATCGCGATGGCCCGCAGGGCAGGGCCATTGTCGAAGTCGTATGTGTCCGCTGCGCTCATGCTTCCTCCGGCGTCACGAAAAATTCCTGCCCCAAAGCCTGTGGCACCGCACTATAAACGGCCCAGGACGCGCTTGCGCACCCCTGACGAAATTCCTATCATCCCGTCATGAGCGATCTTTTCGAGAACACGGCCCCCAAGGCCGACAGCTATTCCGCCCAGGACATCGAGGTTCTGGAGGGGCTGGAGCCTGTCCGGCGCCGGCCGGGCATGTATATCGGCGGCACCGACGACCGTGCGCTGCACCATCTGGTGGCGGAGGTCCTGGACAACGCCATGGACGAGGCGGTGGCAGGGCACGCCAGCCGAATCGACTTGGAGCTGGGCGCCGACTATACGGTGATGGTCCGCGACAACGGTCGCGGCATCCCCATCGACGACCACCCGAAATATCCGGGCAAGTCGGCGCTGGAGGTCATCATGACCACGCTGCACTCCGGCGGAAAATTCTCCAACAAGGTCTACCAGACCTCGGGCGGTCTGCACGGCGTCGGCCTGTCGGTGGTGAATGCCCTGTCGGACCGGCTGACCGTCGAGATCGCCCGCGAAAAGCAGCTCTACGTCCAGGAATACAGCCGCGGCCTGCCGCAGGGGCCGCTGGCCCATCGCGGCAATGTCAACCGGCGCGGCACCACCATCCGCTTCCACGCCGACCCGGAAATCTTCGGCGAGTCCGCTCACTTCGAACCGCACCGGCTCTATCGGCTGGCGCGCTCCAAGGCCTACCTCTACCGCGGCGTCGAAATCCGCTGGAGCTGCGACCCCTCGCTGCTGTCGGTCGACGCCACCACGCCCGCTTCGGAGACCCTGCATTTCCCCGGCGGGCTTCAGGATTACCTGAACGCCGCGCTGAAGGACCGCAAGACGCTGACGCGGGCGCCCTTCGCCGGCGCGCTCGACTTCCCCAACGGCCAGGGCCGGGTGGAGTGGGCGGTTGCGTGGCCCGACGATGACGAGGGCTTCTCGCACACCTACTGCAACACCGTGCCGACCCCGCAGGGCGGCACGCACGAGGCCGGCCTGCGCACCGCGCTGACCCGCGGCCTGAAGGCCTATGGCGAGCTGACGAACAACAAGCGCGCCGGGCAGGTCACCGCCGATGACGTGATGGGCGACGCCTGCGTCCTGCTGTCGGTCTTCATCCGCGAACCGCATTTCCAGGGCCAGACCAAGGAAAAGCTGGTGACGGCAGAGGCGCAGCGCCTCGTCGAGACCGCGGTGAAGGACCATTTCGACCATTGGCTCTCCGGCGACCCGCAGAGTGCCAACGGCCTGCTCGAACGGCTGATCGAAAAGGCTGAGGAGCGGGCGCGCCGCAAGCAGTCCAAGGAAATGACGCGCAAGTCGGCCACCCGCCGTCTGCGCCTGCCCGGCAAGCTGGCGGACTGCTCGCGCAACTCCCCGGAGGGCACCGAGCTGTTCCTGGTGGAGGGCGACTCGGCCGGCGGCTCCGCCAAGCAGGCGCGCCAGCGCGAGACCCAGGCCATCCTGCCGCTGCGCGGCAAGATCCTGAACGTCGCCAGCGCGTCCGTCGACAAGATGAAGGCCAACCAGGAACTGAACGACCTGACCCAGGCGCTGGGTTGCGGCATCGGCAAGGACTTCTCGACCGACAAGCTGCGTTACGAGCGCGTCATCATCATGACCGACGCCGACGTGGACGGCGCCCACATCGCCTCGCTGCTGATGACCTTTTTCTACCGCGAGATGCCGGGCCTGATCCAGGAGGGCCACCTCTACCTCGCCTTGCCGCCGCTCTACCGTCTCAGCCACGGCAACAAGCAGGTCTACGCCCGCGACGACGCCCACAAGGACGAGTTGCTCTCGAAGATGTTCAAGGGCAAGAAGCCCGACATCAGCCGCTTCAAGGGCCTGGGCGAGATGATGCCGGCCCAGCTGCGCGACACGACGATGGACCCGTCCAAGCGCTCGCTGCTGCGCGTGGTCGTGCCCAATGCCGCGGATCCGGAGGAAAAGCCGGAATGCGAGCGCACGCGGTCGCTGGTGGAAGACCTGATGGGCAAGCGGCCGGAGCTGCGCTTCAAGTTCATCCAGGACAACGCGAAGTTCGTGAAGGCCGACGACATCGACGTTTGATGGCGGCGGCCCAACGGTGGTCTCATCCCCGCGAAGGCGGGGATCCAGGCCAGGTATCGGGCATGCTTGGAAGTGAGTGGAGAAACCCACATCCATTTCTCCGTTTTGGGGAATGCGTCCTCTGGGCTATCATTCGCGATGCCGCCATTCCGGGAGACCGTCTCGCGGACCACGGCCCGACCCGCAGGAGGCGCATGCCCCCCTTGACCCATTCCGGTGCCGACATTCCGGCCGATGCCATCCCGCCCGAGATGGTCGCCGACGTGTTGTCACCGTTGCCTCCCTTCGTCACCGACCTCTTCGTTCCCCGCTATCAACCCTGCGAGGTCGGGCGCTGGCGTTTGCGGGTGGCGCCGATCCTGCTCAGTGCCGGCTATTGGAGTCCGGCGCTGATGACGACCGATATGGCTGCCCTGCTGCGGCGCGAGGCAGACGGCGAGTATCGCTGCTGGATGTCGATGACGCCGATGGAGATCGAGAGCCAGGAGATCGGCGTCCGCGCCGCCACCGGCCATACGGTGGTGATGGGAATGGGCATGGGCTGGGCGGCGGTGAACGCGGCCCTGCGGCCGGAAGTGACGCGGGTCACGGTCGTCGAACTCGATCCCGACGTAATTCAAGTCAACCGCAGCGTCGGCCTGTTCGACCAGCTTCCGGCGGAGGCGGTGGCCAAGATCTCCCTCGTCAACGCCGATGCGCTGGAATTCCGCACCGACGAGCCGGCCGACACGCTGATGACCGACATCTGGTTGCCGATCAACGGCGACGAGCGGATGGAGCAGTCCCGGATCATGGCGCGCAACACCGGCGCCCGGCGGGTCTATGTCTGGGGCCAGGAACTCGTCATCGCCCGCCGCGCCCGCGCACTTGGGCTGGAATTGACCGACGAGACTGTGGCGCGGATCGTCGCCGAATTCGATCTTCCGTTGATCGGGCCGGAGCTTCCCGGCTATCCGTCCCTGATCGGCCATGTCGCGGACAAATGGCTGAAGGACGTGTGACGCTCAGGCCACGCACCGGGCTGACCCTCTCGTCCGGTGCGGCGCCGCTCCCCATATCGGCGGCAGAGACACAAACGGACGATCACATCATGCGCATCCTCCCGCCGCTCGCCGCCCTCCTGCTGGGCGCTTCGACTCTCGCCGCCTGCACCAACGAGCGGGTGGTGGCGAGCGAGCCCGCCCCGGCCTACACGCGCAGCGAAGTCGCCTATGCGGCGGGCAACCGAGACCTGCGGGTGGTGCTGCACGGCGATCCCTTCGGTCTGCCGCCGGAGCGCTTCGCGGAGAAGGTGCTGCCGCACATGCAGAACCGCGTGATGGGCGTGAAGACCACTCTCACCACCACGCCCAACGATACGGCGCGGCGCGACTACAAGGTGGTGCTGGCCTTCAATGTGGCGGAAAACACGCTGAACTCGGAGCTTTGCACGAACAGCCCGATCCGGACCTCTCCACCGGGCGGGGCCATCGTCGTGCAGGGAGCGTTCTGCCGGTCGGGTGCCGCCCTGACCTCCGCCACCGGATGGCTCGACCGGCCGCAGGGGCCGGACGATCCGGATTTCCGCAGCCTGATCAGCGACATGACCTTCTCGCTGTTCCCCAGCCCGCGGGCAGAACTGTTCTGCAACGGCTCCGACTGCTGAGCCGAATCAGTCCCGCAGCAGCCAGTCGCGCATCAGCGCGGTGACCGCCTGCGGCTGCTCCATCGCCGACAGATGGCCGCAGTCTTCGATCAGGACCAGCCGGGCGCCGGGGATGGCGTCCGCCATCTCCTCATGCAGGGCCGGCGGCGTCAGAATGTCCTGGCGCCCGCAGATCACCAGGGTGGTACAGCGGATGGCGCCCAGCCCCGGCCTGCTGTCCACCCGGTTGATGATCGCCTCCTGCTCCCGCGCATAGCCGTCGACGCCCACGCGCTCCATTTGCGCCAGGACGGAGCGGACCAATCCGTCATCGGCCAATCGGTCCGGGTGGATCAGGCGGGGCAGGGCGGCGCGGATCACCTGCCCATAGCGCCCCTGACGGGCGAGCGCCACCGCCTCCCGCCGGGTCGCCGTCGCCTCCGTCGTGTCGGGGCGGGCGTTGGTGTCGAGCAGGGCCAGCCGCTCCACCCGCTCCGGCGCGCGGCGCAGGATCTCCAGCGCGACATAGCCGCCCATCGACAGGCCGGCGACGGCAAAGCGTTCCGGCGCCTGGGCCAGCACCTTGTCGGCCATCGCCGCGATGCTGGGGCAATCCGCCAGTTCGACCACCTGCGGGGCGGCGATGTCACCGAGGTGCCGGACCTGATGGTCCCACAGCGCCGCGTCCAGCGGCATGCCGGGCAGCAGGATCAGGGCCGGGCGGCCGGTAGAGTTGGTAGAGTTAGCGGACATGCGGCTTCTCCTGCGCTCACTTCACCAGTGCGCTGACGACCTTGAAGACCGGCGTGCCGGCCCGTTCCATCCACTCGAACAGCACCATCTCGGTGGTGACGATGGTCACGCCGGCGGCACGCATCCGCTCCAGCGCCATGGCGTGGTTGGCGGGGGTGCGCGACGAGGCCGCGTCGGCGACCAGATAGACCGCGTGGCCCTGCTGGCGCAGTCCCAACGCGGTCTGCATCACGCAGACATGCGCCTCCGTGCCGCACAGCACGATCTGCCGGCGATTCAACGCCTCGACCGCCGCATTGAAGGCCGGCTCGCCGGTGCTGCCGAAGGTGATCTTCTCGATCACCGGCGTGCCTTCCGGCAGGTGGGCACGTACCGCGTCCACCGTCGGCCCCAGGCCGCGCGGATACTGCTCGGTGACCAGCACAGGCACCGACAGGGCGGCGGCACCCTTCAGCAGCATCGCGGCGTTGCGGACGACGCGCTCTGAGTCGTGGATGGCCGGCAGCAGCCGTTCCTGCACATCCACCACCACCAGCACCGATTCCTGGGCACGAAGAATCATCAAATGCTCTCGACCGTTCCATTTGAAGCGGACAGCCCCCGATCGGGGCGCCGGCAAGCGCCGCGACTCGCGGTACTGCCGGACGACAGCCTAGCGCAGAGCGCCGAATTCGCCAACGCAGTGTGTTTTCGCGCCAATTTTCGGTTTCGGAACATCGGATCTATTGACATGCAGCTTTGACTTCCTATTCTTCGGCCTCATCCAGGCATCGGGCGTCGAACGCTCGATTTCCGCACTCCAGAACAGAAACAGGTTGGATGCTTTTTTCGGAACTTGGGCTTGGCCCTGACGTCCTGCGCGCCATCGAGGACAAGGGTTACACCCAACCGACGCCCATTCAGGAACAGGCAATTCCCTGTGTCCTGCAACGCCGCGACGTGCTGGGCTGCGCGCAGACGGGCACCGGCAAAACGGCGAGCTTCACCTTGCCCATGATCGACATCCTGGCGTCGGGCCGTGCCCGCGCGCGGATGCCGCGGTCTCTGATCCTGGAGCCGACGCGAGAGCTGGCCGCCCAGGTGTCGGAAAGCTTCGAGACCTACGGCAAGTACCACAAGCTCAGCATGGCGCTGCTGATCGGCGGCGAGACCTTCACCGAACAGGTGAAGAAGCTCGACCGTGGCGTGGATGTGCTGATCGCGACTCCGGGTCGTCTCATCGACCTGTTCGAGCGCGGCAACATCATGCTGAACGACATCAAGGTCTTCGTCATCGACGAGGCCGACCGCATGCTCGACATGGGCTTCATCCCGGACATCGAGCGCATCGTCAGCAAGCTGCCGAAGAACCGCCAGACCCTGTTCTTCTCGGCGACGATGCCGCCGGAAATCCGTCGGCTGGCCGATGCCTTCCTGACCCAGCCGCTGGAGATCAGCGTCGCTCCACCCGCCTCGCCGGCGGAGACGGTGACCCAGGCGATGGTGCTGGTCCATGACATGGACAAGCGCAAGGCGCTGCGCCATCTGCTGCAGACCGAGGACGTCAAGAACGCCTTCATCTTCTGCAACCGCAAGCGCGACATCGCCGTCCTGCAGAAGTCGCTGGAGCGCCACGGTTTCAATGTCGGCGCGCTGCACGGCGACATGGTGCAGTCCAAGCGCACCGAGACGCTGGAGCGGTTCAAGCAGGGCGAGATTTCGCTGCTGGTCTGCTCCGACGTCGCCGCCCGCGGCATCGACGTCCAGGGTCTCAGCCACGTCTTCAATTTCGACGTGCCGCTGACCCCCGACGACTATGTCCACCGGATCGGCCGCACCGGCCGCGCCGGCAAGCAGGGCAGGGCCTTCATGCTGGCCACGCCGGACGACACGAAACTTGTCGGCGCAATCACGCGCCTCATCAAGCGGGAGATTCCCATGATCGCCATCGACGGCCTGGAGACGGCCGAGTTCGGCGAGGAAGACGGCAGCTCCCGCGGTCGTGGCCGTGGTCGTGGCGGCCGTGGTGCCAAGCCGGACAGCCGCTCGGAAGCCCGTCCGCCCCGCGGCGGCCGTGAAGAGCGCGCCCCGCGTGAGGAGGCCGCCGCCCCCCGCGAGGAGCGTCCGGCCCGTGAAGAGCGCCCCGTCCGCGAGGAGCGTTCCGTGCGCGAAGACCGTCCGGTTCGTGAGGAGCGCCAGCCCCGCGAATCGCTGGCCGCCGCCGAATCCCGCCGCAGCAACGAGCCGCGCCGCGACCGTGACCGCGGTGACCGCCGTCGCCGCCGCGACGACGATGACGATGATGTGCCGGTGATCGGCTTCGGCGATCACATGCCGGCTTTCATGCTGCGCTCGGCCCGCCCGCGTCCGTCCAGCGAAGCCTCGACCGAGGAGGGCTGAGCCCGTGCAGACCATCTTCGTCATGGTCAAATGCGATCTCGGTCGCGCCTATGAAGTCGCCGATCAGGCGGTGCAGCTGATCGAACAGGTGTCGGAGGTGCATTCCATCTCCGGCCAGTATGATCTGCTGATGAAATGCTACCTGAAGCAGGACGACGACATCGGCCGCTTCGTGACGGAGCATGTGCAGACGCTTCCCGGCGTCCGCGACACCTTCACGCTGATTGCATACAAGGCGTTCGCGTAGAAGGTTCGCAGGGTTGGAAAAGGAAAAGGCCGGGCAGTGCGCCCGGCCTTTTTTTGTTTAGCCGAAACCATCGGCCCCCTCCCTCCCACGGCTTCGCCGCGGGTCCCTCCCTCCCCCGCCTTCGGCAGTGGAGGGGAAGAAAGCGGCAGTTCCCTCTCCCGCGGAACGCGGGGGAGGGTTAGGGAGGGGGCAAGCGCACCCAGCCCAACCCGCATACTCAGTCGACGACCGACAGCCTCACCGTCCACACCCCGGCCCTACCCCCGGATCGCCGGCAAAGCTGCCGTCGTCCACCTGCTTGTCCGCGCCGTAATCCGGATTGATCCCCGCGGCCAGCGCCGCCAGCCGGTGGGCGGTCGCCACATGCGCCTCGCGCTCGACCGCGCGGTAATGGTCGATCACCTGTTCGCCGAACCCGGTCAGCACCGTGCCGCCGCCATGCTTGCCGCCGACCGCGGCGCTCACAACCGGCTCGCGGAAGATGCGGTTCAGGTCGTCCACCAGCAGCCAGGCCCGCCGGTAGGACATGCCCAGCGCCCGACCGGCGGCAGAGATGGAGCCAGTCTCGCGGATCCGCTCCAGCAGAGCGATCTTGCCGGGACCGATCGAGCCACCGGTCTCGAAATCGATGCGGATCCGCATGCGGGTCATGGCGGCCGGCTCCCCGGTCAGCGCCCGGCCGTTTCCAGCCCGTCGCCGCTCCAGGCGCCGGTCCGGAAGAAGCCGTCGATCCGCTGACACCACGGGTCGATGTCAAACCCGTTGGCCTGCAGCCAATCGCGGTTGAAGTAGGTTCCCATATAGCGGTCGCCGGGATCGCAGATCAGCGTGGCGACGCTGCCCTGCCGGCCCTCGCGCATCATTTCGGCGATCAGCTCGATGGAGCCCACCAGATTGGTGCCGGTGGAGCCGCCGCAGGCGCGGCCCAGCCGCTCGCGCAGCACCCAGACGGCGGCGATGCTGGCGGCATCGGGCACGCGGATCATCCGGTCGATCACCGTCGCCTGGAAGGACGGCTCCACCGTCGGCCGCCCGATCCCCTCGATGCCGGACCCCCGTCCGACGCTGGCCTTCGGGTCATGGTCGCGAAATCCGGCGAAGAAGGCGGAATGTTCCGGATCGGCGACGCACACCCGCGTCGGCAGCCGGCGATAGCGCACATAGCGCCCGAAGGTGGCCGAGGTGCCGCCGGTGCCGGCGCCGCAGACGATCCAATCCGGCACCGGATGCGGCTCTTGCGCCAGCTGTTCGAAGATCGACTGGGCGATGTTGTTGTTGCCGCGCCAGTCGGTGGCGCGCTCCGCATAGGTGAACTGGTCCATGAAATGGCCGTCGCAGTCGCGGGCCAGCCGCTGCGCCTCGGCACAGACCTCCGAAGCGCGCTCCACCATATGGCAGCGGCCGCCATAGAACTCGATCTGCGCGATCTTGGCCGGCGAGGTGTTGCGCGGCACCACGGCGACGAAGGGCAACTCCAGCAGCTGGGCGAAATAGGCCTCCGACACCGCTGTCGATCCCGATGACGCCTCGATCACCGTCGTACCCTCACGCACCCAGCCGTTGCAGATGGCATAGAGGAACAGCGACCGCGCCAGCCGGTGCTTCAGGCTGCCGGTGGGGTGGGTCGATTCGTCCTTCAGGTACAGCGTGATCCCCTGCGCCGCCGGGACCGGAAGCCGCAGCAGGTGGGTGTCGGCGGAGCGGTTCACGTCCGCCTCGAGCCGGCGCAGCGCCTCGTCGAGCCAGCCCCGGCGGGCAGAGGTGGGGGTGGTCTGAGCGGGGGAGGGGGCGGTCATGGAGTCCTGTCCGACAATTCGCTGGCCCCATCCATAGCGCGGAATTTTACCGAATGCATCCGGTAGAATACCCTCCCCGCCGCATCAGGCGGTCAGCCCTGGCGGATGCGGGCGACGAAGGCGGACACCTCGCCCAGCATGCGGTCGGCGCGCTCACCCACCGCGCGGGCCGCGGCGGCGACCTCGGCGGAGGCCTGCCCGGTGGCGGTGGCGTGGGTGCACACCAGGTTCAGGCTGTCGGACACCGAGCTGACACCCTGCGCCGCCTCGTTGACATTGCGGCTGATGTCGCGGGTCGCCGCCCCCTGTTCCTCGATGGCGGCGGAGATGCTGGATGCGACGCTGTTCACCGTCTCGATGGCGCCGCCGACCCCGCGCATCGCCTCGACCACCGACGAGGTGGCATCGGTCATGGCGGCGATCTGCGCCTGGACATCGTCGGTGGCCTTGGCGGTCTGGTTGGCGAGGTTCTTCACCTCGCTCGCCACCACGGCGAAGCCCTTGCCGGCCTCGCCGGCGCGGGCGGCCTCGATGGTGGCGTTCAGGGCCAGCAGGTTGGTCTGTTCGGCGATGGAGCGGATCAGGTCGACCACCTCCACCGTGCGCCGGGCGACGCTGTCCAGCTGCTCGATCAGGGCGTAGGTGCGGCGGACATCTTCCACCGCGCGGGCCGAGCCGGTCGTCGATTCGGCGATCTGCTGGGCGATCTCGCGGATGGAGGCGGCCAGTTCCTCGGTAGCGCCGGCCACCGCCTGGACATTGCCGGAGGTCGTCCCCGCGGCGCGGGCGGCGCCGTCCATCAGACGGGTGGTCTGTTCCGCCCCGCTGCTCATGGCGCCCGACGTGTGGGTCAGCTGACCCGCCGACTCGGCGACAGAGCGGACCAGCGCGCCGACGGTGCCTTCGAACTCGTCGGCCAGCCGCTTCATGGTGGCGCGACGGGCCTCATCGGCTTCCCGTTCCAGCGCGGCATGGCGGCGGCGCAGATCGTCCGCCTCGATGGCGCTGAGACGCAGGGTTTCCACCGAGCGGGCCAGCGCCCCCACCTCGTCGGCGCGGTCGGTGCCGGCGACCTGGGTGGCGAGATCGCCCTTGGCGATGCGGCCGGTGGCGGAGGCGATGCCGTCCAGACCCTTGCCGATGCGCGACACCAACTGGAAGCCGAACAGCCCCAGCACCAGCGCCGCCGCCAGCGTCACCGCCAGCGTGTTGATCAGCGTACTGCGGAAGGCGGCGTCGACATCGTCGATGTAGACGCCGGTGCCGATCATCCAGCCCCACGGTTCATAGATCGCGGCATGGGCCAGCTTCGGAAACGGTTCGGTGCCGCCGGCCTTGGGGAAATTGTAGATCAGCGTGCCGTCGCCGTTGCGCGCCGAGTCGATCAGTCCGCGGATCACCATCACGCCGTTGCTGTCCTTGAAATCGGCCAGCTTGCGGGTGCCTTCCAGGTCGGGGCGGACACCGTGGAACACGTTGGTGCCGTCGAACTCGTAGCCGAACATATATTCGTTGCCGAAGAAGCGCAGGGCCCGCAGCGCAGACTTGGCGCGGTCCAGTGCTTCCTCGCGGCTGAACTCGCCCTTGGCGGCGCGCGCGTCGTAGGACTTCATGATCGACAGCGAGGTCTGCACCACCGCCTCGATGGATTTGTGGTATCCCTCGACCATCGTCTCGCGCTTCGACGTCGCCGACCAGATGCCGGCCACCAGGATGGTGACGAGGAACAGCCCCTGAAGGATCAGGAGCTTCGCCTTGATGCTGTTGAGTTTGGTGAACATTGCCCAGCCCCACACGATACGCGCGCCACCGCGGCCGTCGCCTGTAGGCACGGCATAGTGCGGTTCGCTAATTGATGTAACTCTAATGCGAAGTGTGACACATACTTGGGTACTCCGCGACTGCGCAATCTCTAACGGGGGCCTAGGAATAATCCGGATGGACAGGCGGCCGGTTGTGACCATCGCCAGCCTCAGGGTTACACCGGATGGCGAAGTCTGGCAGGATGCGGCGCCATGACGCTGACCGCTTATCCGCTCTCGGGTGCGCTGCCCGACATCCGCCCGGCCCGTCCGACCCGCGACTGGATCGACGCCCTGCCGGAGCAGTACGGCTATCGCTGCCTGCCGCTCAACATCGCCAGCATGCATGGGTGGGAGGTCTGCTGCCCCGTGAGGGTGACGGCGGTGTGGGATGGCGGAGTCGGCGTCGAGGCCATCACCGTCACCGCGGATGAGCCGCACCCCCTGCTTCCCGCCAGCCATTTCGGCAGCGGCGTGCTGACCTTCCACGTCGCGGCGCTGTTCCGCACGCCGCCGGGCGTCAACCTGATGGTCACCGGGCCGCTGAACCACCCGAAGCACGGCATCATGGGCCTGTCGGGCATCATCGAAACCGACTGGTCACCGTACCCCTTCACCATGAACTGGAAATTCACCGCGCCCGGCGTACCGGTCACCTGGGAGAAGGGCGAACCCTTCGCCCATCTGATGCCCATCCAGCGCGGTCTGGTGGAAAGCCTGACGCCGGAGGTGCGTGACCTCGACAGCGATCCGGAGACGGCGGCGCAGTACCGTGCCTGGGCGGCCTCGCGCAGCCAGTTCAACAACGACCTGCAGACGCCGGGCAGCGCCGCCGCGCAGGAACGCTGGCAGAAAGGCTATTACCGCGGCAAACAGCCGGACGGTACCGACGGCCCGCCCGGCCATGAGACCAAAGTCCGGGCGAAGCCGTTTCCAAGCAAGTAGTTACAGCGTGTCCTGGATGCTGCGCACGAACTCCGGCAGGCCGACCTGACGGCGGCGGCGCAGCCGTTCGGCATGCAGGATCGACTCGACCGCATTGATGCTCTCGTTCACGTCGCTGTTGACGATCACGTAGTCGTATTCCGGCCAATGGCTGATCTCGTTGGACGCCTTCGCCATGCGGTTGGCGATGACCTCCTCCGAATCCTGGCCACGGCCGCGCAGGCGGCGTTCCAGTTCGCTGACCGACGGCGGCAGGACGAAGACGCTGACCAGATCGTCGCGGGCATTCTGCGCCAGCTGCTGCGCACCCTGCCAGTCGATGGCGAACAGCACATCGCGTCCGGCGCCCAGCGCATCCTCCACCGCCACCCGCGGCGTGCCATAGCAGTTGCCGAAGACGCGGGCATGCTCCAGCAGGTCACCGGTCTCCGCCATGTGGTCGAAGCGCTGCTGATCGATGAAGTAGTAATCCAGCCCTTCGGCTTCGCCGGGGCGCATCGGCCGGGTGGTCACCGACACCGACATGGTGATGCCGGCGTCACGCTCCAGCAGGCCGCGGGCGATGGTGGTCTTGCCGGCGCCCGAGGGGGAGGACAGCACCAGCATCAGGCCGCGCCGGTGGATCAGGGAGGTGTTGGTCGCAGCCATGGCGCTCACTCGCTGTTGCCAGTTATTCGATGTTCTGGACCTGCTCGCGCAGCTGCTCGATCGAGGCTTTCAGCGACAGGCCGATGCGGGTCAGTTCGACGTCCGCCGATTTGGAGCAGAGCGTGTTGGCCTCGCGGTTGAACTCCTGGCACAGGAAGTCGAACCGGCGGCCAATCGCTCCGCCCTCCGCCATCAGGTCGCGCGCGGCCTGGATGTGGGCGCGCAGCCGATCCAGCTCTTCCCGCACGTCGGCCTTGCCGATCAGGATCGCCGCCTCCTGCGCCAGCCGGTCCTCCGACAGGGCGGGGAAGGAGCCGAGGATCGCGGCAACCTGGGCGCGCAGCTTCTCGCGCAGCGCCTCCGGCTGGGTGGAGGCGCAGGCCGACGCCGCGTCCACCAGCCGGGCGATCTCGTCGAGATGGCCGTTCAGAACCTCGGCAATGCGGGCGCCCTCGGCGAGGCGGTTGACCACCAGTTGGTCGACCAGCTTGGCCAGCTCGCCCTTCAGCGCCGACTCGACGCGCTCGCGCGCCTCGGTCTCGTCCTCTTCCACCGGCTCGATGATGCCGCGGACCGCCAGCAGCGAATCCAGCCGCGGCGGGGCGGCGCCGGCCCCTTCGATCTCCCGCGCGATCTCCAGGACCTGTGCCAGAAGCTCGCGGTTGATGCGCAGCTGGGAGACCGCCTGGGCGCGGTTGACGGTCAGGGTCAGGTTGACGTTGCCGCGGGCCAGCCGCTTCGGCAGTTCGGCTCTCGCCACCGCTTCGACGCTGTCGAAGCCCGATGGCAGGCGGCAGCGCAGATCCAGGCTGCGGCCATTGACGCTCTTGGCCTCGAAGGTCCAGGAATAGCCGTCGCCGTGCCCGTCGACGCGCGCGAAACCGGTCATGCTGGCAATGACGGGGCGATGGGCTGGCAAAGGCGGCCTCATTTGAAAAGCGGTGTCGATGTGTGTCGTGCTTATAAACGCCACACCAACCTACAACAAGCGTCCGCGCCATGCGGCATCCCACGAACAGGGCAGGGACTCCATGAAGCAGCCGCGGTCCATTGTCATTACCGGCGCTTCCAGCGGCATCGGCGAGGCACTGGCTGTCCTTTACGCCGCGCCCGGCACAGCCCTCGCGCTGACCGGCCGCGACTCCGCTAGGCTGAAGGCGGTGGCCCAGCGCTGCCGCGCCGCCGGCGCCCAAGTTGAGACGGCGGTGATCGACGTGGCCGATCGCGTCGCCATGGCCGGCTGGCTGGCGCAGGTCGACGCCGCTGCCCCGGTCGAGCTGCTGATCGCCAACGCCGGCATGTCGGCGGGCACGGGCGATGGCGGTGAGACGGAGGAGCAGGCCCGGCGCATCCTGGCCGTGAACATCGACGGCGTGCTGAACAGCATCCATCCGCTGCTTCCGGCCATGCGGGCGCGGCGGCGCGGCCAGATCGCCATCATGGCGTCACTGGCGGGATTCCGCGGTCTTCCCGGCGCGCCGGCCTATTGCGCCAGCAAGGCGATGGTGCGGGTCTATGGCGAGGCGTTGCGCGGCGATCTGGCCGGGGAGGGGATCGGCGTGTCGGTGATCTGCCCCGGATTCGTAAAAAGCCGGATGACGGCGGTGAACCGCTTCCCCATGCCCTTCCTGATGGAAACCGATGCGGCCGCCCGTGTCATCCGCCGTGGGCTGGAGCGCAACAAGGCGCGAATCGCCTTTCCCTGGCCGATGATGGCCGCGGTCTGGCTGCTGGCCCTGCTTCCCCCGGCCTGGACCGACGGTCTGCTGCGGCAGGCGCCGCGCAAGCCCTAGGTCCCTGCGCTTGGCGATCAGTTCAACAGCAGCCTATGTGCCGGTGCGTCGAGTCCTGTAAAGTACCGAAGCCTCTTCAGCCGTCATTCCCGCGAAGGCGGGAATCCAGTCTGTTCAGGCGCTTGCATCGGAAACTCTGGTTCCCCGCCTCCGCGGGGATGACGTCCGATAAAATGCGACTCCGGTACGGATAGGCGCCGCGCAAGCCTTGACGCCGCCGTCAATCCACCTTGGCTTCAATCCACCTTGGCGTGCGCGATGGCCTCGCGGACGCTGACGCCCTTGCGCATGATATTGTCCACCGCGCGGCCCTGGACCAGATTGATCCCCATCTTGTGGGCATAGACCAGGCTGGTCACGCTGTCGCAGCGCGCCAGGATGAACTTGCAGCGGTCCTGCTCGGCGATGCGATCGCGGAAATACTTCTCGAACTGCGGGTCCATCTCCAGCATGTCGTTGGACCAGAAGATCTTCGCATAGTCGGCGTTCAGATATTCCAGATCGAAATTCGTCACCCAGAACGGGTTCAGCCCATCCACTGCGATCTGATAGCGGCGGTCCTGTGCGAACTCCACCACCTCGTTGAACAGCGACAGATTCTCGATCAGGTCGCCCTTCGACACCTCCAGCACCACCTGCCCGCGGAAATCGATCGGCAGCCGTTCGTCGAACTTCACGAATCCGGTGGAGATGACGGTCGACAGGTTGATGTTGATGCCGATCCGCCGCCCGCGCATGAAGCTCAGGCCATGGTTCAGCGCGCGAAGCACCGACTGGTCAAGATTGGCGGTGAAGTAGTTGAACAGCCACTTATTGGCGGTGATGTCGTAATCGGGGCACAGCCGCTCCTGAAGCAGCTTGATGGAGATGTAGAGTTCATAATACTCCATCTCCGCATCGCCGCCGCCGATGTTGGCGATGCCCTGGTTGAACAGGAAGGGCGACAGATCGAACATCTGCATCGAGCGTTCGAGCTTGCCCAGTTCCTCCAGCGTGATCGGCGGCTTGGTCTCGGTGACGTGTTGCCCGGTCTCGTTCGCCTGCAGTTCTTCGATGAAACGGATTACGTTGATGAAGTTCAACGCCAGTTCCATGATCGAATAGAGCGAATATTCCTTGTAGGGATTCGGCCCTGTCAGCGTCGTCTTGGACAGGAAAACCTGTTCCACCGTCTGGCAGACGTCGGTGACCCCGGTCAGCTTCAGCCCCTTGTAGAGGACGATGACATCGCCGTTGGAGATGTTGAAGGATTGCAGATAGGAGGCCTTGGTCGCCAGTTCCTGGATGATGGAGCGGACCATCATTTGGCTGGTCGGGTCGCGATCCTTCAGAAGCGACAGATGCATGTGGATCAGCCGCATGCCCTGCAGTTCGTTCTTCGCCGACCGCAGCAGGTTCAGGAGCTTGTCGTTGTCGAATTCCGGCTTCTGGTCCTTGGCGGCGGCGACGGCGGCCTGCTTTTCCGTGGTGGAAAGCCGGACACGGTCCCGTCCCAGAGGTGGTCTGCCGCCAAACCTGCTCATACCTTGCTCACTCCCACAACAAGCGTCACGCCTGCCAACCACCCATGTCTTCGGCCGCTCGTTGTTCGGCAGCCTTTTTCTTTCCGTCCGGGCGCTTCGGCCCGGCCGATTCCGGCGGCCCGCGAACAGGCCGGGCATGCCCGATCCGTCCGATCCTACGAAGCCGAACCGATCTTAACGGTAACTTTCTTTAAAAAGCCCTTAAGGCTAAAGTCCGGGCGCAGGAGGCACCCGGACCGCCGCAAAAGGCGCCGCAATCATCGAAGCGACGCCATCCGAAAAGGTCAAGTTTCGGATTCGGCCGAATCGGTGGTGTGGCGCGGTTCGCCAGCAGGAACGATGCGGACGCGACGGTCTATGACCGCAAGTCCGATCTTTCCGTGCTTCAGGGCAAGTGCATCATTGCCGAACAGTTCGCGCCGCCAGCCCTGCATCGCCGGAATCTCTGCCCGATCATCGGCCGCCAACGCCTCCAGATCGGACGAGGACGCCACCAGCTTCGCCGCGACATTGTTCTCGTCGCACTTCATCTTCAGAAGCACGCGCAGCAATTCGACGATCGGTTGCAGTCCGGGCGGCGGTTCCTCGCGCGGTTCGACGCGGGGCAGGGCGCTGTCCGGCAGGTCCAGCCCTGCCTGCACCGCGGCCAGCACGTCGGCGCCCTGGCGTCCCTCGGCGAAGCCACGGCCCAGACCGCGGGTGCGGGCGAGGTCGTCGACCGTGGTCGGCGCGTGGGCGGCGATCTCCAGCAGCGCCTCGTCGCGCAACACGCGGGAGCGCGGCTGGTCGCGGCGCTGGGCCTCGCGCTCGCGCCACGCCGCCAGCTCCTTCAGGACGGCCATGAAGCGCGGCTTGTTGGTCCGTACCTTCAGCCGCATGTAGGAGCTTTCCGGATCGACCTGATAGGTCGCCGGATCGGTCAGGATCGCCATCTCCTCTTCCAGCCAATGCGAGCGGCCGGAGCGGGCGAGGCGGCGCTTCAGCTTCTCATAGGCCGGGCGCAGGTGGATGACGTCGGACAGGGCGTAGGTCAGCTGGCGGTCGGTCAGCGGCCGGTGCGACCAGTCGGTGAAGCGGCTGGACTTGTCGATGCGGGCGCCGGCCAGCTTGGTCACCAGCGTCTCGTAGCCGACGCTCTCGCCGAAGCCGCAGACCATCGCCGCGACCTGGGTGTCGAACAGCGGATGCGGGATCTGGCCGGACAGGTGCCAGAAGATCTCCACATCCTGGCGGGCGGCGTGGAACACCTTCAGCACCGACGGGTCGCTCATCAGCGCGAACAGCGGCGCCAGGTCGATGCCCTCGGCCAGCGGGTCGATGGCGACCGCGCCGTCGGGCCCGCCGACCTGCACGAGGCACAGTTGCGGCCAATAGGTCTTTTCCCGCAGGAACTCGGTGTCGACCGTGATGTACTCGGCCCCTGCCAGCGACTGACAGAAGGCCTGAAGGGCGTCGGTTGTCGTGATGAGCGTCATGGTTGCTTCATACACGACCGTGCGGGTGCGCGAAAGTCCGCCGACGCGCGGAGCCGATGCGCGTTGCAAAAGGACATGCCGGCCGGGCCGGCGGCCCGATTTTCCCGCTCCGCTTATCCCACGGCCATGGGGGTGTTAAACTGAGGTCCGGCAGCCGGCCTGCCGGCGGATGGAACGGTTGAACAGGGTGGCCCAGGATGTTTCATACTGTTCCAAACGTTCCATCCGGGCTCCCGCCACACTGCGCTGCACCCTATCGCGGCTTGACTTTCGCGCGCGTCCGGTGTGGTGTGTCGAACCGCTTTTTCCGCCGGAATCCGCCCTTTTCAAGGTGTTTCGACCCATGCACCCCTACCGCACGCACACCTGCGGCCAGCTTCGTGAAGAGAATGCCGGTGAAACCGTCCGCCTGTCGGGCTGGATGAACCGGAAGCGCGACCATGGACAGCTGCTGTTCATCGACCTGCGCGACCATTACGGCCTGACGCAGTGCGTGGTCGATACCTCCAACCCGGCCTTCGAGGTCGCCAACCGGCTGAAGCTGGAATCGGTCATCACCGTCACCGGCAAGGTGGTGAAGCGCACGGCCGAGACCATCAACGACAAGCTGCCCACCGGCCGCATCGAACTGCAGATCGCCGAACTGACCGCCGAAGGCGAGGCGGAGCAGATCCCGCTGCAGGTCAACCAGGACACCGATGCCGGCGAGGACGTGCGCCTGCGCTACCGCTTCCTCGACCTGCGCCGCGAGCGCATCCACGAGAACATCATGCTGCGTTCGCGCGTGATCGCCTCGGCGCGCCGCCGCATGATCGACCAGGGCTTCACCGAGTTCCAGACGCCGATCCTCACGGCCTCCTCGCCCGAGGGTGCGCGCGACTATCTGGTGCCGAGCCGCAACCATCCCGGCAAGTTCTACGCCCTGCCGCAGGCGCCGCAGCAGTTCAAGCAGCTGCTGATGGTCGCCGGCTTCGACCGCTACTTCCAGATCGCCCCCTGCTTCCGCGACGAGGACGCCCGCGCCGACCGCAGCCCGGGCGAGTTCTACCAGCTCGATTTCGAGATGTCCTTCGTCACCCAGGAAGACGTCTTCGCCGCAATCGAGCCGGTGCTGCACGGCATCTTCGACGAGTTCGGTGGTTTCCGCCGCGAGTCGAAGCCGGCCATCGACGGGCTGCCGTTCCGCCGCATCTCCTTCGCCGAATCGATGCTGAAGTACGGCAACGACAAGCCGGACCTGCGCAACCCCCTGGTCATCACCGACGTGACCGAGGTGTTCAAGCGCGACGACGTCGAATTCCGCGCGTTCAAGCAGACGCTGGAAAAGGGCGGCGTCGTCCGCGCCATCCGCGCGCCGAAGGTCTCCGACCGTCCGCGCAGCTTCTTCGACAAGCTGAACGACTGGGCCCGCGGTCTCGGCGCCCCCGGCCTCGGCTACATCGTCATGGAAGCCGGCGGCGGCAAAGGTCCGATCGCCAAGTTCGTGCCGGAGGCCGCTCAGGCAGCCCTGCGTGAGCTTGCCGGTCTTGAGGACGGCGACGCGATCTTCTTCGTCTGCGACCAGCCCGGGCCGGCGGCCAAGCTGGCCGGCCTCGCCCGCACCCGCATCGGCGAGGAGTTGGACCTGATCGAGAAGAACGCCTTCCGCTTCTGCTGGATCGTCGACTTCCCGATGTACGAGCTGGATGAGGAGACCAACAAGGTCATCTTCAGCCACAACCCGTTCTCCATGCCCCAGGGCGGCCTGAAGGCTCTGGAGACGATGAACCCGCTCGACATCAAGGCCTACCAGTACGACATCGTCTGCAACGGCGTGGAGCTGTCGTCCGGCGCCATCCGTAATCACCTGCCGGAGGTGATGTACAAGGCCTTCGAGATCGCCGGCTACCCGCCGGAGGAGCTGGAGGCCCGATTCGGTGGCATGCTGAGCGCATTCAAGCTGGGCGCCCCGCCGCACGGCGGTTCCGCCCCTGGCATCGACCGCATCGTCATGCTGCTGGCCGACGAGCCGAACATCCGCGAGGTCATCGCCTTCCCGCTGAACCAGCGGGCCGAAGACCTTCTGATGCAGGCCCCGGCGCCGGTCGACACTGCCCGCCTGCGGGAGCTGCATCTGAAGCTCGACCTGCCGAAGCCGAAGGTTGCGGCCCCGTCTGCGCCGCAGGCGTAAAGGAACTTTTACCGGTCCTTGGCGGTTTGCTGAAAAGGCCATCCGGACGCTGGTCCGGGTGGCCTTTTTCCTTGTCAACATGCGCGTGCGGGGCTATGTAAGCGCCGTCGTCAAAACCTCACGCGGGCTGGCGGACCTTCGGTTTTACTCCGATGGCCCGATCCGGTGTCTTCAGCCATGGTTTCCATGCGCTGTCGACAATGCCCGCGGCGGAGCAACCGGAAAAAGGGATTTTTTCCACATGACCATGCCCACCTTTACCATGCGCCAGCTGCTGGAAGCCGGTGTCCACTTCGGTCACCACACCCGTCGCTGGAACCCGAAGATGAACCAGTACATCTTCGGCGTCCGCAATGGCGTGCACATCATCGACCTCGAGCAGACCGTCCCGATGCTGCACCGCGCCCTGCAGGCCGTGCGTGACGTCGTCGCCGGCGGTGGCCGCGTCCTGTTCGTCGGCACCAAGCGCCAGGCCCAGGAGCGCATCGCCGAGGCTGCCGCCAAGTGCGGCCAGTACTACGTCAACCACCGCTGGCTCGGCGGCATGCTGACCAACTGGAAGACGATCTCCCAGTCGATCAAGCGCCTGCGCGAGATGGAAGAGCGTCTGGGTGGCGACACCTCGGGCCTGACCAAGCGCGAGATCCTGGAGCTGACCCGCGAGCGCGACAAGCTGGAGCGTGCGCTGGGCGGCATCAAGGAGATGGGCGGCCTGCCGGACGTCATCTTCATCATCGACACCAACAAGGAGTCGATCGCGGTCAAGGAAGCCAACAAGCTGGGCATCCCGGTCATCGCGGTCCTCGACAGCAACTCCGATCCGGACGGCGTGGCCTTCCCGATCCCCGGCAACGACGACGCTCTGCGCGCCATCGAGCTGTACTGCGACCTGACGGTCGGCGCCGTGCTTGACGGCCTGCAGGCCGAGATGAGCGCCGCCGGCATCGACGTCGGCGCCGCCGAGGATGCCCCGGCCGAGCAGCTGCCGGAGGAAGAGACCGCCGCCGCCGCCGAGACCGCCCAGGCCTGACCCTGACGGTTCAAGGGCAGCCGGGCCTTATGACCTATGGCCCGGCTGCCTTTTTTATGGGCTGGCTTTTTTATGGGTTGCCACCCGTTTTGACTTTGTGACTCAATCCGATCCGCCTGCCGGATCGCTTGGAAGGAAGAGGGCGCAACATGGCCGAGATTACCGCCTCGCTCGTCAAGGAACTGCGCGAGAAGACCGGCGCGGGCATGATGGACTGCAAGAAGGCGCTGAACGAGACGCAGGGCGACCTCGAGGGCGCCGTCGACTGGCTGCGCAAGAAGGGCCTCGCCGCCGCTGCGAAGAAGTCGGGCCGCGTCGCCGCCGAGGGGCTGGTCGCCGTCGCCACCGCCGGCACCAAGGGTGCCGTCGTCGAGGTGAACGCCGAGACCGACTTCGTCGCCCGCAACGACAAGTTCCAGGCTTTCGCCGCCAAGACCGCCGAGCTGGCGCTGACCTCTGCCGGCGACGTCGAGGCACTGAAGGCCGCCACCTATCCGGGCACCTCGCACACCGCCCAGGATGAGCTTACCAGCCTGATCGCCACCGTCGGCGAGAACATGAACCTGCGCCGCGCCGTCACCCTGTCGGTCTCGGCCGGTGTCGTCGTCAGCTACGTCCACTCGGCCATCGCGCCGGGCCTGGGCAAGATCGGCGTTCTGGTGGCTCTCGAGTCGACCGGCGACACCGCCAAGCTGGCCGACCTCGGCAAGCAGATCGCCATGCACATCGCCGCTGCCCGCCCGGACGCGCTGGACATCGCCGATGTCGACAGCTCGTCGCTGGAGCGTGAGCGCAATGTGCTGGCCGAGCAGGCCCGCGCTTCGGGCAAGCCGGAGAACATCATCGAGAAGATGGTCGAAGGCCGCGTCCGCAAGTACTACGAGGAAGTCTGCCTGCTGGAGCAGACCTACGTGATCGACGGCGAGACCAAGGTCCGCAAGGTGGTGGAGAACGCCGCCAAGGACATCGGCGCTCCGGTCAAGGTCACGGCCTTCACCCGCTTCGCGCTGGGCGAGGGCATCGAGAAGGCCCAGTCGGACTTCGCCGCCGAGGTCGCTGCCGCTGCCGGCGGTCAGGGCTGAGACCGGTAAGGTCGAACGCTAAAGGTCCGTACGCCGCATTCTGAAACAGCAAGGGAGCGTTCCCCCCATGGTCGAAACCACCGGGACCACCGCGCCGGCCGAGGGCGTCCGCTACAAGCGCGTTCTCCTCAAGGTGTCGGGCGAAGCGCTGATGGGTCAGCGCGACTATGGTCTGGACCCGGAGATGGTGAACCGCATCGCCAACGAGGTGAAGGCGGTCATCGCACTCGGCGTCCAGGTCTGTCTGGTCATCGGCGGGGGGAACATCTTCCGGGGTGTGAAGGGTGCGGCAAGCGGCATGGAGCGTGCTTCGGCCGACTATATCGGCATGCTCGCCACCGTGATGAACGCGCTCTCGATGCAGAGCGCGCTCGAACGGATGGGCGTCAGCACGCGGGTGCAGTCGGCCATTCCCATGGCGACGGTCTGCGAGCCCTATATCCGGCGCCGCGCCGTCCGCCACATGGAAAAGGGCCGGGTGGTGATTTTTGCCGCCGGCACCGGCAACCCCTTCTTCACCACCGACACCGCCGCGGCGCTCCGCGCGTCCGAAATGGGCTGTGACGGTCTGCTGAAGGGAACGCAGGTCGATGGCGTCTATACCGCCGATCCGAAGAAGGATCCGTCGGCCGAGCATTACGAACGCCTCACCTACATGGACGTCCTGACCAAGGACCTGCAGGTGATGGACGCTTCGGCGATCGCGCTGTCGCGCGAGAACCACATTCCCATTCTGGTCTTCTCGATCCACACGCCCGGCGCCTTCGCCGAAGTGATGCAGGGCCGTGGCAAGCACACCATCATAACGGAAGAAAGGGAGTAGGCCCGTGGCTGCGCCCGACCTATCGGATCTGAAGCGCCGCATGGAAGGCGCGCTTGACTCGTTTCGCAAGGAACTGGGCGGTCTGCGCACCGGCCGCGCCTCGTCCAATCTGCTCGAACCGGTGATGGTGGAGGCCTATGGCAGCCGCATGCACCTGCGCGAGGTCGCGACGGTCTCCGTTCCGGAGCCGCGCCTGATCTCGGTGCAGGTGTGGGACCGCGGTATGATCAAGGCGGTCGAGAAGGCCATCCGCGACAGCGGCCTGGGCCTGAACCCGCAGGCCGAAGGCCAGGTCATCCGCGTGCCGCTGCCCGACCTGACGCAGGAGCGCCGCGCCGAACTGGCGAAGGTCGCCCACAAGTACGCCGAGCAGTGCCGTATCGCCGTCCGCAACATCCGTCGCGACGGGATGGACGGCTTGAAGAAGGCCGAGAAGGCCAGCGAGATCACCCAGGACGAGCACAAGGTCCAGGCGGACAAGGTGCAGGTGCTGACCGATCAGCACATCAAGCTGGTCGACGACACGCTTGCGCAAAAAGAAAAGGAAATCATGCAGGTCTGATCCGGAATGCGCGACGCGGACGACAACCGGTCCAACACGGCCCCAGGGCATGTCGCCATCATCATGGATGGCAACGGGCGCTGGGCCAAGGCGCGCGGCCTGCCGCGCACCGCCGGTCATAAGAAGGGCGTGGACGCCGTCCGCCGCACCGTGGAAGCGGCGCGCGAACTTGGCATCGGCACTCTGACGATCTTCAGCTTCTCCTCGGAGAACTGGCGCCGGCCGGAGGAAGAGGTCAGCGACCTGATGGGTCTGCTGCGCTTCTACCTGCGCAGCGAAGTCGCCGAACTGCACCGGGCGGGCGTCCGCCTGCGGGTGATCGGCGACCGTACGCGGCTGTCCGAGGACATCAACCGGCTGATCGACAATGCCGAGGGCCTGACCCGCGACAACCGGGTGATGACGCTGGTGGTGGCTCTCAGCTACGGCTCGCGGCTGGAGATCGTCCATGCGGCTCGCCGGCTGGCGGAAGAGGTCGCTGCCGGGCGTCTGTCGCCTGACGCCATCGACGAAGACGCGCTGTCGGCGCGGCTCTACACTGCCGACATACCCGACCCCGACCTGATCATCCGCACCAGCGGCGAGAAGCGGATCAGCAATTTCCTGCTGTGGCAGGCGGCCTATGCCGAGCTGGTCTTCGTCGACACCCTCTGGCCCGATTTCACCAAGCGCGATCTGGAGGCGGCGATTGAAGAGTTCCACCGACGGGAACGCCGCTTCGGCGCCACCACCGCCGGGTCCCGCTGACACGCCGGATTCGCTCGCAGTGCCGGCTAAGCCATCCAGGGCAGGGGACCTCAAGGTTCGCGTCCTGTCGGCGTTGGTCATGGCGCCGGTCGTGCTGGGTGCCGTCTGGATTGGCGGCTGGGTGTTCCATGCCCTGATCGCCTTCGGATCGGTGGTCGCCGTATCCGAATGGACCAGCATCGTTCCCAGCACCCGCCGCTTGCCGGCCCGCATCATGGCGGCGGTCGGTATCCTCGTGGCAGTGATGGCGCAGATCGCCGCCGGCCCGGCCGCAGGGCTGGGGGCGGCGGCTGCCTTCGCCGTTCTGACGGCGATTGTGGGTGGCGGCGCCGACCGCAACCTGCTCGGGTTTGGCGTGCTTTATGTCGCTGTCGGCATGGCCGGCCTGATGTGGCTGCGTGATCTGCCGGAGTCCGGGCTGTCGCTCTTCCTGTTCGTCCTCATAGCCATCTGGGCAACCGACATCGGGGCCTATGCCGCGGGCCGCAGCATCGGCGGACCTAAGCTGGCGCCGCGCATCAGCCCCAAAAAGACTTGGGCCGGCCTGATCGGCGGCATGGCGTCGTCGGCGCTTTTCGGCTGGCTGGTGGCTCTGGCCTTCGGAGCGGCGCGCCCGGACATCGCTCTGGCGGTGGGCGCTGCCGTCGCCGTGGTCGGGCAGGCCGGCGACCTGTTCGAATCGGCAATCAAGCGGCGTTACAATGTGAAGGACAGCGGTCAGCTCATTCCCGGGCATGGCGGCATCCTCGACCGCATCGACGGGCTTCTGGCCGCGGCCCCGGTGCTGGCCCTGTTTCACGCGGCTGTTGGATCGGTTCTGTCATGGTGGTGAAAGCGGGAGCGGGGCCTGATGCGCCGCGCAGCGTAACGATCCTCGGGTCCACGGGCTCGGTCGGAACGCAGACGGTGGACCTCGTCTCCCGCGATCCGGAGCGCTTCCCGGTGGAGGCGCTGACCGCCAACCGCAACGTCACTCTGCTGGCTCAGCAAGCCCGGCAATTGAATGCCCGCTTGGCCGTGGTCGCCGACCCCTCCGCCTATGCCGAGTTGAAGAGCCTGCTCTCCGGCACCGGCATCGAGGTCGCCGCCGGGTCTGAAGCGGTTGCCGCCGCGGCAGAGCGTCCGGCCGACTGGGTGATGGCCGCCATCGTCGGCGCCGCCGGGCTCGAGCCGACGCTCGCCGCCGTGCGGCGTGGCGCCATCGTCGCCTTCGCCAACAAGGAGGTATTGGTCTGCGCCGGTGCCCTGATGATGGAGGAGGTGAAGGCCCACGGCGCGACGCTGCTGCCGGTCGACAGCGAGCATTCCGCCATCTACCAGGTCTTCGATTTCGACCGTACCGACAGCGTTGCCCGCCTGATCCTGACGGCGTCGGGCGGTCCCTTCCGCACCAGGGATCGCGCCTTCATGGCGGCTGCGACGCGGGAGCAGGCGGTCGCCCATCCGACCTGGGACATGGGCGCCAAGATTTCGGTCGACAGCGCCACGATGATGAACAAGGGGCTGGAGCTGATCGAAGCCCACTTCCTGTTCGGCATTCCGGAAGAGCGCATCGATGTGCTGGTTCACCCGCAGTCGGTCATCCATTCGCTGGTCGAATATGTCGACGGCTCGGTTCTGGCGCAGCTCGGCACGCCTGACATGCGCACGCCGATCGCCTATGCGCTCGGCTGGCCTGCCCGCATCGCCACGCCGGCGGAGCGGCTCGATCTGGTCAAGGCGGCGACGCTGACCTTCGAGGCTCCGGATCCCGTGCGTTTCCCTGCGCTGAGGCTGGCCCGGGCCGCCTTGCAAAGCGGGGGGGGCGCTCCTACTATACTCAGTGCCGCCAACGAGGTGGCCGTCCAGGCGTTTCTCGACCGCCGGATCGGCTTCCTCGACATCGAACGGATCGTCGAGGAGACGTTGACGGCGTTGCCCCACCGCCCGCTGCGCGATCTCGCCGCCGTGCGGGAGGCCGACGCGGACGCGAGGCGGGATGCCGCCGGCCGCGTTGCGGCCATCGGTGCGACGACGGTTGGCAGCCGATGATCCGCGTTCGAGGCGCTGGAAGGCGCAAGGGTTGATATGGACGTTATCGGCGGTTTCTGGACCTCGGTGCTGGCCTTTCTGCTGGTCCTCACCGTGCTCGTCTTCGTGCACGAGCTTGGTCACTATCTGATCGCGCGCCGCAACGGCGTGCGGATCGAGACCTTCTCCATCGGCTTCGGACCGGAACTGTTCGGCTTCACCGACCGGGTGGGCACCCGCTGGAAATTCAGCGCGCTTCCGCTCGGCGGCTACGTCAAGATGTTCGGCGATGCCGATCCGGCCAGCACCCCGGGGGCCCATCTGACCGCCATGTCGGCGGAGGAGCGCGCGGTGTCCTTCCACCACAAGCGGGTGGGGCAGCGCGCAGCCATCGTCGCGGCCGGACCGATCGCGAATTTCGTCTTCTCCATCGTCGTTCTTTCCCTGCTGTTCATGACCGCCGGTCAGTCCTTCACCCCGCCGGACGTCGGTGGTATTCAGCCCGGCAGTGCGGCGGAACGCGCCGGCATCCAGCCGGGTGATCTGATCCTGTCGGTCGACGGTACCGGGGTTCAGCGATTCGAAGAGATCCGGCAGATCGTTTCGATCCGCCCGGGCGAGCCGCTGGCCATCGAACTGAAGCGTGATGGACGGGTGATGACCCTGACCGCCACGCCGGAGTCGCAGACCGTCACCGACCGACTCGGCAATGCTCACCAGATCGGCCTGCTCGGGATCAGCCGCGGCAGCGTCGGCATGATGCGTCATGACCCCGTGACCGCCGTCTGGCAGGCGGGACGTGAAGTCGCAGGCATGATCACCGGCACCTTTACAGCGCTGGGCCAGATGGTCCAGGGATCGCGCGGGACGGAGGAGTTGGGCGGCCCGCTGCGCATCGCCCAGATGTCGGGCGAGGTGGCGCAATCCGGCTGGTATCCGCTGGTCTGGTTCATGACGTTCCTGTCTGTGAACCTGGGCCTCATCAACCTGTTTCCGGTTCCGATGCTGGACGGCGGACACCTGCTTTTTTACGGCGTCGAAAAGCTGCTCGGCCGGCCGCTTGGAGCGCGAGCGCAAGAATACGGTTTCCGAATTGGATTGGCCTTGGTATTAACGCTCATGGTCTTCGCCACGTGGAACGACCTTGTTCAATTGCGCGTGGTCGATTTCTTCCGGGGACTGGTTTCCTAAAGCCAGCCCCTTGCCAGGGAGCGTGATTTGCCGGTGTCGAGCAAAGTTCTGGTGGCGGGCCTGATGGCCGGCTGCGCCATGACGACGGTGTCTGTCGCCCTCGCCCAAACCGCCGCCTCGCCCGGTCGGGCTCAGGCGGTCACCGGGTCCACGGTCACCCAGGTGTTCAGTGGCGGTACGGTGCGCGACATCCGGGTCGAAGGCACCCAGCGAATCGAACCCTCCACGGTCCGCTCCTACCTGACCGTCCAGCCCGGCGATCCGTTCGATCCCGACCGGATCGACCAGTCGCTGAAGTCGCTGTTCAACACCGGCCTGTTCGCCGACGTCGTGCTGAAGCGCGAAGGCGACACGCTTGTGGTGACGGTGGCGGAGAACCCGATCATCAATCGCATCGCGTTCGAGGGCAACCGGCGCATCGAGAAGGATACGCTGGAGAAGGAAATCCAGTTGCGTCCGCGCGTGGTCTATACCCGAACCCGGGTCCAGTCCGACGTCCAGCGCATCCAGGAGATTTACCGGCGGCAAGGCCGATTCGGCGCGACCGTCGAACCGAAGATCATCCAGCTCGACCAGAACCGCGTCGATCTGGTGTTCGAGATCAATGAAGGCGTGCGCACCGGCGTGCGCGGCATCACCTTCATCGGCAACGAGCATTTCTCGGACGGAACCCTGCGCGAGAACATCCAGACCAAGGAATCCGCCTGGTGGCGGTTCCTGTCTTCGGATGACAATTACGATCCGGATCGCCTGAACTACGATCGCGACCTGCTGCGCCGCTACTACCTGAAGGAAGGCTATGCCGATTTCCGCGTCGTGTCGGCGGTCGCCGAACTGACTCCGGACAAATCGGATTTCTTCATCACCTTCACCATTGAGGAAGGCGAACGATACAAGTTCGGCAAGGTCGACATCAAGACCTCGCTGAAGCAGCTCGACCCCGCGGTTCTGCAGAACAGCGTCACCACCACCGAAGGCGACTGGTACAACGCCCAGAAGGTGGAAGACACCATCACGAAGCTGACCAACGCGGTCGGCGACCTGCAGTACGCCTTCGTCGATGTCCGTCCGCGGATTTCGCGCAACCGCGAAACCCACACCATCGACATCACTTACGAGATCAACGAAGGTCCGCGCACCTTCGTCGACCGCATCGATATTTCCGGCAACGTCCGGACGCTCGACAAGGTGATCCGCCGAGAGATGCTGCTGTCCGAAGGCGACCCCTTCAACGCGTCGAAGCTGAAGCGGTCGGAGCAGCGCATCAAGGACCTCGGCTTCTTCGAGCGCGTGAACATCACGACGTCCGAGAGCAGCGCGCCGGACCGCACCGTCGTCAACGTCGACGTGGCCGAACAGTCCACCGGTGAAATCTCCATCGGTGCGGGCTTCTCGACCTCCGACGGCCCGTTGGGCGACTTCTCGATCCGTGAGCGCAATCTCCTCGGCCGCGGTCAGGACCTGCGTCTGGGTGCTACGCTGTCCGGTCGGCGCCAGCTGTACGATATCTCCTTCACGGAGCCGTACTTCATGGACCGCGACCTGTCGGCCGGCGTCGACGTCTTCCGGACGCGCTACAACTACCAGGACGAAAGCTCCTTCAACGAGAAGAACACCGGCTTCGCCCTGCGCCTCGGCTATCCGCTGACCGAGCGTCTGCGCCAGCGCGTTTACTATCAGCTGCAGGACACGCTGATCGAGGAAGTGCCGACCACCGCGTCGAAGTACATCCAGGAGCAGCGCGGTGAGCGCCTGACCTCGCTGATCGGCCAGGAGCTGACCTACGACGTCCGCAACAGCAAGCTGACGCCGACCGAGGGCTACTTCATTCGCCTTACCAATGACATCGCCGGTCTCGGTGGGTCGGTGCGCTTCCTGCGGAACAAGCTGGCTGCCGGCTACTACCTGCCGCTCGGCGAGGACCAGTGGGTGCTCAGCACCACCGGCGAAATCGGCTACATCCACGGCCTCGGCAAGAAGGTGGATCTGGGCGACCGCTTCTTCATCGGCGGCGACACCCTGCGGGGCTTCAACACCGCCGGTATCGGCCCGCGCGATATTTCGACCGGCGACGCGCTGGGCGGCACGCGCTATGCCCGCGCCTCGGTGGAAATGAGCTTCCCCTTCGGCCTGCCGGAGGAATTCGGTCTGCTCGGCCATGCCTTCACCGATGTCGGCACGCTGGGCAAGGCCGATATCAGCGATCCGAACGTGAAGGATGACGAGAGCATCCGCGTCTCCATCGGCACCGGCGTGTCGTGGAAGTCGCCGTTCGGCCCCATCCGGCTCGATGTCGCCCTGCCGATCCGCAAGGAAGGCTACGACAAGAAAGAGCTTATCCGCTTCAGCTTCGGAACCAGGTTCTAAGATGCAATCCACCCTGTCGAAGACGCCGTTCCGCGTCGCCGCTCTGTCGGCCATTACGGCTGCCGGTCTCCTCTTTGCCGCGAACTCGGCCATGGCCCAGGCGGCTCCGGCCCAATCGGCACCCAAGACCGACGCCCCGAAGGCCGAAGTTCCGGGTCCGGGTGCGGAGCTCAAGGCGCCTGTCATCGCCGTGATCGACGTCCAGAAGATCATGCAGGAATCCGCCGCGTCGAAGGGCATCACCAAGTCCTTCGAATCGCTGCGTGATTCCTACCAGAAGGAAATCTCCGCGCTGGAGGACAAGCTCCGCAAGAACGAGGACGAACTGCGCAAGCAGCAGACCGTCCTGTCGCCGGAAGCTCTCGCCAACAAGCGCCGCGATTTCGAAAAGCAGGTCGCCGACGTGCAGAAGACGGTCCAGAACCGTAAGCGCGCTCTGGAGACCAGCCTGAACGAAGCGATGGCCGTCGTTCACAAGACGATGGTCGAGGTGGTCGCCGACATCTCCCGCGAGCGCGGCGCCAATCTCGTTCTGGCCCGCCAGCAGTTCGTTCTGGTCGACACGCAGCTCGACGTCACCGACGCGGTGATGGAGCGCGTGAACAAGAAGCTGCCGCAGGTCGCGCTGAACGTCCCCAAGCAGTGATGCTGGTCTGAACAGGGCCGTCGCCATCCCGAGCGGGGACGGTGGCGGCCCTGTTCCGTTTCTGGGTTCGGCGGTTGCGGTCGCCGCGGAAATGGGGCAAGAAGGCGGAGCAAACAATAAGGCACCGGCGTTCCTTATCGGGCGGCGGTGCCCGTTCCCTGTTTTGGGAGCGATGAACCCTATCGGTTGGTGGAAAGGCGGGCGGCCGGGCAATGGACGTGACGGCGGACAACAACGCGCAAAGCAATAAGATCGACGACATCGACATCATGCGGATCATGAAGATGATCCCGCATCGCTACCCGATCCTGATGATCGACCGGGTGATCGATGTGACGCTGGGCGAAGGCGCCACCGGCGTGAAAAACGTCACGATCAACGAGCCATTCTTCCAGGGCCACTTCCCGTCGCGCCCGGTCATGCCCGGCGTGCTGATCATCGAAGCGATGGCCCAGACCTCCGCCGTGCTGGTCGTGGCGACCCTGGGTCCCGACGCCGAAGGCAAGCTGGTCTATTTCATGACCGTCGACGAGGCTCGCTTCCGCCGCCCCGTCACCCCCGGCGACACCATCCACATCCACGTCACCAAGCAGCGTCAGCGTGCCAACGTGTGGAAGTTCAAGGGCGAGGCCAAGGTCAATGGCGTCCTCGTCGCTGAAGCCGTCTATTCCGCCATGATCCTGGACGAAAAATGACCGTTACCATCCATCCGTCCGCCATCGTCGATCCCGCGGCCAAGCTGGGGGAGGGGGTCAGCATCGGCCCCTTCTGCGTCGTCGGTCCCGACGTGACGCTGGGCGACGGCGTTCGGCTGGTTTCTCATGTTGCGGTCGATGGGCGAACCAGCATCGGCGCCGAAACCGTCATCTATCCCTTCGCGTCCATCGGGCACCGGCCGCAGGATCTGAAGTTCCATGGCGAGCCGTCGGAACTCGTCATCGGCGCCCGCAACCAGATCCGCGAACATGTGACGATGAACCCGGGCACCGAGGGCGGCGGCATGATCACCCGCGTCGGTGACGACGGGCTGTTCATGATGGGCTCGCATGTGGCCCACGACTGCATCGTCGGCGACCATGTCATCATGGCCAACAACGCCACTTTGGGCGGTCATGTCACGCTGGGTGACTATGTCATCATCGGCGGGCTGTCGGCGGTGCGCCAGTTCGTGCGCATCGGCTCCCACGCCATGATCGGCGGCATGTCGGGAGTCGAGAACGACGTGATCCCCTTCGGCCTGGTCATGGGCGACCGTGCCCGGCTGGCCGGCTTGAATCTGGTCGGTCTGGAACGCCGCGGCTTCAAGAAGGATGACATCCACGCGCTTCGCGCGGCCTATCGCATGCTGTTCGGTCCGGAGGGGACCTTCGCCGAGCGGGTGGATGAGGTCGGTCGCGATTTCGGCGAGCGTGCGCTGATTTCGGACGTTCTCTCGTTCATCCGGGCCAAGGAAGCCCGGTCTCTCTGCCAGCCGCGCGAGAGCTGAGGCGACCGGCCGATGGCCGATACCAGACAGAGCACCGGATTACCGGCAGCGGGTCCGAAGCTGGCGATCCTGGCCGGCGGCGGTACGCTCCCGGCCCGCATCGCCAATGCGGTGCGTGGGCAGGGGCGTGAGGTCTTCATCGTGGCCTTCGATGGACACACCGATCCCGAGACGGTTGCCGGGGTGCCCCATGTTTGGAGCCGCTTCGGTGCCGCCGGCACGATCCTGCGGCGTCTGCACGAGGAGGGCGTGGGAGAGGTCGTTCTCGCCGGACCGGTGAAGCGTCCCTCCTTCACCGAACTGATGCCGGACTGGCGCACCGCGCGTTTCCTTGCCCGCGTCGGCACCCGCGCGCTCGGCGATGACGGCTTGCTGCGCGCCGTCGTGCGCGAAGTCGAGGAGGATGGGTTCCGCGTGGTCGGATTGCATGATCTGTTGAAGGATCTGCTGACTGTTGCCGGACCGGTCGGCCGTCTCGCGCCCGACGCGGACGCGGAGCGGGACATTGCCCGTGCGGTCGAGGTCGCCCGCGCAATAGGGGCGTTGGACGTCGGCCAGGGTGCGGTGGTTCAGCAGGGAATCGTACTGGCGATCGAGGCGATCGAGGGAACCGACGCCATGCTCGATCGCTGTGCCGCCTTGGCGCGTCCGGGGCCCGGTGGCGTGCTGGTCAAGGTGAGGAAGCCGAAGCAGGATCGCCGCGTCGACCTTCCCACCATGGGCGTCACCACAGTGGAAAAGGCTTCGGCGGCCGGTCTGCGGGGGATCGCGGTTGAGGCTGGCGGCAGCCTGCTGGTGGACCGACCTGCGGTGGCCGAGGCAGCAGATCGCCTCGGCCTGTTCGTTGTCGGCATCGAGATTCCGCAATGAACGACCCAGTTGCGGCGGACGGCGGTCCGACACTGTTCCTGATCGCCGGCGAGCCGTCCGGCGACGCGCTGGGCGCCCGGCTGATAGCTGCGGCCAAGCGGCTGACCGGCGGAAAGGTGAGGTTCGTCGGCATCGGCGGCGAGAAGATGATGGCGGAGGGGCTGGTCAGCCTCTTTCCCATGGCGGAACTGACCCTGTTCGGCATCTTCGAACTGCTGCCGCACCTGCCCAACCTGATCCGTCGCATCGACCAGACGGTCGCGGAGATCATCCGTGTACGTCCCGACGCCGTGGTTGGCATCGACTCGCCGGGCTTCACCGTGCGCGTGGCGAAGAAGGTGCGTGCGGCGGCACCCGCCATCCCGCTGATCCACTATGTCGCACCGACGGTTTGGGCCTGGAAGCCGAAGCGTGCGGCGAAATATGCCGCCATCTACGATCATCTGCTTGCTGTCCTTCCCTTCGAGCCGCCCTATTTCGAGAGGGAGGGGTTGGCC
This sequence comes from Azospirillum sp. A1-3, assembly GCF_023806445.1. Lineage (NCBI taxonomy): Bacteria > Pseudomonadati > Pseudomonadota > Alphaproteobacteria > Rhodospirillales > Azospirillaceae > Azospirillum > Azospirillum sp. A1-3. The sequence goes on from NZ_JAMSLU010000001.1 coordinate 933,519, forward strand.
TGTACCTTCGTCGGCCATTCTGTGGTCGAGGGCGGGGCGGGGAAGGGCGATGGTGCCGGCTTCCGCAATCGTCACGGGATTGCATCGACCGACCGCGTGGTCGCGGTTCTTCCCGGCAGCCGCAAAGGCGAAGTGTCGCGGCTGCTGCCGGATTTCCGGGCAACGCTGGAGCGGTTGCAACCCACCCACCCGACTTTGGTGGCGGTGGTGCCGACAGTGGCCACGGTACGCGACCGGGTGGCGGCGGCGATCGCCGACTGGCCGGTCCGAACCGTGTTGGTGGAAGGCGACGCCGAAAAATACGATGCCTTCGCCGCGGCGGAAGCGGCACTCGCCGCATCCGGCACCGTTTCTCTGGAGTTGGCTCTTGCGCGGCTGCCGACGGTCATCGCCTATCGGCTGAACCCGGTTACGGTCGCGCTCTATCGGCGGCTGATCCGGGTGAAATACGTCAACCTCGTCAACCTGATGCTCGATCGGATGCTGGTTCCCGAACTGCTGCAGCAGGATTGCCGGCCGGATAGACTGGCCACCGAACTGGGCCGCCTGCTGGATGATCCGGCGGCACGTCAGGCGCAGATCGATGGCGTTGCCGAGGTGGCCCGCTGGCTGGGGCAAGGCGACACTCCGCCCAGCGAACGGGCTGCCCGTACGATCCTGAACGTCGTTGCGGAGCGACGCTTGAACAGGCCCCCAGAGGGCAAACCCTGAATGGGAGATCAGAGATCATGAGTGAATTCCGTCTGCTGCACACGATGCTGCGCGTGCTGGACCTGGAGAAGTCGCTCGACTTCTACACGCGGCTGCTCGGCATGAAGCTGCTGCGCCGCAATGACTATGAGGGCGGCCGCTTCACCCTCGCCTTCGTCGGCTATGGCGAAGAGTCCGACACTGCGGTCCTTGAACTGACCCACAATTGGGATCAGAAGGAACCGTACGAGATCGGTACTGCCTACGGTCATATTGCGCTCGGCGTACCGGACATCTATGCGACCTGCGAGAAGCTGGCGGCGGAAGGTGTCAAGATTCCGCGCCCGCCGGGTCCGATGAAGCATGGCACCACAGTCATCGCCTTCATCGAAGACCCGGATGGTTACAAGGTGGAGTTGATCGAGAGGAAGTGACCGGCCATTGGGTCTAAGGTCATTGGGTCAAAGGTTAGGAGGAGGGGCGTGGTCGGTGACGGCTGCGCCCTTTTTCGTTGGCGCGGGCCCGGCCATACGGCGGAAACGTTCGCGGTAGTTGGCCGGGCTGAGTCCGAGCCGGCGGCGGAAATGGTGACGGAGGGTGGCGGCGGAGCCGAAGCCGGTCAGGGTCGCCACCTCCTCCACCGGCAGGCTGCTCGTTTCCAGAAGGTCACGGGCGCGCGCCAGTCGCTCCGTCAGCAGCCAGTCGCCAGGGGTGGTGCCGGTGAGGGACTGGAACCGGCGCAGGAAGGTGCGGACACTCATCCCCGCCTGCGACGCCATGCCGGACAGGCTGTGTACCTCCGCCAGCCTTTCCCGCAAATGATCGAGCAGGGGGGCCAAGCGGGCTCCTTCGCGGGCGGTCGGCACCGGTGCTTCAATGAATTGTGCCTGTCCGCCCTCGCGGTGGGGTTGGACGACCAGACGGCGGGCCACGCTGTTCGCCGCCTCCGATCCGAAATCGCGGCGGACCAGATGCAGACAGAGGTCGATGCCGGCTGCACTGCCGGCTGAGGTCAGGATGTTGCCTTCGTCCACATACAGCACGTCGGGCATCACCCGAATATCGGGGTAGAGTTCAACGAGCGTCGCGGCATATCGCCAGTGCGTGGTCGCCCGGCGTCCGTTCAGAAGCCCGGCGGCGGCAAGAACGAAGGCGCCGGAGCAGATCGACAGGACGCGCGTGCCGCGCTTGTCGGCCCGGTGCAGCGCAGCGATCAGGTCGCCCGGTACTGGCTCCCGCGCGCCGCGCCAGCCGGGAATGATGATGATATCGGCCTGGTCGAGCAGGTCGAGCCCGCCATCGGCTTCCACGCGGATGCCGCCCACCGCGCGCAGCGGTCCGGCATCGAGGGCGGCGACTGCGAAGCGGTACCAATCCGGCCCAAGTTCCGGGCGCGACAGACCGAACACCTCGACGGCGACGCCGAACTCGAAGGTGCAGAGGCCGTCATAGGCAAGGGCTACGACCAGCGGAGGCGTGGCGATTGGCATGATCTGCACGATAGCTGGCGGTTGCGCCACTTTCCAGTCGAAGGAGCGACTGGAATGATGGGGGCATCACTTCCGACCGGACCCCAGCAACGAGGACCCCATGCCCAGTCTCGTCACCGAAATTCCTGCTGCGCCGTCCGAGATGGCGGCGGCTCATTTTGCCAAGCGGCTGTCGCTGGAGACCGACTGCTGGGACGTTCATGAGACGCTGAAGTCGGGAACGCCGGACTTCATCCTGCTCGACGTGCGCGGCCCCGCAGCGTTCGCACGTGGGCACCTGCCCGGAGCGCTGAACCTGCCACACGGCAAGATAACGGTACGTCGGATGGCAGATTGGCCGGATGGCACGCTGTTCGTGGTCTATTGCGCCGGACCCCATTGCAACGGGGCCGATCGCGCCGCCTTGCGGCTCGCGAGGATCGGGCGGCCGGTCAAACTGATGATCGGCGGCATCACGGGGTGGATCGACGAAGGCTTCGCACTGGAGTGCGAGAACTGAGGCGTTGCCTCAGATGAAGACGATCCCGGCGATCAGTGCCAGGATCAACAGATAGACGATCAGGCGGCGGACGCGCCAACCGAGCGGCGCCCTGTTGTCGTTGGCCGGCGGGCGCAGACGCACCCGCCGGGCCGGAACGATGTACGCAGTCGGGTCTTGGGCGGCTCCGTTGGAGCCGCCCATTCCGATGTGGGCTGTGGGCCGGTTAGCCACGCTCGGCTAGCGGCACGAACGGCCGCTTGGTCTGGCCGGTGTAGAGCTGACGCGGACGGCCGATCTTCTGCACCGGGTCCTCGATCATCTCCTTCCACTGGCTGATCCAGCCGACGGTGCGGGCCAACGCGAACAGCACGGTGAACATGCTGGTCGGGAAGCCCATCGCCTTCAGAATGATGCCCGAGTAGAAGTCGACGTTCGGATAGAGCTTCTTCTCGATGAAGTACTCGTCCGACAGGGCGATCTTCTCCAGCTCCATCGCGATGTCCAGCAGCGGCTCGTCCTTGATGCCGAGCTCGCCGAGGACCTCGTGGCAGGTCTGGCGCATGACCTGGGCGCGCGGATCGTAGTTCTTGTAGACCCGGTGGCCGAAGCCCATCAGGCGGAAGTTGTCGTTCTTGTCCTTGGCGCGGCGGACGAACTCGGGGATGCGATCCACCGAGCCGATCTCCTCCAGCATCTTCAGAACGGCTTCGTTCGCACCGCCATGGGCCGGACCCCACAGCGAGGCGATGCCGGCGGCGATGCAGGCGAACGGGTTGGCGCCCGACGAACCGGCCAGACGGACGGTCGAGGTCGAGGCGTTCTGCTCATGGTCGGCATGCAGGATGAAGATCTTGTCCATCGCCTTGGACAGGATCGGGTTGACCTTGAACGGCTCGCAGGGCGTGCCGAAGGTCATGTAAAGGAAGTTCTCCGCATACGACAGGTCGTTGCGCGGATACATGAAGGGCTGGCCGGTCGAATACTTGTAGGCCATGGCCGCGATCGTCGGCATCTTGGCGATCAGGCGGTGCGCGGCGATCTTGCGCGCCTGCGGATCGTTGATGTCCAGCGAGTCGTGGTAGAAGGCCGACAGGGCGCCGACGACGCCGCACATGATCGCCATCGGGTGGGCGTCACGGCGGAAGCCGCTGTAGAACTTGGTCAGCTGCTCGTGCACCATCGAGTGGCGGCGCAGGATGTTCTCGAACTCCGTGCGCTCGGCCGCGGTCGGCAGGTGGTTGTTGAGCAGGAGGAAGCAGACTTCCGGGAAGGTCGAATGTTCGGCCAGGTCGTCGATGGCGTAGCCGCGGTGCAGCAGAACACCTTCGTCGCCGTCGATGTAGGTGATCTGCGATTCGCAGCTGCCCGTCGAGGTGAAGCCCGGATCGTAGGTGAAGTGGCCGGTCTCGGCGTAGAGCTTGCGGATGTCAATCACGCTCGGCCCGACGCTGCCGTGCAGGACCGGCATCGTGACCTGCTTGCCCGTCTTATTGTCGATGAGGGTTACGGTATCCTTGCCGTCCTCAGTCTGGGTCATCTCGGCACGTCCTTATCGTTGAGGGTCGGGCTTGGCGCCCTTTTTTCGTCGGCGCAGCATAGTTCCAAGGCTGCCCGATGGCAACGCACGGAAGTGACCATTATGCTGCACCCGCTGCATCGCGGATGCGAGAAAGCGTTGCCTCGCGGCCCAGCAGTTCGGCCACTTCGAAGATCGGCGGCGACACCGTCGATCCGGTCAGCGCGGCGCGCAACGGCTGAGCCACCTTGCCCAGCTTTTCGCCCCGTGCCTCGGCGAAGGCGCGAACCTGCGATTCCAGCGCAGCGGCGGTGAATTCCGGCTCTTCGGCGAAGGCAGCCGCCAGTTCTTTCAACAGATTGCGGCCCTTTTCGTCCAGCAGCGCGGACGCTTTTTCGTCATAGCTGAGCGGCTGCGGCGCGACATAGAAGCGTGCGCTCTGCGCCAGATCGACCACGGTGCGGGCGCGCTGCTTCAGGCCGTTCATAGCCCGCGTCAGAAGGTCGCGTTCGCTATCGCTCAGGCCGCGGCCGAGTTCCGCCTCCAGGCGCGGGGCGATCAGGCCGAGCAGCCGGGAATCTTCGGCAAGCCGCATGTAATGGGCATTCAGATTCTCGAGCTTCGCGAAGTCGAAGCGCGACGGCGAGCGGCCGATGCTCTCCAGGTTGAACCACTCGATGGCCTGTTCGGTCGAGATGATCTCGTCGTCGCCATGCGACCAACCGAGCCGCAGCAGATAGTTGCGGACCGCTTCCGGCAGATAGCCCATGTCGCGGTAGGCATCGACGCCCAGCGCGCCGTGACGCTTGGACAGCTTGGCGCCGTCGGGGCCATGGATCAGCGGGATGTGGCCGAAGCGCGGCAGATCCCAGCCCATGGCGTTGAAGATCTGGATCTGGCGGAAGGTGTTGGTCAGATGGTCGTCGCCGCGGATGACGTGGGTGACGTTCATGTCGTGGTCGTCGACCACCACAGCCAGCAGATAGGTCGGGGTACCGTCGGCGCGCAGCAGGATCAGGTCGTCCAGCTGGGCGTTCTGCACCGTCACCTCGCCCTGGACGAGGTCGTTCAGGACGGTTTGGCCCTCCTGCGGCGCCTTCAGCCGGATCACCGGAGCAACGCCCGGAGGGGCATCGGACTCGGGACGGTCACGCCAGCGGCCATCATAGCGCATCGGCTGCCCGGCCGCCTTCTGGGCGGCCCGCATTTCCTCCAGCTCTTCCGGGCTGCAATAGCAGCGATAGGCCTTGCCGGCGGCCAGCATCTGGTGCGCCACCTCGGCATGACGGTCCTTGCGCTCGAACTGGCTGACGGCGTCGCCGTCCCAGTCGAGCCCCAGCCACTTCAGCCCATCGAGAATGGCGTCCACCGCCGCCTGGGTCGAACGTTGCCGGTCGGTGTCTTCGATCCGCAGCAGGAACTTGCCGCCGGTGTTGCGGGCGTACAGCCAGTTGAACAGGGCGGTTCGGCCACCGCCGATGTGCAGAAAGCCGGTCGGCGACGGAGCGAAGCGGGTGACGACGGTCATCGGTCTCTCAATTTCCGGTTCGGCGCTGGTATGATGCGCCGGTGGTTCGACACCGTGGTTTAACACAGCCACCCGGCTTGGAGGCAATGCGATGCGTGCATGGACGGTCGTTGAAGGGCTCGCGGGCGGCATCGCTGCGCCGGGAAGCCGCTGCCGGTGACCGCCGCCGGCTGGCCGGAGGAGGAGACGGACAACCCACCGGCGCTCAGCGGACCATGGTGGCGCCTGTTGGCGCGCGCCGGCAGGCGACTCGCGGCGTTGGCAGGAGCCGAGGGGGAGCGTTGGGTTCTGTGGCTGCCCGTCGCTTTTGGGGCGGGGGTGTCGCTGTATTTCTGGTTGCGGCAGGAGCCGGTCTGGTGGGGCGGGCTCGCGGCGGTCGGCGGGGCGGTGATTCTGTTGTTGGCTGTGCGGCGCCGGTTCGCACTGGCCGGAGTGGCGATGGCTCTGCTGATGGTGGCGGCCGGATTCCTGGTGGCGCAGGCGCATACGGCGCGCATGGCGGCGCCGGTCCTGACCCGAAGCATCGCGGGTGCCACCGTCACCGGGCGGGTGATGGCGGTGGAGCGGCGGCCGGGTGCGGTGCGCATCACGTTGCGCGAGGTAACGGTCAGCAGACTGGCACCGGAGCAGATGCCGGCGGCCTTGAGAATCCGCCTGTCCGACCGCAACCCCGCTCCCGCTCCGGGATCGGTGGTCCGGCTGCGGGCGACGCTGTTGCCGCCGCAGGCGCCGGCGGAACCCGGTGCCTTCGACTTCCAGCGGCGGGCCTGGTTCATGGGTCTGGGTGGGACCGGCTTTGCCACAGGGGCGGTGGAACAGGTGGAGGCGCCGCCGGTGACGGGATGGAGCACGGTTGCCATCGCCTTCGAGCGGGCGCGGGGAGCCATCGCGGAGCGCGTCGCGGCGGCGATCGGCGACCCGGTGGAGGCGAGCGTCACCACGGCGCTGCTGAACGGCGAGGAGTTTGGCATTCCCGAAGCGACGCTGGATGATTTCCGCAACAGCGGGCTGGCGCATCTTCTGTCGATTTCCGGCCTGCATGTCGGCATCGCGGCTGGCATCCTGTTTTATGTGGTGCGGGCGCTGATGGCGGCGGTGCCCTATATCGCGCTGCGATGGCCGATCAAGAAGATCGCGGCTTTGTTCGGGATTGTGTCGGCGCTCGCCTATACGCTGCTGGTCGGGGCGCCGCTGCCGACGGTGCGGTCGGTGCTGATGACCGGGATGGTGATGGGGGCGATCATGCTGGACCGCCATCCGCTGAGCATGCGGCTGGTCGCCTTCGCCGGGCTGGTCACCATCGCCATGGACCCGGAGGGGATGCTGGGACCCAGCTTCCAGATGTCATTCGCCGCGGTGGTGGCGCTGATCGCGGCGTTCGAGCGTGGCAGTGTCAAGCTGGCGGAATGGCGACGCGACGCGGGATGGCTTGTGCGCGGGCTGTTCTATGTCGGCGGAATCCTGCTGACCAGCGTGGTGGCGACGCTGGCGACCTTGCCGTTCTCGCTCTTCCATTTTCAGCAGATCGCCTTTTATGGCGTGCTGTCGAATCTGATCGCGATTCCCATCACGTCCTTCTGGGTCATGCCGTGGAGCCTGATCGCCTACGCGCTGCTGCCCATCGGGCTGGAGGCGCCGGCGCTGATCGCCATGAACTGGGGTGACCGGGCGGTGATCTGGACCGCGGAGTTCTTCGGCCGGTTGCCCTGGGCATCGCTGACGGTGCCGGCGATGCCGGTGGAGGGGTTCGCCGCGCTGGTGGCGGGCGGGCTCTGGCTGTGTGTGTGGACGCGGCGGTGGCGCTGGTTGGGGATGCTGCCGATCCTGGCGGGGTTGGCCTCGCCGATGCTGGTCGAACGGCCGGATGTGCTGGTGGCGGGGGACGGGACGGTGGTGGCGGTGAGGCTGCCGGACGGGCGGCTCAGTGGCTCGGGCAAGGGCGGCGGGCGGCTGACCGAGACCTGGAGGGAACGCGATGGGGAGCGGACAGCGGCGGAGCCCTGGCCGGCGGCGGGCGGATGGAGCGAGGGCGGGCGGTCGCTGAGTTGCGATGCGCTGGGGTGCTTGTATCGCGTGCGTGGGAAGACGCTGGCATTGCCGCGGCTGCCGGACGCGCTGGACGAGGATTGTGGCGCGGCGGATGCGGTGGTGACGGCGGCGGTAGCGCGCGGGTGCCGGGCCGGAGTGGTGATCGACCGGTGGGCGCTGCGGCAAGAAGGGGCGCATACGCTGACGGTGACGGCCGGGGGTGTCCGGGTGGAGACGGTGCGGGGGCTTAGGGGGGATCGGCCTTGGACCGGGGGGAGGTGAGAGGCGCTGTTACCCCCACCCTAACCCTCCCCCGCTTCGCGGGAGAGGGAACTCCGCTGCGCCGCCACTCGCTCCCTCTCCCACCGAAGGTGGGGGAGGGTTGGGGAGGGGGCAACGGCCTCAGTACTTGCGGACCAGGCCGACCAGCTTGCCCTGCACGCGGACGCGGTCGGCGCCGAAGATGCGGGTTTCGTAGGCGGCGTTGGCGGGTTCCAGGGCCACCGTGTTGCCCTTGCGGCGCAGACGCTTCAGCGTCACCTCGCCTTCATCGACCAGGGCGACGACGATGGTGCCGTTCTCCGCCGCGTCGCAGCGCTGGATGATGATGGTGTCGTGGTCGAGGATGCCGGCCTCGATCATCGAATCGCCGGAAACCTCCAGCGCGTAATGGTCGCCGGCGGTCAGCATCGAGACGGGGACGTCGACGAAGGCGCTGTTGTCGCGCAGGGCTTCGATCGGCGTGCCGGCGGCGATGCGGCCGTAGAGCGGGAGCTGAACCGTCTCGTTGGCGGCGGCCGGGGTCGGGGCGGGCGGAGCGGCGTCGCGGCCGGCGAAGACGAAATCGCCCTTGATGACGTTGGGCTGGAACTTCGGCTTGGCGGCGGCGCGGCTGCGGGCGGCGTCCAGGCCTTCCGGCAGGCGAAGAACTTCGAGCGCACGGGCACGGTGGGGCAGGCGGCGGATGAAGCCGCGTTCCTCAAGTCCGGTGATGAGGCGATGGATGCCCGACTTGGACTTCAGCCCCAGGGCGTCCTTCATCTCGTCGAACGACGGCGAGACACCGCCCTGGCCGAGCCGTTCGTGGATGAACAGCAGCAATTCGTGCTGCTTGCGCGTGAGCATGGATGCCTCCCGGCCGTCGCCAGACTGAAGATGGAACAAAAACCAAACGTTGCCTCCATGTTCTAGTTTGGTTCCTGCCGCGCGTCAAGCCCCCCATCGGCTTCTTTTAGAACTTGAACGGAACATTTGGAACAGCGTGAAACAGTTTTCGGGATGCTGTTCAACTGTTCCATCCGCCGTCCGGGGGGTGTCCCAAGTCTAGATGCTGAGCGCTCCATCGGTCAGGGGAAGCACGGTCACCATGGCCCCGGCCGGCTCGGGGTCGGCGTTGGGTGGGCGGGGGATCAGGCAATCGGCCTGGGCGTAGAGCGTGGTGATGGCGCTGTCCTGCCGAGCGAAGGGGGTGACGGTCAGGACGCCGTCGGGGCCGGCGGCAAGCGTCGCGCGGAGATACTCCTCCCGCCGGTCGTTGGCCTTCAGCGCGGTGGTCAGGCGGGCGCGCAGCGGCAGGCGGTCGTCCTCGGGCGGCAGACCCTGCAGCAGGCGCAGGATCGGGCGCAGGAACAGCACGCCGGTGACGCCGGTGGACACCGGATTGCCGGGCAGACCCAGCAGCGGCACCGATCCGGCGCGGCCGAACATCAGCGCCTTGCCCGGCCGCATCGCCACGGTCTGCACCTCCAGCGCCACGCCGCGTTCGGCCAGCACGTCGCGCACGAGGTCGTATTCGCCATGGGCGGCACCGCCGGTGGTGACCAGCAGGTCGCACCCTGCGGCCCCCTTCGCCAAGGCCGCCACACTCTCCGGCGTATCCTTGGCAATTCCCAGATTGTGGGCGAGGCCGCCCTGGGCGGTGACGAGGGCGCAGAGGCCGAGCGCGTTGGTGCTGACGATCTGGCTCGGCCCCAGCGGGTCGCCGGGCAGGGCGATCTCGTCGCCGGTGGCGAGGATGGCGATGCGCGGCCGGCGATGGACCGAGAGCCAGGGGACATTGCCGCCGGCGGCCAGCGCGATGTCACGGGCAGTCAGGCGGCGGCCCTTCGGCAGAAGCTCCTGACCGAGGGTGAAGTCGAAGCCCGCCTCGCGGACGAAGCGGCCGACGACTACGGCGCGGCCGATCTGCACAGTGGCGTCGTCGGCGCTGCAATCCTCCTGCATCACCACGGCATCGGTGCCGTCGGGCAGGGGCGCGCCGGTGAAGATGCGCGCCGCCTCACCAGGGCCGACGGGGCCGTCGAAGGCATGGCCGGCGGAGGATTCGCCGATGCGGCGCAGGGGAACGGGCGTGTCGGCGGTCGCGGCGGCGATGTCGGCGGCGCGCACCGCCCAGCCGTCCATGGCGGCGGCGTGGAAGGGCGGCTGGGTCAGCCGGGCAATCACCGGTTCGGCCAGCACGCGGCCCAGCGCGTCGGGCAGGGCGACGGTCTCCGCCGGCAGAGGGGCGAAGGCCGACAGGATGCGGGCGCGCGCCTCGGCGACGGAGATCATCGGATTACGCTCCTGCGGATGGGCTGGCGGTGGAGGACGCGCCCCATTTGCCGCTCTTGCCGCCGGCCTTGTGCAGCAGGCGGACGTCGGTGATGGTCATGCCGCGGTCAACCGCCTTGCACATGTCGTAAACGGTCAGCGCCGCGACGGTGACGGCGGTCAGCGCCTCCATCTCCACGCCGGTCTGGCCCTTCAGCTTGCAGGTGGCGGTCACGTCCACGGCGTTGCGGGCGGGATCGCAGGAGAGGTCGACCTTGACCGAGGTCAGCATCAGCGGGTGGCACAGCGGGATCAGGTCCGGCGTGCGCTTCGCCCCCATGATGCCGGCCAGTCGGGCGACCGACAGAACGTCGCCCTTCTTCACCCCGCCCTGCATGATGAGCGCCAGGGTTTCCGGCTGCATCAGCACGGTGGCGGCTGCGGTGGCAGTGCGTTCGGTTTCCGCCTTGTCGGAGACGTCGACCATCACCGCCTTGCCCTCGGCATCGAAATGGGTGAAGCCGGTCATCGCACGGTCTCCAAAAGCGGTTTTTCCATGAAGACGCTGACGCCGTTGTCTTCGTAACAGGCATAGGGGCCACGGTCGGTGAAGCCGGCCTTGCGGTAGAGCGCCAGCGCCTCGTGCTGGTGGATGCCGGATTCGAGCAGCAGGGCGGTCAGCCCCTCGGCCCGTGCCTGCTCCTCCAGCCGGGCGAGCAGGCGGTCGCCGATGCGGAGGCCGCGGGCGGCGGGATCGACATACATGCGCTTGACCTCGCCATAGCCGGTCGGGCCATCACCCGAATGATCGACGCGGAGCGCGGCACAGCCAACCGGAACGCCGTCCTTGCGGGCGACGAAGAAGCGCACGTCCGGTGCCTCCAGCTCTCCGATGTCGAGCAGATGGCAGGTGTCCGCCGGATAGAGGTCCAGCAGATAGCGGTCGAGCGCGGCGACCAGCGCGATCACCTCGTCCTGACGCGGACTCTCCGTGGCGATGGCGACATCTGCCATTGCGTCACACCGGCGCCAGCAGGGCGCGGGTGGCGGCGGTCACGTCGGCCTGCCGCATCAGCGATTCGCCGACCAGGAAGCAGCGCGCCCCGACCTTCGCCATGCGGGCGAGATCAGCAGGGGTGTAGAGGCCGCTTTCCGCCACCAGCATGCGGTCGGCCGGGACATTGGCCGCCAGTTCCTCCGTCGTCGCGATGTCGACGGCGAGCGTCTTGAGGTTGCGGTTGTTGACGCCGAGCAGCGGCGTCTTCAGCAGCAGCGCGCGGTCCAGCTCGGCGCGGTCATGCACCTCGACCAGCACGTCCAGACCTTGGGATATCGCGGCATCCTCGATCTCCGCCGCCTGGGCGTCGGACAGCGAGGCCATGATGATGAGGATGCAGTCGGCACCCAGCGCGCGGGCCTCCACGATCTGATAGGGATCGACCATGAAGTCCTTGCGCAGCACCGGCAGGTCCACCGCGGCGCGGGCGGCGACGAGATACTCGTCCTTGCCCTGGAAATAGGGCTCGTCGGTCAGCACCGACAGGCAGGTCGCCCCGCCCTCGCGATAGGCGCGGGCCAGCGCCGGCGGGTCGAAATCGGCGCGGATCAGGCCCTTGGACGGGCTGGCCTTCTTGATCTCGGCGATCAGCCCGTAGCGGCCGGCCTCCACCGCGGCGCCGAGCGCCCGGATGAAGCCGCGCGGCGGGTTGGTCTCATTGGCGGCCTTCGCGGCGGCCTCCACCTCCGACAGCGGGCGGGCGGCCTTGCGGGAGGCGACCAGCGCGCGCTTGTCGTCGTTGATGCGGGTCAGAACGTCGCTCATCAGGCCACTGCCTCGTTGGTGATGGCGACCAGCCGGCGCAGGCGGTCGCGGGCGCCGCCGCTGTCGATGGCGTCGGCGGCCATCGCCACACCCTCCTTCAGCGTCGCGGCCTTGCCGGCCACATGCAGGGCGGCGGCGGCGTTCAGCAGGACGATGTCGCGGTAGGGGCTATGCACGCCGTCGAACAGGGCGTGGATCGCCTCGGCATTGACCTGGGCGTCGCCGCCCTTCAGGTCCTCGATGCGGGCGCGGGGCAGGCCGGCATCCTCCGGCGTCACCTCGAACACCGTCACCTCGCCGTCCTTCAACTGGGCGACTGTGGTGGGGCCGGTGGTGGTGATTTCGTCCAGCCCGTCGGAGCCATGGACGATCCAGGCGGCCTCCGATCCCAGACGCTTCAGCACCTGGGCCAGCGGCTCCACCCACTGCTTGGAAAAGACGCCGAGCACCTGCCGCTTGGCTGTCGCCGGGTTGGCGAGCGGACCCAGCAGGTTGAAGACGGTGCGGGTGCCAAGCTCGACCCGAGTGGGGCCGACGTTGCGCATGGCGATATGGTGGCGCGGCGCCATCAGGAAGGCAATGTGGGCATCCCACAGCGCCTTGCGCACCAGCGCGAAGTCGCAGTCGAGGTTGACGCCCAGCGAACCCAGCACGTCGGCGGCGCCGGACTTCGACGAGATGGCGCGGTTGCCGTGCTTGGCGACCGGCACGCCGCAGGACGACACCACCAGCGCCGCGGCGGTGGAGATGTTGTAGGTGCCGGCGCCGTCGCCGCCGGTGCCGCAGGTGTCGATGGTGCCGGGAGGGGCTTCGACCGGGATTGCCTTGGCGCGCATGACGCGGGCGGCGCCGGTGATCTCGTCCACCGTCTCGCCGCGGACGCGCAGCGCCATCAGGAAGCCGCCCATCTGCGACGGGGTGGCGTTGCCGGACATGATGATGTCGAAGGCGAAACCGGCCTCGGCCTCGGTCAGGGCGGCGCCGGTGGCGACCTTGCCCAGGATGGCCTTCATATCAGTGAGGTCGCCGCTCATGCTGCGGTCTCCAGGGTCGCGTTCTCCGGGCGGGGACGGGTCAGGTCCAGGAAATTCTGCAGGATCTTGTGGCCGTGCTCGCTCTCGATGCTCTCGGGATGGAACTGCACGCCGTGTATCGGCAGCTCGCGGTGGGCCAGCGCCATGATGAGGCCGTCGGCGGTTTCGCCGGTCACCTCCAGGCAGGCGGGCAGCGTCTCGCGCTCGACGATCAGCGAATGGTAACGGGTGGCGCGGAACGGGCTGGGCAGGCCGGCGAGCACGCCGCGGCCCTGGTGCAGGATGTTGTCGACCTTGCCGTGCATCGGCACCGGCGCGCGGATCACCCGGCCGCCGAAGGACTGGCCGATGGACTGGTGGCCCAGGCACACGCCCAACAGCGGCAGGCGGGCCTTGGCGGCGGCGTCGATCAGGGGCAGGCAGATGCCGGCGCGGTCGGGATCGCAGGGGCCAGGGGAAAGCACGATGCCGTCGGGGCGCAGATCCATCGCCTCCTGCACCGTCAGGGCGTCGTTGCGGCGGACCTGCACGTCGGCGCCAAGCTCGCCCAGGTAATGGACGAGGTTGTAGGTAAAGCTGTCGTAGTTATCGATGAGCAGCAGCATGCGCCTTCCGCCTTCCACCTGACCGTCGGGACCGTTCCGGCCCTGTTCCAACGATGGACACCCTAGCCGCTGAGGGGGCGGATTTCCAGCCTCCGCGCAGAACTTCGCCTCTTCACCGGCAGTCGAGCTGCGGCGGGGTCTTCGGGTCGTCCAGGACGGTCCCGCGGATGTCGGTCGCCAGCGTCAGGGTGCAGCGGCGGATATGGGATGGCAGGTCGGCTGCGAGCGTCGCCTGGGTGTCGCGATAGCGGCAGACCAGGAAGATGTTCCGTCGCCGGGCGCCGGTGAACTCCCAGACCTGAACGATGCTGCGGCCGCGCCGGACCTCGCGGTCGGGGGCCAGGGTGGCGGGCGAGGCGCTGGTCATTTCGCTGGCGCGGTCGCCCTCGACCAGAGAGATGCCGGCGAAGCCGTGGCTGTCGCGGCCGGGGTAGGGCGACCAGCCGCCGGGGGCATCTGGCTGCGCCTGGACCGTCAGGCTGGCCGGGCATTGCAGGCCGCCGGCCGCCTGAGCCGGGGCGGTGGTCGCCAGCAGGAGCGTTGCGGTAACAAAGATGGGACGCATCGGATGGACTCTTCCGGGTGGGCTTGGCCGGGTGGGCTTGGCGGTATGGAAAGGACGGGTTCCGCCCCGGCCCTTTGCGCCGTTTGGGCGGTTGCGGCGGCGGCGGTGGGGTGCCACTGTGCGGCGCCCCGGTCGCAGGATGGACATCGTCACCATGGCCCGCAAGGCGCCTTCGAAAGCCCGCAAAACTTCGCTTCCTCCGTTTCTGTCGAATCCCTTCGTTCTGGCTCTGGCTGCGGTCGCCGCGGTGTTCGCCGTGGCGATGGGCGTCGCCACGTTGACCGGCGGACGGTCCGGCGGGGAAAAGGCACCGCAGGCGCCGGTTCAGCAGGCCGCGGTGCCGCCTGCGCCAGCCTCCGCGCCACCCGCAACGCCACCTTCGCCGCCCGCGGCGAAGGCCGAGGCGCCGGCGCATGCGGCGGAAGGGCCGGAACATGCGGTGCCTGAAAAGCCGGCGCAGGATAAGGTTGAGGTGCGTCCGCCGGCTACGACGGTGGCGATGCTGCCGCCGCCGGCGCCGCCGGCTCAGCCGCCGGTGCAGGCACCTTCGGGCAACGCCGCGCTGTGGCGCAAGAACGCGCTGCCGGCCGAGGTGCCGCCGGGCAGGCCGATCATCGCCATCGTCATTGACGACATGGGGCTGGACCGCAACCGCTCGGCGCGGATGGTCGGGCTGCATGGTCCGCTGACGCTGTCCTGGCTGCCCTATGCCCGTGACCTGTCGGCCCAATCGAAGGCGGCCCGCGCCAATGGGCACGAGCTGATGCTGCACATGCCGATGGAGCCCAGCGTGAAGGCCGATCCGGGGCCGAACGCTCTGCTGGTCTCGCTGGACAAGGGTGAGATCGTCAAGCGGTTCCGCGCCGCGCTCGACAGCTTTGACGGCTATGTCGGCGTGAACAACCATATGGGCAGCCGGTTCACCGCCGACCGGGCGGCGCTGGCGCCGGTGCTGGCGGAGCTGCACCGCCGAGGCCTGCTGTGGCTGGACAGCCGGACGACGCCCAACAGCGCCGGAATCGGGCTGGCGCGGGAGCTGAAGATGCCCTGGGTCGGCCGCGACATCTTCCTCGACAACGAGGAGACAGTGGCGGCGGTGAAGGCCCAGCTGGCGAAGACGGAGCAGGTGGCGAAGCGGCAGGGCTATGCCGTCGCCATCGGTCATCCGCATGATGCGACAATCGAAGCTCTGGCGTCCTGGCTGCCGGATGTGCAAAAGCGTGGCTTCGTTCTTGTCCCGGTCAGCGCGGTGGTGCGGACGCACCATGCCGGCGGCTGACCCGACCCAAAGGGGAGCCCCGTGACGATGGCCGATGCGTACAAGGTGGATGGAATGACCTGCGGCGGCTGCGCCCGCTCCGTTTCCAACGCGATCACCAAGGCGGCCCCCGATGCTGCCGTGACCGTCGACCTCGCCACCGGCACCGTGGTGGTCGACGGCGGCATTCCGGCCGATGTGGTGCGGCAGGCGGTCGAAGCGGCCGGCTTCGATTTCGGCGGGGCTGCCGCCTGACCGATTTTGGTGCGGCGCAACAAAACCATTTTATTGTTATGGATATTGCGGCATTCTCGGGACGATGCGATCCGTTCCGCGAGGGTGCGATGCCGCTTTATTCCTATCGCTGCAAGGCCTGCGACCATGGGTTCGAGACCCTGGTGCGCTTCGGTGAGACGCCCGCCTGCCCATCCTGCGGCAGCGCCGACCTGACCCGCCATCTGTCGAACGTGGCGTCGGAAGGCAAGTCCGGCGCCATCGTCCAGTCCGCCCGCCGGATGGCGGCGAAGGAGGGGCACTTCAGCAACTATTCCCGGTCGGAGCGGCCCAAGGCTTAGGGTGGCCTCAGGCCACCTCGGCCGTCACCGTCGCGGTGATCCACGCCTCGACCCGCTCGGCGGCCGTCTGCCAGTCCTGCTCCAGCATCATCGCGTGGCCCATGCCCGGCATGAACACCGGCTGGGTACCCAGCGTCGCGGCGGTGGCGACCACCTCCGCACGGGGGAACAGCAGGTCTTCCTCCGCGCCCATCACCAGCATCGGCATGTCGCGCGGCGGCAGGACGGGGAAGGGGATCCAGCCGCCGATGTCCAGCAGGACGCGGCGCGATTCCTCCTGCAGGTAGCTCTCGTACTTGGCGGCTTCGGCGCGCGGCATCTTGTCGGAGAACATAGCGCGGCGGATGGCGTCGGGGTCGATCGCCTTCTCGCCGAAGGTCATCAGCATCGACATCTGCTGAAACACATAGGGCGAGCGCCAGGCCAGCCCCATGGTGGAGGACAGCAGGCCGTAGGGCGGGGCGGACGCCATCAGCACGCCGGCGGGAAAGCGGCGCTTCGCCAGCGCGCGCTGCACCACCATGCCGCCCATCGAATGACCGATCAGCACCGGCGGCGCGGAGAGGCGATCTGCCGCCTCCAGCACGTCATCGATGTAATCAGCGATGCCGAAATCATGCAGCCGGTCGCGCCCTTCGCTGTTGCCATGGCCGCGCAGAGAGACGGCATGGGCTTCCCACCCGCGCGCGGCGAACCAGGGCAGGAACTTGGCATCCCAGATCCAGGCGCCGCTGAAGGCGCCATGGACGAACAGGAGCGGCGGCGCTTTCGGCGTGCTAATGGGCGGCATGCCGGTGGGACGGCGGCTGATAATTTCCAGGGTCGACATCGCATCGCAGGTTGTTGTTTTGCGCTGCAATAAGCATGGTGGGCGAACGGGCACCTGTCCAGCCATGGGGCGGGCAACCCTGCCCTGTAAGGGGACTTGAGCCGTTTGACGCCGCCGGTGCGGTTTGCGACAGTCCGGACCCGCACTGCAGAACCGGAGAGCGCCCGTGCCGAACCCACCGGTCCTTGATCCCGCGACGCTGACCGCCGAAACCGGCGCCACTGACTATCCGCGGCCGTTCCGGGCGCAGGTCGCCGGGCGGCACCGGGTGGTGCTGGGCGATCCGCTGGGCTTGAGCAATTTCGGCGTCAACCTGACCCGGCTGGCGCCCGGGGCCTCCTCCGCCCTGCGCCACTGGCACAGCAGACAGGACGAGTTCGTCTATGTGGTGGAGGGCGAACTGACGCTGGTGACCGACGCCGGCGAGACGCTGCTGACCGCCGGCATGTGCGCCGGCTTCCCGCATGGCGTCGCCGACGGCCACCGGCTGATCAACCGCAGCGACCGCCCGGCCAGCTATCTGGAGGTCGGCGACCGCAGCGCCGGCGACGAGATCGACTATTCCGACGAGGACATGATCTGGCGCGACGGCGCCTATCGGCATCGCGACGGGACAGCCTGGGAATGACGGTTGGGGGAATGAGCGCCGATCTGACGCTGGTGCTGGGCGGCGCGCGGTCGGGCAAGAGCCGCTATGGCGAGGGGTTGGCCACGGCGCTGGGTGGCCCGCGCGTCTACATCGCCACCTCGCAGGTGTGGGATTCGGAAATGGCGGAGCGGGTGGCGAAGCATCGCGACGACCGCGGCCCCGACTGGACGACGGTGGAGGAGCCGCGCGACCTGACCGGGGTCCTGCGCCGCCATGCCGCCGAGGGCACCGGCGTCCTGGTCGATTGCCTGACCCTGTGGCTGACCAATTTGATGATGGCGGAGGCCGACGTCGCGGCGGAGAGCGCGGCGCTGGTGGAGCTTCTGCCGACTCTGCCGGGCCGGGTGGTCCTGGTCTCCAACGAGGTCGGGATGGGCATCGTGCCCGACAATGCGCTGGCGCGCCGCTTCCGCGACCATGTCGGCCGCCTGCACCAATCCATCGCGGCCGTGGCGCCGCGCGTCGTGCTGACCGTCGCCGGTCTGCCGATGTTCGTGAAGGGAACTCCCGTATGACCGACACCGAAGACCTGAACCGCCGCCACGCCGAGAAGATGAAGCGGCGCAAGGCGTTGCAGGAGCGCGCTCTCGCCTCCAAGACGGTGGAGAAGGGCCTGCTGATGGTCCACACCGGCAAGGGCAAGGGCAAGTCCACCGCCGCCTTCGGCCTGATGATGCGCGCCGTCGGCCACGGCATGCGCGTCGGCATGGTGCAGTTCGTCAAGGGCGCCTGGTCCACCGGCGAGACGGTGGCGCTGGAGCGCTTCGAGGATCTGGTCGATTTCTACACGATGGGCGAGGGCTTCACCTGGGACACCCAGGACCGCGCCCGCGACATCGCCGCCGCCGAGGCCGCCTGGGCCAAGGCCAAGGAACTGATGGCCGACCCGCGCTATCGCCTGATCGTGCTGGACGAACTGAACATCGTGCTGCGCATGGACTACTTGGCCCTGGACGAGGTGCTGGCGACGCTGGCCGCCCGCCGGCCCGACCTGCATGTCTGCATCACTGGCCGCAACGCCAAGCCGGAGCTGATCGCCGCCGCCGACCTCGTCACCGAGATGACGCTGGTCAAGCACCCGTTCGAGGCCGGGGTGAAGGCCCAGGCCGGGATCGAGTTCTGAGTTATGCGAACTCGGGCGATGCGGTCTGGGGCGATCATGCTGCAGGGCACCGGCTCGGACGTCGGCAAGTCGCTGCTGGTGGCCGGGCTGTGCCGGGCGCTGGTGCGGCGTGGGCTGACCGTCCGGCCTTTCAAGCCGCAGAACATGTCCAACAACGCGGCGGTGACGGCTGACGGCGGCGAGATCGGCCGCGCACAGGCGCTCCAGGCGCGGGCCTGCGGCGTGGCGCCCAGCGTCCATATGAACCCGGTGCTGCTGAAGCCGCAGTCGGATGTCGGGTCCCAGGTGGTGGTGCGCGGCGTGGTGGTCGGCACCGCGCGGGCCGCCGACTATCAGGTGCGCAAGCGCGAACTGCTGGGCACCGTCCTCGACAGTTTCGAGCGGCTGCGGGGCGAGGCCGACATCGTTGTGGTCGAGGGCGCCGGCAGCCCGGCGGAAGTCAATCTGCGGGCCGGCGACATCGCCAACATGGGCTTCGCGACGGCCGCCGACGTGCCGGTCCTGCTGGTCGGCGACATCGACCGCGGCGGTGTGATCGCCAGTCTGGTCGGCACCCACGCACTTCTACCAAAATCTGAACAGGAGCGGATCAAGGGCTTTCTTATCAACAAGTTCCGCGGCGATATGCGCCTGTTCGATGAAGGGCTGCGGATCATCGAGAGCCACACCGGATGGCGTGGGTTCGGCGTGGTGCCCTGGCTGCACGAGGCGGCAACGCTGCCGGCGGAGGATGCGGTGGCGCTCGACCGGCCGCGCGCTGCGGGGAACGGGTCGTTGCGCGTCGCGGTGCCGATGCTGTCGCGCATCGCCAACTTCGACGATTTCGATCCGTTGGCGCAGGAAGCGGGTGTCGCGCTGACCATGGTCCGTCCGGGGCAGCCGCTGCCCGGCGATGCCGATCTGGTGATCCTGCCCGGCACCAAGGCGACGATTGCCGACCTCGCCTTCCTGCGGGCGCAGGGTTGGGACGTCGACCTGCTGGCCCATTGGCGGCGTGGCGGGCGCGTACTGGGCATCTGCGGCGGCTATCAGATGCTGGGCCGGCGCATCGCCGATCCGGACGGCATCGAGGGACCACCGGGAGACGCCGCCGGGCTCGGGCTGCTGGACGTTGAAACGGTGCTGATGGGGCCGAAGGTGCTGGAGGAGGCACGCGGCACCGAGCGCCGCACCGGCGCGGCGGTGGCGGGCTATGAGATGCACATGGGCCGCACCGAGGGGCCGGACCGGGCGCGGCCGATGCTGGAACTTGCGGGCGGCGTGACGGACGGCGCGGAGTCGGCGGACGGGCGGGTTGCCGGCTGCTATTTGCACGGGCTGTTCGGCGCGGACGGATTCCGTGCCGCCTATCTGCGCCGGCTGGGCGGCGACGGGTCGGAACTGGCCTATGGCGTGGCGGTGGAGCGGGCGCTCGATGCCGTTGCCGACCGGCTGGAGTCGTCGGTCGATGTCGACGCGCTGCTGGCGGTGGCCGAGGGCGCTTGACGCTTCTGTTGGGAAGACGGGGCGGCGGAACGTCGCCGCCCTCTCTGACTTAGCGGGCGAGCGGAATATGCTCCCCGGAGCTGCGCGGCAGCACGCCATCCAGGCGCGGGTCGCGGACCTCGCGGGCGACATGGCGGGTCGGAACGAAGCCCATGCTCTGATAGAGCGGCAGCGCCTTCGGATGGTCGAAGGTGCAGGTGTTGACGAGCAACTTGGCCGTGCCGCCGTCCCAAGCCTTGCGGATGATGGTGTCGAGCAGCCAGGGACCGAGCTTGTGGCCGATGAAATCGGGGATCAGCCCGAAATAGGAGAGATCGGTTTCCTGGGTCCGCCGGTCCAGCTCGCCATAGCCGGCGGGCGTGCCGTCGACATACAGCACCCAGACTTCCTCCAGCGGATCGTGGATCGAGCGCTCCAGCTCCTTGCGCGGCATGCGGCGACGCTCGTGCCACAGCCAGGGTTCGCCCACCGTGTCATAGAGATAGCGGTAGAAGGACCAGGTCGGCGGGTTGGCCCGCACCAGGGAAATGTTGCCGGCCGGTTGGCGCACCGGCGCGTGGGCCGGCGGTGCGGTCATCTCCAGATAGGTGACGATCACCGACAGATGGCCGGCCCGACTGGCGGCGGGCACGGCGGGGCGGGTCAGGGAGAAGGGTTTGTCAGCCATTTCTGCATCATCGTGACGGGCGATTTGGCATAGCCCAGCCTTTCATAGAAGGCCAGCACCCGTTGGTTGGTTTCACGGACGAGGAGTTGGACCTTCGGCATCCCGGCAGCAGCCAGCCATCCTTCGGCCTCCGCCACCATGCGCCGGCCGAGCCCTTGTCCCTGCAAAGCCGGATCGACGGCGACGTAATAGATCCAGCCGCGATGGCCGTCCTGCCCGACCATGGCGGTGGCGACGATCCGCCCGTCCTCAACGGCGGCAAGCACGGTCGAACTGGTCTTCGACAGAGCCAGCGCGAAATCGGCCGCCGGGTCGTTCCACGGCACCACCAGCCCGCAGGCGGTCCACAGTGCCACGACGGCGTCGCA
Source organism: Azospirillum sp. A1-3 (assembly GCF_023806445.1). NCBI lineage: Bacteria > Pseudomonadati > Pseudomonadota > Alphaproteobacteria > Rhodospirillales > Azospirillaceae > Azospirillum > Azospirillum sp. A1-3. The sequence continues at coordinate 954,764 of NZ_JAMSLU010000001.1, forward strand.
GTCCTCCGCCGTGCAAGGCCGGACGGAGAGGGTCACGATTGCCGAGGTCCCGTTTCCAGCGGCAGATCCTCGCGCAGGCCCCATTCCGCCCAGGAGCCGTCATAGATCGCCACGTCCTGCTTGCCGGCGGTGGCGAGGCCGAGCGCGATGACGCAGGCGGTGATGCCGCTGCCGCAGGAGGCGACCACCGGTCGGTCGAGGTCCAGCCCCGCGGCGCGGGCCTTCCCGGCGATGACGTCCGGCGGCAGCAGGGTCTTGGCCTCGGCGTCGATCAGGTCGGTGTGGGGAAGGTTGAAGCTGCCGGGAATCCGTCCGCTGCGGCGGCCGGGCCAGGGCTCCGCGACCGCGCCTTCGAATCGCGGTTGGGCGCGGGCGTCGGTCACCTGATCGGCGCGGGTGTCGATGTTGGCGAGAACCTGATCGGCGCTGCGGATCAGCTCCGGCCGCTTGCGCGCCGTGAAGGAGGCTGGCTGGACCGGGGCGGCCTCGCCCGAGTCGGTCGGGCGATCCTCCGCCAGCCATTTCGGCAGGCCGCCGTCCAGCACCGCCACCCGGTCGAAGCCGAACAGGCGGAACAGCCACCAGACGCGCGCCGCCGCGGTCGCCATGCCGGCGGCGTCATAGACAACCACCGTGTCGCCGTCGCCGATGCCCAGCGCGCCGATCTTCGCGGCGAAGGTCGCCTCGTCGGGCGCCATATGAGGCAGGGGGGCGGTGTCCGGCGCCGCCACCTCGTCGACATCACACAGCCGGGCGCCGGGGATGTGGCAGGCGGCGAAATCCGCCCGGATGTCGCGCTTCAGGGCCGGCATGTGCCAGGACCCGTCGAGAATCTTCAGGCCGGCCCGGCCCAGATTGCGGGCGAGCCAATCGGTGGAGACGACGGGGCCGGTCAGCGGTTCCACGGTGCTGTCGCTCATTCTGCGCGTCCTTGAAAGGGATATTTCGGGCGGAAGATCGGTGTGACAGGCTCAGTCCTTCAGCGCGATGACGACGCGCCGGTTCTGCTTGCCCTTGTTTTCGATCTTCGTCACCTCGATTCCGCCGATCTCGCTGGTGCGGGCGACATGGGTGCCGCCGCAGGGCTGCAGATCGACGCCCTCGACATTCAGCAGGCGCACGCGGCCGCTGCCGGTCGGCGGCTTTACCGACATGGTGCGGACCAACTCCGGCTGCGCCGCCATTTCCTCGTCGGAAATCCAGCGGGTGCCGACCGGCGTGTCGGCGGCGATCAGCTTGTTCACAGCCTCAGCGATTGCATCCTTGTCCAGCGCTTCGGCCGGAACGTTGAAGTCGAGCCGGCTCTTGTCGGCCCCGATCTGGCCGCCGGTGACCGATCCCGGAACCACCGCGCACAACAGATGCAGTGCGGTGTGCATGCGCATGTGGCGATAGCGGCGGTCCCAGTCGATTTCCGCCTCCACCGCGGTGCCGGGGGGCGGCAACTCCTGCCCGTCCTCCGGCAAATGGATGACGTCGTCGGGGCCACCATCGCCCTTTACCGTGTCCTTGATGCGCACTTCGAACCCGTCGAAGCGCAGGACCCCGCTGTCGCCCGGCTGACCGCCACCGGTCGGGTAGAAGACGGTGCGGTCGAGTCGGATGCCGCGGTCGTCCACCGCCGTGACGGTGGCGACGCAGTTGCGGGCGTAGGCGTCCTCGCGGAAAAGCGCGTCCATATCCCCCTCGGAAAAATCAGGCCAGCCAGTCTGGCACCGGAAGATTCTTCTCACGGAGGAAGTCAGGATTGAAGAGCTTCGATTGGTAACGCTGCCCCCCGTCGCACAGGATGGTCACCACCGTGTGGCCCGGGCCGAGGTCGCGCGCCACCCGCATCGCCGCGGCGATGTTGATTCCCGACGAGCCGCCCAGCACCAGACCCTGGGTCTTGATCAGGTCGAAGATGATCGGCAGCGCCTCCTCATCCGGGATCTGCAGGGCATCGTCGATCGGCGCCTGTTCCAGATTGGCGGTGATGCGGCCCTGGCCGATGCCTTCGGTGATGGAACTGCCTTCCGACTTCAGCTCGCCCTTGGTGTAGTAGCTGAACAGTGCCGCGCCCATCGGGTCCGCAAGGGTGATGCGGATGTTCGGGTTGCGCTCCTTCAGGGCCATGGCGATGCCGGCCAGCGTGCCGCCGCTGCCCACCGCGCAGGTGAAGGCGTCGACCTTGCCGCCGGTCTGCTCCCAGATTTCCGGGCCGGTGGTGGTGCGGTGGCCTTCGCGGTTGGCGGTGTTGTCGAACTGGTTGGCCCAGACGACGCCGTTGGGCTCGGTCTTCGCCAGTTCCTCGGCCAGCCGGCCGGAATAGCGGACGTAGTTGTCGGGATTGGAATAGGGGACCGCCGGAACCAGCCGCAGGTCGGCGCCGATCAGGCGCAGCATGTCCTTCTTTTCCTGGCTCTGAGTCTCCGGCATGACGATGACGGTGCGATAGCCAAGGGCGTTGCCGACCAGCGCCAGCCCGATGCCGGTGTTGCCGGCCGTCCCCTCGACGATGGTGCCGCCGGGGCGCAGAAGCCCGCGCTTTTCCGCGTCGCGCACGATGGCGAGAGCCGCGCGGTCCTTGACCGACCCGCCGGGGTTCAGGAACTCCGCCTTGCCCAGGATCTCGCAGCCCGTCGCCTTCGATGGACCTTCCAGGCGAATCAGCGGCGTGTTGCCGATGGCGCCGATAAAGCCGTTGCGGATGTCCAAGACGGGTACTCCCAGGGTCAGGTGTGGATTGCTGACGATACTATCAGGTTGGGGAGCGGCGGTTTCAAGGCGGCGGTGTGAAATGCTGCATTGAACGAGGTTTCGGTGTGAATTTTCGAGGTTCAGGCTTTGAATGCCCCCTCCCTAACCCTCCCCCGCTACGCGGGAGAGGGGACTGCCGCTGCCTTACAAACTTACCCTCTCCCGCAAAGCGGGGGAGGGAGGGACCCACGCGTCAGCGTGGGAGGGAGGGGGCAACCCGCACCTCTACCCTCACCCCTGACCAAGCCAGCGCTTGCGCAAGTTCTCACGGTGGCGGGCGAGCCAACCGACCGCGATTATGGCGACGGAGTTGCGCAGGCGGTTCTCGTCCATCAGGCGGATCACCTCGTCGGCCGGCAGGGCAAAAATCCGGATGTCCTCATGCTCTTCGGCCAAGCCGCCGGTGGCGGCGAGGTTGCGGCTGTCGACCCGGCCGCAGAAGACGGTGACGACCTCGGTGAAGGCGCCGGGGCTGACGTAATAGTCGCAGATCTGCTCGATCTCCTGGATGGCGCAGCCGGCCTCCTCCATCGATTCGCGGCGGGCGACGTCCTCCGGGCTCTCGCCCTCGCCGACCATGCCGGCGACGATTTCAGTCATCCAGGCCGGGCCGCCGGCTGCGGCGGAGCCGACGCGGAACTGTTCGATCATCACCACGCTGTCGAGGTCGGGATCGTACAGCAACACGCCCACCGCCGCGCCGCGGTCGCACACTTCACGCGGCGGCAGCACGTCGGTCCAGGATCCGTCGAACTTCTTGTGGCGCAGGCGGTAGACGTCGATGGTGAGGAAGCCCTTGTAGGGCGTTTTCTTGTCGACGATCTCGATGTCGGGATGATTCATGGTCGGCGTGGTCCCACGGATGGCTGTTTGCGACAGGGTGCTACGCCGCCACGCCCATCACAAGCGCCGGGGAGGGCGTCACAGCGTCGGGTTCAGCCGCAGGAAGCGCACGCGGTCGGCCGAGGTCACCGGGATCGGAGTCAGGGTGGCGCCGCGCATCACCTCCAGCGGCACGACAACGCCGGCCGGCCCCAGGCCCCAGAGCTTGCGATAGAAATCAGCCAATCCGCTGAAGCGCTGGCCGCCGACGCCGACGATCCAGTCGCCCGGACGTAGTCCGGCCGACTCGGCGGGGCTGCGCGGCGATACCTTTTCCACCATCAGCCGGCCCAACTCCTCGCGCAGGGTGACGCCCAACCACGGCCGCGCCGGCTCCTGGCGGCGGCCATAGGCGAGCAGGTCGGCGAGGATCGGCTCCAGCGCCGAAACCGGGACGAACATGTTGCCGGGCAGGCCGCGGCCCTCCACCGCCTCCATCACCAGCAGCGATCCGATCCCGACCAGCCGGCCCTCGCGGTTGACCAGCGCGGCGCCGTTGAAGGCGCGGATCGGCGGGAAGGTGAACAGCGCCTCGTCCAGCAGATACTCCCAATAGCCGGCGAACTCGCGCTTGCTGACCAGCTTCACGGCGGTGGCACTGCGATTGTCGCCGCCGCTGAGCGCCAGCAGCGTGTCGCCCTCCTTGACCGCACTGACGTTGGCCAGCCGCAGCCAGGGCGCCGTGAATCCCATCTCCGCCCGCAGCAGGCCGAAGCCACTGACCGGGTCGTAGGCGACCATGTTGGCGGGGTAGCTGCGCCCGTCGGCGGCTGTGACCTCTATCTGCGAGGCCTCCATCACCGTATAGCCGATGGTCAGGATCAGGCCGGACCCGTCGATGACGACGCCGCTGCCCTCGCGGTCGGTTCCCAGCGTGCGGGCGCTCTGGCTGTCCGGCGGCACGACGGCGCTGATGCCGACGACGGAGCGGACGACGCGATCGGGATCCAGCTGCTCGGGATCCGCCGCCTGCGCCGGGCCGGCGCCGAGCGCGCCCAGTTGAATGCCGACAAGAACGAGGATGGCGGCCGCCAACCGCGGCACGACCGGTGCAGAGACGACCCGCATGACACCGCACTCCCGCGCAAGGCAGGGCCAAGGGCACCCCCGCGGTCGCGCGGCCCTGTCCGTCGCGACTCGCGTGACACTGACATGACATTGCGCTCGAGTCGCGGCTCATCAAGCGGTCGCCTGACGCCGGCCGGGCCTTTGAGGGAGGAAACATACCGCCGCCAGCCGGTGTTGTCCTGTCCGAGACCGGAAATCGGCCCGGACAATGAAGAGGAAAGGCGACAGCATGTCCATCAACAGCGAACAGGAACTGGAACAGGCCGTCCAGGAATTCCAGCGCCTGAGCGATGCACCCGAGGGCTCGGAGGAAGGACGCCGCCGCAGTGTTCTGGACGCGGACATCAAGGCGTATTACGCCAGATGCGCCAACACGATGCGGCCGGCCAAGCCGCCCTCCACCGGCTGACCGGGGTTGGGCAGCGGGTCCGGGGGGCTTCCGGCTCGATCGGCAGGCAGAATCGGCCATAAGGAGACCGGTCCGCGATGAAGCGACTCGACACCTGCTACACCTGCCGCTTCTGGGAGGGGCAGGGGCTCCGCCAGCGCGGGCCGAAAGGAACCTGCCGGCGCTATCCGCCGGTGGTGACGCCGCGTAGCCCCGAAGGCGACTTCCCGATCACGCTGTCCACCGACTGGTGCGGAGAATGGAAACGGGTGGCCGTTGCCGCGGTCGGTGGCGATCCGTCAGAGTCCGGCGACACCATCTATGACGATCTGGTGGAGTAGGGCCGCCTCACCGTGGGTGGGGCGGGATCACCAGGACCGGCGTGTTCTCGTAGGACTGCGGCCGATGGTCGGTCGCGGATCCGTCCCAATCGGTGCTGAAAACCAGCAGGGCGACCAGCACGGCCGCCAGGAACAGCAGGACCGCGGTGACGCAATCCACCGTCCGCACCGGATGATCATCAGGTTCGGGCGAGCTGCGGCCGGTTCCGTCGACCGGCGGCGCGGTGCGAAGACGTTCGGAATGGAATGGCATAAGCACGGCGATCCTCCATGGCTGGAGACGCCCGGTCCAAGACTGGGTCCGGATTGTTATCAAGTCTAACGCCATGCGGCCGGACTCGGCATTTCGCTTCCGGCAAATCAGGATCGTCTTTTGGGACTAGTTCTTGCCATAACGGGCGACCGTCGGTCCTAGCCCGACTGCTTTAAACCGAATTCGGTTACTTAACCGCCACAGTCAAGGCGCAATGATGCGGAAATAAGAAAAGGCCGGATGCGTGTGGCATCCGGCCTTTTCGATCTGGCTCCCGGTGCTGGACTCGAACCAGCGACAAGCGGATTAACAGTCCGCTGCTCTACCAACTGAGCTAACCGGGATCGGTGACTGGCCTTTCGGCCGCCGCCGTTGTTGGCGTGGCGGGTGTATAGCCGAACCATCCGGCCCTGCCAAGCCAATTCCGACAGGAAAATGAATTTTCTTGGCCCAGGGCGCGAAGGGGTGGGGGAAGGGCATTCCGCCAATGAAAACAAGGCCAAAACGCAAAAAGCCCCGCCGGGGGCGGGGCTGCGTTCGGACCGATCGGTCGTCTGCTATGCTATCGTCAGGTATGGAGGCACGGGCGGGAATCGAACCCACGTACACGGATTTGCAGTCCGCTGCATCACCACTCTGCCACCGCGCCATCCTGACCGGCACCGGCGCGCCGTTTCCGGTGCGCCCTCGGTGTGGAGCGGTGGTATAGCGGCCCGGAACGGAGCGGTCAAGGCGAATGGTGACGATTTTTGAACATCATTCGCCACGCCGTCCGGACATCCTCGCGACAGCCGTTCGGCCGGCCGTTTTCCCGGCAACCGGCAAAGGCCGGACGTCCTTCGCCCGTGGTCCCATCGCTCGTGGCGTTGTGTTCGCCGGGCCTTTGCGGCTATATACCGCCATGGCAGGAAGCCGTTCGCTGTTCGGCTTGGTGCCGGTGTCGTCACAACACATCAATAAGCGACCGCCATGACCGATTTCGCCGCCGCACGCTATTTCATGGTCGAGGGACAGATCCGCCCCAACAAGGTGACCGATCAACGTCTCGTCGACGTCCTGTCGGAGCTTCCGCGCGAAGCCTTCGTTCCTGAGACGGCGCGTGGCGTCGCTTATGTCGACGACGACCTCCCCATCGGCAAGGGCCGTTTCCTGCTGGAACCGATGGTCTTCGCCCGCATGCTGCAGGCCGTTGCCGTGCAGGAGACCGACCGGGTGCTCGACGTCGGCGCCGCCGGCGGCTACTCCACCGCGGTGCTGGCCCGTCTCGCCTCGTCCGTGGTCGGCATCGACTGCGACGAAGGGCTGACCGCCGCCGCGACCGCCGCGCTGGCCGGGCAGGGCATCGCGAATGCCAAGGCCGTCACCGGCCCGCTGGCGGAGGGGTACGCCCAAAACGCCCCTTACGATGTCATCGTCGTCGAAGGTACCGTGCCGGAGGTGCCGGCGTCGCTGACCGACCAGCTGGCGGAAGGCGGACGCCTCGTCGCCATCGTCCAGGGCAAGGGCGCCGTCGGCGAGGTCCGCCTGTTCCAGCGGAGCGCCGGCGTGGTGTCGAGCCGCATCCTGTTCGAGGCCCAGCCGCATGCGCTGCCAGGCTTCGAGAAGAAGGCGTCCTTCGTGTTTTGACCGGATTCGCCAGTTGGACAGGTCTTGAACTGAACCGTGCAGTTTACCTCTGCGCGGTTCTGCGCTACCGTCGCCGTCGCCCTTGCACGAAAGTGAGCACCCATGGCCGCGCCGTTTGAGATCGAGGTGGAAGAGCTGGACCGCCGCCGCAAGGCCGGTGACGATCCGGTCGTCCTCGATGTGCGCGAGCCGTGGGAGTTTGCGCTGTGCGCCATCGACGACAGCCTGCACATCCCGATGAACGGGCTTCCCGGCCGGGTGGACGAGCTGCCGAAGGACCGCGACATCGTCGTCGTGTGCCATCACGGTGGCCGCAGCGCGCAGGTCACCATGTGGCTGCGTTCCAGGGGCTTCGACCGCGCCATCAACCTGGATGGCGGTGTCGATGCCTGGGCGCGCCGAATCGACCCGAACATGAAGGTCTACTGAACATGACCGTGCGAAGCCGTTTTGCGCGCCGCTGGCTGCTGGCGACGGCCCTGACCCTGACCGCCACGATGGGCACAGCAGTGACCGGCGGTGGTACGGCCCAGGCGCAGTCCCTGGAACAGGCCCTCGCCCAGGCCTATGCCAACAACCCGACGATCGGCGCCCAGCGCGCCCGTCTGCGTGCCGTCGACGAAGGCGTGCCGCAGGCGCTGTCCGGCTACCGCCCGACGGCCCGCGTGACCGCCGGCATCTCGCGCTCGACGGGCGAGAGCAAGTATGACGGCGGCTCGACGGGATCCGAAGCCAATCCCAAAAGCGTCGGCATCACCGCCACCCAGCCGATCTACGACGCCACCGTCGCCCCGGCCGTCCGCCGGGCCGAACGGCTGGTCGAGGCGCAGCGCGCCACCCTGATCGCGTCGGAACAGTCGGTGCTGCTGGCCGCTGCCCAGGCCTATCTGGACATCGTCCAGAACCAGGCCATCCTGCAGCTGCAGATGAACAACGAGCAGGTGCTGCGCCGTCAGCTGGACGCCGCCCGCGACCGCTTCCGCGTCGGCGAATACACCCGCACCGACGTCAGCCAGTCCGAGTCGCGCCTGTCGGCCGCCATCGCCTCCAAGATCTCGGCCGAAGGCACGCTGCGCGCCTCCCGCGCGACCTACGAGCGTCTGGTCGGCGCCGCTCCCGGCGAGCTGAAGGCGCCGAAGCCGGCCTTCCGCCTGCCGAAGAACCTGGACGAGCTGGTCGAGCTGGCCCGCGCCAACAACCCGAACGTCCTGTCCGCCTCCTACAGCGAAGCGGCACAGCGCGAGGCGGTGGATCAGCAGTACGGCCGCCTGCTGCCGTCGGTGAACCTGTCGGCCTCCGGCAGCCGCACCTATGATCCCGGCCGCTCCTCCGGCATCGACCTGAACCGCTCCGACAGCGCGCAGATCACCGCCCAGGTGACCATCCCGCTCTATCAGGCCGGCCAGCCCGAAGCCCTGGTCCGCGAGGCCAAGCAGACGGCCAATCAGGCCCGCCTGCAGATCGAGGAGGCCCGCCGTCAGGTGACCGAATCGGCGGTCAGCGCGTGGCAGGCCCTGCAGACCGCGCGCGCCAGCATCGAGTCCTACTCGGCGCAGATCAAGGCGGCGCAGATCGCCCTGGAAGGCGTCCGTCAGGAGGCGCAGGTCGGCTCGCGCACCGTGCTCGACGTGCTGAACCAGGAACAGGAACTGCTCAACGCCCGCGTCTTCCTGGTCCGTGCCCAGCACGACGAGATGGTGGCGGCCTTCAATGTTCTGGCGTCCAGCGGACAGTTGACCGCCGACCGGCTCAACCTGCCGGTCCAGAAATACGACCCGCAAGCGAATTACGACAAGACGCGGGGCAAGTGGTTCGGAACGTCGGTGACCGAATGAACGAGACGGCCCGCGAAAGCGGGCCGTTTTTGTATTATGGCTTTTTTGTCAGCCCTGCCCTAGGTTTGGGTCAGGTTGACGTCTTGGGTTGCCACGATGAGCGATAAGGGCCAGCAAGAACCTTCGATGGAGGAAATCCTCGCCTCCATCCGGCGGATCATTTCCGAGGACGGCGAGCCTGCCAAGTCGGAAACCCAGGCGCCTTCGCCGCCTCCTCCGCCGCCACCCCCTCCGCCGCCCCCGCCACCCCCGCCGGTGGACGAGGACGACGACGTCCTGGAACTGACCCAGATGGTGGAGGACGAGCCGGACGAGCGGCCCGACTTCGGCCAGCCGGACCCCGATCCGTGGCCGGAGGAGCCGGCTTTTCCGGAACCGTCGCCGCCTCCGCCTCCGCCGCCCCGGTGGGACGAGCCGGAGCCCGAGCCGATGCCGCCGCCGCGTCCCGCCGCCCGGCGGCCGGCGCCGGTGTTCGACGAGTTCGAGGATGACGAGCCGCCGCCCCCGCCGCGTCCGCGCCGCCGCGCGGTCGATCCGGATGATGGGCTGATCTCCCGCCGGACGGCGGAGGATGCCTCGCACCACCTGACCCATCTGGCGCGCGAGTTGGGCGACGACCTGTCCATCGGCCCGATGCCCATCGGCATCCGCACGGTTGAAGAGGTCGTGCGCGAGCTGCTGAAGCCGCTGCTGAAGGAATGGCTGGACGAGAATCTGCCGACGGTGGTCGAGCGGCTGGTCCAGCAGGAGATCGACCGCATGATCCGGCGGTCGCAGAAGTTCTGATCCTGTCTTTTTTAAGCCCCGGTTGAGACGTTTCTAGCGAAAGTTCGTGGTGATGTTGGAAAAGACGTACCGGCCCGCCGAGGTCGAGGAGAAGCACTACCGCCTGTGGGAAGAGTCGGGCGCCTTTGCCGCCCAGCCGCAGGGGAACGGCAAGCCCTACACCATCATGATGCCGCCGCCGAACGTCACCGGCAGCCTGCACATGGGCCATGCGCTGACCTTCACCATCCAGGACGTGCTGACCCGCTACAACCGCATGCGCGGCCGCGACGCCCTGTGGCAGCCGGGGACCGACCATGCCGGCATCGCCACCCAGATGGTGGTGGAGCGCAACCTCGCGAAGGACGGCAAGACCCGTCACGATTTCGGCCGCGACGCCTTCATCGACAAGGTGTGGGAATGGAAGGCCGAATCGGGCGGCACCATCACCCGCCAGCTGCGCCGCCTGGGCGCCTCGCCGGACTGGCCGCGCGAGCGCTTCACCATGGACGAGGGGCTGAGCCGCGCCGTCCGCAAGGTGTTCGTCGAACTGCACCGCCAGGGCCTGATCTACAAGGACAAGCGGCTGGTCAACTGGGACCCGAAGCTGCACACCGCGATCTCCGACCTCGAGGTCGAGCAGAAGGAGATCAAGGGCAATCTCTGGCACTTCCGCTATCCCATCGACGGGGAGGAGGGTCGCTTCATCGTGGTCGCCACCACCCGTCCGGAGACCATGCTGGGCGATACCGGCGTCGCGGTGCACCCGGAGGATGAGCGCTACAAGGACCTGATCGGCAAGATGGTCCGCCTGCCGCTGGTCGGCCGCCTGATCCCCATCGTCGGCGACGAGTATGCCGATCCGGAAACGGGATCGGGCGCGGTGAAGATCACGCCGGCCCATGACTTCAACGACTTCGAGGTCGGTAAGCGCTGCGGGCTCGAACAGATCAACATCATGGATCGCGATGCCCGGCTGAACGACAACGTTCCCGAGGGCTATCGCGGGCTGGATCGCTACGAGGCGCGCAAGCGGATCGTCGCCGAGCTGGAAGCGCTGGAGCTCCTGGAGAAGATCGAGCCGCACACCCACATGGTGCCGCACGGCGACCGCTCCGGCGTCGCCATCGAGCCGTGGCTGACCGACCAGTGGTATGTCGATGCCGCGACTCTGGCCAAGCCGGCGATCGAGGCGGTGGAGACCGGCAAGACGGTGTTCGTGCCCAAGCAGTGGGAGAACACCTATTTCGAATGGATGCGCAACATCCAGCCCTGGTGCATCAGCCGCCAGATCTGGTGGGGCCATCAGATTCCGGCCTGGTACGGCCCGGACGGCACCTTCTTCGTCGAGGAGACGGAGGAGGAGGCGCGCGCCGCGGCCAAGACGCATTACGGCCAGGACGTCGAACTGACCCGCGATGCCGACGTGCTCGACACCTGGTTCTCGTCGGCGCTGTGGCCGTTCTCGACGCTGGGCTGGCCCGACCAGACGCCGGAGCTGGACCGCTATTACCCGACTGACGTGCTGGTGACCGGCTTCGACATCATCTTCTTCTGGGTCGCCCGGATGATGATGATGGGTCTGCACTTCATGAAGGACGTTCCCTTCCGCACCGTCTACATCCACGCCCTCGTCCGCGACGAGAAGGGGCAGAAGATGTCGAAGTCGAAGGGCAACGTCATCGATCCGCTGGAGATCATCGACCAGTACGGCACCGACGCGTTGCGCTTCACCCTGTCGGCGATGGCGGCGCAGGGCCGCGACATCAAGCTGGCGGTGAACCGGGTCGAGGGCTACCGCAACTTCGCCACCAAGCTGTGGAACGCCGCCCGCTATTGCCAGATGAACGGCTGTGAGCCGGTCGCCGGCTATCGTCCGGTCGGCCTGACGCAGACGGTCAACCGCTGGATCGTCGGCGCGCTTGCCGATGCGGCGAAGAAGGTCGCCGAGTCGATCGACGCCTACAAGTTCAACGAGGCCGCCGGCGCCGCCTACCAGTTCACCTGGGGCACCTTCTGCGACTGGTACATGGAGTTCACCAAGCCGATCCTGGCCGGCACGGACGAGGCGGCGAAGGCCGAGACTCGGGCGACCACCGCCTGGGTGTTGGACCAGATCCTGCACATCCTGCACCCGCTGATGCCCTTCATCACCGAAGAGCTGTGGGAACAGCTGTCGCCGGCCCGCGCCAACCGCCTGATCTCGGCGGAATGGCCGGAGTTCGCCGCAGACGTCATCGATCCGGCGTCGCGCGACGAGATGGATTGGGTGGTGCGGCTGATCTCCTCGGTCCGCTCTATGCGGTCGGAGATGAACGTCCCGCCGGCGGCGCAGATCGAGCTGAAGCTGAAGGATCCGAACGCGGTCAGCCTGAAGCGGCTGGACACCCACCGCGACCTGATCCTGCGCATGGCCCGTCTGTCGAGCGTCGATCCGCTTCAGGGCGACGTACCGAAGAGCAGCGTTCAGGCTGTGCTGGACGAGACCACGCTGGTGCTGCCGCTGGAAGGCATCGTTGATCTCGACAAGGAGAAGGCGCGCCTGTCCAAGGAGATCGACAAGCTGACCGGTGAGATCAAGAAGATCGACGCCAAGCTGTCGAACGAGCAGTTCGTCGCCAAGGCTCCGGAAGAGGTGATCGTGGAGCAGCGCGACCGCCGCGAGGCCGCCGATCAGGCTCGCGACAAGCTGCAGAAGGCGCTGGAGATGCTGGCGGGGTGAGTTGTGGGGGAGGGGGCTCCTCCAGGGGCGCCCCCTCCCCATCCCTCCCCCGCTTCGCGGGAGAGGGGGCAGGAGCTTTGCGGGTATGCTGCGGAGTTCCCTCTCCCGCGAAGCGGGGGAGGGTTAGGGAGGGGGCAAAAGTGCCGCAATTCCCCCGCTACAGCGTAAAGATCGCCAGCAGCACCAGCACCGCGATGACTCCGGCGATGCTGAGCTTCATGAATTTGGTGAAGGCGATCCAGTTCGCCTGATGTGCACGGACGGTCTCTTCACTGACCGGGTTCGGACTGACGGCCGCCATATCGATCAACCCTCCAACAGTTTCTTTTGCCCGCAATTTTTGACGCGGACGCACGGAAACGCAACAGATTCCGAGCGGAACCGTCAACTATGCCGGAAGAGGGATGATCGGAAGGAACAGCGCGCTTACAGCGGCGGGTTCGTCACGGCCGCAAGCTCGGGAATCGGGCCGCCGATCCGCACCAGATCGCCGTCGACTCGGGCGCGGCCCTCGGCGATCAGACGAACGGCATGCGGATAGAGGCGATGCTCCGATTCCAGCACGCGGTCGGCCAGGCTGTGGGCGTCGTCGTTGGGCAGGACCGGAACCGCAGCCTGGGCGATGATCGGGCCTTCGTCCATCTCCGGCCGCACATAATGCACGGTGCAGCCATGGAAGCGGACGCCGGTGTCCAGCGCCCGCTGATGGGTGTCCAGCCCCTTGAAGGAGGGCAGCAGGGACGGGTGGATGTTGACGAGCGCGTTGTGCCATTGCCCAACGAACCTGGGCGACAGCAGGCGCATGAAGCCAGCGAGGCAGACCAGCTCGACACCCGACTCGCGCAGGGTGGCGTCCATCGCCGCCTCGAAGGCCGGCTTGTCGCCGGGATAGTCGCGGTGGCTGACCACCGCGGTGGCGATCCCGGCCTTGGCCGCCCGCTCCAGGCCGAAGGCATCGGCGTTGTTGGACAGGACCAGCGCGATCTCGGCCGGGAAATCGGACGCGGCGCAGGCGTCGATCAACGCCTGGAGATTGCTGCCGCGCCCCGAGATCAGGACGCCGAGCTTCAACTTGCTCATCACCAAGGATCCTTAGGCGTCCCTTACGCGGTCCAGGCCGCGTCCATGCCATTGACGGTCACGCGGGCATCGCCGTCCTTCAGCGCGGTGACGGTGCCGACGGTATAGACCGTCTCCCCGCCCTCGCGGAGGATGTCGATGGCCTCCTGCGCCTTGTCGGCGGGAACCACGACGACCATGCCGAGGCCGACGTTGAAGGTGCGCGCCATCTCGTAGGGAGCGATGCCGCCGGTCTTCATCAGCCAGGAGAAGACGGGGGGCAGGGTCCAGGTCGAGGCGTCGAGCTCCACACCCAGCCCATCCGGCAGGACGCGCGGAATGTTCTCGATCAGGCCGCCGCCGGTGATGTGGGCCATGGCACGGACCGTGCCGGCGCGCACCGCCTTCAGCGTGCTCTTCACATAGATGCGGGTCGGCGTCAGCAGCGCCTCGCCCAGAGTCTTCGACTCGTCCCACGGGCAGGGGGCGTCGTAGCCGAGGCCTGACTTCTCGACCAGCTTGCGAACCAGCGAATAGCCGTTGGAATGCACGCCGGTGGAGGCGAGGCCAAGGACCACGTCACCCGCCTGGACGGCGGAACCGGTCAGGGCATGCTGGCGTTCCACAGCACCGACGGAGAAACCTGCGAGGTCGTAATCGCCTTCCGAATACATGCCCGGCATCTCGGCGGTCTCGCCGCCGACCAGGGCGCAGCCGGCCTGACGGCAGCCTTCGGCGATGCCGGCGACGATGTCGCGGCCGGCGGCCACGTCGAGCTTGCCGGTGGCGTAGTAATCCAGGAACAGCAGCGGCTCGGCGCCCTGCACGACCAGATCGTTGACGCACATGGCGACGAGGTCGATGCCGACCGTGTCGTGACGGTTGGCGAGAATCGCCACCTTCAGCTTGGTGCCGACGCCGTCGGTCGTCGCGACCAGAAGCGGATCCTGGTAGCCGGCGGCGCGCAGATCGAACAGCGCGCCGAAACCGCCCAGGCCCGCGTCGGAGCCTGAACGCGCGGTGGAGCGGGCAAGGGGCTTGATCGCTTCGACAAGCGCGTTGCCCGCATCGATGTCCACACCGGCCTGCTTGTAGGCGTCGGACATGTTATAGGACTGGGTGCTGATGGTATCCTCGCTTGGGCTGAGCTATATACCGGGCCTTGGGCTCGGGCCGAACATACTCGAATCGGAAGGCTTTGCAATGCTCCACCGCCGCCGCGCGCCGCTCCTCGCCGGTCTTGCTGCCATGTCCACCGCTCTGGTCCTGACCATGACCGGGCCGGCCGGGGCGCAGACCGGTTCCCCGCCGCCGGCCGCCGTCTCGTCCGCCGCCGATCCTTTCGCCGTGTCCGGCGTGCAGGTCGACATCAGCGGCGGAAATCCGACCACCATCCGCGATCAGGCGATCCGCGAGGCGCAGGCCAAGGCCTGGGCTGAGCTGTACGGTCGTCTGGTGCCCGGCGGCGGCAATCCGCCGCGCCTGTCGGACAACCAGATCGCCAGGATGGTCCAGGGCTTCGAGATCGACGAGGAGAAGGTGTCGGCCACCCGCTATGTCGGCGCCATCACCGTGCGCTTCCGACCCAACGCGGTGCGCGACGCGCTCGGCCAGAGCGGCGGCGCCACCCAGTATGTCGAGCCGCCGTCGCGCCCCTTCGTCATTCTGCCGGTGACCCAGAGCGATGGCCGCGTCATCCTGTGGCAGGACCGCACCCCCTGGCGCGCGGCTTGGGAAGCGCGGCAGCCCGCCGCCTCGCTGGTGCCGCTGGTGGTACCGGACGGCGAGCTTTCCGACGCCCAGGCGATCAGCGGGGAGGACGCCATCGCCGGCAACTCGGAGGCGCTCGCCCGCATCGCGCAGGCCTATAAGGCCGGCGGAGTCGTGGTCGCCCGCACCGACCTGCCGGCGAACAGTCCCGACCCGGCGCGCGGCCTGACGGTGGACGTCACCCGCTATGGGCTGGACGGCAACCGCGAGAATCAGACGGTCCAGGTGAAGGGCGGCGGCAGTGCCGGCGAACTGATGAACCGTGCGGTCGCGGCGGTCGGCACCCAAATCGACGATTCGTGGCGGCGCGAGCACACCACCGCCACCGGGCCGGAGCAGAACACCATCGTCAGCGTGCCGCTGACCGCGGTGAATGATTGGGTCGAGACGCGGAAGCGGCTGTCGGCCGTTCCCGCGGTGAGCCGCACCAGCCTGATGTCGATCAGCCGCAACGAGGCGCTCATCACCCTGACCTATCGCGGCGATCCCGAACAGCTGGCCCAGGCGCTCGCTCGCCAGGATCTCGGATTCGCACGGTCGGCCGCCCAGCCCGTCGCCCAGCCCGCCGGCTATCCGCCGGCCTATCCGGGGGCGCCGCTGCCGGTGCAGTCGGCCGACTGGCAGCTGACCCTGCTGCCGCGCGGGTCGGGTGCGGCGTCGGCCGGTGCGGTTCCTTCCGCGGCCTCGCCGATGGCGTCGCCGACGTCGCTGGCGCCGTCAGCCCCAATGGGCGCCGGCAATATGGGCGCCGGTGGTCCGGCCACAATGGGCGCGCCGCCGCGCAACCTGGGCACGCTGCCGGCCAAGAGCCAGCCGTGAGCGTTCCCAACATCATCACGTTCCTGCGCATCGTGGCGGTTCCGGCCGCGATGTACATGATCCTGACCGGCAACATGGAGTGGGCCTTCGCCCTGTTCGTCGCCGCCGGTCTGTCCGATGCGCTGGACGGCGCCATCGCCCGCATGTTCCGCGCGCGTACGGTGCTGGGTGGTTATCTCGATCCGCTGGCCGACAAGGCGCTGATCGTCGGGGTGTATGTGGCGCTGGCCTGGGTCGGCGCGATCCCGCTGTGGCTGGCGATGATGGTGGTGTTCCGCGACATCATGATCATCGGCGGCGTCATCCTGCTGTTCACGCTGAAGGAGACGCTGGCGATGCAGCCGCTCTACATCAGCAAGGTGAACACGGTGGTGCAGATCGCGCTGGCCGCGGCGATTCTGGCGCCGCCGGCGCTGGGACTGCCGGACATCCACCTGTACGGCTGGGCGCTGGTCGATGTGCTGGTGTACGCCTGTACGGTGACGACGGTGCTGTCGGGTCTGCTGTACGCGCGGCGCGGCGCCTTGCTGTTCAACCGGCTCGGCGGCGTTCCGTGACGGCGGCCAAGCAGCTCCGCTTCTGGCTGATCGGGCTGGGGCTGTTCGTCCTGGCGCTGTGGCTGCTGTCGGACATGCTGCTGCCCTTCGTGGTCGGGCTGGCCATCGCCTATCTGCTCGACCCGGCGGTCGACCGGCTGGAGGCGGCGGGGCTGCCGCGCTGGCTCGGCACCACGCTGGTGTTGCTGGGATTCGTCCTGGTCATGGTGCTGGTGGCGCTGCTGCTGCTGCCGCTGGTGCAGGGGCAGGTCTCCCACCTGCTGGAGGTGCTGCCGACGTATGCGACGCTGGTGAAGGAGCGGCTGATCCCGGCGCTCGACCGCTTCATCCACCGCCTGCCCGCCGACGATGTCGAACGGCTGCGCGCCGCCGCCGGCACCTATGCCGGGGAGGTGGCGGGGCTGGTCGGCCGGGTCGTCACCCGCATCCTGTCGGGCGGGCTGGCG
Source organism: Azospirillum sp. A1-3 (assembly GCF_023806445.1). Lineage (NCBI taxonomy): Bacteria > Pseudomonadati > Pseudomonadota > Alphaproteobacteria > Rhodospirillales > Azospirillaceae > Azospirillum > Azospirillum sp. A1-3. Next base: position 972,034 of record NZ_JAMSLU010000001.1, read on the forward strand.
CTGTTCGACATCGTCACGCTGATGTTCATCACGCCCATCGTCGCCTTCTACATGATGCGCGACTGGGACCTGATGGTGGGGAAGGTCGATTCGTGGCTGCCGCGCCAGCATGCCGAGACGGTGCGCGAGCAGGCGCGCGAGGTGAACGTCACCCTGTCCGGATTCGTGCGCGGGCAGGCGATGGTCTGCGTCGTTCTGGGTGTCTTCTATGCGCTGGCGCTGTCGGCGGCGGGGCTGGACTTTGGACTGGTGATCGGTCTGGTCGCCGGTCTGCTGTCCTTCATTCCCTATGTCGGCAGCCTGTTCGGCTTCGTCGCCAGCACCGGCCTTGCCCTGCTGCAGTTCGACGAATTCTGGCGCGTCGCCATCGTGGTCGGCATCTTCCTGTTCGGGCAGGCGGTGGAAGGCAACGTCCTGACGCCGAAGCTGGTGGGCGACAAGGTCGGGCTGCATGCGGTCTGGGTGATGTTCGCCCTGCTGGCTGGCGGCAGCCTGTTCGGCTTCGTCGGCGTGCTGCTGGCGGTGCCGGTGGCCGCGGTGATCGGCGTGTTGACCCGCTTCGCATTGCGACAGTATCTCTCAAGCCCGTACTACCGCGGCACCGACGCGGAACGCTGATGGGTGTGTCCGCATGAGCTTGCCGGCGCAGATACCGCTCGACCTCGGGCACCGGACGGCGATGGGCTGCGAGGATTTCCTCGTGGCGTCCAGCAACGCCGACGCCGTGGCGTGGCTGGACCGCTGGCCGTCCTGGCCGGCCCCGGCGCTGACCCTGTTCGGCCCGGCCGGTTGCGGCAAGACCCATCTGTCCCAGGTCTGGCGCGCCCGCAGCCACGCGGTGGTGACCCGCGGCGATGCTCTCGATTCGGGCGTGGTGCCGTCCCTGCTGGCTCCCGCCAACGCCGTGGTGGTGGAGGATGCCGACATGGTCGCCGGCAAGCCCGAGCGGGAAGAGGCGCTGTTCCACCTCTACAACCTCGCCCGCGAACAGCAGGGCCATCTGCTTCTCCTGTCGCGCAAGGCGCCGTCGCGCTGGCGCACCCGGCTGCCCGACCTGCGCTCGCGCATCAAGGGTGCACCGGCGGTGGAGGTTCGGCCGCCCGACGACGCGCTGCTGGCCGCGGTGCTGGTCAAGCTGTTCGCCGACCGCCAACTGCGGCCGGGGATGGAGGTCATCACCTATCTGCTGGCGCGGATGGAACGGTCGTTGGATTTCGCCCGCCGTCTGGTGGCGGCGCTGGACCATGCGTCGCTGGCGGCCCATCGTGGCGTGACCGTGCCGCTGGCGCGCGAGGTCCTTTCGGATCTGCAACGGACGGAACCGCAACGATCCGGTTCCAAAACGACCCTCTGATTCAAAAAGGGAAGAGACGACCATGGATTTGGGTATCGCCGGCCGCCGCGCCATCGTCTGCGCCGCCAGCAAGGGGCTGGGCCGTGCCTGCGCCTTTGCGCTGGCCCGCGAGGGCGTTCACGTCACCCTGACCGCCCGCAATGCCGAGGCCCTGGAGGCGACCGCCGAGGAGATCCGCAAGGCCACCGGCGTCACCGTCACCACCGCCCCCGGCGACATCGCGACGGAAGAGGGGCGGGCCGCCGCTCTGGCCGCTTGCCCGGAACCCGACATCCTCGTCAACAACGCCGGCGGTCCGCCGCCGGGCGATTTCCACGATTGGGACCGCGACGACTGGATTCGCGCGCTGGACGCCAACATGCTGGCGCCGATCTTCCTGATCAAGGCGACGGTGGACGGCATGATCGCTCGCCGCTTCGGCCGGATCGTCAACATCACCTCCGCCGCGGTGAAGGCGCCGATCCCGATTCTCGGTCTGTCGAACGGCGCGCGCACCGGCCTGACCGGCTTCGTTGCCGGCCTGTCGCGGCAGACGGTGAAGCACAACGTCACCATCAACAACCTGCTGCCCGGCCCCTTCGAGACCGACCGTCTGCGCAAGACCATGGAGGGTGGCGCCAAGGCCGCCGGCCGCAGCATTGACGAAGAGATGGAGCTGCGCCGCAAGACGAACCCGTCCGGCCGATTCGGCGATCCGGAGGAATTCGGGGCCGCCTGTGCCTTTCTCTGTGCCGCCCAGTCCGGTTTCATGACTGGGCAGAACATTCTTCTGGATGGCGGAGCCTTTCCCGGCACCATGTAATCTGCCGGTTATTGCTGGCGGCGGGGGGCGGAACACCCCCGCGTCTCAAGTTTGTCCCTCCAATTCGCTACAAAATCCGCCCATCGTCACAGGCCATTAAGAAACGGCGACGGGAAGGGGTGTCGCGGCACCCTTTCCCCGGTCCGCCGGTCGGCAGGCGCAGGACAGTGCCGCGGCGACCGGATAACGGCGTTTGCAAAGCACTGGAGCTTTGCAAGCCACTGGCACAGGAATGATGAGCATGCAGCAGAGTGTGGCGGCCCCCGCGGTCTACACCGACCTTGGCCGCGTCATGGAAAGCATCACCCGACGCTTCCTCGACGTGCTTCGGATGGAACTGGCCCGCATCGGCGTGACCGACCTCAGCCCGACGCAGGCGCTGATGCTGCTGCACATCGGCACCGAGGAACTGTCGGTCCGCGATCTGCTGGAGCGCGGCTATTACCTGGGCTCCAACGCCTCCTACAATCTGAAGCATCTGGTGGAGGCGGGCTATGTCGACCGCAGCCCGTCCCAGCGCGACCGCCGGGCCGCCCGGCTCAAGCTGTCCGACCAGGGGCTGGCGACCTGCGAGGCGCTGAAGAAGCTGGAAGCGATGCGCGCCGACAGTCTGCTGCGCACCGACAGCGACGGCGCCGATTTCGAAACCACCTATCGCACGCTGCGGCGGCTGGAACGTGCCTGGACCGACCTGATCCGCTACGACGACGCCGATCCGGCCTGAAATTCCAAGCGTTAAACTCCACGCATTCGACACGTAACTTTCTGACCGCTTGTCCGTTCGATCTGTGTCCGGAATGGAACACCTGAGTCCGTAACGAGAACATAGACGGAACTGCGCAGTTGCCGTTCCGCGTCCGTTCTGGTAGCTCTATCAGAACAAGACGCGAACAATGGAGGGTGGCATGTCGGTTTTGGCTTTCCTGCGTGAGTGCGTGACTCTCGCCCTGTTCCTCGCGGTGCTCTATGGCTGGGCCACGGTTGGACCGATCTTGATCGGGTGATGACCGTCGAAGCGCCCAATATGCGGTCCGGGGCAGGGCGGGGCGGTGGAGCCCTTCGGAAGAGGTCTCCGAACGAGGGATGCCGCGTCGGTATTATATCCGAAATCCCAGCCCACCCCGGCCGGCGCAGCGCTTACATCGGGAACACGCGGAACCGTCCCTGGCCCAGCAGAGAAGCCGAAAGGGGGCCGGTTCCGCGAACGCCGACAACGCGTGGGGATTGGGACGGATGCGGAATTTCTTTCGAAAGCGTCGATCGGCCGCCGTGGCGGACGAGCGGCTGCCGGCTGCCGGTGCTGCCGGCCTGGGTAGTCCCGGCATCACCGGCGGAGGGCTCGGGTCCGGTCCGCTGACCGGCGGACCCGGCATGGCCGGCGGTATGAATGGCGGCATGAACGGACCGGGAGCCGGCGGCTTTTCCAACGCGCCGGGACGGCCGAGCGGGCTCCATCTGCGTCCGGTCGATGGGAATGCGGGTGGCAATCCTGTCGGTGGGCCTATCGGTGGCCGGGCAGGGTTCGAGGCGATGCGCGGCCCCGCCGCCCCGCGTCTGCCCGACGTCATCGACAACGAGGCCACCGGCGACCGCCGCGGCCATATGTTCCCACAGCCCGGCGGCCATGATGCTGATGGCGAGCACGACCTGCCGCGCTTCACCATGTCGGTCAATGGCGGTTACCGCGGCGGCTTCGGGGCCAATGGCGGCGCCAACGCGCCGGCGATGCTGAAGGGCCTGACGCCGGAGCTGAACGGCCTTCTGCGCGAAGCCTTTACTCCGACCCGACCGAAGCAGCAGCTGAACGGCCTGTTCATCGGCCGCAACGACACGCTGCGCCGCATCATCTCGGCCATCGAGGAGGAGCGGGCGCACGTCATCCTCTATGGCGACCGCGGCCGCGGAAAGACCTCCGTCGCCAACGCGATCGAGAAGATTGCCGGGCAGGCGGGCTATCTGTCGCTGAAGCTGACCTGCAGCGGCGAGCTGAGCTTCGAGGACATCTTTCGGCACTTCCTGAAGAAGATCCCCTCGACTTATTACCGCTCGGCGCTCGACAACCCGTTCGCGGCGCGGCGCAACTTCGCCAGCTTCAACGAGCTGCTGCCGGAGGGCGCCTTCAGCGTCACCGAGCTGAACGAGGTGCTGGCGGGCATCCACGCCACCCATGTGCTGCTGATCCTCGACGAGTATGACCGCGTCACCGACGAGGATTTCCGCAACAAGCTGGCGGAGCTGTTCAAGAACCTGACCGACAGCTCGATCCCCGTCACGCTGCTGGTGGTCGGCGTCGCCGAGAATCTCGACCAGCTGCTGGGCAAGCATCCGTCGATCCAGCGCTCCCTGGTGCCGGTGCATCTGCCGCTGATGACCGATCAGGAGATCGGCCGTCTAATCCAGGCGGGTGCGCAGAATGCCGGAATCGAGTTTGCCGCCGACGTGGTGCGGCGGATCGCCGAGTTCGTGCGCGGCCTGCCGTACTACGCGCAGCTTCTGGGCCTGCATGCGGCGCGCAGCGCCGTTAGCCGCGGAAGCAAGCTGGTGGAACGGCCGGATCTTGGCTATGCCGTCGCCCGCTGCCTGCAGGAGGCCGAACGCGGCATCGTCGAAAGCTATGCCCGCGCGCTGGCCGCCGACCGCCGGGTCGAACTGGAGGATGCCCTGCTGGCTGCGGCGTTGTGCCCGGCCGACGCCTATGGCGTGTTCGATCCCAACGATCTGGCGGGCGACAGCGGCGAATTGCCGAGCGCCGCGACGCTCGACCTGCTGAAGCGTCTGACGCGGGAGGACCATGGCGGCATTCTGGCCCCGGTGGTGGAACCGGGACTGGAACGCTACCGCTTCCGCAACCAGATGATGCGCCAATATGTCCTGATGCGTCAGGCCAGCGAGCGCGGCCAGATCTGATCCATCCCCGATCAGGCCGTCCTTCGGCCCTTCCCCGGCGACGGGGAAGGGCCACTCTTTGGTGTGAGGGGCGAACGGTCGAGTCGTGGGCGGGGTTACAGGAGGGCGGGGTTACAGGAACGCCGCACGCCGCTGTCCGCTGGCCTTCTGCCACGCCCATTCTACGACGACGCTCAGCAGCCGCTCCAGCGACGGCTTTACCTCCGCCGCGAGGTCGGGGCGGAAGTGATAAGGCGCATCCTCGTCCATATAAGTTGACTGGGTCAGTTCCAGCTGGATGGCGTGGATGTTCTCTTCCGGCTGACCGTAGCTGCGGATGATGAAGCCGCCGCGCAGGCGGCCGTTCAGCGCGGCCGAATAGCGCTCCGACGCCGAAAGCACGTTCATCAGCCGGACGACCAGCGGCTGGGCGGTGCTGCTGCCGTCGCCGGTGCCGAGGTTGAAGTCGGGGAGGGTGCCGTCGAAAAAGCGCGGAACCCGGCTGCGCACCGAATGGGCATCGAACAGGACGGCGACGCCGTATCGGTCGCGGAGCGCGCGCAGCTCGCTGCGCAGCTGCTCGTGATAGGGGCGCCAGTAGGCGCCGACCCGCCGGTCGACCTCCGCCCGGTCGGGCTCCCGCCCCGGCTGATAGATCGGCTTGCGGTCGAAGGTGGTCAGCGGGCAGATTTCGGTCGGGTCGAGCCCCGGCTGCGCCATGGCGCCGTCCGGGTCGCGGTTCAGATCCACCACGTAGCGCGAACACAGCGCTGTCAGGAAACCGATTCCGAGCGCGGGGGCGAAGTGGTACAACCGGTCCAGGTGGCGGTCGACGTCGGGCTGGGCCAGCCCTTCCGGCGTCATCGTGGCTGCGATGTCCGGCGGAATCATCGTCCCGACATGCGGAATGCTGAGCAGGACCGGGGTTTCGCCCGGCTGGAAGCGAAAGGTTTCCATGGCTCGTCTCGTCATCGGAACGGCTTGCGCGGGACTGTGTGCAGTGCGGCACGGCCAGTGCTGGGACTATGGAGTGCGGTGCCGCACCCCGTCAAACAGATTGCGTTTTTTTGAATGCGCCGGGATAGCGCGCCGCGGGAAACCTGTCCTAACGCGCCGGTATTCCGCTTGCGTTCCGGCGAATTGCCGGTTGACCGGGGGCCGCGCTTGCCGGAGACTTTCGCGCAATTGGCGACCGCCCGGCAGAAGGCGTCGCCCCGCACCGGACAAAGCTGTTCCCTGGCGACCGGACAAAAGACTTCCACAACACACGGCGCCCCGATTTCGCAGCCCCGGTGACGAAGCAACGCAGCAGGGGAGAAGCGACCATGAACACCGCCACCCGTTTTGGTGCGGCCCTGGGCACGGCCATGCCCGGCCGGCGCCAGATTCTGTTGCCGCTTGCGCTCGCTCCCGTCGCCGGTTGGGCCGTTTGGGCCGCCGGATCGGCGGATGCGCCGAGCCATCCCGCCGGCCCCTTCCACCTGCCGCTGGACGAAACCACGGCGATCTGGCGCGATCTGGGCACGGTGCGGTTCGGCGGCCTTGCCGGCAATCCGCAATTTCCCACGAAGGTTTCGGCGCTGGATGGCCGGCCGGTCACCATCCGCGGCTTCATGGTGCCGCTGACCGACGGCGCCAGCCACAACCGCTTTATCCTGTCCGCCAATCCAATGGGGTGTCCCGCCTGCGAGAATCCCGGACCGGCGACCATGATGCATGTCCACACCGCCATCGCCCTGCCGGCGACGCGGGAACCGCTGACCCTGACCGGCACGCTGCGACTTCGTCCGCAGGAAGGGCTGTTCTACCGTCTGGACCGCGCCGAGCAGCGCTGGGCCTGAGTTCCGTAGGCCCGCGTTCCGGAGATCGGCCGTGAGGGTGGCGGCAGGCAGCTTTGGCGCGCTGTCGATGACGGGGGCCCTGCTGCTCTATGGCGGCCTCAGCGTCCCGGCGCCGCCCGCCTTGCGCGGGATCGAACTGTCCATCGGCCTGCTGATCCTGGCCGCCATTGGCTGGAAATGGCCGCTGGCGGTGGCGAGCGGTCATGCCCTTCGGACGCCGTCTGGCGTCGGGCAGTCGGATATGCGCTGGATGCCGGTGGTGGTCGCCGCGTTCGCGTGGCTTCTGTGGGTGCCGCTGCTGCGCGGGGCTGCGCTGGGGTGGGAGGCGGCCGACATCCTGCGGGACGTCGTGCCCCTGGTCTTCCTGTTCCTTCCCGTGCTTCTGGTGCCGGCGCTGCGGAGCGGCGGAGACCGGACGGTGCGCGCGTTGGCGGGTGGGCTGGCGATGGCCGGGCTGCTGCTGGCCTTGCGTTGGTGGCGGCAGGCGGATTGGGGATTCGGCGCCATCGGACGGCGGGCGATGGCCGATGGCGGCGTCTATCTGCTCAATGCCCCGTCGGTTCTGTTCGCCGCGGTGCTGCTGCCGGCGCTCGCGCTGTCGCTGGTGGCGGTGGGTGGGCGAATCCGGTACTGGGTCGCGGCGATTCCCTGTGCCGCCGGTGGAGCGCTTTGCCTTGGCGCGCTCGCCGGCGCGGTCCATCGCACGGCGCTCGGGCTGGCGGTGCTGTCGCTCGCTCTGACCGCCCTGTGGTTGGCGCGGCGGCGACCGTGGCTGGCCTTGCCGCTGCTGCTGGGAGTCGGCCTGCTGGCGATGGCCGGCGGCGATGCCCTGGTCGGCGCATGGCAGCAGGCGGCGGAGAAGACGCGGCTGACCGGCGTCAATGCCCGTTGGGAGGAAGCCGCGGCGGTGATCGACCATGCCGTCGCCACGCCCTGGGCTCTGCTGTTCGGCGACGGCTGGGGCGCGCGGATCGCCAACCCGGCGGTGGGCGGCTGGCGGGTCAGCTACACCCACACGCTGGCCAGCTACAGCCTGCTGAAGACCGGGCTTTTCGGCATGGTTGCGCTGGGGGCCTATCTGACGGCGCTGGTCCGGCCCTGGTGCCGGCTGCTGGCGACCGATCCGCCGCTGGCGCTTGCGGTGGTGCCGCCCCTGCTGATGGCGCTCTGCCTCCACACCAGCTTCAAGTATCTCGACACCGGCGTCATCCTGTCGCTGATGCTTGTGGTGGCGGAGCGCAGGAAAGGGTTGTCGGCACCTTAGCGGATCTGCATACTTTCGCGTGTAATTCCCGCATCGGTGCGCCGTGACGTTCGATCCGCCGTCCATCCTGTTCGTCAACCGGGTGTTCCCGCCGGACCGCGGGGCCACCGGCCGTTGCCTGTCGGACCTTTCCGCCCGGATGGCGGCAGCGGGCTGGCGGGTGACGGTGGTCGCGGACGGGGCGCGGACGGACTGCCGTGCGCCGGCCGGCGTCACGCTTTGCCGCACCGGCGGCGTGGTTGCGGCAGGGGAGAGGCCGGACGCGCGCGCCTATCTCGATTCGCTGTGCCGACTGACCGGCCGGGCTTTGCGCCTGCCGCGCCACGATCTGGTGGTGACGATGACCGATCCGCCGCTGCTGGCGCTGGCCGGTCCGGTTCTGGCCGCCCGGCATGGGGCGGCGTCGCTGCACTGGTGCCAGGACCTCTACCCCGACCTGCTGCCGGTGCTGGGCGTGCGGATGCCGGCGATTCTCCGGCGAATGGCCGGCCACGGCATGACGCGCGCGCTGCGCCGGCATAGCGGGGTGGTCGCCATCGGGCGCTGCATGCGCGAGCGCATCCTGGCGACGGGTGTACCGGCCGACCGGATGACTCTGCTGCCGAATTGGCCCGATCCGGCGATCCGCCCGCTGCCGAAGGAAGAAAACGACTTCCGCAAGTCGCTGGGCCTGGAGGAGGGCGATGGCCGTTTCCTGGTGGTCTATTCCGGGACGCTTGGGCTTGCCCACCCGATGCAAGGCGTTCTGGAGGCCGCGGCCCGGCTGCAGGACAGCGATTCCGCCGTGCTTTTCCTGCTGGTCGGCGAAGGGAGGGGCTTCGCCGCGGTGGAGGAGGCCGCGCGCCAACGGGGCTTGCGCAACCTGCGGCGGCTTTCCTGGCAGCCGGCCGAGCGGCTGGCGGAGTGCCTGTCCGCCGCCGATCTGCATCTGGTGGCGATGGACCCGGCGGCGGAGGGGATGCTGGTGCCGAGCAAGCTGGCCGGGGTGCAGGCGGCGGGGCGGCCCTGCCTGTTCCTGGGGCCGGCGGGAAGCGAGGCGGCGGCACGGGTCGAGGGCTGCGGTCTGTTGATCGACCCGTTCGACGGTCCGGCCATCGCCGATGCGGTCCGCGCCTATGCCGCCGATCCCGGCCGGTGCGCGGCGGAGGGAGCGCGCGCGGCCCGGCTGTCCGCCGCCTGGACCGCCGACCGCGCCGCCGCGGCCTTCGCCGGACTGGCCGAACGCCTCGTGGCGGAGCGCAGGCTTGCCCGGCCGGTGATAGGAAGGCCGCTGCCCCATGCCTGACGGCGTGATCTCGCCAACCCAACGCCAGCCTCAGCCGCAGGCCTTGACCCTGGTCCTGCCGTCGTCGGGCGGGGAGGGCGATCTGCGCGCCTTCGTTCGTACCTTGCAGACGGGGTGGCGCTGGCTGCTGGCCGGCTGGCTGGGCGGGCTGGCGCTGGCGGTGGCGGGGCTGTGGACGGTAACGCCGGCCTATACCGCGGCGATGGTCATCGGGCCGACGGCGCGGGTCGGATCGGCCGCGATGGGCGCCCGGGTGCCGACGCTGAGCGGTCGGGATTCCGCCGGCGTCGCCGAACCGGGGGCGGGTGACGAATCGCTGTCGGACTTCGCCCGCTATTTGGAATTGTTCGGGTCGGGCCCTGTTGCCGAGCGTCTGGCGCGCGATCCCAACATCCTGCGCGCCCTGTTCCCCGACCGCTGGGATGCGGAAACGGGGCGCTGGCGATCGCCGCCGGGGCTGCTGCCAATGGTGAAGCGGGGGCTGCTGGCGCTGGTCGGACGCGAGGATTGGGTGGAGCCGGACGGCGACCGCGTGGCGCGCGCGCTGCGTGAGAGGCTGGTGGTCGACATGCTGCGGTCGGGGCCGATGCGGCGCATCACCTTCCGTCACGCCGACCGGGAGATGGCGGTTGATCTTCTGGGGCGGATCGCCGCGGCAACCGACGCCCATCTGCGGGCGGAGGCGGCCCGGCGCAGCGCCGCGCAGATCGCCCACATCAAGCTCCGCCTTGGCGCCGTCACCGTGGCGGAGCACCGGCAGGCCCTGAGCGACCTGCTGCTCGACCAGGAGCGGGTGGCGATGATGATCGGCGTTGACCTGCCCTTTGCCGCCGACCTGATACAGCCGCCGACCGCCGGCGCGCTGCCGGACTGGCCCAATCCGGCCGTCGTGGTGCCGCTGGCCGGATTGGTCGGGCTGATCGCCGCCGCCTTCGGCCTGTCGGCGCGCCATGCGCTGAAGGACCATGCCATCGGCGTGGAGGCGGTGCAATGAAAGCCATTCCGGTATCTGTGGTCGTGATGACGCGCGACGAGGCGGCGAACCTGCCCATCTGCCTGTCGTCGCTCGCCCGTTTTGCCGAGTGCTTCGTGGTCGACAGCGGCAGCGGCGACGGAACGCCGGACATCGCCCTATCCCACGGTGCGCAGATGGTTCCTTTCCGCTGGAACGGCCGTTATCCCAAGAAGAAGCAGTGGTGCCTGGACACTCTGCCCTTCGCTCATGACTGGGTTCTTTTTGTCGATGCGGACGAACGGCCGACGGCGGAATTGGCGGAAGAGATTGGCCGTCTGATGGCGGTTTCGCCGGTCGACGGACCGCGCCATGCCGCCTATTGGATCGATGGCCGGCCGGTCGTCCGTGGCCGGCCGCTGCGGTTCGGCTGCTGGAACCGCAAGCTCGCCCTGCTCGACCGCCGGCGCGTGCGTTTTCCCGAACAGCCCGATCTGGATGTCGCCTCCATGTGGGAGGTGGAGGGGCATTACCAGCCGCAGGTCGCCGGCACGACCGGCCGGCTGCGCCAGCCGATGGACCATGATGACGCCAAGCCGCTCTCGGCCTGGTTCGACCGGCACAACCGCTATTCCGACTGGGAGGCGGCCTTGCGCGCCGACGGCCGGATGGAGCGGCTGATCGATGGCGAGCCGGACATCGCCCCCGCCTCTTTGAAGCGCCTGCGCGGAATCGCGGGCCGGCGGACGCAGAAGCGGCTGTTCCAGCGCCTGCCCGGCCGGCCGCTCTGGGCCTTCCTGCATGCCTATGTGCTGCGCCTGGGGTTTCTCGACGGCGCAGCAGGGCTCGATCACGCGCTGGCGCGCGCGTTCTACTATTGGCAGGTCGGGTTCAAGATGCGGTCGGCCGCACAGGCGCGGGAGGCATCAGCCCGCTTCCCGGTGGTCGATACCTTCCCTGAAATCCCATCGGTCATGCGACCGGTGAGCGATCCTTACTCCTCGAACAATGCGATGCGGTCGCCGCCCAGTGCCTTCAGCAGGTCGAAGGTGCGCTTGCGCACGCCCGGATCCTCGATCCGGTAATAGGCCCGGACCAGCTCCAGCGTTTCGCGGCGCGCCATCGATTCGAATTCGTCCGTCTCGCTCATGCTCTCGGCAGGGGACTCGGCGGTGATCTGGTCGGGCGACGGCATGTCGTCGAAGAAGTAGCTGACCGGCACGCCCAGCACCTGCGAAAGATTGTAAAGGCGGCTGGCGCTGATGCGGTTCGACCCGCGCTCGTACTTCTGCAGCTGCTGGAAGGTGATCCCGACCGCTTCGCCCAGTTTTTCCTGACTCAGGCCGAGCAGGGTGCGGCGAAGCCGCAGGCGGGCGCCGACATGGATGTCGATGGGGTTGGGACCTTCGCCGCGGCGCGACAGGGTGTGGGCGGGGGCGAGTTTGGTCTTGGTCGCGCTCATAAGTCGTACCTCGAAGGGAAAGCCGGAGGGAAGGCGCCGCGAGAATGCTTAGTTCAGAAAGTAAATTCTATGCAACCATTTGTGCGTATCAATGGCCCGTTCGGGTGGAAGTGGGAGGATCTATGCAAAAGACGTTATGTTTCCGGGCGCCGGAAACGTAATTTCGCGTATGCTGAGGGAAAATAATGACGCACTGCCAGCGCGACTCGCTGAGCCGCGGCGACCGCCGCTGCGCTTGCCGCTCCACAGCGGTAATGGCATCGGCGAATCGCGGCTTGCTCTCGCCGGCCCGCGGCGGCATCGCGTTGTGACAGGCCGCCGGGGGCGAACAGGCAGACGGGCCAGCGCAGCCGCACCGCCTCACCGCGGCCAAGAACGGCAAGCGTGAAGGCGTAATCGGCTGCGATCCGATAGCGGGGGTCGAAGCGAAGGTCTGCCAGAGCGGAAACCCGGTAGATCATGGCCTGATGGTGAGTGAACATACCCAGCGGCGCCCAGCGGTGCGACCGGGCGCGCTTCAGGAGGATACGTCCGTCCCCCTGCCGCTCCAGCGCATCGCCGTAGAGAAGGGCGCAGCCGGGGTGCCGGGCGATGGCCTGCAGCAGGCGCGGCGCGCTGTCCGCCGCCGCCAGCCGGTCGCCGGCGTTCAGAAACAGGGCATGGCTGCAGTCCAGCCGACGGGCGGCGTCGAGCAGGTCGTTCATCGCGTCGTACAGCCCCGAGTCGGGACACGACCGCCACCAGAGCGGACTCTCGGCATGGGCGGTCAGCCACTCCGCGGTTCCGTCGGTGGAGGCGCCATCGGCCACCAGCCAGACGACATCGCGGCCCAGTTGACCGCGCAGGCTGTCATGGGTGTCGGCCAGCCCGGCGCGGTCGTTGCGGACCACGGTCAGGATGGCGAGGCGGGGAGGGGCGGGCGCCGTCATCGCGTGATCACCGAGATCGAGGCGGCCGTGATCGCCAGCTGGCTCAGGATGTTGCCGACCGCCTTGGTGGCGTCCAGACCGTCGAAGGGGCGTGGATCGCGCGGCACCACCAGGATCGAACCCGGCGGAATCGTGTCCACCCGGTGGTTCCAGGAGGACAGCGCCAGCGGCCGGGCCCGCCCGTCGGGCAGGACCAGGAAGCTCCGGCCGGTGTCGGCATCGCGGGTGGTGCCACCGGCCTCGCCGAGATAATCCTCCGCCGTCTTGCCGCTGACGAACTGCGCGGCGGTGGGGTGCAGCACTTCGCCCGAGACCGCCACGGTCAACGGCCGTTTCGGGATCAGGATGCGGTCGTCGGGCTCCAGCAGCGGGTCCAGCTCCGGCCGGCCGCGCAGGACGGCGGGGTCCGCCTCGACCACCACGCGGCCGAGCGGTTCGGCGCCGCGGAGCTGGGCGGCGAGCTGGCGGGCCAGTGCCACATTCTCCGCCTTCACCGGCTCGCCCTTCTCCATCTCCAGCGCCAGCGTCCGTTCCAGCTCGCGGGCTTGGCGTTGGAACTGCTCCTTCTCGCGGCGGCGCTCGCTCTCGCGGGTCAACACCGCCCCGGCGGGATAGGCGTCGTCCAGCAGGCCGCCGGCCCGCGCGATCAGCGAGGACAGCGTCTCGCCGCGGCCGATGTCGTAGCGGCCGGGGCGGCGCACCGCCCCTTCGATGGCCACGGCGCGCGATTCCAGCGCCTGCGGCCGCGGATTGATCCGCAGCGCATCGCCGGGGCCGACCGAGCGGGAGCCGTCGCGGGAAAGGTCGATGCTGCTGCGTGTGCCATTGACGGCCGTCAGTTCCGCCACCGTCGGGTCGGCATCGGCGGACAGCCCGCCGGCCGCGGCGATCAGCGACTCCAGCGGCGTGCGGTCGGCGACCGGGTAGCCGCCGGGATCGCGCACCGCACCGCGCACCTGGACCGTCCGCTCGCCGATCACCGCGACGATGGCGGGATCGAGCACGGCGGCCAGCATCGCCGGCTCGCTGTCGCCGTCCGCTTTGTCGTCGGTCGCTGCCTCCGCAGGCTTTTCCAGGCTGCGGATGTCGTCGGCGGCGAACAGGTGGATGCGGTCGCCGTCGGCCAGTCCGCGATCCGCCCGCCCGGCGGCAACCTCCTGCGGAGAAAAGGGCAGATAGAGCCGGGTCAGGGTCCGCCGGTCGTATCGCTCGACGATGCCCAGCAACGGATAGACATCGCGCCTCAACAGCTTGCCGTCGCCCAGCGCCTTGCGCAGCGTGGTTCCGGCGCCCAGCCGGCGGGTGCCGGGGTGACGGACATGGCCGATAAGCTCGTACTGCGGCGCTTGCGACTCGACGATGGTCTCGCGGGCGCCGGCGCTCTCCGTGCCATCGGCCACTGGATAGAAGCCGGGGCGCGGCACGCCGGTAAGGCGCAGAACCGAATGGCGTAGGGCCAGTGGCAGCAGGTCTGGCACCGCGGCGAACAGCGGCGGACAGGGTGTGCGGGCGCCGGTCAGTGTGGCGGCGGCGCGGGCCTGCGGTCCGGTGGCGAGCGGCCCAGCCGGTTCCGCCGCCAGGGTCCTGGCGAGGGCGACCAGCCCGGGGCAGGCATCCTGCGGCGGCTGCCGGTCGCCGCGCAGGATGGCCAAGACCGGCTCCGAGGTCAGGAAATCTACGTCCGCGCTCCCCAGCACATACAGCGTGTCGCCTTCGGCCAAGTCGCGGCGGTCCCGGCCGTTCAGGACGGCGGACAGGGCGACCGGCCGCAGCTCACGCGCACCGGTGGCGGAGATGGTGCTTTCCAGGGCGGCGAAGGGCAGATAGGGATCGGGGCGCAGATCGGTGCGGGACAGCAGTCCGGGCAGCGTCTTCGCCCGGCTCCAGGCGCGCGGGCCGGGACGCAGGACATGCCCCTCCAGCCGCACCTCGCCGCGGCGGTCCTCGCGTTGCGGGGCGAGCAGCAGCAGGTCGCCGTCGGCGAAGCGTTTGGCTTCGGCGTCCGCAACCTCCTCCGTCGTCTCCTCGCCGGTGGGACCGATGCCGAACCGGAGGAGCCGCCCCTGGCCGGGCCGCAGCGAGCCGCCGGCAAGGTCGCGCAACTCCGCCGCCGACAGCGGGCCGCCGCCGGGCGGAAGCTCGTAGATTCCCGGCCGTTTCACCGGGCCGGCGACGGCGACGGTGGCGCCCAGCGGCGGGACGAACAGGCGGTCGCCGTCGCGCAGCGGCATGTCCGCATTGCCGGAGGCACCGGCGATCTGCAGGGCATAGAGGTCGATGGCGACGCTGCCGCCCGCCCGCATCAGCCGCACGGCGCGCAGGCTGCCGCCACGCTCCACCCCACCGGCGGCGGACAGCGCGTCCAGCACGGTGGCGAAGGCGCTGATCTCCTGCCGGCCCGGCCGGCGGACCACGCCGGTGACCAGAACGCCGATCCGCCGCACTTCCGCCAGCGAGGCGAAGGCGTCGGTGCTGGGCCATGTGGCGGCAGCGGCAGCGGCAAGGTCCCGCCGCAGGGCATCCAGCGTCAGGCCGGCGGCGGTCAGCGGGCGCAGGTCGTCCACCACCAGCTGCCCGTTGCGGTCGATGGTAAAGCGCTTGCTGAAGGATTTCTGGCCGCGCAGGGTCACCAGCACGGCGTCGCCGGTGTTCAGCACGTAATCGCCCTGAATGGCGCCGGGGGCTGCGTCCGCCCCTGCGGCATCCGCGGCAGGGCCGAACAGGTCATAGCCGAATTGGCGCAGCGACTCGCCGGCGCGGGCGGAGAAGGCAGCTTCGAGGGGAGAAGCGATAGAGTTTGCGGCGCTTCCAGGCGATTGCGGCAATGGCTGGTCAGTTCGCGTCGGCCCGGCGGCCAACACGGCGCAAGCCCACAAAACCGGCGCCATTCCCGGCACCATTCGGGCGAATATCCTGCACGCAGCAGCCAGCATCGATGTCCAATAACCCAATCCACCACCCGCACAACGCGAGCTGAAGGCAATGAACACTATTGCGTGCGTTCGACCGAAAGGCAATGGCCCGCATCCGGGTCGCCATGCAAAAGGGCATCGTCCATCGTCCCGTCAGCGGGTCTATGATGATCCGAACTGCGCCGGCCCGGACAGCTCCTGGCGGCGGAACAGTCGTGGAACAATCAGGGAAACCAGTGGCGTGATCGTCATTCACAGCGAAGAGCACCGGCTGCAGGCCGGCCGGTCCGAACTCAACGACGGCCAGCTTGTGCCCTGTTACGAGAAGCCGGCCCGTGCCGACATCGTGCGGGCGCGGATCGAGGCGGTGGGGCTGGGCCCGATCATGGAACCCACCCGTCACGGCATCGCGCCGCTGGAACGGGTGCATGACGCCGGCTATCTCAGTTTTCTGCAGACCGCTTGGGACGACTGGGTGAAGGAACATGGTGCCGACATCGACGCGCTGCCGTTGAACTGGGTGGCGCCGGGCATGTCGCGGCGCCGGGTGCCGCGCTCCATCGACGGGCGACTCGGCTTCTACTCCTTCGATGCCGGAACGCCGATCACCGCCGGGACATGGCGGGCCGCCACCGCCGCCGCCGACAGCGCGCTGACCGGTGTCGACCGCCTGCGGGCCGGCGATCGCAGCGCCTTCGCGCTGTGCCGTCCGCCCGGGCACCATGCCGGCCATGCCTTCTACGGCGGCTATTGCTTCCTGAACAACGCGGCGATTGCGACGCAGTCCCTGCGCGACGGCGGGGTCGCACGGGTGGCGGTGCTGGACGTCGACTATCACCACGGCAATGGCACGCAGGAGATTTTCTGGGAGCGCGGCGACGTGCTGTTCGTGTCGATCCACGCCGATCCGGCCGACGAATTCCCCTATTTCTGCGGCCATGCCGACGAGACCGGGGCCGGGGCGGGGGAGGGAGCGAACCTGAACCTGACGCTGCCCTGGGGGACCGATTGGGACGGCTATGCCCAGGCGCTGGCCGCCGCCGCGGCGCGCATCCGTGCCTTCGGTGCCGACGCGCTGGTGCTGTCGCTGGGGGCGGACACCTATGGTGGCGACCCGATCTCCCGCTTCCGGCTGCTGTCGGAGGATTTCCTGCGCATGGGCGCGGCCATCGCCGGCATCGGCCTGCCGACCCTGTTCGTGATGGAGGGCGGCTATGCCGTCGACGATCTCGGCGTGAATGTCGCCAACGTCCTGACCAGTTTCGAGCAGGGCTGAAGGCGGCGATCGCGGCATAACGGCGGTCGCACCATTGCCGGTGCGGCCGAATCGTCCTAAATTAAGGGGAAGTTCGGCCTCTTTTCTTGAGGATGCGGGCGGTGGCTGCCGACCTTTCCATCACCAGCCCGTCCATCGGGACCTATGCCACCCCACGCAGCCAGCCGCTGCGGCGGGATGGGAATGCCGCGTCGGACGGCGGGAAGGACAGTGCCGAAGGGAAGGGGCAGGGCGGCGGCTCCACTGACACCGTCACCCTGTCCGACGCGGCACAACAGCAGGTCCAGAAGCTCAAGCAGGCCGACACCAGCGTCCGCCAGCACGAGGCGGCGCATCAGGCGGCCGGCGGCGCCCAGGCCGGCGGTGCCTCCTTCACCTTCACCCGCGGGCCGGACGGCAAGAACTACGCCACCGCCGGCGAGGTGCCGATCGACGTCAGTCCCGAATCGGAGCCGACCGCCACCGTCGCCAAGATGGAGCAGGTGAAGGCTGCGGCTCTTGCCCCGGCCGACCCGTCGCCGCAGGATTTGCGCGTCGCCGCGCAGGCGGACGCGGCGAAGCTTCAGGCCCAGTCGGAACAGCGCCGGCAGGGCGGTGACACCGCGTCCGGACGGGCGGCTGCCGCCTATGGCGCGGCACAGGCCTTGGGCAATTCCGCCGGAGCGGGGAGGGGGCTGACGGTCTGACGCCGCGCGGCGTCGGCACTTACTCCGGGTTCCCCGACCCGATCAGCGCCGCGGCATCGTTTCGCCGTCCAGCGTCAACAGGGCGCCGTACAGCTCCGGACGACGGTCGCGGAAAACGCCCCAGGAGGCGCGCTGTGCCGCGATCCGGTCGAGGTCGAAGCTCGCGGTCAGCACCGTCCGGCTCTCACGGTCGGCCTGCGCCACGATCTCCCCCTGCGGCCCGGCGATGAAGGACGAGCCGTAGAAGGTCAGTGCGCAGCTTTCCCCCTGCTCCACCCCGACGCGGTTGGAGGCGACCAGCGGCATCAGGTTGGCGCCGGCATGGCCCTGCATCACCCGTGTCCAATGACCCTGGCTGTCGATGGAGGAATCCTGCGGCTCCGACCCGATGGCTGTGGGGTAGAGCAGGATCTCCGCCCCCTTCAGCGCCATGACGCGGGCGGTCTCCGGGAACCACTGGTCCCAGCAGATGGCGCAGCCGACGGTGGCGTAACGGGTCTTGAATACCTGGATTCCAGTGTCGCCGGGGCTGAAATAGAACTTCTCCTGATAGCCGGGGCCGTCGGGGATGTGGGACTTGCGGTAGACGCCCAGCAGGCTGCCGTCGGCATCGACCATGGCCATCGAGTTGTAATAGGCGTTGCGCGCCTTCTCGAAGAAACTGACGGGAATCACCACCGACAGCTCGCGGGCCAGCGCCTGCATGCGTCCGATCACCGGATGCCCCTCGGCCGGAGCGGCCAGTTCGAACAGCGACTGCTTCTGGTCCTTGCAGAAATAGGGGGTCTCGAACAGCTCCTGCGGCAGGATGATCTGCGCGCCCTTGGCGGCGGCCTCGCGAATCAGCGATTCGACGCCGTCGACGTTGGCGGCACGGTCCCAGCTGCAGGCCATCTGGGTGGCGGCGACGGTGACGGTACGGGACGAAGGAACGGTCGGCGAAGCGGTCATTGCGGGCTCTCGGCTCCTGTGTGAAGGCGGTTTGCGTACTCGTGTGACCAAAGGCCGCATCCTATGCAAGCCGTTGGAAGGGGTTTATCAACAATTTAGCGAAATATTCACATTGCACGATCGGTGCCGCACGAACTGCCAAGTAATACCGATCCAATTGGCAATCATCATATCGATCATCATATGCGGATATGGTGCCCGTTGGTCGCGCCAAAAAGATGGAGGCGACACAAGGCGGCCATGCGAAGCATCGAATGAGACGTTCTGCTTATGCTGACGGTGTTCGGTGGGGCCGGGGGTGACATATCATTGCATGTCGGTGATTGCAGGCCGCGCAATTGATTTGCGCTTTGCACACAACACGTTATGATTGGATGACGCAGCCATGCCCCTTCGTGTCAAGGTGGTGTTACCAGACAGGCATGGACCCGACGGACACGATGCCGCAGCGTCGCCTCGACAGGTGACTGCCCGGCGGTCGGCGCCGGTCGGCGTGGGTGGTTGCGGGTATGGGAACGACGGCAGAGAGATTGTCGGTATGGAGGCGTCTGTCAAGGGGTGGGGGCCCGAACGCCCCGGCGAGTCGGAGGACCAGGCCGGTTCGGCCGACGGTGCTTTATCGTTCGTCGTCCGGGAAGTGAATCGCGCCTTCGCCCGCGCCCTGCAGACGCGCATCGCGCGGTCGGGGGTCAGCATGGGGCAATGGTTCTTCCTGCGCGCCCTGTGGGAGGAGGACGGCCTGACCCAGCGGGAGTTGAGCCACCGCGTCGGCATGATGGAGCCGACCACCGTCACCGCGGTCAACGTGATGGAGGCGCAGGGGCTGGTCCAGCGCGTCCGCAACAGCCACGACCGCCGCAAGATGAACATCTTCCTGACCGACAAGGGCCGGGCCCTGCGCGACACGATGATGCCCAGCGCCTCCGAGATCGCCCAGATCGCCATTGACGGCATCGCGCCGGAGGAACTGGACGTGACGCTGGACGTGCTGCGCCGCGTCGGTGCCAACCTCAACGCCGCCTCCGCCGCCGCCCGGGAGAGCGAGGAAGAGTAGCGTCGGCGGCGGCAGACGGCCATCGCCGCCACGGGCCGAGGCCGCTACGGCGGATCAATCACCGTCCAGATCACACGCCGTCGGATCAGTCGTCATCCGGATCCGGCGGCGGCGGCAGGCTGGCGCCGGTCAGATTGGCGCCGGAGAATTTCGCGTCCTGGATGTTGGCGTCGCTCAAGATCGCCCCGGTCAGGTTGGCATTGCTGAAGTCGCAGTCCGACAGGTTGGCCCCGCGCAGGTTGGTGCGGACGCAGGAACTGCCGGTCAGCCGCGCCCCGGTCAGGTTCGCCGCCCACAGCCGCCCGGTCGGCTGGCCGTCCGGCCCCTTGATGTCGACCCAGCCGACTCCGGCCCCGTCCAGCCGCACCCCGTCCATGTCGGCGCCGCGCAGATTGGCGCCGTCCAGGATCGCCGCGCTGAAATCGGCGCCGGCCAGCACGGCTTCGGAGATGTCGCACATGATCAGCAGCGCCTCGCGCATCTTGGCGCCGCTGAGATTGGCCCGTTTCAGGTTGGCGCCCGATAGGTTCACCCCGGTCAGGTCGATGTGGCTGAGGTCGGCGCCGGTCAGGTCGGCCCGTGCCCCCATCGTGCCGTTGGTGTTGATCCAAGTGTAGTGGCTGTGCAGGGCCTGCTGGATCTGGACCGAGAAATTGTCGGCCGACCGCGCCAGATTGGCGCCGGTGGTGTCGGCCCCGGTCAGATCGGCGCCCTCCAGCTTCGCGCCCTGCAGATCGGCATTGCGCAGGTTGGCGCCGGCCAGCATCGCGCCGGTCAGATTGGCGTCGCGCAGCACCGCGCCCTGCAGGTTCACGCCGGACAGGTTGCTGCCGCGCAGGTCGGCGCGGGCGAGATTGCAGTTCTTCATGCTGGCGCGCATCAGCGTGGCGCCGGTCAGCAGCGCGCCCTCGCAATCGGCGCCGTTCATCGACACGTCGGTCAGGTCGGCGCCCGACAGGTTGGCGTTGGTCAGCGACGCATCGTCGAAATCCGTCCCTGTCAGGTCGGAGCGGACGAAATCCAGCCCCTTGCCGTTCTTGCCGCCCTGTCCGCCATAGAGCAGCGCGCCGCCGCGCAGATCGGCCTCGCGAAGGATGGCGCGCTTCATCTTGGCGCCGCGCATGTGGGCGCCGCGCAGGTCGGCGCGGTACAGGTTGCAACCGGACAGATCCGCCTTCGTCAGATGGGCGGCGAACAGGTCGGCGGTGCTGAGATTGGCGTTGGACAGGTCGCAATGGGACAGGTTGGCGCCGGACAGCTTGCCCTGCGCCAGGTTCACCCCGGACAGGTTCGAGCCTTCCATGTTCGCCATGGTCAGGTTGGCGCGCGAACCGCCCGACTTGTTCTTCAGCCAGCGCTCGTGCTTTTCCAGCACGGCAACCAACTCGTGCGGTGTCATCGGTCCGGTCCGGTCTGCATGGTTGCGTGGTCCATCGATAGACCAGTGTCCGGAAATAATCTATGCCAAAGGTTAAAGCCGCCTCCAGTGCCGAGGCGGCTTGGCGACGGCGCCGCCGGGCCCCATCTGCGGGGCGTCGGGTGCAGCACCGCCTGCAACAGGCCAGTCATAATGGGGAGTTGGGGATCATGTCGGGTGGACACACGCTTGCGGCTTTCGACACCGAGCTGGCGGCCCTGCGCAGCGCCATCGACCGGATGGGCGAACTGGTGGAGCGGCAGGTCGGGCTGGCGCTCGATTCGCTGGCCGGCCCCGATGCCGAGATCGCGGGCGAGGTGCTGAAGGGCGATGCCGAAATCGACCGGCTGGAGATGGAGGTGGAGGCGATGACCGTCCGCCTTCTGGCCCTGCGCCAGCCGATGGCGAAGGACCTGCGCGAGATCGTCGCGGCGCTGAAGATCGCCTCGAACCTGGAGCGGATGGGCGATTTCGCCGGATCGGTCGCCAAGCGGGCGGTCACGCTGGCCACACTGCCGGTGGCGCCGCCGGTCGCCTCGCTGGTCCGCATGGGACGTATGGTGCAGGCGATGATCGGCGACATGCGCCGCGCCTACACCGAACAGAATGCCGACCTCGCCGCCGCCGTCCGCGATTGCGACGGGGAGGTCGATGCCGCCTATACCGCTCTGTTCCGCGAATTCCTGACCTACATGATGGAGACGCCGGCGCAGATCACCGGCTGCACCCATCTGCTGTTCGCCGCCAAGTCGATCGAGCGCATCGGCGACCACGCCACCAACGTGGCGGAGAACATCAGCTTCCTGGTCAAGGGCCGGCTGCCGTCGGACGAGCGCCGCAAGGAGGACCTCAGCAGCTACGCCGTCGCCCCGCCGCGGGAAGGTGCCTGACAGGGAGTGCTTGACAGGCGACCCCGCCCTGTGTTGCGGTTGCTGCCATGAACATGTCCTCGCCCCTCCTATCGCAGCATTGGTGGTGGCCCGTCTCCCACGGGCCGGCCTGGCAATGCGCTTAAGCGTGGATTGAGAAGAAAAGGCCGCCCGGTGCATCCGGAGCGGCCTTTTTCCTGACCCGACACAGCGGGTCATCCAGCGGAAGAACGGACAGGCAGGCGGAAGCACCGGGCGGCGTCACCGACAAGACGCCCGAACCGGAGCACCGCCGTCATGATCCCGTCCCACCTGTTCCTCGCCGACCCCGTCTTCCTCGAACCCGTCGCTGCCGTGACCGGCGGTGGTCTTGGTCTGCGCCGCACCGCCGAGCCGGTGGCGATTGCCGAGTCGGTCGATGCGCACGTCACCGCGCTCGACGAACGGCGCGGCCTGCTGCTGTCCGGCGGGGTGGAGGCACCCGGCCGCTACCGGCGTCAGGCACTGGGTTTCGTCGATCCGCCGCTGTCGGTGACCGCGCGCGGGCGCACGGTGCGCATCGACGCGCTGAACCCGCGCGGCCGGCTGCTGCTGCCTGCCGTGGCCCGCGCGCTGGACGGGCACGAGGCGCTGGTCGGTCTGGAGGTCACCGCCGGGCGTGTCACCGCCCTGGTGCGCCGCCCGGCGGGCGTCTTCGCCGAGGAGGAGCGCAGCCGCCAGCCCTCCGTCTTCAGCGTGCTGCGGGCGCTGATGGCGTTGTTCGCCTGCCCGGAGGAGCCGTTCCTGGGGCTCTATGGCGCCTTCGGATATGACCTCGCCTTCCAGTTCGAGGCGATCCGGCGCCGGCTGGAGCGGCCGGACGACCAGCGCGATCTCGTGCTGTATCTGCCCGACCGGCTGCTGGTGGTCGATCACGCCGCCGGGGTGGCGCGGCGCTTCGCTTACGAGTTCGTGGTGGATGGCGTCTCGACGGAAGACATCGCCGGCGGCGGACGGGCTCACGCCTACCGCCCCGACACCAACGCCGCCGCGGAGTGCGACCATGCCCCGGGCGAGTACCAGCAGGTGGTGCGGGCGGCGAAGGAGGCGTTCAACCGCGGTGACCTGTTCGAGGTGGTGCCCGGCCAGACCTTTGCCGAGCCCTGCGCCGAAAGCCCGGCCACCATCTTCCGCCGCCTGCGCACGGCCAACCCGGCCCCCTACGAGGCGCTCATCAATCTGGGTGACGGCGAGTTCCTGGTCGCTGCCAGCCCGGAAATGTATGTGCGCGTCGGCAGTCGGCGGGTCGAGACCTGCCCGATCTCCGGCACCGTGGCGCGCGGGGGTAACGCGATGGGCGACGCATCGCAGATCCTGACGCTGCTGAACTCCGCCAAGGATGCGGCGGAGCTGACCATGTGCACCGATGTCGACCGCAACGACAAGGCGCGGGTGTGCGAGCCCGGTTCCGTCCGCGTCATCGGCCGGCGGATGATCGAGCTGTATTCGCGGCTGATCCACACCGTCGATCATGTGGAAGGGCGGCTGCGCGATGGCTTCGACGCGTTGGACGCCTTCCTCACCCACAGCTGGGCGGTGACGGTGACCGGCGCGCCGAAGCGCTGGGCCATGCAGTTCCTGGAGGATACCGAACGGTCGCCGCGCCGCTGGTATGGCGGAGCCTTCGGCCGCATCGGCTTCGACGGCGGGATGGACACCGGGCTGACCCTGCGCACCATCCGCATGAAGGACGGCATCGCCTTCGTCCGCGCCGGCGCCACGCTGCTGTCAGACAGCGATCCGGATGCGGAGGATGCCGAATGCCGGCTGAAGGCGTCAGCCTTCCTCGACGCGGTGCGTGGCGAGGGCGCTGGGCCGCGGCTGTCGGTGGTCCAGGCCGGGGTGAGGCGGAGCGGGGAGGGCAGGCGGGTGCTGCTGGTCGATCATGACGACAGCTTCGTCCACACGCTGGCCGACTATTTCCGTCAGACTGGCGCCAGCGTCACCACCCTGCGCCATGTCCACGCGCGGGCGGCCGTGCGCAGCGACCCGCCCGACCTGCTGGTTCTGTCGCCGGGACCGGGGCGGCCGGCCGATTTCGATGTCGGCGGCAGCGTGCAGGCGGCGCTCGACCTCGGCGTGCCGGTGTTCGGCGTTTGCCTGGGACTGCAGGGGATGGCCGAGCATTTCGGTGCGGAACTGGAGCGCCTGCCGGAGCCGATGCATGGCAAGGCCTCGCCCCTGCGTCACCAGGGTGGTGGGCTGCCTATCGGGTTGTTCGAGGGGCTGCCGCAGGGGATGCGGGCGGGGCGCTACCATTCGCTGGTGGCGCGGCGCGACAGCCTGCCGCCGGACCTGCGGGTAACCGCGGAGACGGAGGACGGCACGGTGATGGCGATCGAGCACCGGACGCTGCCGCTGGCCGCGGTGCAGTTCCATCCCGAATCGATTCTGACTCTTGACGGCGCCGCCGATGGTGGGGCCGGGCTGGCGCTGATCGCCAACGTGATGGAACGGCTGGCCGGGCGCGTCAGCGCGGTGCCCGAACGCGAAGCGGCGGCCTGAAGAGGCCGCCGCTTCGTGACTTCGATGGAGGAAGAGTGACGGGGAAACCCGTCACTCCACCATGCCCAGCGCTTCCTTGTAGAGTTCCAGGATGGCTTCCTGCTCCTGGCGGTCGGCCTTGTCCATCTTCCGCAGGCGGATGATCTGCCGGATGATCTTGGTGTCGAAACCGGTGCCCTTCGCCTCGGCATAGACTTCCTTGATGTCTTCCTGCAGACCGCGCTTTTCCTCTTCGAGACGCTCGATGCGTTCGACAAAGGACTTCAGGCGATCCGCCGCGATGCCGCCGACGTCGGACATGGCAAAACCTCAAACGATGGGGGTGTTCGGGAACGGGGCGGGACAATATCGGCGGGCGGGGGGAATGGCAAGCCGGCGATGCGCCGCGGACACGCACGGCAGAGGTCCGGCTGCGTCATCGCGTCGCGACCATTCCTTCGTACAAGCGTCACCGTCGCCGGAGTTTGAACAGCTCATGGCTGATTTGTCTTAATGTATGAAACAATCGTACGATGGGCTTAAGCAGCCATTCCCTTTGTTGCGGCGCACCCAATAGGCTGGTATTACCATCGGTGGGTTCGGCTTCACAAAGGCACATGGATACGGCATGTATGCACGTCGTCTGGGCCGATGATCCATGGGGGATGCCGGGATCGGCGTATCTGAGGCAGGGGAGTTTTATCTAATGAAAGTCGCCATTCCAAAGGAGCGACGTGCGGGCGAACTTCGCGTGGCCGCCTCACCGGAAACGGTGAAGAAACTGAAGGGTTTGGGACTGGACGTGGTGGTGGAGAGCGGGGCCGGTCTCGGTTCCAGCATCACCGACGCGGCCTATGAGGCGGCGGGGGCGTCCATCGCCGCCGACGAGGCGTCGGCACTGGCCGATGCCGACATCGTGCTGAAGGTGCAGCGGCCGCTGATCGCCGGCGAAGGGGATGTGGACGAACTGTCGCTGATCCGCAAGGGTGCGCTGCTGTTCGCCATCCTCAATCCCCACAACAGCCGCGACCATGTGAAAGCCTACGCCGATGCCGGCGTGAACGCCTTCGCCATGGAGTTCATGCCGCGCATCACCCGCGCCCAGGTCATGGACGTGCTGTCCTCCCAGGCCAACCTCGCCGGCTACAAGGCCGTCGTCGATGCCGCCAGCGAGTATGGCCGCGCCTTCCCGATGATGATGACTGCCGCCGGCACCGTTCCGCCGGCGCGCGCCTTCATCATGGGCGTCGGCGTCGCCGGCCTGCAGGCCATCGCCACCGCCAAGCGGCTCGGCGCCATCGTCTCGGCGACCGACGTGCGCCCGGCGGTGAAGGAGCAGGTGCAGTCGCTGGGCGGCAGCTTCGTCGCCGTCGAGAATGACGAGTTCAAGCAGGCGGAGACCGCCGGCGGATACGCCAAGGAGATGTCCGACGACTACAAGCGCCAGCAGGCCGCTCTGGTCGCCGAGCACATCAAGAAGCAGGACCTCGTCATCACCACCGCGCTGATCCCCGGCCGCAAGGCGCCGATCCTGGTGACGGCGGAGCATGTGGCATCGATGAAGCCGGGGTCGGTGATCATCGATCTGGCGGTGGAGCAGGGCGGCAACGTCGAGGGCGCCAAGCTGGGTGAGGTGGTGACCACGGCCAACGGCGTGAAGATCGTCGGCCATGCCAACTACGCCAGCCGCATCGCCGAGAGCGCCTCGCTGCTCTACGCCAAGAATCTGCTGGCGCTGCTGACGTCGCTGCACGGCAAGGACACCGGCGTGGCCGTCAACTGGGACGACGAGATCGTCAAGGCCATCGCGCTGACCCGCGACGGCGCCGTCGTCCACCCCGCCTTCGCCGGCTGACCGGGCGCCTGAGGAGACTTACCGCAATGGATCAGACCCAACTGTCCGCCCGTATTGCCGAGCTGAAGGCGAACCTCGCGGCGCTGAGCCAGCAGGCCGACCTGCTGGCCGCCCAGGCCGCGCACACCGCGCAGCCCGTTACCGAGGCCGTCGGCGGCCATGGCAGCTTCTTCGTCACCGGCCTGACCGTGCTCGTGCTGGCCTGCTTCGTCGGCTATTACGTCGTCTGGCGCGTCACCCCGGCCCTGCACTCGCCGCTGATGGCGGTCACCAACGCCGTGTCGTCGGTCATCATCGTCGGCGCCCTGATCGCCGCCGGACCCGCCGGCTTGGACTTCTCCAAGGTCCTGGGCTTCCTCGCCGTCATCCTGGCGTCCGTCAACATCTTCGGCGGCTTCCTCGTGACCCAGCGCATGCTCTCCATGTTCAAGAAGAAGGGCAAGTAAGACCATGGAAACCTTGTCGGCCCTTCTCTATCTCGTCGCCTCCATCTGCTTCATCATGGCGCTGCGCGGGCTGTCGAGCCCGGAGACCTCGCGCCAGGGCAACATCTACGGCATGGTCGGCATGACCATCGCCATCCTGACCACGCTGGCCTCGCCCATCGTCCAGTCCTATTGGATGATCGTGCTCGGGATCGCCATCGGCGGCGCCATCGGCTACGTCGTCGCCAAGAAGATCGAGATGACGGCGCTGCCGCAGCTGGTCGCCGCCTTCCACTCGCTGGTCGGTCTGGCCGCCGTCTTCGTGGCGCTCGCCGCCTTCTACTCACCGGCGGCCTATGGCATCGGCCTGCCCGGCGCCATCGCCAAGGGTTCGCTGATCGAAATGGCGCTCGGCACCGCCATCGGTGCGATCACCTTCACCGGCTCGCTGGTTGCCTTCGCCAAGTTGCAGGGTCTGGTCACCGGCAAGCCGCTGGTCTTCCCGATGCAGCACCCGCTGAACGCGGCGCTGGGCGTGCTGACCGTCATCCTGATCATCTGGCTGGTGCAGTCGAACTCGTCCGCCGCCATGTGGCTGATCATCCTGGTGGCGCTGGCGCTGGGCTTCCTGCTGATCCTGCCGATCGGCGGCGCCGACATGCCGGTCGTCATCTCGATGCTGAACAGCTACTCCGGCTGGGCGGCCTGCGGCATCGGCTTCACCCTGCAGAACAACCTGCTGATCATCACCGGTGCGCTGGTGGGCTCCTCGGGCGCGATCCTGTCCTACATCATGTGCAAGGGCATGAACCGCTCGATCTTCAACGTCATCCTCGGCGGCTTCGGCGGCGAGAGTGCTGCGGCGGGCGGTCCGGCCAAGGGTCCGCAGGGCAGCGTCAAGGCCGGCTCGGCCGAGGATGCCGCCTACATCATGAAGAACGCCCAGTCGGTCATCATCGTTCCCGGCTATGGCATGGCCGTCGCTCAGGCCCAGCACGCCCTGCGTGAAATGGCCGACGTGCTGAAGCATGAGGGCGTGGATGTGAAGTACGCCATCCATCCGGTGGCGGGCCGCATGCCCGGTCACATGAACGTGCTGCTGGCTGAGGCCAACGTGCCCTACGACGAGGTGTTCGAGCTGGAGGACATCAACCGTGACTTCGGCACGGCGGATGTGGCCTTCGTCATCGGCGCCAACGACGTGACCAACCCGGCCGCCAAGACCGATCCGACCTCGCCGATCTACGGCATGCCGATCCTGGATGTGGAGAAGGCCAAGACGGTGTTCTTCATCAAGCGCGGCATGGCCGCCGGCTACGCCGGTGTCGAGAACGAGCTGTTCTTCCGCCCCAACACCATGATGCTGTTCGGCGACGCCAAGAAGGTCACCGAAGAGGTCGTGAAGGCGATGGAAGCCTGACCGGCATCCATTGCAGTTGACCGGAACGGGCGCGGGAAGCAAGGCTTTCCGCGCCCGTTTCTTTTGGGCCGAAAAACGACAAGAGAGGATGCCGAGACCATGACCGCCTACATCATTGCCGACGTGCGCGTGACCGACCCCGTCGCCTATGAGGTCTACAAGTCGCTGACCCCCGACGCGATCGCCAAGAACGGTGGACGCTTCATCAGTCGCGGCGGCGAGACTGCGGTGCTGGAAGGCGACTGGCAGCCCAACCGGATCGTCGTCCTGGAATTCCCGGATGTGGCGGCGGCCAAGGCCTTCTACGACAGCCCGGAGTACCGCAAGGCCCGCGAGGTGCGTCGCGATGCCGCTGATTTCAAGATGATCGTGGTCGAGGGTCTGTAACGAACGGCCGGCGCCGTTACCGTCGGTTACACAACACCGTCCGTGGGACACACCGCAGCAACACGGCGCCGCTATCGCTTACCGTCACCGAGAGACGGCGGCTTATCCCCGCCGTCCCCCCCACAGTGACGGAAGCCGGGCCATGGACGATGACGACCTCTGCGAACCGTTCGATTCGCACCTCACGCTCTGGACTCGCATCGCGGTTGCGATCCTGTTGGTGGGGGTATCGCTCTGCGGCGTGTCGCTCTACCTGCTGACGGAGAGTTGAGGCCGTACCGCCCAAGCCGCGCCAAACCCACGATTTCTGCGGCTTTTCGGAGGATACCGACGCAATAATAACAAAATATTTTTGTGTGATATTGAATTCCCTTTTCCAATTATGTGGAAATCGCTCTTCTCCATCCGCGCAATCGTGCTAAATAGCCTCGGAACCCCAGTCGAGGACGATCCGATGCTCCGCACGACCCGCCGCTTCACCCTTGCCGCCCTCGTTGCCCTTGGAACGGCCGCCGCCGTCTTGCCTGGCACTGCGCGGGCCGCCGATCCGGTGAAGCTGGAAATCGGCTACATTCCGATCCTGGCGGCGTCGCCGCTGTTCATCGTCGATGGGCAGGGCTGGGCCAAGGATGCGGGGATCGAACTGAAGCTGACCCGCTTCGAATCCGGCCCGCACGCCATCCAGGCGATGGCCGCCGGCAAGATCGACCTGCTTTATGCCGGCGTCGCCCCGGTGCTGGTCGCCCGCACCAAGGGCGCCGACATCTCGGTCATCGCCAATTCGGCGGTGGAGGAGATGGTGGTCGCCGCGCGCGGTCCCTTCGCCAAGGCGTTGGGCGCCAACCCGACCGCGGAGTCCTTCAAGAAGTTCGCCGCCGATACCGGCCGCAAGCCGAAGTTCGGCACCCAGCCGCCGGGTTCCGTTCCCGACACCGTGCTGAAGTACTGGCTGTTCAAGGTGGTGAAGGTCGATCCCGCCGACGTCGAACTGGTGCCGATGGGCATCGAGAAGACGCAGCAGGCCCTGCTGGCCGGCGCGCTCGACGCCGCCACCATCCGCGAGCCGACGGTGACCGTCACCCGGCAGATGGATCCGAACGTGGCGCTGCTCGCCACCGGCGCCCAGATGTTTCCGAACCAGCCCGGCACTGTGGTCTCCGCCCGCGCGGAGGTGCTGAAGGCGCATCCCGACGCCATCAAGGCCCTGCTGAAGGCCCACATCCGCGCCGTCGACATGATCGCCAAGGATCCGGCCACCTCGGCGAAGGTGGTGAACAACTATCTCGGTAAGGGCCTGCTGGAGCCGGCGACGCTGGAGGCCGCCTTCAAGGGGCCGGGGTCCAACTTCCTCGCCGACCCGCACAAGGTCGTCCCGGCGGTCGAACAGATGATGGCCTACACCAAGGAGATCGGCTCGGCCAGCGAGACGGTTCCGGTGGCCGAGGCCTTTGATTTCAGCTTCTACGACGCCGCCGCCAAGTAAGCCGGCCGACCGATGCAGACCGACAAGCCGATGAAGTCCTATCAGAAAGTCGCCCTTTCGGCGCTGGGCGTCCTCGTCTTCCTGCTTGCGTGGGAAGCGGTGGCGCGCAGCGGAGTCGTGCCGGCCCGGCTGCTGCCGTCGCCAAGCGCGGTGCCCGCCGCCTTCCTGACCGAGTTCAAAAGCGGCACTTGGCAGGAGATGGTGCTGGCCAGCCTGTCGCACTATTTGGTCGGGCTGTCGCTGGGCACCTTCCTCGGCGTGTCGTTCGGCACGGCGGCGGCGTTGTGGGGCAAGTGGGACGCCTTCCAGGCCTGGGTCGTGCGCATGCTGCGCCCGATCCCGGCCATCGCCTGGATCCCCTTCGCCATCATCTGGTTCGGCGTCAGCGAAGGGGCGGCGTCCTTCCTGATCTCGCTGACGGTGTTCTGGATCAACTATTACGCCAGCTACGCGGCCGTGCGCGGGGTGGACAAGGACCTGATCGAGCTTGGCCATGCCTTCGGGCAGGGCGGGCTGATCCCGCGCCTGTTCAAGATCATCCTGCCGGGCGCCCTGCCGGGCATCCTGTCGGGCATGCGCGCCGGGCTGGGGCAGGGCTGGATGACGGTGGTCGCGGCCGAGCTGTTCGGCATCTCCGGCCTCGGCATGCGGATGATGGAGGCGTCCGGCCTGCTGGCCACGCACATCGTCGTGCTCTACATGGTCACCATCGCGCTGCTCTACGGCGTGTCGGATTTCCTGTTCATGCAAGTTCAGTCGCGGGTGCTCTCATGGCAGCGGTGACCCTTTCCAAGACGTCCACCGCCGGATCGGTCATCGACCTCGAGGACGTGTCCATCGGCTATGGCAAGGACGCGCCGCCTGTGCTGGTTGACGTCAACCTGTCGGTCGAGCGCGGCAGCTTCGTCGCCATCGTCGGTCCGTCCGGCGTCGGCAAGTCCACGCTGCTGCGCGTCGTCGCCGGGCTGCACACCGCGCGCAGCGGCGGCGTCACCATCCACCAGGACCAGCGGCCCGGCCATCGCCCGGTCGGGCTGGTGTTCCAGGACTCCCGCCTGTTGCCCTGGCGCCGGGTGATCCGCAATGTGGAGTTCGGGCTGGAGGGGCTGCCGGTCAGCCGCGACGAGCGCCGCCGGCGCGCGGAGGCCGCGTTGAAGCTGGTGCGGCTCGACGGCTATGCCCGCCGCTGGCCCTACGAGCTGTCGGGCGGCCAGCGCCAGCGCATCGGCATCGCCCGCGCCATGGCGGTGGACCCGGACATCCTGCTGATGGACGAGCCGTTCGGCGCGCTCGACGCCATCACCCGCCACAATCTGCAGGACGAGCTTCGCCGTATTCATCAGGAGACCGGCAAGACCGTGCTGTTCGTGACCCACGATCTGGAAGAGGCGGTGCATCTGGCCGATCGCATCATCGTGCTGGGCGGCACCCCGGCCCGCGTGGTGCGCGACGTGCGCAACAGCGCCGGCCGGGACGGCTCGGTGTTCCGCGATCAGGTGGAACAGCTGCGCTCCGAGATCGCGGACAATTACAGCATCTGAGGGGTGGGGTCCTACCCCACCTCCACCATCAGGCTGGTCGGATAGCCCGCTTCCTTCATCCGTGCAATCAGCGCATCGACATGGGTCTGGTTGCGGGTTTCCAGCACCACGTCCACCTCGGCCATCTTCACCGGCACATTGTGGAACAGGCGCTGGTGGTGCACCTCGACGATGTTGGCCCCGGCCTCGCCCAGCAGGCGGGTGACGCGGGCCAGCGCACCCGGGGCGTCGGTGATGCCGATGCGCAGGCGGACGATCCGCCCCTCATAGACCAGACCACGCATCAGCACCTGCGCCATGATGCGAGAATCGATGTTGCCGCCTGACAGCACCATGCCGACCTTGCGGCCGCGGTAGCGCTCGGGCTCCTCCAGAATGGCGGCGAGCGCGGCGGCGCCGGCCCCTTCGGCGACCAGCTTCTGCATTGTCGCGAGGCGGTAGACCGCTTCCTCCAGCCGGGCCTCGCCCACCTCCACCACATCGTCGACCAGCGCGCGGATGATCGGCAAGGTCAGGGCGCCGGGCGCCTTCACAGCGATGCCTTCGGCCACCGTGGCGCCGCCGCAGGTGATCGGCTGTCCGGCCAGCGCCTGACGCACGGCGGGGTAGAGGCTGCACTGCACGCCGACGATCTCCAGATCCGGCCGTAGAGCCTTGGCCGCCGTCGCCATGCCGGCGATCAGCCCGCCGCCGCCGATGGGAATCACCAGAACGTCGAGGTCCGGCACGTCCTCCAGCAGTTCAAGCGCGGTGGTGCCCTGGCCGGCGGCGACCAGCGGGTCGTCGTAGGGATGGACGAAGGTCAGCCCGTCGCGCGCCGCCAGATCATTGGCGAAGGCGGCGGCCTCGCTCAGCGTCTCGCCATGCAGTTCGACGGTGGCGCCCAGATTCTCCGTCCGCTCCACCTTGGTGAAGGGGGTGAAGGCCGGCATGACGATGGTGGAGCGGATGCCGAGCCGCGTGGCGTGGCAGGCCACCGCCTGGGCATGGTTGCCGGCGGACATGGCGATGACGCCGGCTTGGCGCTCCGCCTCGCCCAGCGACAGCAGCTTGTTCAGCGCGCCCCGCTCCTTGAAGGAACTGGTGGCGTGCTGGCTCTCCAGCTTCACGTGCAGCCGGCAGCCCGCCATGTCCCCCAGGCGGGGCGCCGGAACCGTGGGCGTTCGGGACAGATGCCCCGCGATGCGCGCCGCCGCGGCGCGCACGTCCTCCAGAGTGATGGTCATTTCTTGTTTGTCCCGGTGTTGCGTGGTGTGAGTGTCAGCACCTCCGCCCCTGCCGAGACCAGCGTGCCACGGTCGCCGGCCAGACGCAACGAACCGCCGTCGCGCCACAGCCCGACCAGATCGCCCCAATGGCGGGACCAGATGTTGCCGGACTGGCCGGTGGCGATCACGAAACGGGAGTTGTCCAGATCGGCCAGATCATAGACCGCGCGGAACCCGGCGCCATGGACATGGCGGAAGGGGTTCGCGGGATCGCGGGTGCTGGTCGATCCGCGGTTGACGGTGAAGAAGCCGCCGTCGGTCTCCACCGACAGGTCGGCGGTGCCGCCGATCAGCGGCAGGCGGCTCAGCATCCGATGGACCAGCGCCGCCTTGTGGTCGTCGCCCCAGCGCCAGCTTTTCGGGCTGGAGCCGTGACGCTCGGCCAGCATCGCCACCGCCGCCTCCAGCGACCGGCCGATCACGTCGGCGCAGCTTTCCTTCTGCGGCGTGGTGACGTCGTCGCACCACTCCGGCCGCTCGTTCAGCACATGGCGCAAAGCCTCCGGACGAAGCTCCCAGTAGGAGGCGAAATCGGGACCGAGTTCGTCGGCGAACACCGCACGGACCAGCTCGCGCATCCAGGCGGTGAAGATCAGCGGTTCCGGCCGGTTGCGGTCCATCCGACCGTCCCAATTGCGCAGAAGAGCCGCCGCATCGCTGGCGAGGCCGGGCGGGGCCGGATATTTCAGCAGTTCGGGCAGGAAGTCGCGGGCGGGAAGCGAGAGGATGTCCATCTGCTGCTGGGCCACCTCCTCGACGGAAAAGCGCCCGGTGCCCAGCATCTCGACGATGCGCTTGGCGCGCGACGGATCGGGCCATTCGGTGGCGAGGCGATAGGGATAGTCTCGCCCGACCACCGCGTTGTTGGCGTTGACGAACTGCCCGGACGGCGGGTTCACCGACTGCGGCAGCGCGTAATAGGGCAGGAAGCCGGTCCAGTCATACTCGCCGGTCCAACCGGGAACCGGCACGCGGCCGTCGCCCTTGCGGCGGATCGGCACCCGGCCGGCGGAGATGAAGCCGACCGTGCCCGACACGTCCGCATAGACGACGTTCTGCTGCGGAGCGACATGCAGGCGCATCGCTTCACGCGCCGCTTCCGCCGATGCCGCGTGGTTCAGGCGGTAGAGCGCCTCCGCACTGGTATCGTCGTCGGCAAGTCCGGGGAAGGACAGCGCCAGCACCGGGCCGGGCGCGGTTCCACCGGCGGGCGCGGC
Source organism: Azospirillum sp. A1-3 (assembly GCF_023806445.1). NCBI lineage: Bacteria > Pseudomonadati > Pseudomonadota > Alphaproteobacteria > Rhodospirillales > Azospirillaceae > Azospirillum > Azospirillum sp. A1-3. The sequence continues at coordinate 1,006,093 of NZ_JAMSLU010000001.1, forward strand.
GTCCAGGTCGGAGAGGACCGGGCCATGCCGCGTGCTGCGCACGGTCAGCGTCTGCGACGGCTCGCCGGCGATGGCAATGGTCTCGGCGCGCGTCTCGAAGGGCTGGCTGCCGTCGGGGGTCAGATAGCGGGCGGGATCCTGCGGGTCGGGCTTCTCGACGAACAGGTCCTGGGTGTCGCTATGGGTGGTGGTGAAACCCCAGGCGACCTTGCCGTTGTGGCCGAGGATGGCCAACGGCACGCCCGGCACGGTGGCGCCGGTGACGCTGAAGTCGGGCGTCACGATGCGGGCGAGATACCAGAGGATCGACGCCTCCAGCCCGAGATGCGGGTCGTTGGCGAGGATCGGCTTGCCGGTGGTGGTGCGGGCGCCGGTCAGGACCCATTCGTTGGACGCGGTATCGAAGCCCATCTGCGGCAGGGCCGCCAAGGTGCGGCGCACGGTTTCCCGCAAATCCATGCCGCGCAGGTCGGTCGTCAGCGTGGTGGGGGAGCCGGGGGCGTCGGGCGGGAACAGGTCGTCGACCTGGACCGGCGACAGCCGTTCCAGCACGCGGGAGCGGAACAGCTCGTCGCGGTAGTTGGCGGACAGCTGCAGCGCCATCAGCTTGGCCCAGACCAGGCTGTCGGTGACGGTCCAGGGCTCCGGCGTGTGGCGCAGAAGCTGGAATTCGACCGGCAGCGCCTCCGACCGCGTGGCGAGATAGGCGTTCACCCCCTCGGCATAGGACTCGAAGGCGGTTCGGGCTTCGGGCGACAGGGTGGCTTCCATCGCCTCGGCCGAGCGGCGGACGCCCAGCGTGCGCATCAGCCGGTCGCTGCGCAGGGCGAAGTCGCCGTATTTGGTGCCGATCAGCTCGGCCAACCGGCCGGCGCCGGCACGGCGCATCGTCTCCATTTGCCACAGCCGGTCCTGGGCGTGGGCATAGCCCAGCGCGCGGTAGGCGTCGCGCTCCGTCGCCGCGAAGATATGGACGACGCCTTGGCGGTCGCGGACGATTTCCGCCGGAGCACCGCTGCCGGGGATGGCGATGGTGCCGCTGGTCTGCGGCTGTTGCGCCCGCATCCACCAATAGGCGCCGACCAGCGTCACCGGGGGCAGCAGAACCAGCACGCCCGCGACGACCGCCACCTTGCCCCAGCGCCCGCGCGGCAGGCGGAATTGCGGGAGTCCCGGCGGCCGGTTGAACGGCGGGGTTTGGGTGGGATACTGCGGCGGTGGGGCGTAGGGAGGAACCGCTTGCGGCTGCTGCACGCCATAGGGCGGCGCCGGCTGCTGCGGATAGGGATAGGGCTGGCCGGGCGGATAGCTTCCGGGCGGGTAGCCGTCGGGCGGATAGACCGGCTGCTGCGGAGCCTGCGGGTAGGGTGCGCCGGGATAGGGCGCACCAGGGTACTGGACCGGTGGCTGCTGCGGGGGCGCCGGATGGCCGGCATAAGGAGGTGCAGCGGGCGGTGCGGCAGGAGGGGCGGGGCGGGACAGCGCACGCGCCAGGGCGGCGCGGAGATGGAAAGCGCAGGTCTCGCCGGCGCGGATCAGGGAACGGCGCAGCATCACGATCCGTGAGAGAGAATGGGGCGGCGACGGGCGGGGGCCGCCGGGGGGCTCGTTCGGGTGGCGGATGCTAGTCTCCCGGCCGCCGGCCCGTCCAGGGTTGCTTCGGTGGTGTCGGGCGCTTTTTACCGCCGCGTCCCGCCTATGCGGCCGAGGTCAGGATCTCGCGCAGCATCGGGGCCGACACCGGCTTGTGGATCAGGCGGTGGCCGCTGCGCTGCACCTCGGCGATGCGGGCGGGGTCGGTGTCGCCGGTCAGTACCACGGCGGGGACGCGCACGCCGCAGACGCCGTAGATATCGCGGATCGCCTCCACCCCCGTCCGGCCTTCGCGCAGGCGATAGTCTGCGACGATCATCGCCGGTTGCCGGCCGAGATTCAGCAGCGACGCGATCGCCTCGTCGGCGGACACGGCGGCGACCACCTCGTATCCCCATTCCTCCAGCATCGCCCGCATGCTGAGCAGGATGATGGTGTCGTCGTCGACGACCACGATCAGCCCCTTGGCGTCCGGCAACTCGGTCGGGATGCGCACCGGCTTCGGGACCGGGCGCGGCACCGCCGCCGGCAGGTCGAGGAAGAAGCCGCTGCCGCGGCCGGGGGTGGAGCGCACCACGACCCCATGGTCCAGCAACCCGGCCAGCCGCCGCACGATTGCCAGCCCCAACCCCAGACCCTTGCGCCGGTCGCGCTCTGGGTTGGCGAGCTGGATGAACTCCTGGAAGATGTCCTGTATCCTGTCGGCGGGGATGCCGATGCCCTGGTCGATCACCGCCAGCCGCAGAGTACCGCCGCGGTGCAGGCAGCCGACCAGGATATGGCCGCGCTCGGTGTAGCGGATGGCGTTCTCGATCAGGTTGCGCAGGATGCGCTCCAGCAGGGCGGGGTCGCTGCTGGTCCAGGCGGAGGTCGGGACATGGCGCAGCGTCAGCCCGGATTCGGTGGCGCGGATGCGGTATTCCTCGGCCAGCCGGTCCAGCAGGGGCCCGAGCGCGAAATCGGTGACGCTGGGCTTCACCACCCCGGCATCCAGCCGCGACACGTCCAGCAGGCTGTCCAGCATCACCCGGAGACCGTTCAGCGAATCGGTCATGCTGGCCAGCAGCGGCGACGTGGGGTGGTCCTGCAGTTTGTCGGATAACGCGTGGGCGAAGAAGAACAGCGACTGCAGCGGTTGGCGCAGATCGTGGCTGGCGGCGGCGAGGAACTTGGTCTTGGCGCGATCGGCACGCAGGGCGTCGTCGCGGGCTTGAACCGCCTGGATCCTCGCCGCCTCCGCCTCGTCGCGGGCACGCAGGATCGCGTCTTCGGCGGCCTTGCGCGCGGTGATGTCGCGCATGATGCCGGTGTACATGCGGCGTTTGCCGACATGCCATTCGCCGACCGACAGGTCGAGCGGGAAGGTGGAGCCGTCCTTGCGCTGGCCGGTCACCTCGCGGCCGATGCCGATGATCCGCCGCTCTCCGGTCCGGTGGTAGCGGTCGAGATAGCCGTCGTGGGCGCTGCGGTACGGCTCCGGCATCAGCATGTTGACGTTGCGGCCGATCACCTCGTCGGCGCGGTAGCCGAAGGTCTTCTCCGCCGCATGGTTGAAGGATTCGACGGTGCCCTCGTCGTCGATCAGGATGATTGGGTCGACCGCGGTGTCGACGATGGCGCGATAGCGCGCCTCCTGTTCCGCCGACCGCTCCGCCTGCTGCCGGCGGTCGAGCAGCGATGACAGCATCGCCAGCGAAAGCAGCAGCAGCGTGCCCACCCCCGTCATGATCGCCAGCAGGGAGGGGGACAGCGCCATCCGCTGCCCGGAGGAGGTCATCGCATGGGCCGGCATGGCATGGTAAGCGCCCATGCCGTCGAGCGTCGCGGTGCTCACCTCGGTTATCGGCTCCATTCCGGCCGCGGCCATGCCGGTGTAGTGCATCGTCACCACGCCCAGGCCCAGCAGAACGGCGCCGGCGGCACGCTGCAGCGGACGCTGGGTCCGGAAGGCCAGCCACAAGGCCGCGGTGGAGGCGGCGATGGCGACGGCCACCGAAACGGCGACCAGGAAGACGTCGTAGGACAGCTTCATGTCCATGCGCATGCCCGCCATCCCTACATAGTGCATGCTGACGATGCCCAGCCCCGTCAGGGTTCCCGCCACCGGCAGGGTGTGACGGCGGGGGCGGTTGCGGGCGACGGCGAACAGGCCGGCCCCGGAAACGGCGACCGCCAGCAGGAAGGACAATGCGGTAAGCCCGGCGTCGTAGCTGATCGGTATGTCGCTGCGATAGGCGAGCATCCCGATGAAGTGCATCGACCATATCCCGGCCCCCAGCGCCAGCGCCGCACTCGCCAGCCGGCGGCCATCGCCCGGGTCGCGCTCGGAACCGTCGCGGCGGTTCGGCGCAATGGAGGGGCTGGCCGTGCCGTTGCCGCTGTGATGGGCGAGATCCAGCGCCACATAACCGCCGAACACGGCGATTACGTATGACAACGCGACGAGGAGGGGGTCGTAATGGCCGGGCACGGTGGACTTTGCTGTTGTGGGACCACGTTCGGGGAAGGAGCAGACCTGATTGTGCGTGTACAGGAACAATTTTGGTGAAGGTGCCAGCCCCTTCCTGCAAACGAAAGGCTCGCCTTGGTGGTAGACAGGCGACCTAGGACGTCCGTCGGGATATTTCGAATGAACAGCAAACTCCCGCCCGGCCCCACGCCAGGGGCAGACAAGCATACCGCCTCGCCGGTTCGGCCGAAGCAGCCGTGGCGGCTGTTGTCGCGGCTGCTGCGTCCGGTTGCGACCTTGTTCGCGGTCGGATATTTTCTTCTGGATGCGCTGGCCTACTGGGTGGTGCGGCCGGTGGTCCGCCGGATCGCCCGGCTGCCGCTGTTCGGGCGGATCGGCCGCTGGGTGGCCGGGCTGGGGCCTTACCCGTCGCTGATCCTCGTCCTGGTGCCCCTGGCGTTGCTGGAGCCGGCAAAGCCGGTCGGGGCATGGCTGTTCGCCACCGGCCGCCCGATGGCCGGCGCCGCCGTGATCGTCGGGGCGGAACTGGTCAAGATCACGCTGGTGGAGCGGCTGTTCCATGCCGCCAAGCCGAAGCTGCTGACCATCGGCTGGTTCGCCTGGGGCTATGTTCGGGTGACGGCTTGGCTCGCCTGGCTGAAGGAGACCGCTCCCGTCCGCGCCGCCCGTCGCCTGCTGTCCGGCCTCCGCCGTGTCGGTCGCCGGGTCGGCCGGCGGCTGTCGCTGATGATGCGGCGGTTGGCTCGGGGGTGACCGTCTATCCCAGCGCCGCCAGCACCAGCGCCGAGGCGATCAGCAGGGCGCAGGCGCGGCGATAGAGAACCAGCGCCTGGTCGATGTCGTCGGGGGTGGCGGCGGTGCGGCCGGGGCCGAGCCAGACATCCTCGATCCGGGTGGCGCCATAGACCCGTGGACCGCCCAGCCGCAGGTCGAGCGCGCCGGCCATCGCCGCTTCCGGCCAGCCGGCATTCGGGGAGCGGTGGCGGTGGGCGTCCCGCCGGACCGACGCCCAAGCCTGCCGCGCGTCTGCCCCGCCGGTCATCCAGGCCGCTCCCACCAGCAGAAGGGCGGTCAGGCGCGACCCCGGCAGGTTGACCAGATCGTCCAGCCGCGCCGCCGCCCAGCCGAAGGCCTCGTGGCGCGGGGTGCGGTGGCCGATCATGCTGTCCGCGGTGTTGACCGCCTTGTAGAGCGCCAGACCGGGCAGCCCGCCCACCAGCAGCCAGAAGGCCGGCGCCACCACCCCGTCGGAAAAATTCTCGGCGAGGCTTTCGATGGCGGCGCGGGCGACGGCGGGTTCGTCGAGCGTCGCCGGGTTGCGGCCGACGATCATCGACACCGCCTTGCGCGCACCCTCCAGCCCACCGGTGCGGAAGCCCTTGGCAACGGCCGCCACATGGTCGTGCAGGCTGCGCTGGGCCAACAGGGTGGAGGCCAACACCGCCTCGACAAGCCAGCCGAACGGCAGCAGCCGGCAGACCCAGGCCACCGCCACCGCGACACCGCCCACCGTCAGCAGAAGCACCACAACCGCCAGCACGCCGAAGGCCTTGCGACGGCCGAAGCCATCGGTCTCATGGTTGAGCGTACGGTCAAGCTGGGCGATAAGCGCTCCGATCCACACGACCGGGTGACGGATGCGGGCGTAGAGTGGATCGGGATAGCCAGCCAGCGCTTCGACGATGAGTGCGGTGGCGAGCAGGAAGGGATGCAGCGGCACGGGCGGGACGTTCCAGGCAATGGGGCGGCGCGCTGGCCGCGCGTCGGTGAATGAGGAAGAGGCGCGATCATGGCCGAAGACAGCCCGGTGACCAAGCCGTGCGTGGCGGACGAAGGGGGGACGGGGCAGGAGGCCTCCACGGGCGGCACCCTGCTGCATGGCGGCGACCTGGACGGCGCGCGCGCGGTGTTTCCCGGCGCGCCGGAGCCGTGGGTCGATCTGTCCACCGGCATCAACCCCTGGCCCTACCCGCTGCCGCCGGTGCGGCCGGATGCCTGGAACCGGCTGCCCGGCCGAGGAGAGGAGGCGTCGCTGCGGAACGCCGCGGCGGCCTGCTATGGCGCGCCGTCGGCCGAGGTGGTGGCTGCGGCGTCGGGATCGCAGGCGCTGATCCAGTTGCTGCCGCGGCTGCGCGCGCCGGGCCGCGTCGCCGTCCTGGGGCCGACCTATGCCGAGCACGCGCGTTGCTGGGCGCTGGCCGGCCATGAGGTCCGGATGGTGGAGGAGGTGGAGGAGGCCGACGTTCTGGTGATCGTCAACCCCAACAACCCGGACGGCCGGCGCTGGCCCGCCGCCCGGCTGCTGGAGATAGCCGACGCACAGGCGGCGCGCGGCGGCTGGCTGGTGGTGGACGAGGCCTTCGCCGACATGCGGCCGGAGGACAGCCTCGCGGCGCATGCCGGCAAGTCGGGGCTGGTGATCCTGCGGTCCTTCGGCAAGTTCTTCGGGCTTGCGGGGCTGCGGCTGGGCATCGCACTGGCGCCGGCCGGGCTGGCGGCGGCGCTGCGCGAGGCCATCGGGCCCTGGGCGGTGTCGGGTCCGGGGCTGGCCATCGCCACGGCGGCGCTGTGCGACCGCCATTGGATCGAGGCGACCAGGCGGCGGCTGGCGGCGGCGGCGGCGGAACTGGACCGTATGCTGGAGGGGGCCGGCCTGCGGGTGATCGGCGGGACCGAGCTGTTCCGTCTCGTCGAGGACCCTCGGGCACCGGCACTTTATCGCGCCTTGGGTGAAGCCGGGATTCTCGTGCGCCGATTCGAGGGCCGGGCGGACCGGCTGCGCTTCGGGTTGCCGGACGCCGCTGAGGACTGGGAGCGACTTGGTGTCGCATTGGCTGCAGAAAGACGCCGGGCACTGCAACCGCTTGAAACGTCCGCGTCTTGAACAATCGGCGAAAATTTTATATACTCAACCGTTTTTAGAAATCCGGCCGTCACACTTCGACCCTGTCGGAAATCGCCGGCGTTGCGGGGACATAAAATTCTATGAAACACTCTCGGCCATGCCGGTACCGGGTTGCATGGTGATGATCTCAGGCCGTGGTGTGGATGACGGGCGCGATACCGCGTTTTCAGTCTTCGACCGTCTGCCGGTCGGGGTTTGCCTCGTCACGGCATCGGGGATCATCCACCACGCGAATCCAGCCCTGCATGACCTGCTGCGCTGTGAGGCGGGCGGGTTGCCGGGCCGGAGTCTGTGCGAATTTGAACTCGACCATGGTGGCTCCGGCAGGGGGGCGCAGACTTCCGGTGATGCGCAGCGCGCCCTGCGGAACGATGGTTCCACACGCTGGGTGACGGTGGCTGAAAGTCCATGGATTGGCGAAGCGGACGACAAAACCGGCATTAGCCGGCTTCTGACCGTGACAGACGTCGATTCGATTTTTCGGCAGGCCGGCGATCCGGGCGATGCGGAAGCGCCCGCCGAGATGTCGGCGGTCGACGCTCTGCTGTACGAGGCGCCGATCGGTACGGCCGAAGGTGCGATCCGGACGGTCAATCCGACCAAAACCGCCATCCACGAGTTGACCGAATCTCGCCCGAACGAGGAGCGGCTGGAGGCCATCCTCGAACAGAGTCCGATCGGCGTTTCGGTGTCCCGGCGCGATGACGGCCGGATCATCTTCGTCAACACCCGCTTCGCCGAACTGATCGGCCTGCCGCGTGAAAAACTGATCGGCAGCCGCGCCCGCGACTATTACCTGGACAGCCACCAGCGCCTGCGCGTGCTGGAACGGCTGCGCGGCGGCAGCGGCGTCACCAATATGGAGGTCCAGTTCAAGCGGGCCGACGGCTCGCCCTTCTGGACGCTGTTCACCGTGAATCAGGCGGTGATCCAGGGCATAGCGGTCAATCTCGCCTGGATCTACGACTACACCGAGCGCCGCAGCATGGAAGAGGCGTTGCGCGACATGGCGTCGCGCGATCCGCTGACCGGCATCTACAACCGGCGCTCCTTCATGGACATGGCGCGCGCCCAACTGGCCCGCGCCCACCGGTTCCACGAGCCGCTGTCCGTCTTCGTCCTCGATGTCGACCATTTCAAGCGCATCAACGACACCTTCGGCCATGCCACCGGCGACGACGCGCTGCGCATGGTGGCGGCCGGCTGTCAGGCGATTCTTCGGGAATACGACATTCTCGGCCGGCTGGGCGGGGAGGAGTTCGTGGTGGTCCTGCCCGGTGCGACCGCCGACGAGAGCCGCGTGGTGGCCGAACGGGTGCGCCGCCATCTGGCCCGCATGCCGATCGAGGCGACCGACGGCACCTTCCGCCTGACCGCGAGCATCGGCATCGCCGGGCTGGAGGGGGCGACCGACACGCTGGAGCGGGCGATCCACCGTGCCGACCTCGCGCTCTATCGGGCGAAGCACCTCGGCCGCAACCGCGTCGCGGTGTTCGAACCGGGAATGTAGGCCGGCAGGGCTTCAAGGTGGATCGGGCAACGGTGGATCGGGTGATGGACTACACGGTGCGCGACAGCGGCGGCGTGCGCGAACTGGAACTGCGCGGGCAGATGACGTTCGAGGCCGATGCCGGGTTCCGGGAGATCCTGGCGGAGTGGGAAAAGGGCGGCATCGCGGAGTGCGTGCTGAACCTGTCGGCCGTCGAGTATATGGACTCCGCCGGGCTGGGGCTGCTTGTCCTGGCGAAGAATGCGGCCAAGCGGACGGGCGTCGTCTTCCGCATCAAGCATCCGCGCGGTCAGGTCCGCGAGCTGATCGAGATCTCGGAGTTCCACACCATCATTCCCTGCGAGTTCTAGCCGGTGAGCGGCAGCCCGCTGGTCGTGATCGGCCATCCGCGTCCCCATGCTGCGGGGCCGTTGCGCGATGTGCTGGGCCGGCTGGGGGTTCGAAACATCATGGTGGTCGACGGCGACAGGCTGGCCGGGGCATTGGCGGCCGGGACGCCGCAGATGCTTCTTCTGCATGCCGGACTGCCGGGATTCGGGGCGGAACTGCTGGCGGGGTTGCGGACGGAGGCTCATCTGCGCGACCTGCCGATCCTCGTGCTCGGCCGCTTCCCCGGCGGGCGGGAGCGGGCGGAACTGCTGCGGGCGGGTGCGACCGATCTGCTGGCGCGTCCGCTGACCCTGGCGGAGCTGTCGGCCCGCCTGTCGCTGCATCTGGAAAATCGCCGGCTCGACCGCTCGCTGCAGGAGGTGATCCGCAGCCTGCGCAACCACCACAGCGACGCCATGCAGCGGATGGCGCTGGCGCGCGACATGCAGTTGGACCTGTTGCCCGACGCCAAGCTCTGCCGGTCGCTGGAGCGGCGCTATGGCATCGCGCTGGACAGCCATTTCGAATCCAGTTCGGAGCTTGGTGGCGACCTGTGGGGGGCACGGCCGATCGACGACCGCCGCTTTGCGCTGTTCCTGTGCGATTTCACCGGCCATGGGGTGGCGGCGGCGCTGAACACCTTCCGGCTGCATGCGCTGCTCGCCCGCAGCGATTTGCCGGCCGACGATCCGGCCGAAGCGCTGCGGGTGCTGAACGGCCTGCTGGTCGGCCTGCTGCCGGAGACGCAATTCGCTGCGATGATCTATGCCGTGGTGGATGTCGCCGCCGACCGGCTGGTCTACGCCACGGCCGGCGCGCCGAAGCCGCTGGTTCGCCGCCCCGATGGCGAGCTGGAGATTGGTTCGAGCTGCGGCCTGCCGCTGGGCGTCGCGGCCGAGGCGCGCTACCGCAACCAACGCCTGGACTTCCCGCCGGGCTCCGCCCTGGTCCTGTTCAGCGATGCCTTGTACGAGGCGCGCGGATGGGACGGGCAGATGTTCGGCTATGGCGGTGTGACCGATCTGGTGCGCGGCCTGGGGGATGGTGCGCCGGACCGGCCGCTGGGTTGCCTGCTCGACCGCTATTTCGCGGCGATGCCGCGGCTGCTGGCCGACGACCTGACGGTGCTGTGGATCAGTCGGACAGGCCGTCCGGCGTCCGGTCCAGATTGACGATGCCGACCACCCGGTTGCCGTTGCCGACATAGGTCAACTGGTCGAATCCGACCATGCGGGCCAGCGCGATTCCGCGGCCATGGGTGGCGTTCGACTGGGAGGCATCGACCGACAGGTAGCGGTTGAAGTCGAAACCCGCCCCCATGTCGGTCACGGTGAAGATCACGCGGCTGTCGCTGCGCTCCACATGCAGGGTGGCGTATTTGTCGCGATGCTCGGCCGAGGCCAGCCGCGCCTCGATCTCGCGCGCCAGCATGCCGCTGGCCTTCAGCCGGCCCTTCGCCTCGAAGCCGATGCCGAGGTTGCCGTGCTCCACCGCATTCACCAGGATCTCGGACAGGCCGAAGGTCAGGCTGTGGGCGGTGGCGGCGACGGACGACAGGGTGATGGCGAGATTCTGCGCCTCCTGCAAGGTGCGGAAGCGGAAACGCCCGTCGCGCAGCAGCCCGATGGCGTCGGAGCGGGAGCGCAGGTCGCCCTGCAGGCTCCGCATCCGCCCGGTGGTCTCCTCCGCCGCACGGACGACGGAGCGCAGCAGCGCACCGTCATAGGGTTTGAGGAGGTAGTAGAACACGCCGGCGCGGATGGCGGCCGCGATCTCCGAACTGCTGTCGGAGATGGTCTGGACGATGACGGGGATATCGGCCAGATACGGCTCGCGCTTCATCCACTCGTACAGTTCCAGCCCGTCGCCGTCGGCGAGCCGCCGGTCGAGCAGAACGACATGGATCGCCGACCCGCTGGCCGACAGGATCTCCCACGCCTGCGCCTTGGTCTCGGCCTCCAGCGTGCGGTAGCCGATGCGGGAGAGATAGCCGGCAACGATGGCGCGGGTCATTTCCTCGTCATCGACGACCAGAGCGGTGACGGCATCGGCCATGGTCGGCGTCTACTCCAACGGTTCGGGGAGCGGGATCGGGAAATCCGCGGCATTTTACTGAAACTGACGCTATTGCACAATCACCGGCGGCACTGCGTCGCAGCATGGCGGGCCGGCGACCCGGTCAGCGGTTCAGCCGACGGACGCCTCCACGGCCGCCGCGGCCTTCCGTGCGGCCGACAGCTCGGCGGCGACCCGTTCGCCGGCGGTGGCGGTCAGGGCGTCGAGGTCGCCGCTGCGGGCGGCGGCGACCAGATGATGGGCGGTGGCGGCCAGCCGGTCGAACCCGACATTGGCGGCGGATCCCTTCAGGATATGCGCCTCGCGTTCGATGCCGGCGCAGTCCCCGCGCGCGATGGCGGCACGCAGCAGATCGAGATGCTGCGGACTGTCGCTGAAGAAGGTTTCCAGCAGCAGCGCGAACCCGTCACCGCCCAGCGCATCGCGCAGTTCATCGATCTTTTCCGCATTGACGGTGGCCGGCTCCGGTTCGGACGGCGGCTGTGGCGGGGCAGGGGCTTGCCCGCCGCCATCGGCGGTGTCGTCGGCGGCCGGAACGACGAAGCGGGCGATGGTGTCCAGCAGCTTGCGGGCGTTGATCGGCTTGGACAGATAATCGTCCATGCCGGCTTCCAGGCAGATGGCGGCGTCGCCCTGCATGGCGTTGGCGGTCAGGGCCACCACCGGGATGCGCGCGGCGGGGCCGGACAGCCGGCGGATCCGCCGTGTCGCCGTCAGCCCGTCCATCACCGGCATCTGGACGTCCATCAGGACGAGGTCGTAGGGCCGGGACGTCACCGCCTCCACCGCCTCCTCGCCGTTCGACACCGCTTCCGCGCTGTGCCCGGCGCGGCGCAGCAGGGCCAGCGTCAGCTGTTGGTTGACCGGGTTGTCCTCCGCCACCAGCACGCGGGCGCGCTGCTTCGCCTCCGGCTGTTGGGCGGACGGGGCATCGGCTTTGGCGACAGCCGCCATTTCAACCGGCCCGCGGATGGGGAGCGGCGCGATTTTCGCGGTGGCCGTAGCGCTTGCCGGCAGGGGATGCGGCCCGGATGCGAGGCTATCCGCAGGCGGTTGCGGTTCCAGCAGCCGGGCGAGGCATTGGCAGAGAGTGCTGAAGCGGATCGGCTTGGGAAGGTGGGTATCGACCGGCGCCCGGTCCGGCTCCTGCCCCTCCAGCCTCTGCGACGAGGCAAGCGCCAGCCGGATGCCGGCCAGTTCGGGAATGGACCGGATGCGGCGGGCCAGCTCGGGACCGGTCAGGCCCGGCATGCGGTGATCGAGGATGGCGGCGTCGAAGGGCTTGCCGTTCCGGGCGGCGGCGATCAGCCGGTACAGGGCCTGCTCCCCGTTTTCCGCCGTTTCGGTCACAATGCCGAAACCGTCGATCTGCCGGGTCAGCAAGTCGCGGTTGACGGCGATGTCGTCGACCAGCAGCAGGCGGCGCCCGGCCCAATCGCCGGCCGGTGTCGGCGGATGGGCGCTGCCGGCGCCGCGCTTCAGCGGGATGGTCACCCAGAAGGTGCTGCCCGATCCCGGCTGGCTGTCCACCCCGATCCGGCCGCCCATCAGCTCGGCCAGCCGCTTGCAGATCGCCAGCCCCAGCCCGGTGCCGCCATGGCGGCGGGCGGGTGAGGAATCCACCTGCGTGAACATGGCGAACAGCCGTGGCCGTTCCTCCTCCGGAATGCCGATTCCGGTATCGCGCACCTCGAACCGGACGCGGACGCCGTCGGATTCGGAACCGGCGGAAGCGGGCTCCTCGCTCAGCAGGATGGTGACGCTGCCGGTATCGGTGAACTTCACGGCGTTGCCGGCAAGGTTCAGCAGGATCTGCCGCAGCCGCCCGGCATCGCCCAGCAGCGGGCCGCGCAGGCCGGGCGGCACGTAGCTGGCGAGATCCAGCCCCTTGGCCGCGGCGCGCGGCGCCAGGATCTCCGCCACGCTTTCGACCATCGGCACCAGTTCGAACTCCCCGATCTCCAGGTCCAGCCGGCCGGCGTCGATCTTGGAGAAGTCGAGGATGTCGTTGATGATGACCAGCAGCGATTCCGCGGAATCGCGGATCGTCTCGGCATAGGTGCGCTGTTCGGCCTCCATCGGCGTGTCGAGCAGCAGCCCGGCCATGCCGATCACGCCGTTCATCGGCGTGCGGATCTCGTGACTCATGGTCGCGAGGAATTCCATCTTGATACGCTGGCCATCCTCCGCCCGCTCCTTGGCGTCGCGCAGCGTATGCTCCAGCCGCTTTTCCTCCGTCAGGTCGCGCAGGATCGCGGCGTAGAGCGGCCCGGCCCCGATCCTGACGAGCGCCATGGAATAGGCCAGCGGGAAGCTCTCCGCCTCCCCGGTGCCGTCGGACGCCGACGGCCGGAGGGCGACGATCTCGCCCCGCCCCGCCCGACCCATGCCGCGGTGGCCCTGTGCGATTTCGTCCATCGCACGGGCAGCATTGGTCCGCATGTCCGGCGGCAGCAACTCCAGCACCGACCGACCGATCAGCCCGCCCGGCGCGCAGCGGAAGATGGCGTGTGCGGCCGGATTGGCGGCCTCGATCACGCCGTCCGGCCTTGCGGTGACGATGCCCTCCGCGGCGGTGTCGACGATGGCGGTCAGACGGGCGTTGGTCTCTTCCAGTTCCTTACCCTGCCGTCGCTGCGCCGCCAGTGAACGGGCAAGCATCAGCCCGAAAAGGCCCAGCAGCAGGATCATCCCGCCGGACAGCAGGGTCGCCGTCCACAGATTGTCGCGCCACCCGGCCAGCACCGCGTCCTTGCGCACGCTGACCGTCAGGACCAGCGGCCAGACCGGCGTCGTCCGGTAGGCGACGATGCGCGTGTCGGGACCGGCGCCGACATCCGTCCCGGAATGGCGGAACACGCCATATTCGGCCTGCGGCAGATGGCGCTGGAACAGCGGGGTCGCGGCGAAGGAGCGGGCGATCTCCTCCCCGGCCTGTGGCTGGACGGTCAGCAGGGTGCCGTCATAGCGGTACAGCGCGATGCGGTCGCCCACGATGGAGACGTTGTCGGCAACGTGGCCGCCCTGGACCGCGCGATACAGGCCCTGGAAATAGTCCGGATTGACGGTGGCGACGACCACCCCCTGCAGCGTGCCGTCGGCGTCGCGCAGGGCGCGGCTCATCGGCAATATCCAGCGTCCCGACCGCTCTCCGCCATCGGCGCGGTCGATCAGGCTTCGCCCCGGGCGCGGATCGCCGATCACCAGCCCGCTGCCCTGGCCGGCCGCCTGCAGGCGGAAGACGTCCAGCTCCGTCAGATAGAAGCCGGCGGGGCGCGTCCCCTCCGTGGTGGCGACGATGCGGCCGGTGCGGTCGAGCAGCGTCAGCCCGCGCAGGTGCGGCGAGCGGCGTAGCCGGTCGGTCAGCATGGCGGTCGGGTCGGGGTCGGTCGCCCCATCCTCGCCGGTCCAGCTGGCATCGGACAGCGAATCGACGATGGAGGAGAGGGTCACGTCCACCGACTGAACCGTGCGGGTGGTCGATACCTCCAGCGCCGCGGCGAGGCTGGACAGGCTGGCCTCCGCCGAATCGAGCGCGGCCTGCCTTGCGGCGATCAGCTGCTGTCCCTGGTTTATCAGCAGGGCGAAGACCGCCAGAAGGGCGAAGGCAATGATGCCGCCCCGCTTTTCGAAGAGACCTTTCAGGTCCGCTTTGGCTGGGGACAGGGACAGGACTGCGTTCCGGACGGTCAGATGTGGTCGAGCGACCCGGCAGGTTTCGCGGACCCGACGCGCAACCGCCTCCGGATTGCAGTCGAATCAAGGCGCTGGACGTCGGCCGTGGTCGAAGTTTGCGTCCGGGATAATAGCAGGAACGGGTGGCGGAGGCCAAGCATTCGCTGCTGTCCATGCTCTTGTTATGCTAAGATATCAGCACCGCTTCGCCAATTTGTGTTTGGGGTGTGAAGAACTGGGGCGGTTGGTTAACGAAAGGTGTGACATGGCGACGCGGGTCCTATGGGCAATCGGCTCGGCAATTCTGTCGGTTTTATCGGTTTCCATCGCAGAACCGGCTATAGCAGCCGATGGGAAACTTCAGAAAATTGCAGAGCACAAGCAACTTCGTGTCTGCTCCTGGCCCGATTACTATGCAATCTCGTTCCGTAATCCGCGCACCGGCGCGTTGGAGGGGCTGGATGCGGAACTGGCGCAGGCCTTCGCCGACGATCTTGGCGTGCGGCTGGCCGTGGTGGAAAGCAGCTTTCCCCGCTTCATCGACGATCTGCTGGCGGATCGCTGCGACATCGGCATGTTCGCCATCGGCGCCACCCCGGCGCGGGCGCAGCGCGTCGCCTTCAGCCAGCCCTATCTGCGCAGCGGCATCTATGCGGTGACCACCCAGACGAACGACGGCATCCGGCGGTGGGAGGACCTCGACCGCGCCGGCAACGTCGTGGCGGTGCAGAAGGACACCTACATGGACGGCTATGCGCGCTCGGCCATAAAGGCTGCGCGCATCGTCGCCGTCACCCGTCCGCAGGAGCGCGAGGAGGAGGTGCAGTCCGGCCGCGCCGACGCCTTCCTGACCGACTATCCCTATGGGCAGCGCATGCTGGCCTTTCATTCCTGGGCGCGGCTGATCGTGCCGGAGGTGCCGGTACAGCCGACCCCCTATGCCTATGCGGTGGCGCCGGGCGACGTGGCGTGGCTGGAGCGGGTCAACGCCTTCGTTGCCGCGATCAAGACCGACGGCCGGCTGGAGACCATCGCCGCACGCTACAAGCTGACCCCCATCGTGGCGCGGGACTGAGCCGCGTTGCACGAATGCGACCACGGGACAAATCCGTATTAGGATCGGTGGTGTCTTCCAGCAGTCAGCAGGGAAATCGTCGATGATCCTGATCGGACAGTATGACTCGCCCTTCGTGCGCCGCGTCGCCGTGGCCTTGCGCCTCTACGGCATGGCCTATGAGCACCGGCCTTGGTCGGTCTTTTCCGACGCGGCGGAGGTCGCGCGCTTCAACCCGCTGAAACGGGTGCCGACCCTGGTGTTGGAGGATGGCGAGGTGCTGATCGAAAGCGGCGCCATCCTCGACCATCTGGACGAGGTCGCCGGGCCGGACCGTGCGCTGATCGCCCGCCATGGGCCGGACCGCCGCCGGGCGCTGAAGCTCTGCGCGCTGTCGACCGGCTTCGCCGACAAGGCGGTGAGCCTCGTCTATGAACGGGTTCTGCACAAGGAGCGGTCGGACCTGTGGGTGGAGCGCTGCACCGGCCAGATCGGCGCGGTTCTGGATGTGCTGGAGGCCGATCGCGCCGCCGCTCCGGGCCCCTGGTGGTTCGGCGACCGGATCAATCACGCCGACATCGCCGCCGCCTGCGCCCTGCGCTTCGTCGGCGAGGCCCATCCGCAGGTTTTCGACCGCTCCCGCTGGCCGGCGCTCGCCGCCCATTCCGACGCCTGCGAGGCTATGGCGGAGTTCCAGGCGGTTGTGCAGCCCTTTTCGGTGAGCGCCTGAGCCGGCGCCCCCTTGCTTCCCATTGGGCCGCCAGGGAGGCGAGGGGGCGTGACAACCCGGCGTGGAGCCTTACCGGTGCCCGCTGATCTCCGCATGCAGCGGCTTGGTGTCCTCGAACGTCTTCTGCTGTTCGGGGGTGGCTTCCTTCTGGTGCTTCTGCTTCCATTCGGAATAGGGCATGCCATAGACGGCGATGCGGGCCTCCTCGTCGGACAGCTCGACACCGCGTTCCTTGGCCGCCGCCGCGTACCATTTGGACAGGCAATTGCGGCAGAAGCCGGCGAGGTTCATCAGGTCGATGTTCTGCACGTCGGTGCGCTTGCGCAGATGCTCGACCAAGCCGCGGAAGGCGGCGGCTTCCAGTTCGATGCGGGTCTGGTGGTCCAGATCGGCCATGGGGTCTCAACTCCTCCGGTGTTCTTGTTCAGTTAAGAGTGGGGTGGCCGGTGCAGCGTGACCATCCGGCCATAGGGATGAAAATCGCGCGACCCGCCACCGCCGGCGATGGTGCGCACCACCGCCTCGCGGTCGATGGCGACGAAACCGGCCAGCGAATGGACGCCATACTCGAACAGGCGCGGAGTCAGCGGCGTGCCGGGGCCGATCATCGCCACCGTCGCGCCGGCCGAAACCCGCAGCAGGCGGGGCAGGGTGCGATTGGCGAAGGCGGACGCGGTGATGGCCACCGCCTCGGCCCCCGGCAGCAGCCAATCGCAGGCGGCCTCCGGATATTCGCCATCCTGGGGGTTCAGGTCGATGACCTTGGCGCGCGGCAGGCGGCGGGCAAGCTGGGGGAAACCGCCGATCACCACCACCCGGCCCTCCACCGAGGCGAACAGGTCGAGCCCGTTGCCGGGGACGCCGGTCACGTCCGGCTGGTTGTAATGCGCGTTCAGGGCGGCGACGCCGACCGCAACTTCCAGCGGATCCCAGGATTGGGCAGCCATCGCAGCGAGATCGCGCAAAGACCGGCCGGCCCAGCGTTGCGGATCGTCCTCAGCCGCCGGAGCCTGCCGGGCGGCGACGCCCAGGCCATC
Organism: Azospirillum sp. A1-3; assembly: GCF_023806445.1. Taxonomy (NCBI): domain Bacteria; kingdom Pseudomonadati; phylum Pseudomonadota; class Alphaproteobacteria; order Rhodospirillales; family Azospirillaceae; genus Azospirillum; species Azospirillum sp. A1-3. The sequence continues at coordinate 1,023,512 of NZ_JAMSLU010000001.1, forward strand.
GGCGGTCTCCACCAGCACCCATTTGTCGCCGGTGATGACGCGGCGGACCGCGGCATCGGCGACGCCCTGGACGAGGTCCACATACATCCGCTGCGGTCCCCACCAGCGCCACAGCGCGTCCGCCACCGGCGACAGCAGGTCGCAGAATCCGCCGGTGGCAGTCTGCCATTCGTTGAGATAGCGGCTGCCGACGCTGGTCAGCAGGGGAATGCCCTCGGCGATGGCGGTCAGCATCTCGTCCGACAGGCCGTCGCCATGGGATTCCAAACCGGCGAACTTGTTGATCACCAGCAGGTCGACCCTTGACGCGACGGCATTGCGGATCGCCTGGCTGGCCTCGGCCACGCCGGTCGGATCGACGCGGCAGGACTGCGATTCCCGCCCCAGCTTCTGGGTGATGTCATAGGCGCGGCCGGTGGCGACATCGACCAGTTCCATCCGCTCGGCGCAGTCGTCGCCCGGCCCGTGGTTGCGCTGCACCAGCCCGCCGACGCGGAAGCCACGCCGCTTCAGCTCCGCCGTGAAGCCGTCCAGCAGCGCGTCGACGCCGTAGGAGCCGGGGCCATGGATCACGGCACCGGGGCGCAGCGGCGGCAGGGAGGCGGGAGGAAGCGGCATCGGGAGGACCTTTCGCGGGACGGCGGGCGGGTGGCGGCGGAGGCCTCAACCGCCGCGGCGGATGCGGTAGATGAAGACCGTCTTGTGGACCTCGTCCGGCTGGGTCTCGTGCGACAGCAGCGCGTTGTCGGTCGTGTTGCAGAAATGCTTAAAGTCGATGACGGAGGCCGGATCGGTCGCATAGACCACCAGTTCCTCCCCGGTCTCCATCCCGTTCAGCAGGGCGCGGGTGCGCAGGATGGGCAACGGGCAATGCAGCCCCTTCACGTCAAGCTCTCTCGCCGGCACCGAGCCCGCTCCACACTGGTTGAGGACGAATTCCTTCAAGGACGTATGACTGTAGCGGGTTCGCGCCCGCTTCTCCAGACCGGCGGCCGAAAGGTCGCATCCGGGATTTTCGTCAACCGGCGCTGTTGTACGGCGCAATCGACGAAACCGGAATGGAAGGATGGCTGTCATGGCGAAGCGTTCTATGGACGACAAGGTGGTGGTCATCACCGGCGCCTCCAGCGGCATCGGCCGGGCGACCGCGCTGGAATTCGCCCGCCAGGGGGCGGCGGTGATCCTCGCCGCCCGGCGGATGGCGGCCTTGCACGAGGTGGCGGAGGAATGCGTCGAGGCCGGCGGCCGGGCCATGGTGGTGCCGACCGACGTGACCGACCAGCGCGCGATGCAGCATCTGGCCGACCGCGCCGTTCAGGCCTTCGGCGGCATCGACGTGTGGGTCAACAATGCCGGTGTCATCGCCTTCGGCCGATTCGAGGACATCCCCGACGAGGTATTCGAGCAGGTGGTGCGCACCGACTTCTTCGGCATGGTCCACGGCTGCCGTGCCGTGCTGCCCCATTTCCTCGACCGTGGCGAGGGCATCATCATCAACACCGCGTCGATGGTGTCCAACATCGGCCAGCGCTATGCCACCCCCTACACGGCCGCGAAGTTCGCCGTGCGCGGCTTCTCCGAATCCCTGCGGCAGGAACTGGTGGACGAACCGGGCATCCATGTCTGCATGGTGATGCCGGCCTCCATCGACACCCCGCTGTGGCAGCATGCCGCCAACTACACCGGCCGCGCCGTCAAGCCGCTGAACCCGATCCACCCGCCGGAGGAGGTCGCCGCCGCCATCCTGTCGCTGGCCCGCAACCCGCAGCGCGAGATGTTCGTCGGCGCCGAAGGCCGCCTCGCCGCCGTCGGCAACGCCATGGCGCCGCAGATGACCGAACGGGCGCTGGCCCACACCATCGAGCGCGACATGTTCCAGAACCGCTCGGCACCGGCCACGTCCGGCGGGGTGATGACCGCCATGCCGGAATATCAGGGCGCCAGCGGCGGCTGGATGGAACGGCAGCCGGAGCGCAGCCGGGGCAGGGAGGACGGGCGGGAACGCTCCTTCTCCTGGACCAACCTGACCCTGTTCCTGCTGCCGGTGGTGCTGGCGAGCCGTCCGCTGGGTGCCCGGCGGATGCGCCACTCCTGGTGAAATTCAGGCGCGGTGCTTGATCCGGCGCGCCGGAGCCGTTATACGCTCGCCCCTTTTCCGGTGCGGCGGGTGGCCGCACCGGTCATCCGGGCAGGAGGCGGGACATGACGGCGTGCGGGCTCGATTTCGGCACCTCGAACACGACGCTGGGCGTGCAGGACGCCGACGGCTTCCGGCTGCTGGCGCTGGACGGCACGCGCACGACCTTGCCGACCGCGGTGTTCTTTGACTTCGAGCATGACCGGACCACCATCGGACAGGCGGCCATCGACGGCTATGTGTCGGGGGTGGAGGGGCGTCTGATGCGCTCGATCAAGTCGATGCTCGGCACCGACCTGATCGACGCCGACACCGCGTTGCGCAAGGGCCGCATCAGCTTCCGCGCGGTGATCGGCACCTTCCTCGATCTGGTGAAGAAGCGGGCGGAGGAGGCGATGGGCGGCGAACTGGGCGACGTCGTCGTCGGCCGCCCTGTCCATTTCGTCGACGGCGACCCGGCCGGCGATGCGGCGGCGGAAGAAACGCTGGGGCAGATCGCGCGGGCCGCGGGTTTCCGCAACGTCTCCTTCCAGTTCGAACCCATCGCCGCCGCGCTCGATTACGAGCAGCAGGTCGCGGGGGAGGAACTGGCGCTGATCGCCGACATCGGCGGCGGCACGTCGGATTTCTCGGTTGTGCGGATCGGGCCGGAACGGCGTGGCAAGGCCGACCGGGCCGGTGACATTCTGGCGAATGACGGCATCCGCGTCGGCGGCACCGACTTCGACCGCGACCTCAGCCTTGCCACCGCCATGCCGGAACTCGGGTTTGGCAGCGCCATGAAGCGCGCTGGGCTGCTGGCCCCCCGGAGCATCTATTTCGATCTGGCGACCTGGGCGAAGATCAACTTCCTCTACACCGCCAAGGCGATGGCCGAGTTGGAGCGCCTGCAGCGCGATTCCGCCGAGCCCGAAAAGATCGAGCGCCTGATCGGCGTGGTCGAGCACCGCCAGGGCCATGCGCTGGCGATGGCGGTGGAGCGCACCAAGATCGCGCTGTCGGACCATGAGGCGACGGAGTTGGCGCTGGATTGGGGCGACGGGGATCTGGCGCTGGCGGTGGACCGGGACGCGCTGAATCGCGCCACCGGATCGTTGGCGGCCCGCATCGGGTCGCGCATCCGCGACTGTCTGGCCGATGCCGGAGTGACCGCCGACCGCATCGACGCGGTGTTCCTGACCGGCGGCTCCACCCTGCTGCCCCAGGTCCGCGCCGCGATCCTTGCCGAGGCGCCGGGCGCGCGGGTGGTGGAAGGCAACATCTTCGGCTCCGTCGGCTTGGGGCTGACGGTGGAGGCGCTGCGGCGGTATGGGTAAAGCCTCATTTTTCCGGGACGCATCAGGCGGAAAAGCCGATACCGACTCATCCGCTCAAAAAGGTTGGCTGGTACATCCAGAAGGAGTTTCTGCGGCGTTCGCACCACATCTGGTATGAATATTTTTCGTCAGCTGCATATTCTCCTGACTTAAGATTGTCACATAAGGCATATTCGCCCTGCCGCAAGTCAGCGCGCTCATAGCCAAGGCTAACCTGACCTCGCAGAAGTCTTGGACGCAAGTTGATGGGAACCAAAGGAGGCGTGTGGTAGCGCATCCTGAGGAAATCCACACCCGGCGGCGGAAAGGAGAACGCGATGACTACAGGTGATGCTGTGGTAATTGCGCTGATGATCGTCCAAATCTTGATCGCCTTACGGCGGTGATGATTTGACGGCATGAGCCAGGGAGAGGTCTTGAGGTATGACCTCTCCCACCCAATAAAATTGAGGCCCGCCGGTGGTAGACGGCGGGCCTCGGCGCGATCTGCCAGACGTTAGTCCGGCACAGGTGATGCCTTTTCTATATCTGCCATCTTGCACAGGTCTGCAAGTGCGTAATAGAGAGGCGATCTTTCTGCGTTCGCCCTCACTGCACCACGATGCGCGGCGCCGCGCGGCCGCCGGTGCCGCCGCCGATCTTCTCCCACAGTCGGTTGGCGATGCGGCGGTAGGCCTGGGCATGCTCGGAGTCGGGCTGCGACACCACGATCGGCTGGCCCTGGTCGGAGGTCTCGCGGATCGACAGGTGCAGCGGGATCTCGCCCAGGAACTCCATGCCGAGATCGTCGGCTTCCTTGCGGGCGCCGCCATGGCTGAAGATGTCGGTGCGGTGGCCGCAGTTGGGGCAGCAGAAATAGCTCATGTTCTCGATGATGCCCAAAACCGGCACATCGACGCGGCGGAACATGTTCAGGCCCTTGCGGGCGTCCAGCAGAGCGATGTCCTGCGGGGTGGAGACGATCACCGCGCCGGCCAGCGGAACCTGCTGGGCCATGGTCAGCTGCGCGTCGCCGGTGCCGGGCGGCATGTCCACGACCAGGATGTCGAGATTGCCCCAATTCACGTCGCGCAGCATCTGCTGCAGCGCGCTCATCACCATCGGACCGCGCCAGATCATCGGCGTGTCCTCGGCCACCAGGAAGCCCATGGACATCACCTTGACGCCGTAATTTTCCATCGGCTCCAGGCGCTTGCCGTCGGGGCTGTTGGGGCGGCCGGAGATGCCCATCATGCGCGGCATCGACGGGCCGTAGATATCGGCGTCGAGCAGCCCGACCTTCAGCCCGTTGGCGGCGAGAGCCAGCGCCAGATTGGCCGCGGTGGTCGATTTGCCGACGCCGCCCTTGCCCGATGCCACCGCGACGATTGCCTTCACGCCGGGGACCAGCGGCTTCTGCGGATCACCTTGCGGCGCACCGCCATGCGAATGCCCGTGCGAGTGGCCATGTCCGCCATGCGAATGCCCCTGCTGCGGCGCGGCCTGGGGCGCGGCGCGATGGGCGGTGAGCACCGCGGTGACAGACAGGACGCCGGGCAGGGCATCGACCGCCTTCTCCGCCGCGTGGCGCAGCGGTTCGGCCTGGGCGCCGCGTTTGGGGTCGACTTCGATGGAAAAAGCGACATGGCCGTCGCGCACCACGAGGCCCGACAACATGCCCAAACTGACGATGTCGCCGCCCCGGTCCGGGTCGATGACGGTCTTCAGCGCCTGCATGACTTGAGCTTCGCTGATCTGCGCCATGGTTGAAAACTCCGCTGTCTTCCCGATATTGGCGGATATCCGTTGGTGGAATCCTTGCCGAAGGGTATGGGGGACTATAGGACCGACGGATGAGATCGGTAAAGGGATGCGCGGGGCTTAAGCCGTTGCGCTTCCACATGATGGGACGAATCGCAGAGGGGGACGCAGTCGGATGCCGTGGAACAATCAAGGTGGGGGCGGTGGTGGCGGCCCCTGGGGTCCCCCGCCGGGCAACAACGGCCCGGGCAATCCGTGGGGGCGTCCCCAGGGCGGGGGAAATGGCGGCGGTGGCGGTGGCCCGCAGCCTCCCGACCTTGAGGATCTCCTGCGCCGCAGCCAGGATCGTCTGCGCCGCGCCATGCCCGGCGGCTTCGGCAGCGGCCGCGGCATCGCGCTCGTCGCCGGCGTGCTCGGCCTGATCTGGCTCGCCAGCGGCATCTACCGCGTCGAGGCGGACGAGCAGGGCGTGGTCATGCGCTTCGGCCAATGGACCCGCACCGAGCAGCCCGGCCTGCGCTATCGCCTGCCGTCGCCGATCGAGACGGTGCTGCTGCCCAAGGTGACGCGCGTCAACCGGATCGAGGTCGGTTACCGTTCCTCCGTCGGCGGCGGTCGCACCGACCGCGACGTGCCGGACGAGTCGCTGATGCTGACCGGCGACGAGAACATCATCGACATCGATTTCACGGTGTTCTGGGTCATCAAGGACGCCGGCAACTTCCTGTTCAAGATCCGCGAACCGGAAGTGACGGTGAAGAAGGCCGCCGAAAGCGCCATGCGCGAGGTCATCGGCCGCACCGACCTGCAGCCCGCCCTGACCGAGGCGCGCCAGCAGATCGAAACCTCGACCCGCCAGCTTCTCCAGACCATGCTGGACGAATATCAGTCGGGCATCGAGATCACCCAGGTCCAGCTGCAGAAGGCCGATCCGCCGCAGCCGGTCATCGACGCCTTCAACGATGTGCAGCGTGCCCGCGCCGACCGCGAACGCGCCCGCAACGAGGCGGAAGCCTACCGCAACGACATCATCCCGCGCGCCCGCGGCGAAGCGGAGCGGCTGGTGCAGGAGGCCTCGGCCTATCGCGAGCAGGTGGTCAGCCTGGCGCAGGGCGATGCCGAACGTTTCCGCAAGGTGTACGAGGCATATGCGCTGAACAAGGACGTCACCGCCAAGCGCATGTATCTGGAAACCATGGAAGAAATCTTCCGAGGCCGGAACAAGATCATCGTCGACGGATCGGCGCAGAACGTCGTGCCCTATCTGCCGCTGAACCAGTTGGCCCCACACGCGGTGCCCGCGCCGCAGCAGCAGGCGCCGCGCCAGGCACAGCCGAACCAGAGCGGCAGCCAGGGCGGCGCGCGGTCCGGCACGCAGACCCAGCCGCTGTCCTCGCTGTCGCAAAACCCGTCCCAGAATTCTTCAATGTCCGGCCAGTGAGGAGGATCGCATCATGAAACGCACCCTCGCCATCGCCGGCATCGCCATCGTCGCGCTCGGCATCGTCGCGTCGTCCTCGCTGTTCACCGTCAACGAGGCCCAGCAAGCGCTGGTTCTGCAGTTCGGCGAACCGCGCCGGGTGATCCGCGAACCGGGCCTGCAGGTGAAGATCCCCTTCATCCAGGAAGTCCGGCTGATCGACCGCCGCGTCCTCGACCTCGACCCGCCGGTGGAGCAGGTCATCCTGGCCGACCAGAAGCGGTTGGACGTCGACGCCTTCGCCCGCTACCGCATCCACGACCCGCTGCGCTTCTACCAGACCGCCGGGACCGAGGCGGTGGTCGAAACCCGCTTGAACTCGATCGTCAACTCTTCGCTGCGCCGCGTGCTCGGCAACGTCACGGTGCTGGCCGTCCTGTCGGACGAGCGTGCCCGCATCATGACCGACATCAAGCAGCAGGTGAACGACGAGGCCAAGCGCTTCGGCATCGAGATCGTCGACGTGCGCATCCGCCGCGCCGACCTGCCGGAAGAGACCAGCCAGTCGATCTTCGCCCGCATGCGCTCCGAACGCGAACGCGAAGCGGCGGAGGCCCGCGCCCAGGGTCAGGAACAGTCGCAGCAGATCAAGTCGCGCGCCGAACGCGAGCGCACGGTCATCATTGCGGAGGCCCAGCGCGACGCGCAGATCCTGCGCGGCGAAGGCGACAACACCGCGTTGAAGCTGATCGCCGAGGCGACGTCGCAGGACCCCGGCTTCTATGGCTTCTACCGGTCGCTTGAGGCCTACCGGAAGTCGCTGAACGGCAACGACACCACCATGGTGCTGTCGCCGAACGGAGAGTTCTTCCGCTACTTCAGCGGCCCGGGTCCGCAGGCGGGCGGTGGTCCGGCTGCCGCCGCTGCTCCGGCTCCGGCCCCCGCACCGCCCCCCGCGCCGGCGGAGTAAGTCCCCGCAACGCGGGATTGACGCGGTCTTGCGGCCGGGTCGGGTTCAACCCCGATCCGGCCGCAGGCATGTTCGGCATCCTGTATCCACGGCAGGCAGTCCGCAGCACTGGTTCAATGGAAATCCGAAGGCTTAAGATTTCCACTGGTGCCGACTGGACCGGCACGCCATCTTGCGGCCATACTCGTGGCCCAACACATATATGGCCCAGAACCGGGCGGCCGCTCCCGCCCACGGAATCGGCCGGACGTCTGGTAGGGAGAGCACGTTGATTCGCATACCCAACTTCGAACCCGCCACGCGCGGCGCCGTGGCCAAAGCCCGGCCTCGCAAGGCGGGCGTCCGGCCGCTGGTCGCCGCCATCGTCTGGGGCATGACTTCGGTCATGGCCGGCGGTGCCGTCATCGGCGCGCTGGCCGGTGCCGCACCCGCCCAGGCCCAGGCGGCCCAAGCCCAGGCGGCAACGCCGCCCCGCAATGCGCCCGGCAGCTTCGCCGACCTCGCGGAAAAGCTGCTGCCGGCGGTCGTCAACATCTCCACCAGCCAGAACGCGCCGCAGCGTCCGCAGGGCCAGCGGCCGGAGATTCCGCAATTCCCGCCGGGCTCGCCCTTCGAGGATTTCTTCAAGGACTTCTTCGACCGCCAGCAGCAGCAGGACCAGCCGCAACGCAAGGCGACCTCGCTGGGTTCCGGCTTCGTCATCGACGCCAAGAACGGCTATGTGGTCACCAACAACCACGTCGTTCAGGACGCCGACGAGATCACCGTCATCCTGCAGGACGACACCAACATCAAGGCGGAGCTGGTCGGCAAGGACAGCAAGACCGACCTCGCCCTGCTGAAGATCAAGACCAGCCACCCGCTGGTCGCCGTGCCCTTCGGCGACAGCGACGCCATGCGCGTCGGCGACTGGGTGCTGGCCATCGGCAACCCGTTCGGTCTGGGCGGGTCGGTCACCGCCGGCATCATCTCGGCGCGCCAGCGCAACATCGACGCCGGCCCGTATGACGATTTCCTGCAGACCGACGCCTCGATCAACCGCGGCAATTCCGGCGGCCCGATGTTCAACCTGAACGGCGAGGTCATCGGCATCAACACCGCCATCTTCTCGCCGTCGGGCGGGTCGGTCGGCATCGGCTTCGCCATTCCGTCCAACCTCGCCAAGCAGGTCGTGGCGCAGTTGAAGGAATATGGCAAGACCCGCCGCGGCTGGCTGGGTGTGCGCATCCAGGCGGTGACGCCGGAGATCGCCGAAAGCCTGGGGCTGCCCAACCACAAGGGTGCGCTGGTCGCCTCCGTCACGCCGGAAGGTCCCGCCGCCAAGGGCGGCATCCAGGCCGGCGACGTGGTGACCAAGTTCGACGGCAAGGAAATCGACGAGATGCGTCGCCTGCCGCGCGTCGTCGCCGAAACCAGCATCGACAAGGCCGTCCCGGTCGAGGTGTGGCGCAAGGGCAAGTCGCAGACCGTCCAGGTCAAGGTCGGCGAGTTGGAAGCCGCGGAGGAGCAAGGTCTGCTCGCCGCCGGTCCGGAAGACAAGCAGCAGCCGAAGGAAAAGGCTCCGGCCCAGAAGCCGACCGAATCGCTCGGCATGAAGCTGACCGCCATCACGCCGGAGCTGCGCCAGCAGTATGAGATCAAGCCCGACATGAAGGGCGTGGTCATCACCGATGTGGCCGGCAACTCCACCGCGGCGGAGAAGGGCCTGCGTGCCGGCGACGTCATCATCGAGGTCGGGCAGGAAGAGGTTCGCAAGCCTGAGGACGTGACCGCCAAGGTCCAGAAAGCCAAGGAGCAGAACAAGAAGTCCGTTCTGCTTCTGGTCGACCGCAAGGGCGATCTGCGCTTCGTGGCGATCCCGCTCAGCTGACCGGCTGCGGCGAAGGAACACGTGCGTCCAAAATGGGGCGTCGGCGGGAAACCGCCGGCGCCTTTTTTGTTGCGGCGGTGGGGAGAGGGGGCAGGGAGGCGGCTCAGCGGCCTATGTGCGGTCCAGCAGCATCGCCAGGGCCACGGCGCCGGCCACCAGCGCGCACAGGGTGCCGACGATGGCGAGGCTGCGCAGGAACTGGCGGAACTCGCCCTGCTTCCACGCACTGCGCCCCAGCAGCACCAGATAGCCCGCCATGGCGGCGACGATGATCTGCCAGCCCATCCCGTCCTCGTCCTGTGTCCGCCGGGCGGCGGAAGCCGGCAGAAATGCGCATGCGCGGCCCGGACCGGTCAAGCGGTACGACCATGGCCGCAGGCGCGACTATATCGAAAGTGTATCCTCTCCATTCGGGTTATCTGTTCGCATCACCACGTCGGCAGCTGCCGATGCAACTTCGTGTGAGAAAAATGTGCCCTTCCTCGCTTAAGAGACGCTGTCTTACGCAAATAAGTGGTGGTTAACAAAACAGTTAACGCCTTCGAGCGCGTCAATGTTCGCTACTGTGATATCTTTGGAACCGGCAATCTTGGAGAGGCTTTGCGCATATGCCCAATGCGTTCTTCTTTTAACTCCGGAGAGTGGTACCGTAGGACACGACACGGGGGTAACCTCCCCCTAAATAACGGCCTGCCGAAGCTATCCAGGGGTAATCGCCGAATCGCCAATGCGTCGGGACCTTCCTCTGTACAACGGCCTCCACCCTGGCCACGACGTCATGACGATCGACCAAAATTGCGGGAGCGGACGATGGACTCAGTGCGCGCTTTTCTAATCGACTCGAACAAGCTGTTTCGCGAGGGGCTGAAGCGCCTTCTCGATGATTCGCCCTTCCAGATCGTTGCCGAGGCGGGAAACCTGCGGGAGGCGCTGGGGTCGGTTGAAAGCGGCTTGCGGCCTCAGCTTGTCCTTCTGGATCTGCAGAATGGCGGCGACGAGGAAGCCGACGGGATGCGCCGTCTGCGCGCCCTGCTTCCGGAAACCCGCATGGTCATCCTGACCAGCGACCTGTGCACCCGCCGTCTTGCCAATGCGCTGGAGGCCGGTGCCGACGGCTACCTGATGAAGGATCTGTCGTCCGATGCGCTGGCCCAGTCGCTGAAGCTGGTGATGATGGGCGAGAAGGTGTTCCCGACCCATCTGGCGGCTCTGCTGATCTCTGGCCGCGTCAACGGCAACGGCACCGAAATGCCGGTGTCGCGCAAGGGCCTGTCGCAGCGCGAGGTTCAGATCCTGCGCTGCCTGCTGAACGGCGACAGCAACAAGATGATCGCCAACCACCTGAACATCACGGAAGCCACCGTGAAGGTTCACCTGAAGAGCCTGCTGCGCAAGATCAACGCTTCCAACCGCACCCAGGCCGCCATCTGGGCGCTGAACAACGGCATCGGCGGCGAGTTGGCCGGCGCCAACGTGGTCGCCGCGGCGGCGAACCAGTAACGATACACCCGTCCATTGCCCCCATCCCCACCTTGCCTGTCCGCAGGGAAGGTGGGATGTGGCCGTCATTGCATGACATGAATTGCCCGCCTGAATGAAGGCGGGCTTTTTCATGCGATTACATCATTGGATCGGAGTAACCGGGGATCAAACCGGCAGCCGGATCACCGCGCGCAGGCCGCCGTAGGGGCTGTCGTCCAGCGTGATGTCGCCGCCGTGGCTGCGCGCCACGTCACGCGCGATGGTCAGCCCCAGGCCGGACCCGCCGGTGTCGAGATTGCGGCTGCTGTCGACGCGGAAGAAGGGTTTGAACACATCGTCGCGCAGATAGGCGGGGATGCCGGGTCCGTCGTCGTCCACGGTGATCTCGATGATGCCGTCCTTCGGTTCGGCCTTGACCCAGGCGGTGCCGGCATGGCGGCCGGCATTGACCAGCAGGTTGGCGATGCAGCGGCGGACCGCATTCGGGCGCAGCGGCAGGATCAGCCCGTCGGGCGCGGTCAGCGTCACTTCGGTCCCGTCGCGCCGCGCGCCGGCGGCGACCTCGTTCAGCAGGCGGGTCAGGTCGGTCGGCTGCACCGCCTCCGTCCCCTCGCCGCGGGCGAAAGCGAGATAGCCTTCGATCATGGTTTCCATCTCGGCGACGTCGGCCTTCAGCTCCTCCACCTCCGGATCCAGATCGGGATCCTCGATCATGTCGAGCGCCAGCTTCATCCGGGTCAGCGGCGTGCGCAGATCGTGGCTGACACCGGCCAGCATCTCGGTGCGCTGGTTGATCTGGCGCTGGATGCGTTCGCGCATCAGCAGGAAGGCGGAGGCCGCCTGCCGCACCTCCGTCGCGCCCTCCATCTTGAAGTTGGAGACGTCGCGGCCCTTGCCGAGCGCGTCGGCGGCGATGGCCAGCCGCTTGATCGGCCGGATCTGGTTGCGCATGAACAGGATGGCGACGGCGAACAGCACGATGGCCGATCCGACCATCCACAGGATGAAGATATAGCTGGTCGGCGTGAACAGCCGGCGTTCCGGCGACATCACCGACAGCACGCCGTCGGCCATCTGCACCCGGATCTCGTACCATTCGTGGGCGACGCGGGTGTTGATGGTGAAGGGGCGGCCGACCCGTTCGTCCAGCGCCTTGCCCAGCGTGCGTTCCAGCAGGCCGCTCAGCTCCCGGCGCTTGTCCGGCAGGATCTGGTCCGGCTCCACCGTGACGATCAGGTCCGTCGTGCGGGCGGCGGTGGCCAGCGTCCAGTCGCGGCCGTCCTGCGACGGGTCGCGCTCCAGCATGGCGATGACGGTGGCGATATCGCCGGCGACCGCATAGGCCAGCCGGTTGGTCACCGTGTCCCAATGGCGGTCGTAGAAGATCCAGGTCGCCACCGCCTGGGCCAGGATCACCGGCGTGACGATGATCAGCAGCGACCTGCCGAACAGGGTGCGCGGCAGGAAGCGTTTCAGGAACGGCGTGCGACGCCGTCGTTCGGCGCGCCGCGCCGCCGCCCGGCCGGCCGCCGCGCCGTCGGCGCCGGCCCCTCCGCTGTCGGCCCGTCCGCTGCCGGCCGCCGTCACGGATCGGGCCTCAGCACATAGCCCTCGCCACGGACGGTGTGGAGATAGCGCGGCTCGCGCGGGTCGGCCTCGATCTTCCGGCGCAGGCGGGTCACCTGGACATCGACGGTACGGGCGTTGCCGGCGACCTTGCTGCGCTCCGTCAGTTCATCGCGCGTGAAGGTCACGCCGGGGGAGGCGGCGAGGATGCGCAGCAGGCTGGCCTCCGCCGTGGTCAGGCGGATCACCTCGTCGCCGTGGCGCAGCTCGTCGCGGTCGGGCAGGTAGATGAGGGGGCCGAGCCGCACTGGCGCCGCGGGCGGGGCTGCCGGTTCCGGCGGGCGCGTCGCCTGCCGGCGCAGGATGGAGTTGATGCGCAACAGCAGTTCGCGCGGATTGAAGGGCTTCGCGAGATAATCATCGGCCCCGGCCTCCAATCCGGCGATGCGGTCGTCCGGCTCGTCGCGGGCGGTCAGCAGCAGGATCGGCAGGTCGCGCTCGCGCCGCAGCGATTCGGTCAGCGACAGCCCCGACTCGCCCGGCATCATGATGTCGAGCACCAGCAGGTCGAAGGCGAGCCCGCCCAGTTGCGCCCGCGCGTCGGCGGCGTCGCGGGCCGTGCTGACAAGAAAGCCGTTTCCGGCGAGATACTTGCGCAGAAGTTCGCGCAGGCGGGTGTCGTCGTCGACGACCAGGATGTGGGGCTGATCTTCGGTCATGACGGGACTATAACGCGGCTCCCCGCAATCGACATAGGGGCGCCATGCGAGACATACCTTGGGTATGCATGGCGGGCAGGCGTGTAAGCGTTTGGCCGTTTCGACCTCGAACCGTGTTATCCTCCATATGTCCTCTACGAGGGCCGAGAGACACGAGGAGCGATCACGATGGCCGACCACCACAGGTCCAACGACCCCAGGGACCTGGACGCCCAAGACCTCGCCGACATGACCCGCGCCTTCCTCGCGAAGGGAGGGAACATCGTCCAATGCCCGCCGGGTGCCTCCGAAAACGTGGTTTACCGCAAGGGCGGCTTCCGCCGCCGCAATCCCAATGAGGCAAAGGCGGCGGCCGAAAAGCCGGCTGACGGTGCAACCCAGGGCGCAACCGAAGACAAGCCGGCGGAAACCCAATCCGCAGCGCCGGTGGAGACTACCGAATCGAAGGCCGGCTGATCCGGTCCAGCGTTTCCTGATTTAGCGTTTCACGGCAAGACGGGCAGGGGGAACGGGCGGTGCGAATTTCGCCCGGTCCTCCTCGTCCAGCATGCCCATCATCACCTTGCGGAATCCCTCCACCGCCTCGGCCCCCGCCATGCGATAGGCGCGGGCAATGCGCTGACGCTGGGTTTCCGACAGCTGGCGTTCCAGCTCGACACCCTTTTCCGTCAACTCCAGCAGCCGTTGCCGCCGGTCGCGGGCGCCGGTCTGCTGATCGATGAAGCCCTGGCGCACCAACTCGCCCAGCACGCGCGACAGACTCTGCTTGGTGATCTTCAGGATCGCCAGCAGTTCCGAAACGGTGATCTTGGGATAGCGGCCGACGAAGTAGATCACGCGGTGATGCGCGCGGCCGAAGCCGATCTCCGCCAGAATTTCGTCCGGTTCGGCGGTGAATTCGCGATAGGCGTAGAAAAGCAGCTCCATCCCGGTACGGAGTTCCTCCTCGCGGAGGAAGAGCTGGTTAACGCCTGCTTTCAGATCGGCCATGGCGACGCGGTTGGTTCAATTTGTTCTAATTAGGACAGCAACTCAGACATAAACAATCGTGCGCCCGGTTACAAGAACAAGCTCATTCCCGCAAACGGCTTTTCCCGCCGCCGCTCAGGCGCTGCCGATCAGGATGCCCGTGGCGAAAACCAGCAGCCCGCCGACCACCACCTGGAAGGCGGCGGACAGCAGCGGCGTGTCCATATAGCGGTTGCGAATCCAGGCGATGATGGCCAGTTCGACCACCACCACGCCAACGGCGATGGCGGTCGCCGTCCAGAAATGCGGGATCAGATAGGGCAGGGCGTGGCCCAGCCCGCCCAGCGTGGTCATCGCGCCGCAGACCAGCCCGCGCAGCCAGGGACTGCCGCGCCCGGTCAGCGACCCGTTATCGGACAGAGCCTCGGCGAATCCCATGGAGATGCCGGCGCCGATGGAGGCGGCCAGACCGACCAGAAAGGTCTCGTGACTGTCCTGGGTGGCGAAGGCGGCGGCGAACAGTGGGGCCAGGGTCGACACCGACCCGTCCATCAGCCCGGCCAGACCCGGCTGCACCACCTGCAGCAGGAACAGCCGGCGTTCCGATTCGTGTTCCTGCTCCCGAACCTCCGGTGAGACGTATTTCGCCTCCAGCCGTTCGGCCTTGGCCTCGTGCCGGCGCTCCTCCTCGGCCAGATCGCCCAGCAACTGGCGAACGGCTGCGTCCTGCGACCGCTGGGCGGCGCGGGTGTAGAAGCGCTTGGTCTCCGCCTCCATCAATTCGGCCTGCCGGCGCACGGTTTCGAGGCCCAGCGGCCGGCTCAGCCAGACCGGCTTGCGCTCCACGAATCCCTTCACGTCCTGGCGGCGGATCAGCGGGATGTGGTCGCCGAATCGCGCACGGAACAGCTCCAGCAGCCGGTGCCGGTGCCCGCTCTCCTCCGACGCCATGGCGCTGAACAGCTTGGCCGTGTCCGGGTAATTGTCGGTGAGGGCGTGGGCGAACTCGTCATAGATGCGGCTGTCCTCCTCCTCCAGCGCGATGGCGAGCGCCAGCAGCTCCTTTTCCGTCAGGTCCGAGAAGTTCTTCATGGGGGTCAGGCCTTCGCCGCGTCTGGATGGTGCGTTGCGAATGATGCTATTCCGCCTAGGAGCATCCGCAACATGGCACTTCGTCTGATGTGGCGTCGCCGGGGGGCTGATGGGCCTTCGCCGGGGGACTGCTACAAGATGTCTCTTATGGCTGCCGACGGCCGATGTGCCGGTCGGGTGAGTGGAATTTCCGCGGCGGGCTTGCTATGGGCTTGGGTCACGAGAGGCCAAGAACGTTCCACAAGTTCCCATATAAAGCCGAGACAAGAAGGAAACGACCATGATCGCCAACCGGAAGCTGATCGCCGGAAACTGGAAGATGAACGGGTTGAAGGCCGACGGGCTGGATCTCGCCTCCGACCTCGCCGGCCGGCTGAAGGGTGCCGGCCCGGTCGTTTTCGACATGCTGGTCTGCCCGCCCTTCCCGCTGCTGTTCCCGGTGGGAGAGGCGATTGCCGACAGCCCGCTGGCGCTGGGCGGCCAGGATTGCGCGCCGAAGACCTCCGGCGCCCATACCGGCGACGTGGCGCCGACCATGCTGAAGGATGCCGGCTGCCGCTTCGTCATCCTCGGCCATTCGGAGCGCCGCGCCGACCATGGCGAGAGCGATGCCGTGGTGAACGCCAAGGCGGTGGCCGCCCACAAAGAGGGCCTGGTCGCCATCATCTGCGTCGGCGAGACCGAGGCGCAGCGCGACGCCGGCCAGGCCAATGCCGTGGTGTCGGGCCAGCTCGCCGGCTCCATCCCGGCCGGCGCGACGGCCGAGAACACCGTCATCGCCTATGAGCCGGTCTGGGCCATCGGCACCGGCAAGACCGCGACTCCGGACGACGTGAAGGCGATGCACGCCCACATCCGCGCCGAGCTGGACGGCAAGATCGCCGAGTCCACGAAGGTCCGCATCCTCTATGGCGGTTCGGTCAAGCCGAACAACGCGGCGGAGCTGATGGCGGTGGAGAATGTCGACGGCGCGCTGGTCGGCGGCGCGGCCCTGAAGGCCGACGATTTCTGGGCCATCGCCACCGCCTGCCGCTGATACACCACGCTGGTGTCAGCCATGCCGCCAATGGATATGGCCTGGGTATTTTGGCGCTGGCATATCCCGCGGCGGCGCGGTACAAACAATGGGCGCGCGCCACGGGCCCTTAAGACGGCCTGTGGCGCGCTATTCGATTTTTGGGATGGGCGTGGGGTGAGCATCGCATGGAATCGGTGATTCTGGTTATTCACCTGCTGATCGCCGTCGGGCTGGTCGGCGTGATCCTGATCCAGCGGTCGGAAGGCGGCGGACTCGGCATCGGCGGCGGTACCATGGGCGGCATGATGAGCACCCGTGGCACGGCCAACCTGCTGACGCGGACCACCGGCATTCTGGCGGGCTGCTTCTTCGCGACCAGCATCGTGCTGGCGATCCTGGCCGGCGGCCATTCGCGTCCGGCGTCGATCATCGACACGCTGCCGGCCTCTCCGACGGCCCCGGCCCAGCCGGCGACCCCGGCCGCTCCGGCCCAACCCGCGCCGCCGGTGTCCCAGTAAAGGGACCATCCAGCGCACGGGTACGAAGCGGACAGCGAGGCGGCCTCCCCGAAGCCGCCTCTTTCTTTTGAGGGCCGACGACCGCGACGTGAGTTTCGGCGCCGACCCCTCGGGGACATGAAATATCCGCCCCCTATGGGGACAGGAAACATGCGTCCCCTCCGGGGACATGGAACAGCTCTCAAGCTCTTCGGACGGACATGACTCGCTACATCTTCATCACCGGTGGCGTCGTTTCTTCGCTGGGCAAAGGTCTGGCATCGGCGGCGCTTGGGGCGCTTCTCCAGGCGCGCGGCTACAAGGTGCGGCTGCGCAAGCTGGATCCGTATCTGAACGTCGATCCCGGCACGATGAGCCCCTATCAGCACGGCGAGGTCTTCGTGACCGACGACGGGGCTGAGACGGACCTGGATCTCGGCCATTACGAGCGCTTCACCGGCGTGTCGGCCCGCAAGGGCGACAACATCACCACCGGCCGCATCTACTCCACCGTGATCGCGAAGGAGCGTCGCGGCGATTACCTGGGCGGCACCGTCCAGGTCATTCCGCACATCACCGACGAGATCAAGGAGTTCATCCGCGCCGACGCCACCGATGAGGACTTCATCCTGATCGAGATCGGCGGCACGGTGGGCGATATCGAGTCGCTGCCCTTCCTGGAGGCGATCCGCCAGTTCGGCAACGAGGTCGGGCAGGAGAATGTCCTCTACATCCACCTGACCCTGCTGCCCTACATCCCGACGGCCGGCGAGCTGAAGACCAAGCCGACCCAGCATTCGGTGAAGGAACTGCTGAGCGTCGGCATCCAGGCCAACATCCTGCTGTGCCGCGCCGATCGTCCGATTCCGGAGAACGAGCGCAAGAAGATCGCGCTGTTCTGCAACATCCGTCCGGAGCGGGTGATCGCGGCGCTGGACGTCGATTCGATCTATCAGGTGCCGATCAGCTACCACGAGGAAGGCTTCGACACCCAGGTCCTGAGCTATTTCGGCCTGCCGGTCGACAAGGAGCCGGACCTGTCGCGCTGGACCCGCATCATGGAGCGGGTGCGCAAGCCGCAGGGCGAGGTTACCATCGCGGTGGTCGGCAAGTACATCAGCCTGCTCGACAGCTACAAGTCGCTGGCCGAGGCGCTGACCCACGGCGGCATCGCCAACAACGTCAAGGTCAACCTCGACTGGATCGATTCGGAGATCTTCGAGGATGACGACGCGGCGGTGAAGCGGCTGGAGAATGTCCACGGCATCCTGGTGCCGGGCGGCTTCGGTTCGCGCGGGACGGAAGGCAAGATCCGGGCGGCCCAATTCGCGCGTGAGCGCAAGGTGCCGTACTTCGGCATCTGCTTCGGCATGCAGATGGCGGTGATCGAAGCCGCCCGCAACATGGCGAAGATCGAGGATGCCGGCTCCACCGAGCTGGGCAAGCCGGGCAATCCGGTCGTCGGCCTGATGACGGAGTGGATGCGCGGCAACACGCTGGAGCGGCGTGCCGAGGTCGGCGATCTGGGCGGCACCATGCGGCTCGGCGCCTATCCCGCCAAGCTGCTGGAGGGCAGCAAGGTCGCCGAGGTCTATGGCACCACCGACATCTCCGAACGTCACCGTCACCGCTATGAGGTGAACGTGTACTACAAGGAGCGTCTGGAGCGCTGCGGCATGAAGTTCAGCGGTCTGTCGCCGGACGGGGAACTGCCGGAGATCGTCGAGATCCCCGACCATCCCTGGTTCATCGGCGTGCAGTTCCACCCGGAACTGAAGTCCAAGCCGTTCGAGCCGCACCCGCTGTTCACCGCCTTCATCAAGGCGGCCATCGATCAGAGCCGGTTGGTCTGACGGTTTCTTAAGCCACATTTTCAGGCCTGAAAACGCCCCGCCCCCAAAGGCGGGGCGTTTTCACGTCCGGCACTTTCCCTATACGTCAGCTTCCTTGCGCCCCCGAAAACCTTGTGCGACGATCCGCGGAAAATCGCATAACCAAGCAATCGGATCGGGGAGTGACCATGAATCGCGTCAGGATCGCTGCGCTCGCCACCTGCCTGACCGCGCTCGCCGCGGTCCCGGCCGTCGCGGCGGACTATTCCTCCACCATCTTCTTCGGCGACAGCCTGACCGACAGCGGGGCGTTCCAGTCGCTGCTGCCGTTCGGCGGCAAGTTCACCACCAATCCGGGGCCGGTGTGGGCGGAGAACCTTGCCGGCGCGCTCGGTACCTCCGCCACCACGGCGGCGCGGGGCGGCACCGACTATGCGGTTGGCGGTGCGCGGGTGAACACCTCCATCGGCGTCCCGGCGACCGGCCCGACGGCCTTGGCGCCCAGCGTGGCGACGCAGGTCTCCGGCTATCTCGCCTCCACCGGCGGACGGGCCGATCCGAACGCGCTCTACACGGTCTGGGGAGGCGCCAACGATATCTTCGCCGCGCTCAGCAATCCGGCGACCGCCCAGGCGACGGTGACGCAGGCGGCCGGCGATCTGGTGACTCAGGTGGCGCGGCTGCGCGCCGCCGGGGCGCGCACCATCCTGGTGCCGACGGTGCCGGACATCGGATCGACCCCGTTCGGGCAGGCGCAGGGCGCGACGGCGGCGGCGCAGATCACGCAGCTGGTCAGCGGCTACAACCAGCTGGTCACGCTGGGACTGGCGAATGCTGGCGTCTCGGTCATTCCGATCGACACCTATTCGCTGCTGCGGGCTGCGGTGGCGAATCCGGCCTCCTTCGGCTTCGCCAATGCGACCGGCACCGCCTGCACCACCAGCAGCTCACTGCTCTGCACCTCCGCCTCGCTGGTGGCGCCGAACGC
This sequence comes from Azospirillum sp. A1-3, assembly GCF_023806445.1. Taxonomy (NCBI): domain Bacteria; kingdom Pseudomonadati; phylum Pseudomonadota; class Alphaproteobacteria; order Rhodospirillales; family Azospirillaceae; genus Azospirillum; species Azospirillum sp. A1-3. The sequence continues at coordinate 1,043,128 of NZ_JAMSLU010000001.1, forward strand.
CGCGGAGAGCTACCTGTTCGCCGACGGTGTCCACCCGACCACGGCCGGTCATCGCGCGGTGTCGGACTTCGTGCTGAACGCGCTGACCGCCCCCGGCAATGTGGCGCAGCTTGCCGAATCGCCGATCCACACCCGCGACCGGCTGACCGCCACCATCCTCGCCCAGGCGGCAACCAGCCTGTGGAGCCGCAAGCCGGGCACGACCGGCGCCTGGGTCAGCGGCGGAGTCGGCCGGCTGACCAGCGACCGCACCGGCGATCCCGGCATCGGCGAACAGACGGAGGTGCGCGGCACGCCGCTGTCTGTCAGCGTCGGCATCGACAAGCGCTTCACCGAAAACCTGCTGCTCGGCGTGGCCGGCACGGCGTCGCATTACCGCGGCAGCTTCTCCACCGGCGGCGATTACAAGCAGCGGGAGTATGTGCTGAGCGGCTACGGCATCTATCGCATGGGCGGCGCCTTTGTGAACGGCGTCGGGTCCATCGGCTTCGCCGATTACGACCTGCGGCGCGGCGTGACCATCAATGGCACTGACCATTCCACCGTCGGCAGCACCGAGGGCATCAACGCCTCCATCGGTGCCGAGGGCGGCTATGAGTTCATGACCGGCGGGCTGACCCATGGCCCGGTGCTGGGCCTGCGCTACCAGCATGTCGAGGTCGAGGGCTTCAGCGAGGACAGCAGCCTGTTCGGCTTCACCTACCGCTCGCAGACCCGCAATTCGCTGGTCGGTAGCGTCGGCTATCAGGCGGCCTATGATTTCGGCAGCGTCCTGCCCTACGCCAAGGTGACGCTGAACCGGGAGTTCAAGGACGACCAGCGCAGCATCACGGTGGAAAGCCGCAGCATCTCCACGCTCGCCTACGATGTAGCGGTGGCGAAGCCCGACCGCAGCTATGTCGATCTGACGGCCGGCGCCTCCTTCAAGCTGGCGGAGTCGGTCACCGGCACGCTCGGCCTGAATGCGCGGGTGGGTGAGGAGAACCGCCGCGATTACGGCGGCTTTGTCGGCGTCAGCGTCGGTTTCTGACGAAAGGCGGGGTGACCGGGGGCAAGTCCGCTCCATATCAGGGGCGGATTTGTCAACGGGAGGAAAACAAAGCCATGTCCGAGGTGATGATCGATGCCGCCGATGGCGGCCGCTTTTCGGCTTATGTCGCCAAGCCCAAGGTGACGCCCGCCGGCGGTCTGGTGGTGATCCAGGAAATCTTCGGCGTCAACGCGGTGATGCGCGAGCAATGCGACTGGTATGCCTCGCAAGGATTCCTGGCCGTGTGCCCCGACCTGTTCTGGCGCCAGCAGCCGGGCGTGCAGCTGACCGACAAGACGCAGGAGGAGTGGAACAAGGCCTTCGCCCTGATGAACGGCATGGATCAGGACAAGGCGGTGGAGGACCTGAAGGCGGCGCTGGCCTGGGTGCGCGGGCAGGATGGATGCACCGGCAAGGCCGGCAGCGTCGGCTACTGCCTGGGCGGCCGGCTGGCCTTCATGATGGCGACGCGGTCGGACGCCGACGCCAATGTCGGCTATTACGGCGTCGGGCTGGAAGGCCTGCTGGGCGAGGTGGGTAAGATCTCCAAGCCGTTGCTTCTGCACATCGCGGAAAACGACAAGTTCTCCAGCCCCGACAAGCGCGACGCGGTGGTGGCCGGGGTGAAGGACAACAGGTGGGTGACCGCCAAGGTCTATCCCGGCATGGACCACGCCTTCGCCCGGCCGGGCGGCGAGCATTACGACCAGGACGCGGCCGACGAGGCCAACCGGCTGACGGTGGAGTTCTTCCGCACGCATCTGGGGTGAGGGTGATCGATTTCTGAGGTGCTTTTGCCCCCTCCCTAACCCTCCCCCGCTTTGCGGGAGAGGGAACTCCGCCGCTCATGCGCTCAGCTCCCTCTCCCGCAAAGCGGGGGAGGGTCGGGGAGGGGGCATTCGGCAGGCGCCTAAGTGGCTTGCAGCGCGCACCGCCGCCCGCCATTGACCATCCCCCCATTTAATGGGATGCAAAGGCCCACTGGCGCCCTCTCGCCCGTTTTGTTTTGGAGCACTCCGATGACCACGCCGCGCCCTGTCCAGATCGGCGACCTGACCGTTGCCAACGACCGTCCCTTCGTCCTGATCGCCGGCCCCTGCCAGATGGAAAGCCGCGACCATGCGATGGAGACTGCGTCTGCCCTGGTGGAGATGACCAAGGCGCTGGGCATGGGGCTGATCTACAAGTCGAGCTTCGACAAGGCCAACCGCACCTCGATCACCACCGCGCGCGGCCTGGGTATGGACAAGGCGCTGCCGATCTTCGCGGAAATCCGCGAGCGCTTCGGCTGCCCGGTCATCACCGACGTGCATGAATCGACCCAGTGCGCCCCCGTCGCCGAGGCGGTGGACGTGCTGCAGATCCCGGCCTTCCTCTGCCGCCAGACCGACCTGCTGATCGCCGCCGCAGAAACCGGCCGCGCGGTGAACGTCAAGAAGGGCCAGTTCCTGGCGCCGTGGGACATGAAGAACGTCGCCGCCAAGCTGGTCGCCTCCGGCAATGAGCGCGTCCTGCTGTGCGAGCGCGGCGCCAGCTTCGGCTACAACACGCTGGTGTCGGACATGCGTTCCCTGCCGATCATGGCGGAGACCGGCTTCCCGGTGGTGTTCGACGCCACCCATTCCGTCCAGCAGCCGGGCGGGCAGGGCACCACGTCGGGGGGGCAGCGCGAGTTCGTGCCGGTTCTGGCCCGTGCCGCCATCGCGGTCGGCGTCGCCGCCGTCTTCATGGAGACGCACGAGAACCCCGATTGCGCCCCCAGCGATGGCCCGAACATGGTCCCGCTGAAGGACATGCCGGCCCTGCTGGCGAAGCTCCAGGCCTTCGACCGTCTGGCGAAGTCCTAAAAACGTGTAACTTGGAACGGGCCGGTTCAGCCTTCGGGGACAGTCATGATGGTCGGTCGGAGTTTTCGGGGTGCAGTCGTGGCGCTCCTGCTGCTGGTGGTCGCCTTCCCGGCGATGGCGCTGGAAAGCTTTCAGAAATCCAAGCTGACCGTCGAAACGTCGGGCGGCGGCAAGTTCCGCTTCGACGTCGAACTGGCGCTGACGCCCGGCCAGCAGGCCCAGGGTCTGATGTTCCGCCAGTCGATGCCGGCCGATGCCGGGATGTTGTTCGTCTACGACCGGGTGCAGCCGGCCAGCTTCTGGATGAAGAACACGCTGATCCCGCTCGACATGCTGTTCATCGCCGCCGACGGCCGCATCGTGAACATCCACGAGCGCGCGGTGCCGGAATCGCTGGACTCGGTCAATTCCGACGGTCCGGTGAAGGCGATCCTGGAGTTGAACGGCGGCATGGCCTCGCGGCTGGGCATCCGTCCCGGCGACCGCGTGGTATCTCCCGACATCGCCAAGCCCTGAGCGGATAGATGATCCGCCGCCCATGACTTTCGCGTAAACTCTCCCAGATCAATCGCGCGGGGCTTGAGCGGCGCGGAGGGCTGGGATGGCCAAGGGAGCAAGCGGCCGGGCGGCGATTTTCCTCGGACTGGCGCTCAGCGCCGCGGCCGGCCTGTCCGCCTATGTCGTGCTGGCGCGGGCGGAACCGGGGCCGGCCTACCGGCTGGCGCGGGTCGAACAGGGCCCGCTGGTCAGCGCCATCACCGCCACCGGCACCATGAGCGCCCTGGTGACGGTGGAAGTCAGTTCCCAACTCTCCGGCCAGATCGCCGAACTGTATGCCGATTTCAACAGCCGGGTCACCAGCGGCCAGATCCTCGCCCGGCTGAACGGCGACCAACTGGCCGCCCGGCTGGCCCAGGCCGGCGCCGATGTCGATTCCGCCAAGGCATCTCTGATCCAGCAGCAGGCGCTGCACGACAAGGCGCGGGCCGATCTCGCCAGCGCCAAGGCCAGCGTCGCCAATGCCGACGCCCAGATCGTCCGTGCCGATCTCGCCCAGCGTGACGCGGAGCGCGACCTGCGGCGCCGACGCGACCTGCAGGGACGCGGCGTCGTCGCCGCCGCCGATCTGGAGAAAGCGGAAACCGCGGCGCACAGCGCGCAGGCCCAATTGATCGCCGCCCGTGCGCAGAGGCGGCAAGCCGAAGCGGCGGAGGCGTCGGCCGATGCCTCGCTGGCGGTCGCCGCCGCCCAGGTGGAGGTCGCCCGCGCCCAGGTCGCCCAGCGCGAGGCGGCCCTGCAACTGGTCCGCGTCGACCTCAACCGCTCCGTCATCCGCTCCCCCATCGATGGGGTGGTGGTGAACCGGGCGGTCAGCACCGGCCAGACGGTGGCGGCCAGCCTGTCGGCGCCCACCCTGTTCACCATCGCCCAGGATCTGCGTCAGATGGAGGTTCTCGCCAACATCGACGAGGCCGACATCGGTCGGGTGCGCGAAGGCATGCCAGTGCGCTTCACCGTCAACGCCTTCCCCGGCGACAGCTTCACCGGCCGGGTGGCGCAGGTGCGGCTGGCGCCGAAGGAGGACATGACGGTCGTCACCTACATCGTCGTCATCACGGTGGAGAATCCGGAGCTGCGGCTGCTGCCAGGCATGACCGCCAACCTGCGCATCACGGTGGACGAGCGGCCGTCCGCGCTGAAGCTGCCCAACGCCGCCCTGCGCTTCCGCCCGCCGGGAGCCGAGGCCTCGACCGATGCGCCGACGCCGACCACCGGCGGTCCCAATGGCGGGCGCGGCGCCGCGGCGCTGGAGGCGACGGCCAGGCGGGTGATTGACGGGCTGAAGTTGGACGAGACGAGACGCCGCGACATCACCACCCTGGTGGCGGAGGCGCGCGACCGCTTCGCCGCTCTGGACGCCGAGGGCGGCGACCCCGAACGCCGCCGGGTGGAGGCGAACGCCATCCGCACCGCGACCCTGGAGCGAATCGCCGGGCTGCTCGACCCGGAACAGCGCGACCGCTTCGAGGCTCTGGTGGTCCCCGGGCGGGCGGTGGAGGCGATGCGGACGGTCTGGGTGCCCGGCCCCGGCAATGGCAGCGCGGTCGGCATAGCAGTGCGGCTCGGCATTGGCGACGGCAGCTATACCGAGGTGGTGTCGGGCGACCTGCGGGCCGGGCAGGAGGTCATCACCGGCATCCTGGTCCCCGACCGCGACAGCCGCCGGGGGCCGCGCCTTGGCTTCTGACCCAACGGCACCCGAACCCCTGATCGCTGTCGAACGCCTCAGCCGCCGCTATCGCATGGGGCCGCAGACCGTCCACGCGCTGGACGACGTGACCGTCACCATCCGCCGGGGCGAGTTCGTGGCAGTGATGGGGCCGTCGGGATCCGGCAAATCCACCTTCATGAACCTGCTGGGTTGCTTGGACCGCCCCGATGCCGGACGGTACCGTCTGGACGGGCAGGCGGTCGCCGGCCTGTCCTCCGACGCGCTGGCGGCGGTGCGGAACCGCAGCATCGGATTCGTCTTCCAGTCCTTCAACCTGCTGCCGCGCCAGACCGCGCTCGACAACGTCATGCTGCCGATGGTCTATGCCGGCGTCGGCCATGCCCAGCGGGTCGAGCGGGCGCTGGCGGCGCTCGATTCGGTGGGGTTGCGGGAACGGGCAAGGCACCGGCCGACCCAGCTTTCCGGCGGGCAGCAGCAGCGGGTCGCCATCGCCCGCGCCCTGGTCAACGATCCGCTGTTGCTGCTTGCCGACGAACCCACCGGCGCGCTCGACACTGCCACCAGCCTGGAGATCATCGGCCTTTTCCAGCGGCTGAACCGCCGCGGCATCACCATCGTGCTGGTGACGCACGAGCCGGAGGTGGCACGCTTTGCCGCCCGCGTCCTGCAGTTCCGCGATGGCCGCCTGATCGACGATCTGCGTCAGGAACCGGAGGTCGCGGCATGACCGCCTGGGACGCATTGCGCGCGGCGCTCGAGTCCCTGCGGGCGAACCCGCTACGCAGCGCGCTGACCATGCTGGGTATCGTCATCGGCGTGGCGGCGGTGATCGCCATGGTCGCGGTGGGAGCCGGCGCCCGCGATCAGGTGCTGCGCCAGATCGCCAGCCTTGGCACCAACCTGATCCTGGTGGGGCAGGGCAGCATCGTCCGCAGCGGCGTGAAGCTGGGGGCCGGCACCGCATCCTCTTTGACGGAGGACGATGCGCTGGCGGTGCTGTCGGAGATCCCCGGCGTGGTGGTGACCGCGCCGTCGGTGCGCTGGGGCCTGCAGATCGTCGCCGGCAACCAGAACTGGGGGACGATTCTGTTCGGCATCACGCCGGATTACATGGACGCCCGCGACTGGACCATCGCGCTGGGACGCGGCCTGTCGGACGAGGATGTTGCGCAGGCGAACAAGGTCGTGGTCCTCGGTCAGACGGTGGTGCGCAACCTGTTCGGCGGCGGCGATCCCATCGGAGAGCCGGTGCGGCTGTTTTCCACCCCGCTGACCGTCGTCGGTGTTCTGGCGGAGAAGGGGCAGAACACGCAGGGCCAGGACCAGGACGACGTCATCTTCGTGCCGCTGTCCACCGCCAAGCGCAACATCCCGGGCATGGCGAAGAGCAACCCGCGCTTCATCCATAGCATGGCGGTGAAGATGCGGGACGGCGCCGACATGGCGGAGGCGCAGGCGCAGATCCGCGACCTGCTGCGGCAGCGCCACCGGCTGATCCCCGGCCAGGACGACGATTTCTGGATGCGCGACCTGTCGGAGGTGTCGGCGACCCGCGACGCGTCCTCCCGCGCCCTGTCTTTCCTGCTGGCCGCCGTGGCTGCGGTCTCGCTGCTGGTCGGCGGCATCGGCATCATGAACATCATGTTGGTGTCGGTGACCGAACGGACGCGGGAGATCGGGCTGAGGCTCGCCATCGGGGCGCGGCGGCGCGACATTCTGGTGCAGTTCCTGATCGAGTCGATCACCCTGTCGCTGATCGGGGCCGCGGTCGGGGTGGCGCTGGGCATCGGAACCGCCGTGGCGGTCGCGGCGCTGGCCGGCTGGCCGACGCTGATCCGGATCGACTCGATCGTGCTTGCGGTGGTGGTCAGCGGGCTGGTCGGCGTCTTCTTCGGCCTTTACCCGGCGCGGCGCGCCGCCGGCCTCAACCCCATCGAGGCGCTGCGGCACGAATAGCGGCGAAATCGGCCTCCGCATCGCCCTCCAGCACGACAAGCCCCGCATCGCTGCGGGCCAGCCACAGCGCCAGCCGCCCGACCCACGCCACCTCGCGCGCTATGGCGAGCAGTGACGGCTGCCGTTCAGCCATCACACGGGCCAGAGCCAGGGCCGAGGTTGCAGCATGGCGCTTGGCGAGGTCGATCTGCCCGACGGCCGGGTTCAGCGCCGCGCGCAGCGGTCCCCCGCCCATCGGTGCCACCACATCCACCGCAACGCCGGCGCGCAGCAATCGATGGGCGAGATCGACCGCCGAGCGGCGGTCCGGCCGGTCCTTGAGGTCGGGCAAAAACAGGGCGACGGCAAACGGGGCGGGGGTGAGCGATGGCAACGAAACGGATCCGGAACGGTGTTGGAGACAGGCTGTTGAGCGACCGAACGCCGCACCAAATGCCCAAGGCGGCAGGCTGGATGGAAAAGTCCGCAAAAGCGGTGCGCCGTCCGCTTGCCGTGGGCGTGGCGTTCGTGTATCTCACAACGCGGCGACGGGGCGTAGCGCAGTCTGGTCAGCGCGCCAGTTTTGGGTACTGGAGGCCCCCGGTTCGAATCCGGGCGCCCCGACCATCGCCAGGGGACAACTCCGCGTCCAGGCCGTCCGCGCCGGGGACGCCATCGCAGGCATTTGGGGAGACGAGCGAGCCATGAACGTCCGGATCTATCAGCCGAGCAAGACGGCCATGCAATCCGGCCGGGCCAAGACTCACCGTTGGATGCTGGATTACGAGATCGAGACACCGCGCCGTCCGGAACCGCTGATGGGCTGGACCAGCTCCGGCGACACGCTGAACCAGGTGCGCCTGTCCTTCGAAACGAAGGAAGAGGCCATTGCGTTCGCCGAGCGTGAAGGCTGGAACTACACCGTGCAGGAAGCTCCGGTCCGCCGCGTCCGTCCGCGCAACTACGCCGACAACTTCCGCACCGATCGCCCGCGCTTCTGATCGCAAACCCGGGACAAGGCCCCATAGCTCAGTTGGATAGAGCAGCCGCCTTCTAAGCGGCAGGTCGCTGGTTCGAATCCAGCTGGGGTCGCCATCCAGGCCAAGCCGTTGAAGAATAGGAAAAGCCCCGCTTCGGCGGGGCTTTTTGTTTTCTCGGTCGTCATGCAGGACGGGGGAGGCGTGCAGGTCAAGCCGTGCCCCATGCCGTGCCCCACAACGCCGAAGGGGCCGCTAAAGCGACCCCTTGAGGAAGGCTAAGGCCTTGAATTGGATGGTGATCCGGGTGGGATTCGAACCCACGGCCACATGATTAAAAGTCACGTGCTCTACCGACTGAGCTACCGGATCATCCTCTCGCGGCGGTGCGAAACTGGCCCCCGCCGGAAGTGGGCGCACCATAGAAAGACGCGCCCGAAAGGTCAACCATGGGCTTGATGGGAAATGCAGGATTTTGCCATCAAGCCCGCCCACCAAACCCATGGTTCCGGGATCAGGTCTGGCTGGTCGTCGGTACTATGCCGTTGCCGGCTTCGAGGGCGAAGCGTTCGGCCAGCCGTTCCGCGACGCGGGGCGAGACGAAATGGCGGATGTCGCCGCCGAGCCGCCCGATCTCCTTCACGAAGCGGGAGGAGATGAACTGGTGCTTCTCCGACGACATCAGGAAGATCGTCTCGACCTTCGGGTTCAGCCGCGCGTTCATGCCCGCCATCTGGAATTCATATTCGAAGTCCGAGACGGCGCGCAGGCCGCGGATGATGACCCTGGCATTCACCTCCATGGCGAAATGCATCAGCAAATTGTCGAACGCCCGCACCTCGATGCTGGCCCCGGCGGCGTTCAGCCCGGCCACATCCTCGCGAACCATGGCGACCCGCTCGTCCGTGGAGTAGAGCGGCCCTTTGCCGGCATTCCGGGCGACGCCGATGATCAGGTGGTCGACCTGACGGGCGGCGCGCTGGATGATGTCCATGTGACCGTTGGTGATCGGATCGAAGGTGCCGGGATAGACACCGATTCGACGACCTTCGCTGGTCTCGGTCTGGCTGGTCGCCATGGGTTCCCCTTTACGCCCTTCCGTTATTCGTTCGGCGCGGCGGAGCTGCCGGCATCACCGGTGGGCTCGACCGAACCGTTGGCGTCATCGCCAGTCTCAACGCCCGTATCCACGCCGTTCTCGCCTTCTTCCTCGGCGATGGTGGCGACGGACACCACGCGCTCGTCCGCCCCCACGCGGAACAGCGTGACGCCCAGCGTCTTGCGGCCGGCCACCCGCACGTCGTGCAGCGGCATGCGGATCACCTGGCCGCCGTTGGTGACCATCATCACCTGATGGTTCGATTCGACCGGGAAGGCGGCAACGATGGAGCCGTTGCGCTCGCCCATCTCCATGTTCCAGATGCCCTGGCCCCCGCGTCCGGCGGTGCGATATTCGTAGGACGAACTGCGCTTGCCATAGCCGCGGTCGGAGACGGTCAGAATATACTGTTCCTTCTGTTTCAGTTCTTCGTATCGCTCCTGCGACAGGGTGACGCTGTCCGTCGGCACCTCGTCGGCTTCCGGCGCGGCCTCGCCCTCCATCTCCAGCCCTTCGTCGCGCTTCATCTTGAAGAAGGCGGCGCGCTCCTCGGGCGTGGCATCGACATGGGTCAGGATCGACAGCGAAACCACCTCGTCCCCGTCGGCCAGCCTGATGCCGCGCACGCCGGTGGAGGTGCGGCCGGCGAAGACGCGGACGTCATCGACCGGGAAGCGGATGCACTTGCCGCCGCGGGTTGCCAGCAGGACGTCGTGGGTCTCGGAGCAGGTGTGGACGCCGATCAGACGCTCGCCTTCCTCCTCCAGCTTCATGGCGATCAGGCCGTTGGAGCGGATGTTGGCGAAGTCGGACATTCGGTTGCGGCGCACGTTGCCCTTCGACGTGGCGAAGACGACGTGCAAGTCGGACCAGGCGGCCTCGTCCTCCGGCAACGGCAGGACGGTCGTGATGGTCTCCCCGTCGATCAGCGGCAGCAGGTTGACGAAGGCCTTGCCGCGCGCCTGCGGGTTGCCCAGCGGCAGGCGATAGACCTTCAGCTTGTAGACCATGCCGCGGTTCGAGAAGAGAAGCAGCGGTGTGTGGGTGTTGGCGACGAACAGGTCGCTGACCGCGTCCTCCGCCTTCATCGACATGCCGGAGCGGCCCTTGCCGCCGCGCTTCTGCGCGCGATAGGTCGACAGCGGCACCCGCTTCACATAGCCGGACTGGCTGACGGTGACGACCATGTCCTCGCGCTGGATCAGGTCCTCGATGTCGGCCTCGAACTCCAGATCCTGGATTTCGGTGCGGCGCGGGTTGCCGAACCGCTCCTTCATCTCCACCAGCTCGTCGCGCAGGATCCCCATCAGCTTCGGCCGGTTGGCGAGCGTGGCTAGGAAGTCAGCGATCTGGTCGGTGACGTCGGTCAGCTCGGCGCCGATCTTGTCGCGCTCCAGCCCGGTCAGGCGGTGCAGGCGCAGGTCGAGGATGGCGCGGGCCTGGACCTCCGACAGGCGGTAGGTGCCCTGTTCGCTGACGCCGCGGCCGGGTTCGTCGATCAGCTCGATCAGCGGGCCGACGTCGTGAACCGGCCATTCGCGGTTCATGATCTCCTCGCGCGCCCAGACCGGATCGGGCGCGCTCCGGATCAGCTGGATCATCGCATCCAGGTTGGCGACGGCGACCGCCAGACCGACCAAGGTGTGCGCCCGCTCGCGAGCCTTGCCCAGCAGGAACTCGGTCCGGCGGGTGATGACCTGCTCGCGGAAGCGGATGAAGGCGGTGATGATCTGCAGCAGATTCATCAGCTCCGGACGGCCGCCGTTCAGCGCCAGCATGTTGACGCCGAAGGAGGTCTGGAGCTGGGTGTGGCGGAACAGCTGGGCCAGCACCACGTCGGGAACCGCGTCGCGCTTCAGCTCGATCACCACGCGCACGCCGTCGCGGTCGGATTCGTCGCGCAGGTCGGCGATGCCCTCGATGATCTTCTCGTTCACGACCTCGCCGATGCGTTCCATCAGCTTGGCCTTGTTGACCTGATAGGGAATCTCGGTCGCGACGATGGCGGTGCGGTCCTTGCGCACCTCCTCGAAATGGGTCTTGGCGCGCAGGATGACCGAGCCGCGCCCGGTCTGCAGCGCCGCCCGGCTGCCCGACCGTCCGAGGATCAGGCCGCCCGTCGGGAAATCGGGGCCGGGCACATGCTCCATCAGCTCGTCGAGCGTGACGTCGGGATTGTCGATGTAGGCGCAGCAGGCGTCGATCACCTCGCCCAGATTGTGGGTCGGGATGTTGGTCGCCATGCCGACGGCGATGCCGCCGGCGCCGTTCACCAGCAGATTGGGGAAGCGCGCCGGGACGACGGTGGGCTCGCGGCCCGAATCGTCGTAGCTGGCCTGGAAGTCGATGGTGTCCTTGTCGATGTCGTCCAGCAGCGCTTCCGCCGCCTTGGCCAGACGCGCCTCGGTGTAGCGCATCGCCGCGGGCGGATCGCCGTCCATCGAGCCGAAATTGCCCTGGCCGTCGATCAGCGGCAGGCGCATGGAGAAGTCCTGCGCCATGCGGACCATGGCGTCGTAGATCGCGCTGTCGCCGTGCGGGTGGTATTTACCCATCACGTCACCGACGATGCGCGCCGACTTCTTATAGGGTTTGGTCGAGTCGTACCCGCCCTCCTTCATCGCGTAGAGGATGCGCCGGTGCACCGGCTTCAGCCCGTCGCGGACGTCGGGCAGGGCACGGCTCACGATCACGCTCATCGCGTAGTCGAGATACGATTTCCGCATCTCGTCTTCGATGTTGATCGGCGCGATGTCGGAGGCGGGAGGAAGGGGCGTATTGCTCAAGCAGGACACTCATTCTTCGAATGCGCCGCCGCTCGGGAATCCGCGGCAGTCACTGGCCTTGCGGGCCGAAAGTTTGCCAAGGAAATATAGCAACTCTCGCAATTGCACACAATGATTCGGGGCTGGAAACCCCTGTCGGTGCCCCCACTGATGCCGGTTCAACGCCGGCTGAGATGTGCGAATCGCAGGGACAGGATGGTGACCGACACCAGACTGGCGATGAGAATTCCCTCGAACAGCCCATGGGCGCCGTGGCCGAGGCCGAAGACCAGGAAGGCCGATACCGGAATCATCACCACCGCGTAGGAGAAGAAGTGCAGCGCGGTGGGAATCCAGGCGTCATGCCGGCCGCGCAGCGCGTTCGCCATCACCGTCTGGCCGCCGTCGGCGATCAGGATCCAGGCGGCGAAGGCGATCAGCGGCGCCACCGCCTCCAGCAGTTCCGGGTTGTTGGTGTAGATGGCGCCGAGCGCATCGGGCAGGCTGCGATAGAGCACGCCGACGCAGGCCAGGATGGCGCTGGTGACTCCGAGGCCGGTCCAGCCCGCCAGCGCCATGTCGCTGCGGTCGCCGCGGCCATAGGCCACGCCAACCCGCACGGCAGTGGCCGACGCCAGACCGACCGCCGCCATGAAGGGCAGGGCGGTCAGGTTCAGTCCGACCGTATAGGCACCCAGCGCCAGCGGCGAGATCATGCCGGCGAACAGGCCGAGCGCCGCGAAGGCGCCGCTCTCCACCCCGATGCTGAGCCCAGCGGCATAGCCGAGGTGACGCTGGCGGGCGGCACCGCTCCACCAGCCGGACACCGGCAGGCGGACCTGCCAGCGGTCATGGTCGCGCATCCACCAGACATAGGCGACCAGCCCCAGCCCCATGGACCAGCGCACGATGCTGGTCGCCCAGGCGGACCCGACCGCGCCCAGCGGCTCCAGCCCGATATGGCCCCACACCAGCGCCCAGGCGAGCGCGGCATTGACGAGATTGCCGATCACCATGGCGACCATGCCCGGTAGCGGGCGCTTGATGCCCTCCAGGAAGAAGCCGGTGGTGATGTAGAGCATCATGCCCGGCGCCCCCAGCCCCAGCACCGCCAGCACATGGGCGCCGCCCGCTGCCATCTCCGGCGTCTGGCCGCCGGCCTGGAACAGCGGATCGCCGAGTAACGAGATCAGCGCGAACAGCACGCCCAGCAGCAGAGCGTAGGGAACTGACCGACGCCATGCCCGGCCGCACTCCACGTCGCTGCCGGCGCCGAAGGCGTGGGCGGTGATCATCACCGTCCCCATCAGCAGCCCGACGCCGGTGCCGACCATGATGTTGCCCGGCAGGTGCGCCAGCCCGTAATAGGCCAGTTCCTGCGCCGAGAAGCGGCCGACGATCGCGGTATCGACCGCCATCATCACCATCAGCCCGGCGCGAGAGACGATGACCGGTGCCGCCAGCCGCAACAGCTCGCCGATGTGGGCGGCGAGACGCGCGCGCAACGGCTCGGGGGCGGGCAGTGTGGCGGTGCTCATGACTGGACCTGTGGCGACGGAGGGATGACGGCGGCCCGTGCCGCGCCGCCGGACCGTAAGGCTTGGCCGGAAAGCGGGCAGACTGCGCAAAAGCCGGTCATCTTGCCCGGTGGGCGTACCGCGTCAAGGATTTCGGGAGCCCCGAAAGGACCGTTGCATTCTCTGCATGGCGGCGGGGTCGGCTGCGGAACCAAGCCGCCGCAGCCCCGTTGTCAAAAAAGCAGAGACGAACGACACCCAGGCCATCGCTCATCCCCGCCACCCCTGTCCCCTCACCCCAGACCGGAGAGACACCATGCAGCACGCCACGAACCGCCGGCAGCGCGCCACCGCCCGCGCCATCCCGTTCCCCGCGCGCGAGGTGGTGATCCTGACCTTCCTGATGGCGCTCGCCGCCATGCTGACCGGCTGCAACACGGTCGAGGGGGCCGGGCAGGACCTCCAATCCGGCGGCCGGGCGATTGAACGGACGGCCGAGTAAAGCGTTATCCGAGGGACCAACCCAGTCAGGAGTTGCCGCATGAGCGATCCGCAGAAGCCGTCCACCCCCGGCGAGATCCCAGCCCCGTCCAATCCAAATCCGCCTCAGCCCGGCCGCCCGACGACTCCCGATCCCTATCCGGTGCCCGACAACCCCGGCATCCTGCCGGAAGTCCCCCCGCCGGCCGACGAGCCGATGCCGGGCATGCCGAATCCGACGACGGCTTGATCGGCTGAGGGGAACGCGAGAGATCGGCGAGGCCGATCTCTCGCATCCTTCCTAGCGCCGGAGATCCTTGTCGAGGTTCGGTTCCGCCCGGTCGCCGTTCAGGCGGGCGCGATAGACCTGGACGGCCTCCAGCACGCGCTGGACATAGTTGCGGGTCTCGGAGATCGGGATCAGCTCGATCCAATCGACCACGTCGATGGATTCCGTGCGCGGATCGCCATAGGTCTGCAGCCACTGACGCACACGGTTCGGACCGGCGTTGTAGCCGGCGATTGCCAACACCCAGGAACCATTGAAGCGGTCGATCAGCTCAGCAAGATAGGCGGAGCCCAGCGTGACGTTGTAGCCGGGGTCCGACGTCAGCCGCGCGTTCGTGTGCTTCAGCCCCAGCTTTCCCGCCACCAGCTGCGCCGTCGTCGGCATCAACTGCATCAGCCCGCGCGCGCCTGCGGACGACACGATGGTCGGGTTGAAGGTGCTCTCCTGCCGGATGATGCCATGGACCAGCGCCAGTTCCGGCGCCGACGGACGGGCGTCGATCATCGGATACCCGGCTTCGACCAGGAACACGTCGTTCTGGGCGGCGTCCTTCGCGGCGGCGACGGCCAGATCGCGGCGGCCGACTTCGCTCGCCAGCTTTGCGGCCAGAACATAATCGGCCGGGGTCTTGGCATCCAGGCTGATGCGGCGGACGAAGCCAGTCACCTGATCGGCAGCGTTGCCGCCGATTTCCGACAGCAGCCGGGCGACGTGCACCACCTCCCGCTTGTTGAAGGCCGCCGTCTCGGCGCTGGAGACCGACGGCGGGGTGGGCAGGGTGACGGCGCCGCCGGAAACATGGCGGAAGGCCAGCTGACCATAGAAGGTGGTGGAGTAGGTCGCGGCCTTGGCATACCACTCCCGCGCCGGTCCGGTCTGGCCCAGCGCCTCGGCCGCGCGTCCGCACCAATAGGCACCGCGCGCCTTGCTGATTGGTGCGGTGACCGAGCGATACAGTTTGTGGAAATGGACAAAGGCTTCCGACGGCTTGTCGAGGAAGCGCAGGGCCAGGAATCCCGACAGGAACTCCGCATCGGCGAAGGCGCTGCCGTCGCTCATGCCGTTGGCGCTGACCAGACGGTAGGCGAGGTTGTAGTCGCCCCGCTCCATCGCGCGGCGAGCCAGCAGATGGCGCTCCGACCACCAGGACTGCGGGCGGCCCATGTCGGCGCCGGCCTGGGCGATGATCTCCAGCGCGCCGGCATCGTCGCCCTTGCGCCGCAGGTAGCGGGCGCGATCGAACATCAGCCCCGGATCGCTCAGCAGGCCGGGCGGCACGCGCGCCAAGGCCGCGTCGGCCCCCGCACGGTCGCCGTCCAGCGCGATGCGCGCCTCGATCAGCGTGTCATAGGCTTCGTCGAAGAAGGGCAGCATCCGCCGCACCGGCGCCTCCTGCCGGGCCCACAGCAGCCGGTCGATGCGCGCCTTGTGGTCCTGCTGGCGCAGATAAGGCGTATAGTGGGCGAGGAAGGTCGCCTCCTCGTCGGCGGTGAAGGTGCCGTCGGCCCACTGCTTGCGGATCAGAGTGGTCGCGCGCTCGGCGCTGCCGGTGGCGATCAGCGCGTCGGCATAGCGGACGAAGCCGTCGTTGGTCAGCGGCGGGTTCTGACGAAACCATTCCACCACCTCCGCCGGCGGGATGTCGGGCATCGCCATTTCCGCCTGACGGCGGAGCGCCGCCATGTTCGGCCAGTCGGGATTGTCCCGGATGAAGGCGGCGATGTCGCTGAAGCTGCCGCCGCCCGGATTGGCCAGCGCGATCCAGCGCAGAACCTTCGCCGGTAACGGATCCTGCGCGCGGGACGCCGCGGCCAATGCCTCGGCCAGCCTTTCGTCATCGGCGAGCTTGAAAGCCTCGCGATAGATGGCGATGTCCTGCGGGCTCAGCGCCGCGGCGGGAAGGGCGCCGGGAAGTGCCGCGAAAAGGGTGAGGAGACCCGCGAAAACAGAGGTCCGGGCGCTCTTGCCGAGGGCGGCGGGGAGGGATAATGTGCGCAACTCTTTTTTCCAGCTAAGCCGACTGAGGAGGCAGCCATGTTCCACGGTTCCATCGTCGCCCTTCTGACTCCGTTCAAGGGCGGGAAAGTGGACGAGAAGGCCTTCCAGTCCTTTGTGGAGTGGCAGGTCGCCCAGGGCACCCACGGTCTGGTGCCCTGCGGCACGACCGGCGAGTCGCCGACCCTGTCCCACGAAGAACACAACCGCGTCGTGGAACTGTGCATCGAGGCGGCCGGCGGCAAGGTGCCGGTGATGGCCGGCACCGGCTCCAACTCGACCGACGAGGCGATCGCCCTGACCCGCCATGCCAAGCAGGCAGGCGCGCAGGCGGCGCTCGTGGTCACGCCCTACTACAACAAGCCGTCTCAAGAGGGTCTGTACCAGCATTTCAAGGCGATCCATGACGCGGCGGATTTGCCGATCTTCATTTACAACATTCCCGGCCGCAGTGTCGTGGATATGTCTGTGGCGACGATGGCGCGGCTTGCAAAGCTGCCCAACATCGTCGGCGTGAAGGACGCCACCGCCGATCTGTCGCGCCCGTCCCGCCTGCTGCAGGAGGTCGGCCCCGACTTCATCCAGCTGTCGGGCGAGGACGCCACCGCGCTGGCCTTCAACGCGCAGGGCGGCGTGGGCTGCATATCCGTCACCGCCAATGTGGCGCCGGCGCTGTGCTCCGCCATGCAGACCGCCTGGGCCAAGGGCGACCTGAAGGAGGCGTTCCGCCTGCGTGACGTGCTGTCGCCGCTGCACGACTCGATGTTCGTGGAGACCAGCCCGGCCCCGGTGAAGTTCGCCGCCAGCCTGCTGGGCCTGGGCACCGACGAGGTGCGCCTGCCGCTGGTTCCGGCGACGGAAACCGCCCGGGCCGCCGTGCGTGGAGCCATGACCAAAGCCGGCCTGTTGTCCTGAGTGACGGAACAGGCCGTATAGGAGAGAGATTTGGCGACGCGCGAGGAAGCAAAAAAATATGCGGCGCAGAACCGCCGCGCGCGGTTCGACTTCTTCATCGATGATGTCCTCGAAGCCGGGATCATGCTGACCGGGTCGGAGGTGAAGTCGCTGCGTGGCGGCCGCGCCAGTGTGAACGAGGCCTATGCCGGCCTGAAGGGCGGGGAGCTGTACCTGTTCAACGCGTACATCCCCGAATATCTCCAGGCCGGCCGCATCGATCAGCACGAGCCGAAGCGTCCGCGCAAGCTGCTGGTCCGCCGCCGCGAGTTGGACAAGCTCGCGGCCGGCATCAAGCAGAAGGGTGTCACGCTCGTGCCGATGTCGGTCTATTTCAACGACCGCGGCTACGCCAAGGTCGAGATCGGCCTCGCCACCGGCAAGAAGAAGCACGACAAGCGCGAGAGCGAGAAGGAACGCAGCTGGCAGCGCGACAAGGCGCGGCTGATGCGTGACAAGGGCTGATACGGTGGCACGTCTCGACAATCGGGCCACGGACCGCGACTCCACCGTCGCCGCCGTGGCCGCCGAAGCCCTGTCCGAAATCCGGCCGCAGGGCCGGATCCTCGTCGCCTTCGACAGTGATGGCGCAATCACCGAGGCTCTGCGCGACGGCGGGGCGGAGGTGGTGGTGTGGAACCGACTCGCTGTTGGCGGGCAGGCGGCCACGCCCTGGCCGGCCGAGGGACCGTTCGACGGTGCCGTGCTGCGCCTGCCGCGCGGCTGGGCCGGGTTCGAAATGGCCTTGCATGCGCTGGCCTCCCGCCTTGCCCCCGGTGCCCCGCTGTGGATCGCCGGCGGCAACGACGAAGGCGTGACCAGCGCGCCCAAGCATCTCGACGGGCTGGCCGAGGAGCCGGAAACGCTCATCATCAAGAGGCGCGCCCGATTGCTGCTGACCCGCCGCACCGATGCGCCGGCCAAGGGGGCATTGGAGGATTGGCGGCAGACCGTCACCCTGACGCTGCCCGACCGGACGCTGGAACTGGTGTCCTATCCTGGCCTGTTCGCCCACGGGCATCTGGATGCCGGCACCGAATGCCTGTTGAAAGTGCTGCCCGATGTGGCGGCCGGCACCCGTGTGCTGGATTTCGGCTGCGGCGCCGGAGTGATCGCGCGGGCCGTGCGCGAACGCCAGCCGGACGCGCCGTTGACGCTGCTGGACATCGATGCGGTGGCGCTGCACGCCGCCCGCCAGAATGTACCGGACGCCGAACTGGTGCTGAGCGACGGCTTGGCCGGACTGGGCACCCGTGAGCGCTTCGGCCTGATCCTGTCCAACCCGCCGCTCCATCGCGGCAAGGACGAGGATTTCGGCATGCTCGACGCGCTGGTCGCGGGGACCAAGCAGTACCTGAAGCTGCGCGGCACGCTGGTGGCGGTGACCCAGCGGACGGCCGGTGTCGGCAAGCTGTTCAAGACCGCCTTCGGCCACAGCGACATGCTGATGGAAACCACGCAGTTCCAGGTCTGGGCAGGGACGCCGAAGTAGGGCGAGCAGGGGGCCTTGGCTGGCAAGGCCCCCATCCGCTCACACATTCACCCCCCGCATCCCCTCCGCCGTATAGCGGTCCCCCGCCGCCACACCCGGCGGCAGCGCGTCGCTCAGCGCCTTCACCTCCGCATCGGTCAGCGTCACCGCCGCGGCGCCGACATTCTCCTCCAGATACTTGATCCGCTTGGTCCCCGGAATCGGCAGGATCTCCGGCCCCTGGGCCAGCAGCCAAGCCAGCGCCACCTGTCCAGCGGTGCAGCCCTTCTGTGCCCCCAGCGCCTTCACCTGCTCCACCAGGGCAAGATTGCGGTCGAAATTGTCCCCGGCGAAGCGCGGCGCGATGCGGCGGAAGTCGTTCTCGGCGAACTGGTCGGGGCTGCTGACGGCACCGGTCAGCATGCCGCGGCCGAGTGGTGCGTAGGCGACCAGCGAGATGCCCAACTCGCGGCAGGTCGGCAGCACCGCCGCCTCCACGTCGCGGGTCCACAGCGAATATTCGCTCTGTACCACGGCGATGGGGTGAACGGCATGGGCACGGCGCAGGGTGGCGGCCGACACCTCCGACAGGCCGAGTGCCCGGACTTTCCCGGCCTTCACCAGTTCGGCCATGGCGCCGACCGTCTCCTCCACCGGGATGTCCGGGTTCACGCGGTGCGCGTAATAGAGATCGATGGTCTCCACCCCCAGCCGCTTCAGCGAGGCGTCGCAGGCTTGGGCGACATAGGCGGGGCTGGTGTCGACCCGACGGGCATACTCCCCGGGCTGGCGGACGATGCCGAACTTGGTCGCGATCGTAACCCGGTCACGCCTGCCGGTCAGGAAGCGGGCGAGCAGCGATTCGTTGTGGCCGCTGCCGTACATGTCGGCGGTGTCGTAGTGGGTGACGCCAAGCTCCAACGCCCGTTCCAGCGTGGCGAGCGATTGGGCGTCGTCGGTCGGGCCGTAGAACTCCGACATGCCCATGCAGCCGAGCCCGATTTCGGAAACCGCGAGAATGCCACCGATATTGCGCTGTTTCATCGCTTTACCCCTCCCGTGCCGCGGCCGGGCGGATTACCCTGGGAGCCTGCGGCAACAACTACACTACACTGTGCAGTGTACTTAGAGGATGGGGAATGTCAACGTCTCTGACGGGAGGTGGCGCGCGCGGGTCGGCGAAGCGGAATGCGGTGGTGGAGGCAGCAACCCGCGCCTTCCTGACCCACGGGTACGAGGCGTCGTCGATGGACGCCATCGCCGCCGATGCGAATGTATCGAAGCGCACCGTCTACAATCACTTCCCCGGCAAGCGCGAGCTGTTCCAGGCCGTGGTGTCCGGCCTGTATGAGGGGTTCCGCAGCGCCGACGGCCAGAGCCTGCTCTCCCACGACCAGCCGCCTGAGAAGGCTCTGCCGGTCTTCCTGCGCTCCCTGCTGGTCCATACAGGGCGGCCGGAAGTGCGTGGCCTGCTCCGCCTGGTGATCGCCGAGCACCAGCGCTTCCCCGAACTGTCGCAGGACTATCTGGAGGGCGGGAAGAGCCAGGCTTACGCGCTGCTGGACGACTATCTTGCCGCCCAGCATGCGCGCGGTCGCCTGAACGCGCCGGACCCGCATGTGGTGGCGACCCAACTGCTTGGCGGCATGAAGGAGGTGCTGTTCTGGCCGACCATGCTGGGGCTGCCGGTCACCGCCGATCCGGAGCGGGTGATCGCCGATTCGGTCGCGGCGCTGCTACGCGCCTATGGAACCGAGCCGGTCAGCGCCCCCGCAGGCCCGAGGGGTTGACGCCCACCGCCGTCCGGATGCGGCGGGCGAAATGGGACCGGTTGGCATAGCCGCAGGCTTCCGCCGCTTCCTGAACGCTCAGCCCCTCGCCCTGCAAAAGGTCGCGGGCGTGGGCGACCCGCTCCTCCGTCAGGATGCTGCGGACCGAGCAGCCCTCTTCGGTTAGGCGGCGGCGCAGAGTGCCGGTGCTGAGGTTGAGCGCGCCGGCCACGCGCTCGGCGGTCCAAGGCATATCGGGCTGGGTGCGCAGGAGCTGGCGCACCGCATCGGCGATTCCCGTCGGTGCCACCGGACCCAGCCACCAGACGCCGTCTTCCAGCAAAGCCAGCAGGACCTCCATGCAGCGATGCTCCGCCAGCTTGGCCGGCAGCGGCGGGTCGGCGGTCAGGCCGGTGGCGGCATGCTGGATGGCGTCGGTCAAGGCCGGGGTCAGAGTGACATGCCAGTCACCCGGCCGGGCGCGCGGTGCCAGTCCATCGGTGCCATGGGCGCGCAGAAGCCGCCGGACCATCTCCGCCGGGAATTCCAGCACCAGGGCACGGTAGCGGCCACCGGAACCGGGGTCGTTCACCACCGACCCGCACCAGCCCGGAGGCAGCAGCATGGCGCTGCCGGCCGGAAAGCGGCGGGTGGTGCCGGATTGGTCGGTCAGCTCCTTGGTGCCCTCCAGAACGGCGATCAGAGCCGTACGCTCGATCCGCACCTCGGCCAGACGCTCACGGTCATGGGCGACGAAGGCCCACAGCTCCGGCCGATGTGGTCGGTCGCCGCCGCCGGGACGCAGGTCGCGGGCGGCGAAGCGGGACAGGCGGGCGAGCAGATCCGGACCCATGGCGTTCATCCTCTGGCCTTCGCGCATCCTAGGACCGGCCGGCGCGACCGATCAACGGCCGTAGCGGGCGGTGAGCGTCGCCTTGCCCAAGCTGGCGGCGTTCAGGTTGAAGCCGACCATGGCGCCGGACGCATCGGCCGGCAGCGGCAGGCTCTCCACCTTCAACGCGTGGACGGTGACGACATAGCGGTGCGGCTTGTCGCCCTGCGGCGGGCAGGGACCGCCATAGCCGGAGGTGCCGAAATCGGTGCGGCTCTGCACGGCACCGGCGGGCAGGCCGTTCTTGGTCGGATCCCCGGCGCCGGCGGGCAGGCCGCGGGTGTCGGCCGGCAGGTTGAACACCACCCAATGCCACCATCCGCTGCCGGTCGGCGCATCGGGATCGTAGATGGTGACGGCGAGGCTGCGGGTGCCGGCCGGCGGCTCCGTCCAGCTGAGGGCCGGCGATCGGTTGGCGCCGGTGCAGCCGAATCCGGCAAGCACATTCCGTTCCGGGATCGGCGCATTGTCGGTGAAGTCGGGGCTGTGCAGCTCGAACGCGGCAGCGGGGGAGGCGGCCAGCAGCACTGCGGCGAACAATGCCGGGCGGAAGGGGAATTTCGGGCTCATCGGGGCGTCTCCGTCGATTGGGATGCCCTGACGATAAAGGGCCGCGGATTTCCCCGCGGCCCTGAACGGCTCAAAGATGGCCCCGAACTGCTCAGCCCTGCTTGAGCAGCTTCGCCGCGTCCACCGCGCCATAGGTCAGGATGGCGTCGCAGCCGGCGCGCTTGAAGCCCATCAGCGTCTCCAGCAGCGCCTTGTCGTAGTTCAGCCAGCCGTTGGCGGACGCGGCGCGCAGCATCGCGTATTCGCCCGACACATGGTAGGCGAAGGTCGGCACCGCGAACTGGTCCTTCACCCGGCGGATGATGTCGAGATAGGGCAGGCCCGGCTTCACCATCACCATGTCCGCCCCCTCCTGCAGGTCGCAGGCGACCTCGCGCAGGGCTTCGTCGGTGTTGGCGGGGTTCATCTGGTAGGTGGTCTTGTCGCCCTTCAGGAAGCCGCCGGAATTCACCGCATCGCGGAACGGGCCGTAGAAGGCGGAGGCGTATTTCGCGGCGTAGGAGCAGACGCGGGTCAGCTGGTAACCCTCGGCATCCAGCTTGTCGCGGATCGCGCCGATGCGGCCATCCATCATGTCGGACGGGGCCACGATGTCGACGCCAGCCGCCGCCTGCGACAGGGCCTGACGGATCAGGACCTCGACGGTCTCGTCATTCTGAATGTAGCCGTCGCGCAGGATGCCGTCATGGCCGTGGGTGGTGTAGGGGTCGAGCGCCACGTCGCCAAGGATGCCGACCCCCGGCGCCGCCGCCTTCACCGCGCGGATGGCGCGGTTCATCAGGTTGTCGGGATTGTAGGCTTCCGCCGCGTCTTCCGACTTCGCATCCGAGCCGACGACCGGGAACAGCGCGATGCAGGGAATGCCCAGCGAGCCGGCCTCCACCACCGCCTCGCACAGCAGGTCGATGGTCAGGCGCTCCACGCCGGGCATGGAGGCGACCGGCTCCCGCCGGTTCTCGCCTTCGATCACGAAGACCGGCCAGATCAGGTCGTCGACGGTCAGCGTGTTCTCGGCGACCAGACGACGGGTCCAGGCGTCGGCGCGGTTGCGGCGCAGACGGGTGCGCGGGAAGGCGGCGGGCAGGGTGATCGGCATCGGGGAGACCATGCACTTAGAACGAGTGCGGCGATCCTACGCCTTCCCGCATAGTGAACTCAAGCCGCGGCGGCGGCTCCAGTCCTTTGGGACCGGGCCGGCTGCCTTGCGCAGGTCTCATGCCCCGCCGTGGGCCTCTCCGCTTGCATGCCGGGCGACCTTGTCCCAATGGGCGGCCACGGGATCGCCGGTGGCTGCACCGCCGTCAACGGGCCGGAAGCCGGTGTCCTGTCCCTGCAGAGTCCAGCGGTGCCCCTGCTTGCGATAGCTTGACACCAGCCCGCCGGTGAAGGCCGCGCCCTCCCACGACCGCACCTCGAACGTCACCGAAGGGTGGTCGACGGTGATGAGATTGTAGGCGTTGGTTTCGTTCCGCAGCCGCGTGGAGGTGGCGGTGGAGGCCTGGGCGACCAGGATGGAGCGGGCGATCTGGGTGTGGAAGCTCATGATGTCGCCGGAATAGGCCTTGTGCAGATGACCGGCCAGCAACAGGTCGACGCCGCAGCTTTCCAGCGCCGGCAGGGCCAGCTTGTGCCGGCCGACCAACTGCGTCTTGGGCAGGTCTGGTGGCGGCAGGAAGGGATGGTGGGTGAACAGTACCTTGAACACCGTGTCCGGCATGCCGCAGAACACCTCGCGCACCCGCGCGATCTGGCGCCGGTTCATCCGACCTTCGGAAAAATCCATGATGACCGGACGGGCGGTGTTGATGCCGAGCACCGCGATCTCGTCATCGACATGCAGCGGGCTGAAGTCGCTGGTGATGTAGCGGCGATAATGGCCGAACGGGTCGGTGAAGCGCTTGAACACGTTGTAAACCGGGATGTCATGATTTCCCGGTACCGCCATGTAAGGAAAGGGTAATTTCTCCAGAAAGGCGCGAGCTTCCCGGAAATGGCGCTCTTTGGCCCGCTGCACGAAGTCGCCGGAGATAACGATCAGGTCGGGGGCCTGCGCGGTCAGGTCTGCCAGCAGACCGTCCACCACGCGCTGGTCGATCCGTCCGAAATGCAGGTCGGAGATGTGAGCGAGCCGTTTCACGCCATCCTCATCCTTTTTCTCAGCCCGGTGCCAGAACCTTCAGAGCCCCCGGGAGAATCCGGTAGTGAAGCGGCGCGTGCAGCTTCCGGATCTCGCCATCGTTGACCATCTTCAGGCGGTGGCGGCGGCTGTGGACCGTCAGGCTGGTCACCGCATAGGTTTCCAGCCCTTCGTCCTGTTTCCAGGAACCGGCAACCAGCCTTCCCATCAACCGCAGCATCGCGAATGCGTTCCGTTCGCGGGCCACATAGACCCCGAGCTTTCCCGCGTCGAGCGACTGGCGGGACAGGACGAGGCCGAACCCGTCGTCATAAACGTTGTTGGAAACGACCAGGATGGGCGTGCGCATGCGGCGGGGACCCTCGCCCCAGTCCAGGCGGACATCCAGCAGCGGCAGCCGGTAGAGCGTTTTCGCCATGGCCACCGCCGCTCCCGGCCATTTCAGCAGCCGGTGCTGCTTGCGCTGGCGCTCGCGCTCCTGGACCACCTGCGGATAGAAGCCGAGGACGGAGCTGTTGGTGTAGGGCTCTCCATTCACCTCGGCGATGTCGATGACCCGCACCCGGCCCGCGGCCAGGGCCTCCGCCGCCCCCTCCAATTCAAGTGGAATGCGAAGATCGCGGGCCAACAGATTGAGAGTACCCAAGGGAATGACGCCTAGCGTCTTGCCGGTCGGCAGCGCCAGCTTCACCGCGCTGTGCAACGTGCCGTCGCCGCCGCCGACAACCACCGTCTCGGCATCGGAGTCCAGCACCCGCCGGATCGTGTCGGCGCATTGCGCGCCGTCGACCGTGTGCAGGTCCACCGTGGCGCCGTGCCGTTGAAAGGCGTTGCGGATCGCCCCTTCGGCGCCGTCGATGGGGCGGTCGACCAGCGAGCCCGCCTGCCGGTTGAGAATGATTCCAACCTTCATGCGTCACCCGGCAGGATGTGGAGCGGCATCGGCATCTGACCTTCCGTAATGCTTCAGAGGAGGAGCCGTTCTCAGATGAGAGCGTGACCGCAACGGTCCAAGAGGGGGGTTGTTCCTAATCAGCGGATCGGCGAACATCCGGACCCGTATGGTAGGTTTGACAGCGCCGCCGGCTCCCGTATCATCGCGGTGGGCCGGTCTCCACGCCCTGGAGCATCGCGGGGCTGGAACAGACTGCTCGCCACCGCCCGATTCGCAACGATAACCGAGAAAATACAAGACGATGAGCGACGCTGCTGAGATTCTGTTCGAACGTCGGGGCGCGATCGGCCTCGTCACGCTCAACCGCCCCAAGGCGCTGAACGCGCTGACGCTGGGCATGATCAGGCTGTTCGATCCGCAGCTCCGGATGTGGGATGCCGATCCGGAGGTCAAAGCCGTCGTGATTCGCGGTGCCGGCGAAAAGGCCTTCTGCGCCGGCGGCGACGTGGTCAGCCTGTACGAGGCCGGCAAGGCGGTGAAGGAGGGACGCGGCGATACCGGGCCGATCCGCGCCTTCTTCAGCGAGGAATATGTGCTGAACCGGCGGATCAAGCGCCTGTCCAAGCCCTATGTCGCGCTGATCGACGGCATCTCCATGGGGGGCGGCGTCGGCCTGTCGGTCCACGGCACCCACCGCATCGTCACCGAGCGCACGATGTTCGCCATGCCGGAAACCGGCATCGGCCTCTATCCCGACGTCGGCGGCACCTATTTCCTGCCGCGGCTGCCGGGGCAGGTCGGCATCTGGCTGGGGCTGACCGGCGACCGGCTGAAGGCGGCCGACCTGCTGGCCATTGGCGCCGCCGACGCCTTCGTGCCGAGCGCCGGGATCGAGGCGCTGATCGACGATCTCGCCGCCGGCGTCCCGGCCGACGAAGCGATCGCGGCCCATCGCGGCGAAGCCGGCGAGGCGGCGGTGAGCGCCATCCGGGCAGCGGTCGACCGCTGCTATGCCTTCGACAGCGTGGAGGCCATCGTCAAGGCGCTGGAGGCCGAGGGGACCGACTGGGCGGCCGGGCAACTCGCCACCCTGCGCCGGGTTTCGCCGACCAGCCTGAAGGTGACGCTGGCCGCACTCCGTCGCGGGACGAAGCTGGATTTCGAAGGCTGCATGGTGCAGGAACTGCGCCTCAGCCTCGCCTGCCTTGCCGGGGATGATTTCTACGAAGGCATTCGCGCGGTGCTGGTCGACAAGGACAAGAACCCGAAATGGAAACCGGCGGAACTCGCCGATGTCGGCCCGTCGGACGTCGAGCGGCACTTCGCCGAACCGGCGGGCGGCGATCTGGTGTTCCGCGACTGAGCAACCGCCGTCGGGGAAAGATCCCGGAGGAATGGTCACGCAGGCGGTCGCGGGACCATTCCTTTCCGCTTATGCCGGTGGTGCCGCCCGGCCGAAAACCTTCGTGTGGGGACACCCAGCGAAAGGCGCCTGTACAGACGGGTTGTGCCAGACTTTTTCTGGAATTATTAGGATGATTGCCGACGAATGATCGGTTAATCTCGCTTTAAGGTCCCGGTATCGTCCTTGCGCGGGGAACGGCCGGTTAGAGCCAAAGGAGACCGCGGTGCGCAAACCCTATTACGAGAGCATTCTGTTGATCGAGCGGCTTCACCGCCACTTTCTTGAAGTGCTCAAGACTGAGTTGGACCGGCTCGGGATCCAGGACATCAACAACGTCCAGAGCCTGATCCTGTACAACATCGGCGAAGATGAGATGACGGTCGGCGAACTGACCGCGCGCGGTTACTATCTGGGTTCCAACGTCTCCTACAACGTCAAGAAGATGGTCGAGAACGGCTATCTCGGCCAGGAACGCTCCCCGCACGATCGCCGGTCGGTCCGTGTCCGCTTGTCGGAGAAGGGCCTGGACCTGCGCGAAAAGATCAGCGTCATGTTCGAACGTCATCTGACCGCCCTGGAAAAGGCGGGCTTCAGCGACGAGGAACTGACCAAGGCCAACGAGACCCTGCGCAAGCTGGAACGCTTCTGGTCGGCGTCGCTCGACTACAGCGGCTTTCCGATGACCTCCGCGGCCTGACCGGCCGGTATTTGCGAGGCCCCCGCGGTTCCGGCTCCCGCGGGCGGCATCGGGTTCCCGCTTCCCATCGGCCTCCACCCTTATCATGGACGGCAGGGAAGCGACGTCGAGCGAGCCGGCACCTCCGCCATCCATTCCACATCGTTCCTGCATCCGCTCTGAACCCATCGGCGCCTTCGCGTGTTGACGGGGAT
The DNA here is from genome assembly GCF_023806445.1 of Azospirillum sp. A1-3. Lineage (NCBI taxonomy): Bacteria > Pseudomonadati > Pseudomonadota > Alphaproteobacteria > Rhodospirillales > Azospirillaceae > Azospirillum > Azospirillum sp. A1-3. The sequence continues at coordinate 1,070,279 of NZ_JAMSLU010000001.1, forward strand.
TGGCCTTTGCGCGGCCGCAGTTGGTCCGGCCGGACGATTTCCGGCCGCCGAGCAGTGCCGAAGGCGTCACGGCAACGGGCGGCTTATGTCTTATATCGTCATGATGGTGGGGCTTGGGGTCCTGATCCTGTTGGTGGCCTGGCTGCCGATGGTGTTGAAGGAGCTGCCGCTTTCCCTGCCGATCATCTGCGTCGGGCTGGGCTTCGCGGTGTTCAGCACCCTGCGGCTGGAGAACCCGGAACCGCTGGCCTTTCCCCAGGCCACCGAGCGGCTGACCGAACTTATCGTCATCATCTCGCTGATGGGCGCGGGGCTGAAACTGGATCGCCGCATCGGCTGGCGCCGCTGGATCATCACGTGGCGGCTGCTGGGCATCACCATGCCTCTGTCGATCCTGATGATCGCCCTGATCGGCTGGTACTGGCTCGATTTCCCGTTACCGGCGTCGATCCTGCTGGGGGCCGCACTGGCGCCCACCGATCCGGTTCTCGCCTCCGACGTCCAGGTCGGTCCGCCCAAGTCCGGCGAGGAGGATGAGATCCGCTTCAGCCTGACCTCCGAAGCCGGACTGAATGACGGCTTGGCCTTTCCCTTCGTCCATCTTGCCATTGGAGTCGCCCTGCTGAACGGCAACCCACCCTGGGACATGCTGCAACATTGGGTGCTGCTGGATGTGGTGTGGAAGCTGGGGGCCGGCGTCGGAGTCGGCTGGCTGGTCGGACGGTTCCTCGGCTATGTCACCTTCCGGGTGCCGAATCGGGCGAATCTGTCACGGACCGGTGACGGCTTCGTGTCGCTCGGCATCACGCTGATTGCCTACGGCCTGACGGAACTGGTCGGCGGGTACGGTTTTCTCGCGGTGTTCGTCGCAGCACTCGCGTTGCGCGATGCGGAACGGAACAGCGAGTATCATGAACGCCTGCATGATTTCGTCGAGCAGACCGAGCGGCTGATGATGATGCTGATGCTGGTGCTGTTCGGCGGCACGCTGGTCCATGGATTGATCGACGCCTTGTCTTGGAGTGCCGTCGGCGCCGCGGTCGTCATCCTGCTTCTGGTGCGTCCGGTCGCCGGAGTGGCGGGGCTGGCCGGCGTGCCGATGCCGGTCGGCGAGAAGCTGGCCATCGGCTTCTTCGGTATCCGCGGCATGGGCAGCATCTATTACGTCGCCTATGCGCTGAACGCCGCGGAGTTCGACGTGCCCAACGCCTTGTGGGCGGTCACCGGCCTGATCGTGCTTCTCTCGATTCTCGTCCATGGCATCAGTGTGACGCCGGTCATGCAGCGGATCGACCGGCGCCGGCAGGCGGCGGTGGCGCAACCGTCGCCCTCCATACACCGCCGAATGGAAAAAGCGCGCGTTTCAGCCGACTCTTGATGAAAATTGTTGGTGAAGCTGAATTTCCGCTTTCCGTACAAGGTGATGCGCCTGCATAGTGGTCGGGAAGGGGCGGCGTGGACGACCTGACGGTTTCGAATGAAACCAAATGGGCAGGCCGACACGACCACCCGGGAACCGCCGGAAGAACCGATCCGGACGGTCATCCGCAATCTGCGCAACGCAACGCTGATGGGGAGGAATTCACGTATGATCGCACGTCTTTTGGCCGGTGCCGCCCTTGCTGCCCTGACGATCGGTGTTCTGTCCACCGGGCCCGCCATGGCCCAGCAGGGCAAGCTTTCCGGCGATATGGTCAAGATCGGTGTGCTGAATGACCGCTCGGGCCTCTATGCCGATCTCGGCGGCGAAGGGTCGGTGATCGCCGCCAAGATGGCGGCCGAGGAGTTCGGCAACAAGATTCTCGGCAAGCCTATCGAATTCATTTCGGCCGACCACCAGAACAAGCCCGATATCGGCGCCAACCTTGCCCGCCAGTGGATCGACCAGGACGGTGTCGACGTGATCGTCGACGTGCCGAATTCCGGCGTCGCCCTCGCCGTGCAGGAGGTGACGAAGGAGAAGAAGAAGATCTTCCTGATGGAAGGTCCGGCGACCTCGCGGCTGACCGGCGACGCCTGCTCCCCCACCGGTTTCCACTGGCCCTACGACACGCATGCGCTGGCCGTCGGTACGGGACAGGCCATGGTCAAGGAGGGCGGCGACAGCTGGTTCTTCATCACCGCCGACTATGCCTTCGGCCATCAGTTGGAGGCCGACACCTCCGTCGAAGTGAAAAAGGCCGGCGGCAAGATTCTCGGTTCGGTGAAGGCGCCGCTGAACACCGCCGACTTCTCCTCCTTCCTGCTGCAGGCCCAGGCCTCGGGCGCAAAGGTCGTCGGTCTCGCCAATGCCGGCGGCGACACCATCACCTCGATCAAGCAGGCCGCCGAATTCGGCCTGACGCAAAGCGGTCAGCAGAAGCTGGCGGGCCTGCTGATCTTCCTGTCGGACGTGCATGCGCTTGGACTGCAGGTCGCCCAGGATCTGGTGCTGACCACCGGCTTCTACTGGGACCGTGACGACGAGACCCGCGCCTGGTCCAAGAAGTTCTTCGACCGCTATGGCAAGATGCCGACGATGGTGCAGGCCGGCAGCTATTCCGCCGTCCGCCACTATCTGAAGGCGATCGAAGCGGCCGGGACCGACGACGGCCCGACGGTCGCCGCCAAGATGAAGGAGATGCCGGTCAACGACATGTTCGCCAAGAACGGCACGATCCTGCCGAACGGCCGCATGGTCCATGACATGTATCTGGCCCGCGTGAAGAAGCCGTCCGAGTCCAAGGGCGCCTGGGATTATTACCAGATCCTGCGCACCATCCCCGGCAAGGACGCCTTCGCCACCTTCGAGGAGAGCGGCTGCAAGCTGCCGAAGTGATCGTGTCGGTAAACAGGACGACAGGGCAAAAGCCGTGACGTGACGGAGCGGCATCCCCGCCAGGGCGGCGGTCTTCGGACCAATGCCGCGGCGGGGATGCCGCTGAGGAGAGCGACGCTCATGATGGGAACGATTTTCGGCATTCCGCCCCAGGCGCTGTTCGGCCAGCTTCTGCTGGGGCTGATCAACGGATCGTTTTACGCGCTGCTCAGCCTTGGGCTGGCGGTGATCTTCGGCATGTTGAACGTCATCAACTTCGCCCATGGCGCGCTCTACATGATGGGCGCCTTCGTGGCGTGGCTGCTGCTGAACCAGCTCGGCATCGGCTATTGGTGGGCGCTGCTGCTGGCGCCGCTGATCGTCGGCGCGTTCGGGGTCGTGCTGGAAAAGACGCTGCTGTCGCGGCTCTACAAGCTCGACCATCTCTATGGGTTGCTGCTGACCTTCGGGTTGGCTTTGATCGTCGAGGGGGCGTTCCGGCACCAGTATGGCGTGTCCGGCCAGCCTTATCCCATTCCCGCCGAACTCAGCGGCGGCCGGAACCTGGGCTTCATGTTCCTGCCCAATTACCGCGGCTGGGTGGTGGTGGCGTCGCTGATCGTCTGCATCAGCACCTGGATCGCCATCGAGAAGACGAAGCTGGGCGCCTATCTGCGCGCGGCGACCGAGAATCCGGTGCTGGTCCAGGCCTTCGGCATCAATGTGCCGCGGATGGTCACGCTGACCTACGCCTTCGGCGTGGCTTTGGCCGGTCTCGCCGGCGTGCTGGCGGCACCTATCTATCAGGTATCGCCGCTGATGGGCTCGCACCTCATCATCGTCGTGTTCGCGGTGGTGGTGATCGGCGGCATGGGGTCCATCATCGGCGCCGTGCTGACCGGCTACGGGCTGGGCCTGTTGGAAGGACTGACCAAGGTCTTCTACCCGGAGGCCTCGAACATCGTGGTCTTCGTCATCATGGCGGTGGTGCTGATGGTAAAGCCCGCCGGTCTGTTCGGACGGGAGAGGTAAGCGCATGAGCCTTCATTCGCAGAGCAGCGGCCGGGCGTCCGCACAGGCTGCCGGCGCACCGGCGACGGCGGGCCTGACCATGGCGAGAGTTGGCGCGCTGGTGGTGTTGGCCGCTCTGCTGGCAGTGCCGTTCGTGCTCTATCCGGTCTTTTTGATGAAGGTGCTGTGCTTCGCGCTGTTCGCCTGCGCCTTCAATCTGTTGATCGGCTTCGGCGGGCTGCTCAGCTTCGGTCATGCGGCATTCTTCGGCAGCGCCGCCTATGTCACCGCCCATGCGGTGAAGGAGTGGGGATGGTCGCCTGAACTGGGGATTCTGCTGGGCACCCTGGCCGCGGTCGTCCTGGGGCTGGTCTTCGGCCTGATCGCCATCCGCCGGCAGGGCATCTATTTCGCCATGATCACGCTGGCGTTGAGCCAGATGGTCTATTTTCTGGCCCTGCAGCTGCCCTTCACCCATGGCGAGGACGGCATCCAGGCGGTGCCGCGCGGCGTCCTGTTCGGCGTCTTCGACCTGCACAACCCGCTGGCGATGTACTACACGGTGCTGGGCGTTTTCCTGATCGGATTTGCCATCATCTGGCGAACGGTGCATTCGCCGTTCGGGCAGGTGCTGAAAGCGATCCGTGAGAACGAGGCACGCGCCATTTCGCTGGGCTACCGCACCGACCGTTACAAGCTGCTGGCCTTCGTGCTGTCGGCGTCGCTGGCCGGGCTGGCGGGCGGCACCAAGGCCATCGTCTTCCAGTTGGCGACGCTGACGGACGTGACGTGGCAGATGTCGGGCGAAGTCGTGCTGATGACGCTGCTGGGTGGTATGGGCACGCTGAGCGGCCCGGTCATCGGTGCCGCTCTGGTGGTGACGCTGGAGAATTATCTGGCGGCGACCAGCCTGCCGGTGCCGGTCGTGATCGGCTGCATCTTCGTCGCCTGCGTGCTGGTGTTCCGTCGGGGAATAGCCGGGGAAATCGCGGCGCGTTTTGGAAAGCACAGCCAGAATAGTTAAGTCACTGCACAGAAAAACAGCACGCATATTAAGGACGGTTTCGTTCATAAGACACTAAGGTTGCAAGATACCGCATACCCCGAAAGAACGGGTGTGCGGTTATTATTTTGCGTCCTGGAACGTTCTGCTTTCTGGGTGTTATAGGTCTCAACGCGTGCGGCGGTGCAGCAAAATGACCGACGCGAGCTTTGGGAAGAGGCGTCCACCCGGACGAACGTATTCGAGGAGCATCCCGCATGGCTATGGACAAGGATACCACGACCAGCGCGCGTGAAACCGCTGACCGGGCAAAAGGCACGGTGGAGGACATGACGCGCGCCGGTGAGGCCACCACCCGCCGCGCCGCCGATGCCGCCCGCTCGATGGGTGAGAACGCGGCAGAGACCGGCCGGGAGGCCGCCGATGCCAGCCTGAACGCTGGTCAGAAGGCAATGGGGGCGGGTGCCGACATGACCCGCCGCAGCGCTGAGACCGCCGGCACCATGATGAACAAGGCATCCGATGTCGCCGGCCGCACGACCGAGCAGCTCCAGCGCGCGCTGGGCCTGTCGAAGGAAGCGCAGGGCGCGGTCGCCAGACAAACCCGCGAAACCATGGACGTCATGGTCCAGTGCGGCAGCGTTCTGGCCGACGGCTGGCAGAATGCCTGGCGCGAATGGATGGGGCTGGCGCAGGACGTCGCCTCGCGCAATGCCGAGGGAATGAACGCGCTGATGCGCAGCCGGACCGTCCCCGATTTCTACGCGACGCAGAGCCGCATGCTGAAGGAAAACATGCAGATGGTCCTCAGCCGCAGCGTCAAGATCTCGGAGATGTCGGCGAACACCGCCAACACGGCGATGGGCAAGCTGAACGCCCGTCTGGAAGGTGCGGCGCAGCAGACGGAGCGCCGCTTCTGAAGACCTGGCCGACTGCACCGGCACGCCATCGATAACGAACGATCTCCATCCTGACTGAACCCCGGCCCGCAAGGACCGGGGTTTTTTCTGTGCCGGATATACGCCGCCAGCCCGCCGGTTAGGGCGCTTCAGGCGTGAGCCAGCTCACCGCGGCCCCGCCGCCGGTGGAGGGCAGGGCGTCGTGCAGGGCCGGCAGCATCTCCTTCAGCGTCTCGTCGAGCTTCCAGGGCGGATTGACGATCAGCAGGCCGGAGCCGTTCAGCCGCAGATGGGTGTCTTCGGGATGCCAGGTCAGTTCGGCGATCAGCACCTTCGGGATGCCGGTCTTCTCGACCGCATCCTGGAACCGCCAGACCGCCGCGCGCTCCTTGATCGGATACCACAGGGCGAAGATGCCGGTGGACCAGCGGCGGTGCGCCTGCGCCAGCCCCTCCGCCATGCGGGCGAACTCGTCGGGCTGCTCGAAGGGCGGATCGATCAGGACCAGCCCACGCTTCTCCTTGGGCGGCAGATGGGCCTTCAGCGCGGTATAGGCGTCGGACTGGTGGACGGCGACGGAGCGGTCGCCGGCGAACTCCGCCTTCAGGCTGACGGCGTCGTCGGGGTGCAGTTCGACCAGCACCAATCGGTCCTGCGGGCGCAGCGCGGCGCGGGCGATTCGCGGCGAACCGGGATACCAGCGCAGGGCGCCGTCGGGGTTCAGCGCCTGGACGGCATCCAGATAGGGCGCCAGCGCCGGATGCGGCAGGGGATGGCCGAACAGCCGGCCGATGCCCTCGTCGCTCTCACCGGTCTTGCGGGCCGCCTCGGAGGTCAGGTCGTAACGGCCGATGCCGGCATGGGTGTCCAGCACGCAGAAAGGCGTCGGTTTGGCGCGCAGATGATCCAGGATCAGCGCCAGCATGGCGTGCTTCATCACGTCGGCCGGGTTGCCGGCGTGGAAGATGTGGCGGTAGTTCATGCGTCGGGGTTTACCCGATCACGCAACGCGGCGCCAGCGGCTCTTGCCGGCGCGGCCGGTCGGCGGACGGATCAGTTGATCGCCGCGACCTGCTGTGCGTTGTGGAAGCTGCGGCGGGTGCGCGGGGCGACGCTGACGGGATCGGAATCCTCGCAGCGGGAAGAGGCAAGCAGCTTGGCGCTCTGCGTGTCCAGTTCGCCCAGGCTCTGCCAGATCTTGCAGACATAGGCCTGAGCGCGACGGCCGGAGCTGCCGTTGTAGCGGGCCAGCGCGGTCTTCCAGTTGCCTTCCTCGCCATGGAAGCGGACGAGAAGCTGGCCGGCGTAGAACACGTTGTCGCGCGGCTCGACGATCTTCTCCAGCGGCTGGAACTCGCCACGGTGGGTGGCGACCGACAGCTGCATGCAGCCGACATAGGTGTTGGAGCGAAGCTGGCCGCGGTGATCGCGAAGATGACGGGCGGCGTCACTGACGTTGCGGGCGTAGTAGGGACGGCCCTGCACGCTCATGGCGAAGGGGTGGGGAGTGCCGTCCTGGCCACTTTCGACCAGAGCGATGGCCACCAGCATGCCGGAGGGAATGCCGAGCTTCTGTTCGGCCTCCACCGCGTGGGTGACGCAGCTTTCCTTCGAAACGGTCTGGGCTTGGGCGGTTCCGGAAACGGAGAGCGCCACCAGGGGAGCCGTCAGCAGTCCCGCAGCCAGTGCGAAGCGTCCACACGTTGTGGCGCCTACGCGCTGATTTCGTTTCCGCATCCCAAATCTCCTTCTGCTGTCGCCCCGTCTTGTACGGCGGCTGTTTGACCCCCCGCGCGGGGCCGTTGTTCCGGTCACCGAGTCGCTTACGGCGACCGCCTCCTACCCAGATGTTCAGCGCCTCCCGATTGGGCGCCGCGGCAACACTTCCAAAAATTTGATCCATCGTCAACCCGCTTGCGCCCTGGTAATACCACAGCTTTCGTCCGTCAGATGTCACTCGGGCCCGTCGAACGGACGGCTTAGGCGCCTCGGTTAGGTTCATAAGCCATTGAATCGCCACATTTGCCGGCAAAATCGATTGGGGTGGTACCGCTGCCTCTCTTGACCTTTCGGATGGGGGACAAAAAAAGGGCTACTGCGACCGCGTGTCGCCCGAATCACACTTCGGAAGGATTTTCACGACCCCCTTGCGCGGCGCAGCATGTTGGGGCAGTAAACTCCGCCGCCCTGTTTCCCTGGACTCGGTTCCCTGGGCCAAGTCGGTGCCGCAGCGACGCCCGGGACGGCCCGATGGCGAGCGGAGGCGGGCTATCCGGGCCGGCGGCATTCCCCTGGTCGAAGCCCGCGATCAGAGGAACTCCATCCGTGTCCGCGGATCCCTCCATCGGCGACGAGCCGCAAATCTACAATCTCGATCAAATGTTCCGGTTCGGATACGACCGGCTCTACGCAGGGGATAATGTCGGAGCCGCCCGCGCATTTCGCGCCGGCGTCGCAGTCGATCCGTCCCATGCGGAGGCATGGTCGGCACTGGCGGAAGCCGGCGGCGGGACCGATGCGGCAGGGCAGGCGGCGGCCTGTTTCCGGCGCGCCGTCACTCTGGAACCGGGCAATTGGGGCTGGCGGCTGATGCTGGCCGATGCCCTGCGGCAGTGCGGTGAAACCGATGCTGCACACGCGTTGTTCCAGTCTCTTGCGGCGGAGCGGAGCGATTCGGCACAGGCACGACTCGGACTCGCCCGCTGCCTCGGTGCGGCCGGCCGCCAAGAGGAGGCGCTGGAGGAGTACCGGGAGGCGGTGGCGCTGCGCCCCAACGACCGCGACGCCGTTCTCGCGCTGGCGGATGCGCTGGCTTTGTCAGGGGATGCGCTGGCGGCGGTTGAACTGCTTCAGCCGCTGGCCCGGCGGCTTGAGGATGATGCGTCCGTCCATCACGCGCTGGGCCGCAGCTGGCTTGCCCTGCGCGAACCGGCCAAGGCGCTGACCGCGCTGCGCCACGCCGCAGGAATCGCCGAAGGGGACGAGGCGGCGGCGATCGAACGCCTGATTGCGGCGCTGGAGGCCGGGGAGGGTGCCGACCTGTCCGCCTCCTATGTCCGCGCCCTGTTCGACCGCTATGCCGATCGCTTCGACCAGGATCTGGTGGGCAAGCTCGGCTACACGGCACCGGATCTGCTGCGGTCGGCGGTCGATCGCGTTATCCCCGCCGCTGCGGGGTTGCGCATCCTCGATCTCGGTTGCGGCACCGGGTTGGCGGGCGTCGTTTTCAAGCCGCTGGCGTCCCGGCTTGCCGGAGTCGATCTGTCGCCGCGGATGGTCGAGAAGGCGCGGCAACGCCGGCTCTATGACGAACTGACCGTCGGCGACGTCGTTGAGGCGATGGAGCGGGCGCCCGGCGGCTGGGACCTGCTGGTCGCCGCCGACGTGCTGGTCTATATCGGCGACCTCGTCCCCGTCTTCGCGGCGGCAGCCCGCGCCCTTCCGACGGGAGGCCGTTTCGCCGCCACCGTGGAACGCCTGCCGGACGAACCGGCCTCGCTTACGGGTGAGTCTTTCGTGCTCGGCGCGACCCGCCGTTATGCCCATGCCGAACATTATGTGCGCATGACGGCGGAAGCGGCCGGCTTCCTCATCTGCCTGATGGAACCCTGCAGCCCGCGACGGGAAAAGGGCATACCGGTCCCCGGCCTCCTGTTCGTGGTGGAACGGGCGGCGCGGTAGCGATCCGGTTGCGGGTCAGATCGCCTGCGTATAGCGGCCGGTATCGCCGGGCAGGCACCAGCGTGTATGCAGTTGCCCCTTGGTGTCAAAGCTGCAGGCGATCCAGCCGGAACCATACAGCAGGCGTCGCCCGCCCTCTGCGAAGGGCGGCATCTCGAACCGGTGGGCGGGCAGGGGATGGTCAGGGCGGGTCGCCAGCGGCTCCGCCAGCCGCGACTTCCATCCCGCCGCCGGGGAGGTGGACTTGGTGAAGCGCGGCGCGTAAAGCTGCCACATCTCCAGTCCGCCGCCGCGCAGCACGCCCCGCGCCGCCGCTCCACCAGCAATGCCTCGCGAGGCGACCGTGATGCGGCAGCCGCTGCGCCGGGAGAAATCGGCCAACGTCCGGACCATCCGCTCCCATTCGGCATGACGGCCCGGTGCCGCCCAGTGATCGCCGAACCGGCCGCGCAGCCGGGAAGGGAGCACGCCGCCCAGCCGGTCGAGCAAGGCGGCGGCCGGGGTCAGCAGCGGCCCGCCGCTGACCAGGATCAGGTGACGACAGGCGGCGAAGCGGTCGAGCCAGTCCGGCAGCATGCTCCAGCCCCGTTCCGACAGCATGCGCCGGCCGTTGCGGTCGCTCCAGCTGTCGAGCGTCAGCAATCCGACTTCGCCCATGGTGAAGCCTTGGGCCAGCGTTCCGCACGCCGATCCCCATAGGCAATCGGGCGGGCTGTCGGCGACGGATCCGGTCTGGAAAAGCTGGACCTGACGGCGGGTCGCCGCGAACAGCGGGCGCAGGCTGCGCGAGGCGGCGTCGCCCTCCTCCCGGCCGCCCCAGGCGCCGGCCAGCAGCCGGCCGAGATCGCTGCCGTCCCACACCATCACCGAGGGGATCGACGCCAACGCCGAGGCCGCGGCGGCACCGCTCCAGGTCCGCAGCATGCGGTCGAAGCCGGCGGCCATCAGCTCTTCCGCCACGCCGGGCAGTGGGGGGCCAAGCCGGCGGGAGACATCGGACAGCAGGCCATTCGTCTGGGGAGCGGCGGCCGTCACGGCATCGCCGTCGATCTGCCCGCCGGCCTGGACCATCAGGTGATAGCGATCGGCGGACTGCCGGGACAGCAGATCGGACCAGAGGGCCGGTGACGCGCCGGTCGGGCCTTCGGCCTCCGGATCGCCACCGCCGGTCATTCCGCTTCCGTAAAGAATGGCTATACGTGGGAGTGAATGACGACCCGGAACGACCACGGTCCAGCGGGGACCGTCGGGAAAGCCGTATGTAACGTCGGTGTCGCGCATGCCGCGGGGGACGGCGAAGTCGAATCGCCAGAGCTGGCGGTGGCGCCAGTGCGTCAGGTGGCGCGGCGGGACGGGCAGGGTGACGCCGTCCACCCGCAGATCGTCGGGCTCGACCTCCCCATCCAGAACGAACAGCGCCGACAGCCACCAACGGTCACGCTGCTCACCACGGAAATACAGGATGGGACCGAGCAGGATGCTCGGTTCCGCTCGTCTCGGCGCCATGCTTCATCCGTCCGAACCGACCCTTCCCCCAAAGATGGGCCTGCCGCATGCAATAGCGCAAGGCGCCGCCGGACGGCGAAAAAATATCGCGCTCCGAGACGTACGGTCAGCCGTTCCGCTTGCGCAACAGCTCCAGCATTCGGGGCGGCACCTCTTCGTTCAGGACCGGGTCGTACAGGCGATGAAGCTCCTCCACATGCTGGCGATGCTGGGCGAGCAGCGCCTTTGCGTCGGGATCGCTCTCGACCACGCTTTCGAATTCTGCGCGCTCCCGCTCGTCCAGGGCGCCGTCCAGATAGGCGTTGATATCGGTCATCGTCACACGCTTCATCTCTGTCGTTCCCGGATGGGTCGCCGGGGTTCTCCCCTGGGACACGATCAACCGTGACACGTCCGGTGGCCCCGCCGTTCCCGGAAAGCTTGGCCTAAAGGACGCCTACCCCATCTTATGGGCATGATCCTCAGCCATACCAGTCCGACAAACGGCGCGATCACTGCTCACTTTCGAGGCGAGCAAACCGGCACTGCCATCCTCTTTCGCGTCGCCCGGCCAAGTAACAGGGCGGTGCAGCCGATTGTTCCGGTTTCCGTTGGTGCGGAACGCCGCGCAATGGGGACTGTTGTGATTGTGCAACTCACCCCATGCGCGCCCCGACAGGGTTGCCGAAGAAGGAGAATGCCATGGCGCAACAGGAGGGCAGACAACCGCCCCAGCACCAGAACACGCAGCCGGGCCATCAGGCGCCCATGACTCCGCAGCCGTCGGAAACGCGCCCCGCCTACCGCGGCAGCGGCAAGCTGCGCGACAAGGTGGCATTGATCACCGGCGGCGACAGCGGCATCGGCCGGGCCATCGCCGTGCTGTACGCGCGCGAAGGCGCGAAGGTCGGCATCCTGTACCTGAACGAGGACGACGATGCCCGCGAGACCCGCCGGCTGGTCGAAGCCGAGGGCCAGCCCTGCACCATCCTGAGCGGCGACGTCGGCAGTGAGGAAACCTGCCGCAAGGCGGTGGAGCGCATCGTCGGCGAGCATGGCCGCCTCGACATCCTGATCAACAATGCGGCCGAACAGCATCCGCAGAAATCGATCGAGGACATCACCGCCGAGCAGCTGGAGCGGACCTTCCGCACCAACATCTTCGGACAATTCTATATGGTGAAGGCCGCCCTGCCGCACATGCACGAGGGTGCCAGCATCATCAACACCACCTCCGTCACCGCATACAAGGGCAGTCCGGAACTGCTGGACTATTCGGCGACCAAGGGCGCCATCGTCGCCTTCACCCGGTCGCTGTCGATGGCCCTGAGCGACCGCGGCATCCGCGTCAACGCGGTGGCTCCCGGTCCGATCTGGACCCCCCTGATTCCCTCCACTTTCGACGAGAAGAAGGTCGAGAACTTCGGCGGCAATGTGCCGATGAAGCGGGCCGGCCAGCCGGACGAGGTGGCGCCGTCCTATGTGTTCCTGGCATCCGATGACTCTTCTTATATGTCGGGGCAGGTGCTGCACCCGAACGGCGGCACGGTGGTGAACGGCTGAGCGGACTGGCTGACCGGAAGGGCAGCCCTCACAAGGTCGGACCCATGCGAAAAGCCCCCGTGCAGGGTGCACGGGGGCTTTTCATTCGTGGAGTGTTCGAAGCTGGCCGGCGGGCCATCAGGAAAGGTGTCGGATCAGGCGGTCATCAGGTTGTTCAGCCGCTCCCGCGCACGGCACAGGCGGGAACGGATGGTGCCGATCGACACGTTCAGCGTCTCGGCCGCTTCCTGATAGGGACGCCCCTCGATGGCGACCAGCTTCACGACCTTGCGCTGGCTGGGGGTGAGGGAGGAAAAGGCGCGGTCGACATCGCGGAAGACCAGACGCGACATCTGCGCCGCGTCGACCGACATGGCGCCGTCCCACAGCTCCACCTTCGTCACATGGCGGTCACGCTGCAGGTTGTTGAAATGCAGGTTCTTCAGCATGGTGGTCAGCCACGCCTGCATATTCGTGCCGGGTTCGAAACGATGCTGGCGCGATAGGGCGCGGGCCAGGCAGTCCTGCAGCAGGTCCTCTGCGGCGTTGGCGTCACGGGTCAGCTTGCAGGCATAGCGCTGCAGGTTCGGCATGCAGCGGATCAGTTCGTTTTCGAACGAGTACGCCATGGTCTTTCCTTCCTCCACGGTCTGTGTACGTCTCCTGCCGGCCGGGTGAACGGCAGCGCCCTTCGCGGTACGGGCGGGGCGCAGGGCAGGGACGGCATTGGGCTTTCCGGCGCGCAATGGCGGCGCTACCGGTTCGAAGGGCTGACAGTGTCTTTGCGGTCTTGAGCGCTCAGTGTGCCCTGGCGGTCGTCTCCAGGGCGCTTCCGGCCCGGCCCGTCATCCGGTGCGGGTCGGCGGTCCCTGGGGGGTGTTGCGGAACGATCCGGTCGGCGGTGGCGTCATTGAGGAGGTCCCGTTGTTGCCCGTCGTTGATCGTGTCGGGAGCTAAACGCGCTGTCCGCCGCGGATGTTCCACCGCAGGATCCGGAAAGAGTGACATCGGTGGCAGATCGCGGAGATTCCGGTCCCGTCTCCGCTTGCCGGGCTTACCACCATCGAACGCGCCCGCCGGTGCGCCGCTGCAACACTCAGTCGTTGGAAAACAGAGGCTTTTCCAGGCGAAGCGCCGCCATTCCATCCTCGTAGTAATCGGGATATTCCGCGAAGCGGCGATAGCCGGCCGCGATATAGAGCGCGATGGCGGCGGCATTGTCCGCCCGCACCTCCAGCCTGATGCCGACGCAGCCATGGGCGGCCGCGGCTTCCTCCAGCGCCGCCAGCAGGCGGCGGCCGATCCCCTGGCCGCGGTTGCCCGGCGCCACCGCGAAGGATGTCAGGCGGGCGAAGCGCGTGCCGGCATGGAAGCCGACCACCCCATAGGCAAGTGGCGGCCCCTCCATATTCGGCACTTGGCGGTATGCCACCAGCACCACACCTTTTGCCTTCCGGATCGCATAACGGAAGTTGCGCTGCGTCATCCGGTCGGTCGGGAAGCTTCGCTCCTCGATCGCCAGCAGCGCGGCGATGTCGGCCAATTCGGCGTGGCGGATGCGGATGCATGCTGCATCGCAGTGGACAGGATCGGATTCGTGAAGCATCGTTGACGGGAAAAAGGGGAGGGGACGACAGCCTACTCCCTTTTACCACAGCGAAACGACGGTGCGTTCCATCTGGGGAAAGCTTTGCTTAACCAACAGGGCAGACACTTCCGCCATGATTGGAGCGCCGTATTTCCAGCCGCCCGCTCCTATAGGCCTTTCACGCAGAAAGTCAGGACATGGACGCTCGGTTTAAATCTCGCGACATCGAACGCCGCAGCCTTGATGTCGATGGCCTCAAACGGTCGTTCCTGGAATGGCTGGTCTATTCGGTCGGCAAGGATGCACGCGCCGCCACGCGCCGCGACTGGTTCCACACCGTGGCGCTGGCCGTTCGCGACCGCGTCGTCGACCGCTGGATGGACACGACCCGCAGCTATTACCAGGAAGACGCCAAGCGCGTTTACTACCTGTCCCTGGAATTCCTGATCGGGCGGCTTCTGACCAACAGCCTGTCGAACCTGGGAATCATGGACGAGTGCCGTCAGGCGCTCGACCGCCTGGGCCTGTCGATTGACGACGTGGTCGATGCCGAGCCGGACGCGGCGCTGGGCAACGGCGGCCTCGGCCGTCTCGCCGCCTGCTTCCTCGACAGCATGGCCTCGCAGGGGCTGCCCGGCTACGGCTATGGCATCCGCTACGAGTTCGGCCTGTTCGAGCAGCGTTTCGAGAATGGCTGGCAGGTCGAATATCCCGAGCAGTGGCTGCAGTTCGGCAACCCGTGGGAATTCGCCCGTCCGGAGGTGCTGTACCCGGTCCAGTTCTATGGCCGCGTCGAGGAGTTCCGCGACAGCGTCGGCGAGCGCGCCTATCGCTGGGTCGATGCCGACCGCGTGCTGGCGATGGCCTATGACACGCCGGTCGTCGGCTTCGGCGGCGAGACGATCAACACGCTGCGCCTGTGGTCGGCCCGTGCCACCCGCGACTTCAACTTCGGCCATTTCAACGACGGCGCCTATATGAAGGCGGTCGAGCAGAAGATCCTGTCGGAGAATCTCAGCCGCGTCCTCTATCCCAACGACGCGACGGAAACCGGCAAGGAACTGCGGCTGAAGCAGGAGTATTTCTTCACGTCGGCCTCGCTGCAGGACATCCTGCGCCGCTATCTGCAGCATCACTCCACCTTCGACAATCTGCCCAACAAGGCGGCGATCCAGCTGAACGACACCCACCCGGCCATCGGCATCGCCGAACTGATGCGCCTGCTGGTCGATCAGCACGCCCTGCGCTGGGACGATGCGTGGGAAATCACCCGCGCGACCTTCGCCTACACCAACCACACCCTGCTGCCCGAGGCACTGGAAGCTTGGCCGGTGCGGATGATCGAGCGGGTGCTGCCGCGCCACATGCAGATCATCTACGAGATCAACGCCAAGTTCCTGAACCGGACCAAGGCCAAGGCAGACGGCGACAACGCGAAGCTGTCGCGCCTGTCGCTGATCGACGAGCGCGGCGAACGCCGGGTCCGCATGGGCAATCTCGCCTTCCTCGGCTCGCGCAAGGTCAACGGCGTGTCGGCCCTGCACACCGAGCTGATGAAGCAGACGGTGTTCGCCGACTTCCACGAGGAATTCCCGGACCGCATCAACAACAAGACCAACGGCATCACCCCGCGCCGCTGGTTGAAGCAGGCCAACCCGGCCCTGTCGGAACTCATCACCACCCGCATCGGCGAAGGCTGGATCTCCGACCTGTCGCAGATCGCGGCATTGCGCGAGAAGGCCGACGACGTGGTGTTCCGCGAGGAGTTCCGCCGGGCCAAGCGCAAGAACAAGAAGCGTCTGGCCGCCTACATCGCCCGCCAGACCGGCGAGGAGGTGCTGGTCGACAGCATCTTCGACGTGCAGGTCAAGCGCATGCACGAGTACAAGCGCCAGCTGCTGAACGTTCTGCACACCATCGCGCTCTACAACGAGATGCGCGACAACCCGACGGTCAGCTGGGTCCCGGTGACCAAGGTGTTCGCCGGCAAGGCGGCGCCGTCCTACCACATGGCCAAGCTGATCATCAAACTGATCAACGACGTCGCCAAGGTGGTGAATCACGACCCGTCGGTGCACGACAACCTGAAGATCGTGCTGCTGCCGAACTACAACGTCACCGCGGCGGAGATCATCATCCCGGCCGCCGACCTGTCGGAGCAGATCTCCACCGCCGGCATGGAGGCGTCGGGCACCGGCAATATGAAGCTGGCGCTGAACGGCGCCCTGACCATCGGCACGCTGGACGGCGCCAACGTCGAGATCCGCGAGCATGTCGGGCCGGACAACATCTTCATCTTCGGCATGACCGCGGAGGAGGTGAACGACCTGCGCGCCAGCGGCGGCTTCAACCCGCGCGATGTGATCGCGTCGAACCCCAGCCTGAAGCGGGCGCTGGACATGATCTCCACCGGCGCCTTCTCGCCGGACGACCGCAACCGCTACCACCCGATCGTCCAGGCGCTGACCGACGGCGGCGACCATTTCCTGGTGACGGCGGACTTTGCCGACTATTGCCGGGCGCAGGACGCCGCGATGGAGCTGTACCGCGATCCGGAGGAATGGACCCGCAAGGCGATCCTGAACACCGCCAACATGGGCTGGTTCTCGTCCGACCGTACGGTCAACGAGTACGCCGAGGAGATCTGGGACGTACACCCGGTACATCCGAGCCATGACGGCGAGGGGTTCCGGTAATTTCAGAAAGGGCGAATGCGCAGGCGCTTTACAATGCCTGCGCATTCGGATAAGAAGGCCCCATGAACCGCACGGCCATCACCACCACTACGACCAAAAAAGCGACTCGCTTCGGCGGGCAGCGGCGTGGTGCGTGCTGATCGGATCGACCAGCGTTTCTTCCACGAGGCAGGCCCCGCCGGAAAACGGACGGGGCCTCGTCGTATCCGGGGTCCGCTGTCCGAACGACCGATAGGCCGGTCCGATCAACAGTGCGATAGACAGGACGGAACCCCGCCATGAGCAGCAACAACGCCTCCGCTTCTTCCAAGTCCCTCCGCGTCGCCGTGGTCGGCGCCACCGGCGCCGTCGGCCGCGAGATGGTCAAGGTCCTGCACGACCGCAATTTCCCGGTCGCCGAACTCGGCCTGTTCGCCTCAGAGCGCTCGGCCGGCAAGGTGCAGGAGACCCCCTACGGCGCCCTGACCCTGCAGGCCTTCGACGCCGCGGTGGTGAAGGGCTATGACGTTGTCCTGCTGGCGGTCTCGGGCGACTTCGCCAAGGCGCATGCCAAGGATCTGGCCTCGGCCGGCGCGCTGGTGATCGACAACAGCTCGGCCTTCCGCTACGACGCCGACATCCCGCTGATCGTTCCGGAAATCAACGCCCACGTCTTCCGCGAGGCGTACGCTGCAGGTTCGCGCCTGATCGCCAACCCGAACTGCACCACGGCCATCGCCGTCGTGGCCCTCGGGCCGCTGCACAAGGCCTTCGGCATCAAGCGCGCCATCGTCTCCACCTATCAGGCCACCAGCGGCGCCGGTGCCGAGGGCATGGCCGAGCTGGAGGAGCAGACGCGCAACCAGCTGGACGGCAAGCCGGTCACCAACAGCGTGTTCCGCCACCCGATCCCCTTCAACCTGATCCCCCAGATCGATGCCTTCCAGGAGAACGGCTACACGAAGGAGGAGATGAAGGTGACCTGGGAGACGCGGAAGATCATGGAGGTCCCGGACCTGCTGGTCAGCTGCACCGCCGTCCGCATCCCGACCTACCGCGCGCACTCCGAAGCCATCACGCTGGAGACGATCCAGCCGGTCACGCCCGACGCCGCCCGCGCCGTCCTGGCCGATGCCGCCGGCGTGAAGGTGGTGGACGATCCGGCCAACGGCGCCTACCCGATGCCGCTGAACGCCACCGGCCAGTATGACGTCGAAGTCGGCCGCATCCGCACCAACCTGGTGTTCGGTGATCATGGCCTCGACCTGTTCGTCTGCGGCGACCAGCTGCTGAAGGGCGCCGCTCTGAACGCGGTGCAGATCGCCGAGCTGGCACTGTAAGACAGGCGGCCGAGCCCGATCCCAAGGCTCTGGAATCCCAGGGCTGGCACTGCTATGTAATGCGACGGGGGCCGATGGGCGTGTTTCGCCTGTCGGCCCTTTCGCCGTTCTCACGATCACCTTCTCTTGTCACGGGACTTAGCGCATGTCCGAACTTCAGGACGCCGTCTCCCGCCGTCGGACCTTCGCCATCATCGCGCACCCCGACGCCGGTAAGACCACGCTCACGGAAAAGCTGCTGCTGTTCGGCGGCGCCATCCAGATGGCCGGTGCCGTCAAGGCGCGCGGCGAGCAGCGGCGCGCCAAGTCGGACTGGATGAAGGTGGAGCGCGAGCGCGGCATCTCGGTGACCGCCTCCGTCATGACCTTCGATTTCGACGGGCGCACCTTCAACCTGCTCGACACGCCGGGCCACGAGGATTTCTCGGAGGACACCTACCGCACGCTGACCGCGGTCGACAGTGCGGTGATGGTGATCGACGGCGCGAAGGGCATCGAGGCGCAGACGCTGAAGCTGTTCGAGGTCTGCCGTCTGCGCGACGTGCCGATCATGACCTTCTGCAACAAGATGGACCGCGAGGCGCGCGATCCCTTCGACCTGATCTCGGAGATCGAGAGCGCGCTGGCGCTGGAGGTCACGCCGGCCAGCTGGCCGATCGGCATGGGCCGCGACTTCCTCGGCTGCTACGACCTGATCCGCGACCGGCTGATCCTGATGGACCGCAGCAAGGGCGACGAGATCGACGAAGGTATCGAGTGCAACGGCCTGGACGATCCCCGTCTGGACGAGCTGCTGCCCGCCCACGCCGTCGCCAAGCTGCGCGAAGAGGTCGAGATGGCGCGCGGCCTGATGCCGGCCTTCGATCTGGAGGCCTATCGCGCCGGTCATCTGACGCCGATCTATTTCGGCTCCGCCATCAACAATTTCGGCGTGCGCGAACTGCTGTCCGGTCTGGCGGAGAACGCCCCGCCGCCGCGTCCGCAACCGGCCGATCCGCGCACCGTCCAGCCGGATGAGGAGAAGGTCACCGGCTTTGTGTTCAAGGTCCAGGCCAACATGGACCCGAACCACCGCGACCGCATCGCCTTCGTCCGTCTCTGCTCCGGCCGCTACAAGCGGGGTGCCAAGCTGAAGCACATCCGCTCGGGCAAGCTGATGGCGGTGAACAACGCCGTGCTGTTCCTGGCCCGCGACCGCGAGGTGGCGGAAGAGGCTTGGCCGGGCGACATCATGGGCATCCCCAACCACGGGTCCTTGCGCATCGGCGACACGCTGACGGAGGGCGAGGATCTGCGCTTCACCGGCGTGCCCAGCTTCGCGCCGGAACTGCTGCAGCGCGTCCGACCGGACGATCCGATGCGGGTGAAGCATCTGCGCAAGGCGCTGGAGCATTTCGCCGAAGAGGGCGCCTCCCAGGTGTTCAAGCCGCTGACCGGTGCCGACTGGGTCGTCGGTGTCGTCGGACAACTGCAGTTCGAAGTGCTGGCCTCGCGGATCGAGGCGGAATATGGCATCGCCGCCCGCTTCGAAGGAGCCGGACTGGACGCCGCCCGCTGGGTCGAGACCGACGACAAGGTCCAGTTGGAGAAGTTCATCGAGCTGAACCGCTCGGCACTGGCGGAGGACCATGACGGCGCCCTGGTGTTCCTGGCCCGCAATGCCTGGCATCTGAACCGCGCGCAGGAGGATTTCCCGGCGCTGCGCTTCCTGAAGACCCGCGAGCAGAACCGCAAGGTCCACACGGCCGCATGAAATCGACGCCCGTCACCCGGCATAGGCCGTGGGCGGGCGTCTCTCCATGAGACAAATCTGTACAGCTCAACCTGAACGGACTGACGGCTTGACGGCGTCGGTCCGGTGGCGGACCTTGTGCGGGTGCGTGTGATGGTTTCGACACTTAAGCGATGGCCTCCGTCGGACGGGTATGGTCGGAAAAGAGGCGGACATGGCAACGGGATTGGACGAGCTTCTGGATAGCGGCGGGTTCATACCCCATGGGGTCTGCCTGCTCTGGCGCCCCGATATCCTGATGCTGCATGTCGGGTCCGATATACTGATCGGCCTGTCCTATTTCTCCATCCCTGTGGCGCTGACCTATTTCGTCATGCGGCGCCGTGACGTGGCCTTCGGTTGGGTGGCGCTGCTGTTCGCGCTGTTCATCATAGCCTGCGGCACCACCCATTTCCTGTCGGTCTGGACGCTGTGGACTCCCGACTATGTGCTGGAAGGGCTGGTGAAGTTCATCACCGCCTTGGCCTCTCTGGCGACGGCGGGGGCACTCTGGTGGCTGATGCCGCGCCTGCTGGCCCTGCCCAGCCCACGTGAACTGGAGGCCAGCAACCGGGCGTTGGCGCTGGAGGTGGCGACACGGCGGGAGATGGAAACCCGCTATTCCGGCTTCTTCAACAATCTGGCCGAGGCGCTGTTCATCGTCCAGGTCCTTCCGGACGGTGATTTCGCCTATGAGGCGATCAACCCGGCGCTGGCGCGGATCGGCGGCCTGGACCCTGAACAATTGCGTGACCGCCGTGTCCGGGATGCTGTGGCGCCGGAGTTGGCCAATCTGGTGATTCCCCGGTACACCGCCTGCCGCGATAGCGGTAAGACCATTGATTACGAAGAAACGCTGGACATGCCGGCCGGTCAGCGCGTCTTCCACACCATGCTGGTGCCGGTGAAGGACGCCGCCGGACGGGTAATCCAAATTCTGGGCAGTGGCCGTGATGTGACCGAGCGCAAACGCCTGCAGGAGGAGGTGGTCCAGACCTCCAAGCTGGCGACGCTGGGCACGCTGGCCGCCGGCATGGCGCACGAGATGAGCCAGCCGCTGAACGTCATCAGGCTTTGGACCGAAAACACCCTGAACCGCCTGCAGGAAAATCTGCTCGAACCGGCCCGTGCCGAAAAGGCCTTGAAACTGGTGATCGAGCAGACCGAACGCATGGGCAAGCTGATCGATCACGTCCGCACCTTCGGCCGGCGGGATGGCGGCGGCATGCGGGCCTTCCAACCCGCCAATTGCGTGCAGAGTGCTGTCGAGCTTGTGCGCCATCAATATGCGCTGGAAGACATCGAGATCGTCGAGAGCGCAGGCTCGGCGCAACTGCCGGTAACCGGACGCCCCCTTGAATTGGAGCAGGTGATACTCAACCTTTTTTCGAACGCGCGCGATGCTATCGTCGCGCTTCGTGCAAATGGTGGGAAAGCGGGACGCATCATGGTGGCAGTCGGCGACGACCCGGACAGACAGAGCGTGGTCATCCAGGTGACCGACGACGGCGGCGGCATCGACCCCACGGTGTTGCCGCAGATCTTCGATCACTTCTTCACCACCAAGGAAGTCGGGAAGGGATCCGGCCTTGGCCTGTCGATCGGCTACGGCATCATCGACGGCATGGGCGGACGGATCGAGGCCCGCAACGTCGAGCTGGAGGAAGGAAGCCGCGGCGTCCGCTTCAGCATCACCCTGCCGAGCCAGCCGGTCTCCTCATCCGACAGGGAGTTCTCGCATGCCTGATCCGTTGCACATCCTGATCGCGGAGGACGAGGTGCTGGCGGCGATGGCGCTGGAGGATTTCCTGACCTTCAAGGGCTTCCGCGTGACTGTCGCCGCCAATGGCGTGGAGGCGCTGGAGCGCTATGCCAATGAGCGGGTGCACGCATTGGTCACCGACCTTCGCATGCCGCGTATGGACGGCCAGACGCTGATCCGGGAAATCCGCGAACGGGATGCCACCCTGCCGGTGGTGGTGATGACCGGTTACCTGACCCAGGACAGCGACCTGAAACACGAGCGCTGGAAGCCGCTGGAGATCTTTAGCAAGCCCGTGAATCCGCGCACCATTTGCGAGACGCTGCACCGCATGCTGGGCTTGCCGCAGGAAGCCTGAGCGGGTTCGCTCAGTCCTCCAGCGGTTCGACGTCCACGCTGACGGTCAGGCCATGGCCGGCCCCGCCGACCAGCACGCCACGAGCCGGGCTGACATCGTCGTAATCGCGCCCCCAGGCTACGGTGATGAAATCCCGATTGGCGACGCAGGCGTTTGTCGGGCAGATGTCGAGCCAGCCGGCGGCGATCCCGCACCAGACCGATGCCCAGGCATGGCTGACGTCGGCGCCGACCAGCCGCGGCTGTCCCGGCGGGGGCAGCGTGCGCAGATAGCCGGAGACATAGCGCGCCGGCAGGCCGACGGCGCGGGCGCAGCCGACGGCGATATGGGCGAAGTCCTGGCAGACGCCGCGACGGTTGCGCATCACCGCCGCCAGCGGCGTCGCCACTGTCGTCGCGGTGGGGTCGAAGGCGAATTCGCGGTTGATGCGGTTCATCAGGTCGATGGCCGCCGCCACCGCCGGGCGGCCGGGGGTGTAGCTTCCCCGGGCATACTCCAGCAACTCCGGGCTGGACGCGACGAGCGCGCTGTCGAAGCAATATTGCGTGATCTCCGCCCCGTCGTCCGGCCCGGTCAGACCGCGCAGGCTGTCGCGCACCTGTTCCCACGGCTGCGAGTCGTTCGGAACCAGCGCCGGCGGCTCGAACACCTCCACCTCGCTTTCGGCGATTACGGAGAAGGTCCGGTGCGGTTCCTGAACCGCGACATAGGTGACGGTGTTGCCGAAATAATCCACCCGCTCCGCCCGCACCGCCGGTACCGGATCGATGGTCAGCAGGCTGCGCCGGATGCGCTGGCGCGGGTGCGGCCGGGCGCTGAGATGCAGCAGATGGTGGGAGATCGGCACATCCTCGCCATAATCGTAGGCGGTGGCGTGGCGCACGCGATAGCGCGTGGAAAGGCCGCCACTGCTGGCGGAGGGGCCGGGAGCGGGGGAAGGGGGCGTCATCGCGTCAGGCCGATCGTGCGAAGGCATGGCTGAAATAGGCGTGCGCCAGGAAGTTGGACACATCGGGCAACGACATCGCCAGCGTGTCGAGCAGCGTGCGCAACCCCTCGCCGGACGCCATCGCGTCGGTCCGTTCCAGGCTGTTGCGCGCGGCGGCGACGATGGCCAGCGCGCCGCCGGTCGGGTCCGTCCCGGTACCGACGCCCTGGCTGGGCAGCGCCCGCATGTGGCGGTCCAGCGCCGCAAGCTGGAAAGCCAGCGCGCGCGGATTGGCCTCCTCCCCCAGCAGCAGGTCGAGCACGGGGGTGCGCAGCACGCTGGTCAGGTGGCGTGCGCGGTAGGTCATCACGCTCTCGCCCAGTTCCAGCAGCACCGACAGGGTGGCGGCCTGCACCGGCTCGTCCTCTCGGTCCAGGTCGGCGACATGGACCCCGCGCATCAGCGCGATCATGTGCAACGAGCGTTCGATCCGCCGTCCGATGTCGAGGAAGCGCCAGCCGGCGCCCCGCGTCATGCTTTCCTGCTCGAGGCCGGAAAAGGCGGCCAGCGTGATCATCACGTCGTCCAGCCGCAGCAGCAGCGAGGCCGCGTCCATCCGGCCCTTCGGCGGCTGGGTCTGGCGGTCGATCGCCGACACCACCCGCCACATGTCCATCGACAGGCGGTCGCGCACTGAATATGCGGTGCGGTGCAGGCGCAGCACCTGGGAGCGCAGGCTGTTGGGATGGTCGGGGTCGGTCACCGCCGCGTGCAGCGCCTCGCGCAGCCCGCGGTTGGCGCCGCTCTCCGTCACCCGCGCCATCTCCGCCGGAATCATGCTCTGCGAACTGAGCAGGTCGAGCAACGGGCGAAGCTGCAGGGTGGCGCCCGGCATGTTGCTGTCGATCAGCCGGCTTTGGGTGGCGCGCAGCAGGCGCAAAGCACCCTCCGCCCGCTCGGCATAGCGGCCGAGCCAATAGAGGCCGTCGGCGACGCGGCTGGGCAGGTCGTTGGCGGACGGGCGGGCGCCACTGGCCGTCGGCTCCGTCGCCAGTGCCGGGCGCGGCTGGGTGGAGGAGACGTCGGCCCGGCGCGGTGCCAGGATCCAGGTGTCCTTGCTGCCGCCGCCGCTCTGCATCGACACCACAAGCCGGCCGGATTCGCTCGAAACGCGGGTCAGGCCGCCGGGCATCACCGCATAGCCGCCGCTGGGGGTGGCGCAGAGGAAGACGCGCAGCACCAGCGGGCGCGGCTGCAGCCGGCCATCCTGCCAGACCGGCGCGGTGGAGAGCGCCATCTGCTCCTGCGCCACGAAATACCAGGGACGGCGCTTGATCCGCTCGACGAGGACGGAGCGCTCAGCGGCCGACAGCTGGGCGCCGAAGATCGGCTCGAAGGACAGCGACGGGAAGGCCGGCTTGACCACCAGCCCGTCGAGATGGTCGATGACGTAGGCGCGTTCCGCGTCGTTGCCGCACCACCAACTGGCGACGCCGGGCAACCGCAGTTCCTCCCCCAGCAGATGGCGGCAGAGCGTCGGCAGCGACGACTTCATCGCCATCGATTCCATCAGGCCGGAACCCAGCGCGTTGGCCATCACCACATTGCCGGCCCGCACCGCCTCGATCAGCCCGGCGACGCCGAGCGAGCTGTCGGCGCGCATCTCCAGCGGATCGGCGAAATCGGCGTCGAGCCGGCGTAGGATCACATCCACCTGCTCCAGCCCCGACAGGGTCTTCAGATAGACCGTCCGGTCGCGCACCGTCAGGTCCGCCCCCTCCACCAGCGTCAGGCCGAGGTAGCGGGCGAGATAGACGTGCTCGAAATAGGTTTCGTTGTAGGGACCCGGGGTCAGCAGGACCACGCGCGGAGCCCGTCCGCTGCCGGCGCCGCCGTTGGTGCCGCCATTCCGGGACGCGATGGACAGCAACGTCTCCTTGAAGGTGTCGAAGAAGCCGGTCAGCCGCTCCACCTGGCAATGGCGGAAGCTGTCGGGCAGCACCTTGGCGATCACCGCGCGGTTTTCCAGCGCATAGCCGCTTCCGCTCGGCGCCTGGGTGCGGTCGGACAGCACCCACCAGCGCCCGTCCGGCGCGCGGGCGAGGTCGACGGCGTAGAAGTGCAGATGCACGTCGTTCGGCACCCGGATGCCGTGGACCGCGCGGCGGAAGCCGGGGTCGGCATGGATCACCGACGGCGGCAGCCGGCCGTAACGGGTCAGCGTCTGCGGCCCGTACAGGTCGGTCAGAATGGCGTTCAGCAGCGACGCCCGCTGGATCAGCCCCGATTCGATGGCCTTCCATTCATGGGCCGGCAGCAGAAGCGGCATCATGTCGAGCGGCCAGGGCCGCTCCATCCCATTGGGATCGCCGTAGATGTTGTAGGTGACGCCGTTCTGGTGCAGCAGCCGCCGCGCCTCCTCCCAGCGCTGCGCCATCTGTTCGGCGTCGAGGGGGCCAAGCGTGCTCATGAAGGTCTGCCAGTGCGGCCGAAGCCGGCCCTGGCCGTTCACCATCTCGTCATAGACCTGGCCCGAGCCATAGCCGATGGCGTCGGCCTCGCCGAACAGCGATCCCTGAGTGAAGGGAACCGGCGGCATCCCGGACGGGATCACGGATGCCGGCGCGCGGAATGGCTGGTCGGATTGGGACAAGGTCGGACTGGTGCGTATTGCCTATGAAGGAAGCAACAGTCTGAACGTCCCCGCCCGGCGATGCAAGGCTGGCGGCCGGCCGATCCATCCGAAAGAGGAAAGATTCCGCCCATATCCGTTCGCAGCCGCCTGGGCCATGGGCGACCCTTATGAATGAAAAAAGCCGGAGCGCCGCGGATGGCGACGCTCCGGCTTGCCGGATGCAGCGGAGATCCCGGAAACGGTCAGAGCGTCTTCAGGTATTCCACCAGCTGCCAACGCTGGTCGTCGGTCAGGCCGACGCCGAATTCGTGGCCGCTGTTGTGGTTGCCGGGCTTGGTCGTGTCATAGACGAAGGTGGCATCCTTGGCGGAGGAATCCACGCCGACCTTGACCGGGTCGATGGAGGTGCTGCCCATGCGGAAGGTCACCGACCGCTGGGACGCCGGCAGCAGCATCTCATACAGGTTGGGCACCGACCCGTTGTGCATGAAGGGCGCCGTAGCCCACACGCCGTCCAGCGGACGCGCCTTGTAGGCCAGCAGCTGCTTGATGGTGCCGGCCAGCGCCTCCTCGTCGGCGGTCGCCCCGCCGGAGGTGGACTTCGCCGGAGCGGCAGCCGCCTTCGCCGCACGGCCACCGGCGGGAACCGCGCCGACGGTCGGCTTGCTCTCGCCGCGGCCGGTCAGGGCGGCGATCACCTTCTGGTGGTCGGCGGTCATCTTGGCGCCCGGCTTCACGAAGGGCGTGGTGTCGAGCGTGCCGCCCTTCGTCTGCGATTCGGGCGACCAGCCGGCCGGCGCGCTGGCGGTCAGCCACGGCGCCGGGGCGTTGTCGCCCTTCAGCAGGTCGGCCAGCAGGCCCTGTTCACGCACCAGATCGCCGAAGATCGCGCCGATCACCGCGTTGGACAGCAGGTTGGCCGCCAGATCCGGGTTCTTCAGCGGCTTGCCGCCCAGCAGCTGCGGCGGCATGGCGACGTTGGCGAGGACGCCGGTATCGACCTGACGGCACAGCGCATCGACCGCCATCTTCGGGTCGGCGGCATAGTTGACCGTCACCATTCCGGCGGAGACGGCGGCATCGACGCCCTTGGTGCAGATCGTGCCGAAGGCTGCGATCACCGCCTTGGCATCGTCAGGCTTCACCCAGTTGAACAGCGGCACCATCTCGATCGGCGCGGTGGTGTAAGTCTCGCCGCGCGGCAGGACGGCGTGGCAGCTCTGGCAGCTTTCCTTGTAGATCGTCTCGCCGGCCGCCGCCTTGACGATGTCGACATTGCCGGCAAGGCTGTCCGGCCACACCGGCGAGCGCAGCTTGCGCAGCTGGTTTTCCATGTCGACCAGATTCCGGCCGCGGACCGTCGACTTGTAATAGTAGTGCGCGGCGTCGGCCGGCGGCTTCAGCGCCACCTTGCCGAACACGCCCAGCACCTCGCCGGCATTGCGGCCCAGCGCATCGAAGGCGGTGGCGTTCGGCAGCAGGCCGTTCCACTGCACCCGCGGCTGGTGCGGCGCATCCCACAGGAAGGGATAGCTGACAGGGGCGTTCGGCGCGCGATTGTTCTTCGGCAGGTTCAGGTCGATCGCCGAAACCCGGTTGAAGATCATGCCGAAGGCGTCGGTGCGCATCGACCCCCAGGGCGTGTCCGGGGTGCTGGCGGCGACGAAGGCGGCGAAGGACTGGTCGAAGGCCTTCAGGTCGTTGTACAGCGCCAGCTTCTGCTGATCGGTGGCACCGGTGCCCAGCACGCGGGTGGCGAAGGGCTGGAAGGCCGCATCGCTGGTCACGATGGTGTGGACCGCGCCGCTCAGCCCGCTGATGAAGCCGTAGAGGTCGCCGGTGGTGACCGCGCCGTCGATGCGCATGGTCTTGCCGTTCACCGTCACGTCGCCGGTGTGGCAGGCGGCACAGGTCATCCCGAACCAGGTGGTCTTGTCGGGATCGGTGTCCTTGACGAAGCCGACCGGCAGCAGATCGGGGTTCCAGCTGCTGGCGGTGCCGGCGGCATAGCCGTAGCGGGTGATGCTCTTGACGAAGGGCTGCTTGGTCTGCGGATCCTCCAACGCCATGAACCAGTCATAGCGCATGATCTGCGAGCCCTGCGTGGTGTTGTAGTACCACTGGCGGGCCTCGTCCGACCAACCCTGGTCCAGGTACCACAGGCCGTTGACCTCGACCGGCGGCTTGACCGGCACCGGGCGGGGCGGCTGCGGCGGCTCGGCGCAGGAGCTGAGCAGCAGCGCGGCGGCCGCCAGCGTCGCGTAGAAGGGCAGCTTCATCCCTGTTATTCCCTCATCTGGTGTGTAGCGCTTTGGCCTTCGACCGATGAGGGTAAATTCGATAACCGTTATACGGGTAGTACTATCGCGTTATGACGCTGAAAAATGGATGACGGGGCGGTCATGCGTGAAGCGCCCTCTCCCGGGGCTCTCAGCGGATCTTCGATCCGCCTGACGCCGTCAGCACAAACGAAGTTTGTGCGAGAGGCGGGAGAGGGCGTTTATCACCATGGGCGATAGGCTTCAGCCCCGCCGCAGATCCAGGGTCATCGGGAATTGCGGGTTGCGTTCCTCCGCCGGGGCGTCCATCGGGCCGGGGGTGTGGCCGAAGGGGAAGAAGCGGGCCAGACGGCGGCCCTCCGCCTCGTTGGCGTTGACCGGGAAGGTCTCGTAGTTGCGGCCGCCCGGATGCATGACGTGATAGGTGCAGCCGCCGATCGACCGGCCGGCCCAGCTGTCGAGGATGTCGAAGATCAGCGGGGTGTGGACGGGAATCGTCGGATGCAGGCAGGAGGGCGGCTGCCACGCGCGATAGCGCACGCCGCCGACGAATTCGCCCTCCACCCCGGTCGGGATCAGCGGCACGCGCCGGCCGTTGCAGGTGATGACGTGGCGGGCGTCGATCAGGCCGGTGACGCGGACCTGTACCCGCTCCACGGAGCTGTCGACGTAGCGCACCGTGCCGCCGCCGCCCGGCTCCTCGCCCAGGACGTGCCAGGGCTCCAGCGCCATGCGCAGTTCCATGGTGATGCCACGCTGGCTGACATGGCCATAGACCGGGAAGCGGAAGTTGAAGTGCGGCGCGAACCAGCTGTCCTCCAGCGGATAGCCATGGTCGCGCAGGTCCTGCAGCACGTCGGCCATGTCCTGCTGGACGAAATGCGGCAGCATGAAGCGGTCGTGCAGTTCGGTGCCCCAGCGCACCAGCTTGCCCTTGTAGGGGTGCCTCCAGAAGCGCGCGACCAGCGCCCGCATCAGAAGCTGCTGGGTCAGGCTCATTTCCGCGTGCGGCGGCATCTCGAAGGCGCGGAACTCGACAAGGCCAAGGCGGCCGGTGGAGCTGTCCGGCGAATAGAGCTTGTCGATGCAGAATTCCGCCCGGTGGGTGTTGCCCTGCACGTCGACCAGCAGGTTGCGCAGCACCCGGTCGACCAGCCAGGGCGGGCAATTGCCGCTCGCCGCCGCCTGATCGATCTGGTTGAAGGCGATCTCCAACTCATAGAGCTGGTCATCGCGCGCCTCGTCCACGCGCGGAGCCTGGCTGGTCGGGCCGATGAACAGGCCGGAGAAGACGTAGGACAGGGCAGGGTGGTTCTGCCAGTAGGTGATCAGGCTGCGCAGCAGGTCGGGACGGCGCAGGAAGGGGCTGTCGGCCGCGGTGGCGCCGCCCATCACCACATGGTTGCCGCCGCCGGTGCCGCAATGGCGCCCGTCGATCATGAACTTCTCCGCCCCCAGGCGGGACTGGCGCGCATCTTCGTACAGCGCGATGGTGTTGCGCACCAGATCGTCCCAGCTGTGGGCGGGGTGGATGTTCACCTCGATCACGCCGGGATCGGGGGTGACGGCCAGCGAGTTCAGGCGTGGGTCCTTCGGCGGTTGATAGCCTTCGATCACGACCGGCATCTCCAGCTCGACCGCCGTCGCCTCGATCTCCACCAGCATCGCCAGATAGTCTTCCAGCGTGCTCATCGGCGGCATGAACAGGTGCAGGCGCCCGTTGCGCGCCTCGCAGCTCAGGGCGGTGCGCACCACCCACCAGGCCGACTTGCCTTCCTCCGGCAGTTCGTCGCGTATCTCCGCCATGATGCGCTGACGCTGGGCGATCCGCTTGTCGGTGTGGACGC
The DNA here is from genome assembly GCF_023806445.1 of Azospirillum sp. A1-3. Lineage (NCBI taxonomy): Bacteria > Pseudomonadati > Pseudomonadota > Alphaproteobacteria > Rhodospirillales > Azospirillaceae > Azospirillum > Azospirillum sp. A1-3. Next base: position 1,099,880 of record NZ_JAMSLU010000001.1, read on the forward strand.
CGCGATCGGATTCCTGAACGGCACCGCGGATCTCCTGCCGGCGCTGCACCGGGTGCGGCGGCAGCGGGCCGCGCTCCTCGAACGGGTCGGTCTCCCAGGCATAGGGATAATCGGACTTCGACACCCAGGGCAGCGAGCCCAGCGGCAGGCGGTAGCCGACCGGGCTGTCGCCGGGGATCAGCAGCAGCTTCTCCTGGCGCAGCGGCCATGTGCTGGACAGCCAGACCGGCCCTTGCTGGGTCATGCGCCGGTTGATCGGCATGACGAAGCCCACCGGCTCGTTCAGGCCACGGGTGAAGACGCGGGTCAGCCGCTCACGCTCCTCCTTGTCATCCAGTTTGCTGTTCAGCGGATCGACATTGACCGGAAGCTGCGATTCCTTGCGCAGATAGTGCCAGGGGTCCTCATAGGCGCCGAGTACGAGGTTCGGGTCGAGACCCAGCCTTTTTGCCAGCGCCATCAGGAACACGCCGGCATCCTGGGCGGTGTGGCCGTAGTCGGTATCCTCGCGCGCCAGCAGGTCGCGGTTCGCCCACAGCGCCTCGCCGTCGCGGCGCCAGTAGAGCGTCATCGCCCAGCGCGGCAGCGATTCGCCGGGATACCATTTGCCCTGGCCGAAATGCAGCAGGCCGCCGGGAGCGAAGCGGGCCATCAGCCGGTGGATCAGGTCGGCAGCCATCTTGCGCTTCTGCGGACCCAGCGCGGTGGTGTTCCACTCGGCGCCGTCCATGTCGTCGATGGAGACGAAGGTCGGCTCCCCGCCCATGGTCAGGCGGACGTCCTCGGCCTTCAGATCCTCGTCGACCCGGTGGCCCAGCGCTTCGATCGCCGCCCATTGCTGCGGGGTGTAGGGCTTGGTGACGCGCGGCGCCTCGTAGATGCGGGTGACCGACATCTCATGGCCGAATTCGACCTCCGCTTCGTCAACGAGGCCGGAGATGGGGGCGGCGGAGGAGGCGTCCGGCGTGCAGGCCAGCGGAATGTGCCCCTCGCCCGCCAGCAGGCCGGAGGTGGGGTCCAGCCCGACCCAGCCGGCCCCGGGCAGGAACACCTCCACCCAGGCATGCAGGTCGGTGAAGTCGCTCTCCGGACCCGACGGACCGTCCAGCGCCTTCTGGTCGGCGGTCAACTGGATCAGGTAGCCGGAGACGAAGCGGGTGGCCAGACCCAGGTGACGCAGGATCTGCACCAGCAGCCAGGCCGAATCGCGGCAGGAGCCGGTGCGCCTGGTCAGCGTCTCCGCACAGCTCTGGATGCCGGGCTCCATCCGGATGACATAACCGATGTCCTGCTGCAGCCGTTGGTTGACCGCGACCAGGAAATCGATGGTCGGCGTCCTTTCCCGCGGAATGTCCTTCAGATAGGCGGTCAGTTCCGGCCCCGGCTCCTCCGTCTCCAGGTACGGGCGCAACTCGCGCAGCAGCCAGTCTTCGTAGACGAAGGGGATGTGGCTCGCCTTCTCCTCCAGGAAGAAGTCGAAGGGGTTGATCGCGGCGATCTCGGCGACCAGATCGACCTCGACGATGAACTCGCGCGTCTTTTCCGGAAAGACGAAGCGGGCCTGGAAATTCGATTGCGGATCCTGCTGCCAGTTCAGGAAGTGCTGTTTGGGCGTGACCTTCAGGGAATAGCTGAGGATCGGTGTCCGGCAATGGGGCGCCGGCCGCAACCGGATGATCTGTGGGCCGAGCGACACCGGCCGGTCGTAACGATAGATCGTCTTATGGTTCAGCGCGACGTGGATCGCCATGGAAAACCCCGCCTCATGCCTGTTCGATGATGTTCGCGCCCCGGTTTGGTCCAGGGTCGCCGATGCAACGGTAACACCGTTGAATCGGACCCGACAGAGCGCCCCGGCACCGATCCTACCGCAGTTGCGAAAAAGTCACGAAGTTGCGGATGACGCGCGCTGCGGCTTTCTTCCGTTCGCGTTACCCTTTATATCCTAAGCGATCGGAGTATCGCGGCGGCGGGAACTCGCGTCTGGATGGTGTCGGTGGCGGCTTCTTCACTCATGGGCGGCAACCGCGGTGCGAGCGGTTCGGGCGATACCGGCCCCGGCGGCGCCGGACGGGGTGTCGTCACCGGAAAATACTTCAATTTCAAGCCCCTGCCTCCGTCGGCCGACATTCTTGGCAATCCGCTGATCGTCCCCAACCTGCCGACGCACAAACTGCCGAAGGAAACCTTCGGCAGCCGTGTGAAGCGGTTTTTCGCCCGCATGAACCTCGGCAGCCAATCGGCCGACACCAAGCTGCGCTGGAAGCTGCACGACACGATCCAGGCGACCATGGCCTCGCTGTCGCCCGCCGTCACGCTGGTGGCGGAAAAGCGGGCGCCGGCAAAGAACAGGAAGCTGTCTGTTCCGGTCGTCGTCGTGCGTCATCCCTATCACCTGCGCCATGTGTTCGAGATGCTGCCGACCATCCCCGACAGGTTCGCGGTGGAGCGGCGCTTTCTCGAACTGCTGATGACCCGCGCGCTGAAGCGGTACGGCGAGCAGATGGCCCTGATCAAGGGCAGTGCCTTTTCCTTCGAGCACGAGGCGCGGGAGTATTTCTTCGCGGGCTTTCGCCTGGAAAGGCAGATCAAGAAGGTCAACAGTCCGGACGAGAAATTCGCGGCGCTGCAGGCGATCCACACCAACTATTTCCATGGCCGAAACTATTATTACTATGCGCTGCTGCGGCGGGAGAAGCTGGCACCGGACAACAAGCTGTTCATGCTGTTCGCCCGCGCGGTCTACTTCATGGCGCGGATCGACTGGAACGGCGAACTGCTGGAAAAGCCGAATCCGCGCATGTTGCCAAGCCGCGACGACATGCTGTTTTTCGTGGAGCGTGACAAGTCGGTCGTGACGCGCTATCGCACCGACCAGGATTTCCAGCGTCAGGTCAAGGCCGTGCTGGAGGCCTTCCCCGCTTCGTGACGTTCCGCTTCCTTATCCAAGGTTTCCTGCGATGCGCGCCCTGTCCCTGGTTGGCGGTTTCCTGGCTGCCGGCTCCCTGCTCGCGGTTCTGACTGCGGTCCCGGCCCTTTCGGCTCCGGCGGACACTCCCCCGCCGGAGGCCGCCGCTCCCGAGGCGGCAGCGCCCGGCTGCGAGGCGGCGGAGACGCCGACCGCGCAGTTGATGTGCCGCGATGCGAAGCTGGCGGCGGCCGGTGCGGCGATGGATGCGGCGCTGGCGGCCCTTGGCGCCACCACCGACGACAGCGGCCGTGCGGCGATCGAGGACAGCCAGACCGTCTGGCGGGCAAAGCGGGACGAGACCTGCCCGGTGACCGCGGCCGATCTGGCCGACGCGAAATTGGCAAAGACGCGCGCGGATTGCCTGGCGCGTGTCATCCGCAAGCGCACGGCGGCGCTGGAGGCGGAGCGGCAGTCCCGGTCCCGGCCGGTCGGCGATCTGCCGCTGTCCGTCACCGGCGCCGCTGCCCGCCGGTTCGCCGCGCCCCAGCCGCCGGTGCCGCCGATCAGCCGCAAGGTCTCGCTGGAGACTCTGGCCGGCCGCTGGGCAAAGGCCGATCCGGCCGACCGCACCGCCATCGACGATTGCCGAAGCTCCTATCTGGACATCGGCACCGACCGCAGCCTCCACGCCGTGGAGCCGCGGATGCAGCTCTTCCCGCTGGATGGCACCCTGGCGGCCGACGGAGACCCCGTGCAGGGGGTGGCGCTTCTGCCGCCGGCTCCGTCGGAAGGGGCTCAAGCCCAGGCGGCGGCACCGCTGGCGACCCTGCGGCTTCTGCCGGCTGATTCGCCACGGTTCGACCGGCTGATCCTGCGTATGGAGCCGCCTGCCAGCTTTGCGGCGGAATTCGTCCGCTGCCGTTAAAGCCGTGACACGAGGAAACGCACGGTCATCGACAGCCGTTCACCCGGTGGCAGGGCGATCACCCCGGCGCCGGGTTCCTGCGGACGGTTCAGCGCATCGGTCATGTGGGTGACCGGCTCCAGGCACAGATAGGGTTCGCCGGGCGGGGCGTAGACGATCAGGTGCCCGACCGGCCCGTCGGCCAGCATGGTCAGGCGCAGCCGCTCCCGCGGGCGGTCCAGCGTCGCAGCACCGCTCCAGCCGGTGAAGCCGTTGTCCAACGCCACATGGTCCATGGTCACGCCGTGACGGAAGTCCCAGGCGGCAGGCACCGGGCGATTCCGGCAGGGCAGGATGGTGTCGTCATTCTCCCAGACGGTTTGGACGTCGGCGGTCACGCGGCTGCCCGGCGACCTGACCAGATAGGGGTGCAGCCCCAGCCCGGCCGGCATGTCGCTGTCCGAGTCGTTGATGAGGTCGAGCGTGACGGTCAGCCCTTCGTCGTCCAGCGCCACCGTCTGTGCCGCGCGATAGCTCCAGGGCCAGTCGTCGGCCCGGTGGGCGAAGCCTATGCGCAGGGCATCGTCGGCGACGGCCTCCACGCTCCAGGGGGATGACCAGCCATGGCCGTGGATGCGGTGGGGTGATCCGGGATCGGTGGCGAGCACGACCTCCCGGCCCTGGAAGACGAACCGGCCGCCGCCGATGCGGTTGGAAAAGGGGACCAGCGGGAAACAGGCCAGGTCCGGGGCGAAATTTCCGGCCAGCGCGCCGTCGGAGGCCCGCCGGAACAGCTCGACCGGACCATCGGCGGTGGACAGGCTCCAGCTCGCCAGCGAACCGCCGCATAGGGGGGCCGCGGTGAGCGTCATCGGTCCGTGCCGCAACGCGATGATGGTGCCCGTCCGGATCATGCGTTTCTCCCATCGTCGGCGTCCCGATTCTTATCGCACATGCGAAAGCCGAAGGAAACGGTCGCCGCCGTCAAGGCGCCGGCTGCCTCGACGCTGACACAGTTCACCTGTTTTTGTCGAAAAATGCGGGTATCGTACACTCGTCATTTACCCTCCTTGCGCGACGATGCCCGTCCGGCACCGCTCCCCGGCGGGTGCGGAATGCCGGTTGTATCGACAACGCGGAAGGGGCGCCGGTGTTGCAGCCCGGCCGCGCAATTCGTCTCGTCCAGGAAAGGCCCGGAGTGTCCACTCCCCAACTCAGCCGCGCGATGCCGACTCCGTCGTCGGCCATGGCCACGCTCGACGAGGTGGAGCCGTGCGACTCGCTGCCGGACTACCACGCGTTGCCGGCGCGGCTGGTGATCGGCACGGTGCTGCGGTCGTACCTGGACCCGTTGTTCCTGACCCCGACCGAACTGATCCATCTGCCCAAGCCGCTGAAAGCCTGCCTGGAACAGGGGACGCTGATCGAGGCGGCCCTGAGCAAGGTCGCGGCGGCCCAGGCGCGTGCGCCGGGACAGGAGCAGCAGACGCGCAAACGCGCCATCCGCGCCGCGGTGGACGAAAGCTGGGCCAAGGCGCGCGCTGCCCAGACCGCCTTCGCCGCCATGCCGCGCGGCCGCAAGCCGGTGGACTGGCTGCTCTCCCAGGGGGCCAAGACCCTCACCGGCGATGCGGAGTACGACCTGCGTGTCGCCATCGCCCTTGAATTGGTGGAGATCAAGAGCTGGAACGGCAAGCTGGACCGTCTGCTTGAACTGCACCAGTGGGACCGGGACGAGCGGCTGGCCGCTGCGGTCGATGGGGTGATCGGCGACGTCCTAGCCTCCGCCGCCGCCGGGGCGGAATTGTTCGGAATCAATCTGCTGCCGGGCACGTTGCTGTCCAGCCTCTGCGACATGCTGTTCGGCCGCATCGGCATGGAGGCCATCGGGCCGAACCGGATCGGCGTGCTGAACGCCCTGTTCCGCCAGGGCAAGCTGCCCCATGCGAAGGCCGCGGTGCTGGATCGCATCCGCCGCCAGTTGAAGGCACCCCAGCCGCTGGGCCGCGGCGCCTTCGACCAGGAGGCGGAGATGCTGAAGACGCTGGTCGGGCATCTGCTGACCCGCGACGGGCTGGTCGGCGGTGCGGTCATGGCCGACGCGCTGACCGTCCGCTACTCGCGCCGACTGGAGCAGGGCGGGGCCAGTGCCTATCGCCGCTCCATCATCGGGATGGGCGAAGGGCAATCGGACCTGATCTGCCGTATCCATTACCTGACCCGTGTCGCTGCTGCCCCGGCCGCCGAACGGCATGCCGACGAGATCCTCGCGTCGCTCGACGCGGCGGTCTGCAACGAGTTGCTGATCGAGAACATGCTGGTGCAGACGCCGGACACCGCATTGCTGGAGCGCGATTTCGCCCGCGCTCTGGCGGCCATCCGCGCCGCGCCGCTGCCGGCGGTCGCCTGCGAGCGAATCGCTGAACGGGCCGAGCGCGCAGTCGATGGTTTCGTGAAGACCGGGCAGCTCGCGGTTCGTCTGAAGCAGGTGGAACCGGTCCTGCGCCGCCGCACCGTCCGGCTGGCGGAGGTCGCCTGTTCCGGCCTGATCCGTGAGGATGGCGCCCTGCCGCTGATGCGCCAGCACATCCTGGAAATCGTCCGCCAGCCGCAATTCCAGGCCGAACTCGCCCAGCCCGAAAGCGAGGTCGCCCAGGCGGAGGTGAGAAGGCTGCTGGAACTGCTGGATCGGCTGCGCCAGATGGCGACCGCGCCCGCACCCCCGCCTGTTTTGCCGCCCGCTCCGCCGGCCACCGTGGAAGTGGCGCCTCCGGCGTCCCGGGGCGCTCGTAGTGCCGAGACAATTCTTCATCCGGCCAGCCAGCCACGGGATGCGGCAGGCGCCACCCCCGTTGTTACCGACGATACGGCGGGGCTGTGCCCAAGCTGCTATTCCGCGAAAGGACGGTCGGAGACCTGCGGCGCCTGCGGCTTCCCGGCCCAATCGGACAACCGGCCGGGCGTGCATCTGGTGCCGGGGACGCTGCTGCATGGCCGCTACCGAGCCGGGCGTGTGCTGGGGCAGGGCGGGTTCGGCGCCACCTATCTGGGATGGGACGACCGGCTGCAGGTGAAGGTGGCCATCAAGGAATACTATCCATCCAACCTGATCTCCCGCGTTCCCAACGCCGCGGCCGTCTCCCCCTTCTCCGACGAGCATGCGGAGACCTTCGCCGCCGGCCTCACCAAGTTCCTGGAGGAGGCGCGGACGCTCGCCCGCCTGCGCGACGTGCGCGAGATCGTCGGCATCCAGGATTTCTTCGAAGAGAACGCCACCGCCTATCTGGTCATGGAACTGCTGGAAGGCCGCACCATGAAGAAATATCTGGCCGATTGTGGCGGCCGGATTGACGTGAAGCGGACGCTTTCGGTGGTGATGCCGATCGCCAAGGCGCTGCAGGCCATCCACGAGCAGGGACTGATCCACCGCGACATCAGTCCGGACAACATCTTCCTGACCAACGGCGGCGACCGCAAGCTGCTGGATTTCGGCGCCGCAAGGCAGACCGCCCGTCCGGGCGCCGGCCTGACCGTGATCCTCAAGCCCGGCTACGCCCCGCCGGAGCAATATTCCAATGAAGGGCGGCAGGGTCCCTGGTCGGACGTCTATGCGCTCTGCGCCACGATCTATCTGGCGCTGACCGGCCGCACCCCACCCGATGCGACCGCCCGTTTCATGAACGACAAGGTGCCGAAGCCGTCCGAACTGGGCGTGGCACTGGCCCCCAGATTCGAGAAGGTGCTGCTGTCCGGGCTGGCCATGCGCTGGCAGGACCGGCCGCAATCGATGAAGGACCTGCTGCGCGCCATGACCAATTCGCTGGCCGGCGGTTGACGGACTGAAATCGGTGCCAAGAAAAAGGGGGACCGGCGCACCGGTCCCCCTTTCCCTGAACGGCTGCGGAGGCGACGTTACTTGACGTCGGCCGCGACCTGCATCTTGATGATCTTGTCCGGGTCGGTGACCTGTCCGTTGCGGGACTGGCTGCCCTTCTTGATCATGTCGACGAACTCCATGCCCTCGACCACGCGGCCCCAGACGGTGTACTGGCGGTCCAGGAACTGGGACGGGGCGAAGCAGATGAAGAACTGGCTGTCGGCGCTGTCCGGATCCTGGGCGCGGGCCATCGACAGGGTGCCGCGGATGTGCGGAGCGCTGGAGAACTCGGCCTTCAGCTTCTTGCCGGAGCCGCCCATGCCGGTGCCGGTCGGGTCGCCGGTCTGGGCCATGAAGCCGTCGATGACGCGGTGGAAGACGACGCCGTCATAGAAGCCCTGGCGGGTCAGTTCCTTGATGCGGGCGACGTGGTTCGGCGCCAGGTCGGGCCGCAGTTCGATCACCACGCGACCGTCCTTCAGGTCGAGGTAAATGGTGTTTTCCGGATCCAAGGCCTTCGCCTCCCCTTGAGAAACTGTAAAGAACGAGACAGTGAAGATTGTGGCGAAAAGCGCCGCCAGCAATGCGCGGGTCCACCGCTTCATGCGAAACACTCCGATGAGCCGAAATCCGCGCCCCGGACCATAGGGGAAAAGCGCGGGAATGCAAAGCCGCGCTGGCGGGGATGGCGATCCGCCAAAAGTCACGGATGACGGCCACTCGTCCGGGTGTTCATCCGGACATGGACGTGGCATGCCGGTCATGACGGGACGTTGGGGAAAGGACAGGGGCTTGAGGCTGGGACGGGCGATAGCCGGCACGGTGGCGGTCACGGTGACCTTGGCCGTGGTCGGGCTGGGCGGTGCGATCCTGGCCGGTCCGGCGCTGATCGGCGGGACGGCGACGCAGACCTTGCGCGATGCCGGCTTCACCGAAGCCGCGGTGACCGTCACCGGCCTGCGCATCGCCGATGGCTGGGGCGGCCTGCGGCTGGAGTTCGCCGCCGATAGCGGCCCGCTGGAGGCCGCGGCCAAGACGCTCGACCTGCCGATGTCGGGGCACATGACGCTGTCCGGCGCGCTGGTGGTCGGGATGGACGGCGGCGCGGTGACCATCGCACCCGCCGGCTGCCTGCCGGCCAAAGCGGAACGGCTTATGGTCTCCGGACAGCCGCTCGGCCTGCCGCAGGGGGCGACGCTGTGCCCGGCGGGGGAAACTCCGCTCCTGCGCTGGTCGCCCGATGCCATGGCGGTCACGGCGGAGCTTCAGGCGCCGCGCCTCGATGCGCCCGCCAGCGGACTGCGCGCCGACAAGGTCGTGCTGCGGCTTTCGCAGGACGGCGATGGCCGGCGCGCTGACGCCGTGGTCGGGCAGTTGACCAACACCGCCAAGCCGGCGCCCATCGTGCCGCTCGCCGTCACAATGCAGGCGGTGCAGGCGGGGCAGGGGCCATGGACGATCGACGGCACCGCCAAGGGCGCGAACGGGCTCCTCACCGTCACGCTCGACGGCAGCTATGACCAGACCGCCGGCGCCGGAAAGCTGGAGGCGGTGGCGAAGCCGTTCCGCCTTGCCGCCGATGGCCCCGGTCTCGCCGCCGTTTCGCCGCTCGCCGCGACCTTCCTCGAAAAGGCGTCGGGCACCCTGTCGGGCAAGGCGACGGTCGCTTTGACCGCGAAGGGCATGACCACGGCCGGACAGGCGGTGGTGAAGGGGCTTGCCGGTGCCGCCGGGCCGGTGACCGTCGCCGGGGTCAGCGGCACCATCGCATTGTCCAGCCTGTCGCCGCCGGTGATCCCGGACGGGCAGAAGCTGTCCATCGGCCTGCTGGACGTCGGCATTCCGCTGACCGACGGCACGCTGCTGTTCGGCTATGGTCGTGACGGGCGGCTGGATGTGGACCGGGCGGAATGGAACTGGGCCGGCGGCCTTCTGCGCGCCGACCCGTTCGAGCTGTCGCCCGAGAAGCCCAAAGGGCGGGTCACCCTGCATGCCGACCGGATCGACGCCGCCAAGCTGCTGAACCTGATCGCCGTCGACGGACTGGCGGCCAATGGCACGCTGGCCGGCACCCTGCCGGTGGTGTTCGCCGGCGATAAGGTGACAATCGACGGCGGCGTGCTCGAATCGTCCGGTCCCGGCACCCTGCGCTACGACCCGGCCAAGCCGCCGCCCGCCCTGAAGGGGGAGGAGGGCAGCCCCACCGCCATGCTGATGGGGGCGCTGACCGATTTCCATTACGACACGCTGCGGATCACCATCGACGGGGAGGCCGGCGGCGAACTGAGCGCCGGCTTCTCGCTGCGCGGATCGAACCCGTCATTCTACGATGGCTATCCGGTTGCGCTTAACCTTAAGCTGTCCGGCGCGCTCGACCGGATTCTGCGCCAGAACCTCGACGTCTACCGGATCCCCGACACGCTGCGGGACCGGATGACCGGCTTCGACCAGAAGGACCCTTGACCGCCATTATGCTTACCAGATTCCAATCTACCGGCCTTGCGGCTGCTCTGCTGATTTCGGCCGCCGCTGCCGCCTGCGCCCCGACGGTGAAGATCGAAGCGCCCGACAAGCCCATCGAGATCAACCTGAACGTCCGGATCGAGCAGGAGGTGCGGGTCAAGCTGGAGCGCGACGTCGACGACGCCATCCGCAACGACCCCGCTCTGTTCGGCCTGCCCGCCGACTCCACGACCTCTTCCACGAAGGGGAAGAAGTGATGAAGACCGATTCCATCAGCCGCCGCCGTTTCAACCGGCTCGCCCTGTCCGCGCTGGCCGCCGGACTGCTGGTGTCCGCCATGCCGCAGCTGGCCTTGGCGCAGGATGCGCTGGCCGCCGCCAAGGCCGCCGGCCAGTTGGGCGAGCGTCCCGACGGCATGGTCGGCGTCGTCCCCGGTGCGCCGGCCTCGGCCCAGGCGCTGGCGCAGCAGGTGAACGCCCAGCGTCTCGCCCGTTATCAGGAGATCGCCAAGGGCAACGGCACGGCTCTGGACAAGGTCCAGGCGGTGGCCGGCCAGCAGTTGATCGAGCGTACCCCGGCCGGCCAGTTCGTGATGACCGCCTCGGGCCAGTGGCAGCGCAAGTGACCTCCGTATCCGTGTCCGGCCAACGCGCCGTCGCCGACCTGCGCCGCCGTCTGGCCGGCAAGCCCGGCGACGGCGCGCTGCTGTCGGCCCTGTTCTCGGCCCTCGACACGCTGGGTCAGGCCGGCACGCCGGAGGAGGCGGTCGCCCGCTCCAACCTCGGCGAGGCGTTGCGGCGCCAGGGCCGCCTTGCGGAAGCGGAATCGCATCACCGCAAGGCCTTGGCTTGGCTGCCCGATTTTGGCGGCAACCATTACAATTGGGGCGTGACCCTCCAGGCGCTTGGTCGCCCGGCGGAGGCGGCCGCCGCCTACGGCGAGGCCGCCCGGCTGATGCCCCAATTCGCCCCCGCCCCCTGCAACCAGGGCGTCCTGCTGCGCGAGCTTGGCCGGCTGGACGAGGCGGAACCTGCCCTGCGCCGGGCTCTGGAGCTTGATCCGACCCTGGTGCCCGCCCGGCTGGCCCTGGCCGCCCTCCACCGAGACCGCGGTGACTTGGACAAGGCCGCCGCCGGCTTTCGTGCCTGCCTCAGCCTGCGGCCCGATCTGGCCGAGGGGCAGGCGAACCTCGCCCTGACACTGAAGGAACGCGGGCAGCGCGGCGGCTCGGCGGAAGACGGCGCGGCGAGCATCGTCGGCTTCGAACGCGCGCTCCGCATCGGCCTGCCCGACGCCGGCGGGGTGCTGGCCCAGCTGGTTCAGCAGCGCCGCCATCTCTGCCGCTGGGACGGGTTGACCGCTCTGTCGGGCAGGCTGGTCGAGCTGGTGCGGGAGGGGCGGACGCAGCAGGCCCATCCGTGGATCTTCCTCGGCGAAGGGGCGGGACCGGCACTGGAGCGCGCCTGCGCCGAACGCTATGCCGCCTGGAAGACGCGCGGCATCCGCACCGCTTTTCCGACCCGCAGCATCCGCGGGCCAAAGCTGCGCATCGGCTATCTTTCCGCCGACTTCCATGAACATGCGACCGCGATTCTGATCGCCGAACTGATCGAGCGGCACGACCGCGAGCGTTTCGAGATCGTCGGCTGCTCCTATGGTCCCGATGACGGCGGCCCGTTGCGCCAGCGGCTGGTCGCCGGGTTCGACCGCTTCATTGACCTGTCCGCCATGACGGACGGGGAGGCGGCCGGCCTGATCCACGAGGCCGGCATCGACATCCTGGTCGACCTCAAGGGCCACACCCAGAACGCTCGCCCCGGCATCGCCGCCCATCGCCCGGCGCCGATACAGGCACAGTGGCTGGGCTATCCGGGCACGCTGGGCAGCCCGGCCGTCGACTATGTCATCGCCGATCCGGTGGTGGCCCCGGCCGAACACCAGCGCTTCTACAGCGAGCGCATCGTCCATCTGCCCGGCAGCTACCAGCCGAACGACCGCAAGCGCATCATCGGCCCGGTGCCGGCCCGCGCCGACTGCGGGCTTCCCGACGACGGCGTGGTCTTCTGCGCCTTCAACGCCTCCTACAAGATCGGCCCTGAACTGTTCGGCCGCTGGTGCCGGATTCTGGATCGCGTTCCGGGATCGGTGCTATGGCTGCTGGAGGGGCCGGCGGAGGTCGCGGTCAACCTCCGGCGTGCGGCAACGGAGCGGGGGGTGGCACCGGAGCGGCTGGTCTTTGCCCCGCGCCTGCCCGGCCCTGCGCATCTGGCCCGCCACCGGCTGGCCGACCTGTTCCTCGATTCGAGCCCCGTCGGCGCCCACACCACGGCGAGCGACGCGCTGTGGGCCGGCCTGCCGGTGCTGACGGTCCTTGGCCGCTCCTTCGCCGGGCGGGTGGCCGCCAACCTGCTGCACGCGGTCGGACTGCCGGAACTGGCGGTGTCGGACTGGGACGCGTACGAGGCGACGGCGCGGCGTCTGGCCGGGCAGCCCGCCGAAATGGCGGCATTGAAGCTGCGGCTGGAGCAGGCGCGGGGCACCGCGCCGCTGTTCGACACCGGCCGCTTCGCCCGGTCCATCGAAGCGGCCTACGCCACGATGTGGGGTATCCACGCGGGTGGAGAGTCGCCGCGCGGGTTCGCCGTTCCGCCTCAGGGATAGGCGCAGCGGTCGCCAGTGACCTCCACGAAGGAGCGCTGGGAGGCGGCGATCGTGAAGCGGTACTCGCTGTTGTCGACCACCAGCGACTGGTGCAGCGGCAGCACGCCGCTGACGGTCGTGCCCTTGCCGCCGATGCCGGTGATGCGGATGGTCACCGGCTGGCCCGGATCGAACCAGCTTTCGGCATTGCCCTGCGCATTATGGGCCGACTGCCCTTCGCCGGTGACGGTCACGGTGCCGTTGCCGAAGGTCACGCCGCGCGAGCCGCCCTTCATCAGCGGGGTGGTCAGCGTGAACCGCTTGGTGTCGGTCGGCTGGCAGTTGCGCGGAATCTGCGCCTGCGAGATGACGAAGGCGAGACGGTTGGCGTCCAGGCCGCCTTTCAGGCGTTCGGACACCAGTTGCGTCAGCTTGGCGAGGTCGCCGGTCGGCACCTCGCGCTGCAGGCGGCCTTCCAGCTCGCCGACGCGCGCCTCCGCGGTGCGGGCGGCGTGCTGCATCTGGCTGGCCAGCAGTTCCAGCTCGGCCTTCTGGCGCGACAGGGTGGCGATCTCCTCCCGCAGGGTGACGTCGCGGCCTTTCAGCTGCTCGATCCCCATCTGGTAGGAAAACAACCCGACACCGAGCACCAGTGCCGCCAGCAGCACGAACTTGATCACGCCGGCCCGCATGCGTTTGCGGTAGCGTCTTTCGTAGTCGTAACGTCCCAGGGTCATGATTCCGGTCGCGGCGGGCTGTCTCGTCGGGCGTTAATGGCTAACGGCAACGGCCAAGGGATGCAACCCCCTGGCCGTCGGTGACCGCCGCCTTTTCCCACCGATCCGCGCTTACTGGTTGGCCGAACTGCCGCCCAGGAAGCTGGCGTTGATGCCGGGGCTCTTGAACTCGCCGACATTCTTGAAGACCAGACGGAAGAAGATGGTGTTGCCGTCCTTCTCGCCGGTCGTGCTGACAGTGTAGTCGCGGCGCGCGATGGTCTGGAAGACCAGGCATTCGTCGGAATAGGACAGCACGGCAAGGCTGGAGCGCGGACCCGGCTGCGGCTCCATCGCCTGGGTGTGGCTGACGCCCAGGCTCCAGTAATCGGTGAACTGCGACGACACCCCGAAGCTTGCCTGCTCGACCCGGTTGCGGGTGACCGCGTTGCGCGCAGTGGTCTGGTCGACATAGGTGTAGGACGTCGACAGCCGCAGAAGCGGCACGCCGGCCGTCGCGTTCAACGAGTGGCGGCGCGGACGGAAGGTCTCGTGGTCGACGCGGAAGCCGTAATTGACGTCCAGCCAGTCGGCCGGCTGCAGGTCCAGGCGGCCGACATAGTCGGACACCCGCTCTTCCAGGCCGGAATCGCCGGTGAAGCCGACATTGCTGTCGGTCAGGCGGATGCTCTGGCCCAGGAACAGGCTGGCCGACCCCTGGCTATTGCCGTAGATCGCCGTGCGCAGGCCGTAGGTGAAGCGCATGCCGTCGTCCAGCCGGTCGATGCCGGTGAAGCGGTTGGGCTGCAGCAGGTTCACGTCGTCGAACTCGACGTCCAGGCTGTCTTCGTTCGGGAAGACGCGGCCGTTCGGCAGCTTCGGCGCGAAGGTCAGCTGCCCGATCGGCTCCACCAGCTGGGACGAGCTTTCGCCATAGCGGACGAACGGATAGCGGACGGTGGCCTGCCCCTGCGGGAAGAAGCGGAAGCGGCTGATGTTGTCATTACCGCGGGTCGTCGGATCCGCAGTGTTGAACTGCTGCGCGGTATAGCCGGCGACCAGCACGCTGCCCGACAGGGTGGTGACGAAGCCGGCGTTGGAGACGATGTTGCGCTCCCACCCCGGCTGCGCCATGAAGCGCTGCGTGTCCGGGCCGGCATTCTTGAAGCGCGACACCGCCAGCAGGCTGGTATCGAACGACCAGCGGCCGCCCAGCAGGCTGCCCGGCTCGCCCAGCGCGTTGTACTGCGCATAGGGCAGGGCGACCGGCTCGGGAACGGTGTTGCCGTACCGCATGTCCTGGAAGCTGTAGCCGGTGATCGCCGCATAGTTCCGCCCGCGGAAGCCCTCCACGTAGGCCTTGCTGGTCAGGTAATCTTCGCGGAAATCGTAATAGCGGCGCAGGAAGGTCGGGTCGCTGGCCCGCTTCACATCGAAGCCGGCGCGCCAGGTCTCGTCGATGTCGAACAGGCCGCGCGCCGCGACATAGCCGCGGGTGCGCGTTTCCTTCGGCACGATGGTGGTGTTGGCCACGTCGCCGCGGGTGATCGCGCCTTCCAGTTCCAGGCGACCGCTCTCGAACCGCTTGCGGTACTGGCCGCCGAGCAGCGGACCCTGCTGCGAATAGTAATGCAGGTCGAAGGTGGCGTCCTGGTCCGGCGCGATGTCCCAGTAATAGTGGGTCTTGAGGATCGCGCCGAGATTGGAGTTGTTGCCGAAGGACGGCGTCAGGAAGCCGCTCTTGCGGTCCACCGACGGATCGGGATGCGACAGATAGGGCGTGTAGGCGACGGGGATCCCGAAGATCTCCATCGTCGCGTCCTTGTAGCGGACCTCGTGCTCCTCGTTGTCGTGAACGATGCGCACGGCGCGGATCTGCCACAGCGGCGGACGGGTCGGGTCTTCCTTGCACAGGTCGCAAGGGCTGTAGACGCCGCGGTTGACGCGCGTCAGGCGGCCCTCGCGCCGCTCGCCCTCATTGCCGGCCATGCGGCCGTTGTCGGTCATCAGGACGCGGATGTTCTCGATGAACACGTCCTTCAGATTGTCGGTCAGTTCGGCATAATCGGCGAAGATGATGTCGCCCGACGGCTCCACCAGCCGGATCTTGCCTGTGGCGGTGACGACCTTGGTCTTCTGGTTGTAGGTGATCTTGTCGGCGCGGACGCTGCGCTTGCCCTGCGCAAGCTCCACATTGCCGCTGGCGGTGACGACGCTGTTCACCTCGTCGAAGGTGACCTGATCGGCGGTCAGCAGGACCGGTTCCTGCTTGGACGCGGTACCGGTAGCGTTCCCCTGGGCGGCGCTTCCCTGCACGGCCGCGGCATCCGGCTTCGTTCCCGGAGCCCGGGTCGCGGGCGATTGGGCGTTTGCCGAATCCGGAATGGCCAGATCCACGACGGCAATCCCGCAAGTCACCATAAGCCCGACGATGCCGGAGCGCATGATGAGGGAGGCGGCGGTCGGAGCTTTGGCGCGGGCGCGCCGGGAGACGTGCTTGGGCATGGCTGAACGATTGGGGGAAGCGAAAGCCCAAGTCAACGGTTTCAGAGCCCTTCGGCGGGCAATGTCACCGTGTCGCCATGCGCCCTGTGGCAGCACTGCCGCAGCCGCCGCGGCCCGATGGGCGGCGACGGCTGCGGCACTTCATCCGATTTCTCTCAAACGACCCGGAAGTTCTTGAACTGCCAGGGGTCATCCTCGTCGATGTCCTCAGGGAACAGGACATTGCGGTCCTGCAGCGGCGTCCAGTCGCCATAGGCGCCGACCACCTCGCCGAGATAGGGGGTGGCAATGTCCAGCACCCGGCGGAAGTCCACCTCGTCCGGTTCCACGAGGCCCCGATTCGGGTTCTCCAGCGTCCAGACGATGCCGCCCAGAACGGTGGAGGTCACCTGCATCGAGGTGGCGTTGTTGTAATGCGCCAGCGACCGCGCCGTGTCGATGTCCAGCCGCGAGCCGTACCAATAGGCGCCCTTGGGATGCCCCATCAGCAGGACGCCAAGCTCGTCCATCCCGCCGGAGATCTCGTGCATCATCAGCCGCTGTTCGGCCTGCATGTTGAAGTTCTTGCCGGCCAGTTCATGCAGCGACATCACCGCGTCGTCGCAGGGGTGATAGGCATAGTGGCAGGTCGGGCGGTAGACGACGGTGTCGCCCTCGCGCACGGTGAAATAGTCGGAGATCGAGATCGATTCGCTGTGGGTGATGAGGAAGCCGTGGAACGGCCCCTCCAACGGGGTCCAGGTGCGCACGCGCGTGGCCGCACCCGGCCGCATCAGATAGATGGCGGAGTCGCAGCCGAACTCGTGCCGGCGGCCGTCGGGCGGCAAGGCCTTCTCATGTGTGCCCCAGCCCAGTTCGGCCGGCTGGCAGCCCTCGCTGACGAAGCCGTCGATGGACCAGGTGTTGACGAACTCACCGATCTGCTTGGGCTGGTTCGACACCTGGGTGTCGCGCTCCGCCACATGGATGGTCTTGATCCCCAGCTTCTGCGCCAGCCGTCCCCAGCCGTCGCGGTCGGTGGGGACATCGGTCTCGACGCCGGTGTCGGCGGCGATGTTCAGCAGCGCCTGCTTGACGAAATGCGACACCAGACCCGGATTCGCCCCATGGGTGATCAACGCGGTCGGGCCGCCTTCGAAACGGCGGCGCAGCGCCAGCGCCGATTCGCGCAGCGCATAGTTGGAGCGCAGCGACGGCGACAGGTTGGAATCGGTATAGCCGCCCGCCCACGGTTCGGTGCAGGTGTCGGTGTAGAAGGCGCCGACCCGCTGGCAGAATTCGATCAGCGCGATCGACGACACGTCGACCGACAGATTGACCAGGAAATCGCCCTTGTCGATCAGCGGCTTCAGAACCTGGAAGAAATTGTCGTTGTCCAGCGGGTTGTTGTGGAAGGCGACGCCGTAAAGCTCCGCCTCCTCCCGTCCGCGCTCCTCGGCGGTGACGATGGTGATTCGGTCGGCCGTAAGTCCGTCGATGTGACGGAGAAGCAGCGGCAAGACACCCTGGCCGATCGAACCGAATCCAACGATGACCATGCGGCCTGTGAACGTGCAGAGCTTCGTGTCCAGGGCCATGATTTTTTGTCTCCCCGAGGTAGTTTAGGCCAACGACATAGCCCGACGCTCCCGCCCACTTCGGAGAAGAGGAATCGGGATGCGCCGGGCCACTGAATGTTACGGATGTCTTTACGCTTTATCCACGGAAAACCGGCTTCATTTTCAGGCCGCGCAGGAGCGCAGCTCGTAGCCGGGGGTGGCGAGCAGCGGCGCGTCCGACACTTCGACGACCCGCGCCTGATCGAAGCCGTTGAAGGCGGTGCGCAGGCAGGAGCCATAGGCGCCGAGCTGCCCCAGCTCGATCCAGTCGCCGGCCTTCACGTCAGCCGGCAGATGGAAGGGGCCGGCCATCTTGTCGGCGCTGTCGCAGGTCGGGCCGTAGAAGCTGAAGGCTTCGCTCTCGGTGTCGGTCATCGCCTCGAACGGGCGGATCAGCCGTGCCGGGAAGCGGAAGCCGGGCACGCCGGCATCCGACAGGGCGCCATAGACGCCGTCGTTGATGAACAGCTCGGCTCCACGCCGCTTGACCACCTGCACCACCAGCGAGACGCCGGGGGCGACCAGCGCGCGGCCGGGCTCGCACCACAGGCGGCAGTGCGCCGGCAGGTCGATGGCGGCGATCCCGCGGGCGATGGCGGCCATGAAATCGCCGAGCGGCGGCGGGGTGACGCCCGGATAGGACACCGGGAAGCCGCCGCCGACGTCCAGCACGTCGATGGCGACGCCGCTCTCCGCGATGACGCGGCCGGCCAGCGCGATGGCGCGCTCGTAGGCCGACGGGTCGAGCATCTGCGAGCCGACATGGAAGGACAGCCCGACCTTCGGCGCCACGGCGCGGGCGGCGCGCAGCAGGTCCACCGCATCGGCCGTGGCGGCGCCGAACTTGCCCGACAGATCATAGACCGCGTTGCCCTTCGGCAGCGCCAGCCGCACGACGAGGCCGAGGTCGGCGGCACCGTCGGTCTCCGCCAGGATCTTGTCCAGCTCTTCCCGGCTGTCGAGCACGAAGTCGCGGACGCCATACTGGTGGTAGGCGTTGCGGATGGCCTGACGGCCCTTGACCGGGTGCATGTAATGCAGGACGGCGTCGGGGAACATCTGGCGGATCAGGCGGATCTCACCGGGGGAGGCGACGTCGAAATGGCGCACGCCGCCGGCCCACAGGGCGCGCAGAACCGCCGGCTCCGGGTTGCACTTCACGGCATACAGAACGTCGCCGCCAGGGCCGACCGCATCGGTCGCACCGGCGAAAGCCGCCAGGAAGCTGCCGGCGGTGTCGGCCAGCACGCCGGGGCGGATGCAGTGCATCGGCTCTTCCGGGCGGTGCAAGGCGACGGCCTGGGTCACGGTCGAACGGCGGCCGGTGGACAGCGAAACGGCGCTGCTGTCGTTCAGGCCGACGCGGCGGAGCGGGGTGACGGCGGAACGGGAACGCAGGAAACCCATGGCGCACTCCTATCCCCGGACGGTGGCGTGCAGGCCGGCCCGGTGAGCAGACGGCGATTCCCGGCCGCGTCACGAACCGGCCAGCACAGGGCTTGGGCGCGGGTGGCGCAGTGGAATCGGCGATTGATCGGATTTTTGGAAAGGGGGGAGACGGAAATAGCCGGTGCGAGCAGCGGCCCCGGGCTGTGAAGCTCCAGGCAACAGCGCGTCGTTTACCGGCTAAAGGGCTACCGTCTCACAGCCCCGCCGTGGGCAGCGTACATACTGACCTCCCTCTCGGGACCGGCCCACTGGAATGGCCGGTTCTGCCAAAAAGGACGCGGTACGTCGTAGCATAACCACAGAGGGCCATAGGCACGTGCGGGTGCGTCGTGCCGATTGATTTACGCTTTTCCGCCCGTGATTCAAGTGAATTTTTTGGGACGGAAATGGGGCGGAGTCAGGCCGCCTCCACAGCTTCCGGTTCGAAAAGCGGGAAGCGCGCGGCGATGGTGTCGCCGGTCGGCGTTGCCACCCAGCCGTCGGGCCGGCTGAAGAAGCGGATGGTGGTGAAGCGCGGCCGCGGCCCCATGTCGAACCAGTGCGGCGTGCCGGCAGGAATGCTCAGCAGGTCACCCGCCTCGCACACCACGCGGAAGACCCGCTGGTCAAGATGGATGTAGAAGGCGCCCGTGCCCTCCACGAAGAACCGCGCCTCGTCCTCGTCATGGGTGTGTTCGTACAGGAACTTTGCGCGCAGGGCCTCGACACCGTCGGTCTTGGGAGTGACGCGAACCACGTCCACGGTGCAGAAGCGGCGGCCAACCTTCAGCCGGTCGATGGACGCGGCATAGGCCCGCTGCACGGTGTCGCCATCGGCGGAGGCGGGCAGGGGGGCGTCGGCGGTCCAGCGTTCGTACAGGATGCCGATATGGGCCAGATGGCCCGCCATCAGCGCCGGTTCGGAGGTGCGGAGTTCCGGCCGGCGGGCATCGCTTTCCAGATAGACGGTCAGGTTACTCAACGCGTGCCCTCCTGCCGATCGAACCGCTACAGCCTGAGGCGCGGGAAAGCGCAACGCAATAAGGCGAATCGCTGGCGCGACCGTTCGCCGCGCCATCAGCGGCTGCGCTGCAGGCCGGCCGTCACACCCACCGCGATCAGGATCAGCAGCCCGACGAAGGCGGCGACCCCGGTCCAGCCGAAGCCGTGCCAGAACAGCCCGCCCAGCGTTCCGGCGACCGTGGACCCCAGATAGTAGCAGAACAGATAGATCGACGAGGCCTGCCCGCGCGCCACCGCCGCCCGCCGGCCGATCCAGGCCGACACGATGGAATGGGCGCCGAAGAAGGCGAAGGTGAACAGTGCGATGCCGGGGGCGATGGCGAACAGGCTGTCGATCTCCATCATTGCCAGTCCGGCGACCATCAGCGCCACCGCCGCCGCCAGCGTGCGGTTCGATCCGAATCGACCCGACCAGCCGCCGAACAGCGGCGAGCTGACCACGCCGAAGCTGTAGACCAGGAAGACCGCACCGACGATGGCCGGCCGCAGCTCGAACGGCGGTTCACTCAGGCGAAAGCCGATATAGTTGAAGACGGTGACGAAGCCGCCCATCAGCAGGAAGCCGAGCGAGAACAGACCGAGCAGCGCCGGGTCGGTCAGCAGCCCGCGCCACGCCCGCACCAGCGCCGGCAGCCCGGCGGCGCGGCGGACGAAATGGCGCGACGGCGGCAGGGCGAGCCAGACGGTGACGGCCGCCGCCACCGCCAGCGCCCCGACCACCCCCACCGCCAGCCTCCAGGTGCCGAGATCGGTGACGACGGCGGTCAGCACCCGGCCGGACATCCCGCCGATGGCGGTGCCGCCGATATAGAGCCCCATGGCGACGCCGGCCGATTTCGGATCGACCTCTTCGGAGACATAGGCCATCGCCACCGCCGGCAGGCCGCTCAAGGCCAACCCCTCCAGTGCGCGCACCGCGAGGAATCCGTGCCAGCCCGGCATCAGCGCGCCGATGATTCCGAGAATGCCGGCGCCGAGCAATGCCGCCACCATCACCGGCTTGCGCCCGATCCCGTCGGAGATGGCGCCCGCCACCAGCAGCGCCACAGCCAGCACGCCGGTGGTCAGCGACAGCGACAGGCTGGATTCGGCCGGCGTCACCCCGAACTCCTGCACGAACTCCGGCAGCAGCGGCTGTACGCAGTACAGCGTGGCGAAGGTGGAGAAACCGGCGACGAACAGGATGCGGCTGGCACGGCGATAGGCGGGGGTGCCGGCTTGCAGATAGGCGGTTTCTGCATCGGCCTGGGCACCGGTCTCGATCTCGTCGCGCACGCGCTCGGCTCCGTTTTTCTGGCATTGGCACCGTCCATTGCGGCGCACAACAGACATTGCCCTGTCGTGCCCGTCGGTTCCAACAACAGCCGGGGCGCAGCCGCCATGCCGTTTGCGCAGATCCATATGGACCGTGTGGATGGACGGGCTTGCACTGGACCTTGGCGGGGTCGCGCCGTATAACCAATCCCCCACCCAATTCGTTGATTGTTCGAGCCATGCACGACCTTCGCGCCATCCGTGAGAATCCCGAAGCCTTCGACCGCGGCCTTGGCCGCCGGGGATTGGCGCCGATGTCGTCCTCCGTGCTCGACCTCGACGGCCGCCGCCGCGCCGCGCAGACCCAGATGCAGGAGATGCAGGCCCGCCGGAACGAGGCGGCGAAGGAAATCGGCCTCGCCAAGCGCGAAGGCCGCGATGCCCAGCCGATCCTGGACGAGATGGCGACCCTGAAGGAGCGCCTGCCCCAGGTCGAGGAGGAGGAACGCGCGCTCGGCGCCGAACTCGACGCGATCCTGGCCGGCCTGCCCAACATCCCGGCCGACGACGTGCCGGAGGGGCCGGACGAAACCGCCAACGTCGAGGTCCGCCGCTGGGGCACCCCGCCCGACATCGCCAACCCCAAGCAGCATTACGAGCTGGGCGAGGCGCTGGGCCTGATGGACTTCGAGGCGGCGGCCCGCATGTCCGGCGCCCGCTTCACCGTGCTGAAGGGCGGTCTGGCCCGGCTGGAACGCGCGCTCGCAGACTTCATGCTGGACATCCACACGTCCGAGCATGGCTTCACCGAGATCGCACCGCCGCTGATGGTGCGCGACAACGCCCTGTTCGGCACCGGCCAGCTGCCGAAGTTCGAGGAGGATCTGTTCAAGACCACCTCGACCGACCATTACCTGATCCCGACCAGCGAGGTGCCGCTGACCAATCTGGTCAACGACCAGATCGTGGCGTCGGAGGAGCTGCCGCTGCGCTACACCGCGCTGACCCCCTGCTTCCGCGCGGAGGCCGGGTCGGCCGGGCGTGACACCCGCGGCATGATCCGCCAGCACCAGTTCTGGAAGGTGGAGATGGTCGCCATCACCACGCCGGAACAGTCGGAGGACGAACACCAGCGCATGACCCGCTGCGCCGAGACGATCCTGGAGCGGCTGGGCCTGCCCTACCGCACCATCGTTCTATGCACCGGCGACATGGGCTTCTCCTCGCGCAAGACCTATGACGTCGAGGTCTGGCTGCCCGGTCAGAACGCCTACCGCGAGATCTCCAGCATCTCCAATTGCGGAGATTTCCAGGCGCGGCGGATGAAAGCCCGTTGCAGGCCGAAGGGCGAGAAGCAAACTCAATTCGTGCACACCCTCAATGGATCGGGTGTGGCGGTCGGGCGCTGCCTGATCGCGGTGCTGGAGAACTACCAGCAGCCCGACGGTTCGATCCTGGTTCCCGAAGCGCTCCGTCCCTACATGCGCGGAGTGGAGAGGATTTCCATCTGATGTTCGACCTGCCGCTCGACCTGTCCCGGACACGCATCCTCGTCACCAACGACGACGGCATCCATGCGCAGGGATTGAAGGTCCTGGAAGCCATCGCGCGCGAGCTGTCCGACGACGTCTGGGTCGTCGCGCCGGAGATGGAGCAGTCGGCGGCCAGCCATTCGCTGACCATCAACCGGCCGCTGCGCCTGCGCAAGCTGGACGAACGCCGCTTCACCGTCGACGGCACGCCGACCGACTGCGTGTTGCTGGCGGTCAATCATGTGATGAAGGACGCCCGTCCGACGCTGGTGCTGTCCGGCGTCAACCAGGGCTCCAACATCGGCGAGGACGTAACCTACTCCGGCACCATCGCCGCGGCGATGGAAGCGACGCTGCTGAACGTCCCCGCCATCGCCATGAGCCAGCATTACGAGCCGGGCCAGCCGATCGACTGGTCCGCCGCCGCCGCCCATGGCGCCGACGTGGTGCGCAAGGCGGTGACGGTGGCCTGGCCGAAGAACGTGCTGCTGAACGTCAACTTCCCGGCCCGCCCGGCCGAGGAAGTGACGGGCA
This sequence comes from Azospirillum sp. A1-3, assembly GCF_023806445.1. Classification (NCBI taxonomy): domain Bacteria; kingdom Pseudomonadati; phylum Pseudomonadota; class Alphaproteobacteria; order Rhodospirillales; family Azospirillaceae; genus Azospirillum; species Azospirillum sp. A1-3. The sequence continues at coordinate 1,123,265 of NZ_JAMSLU010000001.1, forward strand.
TCCAGGTGGTGCGCCACGGCAAGCGCAAGATCGGCGACGAGCTGTTGGAGCGTGTGGACCCGCGCGGCAAGCCCTATATCTGGATCGGCACCCTGCGCGGCGAAGCCGACGTGGCGGACGACACCGACATCCATGTCGTGTTCAACGGCGGCATCTCGGTGACGCCGGTCTACCTTGACCTCACCCACACGCCGACGCTGCAGACGTTGAGGCAGGCCTTCGTGTGACATACAACCCGCGCAAGATCCGCTTGCTGATGGCCCTTCGCGGGGCCGGCGTCACCGACACCAAGGTGTTGGCGGCCATCGAGCGGATCCCGCGCGAGCTGTTCGTCCCGGAAGCCTTCCAGGACCGGGCGTGGGAGGACACGGCACTGCCGATCGACCTTGGCCAGACCATCAGCCAGCCGCTGGTGGTCGGTCTGATGACCCAGGCGCTGGAGCTGCAGCCGCGGCATCTTGTCCTGGAGGTCGGCACCGGCTCCGGCTATCAGGCGGCGGTGCTGTCGCGGCTCTGCCGCCGGGTCTTCACCATCGAGCGGCTGAAGCCGCTTCTGTGCGAGGCGGAGGCGCGGTTCAAGGCGCTCGACATCGGCAACATCACCACGCGGCTCGGCGACGGGACGCGGGGCTGGCCGGAGCAGGCGCCCTTCGCCCGTATACTGGTCACAGCCGCCGGTGGGCCGGAGCCGCCAAAAGACTTGACGGATCAACTCGCCGTTGGTGGTGTCTTGCTCATTCCGTTGGGGGCCGATCACCGCGACCAGAGGGTCGTGCGTTTCCGGCGCTCCGAAGCTGGCCTTACCCGGGAGGACCTGTGGCCCGTCCGTTTCGTTCCGCTGCTGTCCGACCCGCCGCAACCGGTCCGTTCCGCATGAAATCCGCCATGCCCAAGCGCCTGCTGTCCGCCATGGTCCTGTCCACCGCCGTCCTGGCGCTCGGCGCCTGCGAACGGGTGGGCGGGCTCGCCCCCTTCACCACCGTCTCCGATGTGCCGGATTCGGCCGGCGGTGCCATCACGGTGCAGAAGGGCGACAGCGCCTACAGCCTGTCGCGCCGGTACAACGTGCCGCTGCGCGACCTGATCGAGGCGAACAAGCTGGCGGCGCCCTATCGGCTGGAGGTCGGCCAGCGGCTGGTCCTGCCGACCTCGCGCCAGTACATCGTGCAGAAGGGCGACAGCCTTTACAGCATCTCCCGCATGTACAATGTCGACGTCAGCGAGCTGACGCGGCTGAACAACCTGACGCCGCCCTATGGCGTGAAGGTCGGCCAGCCCCTGCGCCTGCCGGGCGCCAACGACGGCAGCGGCACCATGGTGGCATCCGGTGGAGTGGCATCCGGCGGCGTAGCGAGTGGCGGTGCCATCTCCCTGACGCCGCAGGGGAACGCGCCGGGTGGCTCTACCGCCGGGCATGGCTCGATCCAGTCGGCCGAACTGCCGCCTCCGGGTGCATCCTCTTCGTCGGGCGGCATCTCGGCCACGCCGCTGCCGCCGCCGTCGAAGCCGGGCGTCATGCCGGAGCCGACCGCCCAGCAGACCCCCGCCGCGCCGGCCGCCCAGGGTGACACGACCTATCAGCCGGGGCAGGCGCCGACGATGCTGCGCCCGCCCGGCAGCAAGCCGGCTCCGACGCCGATCCCGGCCCCGGCCGCAACCACGCCGCCACCGGCTGCCGCTCCCCAGCAGGAGGTGGCCACCGCCGCGCCGCCGCCCAAGCCGGAGCCAAAGGCCGAAGTCGGCGCCCCGCCGCCGCGCGGCAGCGCCCGCTTCCTGTGGCCGGTGAAGGGCAAGCTGATCTCCGGCTTCGGGCCGAAGCCCGACGGGCTGCACAATGACGGCCTGAACATCGCGGCGCCGAAGGGAACCGCGGTGGTTGCCGCCGACAACGGCGTGGTCGCCTACGCCGGCAACGAGCTGCGCGGCTTCGGCAACCTGTTGCTGCTGAAGCATTCCGACGGCTGGATCACCGCCTATGCCCATCTCGACAAGATCGAGGTGGAGCGCGGCGCGACGGTGAAGCGGGGGCAGGTGATCGCCCGGGTCGGCCAGACCGGCGGCGTGTCCTCGCCCCAGCTGCATTTCGAGCTGCGCAAGGGCAGCCAGGCCGTCGACCCGAGCGACCAGATGGACCGCAAGGTCAGCGAAGGGGCTGCCCGAGGCGACCGGCCAGGTCCTGGATGAACTGCCAGGCCACCCGGCCCGACCGGCTTCCGCGCGTGACCGACCATTCCACGGCCTCCGCGCGCAGCCGGTCCGCCGGGATGTCCAGTCCGAAATGGCGGACATAGCCCTCGATCATTGCGAAGTAGGTATCCTGGTCGCAGTTGTGGAAGCCCAGCCACAGCCCAAAGCGGTCGGACAGCGACACCTTCTCCTCCACCGCCTCCGCCGGATTGATGGCGGTCGACCGCTCGTTCTCGATCATGTCGCGCGGCATCAAGTGGCGGCGGTTGGAGGTGGCGTAGAACACCACATTGTCCGGCCGTCCCTCGATACCGCCGTCCAGAACCGCCTTCAGCGACTTGTAATGGGCGTCGTCATGGTCGAAGGACAGGTCGTCGCAGAACAGGATGAAGCGGCGCGCCTCACCTTTCAGGCGGGTCAGCAGGCGGGGCAGGGTGGGGATGTCCTCACGGTGGATTTCCACCAGCGCCAGCTCGCCCGGCCGTTCCAGGCAGATGGCGGCATGGGCCGCCTTGACCAGCGAGCTTTTGCCGGTGCCGCGCGCGCCCCACAGCAGGGCGTTGTTGGCCGGCAGCCCGGCGGCGAAGCGGCGGGTGTTGTCCAGCAGGATCTCCCGTTGCCGCTCGATGCCCTGCAGAAGCATGATGTCGACGCGGTTGACCACCGGCACCGGCTCGAGCCGGTCGGGATCGGGATGCCAGACGAAGGCGTCGGCTGCACCGAAGTCCAGCGGCCGGTCGGGCGGCGGGGCCAGACGCTCCAGCGCCTCGGCGATGCGGGTCAGCAGGGGGAAAAGCGACTGATCTGCACCAGCGCCCATGCCTGAGCTATTGACGGATTGCGACATAATTTTCCGGATATTTTTTCAGGATGTTCCATGGAAAGTGGGCGCCCGCGCAGCCATCTTTCCGACGCCTTCGCACGGTAACACAGCAGGGCAAGCACACAAGCTGTGGCCGCCCCGCGGATTGTGGCGCATCACCATTGCATCCCAGTCATGGGCGGCTATAGTCGCGGCGTCCCGGCGGAACGCCGATTGGGTGCCGAGACCAAACCTGTAAGGAGCTTCCAGATGTTCGTTTCGACGGCTTATGCACAGACGGCGGCCCCGGCTGGCGGCGGCGGTGACATGCTCGTCCAGTTTCTGCCGCTGATCCTGATCTTCGTCGTCTTCTACTTCCTGCTGATCCGTCCGCAGCAGAAGAAGATGAAGGAGCATAAGACCATGCTGTCGGCCATCCGCCGCGGCGACCGCGTCGTGACCGGCGGCGGCATCATCGGCATCGTGACCAAGGTCGGCACCGACGACGAAATCACCGTCGAGATCGCGGAGAACGTGCGCGTGCGCTGCCTGCGCTCCACCGTGAACCTCGTGCTCGCCAAGACCGAGCCGGCCGGCAAGTCCGGCGGCGACGCCACCCCGGCCACCGAGGGCGAGGCCAAGCCGGCCGATACCACCGCCGCCGGCGGGATCGGCAAGCTGTTCGGCCGCAAGTAAGCCGCAGCCGGGCCCCTCTTCCGCGGGTCGGCCCGAAGGCGCTTCCCGTCCGGCCCGGCCGTCGTCCGCCCACAAGCGGCGGACCGGTCGCCCGGACCGGGTGTCTGATCGGATTCGAGTGACGCATGCTCTATTTTTCGCGCTGGAAGATTTACCTGATCCTGGCGACCTGCATCGCCGGCTTCATCCTGATGCTGCCCAACTTCCTGGGCCGCGACACGCTGGCGGCGCTGCCGTCCTGGTATGCCAACACCCGGGTGTCTTTGGGTCTCGACCTGCGCGGCGGATCGCATCTGTTGCTTGAAGTCGATATGGCCACCGTCATCCGCGACCGGGTGGAAGGTCTGGTCGACGGCGCCCGGCAGCAGCTGCGCACCGCCAATATCGGCTACACCGCGCTGAACGCTGGCGAGCGCGCCGTGACCGTCCAACTGCGCGACCCGGCCCAGGCCGAAGAGGCGGTGAAGGCCCTGCGCCAGCTCTCCAGCCCGGTGGGCCGCACGGCGCTTGGCGGTGGGCAGCCGGACCTCGACGTGACCGTCAACGGCAGCACGGTGACCGTGGCGCTGAGCGAGGTCGCGCTGCGCGACCGCGCCACCCAGGCCATCGAACAGTCGATCGAGATCGTCCGCCGCCGCATCGACGAGACCGGCGTGAACGAGCCGACGATCGCCCGCCAGGGCAACGACCGCATCCTGGTCCAGCTGCCCGGCGTGGAAGACCCCGACCGCATCAAGCGGCTGCTCGGCACCACCGCCAAGATGACCTTCCGGCTGGTCGACGTGAACGCCGATCCCAACACCGGCCGCGCCCCTCCGGGGTCGGAGATCCTGCCGTCGGCCGAAGGCGACCGCTACCAGTCCAAATACGTCATCCGCAAGAAGGTCGAGGTCGACGGCGCCACGCTGCAGAACGCGTCGGCCGGCACCAACCCGCAGACCGGCGAATGGGTGGTGAATTTCGAATTCAACACGGCGGGCGCCAACCGCTTCGCCGAAGTGACCAAGCAGAATGTCGGCCGCCCCTTCGCCATCGTGCTCGACAACAAGGTCATCAGCGCGCCCGTCATCCGCGAGCCGATCACCGGCGGCCGCGGCCAGATCAGCGGCAACTTCACCGCCGCCAACGCCAACGACCTCGCCGTCCTGCTGCGCGCCGGCGCCCTGCCGGCCCCGCTGAAGGTGATCGAGGAGCGGACCGTCGGTCCCGACCTGGGCGCCGATTCGATCCGCGCCGGCCTGACCGCCGTTGTCGTCGGTTTCCTGATGGTCTGTGTCTACATGATCGCTTGCTACGGGCTGTTCGGCGCCTTCGCGTGCTTCGCCCTGCTGGTCAACATCGTGCTGACCATCGCGGCGCTGTCGCTGCTGCACGCCACGCTGACGCTGCCGGGGATCGCCGGCATCCTGCTGACGCTGGGTCTGGCGGTCGACGCCAACATCCTGATCAACGAGCGCATCCGCGAAGAGACGAAGAAGGGCCGCGGGGTCTTCGCCTCGATGGAGGCCGGCTTCAGCCGCGCCTACAGCACGATCGTCGACTCCAACCTGACGACGGCCATCAAGATGGCGCTGCTGTTCGTCTTCGGCACCGGCACCATCAAGGGCTTCGCCGTCACCATCACCTTCGGCATCCTCATCTCCATGTTCACCGCCACGGTGCTCGTGCGCCTGATGATGGTGACCTGGCTGCGCCGGACGCGTCCGGCCGCGTTGCCGGTCTGAGAGGTCTTACGATGTTCCATCTCCGCCTCGTCCCCGACAACACCAAGATCCCGTTCATGAACGGCCGCATCGCCGGCCTCGTCGTGTCGGCGATCCTGTCCATCGCGTCCGTCATCCTGTTCTTCCACCCCGGCCTGAATTACGGCATCGACTTCCGTGGCGGCATCGTCATCGAAGCCCGCACGCCGCAGGCCGCCGACTTCGCCTCGCTGCGCCACACCCTGTCCGGCCTCGGCATGGGGCAGGTGGCGTTGCAGGAGTTCGGATCGACGCAGGACGTGCTGATCCGCCTGGAACGCCAGCCCGGCGACGATGCCGCCCAGCAGGTGGCCGCCGACAAGGTGCGCAACACGCTGGCGCAGGCGATCCCAGGCACCCAGGTCCGCCGCGTCGAAGCGGTCGGCGCGTCGGTCAGCGGCGAGTTGTTCGCCAACGGCATGCTGGCGCTTGGCCTCGCCATGCTGGCGATGCTGGTCTACATCTGGTTCCGCTTCGAATGGCAGTTCGGCTTCGGCGCGGTGGTGACCCTGATCCTCGACATCACCAAGATCGTCGGGTTCTATGCGATCACCGACATCCAGTTCAACCTGACGGCCGTGGCGGCGATCCTGACCGTCATGGGCTATTCGGTGAATGACAAGGTCGTGGTCTATGACCGCATGCGCGAGAACCTGCGCATCTACAAGAAGATGCCGCTGCGCGACCTGATCGATATGTCGATCAACGAGACGCTGAACCGCACCGTCGGCACCTCCGTCTGCACCCTGCTGTCGATCATTCCGCTGGCGCTGTTCGGCGGCGAGGCCCTGCAGGACTTCGGCATCGTGCTGATCTTCGGCGTTATCCTTGCGACCAGCTCGTCGGTGTTCATCGCCGCCCCCATCTTGCTGTTCCTTGGCGAGAACCGCCTGCGGCGCGGTGCTCCGGATGCCGCCTCGGCGGGCAACACTCCGGCGACCACGCCGTAACGCCGGACGTTTGGGGAAGGGGAGGGCAGCATGGCCGACATCATGCCGATGATTCCGTCTGACCGTCAGGTCATCGACGGCTATGGTCCGGGACAGTTCTGCATTTCCGGCCAGTGGCGCGTCGGCGCGGTGATCGTCCTGCCCGACCGCACCCTGGCATGGGAGGCATCCGACGCCGCCTCCCTGTCGGTGGGCCACTTCACCCCCGTGCTGGAGGCCGAGCCGAAGGTGGAAATCCTTCTGCTCGGCACCGGCCCCACCATGCGGATGATCCCGAAGGACCTGCGCCTCGGCCTGCGCGAACAGGGCGTGGTGGTGGAACTGATGGACAGCCGGGCGGTCTGCCGCACCTACAACGTCCTGCTGGCCGAAGGCCGGCGGGTCGCGGCGGCGATGCTGCCGGTTTAACAGCCATTGAAGCTGTGGCGATCGGGCACTAAGGTAAGGATGTTCCTTACCGCGGTGCCCCATGATCACCAGCAAGCTGACCAGCAAGGCCCAGACGACGATTCCGCAGCCGGTACGGGCTGCGTTGGGTCTGCACGAGGGCGACGAGATCGCCTATCGCATCGAGGACGGCCGCGTCATCCTGACCCGAGCCGCTCCGGCGGCCGCCGACGACCCGTTCCGCTGCTTCACGGAATGGGACAGTGAAGCGGATCGGCAGGCCTATGCCGACCTTTGAAATCTGGGACGTCGTCAAGGTCCCATTCCCCTACGCCGACCGTCCGGTTCGCCAACGTCGACCGGCATTGGTCGTCGCGGCCGAAGACCTGCAAGCAAGCCACAGCCTGCTATGGGTTCTGATGATCACCAGCGCCGAAAACCGCGGGTGGCCGTCGGATGTGCCTGTCGGCGATCTTGAAACGGCAGGACTTCCGGCCCCCTCGGTCGTGCGCACGGCCAAGCTCGCGGTGATCGACTCCCGCGATGCGGAACTGCTCGGCTCGCTTGCCGCGGGTGATCGCGGGGCCGTCAGCCGGGAGGTGGGCCATCATCTTGCGGGGATGCTGAAAGCGGGCAGGGACGCTTGAGCTCGAAAACGACAAAGGCGCCCTTTCGGGCGCCTTTGCGTTTTCAACTCTCGACGGGAAAGTTACGCGGCCAGCTGCTCGGCGGCGAAGTCCCAGTTGGCGAGGTTGTCGATGACCGCCTTCACGAAATCGGCGCGGCGGTTCTGGAAATCGACGTAGTAGGCATGCTCCCACACGTCGATGGTGAACAGCGGCTTCTGGCCGTGCGCCAGCGGGGTGTCGGCGTTGCCAGTCTTGCCGACCTTCAGCTTGCCGCCGTCCAGGTACAGCCAGGCCCAGCCCGAGCCGAACTGGGTCAGGGCGGCCTGGGTCAGCTCTTCCTTGAACTTCTCGACGCTGCCGAAGTCGGCGACGATGCGCTGCTCCAGGGCCGCCGGCATCTTGCCGCCGTCCTTCTTCAGGCACTGCCAGAAGAAGGTGTGGTTCCACACCTGGGCGGCGTTGTTGAAGATACCGACCTTGGACGCATCGCCGGCGGAAGCCTTGATGACCTCCTCCAGGCTGGCATTGGCCAGCGGGGTGTCCTTGGTCAGGTTGTTCAGGTTGGTGACGTAGGTCTGGTGGTGCTTGTCATGGTGCAGGTGCAGGGTCTCCGACGAGATGTACGGAGCCAGAGCGTCGTACGCATACGGAAGCGGCGGAAGTTCGAACGCCATTTGATTTACCCTCTCTTCTTTGATTGTCCTTCCGGGCCGGGCCTTGCGAGCACGGCACCTCCGTCCGTCCAAATAGGCCGATGACGGAAGCTTGTGAAGGCCGGAAACGGTCCCGACCGTCGTATAGGGTTATTTCCATTCGATAAAGTGGCATTGGCAGCCCGGTTTCCCGAGCGCACGGCGGCCTCCAACGTGGCAGGAAGCCCCGTTTCCGTCCAGTCGCCGGCCAGCGTCAGGTTGCTCCAGCGGGTGCGGGCGCCCGGACGGCGCGCGACCGATTCGGGCGACTGGTCCGGCGTCGCCCGCCGCTCTTTCACCACGCGGAAGGGCGGTGTCGCACCTCCGAGTCGCAGGTGAGGGGCGACCTCCGCCCACAGCCGGGCGGCGATCTCCTCGGCCGGCAGGTCGGCCAACGCGTCGGCGTCGCTGACGGTGACCGACAACAGGTCGTCGCGGGCGAACAGCCATTCCGCCGTACCGCCGACCAGCCCGACGAAGGGGAGGCCGCCCGGCAGCCGCACCGGCCCGTCCAGCCGGACATGCAGGTTGACGATGGCCGGTCCCGGCGGCGGCACGGTCAGCCCCGGCACCAGCCGCTCCGCCACCCAGGCCGGCGCGGCGAGAACCACGCTGTCGAGCGGACCGAGTGTCACGGCACTGCCGCCGGCGGAGATGCCGGTCACACGGTCCTCCTCGAAGGTCAGCCCCTCCACCCGCGCGCCCAGATGCAGCGCCGCACCGGCGGTCCGCAGCCGCGCCAGCGCCGGATCGACGAAGGCGGCGGACAGGCCCCGCAGTGCCAACACGGGCCGGCAGGCCGCCTCGCCACGCAGCAGCGTCTCACGCAGCACTGCGCCGAACAGACGGGCGGAGACACGCTCCACCGGCCCATTGAGCGCGGAGACCGCCAGCGGTCGCCACAGCGGCTCGAACAACGCCCCCTCGGGCGACAGGCGTTCAGCGACGGAATGATTCAGGCTGGCAGTCAGGCAGCGTAGCGCGGCCAGATAGTCTCGCGGCCGGCTGCCGGGCACCCGCCGGGCCGGGTCGAATAGCCACAGTCCGCCGGGGCGAAGTGTCCAACTGGCGCCATCGCGCAGGTCGAGAAAAGGAAAGGCCGCCGGCCGCAACTCCTCCAGCGCATCGCTACCGCCGGTCCGCTTCGCATAGTTGAGAAGCTCCCGATTGCCGCTGAGCACCATATGGTTGCCGTTGTCGATCGACCGGCCGAGCGTGGCATCGTGAAAGCTGCGGCAACGCCCGCCGGCCTGCGGAGCCTGCTCATAGAGCGCGACGCGCCGACCGGCCTCCACCAGCCGGACGGCGGCGGCCAACCCGGCCAGCCCGGCGCCGATCACATGGACGATGCCCGCCTCGCTCATCAGGCGGCCGGGGGAAAGCCGAGCATGCAGCGCACCGCCACCCAGGCGCTTTCGCGTCGGCCGACCCGGACACGCGCGTTCAGGTCGCGCCAGCCGGCGGCACGCAGGCGCTTCAGCAGCCGGTGATACAGCACCATCATGGCGGTGGCCGCCCACAGCGATCCGCGCGCATGGCCGGCGATGGCGGACCGCGCCTCGGCGAAGCGGGCCTCGGCCAGTTCGGCCAGCGCCTCGCAGGCGCGGGGTAGGGCGGGATGGGTCAGGACCTCGTCCGGGCGGTCGCTGTGGATGCCGGCGGCCAGCAGAAGTTCCCGCGGCAGGTAGAGCCGGTCCAGTTCGGCATCCTCGGCCAGATCACGAAGGATGTTGGTCAGTTGCAAGGCCTCGCCCAATGCCAGGGCGAAGCGCTCTGTGGCCGGATCGGCGCGGTCGAACACACGGATGGCCAGCATACCCACGGCACCGGCGACCCTGCGGCAATAGAGCCGCAGCGTATCGAGGTCGGGCGCCCGCATGCCGCCGGAACCGGGGACCTCGCCAGCGACATCCATCGCCATGCCGTCGATCAGCGCCTCCAGCTCCGCCCGTGGCAGGCCGTACCGCTCGATCGCGCCTTTCAGCGCTGCCGTCAGCGGGCCGCCGGGAGCCCCGCCGACATAGAGATCGCGGATGTCGCACCGCCAGACGTCCAACGCCGCCCGTTTGGCGGCGGGCTCGCCCGGTTCGTCGGCGATGTCGTCGATGCGGCGGCAGAAGGCATAGATCGCGAACATCGCCGCCCGCTTGGAAGCGGGCAGCAGACGCATCGGCCAGTAGAAGGTGCTGCCCGACTTCGCGGTGACGCTGGTCGCCGTATCGGGTGCCTTGTCGTCCGGCAACGTCGTGGATACCGGTTCCAGCGGGGCCGTCTCCAGCGGCGGAGGGGTCATCTGTAGCATCCTGGGCATTGCCCGTCCTGACGTGCCTTTTGGCGCACGTCGCGACGTGTGGCCCCGGAGTTTATGCGGCGGAGAAGCTCCGCGCCAGCCCCCGCGCCACGGCGGCCAGCTTGTGATGGGCGCCCAGCGTCACCCGCGCCTTCATCGGGTCGCGCGCCTTCAGCCGCCGCGACAGCGATTCGGCGAGGCTGAGGATCACCGCCGCCTCCATCCGCAGGCCCCGGTGCTGGATCAGGCCGGGCAGGGCGGCGGCACGCTCCAGCAGCCGGTCGGTATGCTCCAGCGCCTGATCGAAGATGGCGCGCAGGCGGGCGTCGCTCTCGACTTCCACCAGACGTTCGACGCTGATCCCTGCCTCGTCGAACCAGCCGAGCGGGATGTAGCAGCGGCCGAGCTGGGTCCAGTCCTCCCGCGCGTCCTGCAGATGGTTCAGCACCTGCAGGGCGGAGCACAGTGCGTCCGACGCCGGCCCGGCGGCCACACCCTCGCCATGCAGGTCCAACAGGTAGCGGCCGACCGGGTTGGCGGAAAAGCGGCAGTAGAGCAGCAGGTCGCTCCAGCTGTGGCAGCGGGCACCGACGGAGTCGCGGCGGAAGGCGCGCAGGATCTGGCGGGCATGGCGGTCGCTGACGCCGGTCTTCTGCAGGCTCTCGCGCAGTTCGGTGGCCGGCTTCAGGTAGGCGTGCTTGGCCTGGCCGGAGGTCAGCGCCCGTTCCAGCGCCTCCAGATAGGCCAGCTTGGTCTCCGGTTCGAGATCCGGATCGTCGGCGATGTCGTCGGCCAGACGCACGAAGCGGTAGAAGGCGATCACATGGGGACGCAGGTGCTTCGGAATCAGGCGGGAGGCGACCGGGAAATTCTCACCCGTCTCGTCCTTGCGGGCGACCGGGCCGGTCTTGCGGGGCTTCGTCGGGGCGATGTTGAAATCCGTCATGGGATCCCTGCCTGCTGCGCGTCGGGGCTGGCGGTGCGACCGTGTGTGCTTCATATAGGCGTAGCAACTGGCTTTGGCCCGTCCTTCCATCGCTCCTCCCCTCTTTTTCCAATCGAGCATCACATGGTGAAGGCTGCGACCGACCTGTCCTATTGCGGACGGGAGGTTCGGAAATATGACAACGACCACTTTCTGGCAGGTCTGTTTACCCCCGCCGACAGGCGTGAGGCGACTTTTGCGCTCTACGCCTTCAACCTGGAGATCGCTAAGACGCGGGAGGTGGTCAGCGAACCGATCCTGGGCCAGATGCGGCTGCAATTCTGGCGCGACGGCATCGAAGCCGTCTATGAGGATGGACCCGTACCGCGCCACGAGGTGATGGAGCCGCTGGCCCAGGCCGCACGCGGACTGGGGCTGAGCCGTGCCCTGTTCGACCGGCTGATCGACGCGCGCGAAGCCGATCTGGACGACACGCCACCGGCCGACCTGACCTGTCTCGTCAACTATGCCGAAGTGACCGGCGCGCCGCTGGTCCAACTGGCATTGGAGATTCTTGGCGTGCGGGATGCTGCGGCGATGGCGGCCGGGCGGCATGTCGGCATCGCCTATGCCCTCTCGGGCATTCTGCGCGCGGTTCCCTTCCTCGCCCGCCAGCACCGGCAGCGTCTGCCGGACGACCTGATGCAGCGGCATGGCGCCAGCAGCGAAGACCTGTTCGCCAGCCGCTCGACGCCACAATTGCGGCCGGTGGTGCAGGAGATCGCCGAGGTCGCCCGCAAGCATCTGGCCGAGGCGCGCGCCCTGCGCCACGAGATGCCCAAGGCCGCGGTTCCGGCGCTGCTGCCGGCGACTCTGGCGGACCTGCATCTGGGCGTGATCGCGCGGGAGGGCAACGACGTGTTCGCGCCGCGCGTGATGCTGGCCAACCCGTTCCGTCAGCTTCGGCTGGGCTGGGCGGCGATGCGCGGGCGCTACTGACGCCCGCGCTTGCGATTGCCGGTCAGTCCTTCAACCAGCCGTCGAGGTCGGCCAGCGCCCGGCGGGTGTAGGCCAGCTTGCGGTCACGCCCACGGATCTTGTCGTCCACCGGCGGAAACAGGCCGAAATTGACGTTCATCGGCTGGTAGGTCTCCGCCTCAGCCCCGCCGGTGATGTGGCCGAGGATGGCGCCGAGCGCGGTGGTCACCGGCGGCGTGCTGATCTCCTGGCCCAGACGTTCCGCCGCGGCGAAGCGGCCGGCGAGCAGGCCGACGGCCGCACTCTCAACATAGCCCTCGCAGCCGGTGACCTGCCCGGCGAAGCGCAGGCGCGGCAGCGATTTCAGCCGCAGGGCGCCGTCGAGGATGCGCGGGCTGTTCAGGAAGGTGTTGCGGTGCATGCCGCCCAGCCGAGCGAACTCGGCATTTTCCAGGCCGGGGATCATGCGGAAGATGCGCGCCTGTTCGGCATGGCGCAGCTTGGTCTGGAAGCCGACGAGATTGTACAGCGTGCCCAGCGCATTGTCCTGGCGCAGTTGGACTACCGCATAGGGGCGGCGTTCCGGCTTGTGCGGGTTGGTCAGCCCGACCGGCTTCATCGGGCCGTAGCGCAGGGTGTCGACGCCGCGCTCCGCCATCACCTCGATCGGCAGGCAGCCTTCGAAGTAGGGGGTGTTCTTCTCCCACTCCTTGAAGTCCAGCTTCTCGCCAGTGATCAACGCGTCGATGAAGGCGCGGTAATCGTCCTTCTCGAAGGCGCAGTTGATGTAGTCCTTGCCGGTGCCGCCGGGGCCGGGCTTATCGTAGCGCGACTGGAACCACGCCTTCGACAGGTCGATGCTCTCCAGATAGACGATGGGGGCGATGGCGTCGAAGAAGGCCAGCGATTCCTCGCCGGTCTGGGCCCGCACCGCCTCGGCCAGGGCCGGGGAGGTGAGGGGGCCGGTGGCGACGATGACGCTGTCCCACTCCTCCGGCGGCAGGCCGGCGACCTCCTCGCGCTGGATGGTGATGAGGGGATGGGTGGTGACGGCTTCCGTCACCGCGTCGGCGAAACCGTCGCGGTCCATGGCAAGCGCGCCGCCGGCCGGCACCTTGTGCGCATCGGCGCAGCGCAGGATCAGCGACCCGCAGCGCCGCATCTCCTCGTGCAGCAGCCCCACCGCGTTGTATTCGGCATCGTCCGACCGGAAGGAGTTGGAGCAGACCAGTTCCGCCAGCTTGTCGGTGTCGTGGGCCTCGGTCTTGCGGACCGGCCGCATCTCGTGCAGCACGACGGGCACGCCGCGGGAAGCGAGCTGCCACGCGGCTTCCGAGCCGGCGAGACCGCCGCCGATGACATGGACGGGGCGAAGGGTGTCGGTCATTGGACTTTCCAGAACACTGTGCGATGAGCAGAGGGGCGAAGAGCAGGCGGATCAGGGGCGGGTTATGGCGCTCTGCATCGCCGAGATCCAGGATTCAATGAGCGCGGCGTGGGCGGGAAGGCGGGAAAACAGTTCCTCAGCTTTTTCTTCGTCGTAGGTGTGAACCGTCAGGTTCCAGTCGTTCATCATCGCAAGGGCGAGTTCCGTCTGATCCTCGGTCAAGAATCCGGCGATCTGGCTTTCACGGACCATGGCTTTCGGGCTTGCCGAGTTTAGGCGTTCGGCCCCCATCTGGTCGGCGATTACCGACCTTGCGGCTTTCCACACCGTCTCCGTTGCCAGGGTGAAGCGCAGAATCGCAGAGTCACGAACGACATCATCCACGGGGCGGGCGAGGACTTCCTGAAGCCGCGCCAAGGCTTGGCGCGCGTTGTCGAGCTTCCGGCTTACCTTATCCATTCGATTCCTTCCCGTTCGACCTCTTGCCGGAGCTCTCGCCGGGCTGTCCGGAGATCCACCACATCGACGAAGTATGGAACAGTACTCTCTTCCAACTCTTCGTTGATCTCCCCGATCAGGCCGGGCGGTAGCGGCTCTAACGGGTCGATGGCCACGTCGATGTCGCTCCAATGACCGACATCCCCGCGGGCGCAGGAGCCGAACAGGTAGACGCGGGCAGGGTGCCCAGCCAATCGCTCGAAGACGATGCGCTTCACGGTGTCGAGGGCGCGCAGGCGTACCGGGTTCATCATGGCCGCAGTTTACCACAGCTCCGGCCGGGATGCGGCCAAAGGAAAAGGCCGGCCTCCGCTGGGAAGGCCGGCTGCAAGTCGATCAGGAGTCAGTCAGAACATCGAACTGCTTACCTCGAGCCAGAGTCGTCAACCGAAGCGATGGCTCACTCGCTCTTCGTCGTCGTGCTGCGCTCGACGGTGGTGGAACCGGTGGGCGGCGGCGGCACGGCCGTCGAACCATAGCCGGGGGTGCTGGTCGTCGTGGTCGTCGTGCTGGTGGTGGATTTGTCGGACCCGCAGGCCGCCAGCAGCAGGGCCGCACCCAGGGTGGCCCCCAAACCGGTCAGAAGCGTCTTGCTCATGCCTCTCGTCTCCCTTGCAGTGCGAACTCTGCAGGGGAGAACGTGGCGCAGCTTGTGTTTGTTCACGCTCTCTTTCGGGTTGCCGATTTCCGCACCACCGGCTTCGCCTTCAGGTAGGGGGCGAGGTAGCGTCCGGTATAGCTGCGTTCCACCTTCGCGACATCCTCCGGGGTGCCCTCGGCGACGATCTCGCCGCCGCCCGTGCCGCCCTCCGGCCCCAGATCGATGATCCAGTCGGCGGTCTTGATGACCTCCAGATTGTGTTCGATCACCAGCACCGTGTTGCCCTGATCGACCAGCGCGTGCAGCACCTCCATCAGCTTTTCGACGTCGGCGAAGTGCAGGCCGGTGGTCGGTTCGTCGAGGATGTACAGCGTGCGGCCGGTGGCGCGGCGGCTCAGTTCCTTGGACAGCTTGACGCGTTGCGCCTCGCCGCCAGACAGCGTTGTCGCCGCCTGCCCGATGTGGATGTAGCCGAGGCCGACGCGCTCCAGCGTGTCCATCTTGTCGCGGATGCCGGGCACCGCCTTGAAGAACTCCTTACCCTCCTCGACCGTCATGTCCAGCACGTCGGCGATGGTCTTGTCGCGGTAGGTGACCTCAAGCGTCTCGCGGTTGTAGCGCTTGCCGTGGCAGACATCGCAAGTGACGTAGACGTCGGGCAGGAAGTGCATCTCGATCTTGATGACGCCGTCGCCCTGGCAGGCCTCGCAACGCCCGCCCTTGACGTTGAAGGAGAAGCGGCCGGGGCCGTAGCCGCGCGCCTTCGATTCCGGCAGGCCGGCGAACCAGTCGCGGATCGGCGTGAAGGCGCCGGTGTAGGTCGCGGGGTTGGAGCGCGGGGTGCGGCCGATCGGCGACTGGTCGATGTCGATGACCTTGTCCAGATGTTCCAGCCCCAGCACCGCGTCATGGTCGGCCGGATGCTCGCGGGCGCCCATCAGCTTGCGCGCCACCGCCTTGTACAGCGTCTCGATGATCAGCGTCGACTTGCCGCCGCCCGACACGCCGGTCACGCAGGTGAAGGTGCCGAGCGGAATCTTGGTCGAGACGTTCTGCAGGTTGTTGGCTCGGGCGCCCTGCACCTCCAGGAACTGGCCGGGATGGCCGGGCCGGCGGGTGTCGGGCACGGGCACGAAGCGGGTGCCGTTCAGATACTGGGCGGTGATGCTGTTGGGGTTCTTCTGAACCTCCTCCGGCCGGCCCTGGGCGATGACGGTGCCGCCATGCTGGCCGGCGCCGGGTCCCATGTCGACCAGGTAGTCGGCGCTGCGGATCGCGTCCTCGTCATGCTCGACGACGATAACGGTGTTGCCGATGTCGCGCAGGCGCTTCAGCGTTTCCAGCAGCCGGTCGTTGTCGCGCTGGTGCAGGCCGATCGACGGCTCGTCCAGCACATACAGCACGCCGGTCAGGCCGGAGCCGATCTGCGAGGCCAGCCGGATCCGCTGGCTCTCGCCGCCCGACAGGGTGCCCGACCCGCGGCTGAGCGTCAGATACTCAAGCCCGACGGCATTGAGGAATCCCAGCCGCTCGTTGATTTCCTTGAGGATGCGATAGGCGATCTCGCGGTCCTTCGGGCGCAGATGCTCGTTCAGCTCGCTGAACCACGCACCGGCGCCGGCGATGGACAGTTCCGCCGCCTCCGAGATGTTGCGGCCACGGATCTTGACTGCCAGCGCCTCCGGCTTCAGCCGGGCGCCCTTGCAGACCTCGCAGGGCTGGGAGGACTGGTATTTCGACAGCTCGTCGCGCGTCCAGGCGCTGTCGGTCTCGCGGTAGCGCCGTTCCAGATTGTTGACGATGCCCTCGAACGGCTTGTTGGTCTGGTAGCGCCGCAGCCCGTCGTCATAGGTCATGGTGATGGCCGACCCGCCGGAGCCGAACAGGATGGTCTGGCGGACCTTTTCCGGCAAATCCTGCCAGGGCGTGGTCATCGACGCGCCGAAATGCTCGCAGATGCTGTCCAGCGTCTGGTCGTAATATTTGGAGGTCGATCCGGCCCACGGCGCGATGGCACCCTTGGCGAGCGTCAACCGCTCGTCCGGCACCACCAGCATCGGGTCGAAATAGATCTTGCTGCCCAAGCCATCGCAGGCCGGGCAGGCGCCGAACGGGTTGTTGAAGGAGAACAGCCGCGGCTCGATCTCCGGAATGGTGAAGCCGCTGACCGGGCAGGCGAATTTCTGCGAGAAGACGGTCTGCTCGTTGGTCTCGGCATTCTCGACCCAGACGATGCCGTCGGCGAGCCCCAGAGCGGTCTCCAGCGAATCGGCCAGACGGTTGCCCAGCCCTTCGCGCACCACGATGCGGTCGACCACCACCTCGATGTCGTGCTTCAGCTTCTTGTTGAGCGCCGGCACCTCGTCGATCTCGTACATGGTGCCGTCGACCCGCACGCGCTGGAAGCCGCGCTTGCGCAGGTCCTGGATTTCCTTCTTGTACTCGCCCTTGCGGCCGCGGACGAAGGGCGCCAGCAGCAGCAGGCGCGTGCCCTCCGGCATCGCCATGATCCGGTCGACCATCTGGCTGACCGTCTGGCTTTCGATCGGCAGGCCGGTGGCCGGCGAATAGGGGATGCCGACGCGCGCCCACAAGAGGCGCATATAGTCGTAGATCTCCGTCACCGTGCCGACGGTGGAGCGCGGATTCTTCGACGTCGTCTTCTGTTCGATGGAGATGGCCGGCGACAGCCCCTCGATCGAATCGACGTCGGGCTTCTGCATCAGCTCCAGGAACTGGCGCGCGTAGGCCGACAGGCTCTCCACATAGCGCCGCTGCCCCTCGGCATAGATCGTGTCGAAGGCGAGCGACGACTTGCCCGATCCCGACAGGCCGGTGATGACGATCAGCTCGTCGCGCGGCAGATCCACATCGACGTTCTTCAGGTTATGTTCCCGCGCGCCGCGGACGCTGATGTACTTGTTCATGGAGTGTTCTTTTACCCGAAGCTTTTCCGGATGGAAAGCGGCAAGGCGCCGCGACGCATGACGAAAAACGGCCGTTCGAAAAGCAGTGCCCCTAAGGCCGGCCGGCTGACGATATATGCGCTGGGCGCGCCATTGCCACCGGCGCCCGGCGCGGGTCGGTCATGACCAGAAGGGCGGCACCGCGCGGAAACGCTTCCACAGATCGGGCAGCGCCTTGCGCCGCTTGTCGGACTGCCGGTCGATCCAGGCGGCGACGGCAGCGGCCGTCTTCTGATCCCCTCCCTTCAACGATCCCAGCATGCGGGCGCCGGTGATGGCGTCCTGCTCGGCGTCCAGCGCCGCCTGCAACGGCTCCAGCGCCGCGAAGAAGGGCAGGGTGGTGGCCTCCGGATAGAGCCCGCGAAAGAAGTCGGCGGTGTAGCGCAGCGTGCGCAGCCGCCGGCGCAGCTTGTCGCGCGCCTTGGCATCCTCCGGCGGCTTCGCCGTCTTGCCGAGCTTTGCCATCCGCGCCGACAACCAGCCGCCGGCGAGCGTCGTGACCGGAGCCGACAGTGCGGCCCGGCGGTGGCCGTCCGCCTCCGACATCCAGCGGCCATGCTCCAGCCACGCGGCGAGGCCCAGGACCATGGTCGTGCAGCCCGGCGCCAGGATCGCCGCCACCGCTTCCCGCGCCGGCCCGGCCCCGGCGGACCGGGCGAGCGTTGCCAGCCGCTCCAGCGCCGCGCGGTCGATGCCCGGCGCCGTCTTCGGATCGGCGAGAAGCGGGTCGATGACGCCGGACATCAGCACGTCCCACCCGCGCGCCGGCCCGAGCCGCTTGGCGAGCGCGCGGCTTTCCTCCACCAGCCGGTCGGCCTCGGGCGAGGCGACCAGCGGCGCGAAGAAGCGGTGGGCGATGCGCAGCCGCCGCAGCGCGACGCGCATGCGGTGCAGCCCCTCCACGTCGCCGCCGGCCAGCGCGCAGGATTCGTTCGCGAGGAACTGGCGCAGCGCCTGCCGCAGGATGTGCCGATAGGCCTCGGCCACCGTGGTCAGCGGCGACAGGCCGAGCGGTTCGGCCTCCACCGGCCCCGGCGCCTTGCCGGTGACCAGCCGCAGCCCGGCCTCCGCCTTGCTTTCGGTACCGATGCGCATGGGGATGGCGGCTTGCAGGGTCAGTGCCAGATCGAACAGGCTGGCGACCTTGCCGGCCTTCAGCTCCAGTTCCACCTCGCCGACCGGCAGAGAGTTGCCGCCGGCATAAACGGCGCCGTCATCCACCGCCAGTTCGACCGCCGTCAGCGTATCGGGGCGCAGCAGCAGGGTGGTGCGGCGGAAATCGGTGATGAACAGGCAATCCAGCGCATCGAGTGCCGCCGCCGGAACCAGCCCGGCGACGCCGGGATCGCTCAGCACGCCGACGTCCACCGCCTCGCCCGCGACGATCCACTCCCATTCCCGCCGCACCGCCACGGCGGCGGAATCGCCGGGGCTGGCGCTGTTTACGGTCTTCAAGGTCTGGATGAAGCGGTCGCCCTCCTGCCGCACGCGCAACGCCACGCCGTTCGCCGCCAGCTTCAGGTCGGGCGTGTCGAAATAGGCGGTGCGCAGCCGCTGCGTCGTCGCCGGCCCGTCGGCCAGCGCCAGCAGCCCCGGAAGGCAGGCAACCCGAGCCAGATCCGCCAATGCGGCATGGAGTTTCAGCTCCACCTCGCGGAAAGCGGAGGGGGTTGAGGGCTGCGCATCGGGAAGTGCGGACGGGCTGAACGGCGGAATGGCGGGTGGCAAGGGTTGGCATCCTCCCGAATCCGGCCGGAGCGCGGCCTCGAATGAACCAAGTGGCTCCGTGGATACCCCAACCGCCGCCGCAGGTTAAGAGAGTTTACGCGGCTGCACAAAATCCGCCAGCCGCCCCGCCCCCAATTCCAGGTCGGCCCAATGCAGCGTTTCGAAGACCAGGACGGCACAGGCTCCGGTCGGGAACTTGTCGGCCAGCGCGTGACGCAGCCCGTGATCGCCGCTGCCGGTCAGGGCGTTCGCCAGCTCGTGCAGGTCCGGATTGTGCGCCACCAGCATCAGGCCGGTCGCCGAATCCGGCGCGTCGCGCAGCCGTTCCAGCAGCGTGCGGGCGCCGCACAGGTAAAGTCCCCGCTCATGCTCCACCGGTGGGTATGGCGCGCCGATGGCCGCCATCACGCGCTTGCGTGTCTCCACCGCCCGCACCGCCGTGGAACACAGGACGAGGTCGACGTGGGCGTGATGCTTGGCCAGATAGCCGCCGACCAGGGTGGCCGCCTTCTCGCCACGGGCGTTCAGCGGCCGGTCGTGATCGCCCAGCGACGGATCGTCCCAGGAGGATTTGGCGTGGCGCAGCAGGAACAGCGTCTTCATGGCGGAAATCGGTCGCGGCAGGGGAGGGAGAGGGGAGCGAGCGGACTGGGCGCGGTCGCAGCCTATAGCCAAATGGGAGTCCTGAAACCGTAACGCATATGGGATACTCTGTCTGCCCATCATATAACCGTCGTCGGCGCCGCTGGAAGGCAGGCGCCGGCGCTCAGGGTTTCAAGATTTCAGAGGTCGACGTGACGCAACTCCAGGAACTCGATTCGGTCGGTATCGAGCCAAACGCTCCGGAACGCTTCATCAATCGGGAGCTGTCGTGGCTGGCCTTCAACCAGCGCGTCCTGGACGAGGCCGCCAATCCGAATCACCCGCTTCTGGAGCGGCTGCGCTTCCTGTCGATCTCCGCCAGCAATCTCGATGAATTCTACATGGTCCGCGTCGCCGGCCTGAAAGGGCAGGTGGCCGCCGGCGTGAAGGCGCCGAGCCCGGAAAATCTGACGCCCGCCCAGCAGTTGGCCGCGGTGAAGCAGCGCATCGCCCTGCTGATGGACAGCCAGCAGACGATGTGGCGCACGCTGAAGGGCGAGCTTCGGGAAGCCGGAATCTCCGTGGTCGATCCCAAGGACCTCAGCGAGGGCGAGCTGGACTGGCTGGAAGCCAAGTTCCTAGACGACATCTTCCCGATTCTGACCCCCATCGCCGTCGATCCCGCCCACCCCTTCCCGTTCCTGCCCAATCTCGGATTCTCGCTGGCGCTGCAACTGCATGATCCGGTCAAGGGCCGTCACATCGACGCCCTGGTGCCGTTGCCCTCGCAGTTGGAGCGGTTCCTGCGCCTGCCCGGCTCGGACATCCGCTTCCTCCAGCTGGAAAAGGTGGTGATGCAGTTCATCGACCGCCTGTTCCCTCCGTTCCAGGTCAAGGCGCACGGCGTCTTCCGTGTCCTGCGCGACAGCGAGATCGAAATCGAGGAAGAGGCGGAGGATCTGGTCCGCACCTTCGAAAGCGCGTTGAAGCGCCGCCGCCGCGGCAGCGTCATCCGGCTCGCCACCGACAGCGGCATGGCGGCCGACCTGCGCGATTTCCTGCGTCATGAGCTGAACGTCGCCTCGGACGACGTCTTCATCCTGGATGGGCTGATCGGCCTGAGCGACACCAAGCAGCTGATCGTCGACGAACGGCCGGATCTGGTCTTCCGCCCCTTCAATGCCCGCTTCCCGGAACGAATTCGCGATTTCGGCGGCGATTGCTTCGCAGCGATCCGCCACAAGGACATCGTCGTCCACCACCCCTACGAATCCTTCGACGTGGTGGTGCAGTTCATCCGGCAGGCGGCGCGCGACCCGCAGGTGGTTGCGATCAAGCAGACGCTCTACCGCACCAGCAAGGACAGCCCCATCGTCGCCGCGCTGATCGAGGCGGCGGAGGCCGGCAAATCGGTGACCGCGCTGGTCGAGTTGAAGGCCCGCTTCGACGAGGAGGCGAACATCCGCTGGGCGCGCGACCTGGAACGCGCCGGCGCCCAGGTGGTCTACGGCTTCGTCGACCTGAAGACCCACGCCAAGGTGTCGCTGGTGGTGCGGCGCGAAAAGAAGGCGCTGCGCAGCTACGTCCATTTCGGCACCGGCAACTATCACCCGATCACCGCGAAGGTCTACACCGACCTGTCCTTCTTCACCTGCGATCCGGCGCTGTGCCACGACGCCGCCGTCATGTTCAACTTCATGACCGGCTACGCGACGCCGAAGGTGCTGGAGAAGATCGCCATCGCGCCGATCACTCTGCGCCAGCGCCTTTTCGACCTGATCGAGGCGGAAATCGCCCATGCCGCCGCCGGCCGTCCGGCGTCGATCTGGGTGAAGCTGAACTCGCTGGTCGATCCGGTCATCATCGACAAGCTGTACAAGGCGTCGCAGGCCGGGGTGCAGATCGACATGATCATCCGCGGCATCTGCTGCCTGCGGCCCGGGGTGAAGGGGCTGTCGGAGAATATCCGGGTGCGCAGCATCGTCGGCCGCTTCCTGGAACATGGCCGCGTCATCTGCTTCGGCAACGGTCATCCGATGCCCAGCAATCAGGCCAAGGTGTTCATCTCCTCGGCCGACTGGATGACCCGCAACCTGGACCGCCGCATCGAAACGCTGGTTCCCATCGAAAACCCGACGGTGCATGAACAGGTGCTCGACCAGATCATGGTCGCCAACATGAAGGACGACGCAAGCACCTGGAAGCTGGGGCCCGATGGCGTGTACCATCGGATCAAAGCTGGCCCGGACGCGTTCAGCGCCCATAATTACTTCATGACCAACCCCAGCCTGTCCGGCCGGGGCAGCGCGCTCAGCAGCAAGCGCACGCCGCCGCGGCTCATGCTGCATGCGGTGTCCTGAGGGCGGGTGACGGGAGCGAGAGTATGAGCAAGGACAAACGCGCGGCCGCCATCCCGGGCGATGTCGGGCAGGCGGGCGTCGGCGGATTCGGCATGGCTGCCGCCCCCGATCACGTCCCCGACAACGCCGGCGAGC
This sequence comes from Azospirillum sp. A1-3, assembly GCF_023806445.1. Taxonomy (NCBI): domain Bacteria; kingdom Pseudomonadati; phylum Pseudomonadota; class Alphaproteobacteria; order Rhodospirillales; family Azospirillaceae; genus Azospirillum; species Azospirillum sp. A1-3. Next base: position 1,145,800 of record NZ_JAMSLU010000001.1, read on the forward strand.
GCGTCGGCGTGATCGACATCGGCTCCAACTCGATCCGTCTGGTCGTCTATGACGGGCTGACCCGGTCTCCGCTCGCCCTGTTCAACGAGAAGGTGCTGTGCGGTCTCGGCCGCGGTGTCGAGAAGTCCGGCGTGCTGAACCCCGATGGCGTCGCCCAGGGGCTGGTGGCGCTGGAACGCTTCGCCACGCTGGCCCAGGGCATGCGCGTTGGCCGTTTGGACGTGATCGCCACCGCCGCCGTGCGGGACGCCCGCGACGGCGCCGCCTTCGTCGATGCCATTCGCCGCCGCGCCGGCCTGACCGTCCGCGTCATCAGCGGCGAGGAGGAGGCGCGGCTATCGGCCATGGGCGTGCTGTCCGGCACCCCCGGCGCCGACGGGCTCGTCGGCGACCTCGGCGGCGGCAGCCTGGAGTTGGTGCCGCTCGACCGCGGCGTGATCGGCAGGCAGGTGACTTTGCCGCTCGGCCCGCTGCGGCTGATGGAGGTCGGCTCGTCCAAGGGTGGTCCGGCCAAGCTGATCGACCAGCATCTGGAATCGCTGCCCTGGCTGTCGGCGATGAAGGGGCGGCCCTTCTACCCGGTCGGCGGAAGCTGGCGCGCCATCGCCAAGCTGCATATGGAGCAGTCCGGTCATCCGCTGCACATCATCCACCACTATACCATCCCCGCCGCCGACGCGCGCGAGTTCACCGGGCTGATCGGCCGGCAGAGCCGCTCGTCGCTGGAAAAGATGGCCGGGTCGCGCCGGCGACTCGATACGCTGCCCCTGGCCGGGCTGGTGCTGGAACGGCTGCTGCGCATCGCCCAACCGTCGAAGCTGGTCTTCTCCGCCTATGGCCTGCGCGAGGGGCATCTCTATTCGCTGCTCTCGCCGGAGGGGCAGCGCGAGGATCCGCTGATGGCGTCGGCCGCCGACTGGGCGCAACGCTTCGTGCGGATGGGCGATCCGGCGCTGCTGATGTCCTGGACCGCCGGGCTGTTTGCCGGGGAGGACGACAACGCCATTCGCCTGCGCCATGCCGCCTGCCTGCTGAGTGACGTCGGCTGGGCCGACCATCCCGATTACCGGGCGGAGCATGCCTTCCTGCGCGTGCTGCGCTATCCATTCCCGGCGCTGGACCATGACGAGCGGGCGTTCCTGGCGCTCGCCGCCCACGCCCGCTATTCCGGCACCATCGACGTGCCGCTGACTGCACCGGTGCGGACATTGGTGACCGAAGGGCAGGGCATGAAGGCGCTGGTGCTGGGTCTGGCGCTCCGCCTCGCCCACACTCTGTCCGGCGGCGCCACGGCGCTGCTGGAGCGTACCAGCCTGAAGGTCGGCGACGGCCGGGTGGTGCTGACCTTGCCCGACGACCACAGCGTCCCATCGGGTGAAGCGGTCCAGCGCCGCATCGATGCGCTGGCCAAGGCGATGAATCTCAAGGGCGACGTGGTCCAGCCGCTGCGGCCGCAGGCGGCGGAATAGGGCAGGGCAGATGGGCCGCCCGTCGACGAATGACAGGCGGCCCGCCCCCGTCAGGTTCGGGTGATCGACACGCCGCCGTCGACCAGCAACGCGGTTCCGGTGGTGAAGCTGGACGCATCCGACGCCAGATAGAGCGCGGACTGCGCGATTTCACGCGGCGCGGCGAGCCGCTTCAGCGCATGAAGACCTTGGACGAACGCCAAAGCCTCCGGCGTGTTGGACACGGCGCGTCCCATCGGCGTGTCGGTGCCGCCCGGCAGCAGCGCGTTGGCACGGATGCCCTGCGGTCCGTACTCGGCGGCGATCACCTGCATCAGCCCGATCAGTCCGGCCTTGCTGGCCGCATAGGCGGCCATGCCGGGAAAGCCGACCGTGTGGCCGACGAAGGTCGAGGTGAAGATCAGCGATCCGCCGCCAAGGGCGAGCATCGCCGGAATCTGGTGTTTGGCGGCATGAAAGGCGCTGGTCAGGTTGGTGTCGATCACCTCATGCCACATCTCCGCCGTCATTTCCGGAACCGGCACCATCGCGCCGGTCGTTCCGGCATTGTTGAAGGCGACGTCCAGGCCGCCGAACTGTCGCGTGGCGACCTCCACGGCTTCACGCGCGGTCTCCGCGTCAGCGACATTGCCGGCCACGGCGACGGCATTGCCGCCATTGTCCCGGATCTCGTCGGCCAGCCGTTCCAGTTCGCCGCGCCGCCGGGCCACGAGCACGAGCTTCGCGCCATGCTCGGCAAACAGCAGCGCCGCCTCGCGTCCGATTCCGGAACTGGCGCCCGTGACGATTGCAGTTTTCCCGTCGAGCTGTCTCATTGCCATTCTCCCTTGCGATGAACGGCCCGAGGGTCGCGAATGTGGTGCTGTCCGGGCTATCCGGTTCTTGCTTTCGAATTCGCAAGGCTGGAGCGGTCGGCGACAGGTTTAATTTCCATAACCTTCCTTATGTGTTTTATATCCGCCCTCACCGGCGGCATTTCTAAATAGTGCTGTAAGGACATAGCGCCAGAGCACGGTTGTTAGGCGGTCTAATTCTGACTATCTTCTGGGAAGGCGCGCCGAGGGTACCAGCCTCGGCGCGCCCGCCCGATCAGCGGTTCAGGTACTCAAGCACGAGCTTGACCACCTGCAACAGCAGGATCAGGAGCTTGAGGATATCTGACATCCTCTGTCTCCCAGCTGAGCGGCGGCGGTGGCGGCCAGTCCGCCACCGCGTCCGCGCACCGGTTATATCCAGTGGCGCTTTCTTGCGGGAGTCGCATCCAGCAGGAAAATCTCAAATTTCGCGCATTCAGTTGGTTGACCGGTTGAGCCGTGGCATTTCGGATTTCCGCTACCCATTTCCGGCGTCGCACCTTCTGACCCGGATGGATGATGTCGTCGAAGAACCAGCCCACCCCGCCCGACCAGCGTCAGGCGGTTCTGTCCCAGCGTCGCAACCTCAAGATGGCCGAATCCGCCCACGCCTATGTGCGCGGCAGCACGGTGAAGTTCTACGAATGGCTCGAGCAGTCCGGCGGCAAGGTGCCTGACGGGCCGCCGGTTTGGATCTGCGGCGACTGTCACGTTGGCAATCTGGGGCCGGTCGCCAACGCCAAGGGCAACATCGACATCCAGATTCGCGACGTCGACCAGACGGTGGTCGGCAATCCCGCCCACGACCTGATCCGCCTCGGCCTGTCGCTCGCCACCGCGGCGCGCGGGTCGGACCTGCCCGGCGTCACCACCGCGCTGATGCTGGAGCAGATGATCGAGGGCTACATGATGACCCTCGACGGAGATCTCGGCGGAGAGACCCTGCGGAAGAAGCCGTCGGTCGTCCGCGTCGGCATGCGTCAGGCCATCGGCCGCACCTGGAAGCATCTGGCCAAGGACCGGATCAAGGACATCCGACCGACCATCCCGCTGGGCAAGCGCTTCTGGCCGCTGACCGACGACGAACGCGCGGCGGTGGAAGAGCTGTTTGCCAAGGATCAGGTGCGCCGTCTGGTGACCGCCCTGCACTCCCGCGACGACGATGACCGGATCGAGCTTCTGGACGCCGCCTATTGGGTCAAGGGTTGCAGTTCGCTGGGCCGGCTGCGGGTGGCGGTGCTGCTCGGCGTCGGCGAGGGTCATTACGACGAGGGCGGTCTCAGCCTGATCGACATCAAGGAGGCGGTGCAGGCCGCCGCACCCCGCGCCACGAAGAATGGCATGCCGCGCGACAACGCGGAACGCGTGGTAACGGGGGCGCAGAATCTCTCGCCCTATCTCGGCGACCGCATGCGCCCTGCCCGTCTGCTCGACCGCGCGGTTTTCCTGCGCGAACTGCTGCCGCAGGACATCAAGCTCGACTTCGACCATCTGACGCGCGAGGAAGCGACCCGCGCCGCCTTCTTCCTGGCCGCCGTGGTCGGCAAGGCGCATGCCCGCCAGATGGACGAGGCGACACGCAAATCATGGCTCAACGAGCTGGCGCGCAACCGCACCAAGAGCCTCGATGCGCCATCCTGGCTGTGGTCCAGCATCGTCGATCTGATCGTCGGCCACGAGGCGGCCTATCTGGAGCACTGCCGCCGCTACGCCGAACGCCCGGACGGCTGATCGAAAACATTGCGAGCCATCTCCAGGCAGGCGTCGCGACTGGGCTGGAAATCCTCGGCGATCCACCAACCCTCGACGCGCTTCAGCGTTTCGCCGACCGCCGGGCCACGCGGGATTCCCAGCCCCAGCAGGTCGCGACCGGCGATGGGCAGCTTCAAGCCCGGCAGATCGTCGGCCAGCGCCAGCGCCCGGCGCAGCACCGTCAGGTCCAGCGGGCCGTCATGGATAGCAGCGGCGATCAGCAGCAGGTCGCCGAACAGTTCGGCATCGCCAAGGCGATAGAGCGCCTGTCGCAGAGCCTTGCGGTCGTCAGCGGTTGCCAATGGGGCCGGCGCCAGCGCGACCGGCGGCTCGACCATGGCCAGCAGACGGTCGCGCTCGTGGTTGGACAGGCGCAGCGCCTCGGCGGCCCGCAGCGCGCCCGGCCGGTCGCTGTCCAGCACCGCAGCCAGCCGGCGCGTCGGATCGGGCGTTGCCCCCAGGTCGCGCTCCACCGCGATCAGCCGCTCCAGCCGGTCGGTGTCCATTGCTTCGGGCAGCAGGTGGACCATGATCCCCTGCCCCATCATCAGCCGCCACACCGCCGCGGCGCAGGGGGCGGTCAGCAGGCGGAACAGCTCCCCCCGCACCCGCTCGCCCGACAGGGTCGGCAGGCGCGGCGCCAGCTCACGACAAGCGGCCATCGCCTCGGCATCGGGTTCGCCGCGGCCGTAATGGGCATGGAAGCGGAAGAAGCGCAGCAGACGCAGCACATCCTCCTCGATCCGCCGCCGCGCCGCGCCGACGAAGCGGACGCGACCGGCGGCGAGGTCGGCCAGACCGCCGAACGGGTCGAACATGGAGCCGTCGGGCGTGCAGCTCAGCGCGTTCATGGTCAGGTCGCGGCGGGCGGCGTCCTCAATCCAGTCGTCGGTAAACTCGACGCGGGCATGGCGGCCGAAATTCTCCACGTCGCGCCGCAGCGTGGTGATCTCGTAGGGCTTGCCGCCGCACAGTGCGGTGACGGTGCCATGGGCGATGCCGGTGGGGATGACGCGGATCCCGGCGCCTTCCAGCAGCTCCATCACCCGTTCCGGCGGAGCGTGGGTGGCGATGTCGATGTCCTTCACCGGCCGGCCGAGCCACGCATCGCGCACGCAGCCGCCGACGAATCGCGCATCGGCGCCGCCCGACGCCAGGGCATCGAACACCGCGAGGCTTTCGGGCGCGGTCATCCAGGGTTGGGGCGACAGGCGTGCGGCAACGGTCATGGCGCGCGACGCTATCCGATTAAGGCCATCCGTGCCACAGCCGTCAGCCCGCCCCCTCCCCCGTTTCGCGCGCGGCGGCGCCCAGCACGTCGCGCAGGTTCACCAGCATGCCGGCGGTCGCCCCCCAGATGTAACGCTGCGGATAGGGGAAGGCGTAGAACCAGCGCGGCTTGCCCAGGAATTCGCGGCTGTGGCGCTGCGGGTTGGACGGATCGAGGATGAAGGACAGCGGCACCTCGAACACCTCCGCCACCTCGGTCGGGTCGGGCGTCAGCATGAAGGGCGGCGACACCACCCCGACCACCGGCGTCACCCGGAACCCGGTGCGCGTGACATAGGTGTCCAGCCGGCCGACGATCTCGATCCGGCCGCGCTCCAGCCCGATCTCCTCCGCCGTCTCGCGAAGCGCGGTGTCCTCGGGGCCGGCATCCTCCGGCTCCATCCGGCCGCCGGGGAAACTGATCTGGCCGGCATGGGCGCTCAGCGTCGCCGTGCGCTGGGTGAAGATGACGGTCAGCTCCTCCGGCCGGTCGACCAGGGGGACCAGAACCGCCGCCTCGCGCAGGGTCGATGGCGGCCCCATCTCCGGATTGAGGTCGTGGTCGCCCCTGATCTTGGCCGCCGCCCTGGGCGGCATCCGGTTCGAGTGAACGGCGTTTTCGACGGCCGCGTCGGTGCTCATCGCCGGAAAGCGCCGGCGGACCTCGTCCAGGCTCAGTCGCCAGGCAGCTTGCCCAGCGCGAAGAAGACCTTGTTGCTCCATAGACCCACCTCGGACTCGCCGGTTTCGGTGCGGCGCGTCTCGCTGCGCTCCACCATGTCGTAGAACACGGCCCGCAGGATAAGCGCCTCCAACCGGCTTCTGATTTCGATGTAGGGTGCCGGCTCCCCGGTTTCAGGGTTCACGGCGACGCGGATCGGGTGTTCGGGGCCGGCCTCCACCCAATGGTCCAGATTGGTGCGGAAGGACAGGACCTGATCGGCCCCGCTGCCGGCCACCGTCATCTCCACCGCGACGAAGGGAGCGTCCTCCACGACGATCTTGCCGCGCTCGACCGGCGTGACCAGCCAGTAATCGCCGTCGTCGTCGCGCTTCAGAACGGTGGAGAACAGCTTCGCCAGTTCGATGCGGCGGATGGGATCGCCATTGTGGAACCAGGTGCCGTCGCGCGCAATGCGGATGTCGTACTGCTCCAGCGTCGGCGTCCGGCCCAACGCGGCCGGCAGGTCCGGCGGCGTCCCCGAAACGGTTTGCCCATCTGAGCGCTTGTCATTCGCCATCGCGTTACCGACCTTCAAGGAGTTGGGAGCCGTTTTGTCCCCGGACATGCGCATTTTCGCCACACTCGGCCGCTAGGTCCACCCCGTTGGCCCTGCGGCATCCTCCGTCCGGCGTCACATCCGGCGGTGGGATTCGGAAAATGGGTGTCGACAAGGCGCAGGAACAGGGCCAACCATGCGGATCCCGTGTTTCACGTCACGGCAACCTTACCAAGGGTGGCCGCGACGACGACACCGACCGGCCCATCATCGGGGAGCAGCAGACCTTGAGCGCACAGGACATCCTGAGGGGGCAGCCTCCCGTGCCGGAGGACCCGCAACGGCTGATGGAGGAGATCGAGGCGCTGGGCGACCGGCTCGCCTCGGTCCGCGACCGCATCGGCCGCGTGATCTTCGGCCAGCACGAGGTGATCGACCGCACCCTGGTCACGCTGCTGGCCGGCGGCCATGTCCTGCTGATCGGCGTTCCCGGCCTCGCCAAGACGCGGCTGGTGGAAACGCTGGGCACCGTGCTGGGCCTCGCCGAAAAACGAATCCAATGCACGCCCGACCTGATGCCCGCCGACATCCTCGGCTCCGAAGTGCTGGAGGAGGGGGAAAGCGGCCGCCGGTCCTTCCGCTTCCTGCCCGGCCCGGTGTTCAGCCAGCTGCTGATGGCGGACGAGATCAACCGCGCCAGCCCGCGCACCCAGTCCGCCCTGCTTCAGGCGATGCAGGAGCACCGGGTGTCGGTGGCCGGCCAATACCATCCCCTGCCCGAGCCCTTCCACGTCCTGGCGACCCAGAACCCGCTGGAACAGGAAGGGACATATCCGCTGCCGGAAGCCCAACTCGACCGCTTCCTGATGCAGATCGACGTCGATTACCCGGACCGCGAGGCCGAACGGCGGATGATGATCGCCACCACCGGCTCCACCGACGAGCGGGCGGTGACCGTGCTGTCGGCCGCCGATCTTCTGACTGCACAGCGCCTCGTCCGCCGCGTGCCGGTCGGTGAAGGGGGGGTGGACGGCATCCTCGACCTCGTCCGCCGTGGCCGGCCGGAGATGTCGGAGCTGTTGGAGGTGCGCCAGCATGTCGCCTGGGGCCCCGGTCCGCGCGCCAGTCAGGCGCTTATGCTCGCCGCCCGCGCCCGCGCGGTGCTGGATGGCCGGCTGTCGCCGTCGCTGGACGACGTGGTGGCGCTCGCCAAGCCGATCCTGAAGCACCGCATGGCGCTGAATTTCGCCGCGCGGGCCGACGGGGTGACGCTGGACGACGTCATCGACCGCCTCTGCGCCCCCCTGATGTGACCCTCCGCAGCGGAGCCGCAATGCCGCGAAGCCCAACCTCCCCGCAACCGGGTCAGCTGTCGAACACCCTGCTGGCGCGCCATCGCGCGGAGGAGCTGGCATCCGCCTTGCCGCCGCTTCTGGTCGCGGCGGAGCGGGTGGCCGCCACCGTCGCCCAGGGCGTCCACGGCCGCCGCCGTGTCGGTCTGGGCGAGACCTTCTGGCAGTTTCGCCGCTACCAGCCGGGCGACGCGCCATCGATGATCGACTGGCGCCAGTCGGCCAAGACCCAGCCCGTCTATGTCCGCGAGAATGAATGGGAGGCGGCGCAAAGCGTCTGGCTGTGGCGCGACCGCTCCGCCTCGATGGATTTCCGCTCCGCGCCCGGCCTGCCGACCAAGCGCGAGCGGGCCGATCTGCTGACGCTTGCCACCGCCGTCCTGCTGGCCCGTGGCGGTGAGCGGGTGGCGCTGCTGAACAGCGGCGTGCGGCCAGACCATGGCAAGACCGCCATCGACCGCATCGCCCGCCTGATGACCGACCCGCGCGCCGCGGCGGCGCCCGACCCGCTGCCGCGGGTGGAGCCCCTGCCCCGCCATGCCCAGGCGGTTCTGTTCGGCGACCTGCTGTCTCCTCTGCCGGAGATCCACGCCGCCGTCGCCGGCCTGACCGGCCGCGGCCTGCGCGGTCATCTGGTCCAGATTCTGGATCCGGCGGAAGAGACGCTGCCCTATGACGGCCGTGTCGATTTCCACGGCATGGAGGGTGAAACAAACCTTCTGGTCCCCCGGGTGGAGGCCGTCCGCGAAGCCTACCGCGAGCGGCTGAAGGCCCAGCAGGACGGGCTGGCGGCACTGGCCCGCACCGCCGGCTGGAGTTTCGCCGTCCACCGCACCGACCGTTCGCCGCAATCCGCGCTGCTCACCCTGTGGGGTGCCATGGCGATGGAGGCGGTGTGACGCGCCTGCCGACCACATCACCCTCTTGCCCTTTCCCCTCTTGAAGACGCGCCAATGCTGGGTCTAGGACCGATCGCCTTCGCCGCCCCCTGGGTCTTGACCGCACTGGCAGCCCTGCCGGTCCTGTGGTGGCTGCTGCGTGTCACGCCCCCGGCGCCGCGCACCATCCAGTTCCCGGCCATTCGCCTGCTGCGCGATCTGATCGCTCAAGAGGAGACGCCGGCCCGCACGCCCTGGTGGCTGCTGCTGTTGCGGCTGATCGTGGCGGCGCTCATCATCCTGGCGCTGGCCGGGCCGCTGCTGAATCCGCGGGCAGCCCTGCCCGGCGGCGGGCCGCTGTTGCTGGTGGTGGACAATGGCTGGGCCGCCGGACGCGACTGGCCGACCCGCAAGCGCACGATGGACGAACTGATCGCCCAGGCCGACCGCCAGCAGCGCCCGGTGATCTTGCTGCCCACCGCCCCGCCGGCTGACGGACAGCCGATCCATGCCAGCGCCATCGTGCCGGCGCAGGAGGCGCGCCGTCTGGCTCAGGCGATGGTCCCCCTGCCCTGGCCGACCGACCGCGCCGCAGCGCTGGATGCCCTCAAGGCGGTGGCGGCGCAGGCCAATGGACGCGGTTCCATCCACGCGGTGTGGCTCAGCGACGGCGTCGGCGACAATCAGGCCGCCGCGCTGGCCGCCGGATTGCAGCGGCTGGGGTCCGCCGACATTCTCGACGATTCCGCCGAGCATCCACCGCACCTGCTGCTCCCGCCCTCCAGCGAGGGCACCGCCCTGACCGCCCGTATCGTGCGCGCCGACCCGTCCAAGCCGGAGCCGGTCACGGTCCGTCTTGGCGCCACCGACGGCCGGCTGCTGACCCGCCAGACCGTCGCTTTCGAACCCGGCCAGAAAATGCGCGAGGTGCGGCTGGATGTGCCGACCGAACTGCGCAACGACGCCGCCAGCCTGCGGGTGGAGGGCGACACCACCGCCGGCGCCACCGTCCTGCTGGATGAACGCTGGCGACGCCGCCCCGTCGGTCTGGTCTCCGGCCGGTCGGAGGGGGAAAGCCAGCCGCTGCTGTCCGACCTCTATTACCTTGAACGCGCGCTGTCGCCCTACAACGAGGTGCGGCGCGGCGAGACGCTGGACCTGCTAAAACGCGATCTGGCCGTGCTGATCCTGTCCGACATCGGTGCCCTGACCGGCACCGAGGTGCAGGACATCGAGGATTGGGTGAAGAAGGGCGGCGTTCTGATCCGCTTCGCCGGTCCGCGACTGGCCCAGCATGCCGACACGCTGGTGCCGGAGCGCCTGCGCATCGGCGACCGTGCGCTGGGCGGCGCCCTGTCCTGGTCGGAGCCGGCAAAGCTCCAGCCCTTCCCGCCCAAATCGCCCTTCGAAGGTCTGACCATCCCGCCCGACGTGCAGGTCAACCGGCAAGTCCTTGCGGAACCCGCCCTGGATCTTGCCGACCGTACCTGGGCGAGGCTGGCCGACGGCACGCCGCTGGTCACATCGCAGAAGCGCGGCGACGGCTGGGTCGTGCTGGTCCACACCACCGCCAGCCCGGACTGGTCGAACCTGCCGCTGTCCGGCCTGTTCGTCGACATGCTGCGCCGTCTGGTGGCGCTCAGCGGCGGCGTGACGGGAACGGCGGCGACCGCCTCGCTCGACCCGGTGGAGGTGCTGGACGGCACCGGCCGGCTGGTTCCGCCGCCGCCGACCGCCTTCCCGATTCCCGGCAACGCCACCGCCGACGTGATCGGGCCGCGCCACCCTCCGGGCTTCTACGGCACCGACGACGCGCGGCGCGCGCTGAACCTGTCCGCCGCCGTCACCACCCTCTCCCCGCTGCCGCCGATGCCGGCCGGGGTCGGGCGCGACGGCTATGGTGCCCGCGGCGAGGTTCCGCTGAAGCCATCGCTGCTGGCGGCGGCGCTCGCCCTGCTGTCCATCGACCTGCTGATCGCGCTGGCCCTCCGCGGCCTGCTGCGCCCGCCGCGCCTGCGTCGTGGCGCCGGCGGTGCCGCGGCCGGTCTGCTGCTCGCCCTGGCCTTGTCGTCCGCGCCGCAGCCCGCCCACGCTCTCGACCTGGACAAGGCGGTCAAGGTGACGGAGGAGACTTACCTCGCCTATGTCCGGACCGGCGACAGCAGCATCGACGACACCGCCCGCGCCGGGCTGGAGGGGCTGGTCAGCGTGCTGGGCCTGCGCACGGCGGTGGAGGCCGCGGGTGCGGTCGGCGTCGATCCCGAACAGGACGAGCTGGCCTTCTATCCCCTGCTCTACTGGCCGGTGTCCGACCGGCAGAAGCCGCTGTCCGATCAGGCGCGCCAGCGGGTGAACGAATATATGCGCAACGGCGGCACCATCCTGTTCGACACCCGCGATCAGTCGCCGGGCGGCGGCCCCGCCGTGCTGCAGACTCTGGTGGAGGGGCTGGACATTCCGCCGCTGGCCCCGGTGCCGCAGGACCATGTGCTGCGCAAGTCCTTCTACCTGCTGTCCGACTTCCCCGGCCGCTATGCCGGCGGCCAGTTGTGGATCGAGGCGCGGGAGGGGAAGGCCAATGACGGCGTCTCCTCCGTCGTGATCGGCGGCAACGACTGGGCGTCGGCTTGGGCGGTCGGCCGCAACGGCCAGCCGCTGTTCGCCGTGATCCCCGGCGGCGAGCGCCAGCGCGAGATGGCCTATCGCTTCGGCGTCAATCTCGTGATGTACGCGCTGACCGGCAACTACAAGGCCGATCAGGTTCATGTGCCCGCCATCCTGGAAAGGCTCGGCCAGTAAATGCCCGTCGATCTGCTCTCCGGACTTTCCGTGGCGTTGGCGCCGCTGCTGCCCTGGCCGGTGCTGGGTGTCCTGATCGGCTTCGCCCTTCTGGTCGTGCTGGTCGCGGCGCTGCGCCGGGCGCGTGGTACTTGGCTGCGCCTGTTGGCGGTGGCGGTTCTGGCGCTCGCGCTCATCAACCCCTCGCTGGTCCAGGAGAAGCGCGACCCGATCAAGGACGTCGCCGTCGTGGTGATCGACGATTCGCCGAGCCAAGCCATCGGCGACCGCCGCGCCCGCACCGAGCGCGCGGCCGAACAGCTGACCGAGCGACTGAAGCGCTTCGACGACCTGGAAGTGCGCGTCGTCCGCAGCACGGAGGGTGCGGACAATGGCGGCTCGATCAACGAGACGCACCTGTTCGACGCGCTGAACCGTGCCATGGCCGACGTGCCGCGCCGCCGCATGGCCGGCGCCGTCTTCATCACCGACGGTCAGGTGCACGACGTGCCGCAGGTGCCCGGCAAGCTGGCCGACATCGGCCCGATCCACACTCTGCTGACCGGCGACCGCGACGAGGGCGACCGCCGCATCGCCATCGTGCAGGCGCCGAACTACGGCATCGTCGGCAAGCCGGTGGAACTGACCATCCGCGTCGACGACATGCCCGGCCACCAGTCCGCCGACGCAGCGGTGACGCTGCGCCAGGACGGTGGCACGCCGGGCACCATCCGCGTGCCGGTCGGCCGCGACGTGCGCGTCGACCTTCCCGTCACCCATGGCGGCCAGAATGTGCTTGAGCTGGAGGTCGAACCGGCCAAGCAGGAACTGACGCTCGCCAACAACCGCGCGGCGGTCGTGGTCAACGGCGTGCGCGACCGGCTGCGCGTTCTGCTGGTCTCCGGCGAGCCCCATGCCGGGGAGCGCACATGGCGCAACCTGCTGAAGGCCGACCCGGCGGTAGATCTGGTCCACTTCACCATCCTGCGCCCGCCGGAAAAGCAGGACGGCACGCCGATCCGCGAACTGTCGCTGATCGCCTTCCCGATCCGCGAGTTGTTCGAGGTGAAGCTGGACGAGTTCGACCTGATCATCTTCGACCGTTACCGCCGCCGTGGCGTGCTGCCGCAGATGTATCTCGAGAACATCGCCGACTATGTCCGCAAGGGCGGCGCCCTGTTGGAGACCTCCGGCCAGGGCTATGCCGGCCCGCTGTCGCTCTACCGCACCCCGCTGGGCTCGATCCTGCCGGCGGCCCCCAGCGGCCAGACGGTGGATCGTCCCTTCCTGCCGACCGTCACCGATGTCGGCCGCCGCCATCCGGTGACCGCCGGGCTTCCCGGCGACCGGCTGGACGCGCCGCCGAGTTGGGGCCGCTGGTTCCATCAGGTCGATGTGACGCCGAACAACGGCACGGTGGTGATGCAGGGCGCCGACAACCGTCCCCTCCTGGTGCTCGACCGCGTCGGCAAGGGCCGGGTGGCTCAGCTCGCCTCCGACCAGATCTGGCTGTGGAGCCGCGGCTTCGAAGGCGGCGGCCCGCAGGCGGAGCTTCTGCGCCGCCTCGCCCATTGGCTGATGAAGGAACCGGAACTGGAGGAGAACGACCTGCGCGCCCATGTCGATGGTAACCGCATCACGGTCGAACGCCGCTCCCTCACCCCCGATCCGCGCTCGGTCACCATCACCGACCCGTCGGACCAGACCAGCACCCTGCAACTGACCGACGACCGCACCGGCCGCGCCATCGCCACGGTGACCGCCGCCGCACCCGGCATCTACCGCATCTCCGACGGGGAACGGACGACGCTGGCCGTGGTCGGCGCGGTGAACACGCCGGAACTGGCCGACGTCCGCTCCACCGGCGACCGCATGAAACCGGTGGCCGAGGCGACCGGCGGCGGCATCCACTGGGTGACCGACACCGACAGCGGCCCCAACCCCGGGATCGATGTGCGCCGCACCCAGCCCGACCGCAGCCAGACCGGCTCCGGCTGGATCGGCTTGCGCGCCAACGGCGATTACACGGTGACCGGAGTGACCGACGTCCCGCTTCTGCCGGTGGGCGCGGTGCTGGCCCTGGTGCTGGGCGGACTGCTGATGGCATGGCGCCGAGAGGGCCGTTGAGAGGGCTTCCGGATGTCTGATTTGGCAGTGAAAATTTTCTGAAAACAGCCTGTTGCGTTCAGCCGGGCTTCCGATTATGGTGCCGCTCCTTCCGGCGATACGAACGATCGCCGCGCCGGTTGGGGCGTCGCCAAGTGGTAAGGCAGCGGTTTTTGGTACCGCCATTCCCAGGTTCGAATCCTGGCGCCCCAGCCAAATTTCCCAGAAAAACAGCCGACTTCCCTACGCTGCGCCGTCCGCCGGATCCAGCAGCATGACCAGCGTGTAGGCGGTCCGGTCACCGGGGCGCAGGGTCACCTGTTCCAGCGTCAGTGGGCCATCCAGCGGATGGTCGAAGCGGCGCAGCCCCCCTTCCCGCTCCAGCACGCCATGATCGTCCCACATCCGGACGAAGGGCGGGCTCTCCCGCCGCAACCCGTCGACAAGCGCCTGCACCGCCGGGTCTTCGGGATGGCGGGCTGTTTCGGCGCGGAACTCCGCCAGCAGGCGGCGGGCGCGATTGTCCCAATCCAGGATGAAGCTCCGGGCCGTGGGGTCGAGGAAGACATAGCGCAGCAGATTGCGCTCTCCACCGCCCTGACTTGGCCCCCCCTGCCCCAGCCAGCCGCCGAACAGCCGTTCCGCCGCCGGGTTCCAACCGACCGCGGTCCATAGCCGGTCGAGCAGATAGGCCGGTGCGGTCATTGCCTCCAACGCTGCCAGCAACGACGGCGGCGGTCGGTCGGTCAAGCCGGCCGCGGGCGCATCCGGGTCGCGCTTGCGCGTCATTTCGAACAGATAGGCCCGTTCCGCCACGGACAGCTGCAACGCCTCGGCCAACCGGGCCAGCGCTTGGGGGGAAACCGACATGTCCCTCCCCTGTTCCAGCCAGCTGTACCAAGTCGGGCTGATGCCGCAGAGCTGTGCCAACTCCTCGCGCCGCAGACCGGGTGTGCGGCGGCGGGTCGAGCCTCCCTGCAAACCGGCTTCTGCCGGAGTCAGCCGCTCGCGATGCCGGCGCAGGAAGGCGCCGAGCAGGCGCCGGCGTTCTGCGGACGGATCGGCGGCGGCAGTGATTTCGGAGGTCGCAGAGGTCATGGTGGCAGTGCTTATACCAGGATAACCACCCGCCTTGTACCCGGTTGAAATCGGCGCGACGCTTGCCCCATCAGCCACCCCGTCACAAGGAAGCCCCCCATGACCCAAAGCCACCATGGCGTCGTCGCCGAGAATTATGGCCCGCGTGCCGATGCCTATGTCTCCAGTGCCGTCCATGCCGGCGGTGCCGACCTCGACCAGATCGAACAGGCTCTGCGCGGCCGATCCGATGCGCGGGTGCTGGATCTGGGCTGCGGTGGCGGCCATGTCAGCTACCGCGCCGCGCCGCATGTGGCGGAGGTCGTGGCCGTCGACCTGACTCCGGAGATGCTGGAGGCGGTGACCCGTACCGCGGTGGAGCGCGGCCTGACCAACATCGCCACCCGGCAGGCCGCGGCCGAGCGGCTGCCCTTTGAAGACGGCCGGTTCGACGTGGTGCTCTGCCGCTTCACCGCCCACCATTGGCGCGATTTCGAGGCGGGCCTGCGCGAGGCGCGGCGGGTGCTGGCGCCCGGCGGCACCGCGATCTTCATCGACTGCATCGCCCCGGCCGCCGCAGTGCTGGACACCCACCTGCAGGTGGTGGAGGTGCTGCGTGACCCCTCCCACGTCCGCAACTACACGGCGGCGGAGTGGATGGCGACCCTGGCTCGGGCGGGCTTCGCCGTCCGGTCGCTGTCTCCGCGTCGCCTGCGCATGGAGTTCGCGGTCTGGACCGCCCGCACCCGCACGCCCGACCTCCATGCCCAGGCCATCCGTTCGCTCCAGCGCAGCGCGGCGGCGGAAGTCCGCGGCTATTTCGACATCACCGATGACGGCAGCTTCCTGCTCGACACGCTGACGCTGGAGGTTGACCCGATTTAGCGGGGCGCGGTTTAGCAAGCCGCCGGAACGGTCCTCTCCCGCCGGTCGAGCGCCCCGCTCGCCAGCGTCAGGACCAGACCACCCAGCACGAACAGTCCACCGACCCAGGGCGTGGCGCCGAGGCCGAGCGGGGAGGACACCACCTGCCCGCCGAAGAAGGCGCCCGCCGCGATGCCCAGGTTGAAGGCGGCGATGTTCAGTGCCGACGCCACGTCGACCGCCCCAGGCGCATGACGCTGCGCCAGCTGGACGACATAGAGCTGAAGCCCCGGAACATTGGCGAAGGCCAGCGCCCCCATGCCGGCCAGCGTGATCAGCGCCGGGATCTTGGCATCCGCGGTGAAGGTGAAGACGATCAGGACCAGCGCCTGCAGGGCGAACAACCAGGCCAGTGCCCGCACCGGCCTGCGGTTGGCGAGCCGACCGCCGACGAGGTTGCCGACCGCGATGGCGGCACCATACAGCACCAGCACGAGGCTGACGGTGGCGCTGGAGAATCCGGTGATCGTCTCCAGGATCGGCGCCAGGAAGGTGAAGGCGACGAAGGTGCCGCCATAGCCCAGCGCCGTGATCGCGAAGGCCAGCAGAAGGCGCGGCTTCGCCAGCACGCCGACCTGCACCCCCAAGCCGGCCGCCGGCGGCTGGCTGAGCCGTGCCGGAACCAGCGCCGCGACGCCCAGCCCGCCGACGACGCCCAGCGCCGACACCGCCAGGAAGGTGGCGCGCCAGCCGAAGGTCTGGCCGATCCAGGTACCGAGCGGCACGCCGGTGACAATGGCGATGGTCAGGCCGGAGAACATCATGGCGATGGCGGACGCGCGCTTGTCCTCCGGCACCAGATCGGCAGCGATGGTGGACCCAACCGAGAAGAAGACGCCATGGGCGAAGGCGCTCAGCACCCGCGCCACCAGCAGCGTTTCGTAATTGGGGCTGACACCGGCCAGCAGGTTGCCGGCGACGAACACCCCCATCAGCCCGAGCAGCAGCGGCTTGCGCGGCACCCGGCCGGTCAGCGCGGTCAGCACCGGCGCCCCGAAGGTGACGCCCAGCGCATAGACGCTGACCACCATGCCGGCCAACGGCAGGCTGACATCCAGGTCACTCGCCACGGTGGGCAGCAGACCGACGACGACGAACTCCGTCGTCCCGATCGCGTAGGCGCTGATCGCCAGCGCCAGCAGTGCGAGAGGCATTTCAAAACTCTCCATTCCAAGAAGGACTGTGCTGGTGAGACGATGTGCGCCATAAGGTCGGGAACGGGAATGCCCACGCTGTTCCCATGATTTTGTCATTCAGGGACAAGGTAAGAGCGGAGATACCGGCATGAGCGATCCACGCGCCTGGGAAATGCGGGTGTTCCTGCGGGTTGCCGCCCGCGGCAGCTTCAGCGCCGCCGGCCGCGATGTCGGGATGACGCCGTCATCCACGGCGAAGTTGATCGGCCGGCTGGAAGAGCGGCTGGGCGTGCGACTGGTCGAACGCTCCACCCGCAAGCTGCGGCTGACCGCTGAAGGGGATCTCTACCGTGAACGGGCGGAGGCGCTGCTGGGGGAGATGGACGCGCTCGATGCGGAAATCGCCGGCGGTGCCCGCGCGCCGACCGGTCTGATCCGCGCCAATGCCTCGGTCCCGTTCGGCCAGCATTGCCTGCTACCGCTGCTGCCGGAATTCCTGCGCGACCATCCCGGCATCACGCTGGACGTGACGATGACCGACGAGGTGGTTGACCTCTATGCCGCCCGTGTCGATGTGGCCTTCCGCGCCGGCCCCTTGAGCGATTCGGCTCTGCTGGCCCAACGGCTGGGCGTCGTCCGGCGCCGGATCGTCGCCTCGCCCGCCTATCTGGAACGCAAGGGCGTGCCGATGACCGCCGCCGATCTTGAGACGCATGATTGCCTGGGGTTCAACTTCCGCCGCGCCGCAGCGGTCTGGCCGCTGAAGTCCGGTGGCCGTCTGGTCGACCGCGAGGTGCCGACCCGCATCCTGGCGAACAATGGCGAGACGGTGCGCCATATGGCACTGCTCGGCCTGGGGCTGGCGCGGTTGGCCGATTATCACGTCCGCGCCGATCTGCGCGAGGGCAGGCTGGTGGCGGTTCTGGACGACGCGCTGGTCGACACCGAGGAAATCCACGCCGTCTATACCGGCCGCGACCGTGCGCCGCGTCGCGTCCGCGCCTTCCTGGACCACATGGCGCCGCGATTGCGGGCGATGCTCGCGGATTGACGGGCCCGAAAAGGAAATCGGCCGGATGACGGGCATCCGGCCGATGGTTCTTACCGCTGTGGCGTGGCGCCTCAGAACGGGATTTCGTCGTCGAGGTCCTCGTGACGGGGCGGAGCACCGCCGCCGCTGCGACCGCCGCCCGACGAACCGCCGCCGTAGTTGCCGCCACCACCACCATAGCCGCTGCCGCCACCGCTGCCGCCGCCACGCGATTCGTAGCCGCCACCGCCACCGCCACCGCCGAAGCTGCCGCCGCCACCCTCTTCACGGGCACCGCCGGTGAAGTCGATCTCGGCCACGCGGACCGACAGGCCGGCGCCGCGGGTGCCGTCGCGCTTCTCATATTCGCGCAGGGTCACCTCGCCCGACACGACGACGCTCTTGCCCTTGGTCAGGTGCGGAGCGAGCGACTCGGCGCGGCGGCCCCAGATCGAACAATCGACCCATTGGGTCGTCTTGCGCTCGCCGAAACCGACGTCGTTGGCGACGCGGAAGCCCAGCACCTTCTCGCCGCTCTGGGTCGTGCGCAATTCGCCGTCCGCGCCCAGGCGTCCCGTAAACGTCCAAACATTCATCGCTCGTTGCTCCTAAGCGCGAGTGTCCCAGCATCCATGCCGACCCGTCAGGATGCCCGGCGGAGGCATCCAGATGCCGAGGGTTCCCATTCGCAGGGCCGGCTGTTCAATGGCGACCATCCCCCCGGTCCCGCGCAACGAAGCACGAGGGACCGACGCCGGTCAACCGCCGTCGGATATGCTCCGGCAATGCCCGGACCGGCTCACTCGCCCAGCCGTTCCGCACCAGAACACTCCATGAACAAATATAGCAGAGCAGTGGGCGCCGGAAAACCGATTCCTTCGCCGTAGCGCAGGATTCCTACTGGTCCAAGCGGGACCACCGAAGTCGGCATTCAAGGAAAGCCGGATTCAACGAAGACGGCGGGCGGCCAGATCCAGGGCGATCTTCAATTGGGCATGGGAAAGCGGCTTGTGCACGACGCCGAGCGGATAGGTCTCGGTGATGCGGGCCATGGTGCCGTGGTCGCTGTTTCCCGACAGGAAGATGGACCGCAGGCCATGGTCCAGGTTCAGCCGCCGTGCCGTGGCGATGCCGTCCCCGCCGCCGAACCGCACATCGGTCAACGCCAGATCCGGCCGCTCACGTCCGGCCAGTTCCGCCGCCTCGACCTCCGTCCGCGCGACGCCGCAGACGGTGTGGCCCAAATCCGCCACCAGGACGGACAATGCGTCGGAAACGGCGTCGTCATGTTCAAGCACCAGCACGCGAAGCGGCTGCCCGGGCGAACGGACGCGCTGGGGCATATTCTGCTTGGCGATGGAGTCGATCCTGAGCATGCGACCGACCTCGGGCGTTCCCAGTGTTGCGCAATATGCGGCGAATTTTGGTAAATTTTCGTTTACCGATACGCCGTTTGTACTAGAACCAACCCGAATTTGCAAGCTCTATCGTTCAGATCCTGACCTTTTGCGCCCCGACATAGGCGGTCGTCATCGACCCGAGTCGCGCCCCGGTCAACAAGGCTCCAGCCGTCAGAAAAAGGGTCAACGCCCTGCCGGTCCGAGCCAGTCGATACCGCCCGGGGTGCGCGGCCCGCCGCCGTTCGCACGCACCGTCGCGGCGCGCGAAGGCGGCGGCGCCGGCGCCGGTTCACCGGCCAGCCAGGATGCATGTCGCTCTGACACCGGCGCCTCTGACTTGGGCCCCTCTGCCACAGTGGGCTCGGGCTTGGCTCGAGGCCGGGCACCCGCCGGTGCAGTCAGGAACGGCTCCGGGACCGGTGCGGGCGGAAGAGGCTCCGGCGGGCGCGGTGCGGCCAGCGCCTGCTGCCCCGCGCGGGCCGGCGGGCTGGTCGGACGCGGCGGCGGCGCATCGAGCTGAACCGGGGCCGGATCCACCTCCATCCTCCCGTCGTCGCCGTCCGATCGGTGGTCGGCATCATCGTCCCAAACCGCTGCGGCCGCCTGACGCAGGCGCGGCGCATCGGCGGCGCCCAGCCAGGACGGGCGTTCGTCGTCCGCCAGCGGTCCGGTCTGGGTGTTGAGCTGCCGCGCCTGCTCGCGAATATCCAACAGGGTGGTGACCGCCAACTGCAACAGCGGGGCCAGAACCATGGGATCGGCCATTTCCTCCGCGCTCAGCGCGGCGAAGCGGTCGCGCACGATCTCGACCGCATTTTCCACGCCGTCGCGCAGGGCGCCGGCCTCATGTGCCAGCCGCTCCAAATCCTCGCGCAGGGCGGAGATTTCGCACGCCTGCCGCAACTCGTGGAAGCCGATACCCGCCCCCAGCAGGGGTGCGGATCGCCGGTCCCGTGATGAACCAAAATCGTGAGGCATCTTGGCCTTACCCCGGTTCCAAGCCCAGCCCGATGAGGGCGCCCGGCCGGCATGATGCGGCGGTGCCCCCGTATGGCAACCCGCGCAACCAACGGCCGGTTCCAAAAGCCGACATGATGGCGCGAACTGCCGGAACGTCGGCGAAGTTGCACCAGTCACGGCCTGCCCCAGATCGGGCAACGATGTTTAGCGCCGTTGATGTCGTTTGGAAACCGTTTGCGCGTGATGGCCGCTTGTACTATTTTTTCGGCCCCAGGGGAATGGAATCCTTGCGATCCAACATCCAGGCGCTTCCCCGCCGCCATTTCATCTTGCCGGAATCCCATACGGTGTCGATCGACCGCTCGGAACTTGAACGGCTCCTTGCCGATCGCCCGGCAGGCAACCGCAGCGCCATGCAGGCGGTGCGCGAGAGCTACGCCGACATCGGCCTGATGCGCGAACGCGGCCTGTCCTGGGCCGAGATCTCCGATCTGCTGGCGAAGCTGGGCGTCACCGCCCGCGACAACCAGCCGATTTCGCCCGTCACCCTGCGCTCCGCCTTCTTCCTTGTCGGGAACGAGGGGCGCGGCGAGACTGCCGACGACCATGCCGGCGGCTCCGTCATGCCGGCGGAGACGCTGGCCGCCGTTCACGAAGCCGCGCTGTCCGCCGGTTTGAACGACGCGGAGGAGGACGAAGCAGCCGACTCCGATACGGAAGCTGCGGACGAGGCGCCGGTGTCGGCTTCCGAACCGGAATCTGTGGCGGAGGCCGCCGAGGAAGCCGTCCAGGACGCCGCCGCGGATGCCGTGGCGGTGGAGGAGCCGGTAACGGAAGAGCCGGAGCCGGCTGGATCAGAGCCCGATGTCGCCGAATCCGCACCGCAGGCGGACGAGACCGAATCCGCCTCCCCCGCTCCGGAGGATCTGCTCGCCCCGGCGCCCCCGGTTGCCGACGAAGGGCAGGTGGAGGAAAGCAGCGCCGACGATAGCGTGTCGCAAGACGCCTCTTCCGACTCCAAGATCTCCAGGCCGGAACCACAGCCGGCCGCCAACCAGACCCCCGCGGCGGCTGCGCGGGACACCGGTTCGCCGGCGTCTCCGCCTGTGCCTCCCACGACGACCCAAGACGAATCAACGAACGCATACTGGAAAGGCGATCGCATGCTGGGCACGATCTTCGTCCTCAATGACCGCGGCGGCGTCGGCAAGACGCTGCTGTCCCATCACCTGATGGCGACCGCCATGCTGGAAGGCCTGCAACTGAAGGTCGTCGAGTACGAGGTGAACGAGCGTCTCGCCCGCCTGTTCGGCCCGGACGTGGTCGAACATCGCCGCATCACCCAGGACTTCATGAACATGATGGGGTCGGGCGACGGCTTCTACGAGTTCTGGGATCTGATCGGTCCGGAGTTGCAGCGCGGCGGCCGTCTGTACGACTTCGGCGGTAACATCTCGCAGTGGTTCTTCAACTGGGCCGAGGTGTCGGGCTTCGACTATTACGTCGGCGACGGCGAACGGCTGACCTTCATGGTTCCGGTGACCGTCGACCTCGCCTCGCTCTCCACCGGCATGACGACGCTGGAACGGGTGGCGACGATCGCCCCGAAGGCCAAGCGCGTCCTCGTCGAAAACGGCTTCTCCGGCCCCTTCTCGCAGCTTGAGGACAGCCAGTACGCCCGCCGCAAGGCCGAGATGGTTGAGCGCGAAGGCCTGCAGGTCATCTCCATGCAGCCCTGCACCGCCCCGGCCTGGGCGCGCCTGACCGGCCACCGCCTGGATCAGGTGGCGACGATGACCCGCGAGGATCTGGTGAAGCTGGGCATGACCCCGCCGGTCGCCTCCCGCTCGCTGATCATCATCCACGAATGGCTGCGCAACATGCGTCAGGCGCTGTCGCCCTACCTGCACGACGCCTTCCGCCAGACCCCGGCCACCGCCAAGGCGCGCTGAGGCTGGACCGACAGGTCAGGTTGTTTTTGTTTCCGGAAGCTCTTCTCCCACCCAGGGAGAAGGGCTTTTCCGTCTCTACGCCGCGCTGCGGGCGGCGCTGGGGCTGTAGAGGTCTTCCTTGACCGGTGCCACCGACCGCACTTGATAGCCGGGACGCGCGCTGAACCGGCGGTTGGCGCGTTCGGCCGCCTCGCGGTCTGATTCCGCCCACACCAGATAATTGCGCCCGCGTGCCCATTCGACCGCCAGCGGGTGGGTGGCGTCGATCTCGCCGATCTGCTGATTCACCACGGTCACCAGCCATTCCTTGTCGCCGGGATTGCGCCGGTCGGTCAGGACCAGGATCTGCGGGCGGCGCTTCTGCTGCGCTTCGGTCAGGCGCTGCTGCACCTCCACCTGCTTCTTGCGCAGTTCCACGATGTCCCGCGTCAGCTCCTCGATCTCGGCATGGAGGTTTTCCTCCTCGCGGTGCAGGCGGTGGATGGTGGCGTCCAGCTTGTCCAGCCTGTTGCGCACGCCGCGCACACGCTGGCGCGCCTGCGATACCCGCTGTTCAACGGTCATCAGCACATTGCCGAGCCATGCGCCGATCGCGACGATCGCCAGGACGATGATGAAGTTGATCATCATGTCGCGGCACCGGCCTTGGCGCGAGCGGTGGCGGGCGGCACCGGCACGCCCCCCTTGCCGCCGGTCCTCGCATCGCCGCGCATGAAGGACTTCTGGAACCCCAGCTTGAAGGGGAAGGCGACGTCGCACATCTGCTTCGCCTCGTCGAAGCTGGAGGCCCAGACCTCCGCCACGTTGGAACAGCGCCAGATCGGATTCACGGGCCCGCGTTCGCCGGCGGCCCGTGCGGCGGCAGACGCCTTTTCCTGGGTGACGGTGGCGACGAACTTCATCAGGCCGGCCTGCGGGTCGCCGACTTCGTGCACGAACATCGGCGGCTGCTCGGCCAGTTCGCGGATCTGCTTTTCCGCCTTGCGGATGTCGCTTTCCAGCCGGTTGCGGTCGGAGGACTGGCTATTGCGGCGCTGAACCAGCTGGTTGACGCGGTTCTGAAGCTCCTGCGATTCCGCATGCAGCACATAGACGCGGTTCTCGATCTGCTCCAGACCGCTGCTCTTTTCCATGATGTTCGGCAGGAAATCCTTCAGCATCATGGCGACCGGGACGGCGGCCAGCATGATGATGACGATGGCGATCAGGAACAGGGTCGTGTTCGACATCCGCCCGCCCGTTCTCCTACCAAAGCCCGGCCCAAGGCCGCATCATCCGAAGCGGAAGCTGCACCGGCGCAGTGGAATGAGGATCACCGAACAATCCAGATCCGTCAACGAATCGTCACGGCTTGGTTCGAAATTCGACCCAAATGAAACGATCTGCCACGGTTCAGGACAGCGCCATCTCCGCCACCCGCTTCACCGCGTCCCGCACCGGCCCCGGCCGGCGTTCGTCGCCCAGCGTGGTGAACCAGTGTTCCGGCGGATTGCGGCCCGCGGCGCGGCTCCAGGTCAGGGCGCGCAACACCGCCTCCGCCTCCGCAGTCGGCCTGATCGCCGGATCGATGCCGTTCATCACCGCCCAGATCCCGGCCCAGCAGCGCCCGACTGACCAGGGGTTATAGCCGCCGCCACCCACCACCAGCACCCGCGGCGCCAGCGGCAGCAGGGCCGCCACGGCATCCCACAGCGCGCGGTTGGACAGCTCCAGACGGCTCAGCGGGTCTTCGGCCAAAGCGTCGGCGCCGGTCTGGATCACCATCGCCTGCGGACGGAAGGCGCGGGTCAGCGGCAGGACCGCCGCCTCCATCACATGTTCCATCTCGCTGTCGTTGAAGCCCGGCGGCACCGGCAGGTTGCGGGCCATCCCGCCGGCGCGGTCCTCCGCCTTGCCGGTGTAGGGCCAGCGGCCGTCCTCGTGAATGGAGATTGTCAGAACCCGGTCGTCGTTGGCGAAGGCCTCCTCCACCCCGTCGCCGTGGTGGGCGTCGAGATCGACGTAGAGCACCCGCTCCAGCCCATGGTCGAGCAGTTCCAGGATGCCCAGCACCGGCGCGTTGAAATAGCAGAAGCCGCTGGCCCGGTCGCGGCGCGCATGGTGGGTCCCCGCCGCCGGGGCATAGACCAGACCGGCCGGCCGGTCGCCCAGGATCCGGGCCGCCTGCAATGCCGATCCGCTGCTGTGGGCGGGCCGCCGGTACATCTCGGCGAAGACCGGATTCTCCAGCTTGCCAAGATTATGGCGGGCGGCGGTGGCCTCATCCACCCGCTGTTCCACCTCCGCCCGTTTCAGCGCCGCGATGTAATCGGCGGTGTGGAAGCGCGCCAGCTCCCGTTCGCTCGCCACATGGGTGTCGAGATAGACCTCGTCCGGCAGCCAGCCCATGGCGCGGCTGAGGTCGATGGCGGTCGAGACGCGCGGAATCGCCAGCGGATGTTTCGGCCCATAGGTCGAGCCGCGATAGATCTCGCCGCCGATGAACAGCGGGGTGCGAAAGGGCGTGGTCAGGGCTGGCACTCCATGATGCCCGCCAGAAACTAGGCGTGGCCGCGTTCCGGTCAAGCGCCCGCTTCCAAGGTCGGGATTCCGCTGGCCGGAAGTCCGATCCGGCAATGCTTGCGGTCGCGGATCGTCCGCGCCTATAGTCGCCGCCTTCACTGGGGGGAGCCGATGGGCGGCTGAGAGGTCCTGTTGCGGGACGACCCCTGGAACCTGATCCGGTTCATGCCGGCGTAGGGATCAGTGATGCGGGACCGCACCCACTCCTTTTCCGCCAGAACGACATGCTTGCGATGACGCCGCTTTCGGTGACGATCTCGCGCGCCCGGCTGACCTATGGCGGCACGCTGCTGTTCTCCGACCTGACGTTGGAGCTGCCGGCCGGCCGGACCACCTGCCTGCTGGGACCGAGCGGCGTCGGCAAGACCACCCTGCTGCGCATCCTCGCCGGTCTTGCCGAGCCGGAACCGCCGACGCAAGTCGTTACCGGCGATGGGCAACCGCTGGCCGGCCGCATCGCCTACATGGCGCAGCAGGACCTTCTGCTGCCCTGGCTGACCGTCCTCGACAATGTCCTGCTCGGCGACCGGCTGCGCCACCGCCGGCCCAGCCCGGCGCGGGTGGAGCAGGCCCGCGCATTGCTGGACCGCGTCGGTCTGGCGGGGAGGGAACGCGACCGCCCGGCCGCCCTGTCCGGCGGGCAGCGACAGCGCGTGGCGCTGGCCCGCACGCTGATGGAGGACAAGCCGCTGGTCCTGATGGACGAGCCCTTCTCGGCGCTCGACGCCATCACCCGGCTGCGGCTGCAGGAAACAGCGGCGGAGACATTGGCCGGCCGCACCGTCCTGATGGTCACCCACGACCCGCTGGAGGCGCTGCGCATCGGCGACCGCCTGCATGTGATGACCGGCCGTCCCGCCGTGATGGGGCCGGCGCTGGAGCCGTCCGGCGCGGTGCCGCGCCGTGTCGACGATCCCGGCCTGCTCGCGCATCAGGCCGAGCTGCTGCGGAGGCTGGCGGAATGAAGGCGCTGCTGCGCGCCCTGGTCACCCTGCTGGTGCTGGTCGCCGGCTGGCAGGCGCTGGTCTGGGCCACCGGCCTGCCGCGCTACCTGCTGCCCAGCCCGCTGGCGGTCGCCGACGCCATGCGGCGGCAGGCGCCCCTGTTGCTGACCCACGGCCTGACCACTCTGTCGGAGATCCTGATCGGGCTGGTGGCTGGCGTGGCGCTGGGCGGGGTCAGCGCGTTGCTGCTGGCGCGCTTCCGCACCGCGCGGCGCTGGCTGATGCCGCTGCTGCTGGTCAGTCAGGCGATCCCGGTCTTCGCCCTGGCGCCGCTGTTGGTCCTGTGGCTGGGCTACGGCATGGCCTCCAAGATCGCCATGGCGGTGCTGGTCATCTATTTCCCGGTGACGACCGCGCTGTTCGACGGGCTGCGGCGCACCGATCCCGGCTGGCTCGACCTTGCCCGCACCATGGGAGCCTCCCCCGCCGCCATCCTGTGGAGCATCCGCCTGCCGGCCGCCCTGCCCGCCTTCTGGTCCGGCGTACGTGTCGCCGCCGCGGTGGCGCCGATCGGCGCGGTGATCGGCGAATGGGTGGGGTCGTCCTCCGGCCTCGGTTACCTGATGCTGCACGCCAACGCCCGCATGCAGATCGACCTTCTGTTCGCCGCCGTGCTGGTGCTGGGGCTGTTCGCGGTGACGCTCTACGCCGCCGTCGATGCGCTGGCCCGCCGCGCCCTACCCTGGCAACCCGATACCCAACCTGCCGAAGACGCCAACCCTTAAGCCGCCAACCCTTAAGCCGCCAACCCTCGAAGGGGGAGAGACACCCGATGAAGCACTTGCTCACCGCCGGCCTGATGGCCGCCAGCCTGATGACCTCGCTTCCGGCCCTGGCCCAGGACAAGCTGTCCGTGATGCTGGACTGGTTCGTCAACCCCGACCACGCTCCGCTGGTGGTGGCGCAGGAGAAGGGCTTCTTCAAGGACGCCGGGCTGGACGTGACTCTGACCGCCCCGGCCGACCCCAACGATCCGCCGAAGCTGGTCGCCGCCGGTGGCACCGACATCGCCGTCTCCTACCAGCCGCAGTTGATCCTGCAGGTGGACGAGGGGCTGCCGCTGGTCCGCATCGGCACGCTGGTGTCGACGCCGCTGAACTCCGTCGTCGTGCTGCGCGACGGGCCGGTGAAGTCGCTGAAGGACCTGAAGGGCCGCAAGGTCGGCTACTCGATCGCCGGCTTCGAGGACGCCCTGCTCGGCGCCATGCTGGAGAGGCAGGGGCTGAGCCTGAAGGACGTCGAACTGGTGAACGTCAATTTCTCGCTCTCGCCGTCGCTGCTGTCGGGTCAGGTCGATGCGGTGATCGGCGCCTTCCGCAACTTCGAGCT
The DNA here is from genome assembly GCF_023806445.1 of Azospirillum sp. A1-3. Lineage (NCBI taxonomy): Bacteria > Pseudomonadati > Pseudomonadota > Alphaproteobacteria > Rhodospirillales > Azospirillaceae > Azospirillum > Azospirillum sp. A1-3. Next base: position 1,172,852 of record NZ_JAMSLU010000001.1, read on the forward strand.
GAACCAGATGGAGATCGAGAAGCATCCCGGCCGCGCCTTCTACCCGGAGGAGGAAGGGGTGCCGCCCTATGACGAGCTGATCCTGGTCGCCCGCAAGGACAAGGCGAACGACCCGCGCTTCAAGCGCTTCCTGGCGGCGGTGGAACGGGCGACGCTCTACATTCTGAACCATCCGGAGGAATCGCAGGCCGCCTTCGTCAAGGGCCGGCCGGAGCTGAACGACGAACTGAACCGCCGCGCCTGGGCCGACACCCTGCCGCGCTTCTCCCACAGCCCGGCGGCGCTGGATGCCGAACGCTACACCCGCTTCGCCGAGTTCCTGAAGGCGCGCGGCCTGATCAAGACGGTGGCGCCGCTCGACCACTATGCGGTGGTGGTGAAGTAACACCGTCCGCTTGCAGACATTGCCATTCGCCCCGGCGGAGCGTTATCTGAAAGGAAAGCGCTCCGCCGGCCGACTGTCGAGCCGATGGCGGGCCAAAGCATAAGATTGGGAGACGCGAGGGCATGCCGATCAAGACCATCCTGCTGCACATGGCCAACGACGACGCCTACGCCAGCCGTCTGGCGGTGGCCGCTGCCCTGGCCAAGCGCCTCTCCGCCCATATCCAGGCTCTCTACATCGCCACCCCGGTGTCGATGCCGGCCGGCGCCACCGGCCGCGCCGCCTCCTACGGCTTCATGGCGGAGGCCACCGCCATCGCCCACGAGAATGCCGAACGCATCGAGCGGGAGGTGCGTCAGGCGCTCGACGGCCTGTCCTTCGACTGGACGATCGAAGAGGGCGATCACGTCGATCTGCTGGCGGAGCGGGCCTCCTACGCCGATCTGGTCGTGGTGGCGCAGTCGGCCGCGGTTCGGGCGGGCGAACGGGTGTCGCTGCACCATATCCCCGACCGTCTGCCGCTGGAGACCCCCACCCCGGTGCTGGTTCTGCCGCCGAAGCAGCCGGCCGCGGCCCCGATCGGCCGCCATGTGCTGGTCGCCTGGAAGAACAGCCCGGAATCGGCCCGCGCCGTCCGCGCCGCCATGCCTTTCCTGGAAGCGGCGGATTCCGTCACCGTCCTGTCGGTCGAGCCGCCGGGTCAGCACAGCAACGATGCCGCCGATCTGGTTGACTGGCTGCACCGCCACGGCATCGCCGCCCGCCCGCAGTCGGTCATAGCGTCGGGCGGCGAGGTCGGCGACATGATCCTGTCCTGCTGCAGCGACCAGGGTGCCGACCTGCTGGTGATGGGCGCCTATGGCCATTCCCGTCTGCGTGAACTGGTACTGGGCGGCGCGACCCGCACAGTGCTGGATGGGCTGACCCTGCCGGCACTGCTGACGCATTGAGGGTGTTGCAGGGAGGGAGGGGTGTGCGGCGGATGCCCCCTCCCTATCCCTCCCCCTCTTCGAGGGAGAGGGGATTGAATGCTTGTCAGCCTGACGCTCTGCAAAGGATAGGCGGAGTTCCCTCTCCCGCAAAGCTCTCGCACAAAGCTTCGCTTTGTGCTGACGCGGCAGGCGGACCGTAGGTCCGCTGAGAGCGGGGGAGGGTTAGAGCGGGGGCAATCAGCACCTCCCTACCCAATCAACTCACCCAAAAAGCTGCCCGTGCAGCGCCTGCCAGCTGTCGCGATCGGGCGCCAGCAGGATGCTCCCTCTGAGCAGCCCCGGCCGATAGGGCGTGCCGTCGATCAGCGCGGAATAGCCGCCGGCCTCCGCATGCATCAGCACGCCGGCCGCATGATCCCACGGCATCAGCCGGTGATAGAGCGAGTAATGCGCCCGCCCCTCCAGCAGCCGCAGATACTCCTGCGCGGCGCTCGACAGGCAGGCGCGCTCGCCCAGCCCGGCGCTGCGCTCCTCCAACTGCCGCCCCATCTCCTCGGCGCAGAAGCGCGTCGACAGCGCGCCGACCATCTGCGGCAATGGCACGGCCGGTGCCACATGGACGCGGTTGCCGTTCAGCCGCGCGCCCTGCCCCTTCACCGCCGTCGCCATACGGCCATCGACCGGATCGTGGATCCAGCCGGCGACCGTCTCGCCCTTCCAGGCAAGCGCCACGATCACCGCGAACATCGGCCGGCCCTGAGCGAAATTGATGGTGCCGTCCACCGGATCGATGATCCACACCGGATCGTCGCCATGGATGCGGTCGAGCACACGCTCGTCCTCCGACGCGGCCTCTTCGCCGATGACGCGGCTGCCCGGCAGCAGGGTGGACAGCGCCGGGGTCAAGGCCCGCTCCGCCGCCTCGTCCGCCAGCGTGACAAGGTCGGTCGGGCCGGTCTTCTGCCGGATGCCCGATGAGTCGAGCTTCTGGAAATACGGCATAATCTCCGTCCGTGCGACGGAGCGGATCAGGTCGGAAACCTGGTCGATGTCGGGAAGCGGGAAACCCATCATGGTCGGAAGGTTCCTGATGGCTTGAGGGGACGGCGGTTCAGCGCTTCGCCGCCGGCGTTTTGCCGGGCACGCTGTCCAGTTTCAACGTGGGATCGCCGCCCTTCGGGTCGGTCAGCAGAACCCTGCCGTCCAGCCCGCTGTCCTTCAGCGCCTTCGACAGCGCATCGAAGGTGGCGCGGTCGGCGGCGGCTGCTGCGGCTTCCTTGGCGGGATCGGGCGGCGGGGGCAACACCGGGCCACCCTGTGCCGGCTCACGCGGCGCCTTGGGGTCGGGCGGTGGAGGTGGCAGTGGGGTGCCCGCGGTTTCCTTCTCCGGTTCCGGATGGGGCGGAGGCGGCGGTTGCCACAGGCGGAAGCAGTCGGTGAAGGCCTGCTGCTTGCAATCCTTCAACAGCTCCGCAGCATCCGGCGCGACGACAAGCGGTTCGTCGGGCGCCAACGGCAAGGGTTTCGGCGGCGGGGGAAGCGGATCCTCTGGCGGCACCGCCGGCTCCTCGACATAGCCGGGCGGCAGCGGCATTCCGTACCGCACCGGCTCGGCCGCCCCGGTCTGGGCGAATGCCAGAAGCAGCGGCAGTGCCGGGATCAGCAGTGCCGGAAGCAGGCGGCCGGCGCCGATCAGGACGGTACGGGAAGGGGAACGGAGCACGATGGGACCGCGGCGATGGCGAACGGCCCATTATGGCCCGCCATCGCCCGCGCCGTCATCCCTCAAGCATGTGTCAAATCACCGTCAGGCTGCGGCGCGATGGTCGTGATGGGGGTCGTGGCGGGTTCCGCCGGTGAAACCGCCATAGCCCCAGGCAGCCAACTCACGGCAGATTGCTTCGATCTTCGCGGCCTCTTCGGCATTCGGCTCCCGCTGGGCGGCGGATTCGATCAGTCGCATCAGGGTCGCACGGCCTTCGGGGGTGCGCGAAAGCTCCTGCAACCGCAGCAGCGCCGCACCCGGCGGCAGCTTCTCCTGACGGGCGACGATAGCAACCTGATCGGCGAGGAAAGCCGTGATCGAAAAGCACGACGGATCGGTTTGCAACCGCATTGGCAGTCCTCCTGATGGGGGAGCGCACTGCTCCGTTCCCATAATCGGGCCCCAACGGGGAAATAACCACGCCGCATTCGTCGTAAGACCGGAGTGGGGTGCAACAGGTCATAGACCCGGTGTCGCACCCCCTTCCTTCGGCCAGGAGTACAGGCTCGCGCCGCTTAAGGTTGCGGCTGGACCTGCTCGGTCGGCTGTTCGGCCGGCTGGAACCGCTTCTCGAACCGGGCGAGATCGACGGGGTCGATGGAGACCTGCAGATGCGCATGCTCCTCGTCGTCGCGCCGGTCGAGAACCTCGCTCCTGGCATAGAGCCAGGCGAGCGCCGCCCCGTCGCCAAGGTCAACGGACAGGTCGACGACCTGCCGATTGACGTTCATCCGCTGGTCGAGCAGGCGATCAAGATCGTCGATCCCCTCGCCCGACAGGGCGGAGACCGCCACCGCGCGCGGATTGCGCCCGGTCTGGGCCAGGACCGCCGCGCGGCTTTCCTCGTCCAGGGCGTCGATCTTGTTCAGCACCTCGATCACCCGGTCGTCCGTCTCCGGGTCGATGCCCATGTCGGACAGCACCTCATGGACGTCGGCCTTCTGGGCCTCGCTGTCGATGTGGGCGATGTCGCGGACATGCAGGATGATGTCGGCGGCATCCACCTCCTCCAGCGTGGCGCGGAAGGCGGCGACGAGGCCGTGCGGCAGGTCGGAGATGAAGCCGACCGTGTCAGACAGGATCACCTTGCGCCCCGACGGCAGCGTCACCTGCCGCATGGTCGGGTCGAGCGTGGCAAACAGCAGGTTCTGGGCGAAGACGTCGGCGTTCGCCAGCCGGTTGAACAGCGTCGATTTGCCGGCATTGGTGTAGCCGACCAGCGCCACCACCGGGTACGGCACCTTGGCGCGCGCCTTGCGGTGCAGGCCGCGGGTGCGCCGCACCTCTTCCAGTTCCTTCTTGATCTTGATGATCCGGTCGCCGATCAGGCGGCGGTCAAGCTCCAGCTGCGATTCACCGGGGCCGCCGAGGAAGCCGAAGCCGCCGCGCTGGCGTTCCAGGTGGGTCCAGGACCGAACCAGCCGCGATTTCTGGTAGGTCAGGGACGCCAGCTCGACCTGCAGCATGCCTTCCCGCGTCCGGGCGCGGGCGCCGAAGATCTCCAGGATCAGGCCGGTGCGGTCGATGACCTTCGCCTTCAGCGCCCGTTCCAGGTTGCGCTGCTGGACCGGCGACAGGGCATGGTCGAGGACGACGAGGGTCGCCTCGGTCTCCTCCACCACCTGTGCCAGTTGCTCCACCGTGCCGGAGCCGAGCAGGGTCGACGGCTGCGGCCGGTTCACCTTGGCGCATTCGGCATGGACGACGTCCAGCTGAATGGCCTGGGCAAGACCGACCGCCTCCTCGAGCCGGGATTCGGGAGGGCGCATGTCCCCGTCCGCCTCGATGCGGAGGACAGGGTGGACCACGATGGCCCGCGCGGCGCCTTCAGGGGCCGCGCCGTTGCCATTGGTCAAGGGATCAGACGCTTTCACCTTCCTTAGGCGGCTCGAAAAGTTGAATGGGATGGGCCGGCATGACCGTCGAGATTGCGTGCTTGTAGACGAGCTGAGAATGCGCGTCGCGCCGCAGAAGTACCGAGAAGTTGTCGAACCAAGTAATAATGCCCTGGAGTTTCACGCCGTTCACGAGAAAGACGGTTACGGGAGTCTTGTTCTTACGGACGTGATTGAGAAACACGTCCTGCACGTTTTGGCTTTTTTCAGACATTTTTCATGCCCCCTTCTTCAATGTTCTTGGGACCCCTTCTTCAGGTGGTCCGCTCCCCGTTTCACGGTGCAGGTATGGTGCGCGCAGGTACCGTCTCGACAGCCGTTTGCAGGGATATGGTATCACCATTGCCGTCCACCAAGCCATACAGGACGCTGTGCAGCGCCGTACAGTCGGTGTGGCGATGGGCGGGCGGAAAACGGTCGAAGCCACTCCCCTCGCCCAGCCCTATTAGCACCGGAACGAGTCCGGCGCCATGGGCGCATTCCATGTCGATGTCGGCATCGCCGAGAAACCAGACATCAGAACCCGGCTCGATCCCCGCCGGTTCCAGCGCCATCCGCACCGGGGCGATGTGCGGCTTGTCGAACTCGGCATCCTGGGCGCCGACCAGCGTGCCGAAATACCGGCTCCAGCCCAGCGCATCGGCCTCGGCCCGCAGGAACTTGCCGTTCTTATTGGAGACAACGGCCTGATAGACGCCGCGCTCGTGGAGATGGCGCAGCAGAATCTCCGCACCCGGCAGCGGCTTCAGCCCGTCCAGGTGATGTGCGGCGAAATAGCCGTAGAAGAGATCGCGTGCCTCGGTCCAGCGCTCGCCGAAGATCCGGGGGAAGCTGTCGCGCAGCGACGCCTTGATCCGCTCGCGCGCCTCCTCGGCACTCCAGGGATCGAGGCCGAAGGACACCAGCGCATGGTTCAGCGCCTCGCGCACGGTGTCCCAGTTGCTGACCAGGGTGTTGTCCCAGTCATAGATGACGGCGCGCGGCAGGGTGATGGGGGCGGACAAGGAGATGCTCCGGTAGACGTGGGAATGGCGGCACGAAGCCGCCCTCACGTGAAGGTCATCCCCGCGAAGGCGGGGATCCAGGCTGTCCCACAGTCACTCCTGCGCAAACGCTGGATTCCCGCCTTCGCGGGAATGACGGACGGACTGAGAAGTGATAGGCGTCGAGCGATGGCGCAACTCACTCGATGAACATCTTCCCCTTCTCGCTGCCATGGACGCCCAGCGACTTCAGCTTGCGGTGAAGGGCGGAGCGTTCCATGCCGACGAAGGACGCGGTGCGGGAGATGTTGCCGCCGAAGCGGGTGACCTGGGCCAGCAGATATTCGCGCTCGAATACCTCGCGCGCCTCGCGCAGCGGCAGGCCCATGATCTCGCCGCCCTTGTCCCATTTCAGCACCGTCGGCGTGATGGCGCCGATTTCCGGCGGCAGGGTGTCGGCGCGGATCGGCTCCTTCGGGTCGCCCTGCGCCATGATCAGCAGCCAGTCCACCACATTGCGCAGCTGGCGCACGTTGCCCGGCCAGTCATAGGCCTGGAGCGCCGCCATCGCGTCCTCGCCGAACTCACGGACCGGCAGGCCCGACGCCTCGGCGGAGCGCTGCATGAAATGGCGGGCCAGCACCGGGATGTCCTCCCGCCGTTCGGCCAGCGACGGCACGCGGATCGGCACCACCGACAGGCGGTAGAACAGGTCCTGGCGGAAACGACCCTGCTCGATCTCCGCCTGCAGATCGCGGTTGGAGGTGGCGATCACGCGCACGTCCACCTCCACCCGCTGGCCGCCGCCGACGCGCTCGAACACCTGCTCCTGCAGAGCGCGGACGATCTTGCCCTGGGTTTCCAGCGGCATGTCGGCAACCTCGTCCAGCAGCAGCGTGCCGCCGTGGGCCTGTTCGAAGGTGCCGATTTTGCGGCCGGGACCGTCGACGCCGGCCTCGGTGCCGAACAGCTCCATCTCCAGCCGCTCCGGCCGCATGGTGGCGCAGTTCAGCCCGACGAAGGGGCCGCTGGCGCGGCGCGAGCGGGCATGGATCAGGCGGGCGACCACCTCCTTGCCGGCGCCGGGCGGGCCGGAGATCAGCACGCGGCTGCCGGTCGGCGCCACCTTGTCGATGGACTGGCGCACCTGATTGACCGCCGAAGAGCGGCCGATCAGCTCGACGTCGCCGCCGGCACGCAGCTTCAGTTCCTGGTTCTCGCGCTTCAGCCGCGCCGCCTCGATGGCGCGGTCCACCATCAGCAGCAGCCGGTCGGCCTTGAACGGCTTCTCGATGAAGTCGTAGGCGCCGACCTTGATCGCCTGGACCGCGGTTTCGATGTTGCCGTGGCCGGAGATCATGATGACCGGAAGGTTGCCATGGTCCCGCATCAGCTGTTCCAGGATCTGCAGGCCGTCCAGCCTGCTGCCCTGCAGCCAGATGTCGAGCACGACGAGGCTCGGCCGGCGCGCCGCCACCTGGGCGAAGGCCTGATCGGCGTCGGCGGCCTCGCGGGTCTTGATGCCTTCGTCGTTCAGGATGCCGGCTATCAGCATCCGGATATCGGCTTCGTCGTCGACGATCAGAATGTCATGCGCCATGGGCTTCGTGCCTCATCTCTCCGCCGGTCTCCGCCGGCCTGTCGTCACGGCCGCCCGCGTCGTTCGCGACCGTAACCGGGTGTGGAATGACCAGGGTCACGCGCGCCCCGGACCCGCCTTCGCGGTCCTCCAGGGTCAGCACGCCGCCATGGTCCTCCATGATCTTCTTGACGATGGCGAGCCCCAGCCCGGTGCCCTTGGCCCGCGTCGTCACATAGGGTTCGGTCAGCCGGTCGCGCTGTTCGCCGCCGGGCAGGCCCTTGCCATTGTCCTCGACGGTGACGACGACCTTCTCACCATCGTCCTCCACCGCGATTCCCACCTCTCCCGGCGGCTGCTCCGACCCGTCGGCGGGCGGCGTGCGCCCTTCGATGGCGTCCGCCGCGTTCTGCAGCAGGTTGGTCAGCGCCTGGGAGATCTGCCGGCTGTCGCAGGCCACCGTCAGCGGCCCGGATGGCAGCCGGGTGTCGAAACGGATTTTGCCGGTGTGGGCGCTCGATTGCAGGAACACCGCCTGCCGCACCAGATCGTTGATGTTGACCGGCTTCATCACCGGCTGCGGCATCCGTGCGAAGGCGGAGAATTCGTCCACCATGCGGCGGATGTCGTCGACCTGCCGGACGATCGTGTCGGTGCACATGGTGAAGACCTCCGTATCGCTGGAGATCTCCTTCAGGTATTTGCGGCGCAGCCGCTCGGCCGACAGCTGGATCGGCGTCAGCGGATTCTTGATCTCATGCGCGATGCGGCGCGCCACGTCGGCCCAGGCCGCCTTGCGCTGCGCCGACACCAGTTCGGTGATGTCGTCGAAGGTGACGACATAGCCACGCACTTCGCCGGCGCGCACCTCCGCCGCAATGCGGACCAGCAGGGTCAGCGTCGGCTTGCCCGGACGGCGGATCTGGATCTGGTCCTGCACGACGCGGCCGGGCTTCTTCGGCGCATTCTCCAGCAGGTCGCCGATGTCCGGCAGCAATTCGACCAGCGACATGCCGACCAGACGCTCCAGATCCTCCTCGCCCAGCAGACGGGCGGCGGACAGGTTCGGCAGGTTGATGACGCCGTCGGCATCGACGCCCAGCACGCCGGCGGACACGCCGGACAGCACCGTCTCGGTGAAGCGGCGCCGCTCGTCCAGCAGGCGGTTGGTCGACAGCAACTCCCGCCGCTGCCCCTCGATCTCGGTGGTCATGCGGTTGAAGGCGCGGGACAGCAGCACGAACTCGTCCTCGCCCGGCGGCTCGGAGACGCGGACGGTCAAGTCGCCGGCGCGCACCCGCTCGGCGGCGCCGATCAGCGCGCTGATCGGGCGGACAAGCCGGGTGGCGAAATTCAGCCCGGCCCACACTGCCGCCAGCAGCAGCAGCATCGCCACCACCAGGAAGATCAGGGTGAAGGTGATCTGCAGGCTGCCGCGCTGGTTCTCCAGCGCCGTGTATTCCTTCACCGCCCCCTCGGCCGAGGCCATGTGCTGCAGAACCCGCGGCTCCACCATGCGGCCGACATAGAGGAAGGTGTCCGACACCCGGTCGAGGCTGACCAGGGCGCGGACGCGGTCGTCGGATTCCTTGACGATCAGCGCGACCTCGCCGTTGCGGGCCTGCTGGATCTTGTCTTCCGGGATCGGTTCGAATTCCAGGGTGAAGGTATAGCCGGCCCGCGCGACGATGGCGCCGGTGGTGCCGTTGAAGACGATGGCTTCCGACAGCGCGCGCAGCATCGCCTGGGTGGCGACGACCTGCTCGAACCGCTCCGGATCGCTGGAAAGCCGCGCCTCCTGCGACAGGTCGTTGGCCATCGCCAGGGCGTCGGCGCGGATGTTCTGCTGGTGCTCGTGCAGATAGGCGCTGGCGACCACCAGGGATTCGTTCACCGCCGTGCGCACGCGGTCGCTGAACCAGCTCTGCACCCCGACATAGAAGAACAGGGTGGAAAACACCGTCATGATGATGGCCGGCGCCACCGCCAGCACGCTGAACACCAGAACCAGCCGGGTGTGCAGCCGCGATCCGGCCAGCCCGCGCCGCCGCCCGATCAGGATGGCGACGATCCGCCGCGCGATCAGCACGCCCAGCGTCAGCAGGATCGCAAGATCGAGCGTCAGCAGAAGCGTGACGGTACGCGGGTTGGCCTGCCCGAACGGCGCGCTTTCCGTCATCGCCGCATAGGTGGCGAAGCCGGCGGCCAAGGCTGCCAGCGACAGGGCAAAAGCCATCCGCTTGCCCAGGCCTACCCGCCGGGACCAGTGGAGAATCTTCTGCCAGACCGGCCTTTGGCCGGCTGCTGCGGTGTCGGAATTGAGTGGCATCATCCGGCGCTAATCTGTTGCCGGAAAGATACACCTCTGTTGCGGCCCTGCCAAGCCGCAATGGATCTGCCTTTCGGACAGGACCGCTTAGGCCAGCCGGCGCAGGAGCCGCAGGTCGGTTGCTGGCCTTCGGTCCACCACCGTCCGCACCGACGTTGTGTCACAATTTTGGCACGGGCCGGTTGCGGTGGTGGGTGGGCGTCGATCGGTCTATTTGATGCCGCGCATCACCTGGATGTCCAGGTCGCGGATCTTCTTGCGCAGCGTGTTGCGGTTCAGACCCAGCAGTTGGGCCGCCTTGATCTGATTGCCGCGGGTCGCCGACAGGCTGAGCGAGATCAGCGGCCGTTCGATCTCCCGCAGCACCCGGTCGTACAGGCCGTTGGACGGCATGCCGTCCTTGTGGGCAGCGAAATAGTCCTTCAGGTGGCGTTCGACCGCCGAGGACAGGCCCTCGCTCTGCGGCTCCTCCACCGGCTGGGCGGCCGGGGTGGCGTCGGCAAGCTCCGCCTCGACCACGTCCAGCCCGATGACCTCCTGCGAATAGAGCGCGGCCAGACGGCGGACGAGATTCTCCAGCTCGCGGACGTTGCCGGGCCAGCGATAGCGCTTCAGCCGGTCCATCGCCGCCTGATCGATGCTCTTGGCCGGAAGCCCCTGGCTGATGCCGAGATTCAGGAAATGGCGGACCAGCAGCGGAATGTCCTCCGTCCGCTCGCGCAGCGGCGGCAGACGGATCGGCACCACGCACAGGCGGTAGAACAGATCCTCGCGGAACAGGCCTTGCCGGATCAGGGTGCGCAGGTCGCGGTGGGTCGCCGCGATGATGCGCACGTCGGTCTTGATCGCGGTGCGTCCGCCGACCGTGGTGTATTCGCCCTCCTGCAGCACGCGCAGCAGGCGGGTCTGCGCCTCCAGCGGCATGTCGCCGATCTCGTCCAGGAACAGGGTGCCGCCCTGCGCCTGTTCGAAGCGGCCGGTCGACCGGTTGGTCGCGCCGGTGAAGGCGCCCTTTTCGTGGCCGAACAGCTCGGACTCGATCAGCTCGCGCGGGATGGCGGCCATGTTGATGGCGACGAAGGCGCCATTCCGCCGCTTGCCGTAATCATGCAGCGCGCGGGCGACCAGTTCCTTGCCGGTGCCGGACTCGCCGGTGATCATCACCGTCAGGTCGGTGCCCATCAGGCGGGCCAGCACCCGGTAGATTTCCTGCATGGCGGGCGAGCGGCCGATCAGCGGCAGCTGTTCCTCGCCCTCCAGGTCGCCCCCGGGCATGGCGGCCGGCGGGGTGTTGGTGTTCAGCGCCCGTTCGACGACCGACACCAGCTCCTTCAGGTCGAAGGGCTTGGGCAGATATTCGAAGGCCCCGCGTTCCGCCGCCTTCACCGCGGTGATCAGCGTATTCTGCGCGCTCATGACGATGACGCGCAGCTCGGGCCGCAGCTTCTTGATGCGCGGGATCAGATCCAGGCCGTTTTCGTCCGGCATCACCACGTCGGTGATGACCAGATCCCCCTGCCCGTCCGCCACCCAGCGCCACAGCGTCGCGGCGTTGCCGGTGGTGCGAACCTCGTGCCCCAGCCGGGCGAGAGCCTGCGTCAGGACGGTGCGGATGGCGCGATCGTCATCCGCGATGAGAATGGTCGCCGCGCTCATCACCGAGTCCCCCGGCCGCCCTTGGACTGCAAGCCAGCGTCAGAAATCTTCGACCCCCCGGAAAGTTTCGGATCGTCGTATTTCGAATCATCGTACATCGGCAGCGACACCTTGAAGACGGTCCGGCGAGGCTGGCTGTCGAACTCGATGGTTCCGCCATGATCGCCTATGAGTTTCGCCACCAATGCAAGACCAAGGCCAGTGCCGTTCACTTTGCTGGTCACGAAGGGGTCGAACAGGTTGGACTGCAGGTCTTCCGGAATGCCGTCGCCATTATCCTGCACCGTCACCAGCAGGGGCAGATGCCGGCGCACATCGCCACCCGGCAGCGCCATGCGCACGCCATGCTGATAGGAGGTGGTCAGGGTGATCTCGCCGCCCGATTCCGGTGCAGCCTCTGCCGCATTTTTCACCAGATTCAGGAAAACCTGCACAAGTTGGTCGCGATTGCCGTAAACAGAAGGCAGTGACGGGTCGTAACGCTCGACAAAGCGTATTTTTCGGGCAAATCCGCTCTGGGCGACCTTGCGCACATGTTCCAGCACCGTGTGGATGTTCACCGCGGCGCGCTCCAGCGGCCGTTCGTCGGAGAAAACCTCCATCCGGTTGACCAGCGCCACGATACGATCAGCCTCGTCGCAGATCAGGCGGGTCAACACCCGGTCCTCGTCGTTGGCATTCTCCTCCAGCAGCTGGGCGGCGCCGCGGATGCCCGACAGCGGGTTCTTCACCTCATGTGCCAGCATCGCCGCCATGGCGGTGACCGATCGCGCGGCATGGCGATGGGTCAGCGAATGGTCGATCTTCCGGGCCAGAGACCGCTCATGGATGGTCAGCACCACATGGTCGGGCGGGTCGCCCATGGTCGCCACCTGCACCGTGACATGGTGCGGGCCGATGCGCGGCGTCTCGATGATGACCCCGTCCTGCGACACCCGGCGGCTGCCCCGGCGCACCTGTTCGATCAGGCCCATCACCGGGCTGTCCGGCGGCAGCAGGTCCGGCAGCGGCATCCCTTCCATGGCGTTGGCGGACAGGTCGAAGAACTCCTGCCCCTCCAGATTGACGAAGCGGATGTCGCCGTTGCCGTCCACCACCAGCACCGGATCGGGCAGGCTGTTCAGCACCACCAGGGACTCCAGCCTGGGCGCCCGTGAGGCACCCGGCCGGCTGCGGCCACGCTGGCCCGGGGCTGTCATCGGTACGGGGTCCATCAGGCGGCCATCCTTTCGATTGCCGGTTCGTAGAAAGCACGGATGCGATCGCGCACGGCGGCGGGATCGCCCAGCCGGTTGACCTCCTGGCGGAACTCGTTGGAATCGCGCAGGCCGGTCGAATACCAGGAGACATGCTTGCGGGCGACCTTGATGCCGCCGTCGGTGCCGTAGTGGCTCAGCATGCTGTCGAAATGCTCCAGCAGCGTGTCCATCTGCTCGTGCAGCGGCGGATCGGGCAGCCTTTCTCCGGTGCGCAGGTAATGCATGACCTGCGACGGAAACCAGGGCCGGCCATAGCTGCCACGCCCGATCATCACGCCGTCGGCGCCGGATTCGGCAAGCGCGCGGTCGACCGCCTCGAAACCGGTGATGTCGCCGTTGACCACGATGGGGATCTTCACCGCATCCTTCACATGGCGGACATAGGTCCAGTCGGCGGTGCCGGTGTAGAACTGCATGCGGGTGCGGCCATGGACCGTCACCATTTTGATCCCGCACTGCTCGGCGATGCGAGCGAGATTCGGGGCATTGCGGTTGGTCTCGTCCCAGCCCAGCCGCATCTTCAGCGTCACCGGAATGCTGACGGCCTTCACCACCGCCTCGAGGATGCGGCCGGCCAAAGCCTCGTCCCGCATCAGGGAGGAGCCGGCATGGCCGTTGACCACCTTCTTGACCGGGCAGCCGAAATTGATGTCGACGACGGCGGCGCCGCGATCCTGGTTCAGCTTCGCTGCTTCCGCCATCACCTCGGGCTCGCAGCCGGCGAGTTGGACAGCCATCGGAAACTCTTCCGGCTCGGTTTCCACCATGCGCAGGGTCTGGCGGTTCTCGCGGATCATCGCCTGGCTGGCGATCATCTCCGACACGACGAGGCCGCAGCCCGCGCGCTTCACCAGACGGCGGAACGGCAGGTCGGAGACACCCGACATGGGCGCCAGGATCACCGGTCCGGCGAGCGTGATGGGTCCGATTTGTATGGTCATTCTCACCTGCCCGATTGATGGGCAAATCAACAAAGTGCCACCATTTTGGGCAACTTATCACGCTGCCGCGGATATGTGCAAGCGCGAAGCCCCTTGGCCGCGCTCAGGCCTGGGGTGAAAGTTGTGCTCTTCCACCGACTTGCGGCGGGTGCGCCCTCAACTCCAGGCCCATTGCCCGATCAGCACGTTCGACACGAACTTGACACCGGGATAGGCAAGGGTCGCCAGCAGATAGACGATCAGCATGGTCCGCGCCGCCGTCCGCCCACGCACGCCGGTCCGGTATTCGGCCAGCAGCAGGATGCCGATGACGACGAAGGTGGCCAGCGACAGCAGGGTCTTGTGATCGGTGCGGAACAGCAGACCCTGCTCGAAATAGAGCACCGCCATGCCGGTGGCTAGTCCGGCGCCGAGGACCACCTCCGACGCGATCAGCAGACGCAGCTGCAGCCGCTCGCTCTCCGCCACCGGCGGCAGGAAGCGGCTGAGCGGAGTCGGCCGCTTGCTCTTCAGCGCCCGCGTCTGGATCACCGCGGCGAAGGACGACACGGCGCTCAGCGTCAGCAGGGCATAGGTGAAGACCGACACAGCAATGTGCAGGTCGATCCACACGCCCGGCGCATTGCCGCGCAGGACCGGGGCCGGCGCATCCTCGGTCAGCGTCGCCAGCAGACAGACCGCCAGCAGATAGGGCAGCAGCAGCGGCGCCAGCCTCCACGCCGTGTCATGGAGCAGGCTGAGCCCGATGAACAGCGCCATGCAGGCGGCGGTCGTGACCCACAGCGCGGTGGAGAATCCGGTCTGCCATTGGCCGGCGACCTGCAGGATCGCCCACATGCCCGGACCGGCGGCGGCGAGCAGCAAGGCACCCCAGAAGGACCAGCCGCGGCCCTCCACCCCCTGCCCCGCGATGCGCCGGTAAGGATAAAAGGCGGCAGGCAACAGGGCCACCAGCGCCGTCAGGCTCAAGAAAATGTTCTGCGACATGGACCCGAATGCACTCCCGTCCTTCCGCCGTCATGCTGCCATGACGTGCCGCCATATCATGCCGCCCGCCCCCGGACATCGTCCGGAGCTTAACAGGCGGCAAGGCTCGGCACTTGGCGGAACCACGGCGACAGGCTAGGCTCCGCGACGTTTCCGTCAAGTGGCTATCATATCTTACGGTTTGCCTCATGCCCACCTGCATCGCGCCCACCTGCATTGCCCTGATCGTCGCCGGCGGATCCGGCCAGCGGTTCGGCGCCGAACGGCCGAAGCAGTATCTCGACCTCGCCGGCAAGCCGGTGATGCGCCGGACGGTGGAAGCCTTTCTCAGCCACCCCCAGGTCACTGGCGTGCGCGTGGTCATCGACCCCACCTGGCGCGAGGCTTATGACGCCGCCGTTGCAGGCCTTGGCCTGCCCGACCCGGTGGCCGGCGGCGCCAGCCGTCAGGACTCGGTGCGCAACGGGCTGGAGGCTCTCGCCGCCGACGGCGCCGCCGACCTCGTGCTGATCCACGATGCCGCCCGTCCGCTGATCGACGCGGCCACCATCGGCGCGGTGATCGGCGCGCTGGAGACCACGCCGGGCGCCATCGCCGCGGTCCAGGTCACCGACACGCTCAAGCGCGGCAGTGCCGGAGCCATTGCCGGCACGGTGGACCGCGATGGGCTCTGGCGGGCGCAGACCCCGCAGGGCTTCCGCTTTCCCGCCATTCTGGAGGCGCACCGCGCCGCCGCCGGCCTGTCGCTGACCGACGACGCCGCGGTGGCGGAGCGCGTTGGTCTGGCCGTGGCGTTGGTGCCGTCCAAGGAGGACAATTTCAAGGTGACCACCCCCGACGACCTGACCCGCGCCACCCGCGCGATCATGAGCAGCCTGTGGGATGTGCGCACGGGCAGCGGATTTGACGTTCATCGCTTCACCGACGGCGATTTCGTGACGCTCTGCGGCCTGCGCGTGCCGCACGACCACGGGCTGGAAGGCCATTCCGACGCCGATGTCGGCCTGCATGCCCTGACCGACGCGATCCTCGGCGCGCTGGCCGCCGGCGACATCGGCAGCCACTTCCCGCCGACCGATCCGCGCTGGCGCGGTGCAGACAGCGCCAAGTTCCTGCGCCACGCCGCCAATCTGGTGGCGGAGCGCGGCGGCGTCATCGCCCATGCCGACGTCACCATCATCTGCGAGCGGCCGAAGGTCGGCCCCCACCGCGCCGCGATGGCCGAGCGCATTGCTCAAATCCTGGGCATCGAGGTCGGCCGGGTCAGCGTCAAGGCGACAACCACCGAGCAACTGGGCTTCACCGGCCGGCGCGAGGGCATCGCCGCGCAGGCGGTGGCGACCATCCGGCTCCCCGGCTAACATCCAATTCAACGATCAGAACCGGGAGAGGCCGTCATGTTTCCCGAGCCCATCCGCGAGCTTGCCGCCCAGGTGCTGGCCGAATACGGCCTCGCCGGTTTCATGCTGGCGACCGCCGAATCCTGCACCGGCGGCCTGATCGCCGGCGCGCTGACCGACATCGCCGGCTCGTCGAAGGTGGTCGACCGCGGCTTCGTCACCTACACCAACATCGCCAAGACCGAGCTGCTCGGCGTTCCCGCCAGCCTGTTGCACGCCCACGGCGCGGTCAGCCCAGAGGTGGCGGTCGCCATGGCGGTCGGTGCGCTGGCGAAGTCGCGGGCCGACGTGACGGTGGCGGTGACCGGCATCGCCGGCCCCGGCGGCGCGACCGAGACCAAGCCGGTGGGCCGCGTCTATGTCGCAACGGCCGTGCGCGGCGGGGCGGCGAAGGCCAAGGAATACACCTTCCCCGGCGACCGCGATGCCGTGCGCATGGCGACGGTTCAGGCGGCGCTGGAGCGGTTGCGGCTGGCCCGCCCGACCGGAAGCCTGCGCTGAACAAACACCGGCAAGCTATTTACAGAGAAGGAAAATCACCCGATGCCGACCATCAACATCCAGCTGTTCGAAGGCCGCACCGTCGAACAGAAACGCGAATACGCCAAGGCGTTGACCGAAGCGACCGTGAAGGTCCTCGGCTGCTCGCCCTCGGCGGTGGACATCATCTTTCAGGACGTGAAGAAAAGCGACTGGGCCAGCGGCGGGGAGCTGTGGTCGGACAAGAGCTGACCGACCACGTCCTCTATCCGGCCGGCGTCAGGCCGGCTGCGTCACCCGGCCCGGCCCATAAAGCTGGGCCGCACGCGTTTCAAAGGCCTGCACCATGCGGCGGACAGCCTCGTTGAACAGCAGGCCCATGATCTTCTGCAGCATCTTCGAGCGGAACTCGAAATCGACGAAGAAGTCGACGCAGCAGCCGCCGGGATGATCGTTGAAGATCCAGTGATTGTTCAGATACTGGAACGGCCCGTCGGTGTACTGCACGTCGATCCGGCAGGCTGGCGCACTCAGCTCCACCCGAGAGGTGAAGCGTTCGCGGACCATCTTGAACCCGATGATCAGGTCCGCGAACATGACATTGCCTTCGCGCTTGCGGATTCGGGCCGCCAGGCACCAGGGCAGAAACTCCGGATACTTCTCCACATCGGCGACCAGGTCGTACATCTGCTGGGGCGTGTAGGGAAGAACCTTCTTTTCCGCGTGCGTCGGCATGCCCGTACCCGTGTCCTTCTATTGAACCGCCTGGATCAGGCGGCCGCGACCCCCAGCTTGCGCAGCCGGGCTTCGCGCAGCTTCTCGAAATCGGCGCCCGCATGATAGGACGAGCGCGTCAGCGGCGACGAGGCCACCAGCAGGAAGCCCTTGCCGCGGCCGACAGTGGAATAACCGTCGAACTCCTCAGGAGTCACGAAACGATCCACCGCCGCATGCTTGGGCGTGGGCTGGAGATACTGCCCAATCGTCAGAAAGTCCACATCGGCGGAGCGCAGATCGTCCATAACCTGCCCGATCTCCTCCTTCGTCTCGCCCAGCCCGACCATCAGGCCGGACTTGGTGAAGATCGTCGGATCCAGCTCCTTCACCCGCGCCAGCAGCTGCAGCGAGGCGAAATAGCGCGCACCGGGACGGATTGTCGGATAGAGGCGCGGCGCAGTTTCCAGATTGTGGTTGAACACGTCGGGCTTTGCCTCCACCACCACCTCGACCGCACCCTTCTTCTTCTGGAAATCGGGGGTCAGGATCTCGATGGTCGTCGTCGGCGACGCGGCGCGGATGGCACGGATGGTGCGGGCGAAATGCTCGGCGCCGCCGTCGTCCAGATCGTCGCGGTCGACCGAGGTGATGACGACGTGGCTCAACTTCAGCTGTCCCACTGCCTCGGCCACATTGTCCGGCTCATGCGGGTCCAGCAGATCGGGACGCCCGGTCTCCACATTGCAGAAGGCGCAGCCGCGCGTGCAGATGGAGCCCAGGATCATGAAGGTGGCGTGCTTGTGCTTCCAGCACTCCCCGATGTTCGGGCAGGCGGCCTCCTCGCACACGGTGTTCAGTTTCAGCCCGCGCATCAGCTGGCGGGTCTCGTTGTATTCCTGGCTCATCGGCGCCTTGACCCGGATCCAGGCCGGCTTGCGCTGGATCGGGTTGTCGGGCTTATGGGCCTTCTCGGGGTGGCGCAGCTTCTCGGACTGGTCGACGAGGGTCATGGTCTAAAGCTCCCGATGGCCGACGCGATGCCCCGGCCCCGACAATAGGTGCGATGAGGATGTCAAACCCGCCATTCCGGCGGAAACAGTTCGGCCGGATAGGCCGGATCAAGCGCTTGGTCAAGCGTGAAAGGCGACTCGACCGGGAAATGCCCGTCGGGGGTATCCGCCTCGTCGGCGGCATCCAGCCGGGCCTTGCGGTAGGTCTTGTCGAACACAGCGGCAATGTAGGGCCGCAAACTTGGGCTGGCTGCGATCTCATCCACCAGCCGGTCGCGCTGCTCGCGGATCGTCCGGCGCCAGCCGCGTTCGCATCGCTCGCGCAGATCCGGACAGAACAGCCACTTCAACAGATGGGTCAGCAGGACCCGCAAACGGCTGTCGATCTCGGATTTCTGGCTGCGGCCCATGCTCTCGATCTCTTCGGCGACGTTCTCCCAGTCGACCGGGGCGTTGTTCCGCTCGGCGCCGGCACGGCGAAGCTCCTGCGCCTGGGCTTGCGTCCAGGCGTAGAAATCCTCGTCATAGGCGGCGCTGCTGCGGTCCATGGCTCCGTCCAAAGGGGAAAAACGTCACCTCGGAAAATCTTAGTTAAAAGTGGATCGCCCGGCCATAGGCATCAAGGACCGACTCATGCATCATTTCCGACAGGGTCGGATGCGGGAACACCGTGTGCATCAGCTCGGCCTCGGTCAGCTCCGACGACTTGGCGATGCCGTAGCCCTGGATCAGCTCGGTCACTTCCGCGCCGATCATGTGGGCGCCCAGCATCTCGCCGGTCTTGGCGTCGAAGATGGTCTTGATCAGGCCTTCCGGCTCGCCGAGCGCGATGGCCTTGCCGTTGCCGACGAAGGGGAAACGGCCGACCTTGATGTCGTAGCCGGCTTCCTTCGCCTTCTTCTCCGTCAGGCCGACCGACGCAATCTGCGGGTGCGAGTAGGTGCAGCCCGGGATGTTGCGGACGTTCAGCGCATGCGGGTGCTTGCCGGCGATGTGCTCGGCGACGATCACGCCTTCATGGCTGGCCTTGTGGGCGAGCCAGGGGGCGCCGGTCACGTCGCCGATGGCGTACACGCCCGGCTCGTCGGTCTCGCACATGCCGTTGGTCTGGATGTGGCCGCGGTCGGTCTTGACCTTGGTGTTCTCCAGCCCCAGCCCCTCGGTGTTCGGGCTGATGCCGACGGCGACAATGACGCGGTCGACCGTGATGTCCTCGGTCTTGCCGCCGGCCTCGACGGCCACGGTCACGCTGTCGGCGGCCTTGCGCAAATTGCCGGCCTTGGCGCCGGTGATGATGCGCATGCCCTGCTTTTCGAAGGCCTTCCGGGCCATTGCGGAGATTTCCTCATCCTCCACCGGAAGGATGCGGTCCATCACCTCGACCACTGTAACTTTGGCGCCCAAGGCATTGTAGAAGCTGGAAAATTCAATGCCGATGGCACCGGACCCGATCACCAGCAGCGACTTCGGCATGCTGTCGGGCGTCATCGCCTTGCGATAGGTCCAGACCAGCTTGCCGTCATCCTCCAGCCCCGGCAGCGTGCGGGCGCGCGCACCGGTGGCGATGATGATGTGCTTGGCGCCGAAGGTGCCGACCGGGGCCTCGCCCTTGGTCACCGCCACCGTGCCCTTGCCGAGCAGCTTGGCAGAGCCTTCGATCACCGCGACCTTGTTCTTCTTCAGCAGGTGTTTGACGCCGCCGTTCAGCTGCCCGGCGACCTTGCGCGACCGGGCGACGACCTTGTCGAGGTCGAAGGACGGGTTCTGGATGACCAGGCCGTAGTCGGCGGCATGCTTGGCGAGATGCAGCACCTCGGCCGAGCGCAGCAGCGCCTTGGTCGGGATGCAGCCCCAGTTCAGGCAGATGCCGCCCAGGTTTTCACGCTCGATGACCGCGGTGTGCAGGCCCAGCTGCGCGGCGCGGATCGCCGCCACGTAACCGCCCGGCCCGCCGCCGATGACGATGACGTCGTAATTCATGTCGGCCAAGGGTGTTCTCCCCATTCAGGAGCGAGGCGCATCCTCGCGGCCGGCGGCAAAGATGCCTTCCTCGACCCGGCACGCCTCGTCGATGATCGTCTGGTACAGGGTGGCCATGAAGTCCGGATCCAGGCCGTACGCCAGCCCCGCCTCGGCCGCCCGCTGTTTCACCGCTTCGACGCGGTCGGGCAGCACGGCCGGCAGGTTCTCCGCCTTCTTCACCGCGGCGACGCGGTGGACGACGGACAGGCGCTTGCCCAGCAACGCGACGAGTTCGTCGTCGATGGCGTCGATTTCGGCGCGGAGCGGGGCAAGGCTTTTCGACATGGAACCGGATCCTCAAACCATCAGAGCAGCATCGAGAGCGGATCCTCGAGCAGCTTCTTCACCGCCGCAAGGAATTCCGCACCGACGGCGCCATCGGCGACGCGGTGATCGAAGGTGCCGGTCAGGCTCATCACCGTGGCGATGGCCAGCGCGCCGTCCTTCACCACCGGGCGCTGCTCACTGGCGCCGATCGCCAGGATGCAGGCCTGCGGCGGGTTGATGATCGCCTGGAACTGCTTGATCCCCATCATGCCCAGGTTGGAGATGGAGATCGTGCCGCCCTGATATTCTTCCGGCTTCAGCGCGTTGTCGCGCGCCTTCTTGGCCAGCGCCTTCATCTCGTTGGAGATGTCGGCCAGCCCCTTGGTTTCCGCCTTCTTGACGATCGGGGTGATCAGCCCGGTCGGGGTGGCGACGGCGACCGAGATGTCGGCGTGGCTGTACTGCAGCATCGCCTCGTCGGTCCAGGCGGCGTTCAGCGCCGGAACCTTCTTCAGCGCCAGCGCCACGGCGCGGATGATGAAGTCGTTCACCGACAGCTTGTAGGCGTCGGACCGGCCGTTCAGCTCGGCACGGACCTTCATCAGCGCGTCGATCTCTACATCGACCGTCAGGAAGTAGTCGGGGACGGTGCGCTTCACCTCGCCCAGGCGCTTGGCGATGGTCTTGCGCATGCCGCTGTTCGGCACGGCGGTGTAGGCCATGCCCAGCTTGTCGGCGAGCGACTTGGCATCCACACCCTCGGCCTTCGCCGGGGCCGGAGCGGCGGCGGGAGCCGGTGCGGCGGCAGCAGGAGCCGGGGCAGCCGCCGGAGCGGCGGCAGCCTTGGCCGGACCGGCGGCCTTGGCGGCCTCCACGTCGGCCTTGACGATGCGGCCGTGCGGGCCGGTGCCCTTGACCGACTTCAGGTCGACGCCGGCCTGTTCGGCGATGCGGCGCGCCAGCGGGCTGGCGAACACACGCTCGCCAGTGGCAGCCGCCGGAGCGGCGGCCGGGGCCGGAGCAGAGGCGGCCGGGGCGGCCGACGGCGCCGGTGCTGCGGCCGGAGCGGCAGCAGCGGGCGCAGGCGCCGGGGCGGGAGCGGAGCCGGCCGAGGCCAGTGCGCTCTCGTCCTCGCCCTCTTCCAACAGGATGGCGATCGGGGTGTTCACCGCGACGCCCTGGCTGCCGGCCGGGATCAGGATCTTGCCGATGCGGCCTTCATCGACCGCTTCGACTTCCATGGTGGCCTTGTCGGTTTCGATCTCGGCGAGCACGTCGCCGGACTTCACCGTGTCGCCTTCCTTCTTCAGCCACTTGGCGAGGTTGCCCTCGGTCATCGTGGGCGAGAGGGCGGGCATCAGAATCTGAACGGTCATCCTATCAGCCCTCCTCTCAACGATAGCAGGCTTGCTTGGCGGCCTTGACGATGTCGGCGACCTGCGGCAGCGCCAGCTTTTCCAGGTTGGCGGCGTAGGGCATCGGCACGTCCAGGCCGGCCACGCGGGCCACCGGCGCGTCCAGATAGTCGAACGCCTGCTCCATCATCAGCGCGCACATTTCGGAACCGATGCCGGCGAAGGGCCAGCCTTCCTCGACGGAGACGAGGCGGTTGGTCTTCTTGACGCTGTTGACGATGGTGGCGGTGTCCAGCGGACGGATCGTGCGCAGGTTGATGACCTCCGCGTCGATGCCTTCCTTCGCCAGTTCCTCGGCGGCGGCCAGGGCATGGCCGACCATGATCGAGAAGGCGGTGATCGTCACGTCCTTGCCGGCGCGCTCGATCTTGGCCTTGCCGATCGGCAGGACGAACTCCTCGTCCTCCGGAACCTCGAAGCTCTGGCCGTAGAGAATCTCGTTCTCCAGGAAGACCACCGGGTTCGGATCGCGGATCGCCGCCTTCAGCAGGCCCTTGGCGTCGGCCGCCGACCAAGGCGAGACCACCTTCAGACCCGGGCAGTGGGCGTACCACGAGGCATAGCACTGCGAATGCTGGGCAGCGACGCGGGCGGCGGCGCCGTTCGGGCCGCGGAAGACGATCGGGCTGCCCATCTGGCCGCCGGACATGTACAGCGTCTTGGCGGCGGAATTGATGATGTGGTCGATCGCCTGCATGGCGAAGTTGAAGGTCATGAACTCGACGATCGGCTTCAGCCCCTTGAAGGAGGCGCCGACGCCCAGACCGGCAAAGCCGATCTCGGTGATGGGCGTGTCGATGACACGACGCTCGCCGAACTCCTGCAGCAGGCCCTGGGTCACCTTGTAGGCGCCCTGGTACTGCGCGACCTCCTCGCCCATGACGAAGACCTTCTCGTCACGGCGCATTTCCTCGGCCATCGCGTCGCGCAGAGCTTCGCGGACCGTCTTCTTCACCGTCTTGGCGAAGAACTTGTCCTCGTCCGAATCCGGGGTCGACACCGGAGCGGCCGGCACGGTGGGGGCCGGAGCCTGGACCGCCGACGGTGCGGCCTTGGTCTCTTCCGAGGCCGGGGCGGCATTGGCCGGAGCGGCGGCGGCCGGGGCGTTGCCGCCCTTGGACAGCGCGCTCTCGTCCTCGCCTTCTTCCAGCAGGATGGCGATGGGGGTGTTCACCGCGACATTGTCGGTGCCTTCGGGCACCAGGATCTTGCCGACGCGGCCTTCATCGACCGCTTCGACTTCCATGGTGGCCTTGTCGGTCTCGATCTCGGCGAGCACGTCGCCGGACTTCACCGTGTCGCCTTCCTTCTTGACCCATTTCGCCAGCTTGCCCTCGGTCATGGTGGGCGACAGGGCCGGCATCAGCACTTCGATCGGCATTCCTCAACCTCCGGCGGCGCGGGGAAACCGGTTGCCGCTCCCATTTATGGGGGCAACCCGTCCCTCTGGCGCCGCTCCTGCTTTTCGTTGACGTCAGGACCAGACGGTGGATCGACGGTCAGCTCTCGACCAGGATGTCGGTCCACAGCTCCGACGGATCGGGCTCGGGGCTCTGCTGCGCGAACTCGGCCGATTCGGTCACGATCGCCTTCACCGCGCGATCGATCTCCTTCAGCTTGTCCTCGTCGGCATGGCCGCCGGCCAGCAGCTTCGACTTCAGCTGGTCGATGGGATCGGACTCCGACCGCATCTTCTCGACCTCCTCCTTCGTCCGGTACTTGGCCGGATCGGACATGGAGTGGCCGCGGTAGCGGTAGGTCTTCATCTCCAGGATGACCGGGCCGTTGCCTTCGCGGATGTAGTTCACCCACTGGTCGGCGGCGGCCTTCACCTCCAGCACGTCCATCCCGTTGACCTGATAGCCCGGGATGCCGTAGGCGGCGCCGCGCTGATGCAGTTCACCGGCCGAGGCGCGCTCCTGCGAGGTGCCCATGGCGTACTTGTTGTTCTCGATGACGAACAGCACCGGCAGCTTCCACAGCGCCGCCATGTTGAAGCTCTCGTACACCTGGCCCTGGTTGATGGCGCCGTCGCCGCAATAGACCGCGGAGACGCCGCCGTCATTGAGGTACTTGTGCGAGAAGGCCAGACCGGTGCCGAGCGGAACCTGGCCGCCGACGATGCCGTGGCCGCCGTAGAAGTTCTTTTCGCGGCTGAACATGTGCATCGAGCCGCCCTTGCCCTTGGAGTAGCCCCCAATGCGGCCGGTCAGCTCGGCCATCACGCCCTTGGCTTCCATGCCGCAGGCCAGCATGTGGCCATGGTCACGGTAGCTGGTGATGACGTCGTCGCCCTCTTTCAGGGCCGCCTGCACGCCGACGACGACGGCTTCCTGGCCGATGTAGAGATGGCAGAAGCCGCCGATCAGGCCCATGCCGTACAGCTGGCCCGCCTTCTCTTCGAAGCGGCGGATCA
This sequence comes from Azospirillum sp. A1-3, assembly GCF_023806445.1. Classification (NCBI taxonomy): domain Bacteria; kingdom Pseudomonadati; phylum Pseudomonadota; class Alphaproteobacteria; order Rhodospirillales; family Azospirillaceae; genus Azospirillum; species Azospirillum sp. A1-3. The sequence continues at coordinate 1,197,290 of NZ_JAMSLU010000001.1, forward strand.
GCAGCATCTCGCGATAGTAATGAAGAAGCTCTTCGGAAGAGACGGCTTGAGCGGGCGCGGTGTCGGTCTGCGCCTTGGTGGAACGGCGTCGGGACGCGGCCATGATTCCTCCCCAGGGTTCAAGCGGCAAAGGTCTTTGACAACACCTTTTGCCGCCGCGCGTTGCGGGCATGCGAGAGCCCGCACCGGAAGCGAATATGGCGCGCACACTACACGAGCTTCTGGGTCTGCGCAAACGTCTGTTTTTGCAGCGCTATTTCAGATTAACCGCGATTCGGTTAATCGGCTGATATCCCCTTACTTCTGCTGGCTCGCCCCTTCCGGATCGGCCAGTTTGGGAAGCTTGACGATGACGTCGCGCGGGCTGGCGAAATTCAGCATCAGCCGCGCCCGCTCCTCCAGCATGTCGCGGTCAAGACCGTCGCCGCGCAGCAGTTGGGCGCGCCGTTCCATGTCTTCCCGCTCGGTGCGGAGCTGGTTCAGCACATCCTCCGCCTGGGCGATTTCCCCCTGGATCTGCTTCATCGCCACCAGTCCGCGATCACCATGGATCGCGTAGTAGGCGAAGTAGGCGACCACGCAGGCGCACAGCGCCGGCATGATTGCTTGGCGGAGCGCGCTTTTGGCGGCGCGGGCGAGCGTGTCGGTGAGGTCGGCGATCATCGTCATGGTGGCACGATGGAATCACAGCGGCTTTCCACCGGTCAAACGAAAAAGATGGAACAGCCAAGTCGCAAAAGCTTCGTGATCTTTGCGCAACCCAGTAATGGGTATCCGTCACGCCCAAGCCACAAGTCGACAGGATGTTCCTGTAAAGTTCTCGTCGGTAATCGGATGTCCCGCCGGGCGACGCTCCCGCTCATCGGTACAGCCATCCACCCGGCATAGAGCGAAGGTGCATGGAATGAAACCGACGGTGGCGTGTTTGGACCCACACGGTGCCGTTGTGTCCGGGTCCGAGTCCATTGCGTCTTCGCAACTCCGGTCCCGCCGATGGCGCCGCCAACTGGCTGAGGAGCGATACCCCATGCGCAGCAAGTTTCTGATCGTGGCCCTGCCCGCCCTGCTTCTGGGTCTGGCGGCCTGCGACGACCAAAACGCCCAGAATTCCAACGCGTCGAACCAGAGCAGCCCGACCACCAGCAGCGGGTCGAGCAGCGGATCCACCACCGTCCCGCCGCCCTCGACCGGCGTACCGGTGCAGGGCGGCACGTCGGGCAATTCGATGAACGAGACCAGCGGCGCCACTCGTACGGTGCCGGGTGGCTCGACGGCCGGCGGTTCGGCCGGCGGCGGCGCCAGCACCGGCACCTCGACTCCCTCGGGCGGTCAGTAAGGTCGGACATGGTGGACGGTCACACGTCCACCACCCGCCTCCGCCGGTCCGATGCCTCGCCGCTGCTGTCGGGCTCGAAGGCGATACCCTTGACCAGCGCCACCACCGGGCGGCCGGGGTTCAGTTCCAGTTCACGAACGGCCGCCCGCGTGATTCGCGCGATCAGAAAGGAGCCGCCCACCGCCAGCCGCACGTCGGCCGACGACGGGCCGGACTCCGCTACCTCCGCGACGGTTGCGGTCAGCGCGTTGCGCAGGCTGACGCCGCTCGGCTGCTGTAAAGCGATGATGACGTCGCGGGCATGGATGTGCAGCCGCACCGCCGTGCCGGGCGGCCGGTCGATCTGCGGCACCGTCAGGCGCCCGCCGTCGAAAGCCAGCACCGACAGCCCATCCTCTGGAACATGGCGCTCGACCGTCAGGTCCAGCACCGCACCGGCATCATGCGCGCCGGTCACCGCCGACAGGTCGAGCCGGCCCATCACCGCGCCCACTGGTCCGGCGGCGCGCACCCTGCCCTCCGCGATCAGCACCATCGTGGTGGCGAGCCGCACCACCTCGTCCAGCGCGTGGCTGACCAGGACGATGGGGATGTTCATCTCGTCGCGCAGCCGCTCGATGTAGGGCATGATCTCCGCCTTGCGGGCGGCATCGAGCGAGGCCATCGGCTCGTCCATCAGCAGCAGGCGCGGCTGTGCGAGCAAGGCGCGGCCGAAAGCGACCCGCTGCTTCTCACCGCCGGACAAGCCACGAGGCCGGCGGTCCAGCAGATGGCCCAGGCCCAGCAACTCCACCACCGGCGTGAAAGCGATCCGCCGCTCTCCGGCGGGCACACGACGCAGTCCGTATTCCAGGTTGCTGCGCACAGTCATGTGCGGGAACAGCCGCGACTCTTGGAATACATAGCCGATGCGCCGCTTCTCCACCGGCATGTCGATGCGCCGGGCGCTGTCGAAGAACACAGTGTCGCCGACGCGGATATGACCGGCATCGGGCCGGGTCAGTCCGGCGATCGCATTGATAACCGAGGTTTTGCCGGAGCCCGAGCGGCCGAACAGAGCCGTCACCCCGCGTTCCTCCGCGGTGAAGGCGATGTCAAGCGTGAAGGCCCCCAGTGTCTGGCGGATGTGCAGGTCCAGCATGGTCAGACCTGCCCGATCAGGCGGCGGACCCTGTTCGCCAGAAACTCCGACAGCATCAGCGCCAGCAACGCCACGCCGAAGGAGATCGTCGCCAGCCGCGCCGCAACCGCGTCGCCGCCCGGTTCCTGCGTCGCGGCGTAGATCGCCAGCGGCAGCGTCTGCGTCTTGCCGGGGATGTTGGAGACGAAGGTGATGACCGCCCCGAACTCCCCCATCGCCGCGGCGAAGGCGACGATGGCGCCGGACAGCAAGCCCGGCGCCATCAGCGGCAGCAGGATGGTGAAGAAGCGATCGACCGGCCCGGCGCCCAGCGTGCGCGCCGCCGCCTCCAGCCCGCCGTCGATGGCCTCCACCGACAGGCGGATCGCCCGCACCATCAGCGGAAAGGAGGTCACCGCCACCGCCAGCGACGCCCCCTCCGCCGTGAAGATCAGCTTGATGCCGAAGGTCTGGTAGAGCCAGCCGCCGACCACCCCCTTGGTTCCCATCGTCACCAGCAGGATATAACCGGTGACCACGGGCGGCAGGACCAGCGGCAGATGGACCAGCCCATCGACCAGCGTCTTGCCCGGAAAGGAATAACGGCCGAGCACCCAGGCGGCGAGCACGGCCACCGGCAAACCCAACGCGATGGCGACGCCCGCGACACGCAGGCTCAGCAGCAACGCGGTGGTTTCCATCGGCGTCAGGAGTTCCATGCGGCAGAGCTTACGGTGCCTTGGGTGCCGGAACGAAGCCGAATTCCTTCCACACCGCCATGCCATCCGGCGATTTCATGTAGTCGAGGAAGGCCACCGCCGCAGAACTTTTCGACGACGCCACCAGAGCCGCCGGATAGGTGATCGCCGGATAGCTGTCGGGCGGGAAGGCAGCGGCGACCTCCACCCCCGGATCGATGGCGGCGTCGGTGCGATAGACGATGCCCAGCGGCACCTCGCCCCGGCTGACCAGCACCAGCGCGGCGCGCACGCTGTCGGCCCGCGCGAGCTTCGGTTCGACCGCCGTCCATTGCCCCAGCGTCTCCAACGCCGCCTTGGCGTACTTCCCGACCGGAACGTTCGACGGGTCACCGGTGGCAAGCCGCCCGTCGCCCAACTGGTCCGCCAGCTTGCCGCCCTTGGACAGGTCCGGCTTCAGGGTCGAGCCCTTCGGCACCACCGCCACCAGTTCGTTGCCCAGCAAGTTCACCCGGCTGTCGGTCTTGATGAGATCGCGCTTCTGCAGATAATCCATCCAGTCGAGATCGGCGGAGATGAAGATGTCCGCCGGCGCGCCATTCTCGATCTGCTTGGCCAGCGCCGACGAGGCGGCGAAAGAGGATGTCACGGCGGTTCCGTTCTTCGCCTTGAACTGCGACGCCAGTTTCTCGACCGCATTCTTGGTCGAGGCCGCCGCCAAAACCAGCACGTCCTGCGCCATCGCCGCCGGTGCCGCGACCGTCAGTCCGATGCCCAGCACGACGGCCGAAACCGCCGCCGTGAATCCGCGGCGCCCGAACGTCCCATTCAAACCGACCATCGCCACCTCCTGCCGAATGCGTCGCTCCACCTATATTCCAACGGATACAACGCTTCGCGGTTGCGGTAAAGCGTAAACGGTGCAATCCGCACCATGGAGGCATGGCGGCCATCCACATCATGTCATGACTTGCGTCGCGGCCCCGTGATAGGAAGTGCGGCTGATCGGACCAGTTCCATAATCGCTCCCCGCTCCCCCTCCCGCACCAGGAAAGCCCCATGCGCGCCGTGAAGATTTCCCCCTCGATTCTCTCCGCCGATTTCGCCCGGCTGGGCGAGGAGGTCCGCGCGGTCGACGCCGCCGGCGCCGACTACATCCACATCGACGTGATGGACGGCCATTTCGTGCCCAACCTCACCATCGGGCCGGGCGTGGTGAAGGCGCTGCGTCCGCACACCGCCAAGGTTTTCGACGTCCACCTGATGATCTCGCCGGTGGATCTGTTCATTCCGGACTTCGCCAAGGCCGGCGCCGACATCATCACCGTCCATCCGGAGGCCGGTCCGCACCTGCACCGCACCATCCAGCTGATCAAGTCGCTGGGTAAGAAGGCCGGCGTCTCGCTGAACCCGGCCACCCCGGTGGACGCCATCCAGCATGTGCTGGAGGACATCGACCTCGTGCTGGTGATGACGGTGAACCCCGGCTTCGGCGGCCAGAGCTTCATCAAGAGCCAGCTTCCGAAGATCCGTGACCTGCGCGCCCGCATCGACGCGCTCGGCAAGCAGATCGACCTCGAGGTGGACGGCGGCATCAACCCGGAGACCGCCCGTCTGGCGATCGAGGCGGGCGCCGACGTGCTGGTGGCCGGCACCGCCACCTTCACCGGCGGTCCGGACCAGTATGCCGCCAACATCCGCGCGCTGCGCTGAGCGAACAGTTCGAATAAACGTCAACGGCCCCGCAATGCTCCCCCGGATGGGAGGAGCGTTGCGGGGCCGCTTCGATTCAGGCCGGAATGGTTACAGACCGGCCACAGCTCTCGTCAGCGGGTCGGCGGCGTATAGGGCGCGCCGCCATTCATGCCGCGCGTGCTCATGTTGCCTTCCGTCTGCGATCCGGTGCCGGAATAGCTCGGAGCGGCATAGCTGGGAGCCGTATAGCTCGAACCGGAGTTGCTGTAGCCGTAGGTCCCGGCGCTCGACCCGGAATAGGTGACGGGCGGGGTCATGCTCTCCGCCCGCTGCCGTTCGGCCAGTTGGCGTTCGCCGATGCTCTCGCCCAGCACGACGACCTTGCCGCCCTGCGCGGTGTCGGTCAACGGCAGGCCGCGGGCCGGCGCGCTCAGCGGCGGCACGCCGGTCGTCGAGCCCATCGTGTAGCTGGAGCCGGCCTGCGGCGTCGTCGCGGAACCGGCCACCTGGGCCATCGCGCCGGTCGACAGCAGAACGGCACCCACAGCGGTGAAAATGAAGGTCTTGTTCATAACGCATCTCCTAACAGTCGTCCGTGGCGGCACCGCAGTGCAGCGTCGGAAACGTGATGCGAAGAACATGGCCGGCACCGGAAAGGTTCCCGGTCGGGTTTCGGATACCCGAAGGCGAGGCACCCTAAAAGATCACGCATCGGCGAGAACCAAATGCGTCTCTGCCCGTTATTGGGCATGGGAAGACGGTCCCGCAACGGAAGGGAAAACACCATGGGCATTCTCTGGACGATCATCATCGGCTTTCTCGCCGGCATCGTCGCCAAGTTCCTGATGCCGGGTCGCGATCCGGGCGGCTTCATCATCACCACCCTGCTGGGCATCGCCGGCGCTTTCGTCGCGACGTATCTGGGTGCCGCCGTCGGCTGGTACCGGCCGGGCGAGGGAGCGGGCTTCATCGGCGCCATCGTCGGCGCGATCATCATTCTCGCCATCTACCGCATGATCGCCGGCCGCCGGACGACGGTCTAAGCGGCGGCAGCGGAACACGCCGGCTTGCCTGAAAGCCGGACAAGACATAGCCAGACAAGATAAGGGGACCACCGGACGGCCGGCGGTCCCTTTTTCATTCCGGAGCGGATCAAGCCAGCGCCACCGGCTGCGGCATGAAGATGGCGCGGGAGATGGCGGCCTGGATTCCGGCATTGGTAAAGGGCTTGCGGACGATCTGCCCCAGATGGCGGGCGTCGCCGGCCTCGATGTCATCGTCGAAGGCGGTGACGAAGATGGTGCGCAGTTCACGCACGCGCTTCAACCGCCGCGCGATCTCGATCCCGCTGCCGCCATCGGCCAGCCGGACGTCCAGCAGGGCCAGCGTCGGCTTTTCCGCCTTCATCAGGGCGAGCGCCTCCGGCTCGTTGCCGGCGGTGCCGCAGACGACATGCCCCATCTCGGCGACCAGCGCCCCCAGTTCCATCGCCAGGATGGCGTTGTCCTCCACCACCATCACCCGCTGGATCATGGCGCCGCGCACCCACGTACGGGCGGTCTTCAACCTCTCGATCGCCTCACCCGGCCGCAGTTGCAGCACTTTCGCCGCCTGCGGCAGGCTCAGCCCTTCCAGCGCGGTCAGCAGATACAGACGGCGGTCGACCTCCGGCAGTTCGGTAAGGGCGCGTTCGATGGGGTGGGGCGAGGGAAGCGGCCGGCCGGCCGGGCCGAAATCCTCCGACCGGTCGAACAGCAGGTTGAGCAGCGCATACATCGGCAGCAACGCTCCGTCGCTGCCACGATCCAGACCGAAGCGCGAGGGCGCCATCATCGCCGCCTCGACACAGCGGGTCACCAGCGCGTCGCCACGGTCGGTCGTGCCGGTCAGTGCCCGCGCATAGCGGCGCAGCACCGGAACCACCTCGAACAATTCGCATTCGTAAACGAGCATACCCGTGACTCCGCTCCCCGACGGGAGTTGCCGCACTGGAATCGCGCCTCTCGAACCGTTCAACGGGGAAACGCGCCGACCCTGCCGAATCGTGTCAGGCCATAAACCAGATTTTGAGATCGTCCTTCGTCGTCGACGAATCCTATCATGGGCAGCGTGGCGGTCGAATGGGAAATGGGGGTGCCCGCCGACAACCGACGATCAAGCCCCAAGGATCAGAGCCGACCGAATCCGATTTGTCGAAGGGCTGGTTCATCTCACTTGGCGTTCTCGCGAAGCTGCCGGCTTCGCCATTGCCAGGGCTTTTCCACCTGCCCGGCCCACAGCCCCATGCGCTTGCTCTGCGCATAGGCCTCGCCCTTCTGATAGGCCGGCGACAGGCTGGCATATTGAAAGGCCCAGCCGCGCGACACCATCGCCGCCCCCAGATCGACGCCGCGCACACGGCATTCGCCCTTCTTCTCGCCGGTGCGGTCCTGTTCGGTGACGGTGCAGGTCACCTCTTCACCCTTCACCATATTGGCGAGCACGGCGGTGGCGACCTTGAAGCAGTCCAACTCGTGGCCATACCGGTTCTTGCATTTCTGCCCCGGATCCGGCGCGTCGATTCCCATCAGCCGGACGGCCGTGCCGTTGATGGTCAGCAGGTCGCCCTCAACCGCCATGGCGGTGCCCTTGATGGTCTGGTCCGGTGTGTTGGCGATGGGGCCGCGCCCCTTGGCCGCCTGCCCCTTGGCCGTTTGATTGGTCTGCGCCATGGCCGGTCCCGCCAGGGCGAGCAGAACCGCCAGCAGCACCGCCATCAGCATCGCGTCAGAACAGGCTCGGCTGGTCATCGCCCGGCTTGTCCTTCGCCTTGGCCGGAACGATTTCCTGCGGCGGATCCAGGCAGGAGCAGTCGTCGTTGCGCACGCTGTTCACCTTCGGCCCCACCGGCACCACGTCCAGCCACTCTTCCGGCGCGGAGCGGATCAGCCCCTCCAGCACCGGCAGCGGGGTCGCCGGATCCAGCCATGCATCCCAGTCGGCGGGGTCGAGCACCACCGGCATGCGGTCATGCAGGAAGGACAGGGTCGCGTTGGTCGCCGTCGTCACCACCGTCGCGGTTTCCAGAGGCGGATCGAGCGGCGGCGCCCCCTTCGGCCCGCGCCAGCGCTCCCACAAACCGGCCAGCGCGAAAAGGCCGCGGTCGCGGCGGCGGATGACGTGGCCCTGCTTGCGCGGCTTCGCCCCCTCCCCCACGCTGGTCCATTCATAGAATCCGTCCAGCGGGACCAGGCAGCGGCGCTTGCGGAAGGCATCGCGGAAGGCCGGCTTGTCGGCCACCGATTCGCCGCGCGCGTTGATCATCCGCCCGCCGATGGCGGGATCGTCGGCCCAGGGCGGCACCAGCCCCCAGCGGACCATCGCCAGGTGGCGGCCGTCCTCCTCGCGTCGGATGACGGGGATGTCCTGCGTCGGGGCGATATTCCACCGCGGCATCAGGTTTGGCCGTTCGGGCACGCCGAACAGGCGCTGGACCTCGCTGACCGGGGTGGTGAGAAGCATGCGTCCACACATGTGGTAAAATATGGCCCTTGCAGGTCCATTCCGCCAGCCGTTTGCCCCGGTTCTTGAGGGTTCAGCCGACAATCCTTGCAGCGGACAACCGTCACCCATGTCGCCCGTCGGGGTTTCCCTGACGCTTAAGCCGGCCTATCTTCGCGGGGCACAACAATCGCATCGAACCGGAAGGCGGGAGTTCACCCATGAAGTTCGGCATCGGACAGGCGGTTCCGCGCACCGAAGACGCCCGGCTGCTGACCGGCGGCGGCCGCTACACCGACGACGTGTCTCTCCCCGGACAGGCCTATGCGGCCTTCGTCCGCTCGCCCCATGCCTTCGCCGCCATCGGCGCCATCGACACCTCGGACGCGCTGGCCCAGCCCGGCGTGCTGGCGGTCTACACCATCGCCGATCTCGACGCCGAAAATGTCGGCATGATCCCCTGTCAGGCGGTGCTGAAGCAGCGCGACGGGTCGAACTATGTCCGCACCCCGCGCCCGGCGCTGGTCCGCGGCTTCGCCCGCCATGTTGGCGATCCGGTCGCCATGGTGGTGGCCGAAACGCTGGAGGCCGCGCGCGAGGCCGCCGAACTGGTGATGGTCGATTACGAGGACCGCGAGCCCGTCACCGGCACGCTGGCGGCGCTGGAGCCCGGCCGCCCGCTGGTGTGGGACGAGGCGCCGAACAACCTCTGCTTCGACTGGGATACCGGTGACGAGGCGGCGGTGGAGGCCGCACTGGCCGGCGCCCACCGCGTGGTGGAACTGGAACTGGTCAACAACCGCGTCGTCGCCAATCCGATGGAAGGTCGCGCCTGCGTCGCCGGTGTCGAATCGGGGGCCGACGGCGGCCCCGGCCGGCTGCTGATCTACGTTACCAGCCAGGGCGTCCACGGCCTGCAGAAGCAGTTCGCCAAGATCCTGAACGAGCCCGAGCAGCGCATCCGCGTGCTGACCACCGACGTCGGCGGTGGCTTCGGCATGAAGCTGTTCAACTATCCGGAATATGTCGCCTGCCTGTTCGCCGCCCGCCGGCTGAACCGCGCGGTCAAATGGGCCGCTGACCGGATCGAGGGCTTCATCAGCGACGACCACGGCCGCGACCATGTCAGCAAGGCGCGGCTGGCGCTCGACGCCGACGGCTATTTCCTCGGCCTGCGGGTCGACACCGTCGCCAATCTCGGCGCCTATCTTTCCAACTACGGCCCCTTCATCCCGACCGATGCCGGATCGGCGATGCTGGTTGGCTCTTATAAGACTCCGGCCGTCTATGTGCGGGTGAAGGGCGTCTTCACCAATACCCAGCCGGTCGACGCCTATCGCGGCGCCGGCCGTCCGGAGGCGGCCTATCTGCTGGAACGGCTGATCGACCATGCCGGCCGCGTCACCGGCCTCGGCCCGGCGGAGATCCGGCGGCGCAACTTCATTCCGCCGACCGCCATGCCCTATGCCACGCCGATGGGGCAGGTCTATGACACCGGCGAGTTCGTCCAGAATCTGGAAGACGGCCTGATCCTCGCCGACATGGCCGGCCTGCCCGCCCGCAAGGCGGAGGCGAAGGCCCGCGGCAAGCTGCGCGGCGCCGGCCTATCCACCTACATCGAAGCGTGCTCGGGCGGCGGGCCGGAGCAGGCGACCGTCCAGGTCAATGGCGACGGCAAGGTGGTGCTGATGATCGGCACCCAGACCAACGGCCAGGGCCACGAAACGGCCTACAAGCAGATCCTCGCCGACCGGCTTGGCGTCCCGCCGGAGGATGTCGAGGTGGTGCAGGGCGACACCGACCGCGTCAGTTGGGGCGCCGGCACCGGAGGCTCGCGTTCCGTTCCGGTCGGCGGCTCGGCGCTGGCGGAGGGTGCGGCCAAGGTGGTGAAGGCCGCGACCACGGTCGCCGCCGACCTGCTGGAAACCGCCGAGGTCGACGTGGAGTTCACCGACGGCCGCTTCACCATCGTCGGCACCGACCGCTCGGTTTCGCTGAAGGAGGTGGCGGCCAAGGCGGCGGCGGGCGGCGGCGGCGGCATCGCCTTCTCCGAGATGGCGCGCTGGACCCCACCGGCCAGCACCTTCCCCAATGGCTGCCACATCGCGGAGGTGGAGATCGACCCCACCACCGGCATCGTCGAGGTGCTGCGCTACAGCGTCGTCGACGATTTCGGCACGGTCATCAACCCGATGCTGGTGATCGGCCAGATCCATGGCGGCGTGGCCCAGGGGCTGGGGCAGGCCCTGCAGGAGCGGGTGGTGTTCGATCCCGACAGCGGGCAGCTGCTGTCCGGCTCCTTCATGGACTACCAGATGCCGCGGGCGGTCGACATGCCGCCGATCGAGGTGAAGCTGAACAGCGTGCCCAGCACCACCAACATGCTGGGCATGAAGGGCGCCGGCGAGGCCGGGGCCATCGGCGCACCGCCGGCCATCATCAACGCGGTGGTCGATGCGCTATCCGACCTCGGCATCACCCACATCGACATGCCGGCGACGCCGGAATCGGTGTGGGCGGCAATCCGCAACGCTGAGACCCGCATGGCGGCGGAATAGGGGAAAGTCCTAGTCGGAAGGTGTGGCACTTGCCACACCTCCGTCTGATGAAATCCATGGCATTGTTCCTTACCTAAAAGTGCAATTCTTGATCCGACAGGGGTAGGGCGATGGCGTTTGGCGACGGTGGGTGCGGCGGTCAATGTGCGGACCGCCTCGATCTGGATTTCACGATGGCTTTCCAGCCCATCGTCGATGTCGCCAGCGGCGGTGTCTGGGCGCATGAGGCGCTGGTGCGCGGCACCCAGGGCCAGGGTGCCGGCTGGGTGCTTGGCCAGGTTACCGATGCAACCCGCTACGCCTTCGACCAGTCCTGCCGCATCAAGGCGATCGAGTTGGCCTCCTCCCTGCCGATGAACGGCGCCCGCCTGTCCATCAACTTCCTGCCCAACGCCGTCTACAAGGCGGAGGCCTGCATCAAGGCTACGCTGGCCGCCGCCCGCCGCACCGGCTTCCCCACCGACCGCATCATCTTCGAAGTGACGGAGAACGAGCGGGTGGTGGACCACGACCACCTGAAGAGCATCTTCAGCGAATACAAGCGCCAGGGCTTCCTGACCGCCATCGACGATTTCGGCTCCGGCTATTCCGGTCTGAACCTGCTGGCCGAATTCCAGCCCGACATCATCAAGCTGGACATGGAGCTGACCCGCAACATCGACACGGAGCGCGCCCGGCGCAGCATCGTCAAGGCCATCCTGGCGGTTTGCGAGGATCTCGCCATCACCCCCATCGCCGAGGGCATCGAGACGGTCGGCGAGGCCAAGACCCTGCGCGACCTGGGCGTCACCCTGATGCAGGGCTACCTGTTCGCCAAGCCGGCCTTCCAATCCGTGGTGACCGACCCGGAAATGGCGATGCTGGCGGCCTAGCGGCTGACCGGCGCCGTCATGTAGCTCATCCCGCCGCCATAGCTCGCCAGCTTGGCCTCCAGCGCCGGCCCGCCATCCGCATAGGGTGCGAAGCCGACGCGGTCCCAATAGCTCCGCGCACCCGGCGTCGAGGTCAGCGCCAGCCACCGCCACCCTTCCTGCGCCGCCAGCCTATGGGCATAGCCCAGCACCGCCGCCCCCAGCCCGGTGCCGCGCGCCTCCGGCAGCAGCGCGATGTCGTGCAGGTACAAGCAGTCCGCATCCGCCGGCAGCCCCCCCAACGGCGTGTCGAGCGGCGGCGGCACCCCCAGCCTGCCCGGATGCATGACGCCGTAGCCGATTGCTTCGCCGCGGCATTCGGCCACACGGCAGCCGGCGGGGTAGAGCGCCAGCCTCTCCTCGAACACGCCGCGTTCTTCCGGATAGTCCGGATGTACGATGTCCGCGATGGCGAGGATCCGGTCCAGATCGGCGGCAGTCATAGCACGCCATAGGGCCGATGCGCCGTGGCCCTTAGTCCGCCCGATGTCCGACAATTCCCCGGCCGTCATCCGCCTTCTCCGTTCCACACCCGTTCAAGAGCTTCCGGCCCGCCTTCGGGCAGGATATGCTGACTCTTCATACCATAGGGAGATTACCCCATGCCCGATGCCGCTGTGGCGAGCCTGCTGCCGACGGTCCGCACCATCGCCCACGAGGCCGGTCAGGTCATCCTGCGCTTCTACAACGACGGCATCGACGTCGCCACCAAGGTCGACGGCAGCCCGGTCACGCAGGCCGACCAAGCGGCGGAGGCGGTGATCGTCCCGGCGTTGCACCACCTGCTGCCGGGCGTGCCCGTCGTCGCGGAAGAGGCGATGTCCGCGGGCCACAAGCCCGACATCTCCGGCGGCCGTTTCTGGCTGGTCGATCCGCTCGACGGCACGAAGGAATTCATCTCCCGCAACGGCGAGTTTACGGTGAACATCGCCCTGGTCGAGAACGGCGCCCCGGTCCTGGGCGTCGTCTATGCGCCCGCCACCGGCGACATGTACGCCGCGGCCGGCCCCGGCACCGCCGTCCATTGCGCGGAGGGCCGCCACGACCACCCCATCGCCGTCCGCAACCCGCCGGCCGACGGGCTGACCGTCGTCGCCAGCCGCTCCCACGGCAACGGGTCGGTGCTGGACGACTTCCTTGGCAAGTACACGGTCAAGGACCGGGTGTCCTGCGGCAGCTCGCTGAAATTCTGCACGGTGGCGAGCGGCAAGGCCGACCTCTACCCCCGCTTCGGACCGACCAGCGAGTGGGACACCGCCGCCGGTCACGCCGTGCTGATCGGCGCCGGCGGCCGGGTGGAGCAGCCGGACGGCTCGCCGCTGGTCTATGGCAAGGACGACATCCTCAACCCGCACTTCGTCGCCTACGGCTGGAAATGACCTCTTCCGTTTCGTGCCTGGGTGAGGCGGCGACCGCGGTGCTGACCACCGCGGCGCCGCTGGAGAAAGTGCGCCTGACCCGCCTTCATGCCGCCGCATGGCGCGACGGCCTGCTGTCGCCCGACGTGCCGGCCCCGCCGCCCGACCGCCCCGCCCGCCCCGACCGGCCGGAGCTGAAGCTGCCGCGCGACATGCCCAAGCGCGGGCGCGGCGGCAGCGCGCAGAACCGCATCGCCCTGCTGCATGCGCTGGCCCATATCGAGCTGAACGCCATCGACCTCGCCTGGGACATCGTCGCCCGATTCGCGCATCTCGGCCTGCCGAAGGGCTTCACCGACGACTGGGTCCAGGTGGCCGACGACGAGGCTCGGCATTTCCAGATGCTGGAAACCCGTCTGAACGCTCTCGGTTCGTCCTATGGCGACCTGCCCGCCCATGACGGGCTGTGGCAGGCCGCGACGGAAACCGCCCACGACCTCGCCGCCCGGCTGGCGGTGGTGCCGATGGTGCTGGAGGCGCGCGGCCTGGACGTCACCCCCGAGACGGTGCGCCGCCTGCGCGACTTCGGCGATGCCGAGAGCGCCGACCTGCTGCAGACCATCCATGATGAGGAAATCAGCCACGTCGCCGCCGGCCGACGCTGGTTCGTCCATCTCTGTACCGACCGCGGGGCGGAACCGGTCGCCTTCTGGCAGGATCTGGTCGGCCGCCATTTCCGCGGCGGGCTGAAGCGCCCCTTCAACACCGCCAGCCGCCAGTTGGCCGGCTTCGGCCCGGAATATTACGAGCCGATCACACCGGAAATTGACCGCAGGCCGGAAACCCGGTAAGGCGCTGGACATCATGGCCGTATACACCGAAGTCACCGACGAGGATCTCAGCACCTTCGCCGCCCAGTACGATCTGGGCGCGGTGCTGTCGTGCAAGGGCATCGCGGAGGGGGTGGAGAATTCCAACTTCCTGCTGGTGACCGAACGCGGACCCTACATCCTGACGCTCTACGAGAAGCGCACGCGGAAGGAGGATCTGCCCTTCTTCCTCGGCCTGATGGAGCATCTGGCGGAAAAGGGCATCGCCTGCCCGCTGCCGGTGGCGGGTCGCGACGGCGTGGCCCTGCGCGAGCTGTGCGGCCGCCCGGCGGTGATCGTCACCTTCCTGGCCGGCATGTGGCCGCGCCGGATCATGCCGCAGCACTGCGCCCAGTTGGGCGAGGCGCTGGCCCGCCTGCATCTGGCGGTCGGCGACTTCCGCATGGAACGGCCGAACGCGCTGGCCCTGCCCGGCTGGAAGGATCTGTTCGCCAAGTCGGCCGAGCGTGCCGACGAGGTTGCCCCCGGCCTGCGCGCGACGCTGGAGACCGAACTGGCGGCGCTGGAGGCCAACTGGCCGGTCGGGCTGCCGGCCGGCGTCATCCATGCCGACCTGTTCCCGGACAACGTCTTCTTCCGCGGCGACAGCCTGTCCGGCCTGATCGATTTCTATTTCGCCTGCAACGACTTCTTCGTCTACGACGTGGCGATCTGCATCAACGCCTGGTGCTTCGAGATCGACGGGTCGTTCAACGCCACCAAGGCCCGGCTGCTGCTGTCCAACTATCGCAAGGTCCGGCCGCTGTCCCGCGAGGAACTGGATGCCCTGCCCTGGCTGTGCCGAGGCAGCGCGGTGCGCTTCCTGCTGACCCGCCTCTACGACTGGCTGAACCACCCGCCGGGCGCCTTCGTCCGGCCGAAGGATCCGCTGGAATATCTGCGCAAGCTGCGCTTCCACCAGTCGGTCCGCGGGCTGGGCGACTATTTCCTCGACGATTCGGACGTGGGCGGGGCCTGACTGAATGACCGACACCACCTCCTCGACCGAAGCCGGTCTCAAGACAGTCGACATCTTCACCGACGGTGCCTGCAGCGGAAATCCCGGCCCCGGCGGCTGGGGCGCCATCCTGCGCTATGGCGAGGTGGAGAAGGAGCTGTATGGCGGCGAACCGGCGACCACCAACAACCGCATGGAACTGATGGCCGCCATCATGGCGCTGGAAGCGTTGAAGAAGCCGGTGACCGTCCGCCTCTTCACCGACAGCGAATATGTGAAGAACGGCATCACCAAATGGATCCATGGCTGGAAGGCCAAGGGTTGGCTGACCGCCGACAAGAAGCCGGTGAAGAACGTCGACCTGTGGCAGCGCCTGGAAGAGGCGAAGCGGCAGCACGAGATCGAATTCCACTGGGTCCGCGGCCACGCCGGCCACCCCGAGAACGAACGCGCCGACGAACTGGCGCGCCGTGGCGTGGCCGACGTGCGAAAATCACAAGTTTAGGGCATAACCTCGAATACGTTACTCAACCTCATCGTGTCATAGCCCAGAAACAAGAGGCAAATCGGAACGATTCGTCATCAGCTTCAGAAATTCTATAGCTGTAAGACTCGGGACCTCCATCCTCGCCATAACGGTAAATTCCTTCTTTGGCTCGCTGGTAATCGAGTCTAAAACAAGTTTCCCCTATGTTGTGCGCCCTGGTGTCAACTCTGTCACCTGCGGATTTACGCGCGCCGTCTCCGTTTGCCACCAGAAATGCCATCCCAACATACTGAATAGTTGAACTGTTTGGCGATTTCATTAAAGCAGATCGCAAACGGGAAATGTCGCTCGCAATGTTAGCATGAGAATTGATCGCATTTTTTACTTCAATAGCACCGATCGGCGCACCGGAAGTGTCATAAACAAAAATATCAAACCGCCCGGATGCGTTAAGCGCTTCAGGAAATTTACCTCGTCCTAAAGCACCGGCTTCACCCATTGACTGTCTTATGTTGGCTTCCGGCTTGACCCAACCGACCGACTTCAATTTCTTCAGACTACGGTACAATCCGGCCGTCAAAAGATATTCGGGCATTTGATCGCAACTGATGCCGCTGATCTCCTGAAATTCGTTGCAAACCTCTTCCAATGAATTGTGGACGCACTTGATCAACGCATTTAGAGCCAATGCCATAAGGGTTACTCCCAAAGGATAGCAGCGCAATCCTTTGGGAGAACTCTTTTGCTGTCAATCTCGTATTCGTATTAACGGAGAGAGGCGCAGCAAACTCAGCAGAGACGCCATACCTCTGCACTCAAGCTATGAGATCAAACCTTCTCCAGCACCGCTTCGGCCGACGACACCTCGAACTTGCCGGGGGCCTCTACGGCGACGTGGGTGACCTTGCCGTCCTCCGCCACCAGGGCGAAGCGCTGGCCGCGGGTGCCCAGGCCGTGGGCGGAACCGTCCATGGTCAGGCCGAGAGCCGTGGTGAAGGTGGCATTGCCGTCCGGCAGCATCTTCACCTTGTCGCCGACGCCACCCTTGTCACCCCAGGCGCGCATCACGAAGGGATCGTTGACGGCGAGGCAGATGATGCTGTCGACGCCCTTCACCTTCAGCGCGTCGGCCTGCTGGACGAAGCCCGGCAGATGCTTGGCGGAGCAGGTCGGGGTGAAGGCGCCGGGGACGGAGAACAGGACGACCTTCTTGCCCTTGAACAGCTCGTCCGTCGTCACTTCCTGCATGCCGTTGTCGGTCAGCCACTTCAGCGTGACGGACGGAATGGTATCGCCAACCTGGATGCTCATCGTCTCTAACCCTTCCGATTTTATGGGTCTGACCCGTTTTCCGGGTTCGGCCGGACCCTCGTTGCGGAGCCCGGCCCTGCATCCCTTCTATCCCCCGCGGCGGATGGCCGCAAGGCGCGGTTGGCCCGACTATCCGCTTGGCATTAGACCGCCAAGGTCACGCCTTCTTCACGAACTCCGACTTCAGGTTCATGGCGCCGATGCCGTCGATCTTGCAGGCGATGTTGTGGCCGTCGGCGCCGTCCGTCAGACGGATGTTCTTCACCTTGGTCCCGCCCTTGACCACCAGGGACGATCCCTTGACCTTCAGGTCCTTGATGACCGTGACGCTGTCACCGTCGGCCAGCGGGTTGCCGTTGGCGTCGCGCACGCCCTGCCCCGCATCGGCATCCACCGCGGCGACGGCCGTGTCGGGGTTCCATTCATGGCCGCAGTCGGGGCAGTTCCACAGGCTGCCGTCGTTATAGGCGTTCTCGGAGTTGCACTGCGGGCAGTTGATCTGATCGTCCATCATCGTCCTCATGGCGCGGGAGAAGCTCCCGGAGCCGCCCTGTTACCGCAGAATAGCCGCAACGGCCATAGGCCTTTTCCGGATTAGGGTCACGACGACTTGCCCGCCGTCGCCGCCTCCTTCCCCGCCGCCTTGCTCAACGCCTCCAGCACGACCCCGTCGCTCAGCAGTTCCGGCAGGGCGATGCCGTCCGGCGCGCCGGGACCGTAGACGATGTTGAAGGGGATGCCGTAGCGGCCATGGTCGGACAGGAACTTCGCGATCGTCGCGTCCGGCCGGGTCCAGTCCGCCCGCATCGCCACCACGCCCTTGTCCTCCAGCCGCTCGGCGACCTCACCACGGTTCAACACCAGCTTCTTGTTGGCTTGGCAGGTGATGCACCAGTCGGCGGTCACGTCGACGAAGACGGTGCGGCCGGTGGCGACATGGTCGCGGATCGTCGATTCGACGAAGGGCACCCAGCGCGCCTTGCTGTCGCTGACCACCGGAGCCGCACCGGCCGACGGACCGACCGCCGCCGGCATGGCGAAGGCGGCGACCGCCAGCACACCGGCCAGCGCCGGGCCGGCAGTCCGCGTCACGCCTCGGGCACTCCGCCCGACCCACAGCGCCAGCACCAGCCCCGCCATCAGCAGCCCGACGGTGGCGGCAGCCACCTCGCCGATCTGCGCGGTCAGCACCGACAGCAACCAAACCGCCGTCAGCATCAGCGCGAAGCCCAACACGATTTTCAGCTTCGCCATCCAGCGTCCAGGCCGCGGCAGCCAGCCGGCCACCCGCGGCCAAGCCGCCACCGCCAGATAAGGCAGCGCCAGCCCGACGCCCAAAGCCGCGAAGATCGCGTAGACCTCCACCGGCCCCTTGGACAGCGCGAATCCGACCGCTGTGCCGAGGAACGGCGCCGAACAGGGCGTCGCCAGCAGGGTCGCGAACATGCCGGTGGCGAACGGCCCGGCCAGCCCGTCGCCGCCCAGCCGGTCGGCCAGCGCGCGCGGCAGCGGAACTTCGAACAGCCCCCACAAATTGGCCGAGAACAGCGTGACCAGCACGACCATGAAGACCAGGAACAGCGGCTGCTGGAACTGGATGCCCCAGCCGACCGCCCCGCCCGCCGCCTTGACGCCGACCAGAACCGAGGCCATCAGCAGGAAAGAAGTGAGGATGCCGGCCGCGCTCGCCAGGAAGCCGGCGCGCACCGCGGCGGGCGCCCGACCGCCATGCTTGACCACCGACATCAGCTTCAGCGACAGCACCGGCAGCACGCACGGCATCAGGTTCAGAATCAGCCCGCCCAGCAGCGCCACCCCGAGCATCGCCGCCAGACCGACGCTGCCGGGAGTTGGCGCGGCGCCACCGGCCGACGCCGATGCTGATGCCGTGACCGGCGCCTCGACCGCCTTGTCACCGTCGATCAGGGTCAACGTCAGCGCGCGCCCGGCCAGATTCAGCCCCGGCTGCGGGTCGGTCACCGTCAGGGTCAGGCGGACATGGCGGTCGTTGTCGGAAAAGACCGTCTTGGGGGCGGAGAAGGTCAGGGCCGGATCGGTCTCGACGAACAGGTCGGGGGTGATGAAGCCGTCGGCGGCGGTCGCCTCCACCTCCAGCGACGCCCCGTTGCCGCGCACGGAGTCGATGCGCAGCAGCCCGTTCGGCCCCTTCGGCACCAGCGCCTGCGCGCGCGCCACGTCATTGGCGACCTCGCTCGGGTTCGCCGGCCCGGCCGGCAGCGCAAGCGCGAGGTCAAGCGTCTGCGGCACGCAGATCTCCGAACAGACCAGCAGTTCGGCGGTCAGCGCCAGATCGACGGGCTTGCCGGGAGTCGTCGGCGTCCCCTGGATCGGGAACAGCACGGCGGTATCGTATCCCGCCGTCTCGAATCCCAGAACGGAGAAACGGTGCGGCGCCGGATAGGACAGCGTCGCCTCGCCCAGGTTGCCCGAGCGGCTCCAGTCCAGGCGCGGCGCGAATCCGGCATCGCCGGGGGAACGCCAATAGGTCTTCCACCCCGGCTCCAGCCGCAATTCCAGCCCCAGCGGCAGCGCCGTCAGGTCACCGGTGCCTCGCACCGCGGACACCAGCCGCGCCTCCACCGGCCCGGCCTTGATCCAGGCGCCGATCCCGCCCCCTGCCCCAGTGCCCTGGGCAAAAGCAGGTACGGCGCCGCCGGCCAGCACGGCCAGAAGCAGCAGGAGGACGAGGGCATGTCTTTTCATCGCGCGCACTGTTCTCTTCCCTGGAAGGGGCGCATCGGCGTCCCCGACACCCTATATGATAGCCCATATAATGGTGACAAAGCTCGGCCGGTGCTGTCACACTCCGGTGAAAGCGTCGCCAGAGCGCCAACCACAACCGACCGTAGGGACGGGGGCGGTCTTCCGCACCGAACCGACGACAAGGATAATCGCCCATGCCGCGTCTGACCAAGTCTCCGGACTCCAAGACCACGGAATCGCTGACCGGCCAGCTGCTGATCGCCATGCCCGGAATGGAGGACCCGCGTTTCCAGCGCACGGTCATCTATGTGTGCGCCCACAATGAAGACGGCGCAATGGGTCTGGTGGTGAACCGGCTGTTCGGGTCGATCACGTTCGAGGATTTGCTGGAACAGCTCGACATGGACATCCCGCAGCCGACCCACAATCTGCCGGTGCATTACGGCGGTCCGGTCGAGTCGGGCCGCGGCTTTGTCCTGCACTCCACCGACTATGTCCGCGACGGCACGCTGGTGGTGAACGACGACGTGGCCCTGACCGCCACCATCGACATCCTGCGGGCCATCTCCGAAGACCGCGGCCCGCGCCGCAACCTGCTGCTGCTGGGCTATGCCGGCTGGGGCCCGGGCCAACTGGACGCCGAATTCCAGGCCAACGGCTGGCTGAACGTGCCCTGCGACGAAAAGCTGCTGTTCGACACCGACCTGGACGCCAAGTGGGAGCGCGCCATCGGCAAGCTGGGCGTCAGCGTCTCCATGCTGTCGGGCGAGGCCGGGCACGCCTGAGCGCGCCCTCGCCCGCCTGACAGATTATTCCGCCCACCGTGCCGCTGCCGCGTCGTCGCTTTCCTTGGCCTCGACCCAGCGTTCGCCCTCTGGTGTCGCTTCCAGCTTCCAGAACGGCGCCTTCGTCTTCAGCCAGTCCATCAGGAAACGACAGGACTCGAAGGCGGCGTCGCGGTGCGCCGAGGCGGTGGCGACCATCACGATGCGGTCCCCCGGCTCCATCCGGCCATAGCGGTGGATCACCAGCACATCGTCCAGCGGCCAGCGGCGCCGCGCCTCCTCCTCGATGGCTTCCAACTGCTTCTCGGTCATGCCGGGATAATGCTCCAGCGTCATGGCGCTGACGGCAGCGCCGCCGGCGATGTCGCGCACCAGCCCGACAAACATCGCCACCCCGCCGACGCTGGTTCGACCGGCGGTGAAGGCGGCGTATTCGACGCCGACGTCGAAATCCTCGGCCTGGACGCGGATCGCCATGCCGTCAGCCCCCCGTCACCGGCGGGAACAGCGCAATCTCATCGGTCGCGGAGATCGGGTGGTCGTAGGGCACATGCTCCTGGTTCACCGCCACCTTGACCACCTTGCTGTTGGCCAGCGCCTCGGCATGGCGCGGGCTGCGGGTCTTCAGCCATTCGACCAGAGCGCCGGCCGTAGTCACCTCCGCCGGCAACTCCACGGTCTCGGTCGGCACGCCGATCTTGCTGCGCAGCCAGGCGAAATAGAGAATCTTCATCACGCGACCTCTACAGGAATTCTTTGAAAGGCAGGAAATCGACGGTCATGCCGGGCTCGACCCCGGCCAGATCCTCCGGCAACTCGATCAGGCCCTCGGACTCCACCAGCGACGACAGCACACCGGCACCGTCGCGCGGGTATTTCGCCGCCACCAGCGCACCGTCCTCGCCACGGGCCAACGAACCGCGCAGGAACTCGCGCCGCCCCGGCTTCTTCTTGTGGGCGAAGCTCGCACGCACCGGGATCGACTGCGGCGTCTCGTCCGCCGCCCCCATCAGCCGCAGCAGGATCGGCCGGGCGATGCGCAGGAAGGTCACCACCACCGCGACCGGATTGCCCGGCAGCCCGACGAACACGGCGCCGCGCACACGGCCCAGCGCCACCGGCCGGCCCGGCTTGATCGCCAGCCGCCAGAAATCCAGCCGCCCATTGGCCTCGACCGCCGGTTTGACGTGATCCTCCTCCCCGGTGGACATGCCGCCGGAGGTGATCAGCGCGTCATGGCTCATCGCCGCCTCCGCCAGCGCATCGCGGATCGTCTCGAACCGGTCGGGCAGGATGCCGAGGTCGGTGACGGCGCAACCCAGCCGGGTCAGCAGCGCGATCAGGGCAAAGCGGTTGGCGTCATAGACGGCGCCGGGCTCCAGCACCTGCCCCGGCTGCCGCAACTCGTCGCCGGTCGAGAACACCGCCACCCGCAGCCGGCAGCGCACCGCCAACGTCGGATGCCCCAGCGACGCCGCAAGCGCGATGTCCTCCGGCCGCAGGCGCCGTCCCGCGGCCAGCACCACCGACCCTTCGCGTACGTCCTCACCCGCCAGCCGGCGGTTCACGCCGCGGCGGATGCCCGCCGGAAGGGTGACGGTGGTACCGTCGCTGCGGCAGTCCTCCTGCATGAAGACGGTGTCCATGCCCGCGGGCATCGGCGCGCCGGTGAAGATGCGCACCACCTCCCCCCGCACCGCCGGCCGGCCCAGCCACTGCCCGGCGGCGACCCGCGCCGTCACCGGCAGCACGGTCGGCTGATCGGCAGCCAGATCGTCGAAGAACACGGCATAGCCGTCCACCGCGGCATTGTCGTGCGGCGGCACGTTGAAGGGCGCCACCAGATCGGCGGCCAGCACCCGGCCGAGCGCATCCGCCAGCGGCACGGTCTCCGTCGCCGTCACCGGCCCGACCCGCCCGGCCAGCAGAGCCAGCGCCGGCTCCACCGCCATCATCGGCCCGCCGAAGGCGAAGCAATCATTGTCGAGTTGCACCATGGTCGCCACTCTAGTCCGCCGCGGCATCCGCTGCGAAGGGGGAAAAGGCGTCCTTTCCGGGACGTGGCATTCAGCCGCCGAACAGCCCGGGGATTTCCTCCACGCGCGTCAGCAACCGGTCCGGCCGCCGCGCCGCCAGAGCATCCTCGCGCGCATAGCCCCAGGAGACAGCGGCGCAGCCCATGCCCAGCTTGCGCGCCGCGTCGATGTCACGCACCTCATCACCGATGCCGACGGCAAGCTCCGCCGGCACACCGGTCATGCGCAGCATCTTGCTGAACTTCGCCGCCTTGCCGAACAGCGAGGCGCCGCAGCCGTAATGCGCCACCCGCCCAGCCGCCTCCGGTCCCAAAATACCGCGGATGTTCTCCGCCGAGTTCGAACTGACGATGGCGACGGTCACGCCGCGGTCGCTCAACGCCCGAAGCATCTCCGGCACACCGTCGAACAGCCGGATATTGTCGATGTCGCGCGCCATCAGTTGCCGCATGTGGTTGGCGATGAAGGGCAGCTTCCAGTTCGGCACCCGCAGGTGCCGCATGATCTGCCGCGCGTCATAGCCGCGCAACCGCTCCACCTCGTCCGCCTGCACCCGGTTGAAGCCATAGCGGTCGGCGACGCCGTTCAGCACGCCGATGAACCAGGGAAACGAGTCGGCCAGCGTGCCGTCGAAATCGAAGACGGCAAGCCGATAGCCGCGGCGATCGAGCGCCTGCGGCATGTGGGAATGTGCGGTGTCCATGTCGTCTCTTGGTATGTCAAATCAGCGAAGGCGGGGCCTCACCCCAACCCGCACCTCGCCACCACGAACGCCGCAACCGCCTCGGCATCGTTCAGGTCCAGCACCGGCACCGGACATCCCGGCACCGCGCCGTCGCTGGCGACCGCGACGATGGTGGGATCGTCGGGCGCGATCAGCGCCTTGTCCACCTCGGCCCGCCAGACCTCGATCTTTTCGTGGCGGTCGCGCTTGAAGCCCTCGACCAGCAGCAGATCGACCGGCGCCACCTTGCCGATCAGTTGCTCCAGCGTCAGCTCCGGCTCGCCGTCGCGCAGCTCGTGCATCAGGGCCCAGCGCCGGGGGGAGCTGACCAGCACCTCCGTGGCGCCGGCCAAGCGATGGTTGTGGCTGTCCTTGCCGGGATGGTCGATGTCGAAGCCCTTGTGGGCGTGCTTGACCGTCGACACGCGCAGGCCCCGCGCCGTCAGCGCCGGGATCAGCCGCACCATCAGCGAGGTCTTGCCGCTGCCGCTCCAGCCGGTAAGGCCGAAAATCTTCATGTCGGAAACTCTCAACCGGCGCTGCGGGCCGAACGGGCGGTGCCGGGCTTCGCCGGCTGTTCCGCCATCATGTGGGTCAGCCCGGCGCGCATGTAATCCCACCCGGTGTAGAAGGTCAGCGCCGCGGCGATCCACAGCCCGACCGTGCCGATGAAGGTCACCGGCAGTTCCGCCGGACCATAATCGCCGACGATCAGGAAACCCAGCGCGATCATCTGGATCGTCGTCTTCCATTTCGCCAGCCAGGTCACCGGCACGCCGACATGCAGGCCGGCCAGATACTCGCGCAGGCCCGACACCAGCACCTCGCGCAGCAGGATCACCACCGCCGGCAGGATCGACAGGCCGGTCAGCCGGTGGAACCCCGCCAGCATGATGAGGGTCGCCGCCACCAGCAGCTTGTCGGCGATGGGATCCAGGAACTTGCCGATCACGCTTTCCTGCGCCCAGGCGCGCGCCAGATAGCCGTCGAACCAGTCGGTGATGCAGGCGGCGGCATAGAGCGAGCACGCGGTATAGGCCGCCCAGGCCTCCGGCACATAGAACAGCCCGACCACCACCGGGATCACCGCGATTCGCGACAGGGTCAGCAGGTTGGGCAGGCTGGTCAGCATGACGGAAAACTCGAACCGCTGGAGGATGTCGCCGCACGGCGCCCGTGAGAGCGCCGGCTGGTTTGTTGTGCCCGCATTCTAACCATCGGGATGGAAGTGATCGTATATCTTTTTCGCAACGGCGCGATTGATCCCTTCCACCGCCTCCAGATCGGCCAGCCCGGCGCGCGCCACCGCCGCCCCGCTGCCGAAGTGATGCAGCAGAGCCTTCTTGCGGGCGGGACCGATGCCGGCGATCTCGTCGATCGGCGATTTGCCGATGGCCTTGGTCCGCTTGGCCCGGTGGGTGCCGATGGCGAAGCGGTGGGCCTCGTCGCGCAGCCGCTGCAGGAAATACAGCACCGGGTCGCGCGGCTCCATCTGGAAGGGCGGGCGGTTTTCCATGAAGAAATGCTCGCGACCGGCGTCGCGGTCCGGTCCCTTGGCGATGCCGACCAGCGTCACGTCATCGATGCCCAGCTCCGCGAACACCTCCAACGCCACGTTCAGCTGCCCCAGGCCGCCGTCGATCAGCACCAGATCGGGCCATGTCCCCAAGGTGCGCTCCGGGTCCTCCTTCACCGCCCGGCCGAATCGGCGGGTCAGCACCTCGCGCATCATGGCGAAGTCGTCGCCCGCCGCGCCCTGCTCACGGATGTTGAACTTGCGGTAGGCGTTCTTGATGAAGCCCTCCGGCCCGGCGACGATCATCGCGCCGATGGCGTGCGCCCCCTGGATGTGGGAGTTGTCGTAGACCTCCACCCGCTCCGGCGGCCCGTCCATGCCAAAGGCGGCGGCCACCCCCTCCAGCAGCCGCGCCTGGCTGGAGCTTTCGGCCAGCCGGCGGCCATGCGCCTCGCGCGCGTTGGTCAGGGCATGTTCGACGATCCGCCGCTTCTCTCCGCGCTTCGGCTCCGCCAGTTCCACCTTGTGCCCGGCGCGCACGGCCAGCGCCTCGCTCAGCAGCTCCAGTTCCGGCAGGGCGTGGCTGACCAGCACCAGCGGCGGCGCCGCCTTGTTCTCGTAGAACTGGGCGATGAAGGCGGCCAGCACCTCGCCCGTCTCCGCCGCCTTGTCGTGGCTGGGGAAATAGGCGCGGTTGCCGTAGTTGCGGCCGCCGCGGAAGAAGAAGACCTGGATGCAGGTCACCCCGCCCTCGGCATAGGCGGCGATGACGTCGGCATCCTCCACCACCCCCTCGACATTGATGTCCTGGTGCGCCTGGATCGCCGTCAGCGCGCGGATACGGTCGCGGTAGCGCGCCGCCGTCTCGAAATCCATCGCGTCGGAGGCGGCCATCATCCGGTCGGCGAATTCCGTCTGGATGTCGCGGCTCTTGCCCGACAGGAAGGCGCGCGCCTGACCGACCTGCGCCTGATACTCCGCCGGGCTGACTCGGCCGACGCAGGGCGCGGTGCAGCGCTTGATCTGGTATTGCAGGCAGGGTCGGGTGCGGGCGGCGAACACCGTGTCGGCGCAGTTGCGCAGCAGGAAGGCGCGCTGCAGCGCCGTGATCGTCCGGTTGACAGCCCCGGCGGAAGCGAAAGGGCCGAAGTAATCGGCATCGCGCCCGCGCGCGCCACGGTGCTTGGTCAACTGCGGATAGTCGTGGTCCTTGGTGATCATGATGTGCGGAAAGGTCTTGTCGTCCCGCAACAACACGTTGTACCGCGGCATCAGCTTCTTGATCAGGTTCGATTCGAGAAGCAGCGCCTCCACCTCGGTGTGGGTGTTGACGAACTCCATCGTCTCGGTCTCCGCGACCATGCGCTGGAGCCTGACTGGCAGCTTTCCCACCTGGGTGTAGTTGGTCACCCGGCGCTTCAGGTTGCGCGCCTTGCCGACATACAGGACCGCCCCGTCACCCGCCAGCATGCGGTAGACGCCCGGCGTCTGCGGCAGGGTCTTCAGATGCTCACGAATGATCTCGACACCCCGGTCGATGTCGGCCGGCCGCCGTTTCGGACGCGCGGCAACGTCCTCACCGCCCGAGGCATCGGCGTCGGAAGAGGAAACCAGGGGCTCTGAGGAATGCGTTTCGGACATGACCAGAATGTCGTCGAGCGGCCGTCGCGGGTCAACTGTTGGGCACGCGAAGGACGCATGCGGAACGACTCACCCCTCCGGAAGAATATCCACGAAACCTGTGGATAAGTTTGTCGATAACGACGGGGGTAGCCCATCCGGAGCTAGGCGCCACAACGGGTCGCATGCTTCCGCCTATTTTTTAGGCATTTTCGTTAAGCCGTTGATTTCCTTAGGTCAGGTGTGAGTCAAGGGCGGGAATTGACGCGCGGCCACAAAATTGTCGCGGGCGTGCAGGCGCCTCTTGCGCGGGGTGGGGCACCTGTGTAAAACGCGCGGTCATTTTCGCCGCACCGCACCCGCCCCGCCGGCCGCAAGGCTCCGGACGGACGTGCCTTTCCCTGTTTAAGGATTGCAATCCGCCGCTATTCGTTGGGCACGAAGCCATGCGCCGGCTGCGCCCATCCCAGATGCTCCCCACCGTCCAGCGCGATCATCTGGCCGGTCATCGCCGGGGCGGCGATCAGGAAGCGGATGGCGGCGCAGATCTCCTCCGGCGTGGTGCCGCGCTGCAGCGGGGTCGAGTCCCACTGGGCGGCGAACTCCTCCACCGTCTGGCGGTCGTTGCGCAGGGTCGGGCCGGGTCCGATGCCGTTGACCCGGATGCGCGGTGCCAGCGCCAGCGCCATCGTACGGGTCAGCGCCCACAGCCCCATCTTCGACAGGGTATAGGACACGAAGTGTGGCGTCGGATTCCACACGCGCTGGTCGATGACGTTGACGATCAGCCCGCGCTCGCCCTCCGGCAACCGAGACGCGAAATCCTGCGACAGCACGAAGGGAGCCCGCAGGTTCGCCTCCATATGCGCGTCCCACGATTCGCGGGTGACGTCGGCCATCTCGTCGCGTTCGAAGCGGGAGGCGTTGTTGACCAGCAGTGTCAGCGGACCGAGCCGCTCCGTCGCCGCCGGCACCAGCGTCTTCACCTCCGCCTCACGGTCGAGGTCGGCGGCGAAGGCCATGGCACGGCCGCCCGCCCGCTCGATCTCGGCGACGACGGCATCGGCCTCATCGCGGGAGCTTCGGTAATGGACGGCGACGTCCCACCCCTGCCCCGCCAGATCGAGCGCGATGGCCCGCCCGATGCGCTTGCCGGCCCCTGTGACCAGGGCCGTTTTCCTCTTGATCTCGACCATGGCGCCATAGGTACCTTGCCACCGTCGCGGGTCAAGGGGTGAGACGGCCGGAAAAGCGGCCGATCAACGGGCCAATGGCGACGTTGGCGGCGAAGTTGGCGGAGGGGGTAAGCCGGCGATGTTGCGCGAAGCCTTCGAATATCTGACCACGCCCTGCCCGCCGCTGGCGCGCCGTTTCGGCTACCTGTCGGAAATGGTGGCCTTGGGAGCCCGCTACCGGCGCCAGAAGCGGGCCTGGGCGCCGCATGTCGCCGCCTGCCACCGCTTCATCGATCAGGCGGTGCAGCGGGTGGAACCGGGTGGGCGCGCGCTGGTCGCCGGTTCGGGGCTGCTGATCGAGATCCCGCTGGAGACGCTGACCGCCCGTTTCGACGAGGTGGTTCTGGTGGACATCCTCCACAGCCGCGCCGTCCGCCGCCGTGCGGCGGCCCTGCCCAATGTCCGCCTCGTCGAGATGGACGTCAGCGGCGCGCTGGCGCCGCTTGCCGCCGCGCTGGACAGCGGCGGCCCGCTGCCCACCGATTTCAAACCGCCGGTTCCCGATGGTGGCCCCTTCCGCTTTGCCGTCTCCTGCAACCTGCTGTCCCAACTGCCGCTGCTGCCGCTGGAGGCGGTGGAACGCCGCGCCCCGGCGACCACGGAGGCGGAGCGGATGGCCTTCGCCCTGCGCATGGTCCACGGCCATCTGTGCTGGCTGTCCGCCATCGCCGAACGCGCGGCCCTGTTCACCGACATCGACGCCTCCTGGATGCATGGCGGCACCGTGACCGAGGTGGAGGATTCGACCTGGGGCCTCGCTCTCCCCGCCCCCGACATGTCCTGGCTGTGGGACATCGCCCCGGCGCCGGAGCAGGACCGGCGACAGGATCTGCGCCACAGCGTCGGCGGCTGGTTCGATGTGCGGACGGTGACGAGTGTACTTCCGCCCTGTTGAGGGAACCGAGACCTCGACACAGCAGACGGGAGAGCGCCCATGGCCGCCAATGACCGCAACCGCAGCAGCGATGACCGCCCCAGGGATGACCGCAACATCGGCAACGCCACCGGCCCCAGCGACAGCGGCGGCATCGACGAGCGCGAGATCCCGCTGGACATCCCCCGGACAGTCGAGCATCCCGACGTGGACGAGCGGATCGAAGGCTTCCAGCGCATCATCGGCCCCGGCGCCGGCGGTCCGATCGACCAGCCCGACGAGGATTTCGGCATTCCCGGCAGCGAGGAGGCCGGCGGCCTCGGCACCGGCCCGCTGCCGCCGCGCCAGCCCGACCACCCGCAGGGCCAGAACACCAGGGGAGCCGAGCGGGGATCGTCGGACCGTATCGTCTCCGACCGCAACGTCGCGGTCGACGGGGCACGGGACCGCAAGTAATCGGCACGGCGAACTATTGTCGGAAAGGCTACGGACCATGGCCGTCGACAATAGTTCGCTCCTCCGTTGATTGATGAAGCTGATACGGAAAAGGTCGGGCGGCATTGCGCGGACTGCGCTTCATGGGACAGCGGCTCTGCCCTATCTTGGGTTTCACAAGGCGAACCAACGCCTCATACGAACCCAAGGGAGTGGACGTCTCTCACCTCACGTGGAGATTCCCAAAGCCATGAACATCAATTTCAACGAAGTCCGCGATCCCCGTTCCTACGACGAGATCATCCTGGCCGCCCGCCAGATGCGCGCCGATCATCTGCGCGACCTGTTCGGCAAGCTGCGCGCCGGCCTGTTCGGCGGCCGTACCGGCCACGGCACCGCGCTGCCGAGCGTGCGCTGACGGCAGACGGGCCTCCGCCGACCGGCGAGGCTCCAGCCGGATAGAGAAACGGCCCGGATAGAGAAACGGCCCGGATAGAGAAACGGCACCGTGCATTGCTGCGCGGTGCCGTTTTCGCATTCAGGGTTTCTCCAACCGCCTATCCGCGTTCCGACCCCGGCGCGCCGGTGCACCACAGAAGCCCCAGCACCAGACCCTTGCAGCGCGGCAGCAGGATCAGCGTCAGCAGCAGGGTCAGCGCCGGCCAGATCGCCAGATGCAACCAGGTCGGCGGCTCATAATTCTGTTCGACGAACAGCAGGGCGGGGATGACGATATGGCCGACGATCAGGATGGTCATCCAGGGCGGCGCGTCGTCGGCGCGCAGATGGCCGTAGGCCTCGCCGCAGGCCGAACAGTGATCCACCGGCTTCAGGAAGTTCCGCAGCAGCCGGCCGCGCCCGCAATTGGGACAGCAGCCGATCAGGCCGCGGAAAGAGGCGAGAAACTTCGACGGAGCCGCTTCGGTTCCTGCGATCATGGCCACTCCTTCCGTGTTGCGGACAATATAGGCTCTTGCCCGCCAAACCACACCCCCGATTGCGGACAGGTCGGGCATGCGGAGTCGGGATCGTGGCGACCGGCCGGATTTTCGGGCCGTCCTTATCCCGTCTGCCGCCCCGTGCTATGAAGTGTGCAGGCTGTTTGCCGCCGCAGAGGCGATATGGGGGGATATGATGGATCGGACGCCGGATGAAACAATGGAACATCTCCCGGATTCTGTTTCATAGCGTTTCAAATGTTCAACTCCAGCCTCCCCAACCCTGCTGCCGAGTTGACGGCGGCGACCGCGCGGTCTAGGGGAAGACCTTTGCGTTCCGGAGACCCAGCCATGCCCGTCACCCGCCTGTTGTGCGCTGCCGCTGCCCTCGCCGCCTTCGTCGGCCCGATCGCCATGCCGGTGTCGGCGATGGCGCAGACCAAGACCGTCGCCATCACCGCCATCGTCCAGCACCCGGCGCTCGACGCGACGCGCGACGGCGTGGTGGAGGCGCTGAAGGACGCCGGCTTTGTCCAGGGCCAGAACCTGAAGGTCGAGTATCAGAGCGCGCAGGGCAACCCGGCCACCGCCGCCCAGATCGCCCGCCAGTTCGCCGGCTCCCGCCCCGACGTGATCGTTCCGATCTCCACCCCGTCGGCCCAGGCGGTGGCGGCTTCGACCCGCGACATTCCCGTGGTCTTCACCGCGGTGACCGATCCGGTGTCAGCCCAGTTGGTGAAGTCGATGGACAAGCCCGGCGCCAACATCACCGGCCTGTCCGACATGGCCCCTGTGGCTGAGCATGTCGCCCTGATCCGCGAGATCCTGCCCCAGGCCAAGCGCATCGGCGTGCTCTACAATCCGGGTGAGCCGAACTCCATCGTGCTGGTCAAGGCGCTGAAGGACGAGGCCGCCAAGGCCGGCCTGACCGTGGTCGAGGCCTCCGTGCCGAAGTCGTCGGACGCCCAGCAGGCGGTGCGCAGCCTCGTCGGCAAGGCCGATGCCGTCTACATCCCGCTCGACAACACCGTCGTCTCGGCGCTGGAAAGCGTGATCGCCGTCGGCCAGCAGGCCAAGCTGCCGATCTTCTCCGCCGACACCGACAGCGTCGCCCGCGGCACCGTCGCCTCGATCGGCTTCGACTATCTCCAGGTCGGCAAGCAGACCGGCGCCATCGTCGCCCGCGTCCTGAAGGGCGAGAAGCCCGGCAACATCCCGGTGTCGCTCGCCAAGGGCACCGACCTGTTCGTAAACCCGAAATCCGCCGCCGCCATGGGCGTCACCCTGCCCGACGCGGTGGTGAAGCGCGCGACGAAGGTGGTCGGGCAGTAAGCGGCGGTTGGGGAAAGGCACTTTGCCCCCTCCCTAACCCTCCCCCACCTTTGGTGGGAGAGGGAACTGCCGCAGAACGCCGACAAGAGTCCAATCCCCTCTCCCGCGTAAGCGGGGGAGGGATAGGGAGGGGGCGATACACTCTCTCCTCCAAGCCTCCTTCAAAAGCACCGCAATGACTGAAATCGCTCTCTTCGGCGCTATCGAGATCGGCCTCGTCTATGCGCTGGTCGCCATCGGCGTCTATCTGTCGTTCCGCATCCTGGACTTCCCCGACCTGACGGTGGATGGAAGCTTTCCGCTGGGGGCGGCCGTCTGCGCGGTGCTCTTGATCGCCGGGGTCAACCCCTGGCTCGCCAGCCTCGCCGCCGCCCTCGCGGGTGCCGCGGCCGGGCTGGTGACGGCGACGTTGAACGTGCGCTTCAAGATCCTGCATCTGCTCGCCAGCATCCTGACGATGATCGCCCTGTTCTCCGTCAACCTGCGGGTCATGGGGCGGCCGAACGTGGCGCTGCTGATGCAGGACACGGTGCTGACGCCCTTCTACGGCCTCGGAATCCCCGACCACGTCGTCCGCCCGCTGGTGGTCGGCGTCATCGTCGCGGTCGTCGTGCTGCTGCTAGCCCGCTTCCTGTCCAGCGAGTTCGGACTGGCGATGCGGGCGACCGGCGTGAATGCGCGGATGGCGCGGGCGCAGGGCGTCGACACCGACGCCCATGTCTATGCCGGCATCGCCCTGTCCAACGCCCTGACCGGTCTGGCCGGCGCCCTGTTCGCCCAGACCAACGGTTTCGCCGACGTCACCACCGGCATCGGCACCATCGTAGTCGGCCTCGCCGCCGTCATCGTCGGCGAGACGGTGCTGCCCGCCCGCGCTCTGGCTCTGGCGCTGGTCGGCTGCGTCGCCGGTTCGATCCTCTACCGCCTCGCGGTGCAGCTGGCGCTGTCGGCGGACTCCATCGGCCTGCAGGCCTCCGACCTCAATCTGGTGACCGCGGTGCTGGTCGCCGTCGCCCTGATCCTGCCGCGCCTGAAGGCCAAGGCCTCCCGTAACGTCTCCCGCAGCCCGAGTGCCGCCAAATGATCGTCGTCGAGGACATCCACGTCACCTTCGGGCGCGGCACGCCGCTGGAAAAGCACGCGCTGCGCGGGGTCGACCTGACCATCCCGGAGGGGGAGTTCGTCACCGTCATCGGCTCCAACGGCGCCGGCAAGTCGACCTTCCTCGGCTCGCTGGCCGGTGACGTGCTGGCGGAGCAGGGGCGCATCTCCATCGACGGCACCGACGTCACCCGCTGGGACACACCGCGCCGCGCCGGTCTAGTCGCCCGCGTCTTCCAGGACCCGATGGCCGGCAGCTGCGCCGCCCTGACCATCGAGGAGAACATGGCGTTGGCCGCCGCCCGCGGACGCCGCCGCGGCCTCGCTCTCGCTCTGGGCAGCGACCGCCGCAGAAACTTCCGCGACCGCATCGCCGCGCTGGGGCTGGGGCTGGAGAACCGGCTGCACGACCGCATGGGCCTGCTGTCCGGCGGGCAGCGTCAGGCGGTCAGCCTGCTTATGGCGACGCTGGCCGGCTCCAAGATCCTGCTGCTGGACGAACACACCGCGGCGCTCGACCCTGCCACCGCCGATTTCGTGCTGGACCTGACCCGGCGCATCGTCCGCGACAACCGCCTGACCACGCTGATGGTCACCCATTCGATGCGGCAGGCGCTGGACTATGGCGACCGTACGCTCATGCTGCACGAGGGCCGCGTCGTCCTCGACGTGGCGGGCGAGGAGCGCGCCGGGCTGGATGTGCCGCACCTGCTGGCCTTGTTCGCCAAGCAGCGCGGCGGGGTGGAGATCAGCGACGACAGCCTGCTGATCGGTTAAGCCTCCGCCTTCGTCCTGGCTTCGCCTTCCCGATCCGCCTCGAACAGCGACTGAAGCTCCGCCGCGGCATCGCGGGACGTCTGGATCAGCTTGATCTCGTCATTATGGACGGCATGCTGGCGGACCAGGGTCCGTTCGTCATGGGCACGGAAGGTGTCGAGCGTCCGCGTCACCTCGCCTTCAGCCAAGCCCATCTGCCGCAGCACGTCGCCGGTCATCCGCAAGCTGGAATCGAAAGTCTCGCGCACGATGTGGGTGACGCCGCGGTCCATCAGATGATGGACATGGCGGCGATTGCGGGCGCGGGCGAAGATGGTCAGGTTGGGGAAATGGCGCGTCGCCATCTCCACCACGCGAAGCGACTGCTCCATGTCGTCCAGCGCCACCACCAGCACCTTGGCCTTCTCCGCCCCTGCGGCGCGCAGAAGCTCCACGCGGGTCGGATCACCGTAGTAGGCCTTGCTGCCGAACCTGCGGACGAAATCGACCTGGGCCGCGCTGCTCTCCAGCGCGGTGAAGGGTATGCCGCGCACCCGCAGCACGCGGCCGACCACCTGCCCCACCCGGCCGAAGCCGCAGATGATGACTGGTGGGTTGTCGTCGGGCGGGGTATCGAAGGGACGCTTGGGCTTCCCCGACATCAGGCGCGGCGCGAACCAGCGCTCCTCCGCCGCGAACAGGAACGGCGTCGCCAACATCGACAGGGTGACCACCAGCATTGCCGCCGACGCCTGTTCCCCGGCCATCACCCCGCCGCCGACCGCCAGCCCGAACAGCACGAAGCCGAACTCGCCGCCCTGGCTCAGCACCGTCGCCATCCGCGTCGCCCCGGCCCAGGGCACCCCGGCGATGCGGGCCAGAACCAGCATTACCAGCGCTTTCACCACCAGCAGCGCCACGGCAAGGCCGAGGAAGCGGACGGGATGCGCCATCAGCGTCGGCACGTCGGCGCCCATGCCGACAGACACGAAGAACAGGCCGAGCAGAAGACCTTCGAACGGCTCGATGTCCGCCTGAACCTCGTGCCGGTATTCCGAATCCGACAGCAGGACGCCGGCCATGAAGGCGCCCAGCGACATCGACAGCCCGGCCTCCTGGATTAGCACGGCGGTGCCGATAACGATCAGCAGGGCGGTGGCGGTGAAGATCTCCGGCGCGCCGGCGCGGTCGACCGCGTGGAAGATCGGCCGCAGCAGATAGCGTCCGCCGATCAGCACCACGACCATCGCGATCACCGCCTTGGCGACGGACAGCCACGCACCGTCGGCCTGGGGAACGCTGCCGTTGCCCAACAGCGGCAGCAGCGCGACCGCGGGAATGATGGCGAGATCCTGGAACAGCAGGACGGAAAAGGCATTGCGCCCGGATTGGTTGGCGAGCAGCCCACGCTCCGCCATCATCGGCAGCGCCATGGCGGTGGAGGACAGGGCAAAGCCGAAGCCCAGAACCACAGCCGTCGGCCAGGCAAGCCCCAGCCCCCAACCGCACAGCGCGGTGATCGCGGCGCCGGTGACGGCAACCTGCACACCGCCAAGCCCCAGCACCGATTTCCGCATGACCCACAGGCGGGCGGGCCTCAGCTCCAGCCCGATCAGGAACAGCAGCATGACGACGCCGAGTTCGGAGGCGTGTGCGATCGCCCCCACATTGGTGACCAGCCCGAGCCCGGCCGGCCCCACCGCCAGCCCGGCGGCGAGATAGCCGAGCGGCGCACCGAACCCGAACCTTTTTGCCACCGGCACGGCGACCACCATCGCCGCCAGCAGCACAACCAACGTCACAAGCTCCGCCATGTCCCCCGCCGCTCGACTGTCGCAGGGGCACTATGGCGCGATTTCAACGGCCGATGCCAGACACTTAACCGTCAGCGTGGCCATACACCCAGATGCTATTGATTATTCGGCCGCGGAAGCCACGCGCGAGTTGTTCGACGGCGGCGCCCCACTGGCCGCCCAGCGGGTCAGCAGGAGGATGCCGACGACCACGCCGACATAGGCGATCAGCTGCGCCTCCGTCGGACGATCGGTGTAGCCGACCAGCACATGCAGCGCCTGCCCGACGAGGCTGTTGTCACGCAGGACATCCGAGGTGTCCCACAGCACGGTGCCGCCCGCCATCAGGATGCCGCCCTGCGCCAGGAAATTGACCGCCGTGGCGGCCATGCCGGCAGCCAGCAGCGTCAGCAGCCACGTGGTGGTGGCGAACAGATGCCGCGTCGGGATCTGCAGCAGCCCGGCATAAAGCAGGACGGAGACCAGCGCGCCCAACGCCATGCCGCCCAGCCCGCCGGTGGCCACCGTGGCGATGCCGCCCTCTTCCGACGCAAGGATGC
This sequence comes from Azospirillum sp. A1-3, assembly GCF_023806445.1. Taxonomy (NCBI): domain Bacteria; kingdom Pseudomonadati; phylum Pseudomonadota; class Alphaproteobacteria; order Rhodospirillales; family Azospirillaceae; genus Azospirillum; species Azospirillum sp. A1-3. The sequence continues at coordinate 1,232,500 of NZ_JAMSLU010000001.1, forward strand.
CGGTCAGGAACAGCACCACCTCCGACCCTTCGCGCAGCACGGCGACACCGATGACGATGGCCAGCGCCGCCAGCGATTTCTCCCCGCTTTGCACCGCACGGCCGACCGCCTTCATGTCGCGCGCCAGTTCGCGGCCATGCTGCGCCATCCAGGCATTGTGCCAAGCCAGCATGACGACGGCGATCAGCAGGACGGTGGCGTTGAACATCTCCTGCCCGGTATCGGCGAACAGCGAGCTGATGCCGTCGGCGAAGGCGGCGACGATGCAGGACCCGACCATGCCGCCGACGATGCCAAGCGAAATCGACCGGCCGCGGCCGGGCACTCCCTGGGTCGCGGCCAACACGATGCCGACGATGAGGCCCGCTTCGAGGACCTCGCGAAAGACGATGATCAGACTGGCGAGCATGGTCGTCTCCGGTACTGTGCGGTCTGCTGGGACAACGTCACTCGGCGATCACGACGCCCTGCGCCGTCGCTTCGTGGAATTCACCGAAGAAGGGATAGCGCCCCGGCTTCAGCGGACCGACCATGACCTTGATCTGCTTGCGGCCGCCGACGATCTTCTCGACCTTCATCTCGCCGCTTTCGAACTCTTCCGACGTGGCGTCCTGATTGTCGACCAGCAGGGTCACCCGCTTGTTGGCCGGAATCTTCACCTCCGCCGGCTCGAACTTGTGATCCTTGATGACGATGGTGACCGTGTCGGCAGCCTGCGCCGGGACGGCATGGATCAGGGCGGCTCCGGACAGGGCGATGCCGAAGAAGGCGGCGGAAAGCAGAGAGACACGACGCATTCGCGGAAAACCTCAGGGGCTGGTGGGCCATTGCTTCTGAAAATCATTCTCACTCAAGCCCCCCGGGGTCAAATGAAAAGGCACCCGCAGGCTCCGCAACGCACCTGCGACGGAATCGCGCACCCCGGCGGCGTAGCGTGCCACCTACTCAGGTTCGCCCGTCTCGACAAGTCCAGGTCGAGACGAAGCGAAGCCTCGCCGTTTCAGCGGGATGTGACGAAGCGTTCCAATTTGCCCAGCGTTTGCTGCCCCAGTTTCTCGGCGCCGAACCCCTTCGCCTCCTGGAACTCGGAAGCTGTGGTGAACACCATGCCCAACGTCACCTTCGTTGCGCCGTCCTGATCCCCGAACAGGGCCCAGGCGTCGGCATGTTTCGGCCCATTCTCGCCCCAAAGAAGCGTGTAGCCGATTCTTTCCTCGGGCCGGACCTCTCCATAACGATGGTGGTTCGGAAAGACCGTTCCATCCGGCGCAATCATGTCGAAGACCCATTCGCCGCCCGCGCGCAGATCAATCCGCGTCGTCCGACAGGAGAACCCGTCCGGTCCCCACCATTGCGGGAGCGTCTCGGGGTTCATCCACGCCCCCCAGACCAGGGACCGGGGTGCCTGTATCACTCGTTCAAGCACCATGGTCCGCTCGGCCACGCACGAGAGATTGTCCAGTCCCGCACCAAAGCCCTGCCGGTATTCAGCCTCCATGTTCTTGGCCATCGAGGAAAGCTGCACCGTAACGACCAGCCGGCTGCGTTCGTCCGTGCCTGAGAAATCTGCCGACACCAGCGCGGCCGATTGCGTCACGTGCCCGGACGAAACCACCTCGTAATTGACGCTGCGCTGCGCAGGCTGCAATTCCAGCCAGCCAACCTCGCAACGGATATCCGGCTGCCCCTCCACCTTGCAGAGCGAGACCTCACGTCCCCCCACCCTGCTGTCGGCCTCCAGAAACTCCACGGTGATCGAGGGCGTGGGGGCGGCCCAAACCCTCCGGGCGGCCGGGGCTGTCCACGCATGCCACAGCACCGATAACGGCGCGGCCACCTCCCGCTCGAAGGTCAGCGTCGCAAAGCGATCCTTCCTGTCATCCGGCCTGTCATCCGGCGCCATGCCGGTCGAAACGGGGTCCGATGTCATTCTTTGCGCTCCTTCATGACGTTCATCACAAATGCATCCAACCGGTCGAGACGGGCCTCCCAAATGGCCCGGTGCTCATCCAGCCATGTCCGCACCGGATCCATAGCCTCCGGCACCATGGCGCAGATCCGTGTTCGACCTTCCTTGGAGGTTGAGATCAATCCAGCGTCCTCGAGCACGGAAAGGTGCCGCATCACCGTGGGCAGACGCAGCCCGGTGGGACCGGCCAAGTCCGTTACACGCGCGGGTTCTCTGGCGAGCCGGGTCAGGATTGACCGTCGGGTCGGATCAGCAAGCGCGTGGAAGAGCAGCGAGAGATCGGGATCATGCTTAGCCATGTTGCTAAGTATCAGCGCGACATTGCACTTGCAAGCAAACACTTCGTCAGTTAGCTAAGTTTCCTGCAACCGGGCAGGGCTCCTTGAAGCGGTGGCTTTCGTCGCGGCGTGGATCTGGGGCTTTCGCCCTGTCATGCCGACTCGCCATGACGTGGACGCTGTGCTCAAGGACCGGCGGATGTACGGAACCAGGACGGCGTTGTCGATCTCGCCCTGCTCGACGGCGGCACTCGACTTCGGCTTGGGAGGCTCTGGAGCGAGCAACAGTTTAACCACTACCCATAGGGCGTCGGAGACGTGATGTGCAGCCATCCGCCTCCCAATAGCTCAAACCCCGTTTTGTCAGGCGCTCAAGCTTCCGACGAGCCGGGAAACTGCTCCAGCCCATCAGTGATTTCATAGTAGTCCGCCTTGTCGGCCACATAGCCATGGCGGAGCGTCGTCAGCCCGGTCGGCTGGTCCAGGCTGCCCGCGGCGATCTCGATCTCGGTCTTGCCGTCGCCCTTCCAGAACAGGGACGAGCCACAGCGCCCGCAAAATCCCCGCTCCGCAATGTCGGAGGAGCGGTACCAGGACAGCGTTTCATCGGCGTCGAAGGTGACGGTATCGCGCGGAACCGTGACATAGGCGCCGATGTGGCCGTGGAAGCGGAGGCACTGGCCGCAATGGCAGGTCACGACCCCATCCGGCCGTTCCGCCAGCAGAAAACGCACGCCGCCGCACAGGCAACCGCCGGCCAGCGCCCGCTCCCGCCCCGTCTCGCCTTCGCTCATTCCACCACCTCTCCCGTGCTGGTCCGGCGTTCGACACCATCGTCGCCGATGTCGTAATAGGCGCCCTTATGGTCGACGAAGATATGACGATCCACCCGCAGCCCGGACGCATCGTCCAGGCTGCCGGCGGTCACCGTGATGCGGCGCTCCGCACCGGCCTGTTCCACCGCCTCCCAGAACAGCCCGGCACCGCAACGCGCGCAGAAGCCGCGCCGGGCTTGCTCGGAGGAGGCGTACCACGTCAGTGTCGAGTCGGTGAGCAGATGCAACGCCGCACGGGGCAGGCCAGTGTAGGCGCCGACATGGCTGTGCTGGCGCCTGCACTGGGAACAATGGCAGAAGGAGATCGGCTCCGGTCGGGTGTCGATGGCATAGCGCACGCCGCCGCACAGGCAACCGCCGGTCCAGCCCCGCTCCCCCTCCCCGCTTGCCTTCAGGGCGTCCATCGCTCAGCCCCGCCAGAACGGCTTTTCGGCCTCGTAGTCCGCGTCGGCGCGGGAAATGCCGATGTCCGACAGCAGATGGTCGGGCAGAGCCTCCAGCGCGCGGCGCTGCCGGCGGCGTTCATTCCAGGTGGCAAGGCGGTCGAACAGCGCCACCACGCGTTCCCCCAGCCCCACGCCGGTCGGGGCCGGCTTGCGGACGAACAGTTCTGCGCCGGACATCGGTGAATGCGTTCCCTTTGCCATGATCCGGTTCCTTCCGGTGAATGGGGAGCGGGGCCTCGGCCTCGCCGCTCCGTTGGTCAGATCGCTTGTGAAACTGAGGATGGTACAGAGACCGCTTGCCGACAAACGACGCTTTCTCATAGAATCGATTAGCTAAGCTAATCCGAATCCAGCCGCTGGTCCGTCCCCCGCCATGTCCCGCCGCCTGCCCCCGCTCAACGCGCTGCGCGCCTTCGAAGCCGCCGCACGCCATCTTTCCTTCACAAAAGCCGCGGACGAGCTGCATGTGACGCAGGCCGCCGTCAGCCACCAGATCAAGGCGCTGGAGGAGTGGCTCGGATTACCGCTGTTTCGCCGAATGAACCGGGCGCTGGCGCTGACCGAGGCAGGGCAGAGCTATCTGCCGCCGGTGCGCGAGGCGATGGACACGCTGTCCCAGGCGACCGACCGCCTGATCCGCGCCGATAGCAGCGGCACGCTGACCATTTCCACCATGCCCAGCTTCGCGTCGAAATGGCTGGTGCCGAGGCTGGTGCGTTTTCAGAAGCGCCATCCGGAGATGGATGTGCGGGTCCACAGCACGTCGCAGGTGGTGGACTTCGCCCGCCACGACGTCGATCTGGCGATCCGCTTCGGCAATGGCCTGTGGCCGGATTTGCGGGTCGAACGGCTGCTGACCGAGGACATCTTCCCGGTCGGTCACCCATCGCTGCTGGCCGGCGACCGGCCGCTGGTCAATCCGGAGGATCTGCGGCACCACACGCTGCTGCACGACGACTACAACATCTCCTGGGCGGTGTGGTGCCGGGCGGCGGGGATCGAGGGGGTGGACACCGACCGCGGCCTGCGATTCGACGATTCGTCCTTCACCCTGCAGGCGGCGATCAACGGCCACGGCATCGCGCTGGCCCGCGGCGTTCTGGTGGCCGACGACATCGCGGCCGGACGGCTGGTCCGCCTGTTCGAAGTGCGGCTGCCGGGGAGCCTCGCCTACTATGTCGTGGCGCCGCAGCATTACTTTTCCCGGCCCAAGGTGAAGGCCTTCCACGACTGGTTGTTCGAAGAGGCGGAAGCGGTCTGAAAAGCGCTGAATTGAGCGGCTTGCGGGCGTAACGGACCGCTCCTATAGTCCGCGCCCATGAGCGCGAACCCGTCCCCCGACACGGTCTTCCCGCACCGCCATCTCCTCGGAATCGAGGGGCTGCGGGCCGGCGAGATCACCCAGATCCTCGACCTTGCCGATGGCTATGTCGAGCAGAACCGCCGCCCCGTGAAGAAGTCCAACCTGTTGGACGGCCGCACGCAGGTGAACCTGTTCTTCGAGAACTCCACCCGCACCCGCACCAGCTTCGAGCTGGCCGGAAAGCGGCTGGGGGCCGACGTCATCAACATGTCGACCGACAGCAGTTCGGTGAAGAAGGGCGAGACCCTGATCGACACGGCGATGACGCTGAACGCCATGCACCTGGACGCGCTGGTGGTGCGCCACGCCGATTCGGGCGCGGTGAAGCTGCTGGCCGACAAGGTCAACTGCTCCGTCATCAACGCCGGCGACGGCCATCACGAACACCCGACCCAGGCCCTGCTCGACGCGCTGGCGATCCGTCGCCGCCTCGGCCGGCTGGACGGGCTGATCGTGGCGATCTGCGGTGACATCCTGCACAGCCGCGTCGCGCGCTCCAACATCCACCTGCTGAACGCCATGGGCGCCCGGGTGCGTTGCGTGGCGCCGCCGACCCTGCTGCCGTCGCAGATCGAACGGCTGGGCGTCGAGGTCCATCATTCGATGAAGACCGGCCTGCGCGACGCTGACGTGGTGATGATGCTGCGCCTGCAGACCGAGCGGATGAGCGGCCAGTATGTCCCCTCGACCCGCGAATACTTCTACTTCTACGGCCTGGATTACGAGAAGCTGGAAGTGGCGAAGCCCGACGCGGTCATCATGCATCCGGGGCCGATGAACCGCGGCGTCGAGATCGACTCGGAAGTCGCCGACGACCTCAAGCGCTCGATGATCCTCGATCAGGTGGAGCTAGGCGTGGCCGTGCGCATGGCCGTGCTCGACCTGCTGACCCGTGAACGCCGCCAGTCCGATCTCGCGGGAGCCGTCTGATGAGCAGCCGTATCGTCTACCGCAACGCCCGCCTGCTCGACCCGGCGACGGGCCTGGACCAGCGCGGCGACCTGCTGATCGACGGCGAGACCATCGCCGATTTCGGTCCCGGCCTGTTCAACGACTCCACGCCCGAGGGTGCGGAGGTCATCGACCTCGCCGGCCAGTGCCTCGCCCCCGGTCTCGTCGACATGCGGGTGCTGATCGGCGAACCGGGCGAGGAAGAGAAGGACACGATCAAGAGCGCATCCCGCGCCGCGGCGGCCGGTGGCATCACCGCCATGGCGCTGCTGCCCAACACCGACCCGGTGCTGGACGAGGTCGCCGGGCTGGAGTTCATCGCGCGGCGCGCCCGCGAGGTGAAGCTGGTCAAGGTCTTCGCCTATGGCTCCGCCACCCGCGGCACCGAAGGCAACGAGATCACCGAAATGGGCCTGCTGGGTCAGGCCGGTGCGGTCGCCTTCACCGACGGCACAAAGGCCATCGCCAGCGCCAAGACGATGCGCCGGGCGCTCAGCTATGCCAAGACCTTCGGCAAGCTGATCGTCCAGCATCCGGAAGAGCCGTCGCTGTCATCCGGCGGCATGATGAATTCGGGCGAGATCGCCACCCGCCTCGGCCTTGTCGGCATCCCGCGCGAGGCCGAGATCATCATGATCGAGCGCGACCTGCGGCTGGCCGAATTGACCGGCGGTCGCCTGCATTTCGCCCACATCAGCACCGGAGAATCGGTCGACCTGATCCGCCGCGCCAAGGCGCGCGGGCTGAAGGTGACCTGCGACACCGCTCCGCATTATTTCGCCCTGACCGAGGCCGACGTCGGCGACTACCGCACCTATGCCAAGGTGTCGCCGCCGCTGCGCGGCGAGATGGACCGGCGTGCCATCGTCGAGGGGCTGGCCGACGGCACCATCGACGCCATCGCCTCCGACCATGTGCCGCAGGACCAGGACCAGAAGCGCCTGCCCTTCGCCCAGGCCGCCCCCGGCGTGATCGGGCTGGAGACGCTGTTCCCACTGACGATGGAACTGGTGCACAAGGGCAAGATGCCGCTGCTGAAGGCGCTCGCCTGCGTCACTGCCAACCCGGCGGCGATCCTCGATTTGGCCCTGGGCCGCATCGTCAAGGGCGGGCCGGCTGATCTGGTCGTCTTCGATCCTGACGTGCCGTGGCAGATCGACGTCACCCGCTTCAAGTCGAAGTCGAAGAACTCGCCCTTCGAGAATCGCCCGGTCCAGGGCCGGCCGCTGCGCACCATCGTCGACGGCCGCACCGTCTGGCAGGCGGAGGACTGATCCGGTGCCGATCCTCCTGTTCGCCGCCCTGCTGGGCTACCTGCTGGGCTCGATCCCCTTCGGGCTGGTGTTGACCCGGATGGCCGGTTTGGGCGACATCCGCCAGATCGGCTCCGGCAACATCGGCGCCACCAACGTGCTGCGCACCGGCAACAAGCCGTTGGCGCTCGCCACCCTGCTGCTCGACAGCGGCAAGGGCGCCATCGCCGCGTTGCTGGCGCAGTGGCTGGCCGGACCGGAAGCGGCGGTGCTGGCCGCCGGCGGCGCCATGCTGGGCCACAGCTTCCCGGTGTGGCTGGGCTTCAAGGGCGGCAAGGGCGTCGCCACGGCGATCGGCGTTCTGCTGGCGGTGTCGTGGCCGGTCGGGCTGCTGGCCTGCCTGACCTGGCTGGTGATGGCGGCGCTGTTCCGCATCTCGTCGCTGTCGGCGCTGACGGCGCTGGGCATCAGCCCGCTGACCGGCTGGTACTTTGGTGGCCCGCTGGTCGGCAGCCTCTGCCTGTTCATCGCGGCGCTGGTCTTCATCCGCCATGAGGCAAACATCCGGCGCCTGCTGAAAGGCGAGGAGCCGAAGATCGGTGCCGGCAAGAAGAAGGCTGCCTGAGCGGGCGGACCGAAGAGGCGGAGCGAATGGGCGGCGGGGAGGCAACTCCTCGCCCTTTTCGTTTGCAGTCCTCTGATTCTGTTAGAGTTCCCTCGCCCTCCCTATCCGATTTCACCCACCCGGACGCAGACAACCGGTGCGGCCATGCGCTATGCTGCACGGCAATCCGGGGCACGAACAAGCAACCCGGCAGGTGAGCCGGCGGCTGGCGCCGGCGGACAACGAGACGCTGAGGGAACCGAGAATGGACACTCCGCTGTGGAGCCCGAGTGAGGAGCGCATCGCGCAGGCCAACCTGACCGCTTTCCGCGAGGCGGCGAATGCGCGATTCGGACTGCGGCTGGACGATTACGACGCGCTTTACAACTGGTCGATCGCGGAGAAGGAGCGGTTCTGGCGCTTCCTGTGGGAATGGGCGGGGCTGACCGGCGACCTCGGCAGTGTCGATCTGCTGGACGGCGACAAGATGCCCGGCGCCCGCTGGTTCCCGGAAGCCCGTCTCAGCTATGCCGAGAATCTGCTGGCCGGCGCACCGGACGACAACGCCGTCATTTTCTGGGGCGAGGACAAGGTCAAGTACCGCTGGAGCGGGGCGGAGTTGAAGGCCACCGTCTCCCGCCTGCAGCAGGCGCTGAAGGCCAAGGGTGTCGGCAAGGGCGACCGCGTCGCCGCCATCATGCCGAACATGCCGGAAACGCTGGCGGCGATGATCGCTACCACCAGCCTTGGCGCGGTGTGGTCCTCCTGCTCGCCCGATTTCGGCATCCAGGGCATCACCGACCGCTTCGGCCAGATCGAGCCGAAGGTGGTCTTCGCACCCGACGCCTATTGGTACAACGGCAAGAGCCACGATGTCCGTGCCAAGGTGGCGGAAGTGCTGAAGGATCTGCCGACCGTCGTCACCACCGTCATCATTCCCTACGTCGACAAGGCGCCCGACCTCTCGTCGATACCCGGCGCGGTCGGCTTCCAGGACTTCATGGCGCCCCATCCGGCGGCCGAGCCGACCTTCGAACGCGTCGCCTTCGACCATCCGCTGTTCATCCTCTATTCCTCCGGCACCACCGGAAAGCCGAAATGCATCGTCCACGGCACCGGCGGCACCATCCTTCAGCATGTGAAGGAGCACCGGCTGCATTGCGACCTGAAGCGCGGTGACCGGCTGTTCTACTTCACCACCTGCGGCTGGATGATGTGGAACTGGCTGGTGACCGGTCTGGCCAGCGGCACGACGCTGGTCCTCTATGACGGCTCGCCCTTCGCGCCGACCGGCAACATCCTGTTCGACTATGCCGATGCGGAGCAAGTGACCCTGTTCGGCACCTCGGCCAAATTCATCCAGTCGCTGGAAAAGTCCGGGCTGGAGCCGATGAAGACCCATTCGCTGGCCAGCGTCCGGGCCTTGGCATCCACCGGCTCGCCGCTGATGCCGGAGAATTTCGAGTTCGTCTACCGCTCGATCAAGCAGGATATCCACCTCGCTTCCATCAGCGGCGGCACCGACATCATGTCCTGCTTCGTGCTGGGCAACCCGATCTCCCCTGTCTGGAAGGGCGAGATCCAGACGCGCGGCCTCGGCATGGCGGTGGAGGCGTTCGACGACAACGGCCACGCCGTGCGCGGCGAGAAGGGCGAACTGGTCTGCACCCGTCCCTTCCCCAGCATGCCCATCGGCTTCTGGGCCGATCCAGACGGGTCGAAATACCGCTCCGCCTATTTCGACCGCTTCCCCAATGTCTGGGTACATGGCGATTTCATCGAGCAGACCGAGCATGGCGGCTGGGTGATCTATGGCCGGTCCGACGCGGTGCTTAACCCCGGCGGCGTGCGCATCGGCACGGCGGAGATCTACCGCCAGGTCGAACAGCTTCCGGAAATCATGGAGGCGGTCTGCATCGGCCAGGAATGGGACGGCGACGTGCGCGTCGTGCTGTTCGTGGTCCTGCGCGAGGGGCTGAAGCTGGACGAGGCTCTCGCCGGCACCATCCGCAAGCGGATCAAGGACAATTGCTCCCCCCGCCATGTCCCTGCGAAGATCGTCCAGGTCACCGATATCCCGCGCACCCGCTCCGGCAAGATCACCGAGCTGGCCGTGCGCGACGCCGTCCATGGCCGCCCGATCAAGAACACGGAGGCGCTGTCCAACCCGCAGGCGCTCGACGAATTCCGCGAGCGGACGGAACTGAGCGGGGCGTGAGGTGGCGTCGCCGCTGTTCCTCGACCTCGACGGCGTGCTTGCCGATTTCGACCGCGGCGTCGTCGCGGTCACCGGCAAGCGGCCGGAACAGCTGCCGATGAAGGAGATGTGGCGGGCCTTGTCCCGCCGCTCCGACTTTTTCGGCACGCTGGACTTCATGCATGACGCGCAGGAGCTTTGGGCTTTCTGCGCGCCGCACCGGCCGACCATCCTGACCGGCTTGCCGCTGGGCAGTTGGGCACCGGAGCAGAAGAAGCGCTGGGTCGCCCGCATGCTGGGGGCCGAGGTGCCGGTCATCACCTGCATGGCCCGCGACAAGGCCCGCTACGCCAGTCCCGGCGCCATCCTGGTCGATGACCGCGAGAAGGCCCGCGACCCGTGGGAGGCGGCCGGGGGCCGATTCATCCTCCACCGCAATGCGGCGGACAGCATCGCCGAATTGGCGAGGCTGGGATTCTGAACATGCCTAAGGGGCGGCACTTGCGCGCCGCCCCCTATTCCAACAAACCCGTTTACTCGGCAGCCGCTGCCTTGGTCTCGCGGCTGGTCCTCCACAGCGACACCACCACGCCGCCGGCGATCAGGGCGAAGGTGACGCCCAGCGCGATCAGCGGGTCGGGCTTGCCGAAGACTTGCGTGTAGAAAATCTTGCCGCCGATGAACACCAGCACCAGCGCCAGCGCGTATTTCAGATAACGGAAGCGGTGGACCATCGCCGCCAAGGCGAAGTACAGCGCGCGCAGGCCCAGGATGGCGAAGATGTTGCTGGTGTAGACCAGATACGGGTCGGTGGTGATGGCGAAGATCGCCGGCACGCTGTCGACCGCGAAGACCAGATCGGCCAGTTCCACCATGATCAGCGCCAGCAGCAACGGCGTGGCCGTCCAGCGCATCACGCCGCTGTCGCCCACCGGCTGCTTGACGATGAAGTGATGGCCGTGGAAGCGGTCGGTAACGCGGATGCGGCGCTTCAGGAACCGCAGGATGGCATTCTCCCCGATGTCGGTCTCCTCGTCCTTCGCGAACAGCATCTTGATGCCGGTCAGCAGCAGGAAGGCGCCGAAGACATAGAGGATCCAGTGGAATTCCGACACCAGAGCGGCACCGGCGCCGATCATCAGGCCACGCAGCACGATGACGCCCAGGATACCCCAGAACAGCACACGGTGCTGCAATTCGCGGGGCACGGCGAAATAACTGAAGATCAGCGATATGACGAAGACATTGTCCAGTGACAGGCTCTTCTCGACGAAGAAGCCCGTATAGTACTGCAACCCGGCCTCGCCGCCCATCGACCACCAGACCCAGCCGCCGAACAGCATGGCGACCGCGATGTAGAAGGCGGAGAGCTTCAGGCTTTCACCGACGCCGATGACATGGTCGCGCCGATTGAGAACACCCAAGTCCAGAACCAGAAGCGTCAGGACGATCCCAACGAAAACGAGCCAAATCCAAACCGGTTTTCCCAGAAATTCCAGGAATATCGTTGCAAACAAACCGTCCATTGCAAAACCCACTTGATGACGCTGCGTGAGCGGTGAGATCAAGCGGTTCCGACATCACGACCGACGCCTCGGCCGTCAGAGGGGCCCGGACCCGAACTTCCTCGCAGATGGTGTCACCGCGCCGCAGGTCAAGATGGCCGCAAACAGCGACAAGGCGGCGAAAGCAAAAACATCGCACGGCGTCTTTCGCTGGCCTTTGCGAGTCGCACCGCCGGCAACGTCGGAATGCCGGCCGCACTGCGGAAAACTGCGGCTGGATCGGCGGGAACGGCATCGGGACTCGGCGCTTGATGCAATGCCGCCACAGATGGCGAAGAAATGACCGGCAAGAAAAACACCGATGGTTGCCCAATCTGTGTTCGCTCTTGTGCGGATGGTGCCGTTCTGCCAATAACTCCGAAAAACCGAAACCAAACCGAACAAATGGAGTTTTGCATGAACCAGGCCGAGCTGATCGAAACCGTCGCCACCAACGCCGGCATCAAGAAGGCCGACGCGGCCAAGGTCGTTCAGGCTGTGTTCGAGGGCATCTCCGGCGCGCTGGGCCGCGGCGAAGATGTGCGGCTGGCCGGTTTCGGCATCTTCGAGGTGGCCGAGCGCGCCGCCCGTGAAGGCCGCAACCCGCGCACCGGCGAAGTCGTGGCGATCGCCGCCTCCAAGGCTCCGAAGTTCAAGCCGGCCAAGCAGCTGCGCGATCTGGTGAACGGCTGATCCGCCCGCAACCACGTCCCAGGGGGAGCGCAGCCATGTCCATCGATCAAACCGAATTGCAATCGCTGACCGCCAAGGTCGTCGCCGCCTATGTCGGCAACAACTCGGTGCCGGTTCAGGATCTGCCTACGCTGATCAACAGCGTCCAGGTGGCCTTCCGCAATCTGGGCGACGACAAGCCGGCCCCGGCCAAGGCCGAACTGGTTCCGGCGGTCGCGATCAAGAAGTCGGTCACGCCGGAATTCATCGTCTGCCTGGAAGACGGGAAGAAGCTGAAGATGCTGAAGCGGCATCTGAAGACCGTCTATGACATGACGCCGGACGAATATCGCGCCAAATGGGGCCTGCCGCCGGAATACCCGATGGTCGCCCCGAATTACGCCAAGGCGCGTTCCGAGATGGCGACCAAGCTCGGGCTTGGCCGCAAGCGTGCGGCGGCCGAATAACGGCTTACGCCCAACGCTGTCGAGAGAGAGGCGCGTCCCCAGGGGCGCGCCTTTTTCTTTTTCCGCACCCTGCCGCCGGTCTGCCCAGCGCGTCATCTCGCGGGCTACCCCGTTCCCGTTCAACGGTCTATGACCAATGTTCAGGTAGCGAAGCGCCTCGGCCTTCCCATCTAGGGTTCCGGTAGGGTTCATGGGCCGTGTGCGGTCCTATCACCTTCCTCGCCGCAGAGGCATAGTCGCCTCCCGCTATGTCTGTTGACCGGTGGCCGACCTGCCGCCGATCCACTTCGCGGCTGCGGCATGACGGTGGCATATCAAGGGCGGCCCGCCCGGAAAGATGCCGGCCGATTGGAAGGGTGACACCCGCCCGAAAGGCACCTTGCCGAAGGTCTTGGGTCATAGGATTGCCTCCTCCCCCAGACTGCCGGTGCGGGTGGAAGAAGAGCTTGGGTATACGCCGAAAAACACCCGGAACACGCCCTTTACAGGGTTGATCCGCCGCATTTCCGCGGCCACATTAACATTGTCGAAAGGACGCAGTTCCTTGAGACACCGGGCAAAATAGAACCCCACAACAAACCAGAACCAGCCAGAGCCGAAGCGACGGACTATATTCCTGCGTCCGCCGATGGACAATCGCCTCTAAGGCGACCCCGCCATGGGCCCCGACATGGGCCGGCCCTCGAAAATCGGCCGTCCCAGGAAGCGTTGGAGAGGAGGCATTCGCGTGCTGAAGAAACTGCTGACCGGTGAAAGCGCCAGCCTGACCCGCTACATCGAGGAGTCCAAGCGCTTCCCCATCCTTGCGCCGGACGTCGAACGCGACCTCGCCATCGCCTGGCGGGAGCGCGGAAGCCCGCAGGCCCTGGAACAACTCGTGGGCAGCCACCTCCGCCTCGTCATCAAGATCGCCCGCGGCTTCGGCGGTTACGGCCTGCCGCTGGTCGATCTGGTCGCCGAAGGCAATGTCGGCCTGATGCAGGCGGCCCAGAAATTCGATCCGCAGCGCGGTTTCCGCTTCGCCACCTACGCCACCTGGTGGATCCGCGCCGCGATCCAGGAATACATTCTGCACAGCTGGTCGCTGGTGAAAATGGGCACCACCGCCGCGCAGAAGAAGCTGTTCTTCAACCTGCGCCGCCTGAAAAGCCAGATGGCCGAGTTGGAACAGGGCGACCTGTCGCCGGAGACCGTGGCCACCATCGCCGCCGAACTTGATGTTCCGGAGACCGAGGTGGTGGAGATGAACCGCCGTCTGGCCGCCAACGACAGTTCGCTCGACGCCACCCTGTCGACCGACGGCGAGACCAATTGGCTGGAACTGCTGGCCGACGACCGCCCCACCCAAGACACCATGCTGGCCGATGCCGACGAACTGGCGCTACGCCGCCGGCTGGTAGGGCAGGCGCTGGACCGGCTGGATGCCCGTGAACGTCGCATCCTGTTCGAACGCCGCCTGAAGGACGATCCGTCCACGCTGGAAGCGCTGAGCCAGCAGTTCTCGGTTTCGCGCGAACGGGTACGCCAGATCGAGGTGCGGGCCTTCGAAAAGCTCCAGAAGGCCGTGCTCAGCGCCGCGCAGGCCCTGCGCCGTCCGGCCACGCCAATGGTGGCCTGACCCATCCGGTTACCCCGTCGGGCGGACGCGATGCCGGACGGGGATCTTGCGGAGCCGGCCAGCCGGCCGGCCACCGCATCGTTGCCGCGGGCACTCCGCCCGCCAGTTGCCTCCAGACCTGTCACCTTCACGCCGGCGGCGCCCTTGGCCCGCCGGCATTTTCTTGCGCGGACAGGCTATCGCCAGGTCTCCGTCGGTTGTCACACATTGCTCTTATTGCTATTTTTCGGTGTTGTGCGACAAAGTGGCCGGTTTAAAGATGCGAATGATTGCGCATGATGTGCGGCTCGCGGGAAAGATTGCATTTTCTCCAATACTTAGTACGCTAGTCATATCTAAAATGGGAGAGGGGCTCCATGTCGCACGCTGCCCAGACTCAATCGATCATTGACCGCATCACCTTCCTGCGCATCGACGAGGCGACGAAGGCGACGCTGCGGGAGTTCCAGCCCTATCTGGCGCAGCGCATCGATCAGATTCTCGAGGAATTCTACGTCTATCTCCGTTCGGTGCCGCAGGTGGCGCCGATGCTGGTCAATCCAGCAGTGACCGGCCGGGCGCGCGATCTGCAGAAGCAGCACTGGTTGCGCAACGTCTTCACCGGCACCTTCGATGATGCCTATGTCAGCCAGGTTCTGAAGATCGGTCAGACCCACCAGCGTATCGGGCTTGAACCGCGCTGGTATACCGGCGCCTACTGCTTCACCCTGAACAAGCTGATCGAACTGGCTGCCCAGATCCATCGCAAGAAGCCGGAAAAGCTGTCGCAGCTCCTCCAGGCCATCAACAAGGCGGTGTTCCTGGACATGGACCTCGCCACGTCGGTCTATATCGATCTGAACACCGCGGCGATCATCGCGCGGGAGTTGGGCAGCACCGCAGACAGCTTCGAGCGCGAGGTGAAGGGCGTGGTTCAGGCGGTGGCAAGCGCCGCCCAGCAGCTCCAGGGCACCGCCCAGGCCATGAGCCGCACGGCTGAAACGACGAGCGAGCAGTCGACCCAGGTCGCCGCCGCCGCGGAAGAAGCGTCCGTCAACATCCAGACGGTCGCCGCAGCGGCGGAGGAGCTGACCGCCTCGATCGGCGAAATCAGCCATCAGGTGACCCAATCGGCCGCCATCGCCAATGCCGCGATGACGGAGGCCGAACGGACCAATGCCACCGTGCAGGGGCTTGCCGATGCCGCCAGCCGCATCGGTCAGGTGGTGAAGCTGATCCACGACATCGCCAGCCAGACCAACCTGCTGGCGTTGAACGCCACCATCGAGGCTGCCCGCGCCGGCGAGGCCGGCAAGGGCTTCGCGGTCGTGGCGAGCGAGGTGAAGAGCCTCGCCAACCAGACCGCCAAGGCGACGGAAGAGATCAACTCGCAGATCGGGGCCGTCCAGGGTGCGACACAGGAGGCGGTCGGCGCCATCCGCTCCATCTCCGGCACCATCGCCCGAATCAACGAGATCTCCACCTCCATCGCCACCGCCATGGAGGAACAGGGCGCCGCCACGACCGAGATCGCCCGCAACGTCCAGCAGGCCTCGATCGGTACCCGCGAAGTCAGCGAGACCATCGTCGCGGTGAACGCCTCCGCCGACAACGCCGGCGAAGAGGCCCGTGAAGTGCTGGAGGCGACCAACGAGCTGTCTCGCCAGTCCAACACCTTGCGGACAGAGGTCGAACGCTTCCTTGCCCGCGTCCGCGCCGGCTGATCGGATCCCCAGGTTTGGAAATGAAAAAGGCGCGTTCCACGGAACGCGCCTTTTTCATATGGATGTCTTCAACAGTCCAATCCGCCCGGACAGGGCGGCTCACGGCATCGTGCGAACAACCAGATCGCTGACCGGAATATTCTCGGCCTGAGCGGCGCGGCGAACATCGTCGGCGCTGCGCCAATGGCTGCGACCGCCGAGGCTGGTGAGAACACCGCCCCGCATCGCCACGAACAGACCCGTACGCCCCAGATTGACAATCCTCATCATGATTTTACCCCCGCCCGATCTCTGGTATTTTAGAGAATTTATTTAGATTCTTTTTCTTGAAGAGAATACCTCTCTGTCCAAAAGAAGTATCAGCACATATCCGGTCGCGTCAATAAGACTTCCGTCACTCAACCGGCTGACGAGTTCATAGGTCAATCTTCACCTGAAAACCCTTGCTTTCATCCCACCACCATCTCCTATTGATTTATTCTTGCTTTATTGAAAATTTTAGAGACTTTCGGTATACTCGCGGGATGGCTCCGCCTGTCCGAAAGCCTTATCCCGACAGCGCCGCGTGGGAACGACCGCGTGCCGTGTAGGGTTGTCACCGAAAGCTGCTGTCCAATCGACGGCATGCAGCGGGGAAGAACCTGCGAGGCATCGGCATCATGGCAACTGTACACCGCCGCACCGGCTCTTACGGCACGGCCAACAACGACAGCCTCGGCGCGGAATCGGACGATAGCGACGGCAAACGCGCCATTCTGGCGCTGCCACTGACGATCCGTCCGGCGAGGCAGGAGGATTTGCCGGCCCTGGAGTGGTTCGGCCAGCACACCCCCCATCGCGAGATCATAACGGGTGCCTTCCGTCTGCAGGAACGCGGCGACGGCTCCATGCTGCTGGCCGATGTCAACGGCTTCCCGGCCGGCCAAATCTGCATCGATTTCCTGCGCAAGCGGCCGAGTGGCCGGGCCACGCTGTGGGCTCTGCGAGTGTTCCAGCCGTTCCGCGGGCTGGGCATCGGCCGCCGGCTGGTGCGGGCGGCCGAGCGGGTCGTGATCCAGCGCGCCGTCCCCTACGCCGAGCTGGGCGTCGACCGCGACAATGCCGGCGTCTTACCCTTCTATGAACGGCTGGGATACGAACATTGTGGCCGGGAACGCGGCCAGTTCCTCTACCATACGCCCGAGGGACGGCTGGTCCGTGTCGCCATCGACCAATGGCTTCTGCACAAGCGGCTGGGTGAAGGCGCGGAGTCCGCCACCGCAGGTCCTGACAACGGTCGTTGCCTGCGGCTTGCGGGGGACTGACCGCTATTCCGCTGCCAGCGCCGCGCCGACCGGAAGGGGCACCAGCCGGGCCGCCCGCCTGCGCGGCAGGAAGATGCGGGCCCCATCCAGGATGCTGCCCAGTTCGCCCATCGCATCGACCGCCATGCACAACGCAACCGGCGGAAGCCAGCGGTCGAACAGTTGCGCCGCCACCTCCGCATCGCCGCCCTGGACCGCGGCCAGGGAATCCAGCAGGGCCGCCTCGTCGGCACTGACGCGGCTGCAGGCCGGACAGCGGATCTCCGGCTTGCTGGCACCCGTCACCGCGAAGGTACCGAGCAGCGCGAACAGCGGCAGCAGCGCCGTGTTCGGTACGCCGGCCACGTTCAGCCCAATGCGCATCGACGCCATTGCCCCGGCGGTGCCGGCGCGGAACCACTGGCGAACTCCGGTCAACAGCGCCCGTTCGGCCGTGGTCAGGTCCATCACAGTCCAGGGTGACGGCCGCCCCTCTTCCATCGTCCCGCACATGCCGCAGCTCCTTCATCCGATTGCAGGACCATCCTAACGCCTCTCCATTCCAATTGCGAGTCATTCTTATTTGCGCCGCTGCTTGTGACAAAAATCGGACGCCCGTGACACCCGGAATGCCGGAAAGGTCGCGTTAACGAACCGCGGCAATCCTGAACCGACTCGCAGTACAGGGGGATCGGTGGGGATGATTCGGACACTACGGGGAGCTGTTTTCGGACTGGTCACGGTGATCGGAATTGCTGTTGCGGCGGGCTTGACGGTGGCCCATCCGGCAGCGGCCCAGATCGTTCTGAAGTCCGCCTATGGGGAGGCGTCGCTGGCCGGCCCGGCCAAGGCGCGCGGCGCGGTGGTGTGGAGCCACGGCCGCTCGGTGGACTCCGAGGATTCGGAGGCGCCCACCCCGCTCTACATGAAGGCGCTGCGCGACGCCGGCTGGGACGTCTATCGGCTGGACCGCATGCGCGTCAGCGACACGCTGCCCAACAGCTCCCGCGCGCTCGCCAGCTATTCGGAAGCGCTGAAGGCCAAGGGATATCGCCGGGTCGCCCTGACCGGTCAATCCTTCGGCGCCTTCATCTCGCTGATCGCCGCGGGTCAGACCAACGCCATCGACGCCGTCGTCGCCACCGCCCCCGCCGCCTTCGGCAACTTCACCGAGGCGTTCGACAGCTACCGCGAGAACGCCGCCCAGCTCTGGCCGATCCTGCGCGAGGTTCGCCGGGCGCGGGTGATGATGTTCTTCTTCCACGGCGATGATTTCGATCCGGGCGGGCGCGCCGAGCCGGCCCGCAACATCCTGACACAGCGCGGACTGAGCAGCCTGATCGTCGACCAGCCGTCGCTGCTGACCGGCCATGGCGCCGCCAACACCGGCCTGTTCGTCCGCCGCTTCGGCGCCTGCATCGTCCGCTTCGCCGAGGATCCGCCGACCCCGAACGATCCGCCCTGCGACGAATCCTGGGGCCGCAGCCCCAGCGCGGAACTGCTGCAGGCGGCCCTGCCCGCCAACGCGTCGGGTTCCGCCAAGGGTAACGACGCGACCGCGGCGCTCCGTCCCTACATCGGCATGTGGTACGGCAGCTACATCAATGGCCGCGAGGTCGCGCTGTCGGTGGAAAAGGCGGAGGGCGACGCCGTCTATGCCGACTATGTGCTCGGCGCCGGCATGGAAGCCGACCAGCCCTTCGAACGGGTGCGCCGCAAGGGCCGGGTCGAGAATGGCGAACTGGTCTTCGACGAGAAGGGCCGCAACATCCTGCGCTACCGCCTGCGCCCTGACGGCCGCGTTGCCGCCAGCTGGCTGGACAAGGACGGCCACGGCCGGCTCGACACCGTGCTGCGCCGGGTGAACTGACGTCCAGGGCGGCGGGCCGCTCAGCCCACCGCCCTCTCCTCCTTAGCCCTCTGCCAGGAAGTTGCGGACGATTGCGATCTGCTCGTCCGTCATCAGGGACGGGGCGTGGCCGGTGTTGGGGAATTCCACCACCTGCACCAGACCGGCCGCCCCCGGCCCGCGCGCCGCCATCCGCTCCGCCGTCTCGGCGCTCAACAGGTCCGAATCCGCACCGCGCAGGACCAGCACCGGGCAACGCACGCGGTCCCACAGCGCCCACAGATCGACGTCGGCGATGGGCGCGGTCTTGAACGCCTCCCCGATGGCGGGATCATAGGCAAGGCGGAACCGGCCATCGGGCATCGGGCGGGCGCTGTGCTCCGCCATATGGCGCCAGCATTCATCGCTGATCGTGCCGAAGCCCATCAGAACGAAGCGCAGATAGGATTCCAGCGCCGGCAGATCCTCGAATACCGGATCCTTGCCGACATAATCGGCGATCCGCTGCAATCCTGCCTGAGCGATGAAGGGGCCGACGTCGTTGATGACCATGCGGCGGATCGGGCTGTTGGCCTGCGCCGCCAGCGTCATGCCGATCAGACCGCCCATCGAGGTGCCGACCCAGTCGACCGTCTCCACCCCCATGCGGGCGATCAGCGCCACCATGTCGGCGCAATATTGCGGATAGCCGTAGAGCGCCGGCACCGGCAGCCAGTCGCTGCGCCCGCGCCCGACCACGTCCGGGCAGGCAACCCGCCAGCCGTCGGCCAGGGCCAGCGCCAGCCGGTCGAAGTCCCGGCCGTTGCGGGTCAGCCCATGGACGCACACCGCCGTCCGCGCGGCATCGTCACGCCCCCACTGGGTGTAGGCGATCTTGTGGAACCCGGCGGCGCTGAGGCCGAGGACGTTGCGTTCGGACATCGGCACGGGCGGGCACTCCTGTTCGGATTTGACTTCCCGATTCAACGGGGCTCATCCCTTTTTCGGCGATTTGGCGCCGCGTGGCAACTCCGCCTCCGCATCGCGTCCGGCGGCGGCGCGGATGGCGGGCAGCGCCGGCGACGGTTCCGCCACCGATCGGTCGAAGGGGTGCCGGGTATCGTCGTAAATGCGGCGGATGACACGGACATAGTTGCGTGTCTCCGCATAGGGCGGAACGCCCTTGTAGCGGTCGACCGCCCCTTCGCCAGCATTGTAGCCGGCCAGCGCCAGCGTCACGTCGCCCTGGAAATAGGCCAGCAGCCAGCGCAGATACTTCACCCCGCCGGTGATGTTTTGCTTGGGATCGAAGACGTCGCCGACGCCGAAGCGGTCGGCCGTGTCGGGGATCAGCTGCATCAGGCCGGCAGCGTCCTTCGGCGACACCGCATCGGTGCGGAAGGCGCTTTCCGCCTGTATCACCGCCAGCACCAGCGCCGGGTCGATTCCGTATTTCGGCGCGATCGAGTTGACCAGGGCCACCACCTCCGCCGGGGGAGGACCGATCTCGCGCACCGGGCCGCCACCGGGACGGCACCAGGGACGGATGCGCCCCATGCGGCCGGGAACGTAATTGACGAGCCGCCGCGCCTCCGGATGCCCGCGCGAGGCGGCGGCGCGCAGCCATGCGGTGCCGAGCCGCCGGTCCTTGCGCACGCCTCTTCCGAACAGATAACGGCGGGCCAGCCGGAAGGCGGCATTGGCGTCGCCCTGCTCGGCCAGCTCGCAATCGGTGGATTTGGTCTTGAGCGAGGGCGGGGGCAGTTCGGCCACCGCGTCCGGCTTCGCTGCGGATTTGGCATCCGCCGCTGTGGCGATGGGTGCCGACGCGATGCCGGCGCCCCACAGCACCAGCGCAATCAACGGCACCATCACGACACGACGAACCAGCAAACCTCGACCCTCCTGCTTTCCCGCGTCATCCCGCGGGAAGCGGAAGTATGGTGTTGCAACCTGCCGACGACAAGGGCTGGTCAAGGTCCCCGGCGGCGGCGGCCCTGCTTCTTCGGAGCGCCTTCAGGAATGCCGCGGCCTTGGCGGGCGCTGCTGATTCCGATGCTGCCGGGGGTCTCCAGTCCCAGATCCATCGCCTCCAGCCGGCGCAACTCGTCGCGCAGGCGGGCGGCCTCTTCGAATTCCAGATCGGCGGCGGCAGCGCGCATACGCTTTTCCAGATCGGCGATGACGTTCTTGAGGTTGTGCCCGACCAGCTCGTTGGAATTCAGGCCGGTCTTCACCGTCACATGGTCGCCGCGCTCGAACACGCTCTCCAGAATGTCGCCGATGGCCTTCTTGACCGATTCCGGTGTGATGCCGTGTTCCAGATTGTAGGCCATCTGCTTCTCACGGCGGCGCGCCGTCTCGTCGATGGCGTACTTCATGCTGTCGGTGATCTTGTCGGCATAGAGGATCGCCCGGCCATCGACGTTGCGCGCCGCACGGCCGATGGTCTGGATCAGCGAGGTCTTGGAACGTAGATAGCCTTCCTTGTCGGCATCTAGGATCGCCACCAGCGCGCATTCCGGGATGTCCAACCCCTCGCGCAGCAGGTTGATGCCGACCAGCACGTCATAGGCGCCCAGCCGCAGGTCGCGGATGATCTCGATGCGCTCCAGCGTCTCCACGTCGGAGTGGATGTAGCGCACGCGCAATCCCGCCTCGTGCATGTACTCGGTCAGCGCCTCCGCCATCTTCTTGGTCAGGGTGGTGACCAGCACGCGATAGCCCTTGGCGACCACCTCCTTGCACTCGCCGATCAGGTCATCGACCTGGGTTTCGGTCGGACGGACGATCACCGGCGGGTCGATCAGGCCGGTCGGGCGGACCAACTGCTCGGTGAAGACGCCGCCGGTGCGCTCCAACTCCCACGGGCCGGGGGTGGCGGAAACGAAGACCGTCTGCGGCCGCATCCCCTCCCATTCCTCGAACTTCAGCGGCCGGTTGTCCTTGGCGCTGGGCAGCCGGAAGCCGTAATCGGACAGCGTCGATTTCCGCACCAAGTCGCCGCGATACATGCCGCCGATCTGCGGCACCATGACGTGGCTCTCGTCGACGATCAGCAGGGCGTCGCCCGGCAGATACTCGAACAGGGTCGGCGGCGGGTCGCCCGCCGCGCGGCCGGTCAGATAGCGGGAATAATTCTCAATACCGGCACAGGACCCCGTTGCCGCCATCATCTCGATGTCGAAGGTGGTGCGCTGTTCCAGCCGCTGGGCTTCCAGCAGCTTGCCTTCGGCGGCGAACTCCTCCAGCCGGTCCTTCAGGTCCTTCTTGATCTGGTTGATCGCCTGATTCAGCGTCGGCTTCGGCGTCACATAGTGGCTGTTCGGATAGACGCGCACGGCCTCCAGCGCCGCGAGCTTTTCTCCGGTCAGCGGATCGATCTCGTGGATGCCTTCGATCTCGTCGCCGAACAGCGAGATGCGCCACGCCCGGTCTTCCATGTGGGCCGGGAACAGCTCCACCGTGTCGCCGCGCACGCGGAACAGGCCGCGGCCGAAGGCGGCGTCGTTGCGCTTGTACTGAAGCTCGGTCAGCTTGCGCAGCAGCTCCGGCTGGGCGATCACCTCGCCCTTGCGCAGATCGACGGTCATCTCCGAATAGGTTTCGACCGAACCGATACCGTAGATGCAGGACACCGACGCGACGATGATGACGTCGTCGCGCTCCAGCAGAGCCCGCGTCGCCGAGTGGCGCATACGGTCGATCTGCTCGTTGATCGAAGATTCCTTCTCGATATAGGTGTCGGTGCGCGGGACGTAGGCTTCCGGCTGATAATAGTCGTAGTAGGAGACGAAGTATTCCACCGCATTGTTCGGGAAGAAGGACTTCATCTCGCCATACAGCTGCGCCGCCAGCGTCTTGTTGGGTGCCAGAATCAGCGTCGGGCGTTGCACCGTCTGGATGACGTGCGCCATGGTGAAAGTCTTGCCCGACCCGGTGACGCCCAGCAGCACCTGATCCTTCTCGCCCTGCCGCAGCCCGGCAGTCAGCTCCTCAATCGCATTCGGCTGGTCGCCCGCGGGTTCGAACTCCGACGAAATGACGAACTGCTTTCCGGCTTCCAGCTTCGCGAGCGGCCGGGCGGGAATGGCGGACAGAACGGGACTTGCCATGGGGCGGCGATCCGATCAGAGGAGGGGTACGGAACGGGAACCGATTATATGGCCGCAACGCCCCCGACTGTCGAGCGCAGGCTGAGCGGCACTGCATCCCGTGCAGGGCGAGACGCAGCGCCGACCCGGAACCGCCTTACTGTGGTCCCAACGCCTTCGGGTTCGATATTCCCAGACGCGCCTGGACAATGGCCTCCAGCGAATCCATCAGCACGTCCTGGCCTTCGTGGTCGAAATCACCGGCGCCGATCTCGATGCACAAGCGATGCTGCAGGGCCTCCACCCGCTTTCGCAGATCGTCACCGGACAGCCCGTCGTCGGCGTCCTCACCATAGAGCAGGGCGAGTGCCGCCAGCATCGAATGGCCGGCGGTATCCAACCCCTTCAACTCGCGCTCGGCGATCTCCAGCGCGTTGGCGACCATCAGCGCGGCGAAGCGCGCTTCCGGCGCCACATGGGGAAGCACATCGGCACGGAAGGTGGAGGCGGCGATCTGCAGCAGACCGCGGGCGTCGGGATTGGCGCGCATCAGGCCACCTTCTCCACCGCACCGGACGCCATGCCGCCGATGGCGCGGAGGTGGCGCAACATGTCCATCTCGATCTCCGGCAGCATCCGCCCGGTCAGCGCCAGTTCCAGCGAAGGCTCGGCACCGGAGCTGTGACGCAGCCCCTGCTCCACCGCGATGGCCGCCCAGCGCAGGTAAGCGGCTGTCTCCCAATAGGCGACGCGCGCCGGATCGACGCGGCGGCCGGAGGTCTCCTCATAGCCGGCGTAGAAGTCCGCCCGGTCGGCGATGCCGCCCGCTTCGCGGTCGGGCCGGCGGAACCGCCAGGAGCGGGCGCAGAACCAGCCCAGATCCTCCATCGGGTCGCTGAATCCGGCGAACTCCCAATCCAGAATCGCGGTCAGCGCGCCTTCCTTGACCAGATAGTTGCCGGTGCGGAAATCGCGATGGCACAGCACCACCGCCCCCGGCAGCGGCGCGTTGACCTCCATCCAGCGCAGCCCCCAGGCGATCACCGGATCGCGGCGCCCAAGGTCGCCGAACCAGCGGCGGTACTGGGCGAGCGTCTCCTGCGCCGGGCATTCCGGCACCTCGCCCAACCGCTCCAGCCCCTCGGTTTCCGGGGCGATCCGGTGCAGCAGGCCGAGTTGCCGGCCAAGCTCGCGCGCCAGTTCAGGCTGGGCCGCTTCCGACCGCGTCACCGCATGGCCGGCGCCCAGCCCCTCGGCGCGGCGCATGATGTAGAAGTCATGGCCCAGCACGGCCGGGTCGTCGCAGGCGAACAGCGGTTCCGGCGCCATCACCCCGCCGGCGAAGGCGGCGCGCAGCACCACGAACTCCCGCAGCTTGCCGATGCTGGCCGAAATACGCCCGCCGCCCTCGGCCCGCAGCACGCAGGCATGCCGCCCGGCAAACGGCCCGGCATCAATGTCCAGAGTCACCGCAAGGTTCAGAGAGATCGCGCCACCGCCGAGCCGTCCATCCTCAGTCACCACGACGCGGGATGCGCCGGCCTGTGCGGCCAGCCAATTTTCCAGTTGAGTCCGATTGTCGCCCGACAGCAGCGACGGCGGAGACTGGTCGGACGCTTTGACGACATGCATGGCGCTCTCCCTCCAGAGGTTGCTTGGCGCGTTGGGTCGCGCGTTCTTGTCGGTTTCAGCCGCCGATGGTAGGCACGAAGCGCTGTTGCCGACAAGTTTCACCTTGGTGGGAAAAGCGACTCCACCCCCAAAAAAGTCGGCCCCTCCCCCGCCTTGCAGGCGGGAAAGGGGCCGTGCTTTGCATATGGCCGAGGAAATTTACGCCGCGACCGGACGGTTCGCCCCCTGCTCCTGGCCGGCCGTGTTGGCCTGCTGGGCGGCGGGGACCAGCGCCGGCTTGGTCTCGCGGACCGGCAGCATGTCACCGATACCGAAAGCGACGGCCATCAGGTTCGGCACCGCCATGGCGGCGAGCAGCACCGACCACAGCTCCAGCGACAGGGTGCCAAGCGGGTTGACCAGGGCGGCGGTGGCCGAGGAGGCGACCAGGGCGGCGGACAGCCACGCTTCGGGCTTGGCGCAGAAGCGGCCGGCGGTGCGCTTACCACCCTTGGCAGTCACCCGGAAGGCGTCCTGCTTACGGAACAGGCCACGCATGACGGCCAGGGCGACGGTGGTGGACAGCGCCATGCCGACGGCGCAGGCACCCAGGCTTTCCTTCCAGCTGTTGCCGGAGGCATAGCGCGACGCCAACAGGCTGGAGCCGGCACGCAGGACCAGGGCGCTCAGCACGGCGGCGGTGGCGGCCACCGGCGGCAGATGCAGCGGCAGAACCAGCGAGGCGAAGGTCCAGACCACGGCGGCGGCGGCGGCGAACAGGCCGACGGCGTCGGACCACCAGCGGATCCAGTTGGTGACGTAGCCCAGCTTCTGCCGCGCGCTCAGCTCGGCCGAACCCGGCAGGAACTTCTTCCAGTGGGCGCGGACGATCTGCGTGGAACCGAACACCCAGCGGTCACGCTGCTTGCGGAACTGCATGAAGTTGTCCGGGGCCAGCCCCGCACCGAGCCGCTCGTCGGTGTAGGCGGCGCGGTAGCCGGCCGACAGGATGCGCAGGCCCAGTTCGGTGTCCTCGCAGATGCCGGCTTCCGACCAGCCGCCGACCTGATCCATCGCCGAGCGGCGGAGCATGATCATCGTGCCGTGGCAAATGAAGGCCTGGGACGACACGCCTTCCTGCATGCCGACGTCGAAGAAGGGGCGGTATTCGGCGGTCATGGCGGCCTTCAGCGCCGTCTCGTGGCCGTCGCGGTGCTCCTGCGGGGCCTGGACGATGCCGACCGACGGGTCGGCGAAGGTCGGGGCCAGCTTCGACAGCCAGTCGGGCGACACGGTGTAGTCGGCATCCAGCACGGCGACGATCTCCGCCGACGGATCGGTGTGGCGCAGAGCGGCGTTCAGGGCGCCGGCCTTGAAGCCGGAGATCTTCTTGTACCAGTGGAACTTGAACTTGCGCCCCAGCGCCCGGCACATCTCCTCCACCGGGCGGACGAGATGCTCCTCCTCGGTGTTGTTGATGAGGACGACGACCTCATAGTTCGGGTAGTCCAGCCGCGACAGCGAGGCCAGCGTGGCGTTCAGCACGTCCGGCTGCTCGCGGCAGGCGGCGACGTGGATGGAAACCATCGGCTTGTGGTCGATGCTGGGCACGGCATGCGGCAGCAGCGCCGGAGCGCGGCCGGTCAGCAGCCGGCGGGCAACGTCCACCAGATCGGCGAAGGCGACGCTCATCATCAGGGCGCCCAGCGCGAAGGCGGAGCCCCAGGTGGTCAGCGCACCGAAGGTCAGATACTCGGCGAAGGCACCGGCGACGGCCGAACCGATGGCGAAGCCGATGATGTTGGCGCCCATCGAGGCGGCCAGCGCAAAACCGGCGTTGGTCCGGCGGCGGAACACCGCGAAAGCCGACAGGGCGAGGCCGACGGCGAGCGCGACGCCCGCACCGACCCGGTCGCCATAGGGGGCGGCGACCGCACCGGTCATCGACCATTTCGGCTGACGGTCGGCATCCAACACGCCCCAGGTCGGGCCGGGCGAGCCTTCGATGGTCGACTTCCAGATGCCGTCGAAGGCCTCGACGACGTTGTAATGGATGCCGAGAGCGTTGGCTTCCGCCGCGAACCCACGAACGACGGCGGCCTGCGCCTCCGGCGTCGGATAGGCGTCGTGGAAGTTCTCGCCGCCCGACGGCCAGCCCACCTCGCCCACGAACAGCTGCTTGCCCGGATGCGCCTTGCGCACGGTGTCAAGCCGGTCGCGGATCCAGGTCAGCGCATCGGTGACCGGCACGCCTTCCCAGTAGGGCAGCACGTGGACGCCCATGAAGTCGGACGCCTTCACCGTGGCATCGGCCTTGACCATCTCCGACCACACGTCGGCGGTGCCGACCTTGATCGAAGCCGGAACGGCGGCGCGCACGCGCTTGATGTAGCCGGCCAGCTCGGCGTCGGTCAGTTCGGCACGCAGCAGCGTCTCGTTGCCGACGACGATCCGCTTGATGCCGCGGAATTCCTTGGCCAGCGCAATGCCGTGCAGGACTTCGCGCTCGTTGCGGACCTTGTCCTTGCTCAGCCAGATGCCGAGCGTGACGTCCAGCCCCTTGGACACCGCGATCTCCGGCACCTCGCCCTGCGAGCCCAGCGTCGAGTAGGTACGGACGCCATCGGCGAAGCCGGCGATGGCGGTCATGTCCTTCTCGATGTCCTTGCGCGGGACGATCGGCTGGTGGTTGGGATCGTAATTGCGGCCCGAAGGCGAATAGGAGACGGATTCGATGCGGCCGGGTTCCGCGTCCACCGCCGTGGGCGCGTTGCGCCAGGACCAGAAGGACGCGTGGCCGGCGGTCACGGCCAGCAGTGCGGCGGCGATGGCTGCGCGCCGGATCGAGTTCTTCGGGTTGCTCATGGGGAGTTCGCGTTGCCCTGTTGCTGGGTGGCCGTTCGCCACCGGACATCCGCACAAACGGGCAGACTAACTTCCCTATTCCATGCTCTTCGAAAAAATTTTGTGCGCTGCGGAGAGCGGAACCCTGGCGGTCGCCTTCTGTTGGACAACGTCCGGTTCCATACTCCCAAAATACAGGAGAGCGCCCCATGGCCACCCGCCACGAAGACAGCCCGGAACACAAGAAGGCCCACGATCTGGCCGAGCAGGCACTGGACAAGGCCGCCGGCGGCGATCCCCGCAAGGCGCGCGACCTGATCGAGGAAGCCAAGCGCATCGACCCCAGGATCGGCGAGGAGATGTCCCGCGAAGCCGCCGAGGATCAGAAGAAGGCCGACAAGTACGTCGACAAGACCGACAAGTGAGCGGCGGAAGCTCCCTCTCCCACTGCGGGAGAGGGAGCTTCCACGCAGAGCCCCTTACTTACTCCGCCGCCAGAGCCTCCGCCGGCACCGGCGGGGTCCAGCGCAGGACCGGCTTGCGGGCGGCGGCCGTCTCATCCAGGCGACGGCGCGGCGTCAGGCGCGGAGCAGCCTGGAAGTAAGCCACATCCCCCGATTTCGCCCGCTCGGCCAGCGCGCGCAGCGCGTCGACGAACTGGTCGAGGCTGGCCTTGCTTTCCGTTTCGGTCGGCTCGATCAGCAGGGCACCGTGGACGACCAGCGGGAAATACATGGTCATCGGGTGGAAGCCCTCGTCGATCAGCGCCTTCGCCATGTCGAGCGTGGTGACCCCCGTCCCCTTCAGGAAGCGGTCGTCGAACAGGCACTCGTGCATGCACGGCCCTTCGAAGGAGGCCGTCATCACGTCCTCCAGCCGCGCCATGACATAGTTGGCGTTCAGCACCGCGTCGCCCGACGCCTGCCACAGCCCGTCGGCGCCGTGGCTCAGCATGTAGGACAGCGCGCGGACGAACATGCCCATCTGGCCGTGGAAGGCCTTCATGCGGCCGAAGGCCAGGCCGTCGCCGGCGTTCTCCACCAGCGCGAAGCCGTCCTTGCCATGCGTCACGTAGGGCACCGGGATGTAAGGCGCCAGCGACTCCGCGAACACAACCGGCCCCGACCCCGGACCGCCGCCGCCATGCGGGGTGGAGAAGGTCTTGTGCAGGTTGATGTGCATGACGTCGATGCCGAGGTCGGCCGGACGCACCCGCCCGACGATGGCGTTGAAGTTGGCGCCATCGCAGTAGAAATAACCGCCCGCCGCATGCACCGCCTCGGCGATCGCGATGATGTCGCGTTCGAACAGGCCGCAGGTGTTGGGGTTGGTCAGCATCAGGCCGGCCACGTCGGGACCGAGCTTCGCCTTCAGCGCCTCCAGATCGACGCGGCCATCGGCGGTCGCCGGGATGGCATCGACGCTGTAGCCGCAGGCGGCGGCGGTCGCCGGATTGGTGCCGTGGGCGCTCTCCGGCACCAGGATCTTGGTGCGTCCGCTGTCACCCTTGGCCTCATGCGCCGAGCGGATCGCCATGATGCCGCACATTTCGCCATGGGCGCCGGCGGCGGGCGCCAGCGTCACGGCGGCCATGCCGGTCAGCGTTTTCAGCCAATGGGCCAGCTGGTCCATCAGTTCCAGCGCACCCTGCACCGTGCTGACCGGCTGCATCGGGTGCACGTCGGAGAAGCCGGCAAGCCGCGCCATCTTCTCGTTCAGGCGCGGGTTGTGCTTCATCGTGCAGGAGCCCAGCGGATAGAATCCGCTGTCGATGGCGTAGTTCTTCTGCGACAGGCGGGTGTAGTGGCGGACCACCTGCGGCTCGGCGAGGCCGGGCAGCCCGACCTTGGCGCGCGGCTTCACCGCGCCCAGGCGCGAAGCCACCTTCGGCACGTCGGGCAGGTCGACGCCGGTGCGGCCGGCGCTGTCCTGTTCGAAGATCAGCGGCTCTTCGATCTGGAGGCCACGGTTGCCGGTGACGGTGCCGGTCACGCTGTCGAACCCGACGCTGCCGGCGGGAATGGCCGAGGGACGGCCCTGGTTGTTCATGCTCATGCCAGAACCCCAGATCCAAGAATTTCAGTCAGAGCGGCAGCGAAGGCGTCCATGTCCGCATCGGTGTTGGTCTCGGTGACGGCGACCAGCATCAGGTCCTCCATCTCGCCCGGATAGAGGCGCGACACCGGCACGCCGCCCAGGATGCGGCGCTTGGCAAGCTCCTCGACCACCGCAGCGGCCGGCTTCGGCAGCTTCACGGTGAATTCGTTGAAGAAGCCGTCGTTGAGCACCTCGACACCCGGAACCGCCGCCAGCTTGTCGGCCATCTGGACCGCCTTGGCATGGTTCAGCTGGGCCAACTGCGTGATCCCCGCCTCGCCCAGCAGGCTGACATGGATCGAGAAGGCCAGCGCGCACAGGCCGGAGTTGGTGCAGATGTTCGAGGTCGCCTTCTCGCGGCGGATGTGCTGCTCGCGGGTGGAGAGCGTCAGCACGAAACCGCGGCGGCCATCGGCGTCCACCGTCTCGCCGCACAGGCGGCCCGGCATCTGGCGGACATATTTGTCCTTCACCGCGAACAGCCCGACATAGGGGCCGCCGAAGTTCAGCGCGTTGCCGAAGGACTGGCCTTCCGCCGCGACGATGTCGGCACCCATGTCGCCCGGCGGGGTCAGCAGGCCGAGCGACAGCGCTTCCGTCACCACGACGATCAGCAGCGCGCCCTTGGCTTGGCAAGCCGCGGCCAGATCGGTGTAGTCGCGGACATGGCCGAACACGTCGGGGTTCTGCACGACGACGCAGGAGGTCTTGTCGTCGACCAGCGCCAGCAGATCCTCGCCGCCAGTCGGGGCGGCCGGCAGAGCCACCGCCTCGAAGCCGATGAAGCGGGCGTCGGTGGTGGTCACGTCGCGGTAGTGCGGGTGCAGGCCGCCGGACAGGATCGCCTTCTTCCGCCGGGTGACGCGGTTGGCCATCATCACCGCCTCGGCGCAGGAGGTGGCGCCGTCATACATCGAGGCGTTGGCCACATCCATGCCGGTCAGCAGCGCGACCTGGGTCTGGAATTCGAACAGGACCTGCAGCGTGCCCTGGCTCACCTCCGGCTGGTACGGCGTGTAGGCGGTCAGGAACTCGCCGCGCTGGACCAGATGGTCGACGGTGGCCGGCACATGGTGGCGGTAGGCGCCGGCGCCAAGGAAGCTCGGCACCGATCCCGCCGGCAGGTTCTTCGCCGCCATCGAGCCAAGCAGCCGTTCGACCTCAAGCTCGCCCATGTGGTTGGGCAAGCCCCCGATCGGGCCGGCCAGTTGGGCCGCCTTTGGAACATCGCGGAACAGGTCTTCGACCGATGTTGCGCGGACGGCCTCCAGCATCGACTGCCGGTCGGCCTCGGTCAGGGGCAGATAGCGCATGTTAGTGGGATTCCTCCACGAAGGCCTTGTAGGCCGATTCGTCCATCAAGCCATCGAGCTCGGAGGCGTCCTTCAACTGGACCTTGAAGAACCAGCCATCAGTCTCGGCGGCGCTGTTGACCATCGACGGGTCGTCCACCAGGGCCTGGTTGGCCTCCACGACGGTGCCCGACACCGGGGCGTACACGTCGCTGGCGGCCTTCACCGATTCGACGACGGCGGCTTCCTTGCCCTGCTCCAGCACGCGGCCGGCCTCGGGCAGCTCGACGAACACAACGTCGCCCAGCTGGCTCTGGGCGAAGTCGGTGACGCCGACGGTGGCGACATCGCCATCGACCTGAACCCACTCGTGGTCCTTGGTGAATTTCTTGCTCATCGGAAAGGATCCCTGATCAAAAAGGTTGTTTGTGGTCGAGGAAGAGAGGCGTCAGCCCCGGTAATAGCGTTGCGGCACGAAAGGCGTGGCGGCGACGCGGGCGGGCAGCGGCTTGCCGCGCACCATCAGCGTCAGCGGCGTCCCCACCGCGGAGTTCGCGATGTCGACATAGCCCATGGCGACCGGCGCGCCGGCGGTCGGGCCGAAGCCGCCGCTGGTGATCTCGCCGATGCGGTTGCCGTTGGCATCCTGGATTTCGGTGTGCTCACGGGCCGGCTGGCGGCCTTCCGGCTGGATGCCGACACGGCGGCGCGTGGCGCCCTCGGTCAGCTGCCGGTGGATGATGTCATAACCGGGGAAGCCACCCTCGGCGCGGCGGCGCTTCGGCAGCGTCCATTCCAGCGCGCCTTCGACCGGCGTGGTGGTGGTGTCGATGTCGTGGCCATACAGGCAGAGCCCAGCCTCCAGCCGCAGCGAATCGCGGGCACCCAGCCCGATCGCCTCGACCTCCGATTCGGCCAGCAGCGCGCGGGCGATCATCTCGGCATCGCCCTTGTCGCAGGAGATCTCGTAGCCGTCCTCGCCGGTGTAGCCGGAGCGGGTCAGGATCACCGGCACGCCCTTGAAGGTGGCGGACAGGTAGCTCATGAACTTCATGGTGGCGGCTTCCGGCACGAAGCGGGCCATCACCTCGGCCGCCATCGGACCCTGGAGAGCCATCAGCGCCAGATCGTCGAGCAACTCCACCTCGGCCTTGCCGGCCAGCTTCGCGCGCAGATGGGCGACGTCCTGCTCCTTGCAGGCGGCGTTCACCACCAGGAACAGGTGGTCGCCGGCATTGGTCACCATCAGGTCGTCGAGGATGCCGCCCTGCTCGTTCAGGAACAGCGTGTAGCGCATGCGGCCTTGCGCCAGCCCCTTGATGTCGCCGGGAACCAGCGTTTCCAGGGCGGCGGCGGGATCGGCGCCGGTCAGGCGGACCTGCCCCATGTGGGACACGTCGAACAGCCCGGCCTTTTCGCGGGTGTGCTGGTGCTCCTTCAGGATGCCCAGCGGATACTGCACCGGCATGTCATAGCCGGCGAAAGGCACCATGCGGGCGCCAAGCTCGACATGGAGCGCGTGCAGCGGGGTGGTTTTGAGAGCGGTTGCGGCCTCGGTCACGCGCGGGTCCTCCGACAAGGTTTCAGCGCCCGCATCGGGATCGATGCAGGAAGCTGCCCCCTCTGTCTTGGACCTGAGAGATTCACCGCCGTCCGGTCGAGCCGGACACCCGGTTTACTCCTTCGGTGAGTCGCGGCGATTGGGCGCCGAGGCTGCTTTCCAGAGTTGCCTTATCCCCTTGCGGTCCTTTTGCCTGAGAGTTTCCGGGGGCGGTTGCTCCTTCGGCGCCGCCTGAGAACCTGTCGATTTACGACAAGCTCACAAGCGATCTCTCCCGCGAGGGATCATCGGCGTGATGGCGGCACACTGTCGCGATTAGACAGGTTTGTCAATCAGCGGATCCGGTGCCAAGCCCGCGCTCTCGTCGGCTGTCATCCCCGCGAAGGCGCACTGCTGTCCGGGATTTTCAGGGCTCCGCCAGGGGCAGACTAAGTTGACGGTCTGGCGGTCTTTTTTGCGGTGGCCGTGGTCTTGTCGGACAATGATTGGTGGTGTCGAAAGGTTCGAAGAGTGCAACCTTGAGCCTGATCTTCAGGGCCTTCGCACCGCCGACATGGTTTTTGGCGTAGGTGTTCTGGAACAGCCGCAACAAGCAGAAGGCAATCAATGCCGTGTAGATCTGAATTCTGACGGCATTCTCCGAGCGACCGAAGAATGTCTTCAGCTTCAGGTTCTGTTTGATCCACTTGAAAAACAACTCAATCTGCCAACGCTCCTTATAAAGGTCGGCGATCTCCTGAGCAGTCCGGTCAAGATCATTGGTGATCAGATGGAGTGGCTCCTTATCCGGACGCGCCACCACCACTTCACGAAGTTCGGCGTCGTAGAGTGGGTTGGTCGCGCCGCCACGCGGCTTTTTGTGGCCGACCTTCACCCGGCGGTCCGCCACGATGTTGTCGCCAACCGCCTCCACGGTTCGCTCTACACGGCGGTGTGCATTGGCCTTCAGCCGGGTCACGAACAGCGCCTGCGCCATGGTGATCTCATGCCACCAGCGGTAATCCGTGTATCCCTTGTCAAAGACATAGGTGGCCCCGGCAGCGAACGGCAGGCGTCGCGCCATCTTGATTTCGCTGAGCTTGGGCGTTTCCACGGCAAAATGCACCGGCGTGGCTGTCCGCGGATCGTAGACCAGATGGAGCTTCAGGCCACGGCAGCGCGAATCGGCTTCGGCCCAGTTGAAGCGGCGGTCCCGCAACATGATCGCAGAGCCGTCGATCAGCCGCACCAACTCCCGGCTTTCCTGACGCGCCGATCGGGCCAAGCCGCCCATGACCTGTTCGGCAATCTCCCGGAACACCGCCGCAGGCCGGGCCGCCGAGGCATCGCTGAGCGTGCTCTTGCTAACCGGCCGCAGCCCGGTGTGGTAAAGCCCTGCCGGTTGGGCCGCCAACCCCTCCGCAATCTCGCGAAGGCTCTTCAGCCCGGCGAACTGGGCGAAAAGCATCGCCTTCAGGTGCCGCTGGCACGTCCAGCCCTTGTCACCACTCCCAACCCCATGATTGCCACGGTGCCGCGCCACAATCCCGTTCACCACACGACGGTCCAGAGGTTCCACAAGGCGCAAAAATCCGCTAGCTTGGAACGGCACGGCAGACCTCAAAATCTATGTTTGGCGACTGCGATTTTGGGCCAGAACTCTGGCTTTGTCTGCCGTGCAGCTTCAATCCATCCAAAAATCCCGGACAGCAGTGCGCGAAGGCGGGGATCCAGGCTTCCAGGTCAAGCGTTTGATGCGGCTGGATTCCCGCCTTCGCGGGAATGACGGCAAAAAGGGCAACGATCAGGCACCGATCAACAGCGACCTTACTTCTTCATCTGCGTCCGATTGAAGTTCAGCTGCTCCGGCGTCAGCTGGAAGCCGAGATAGATCTTCCAGTCCTTGGCGTTGGCGTCCTTGGGCAGCGGGATCTTCGGCGTCAACTCCTCGCGGGTGCCGGCGCGCGGCTGGCCTGGGACGAAGGTCACGTCGGTGTCGAAATAGGCCTTCGACACCAGCGTGTCGTCTGGCTGGGCCAATGCTACGAAATACTGGTAC
Organism: Azospirillum sp. A1-3; assembly: GCF_023806445.1. Classification (NCBI taxonomy): domain Bacteria; kingdom Pseudomonadati; phylum Pseudomonadota; class Alphaproteobacteria; order Rhodospirillales; family Azospirillaceae; genus Azospirillum; species Azospirillum sp. A1-3. The sequence goes on from NZ_JAMSLU010000001.1 coordinate 1,267,049, forward strand.
TTGGCGGTGTTGCCCTGAAGGGCCGGGCCGCGCTCGGCCACTAGATAGACGTTCACGTTCACGGTGACGCCGTTGCTGGTGTAGTCGCAGCTGCCGGTGAAATCGACCAGGGCGGCGCGCGACTCCAGATCGGTCAGGTCCTTGCCGCCGGGGCGGAAGACCGTCACTTCCTGCAGGTCGCGGACGATGTTGACCTTCGGGCAGGCCAGCGCCGCTTCCGACGGATTCGTCGGCCCCATCCCCAGGCCGGAGCAGCCGGAAAGCACCAGCACGGCCCCGGCCGCGAGCAGCGCAGGGCGGCCCATCCCAAAGAGGGACGCCAGCGGGCTTTTCCGGGCGGGGGTTCCTATATTACGGTCGCGGCGGTCCATCGGTTCGGCCTGATCGGTTGACGGGCTGTTGGACCGCGACTTTAGTGTCCCAGCTTGACCGGCACAAGACCGCGCGGCGGTTCTATCCCTTGTGACCGTCTGGCGCAGGACCACCTAAGGGCGACCCACTCCACGCAAGGGCGGTACAGCGCATATGACCACGACCTCTCCCCAGGCCACCCGGGCCTTGACGATCCTGCTGGCGGCGCCGCGCGGCTTCTGCGCCGGGGTGGACCGGGCGATCCAGATCGTCGAGACGGCGCTCGACCGCTATGGGGCGCCGGTCTATGTCCGGCACGAGATCGTCCACAACCGCTTCGTGGTTGAAAGCCTGGAAGCCAAGGGCGCCATCTTCGTCGACGAACTGACCGAGGTGCCGGACGGCCGCCCGGTGGTCTTCTCCGCCCATGGTGTGCCGAAATCGGTGCCGCAGGCGGCCGAGGCGCGCGGGCTGTTCTATCTCGACGCCACCTGCCCGCTGGTCAGCAAGGTGCATCGCGAGGCCGAACGGCATTTCGACGAAGGCAAGCAGATCGTCCTGATCGGCCATGCCGGCCACCCGGAGGTGATCGGCACCATGGGCCAGTTGCCCGACGGCGCCGTGGTGCTGGTGGAGACGGTGGCCGACGTGGCGACGCTGGAGGTCCGCGACCCGGAAAACCTCGCCTACGCCACCCAAACCACCCTGTCGGTCGACGAGACGACGGAGATCCTGGCCGCGCTCCAGGCCCGCTTCCCCGCCATCGCCGGGCCGAAGAAGGAAGACATCTGCTACGCCACCACCAACCGCCAGGCGGCGGTGAAGGCCATCGCACCGAAGGTGGACGCGCTGCTGGTGCTGGGGGCACCGAACTCCTCCAACTCCAAGCGGCTGGTGGAGGTGGCGAAGACCCATGGCTGCCCGGCCGCCCAACTGGTCCAGCGCGCCGACGACATCGATTGGGACGCGCTGTCCGGCGTCGCCCGCCTCGGCATCACCGCCGGTGCATCGGCGCCGGAAGTGCTGGTGGAGGAGGTCATCGAGGCCGCCCGCGCCCGTTTCGACGTGACGGTGGAGGAGCTGCGCACGGCGACGGAGAACATCGTCTTCAAGCTGCCGCGCGCGTTATCGGTGGAGCGGGAGGCCGTTTGACGGCGCCGGAACCCGGTCGCGGGGCGGCGCGTTGCTTCAGGCGGAGCGCATGCTCCACCGTGACGAGCGTGAGGTGAAGCCTTGGTGGGTTGGATCATTCGGACGCTGGTGCTGTGCTTCGTCGTCGGCTTCGTGCTGTCGTTCCTGCACATCGATCCGGCCAGCATCCTGACGAACAGCTGGCAGACGGTGCAGGACATCGTCGCGCTGATGATCGACGCCGGCCGCTGGGCCCTGCCCTACATCCTGATCGGCGCCGTCATCGTGGTGCCGCTGTCGGTGATCGGGCTGGTCCTGCGCTGGAATCGCACGCGCCCGCCCTCGTAGGCGTTGCCGTCCAAAACGCGGACAAAAAAACAGGAGGCACCGGAACCGGGGCCTCCTGTGAAACAGGGAGGGTTAGAGACAGTCAGAGGTCTACGCCCATCCACCCCCTCCCGCCTTGATGCAGGTCAACGGACAGGCACTTTCCGTCACCCCCCGGCCGAAAAGAAAAAGCCGGAGACATCCATGCGGATGCTCCGGCTCAGTGATACAGGGAGGGTTAGAGACAAGAAGGACCTTATCCGGAAACGCATAGACCGTTCGTTGATCTGCATCAAAAGAGGCGAAAATCCGTGCGTTCTGTTCGCGTCGTTCCGTCGCAGCTTCCGGCCGGCCTGATCAACCGAGAATCTCCGCCAGCGCCACCACCAGCGCCTTGTTCTCCTCCTCGCGGCCGATGGTGATGCGCAGGCAGTCGGACAGGCCGTACTCGGTCACCGGCTTCACCAGGATGCCGCGGCGGGCGAGATGGTCGATGACCGCCTGGGTGCCGAGCGACGGATCGGTCGGCACGCGGGCCAGCACGAAGTTGCAAACGCTGGGATAGACGCGCAGCCCCACCCGCTCCAACTCGCGCGACAGCCAGGGCAGCCACCGCGCATTGTGGGCAAAGGTCGCCTCCTCATGCTCCGCATCGCTGAGAGCGGCGGCGGCGGTCAGTTGGGCGGGCAGCGAGACGTTGAAGGCACCGCGGATGGCATTCACCGCCTCGATCACCGTGGCGGGACCATAGCCCCAGCCGACCCGCAAGCCCGCCAGCCCGTGCATCTTGGAGAATGTGCGGATCAACAGGACATTGTCGGAATTCTCGACGATCTCCGTGCCGTCGCTGTAGTCCGGCATCCGGCAATAATCGGCATAGGCCGAATCCAGCACCAGCAGTGTGGTGGACGGCAAACCGGCGCGCAGTCGCTGCACCGCCTCCGCTGGAATGTAGGTACCGGTCGGATTGTTGGGGTTGGCGAGGAAGCAGATCTTCGTGCGCTCGCTGGCGCGGTCAATCATCGCCTCCACATCCACCACCATGTCGCGCTCCGCGGCCACGACTGCGGTTGCCCCGGCGGCGCGGATCGCCTTGAGGAATCCGCGATAGCCCCGCTCGTGGCACAGAACCTCGTCACCGGGGCCGGCGAAGGCCTGGGCGACCAGATGGATCAGTTCCTCCGACCCGGCGGTGCAGACGATGCGGTCGGCGTCGATGGAATGACGGCGCGCAATGGCGTGGCGCAGCGGTTCCTGATCCCAGTCGGGATAGCAATGGATGCGCGTGGCCGCCTCGCAATAGGCGTCCAGCGCCAGCGGGCTGGGTCCGAGCGGATTGTGGGTCAGCGACAGGTCGATCCACCGGCGGCCGTCGCGAGGCGGGCGAGCGGGACGGTACGGCTTGATCTGGCCAACGCTGGGACGGGGGCTAAGCAGGTCCATAACCTCGGTCTCCGTAAGCGGATCGGTCGAACAGCACGTCGGGCGACCGATTGAACCGCAAACTGGTGCGCGACGCCACAGGACATTGCGTCGCGCACCCCAACTCGAGGTGTTTTATTTCCAAATAGCAGGCCGGACGGAAGTGCCGGCCTGCTGCCCGGATCAGTGGTTTAGAATTTGGCTGAGGAAGAGGCGCGTGCGCTCCGACTTGGGGTTGGAGAAGAACGCGTCCGGCGTGTCCTGCTCCACGATCTCGCCGCGGTCCATGAAGATGACGCGGTCGGCGACCGACTTGGCGAAGCCCATCTCGTGCGTCACGCACAGCATGGTCATGCCGTCCTCGGCCAGCCCGATCATGACGTCCAGCACCTCCTTGACCATTTCGGGGTCGAGCGCGGAGGTCGGCTCGTCGAACAGCATCACCTTCGGGCTCATGCACAGCGACCGGGCGATGGCGACGCGCTGCTGCTGGCCGCCCGACAGCTGGCCGGGATATTTCTTGGCCTGCTCGGCGATGCGCACCCGCGTCAGGTAGCTCATCGCCCGCTCTTCCGCCTCCGCCTTCGGCATCTTGCGGACCCAGATCGGGGCGAGCGTGCAGTTCTCCAGCACGGTCAGATGCGGGAACAGGTTGAAGTGCTGGAACACCATGCCGACTTCGCGGCGGACCAGTTCGATGTTCTTCAGGTTGTTGGTCAGCTCGATCCCGTCGATGACGATCGTGCCCTTCTGATGCTCCTCAAGCCGGTTCAGGCAGCGGATCATCGTCGATTTGCCCGAGCCCGACGGGCCGCAGACGACGATGCGCTCGCCCTTCTGGACATTGAGGTTGATGTTCTTCAGGACGTGGAACTCGCCGTACCACTTGTTGACGCCCGTGCAGCGGATGATCTCCTCGCCGCTGAGGGTGTGCTTCGGCTTGGTGCCCTGCGACATGGCCTGGGACATGGGTCTTCTAGTCTCCCTTGACGGCGTTGATCTAGCGGCGATGGCCACGGTTCAGGTCGCGTTCCAGCTTCTGGCTGTATTTCGACATGCTGAAGCAGAAGATCCAGTAGATCACGCCGATGAACAGATAGGCCTCGCGGTAGAAACCGCGCCAGGACGGGTCGGACAACGCGGCCTTCGCGGTGCCGAGCAGGTCGTACAGGCCGATGATGATGACGAGCGAGGTGTCCTTGAAGAAGCTGATGAAGGTGTTCACCAGCGGCGGGATGGCGATGGCCAGCGCCTGCGGCAGGATGATCTTGCGCATCTTCTGCCAATAGCCGAGCCCCAGCCCGTCCGCCGCCTCATACTGCCCCTTCGGGATCGCCTGCAGGCCGCCGCGGATCGCTTCCGCCATATAGGCGGCGGCGAACATGATGAAGGCGATCTGCGCACGCAGCAGCTTGTCGACGGAAACGCCGTTCGGCAGGAACAGCGGCAGCATCACCGACGCCATGAACAGCAGGCTGATCAGCGGCACGCCGCGGATCAGTTCGATGTAGGTGACGCACAGCACCTTCACCGCCGGCATGTCCGACCGCCGGCCCAGAGCCAGCAGGATCGACACCGGAAAGGCGACGGCCAGACCGACCACCGACAGGATGATGGTCAGCGGCAGGCCGCCCCACAGCGTGTTCTCGACATAGGTCAGGCCGAAGACGCCGCCCCACATCAGGATCGCCACCACCGTCAGCCCGGCGGCCCAGACCAGCCCGAACCAAGGCTTCCAGAAGCGGCGGTCGCAGCTGGCGACCAGCAGCGCGATGAACACGCCGATGGTCAGCAGCGGACGCCACTGCTCATCCCACGGGAACATGCCGAACATGATGAAGCGCAGCTTCTCGCCGATGAAGCCCCAGCAGGCGCCGCCGGCATCCTGCCGGCAGACCGTGGAGTTCGAATCGAAGCCATGCGCGTTGACCAGCAGCCATCCGACGAAGGGCGGGATCGCCGAGACCAGAAGCGCCAGGACCAGAATGGTCAGGATGGCGTTGTACCAGGTGTTGAACAGGTTGCTCCGCAGCCACGCGATGGGGCCGACGGTGTTGGCCGGCGGACGCTCGTCCGGCAGGCCGACGCTTTGCACGTTGTCGGTCATGGCCGTTACCGCTCCACCAGCGCGATGCGCTTGTTGTACCAGTTCATGAAGATCGAGATGCTGAGGCTGATGACCAGATAGGTGCCCATGATCATCGTCACGCCTTCGATCGCCTGACCGGTCTGGTTCAGGGTCGTGTTGGCGATCGACACCAGATCGGGGTAGCCGATGGCCAGCGCCAGCGAGCTGTTCTTCATCAGGTTCAGATACTGGCTGGTCAGCGGCGGCACGATCACCCGCAGCGCCTGCGGCAGGATCACAAGGCGCAGCGTCGGACCGCTCGGCAGGCCCAGCGCGCGCGCCGCTTCGGTCTGCCCCCAGTTGACCGCCGTGATGCCGCTACGCACCACCTCGGCGATGAAGGCCGCGGTGTAGAGCGTCAGGCCGGTGAGGATGGCGAAGAACTCGGGCGAGATCGCGACGCCGCCGGAGAAGTTGAATCCGGCCAGTTTCGGCATATCGAGCGCCATCGGCGCCCCGCCGGCGATCCAGGTCAGGATCGGCAGGCCGAGGATCAGACCCAGCCCGGCCCACCCCGCGGGGAAGGGCTGTCCGGTGCGCGCCTGCCGCGCCTTGGCCCAGCGCGACACGCCCCAGGCGGCGGCGATGCCGACCAGCAGGGCGATGCCCATGTTGGTCCAGACCGGATCGGCGACCGGAACGGGAATGCGCAGGCCGCGCTGCGACAGGAACACGCCCGGCAGCGGATTCAACGCCTGGCGTACCGCCGGCAGTCCGTCCGACACCAGCGCGTACCAGAAGAACAGCTGCAGCAGCGGCGGGATGTTGCGCACGATCTCGACATAGGTCGAGGCCAGCTTGGCGATCAGCCAGTTGCTGGACAGCCGGGCGACGCCGATCACCGTGCCGATGATCGTCGCAAGAATGATGCCGATGACCGACACCTTCAACGTGTTCAGCACGCCGACCAGGAAGGCCCGGCCATAGGTATCCTTCGGCGAATAGTCGATCAGCGACTCGCCGATGCCGAAGGCCGCTTCACGCCCCAGGAAATCGTAACCGGTCGCGATCGAGCGCCGCGCGAGGTTGTCGAGCGTGTTGGAAATAAGGAACCAGCCGACCAGAACGACCGCGCCGACCACCAGGATCTGGTAGACGATCGCACGGAACGTCGGGTCGCTGAGGGAAATGGATACGCCACCCGGCGGCGGAGCGCCTTGGGTGGTCCGGGTCTCGGTCGCCACGGACTACTCTCCCCCAACCATCGCGCCCCATACGGTGCCCACGCGGTCCCGGACATTTTCCGGGCAATTTCCACACCGTAGGGGAAGCGACATGTCTCCCAATGCGGCCAGTTGCGCGGGCGTTTCGCTGACGCCCTTCGCGACCGCTCCTCTACCGGAAGGCCGCCCCCGGCAGGTTCCCGACGGGCGGCCTTCAAACGGTGGTCTGCCTTACCGGAACGGCTGCGCGTACATCAGGCCGCCCTTGGTCCAGAGCGCGTTCAGGCCGCGCTCCAGCTTCAGCGGGGTGCCCGGGCCGACGTTGCGGTCGAAGATCTCGCCGTAGTTGCCGACCTTCTTCACGACGTTGTAGGCCCACTTCTCGTCCAGGCCCAGAGCCTTGCCCATGCCCGGCGAGGTGCCGAGAAAGCGCTGGACGTCCGGGTTCTTGGAGTTGGCGAACTCGTCGATGTTCTTGGAGTTGATGCCGAACTCTTCCGCCTGGATGGTGGCGTAGACCGTCCACTTCACGATGTCGAACCACTGGTCGTCGCCATGGCGCACGGCCGGGGCCAGCGGCTCCTTGGAGATGACTTCCGGCAGAATGACATGGTCTTCCGGAACCGGCGCGACACCGGCGCGGGTGCCGGCCAGACCAGACACGTCGGTCGTCAGCACGTCGCAGCGGCCGGCGAAGTAAGCGGCGTTCACCTCGTCGTTCGACTCGATGACGACCGGGTTGTAGGTCATGTTGTTGGCGCGGAAATAGTCGGCGAGGTTCAGTTCGGTGGTGGTGCCGGACTGGACGCAGACGGTGGCGCCGTTCAGTTCCTTGGCGCTCTTCACGCCCAGCTTCTTCGGAACCATGAAGCCCTGGCCGTCATAATAGGTGACGGGGGCGAAGTTCAGGCCGACCGAGGTGTCGCGGGTCAGCGTGGCGGTGGTGTTGCGCGACAGCAGGTCGACCTCGCCCGACTGGATGGCCGGGAAGCGCTGCTGCGCCGACAGCGGGGTGAACTTGACCTTGTTCGGGTCGTTGAAGATGGCGACGGCGACGGCACGGCAGTAATCGACGTCGAGGCCGGTCCAGTTGCCGGCGCTATCGGGGTTGCCGAAACCCGGCAGGCCGGCATTGACGCCGCACTGCACGAAGCCGCGCTGCTTGATGGTGTCCAGCGTGGCAGCACCGGCGGCGGCGCTGGCGGTAATGACCACAGCCGCCGCGGCGGCGGCGAGAAGCCCTGACTTCATAATTATTAACTCCACCCTGTTCTTGCGTTCTTCGCATTTGAGCGGTCTGACGACGCGCCGACCACGCCGGCCATGTGATCCCCGGGGAGCCTGAGGTAGCCCCGACGGGCCGCCCCTGTGGGGATCGCGACGCAGCCATGCGCGTGGGACAAGAGTGTATCAACTTGATCCCGCTTGTCGAATCATCCGTGCATTTGTGGTGATACCAGACTATACCGCCCGCTGACGGCACTTCGGCGCAATCGGTGTTGGCCGCAGGGCCTTCGGAATGACACAATGTTCGGCTCCGCCGCACCGGAACGCCGCACCAGCCAAACGGACAGTCGATGAAGGACGTCACGCAGGACACGATTCTCGTTCATGCCGGCCGCGATCCGCGGAACAACCACGGCATCGTCAATCCGCCGGTCTATCACTGCTCCACCGTGCTGTTCCCGACGCTGGACGCGCTGGAGGAAAGCGACCGCAACACGCTGGAAGGCGTGCATTACGGCCGCATGGGCACCCCCACCACCTTCGCCTTCGAAGAGGCGGCGGCGGCGCTGGAGGGCGGCTACAAGTCGGTGAACACCGGCTCGGGCCTCGCCGCCATCGCCATCGCGCTGTCGGCCTTCACCAAGGCCGGTGACCATGTGCTGATCACCGACAGCGCCTATGGCCCCACCCGCCGCTTCGCCAAGGAGACGCTGGCGCCCTATGGGGTGGAGGTCGAGTTCTACGATCCCTGCATCGGCGCCGGCATCTCGGCACTGCTGCGGCCGAACACCAGCGTGGTCTTCCTCGAATCGCCGGGCTCGCTGACCTTCGAGGTGCAGGACGTGCCGGCCATCGCCGCCGCGGCCAAAAAGGTCGGCGCCACGGTGATGATCGACAACACCTGGGCGACGCCGCTGTTCTTCCGCCCCTTCGACCACGGCGTCGACCTGTCGATCCATGCCGCGACCAAATATATGGTCGGCCATGCCGACGCGATGCTGGGCGTGGTCACCTGCCGGGACGAGGAAAGCTGGACCGCGGTGAAGAAGACCGCCACCCGCTTCGGCGTCTGCGGCGGGCCGGACGACCTTTATCTCGGCCTGCGCGGCCTGCGCACCCTGTCGGTGCGGATGCGCCAGCATCAGGAAAGCGCGCTGGCGCTCGCCGACTGGCTGGCCGCCCGGCCGGAGGTGACGCGCGTGCTGCACCCCGCCCGCCCCGACTTCCCCGGTCACGAGCTGTGGAAGCGCGACTTCACCGGATCGAGCGGCCTGTTCTCCATCATCATCAACCAGGTGCCGCGCAAGGCCCTGGCGGCGATGCTGGACGGCATGGAGCTGTTCGGCATGGGCTACAGCTGGGGCGGGTTCGAAAGCCTGATCCTGCCGACGCGGCCGGCGGCCGTGCGCTCCGCCACCCGCTGGACCGATCCGGGACAGGTCCTGCGCCTGCATGCCGGTCTGGAAAGCCCCGACGACCTGATCCGCGATCTCGAGGCCGGCTTCCGCCGGATGGCCGCCGCCCTCTGAGCCGCGGGCCTGTGAAGGAGTGATTTGCCATGACGGACACGCCGTCGATCGATGCCGGCCCCTTTGACGAGGTGCTGGCCGCCATCCGCTTCACCGCCGACGGGCTGGTGCCGGCAATCGCCCAGGCCGAGGGCAGCGGCGAAATCCTGATGATGGCCTGGATGAACCGCGATGCGGTGGTGGAGACCTTGTCAACCGGCCGCGTCTGCTATTGGTCGCGGTCGCGCGGCGGACTGTGGCGCAAGGGCGAGACCTCCGGGCAGGTCCAGCGGCTGAAGGATTTCCGGGTGGATTGCGACGGCGACACGCTGCTGCTCATCGTCGAACAGGACGGCGTCGCCTGCCACACCGGCCGGCGCAGCTGCTTCTATCGGGCTTGGCGGGCGGGAAAGCTGGAAACGATCCAGGAGGTCGAAACCGATCCGTCCATTCTCTATGGCGGGCATTCGCACAGCCACGGCTGAGCGGGAGGCGATGAAGACGCGGTTCGACGCCGCTGCCGGATTTCTTGATCCACATCAAAGCAGCACCCGCGCCGAAAGGTATACACAGCTTCTTGTCTCTAACCCTCCCTGTATATGACTGCACCGGGCGTTCCTTTGGACGCCCGGTAATTTTTTGCGCACACCGCCGGATCCGCAATCGTGGACAGCGGAATGCACATTTGCGCCGCCGATCCTCTTTCGGACGATCCGTTCCGACAGTGCTTTTGCCTGCGGCCTACTGCCCTCCCCGTCCGCGCATCGCCTTCGGCCGGCGCCCCTGTGCCCTTCCGCCGGCCTGGACCTGCCCATAGGAGCAGCAAAGTCTCCGTTCCGTCACAGAAAGATCCCGCTTTGGATCACAAATACGTCGAATAAAGAAACATTAAAGACCATAAATCCAATTAAGCTTCGATTATCTGTGTCATCTCTCCCTGTCCCGTTTGTACTGCCCCTTTATCGCTTTTCGACCGCCCGGGCCTCATGGTTAACATCTGGTTAATCGTTAACAGCACGTTAACGGCACTGATGGAGAGACGCCATGCGCCAGTTTTGGGGGACTTCGAACAACGACGCCATGACCGGCACCGCCTATGACGACCGGCTCGACGGTCTGGATGGCGACGACCGCGTCAACGGCGCCGGCGGTAACGATCAGCTGTATGGCGAACGCGGCAATGACTCGCTGATAGGCGGGCTGGGCAACGACCAGCTTCATGGCGGCGACGGCAACGACTGGCTCGGCGATCCCTATGGCGGCAACGAGGCCGGTAACGATTCGATGTGGGGCGATGCCGGCAACGACCAGCTGTTCGGCGGCGACGGCAACGACTGGCTGAACGGCGGCACCGGCGACGACATCGTCAAGGGGATGCGCGGCGACGACACCATGATCGGCGGTGCCGGCAACGACACGCTGTACGACAGCTATCGCGACGGCGGCGCCGACCTGTTTCAGCCGGGCACCGGCGACGACCTGATGGTCAGCTACACCGACGGTCAAGTCGACCGTTTCCTGATGGAGCGGGCCACCGGCGGCTTCGGCCACGACACCATCAACTATTTCGAGAAGGGGATCGACCAGATCGAGTTCCACGGCTACGCCGCGTGGGAGATGGCGATGACGACCAATGGCTCGAATTCGGTCTTCACCTTCACCGACGGCTCGTCGCTGACGGTGGACCAGATCGGCCTGAGTGCCGCCCACGACTTCATCTTCACCTGACCCGTCCCGATGGAGGTCTTCCGCCGACGATGGGGTCACCCCTTCGGCGCGCGGGACCTCCGGCCATGCTCGTGCTGTTCTAGGGACGCACAGTTCCGCGCCGTCAGCAAAAGGGCCAAGACCGATGGATCACCGCCGCCTTTCCCTGCGCATGCCCCTCCCCAGCCTGTCGGCTCTGGCCATCCTGCCGGTTCTGGCCCTGCCGGTTCTGGCATTGGGCGCCTGCGCCAGTTCCGACATGGGCGGCGTCCCATCGGCGGAGGTAGCGACCAAGCCACCGGTGGAACTCGTCGGATTGACCGTGCAGACGCCGGACGGCCGCCGGATCCTCGGCAACGTCAGCGATCTCGTGATCGGGCCGACAAACCGGGTGGAACAGGCGATCGTCACCGTTGGCGCCCCGCGCTTCCCGAACGAGCACAAGGTGATGGTCGGCAGCGACAACCTGCGCTACGCCCGCAATCGTCAGGCCGTGATCCTGACCGGCATGACGGCGGAGGAATTCGCCGCCCTGCCGCCCATCGCCGGAAGCGACCGCATGGTTTCCCTTGGCAGCGGCGGGGCTCTTCCCTCTTCCGGAACCGCGCCGACCAACTGGGCCGGTGCCACCAAGTCACGCTGACCCTTTCCCAACCGAACACGCATCAACAAGAAAGGGGCCGGATGAACCGGCCCCCTTTTGCTTGTCCAGGCTTGGTGACGACAGGCGTCACTTGCCCTGCAGCTGCTTCATGATGTCGTCGTTCGGGTTCGACTCAGGCTGCGCCGGTGCGCCGAAGGGCGGAGCCACTTCCTGGTTGTCGAAGGCCGGAATTTCGATCTTCACGTCGTCCAGATTGATCTTCGGTCCCTTATCGCGGCCGGCATCGACCAGCTGCGGGAAGGAGATGACGAGGGCGACCATGATGATCTGGATGAAGACGAAGGGAACCGCACCCCAATAGATCTGGCCGGTGGTGATCTTCGCAATCTTCTTCCCGGTGATCTTGTCGATATAGTCGGTCTTCGGTGCCACCGACCGCAGGAAGAACAGCGCGAAGCCGAAGGGCGGATGCATGAAGCTGGTCTGCATGTTGACGCCCAGCAGCACGCCGAACCAAATCAGGTCGATGCCCAGCTTGTCCGCCACCGGCCCCAGCAGGGGGACGATGATGAAAGCCAGCTCGAAGAAATCGAGGAAGAAGGCCAGGACGAAGACCAGGATGTTGCAGACGATCAGGAAGCCAAGTTCGCCGCCCGGCAGGCTGATCAGCAGATGCTCCACCCACAGGTCGCCGTTCACCGCGCGGAACACCAGACCGAACACGGTCGAACCGATCAGGATGAACACCACGAAGGATGACAGCTTGGCCGTGGAGTCCATCGCCTGACGCATCAGGCTCCAGCTCAGCTGCCGCTTTGCGAGCGCCAGCAGGAGGGCGCCGGCCGCGCCCATGGCGCCACCCTCCGTCGGGGTGGCGATGCCGATGAAGATCGTGCCCAGAACCAGGAAGATCAGCACCAGCGGCGGCACCAGCGAGGTGATGACGCGCAGCAGAAGCTTCCAACCGCGCAGCGTGCGGGCTTCCAGCGGCAGGGCCGGCACCATCTCCGGCTTGATGATACTGGTGAGCAGAATGTAACCGGTATAAAGGCCGGTCAGCACGAGACCGGGGATCAGTGCGCCGGCATACATGTCGCCAACCGAGCGGCCGAGCTGGTCGGCCAGAACGATCAGCACCAGCGACGGCGGGATGATCTGGGCCAGCGTGCCCGACGCGGCGATGACGCCTGACGCGATACGACGGTCATAGCCGTAGCGCAGCATGATCGGCAGCGAGATCAGGCCCATGGAGATGACCGAGGCCGCGACCACGCCGGTCGTCGCCGCCAGCAGCGCGCCGACGAAGATCACCGCATAGGCCAGACCGCCGCGGACCGGACCGAACAACTGCCCGATGGTATCGAGCAGATCCTCGGCCATACCCGATCGTTCAAGAATCAGGCCCATGAAGGTGAAGAAGGGGATAGCCAGCAGCGTGTCGTTGCGCATGATGCCGAACACGCGTTCCGGCAGCGCCTGCAACAGCGCCGGGGTCAGCAGACCCAGCTCGATGCCGATCAGACCGAACGCCAGACCGTTCGCGGCCAATGCGAAGGCGACCGGGAAACCCATCAACAGGAAGAACACCAGCGCGCCGAACATCAGCGGCGCCATGTTGGCGGTTACGAACTCGACCATCTGGGGGGCGCTCCCGGTCCTTAGGAATGGCTGTGCATCTTCTCGCCCGGCTCGTCACGATGACCGGTGAGAAAGGCGACGCGCTTGATCAGTTCGGAGACGCCCTGCGCGGTGAGCAGGAAGAAGCCGACCGGGACCAGAAGCTTCACGGGCCAGCGGATCAGGCCGCCGGCATCGCTCGACATCTCATTGGTCACGAAGCTGTCCATGAACATGGGCCACGACAGCACCATGATCAGGAGCGTCATCGGGAACATGAAGAAGATGATGCCGAAGATGTCGACCCAGGCCTGCACCCGCTTGGAAAAGCGGCCCAGCACGATGTCGATGCGGATGTGTTCGTTGCGCAGGAAGGTATAGCCGGCGCACAGCAGGAACACGCCCGAGAACAGATACCATTGCAGCTCCAGCCACGCATTGGAGCTGGTGTTCAGCCCGTAGCGGACCACTGCGTTGACGGCGCTGACGACGACGGCGACCAGCACGAGCCAGTAGGCGAGCTTGCCGATGCCTTCGTTCATGGCATCGATCAGCCCACTTAGTCTGAGCAGACCTCTCAAAGGAGAAACCTCCCTGTTGCGGGGGCGCGGCTTCAGCCGTCCCCTTTTGCTTTTGTTGCAGCCGCGCACGCGCGACAGGTCGCAACCCTCTCTCGATTGGAGGGTATACCAAAAGATATGATTGGACGGGACTATTCCTTTCCCGCCCCCCAGCGGCAAGGGCTACGTTGGAGCTACGTAGAATCCCGTAGGCGGATGGCGCGGAATGCGTTGCAAATCGCAGCGTCTGCGACCACCCGCCATGTGCTTGGGCCAGTCGGCGTCGATCAACGGCGATCACCGGCATCGGCCACACCACTGCAATCGTTGCCATCGTTAAGGTATGGAAGGATCAGCGCGTTCTGCTGCTACGTCCGGCAGGCAAGGCACGCAACGCCACCGGGCACGCCTGGGATACCGGCGTCAACTGTCCCGGCAGACAATGTCGATGCACCGGCAAGATCGATGCACCGGCAAACCGAGCGGTTCGGGAGCAACATCAGTACCGCCCGAGTGCAGGCATCATCTGCAAGAGGAAGCATCGTCGACGGGGCGGCGACGATGCTTCTACTCCCCGTCTCCATCCTGCGCGATCCCGGCCGGGCGCCAGCCGTCCTCGCCCAGGCATTCCAGCGGATGGAACTTCGCCTTGTAGGCCATCTTGCGGCTGTGGGCGATCCAATAGCCGAGATAGACATAGGGCATGCCGGCCAGCCGCGCCCGTTCGATCAGGCCCAGGATCATGAAGGTGCCCAGGCTGCGGCGGTCCTGCGCCGCGTCGTAGAAGCTGTAGACCGCCGAATAGCCGTCCGACAGCCGGTCGGTCAGCATGCAGCCGACCAGCTGTCCGCGCTCGTCGCGCGCCTCCAGCAGGTTGGTGTCCGCCCTGCCCTCGTCCACCATGGCGGCGAAATCGCCCATCGCCATCCGGGCCATGTCGGAATCGCCATGGCGGGAGTTCTGGTAGAGCGCGAACAGCCGGTACTGCTCCGACGTGGCGTAAGCCGGGCGCTCCGCCAGCGTCACCCCTTCATTCAGCTTCAGCACCCGGCGCTGCGACCGGGTCGGCACGAACTCCGCGACCGGCACGCGCACCGGCACGCAAGCCTGGCAGTTGGGGCAGACCGGGCGATAGACGATGTCGTGGCTGCGGCGGAAGCCGGCGCGTGACAGGGTCGAATTCACCTCGGTCGCGAAGGGACCGATCAGGCGGGTGAACAGCTTGCGTTCAACACGTCCGGGCAGATAGGGGCAGGGCATCGGCCCCGACCGGAAGAATTGCTGCAATGGACGCTGCGGCGGCTGGATGACCGACATTCTGACCGACAACCACCACGACAGTGAGGAGGAGGCGGAGGAGCGTGATCCCCTCCGCCGGACCAGAGCTTACTGCGACTGGCTCTGAACTGCCAGAGGAGGCTGAGCACCGAAGAAGGCTTGTGCGATTTCCGTGGTCACGACGCTCAGTTGCAGCTGTATCCAGTCGAGATATTCGTGCAGGCCGTCACGCAGCACCGCGTCGATCGGACGGGACAGCAGCGCGGCCAGCAGCTCGTCCACCCGCTCCATCGCCGCCGAGCCGCCGCGCAGGTCGTAGCGCGAGCGCATCCGCGTCAGCACCCCGTCGATCTGCCGCACGCACATCACGACGGAACGCGGAAATCCCTCGTTGAACAGCATGAAGCCGGCAACCGTGGTCGGCGACATGCCGCGGGGATAGACGCGACGGAAGGCGTGGTAACCGGCGGTGCAGCGCAGGACCGTCGTCCATTGGCTGACGTCCAGCGTGGACCCGACCTCGGCCGGCGACGGCAGCAGCGTGTGGTACTTGATGTCGAGCAGGCGCGTGGTCTGGTCCGCCCGCTCGATATACTTGCCCATCTGGTAGAAGTACCAGCCCTGGTCGCGGTAGAAGGTGCCCTCGGTGATGCCGGTGTGGGTCTGGCATTCCTCCTTGATCCAGGTGCACACCTTGGACAGGTTCTGCGCCGCCACGTCCTTGACCGACATCTCCAGCAGCTTGTTGTGGAACACGTTGATCTGCGTCCACATCTCGGTCGAGATCCAGGGGCGCAGCGTCCGCGCATTCTCCCGCGCCATCCGCAGCATCGACAGCAGCGAATTCTGGTTCTGCCCGTCGAACATGTAATAGTGGATCACCGCCTCCGCCGTCGGGCGGTCATGGCGGCTGAAGAAGTCCTTCTCGTCGGCGTTCAGCTGGACGATGGAGAACCAGTTGGTGGCCCCGCGGGTGTCGCGCGCGAAGGTTTCGTGCACGTCCAGGATGCGGGCCAGATTCTCGGCCCGTTCCATGTAGCGGGCCATCCAGAAAATGCACTCGGCGTAACGGGACAGCAGGTTCATGCCGCACCACCTTCCAGAACCCAGGTGTCCTTGGAGCCGCCGCCCTGGGACGAATTGACGATCAGCGTGCCCTTCTTCAGCGCAACGCGCGACAGGCCGCCGGGCAGGACCCAGGTGCTCTTGCCGGTGATGGCGAAGGGGCGCAGATCGACGTGGCGCGGCTCGATGGCGTCGTCGCAGACGGTCGGGCAGACCGACAGGTCGACCACCGGCTGGCTGATGTAGTTGGACGGATCGGCCAGCAGCTTGGCCCGGCAATCCTCCAGTTCCGCCTTGCTGGCGCGCGGGCCGATGGTGATGCCGTAGCCGCCGGCCTCGCCCACCGGCTTCACCACCAGATCGGCCAGATTGTCGAGCGTGTATTGCAGGGCGTCCGGCTCGCGGCAGATGCGGGTGTCGACGTTGGGAATGATCGGGTCCTGGTCCAGGTAGTATTTGATCATCCGCGGGACATAGCAGTAGACCGCCTTGTCGTCGGCCACACCGGTGCCGATGGCGTTGGCCAGCGCCACGTTGCCCTTGCGGTAGGCCTCCAGGATGCCGGGAACGCCCAGCAGACTGTCGGGGTTGAAGGCCCTGGGATCGAGGAAGGCGTCGTCCAGCCGGCGGTAGATGGAATGGACCGGAGCGAGGCCGTTGGTCGTCTTCATGAAGACGCGGTCGTTGTCCACCACCAGATCGCGCCCTTCCACCAGCGGCACGCCCATCTCGCGCGCCAGGAAGATGTGCTCGAAATAGGCTGAGTTATAGGTGCCCGGCGACAGCAGCACCACCTGGGGATCGTCGACCGGCGCGATCTCCATCATGGCGTCGAGCAGCTTGTGGCCGTAATTGTCCACCGGGCGGATGCCGATGTCCTGCATCAGGTCGGGGAAGACCCGCTGCATCATATGGCGGTTCTCCACGACATAGGAGACGCCGGACGGAACGCGGCCATTGTCCTCCAGCACGCGGAAGGTGCCATGGCGGTCGCGCACCAGATCGGTGCCCATGATGTGGATGTAGGTGTTGAAGGGAACGTCCAGCCCGATCATCTGCGGGCGGAAATTGTGGTTCCCCTCGACCAGATCCCGCGGGATCACCCCGTCCTTCAGGATCTTCTGGTCGTGATAGATGTCGTGCAGGAACAGGTTCAGCGCGGCGACCCGCTGCGTGACGCCCGCCTCCAGATGCTTCCATTCCGGTGCGGAGATCACCCGCGGGATGACGTCGAACGGCAGAATGCGATCGACGGCGTCCTTGTCGGAATAGACGATGAAGGTGATGCCGAGATTGTAGAGTTCCCGCTCCGCATCCTGCGCACGGCGGCGCAATTCATCGAAGTCGAGCGCGGCCAGCCTCTGGCGGATCAGCGCCGTATGTTCGGCCGGCAAATCCATGGCTCCGAACAATTCGTCGAAGTACAGACCAGGATTGTAGGATGACAAAAGGTCGGACGGTTTGCTCTCGGGTACGCTCACAGACTCCCCCGCGCTTGTATCTGACCGATCATCGCGGGCCGGGCGGCATCGCCCCGGCCATGTCGCATTGTGCAGGAAGTATGACCCATCGCCGCGCGCTTTGAACAGGGCAAACGCGCGCGCCGTTGTGCGACGCAATGACAAAGCAAGAATTCGGACGCAGGCGATTCCGGAAATTAGCGCCAAAGTACCGGCGGCACCGAAGACTTATCGTGCTTTGGTGGGAGCGCCGCCGCCGGACTGGCCACCGGCCGCGGGTGCCGCCTGGGTCTCGCGCAGCAGGACCATGGTGATGCGGCGGTTGCGCGGGCTGTTGGGCTGATCGGCGACAAGTGGGTCGCGGTCGGCCTTGCCGACGACATCCTGGATTCGCGACGGGTCGATGCCGCCGGCCTGCAGGGCGCGGCGGGTGGCGTTGGCGCGCTCGGTCGACAGATCCCAGTTGTCGCGGCCGGACCCGGCCGGGAACGGCGTGGAATCGGTATGGCCGCTGATCGACAGCTTGTTGGGCAGCTTCGACAGCGCCTTCGCCACCTGCTGCACCAGCTGGCGGGTCTGCGGATACATCTGGCCGGAGCCGCCGGGGAACATCGACACGCGGTCCTGGTCGACGATCTGGATTCGCAGGCCTTCCGGCGTCTGGTCGATCATCAGATTCTGGGCGAGCGGCTCCAGTTCCGGCACCGACTGGATGGCCTGACGGATCTCGGTGGCCGCCTGCTGGAACTGGCGGGCTTCCTTGGCCGCGCCCTGCAGGCTGTCCATCGCCTCCTTCACCCGCTCGCCGAAGTCGGACAGCTTCTCGCCAGGCTTCTGGCCGGGGATGCCCAGCTGCTTGGCCATCTCCTCCATCCGCTTCTGGAACTCGGCCCGGGTCTCGCTCGGCTTCTGGTCGGCGACGTCGGCATCCGACGCACCATTGGCGGCGGCGTCCTTGCCCGATTTTCCAGGGCCGGTCCCCTGTCCGGGCCCGACGGCCGATTCGGTCGGATCGTCGGCATCGTCGGTCTGCTGCGATGAATAGCCGGGCGGACCCGACACCGGCACGTCGGCCGACATCGGCGAACTGGGGGAGATCTGCGCGCCCGGCACCGTGATGGTCTTGCCGCCCAGCATACCGCCGGAGCCCGACTGTTCGCGGCTGACCGATACGGGCGAGAAATAGTCGGCGATGCCCTTGCGCTGGTCCGAGGTGGTGACGTTCAACAGCCACAGCAGCAGGAAAAAGGCCATCATCGCGGTCACGAAGTCGGCATAGGCCACCTTCCACGCGCCACCATGGTGGCCGCCATGCCCGCCCTTCTTCTTCTTGATGATGATTGGCCGCTCGTCGCCGCCGGAATTCCCGCTCATGCCCTGGCCGTGGCGAATGGTTCGAGGCCCGAAGGCCGATTTCCGCGCGCGGCGCCGCGGTGGATGCGGCGGCCGTCCGCCGCGGCAAAACCTTGACCGGGTTTGATTAAGATCCGTTTAACGACGTTGCCGCCACTAGGGATGCGACGGAGACGGGGCGGAGATGCGGCTTGCACCGGATGGCGTGCTGGATTAATTCGCGGTATTTCCTACTTTCAGTGTCATCTTCGGCCACTCCGGGGGCCTTTCACGGGTCCCCTGCCCTCTTCTCCGCATGCCCCTCCACTTCGGCCCACACCACAGGACGTCATGACCACCGAACAGCCGATCGACCCGCTTGCGTTCCGTTCCGCCCTCGGCTGCTTCGCCACCGGGATCGCCGTCATCACCACCATCGCGCCCGACGGGCTGCCGCTGGGGGTGACGGTGAACTCCTTCTCGTCCGTGTCGCTCGATCCGCCGCTGGTGCAGTTCTGCCTGGGCCGTGCCGCGATGTCGTTCGAGGCGTTCAACATCGCGCCGCATTTCGCGGTGAACATCCTCGCGTCCGACCAGGAGGAACTGTCCAACCGCTTCTCCCGCCGCGACCTGCAGGAGCGCTGGGCCGGGCTGGAGACCACCACCGGCCGCGGCGGCGTCCGCCTGCTGACCGGCTGCCTCGCCACGCTGGAATGCGACCGCGAGCATCTGCTGGACGGCGGCGACCACATCATCGTGCTGGGCCGCGTCCGCAATCTGACCTCACGCGAGGATGGCGACCCGCTGCTGTATTTCCGCGGCCGCTACGCCCATCTCCGCTGAGTCTTCTGTTCAGCCGGCCGCGCGGTGAAGGTCGCGGCCGGTCAGGTGGATGTTGGCATCGGGATCGAGCGCGCGGGCCATGATGCGCTGTTCGGTCGCCCGTTCGAACAGGGGGCGGTTCATGCACACCTGCTGAACCGCCTCGTCCGGCTTCGGCGTGTGGCCGACGATGCCCTGCAGGGTGCGGCGGGTGACGAAGACCCGACCCTGATATTCCCCGACCTGCACCGCGAACTCCACGGCGTCGGCCTCCTCGTTCCAGAAGGGGTCGTCGGGAAACAGGAAGATGGGCATCGGGTCCTCAATCAGCAGAAATCACTTCAGGACATAGGTGATATCATAGCCGCTGCGTTTGAAGCGCGTCTTCAGCAGCGTGCCGTCCGCCGCATACCACAGGTCGCGTTCCACATCGCCCTCGATGCGGTGGTGGGCGGCCTCCATCGCCTTGCCGCCGGCCTCCACCGTCTCCGCCCCGATCTTGCGCGTAGCCACCTTGTAGGGGGCCGCGTCGATCACCGACAGAAGCTCGCGGTGCTTCAGCACGTCCGTCGTCCACAGCGTCAGCGGCAGGGCGCCTGCCGGTGCCTGCTGCGGCTTGCCGTCCACCACCAGCCGGTAACCGCCGGCATCGCGCGCCATGTCGATCTTGTGCGGGGTGCCGTCGTCGTCGGTGGTGGTAGTCATCGATTCCAGAACGCCGCCCTTCCACATCTCCTCCCGCTTGTGGTCGTAGCGGAAGTTGATGAACAGCACCTTCACCCGCGTGGTGGCGGTGACGGTGACCTTGGTGCGGTCGCCCTGCGGTTCGATCTTCACCTGTTCGGTGCCGATGGGGTCCTCGCCCATCAGGATCTGGTAGGTCAGCGAGCGCGCTGTCCCCTGGGCAGACGCCGCACCCGGCAGGCCGGTCAACAGCGTGGCCGCCATCAGGGCAGCCGACAGGGTGGCGCATTTGGTGCGCATCGTCGTCATCTTCGTTTCCTCCCGGTTGGGTGTGGTTGGCGGCTCTTGCGGCCGCTGCGTCAGTCGTCCAGCAGTTGAGCCAGCTTCATCGCGACGCCCATTGAGCCTTCGACCTTCAGCTTGCCCATGGTGAAGGCCAGCATCGGGTTCAGCTTGCCGTTGATGAGCTTTTGCAGGTTTTCCGGCGAAATGCGGATGGTGCAGTCGGATTCGGCATCGTCGCGGCTGATGCTGATCGGGCTGGCGCGGCCATCGACCCGGATCACCTCGCCCTCCTTGCCCAGCAGGAAGCGGACCGAGGCGTTGAGCGAGCGGAGATCGCCGCTGCGGCTGCGCAGTTCCTGCAGAATGTCGTCGACCATGAAAGCGTGCCCTCAGGATTGTTCGTAGGACTGGTCTTGACAGTAGGCGCGCATTACGTTTACGTCAACGTCATAACGAAAGCGTTTCAGACGCCCGCCGCTTGTCGATGCCGCCGTTCGGTGCCGGCCGTCAGGTGATCCGGAACGCGCCACCGCCAAGGGGAGCGAACCATGCCCGAGCCGCTTGCGCAGAGCGCCAATCCGCCGACCACCAATGCCAATGGCGCCGCCGCCAATGGCACCACCCATCCCTGGCTGACGCACTACCCCAAGGGAATCGCCTGGGACCAGCATTTCGCGCCGATGCCGCTGCACATGCTGTTCGAGGAGGCGGCCGGACGCTATGCCGACCGCCCCTGCCTGGACTTCATGGGCCGCTGCTACACCTACGCCGAGGTCCTGGCTCTGGTGAACCGCGCCGCCCGCGGCTTTCAGGATCTGGGCGTCGGCCCGGGGGTGCGGGTGGGGCTGTGCCTGCCCAACTGTCCAGCCTACGTCATCTCCTATTTCGCGGTGCTGAAGGCCGGCGGGACCGTCGTCAACTACAACCCGCTCTATGTCGAGCGGGAGTTGGAACACCAGATCACCGACTCGCAGACCGAGATCATGGTGACGCTGGACCTGAAGCAGATCTATCCGCGCGTCGCGGCGATGCTGGCGCGCACGCCGATGAAGCGGATCGTCGTCTGCCGCATGGCATCGATCCTGCCGGTGGTGAAGAAGGCTCTGTTCAGCGTGCTGAAGCGCGGGGAACTCGCCGCCGTGCCGCGCGACGACCGCCATGTCGATTTCGACAGCCTTCTCGCCAATGACGGAACGCTGCGCCCGGTGCGGATCGACGGACTGCGCGACGTCGCCGTGCTGCAATACACCGGCGGCACCACTGGCGTGCCCAAGGGCGCGATGCTGACCCATCACAACCTGCTGTCCAACGCGCGGCAGGTTCAGGCCTGGTTCCCCGAGGTGGCGCTGGGCCAGGAGCGGGTGCTGGCCGTCCTGCCCTTCTTCCATGTCTTCGCCATGACCGTGGTGCTGAACATGGGGCTGGCCTGCGGAGCCGAGCTGATCATGCTGCCGCGCTTCGAGACGGAGCAGGTGCTGAAGACCATCGCCAAGCGCAAGCCGACCCTCGTCCCCGGCGTGCCCACCATGTACAAGGCGCTGCTGGGCCACCCGCAGGTCGCCCGCTATCCGATGACCTCGATCCGCTACTGCATCTCCGGCGGGGCGCCGCTGCCGATGGAGTTGAAGCGCCAGTTCGAGACGGCGACCGGCTGCGTCCTGATCGAAGGCTACGGCCTGTCGGAAGCCTCTCCCGTCTGCGCCGCCAACCCGCTGAAGGGCGTCAACAAGGAGGGCTCCATCGGCCTGCCGCTGCCCGGAATCGCCATCGAGATCCGCGACCTGGAGGACCCGACCCGCAAGCTTGGCATCGGCGAGAAGGGGCAGGTGGCGATTTCCGGACCCAACGTCATGGCCGGCTATTGGGGCCGGGCGGAGGAAAGCGACCGCACGGTGGTCGACGGCTTCCTGCTGACCGGCGATGTCGGGACGATGGACGAGGACGGCTACGTCTTCCTGCTCGACCGGCTGAAGGACCTCATCATCTGCAGCGGATACAACGTCTATCCGCGCATGATCGAAGAAGCGATCTACCAGCATCCCGACGTGGTCGCCGCCTGCGTCATCGGCCTGCCCGACGATTACCGCGGCCAGACGCCGAAGGCTTTCGTGCAGTTGAAGCCGGGAGCCAGCCTGACGGTGGAGGCTCTGCGCGACTTCCTGCGCGACAAGATCTCCCGCATCGAGATGCCGACGGCCATCGAGTTCCGCGAGGAACTGCCGAAGACCGCCGTCGGCAAGCTTTCGAAGAAGGAACTGATCGCCGAAGCGCAGCAGGCCCTATCGAACGGAGGATGACCCGAAGTCACTGCGTTGACCCGGACGTAAAGGGAAGCCTTATCACGCCACGGCAGCTGTGCTACCAAACGGAAGACGCATTGTGCCAAACGCAAACAAAAGGTCTTCCCAGGGATGGAACAGCTCTACACGGTCAACCAGCTTGCGGAGGAGCTGGGCATCACTCCGCGGGCTCTGCGCTTCTACGAGGTCAAGGGACTGCTGGCGCCGAACCGCGTCGGCAACAACCGGGTCTACACCAAGCGCGACCGCGCCCGGCTGAAGCTGATCCTACGGGGCAAGCGCCTGGGCTTCTCGCTGGCGGAAATCCGCGAGTATCTCGACCTCTACAACGTCAATGGCGGGGTCGAGCAGCAGAAGAACCTGTTGAAGCGGGTGCAGAAGCGGCTGAAGGACCTCGCCCAGCAGCGCGAGGATCTGGAAGCCACCGTGCAGGAGCTGCGCGACATCGAAGAGCAGGTCAACAACACCCTGGCGGAGCTGAAGACCGCCGCGAAGGACAGCTGACCGGTCGGGCGCCCGTCGTGCACCGGTCAGCCTGCTGAGGGGGGAGATCGGAGCATGATGGGACAGCGACATCCGCGGGCGGCCTGCGATGCCTTCAAGGCGGGAGATGGGCGATGAACCTGATCTTCCGCCTGCTGGCGGTCGCCGCCGCCGCCATCTTTGCCGCGTGGCGCGGTCGACGCGCCGGATTGCTGGAGCCGTCGGCACTGCGTTTCCGGGTCTGGCCGACCGACCTGGACATCAACCTGCACATGACCAACGCACGCTATTTCAGCGTGATGGATCTGGGTCGCACCGACCTGATGATCCGCGTCGGTCTGGGGCCGGCGATCCTGCGCAACCGCTGGCAGCCGGTGCTGGGCGGGGCGACGATCCGCTACCGCCGTTCGCTGCGGCCCTTGCAGAAATTCACCCTGGTCAGCCGTGTGCTGTGCTGGGACGACAAATACATCTTCATCGAACACCGCATGGAAACACGCGGCGGACTGGCGGCACTGGCCGTCGTTCAGGGCGCCTTCGTCGGCTCCGGGGGAGTGGTCGCGCCGGCCGAGGTCCTGGCGGCGCTCGGGACCACCGCCGCCTCCCCGCCGATCCCCGATGCGGTCGCAGCCTTGCGCGGGCAGATCCTGTCCGCCGCCGCCTGAACAGTTACAAGAACACCATTCGAGAGGAGACACGCCGTCATGAAGGTGCTGGTGCCCGTGAAGCGGGTCGTCGACTATAACGTGAAGATCCGCGTCAAGGCGGATGGCAGCGGCGTCGAGACCGCCAACGTGAAGATGAGCATGAACCCCTTCGACGAGATCGCCGTCGAAGAAGCCGTGCGCCTGAAGGAGGCCGGCACGGCGACCGAGATCGTCGTGGTCTCCGTCGGCCCGGCACAGGCCCAGGAAACCCTGCGCACCGCTCTCGCCATGGGGGCAGACCGCGCCATCCTGGTGCAGACCGACGTGACGACCGAGCCGCTCGCCGTCGCCAAGGTGCTGAAGGCGCTGGTCGAGAAGGAAGCGCCGGGGATGGTGATCCTCGGCAAGCAGGCGATCGACGACGACTGCAACCAGACCGGCCAGATGCTGGCCGCCCTGCTCGGCTGGGGCCAGGGTACCTTCGCGTCGAAGATCGTCGCCGGTGACGGCAAGGTCGCGGTGACGCGCGAGATCGACGGCGGCCTGGAGACGGTGGAGCTGAAGCTGCCGGCGGTGGTCACCGCCGACCTGCGCCTGAACGAGCCGCGTTACGCTTCGCTGCCGAACATCATGAAGGCGAAGAAGAAGCCGCTGGAGACCGTCGCCCCGGACGCCCTGGGTGTTGATGTCGTTCCGCGCCTGACCACGCTGAAGGTCACCGAGCCGGCCAAGCGCCAGGCCGGCATCAAGGTGCCGGACGTCGCCACGCTGGTCGACAAGCTGAAGAACGAGGCACGGGTGATCTGAGGACTGGTTGTACCGGGTGCCCCCTCCCCATCCCTCCCCCGCCCTTGGCGGGAGAGGGGGTAGGACGCTTGCCGACGTGAGTTATTCGCGAAGCGGCGGCAGTCCCCTCTCCCGCGAAGCGGGGGAGGGTTAGGGAGGGGGCATTCGAAGCCAACCCCTCACCACCCGCCAACCAAGGACCCGTCCCATGCCCATCCTGATCCTCGCCGACCACGACAACGCCAGCCTCAAGCCCGCCACCGCCCACGCGGTGACCGCCGCCGCCAAGCTGGGCAGCGACGTACATGTCCTCGTCGCCGGCCGCAACGCCGCCCCGGCCGCCGAGCAGGCCGCCAAGCTGGCTGGCGTCGCCAAGGTGCTGCTGGCCGACGATGCCGCCTATGAGTACGCGCTGGCCGAACCGGTCGCGGCGCTGCTGGTCTCGCTCGCCTCCGGCTACAGCCATGTGCTCGCCGCCGCCACCTCGGTGGGCAAGAACGTGCTGCCGCGCGTTGCCGCCTTGCTCGACGTGGCGATGATCTCCGACATCACCGCCGTGGTCTCTTCGGATACGTTCGAGCGGCCGATCTACGCCGGCAACGCCATCGCCACGGTTCAGTCGGCCGATGTGGTGAAAATCGTCACCGTCCGCACCACCGCCTTCGAAGCGGCGGCAGCCACCAACAGCGCGCCGGTCGAGAGCGTCGCCGCCGTGGCCGATCCCGCCCTGTCGAGCTTCGTCTCAGCCGAGCTGACCAAGTCGGAGCGTCCGGAGCTGACCGCCGCCCGCATCGTCATCTCCGGTGGGCGCGGCATGCAATCGGGCGACAACTTCCCGATGCTGGAGGCTCTGGCCGACAAGCTGGGTGCCGCAGTGGGTGCCTCGCGCGCCGCCGTGGACGCGGGTTTCGTGCCGAACGACTATCAGGTCGGGCAGACCGGCAAGATCGTGGCGCCGGAGCTGTACATCGCCGTCGGCATCTCTGGTGCGATCCAGCACCTCGCCGGCATGAAGGACAGCAAGGTGATCGTCGCCATCAACAAGGACGAGGAGGCGCCGATCTTCCAGGTCGCCGATTACGGCCTCGTCGCCGACCTGTTCAAGGCTGTGCCGGAGCTGCGGCAGGCGTTGTGACCGCTGGGCCGGGCCTCCCGCGAGACCAGGCCCGGCCGCTTCACGCTTGCCGCGGCGGGCCGGCTGTTCTATCGCTGGCGGCACAGCAACCCGACAGCGGCAGGACGCCATGAGCATCGACGGCATCACCGGACTGGACCATCTGGTCATCGCCACCCGCGACCTGGACGCGGCGCGCGACGCCTATACCCGGCTCGGCTTCACCGTGACGCCACGCGGCCACCACACCCAGCTGAAGTCGGCCAACCACACCATCCTGTTCCCGAACGGCACCTATTTGGAACTGCTGGGCATCGAGGAACAGCGGCCGGCCAATGCCCATTACGCCGCCTTCCTGCGCCAGCGCGAGGGCATCGCCGCCGTCGCGCTGAAGACGCCGGACGCCCGCGCCGCCGTTGGGCCGCTGACCGCCGCCGGCTTTCCGGTGTCGGAACCCGTCGATTTCGGCCGCCCGGTGGACCTGCCCGGCGGCAGCCGCGACGCCAACTTCACCATTACCCAGATCGACCCGGCCGCCACCCCGGCCGGCCGCGTCTTCCTGTGCCAGCACCACACGCCCGATCTGGTCTGGCGCCCCGACCAGCTGACGCACGCCAACGGCGCCACCGGTCTGGAAGCGCTGGTGATCGCCGCCGCCGATCCCGATGAGGTCGCCGCGACCTATGCCAAGCTGCTGGGCGGCACCGTCACCGACCGCGGTTCCGCGCGCGTGGTGGAACCGGCAGGGAGCGGCGACGGTCAGGTCCCGGTGCTGGTCGCCACGCCGGACCGGCTGAATTGGGCCTGGACCGCCGACCCGGCCTTCGCCACCGTCGCCCTGCCCTTCTTCGCCGGCTTCGTGCTGCGCGTCGCCGATCCGGTCAAGACCCAGCAGGCTTTGCAGAAGAGCAAGTTCCCGACGGTGGTCGGCGAAGGCGTGATGCGGGTCGGGTCGGCCAGCGCCTGCGGCGCCATGATCGCCTTCGCGCAGGATTTCGACCTGAACAGCCTGATCCCCTGACGGCCCACGGGGAGCCGGATCAGGCCACCGTCTGGCGTTCGCGCAGAAGCGGCTCCAGCGCCTCGGCCACCGCGCGCCGCAGGTCGGAGGCGATCACCGGCTTGTGCATGACGCGGAAATTGCCGGCCTCCGCTTCCTGCGCGCGGGCGGGAGCGGTGTCGCCGGTGACCAGGATGCCGGGCAGGATACGGCCAAGCGCCAGCCGGACCTCGCGGATCGCCTCGGTTCCGGTACGACCGTCGCGCAGACGGTAATCGGCGACGATCAGGTCGGGAGCCGGCCCGCGATGGGCAAGGTCGAGCGCCTCGCTGCAGGATTCGGCCGCCAGGACGATATAGCCCCACTCCTCCAGCATGGCGCGCAGCCCTTCGCGCACGATTCCGTCGTCCTCGATCACCAGCACCGTGGTGGCGAAGGCCGGCAGGGGCGCCAGCGGAGCGGGCACGGCCTTGGCCGCCGGAGCGTCGGCGATCGGCAGATCCACGGTGAAGACGGATCCCTCGCCGGGGGTGGACCGCACCGTGACCTGATGGTCGAGCATCGCCGACAGCCGCCGCACCACCGCCAGACCGAGTCCAAGGCCCCGGTCGCGGTTGCGGCTGGGATTGCCGACCTGCACGAACTCCTGGAAGATGTCCTCCTGCTGGTCGGCGGGAATGCCGATGCCGGTGTCCCACACCTCGATCCGCAGCATGCCGCCCCGACGGCGGCAGCCGATCAGGATGCGCCCCTTGTCGGTGTAGCGCAGCGCGTTCTCCACCAGATTCTGCAGGATGCGGCCCAACAGCATCGGATCGCTGCGGACATGGGCACTGCACGGCACGATGTGCAGGATCAGCCCCTTCTGGACGGCGACGGAGCGGCTGTTGGCGGCCACGCGGTCCATCACCTCCTGCAGCGGAAACACCTCCACCTCCGGCACCACCGCCCCGGCCTCCAGCCGGGAGACGTCGAGCAGCCCGTCCAGCAGCATCTTCAGGGCGCCCAGCGCCCGATCCATGGTGCCCAGGACATTGCGGGTCATGCCGTCGCTGACGCGGGTGGACAGCACCTCCATCAGCAGCATCAGCGACTGCACCGGCTGGCGCAGATCGTGGCTGGCCGCCGCCAGGAATTTCGACTTCGCGACGTTCGCAACGTCGGCCTCCCGCCGAGCTTCCGTCAGCGCGGCCTGCGCCCGCTTGTGCTCGGAAATGTCGCGGACGGTGGCGATCAGGCTGACCAGACGGTTGTCGTGATCGCGCACCGGCGATGCGCTCAACTCCAGGCACCGCGGCCCTTGCGGGTCCGCACCGTCCGGGACAAGGCCGGGACGGGTCAGTTCCACCCGCGCGTCCCGGCCGACGACGATGGCGTCACGCAACGGCTGCAGGGCCGCCCGGTCGTTCGTCGCCCGCTCCAGCGCGGTCAGGGCGCCGCTGCCCATCAGGGCGGAGATCGGCGCGCCCAGCAGCTCTTCCAGCGCCGGATTGACATAGACGATGGGCATGCCCGGCTGGGTGGCGTCGGCGATCATTATGCCGTCGTTGCTCCAGGCCAGCGCCCGGTTGCGCACCCGCAACGCCCGGTCGGTGTGGCGGCGCCATTGCAGTTCGACGATGAAAGCGATGACGAACAGCAGGATCACCACGGTGGTGGCGACCGCCCAGCCGATGTAGAGGCGGGCATTGTCGCGCCAGGGACCGAACACCGTCTCCACCGATTCGCCGACGACCGCGATCACCGGATAGTCGGGAGTCGACCGGAAGGCGGTGATCCGCTCCACCCCGTCGATCGGGCTGGTCATGCGCATATGGCCGACGGGATGCTGCCTGATCGCCTGCCAAAGCTCACTGTTGGCTGAATCGCGGCTCGATGCCGCGTTCATTCCGCCGCTGCGGGCGATGATGACACCGTCGGAGCGCAGCAGCGCAGCAGCGCCGTCCGGCGGCAGGCCAAGCACACGGTAATAGCGGATGAAGGATTCGACCGGAATGTCGGCGACGGCGATGCCGGCGAAGGTACCGTCGGCGTTCTCCAGCCGGCGTGACACCGGGATGATCAGGTCATGCGTCTCCGACGAGGCATAGGGGATGCCGATCACCAGCCCGCGCGGCGCGCTGTCACGGGCAATGCGGAACTCGTCGCGGTCGGTGATGGACCCCTGGAAGGTGGCCCGTCCCCCGCCCATGGTCAGCAGGCCCGAGGCGTCATAGACGCGGACGCCCACCACCAGCCCCTCTTCGAAGGCGCGGCGGGAATCCAGGCGCATGGCGCGGTTGCGTTCGGTGTTGGCGATCAGGTCCAGCAGCAGGTCGTCGACCCGGCGGAAGGTGGAAACCGCATGCTCCCCAACCAGACGGGCGACGACGGCAGTCTTTTCATGAGCCGTCTGGTCGAGCAGCCGCTCTTCCCGATGCAGACGGTCGAGCAGAATCCACCAAAGGGCGGCGATGGCCAGCGCGACCGCCAGAGCGGGCAGGACCAGCCGCCCGCCGAAACCGGAAAAAAGCCAGAGCGCCCGCTTCACGTATACCCCGAACGCAGTGGATCGTCCGCCGGCCGCGTCCTTCGGCGTGAAAGCGGACGCAGGCAGGCGGACGCAAGCATGCCGCAATGCCGGTGCCGACGCAACGCCATTACCGGCAAGGTGGCATCAACGGGCAGTTGCTCCACCCATGCAGACCAGCGCCATCACCACCACCAACGGCACCGCATCCACTGCGCCGAAAAGCCGGCTTTGCCACGCACCCATGGCCGGCTATACCGCCGCGATGAATTTCGCACGCGCCATCGCCACAGTCGGCGGCCTGACCCTGCTGAGCCGGCTGGCCGGCTTCGCACGCGACATCCTGACCGCAGCCGTGCTGGGCGCCGGCCCGGTGGCCGACGCCTTCTTCGTCGCGCTGAAGCTGCCCAACCTGTTTCGCCGGCTGTTCGCGGAAGGCGCCTTCGGTGTCGCCTTCGTTCCGCTCTTCGCCGCCGAATTGCAGACCCGCGGGCGTGCCGCCGCCATCCGCTTCGCGGAGGAGGCGCTGGCGATGCTGCTGGCGATGCTGCTGCCCTTCACGCTGGCCGCCGTCGTCGCCATGCCCTGGCTGATGCACGGTCTCGCTCCCGGCTTTTCGGACGAGCCGGCCAAGTTCGCCCTGGCGGTGGACATGGCGCGGCTGACCTTTCCCTATCTGGCGCTGATCTCGCTGGTGGCGCTGCTGGGCGGGGTGCTGAACGCGCTCGACCGTTTCGGCCCCTTCGCCGCCGCGCCCATCGCCTTCAACCTGACGTTGGTCGCCGCCCTGCTGATCGCCCCGCGCCTGGGGCTGGAACCCGGCACCGCCATGGCGGCGGCGGTCACCCTGTCGGGTGCGGTTCAGGTCGCGTGGATGGCCTGGGCCTGCGGCAAGGCGGGCGTCGCCCTGCAGCTGCATCCGCCACGGATGACGGAGGGAATGCGGCGGCTATTCCGGCTGATCGGGCCCGGCGCGATCGGGGCCGGCGTCATGCAGATCAACCTGTTCCTGAACATCGTGCTGGCCTCGCTGCTGCCGTCGGGCGCGGTGTCCTTCCTTTATTATGCCGACCGGCTGAACCAGATGCCGCTGGGTATCATCGGCATCGCCATCGGCACCGCGCTTCTGCCGGTTCTGGCCCGTCATGTCGCCGCCGGGGACGAGCGGATGGTGCGCCATTACCTGAGCCGCGCGCTGGAGTTCAGCCTGCTGCTCGGTCTGCCGGCGGCGGTCGCCCTGGGCGTGGCGGGATCACCCATCGTCTCCGTCCTGTTCCAGCGCGGCGCCTTCGGTCCGGAGGAGGCGCAGGCCACGGCGATGGCGCTCGCCGCCTATGCCATCGGTATCCCGGCCTACGTGATCGTGAAGTCGCTGAACGCCGCCTTTTTCGCCCGCCACGACACGGTGACGCCGGTGCGCGTGGCGGTCGTCGTGACGGCGGCGACCGCCCTGCTCGCGCTGCTGCTGATGCCCTGGCTGGGCCATGTCGGCATCGCGCTCGCCACCGGTTTGACGGCATGGCTTGATGTCGGGCTGCTGGTCGCGGCGATGCGCCGGCGCGGCCTGTTCGACCTGGATCACCGGTTGAAACGCCGCGCGCCGCGCATCGCGGTGGCGGCGGCCGGCATGGGGGTGGCCCTTCTGGTGGCGGAACGTGCACTTGCACCCTGGCTCACCGCACCCTCCACCACGGTGAGGTTCCTGGCGCTCGCCTTGCTGGTGTCCGGCGGAGCGACGGCCTTCGGAGCGCTGGCGACGCTGCTGGGCGGGGCTAAGCTGGGGGACGTGAAGGGGATGCTGTCGAAAAAGCCGCAACCGAGCGGAGAGCAGGTCGGCTGAACCGGCGGACAACGGAAGCGGCGCCACTTCCGTGCCGTGCCTTACTTGATTGGCAAATAGACGTCGGTCAGCAGATCATGCTCCGGCGTCTCGCCGATGAAGTTCAGATAGTGGAAGTACACCGGGAAATCGCGAAGCTCTTCACCGCTTTCCGGAAGCCATCGGCCATAGAGAAACCGCACGACCTCCCCGATCTGCTCGTGCGCTCCCCGGTGCCTGACCATGGCGCAACGTCCGCCGGGAATGAGCTTCTTCACCACCCCTTGGGGATTGTCCGGCACCTCGCCGTCGATTTCCCCGCAGATGTCGAACCGGAAATCGGCCGGCTCGGTGGTTTCCGGGTTGTCGAAGGCGACGCCGAAGGTCCGGCACCGTTCCCGCGGCGACAGCCCGCTGGCCTTGCGCCAGTCGATGAAGATGCGAACCGAGTCATTCACGCCTTCGATCGGTCCTCGATGACAGTAGGCCGCCACCTGGATGGGCGCGACTTCGACGATGGAGACATCCATGGTCCTGATCCTTCTTCTTTTGATGTGACGATAGCGGTCGTGCCACTGCCGCCATTCCGGAGTTTTCCTGAACTCCGACGGGGTCTGGCCGAACGCATTCCTGAAGGCGCGGGAGAAGGATTCCGGCGTTTCGAAACCGGCGTCCAAGGCGATGTCGATGACCTTGTCGGCCGGATAAAAGGCCAGCCGGAACGACGCCCGCTTCAACCGTGCCAGCTGGATGTATTTCCCGACGCTGACATCGAAATGAGCAGAAAAGAGACGATGAAAGTGGAATTTCGAGAGACAAGCGACATCGCTCAGCCTGTCGAGCGACAGGTCGCCTTCCAGATTCTGATCGATGTAGTCGAACAGCCGGGAAAATCTCTCGTCATACTCTTGCCTGCTCATCGTCGGTCCGGCCTGCACGGTTGATGGAAGGAACCATAAGCCGGGGGTCCGGCAGCCGTCCTGGCACATCTTGCTGAATATCGACCGCGATTTCGGATCGGCAGACCGGATGGGTTGCGGAAAAAGGGAAGGCGGCGCTACCCCACTTGACGGCGGTCATACGCAGTCGTACAAGCGAACCCACGTGGTGATTTGGTCGACCGGCTTGCGGGCCACGTAAAACAATCCGCTAAAAAGGTCCGAGCCGCGTCCGCGCCTCGACCCGATCGGTCGGGGCGTTTTCTGTTTGCGGCCGGCCTCGCCCCACCGGCGTCATTCAGGGGAGAGTTGCGGAATGTCGCGCACCGATCATCGCAATCCGAACGTCGCGGGGCTGCGCCCGCGGTCCAAGCTGGTCCATGGCGGCATTCGCCGCTCGCAATTCGACGAGACCTGCGAGGCGCTGTACCAGACCTCCGGCTTCGTCTACGGCTCGGCCGAGGAGGCGGAGAACGCCTTTGCCAACGACGGCACGCGCCATGTCTACTCGCGCTTCCGCAACCCGACCTCGGCGATGTTCGAGGACCGGCTGGCCGAGTATGAAGGCGCCGAATGGGCCTATGCCACCGCCAGCGGCATGGCGGCGGTGCATGGCGCGCTGATGAGCGGCCTGCGCGCCGGCGACCGGGTGGTGGCGCCGCGCGCGCTCTTCATCTCCTGCTATTGGATCCTGAAGGAGCTGTGTGGCCGCTACGGCATCGAGACGGTGTTCGTCGACGGCACCAACCTGACGGAGTGGGAAGAGGCGCTGTCCAAGCCGACCAAGGCGGTCTTCTTGGAAACACCGTCGAACCCCGGGCTTGAGGTCGTCGATCTCCGGGCTGTCTGCGATCTCGCCCACAAGGCGGGTGCGGTGGTCGTCGTCGACAACGCCTTCGCGACGCCCGTCCTGCAGCGCCCGTTCGATTTCGGCGCCGACGTCATCATCTATTCGGCGACCAAGCACATCGACGGTCAGGGCCGCTGCCTGGGCGGCGTCATTCTGGCCAAGGACAAGAAATACGCCTCCGAGGTCATCCATCCCTTCCTGCGCAACACCGGCCCGACCATCTCCCCCTTCAATTCCTGGCTGCTGCTGAAGGGCATGGAGACGCTGGAACTGCGTGTGCAGGCCCAGTCGGCGGCCGGGCTGCAGGTCGCGGAGTTCCTGGAAAGCCACCCGAAGGTCGCCCAGGTGCTGTACCCGCTGCTGCCCAGCCACCCGCAATATGATCTGGTGCGCAAGCAGATGACCGGCGGCGGCAACATGCTGTCGGTCTTCCTGAAGGGCGGCAAGACCGAGGCGTTCAACACGCTGAACGGCCTGCGCATGGTGATGATCTCCAACAATCTCGGCGATTCGAAGAGCCTCATCACCCACCCCGCCACCACCACCCATTCCAAGCTGACGGACGAGGAGAAGGTCGCCGCCCGGATCGAACCCGGCCTGCTGCGCCTGTCCGTTGGTCTTGAGGATCCTCAGGACATCATCGAAGATCTCGACCGCGCGCTCGCCGAGGCGTAAAGATCGTCCCGGAACCTATGCTGCAGTGCAGCGTTGATGCTGCAGCCAAGTTCCGGCAACGATTTTTTGAGAGGGGCGACGCCCATGTCATCACAGAACGCCGGCAACGGCCATCCCACCGACAGGCTTCTGGCGGTGGCGGGCCAGCTGACCAAGACCGGCCTTCGCAGCAGCGAAATGGGCGTCGCAGCGGCGCAGACCATCGGTTATCGCACCGCGATGATGACGGCGGCGCTGGCGAACCCCATCGACTTCGCCAATCCGGAATTCATCCGCATGGGATCGGAGAAGGTGGAGGCGGCCGTCGAAGCCTTTCACGCGGTGGCCACCGGCATCGGCGAGTTCGGGCAGGCCTGGATCACCATGATCACCAAGCAGACCCAGGCGGCGGCGGCCACCATCGGCGGGCTTGCCACCTGCAAGAACCCGGTGGAGATCGTCGACGTGCAGCAGCGCCTGCTGGCCGACGCGGTCGATGCCGGCATCCACGCCAACCTGCGCATGATCGAGGCGACGGCGGCACTGGCGGCTGCCAGCATGAACCCCGCCTACCGCAAGGTGCGCGCCAACGCCCGCCGCCTCGCCCGCGAGCAGGTCTAAGGGCTCAGACCACCTTCGCTGGGGCAAGGCGGCAGCAACTGCCGTCATGCTCCACCTGGATGGTGGCATGGCCGATGCCGAAGCGCTCCTTCAGCACCGTCGAGATCTCCAGCAGAAGGGCGTCGTCCTGCCCCATGCCGGGGCGGACAAGATGGGCAGTGAGGGCGGTTTCCGTCGTGCTGATCGGCCAGATGTGCAGGTCGTGCACGGTGACGACACCGGGCAGCCCGGCCAGATAGTGCTCGACCCCCGTCCGGTCGATGCCGTCGGGCACCGCGTCCATCGCCAGTCGCACCGAATCACGCAGCAGGCCCCAGGTGCCGGCGATGATGACCACGGCGATGACGATGCTGGTCACCGGATCCAGCCACAACCAGCCGGTGAAGCGGATCGCCAGCGCCGCCAGTACGACGCCCAGGGACACCGCAGCGTCGGCCGCCATGTGCAGATAGGCGCCGCGCAGGTTGATGTCCTGCTTCTGCCCGCCCATGAACAGCCAGGCGGTCCAGGCGTTGACGACGATACCGATTACCGCCACCACCATGACCGTGGTTTCCCCCACCGGCTCCGGATCGGCGATACGGTTGGCCGCCTCCAGCAGGATGGCGCCGACGGCGATCAGCAGGATCATCGCGTTCAGCAGCGACGCCAGGATCGACGCGTTGCCAAATCCATAGGTGTAGCGCCCCTGCGGAATCCGCCGCCCGAGCCACACCGCTCCCCAAGCCAGCAGCAACCCCATCACGTCGCTGAGATTATGCCCGGCATCGGCAAGCAGCGCCGTGGAGTTGGCGAGCAACCCATAGACCGCCTCCACGACCACGAAGCCGATGTTCAGCAATGCCCCCAGCGCGAAGGACCGGTCGTAGCGCGCCGGCCCGTGATGGTGATGGTCGCCGTGGTCTTGCCCGGCATGGTCGTGCCCGGCGTCTGAAGAACCGCCATGGGAATGGCCGTGCGGCATGGTGAAGGGCCTCGTCATCGCAATATACGTCACTGCACCGTCGACTTTGGGCGAGCGGGCGCCGCCGGACAAGCCCGGTGATGGAAGCGCTACGCCCCCTTGCGCCGCCCCGCCGCCGCGCCTAGCTTCGCGCGGACACTCACGATCAACAGTGAACGAAGGAAATGGTCATGAAGGCGCGCGTCACTTGGGTGGACGGCAAGATGTTCGTCGGCGAATCCGGCAGCGGCCATGCCGTGGTGATGGACGGCGCCCCGGAATCCGGCGGCCGCAATGCCGGCATCCGCCCGATGGAAATGCTGCTGATCGGCATGGGCGGCTGCACCTGCTTCGACGTGGTGATGATCCTGGAAAAGGGCCGCCAGCAGATCACCGACTGCGTCGCCGCCATCGAGGCCGAACGCGCGGACACCGATCCGAAGGTTTTCACCAAGATCCACGTCCATTTCACCGTGACCGGCCGCAAGCTGGACCCCGCCAAGGTAGAGCGCGCGATCGCCCTGTCGGCGGAGAAATACTGCTCCGCCTCGATCATGCTGGGCCAGACCGCCACCATCACCCATGACTTCGAGGTGGTCGAGGCGCCGTAACGGCGACGGCCCCCGCGTCTTTTCAGTTGCATTCATACGCATGACTCGCGAAGGATCGGATCACATCTCCGAACTTTCGCGATCAACGCGTGCGCCTCACTGCCTTTCTTGTTCTTCTTGCGGCATCTCCGGCCCTGGCTGATGAGGCGCAATACAGCCTGTCCGACTGGGGCGGGATCGGGCTGTTGCAGATGCCGAATGCCCGCATGGCGCCGGACGGCTCGATGAGCGGCGGGCTGACCGCGCTCGGCGACCTGCACCGCCACTACACCATATCCGCCCAGCCGCTGCCCTGGCTGGAAGTCACCGCGCGCAACAGCGCCTATCCCGGCTATTACGGCCTCACCGAACCCGGCCTCGATCTGAAGCTGCGGTTGCTGCGGGAGGATGAGCGCGGGCCGGCCCTGGTGATCGGCGGGCGCGACGTCACCGGGTCCGGGCTGGATCTTCCCGGCAAGGGGCGTTTCGCCGGCGAATATATTGCCCTGTCGCGGCGCTGGTGGGACCTGGACCTGACGCTCGGCATGGGATGGGGAACGCTGGGAGAGGCCGGGCACCTGCGCAACCCGCTGCGCTTCCTGGGCGGCCGGTTCCGCCGCGACCGCGACCCGTCGGCATCGCCGACAACCCGGGGTCCCAAGGCGTGGTTCAGCGGCGAGCGGGTGGCCCTGTTCGGCGGCGTGGAGTGGCACACGCCGGTCGATGGGCTGAGCTTGAAGCTCGAATCCTCCGGCGACCGCTTCCGCGCCCAACGGCAGGACGAACCGGGCTTCGATCCCGGCAGCCGCTACAGCCTGGGCCTGTCCTGGCGCCCGGCGTCCTGGGCCGATTTGGGCGCGGCCTACGAGCAGGGCAGACGCCTGATGCTGCGACTGTCGGTCCGCTTCGACCCGGCGGTGGATGCCGACCGCCCCGACCGCCCTCCCCCCGGCGTCGGACCGCGCCCGTCGGCCGGGTCCGCCCTGTCCGCCGATGCCATCGCCCTGGTGGCGCGCAGCCGCGGTCTGCCGGTCCGCGCCGCCCAAAT
Organism: Azospirillum sp. A1-3; assembly: GCF_023806445.1. NCBI lineage: Bacteria > Pseudomonadati > Pseudomonadota > Alphaproteobacteria > Rhodospirillales > Azospirillaceae > Azospirillum > Azospirillum sp. A1-3. The sequence continues at coordinate 1,304,022 of NZ_JAMSLU010000001.1, forward strand.
CGAAGGAGAGGTCGCGACCCTGTGGCTCGATCCGGCCGGGAGCGGACGGATGCCGCTGGCGCGCGAGGTCGGCAACGCCGCCCGCCTGCTGGCCGATCTCGCCCCGCCACAGGTCGAGCGGTTGCGCATTGTCACCGGCGCCGGCGGCCTGGACACCGCGAACATTACCCTCCTGCGCCGCGACTTGGAACGGGCCGCCGATCACCGCGGCAGTGCCGAGGAGATCTGGCGAACGACGCAACTTGCCGCAACGGCGGACCCGGCGCCGGGTTGGCGTCCTCGGCTCGATCTGTCCACCCGGCTGGTCGCCAGCTTCGATCTGGCCGAGTTGGGGACGGCGCTGGCCCAGCGCACCCACACCGACGTGATGCTGCGGGCGGAACCGCTGCGCGGGCTGGTTCTGGGCGGCGGACTGCGCGTCAATGCGGCAAGCGATCTGCAACTGCTGGACACCAACGCCGTGCCGGCGGCGCAGCCGGTGCGCAGCGACCTGCCACGCTATGCCGACCGCCCGCTCGCCCTCGACCATGCCTATGCGGCGTGGCTTGCCAAGCCGGCGGAGGGGCTGACGACGCGGCTGTCCGCGGGTCATCTGGAAGAAATGTATTCCGGCGTCGGCGCCGAGGCGCTGTTCCAGCCATTCGCCTCCCGATGGGCGCTCGACCTCGACCTCAATCAGGTCTGGAAGCGGCGGCCGGAAAGCCTGTTCGGCTTCGACCGCGACGACGCCCGGGGGACCGGCCATCTCAGTCTCTATTGGGAGAACCCCGGCGCAGACACCACCACGGCATTACGGCTCGGCCGCTATCTCGGCGGCGATTGGGGCGGAACGGTGGAGGTGATGCGCCGCTTCGACGGCGGCATCGGACTGACCGCCCATGCCACCTGGACCGAGGGCCCGGACGGCGCCCAGAGCCGCTTCGGCGGGCGGATGGACTGGGGACTGGCGCTGGTGGTGCCGATCGCCGCATCGGGATGGCTGCCGGTCGGCGGCACGGTGGAAACGGCGGTCCGCACGCTGGGGCGCGACGCCGGGCAGCGCCTGCAGCAACCGCTGCCGCTCTACGATCTCCGCGTGCCGGGAGGCGTCGGCCGCCTCACCGGCACATGGTCGCATCTGCTGGACTGAGGTCAGCGGGCCGGCTTGGTGGCCGGGGTCGGTGCGCGCGTCGTCGAAGGATTGCGCGGGTCGAGGACCACGGTCGTCCACTCCCCTTGCGGGGTCATGGCATCGGCGACGTAACGGTCACCCTCCTTGCGGAAATCGCGCACCGATACATAGCCGGCGGCGCTGAGCTGGTTCAGCAGCGTCGTCTGTTGCAGTTCGATGGGCTTCTGCCCCCGACCACGGCGCCCGGCCAGATCGGACGAGGATCCGCCAGCGGAACCCGTCAGTCCGGAGACATCGCCACCGGTGCTCCCCGAATAGGCGCCGGAATAGCTTTTTTGCAGGTAGGTCTGCTGCGCCATCGCCGCCGGAACCACCGCGAATGAAGCGGCCATTGCCGCCAGGATCAATCCGGTCTTCATAGGATCCTCCCGTGTTGTCGTCCCCCTCTGGCCGGCGACTGCCGGGCCTGATGATCCGGAAACGCGCCGGAAGCCCCATTGTTGCATAAATGCCAGTCCGCACCAGCCTTGCGGCGCCTCGATACCCCCGCCAATCAGGAAGCGGGAACATTGGACCCACGACAGTGTTCTGGTCTTCGAATGCCGCCGCACCGGCTGTGCTTACCGTCACCTTGGCCCGACTTGCCTTACAAGCAGAGGCGATGTGACAAAGCCGACGGGACGGCGGGTGCGGCCACGACTTGTCTCATGCGTGACGCCGGCAGTCCTTGGCGACTATTCGGCCGAACGAGGGAGGGTATGATGCTCTATTGGGCTCTCGTTTTCTTCGTCATCGCGCTGATCGCCGGCGCGCTCGGGTTCGGTGGGATCGCGTCGGCCAGTTCCGGCGTCGCACAGATCCTGTTCTTCCTGTTCCTGATCCTGTTCGCCATCAGCCTGATCATGGGTCTGGTGCGGCGACGGTAGACAGGAGGCCGTCCGGCCGGGCGATCCGCTTTTCCGGTAAGACGGAACCATCGGCGGATCGCCCCGTTGACTACGGTATCTCCTGACGCTGCAACACTCTCTCCTCCAGAGGTGACGTCGGGGCCGGCGAGCCCAGGCGGCGCTTCGATTGTCCCCGCCTCCGGCGGCGTCCCAAGCGGGCGCCGCCGTTCTTTTTTTCATCTCGTACTTACATATGAAAACGGGGCACCCGGCGACCGGGTACCCCGCGAAATCCGTCATGCCTTCGAAGGCCGCCCGCTCAGGCGTCCGTGTTCAGGCGTCCGCGTCGTCCGATGGGCTCTCGCCCTCCATCAGCAGTCGCAGGGCGCGACGACCGCGCGACAGGCGCGATTTCACGGTTCCGATGGAGATGCCGAGGATGTCGGCCGCCTCGTTGTAGGATATCCCCTCCAGACCGATCAGCAGAACGACCTCGCGCTGTTCATTGGGGAGCAGGGCCAGCGCCCGGCGCAGGTCACGCAGTTCCATCCGCACGAACTGCGAGCCGGGGGCGGCTCCGATCGCGGCCTGCGCCTCGGCGTCGATGTCGACCACCGGCTGGCGGCGACGTACGCCGTTGATGTGAAGGTTGCGCAGGATGGTGAACAGCCAGGCGCGGAGATTGGTGCCGGGCCGCCACAGATGCAGGCGCGACAGCGCCCGTTCAAGGCATTCCTGAACCAGATCGTCGGCCAGCGTCGCATCCCGAACCATGGCCCGGGCGAACCGGCGCAGCCGTGGGATTTCCTCCTCGATCTGGCGGATCACCGCCGGATCGGGCGGAGCATTGGGGTCGGGGCGGAACTCGTCCTCGGCATCCCCCTGAACGGCCACGACGCCGGCATCGGCCACGACCGTATCGGCTTCGCCGGCCTCGGTGCCGGCATCGGCCCGCTTGGCCTCCGTATGGGCCTCCGCATGGGCAGTCAAATGGGTCTCCATCCCGGCATCGGCGTTTTCCTGGTCTGTGTACGTCGGCAGGCCGTCCGATCGGGTCCGGCCAACGGCCTCGGCGCCGAACGGCATCGGATCGGCCAGGGCCGGGCCGCGCAGTCGCTGGCTCAAGGTTGTCGCGACGTGGTTCGCCATCGGTGAAACGATGCCTCCTTCAATGCCGTTCGCCGCGGCGACGCCGACCGCTTTCTGGAATGCGGGCGACAATGCCGGGGCCTCCGGCGCGAAGGCCCCGGACGCGGAAATCTCCAAGGGAAAATCTCCATCGTCCGGGGCCATCGAATTTGCAGCCGATTATCTGGCCCGATCCGTACGTAATGAGCGCACAAACGAGCTGCCAGTTGGGAAAAAGGCTAATGGGTCATACAATAGGTCCGGTTAACCCCTAGAGTACCCCGTGTATCCCACACCAATCACCGTTCGGGCATTGGCGCAACATCTGGTCTTTCGTTATTTCTCCAACTCGATTGGAGGACGCATGACCAACGTGAAAAGAAAAAGACCGACCGACTTTCGTCGATCGGCCTATGCATTTTTTATTGGCAGCGCCACATCAAGCACTTACGGCGATGTATTTTCCGGCAGCCAGCCATCCGTTTCGGCTTATGCCACCACGCCTGGAACCCAGCCAGACGGATACAGCGGCGTCCTCCCCGAGAGTTCTGCTTCCGACCATTCGATGGTCTCCGAAAGCTTGAAGAAAATCATACAGGGGGGTCCTGTGGAAGGCCACATGAACCTTTGCGGTACACCGTCCGCGTCGCGCATTCCCGCAACCTCACGGCGCAACGGCAGACGTGGAACCCGCCCGGCACGAATGGCCGCGCTGTCTGCGGCAGTGCTCCTGCCCGCCCTGCTGGCGGCAGCGCCCGCGAATGCCGGCATCGCCGAGAAGACCGTCGCCGCGCTGGAGGCCCTGGCCAGCAAGGGCAGCGCCCGTGCCCAATACGAACTGGCGCAGCATTACGACCGCGCCGACGGGGTGAAGGCCGACTCCCGGCTCGCCTTATCCCTCTATTGCCGTGCGGCCCGTCAGGACTTTGCCGACGCGGCGTTGATGGCCGGCCGGATGCATATGGCCGGAGTGGGCGGCGTATCCAAGGACGCCGATCTCGGCCGTGCCTGGCTGCGCAAGGCCGCGTCCCTCGGCAACGAGCAGGCTGAACGGCTGGTCGGCACTGTCAGCACCAAAGTGAAGACGCCCGACCGTTGCGAGCCGCCCAACCTGCGCTGGGGCATCATCCGCAAGCCGCCGGCCGAAATCCGCGCCATGGTGCAGAAGATGGCGCCGACCTACGGCCTCGATCCCGATCTGGTGCTGGCGGTCATCGCGGTCGAGTCCGGCTACCGCATCGACGTCGTGTCGAACAAGAACGCCCAGGGTCTGATGCAGTTGATCCCGGAAACCGCCGAACGCTTCGGCGTCTCCGACCCCTTCAACGCCGAACAGAATCTGCGCGGCGGCATGAAGTATCTGCGCTGGCTGCTGGCCTATTTCGACGGCAACGTCGCCTATGCGCTGGCGGGCTACAATGCCGGCGAGGGGGCGGTCCTGCAGTACAAGGGCATCCCGCCCTACCGGGAGACGAAGGATTATGTGACGAAAATCCGCAGCATCTACGCGCAGACCTATCACCCCTTCAACCGCGGTGTCGTCCAGTCGGCCGGCCTCGTCAGCAGCGCGCGAGAGGAAGTTGCCGAGCTGTCGCTTTCGACCAGGACGCGCAGCAGCGGAAAACGCTGAGAACGGGAGATTGCGACTCGGAAAAATGCGACTCGGGCGACTCGGGAGCCGCTTGGTTAACACTTTGGTTATAAAGTGACGATTACCCTCGGGGCACGACGGATTTCGCAAGCGCTGGCGCCCATGGGGACGCCATCCCGCGTCACCCGCCAGCGTCTCACCTGCAACGTTTCATCCGAACGTTTCCCGAGGACCTGCCCGATGCCCATGGCCGCCGACGTCGACACCATCGAACGCACCTCCATCGTCGCCTACACGCTGCTGAACGAGCTTCATGAAGTCCTGGCCCTGCCCAAGGCTCCGGACGACGTTACGCTGGGCATCCTTATGGGCATGGCCATGTTCCTCGACGACAAGGTCGGCCCGATGCGCGCCAAGCGCCTGATGAGCGAGGCGCCGACCATCGTGCTGAAGACGGACGCCCACGTCACCACCGACCAGACCCAGCGCATCATGCCGGTCCTGCGCGCCTTCGGCGATCACCTGAAGGAACTGCGCATGAAGGCGGAGCGCCCGGTCAGCGGCTCCGTCGGCTGACGATACCCGCCGATCTTTGAGTTGTGCGGACCCGGCGCCGACCATGGCGCCGGGTCCGTTGTGTTGGCCGACTGTCAGGCTGCTTGACCGAACGGTGAAATGGGCCGAAGCTTCCCGCCCATGGACTGGTTCACCGGGATCAGCATCGTCGCCATCATGGCCGGCGTGACCGTCAGCACCGTCGTGCTGGTGGCCGTCGGATCGATCCGCCGCAGCCTGAACGAGGCCGCGGCCCGCCAGTCCCAGCAAATCCGCAAGCTGACGGAGACGGTGGCGACCCTGTCCCAGCAGCAGCAGGCGGCGCAGACCCGCATCCAGCAACTGACCGACGCCAACCGCAAGCTGTCCGACGAGTTGTCGGCGCTGGGCGAACGGCTGAACGACGCCGACACGGTCCAGCGCGTGGCCGGCACGGCGAGGCTTCTCCATTGACCGCGACCACCTTACCCGACACCCCCGCTTCCGATGCTGGCCATCCCGATGCCGTCAGAGAGCGTGACCGCTGGGCCGCCAGCGCCGACGCCTGGGACCGCTGGGCCGATCCGATGGCCGATCTGGCCGACAAGCTGAACCGCCCGCTGCTGGATGCCGCCGGTCTGACGGAGGGTCACCGGCTGCTCGACCTCGCGTCGGGCGCGGGCGAGCCGGCGCTGAGCGCCGCGCGCCGCGCCGGACCGGCCGGGTTGGTGGTGGGCAGCGACCTCGTCCCCGGCATGATGGCCGGCGCCGTCCGCCGTGCCCGCAGCGTGGAGGGGCCGGCACCCGCCTTCACCGCCGCCGACATGACCGCCCTGCCCTTCGCCGACGCCGTCTTCGACGGCGTGACCTGCCGTTTCGGCATCATGTTCGTGCCGGGCGTGGAGTCCGCCCTGCGCGAGGTGCGGCGCGTCCTGCGCCCCGGCGGCAAGGCGGCCTTCATGGTGTGGGGGCCGCGCGCCGGCAACGGGCTGTTCGCGGAGATCGGCGACGTGGTCGCCGACCATCTCGGCGAGGACGGCAGCCTCGACCCGCTCTTCCGCTTCGCCAAGCCGGGATTGCTGTCCGACGTGATGCGGGCCGCCGGATTCACGGAAACGTCGGAAACTGACCTGACCCCGGTGCGCAAGGCCCCCGCCGGCCAGCCCTTCTGGCGCGCCGCACTGGACATGAGCTTCGGCCACCGGCTGGGCGGATTGAGCGCAGAACGGCGCAAGGCGCTGGAGCAGGACATCGCGAAGCGGTTCGATGCCCAGGCGGTGGACGGCATCGTGCCGGTGCCGTCGCACGCGCGGATCGTCGTGGGGTGGTGAGGTTGGGTGGGGGCGTCGTCAGCCGCCCCCCTCAATAATCCTTCTCGTAGATCACCCCGAACTTCGTCTCCGAATTGGCCCCGACGGACGCGGTGCCCTTCAGGTTCTTGGTAATGTCGACCTCGACCTTCGCCCGGCTCTGGTTGGCGCCGATGCCCTGTTCGACGCCGACATAGACGCGGTCGCTGACATAGCGGCCGGCCTGAACGGCGCCGCCCTTGCCGTTCTCGCCCTGGGTGAAGTCCAGCCGGTCGACGCCCAGGCCGCGGCGCACCTTGTCCAGGATGCCGCCGCCACCGCCGCCGATCCCCGCCAGCGAGGCCGCCGACTGGGCCAGCTGAACCGCTTCCGCGGCGCTCAGGTCGCCGACCGACTTGCCGAACAGCACGCCGGCCAGCACCTCGTCCTGCGGAAGTCCCTGCGGGGAGGTCAGTTCGATCTTCGGCTGGCGGGCGGTGCCGCTGACCACGACGTCGGCGGTGATGCCGTTGGCCGTCGCCTCTGCCAACAGGTCCAGCCGCGGGTCGATCGGCTGTGTGCCGTCGAAATCGAAGATGCCGCGCTTGAACTCGAAGTTCTTGGCCAGCAGGTCCAGGCTGCCTTTCAGGATGGTGAAGCGGCCGGTCACCTCCGGCGCGGCGGCGGTGCCGCCGACACGTAGGTTGCCGCCCAACTCAGCATTCAGCCCGCGACCGCGCACGAAGATCTGATTCGGCGCATTCACCGTCATGTCCAGCGCCAGCACGAAGGGCGACGCTGCCGGAGGCGCATCCTGCGGAGCCGGCACCCGGCGCGTGCCGCCGGCGGTGGATACCTGGGTCGTCCCGCGGGCGCGACGGCCCTTGCCGACCTCCGTCACCTTCAGATCGACGACATTGGCGGGCATGCGGTCGGGAACCTGAATCTCGGCGCGGCGGATGTCCACCGGCCCGGCCAGCCGGGCGTTGGTGAAGCCGCCGGTCAGGGTCAGGTTCGCCCCGATCTCCGCCGTCACCAGATCGATCTCCAGCAGCCGGGCATTGTCGGCCTGCAGCCTGATGTCCAACTGCTGGTCGGCGGCGGCACCCGGACGGATGACGCCATTGGCGGTGATGGTCCCGCCGTTGCGGGTCCGGCCGCGGAAGCTCTGGATGGTGAAGACGTCGCCGTCGCCAACCAGCCGCGCCTCGATGTTGGTGATGACGGCACCCGAAGCACGGTTCTCGTAGCGCCCGTTCGCCAGCACCACCGATCCGCCGAGCGACGGCTTGTCCACCGTTCCGCCGGCCCGCACGTCCAGCCGCAGCGATCCGCGCGCCCGGTCGCCCGTTGCGGCGAGCAGGTCGTTCGCCAGCGACATATCCACCGTGCCGTTGACCGCCGCCTCCAGCGCACCATTGGGCGGCACGCTGACGGCGTAGCTGTCCGGATCCATCACCAGCGGCACGACGGCGTTGGCGGTCAGCGTGCCGGCATTCTTCGGCATGGCGACCCGGCTGGCCAGGGTCAGCCGGCGGTCGCGCCATTGGATGTCCGCCGTCGCGTCGATGCCGGGCAGCCCGGCCTGGGTGGTCTGCTGCGCCTTCAACCCGCTGATCCGCAGCGTGGCGTCGGCACGCGGGTTGCGCAGCGTGCCGCCCAGCGAGGCCCGCGCATTGGCGACGCCGTCCAACGCCAGCGTTGGGCTGGCCAGCTTCGCCAGCGCCAGCGGCAGGCGGTCGATGGTCAGCTCGCCGCTCAGCCGTTCGCCGTTCAGGCCGAGGTCGGCGGCCAGCCGGGCATTGCCGGACGACAGCCGCAACTCCTTCACCTCATAGCGGCGGTCGGCCAGCAGGATGGTGGCGGGGGCGGTCATCCGCAGATCCTCGCCGGCATAGCGCGCCTGCAGGCGGTCGAGGCGGATGCGGGTCACGCCGCCATCCATCGCCAACCCGCCGGCAAGGTCGAGCGCGACCGGCTGCGCGCCGGCGCCATTGGCGTTGGCCTGGAAGCTGGCCTTCGCCAGCGACCCGTCGACGGAAGCGGTGACGCTGCGCAGGTCGTTGCCGGCGGCGTTGCCGTCGGTCATCTCCATCCGCGCCTTGCCGCTGGGAGTGCCGAGCGCGTCAGCGACCTCGGCTTTGGCAGTCAATTTCCGGGCGGTCAGCAGCGGTCCGCCCTGCCCCTCCACCCGCAGGTCGCTGGCGTCGGCGGTCAGGCTGGCCGCCTGCTTGCCGCCCTTGCCGTCCAGCGCCAGGGTGAAACTCGCCCCACCGCCGAGCGGCATACCCGCCAGTTCCGACAGGCCGTTCAGGTTGGGCAGCTTGCCCTCCAGCCGGCCGGTGGCGAGCAGCGTGTCGAGCGCCACCTGCGCCTCGCCGGTGATGCGGTTGGTGCCGTTGGCGATGGTCAGCCCGTCCAGCCGCAGCGTCTGCTCACGCAGGGCATAACGCCCGTCGAGCGACAGCGGAGTCTTGTCCAGATTGGTGCGGGCCGACACTGTGCCGTTCGGCGTGGCCGGCAGGCCGGCGGCGGTCGCCTTCACCTCCGTGGCGCCCAGCCGGCGGCCCTGCACCACGAGGTCGCGGGCGTTCAGCGTCGCCTGCGCCTGGATGGCGTCGAGCGGGCCGCGGGCGGTCGCCTCCAGCGTCGCCGCTCCCTCCATCGGCGTGCCGAGCGCCGTGCCCAGCGGTTCCAGTTTCGCCACCGTCAGGGTGGTTCGCGCATCGACCTTGTTGTCCGCCAGGGCCGCAATGCCGGTCAGCTTTCCGTTGCGGCCGTCCACCGTCAGGTCGGTCAGGCGCATGGCGCCGTCGGGGTCCATCCGTGCCGCCAGCGCCAGCGTCGCCTTGTCGCCCAGCACGGCGTCGGCCGGGGTGCCGGTGGAGAGGCGGTCGAGGCTGCCGGTCAGGTCGGCGGTCAGCGTGCCGTCGGCGACGCGCTTGACCGGCCCGGACAGCGCCACGGCGCCCCCCAGCGGCCGGCCGGCAAGGCCGGACAGCGGGGCGAGGTCGTCGGCGCTGGCGCTGAGCGTCAGGTCGGCCGTCTGGCCCCAGCCGCCGATGGTTCCCTTCGCCTCGGCCCGGGCGGCGGCGGCGTTCAGCACCAGCGTCTCCAGCCCGATTCCGCCGCTGCCGGTGTCGATCCGCGCCTTGGCCGCGAGCGTCGTCTCCGGGCCGGTCAGGCGGGACAGCGCCGGATCGTCGGCGGCAAGATCGCGCAGGGTGGCGTTCACCGCGACGTTCAGCGCGCTCAGCGCTCCCTCGGCGGAACCTTCCACCACACCCTCGCGCCAGGACAGCGGCACCAGCGGATGCAGGGTGGAATCCGGCCCGGCCTGGACGGTCCAGCGCAGGTTGAGGCTGTTGTAGTCGGCGCCGATGTCGCCATTCACCGTCGCATTCGCGGCGGCGACGGTAAGCGCCAGCGGACGCAGAGTGATGGCCCCCGACGGCGCCCGCAGCACGGTCGCGTTCAGCGTCGGGTTGGGACCGATCAGCGGAGTCACCGTGTCGCCCGCCAATCCGGCGATCAGCGGCGCGAAGTTGCCGCCGGCTGCGAGCGTCAGGAGATGCCCTTCCGGCGCCTTCTTGATGGTGGCGTCGGCGTTGAGCGCGCCGGTGGGGGCCGCGGCCTCGCCGGCGGTGGCGGTCAGCTTGCCGGTCCAGTCGTCCAGCGTGCCGTCGCCCTTCAGCGCCAGGTCTACCGGCGGCAGGCCCGGCATCGACAGCGCGCGGGCCATGACGCCGCCAGCCGGTTCCGAGGCATTGACCGACAGGTTGAGCGTGTTCTTGCCGGGATCGAAGGCGGCGACCAGATCGGCCTGTCCGGGCTTGTCGTCGATGCGCGCCACCGACAGGTTCGCGTTCAGCGCCCCGCCGCCATGCTCCAGCAGCACCGAGCCGGCAATGCGCAGCACGGCCTGTTCGCCCAGCAGCGCCGGCGCCAGGTCCAATCGTTCGACCACCAGCTTTTTCAGGTCGATGTCCACCGGAAGGCTGGGCAGCAGCGAGGCGTTGGGATCGGACGGCGTGGCGGGCTGGGTGCTGACCGGTGCGCGGGTCACCACCACCGAAGCCGCCTCCAGCGCATCGATCCTGGCACTGCGCATGAAAAGGGCTGACGGCGACATCACCACATGCAGCCGGTCGATGGTCAGCCAAACACCCTGGCTGTCGGCCAGCGTGACGGTGGCGATGGTGAAGTCGGTGGGAATGCTGCCGTCGATGGCGCCGAGCTTCAGGTGCATGTCCGGCGATTCGACCGCCCCCTCCACCTTCTCCCTCAGCCATTCGCGGGCGGAATCGCCGGAGAACAGCGAGAACGCCCGGACGGGCTGCGGATCGGCCAACAGGCCGGTGAGGATCGTCAGACCGACCAGAAATAAGCGAACCGCCGTCACACCATGCCCTTTCACCAGCGCCACCGTTGTCTCAACCGCAATAAACGGTCATCGTCCCGGAGGATTGGGACGAAATTGCGCCATCAGAACGCCTGCCCCAGGCTGAGATACAGCTGCCAGCGCGCATCGCCGTCGGCGGGGTTGAGGGGAACACCGACATCGACGCGCAGCGGGCCGAAGTCGGTGTAGTAGCGCAGACCCAGGCCGGCGCCGACGCGAAGAGGCTCGCTGAAATCGGGATAGGCCGAATCATAGACGGTGCCGGCATCGACGAAGGGCACGATGCCGATGCTCTCCGTCACCTTGATGCGCAGCTCCGCCCCGATCTCGAACAGCGACCGGCCGCCGACCGGATCGTCATAGCGGTCGCGCGGCCCCGCCTTCTGGAAGCCGTATCCGCGCACCGACCCGCCGCCGCCGGCATAGAAGCGATGGTCGGGCGGGATGTCCGACAGAGTGGTGCCGAGAATGCTGCCCAGCCCGATTCGCGCCGCCGCGACATAGCGTCCGTCATTGCCGAGATCGTAATAGGTGGAGCCGTTCAGCAGCACGGAGGTGAAGGGCGACTTGGTGTCGCCGCCCACCGGGAACCACGGCGTCACCTGCAGCGAGGCCCGCTGGCCGGAGGTTGGGTTCAGCAGATTGTCGGTGCCGTTCCAGGCCGCCCCCAAAGGCACGCCGATGAAGGAGGTCTGATAGGTCTTGTCCTCCGTCCGTACCCGCCCGCGCTCGCCGGTCACGCCATAGCTGATGGTCAGTTGGTCGGTCAGCGGCCGTTCCAGCTTGACCGTCAGTTCCGACGCGACCCGGCTGTAGGCCGGCGGCTGGTCGTTCACCACGGCGAAATTGACCACCAGCGACTGCTTCACCGCCAGGAAGTCGGGCTTGCGGAAATTGACGCTGAAGCGCAGGTCGGGCAGGTCGTTGCCCTTGCTCGACGTGCCGCCGGACGATCCGGCCACACGCCCGACATCGACGCCGACGCGCAGTTGCTCCGCCCCTCCGAACAGGTTGCGGTGACCCCAATAGGCGTTGGCGCCCAGCCCGTCCTGCGTCGAATAGGTGACGCCGCCGCCGATGAAGCGGCGCTTGCGCTCGCTGACCGTGACGATCACCGGCGTCACGCCGTCCGGCCCCGGCTCGTCCGCCATCCGCACGCGCACGGTGTCGAAGACCTGAAGGGCGGCGATGTCCTGCCGTGCCCGGTCGGTGGCACCAGGGTCGTAGACCTGCCCCTCCTTCCAGGCGAGGCGCCCGCGCACCAGATCCTCGTCGACCTTCTGCAGCCCTTCGATTCGGGTGGCGCCATAGCGGGTCAGCGGGCCGGGGTCGACGGTGTAGGCGACATCCATCGTCCGGTCGGAATGATCGACCACCACCTCGCGGTCGGACGCCTTGGCGAAGGCGTAACCGCGCTTGCTCAACCGCCCGACCAACTCCGATTCGGCGTCCAGCACCTTCTGCGCCACGGCCGGGGCACCGGCGGCGAGGCCGAGATCGTCGGTCGCGACCTCCTTCGGCAGGGTCGAGCCGCCAGTGGAGTTGGAGGCGCCGCGCACCGTCACCGTCTTGATGTGGTAGAGCGGCCCCGGTGTCACCGCCACCGTCACCTTGACCGGCGGCGCCTCTCCCCCGGCCGGCAGGGTGCCGGCGGCTGCAGGATCCTCGATGCGGATGTCCAGCTTCGCGTCGTAATAGCCGGCGGAGCGCAGCGCCGTCTGCAAACGGTCGCGGTCACTGTCAGCCCGCCGCTCCAGCCCGATCAGCGAGGGCGGATGATCGTCCTTCAACTCTACCAGGGTGGAGGCGTCGCGCAGCGTGCCGCGCAAGCCCTCATCCTCGACGCCGGAGATGTCCACCTCATAGGTGATGCCGGCCGGCCGCACCTCCTCGTCCGGCGGCATGGCCTCCGGCGACTCCGCTGGCACGGCGCCGGGGATGCTGTCCGGAGGCGAATCCTGGGCATGGCCAGCGCCCGCCGGCCCCAGCATCAGCAGGGCGGCGACCAGCGGAGCGGCGATGGGGGCCTTGAGCGGCACGGCTGCAATCCTCGTTGCGGCGGCCGCGCGGCGGCGGGAAGCGGAAGCGAAACGGATCATCATCCCCAATGTAGGGTCCAATCACGCATGGCTCCATCCCGGAAATTCGCGTTAGACCAAAGGGCACGGCGCTTGCGTTTTGGCCGAGGATCCATATATTGCGCCGCAACAGTTTCCCCGACAGCGCCCACGGATTAATCTTCGTCGGGCCTTTTTGTTGTTTGTGGCATGACGCTGCTGCGTGTCGGGGGTGCCATTGCGAGACCGAAGGCTCCATGAATCTCCGTAACGTCGCCATCATCGCCCACGTCGACCACGGCAAGACCACGCTGGTTGACCAACTCCTCAAGCAGGCCGGCTCGTTCCGCGAGAACCAGCAGGTGGCTGAGCGCGCCATGGACTCCAACGATCTGGAGCGCGAGCGCGGCATCACCATCCTGGCCAAGTGCACGTCCGTTCTGTGGAACGACCTGCGCATCAACATCGTCGACACCCCCGGCCACGCCGATTTCGGCGGCGAGGTGGAGCGCATCCTCTCCATGGTCGACGGCGTCGTCCTGCTCTGCGACGCGGCCGAAGGCCCGCTGCCGCAGACCAAGTTCGTGCTGGGCAAGGCCCTGAAGCTCGGCCTGCGCCCGATCGTCGTCATCAACAAGGTGGACCGTCCCGACGGCCGTCCGCACGAGGTGCATGACGAGGTGTTCGACCTGTTCGCCTCGCTCGACGCCTCGAACGAGCAGCTGGACTTCCCGACCCTGTTCGCCTCGGGCCGCAACGGCTGGGCGACCACGGACCTGGAGAACGGCGCCCGCGAGACGCTGACCCCGCTGTTCGAGCTGATCCGCGACCATGTCCCGGCCCCGAAGGTCGAGGAAGACCTGCCCTTCACCATGCTGGCGACCACGCTGGAAGCGAACCCCTATCTGGGCCGCATCCTGACCGGCCGCATCCAGACGGGTTCGGTCAAGGTCAACATGGCCGTCAAGTCGATGAGCCGCGACGGCAAGCTGGTCGAGAACGCCCGCATCAGCAAGGTGCTGGCCTTCCGCGGCCTGGAGCGCGTGCCGGTCGAAGAGGCGCATGCCGGCGACATCGTCGCGCTGGCCGGCCTGACCAACACCACCGTGGCCGACACCATCTGCGCGCCGGAAGTTTCCGAGCCGCTGGCCGCCCAGCCGATCGACCCGCCGACCCTGGCGATGACCTTCTCGGTCAACGACAGCCCGCTGGCCGGCCGCGAGGGCGACAAGGTCACCAGCCGCATGATCCGCGACCGCCTGTTCCGCGAAGCGGAAGGCAACGTGGCTCTGCGCATTGCCGACACCGAGGGCGGCGACGCCTTCGAGGTGGCCGGCCGCGGCGAACTGCAGCTGGGCATCCTGATCGAGACCATGCGCCGCGAGGGGTATGAGCTGGCGATCAGCCGTCCGCGCGTGCTGTTCAAGACCGACCCGCTGAACGGCCAGCGCCTGGAGCCGATCGAAGAAGTCGTCGTCGACGTCGACGAGGAGTTCTCGGGCACCGTCGTCCAGAAGATGTCGGAGCGTAAGGCCGATCTGATCGAGATGCGCCCCTCGGGCGGCAACAAGACCCGCATCGTCTTCCATGCGCCGTCGCGCGGCCTGATCGGCTATCAGGGCGAGTTCCTGACCGACACCCGCGGCACCGGCATCATGAACCGCCTGTTCCACGGCTACGCTCCCTTCAAGGGCGCCATCGCGGCCCGCCGCACCGGCGTGCTAATCTCCAACAGCGACGGCACCGCGGTGGCCTACGCCCTGTGGAACCTGGAAGATCGCGGCCCAATGCTGATCGATCCGGGCGTTCCGGTGTACCAGGGCATGATCATCGGCGAGCACACCCGCGGCAATGACCTCGAGGTCAATGTCATCAAGGGCAAGCAGCTGACGAACATCCGCACCACCAGCAAGGACGAGGCGGTTCGCCTCACTCCGCCGATCCAGATGACCCTGGAAAAGGCGCTGTCCTACATCTCCGACGACGAGCTGGTGGAAGTGACTCCGAAGTCGATCCGCCTGCGCAAGCGCTACCTCGACCCGAACGAGCGCAAGCGTCACCAGCGCGCAGCCGAAGCCAGCTGATAACGGTTCGCATATAGGCTAGAGTACCGGCGGCGTTTGCCCCCCTACCAGGGAGCAAGCGCCGCCTTCTTTTTGAACCGCCCTTTTTTGAACCGATGCGAGGATGTTTCCGCATGGCGATGGCGACCGACGCGAAGTCTCCCGGCTCCCCGTCCTTCTCTCCCCGCCAGCTGTGGTCGCGCATCGGCCTCACCGGCCTGTTTGCCCTGATCCTCGCACTGCTGATCGCCCTGCCGATCCTCGCCGTCTTCGTCCAGTCGGCCGGCGTCTCCACCGATCTGTGGGGGCACATGGCGCGGACGGTGCTTCCCGGCTACATCCTCAATACCCTGATCCTGCTGGGCATCGTCGGCGTCGTCACGTTGGTGACCGGCGTCGCCTGCGCCTGGACCGTCACCATGCACGATTTCCGCGGACGCGGAGTCCTGCAATGGCTGCTGCTGCTGCCGCTGGCCATGCCGGCCTATGTGCTGGCCTACACCTACACCGATTTCCTGCAATATG
Source organism: Azospirillum sp. A1-3 (assembly GCF_023806445.1). Classification (NCBI taxonomy): domain Bacteria; kingdom Pseudomonadati; phylum Pseudomonadota; class Alphaproteobacteria; order Rhodospirillales; family Azospirillaceae; genus Azospirillum; species Azospirillum sp. A1-3. Next base: position 1,319,609 of record NZ_JAMSLU010000001.1, read on the forward strand.
CCGGACCGCTGCAGTCCTTCCTGCGCGCCACCTTCGGCTGGCGGCGCGGCGACTATTGGTTTCCGGAGATCCACACCGCCTGGGGCGCCGGGCTGGTGCTGTCGTCGGTGCTGTACCCCTACGTCTATGTGCTGACTCGCGCGGCCTTCCTCGAACAGTCGGTCTGCGTGCTGGAGGCCAGCCGGACGCTGGGTTGCACCGCATTCGGCGCCTTCCGCCGCGTCGCTCTTCCTCTAGCCCGCCCGGCGCTGGTTGCCGGCGTCGGTTATGCCCTGATGGAGACGCTGGCCGACTTCGGCGCCGTGCGCTATTTCGGCATCGACACCTTCACCGTCGGCATCTACCGCACCTGGTTCGCGCTGGGCGATCCGGCCGCCGCGGCGCAGTTGGCCGCCGTCCTGCTGCTGGTGGTGCTGGCGCTGGTCGGGCTGGAGCGGCTGTCGCGCGGCAAGATGCGCTTCCACCAGACCACCGGCCGCTACCGCGCCCTGCCCGCCCCGCGCCTGTCGGCCCGCGGCACGGTGCTGGCCTGGATCGTCTGTCTGACGCCGGTGCTGTTCGGCTTCCTGCTGCCGGGGGCGGTGCTGATCCGCATGATCCTGCGCGGCGGCACGGAGCTGACGCTCGCCCGCTTCACCGACCTGACGGTGAACACCTTCATCCTCGGCGCCAGCGGCGCGCTGCTGGTCGTCACGGTGGCGCTGATGGTGATCCATGGCGTCCGCCACGACCGCAGCGGCTTCGCCACCGGCGCGGCGCGCCTCGCCTCGCTCGGCTACGCCACCCCGGGTACGGTGATCGCCGTCGGCATCCTCATCACCGTGGGGCTGACGCGCGACTGGACCGGCTGGCCGATGGGCGCCATCCTCGGCACCACCATCGCCGGGATTCTCTATGGCTATCTGATCCGCTTCTTCGTCGTTGCCTATGGGCCGCTGGAGTCCGGATTCGCCAAGATTGGCCCTAATCTGGAGGGCGCCGCCCGCTCGCTCGGCCATACGCCGCTGCAGGTGCTGCGCCGGGTCCATTTGCCGCTGCTGCGCCCCAGCCTGCTCAGCGCCGCCATGCTGGTCTTCGTCGACATCACCAAGGAGTTGCCGGCGACGATGATCCTGCGGCCCTTCAACTTCGACACGCTGGCGATCGAGGCCTTCCGCATGGCCTCCACCGAACGGCTCGACGACGCCGCCCTTCCCGCCCTGGTGATCGTTCTGGTCGGGCTGGCGCCGGTCATCTATCTGAGCCGCACCATCGCCGCGTCGCGTCCAGGCCACCAGGGGTAAGCTCCGGGGGGCAAGCTCAGGCGGCGTCGTTCCGGCTTTCCACCCGTTCCTCATGGTTCGGCTCAGGCGGTGGCAGCGCCTCCAGCCGGCGTGCCCGAAGCTTCTCGCGCTCCTTCCAGCGCCGGAAGGAGTGCTTGATCCACCAGCCGCGCAGCCGTCCGCCGACATCGGCGATCCGCTGGTAGAGCGGCCGGCGCCGGCTGGTCACGCGGGCCGGCTCCAGCGCCATGCCGACGGAGGTGATGGTGTCGTCCTCCATATCGCGCACGATCAGCTCGACCCCGCCCATGCGCACCCGGTCGCCCAGTTCGCAGGAACCGCCGAACTCGTTGCGCAGCAGGTCCCTCAAGGTCAGGCGGGCGTTGGGCAGCGACAGCGGCAGGCCGTACATCTCGGCGATCTGCTCCACCGTGGCGTCGGGGCTCAGCACCAGATCGCCGTAGAATTCCCGGTCGTTCTGGTCGAGCGCCCGACTGCCGCCATAGAGCTTGTCGATCAGCGGCAACCGGTGTTGCGGCGTGAACAGATAGACATGGTCGCCGGGCTGCAGGGGCTTGGCCTTGTGCAACGGCACCACCGCGCCCGACCGGATGACCAGCGACGGCTTGGCCCAGCGCGGCATGCGCTGGCCGCGCGCCGCCGGGCTCTTGCCATGGACGGTGTAGGCCACCAGCTCCTGGTCGGCATTGCCGGGAAGCTCAAGCTCCACGCGCTCCACCGGACCGCGGCGCGGCGGAACGATCAGTTCCAGCGCCCGCGCCATGCTGCCGATGGTCCAGCCCTGCACCAGCAGCGAGACGACCACAACGACGAAGGCGGTATTGAAGATCAGCTGGCCGTTCTCCAGCCCGCCCAGCACGGGCACCAGCGCCAGCAGAAGCGACACCGCACCGCGCAGACCGACCCAGGCGATGAAGCTGGTTTCCCGCACCGAAAAGCGGAAGGGCAGCAGGCACATCCACACCGCAGCCGGGCGGGCGACCACGATCAGGACGAACGCCACACCCAGTGCCGGCAGGATCATGCCGGCGAACTCCCGCGGCGTAGCGAGCAGCCCCAGCATCACGAACATGACGATCTGGCTGAGCCAGGTCAGCCCGGAATGGAAGCGCCGCAGGTCCAGCGCCCCGCGCAGCCTGACATTCCCGGCATAGAGGCCGGCGGCGTAGACGGCCAGATAGCCGCTGCCGCCCAGCACGTTGGTGACGGCGAAGATGAACAGGGCGAAGGTCAGCGTCACCACCGGGTTCAGCCCGGATTCGAAATTCGCCTTGTTGATGAAGGCCACCAGCAGCCAGCCGCCGGCCAGCCCCATCACCCCGCCCAATGCGAAAGCAAGCACCAGCTCGCCGACGATGGCGACGGGCGAGGCCAGACCGTGGGTCGCCGCCTCGACCAGCAGGATGGTCAGCATGATGGCGACCGGATCGTTGCTGCCCGATTCGATCTCCAGCGTGGAGCGGACACGGTCGCGCAGGGTGATGCCGCCGACCCGCAGCAGGAAGAACACCGCCGCCGCGTCGGTGGAACTGCAGGCCGCCCCCACCAGCAGCGCCTCGCCCCAGCCCAGCCCCATCAGATAATGGGCGGCGACGCCCACCACGCCGGTGGTGACGGCGACGCCCACCGTCGCCAGTGTCATCGCCGGCCAGGCCGCCGCCTTGTAGCTGGCGAGTTTGGTGTCGAACCCGCTCTCGAACAGGATCACCGCCAGCGCCATCGACCCGATCAGAAAGGCGGAGCCGGCATCGTTGAAGGAGATCTGGCCGATCCCATCCTCGCCGGCCAGCAGGCCGATGCCGAGGAAGATCAGCAGCAACGGCGCACCGACACGAAGAGCGAGGTAGCTGGTCAGCACGCTGACGATCAGCAGGGTGGATCCGATGAGGATGATGTAGCTGACCGCCTCCATAAGCCCCGCACGCCGTTCGCATCAGGCCGCCATCCGGCGGAACTCGTTGATTTTGACGGCAACCTTGCACATCCGCAAGGCGTAGGACCCGGAGGCGGTCATTCGGACAGGGTGTACGCTTACGACATCAGCTTCCAGCTACCGTCGGGCTGGCGGCAGGCGGTACCGCGCGCGACCTCCGTTTTGCCGTCGATCACGACCGTATGGTTGTAGTCGCGGCAGGTCTGTCCGTTGCTGCCCTGATAGGTCTTCACCGGCTGGATGGTGCCGCGGTTGCCGGACTCCGGGTTGTTCCAGGTGATGGTCTGGTTGTTGGCGACCGCCCGCTCCTCCGCGTCCGACGCGCGGTTCTGATCCGCCGAGGTGAAGTGACGGGCCAACTGCTGGCCGGCATAGGCGCCGAGCAGAGTGCCGATGGCGGTGGTCGCCAGCTTGCCGGACCCGCCGCCGAAGCGGGAGCCGAGCAGACCGCCGGCCACGGCGCCGCCCAGCGTGCCGACGGTCTCCGACGTGTTCATCCCGCCGATGCCCCCCATGCTGCCATCGGGATTCTGGCAGGCGGCCAGCGACAGGGCGGCGGTGGCGGCTATGGCGGTGGTGCGCAAATGATTGATGATCGTCCGCATGGTCGTTCCCCCGATTGAACGTTGCACGGTTAAAGTCAGGTCAACGCTTGAAGGGCGAAGAGGTTCCGCCCGAAAGTATCAGGACCGAAAGATCAGCGGAGGATGGAAGCAAAATGCGCTCCCGCGTGTTTAGACACCGAACAGTCAACATGTGGAGGGTAGCATGATGTCCCGTTTGCGTCTGATCGGTGCGGTGTTCGCGCTTCTTTCCGTCACCGCCTGCTCGACTGGCGGCGTGGTCGGCGGTGCGGCCGGTGCGGCCGGCGGTTACGCGGTGGACGGCACCCGCGGCGCCGTGATCGGCGGCCTGGGCGGTGCGGCGCTGGGCACGGCGATCGATCACTAAAAAGGCGCTCAATCCCGCACCGGCCCGCGCGTCGATTCGCGCGGGCCGGTGGCGAAGACGGCGAGCGCGTCGTGCAGATCCGGCAGGACGCGCTCCACCGCCGCCTCCCCCTCGCGGATGCAGTCGTCGGCACGGTCGAACTCGGTCAGGCCGATATGGCCCAGCCGCGGCACGATGTGGACGTCCGGCGGGTCGCCGGCCAGCCGCGACCGGGTGATGCGGTCGGTGACGATGCCCAGCGACGAGACCATCACGCCGAACAGGCTCGGCCCCTCATAGTCGCGGCGGAAGATGCGGCGCGCCAGGGCGCCGATCCCGCTCGGCGGACGCTGGCCCGGCACCTCGTCCTCCACCAGCCGCAGCAGGTCGAAACCGGCGGCGGTCGGCACGCTGGCGCCCGGCTTGCGCGCCTTGCCCAGGATGTCGCCGGACAGGTTGACGGCGATCACCATCTGCGCGCCCAGCGCCCGGCAAGCCGACACCGGCACCGGGTTGACCAGGGCGCCGTCGATCATCCAGCGCCCGTCGATCGACACCGGCGGAAACACGCCGGGCAGCGAGAAGGACGCCCGCATGGCGTCGACCAGTTCGCCGCGCTGCAGCCACACCTCGTGACCGGTCACCAGATCGGTGGTGACGGCGGCATAGGGGCATGGCAGTTCCTCGATCCGCACGTCGCCCAGATGCAGGCGCAGTTCCGCCAGCAGCCGGTCGCCGCCGATCAGCCCACCGCCCTGGCGCAGCCGCAAATCCAGATAGCCGACGATCTTCATCCGGGTCAGCGTGCGCACCCACTCTTCCAGCGTGTCGAGCTTTCCCGCCAGATGAACGCCGCCGACCAGCGCCCCGACCGACGAGCCGCAGACGATGTCGGCCTCGATCCCATAGCGCTTCAGCGCCCGCAGCACGCCGATATGCGCCCAGCCGCGCGCCACCCCGCCGCCCAGCGCGAGACCGATGCGCGGACGCCGCGCACCGCCGCCATTAAGTCCGCCATTGAGGCCAATTCCGTTCGGCATGGGCACTCCCCTTCTCCCCCGGCGGCACGATGTTCGCCGCTCCGATCATCCGCAGCTTCGCATGAAACCGGTAAAGGAAGCCTGTAACCAGCACCGGCGGCACCGCGTCGACCGGTGGACAAAGCCGAAGCCCATGGGCTAAGCCATCCCCAACGGACATGAGCCCGTCGGACAAAAGATCGGATGCGACCGTGACGAACAAGAGCGGCAAGCCCCTGCGCCTGGATGCGGCGACCGAACGGCTGGCGGCCCGGATGTGGCAAGAGTGGGTGCGCCCCTATCGCGGCAAGCTGTTGCTGTCCTTCCTGCTGATGGCGATCGTGGCGGCGACCACCGGCGCCTATCCGCTGCTGATCGACCGCTCCTATGCCATGTTCTCCGCCCAGGACCGCGGCATGCTGCTGGCGATCCCGCTGGCGATCATCGCGGTGACCGTCATCAAGGGCGTGTCGCTCTATTCCCAGACCGTGGTGACCAGCGACATCGTCCAGCGCGTCATCGCCGACGTCCGGCTGGCGATGTTCACGCATCTGCAGACCGCCGACATGGCGCAGCTTCACGCCACCCCGACCGGGGCGCTGACCTCCCGCTTCATCAACGACGTCGACCTGATCCGCAACGCGCTGACCCGCACGCTGACCGGGCTGGTGCGCGACATCCTGACGGTGATCGCGCTGGTCGGGTCGATGTTCTATCTCGACTGGCTGCTGTCGCTGATCGTCTTCATCATCTATCCCATCGCCGCCGTTCCCATCGTGCGCATCGGCAAGCGCCTTCGCCGCGTCTCGCGCGATACCCAGGCGCAGATGGGCGACATGACCTCGCTGCTGACCGAAAGCCTTTCGGGCGCGCGGATGGTCAAGACCTACAATCTGGAAGATTATGAGCGCGCCCGCGCCGGCCGCGCCTTTCAGGAGAATTACCAGCTCACCATGAAGGCGGTGCGCGCCCGGTCGCGCATCGATCCGATGATGGAGGTGCTGGGCGGCGTCGCGGTGGCGGGGGTGATCGCCTTCGCCGGCTACCGCATGACTTTGGGCGAGGGCTCGGTCGGCGCCTTCTCCGGCTTCGTCGGCGCGCTGCTGATGGCGGCCCAGCCGGTGCGCGCCATCGGCACGCTGAACGCCGCCCTGCAGGAGGGCATGGCCGCCGCCCAACGCATCTTCGAACTGCTGGACCAACAGCCGACGATCCTGGAGCAGCCGGGCGCCAAGCCGCTGTCGGTTTCCAAGGGGGCTGTCGCGCTACGCGGCGTCCGTTTCTTCTACGAGGCCGGTGCCGAGACGCTGAAGGGCATCGACCTCGACGTGCCGGCCGGCAGCACGGTGGCGCTGGTCGGACGCAGCGGCGCCGGCAAATCGACAGTGTTCAACCTGATCCCGCGCCTCTACGACGTGACGGGCGGCGAGGTGCTGATCGACGGCCAGGACGTGCGCGGCGCCACCCTGCGCAGCCTGCGCGGCGCAGTCTCCATCGTCAGTCAGGACACGGTTCTGTTCAACGACACGGTGCGGGCGAACATCTGCTTCGGCCGCCTCGACGCCGGGATGGATGACGTGATCGCCGCCGCCAAGGCCGCCGCCGCGCACGACTTCATATCGAAGCTGCCGGAAGGCTATGACACGGTGATCGGCGACCGCGGCGTCAAGCTGTCGGGCGGCGAACGCCAGCGTCTGGCGCTGGCCCGCGCCTTCCTGAAGGATGCGCCGATCCTGCTGCTGGACGAGGCGACCAGCGCCCTGGACAGTGAATCGGAGCGTCTGGTGCAGGCGGCGCTGGAACGGCTGACGGCGGGTCGCACCACGCTGGTGATCGCCCACCGTCTGGCGACCGTGCGCAACGCCGACTGCATCGTGGTGATGGAGGGTGGCCGCATCATCGAGCAGGGCACCCACGAGGCGCTGCTGGCCGCCGACGGCGCCTATGCGCGGCTGTGCCGGCTGCAGTTCGGCGAGGATGAGGTTCGGGCGGGGGCTTGAGGTTTCTGCACTGAATGCCCCCTCCCCATCCCTCCCCCGCTGACGCGGGAGAGGGGGCAGGACGCTTGTAGAAATAATGTGAAGGACAGCGGTAGTCCCCTCTCCCGCGATCGGATCGGCCTTCGGCCGACAGAGGGCGGGGGAGGGTTAGGGAGGGGACATCGTGCTCGACAACTCGCCCATCACCCCGCCGGAAACACCATCACCCGTTCGGCCGCCATCGCGGCGGACAGTTCTTCACCGGCGCGGACATCCACATGCCCCGGCAGGCGCGCATGGACCTCCGACCCACCCAAATCCAGGCACACCCGCGTCGCCGGCCCCAGAAAGCTGGAATGGCGCACCCGCACCGGAACGGCGTCGGGCCGGGCGCCCAGCGGCACCAGTTCCAGATCCTCCACCCGGCAGGCGACCTCGACCTTCGTCCCGCCGGGAAGGCCGGGCGCCATGACCGGGCCGAGCGGGGTGACGATCTGCCCATCGCGCACCGTCGCTTCGAAGCGGTTCACCTCGCCGAACAGGCAGGCGACGAAGCTGTTGGCCGGGCGCTGGTAAAGGTTGACCGGCGTGTCGGCCTGGACGATGCGTCCGGCCTCCATCACCACCACGCGGTTGCCCATCTCCATCGCCTCTTCCGGGTCGTGGGTGACGACGATGGTGGCGATGCCGCTGGCGCGGATGATCCGCACCACCTCCTCCCGCACCGACCGGCGGAGTTGCTCGTCCAGGGCAGAGAAGGGCTCGTCCAGCAGAAGGACCTTGGGGTCACGCGCCATGGCGCGGGCCAGCGCCACCCGCTGCTGCTGACCACCCGACAGGGTGTGCGGATAGGCGTCGGCATAGCGGGTCAGCGCCATGGTCTCCAGCAACTCTTCCACCCGGCGCTTGCGTTCGGCGCGCGGACGGTCGGTCTGGCCGAAGGCGATGTTGCCCGCCACCGTCAGGTGCGGGAACAGCGCGAAGTCCTGGAACATCATGCCGACCGGCCGCTTTTCCGGCGGCAGAGACCGGCCTGCGGTGGCGAGCGTCAGCCCCTCCACCGCGATCTCGCCCTTCTGAACCGACTCCAGTCCGCTGATCAGACGCAGCAGGGTCGACTTGCCGCAGCCGGACGGACCGACGATGCACACCACCTCGCGCGGGGCGACCGACAGCGAGACGTCGTCGACCGCGGTCAGTTGCCCATAGCGGTGGGTGATGCCGGCGAGGATCACGGAAGGAGAAGGAGCGTCGGTCATCTTACTTCCAGCCGGCACGGTCCATGATGCGCAGAGCCTGCGGCGTATGGGCGGCGAAGGAGGCGGCATTCACCTCGGCCGCCTTGAAGCTGCCGAGCTTCACCAGTTCCGGATGCGGCTGGACCACCGGGTTGACCGGATATTCCATGTTGCCGTCGGCGAACTGGCGCTGGGCTTCCGGGCTCAGCAGATATTCCAGCAGCTTGCGGGCATTCTCCTGGTTCTTGGAGGTCTTCACCACGCCGGCGCCACTGAGGTTCACGTGGGTGCCGCGGTTGCCCTGGTTGGGGAAGATGACCCCGACCTTGGACGCGACCTCGCGGTCCTCCTGCTTGGCGGAGGTGATCATCTTGCCGACGTAATAGGTGTTGGCGATGGCGACGTCGCCCTCACCCACTGCGACCGCCCGGATCTGGTCGGTGTCGCCGCCCTGCGGCGGACGGGCGAGGTTGGCGACGAGGCCCTTCACCCACTCCTCCGTCTTTTCCTCGCCCAGCGCTTCGATCATCGAGGCGGTCAGGGCGAGGCTGTAGGGATGGGTGCCGCTGCGGGTCAGGACGCGGTGCTTCCACTCTGGCTTGGCGAGATCCTCGTAATCCTTGATCTGCTCCGGCTTCACCCGGTCGCGGGCGTAGACGATGATGCGGGCGCGGCTGGACAGGCCCCACCAGGCCCCCGCCGGGTCGCGCAGGTTGGCCGGAACCTTGACCGCCTCCAGCGCCGGCGAGGTCACCGGGGCGAGCAGCCCTTCCTTGGCCGCCGCGGCCAGACGGCCGGCATCGACAGTGATGAACAGGTCGGCCGGGCTGCTGGGCCCTTCCGACTTCATGCGCTGGATCAGTTCATCATGGTTGCCTTCGATGATGTTGACCTTGATTCCGGTCGACTTCGTGAAGGTTTCATAGATCGCGCGGTCGGTGTTGTAGTGCCGCGAGTTGTAGACATTGACTTCCTGAGCCTGGACCGAAAAGGCGGTCAAGGCGCCGACGGCAAACGCGACACCAGCGATCTTGTCGATGAACATCCATCACTCCCGGACTGCGAATGGCTCTCAATTCCGTGAGAATGGATATCATTTGCAGCTGACGCTGTCGAGACAGGATTCACCGCAAGGAGAGGGATCAGGCGATCGCAGGTGCGGCTTGGGAGCGCACCATGTCGGCCAGCGCCTCGGGCGGCATTGGGCGGCCGAACAGATAGCCCTGCATCAGATCGCAGCCGACCGACACCAGGAAATCGCGCTGCTCCGCCGTCTCCACCCCTTCCGCCACCGTGGTCAGGCCCAGGCCGTGCGCCATGCCGACGGCGGCGCGGACAAGCGCGTTGCTCTTGGGGTTCTCCGGCACGTCGATGACGAAGGCGCGGTCGATCTTCAGCTTCGCCACCGGCAGCTGCTGCACATAGCTGAGCGAGGAATAGCCGGACCCGAAATCGTCGATGGCCGCCTGGATGCCCAGATCGGCCAGTTCGCCCAGCGTCCGCACCGCCACCTTCAGGTCGCGCACCGCAGCCTGTTCGGTGATCTCCAGCCCCAGATGGCTGCGCAGCGACGAATGCTCGGCCAGCAACTCCTCCAGGCGGAGGGTCAGGTTGCCGCGCAGGAACTGCTGGCCGGAGATGTTGAGGAAGACGCGGTCGGGCAGCACGCCATCCGCCTCCCAGACCGCCATCTGGGCGACCGCGGTCGACAGCACCCAGTCGGTGATCGGCACGATCAGGCCGCTTTCCTCCGCGACCGGAATGAACTCGCCGGGCGAGACCGGCCCCAGCGCATGATGGTCCCAGCGCAGCAGCGCTTCCGCCGACCGGACCCGGCCGGCCTTGTCGACGATGGGCTGGTAGACGAGGCGCAACTCGTTGCGCTCGATGGCGTGGGTCAGATGCATGGTCAGCATCATCCGCCGGGTCGCCGCCGCCGCCATTTCCGGCGTGTAGAAGCACACGGCGTTGCCGCCATTGTGCTGCACCGCCTGCAGGGCCAACTTGGCCTTGGCGTTCAGGTCCTCCAGCGTGCTGACCGTGTCGTCCTGCACCGCGGCACCGACCGACAGGCGCAACCGCACCCAATGCCGGTCGGCGTAGATCGACGCGGTCAGCCGGTCGTGCAGCACGCCGGCCAGCGTGCGGGCGTGGTCGGCATCGGTCACCCGTGACAGTGCTGCGAATTCATCGGCGGCGATGCGGCAGATGATGGTGTTGGGCGGCAGCACCTCCGTCACGCGGCTGACCATCGCCTTCAGCGCGGCGCCGCCGACATGGAAGCCGAAGGCTTCGTTCACGTCGCTGAACTGGTCGACGTCGAGCGAGAACAGCGCGAACAGGCTCCCGCCCGAAGCCACGTCTTTCCCCTCGGCACGGCTGCCGGCGAACAGAGCCTCGCATTCCTCGAGGAAGGCGGTGCGGGTCAGGACGCCGGTCAGCGGATCGTGCCGCGCGAGGTAGGAGGCGCGCTGCTCCGCCGCGAGGCGTTCGGAGATGTCGCGGATGATGCCGACGAAGGTCACATCCTCGCCCAGCCGCGCCTGACCGACGCTGAGATGGATGGGGAACACCGTGCCGTCCTTGCGCTGACCCAGCGTTTCGCGGCCGATGCCGATGATCTTGGGCCGGTCGGTCCGCATATAGGTGTCGACATAGCGGCCATGGTCGCGCGAGAAGGGTGGCGGCATCAGGATCGACATGTTCCGCCCGACCAGTTCACCGTCCTCGTAGCCGAACAGGCGGCAGCAGGCGCGGTTGATGGAGCGGATGATGCCGCTGCGGTCCGAGACGATGATGCCGTCCACCGCCGCGTCCAGCAGGGTGGCGATGAAGGAATCCCGGCAGGTCACGAACTCCGCGATGCGGTCGGGATCGCCGGTCAGGTGAAAGGTGCCGAGATAGCCGACGGTCGCACCGGCGGCATCGCGATGGGCGATCACGCTGCCGCTGAGGATCGAGCGGCGGCCGTCGCAACCGACCGTCGGGCAATCGACCGGCGCGGAGGTCGGCACCGGCGAACCGTCCAGCGTCGCAATGGCAGCGGCCAGCGCCGCGGTCACGGGATGGGCGATGCCGACCAGCGCGCAGCCGATCAGGTCCGCCGGCGAGCGGTCAAGAACCGCCGCGAAATGCGGATCGGCATGGCGGCACAAGCCGTTGTGGTCCAGATAGACCAGCGCCATTCCCCCATCGTCCAGCAGGCTGGCGGCCAGAGAGGCCAGAAAGGCGGGATCACGCGGCATCGCGGCGGCTTGCGCCCCGCTGGAACCGCTGCTTTCGGAACCGTTCATCTGATCCGCCGGTTGTAGGTTCACGAAACGATCCGCTTTTCTCTATACCGCCGGAAAGGGCGGCCTGATGATGCACCGACGGTCGCCCGGCGGCTGAATCGGACACCCGACGGAGGTATTATGACCCCGTCCGGCTTTATTTCCAACGCCAAGCAATCCCGCAAATGCCAAAGATTTGCGCAATCCGTTGCCCGTGATGCATTCGCACTCTAACGGTTAGAGTCCGACACATGATTGACATGGTTCAATGCGCGGCACGGTTCCGGGAATAAACGGCCGCGCCCGGCAGCACCACCACAGCTTTTGCGCGTGTGGTCTGCGACAATTCGGTGGCATCGACCGCAGCGGACTGGACCTGAGGCGGTATCGGCCCCAGGATTCTCTCCACACATTCCCCGCACGGGAAGCAATTCGCCTCACAGCCCGCGATGGAGGAATAAACCGGACGTCCCAGGCGTTTGTCCGACAATGGCCGCAGCCACAGGCGTGAACCACCAGCGTCACGCCGGATGCTGCCGTCGCTTCGGGTCCGCCAACGGTCCGCAGTTCAAGAAATCGATTGGGAGCATTCAGACATGACCAACGCATTCAGCCAGATCAGCCACGCCGACGGCCGTGCGTACTACCAGGGCACTCCGCTGTCCCTGGCCGATGCGCAGATCATGCTCAACGACGATATCCTTCGCCGGACCGTGCGCGTCGGCGCCTACCTGCGGGTGGACGACGCCGGCCGCCTCGTTCTGGTGAACGGTCCTGCCCTGCGGCGCTCTGTCAACCGGCCGCCGGCCTTCAGCCCCCGCGCGGGCCGGCAAGAATAAGCGCCGCCCCGGCCAGACAGACCAATGCGCCGGCCGCGTCCCAGCGGTCCGGCCGCGCGCCCTCGACCAGCCAGAGCCACAGCAGCGACGCCGCGATGTAGACGCCGCCATAGGCGGCATAGGCCCGCCCGGCGAAGTCGGCGTCGGCCCGTGTCAGCAGCCACGCGAACAGGCAGAGGCTCGCCAGTCCGGGCAGCACCCACCATGCGCTCCGCCCCAGCCGTATCCAGGTCCAGAAGGCGAAGCAGCCGGCGATCTCCGCCAGTGCGGCCGCACCATAGACGGCCAGCGTCATCCCCAGCGCCCGCGCCATTCTGCCTCCGTTTCCTCCCCGTCATCGACCGGGCCGATGCTGCCCATCGCCGATTGCCGCGTCAATGCGTTGCGCGCCGGTGAATTGCGGCACAGCTCGTTTCAATTTGCCGCCGCAATATTACAGTGCATTCATGGACTTCACCGAGGGTGCGGCATAGATTCGTTGGTAACGGAGGCATGCGGCGATGTTCATAGATGCGACCAACCCTATGCGGGACGCTTTCGAAACGATCCAGGCCACCGACGTGATCTCGGATGCGAAGAAGCACGTCCTGTTTCAGGGACTGGAGGCATTGCGCCGTCAGCACTGCCCGCAGCCGGCGCAGGCCGTCCGATGCTGCGAGGAGTGCCTGGTCCGTCACCGCTGTCTGTCAGCGGTTCTCGACCTGCTTGGTTCCTGACCATCAGCCCTGACGATCGGATTGGACGCGGCAGAGTGAGGCTTACGCTCGACGACGAAGCGACGCTGTGTTCCGTCGAAATTCTGGCGGAGGCGGTCGAGATGGCGTTCGTTCCCGGCATCCTCGAACTGCGCACCCTGCGCGATTCCCTGAATGAGGCCCTGCGCACCCGCTCCCCGGCGGCGGTGAGGCTGGCCTACAGCGCCTTCAGCCGCGTCGACCGCGATTTCCGCGACAAGATCGCCCACCACGCCCTGCAATTGGCGGCGCTGCGCCGGCACAGCGCCGGTCCGATGCGCACCGGCGGCGGCACCCCGCCGCGCGGGGCCGGCCGCGGCATCGACGAACCGCGCCGGGCCTGATCCGCGAATCCGTCAGCGGGGCCGACTTGTCTTTCGTGTACTATTTGTAATGGACCCTTTGCCCTTACGTCCTGTTGTTCCGGCATAACCAACACGCAAGAGGTTGCCACCATGGACAAGGACCGGATCGAGGGCGCCGCCCGCTCCGTCAAGGGCTCGATCAAGGAAGCCGCCGGCAAGCTGACCGGCGACACCAAGACCGAGGCCGAGGGCCGCGGCGAAAAGGCCGCCGGCAAGGTTCAGAACAGCATCGGCGGCGCCAAGGATGCCGTTCGTGACGCGCTGAAGTGATCCCGGCGCCCGCCAAGGGCTCCGGTAAACGGTGAGTTTCCGACGCCCCGGCCCCACCTTTTCCGTGGAGCCGGGGCGTTCGTTTGCGAATTGACCCTAACGAGAGGAACGACGCCGGAGATCGGCGGTGTGGAAATGGGCTGTTGCCGCCCCACCCTCCCCTATCTATGATGCGCCGCCCCGGCCGGATGGCCGAACGACGCGCTTAGATTCGGGTCCCATGCTCCAGTTCATCCGCAATTTCGCCGGCTCCTGGGTCGTCAAGATCCTGTTCGTGCTGTTGATCCTCAGCTTCGGCATCTGGGGGATCGGCGACGTGTTCCGCTCCACCACTCCCACCACCGTCGCCGAGGTCGGCAAGGTGGAGATCGGGCAGCAGGCGCTGGACCAGGAATTCCGCCGGCAGATGGAACGGCTTCGCCCGATGCTGGGCGGCAATCTGACCGCCGAGCAGGCCAAGCGATTCGGCCTTCTGGAGCAGTCGCTGCAATCGCTGATCCAGCGCACGCTGTTCGACCTCGCGGCGGCCGATATGGGCATTGCCGTCGGGCCGGAGGTGGTCCGCATGCGCATCGCCGAAGAGCCGGCCTTCCGCAACCAGCAGGGCCAGTTCGACCCGAACGTCTTCCGGTCGGTGCTGCGCAACAACCAGCTGACCGAAGACGGCTATGTCGCGATGATCCAGCGCGAGACGGCGCGCCAGCTGGTCGCCGGTGCGGTGTCCGCCGGCCTCACCCCGCCGCCGCCGCTTGTGCAGGACCTCTACCGCTATCGCGGCGAAAAGCGCGTGGCGGAGGTGGTGACCCTGCCCAACGCCGCCATCGGCGATGTCGGTGTGCCAGACGACGCGACGATCAAGCAGTCGTATGAGGACCATCAGGTCCGCTTCACCGCCCCGGAATACCGTGCCCTGACGGTCGCCCGCCTGTCGCCCGACGTGCTGGCCAAGGACATCAAGATCGACGATGCCCAGCTGCGCAAGGCGTATGAGGAGCGCGCGAACGAGTTCGGCGCCCCGGAAAAGCGCACCGTGCAGATGGTGGTGGTCGACGACGAGGCGAAGGCCAAGCAGATCGCCGAAGCCGCGAAGGCCAAGGGCCTCGCCGAAGCCGCCAAGGATGCCGGCATCGAGCCGGTGACCCTGGACAACATCGCCAAGGCCGACCTGCCGGAAATCGGCGACGCCGCCTTCGCGCTGGAGCCCGGCAAGCCCTCCGACCCGATCAAGAGCGCGCTCGGCTGGCATGTGATGGCCGTCACCGGCGTCACCCCCGGCTCGACCAAGAGCTTCGAGGATGTGCGCGGCCAGTTGGAGGCGGAGCTGAAGAAGGAGCAGGCGCTCGACTCCGTCTTCTCCATCGCCAATCGGGTCGAGGACCAGCTCGCCAGCGGTGCGCCGCTGGAGGAAGTCGCGCAGGCCCAGGGTCTGGCCCTGACCAAGGTCGCCGCCGTCGATAGCACCGGCAAGGCGCCGGACGGCAAGGACGCCGCCCCCGACCTTCCCGGCTTGAAGGCTCAGCTGTCGAATGCTTTCCAGCTGAAGACCGGCGCCACCTCCAACCTGACCGAGGGTGAAGGCAGCGTTTTCACCGCCGTCCGCGTCGACAGCGTGATCCCCGCCGCCGTCCGTCCGCTCGCCGACGTGCGCGATCAGGTCGTCGCCGACTGGCAGCAGGAGCAGCGTGCCGAGCGCGCCGCCAAGAAGGCAGAGGAGATCGCCGCCCGCCTGAAGCAGGGCTCGGAAGCCGCCGCGCAGGACGTCGCCACCCAGGCCGGCGCCAGCTTCGCCATGACTGCCCCCTTCACCCGTGATGCCCAATCGGTCCAGGGCCTGCCGGCCGACATGGTCGCCAAGCTGTTCGCCGCCAAGCCGAACGAGGTCGTCACCGGCAACACCGCCGACGCCCAGGTCGTCGCCCGGTTGAAGGAGGTCATCCCGGCCGACCCGAAGGCTGCCGACGCCGATCTCGCGCCGGTCCGCGCATCGGTCGAACAGGGGATGGAGAACGATCTGGTGGCGGAATTCACCAACGCGCTGCGCGACAAGTATCCGGTCCGCATCCACCGCCAGCGCATCGACCAGTTCTTCGCCAGCAACTGAGTCTCCGGCTCAGCCGACAGCAACCCCGAGAGGTTCCGTGCCGTGAAGGTCCAGCCCGATACCACCACCTTCGATGCCGCTTACGCCGCCGGTCGGCCGCAGGTGGTGTGGACCACGCTGGTCAGCGATCTGGAGACGCCGGTTTCCGCCTATATGAAGCTGGCGGATGGACGTCCGTTCGGTTTCCTGCTGGAGTCGGCGGAGCGCGGGGCCGGATCGCGGCGCGACCGCTATTCGGTGATCGGCTTCAAGCCCGACGTGGTGTGGCGCTCGCGCGGCAACACGGCGGAGATCAACCGTGACGCCCTGCACGACCGCGACGCCTTCCAGCCCCTCGACAAGGCGCCGTTGGAAGCGTTGCGCGCGCTGATCAACGAGAGCCGGATCCCGCTGCCGGAAGAACTGCCGCCGATGGCTGCCGGTCTGTTCGGCTACATGACCTACGACATGGTCCGCCTGATGGAGCGGCTGCCGGACAACAATCCGGACGAGTTGAACATCCCGGACGCGATCCTGACCCGGCCCAGCATCGTCGCCATCTTCGACAGCCACACCGATTCGATCACGCTGGTGACGCCGGTCTGGCCGAAGCCCGGCAAGGATGCCGCCACAGCTTATGCCGACGCGCGGGAACGGCTGACCGACGCGCTGGCTGATCTGGAACGTCCCCTTCCCTACCGGCGGGAGCCGCGGACGGAGAACGGCCTGCCGCTGGCCTGGACCTCCAACACGACGCGCGAGGAGTATCACGCGATCGTGGAGAAGGCGAAGGAGTACATCCGCGCCGGCGACATCTTCCAGGTCGTGCCGTCCCAGCGCATCCGCTTCCCCTTCAAGCCGTCGCCGCTGGCGCTGTACCGCACGCTGCGCCGGCTGAACCCGTCGCCCTTCCTGTTCCACTGCGATTTCGGCGAGTTGACGGTGGTCGGCTCCAGCCCGGAGATCCTGGTGCGGGTGCGCGACGGCAAGGTCACCGTCCGCCCGATCGCCGGCACCCGGAAGCGCGGCGCCACCACGGCGGAGGACGAGGCGCTGGCCGCCGATCTGCTGAGCGATCCGAAGGAATTGGCCGAGCACCTGATGCTGCTCGACCTCGGCCGCAACGACGTCGGCCGGGTGGCGAAGGTCGGCACGGTCAAGGTGACGTCCAAGATGATTGTGGAGCTTTACAGCCACGTCATGCACATCGTCTCCAACGTCGAGGGCGACCTCGATCCGAAGTTCGACGCGCTCGACGCCCTGGTCGCCGGCTTCCCGGCCGGTACGGTGTCCGGCGCGCCGAAGGTCCGCGCCATGGAGATCATTGACGAGTTGGAAAAGGCCCGCCGCGGCGTCTATGCCGGCTGCGTCGGCTATTTCGGCGCGTCGGGCGCCATGGACACCTGCATCGCGCTGCGCACCGCCGTGCTGAAGGACGGCATGATGTATGTCCAGGCCGGCGGCGGCGTCGTCGCCGACAGCGATCCGGAGGCCGAGTATCAGGAGACCGTCAACAAGTCGATGGCCCTGATTCGCGCCGCCGAGGAGACGCTGCGTACCACCGCGCGCGGGTAATCGTCGCAGTCACGCTCAGTGAAAAACGGCCGCCTCATGGGCGGCCTTTTTCATGCCGAAGCAGTTGCTCGCGATAAGATCGCGCTCTCGAGAAGCGGCTTATCCACAGGAATTTGCACGCCGCCAGACAGCGGCGCCGCACACATCTGCAACCATGCATCTATAGTGGGAGTGTGTGAACGGGGTGGCGGATAGGCCGCCACCGCCGCACACAAACAAGGGAGAGAAGAGGATGGATAAGATCCTCACACTCCTGATCCTGCTGTTGCAGATCGTCAAGGCTTGCCTTGATCTTCTGAACCGCTGATCGGATGGGTGCGTCGGGGTCGATCACACACCGGCGCACCTGTCCCTAAAGATAAGCCATTTCCTGCGCTTGCCAAGAGGCTTCCGCAAGCTGCCCGCGAGTTGGCGGTCAGAGATACCGCCGCTCCAGATGCCGCTTGAACACCGTCGCATCCAGCGGCCGGCCGGTCGCGGCGGTCAGCAGTTCGTCACCGGAGGCGTGGAAGCAGCCCGTCTCATGCACGTTCACCCGCAGCCAGTTCACCAGCGGCGCGAACTCGCCACGCGACAGCGTCGGGACGATCTCCGGATCGGCGGTGCGGGCGGCGTCGAACAGTTGGGCGGCGGTCATGGCGCCCAGCGTGTAGCTGGGGAAATAGCCCCAGCCGCCGCCGGGCCAGTGGATATCCTGCAGGCAGCCAAGCCGGTCGTCCGGCGGCACCACCCCGACCAGCTCGGCCATACCATCGTTCCAGGCGCCCGGCAGGTCCGGCAGGGTCAGGTCACCGGCAATCAGCGCCTTTTCCAGGCGGTAGCGCAGGATGATGTGGGCGGGATAGGTGACTTCGTCGGCATTGACGCGAATGAAGCCGCGCTCCACCCGGCTGTAGAGCCGGCGCAGGTTGTCGGCCTCCCAGGCCGGCCCGTCTCCGCCGAAGGTCTCGCGCACCACCGGCGCCAGCCACGTGATGAACTCCGCCGAGCGGCAGGCCTGCATCTCCATCAGCAGCGACTGGCTTTCATGCACCGCCATGCCGCGCGATTGGCCCACCGGCTGGCTCAACCATGCGCGCGGACGGTTCTGCTCGTACAGCGCATGGCCGGTCTCGTGCAGGATGCCCATCAGCGCGTCGGTGAAGTTCGCCTCGTCGTAACGGGTGGTGATGCGCACATCGCCGGTCGCCCCGCCGCAGAAGGGATGCAGCGACACATCCAGCCGGCCGCGGCTGAAATCGAAGCCCAGCCGCTCCATCATGCGGACGCCAAGCTCGCGCTGCTTATCGACCGGAAACGGCCCCTGCGGCTCGATCACGGCCGGCCCCGCGGCTTGGCGGTCGAGAACACGTCCGATCAGGTCGGGCAGAAAACCGGACAGGTCGGCGAACAGCGCGTCGATCCGCTCCGCCCGCGCACCCGGGTCGTGGCTGTCGAGCAGCGCATCATAGGCGCTGATCCCCATCACGGACCCCAGCGCCTCCGCCCCCTCGCGCACGCGGGCCAGCACCTCGGTCAGGGAGGGCAGCAGCTTGGCGAAATCGCTCTCCGCCCGCGCCGCGCGCCAAGTCATTTCGCAGACCGACACCGCCTTGCTGGTCGCCTCAACCAGATCAGCGGGGATAGCGGTGGCGTGAACGTGATTCCGGCGCATCTCGCGCAGGTTGGCGCGCTGCCAAGCGTCGAGGCTGTTATCGCTCTCGGCCTCCGCCAGCAGGTCGGCCATGCGCGGGTCGGTCGCCAACTCGTGCGCGATCACCGACAGGGTCGCGGTCTGCTCCGCCCGGCCGTCGTTGGCGCCCTCCGGCATGATCGTCTGGGTGTCCCAGCCGAGGATGCCCAGCGCATCACCGATGGCGGCGATGCGGGCGTGTCGGCGTTCAAGCTCCTGATATGCGGTCATCGGGTCGTCCGTCGGTTCCGGTGTCGGCGCGCTTGCGCTGAGACAGCACGTAGATCCCGGCGAGCGTCACCGCAAGCCCATACCAGGTCAAGGCATACTGCAGGTGGTTGTTCGGCAATTCCACACGCGGCGCAATCCCCGCCAGCGTTCCGGCCGGCGCACCGGGCAACCCGGCCCCCTGCCCCGGCAGCATCTCCACCACCACCGGAGCCACCTCGCCCAGCGACAGCGCCGCCGCCATCGCCGACGGATCGGCGCGCATCCACGCGGAACCCGGCACCGGTGTGCCGTTGCCGGGCTGGAAGAAACCGGCCGGCTGCGGCACCCGGACGATGCCCTTGACGCTCACCTCGCCCTCAACCCGCGCAGCAGTACGGGTCGCCGGATCGCGGCGGTCCATCGGCACGAAACCGCGATTGACCAGCACGATGCCGGCCCCGTCCGCCCGCTGGAATGGCGTCAGAACCTCGTAGCCCACTTGTCCCTGGTGCGGGCGGGCGATCAGCAGCATTTCCTTGTCGTTCAGGAAACGTCCGGCCAGCGTCACCGGGCGGAACTCCCACGCTGTCGGATCGTCGATGCGGGTGGGGAGAGGCACCGCCGGTTCGGCCATCTGCCGATCGATCCGCGCGATCAGGTCCTGCTTCCACTGCAGCCGCTCCAGCTGCCATGTGCCGAGCCCGATGGTCACCGCCAGCCCAGCGAGAGTGACCAGCGTCGCCCCCAACGACGGACGGAAGCGGCGCCGCTCCCCCGTCTCGACTGCAGTGGCGCTCACGACCCCTTCTCCACTTCGCTGCGGCGATAGCGGTACTGCAAGGCGACGACATAGGCCTTCGCCGGCCGCAGCATGCCCAGCGTCAGCGCCAGCACGACGATGCTCCAGACGATGGCATGCAGCCACAGCGGCCAGTCCACCGTCATCGACACCCAGAGCGCCACCGGCACCACCAGGAAACCCAGAATGAAGATCAGGAAGACCGCCGGTCCGTCGCCGCTGTCGACCTGGGAGAAATCCAGGTCACAGACATTGCAGCGCTCCGCCACCGTCAGATAGCCGTCGAACAGCCGCCCCTTGCCGCAGCGCGGGCACACGCTGCGCAAGCCCGCCGATAATGGGGATACTCTGGGGTACAGATCGATCACGCGTTCACCTCCCGTTCGGACCGTTCCGGCAGACATATGGGCCGCCGGAACGGCTCGGCACCGGTGGCGTCAATGTTCGGCGATCACACCGCCATAACCACCCCACCAATAGACCGACACGAACAGGAACAGCCAGACGACGTCGACGAAGTGCCAGTACCAAGCCGCCGCCTCGAAACCGAAATGGCTTTCCGGCGTGAAATGCCCTTTCACCGTGCGCACCCAGCAGACCGCCAGGAAGATGGTGCCGACCAGCACGTGGAAGCCGTGGAAGCCGGTCGCCATGTAGAAGGTCGACGGGAAGATGCCGTCGGTGAACTTGAAGGCGGCGTGGACGTACTCATAGATCTGGAAAAAGCTGAACATCACGCCCAGCAGGACGGTCAGCCCCAGCGCCTTGGCGGCCGTCCGGTTCTGCCCCTCGATGATGGCATGATGCGCCCAGGTGACGGTCACACCCGACAGCAGCAACGTCAGCGTCATCATCAGCGGCATGTCGAAGGGATTGATGACATGCACATTCGGCGGCGGCCAGATGCCGTCGGGATTGATCGGCGAAACCTTGGGCTCCAGCGCCGCATGGAAAAAAGCCCAGAAAAAGGCGGCGAAGAACATCACCTCCGACGCGATGAACAGCGCCATACCATAGCGCAGGCCAATCTTCACCACCGGCGTGTGCGCATGTTCGACCACCGATTCGCGGATGACGGAGCGCCACCAGCCGAACATCGTCACCAGGATGGCCAGCACGCCCAGCACCAGCAGGAACTTGCCGCCGCCATGCATGAAGATGACCAGCCCGGTCGCCAGAAGCCC
The DNA here is from genome assembly GCF_023806445.1 of Azospirillum sp. A1-3. Taxonomy (NCBI): domain Bacteria; kingdom Pseudomonadati; phylum Pseudomonadota; class Alphaproteobacteria; order Rhodospirillales; family Azospirillaceae; genus Azospirillum; species Azospirillum sp. A1-3. Next base: position 1,340,991 of record NZ_JAMSLU010000001.1, read on the forward strand.
ACCGGAAAAGGCGCCGATCAGCGGCCAGGGGCTGGGCTTCAGCAGATGGTAGGGATGCGGGATGCCGGCGCCCGGTTCATGGGCTGATGGTTCGGCGTGCGGCATTTGCCCGTGGGTGATGTCGGCCATCGTCTCACTACCCCATATTGTTTAGTTTGTGGCGGTCGCCCCCGGCTCCGCCTTTTGTTTGCTTGCCCCCGGAGCCTCGGACGTGGATGCGGCGGCCGTGTGCTGCGCGAGCTTGGCCTCGCTGTCCTTGGCGCGGAAGAAGGTGTAGGACAGCGTGATGGTGGTCACGTCGTCCATGTTCGGATCGTCGGCCATCGACGGGTCGACGAAGAAGGTCACCGGCATGTCCACGACTTGGCCGGGCTCAAGGATCTGCTCGTCGAAGCAGAAGCATTGGATTTTGTTGAAATAGGCTCCCGCCTTTTCGGGCGTGACGTTGTAGACGGCGGTGCCGACGGTGGGTTTTGCCGCCCGGTTCTCGGCGCGATAGGCGGCCAATCCGGTTTCGCCCAGCCTCAGCACCAGCTCCTTCTGCTCCGGCTTGAAGGACCAGGGAAGGGCGGAGTTGGTGTCGGCGTTGAAGCGGATGGTCACCTTGCGGTCGACGACGCGCACCGCGGCCTGTTCCGCCCGCTGGGTCGTGCCGCCAAAGCCGGTGACGGAGCAGAACAGGGAGTAGAGCGGGACCGACGCATAGGTCAGCCCGATCATCCCCACCACCAGCCCGAACAGGCTGCCGAGGATGAGGCGGTTGCGGCGGCGCAGTTTGTCGTCGCGCCCGGCCATCAGTGCGCCCCGCTCATCCGCACGACCGTGATGGCGTAGAACAGGGCGACCAGCGCCAGCAGCGCGGCCAGAACCGCCAGATTGCGGCCACGCAGCTTCTTGGCCCGTAGGTCGGCCTCTTGCCGCCTCTGCTCTTCGACCGAAGTGCGGGTATCGGTCAGGTCGTCGCGTTCCATCACCGTCATGCCCACCCTCCAAGGATCATCCGCTCGCCCATCATCACGGCGAACAGCAGGAACAGGTACAGGATCGAGAAACCGAACATCTTCTTGGCCGGCTTGTCGTCGCTTGCCCGCAGGACGCGGACGGCGCAGCCGACGAACATCAGGCCGAGGATGGCGGACACCGCCAGATAGACCGGACCGGCGATACCGACGAAGTACGGCGCCGCGGCAACCGGCAGCAGGATCAGCGTGTAGAGCAGCATTTGGCGCTTGGTCGCCGCCTCTCCCGCCACCACCGGCATCATCGGCACGCCGGCACGGGTGTAGTCGCCGTTGCGGAACAGGGCCAGCGCCCAGAAATGCGGCGGCGTCCACAGGAAGATCAGCAGGAACAGCAGGACGGACGGCAGATCGACCGTGCCGGTCACCGCGGCCCAGCCGATCATCGGCGGGAAGGCGCCGGCAGCCCCGCCGATCACGATGTTCTGCGGGGTCCGGCGCTTCAGCCACATGGTGTAAACGAAGATGTAGAAGCCGATGGTGACCGCCAGCAGCGCCGCCGCCGTCCAGTTCACCGCCAGCCCCATCACCACCACCGACAGAACCGACAGGGTGACGCCGAAGCCCAGCGCCTCCGCCGGCTCGACCCGGCCCGACGGGATCGGCCGCTTCACCGTGCGGGACATCACCGCGTCGATGTCGCGGTCGTACCACATGTTGATGGCGCCCGACGCGCCGGCGCCGACGGCGATGCACAGAACGGCAACCATCGCCAGGAAGGGGTGGATGTGGCCGGGCGCCAGCACGACGCCGGCCAGCCCGGTGAAGACCACAAGCGACATGACCCGCGGCTTGAGCAACTCGATGAAATCACCGGCCGACGCCCCTCCGGTGTGGTTGAGCGTCAGTTCGTTCGTCACGTCCGTCATATCATGTCCTTGTCTTCTAACCCCGGGCCTTCCAACAAAAAGTCGTCACCCCGGCACCCTCCACACCGGCGCCCATTTTCGGGCTGCTCGGCTTGGTCCTCCGTATCGGTCGGGCGCCTCCTTGCGGCGACGCCTGCCCGTTAGCATGCTTACTTCACCTGCGGCAACGTTTCGAAAGCATGGAACGGCGGCGGCGAGCTGACCGTCCACTCCAGCGTGCCGGCCTGCGGACCCCAATAGGCGCCCGGCACCCGCTCACCGCTGCGCAGGGTCTTCCAGGCGATCCACACGAACAGGAGCGTGGAAGCGAAGGAGATATAGGCGCCCAGCGACGAGATCATGTTCCAGCCCCAGAAGGCATCCGGGTAGTCCGGGATGCGGCGCGGCATGCCCGACAGGCCCAGGAAGTGCTGCGGGAAGAACACCAGATTGACGCCGAGGAAGGTGGTGTAGAAATGGACCTTGCCCCAGAACTCCGGATACTGGCGCCCCGACATCTTGCCGATCCAGTAGTACCAGCCGGCGAAGATCGAGAACACGGCACCCAGCGACAGCACATAGTGGAAGTGCGCCACGACGTAGTAGGTGTCGTGCATATAGTTGTCGAGACCGCCGTTCGCCAGCACCACGCCGGTGACGCCGCCGACGGTGAACAGGAAGATGAAGCCAAGCGCCCACAGCATCGGCACCCGGAATTCAATCGACCCGCCCCACATGGTGGCGATCCAGGAGAAGATCTTCACGCCGGTCGGCACCGCGATGATCATGGTGGCGGCGGTGAAGTAGGCCTTGGTGTCGACGTCGAGGCCGACCGTGTACATGTGGTGTGCCCACACGACGAAGCCGACCACGCCGATGGCGACCATGGCGTAGGCCATGCCGAGATAGCCGAACACCGGCTTCTTGGAGAAGGTCGACACGATGTGGCTGATGATGCCGAAGGCCGGCAGGATCATGATGTAAACTTCGGGGTGCCCGAAGAACCAGAACAGATGCTGGAACAGGATCGGGTCGCCGCCGCCTTCGGGATTGAAGAAGGTGGTGCCGAAGTTGCGGTCGGTCAGCAGCATGGTGATGGCGCCGCCCAGCACCGGAACCGCCAGCAGCAGCAGGAAGGCCGTCACCAGCATCGCCCAGACGAACAGCGGCATCTTGTGCAGCGTCATGCCGGGCGCGCGCATGTTGAAGATTGTGGTGATGAAATTCACCGCACCTAGGATCGAGCTGGCGCCGGCGAGATGCAGGGCGAAGATCGCCATGTCGACCGATGGTCCGCTGTGACCCAGCGTCGATGACAGCGGCGGGTAGATCGTCCAGCCGGTTCCGGCGCCGGTGCCGACGAAGGCGGAGCCCAGCAGCAGCAGGAAGGCCGGCACGATCAGCCAGAAGCTGATGTTGTTCATGCGCGGAAAAGCCATGTCGGGCGCGCCGATCATCAGCGGCACGAACCAGTTGCCGAAGCCGCCGATCAGCGCCGGCATCACCACGAAGAACACCATGATCAGGCCGTGCGCCGTGATCAGCACGTTCCACATCTGGCCGTCGGAGACGATCTGCAGCCCCGGCGACTGCAACTCCGCCCGCATGATGACGGAGAACAGGCCGCCGATCAGCCCGGCGATGACCGAGAAGATCAGATAGAGCGTGCCGATGTCCTTGTGGTTGGTCGAATAGAACCAGCGCTGCACGAAGCCGGGGACGTGATGATCGTCATGCCCGTGCCCATGATCGCCAGCATGCTCCCCATGTCCCGGTGTGGCGTTTGCCATGTCTCTACCCTTTGTCGCTGTCCCTGGCCGCCGTTCGAACCGGTTTGTTCGGACGTCCGGCGGCTGGGTGGGTTCTTCTTATCGCGTCGTCCCTCTGGCGGGCGTTGCGACGTCCGCTTGTTCGACCCGCGTTTACTCGACCAGCGTGCCGGTCGGGCGCTGCGCCACGTCGCGGTCGCCGTCCTTCGGCGCGAAGGCGGTCTTGGCCTTGGCGACCCAGGCGTCGAACGCTTCCCGGGACACGGCTTCCACCGCGATCGGCATGAAGCCGTGGTTGGTGCCGCAGATCTCGGAGCATTGGCCGTAATAGACGCCTTCGCGCTCGGCCTTGAACCAGGTCTCGTTGATGCGGCCGGGAACCCCGTCCTTCTTCAGGCCGAAGGAGGGAACCGCCCAGGAATGGATCACGTCGCCGGCCGTCACCAGCACGCGCACGGTGGTGTTCACCGGAACGACCACGCGGTTGTCGACCTCCAGCAGCCGCTTCTGGCCGGGTTTCAGATCCGTCTCGGGGATCATGTAGCTGGAGAAGGTGATGTTGCCGTGGTCGGGATATTCGTAATCCCAATACCACTGGTGGCCGGTGACCTTGATGGTCATGTCGGCCTGCGGAATGCGTTCCGCCGCATAGAGCAGCTTGAAGGACGGAACGGCGATCACGATCAGGATGATGACCGGAACCACGGTCCAGGCGACTTCGAGCAGCGTGTGGTGCGAGGTCTTGGACGGGACCGGATTCCTCTTCGCGTTGAAACGGACGACGCAATAGGCCAGCAGGCCCGCGACGAGGATCACGATCAGCGTGATGATGACGGTCAGCAGGTCGTTGAACGAGGTCATCAGGTGCTTGACCGGCGAGGCGGAGGGCTGCATGCCCATCTCCCACGGCCGCGGCTCGTTCGCCAGGGCGGTCGTCACACCCCAGCCCCCTACCATCGACAGCACAGCCGCCAGGCCGGCGGCGTACAGGCTTTGCCTTCTCATCCCCAACCCCTTCTTAGCCGCGACGCTCGTCATGGCACGCGGTCGTCTCTTCCCGCCGACGCTCCCTCCGCCCTGTTGGTCCGGACCGGTTTCTGTTCGCGCGGTCCATGGTTGGGCTTATCAGCGAACGCCAGTTTATGCAGGGATCACGCCATCTTAGCGCGACATATACCCGCAGCCGGAGCTTATCCCCGCGCCCCGCTGGGTTACAAGCCTTTCCTCTCTCCCACTGTATGCATAGACTTTTCCTCACATTCGGATGGGCCGTGCGGATAAAGGTTGAGCGCGGGTTGGGGTCATGCCATGCGACATTACGCCGCAGTCCGTTGGACAAGCGGATTTTTCTGGAGATGGGGGCTGGAAAGGATGTGCGGGCACCGAGGCTGCAGCGCGCAGGATTGTTGCGGCGCTTGGAGGCGACTCAGTGGGTAAGGATGGGGGAGGTTCCGGCTTCGGGCTAGGTGAGCGAAGGTGATAGGCGCCGCGGCCCCCTCCCCATCCCTCCCCCGCTTCGCGGGAGAGGGAGTAGGAGCTTTGCGGGAGTACTGCAAAGGACGGCGGCAGTCCCCTCTCCCGCGAAGCGGGGGAGGGTTAGGGTGGAGGCAATGCTCAAGGCAAAAGCAGAAACTCAATGCCCCCCGACCAAGACCTTGCGAATCCGGCGCACGCCCGACCAGACGAAGGCGATGACGATGGGGATCATCACCCCCACCAGCATGTCGGGATCGACCTTGAACCCGAAGCCCTTCAGCCCCTTCGCCGCATAGCCGACAATGCCGACGAGGTAGTAGCTGATCGCCACCACCGACAGCCCCTCGACCGTCTCCTGCAGGCGCAGCTGCAATTGCGCACGGCGGTCCATCGACTGGAGCAGTTCGGCGTTCTGCCCCTCCACCGCAATTTCGACACGGGTGCGAAGCAGATTGCTGGCCCGCGCGACGCGCTGCGACAGCGAATCGAGACGTTGCTCGACCGCCTCGCAGGTGCTGATCGCCGGGTTCAGGCGGCGGTCCATGAATTCCTGGATGGTCTGCAGGCCCTCGATCCGGATCTCGCGCAGCTCCTCGATTCGCCGCTCCACCAGCTCGTAATAGGCCCGGGCCGCACCGAATCGATAGGCGGTCTCTGCTGAGATCTGCTCGGTCTGGGCCGCCAGCAGGGTCAGGCGGTCCAGCAGGTCGCGCTCGTCCTGCAGGTCGCGCAGGCCGGCGATGCGGGTGGTGACATCGGACAGCCCGGCCTCGATCGGGCCGATGCGGGGCAGAACGCCGCGCGCCATCGGCAAGGCCAGCAAGGCCAGCACGCGGTAGGTCTCGATCTCCAGCAACCGCTGAACGACGCGGCCGGTCTGGCGCGGGGTCATCGAATGGTCGGCGACCAGCATCCGGGAGAATCCATCGCCATGGATGCGGAAGTCGGTCCAGGCGGTGGCCGAACGGCCGGCGATCCGCGATCCGACATAGCTTTCCGACCCGAACATCGCCGCCATCATGTTGGACGACGGCTCCGGCTGGTCGGGGGAGAGCACGGCGACGTGGATGCCGACCAGCAGTTCGCCCGGCAGCCCGGCCAGCCAGTCGCGCGGCAGGGCGTGCAGTGCCGGTTCCAGGAAGGGATCGGCCAGGGAGCCGGCCGGCATGGCGCTGGGGCGGAAGACGGTCCAGGTCGAGAATTCGGTGTGACGCTCCCACTTCAGATGGAAGCTGCCGAAGGACGCGCTGTGATGGGTGGCGCCCTGCGGCGGGCGGACCACGCCGGCCCAGTCGCACAGCGCCTCCAGATGGCGACGGTCGGCCTCCGCCGCGCCCTCCCCCGACAGCATCGCCAGCATGGTGGCGCGCACCGGCGCGGTCAGCGATTCGGGCGGCCGGGCATGGACCTCGTTGGTCAGAGTCTGCCGCAACGGATGGTCCCGCAGCGGACGCGGCCCGGTCATGCCGGCGCCGGTTCCGGAGGCACCGGCGCGGTTCAGGCTATCCGTGGTCGTCCGCACCGCTCCGTCGCCCATGCTTTCCTCCGCCATCCCAGCACCGTACCGTGAGCTTACACAATCCGGCATCGGCGAACTTGCCGGATCGCGCCAGCGTCGCCACACTATAGTCAGTCCGTTAGAACACATCGTACGGCGCGGCGCGAGACCGCCCGCCATGACATTGTGTCCTACCATGGAACAAGGCCGGCACACGCCATCAGGCCGGGCAGACCGGGTTCCGCCCCATCACAGGTTCGGAGTTTTCATGAGCGCGCTTGCCGTCACCGACGATCTCTTCTTCAACCGCGCCGGCATGGACCGCGCCCGCGTGGAAGGCGTCGTGCAGGACGCCCTGCACAGTGCCGACGATGGGGAGCTCTATCTTGAATATGCCCAGAGCGAGTCGTTGGGCTGGGACGATGGGAAGCTGAAATCCGCCAGCTTCGACACCACCCAGGGATTCGGCCTGCGCGCCATCGCCGGCGAGGCGACCGGCTACGCCCACGCCAGCAACCTGTCGGAAGAGGCGATCCGCCGTGCCGCCGCCACCGTGCGCGCCGTGCAGGCCGGCCACACCGGCACGCTGGCGGAGCCGCCGGCCGGTACCAACCGCGCCCTCTATATCCCTGACAACCCCCTTCACCTCGTCCCCTTCGAGGAAAAGGTGAAGCTGCTGGCCGACATCGACGCCTATGCCCGCGCCAAGGATGAGCGGGTGCGGCAGGTCAGCTGCTCGATCAGCGGCGAATGGCAGGCAGTGCAGATCATGCGCGCCGACGGCGTCCGCGTCGCCGACCTGCGCCCGCTGGTCCGCCTGAACGTCTCCGTCGTGGTGGCCGAGGGCGACCGGATGGAGACCGGCGGCTATGGCGGCGGCGGCCGCGTCACCTACGAACACTATATCCAGCCGGAAACCTGGCGCGGCTTCGTCGACGAGGCGCTGCGGCAGGCGCTGGTCAACCTCGCCTCCGTCCCCGCCCCGGCCGGCGAGATGACGGTGGTGCTGGGCAGCGGCTGGCCCGGCATCCTGCTGCACGAGGCCATCGGCCATGGGCTGGAGGGTGACTTCAACCGCAAGAAGACCTCCGCCTTCTCCGGTCTGATGGGCCAGCGCATCGCCGCCCCGGGCGTCACCATCGTCGATGACGGCACCATCGAGAACTCTCGCGGCTCCATCAGCGTCGACGACGAGGGCACCCCCGGCCAGTGCACCACGCTGATCGAGGACGGCATCCTGGTCGGCTTGATGCAGGACCGCATGAACGCCCGCCTGATGGGCATGCGCCCGACCGGCAACGGCCGGCGCCAGAGCTTCGCCTACAACCCGATGCCGCGCATGACCAACACGGTGATGCGCAACGGCAACCACACGCCGGAAGAAATCATCGCCTCCGTCAAGAAGGGCATCTATGCCAAGAACTTCGGCGGCGGTCAGGTCGACATCACCAACGGCAAGTTCGTCTTCTCCGCCAGCGAGGCCTACCTGATCGAGGACGGCAAGCTGGGTCCCGCCGTGAAGGGCGCCACCCTGATCGGCAACGGGCCGGACAGCCTGACCAGGGTCTCTATGATCGGCAACGACAGCCGCCTCGACCCCGGCGTCGGTACCTGCGGCAAGGATGGCCAGGGCGTGCCGGTCGGCGTCGGCCAGCCCACGCTGAAGCTGGAAGGCCTGACCGTCGGCGGCACCGCCGCCTGACGCCCGAGGGCGTCCCCACTCCCGTACCTTTAAGAGGGGTGGGACCGTAGATGCGGTTCGGCCCCTCTTCGCATTTCGGGCTTGGAGCGGGCGATTGCATTGGTATCGTCTTTCGGAAGATTTTCAACCTTCCGGACAGGATGATTGCCAATGCATTCGCTTTCACGCATTTTCAAGGCCGCAACACTCGCATTGGGACTGGCGCTGGTTTCGGCGCTGCCGGGAAACGCCCAGACCGCCCCCACCGCCGAGCAGGTGATCGCCGCCAAGTCCGCCGGCACCAGCGCGGACCAGCTGAACGCGCGCGTGGTGGTGGCGAGCTATTTCTATGCTTCGACCGACCTCACCTCCGCCCGCTACGCCGATGATTCCAAGGGCATCGATTTCTCCAAGCCGCTGGAGATGATCGATGTCGCCGCCGGCACCACTTGGTACCAGTATGTCCGAACCGGCTACGACAGCATTCGATTCGGCAACTTCTTCTCTCCGGTGGTGACGGCAACGCCCGACTGCCTCGGCATCTCCGGCACCGGCCGGGCCGAGTACAAGGCAGTTCTGCCCGCCGGCCAGGGGCTGAAATCGGTCGCCGCCCCCATCGTCGACAGTTGGACCACCCCCGGCACCAGCGTCCAGACCAAGGGCGGCTGCGCCCAGGTCGTGGTGCCGAACACCGTCAAGGCGGGCGTCGCCAGCGGCGGACTGGTTCAGTAAGGTCGTGACCACCCGCCGCCGTCGCTGTTCTCCCGATGGCGGCGGTGGTCCAGACTGGCCGCCGCCTTTCGCAACGGAGCCCCGCAATGCCCGACATCGCCACCACCGACGAACTGCGCCGCCGGATCGCGCAGGCCCAGGCCGGGGTTGCCGCGCTGGCACGGCGGGAGCCGGAGAACAGCTGGCTGACCAGCATCCAGCGCCAGCTCGACTATGTCGACGGCGCGGCGCGCGACGGAGCCAAGCGGCTGGACCGCGCCGACGAGCTGAATTTCGGCCTGCTCGCCTCCCATTATGTCGACGATGTCGATCCGGCGCTGGCGACCGAACTGCACGCCATCAGCGACGCCGCGCGCCGGTTGCTTGGCGGCTGAGTTGGGGCTGACCGGGGGCTGACCGCCATTTTGTTCTGGCGTTCCCGGCACCCCGCTTCGATGATCGCCGATCCGGACGGCACGGCCGAACCCGTGCCCCTCGAAGAAAACCGATCACGGGAGACGTGCGATGGCGACGGAATCGACTGCTGGCTTGGCCCTGGTTTCCACCTTCTGCCCCGACCGGGTCGGTCTGGTCTCCGGCATCACCAGCCATCTGTTCGAACAGGGCATCAACCTGCGCGACGCCACCTTCGCCTCGCTGGGCAGCGGCGCGGAGTTCTCCGCCGTTTGCGAACTGCCCGACGGCCTGACGGTGGCGGAGCTTCAGGCCAGCCTGTCGTCCCTGCACGTCCTGGCCGGTGCCGAGGTGAAGGTCAGCCCCTTCGCCTTCGACCCGCAGCCCGGCCCGCAGGCGCTGATCACCCACCGCGTCGAGGTGTCGGGCGGCGACCAGCCCGGCCTCGTGGCGCGTCTGTCGGAGATCTTCACCCAGTTCGACGCGAACATCGTCCGCCTGGACGCGCAGACCCTGCCCGACCGTGCCGGCGAGCGGTACGTCTTGCGCTTTTCCGTGTCGATCCCGGCGGAGCGGGCGGAGGTCTGCCTGTCGGCGGTGGCCAACACGGCGGAGACGTTGGGGCTGACCTGCCGGACGGAGGCGCTTTGAGGGGGTGCTGAATGCCCCCTCCCCATCCCTCCCCCGCTTCGCGGGAGAGGGGGCAGAACGCTTGTCGGCGTAAACTGAATTGCGAAGCGGCGGAGTTCCCTCTCCCGCGTTAGCGGGGGAGGGCTAGGGAGGGGGCACCGGCACCCCGCACTCCACCCCCAGCCCCCAAACTCACCCGTGCAGAACCTTCAGCCCCACGATCCCGCCGACGATCGCCGCGATGCACAGCAGTCGCAACGCTTCGGCGGGCTCGCCGAATAGCAGCATGCCCAGTATCGCCGTACCCACCGTACCGATTCCCGTCCACACCGCATAGGCGGTCCCGAGCGGCAGGCTCCTCAACGCAGCCCCCAGCAGCAGGATGCTTGCCAGCATCGCCGCGGCGGTTAACACGCTCGGAACCAGACGGGTGAAGCCGTCGGTGTATTTCAGGCCGACGGCCCAGCCGATTTCGAAAAGACCAGCGAAGAACAGCGTGACCCACGCCATGACGGTACCTCCGTCTTGGAATGGCGGGGTCGTCCCCACCCGGATACCCTCTGCAGTCGGCGGGGTCGTCCCCGCGGGCCAGACCGCAGATAGGACAGGCTGTCCGCGGGGTCAAGACACGCAGCCAAGGTTGCATCGCCGCGCCGGCCCGTGCAGGATGGGGTTCCTGAATGGTTCCCCCCTTCGCCGCTGGTGGCGCTGGGGGCTTTCGACGTTGGAAATCAATGACCGAAAACGGCACCCCCCCGGCTTCCAAGACGCAGGCTCCCGAGAAGGCCGAATCGCTTGAAAACCGGCGCAAGCGCCTGCGCTTCCGCTCCTGGCACCGTGGCACTCGCGAGATGGACCTGTTGATGGGCAGCTTCGCCGACGCCCATGTCGGCGACTTCGACCACACCATGCTCGACCGATTCGAGGCGCTGCTGGAGCTTGGCGATCCCGACCTCTACGACTGGATGTCGGGGCGCGAGCCGGTGCCGGCCGAGCATGACAATGACGTGATGCGCCTGTTGACGGCATTCCGTTACACACCACGTCAAGGCTCCTGACGTTCTCGCTCGTCCCGCAGCATTCCCGAGGCATCCTCCTTTGGTCAGTTACGATCTCCAGCCCGGCCGCGCCGGCCGTCTCCTGATCGGCGGCGCGCCCGAGGGTCATGACGCCCGCATTCTGGCGGAGCTTGCGCAGAAGGCCGGGGCCTATGGCCTGCTGCATGTGGCGCTGGACGACACGCGCTGTGCCCTGCTGGCGGAGGCGCTGACGTTCTTCGCGCCGAAGCTGGAGGTGCTGACCTTCCCGGCCTGGGACTGCCTGCCCTACGACCGGGTATCGCCGAACGGCGGCATCGTCGCCCGCCGCATCGACACGCTGACCCGCCTGATCGCACGGCGCGAGGCGGCGTCGAACCGGGACGGGCTGGCCCCGCTGATTGTGCTCACCACCGTGAACGCCGTGGTGCAGAAGGTGCCGCCGCGCAGCGCCTTCAAAAACGCGGTGTTCTCGGCCAAGCTGCGCGACCGCATCGACCTGGAAAAGCTGCAGCGCTACCTCGCCGGCAACGGCTATACACGCGCCCAGACGGTGCGGGAACCGGGCGAGTTCGCGGTGCGCGGCGGCATCATCGACCTGTTCCCGCCGGGCACGGAGGAGCCGCTCCGCCTCGACCTGTTCGGCGATGAGCTGGAGGGGGTGCGCGCCTTCGACCCGATGACCCAGCGCACCACCGACAAGCGCGACCGTGTCGAGCTGAAGCCGATGTCCGAGGTCTTCCTGGACGAGGCCGGGATCGCCCGCTTCCGCTCCGGCTACCGCGAGCTGTTCGGCGCGGTGACCGACGACGACCCGCTCTATGAGGCGATCTCCGCCGGCCGGTCCTATGGCGGGATGGAGCATTGGCTGCCGCTGTTCCACGAGAGCATGGACACGGTGCTGGATTACCTGCCGCGCGGCATCGTCAGCCTGGACCATCAGGCCAACGAGGCGCGCGACGCCCGCATCGCCCAGGTCGTCGATTTCCACGCCTCCCGCGATTCGATGATGACCATCGAGAAGCGGGCGGGATCGCCGGTCTACAAGCCGGTGCCGGTCGCCTCGATGTTCCTCGACGCCACCGTCTGGGACGCGCTGATGGCGGAGCGTGCGGTGGCGCAGTTGCAGATCTTCTCCACGCCCCCCGGCATCAAGGGCACGGTGGACGCCGGCGGCAAGCGCGGCCATGACTTCGCGGAGGAGCGCAACCGCCCCGACGTGAACGTCTTCGATGCGGTGAAGGACCATATCCGCGCCTTGCGTGCCGACGGGCGCCGCGTGCTGATCGCCGGCTATTCCGCCGGGTCGCGCGACCGCCTGTCCAATGTGCTGGCCGACCACGGCATCCCCGGCCTGGAGCCGGCGGAGAGCATGGAAGATGTCCGCCGGTTCGACCGCGGCATCATCGGCACCATCGTGCTGGGGATGGAGCATGGCTTCACCTCCCCGGACCTTGCCGTCATCACCGAACAGGACATCCTCGGCGACCGTCTGGTCCGCCCAGCCAAGAAGAAACGCAAGGCCGCCAACTTCATCGCCGAGCATTCGGCCCTGCATGAGGGCGACATCGTCGTCCACATGGACCATGGCATCGGCCGCTATGATGGGTTGGAAACGCTGGAGGTCACCGGCGCGCCGCACGACTGCCTGCGCCTGATCTACGAGGGCGGCGACAAGCTGTATGTCCCGGTCGAGAACATCGAGGTGCTGTCGCGCTACGGCTCGGAGGATGCGAACGTCCAGCTCGACAAGCTGGGCGGCGCCGGCTGGCAGGGCCGCAAGGCGCGGGTCAAGAAGCGCCTGAAGGACATGGCGGAAGCCCTGCTGAAGATCGCCGCCGAACGCATGCTGAAGAAGGCCGATCCGGTGCTGACGCCGGAGGGCGTCTATCAGGAGTTCGCCGCCCGCTTCCCCTACCCCGAGACCGACGACCAGCTGAAGGCCATCGAGGACATCTTCACCGACCTCGGCAGCGGCCGGCCGATGGACCGGCTGGTCTGCGGCGACGTCGGCTTCGGCAAGACCGAGGTGGCGCTCCGCGCCGCCTTCATGGTGGCGATGAGCGGCAAGCAGGTCGCCGTCGTCGTGCCGACCACCCTGCTCGCCCGCCAGCATTTCCGCACCTTCTCGACCCGCTTCGCCGGGCTGCCGGTGCGCGTGGTCCAGCTGTCCCGCATGGTCACCGCCCGCGAACAGACGCTGGTGAAGAAGGAACTGGCGGAGGGCACGGCCGACATCGTCGTCGGCACCCATGCCCTGCTCGCCAAGGGGCTCGACTTCAAGCGGCTCGGCATGGTCATCGTCGACGAGGAGCAGCATTTCGGCGTGAAGCAGAAGGAGCGGCTGAAGGAGCTGCGCGCTGACATCCATGTGCTGACGCTGACCGCCACGCCGATCCCGCGCACCCTGCAGATGGCGCTGTCCGGCGTGCGCGAGCTGTCGCTGATCGCCACCCCGCCGGTCGACCGGCTGGCGGTGCGAACCTTCGTCCTGCCCTACGACCCCGTGGTGATCCGCGAGGCCATCCTGCGCGAGCATTACCGCGGCGGCCAGAGCTTCTATGTCTGCCCACGCATCGAGGATCTGGCGAAGGTGGCCGAGCGGGTGCGCGATCTGGTCCCGGAGGTCAAGATCGTCACCGCCCACGGCCAGATGCCGGCCAGCGAGCTGGAAGACGTGATGACCGCCTTCGACGAGGGCAAGTTCGAGGTCCTGCTCGCGACCAACATCATCGAAAGCGGCCTGGACATCCCCAATGCCAACACGCTGATCGTCCACCGCGCCGACCTGTTCGGACTGGCCCAGCTTTATCAGATCCGCGGCCGAGTCGGCCGGTCGAAGAAGCGCGGCTATGCCTATCTGACCTACGCTCCCAACAAGCCGCTGAACGCCACCGCACAACAGCGTCTGCATGTCATCGAGACGCTGGACAGCCTGGGCGCCGGCTTCCAGCTCGCCAGTCACGACATGGACATCCGCGGCGCCGGCAATCTGCTGGGCGAGGAGCAATCGGGGCAGGTGCGCGAGGTCGGCGTCGAGCTTTACCAGCAGATGCTGGAGGAGGCGGTAGCCAACGCCCGGGCATCCATGCAGGAGGGTGCCGTCGCCGCCGCTGCGGCGCAGGAGTGGGTGCCGCAGATCAACCTGGGCACGCCGGTGCTGATCCCGGAAAGCTACGTCCCCGACCTGACCGTGCGGCTGTCGCTCTACCGCCGCATCGCCGATCTGGTCGACCGGGCGGAGGTGGACGGCTTCGCCGCCGAACTGATCGACCGCTTCGGCAAGCTGCCGGAGGAGGTCGAGAACCTGCTGGACGTCGTCACCATCAAGCGCTGGTGCAAACAGGCCAACATCGACCGTGTCGATGCCGGGCCGAAGGGTCTGGTGCTGGCCTTCCACGACAATTTCTATGCCGAGCCGGCCAAGCTGCTGACCTACATCGCCCAGCACCTGACGCTGATGAAGCTGCGGCCCGACCACAAGCTGGTCTATGTCCGCGAATGGCCCGATCCGCAGGCCCGCGTGCGCAGCGTACAGAAGCTGGTCAAGGATCTGGCGGAAATGGCGTCGGGCGGCGGCGTGCCGCGCGGTGAAACCCCACCGCCGCCCCCTCCGCCGCCGCCGCCGAAGCCGACCGGGGCCAAGATCGCTTCGCGCTTCGGTACGCCGTCGCGGTTCGGCCGTCCGACCGGGCGGCGCTGAGATGGACGAATTGATCCGGAACGCCTCGCTCGCCCGCCGGCTGGCGATCGGCGACCGGCGGACGGTGGGCGACGCCCCCTCCGTCGCCGACGAGGTGTCGGCCGACCGCGGCAAGCTGGCGGAACTGGTCGGCTGCCTGTTCGACCGCAATGCCAGCGTGCGCATGCGCGCTGCCGATGCGCTGGAACGGGTATCGCGCGGCAATCCCGGCTGGCTCGACCCCTATGTCGAGCATCTGCTGACCGACGCTGTCGCCATCGAACAGGCGGAGGTGCGCTGGCACCTTGCCCAGATCGTGCCGCGCCTGACCATGACGGAGGAGCAGCGCCACCGCGCCGCCGTCCTGCTGGCCGACTGGTTCGAGAACAGCCCCAGCCGCATCGTCCAGACCAGCGCCTTGCAGGCGGTGGTCGATCTGGCCGAATCGGATGTCGGGCTGCGCGCCACCTCGGCGGAAATGCTGGGCCGCGCCATGCGCTCCGGCGTGCCGTCACTGGCCGCCCGTGCGCGCCGCATCCTGAAGCCCTTCGAGGTGGACGAAGCCACGCTGACCGCCGCCTTGGTGCGGGAGCAGACCGGCCTGACCCTGACGATCCTGCCCGACCGTCTGGCGGTGGCCCAGCTTCCGCCCGGCAGCGGCCTGCCGGACTGGCTCGACTGGACCGACCCGCTGGTCGGCGCCACCCGGACCGGAGAGGAACTGTCGATTCTCTGCCGCGAGGACCGGGTGCCCGACGGCGTCAAGGTCGAACGCGGCTGGCGCGCTTTCCGGGTGGAGGGGGTGGTCGATTTCTCGCTGTTCGGCATCCTGGCCCGCATCGCCGTTCCGCTGGCCCAGGCCCATCTGCCGATCTTCGCGATCTCCACCTACAACACCGACTATGTGCTGGTCCGCGCCGACGACCTGGAAAAGGCCGCCGACGTGCTGGCGCTGAGCTGTACGGTGAAGCGGTAGGGCGCGCCGACGCCACTTGCCCCCACCCTCCCACGCTGGCGCGTGGGTCCCTCCCTCCCCCGCTTCGCAAGGGAGGGTAGATTCGCGATACAGCGGGAGTTCCCTCCCCCGCCCAGCGGGGGAGGGTTAGGGTGGGGGCAAGTGCCGACCTTCTAAACCCCTCCCCCTTCGCGCTGGCTGCGTTCGATAATGTCCTCGCGCTCGCCCATCTCCTCCCACTTCTGCTGAACGGGCTTGTCGGGATCGCCGGAGGCCTTGCCGGTCTTGTCGACCAGTTTGTCCTCGATTCGCTGGGCGGCGTCCGACGGCGCGTCGGAGGTCACGGATTTGGAGCGGTCCTGGTCGGCCATGATGGCGGTCTCCCGAAAAGGTGGTTGACCACCCAAACACTCACGGCGCGACAAAGTTCACGCACCGACGCGGAACGCCTCGGCCAATCGTTCCACCAGGGCATCTGCCTCCGCCGCCTCATACGGTTCGGCATGCCCGGACCCCCAAACCGGCCCCGGCCATGCCGGATCGCCCCGCGTCCGGCCGATCACGTGGACGTGCAGCTGCGGCACCATGTTGCCCAGCGCCCCGACATTCATCTTGTCCGGCGCGAACAGCCGCTCCACCACGCGGGACGCCTGCGCGATCTCCCGAATCAGCGTCGCCTGATCGCTCTCCTCCAACCGGTGGATCTCCACGGCCCCCTCGCGCATCGGCACCAGGATCAGCCAGGGCCACAGCCGGTTGTTCATCAGCAGAACCCGGCACAGCCCCAGATCGGACACAGGGCGGGTATCGGCCTGTAGCCGTTCGTTAAGGGAAAACATGCTTCACTCCATTCATGGCCTGCGGCGGGCGCCGCCGGGGGAATAATCCGGAGGCTGCCCTGTTATAGCCGGCAGTGGCGGGGCAACCGCGAAGCTTGTATAGATTGCCGTGCGCGCCGGCCATACGGCGCAGCGGCATTCGTTGGACGATAGTAGAGTTCGGTCCGAGGACATGGTCGGGGCGGCAACAGTCCCCTTGCGCCATCTCCACGGGCCGTATCCATGTTTTCTGGTGCGGCGAGCGAGAACGACCCACATGCGCAAATCGGCCTTTGCGGTTCTGATCCTGGTGATCCTCGGCAACATCGCCTTCTGGGCGCTGTGGAACCGTCCGGTGGACGAGCGGTCCTGGGCCGGCGCCATCACCGGCGTCGCCTATACACCTTTCCACTCGGACAAGAGCCCATCGAAGGGCGATAAGGCGTCCGCCGAGGACATCGAGAAGGACATGGACGCGCTTGAGGGCGCGGTAAAGGCCGTCCGAACCTATTCGACCACCGACGGCTCCGAAATGGTGGCGGCCATCGCCGCCAAGCACGGGCTGCCGGTCACCGCCGGCGCCTGGACGGCCGGCAAGCCGGAGATCGACGAGCCCGAACTGGCCGGCCTGATCAAGCTGGCCCGTGCCAACAGCAACGTCCGCCGCGTGCTGGTCGGCAACGAGGCGATCCTGCGCGCCGATCTGACGGTGCCGCAGGCCATCGATTACATCAAGCGGGTGAAAAAGAAGGTCAACGTCCCGGTTTCCATCGCGGAGCCGTGGCACGTCTGGCTGAAGCACCCGGAATTGGTCGACGCGGTCGACTTTCTCGCCGTCCACCTGCTGCCCTATTGGGAAGGCGTGCCGGTCGACCAGTCGGTCGACTACGCCATGTTCCGCTACAATGAGCTGAAGCAGAAGTTCCCGAACAAGCACATCCTGATCGGCGAGATCGGCTGGCCGGCCGATGGACCGTGGCGCCGCGGCGCCGAGGCCAGCCAGGTGAATCAGGCCAAGTTCATCCGCAACTTCCTGAACGTCGCTGCCCAGAACAAGCTCGACTACTTCATCATGGAGGCCTTCGATCAGCCGTGGAAGCGGGAGATCGAGGGCACCGCCGGCACCAGCTGGGGTCTGTGGGATTATCAGCGCAACCCGAAATTCCCGATGATCGGCGGGGTGCACGAGATCCGCAACTGGGAGATCAAGTGCGCCACCGCCATTGCGCTGGGCTTCCTGCCGCTGGTGTTCTTCCTGTGGCGCCGCAGCGACCTGAAGATCGGCGGCCAGATCTTCTATGGCGCGCTGATCCAGGCGGTGGCCTCCGTCCTCGTCTTCACCGTCAGCGCGGCGTCCGCCGCCGGCCTCGCGCTCACCACCGAAATCGCCTGGGGCCTGCTGATCTTCTGCCAGCTGGTGCTGTTCGCGGTCATGCTGATCGACGGCATGGAACTGACCGAGGTCGTCTGGCAGCACAAGTTCAAACGCAAGTTCATCCCCTGCTCCGCCGCTCCGCTGCCCAATGCGGCGAAGGTGTCGATCCACGTGCCCTGCTACAACGAGCCGCCGCACATGGTCATGCAGACGCTGGACGCGCTGGCCAACTTGGATTACCCGAATTACGAAGTCCTGCTGCTGGACAACAACACCAAGGACCCGGCGGTCTGGCGTCCGATTGAGGAATACTGCAAGAAGCTGGGGCCGAAGTTCCGCTTCTTCCATCTCGACAACTGGCCGGGCTTTAAGGCCGGTGCGCTGAATTTTGGTCTGGCGCAGACCGCCCCCGACGCCGAACACATCGCCGTCATCGACAGCGACTATCAGGTCCATCCCGACTGGCTGAAGGCGACGATTCCGCACTTCAACCGGCCGGAGGTCGGCTTCGTCCAGTCGCCGCAGGATTATCGCGAATGGGAACACGACCTGTTCCAGCGCATGACCAACTGGGAATATGCCGGCTTCTTCCACATCGGCATGATCCAGCGCAACGAGCGCAACGCGATCATCCAACACGGCACCATGACCATCATCCGCAAGTCGGCCTTGGAAAAGGTCGGCCGCTGGGGCGAATGGTGCATCACCGAGGACGCCGACCTCGGCCTGCGCCTGTTCGAGCATGGCTATGAAGCGGTCTATATGCCGGAGAGCTATGGCAAGGGGCTGGTTCCCGACAGCTTCTCCGCCTACAAGACGCAGCGCTTCCGCTGGGCCTACGGCGCCGTGCAGATCCTGAAGCACCATTGGCGCCAGTTGTCGCCGGGTGCGAAGGAGCTGACCACCGGCCAGAAGTACCATTTCATCACCGGCTGGCTGCCCTGGTTTGCCGACGCCGCCCATATGGTGTTCGGCATCGCCGGCATCATCTGGTCCATCGGCCTGATGGCTTTCCCCAAATATTTCGAATTCCCGCCCAACGTCTTCATGATCCCGACGCTCAGCGTCTTCGCCTTCAAGGTCGGCGCTTCGCTCTGGCTCTACGAGGCGCGGGTAAAGTGCGGCTTCTGGGACAAGGTCGGGGCGGCGGTGGCCGGCATGGCGCTGACCCACACCGTCGGCCGCGCCATGTGGCTGGGCATCTTCACCTCCGGCCGGCCCTTCGTCCGCACGCCGAAGTGCGAAAACCAGCCGGCGCTGATGCAGGCTTTCCTGATGGCGCGGGAGGAGTTGGTGCTGCTGGTGTCGCTGTGGGGCGCGGCGCTTGCCATCGTCATGGTCTTCGGCCACGAGAACCGCGACGCCTTCATGTGGTCGGGTCTGCTGGTGGTACAGTCGCTGCCCTATCTGGCGGCCTTCATCACCGCGCTGATCAACGTCTTCCCCACCATCGGCTTCGGCAAGAGCAAGCCGGAAGCCGCCGACGGCGCCGTGAGTGCCGGGGCCGGTGACTGACCAATGGGAGCCGGCGCTTTCGCATTGACGAAAGCGCCGGCTCTGCCAGACTTGACCGCCAGGGAGAACCAAACCCGGGAGGCGGCTCATGTCCGGCAATCTCACCTCCGGGCGCGGCATCGGCCCGCCGGAGTTCAGCGTCCGCACCACTGCAGGCGTCGAGCGGAGCGGCAACGCCACCGACCGCAACAGCCGCCGCAACCCTCGCCAGGAGCGGCACGACCGCGAGCAGGAGCGGCGCGACCACAACCCGCCCAACCCGCAGCGGCGGCGCCTGTACGATCTTCTGTTCGACGAGGTCGATCAATTCGACGGGCTGGACGAGCGTCAGCGTACCCGGTTGAAGGACAATCTCCGCAGCCACCTGTCCAGCCGCGCCCCACCACCACCGGTCGCTCCGCCCCCGGTCCACCATGACGAAGAGGCGATCGCCGAAGCCCTGCTGAAGGACCCGGCGGCAGAGGTCCCCGTCGATCCGGAACACATCGTCCAGGCTGCCATCGCCGCCGCACCGGAACTGGATCCGGAAACCGCACGACTGGCGGAACAACTGCGTGACTGCCTGACCCGCAACAGCGACCGCGCGCGCAAGGTGGCGGTCTACCTGCATTTGCTGCTGACGCTGGAAGGAGCGTTCAGGCCGCATATGGTCGTGGATGTGTGAGGGCTTGATTCGAGAAGAAGTGTCAGCTTCGATGCCCCCACCCACAAAAAAACCCCGCCTCCCTTTCGGAAGGCGGGGCCTCTCATTCCACCTGCCCTAGCGTTACTCCGGAGTGGAGGCTTCGCCGTCGGCTTCCGGGGTGCCCATCATCGCATCGGCGACCAGACCGGCGTTGCCGCGGATCTTGGCCTCGATCGCGTCGGCCATCTCGGGGTTGTTGCGCAGGTAGGTCTTGGCATTCTCGCGGCCCTGGCCGATGCGGGTGCCGTCATAGCTGAACCACGCGCCCGACTTGTCGACCACGCCGGCCTGGATGCCGAGGTCGAGCAGTTCGCCCACCTTCGACACGCCTTCGCCGTACATGATGTCGAACTCGACCACGCGGAACGGCGGGGCCATCTTGTTCTTCACCACCTTGACGCGGGTCTGGTTGCCGACGACGGTGTCGCGGTCCTTGATCGAGCCGATGCGGCGGATGTCGAGGCGCACGGAAGCGTAGAACTTCAGCGCGTTGCCGCCGGTCGTCGTCTCCGGATTGCCGAACATCACGCCGATCTTCAGGCGGATCTGGTTGATGAAGATCACCAGGCAGTTCGACTTGGAGATCGAGCCGGTCAGCTTGCGCAGAGCCTGGCTCATCAGGCGGGCGTGCAGGCCGACATGGCTGTCGCCCATCTCGCCTTCCAGTTCGGCGCGCGGCACCAGCGCGGCGACCGAGTCGACCACCAGCACGTCGATGGCGCCGGAGCGCACCAGCGTGTCGGCGATCTCCAGCGCCTGCTCGCCGGCGTCCGGCTGGGAGATCAGCAACTCGTCGATGTTGACGCCCAGCTTGCGGGCATAGGACGGGTCGAGCGCGTGTTCCGCATCGACGAAGGCGCAGGTGCCGCCGGCCTTCTGGGCCTGGGCGATGGCGTGCAGCGCCAGCGTCGTCTTGCCCGAGCTTTCCGGCCCGTAGATTTCGATGATGCGGCCCTTCGGCAGGCCACCGATGCCCAGCGCGATATCGAGACCCAGGGAGCCGGTGGAGATGACCTCCGTCTCGACCAAGTTCTCACGGGCGCCAAGCTTCATGATCGAGCCCTTGCCGAACGCGCGTTCGATCTGGCTCAGGGCGGCATCGAGCGCCTTCTGCTTGTCCATGGAATCCTTCTCGACCAAACGAAGCTGTGCGGACGACATGCCCGGTACCCCTCTCTTAGAACACACGGTCGGCGCTCTTGCAACGAGGCTGAATGTACTCTCTTCGTTCTCGTTTGCAAGGGCTGATGTTGCCTGTGCGTTCCTATTTTACAGGGTATGTCCGGGCATGCCGCTGCGGGCTGATTCGCCCTTACCGACCATCACGGATGACCTCCTTCACCTTGGAGGCCAACTGCTTCAGCGAGAAGGGCTTGGGCAGGAAATAGGCGACTTCGACGCCGTCGATCTCGCCCAGCCGGTCCTCGGCATAGCCGGAGATGAAGATCACCCGCATTTCCGGGCGCAGCTTCCGGACATGGCGGGCGAGCGTCGGACCATCCATCTGCGGCATCACCACGTCGGTGATCAGCAGGTCGATGGAGGCGCCGTTGGTCTCGATCTGCTGCAGCGCCGCCTCGCCGTTCTTGGCCTCCAGCACCTGATAGCCCTTGTTGCGCAGCGCGCGGGCGGAGAAGACGCGCACGGCGTCCTCGTCCTCTACCAGCAGGATGGTGCCGGTGCCGGTCAGGTCGCTGCCGCGCCGCTCCCGCGGTTCGGCGGTGTCGACCGGGCGCAGTTCGCCCTGGTGGTGCGGCAGCAGGATGGTGAAGGTCGTGCCCTCCCCCACCGCCGAATCGACCAGCACGAAGCCGCCGGTCTGCCGGACGATGCCGTACACCGTCGACAGGCCGAGCCCGGTACCCGACCCGACCTCCTTGGTCGTGTAGAAGGGCTCGAAGATGCGCTGCAGATTCTCCCGCGCGATGCCGCAGCCGGTGTCGATCACCTCAATGGAGACATAGCTGCCGGATGGGATCGTCTCATGCTCCCGCCGTTCCGGCTGGCTGACGACGTAGTTGGTCGTGTTGATGGTCAGCTTGCCGCCGCCGGCCATGGCGTCGCGGGCGTTGACCACCAGGTTGATGATGACCTGCTCCAGCTGGTTCTGGTCGACCTTGACCAGCCCCAGGTCGCGGCCATGGATCATCTTCAATTCGATGTTCTCGCCGATCAGGCGGCGCAACAGGTTCGCCAGCTCCGCCAGCACGTCGGTCACGTTGATGACGCGCGGCTGCAGGGTCTGCTGGCGCGAGAAGGCCAGCAGTTGCCGCACGAGGTTGGCGGCGCGGTTGGCGTTCTGCTTGATCTGCATGATGTCGCTGAAGGACTGGTCGCCCGGCTTGTGCCGAAGCAGCAGCAGGTCGCAGAAGCCGATCATCGCCGTCAGCAGATTGTTGAAGTCGTGCGCCACGCCGCCGGCCAACTGGCCGACCGCCTGCATCTTCTGCGACTGGGCGAACTGCGCCTCCAGGCTCTTGCGCTCGGTCATGTCGATGAAGTGCAGGATCAGGCCGACCCCATCAACCTTGCCGCCATCCGTGCGGCCATCGGTGCGCACCGGGTTGGCGAGGCGCCGGGCATAGAGCTGGGCCGTCAGTTCCCGCCCGCCGGACAGCCGCACCTCCAGCGGGTGGGCCGGGTCGGCGCCGCCCTGCACGGATTTCAGCCGTGCGGTCACCGCCTCACGCTCCGCCGGGACGATCAGGTCGGCCATCGGGCGGTTGATGACGCTGCCCGCCTCGCTGCCGATCAGCGCCAGGAAGGCCTCGTTGCATTCGGTCAGCTGGCCGGTCTCGTTGACCAGCGCGATGCCGATCGGCGCGTCTTCGAAAAAGCGCTGGAACCGCTGTTCGGACTGGCGCAGGGCCTCCTGCCATTCCCGTTCGGGCGACAGGTCGCGCACGACCGACCGGGTGTGGATGGTGCCGTCGTCGGCCCGCACCACGCTCTGCGCCACCGCAACCTGGAAACGCCGGCCGCGCAGCCCCACCATGGTCAGCTCGCCGCGCTGCTCGCCGCCACCGTGATCGAACAGGTCGAAGGGGGCCGCGGAGACCGGGGGCACGGCCAGGATGCGGTGCAGCCGCGATTCGCCGTCGGTCAGATCGCCGGGTGCCGCCTCCAGCCATTGCGCCAGTGTGGCGTTGACGAACAGGAAATGGCCGTTCTGATCGACCGAGAAGAAGCCGACCGGCGCATGCTCCATGAAGTCGGCCAGCTTGGCCTGCTCGCGCAGCATCACATGCTCAAGCTCACGTCGGGCGGTGATGTCCTCGATCCGCCAATGGACGGAGCCGGGGAAGCCGGCGACCGGCTGCCCCTGCACCTTGCGCCATTCCGGCGGGCGGTTGTCCAATGCCGGGATCGCCAGCTCGGCCGAAGCGGCGGCACCGGCCCTCACCCGCTCGCGCAGGCGGCGGAACTCGCGCGCGCTGTCGGGGTCGCCGGAAAACTGGCGCGCCAGGGCGTCCAGCGGCCGTTCGCCGCGGCGCCAGCCCGCCAGTTCGCGAAAGGCCGCATTGACGAACACCACCTCGTCGGCCCCGTCGCAGACCAGCTGCCCGGCCGGCATCCCTTCCAGCGCGCCGCTCAGCAGCGCGCCGATCCGCGCCGACCGCCGCACCACCGACACGCTTCGGCCAATCAGCAGCGCCACGCCCGCCGCCGCCAGCCCGGCGCCCAGCCAACCGACCTCGTCGCGGTCCAGCAGCAGGCCGGCGGCCAGCACCAGCAGCCCGGCCGGCGCCAGCGCATATTGGATGAGCATCAGCACTCCGCCGGACGACGCCCGGTGGTTCGCTGCATTGCGTGCGGTGTCGGAAAGGGAAGTTGTGTCGTCCACCAATACTCCAAACCCCACACGGTCTTCCTGGGAGTTGCCCGGGACCGGATGTTACCGACCGGGCATCTCCGTCGCGCCACCTGCGATGGTCGGCCGCTCCACCGGTCCCGTCAACCGTTACGGAGCCGGATCAGTTGCGCAGCGCCCGCCCTTTGAGCTTGAAGACATAGGTAATGACTTCGGCGACCGCCCGATAGTGCTCGGACGGAACTTCTTCGTCGATATCGCAAGCGGCATAGAGCGCACGGGCGAGGGGCGGGTTTTCTATGACCGGAACATTGTTCGATTCGGCGATCTCGCGAATCTTGAAGGCGACCTGATCGACACCCTTCGCCAGGACCATCGGCGCGCCCATCTGGGTCGGGTCGTATTTCAGCGCGACCGCGAAGTGGGTCGGGTTGGTGACCACCACGTCGGCGTTCGGCACCGCGGCCATCATGCGCTTGCGCGCGCGCTCGAACCGGATCTGCCGGATGCGGCCCTTGACGACGGGATCGCCTTCCTGCTGCTTGTGCTCGTCCTTCACCTCCTGCTTGGTCATCTTCATCTTCTTGTCGAACTGCTGCTTCTGCCACAGGAAGTCGCCGGCAGCGATGAAGGTGAGGACCACCAGGACCCAGATCAGCAGCCGATGGGCCAGCCCGTCCATCTGCAGCAGCATGGTGACGATGTCGATGCCGATATAGGCCTCGATTCCGCCGAACATCGGCACCAGCGCCATGTAGGCGACTCCGCCAACCACCGCCAGCTTGGCGATGCTCTTCAGCAGTTCCACCCCCTGGTTGGCCTTGAACATGTTCATCAGGCCGGGCAGTGGGTTCAGCTTGCTGAATTTCGGCGAGATCAGCTCCCAGGAGACGTGGAAGCCGGTCTGGCCGATGGTCGACACCACGCCGGCCACCACGAACAGCAGGATGGGCAGCCACAGCGCCCACATCACGTCGCGCATCACCCGGAACAGCAGCGCGCCGACCCCGGCGCGATCGAAGGTGAACTGGTCCAGATTCTCGAAATAGTAATTCAGCCGGAACACCAGCCCCTTCAGGGTGCCGGGGAGGATGGAGACCAGCACCACCAGCATCGCCGCGACCATCAACCAGTTCGCGGCCTCGCGGGTCATCGCGAACTGGCCCTGTTTGTGGGCCTCGTCGAGTTTCTTGGATGTCGGGTCCTCTGTTTTGGAGGACTCGTCCGCCTCTTCCGACACGGGCGTCCCCCCTCTACAGCGGCTTCAGGAATTCGATGAAGGTCGATTCGAAGCGCGACAGCCAGAACAGCATCATCGCGCCCAGCGTCAGCGCGAACATGAACAGACCCAGCAGCACCTGGACGGAGGTGAACAGCTGGAACACCTGCACCTGCGGCGCCAGCTTGTTCAGCAGCCCCAGCGCCAGCGCGAACAGCATGCCGGTGATCAGGAAGGGGGCGGACATCTGCACCCCCAGCATGAAGCTTTTCGACACCAGTTGCCCGACCACGTTCGCCATGTCGTCGATCGGGATCGCCGCCCCCGGCGTAAAGGTGGCGTAGCTGTCGACCACCGCCATGATCAGCAGATGATGCAGGTCGGTGACGAAAATCAGCAGCAGCCCCAGCCAGCCCATCAGCGAGCCGGGCAGAGAGCCCGATGTCGCCAGCGCCGGGTTGAAGATCTGCGCGTTGGCAAGGCCGCTCTGCAGGCTGATGATGGTGCCGGCCACCTCCAGCGCGCCCATCAGCAGCCGGGCGATGGTGCCGAGGAAAATCCCCACCGTCATCTCGCCGGCAGCCAACACCATCAGTTGGAACGGACTGTCGGGCATCGGCGGCAGCATCGGCCGGATCGCCGGCGCCACCAGCGTGCTGACCGCCAGCGCGAACAGCAGGCGCATGCGGGTGGGAACGAAGGCGTCGCCGATGGTGGGCATCACGCTGAAGGCGGTGCCGACCCGCATGAAGACCAACATCCAGACGAAGATCTGCTCGCCCAGAAGCTGCTGCAGGACGTTCATTGGCCCGCCGCGGCCGCGGTCGGCGCCGGGGGCGGCGTCACGCCGGTGCCGGGCGTGAAGGGCGCGCCGCCATTGTCGGTGGCGCCGACGCCGATGGCGACGATGCGGTCGGCGACCTCATGTTCGAAGAAGTCGGTCAGCTTGCCCAGCATGAAGGGCATCAGCAGGATGCTGAGGCCGAAGACCAGCAGCACCTTCGGCACCATGGCGAGGGTCTGCTCGCTGATCTGGGTCACCGCCTGGAAGATGGAGATGACGGTGCCGACCGCCATCATGATGACCAGAATCGGCCCGCAGACCATCACCAGCGTGACGATGGACGTGCGGCAGAGTTCGATGACTTCGGTCTCGTTCATGACGACTGGTTCAGAACGGCGGAGGGTGCGAAACGGACGCCGTCACATCGGCATGCGCAGGATTTCCTGATAGGCGTTCAGCACCTTGTCGCGCACGGCGGTGACGGTCTGCAGCGTCACCTCGGCATTGGTCACGGCCTGGACGACGTCGTTCAGGTCCGCCTTGCCGACGGCCGCCATGGCCGACATGTCCTCGCTCTTCTTCAGGGTGCCGATGCTTTCCTTGGCCGCCTGTTCCAGCACGTCGCCGAAGGAGAGGCCGTCGCGCGCGGCCATGCCGGGGCCGGTCGTCTTGGCGGCGGTGGTGGCGTAGGCCGCGGCGGCGTTCAGCGGATTGATCATGGCGGCGGTTCCGGTCGGTCGGGAGGTTCAGGGGCGTTTGCGCGGGACGAGATCAGGCGCGCAGGATGTCGATGGTGCGGGTCAGCATCTGGCGCGCGGTGTCGATGGCCGACAGGTTGGCTTCGTAGCTGCGCTGGGCCTCGCGCATGTCCATCGCCTCGACCACCGAATTGACGTTCGGCATCAGCACATAGCCGTCGGCGTCGGCCGACGGGTGGGAGGGATCGTAGCGGCGCTGGAAATCGCTCTTGTCCACATCGACCTTGGCGACGCGGACCTTGTCGACGTCCATCGCGCGGTCCAGCTCGTTCTTGAAGATGACCGTCTTACGCCGGTAAGGCAGATCGCCCGGCGTTTCCGCGGTGGTGTTGGCGTTCGCCAGATTCTCCGAAATGACCTTCAGGCGCGTGCCCTGCGCCTTCATGCCGGAGGCGGAAACCGCCATCGACTTGTAGAGATCCATCGCACCGCCTCCTCAAAAACCCGCCGGCAAATCCAAGCCGATCAACTGCCCGAGCGGATCGCCGACTTGATCATCGCCACCTGCTTTTTGTACAGGTTGGTGATGGTCTGGTAATCCATCGAATTCTGGCTCATCCGCATCATCTGGTCTTCCAGGACGACGTTGTTGCCGTCCGGCGCCGTCTCGTACGGATCACGCACCTTCTGTTCCTGCGCCATGCCGCCGGGACCGCGGGATCCTGCCAGATGGGACGCGTTGGTCGCCACCGGAGTCAGCCGCCGGCTGTCGCCGAGCGCGTCGCGGAAGGTGAAGGGCTTCAGGTCGCGGCCCTTGTACTCAGGAGTATCAGCGTTGGCGATGTTCTGCGAGATGACTTCCTGACGCTGGGTCAGCCAGTCCATCTTGCGTGACATCAGTTTGAAGATGCCGAGATTACCGAGGTCCATGGCCCTGATCCCGCCCCAATGCCGCCGAACGCTGCCCAGGCCGGGCATCGTCACAGCCTCCGATGGTCGCCCGTTTGCGTTAACGAAGAATGAATCCCGGCATGTGGAACCGCGCAGACACCACGCCTTTACAGTTCGTTAAGCCTACCGGTCCAGGATGCGGCGCAGGAAGGACCCTTCGATAAGGCCGCCTGTTGTCCGCGCAAGCCCGCCCTCCCGCCTCACCGCCAGCCGGCAAGAGGCCGTCCCCTGCCCGGCGGCCGGTCGCGGTTGCGCTGAAATACCAACTGGGGACGGAGACGCTGCCGCGGATCGTCGCCACCGGCAAGGGAACGGTCGCGGAGCAAATCCTGGAGGTCGCCTTCGCCAACGGCGTGAAGGTGCGCGAGGACGCCGATCTGGTCGAGATCCTGTCCGCCATCGAGGTCGACAGCGACATTCCTGTCGAGGCCATCGCCGCGGTGGCGGAAATCCTCGCTTATGTCTACCGCGCCAACGGCACGATGCCGTCGGAACCGCACTCCGAGGACATCGTAGAAGAGGACAAGCCGTGACCCGTCCGCCAACCGCTTCCCCTTCGCCCGAAAGCACCGAGTCGGCCGGCCGGATCGCGGACCAGGCGGTGGCGCTGGGTGCAACGCTCGACGATGCGCGCACTCAGGCCGAGGCCGGGGTGCTGATCGACCTCGCCGGGCTGGAGGAGCGCGTCGCCCATCTTTGCCTCGCCGCCGAAGCCCTGCCGCGGGGCAAGGCGCGGACCCTGCTCGGCCCGCTCGGCGATCTGGTCGCGGCGTTGGCGCCGCTGGCCGCCGCGCTGACCGACCAGCAGGCCCGGAGGGAGGAAACCATCGCCGCCGCGCTGGCCGGCCGCGACGACCCGCACACCGCCCGTCAGCGTGCCGCCGCCGCCTATGGCCGCAACGGCGCCCCGGCCGCTCCGGGCCGTCCCGACGATACGCCCTGATACAGAAAGCCTGCCGTTTCCATGGATCTCGACCAGTATATCCGTTTCCTGATGGCGCTCGTCTTCGTGGTGGCGCTCATCATGATCGTCGCCTGGGTGATGCGCCGGGTCGGGATGGCCGGCGGCACCGTACGCGGACGCGCCCGCCAGCGCCGGCTGAGCGTGGTGGAGGCGCTGCCAATCGACGCCAAGCGGCGGTTGATCCTTGTCCGCCGCGATGACCGCGAGCATCTGATCCTGTTGAGCGCCAACGGCGACCTGCTGGTGGACAGTGCCCCCGCCGAGGGATTCGACACGGCGCTCGCCGGGACGGCCGATACCCCCGCCGCGTCTGCACCGGCCGGGAGCCAGCCGCGATGACTGGGGCCGTCCTGAGGCGCGTGGGATCCTGGTGGAAACCGGCAGCCGCCGGGCTGGCGCTGGCGCTCGTCGTTGGCGTGGTGCTGGGGCTGAGCGCCGGGCCGGCGCTGGCGCAGAGCCTGACCTTCGACCTGGGTGACGCCGGCGGCACCGCCACCGGCCGCATCGTCCAGACCATCGGCCTGATCACGGTGCTGTCGCTGGCACCGTCGATCCTCATCATGATGACGGCCTTCACCCGCATCGTCATCGTGCTGTCCTTCCTGCGCAATGCGCTGGGCGTGCAGCAGGTGCCGCCGACCACGGTGATGATGTCGCTGGCGCTGTTCCTGACCTTCTTCGTCATGGCCCCGGTGTTCGAGCGCAGCTACACCCAGGGCATCCAGCCGCTGATGAACCAGGAAATCGACGAGATGGAGGCGTTCCGCCGCACGGTGGCGCCCTTGCGCGATTTCATGCTGCATCACACCAGCGAGAAGGACCTGCGCCTGTTCATGGACATGGCCCGCCTGCAGAATGTGCAGGAGCCGAACGACATGCCGCTGCACGTCCTGGTCCCGGCCTTCATGATCTCGGAGATCAAGCGCGGGTTCGAAATCGGCTTCCTGCTGTTCCTTCCCTTCCTCATCATCGACATGGTGGTGTCGTCCATCCTGATGTCGATGGGCATGATGATGCTGCCGCCGACCATGGTCGCCATCCCGTTCAAGATCATCTTCTTCGTGCTGGTCGACGGGTGGTATCTGATCGCCGGCTCCCTGGCCCGGAGTTTCGGAACGCTTTGAGGGCGCCCGCATAGCGCGAACAGCCCTGCGCACTTCGTCGCAGCCCCCGGGCTTGGCCTTCGCGGCGCGAGCCCGCGCTGGCGTTGTGCGCAGTAAGCGCGTATGAGGAAAGGCGATGTGCGTCGGTGGGATGATTGGCAAGGACGCCGATCCCGCCGGATGGATCCGACCGTTCGCAGCCGCCGAAGGGGCGACGGGCCGGGACATCGCCGCGATGGGCGCCATCGAACGACGGACCAACTTCGGACCGCAATCACTGCATGACTGATACCGCTTTGAAGGCCGCGCCGCCCGACTCCGGCAAGCTCGCGACGCTGACCCTGGGTGCCCTCGGGGTGGTGTATGGCGACATCGGCACCAGCCCGCTCTACACGCTGCGAGAATGCTTCGGCGGCGACCACGGGCTCGCCCTGACCCATGACAATGTCCTGGGCATCATGTCGCTGGTGTTCTGGGCGCTGGTGATGGTCGTCACCGTTAAATATGTGGGCTTCGTCATGCGGGCCGACAACAAGGGCGAGGGCGGCATCCTCTCCCTTCTGGCGCTGGCGTCCAAGACGCGGCCGGATGCGTCGGGCAAGCTGACCATCCTGACGGCGCTCGGCCTGTTCGGCGCCTCGCTGTTCTACGGCGACGGCATGATCACCCCGGCGATGTCCGTGCTGTCCGCAGTCGAGGGCCTGGGCGTGGCGGAGCCGGCGCTGGAGTCGTCGGTGGTGCCGCTGACCGTCGCCATCCTGATCGCCCTGTTCGCCATCCAGAGCCATGGCACCTCGCGCGTCGGCGCGCTGTTCGGTCCGATCATGCTGGTGTGGTTCTCCACGCTCGGCATCCTGGGCCTGCTGGAGGTGATCCGGCAACCGAGCGTGCTGGTCGCCTTCAACCCGTACTATGCCATCGCCTTCTTCGCCGAGCATGGCGTCGCCGGTTTCCTGGTGCTGGGCGCGGTGGTGCTGGCGGTGACCGGCGGCGAGGCGCTCTACGCCGACATGGGCCATTTCGGCCGCCGCCCGATCCAGGTGGCATGGCTGGCCGTGGTACTGCCGGGCCTGCTGCTAAACTATCTGGGCCAGTGCGCGCTTCTGCTGAACGACCCGACGGCGGTGCGCAGTCCCTTCTACCTGCTGGCGCCGGAGTGGGGGCTCTATCCGCTGATCGGCCTGTCCACCGCCGCCACCGTCATCGCCAGCCAGGCGGTGATCTCCGGCGTCTTCTCGCTGACCCGGCAGGCGGTGCAGTTGGGCCTCTGCCCGCGCCTCGACATCCGCCACACCTCCAACGAGGAGGAAGGGCAGATCTACATTCCCCGCGCCAACTGGGGCCTGCTGGCCGCGGTGCTGGGGCTGGTGCTGGTTTTCCAATCCTCCAGCCGTCTCGCCGCCGCCTATGGCATCGCGGTGACGGGTGACATGATCATCACCACGACCCTGTTCCTGGTGGTGGCGCGCCGCCGCTGGAGCTGGAGCCTGCCGCTCTGCTTCGCCGTCGGCGCGGCCTTCCTGACGGTGGAGGTTTCCTTCTTCGCCGCAAATGCGGTGAAAATTCCTCATGGCGGTTGGGTGCCGCTGGTGATCGCCTGCGTCACGCTGGGGCTGATGTCGACATGGCGCCGCGGCCGGGCCGTGCTGACCAAGCGGCTGGCCGAGGAATCGCTGCCTCTCGACGCCTTCATCCAGCGTCAGGCGAAGAAGGGCGACATCCAGCGGGTGAAGGGCACGGCGGTCTTCATGACCTCCAGTTCCAACACCGTGCCGATCGCCCTGCTGCACAACCTGAAACACAATCAGGTCCTGCACGAGCGCATCGTCTTCGTCACGGTGGTGGTGGAGGATGTGCCGCGCGTCCCCGCCAAGGACCGCGTGGTGGTGGAGGGGCTGGCCGACGGCTTCTACCGCATCACCGTGCGCTACGGCTTCTCGCAGGAACCGAACATCCCCAAGGCGCTTCGCCTGTGCAAGGCCTTCGGGCTGGAGTTCGACGTGATGGCGACCTCCTTCTTCCTGGGCCGGGAGACGCTGATCCCGCAGATGAACTCCCAAATGGCACTGTGGCGGGAGAAGCTGTTCGTGGTGATGTCCCGCACCTCGGTCAGCGCCACCGACTTCTTCAAACTGCCGCCCAACCGCGTGGTGGAGCTGGGGACGCAGGTGCAGCTCTAGCCGTCGGGAGGCGGCGCTGCACCACCAGAGCATTACCTCTTTCGCGCAAACAAAAATCGGTGCCACGCACAGACTCTGCTGTGATCTGACCGGAAGCCTCCCCCGTAACGGTGTTGTGTCCGCGGGAAGCGGACCTTCACCGACAAGAGGGAATGCTATGAAGAAGGTTGCCACCGTGGCGATCGCCACCCTTCTTTTTGCCGGTTGCGCCAATGCGGCCATGGAAAAGATGGTCGGCGGCGCGCCGATGTACCCCAGCAAGACCATCGTGGAGAATGCGTCCCAGTCCAAGGACCACACCACCCTCGTCGCCGCCGTGAAGGCCGCCGGGCTGGTCGACACGCTGAACAGCAAGGGCCCCTTCACCGTCTTCGCACCCACCAACGAGGCCTTCGCCGCCCTGCCCGCCGGCACCGTCGATACGCTGCTGAAGCCGGAGAACAAGGCGCAGTTGACCAAGGTGCTGACCTACCACGTCATTCCCGGCAAGCTGGACGCCAAGGACATCGTGGCCGACATCAAGAAGGGCAACGGCAAGGCTATGCTGAAGACAGTGGAAGGCATGCCGCTGACCTTCACCCAGTCCGGCGACGCCGTGATGGTCGCCGACGCTTCCGGCAACATGGCGCGCGTCACCATCGCCAACGTCGAACAGTCCAACGGCGTCATCCACGTCATCGACAAGGTTCTGCTGCCGAAGTAACGGCCCAAGGCCATCGGCGCGGAGCGGGCGGCGGGGCGCCGCAATCCCCCCGCAAGGCGTCCCGCCGCCTTATGAAGTGGGCTTTAGGAAGTCGGCTTATCGGCTGACTGCTTCCCGCCGCGATATTCCTTCAAAAACTTCTTGAACATATCCACCTCCGCGACGCGGGAGCGGATGGTGCCGACGTCGATCAGGCCCATCGCCTGTTCGGGGCGGGTCAGAATGCGGAAAGCATCCTCATTCGGCCCGCCCTTCATCGACCCTTCGAAATCCTTCTTCAACAGATTCAGCCCGTTGCCGTCGCCGGCCAGCGCCAGCGCCACCGCGCGATTCAGCACCAGTTGCGACATGTTGGGGTCCAGCTGCTTGCCGGCGGCGGGTGGCGGGCCGATCACCTTGTTCAGGGCCAGCGCCGCAGCATCCCATTTCTGACCCTTCCAGGCGATGTCGACACGCAGCAGGTTGGCGTTGGTGCTGTCGTCCTGGGCCAGAAGCTGCATCGCCTCGTCGCCGCGGTTCAGCTCGGCCAGCGCCTTGGCCTGCATCAGCCGCCGTTCCGCCGTCAGATCGGCCGGCAGCCCGGCGACATTCGAAAGTTCCAGCGCCTTCAAAGCCTCTTCCGGCTTGTTGTCGAGCAGCCGGACGGAGGCCAGCCGCGTGCCGACCCGCGCCTTGTCCAGACCGGACAGGCGGTATTCGACCTGATGCTGCAACAGGTCGGCCGCACGGTTCAGCAGATCGATGGAGATCAGCCTTTCCGCCAGCTGCCGGATGATTTCGTCGCCAGCCTCCCCCACCGGGGTCAACTCGCGGAACTGATCGTAGAGCTGCAGCGCGTCCAGCGTCGGCAGGCGCTGCGCCCCATCCTTGAACAGGTCGGCGAAGATGCGCGACATCTCCTTGGTGATCGCCTCGGCTCTGGGCGTGTCGGCGACCAGGGCCGCCGTCTCCTTCATGGTGTTGAAGCCCTTAGCATATTCGCCGCCGGCGATCAGCACCTCGCCCATGCGCGAGCGGATCTGCATTTCCAGATCGTCGCCGCGCCAAGTGAAGGTCAGGCCAGCCAGCTGCTCCGCCGCGGCGGTCGGCGACATCTTGCCTTCCGACAGTTCCAGATTGGTCAGCGCCAGCCCGGCCTTGGCGCGATAGAGCCGGTCATAGCTGTTGTAGGCGGCGGTCAGCTGTTCCCGCGCCTGATCGATCTCGCCAGTCTGGGCGAAGAGCAGGCCGCGCAGATATTGCGTCTGCGGGTTCTCCTCCTGATCCGGGCCGCTGTGTTCGATCACGCGGTCGAACAGCCGCTTGGCGGTGGCGGAGTCGCGCGTCTCCAGCGCCGCTTCCGCCGCCCTCAGGCCGAGCTTTCCGATCATCGGTTCGGGGTAGCTGTTCAGGATCGGGCCCGACGCCTTGAAGCCGGCCATCGCCTTGGGCCAGTCGCGGCGGTCGGCGGCGATGGCGGCGCGCCACAAATTGGCTTCCGGATTGCCGGCCAGCGACGGGATCGACAGGTCGGCCTCCGCCCCGTCGAGGTCGCCGGTCAGCACGCGGGCGGCACCGCGCAGCGCGCGGAACTCCGGCCAGCCTTCCAGATCGGGTTGGTTCTGCTGCAGCACGTCCAACATACCGAGCGTTTCCTGCCCGAACCCGTTGGCGAAATAGAACCGCGCGAGGTCGAGCTGCGCCTTCGGCCGCTCCGATTCCGGCGCATTGACGACGGCCAGCTGAAGGTCCTGCCGCGCCTCGGTGAAATGGTCGAGGTCGCCATGCTTCCAGGCCGGCAGATTGAACAGGCGGCGACCCTGCATCTGGGCGGGCTGCGCCTTCGGCGGCTCCATGGCGGACGAGGCGCCACCGGCCGGCGGATTGACCGGAAGCGGCGCCGCGGCCAGCTGCGACGGAACCGGCTGGGGGGCTGATGCCGGTGCTGGCGGCGGCGCGACCGCCGGGTTGCCTGCATCGGCGGCCGGCGACAGGTGCAGCCCGCCGGCGGTGGTCAGTTCCACCCCCTCCTTGATCGCGCGCACCGTCACATTGTCGGAGATCGGCCGCACCACCACGCCCTGATAGGAGGGCATGACTTCCAGGTCCGGGTAACGGTGCGGTTCGGGCACGCCTTGCCCGGGGCTGGGCAGCGGAACCACCTGGATGCGGTCGCCGACGTCGGGATCGGCGAACTGCACGACGTTCGCCGCGTCGGGCGCGCGCACCAGCAGCCGGGCGCCGAGAAGGAAGTCGGGGTCGGGCTCCACCCGGAGATCGCCGGCGCTGCCCATGTTGGCGGGGCGGGCGGAGGACAGGATGCGCCAAGTGGTGCCCTGCCGTTCCACGGTCGGCCATACCATCGGACCGATCTTGGTGCGGAACACGGTGCCGCCGGTCGCCGGTACCGGCTCCACCGCCCCCATCAGCTCGGCCCCGGGGCCGCTGAGCTTGCCGGCACCGATCGGCATCGGCCGGTCGAACACGACGTAAAGCTGGCCCGCCCGCGGATAGACGGCGATGGAGGCCGGTCCGCCGGTGTCGAAGGTCAGCACCGGTCCCTTCGGGCCTGCCGCCGGCTGGGCCTTGGCATCGGCAGGCGCTGCGGGCGCGGCCTTCGCCTCCGCCGGCGGAACGCTGGGGGCCACGACATTGGCCGCAGAGTGGGGCGCCGCGGCATTGGCCGCGATTGCGGAAAGGCTGGAGGTCGCCGACGCCATCGTGGGCGCGTCCCTGCCGCCTTCCCCGGCGGTGTCCTTGGCCGGCGCCGGCTGGCTGCTGCTGCCCTGGCTGCTGCCCTGGCTGCTGCCCTGCCCCGCAGCGGTCCCCTGGGAACCGGCGGCGGGCGGAGCGTCGCTCTTGGGCAGGCCGGCGCGGGAGCCGGGATTGCCGACGGACAGCACCACCGACTTGCCCGATGCGCTGTCGGTCACCTCGGCATCCTGCGGCACGGCCAGCGTCACCGCCAGCGCGCCATCGGCCCGCCGATAGGCTTCCACATTCCGGATGTTGCGCAACGCCGCCTTGGAAACAGCCGACAGATCGGCGGTGCCGCCCTTGTCGAAGGCGACCGTCACCGCGGCGCCGTCGCGCGTGACCGTGTAGCCGACCGGCGACGGCCAGTCGAAGGTCAGGCGGCTCTGGTCCGGCTGGTCGGCCCCACGCACGCGCAGCCGCCCGGCGGACGGCACCGGCTTTACCGCCTCCGCTTTCGTGGTCTCTGCTTTCGCGGGTTCGGGTTTCGCGGGTTCGGGCTTCGCGTCCTCCGCCTTGACGGCCGTCTGCGGTGCGGCCGGCGACAGGTCGATGGCGATGGCGTTGCCGTTGCGGAAGCTTTTCAGCGAGACCGGGCGCTTCAGGTCGAAGGAGACCGTCTTGCCATCCGCCTCGACCCGTCCGGCGGCCAGATAGCTGGGCAGAGCCCTTACCAGGCGATCGAGCGGAGCGTCGATGCTGTCGGTGAAGGTGACGACCAGCCGGTCGCCCTCGACCGACGCGGTGTAATCGACCTTGCCCGGCCAGTCGAAGACCAGCCGGCCGAAGTCCTTGTGGGTGCCGCCGCGCACCGGAACCGTGGCGGCGTCCGCATCCAGAGGAGACAGCAGGACCGGCACGGCAAGCAGCGCCACCGCAGCGGCACAGCCGCGCAGCCAACGCTTCCACTCTTGGGCCGTCCGGTCCGTCACCTCAATCCGCTCCTTCCTCTCGCACCACGATGTCCACCGGCAGGCGCCCGTTGCCGGCGCCCCCTGCCCCATCAACCGGCATCATCACCGCCCGTGCCACCAGATCGCGGCGATAGCCGGTCTCGCGCAGCGCGGCGGACACGGCGACCGCCCGCGTCAGCGCCCGTTCCCAGGCCACGCCGCCGGTCGCATCCTCGTGCTCCGCATGGCCGACCAGCTCGATCCGGTTGCCGATCCGGCCGATGACGGCGCCCAGCAGGAACAGCACCCGCCGCCCCTCCTCGGTGAAGGCGGCGCCGGTGGGATCGAACATCCGCTCGCCCGGCAGACGGATGACGACACGGTCATCTTCGCGCCGAACCTCGACCACCGCCAGTTCCGTATTCGACCGCAGCTGGCTTCCCAGCAGGGCCGCCAGATAATGCAGGTCGATGGCCGCCCTGGCCTCCACCGCCTTGGCGTTGAAGGCGGCGCCGGGATCAGTGGGCCGATCCGACGGAGTGCTGGCGGTCGAGCGCGCGGCGGGGATCGCCTCCGCCACGCCCTTTGCCAGACGGGTCCAGCGCTCCGCCTCCGGCTCGCTCATCGAATACATCAGGACGAAGAAGGCGAGCATCAGCGAGATCAGGTCGGTGAAGCTGATCAGCCACAGCGTCTTGCGCTGTCCGCCGCGATCGTCCGCTTCCGCCCCGGCCTTGCTGACGACGCCCGGAATGCGGATCATTTCCGCACCTCCGTCTTCCCCGCCTTCGGGGCCAGCTTGGGAGCCGCATTTGCCGCCGCCCCATCCTCGTCCCAGCGCAGGGAGAACAGCAGGCGCACGCCGCCCGGCTCCCCGCGCTCGATCCCGATGGTGACGTTGCCGGCCGGCGCCCCATCCTCGACCAGCGCGCGGGCCAGAACCCCGGCACGGGCGACCGGCCCCGGCGGCTGGCTGGGCGTTCCCGTCGGCCCGATGCCGAGCAGCGCGTCCAGTTCCACCCGCTCGCCCTGGCGCGACTGGCGCAGGGCATCGGCGATGCGGTCAATCAGGCCCTGGCGGTCCGGCCGGAGGGTCATGGTGCCGGGAAGGAACAGGTCGTCGGCCGGCAGCCGGACCTCCAGCAACTGGCCGGGAGCGACCACCTCGACCTTGGCGACCGCCACCGCGGTGGCGAACAGGGTGCCGACATCGTCCAGCCGCTGCACGGCGAAGACGGTCCCGGCGCGCGAGGCCACCGGTTCGGCGCCCTCACGAAGGCGCGGGTCGATGACGAAGCTGGGAAAGGTCCGCTCCAGCGAGGCGGCGACCGCCTTCACCTTCTGCACCGTCTGCACCGAATTGGCGTTCAGCACGATGAAGAAGACCAGAAGCAGCAGGAACAGCGACAGCAGAAGCAGGATGCTGCCGTTGTTCGGGTTGGCATGGCCGCCAACACCGGACCTGGCACCGACACCGCCGGCACCCGCGACCCGCAGCGGCGACAGCCCGGCGTTCCCCGTGCCCGGTCCTGCACCTTGGGCCGTGTGGCCGCCGGTGGGCCTGCTGATGGGTGCGCCGGGCAGCATGGCGTCAGTCGAAGCTGGCCAGCAGACGGTCGATCTCGTCCTGGTCCATGGCGTTGCCCGGCATCTGCGGCCCGTGCAGAAGCTGCTTGTCCGCCTCTTCCTCGGTCATCGGTTCGTAATGGACGGCGGCCTCCGCCTCCTCCGCCGCCAGCTTGGCCAGCCGCGGGGCGTGGTTCTGGCGCACTTCGCTGCCGAAGGCGGCGACGATCATGTCGACCTTCGATTCGATGTGCTTCAGCGTCCGCACCACCTTGCTGATGCGCTGGCCGGTAATGTCCTGGAAGTTGCAGGCCTCGTAGATCTTGGTGATCTGGTCGTTCAGCTTCGCCGAGCTGTCCGCGTCCGTCTGGCCGGCGATGGCGCCGATGGCGTCGCAGGCGTCGAAGATGGCGAAGGTCGCCTTCTCGGTCGCGCCGATCACCGCATCCAGCTCGTCCGTGGCGGTGCGGATATGTTCGTCGCGGATTTCGGCCGGCTGCAGCGCCGCGATTTCCTGCTTGGCCGTTTCGATGAACTTGGCGAGGTCCACGACCTCCTTGTAGAGGCGCAGGTCGGTGGCGGAGATGTCGCCGTCCATGCTGCCCAGGATGTTGCGGACGATGTCCGTCACCTCGTCACGCGACAGCGGCTTTGCTGCTTCCGCGAAGGCGGCGTCGAGGCGCTGTCTCAGGAGCTTCTGTTCCGTCACGGCGGATTGGGCGGAGAAGGTCATCGGGCGTGTCCAGCGAGAGGGGCAAGGCCTTGGCGGAATATGCCGGAACCACCCCGGTCCGCGCCCTCCAGCGAGCGCCCGTCGAGTGCCCTTGCGGCGGAGGTTCGACGCTCCGTCCGATCGTGGCGCCCAACCGTCCCAGGAACTGTCCGAGCCGACCAAGCCTATGGTCGTGAGGGTTAATAGCCCGTAAAGAGGACCGCGCCGCAGCGTCCTTGGCGGCGCCGAAGTTGCCGGCGCGCCACACTGTGGCGCGTTCGACCGGATTGCGGCAGGTCGGGGCTCAGAACAGCCCGGCGGCGGCCGGCGCACCAAGAAGCGCCGCCAGGACCAGCAGGGTAACGGCAATCAGCCGCTCCGCGGTCGACCAGCGTTTCCAGTCCTTTCTGAAGCTTTTCAGTTCGTCGGCCATGGCAAGCCTTCCGCGTTCGGGAACTACACTGCAACGCAACGAAAATGCATCGGGTCCAGTTGACGCATGGTTAAAATCAGCCCGAATGACGATCACACCTTCGTACTGGCACAGAAATGCCACAGTCACGGCCTTGAAACCGATGATCCAGGTCAAAGGTCGGATAAATTTTCGCCATTTGCCATTTCAACTGCGGCGATCGCCGGCACTCCGGCGGCGTGCCACTTCCGGCAGCTTCCGATACCGGCCGGCGATGCCTAGATGATAAGCTCTAGATCAAGCCGCCGGCCGGTATCGGATTCTGGTGGCGGCGCTGACAGGGGAAGCGGATGGCGAAGGAAACCGACCTGAAGATCGGGCTTGCCCTGGGCAGCGGCGCTGCGCGCGGCTGGGCGCATATCGGCGTCCTGCGCGCGCTTGAGGAAATCGGGATCAAGCCCGACATCATCTGCGGAACCTCCATCGGGGCCGCGGTCGGGGCCGCCTATCTGACCGACCAGATGGACGAGCTGCAGTCCTGGGCGCAGAAGATGGGCTGGCTGGGCATGCTGGGCATCATCGATCTCACCTTCCGCCGCGGCGGTCTGGTCGCCGCCGAGAAGGCGTTCGGCCGCTTCGACAACGAACGCAGCAATGTCCTGATCGAGGATCTGCCCCTGCCCTTCGCCACCGTCGCCACCGATCTGTCGACCGGGCGCGAAATGTGGCTGCGCGACGGCCCGCTGATGTCGGCGGTGCTGGCGTCGGCCGCCATGCCCGGCCTGTTCCCGGCGGTGCGGCGCGATCACCACCTGCTGGTCGACGGCGCGCTGGTCAATCCGGTGCCGGTCTCGCTGTGCCGGGCCCTTGGGGCCGACGTGGTGGTGGCGGTCAACCTGAACAGCGAGCTGTCCCCGCTGGGACGGCCGAACGGCCGCGGCAAATCGGATGGAGTCAAAGCGGTGTCGGCCAAGGTGCCGGAACCGGTGGTCGCCGGCGGCGATGCCGGCTCGCCCGCCTTTTCGCACCTGACCAGCCAAATTTCCACCTGGCTCGGCCGCAAGCCAACCCAGCGGACCCGTTTCCTGGCCGATCAGATCGACGACGCCCACGCCCACAAGCAGATGCCGAACGCCCTGGAGGTTATGGCGGGCTCCATCGACATCATGCAGGACCGCATCACCCGCTCGCGGCTGGCCGGTGAGCCGCCGGATGTGCTGATCGCGCCGCGGCTTGCCCATATCGGCATCCTGGAGTTCGACCGCGCGGCGGAGGCGGTGGAGATCGGCCATGCCGCCGCCTCGATGCTGCGTCCGTCCATCGAACTTGCGCTGCGCCGTGCCTGACCTATTGCGCTGGTGACCTTGCTCGTATTTCGTATAGGGGTGGTCCGGACGTCGTCCGGACGTCCTACCCCGATTGTCGCAAGAGCCGAGCGCCCATGAGCCAGTCCGCGCTGACCACCAGCATCTCCGCCCTTATCGCCAGCGGAACACCGCATTGGGGCGCCAACAGCACGGTGCTGAACGGCAGTTCGGTCGGCGGCGCGGTCACCGTCACCTATGGGTTCCTGTCCAGCTCGCGGCAGGTCTCCTCATCCGACGCCGTCGGCTTCGCGGCAATGAACAGCGCCCAGCAGGCTGCCGTCCGGCAGGCGCTTGCGACCTGGAGCGCCGTCTCGAACGTCACCTTCGTCGAGACCTCCGACGCCGCCAACGCGACGATCGCCTTCGGCACCAATCGACAGTACGGCCAGTCGGCAGCCTACGCCTACTACCCCTCCACCGCCTCCCAGGGCGGTCAGGTCTTCCTGGCCAACGACAGTTCCACGAACACCGACCCGACGACGGGCAGCTACGGCTACATGACGATCATCCACGAGATCGGCCATGCGCTGGGCCTGAAGCATCCCGGCAACTACAATGCCGGCTCCAGCGAGGGGACGGAGGGTCCGTACCTGTCGTCCGCCCAGGACAATTATGCCTACAGCATCATGTCCTACAACGACAACGACGCCCTGCCGTCGGGCGTCAATCTGACCGGCCCCAGCCTCTACGACATCGCGGCGATCCAGTATCTCTACGGCGCCAACATGTCGGCCGCCCCCGGCGACACCAGCTACACGCTGAACACCGGCAGCTTCATCACCCTGTGGGACCCCAACGGGCACAACAGCCTGAACGGCAGTGCCCAGACGGCGGCGCTGTCGCTGGACCTGCGCGACGGGCAGTTCAGCAGCGCCGGCTCCACCACATTCCTGGCGCTGGCCTACGGCACGAAGATGCAGCAGGCGATCGGCGGCAGCGGCAACGACAACTTCACCGTCAACAGCCTGGGCGATGTGCTGGATGGCGGCGCCGGCACCGACACGGTGGTGTTCAGCGGCAGCCGCGCGCAATACAGCGTCCAGCAGCTGGACGGCAGCCACACCATCGTCAACGGCCCTAACGGCACCGATGTCCTGACCAACATCGAGTATCTGCGCTTTTCCGACAGCAGCAGCGCGCTGTCGGCCACGGTGTCCGGCAGCTTCGACACCTTGCGCTACATCGCGTCGAATGGCGACCTGATCGCCGCGTTCGGCGCCGACACGGCCGCCGCGGCCCAGCATCTCGCCAACTCCGGCGTTTACGAAGGCCGCAGCCTGAGCGGATTCGACCCCTACAATTATCTGGCCGGCTACGGCGATCTGATGTCGGCCTTCGGAACCGATGCCACTGCGGCGACCCGTCACTTCATCGATCACGGCTATCGCGAGGGCCGCAATTCCAGCCTGTTCGACACGCTGTCCTACGAAGCCAGCAACCCCGACCTGATCGCCGCCTACGGCAACAACCGCGAAGCCGTGGAGCTGCATTACATCCAGTTCGGCAGGTTCGAGGGACGGTCTCTCAGCAGATTCAATGCCGCCGCCTATCTGGCCGCGAACCCCGACGTCAAGGCCGCCGTCGGCGGCAGCCTGTCGGGAGCACGGCAGCACTATGTCAGCTTCGGCTATGCCGAAGGGCGGGCGGTGGCCTGACAGAATTAGGCGAAGGGTCGGCGCTCACTGCGCCGGCCACATCCAAGTCAGTTCGTGCTTGTTGTGGTGCAGGTGGATCACCCGGCCGCCGGGGATCGCCGCGAAGGCGCGGGCGGTCTCATGGTCGGTTTCCGCCTGGAATTTCAGCGTGCAGATGAAGCGTTTGGCCAGCCCGCTGTCCATCCACTCCTTCACCAGCCGCAGAAGCCGGGTCGGGTAGCAGATCACGTCGCAGCACAGCCAGTCGACCGGGCCGACCGCCGCCGGCTTCAGGCCGAATGCGCTTTCCTGGCGGATCTCCACCCGCGGCAGGGCGGCGATGGCGGGGTCGAGTGGCGCCTTGTCAACGCTGACCACCGACGCCCCCAACTCGTGCAGCACCCAGGTCCAGCCACCCGGACAGGCGCCGAGATCGAGGCAGCGGTCGCCCGGCCCCGGCTGCTCCCCGAACAGGGTCAGTGCCTCCCATAGCTTCAGATAGGCGCGGTTGGGCGGCACTGTCCGGTTCTCGACAAAGGTCACTTCACCGTTGCGGAAGGGGCTGGAGCAGCGTGCCGCGGCGATGATGGTGGACTCGTCCGTCAGCGTCCAGGAGCCCAGCGGCGCCGTCGGCAGGGGCGACGGGAAGACCACCGGCTTGGCAGAGACGTGCGGCAGGTTCTCCTGGATCAGGGCAGCGCGGCGGTGATGCCGCTGCGACCACAGTGCCCAATTCCGCTGGATACCGCGCAGCGCCTTGGCACCGCCCTTGATCGAGGAGAACTCGATGCGCACCGGGTCGTACCAGATGTTCTGCGCCCAGGCGGCCGGGCGCGCCGGGCCGTCGACGAAGACCAGCCGGTCGTCGACCGACGCGACCTCCCCCAGTTCCGCCACCAGATCGTCGAGGAAGCCGTCCGCCGCCAGATAAACCGTCTGGCCAAGCGGGGTCACCACCGCGCCCGGCGAGGGCTGCGGAGCGTTTTCGGAAGCGTTTTTGGGGGTGCTGTCGTCCATGCCCCACGGGCTACCGCCGCCGGCCGCCGAATGCAAGCGCAAGGATGCGGCACGCCCCTTTCGAACTGACGCGAAGGGGGCTGTGACAAAGCGTCTCGAATCCTCTTATATGCGATCGGTTCGCAATAGCAGCATTGACAACGATTCTCACTCTCAGCTATTGCTGGACCCGGGAAATGCTCCGCATCCGAACGTCGCCGAGGGCTAATGTACGTCTGCATCTGCCACGCGTTGAACGACAAGAAGGTCAAGGCCGCGCTGGATCAAGGCGCCACGACCCCGGCCTCGGTGTTCCGCCATCACAATTGCCAGGTCCAATGCGGCAAATGCGTGCCCACCATGCGCAGCATGGCCAGCGAGCATCGCGCCGTCATGGCCCAACAGGCCGCCATCGCCGCGACGCCCGCGGCCGCCCCCTGCTGCGGCACGGCGATGCCGGAACCGGCCAATGCCGAAGCCATCCCCGCCTACGCCGTCGCGGCCGAGTGAGCACGCGCACGAACGCTCTACCACTTCCGGCTTTCTGCCCGGTTTGAGGGTTACAACCTCGCCTTTAGGCTGCGACAGATTGCGCGCCGTCTATGATTTTTGGGCGGATTGACCCTGCCCTGCCAATCCGGCACAAAAGCGTCACCAAAACAAAAGAACGTCGTCAAAAAGGCGGCGTATAAAAACGCCAACGGGCCGGATGAAACCGGCCCTGGAGGAAACGCAATCCAACCAGGAAGACTTCCTCGGCCACCGGGTTTGCCTTGTCCTTTTTAGGCCGGGGCAACCCGGCGGGATTTGGATTCGGACGGATATCCCGCAACTGCTAAATCGCATCGCAAAATCGCTACGGCTTCTCCCGAAGGGGCTGTGACGACTGCGCTTCCGGTGCGTTTGCGCAGTATCGGCGCGGGGCTATCCTGCCAGCCGGCCGAGAGGTCAAAATCGGTTGAGGATCAAAGGAGGACATCTCATGAGCCGCCGCAACCGGCAAGCCTTCGACACGCTGAGCCGTGAGCTCGTGCTGCGCGCCACCGACCGCATGGAAACCCTGCGATCCATGGTGGAGCGCGCGGGCAGCGACCGGCGAGAGACGTGGGAGCGCACGCTCGACCGCCTCCGCGGACTGAACAATCGTGCCATCGCCCGCATCGAGGCCACCCACATGGCCGATGACGACGCATGGCCCTTCGCCCGTGCCCAGGCCGACCAGGCGATGATGGACCTGATGCGTGCGCTTGACGAATTCGACGGCCATCTACGCCTGCTGGCCGCCTGAGGCTTTAGATCGGATCGTGTGAAATCGGAATCGATTTGGAGCGTGAATCCGATCGCCAACCATAAAGCTACAGCCCTGGAATGGAAAAGGCCCTCTCCCGCGGGAGAGGGCCTTTGTCGTTCAGGACGCCCCGAAATCCAGCCCCCAGGCCGAATAGCGTTCCGGGTCGTCGACCCAGCCCTCGCGCACCTTCACGAACAGGATCAGGTGGACGCGACGCTCCAGCATCGCCGTCAACTCGGACCGCGCGGCGGAACCCAGAGCCTTGATCCGCTGGCCACCCTTGCCCAGCACAATGGCCTTCTGGCTTTCGCGTTGCACGAAGATGACCTGTGAGATCTTCACCGATCCGTCGTCGAACTCCTCCCACACCTCGGTCTCCACCGTGGCGGAATAGGGAAGCTCCTGGTGAAGCTGCAGGAACAGCTTTTCGCGGGTGATCTCCGCCGCCAGCAGGCGCATCGGCATGTCGGAGATCTGGTCCTCCGGGAAGTGCCACGGCCCTTC
The DNA here is from genome assembly GCF_023806445.1 of Azospirillum sp. A1-3. Classification (NCBI taxonomy): domain Bacteria; kingdom Pseudomonadati; phylum Pseudomonadota; class Alphaproteobacteria; order Rhodospirillales; family Azospirillaceae; genus Azospirillum; species Azospirillum sp. A1-3. The sequence goes on from NZ_JAMSLU010000001.1 coordinate 1,385,625, forward strand.
CGGCAGCCGGTCGGCCAGGAACTGCTTCAGATCGGCGACGCCGTCCTCGGTGAAGGCCGACACCATGAAGATGTCGGAGAAGATCCCTTCCTGCCGGAAGGCGTCGGCGATGCCCAGCAGGACGTCGCGCTTCACCAGATCGATCTTGTTCAGGATCAGGATCGCCTCGCGCCCCTGCTCCTTCAGCCGGGCGACGATGCTGCGGGTGTCCTCGTCGATCGAGCGGCGTGACACGTCGTACAGCACGCCGATCACGTCGGCGTCCTCCGCCCCCTGCCAGGCCGCCGCCACCATGGCGCGGTCCAGCCGGCGCTTCGGCTTGAAGATGCCGGGGGTGTCGACGAAGATCATCTGGGCGTCGCCCTGGATGGTGATGCCCAGCACGCGGGTGCGGGTGGTCTGCACCTTCGGGCTGACGATCGACACCTTGCTGCCGATCATCGCGTTCAGCAGCGTCGACTTGCCGGCATTGGGTGCGCCGACCAGGGCGATGAAGCCGCAGCGCGGATGCTCCGGCATCGTCAGCAGCGGCGGCAGGACGGAGATGGGCTGCCCGCGCGGAGCATCCTCATCATCCTCGTACTCATCGTCCTCGTATTCGCCGTCTTCGCCGTCGAAGTCGCCCTCGTCGGCGTCCTCGCTCCCGACGTCGCCGTCCTCATGGTCGAGCGCCTCGTCGTCCTTCATGGACTCCGGGCCCACGGACTCCGGTGTCGGCTCCACAGCCTCGGAACCGGGCTGGACCTTGTTCTTGTCGATGTCGTCGCGACCGTCAGTCATCGACCTGTACTCCCACCTGGCGCAGCAATGTGCTGGCCGCCTTCTTTTCCGCGATGCGCTTCGACGAGCCGGAGCCGCTGACCGGCTCCATTCCCTCGACATGCACCGCAACCACGAACAGCGGCTCGTGCGCCGGGCCGCTGCGTTCGATCAGTTCATAACGGGGCAGCGGCTTTCCGCGCCCCTGCGCCCATTCCTGCAGCGTCGTCTTGCTGTCCAGCGGCGGCGGCGTCGCCTTGTCGATCTCGCCGGCCAGCGCGTGGCGGACAAAGCGCGTCACCGGCTCCAACCCACCGTCGAGATACATGGCGCCCAGCACCGCCTCGCAGGCATCGCCCAGGATGGTGCGATTCTCCCGCCCACCGCTCTGCGCTTCCGCCGGCGACAGGCGCAGATAGGCGCCCAGCCCGAGGGCGTCGGCGACGCGGCCCAGCGATTCCCGGCGAACCAGCGCTGCATGCCGCTTGGCCAGCGCCCCTTCGCGCTCGTTCGGATAACGCTCCAGCAGCCATTGCGCGACCACCAGCCCGACGACGCGGTCGCCCAAGAACTCCAGCCGCTCATAGGCGATGCCCGGCCCCTTGTGCGACTTGCGGCCGGCCCGTTCCAGCCCCATCAGGCTCGGGTGGGTGACCGCGTCCCGCAGGAGCGACGGGTTGGAAAACTCGTAGCCCAGCGCACGCGCGAGGCCGGCGACGTCCGCGGATTGGACGGCGCCATCGGCCTCGGGTTCGGAGCCGGCGCCTGCATCGGCAGGCGCCTTGGTGACGGTGGACACTTACCGGACTCCGTTGAACAGACGGCTGAAGCGCAGATCGACCGGCCAGCGCCAGATCTCGTAGAAGCGCGTGCCCTCGTCGAGTGAGAAGAACAGGAATTCGGCGCGGCCGACCATGTTTTCGATGGGAACGAACCCGACCTGCGACGGCACGCGGCTGTCCAGCGAGTTGTCGCGGTTGTCACCCATCATGAACAGGTGGCCGGCCGGCACCTTGAACACCGGGGTGTTGTCGAGTGGACCGTTGTCCGACTCCTCGATGATGCGGTGGGTGCGGCCGTTCGGCAGCGTCTCGATGAACTGCGCGGTGCGGATGCTGCGGCCCAGCGGATCGGTGGTGACGTAGTCCTCGATCCGCTCGCGCTTCACCGGCTGGCCGTTGATGTGCAGGATGCCGCCGATCATCTGGATGCTGTCGCCCGGCAGCCCGATCACCCGCTTGATGTAGTCGGTCTTGTTGTCGCGCGGCAGCTTGAACACCGCCACGTCGCCCCGCTCCGGCATGGAGCCGAAGATACGGCCCTCGAACAGCGGCAGGCCGAAGCCGACCGTGTATTTGCTGTAGCCGTAGCTGTATTTCGACACGAACAGGTAATCGCCGATCAGCAGGGTCGGGATCATCGACCCCGACGGAATGTTGAACGGCTCAAAGGCGAACGTCCGCACGCCGAAGGCGATCAGCACGGCGAAGATCACCGTCTTGACGGTCTCGGCGAACCCGGATTCCTTGGTCTTGGCGCTGGACGCCGTTTCTTTCTGAAAGGTCATTCTGGGTTCGCCGTATTGGTTGGCATTGTGGGCTTGGTTGGGGCGGACTCGATCGGTTCGGCGCTGATGACGACGAAGGCCTCGGCCATCGGGTATTCGTCGGTCAGCGTCACATGGATGCGGGCGCGCATGCCCGGCGGCGTCATCGCCTCCAGCCGGGCCAGCGCCCCGCCGGTCAGGCGCATGGTCGGCTGGCCGGACGGCAGGTTGACCACCCCCATGTCGCGCCAGAACACCCCGTCGCGAAACCCGGTGCCCAGCGCCTTGGAGCACGCCTCCTTGGCGGCGAAGCGCTTGGCATATGTCGAGGCGCGGGCGTTGTTCTTCGCGGCGGAGCCGGCGCGGCGTTCCGACTTGGCCTGCTCGACCTCGGTGAAGATGCGGTCGATGAAGCGCTGTCCGAAACGCTCCAGCGACTTCTCGACCCGCCGGATGTCGATCAGGTCGTTGCCGATGCCGAGGATGGTGCCGGACATCATCATGAGGCGGGCGCCGCCGCGTTCCGCGCCGTGTCCATCGCCTTGCGCATGCGGGCGATGGCGTTGGTCAATCCGACGAAGATCGCCTCGCCGATCAGGAAATGGCCTATGTTCAACTCGACGATGGTCTGGATCGCCGCGACCGGACCGACGGTGTCGTAGCTCAGGCCATGGCCGGCATGGCACTCCAGCCCGATGGCCTCGGCATGGGCGGCGGCGCGGACGATGCGCGCCAACTCCGCCTCGCGCGCCGCCGGGTCATGAGCGTCGCAATAGGCGCCGGTGTGCAGTTCCACCACCGGAGCGCCGAGGCGCTTGGCGGCGTCGAGCTGTGCCGGTTCCGGATCGATGAACAGTGAAACGCGGATGCCGGCGGCGCCCAACTCCCCGACCGGCCGGACCAGTTGGTCGTATTGGCCGATCACGTCCAGCCCGCCTTCGGTGGTGACCTCGGTGCGCTTTTCCGGAACGAGGCAGGCCGCGTGCGGCTTGTGGCGCAGCGCGATGCCCAGCATCTCGCCGGTGGCCGCCATTTCGAAGTTCAGCGGGCGATCGATCTCGGCCATCAGCCGCTCGATGTCGCGATCCACGATGTGGCGCCGGTCCTCGCGCAGGTGGGCGGTGATCCCGTCGGCCCCGGCCTCGATGGCGAGCCTTGCCGCGCGCACGGGATCGGGATGCGCCCCGCCGCGCGCGTTGCGGACGGTCGCCACATGGTCGATGTTCACGCCGAGGCGCAGGAAACGGGACATGCACGGACTCCAAAGCGCCGCCGCCCGCCGGAACGGGCGGGGGCGATTCCGTCTATATAGCGGTGCACCGGCCTTCCGTCACGCCGAACCGACCGGTGCAGCCGCGGATGACAGGGAATTTACCGTCCCCGCGCCCGCTCCACCGAATGGATGGCCGGGGTGGCGCGCAGGGCGGCCATGATGTTGGTCAGGTGCTTGGCATCCTTCACGTCGATGTCGATCAGCAGCTCGAAATAGTCGGTGCTGCGGTTCGTGATCTTCTGATGGATGACGTTGCCCTGGTTCTTGCCGATCACCGTGAACAGCGTGCCAAGCGAGCCCTGTTCATTGGCGATGACGACGCTGATGCGGCCGACATGCTCTTCCGGCGAATCCGGACCGGTCTCCCACGACACGTCGATCCAGCGTTCCGGCGATTCGTGGAAGCTCTCCAGCGTCTCGCAGTCGATGGTGTGGATCGTCACGCCCTTGCCGGTGGTGACGATGCCGACGATGCGGTCGCCGGGCAGCGGGTGGCAGCAACGGGCGTAATGCACGGCCATGCCCGGAATCAGACCGCGGATCGGCAGCGCCGATTCCTTGCGGTTCTTCGCCTTCGGCTTCGGCGCGCTCTCCTCCGTCTCGCGGACGGCGGGTGCGGTCTGGGCCTTGTGGCCGGGGAAGACGGCGTGGAAGACCTCGCGCACCGAATGCAGGCCGGAGCCGACACCGGCCATCAAATCGTCCACAGTCGGCTGCTGGAAGATCTTGGTGGCGGCTTCCAGAGCCTTTTCGGTGAACTCGTAGCCTTCCGACTTGAACTGCCGCATCAGCATGCCGCGGCCCAGCTCCATGTACTGGGCGCGCTGCTGGGTGCGCAGGAACTTGCGGATGCGGGCACGCGCCTTGCCGGTGACGACGAAGCGTTCCCAGCCCGGAACCGGCGTCTGCGCCTTGGAGGTAACGATGTCGACCTGATCGCCGTTCTGCAGCTGGGTGCGCAGCGGCAGCATGCGGCCGTTGATCTTGGCCCCGACGCAATGGTCGCCGACCTGCGAATGGACGGCATAGGCGAAGTCGACCGGCGTGGCGCCGCGCGGCAGCGCGATCAGATCGCCCTTCGGCGTGAAGCAGAAGACCTGATCCTGGAACAGCTCCAGCTTGGTGTGTTCCAGGAACTCTTCCGGCTTCTGCGCATGCTCCAGGATGTCCAGCAGCTCGCGCAGCCAGCGGTATTCGCCACCATTCGGGCGCGGCTGGTGATCCTGCTTGTAGGCCCAGTGGGCGGCGACGCCCAGCTCGGCGATCTCGTGCATGTCCTGGGTGCGGATCTGCACCTCGATCCGATTGCGGCCGGGACCGATCACGCCGGTGTGCAGACTGCGGTAGCCGTTGGGCTTGGGCGTGGAGATGTAGTCCTTGAAGCGACCCGGCACGACCGGATAATGGGCGTGGACGATACCCAGAGCCTGATAGCATTCGCCGACCGTGCCGACCGTGATGCGGAAGGCCATGATGTCGGACAGCTGTTCGAAGCTGACATTCTTGCGCTGCAGCTTGCGCCAGATCGAATAGGCCGACTTCTCGCGGCCGGTCACCGATACGTCAGGCAGCCCTTCGGAGGCCAGCAGCTCGCGCAGCTCGGTGATGATGGTCTGGACGCGGTTCTCACCCTCGCTGCGCAGACGGGCCAACTGGGCCAGGATGCTGTCGCGCGCGTCCGGGTTCAGTTCGGCGAAAGCAAGATCGTCCAGTTCGTCCTTGATCTTGTGCATGCCGATGCGTTCGGCCAAGGGCGAGTAGATTTCGATGGTTTCGCGGGCGATGCGGCGGCGCTTTTCCGGCTTTTTCAGATGGAACAGCGTGCGCATGTTGTGAAGCCGGTCGGCCAGCTTCACCAGCAGGACACGGATGTCCTCCGACATGGCGATGACCAGCTTGCGGAAATTCTCCGCCTGCTTGGCCTGCTCGCTGTTCAACTCCAGCCGCGACAGCTTGGTGACGCCGTCGACCAGGCGGGCGATTTCCTTGCCGAACACCCTCTCGATGTCTTCGAGCGTGGCGACGGTGTCCTCGACCGTATCGTGAAGCAGCGCGGTGGCGATGGTGCCGGCGTCCAGCTTCATCTGGGTCAAGATACCGGCGACCTCCAGCGGATGGAGGAAGTAGGGATCGCCCGACGCGCGCGTCTGCGACCCGTGCGCCTTCATCGAGAAGACATAGGCGCGGTTGAGCAGATCCTCGTCGGCCGAGGGATCATACGCCTTGACGCGCTCGACAAGCTCGTATTGCCGGATCATGCGGCCCGACCCGGCGCGCGCGGCGCCTCAAATGTGTGCGTGGTGGTCCTGAGCGAACCAAAAGGGAGCCGGATGCTCCCCACCCCATTCTTCGATGAGGGGGCGTCGAGCCCCCTCCGTGTTCTGCGGTCGTTGTCCAGAATCAGAGGTCTCCGTCGGGATCCTCGGTCATGGCGAAACCAGCGCCCGGCTCGGCATCCATGTCCGCGGCGATGTCGTCGTCCTCAGCCAGTTCCTCGCCGTCGCTCTCGCTCATGCCGTCTTCGTCGCCCAGCGAGGTGTTGCCGCGCGCGGCCCAGTCGTTCTCGCCGGCCATCAGTTCGACGATCTCTTCCTCAGGCTCATCCGGCTCGACATGCTTCTGATGGCCCTTGATCAGGGCGTTCTTCAGATAGTCCAGCGACACCGTCTCGTCCGCGATCTCGCGGAGCGCCACGACCGGGTTCTTGTCGTTGTCGCGGTCGATCGACAGCGGAGCGCCGCTCGCGACCTCGCGGGCGCGCTGGGCGGCCATCATGACCAGCTCGAAACGGTTCGGAACCTTCAGGACGCAATCTTCAACGGTAACGCGGGCCATGCCAGACGAACTCCGGAGTCATAGGAGGCTCTAGACTATATGGATGTGGCCCGATAGGTGCAAGCGCGAACGACAGCGTTGCTGCATTGCGCCAGGGGAACGCCCCATAAAAATGTCCCTATACATCAATGTGGTGTCCCGGAACAGTCGGCGGCTGCTGGCCCCTTGTATGTTTGCGTCCAATACACTAGATTTCAAAATTGGAACGCGGGTCTTTCCGCGTAATCCATGCATATTTTCACAAGCAGCGATGGAAGGAATCTGGCATTGGACCGCAATTCGACTTTGCCGCGTGATGTCAGCAAGTTGTTTTACAAGGAAGAGCGTCTCGCTCTGTTCATAGACGGCGCCAACCTCTACGCCGCAGCGCGTTCGTTGGGCTTCGACATTGATTACAAAAGGTTGCGTGACGGGTTCGCCGGGGAAGGCCGGCTGGTTCGCGCCTTCTACTACACCGCGTTGGTCGAAGACCAAGAATACTCCCCGATTCGTCCGCTGGTCGACTGGCTCGACTACAACGGCTATACCATGGTCACCAAGCCGACCAAGGAATTCACCGACGCATCGGGCCGGCGCAAGATCAAGGGCAATATGGACATCGAGTTGGCCATCGACGTGATGGAGATGGCCGACCATGTCGATCACATCCTGCTCTTCTCCGGCGACGGCGACTTCCGCCGGCTGGTGGAGGCGGTTCAGCGCAAGGGCGTGCGCTTCAGCGTCGTCAGCACGGTCCGCTCGCAGCCGCCGATGGTCGCCGACGAACTGCGTCGTCAGGCCGACAACTTCATCGAACTCCAGGATCTGGCGCCCTTCATCGCCCGCACCCACCATCACCGCGAGCAGGCGCCGTCCCACCATGACCAACAGAGCGGGCCGACGATGTATGATCCCGACGACCGGGGCTGATCGCACCGGAAGGACGGCATGAAAAAAGGAGCGCACGAGCGCTCCTTTTTCATTTGTGGCAGTGTTTTGCCGAAGTGCTGCGACTAAGGAGCGCTCGTGCGCCGCCGGTTCCGCGCCATGCGGTCGGCCGTTTTCAGCGCAGCGATCAGGCTGGTCGCGTTGGCGGCGCCCGTGCCGGCGATGTCCAGCGCGGTCCCGTGATCGGGCGAGGTGCGGACGAAGGGCAGCCCCAGCGTGATGTTCACGCCGCCGTCGAAATCCACCGTCTTCACCGGGATCAGCGCCTGATCGTGGTACATGCACAACGCGGCGTCATAGCCGCGGCGGGCGGCGGCATGGAACATGGTGTCGGGCGGGCGCGGACCGGAAACGTCGATGCCGTCCGCGCGCAGGATGGCGATGGCCGGCTCGATGATGTCGATCTCTTCGCGGCCCATCGCCCCACCCTCCCCTGCATGGGGATTGAGCCCGGCGACGGCCAGCCTCGGCCGCTCGATGCCGAAATCACGCGCCAGCGAAGCCGCGGTGACGCGGCCGGCATGAACGATGGCCTCGGTGGTCAGCAGGGTCACCGCATCGCGCACCGAGACATGGATGGTGACCGGCACCACGCGCAGATCGGCCGCCGCCAGCATCATGATCGGCTCGTCGGCCAGTCCGGCCAGATGCGCCAGATATTCGGTGTGGCCGGGATGGCGGAAGCCGGCGGCGTAGAGCGAGGATTTCTGGATCGGGTTGGTGACCACGGCCGCCGCTTGTCCCCCCTGCACCAGGGCGACCGCCCGGTCGATGCTGGCGATCACCGCCGCACCGTTGGCAGGGTCAGGTTTTCCGGCGATGACAGCGGTACCGAGCCCCACCGGCAGAACCGGCAGCGCACTGTCGAACAGCACCACAGCCTCGTCCGGCGACGACACCGCCTGGACCGGAACCGCCAGCCCGAGCTTCGCGGCGAGCGCCGCCAGCCGCGCAGGGTCGTCGAGAACGACGAAGGGCGGCAAGCCGGCCTCATGCCGGGCCGCCCAGGCCTTCAGCGTGATGTCCCCGCCGATGCCGGCCGGCTCCCCCATGGTGAGGGCCAGCGGCAGCTTGTCCGGCGGGGCGGCGGTCACAGGCGCGTCTCGATGAAGGCGGTGCGGCGCAGGTCGCGGAGATAACGGCGCGACAGCAGATCCGCCCGCTCGGCGATCAGCTCGCGCTCGATCTCGTCGCGACCGGGCAGCTTGGCCTCCTTGATCGGAGTCGGCGCCGCCGGCGGCGGCGGAGCCGGCTGGGCCTGCGGCGGCGGCTGGATCATCGGCACGTCGCGCTTGCAGACGATCAGGATCACCGCGGCGGCCGGGCTCATCAGCACCGGGCTGGCCTGACCGAGCGGGATGCCCAGCGCGAGGTTCTGCAGGCCCGGCGCCATGTCCTTGACCCGCATGGTGCCCATGTCGCCCGATTCCGGCATGCCGGTTTCCTTGGCGCGGGCCTGGAAGTCGGAGCAGCTCTTGATCGACTTGCGCAGCTTCTCGGCCTGTTCCTTGACGGCCTTGGCCTGCTCCTTGGATTCGATCGGAATGATGATCTGCTTCATGTTGACGGTGGCCTTGGCCACGTCGGGCCGCGCCTGCGGACGGGGCGCCGGCGGCTGGGCGACCGGCATCGGAACTTCGCCGCCGCTGCTGCCGAAGGGCCGCTGACCGCGCACCAGCAGGATATGATAGCCGGTGGCGGTGCGGATCGGCGCCGACAGCTGACCACCGCGCATCCCGGCCAGCGCCTTGTCGACCTCGGGCGACAGTTCGCCGCTGCGCACCCAGCCGAGATCGCCGCCCGACGCGGCGCCGGCCGACTGCGAGAACTGGCGGGCCAGCGCGGCGAAGTTGCCGCCGCGCTTCACCTCTTCGACCAGACGTTCGGCATTGCGGCGCACCTCGTCGTCCTGGTCAGGGCTGTCCACCGCCAGGAAGATCTCGGCGACCAGATATTCGGGCTTGCCGATGTTGGCCTTCAGCCGCTCCATCGCCGCGTCGATCTCGTCCTCGCCGACGACGACCTCCTGACGGATGCGGCGCTGCATCACCTTCTGCCAGCCGAGCAGCGCGCGAATCTGATCCTTCAGGGTGGAGACCGGGACATTCTGCCGCTTCAGGGTTTCCTGAAGCTGCTGTCCATTCATCCGGTTCTGCTCGGCGATGCGCTTGATGGCGTCCTCGATCTCGGAGGCGGACACCGTGATGCCGAGGCGCTTTGCCTCCTGCATCTGCAGGCGCTCGTCGATCAGCAGGCGCATCACCTGCGGGGTCAGGCGCTTGATCGTCTCCGGATTGCCGGCGGCACCGGCGTTCAGCAGAGCCATGCGGATGCGGGCGTTGACGTCCGAAACCGAGACGACCTCGTCATTCACCACGGCGGCGATGCCTTCGGACCCCGGTGCCCGCGCCACCTGCGTGCCCTGGTCGGTCGGCCGGGGGGCCGCAGCGCCGGCGGCGGCCTTGACGGACTGCGCCGCGGCGGGCAGGGCCAGAAGCGCGCAGGCGGTCGCCACGGCGACGGTGGTCCGGACGGCTCGCAAACTCGACATGCTGCTCAAGCTCCAAAAACGGGTCGCCCGTTATTACGGTGGGGCCGGTGCCCCATGCAAACGGAATCGGACCTTGCCATTCAGTGCGAAACCAACTGGGCGGAATTATGACCGAAGGGGATAACCGGTCGCTTTGCGGCGAATGGCCCCACCCCCATCCGGTCGTTTTCCGTCAGCCGTCCTCCAGATGAAGAAGGGCCGCGGTTCCCAGCAGCAGGCTGATGCCGGCGGGACTCCACGCTGCCATCACGATGGGGATCGTCTCCGACATGCCGAAGGTGCGGACCACGTCGGTCATCACGAACAGGACGAATCCGGTCAGCACGCCGCCGGTGACCATCGCCATCGTCCCACCGCGCCTTGGCAGCCGCAGCGAGAATGCGGCGGCGAACAGCACCATCGCCAGGAACAGGAAGGGCTGGGCCAGCAGCGACTGGTAATGCAGCCGGTGCCGCACGGCAGGGAAGCCCGTGGTCTCCAGCGTGTGGATGAAGCGCGGCAGCTCCCAGAAGGAGATCGTCTCCGGCGGGGCGAAGCTCTCTTCGATGGTGGCCATGTCCAGCTCGGTCGGGATCGTGTAGCTGTCGAGCTTCTCCGGATCCTTCTTGGCCCGGTTCAGAACGGCGTCCTGCAGTTCCCACTTGCGGTCCTTCAGTTCGGCGCTGGGCGCGTCGACGCGGCCGAGATAGTTCTGATCGGCATCGAACAGGAAGACGATGACGTTCGACAACTCGAAGGTCACCGGATTCACCAGTTCCGAGTGGATGAAGAACTGTTCCTTCTCGTTGGTCTGGCGCAGCCACAGGCCGGAGCGCGAAATGTTCAGCGTGCTCGACTGCAGTTTCAGATAGCGGTCCTGCAACTGCTCGTACTTTGCGATGAACACGGCGCCGACCGGATTGATCAGCGTCACCTTCACCACGCCGATGGCGGCGGCGGCGAACATCACCGGCATCAGGAATTGCCAGGCCGAAACGCCGACGGCGCGGGCGACCACCAGTTCGGCGCTGCGCGTCAGCCGCCAGAAGGTGAACATGCCCGCGAACAGGATGACGAAGGGGAAGATCTGCTGCCCGATCTCCGGCAGCTTCAGCAGCGCCATCTCCACCACCAGCCCGAAGGTCACATGTGGTTTGGTGCCGGCGCGGCGCAGCAGTTCCACCGTGTCCAGCAGCAGCACGATGGCGAGCAGGATCACCATCAGCAGGCAGAACCAGACGATGAACTGCCGCCCGATGTAACGGGAAAGCGTAGGCGAGGAATACATGCGGTGTCCGGTCTCCGGAGCCCCGCCCGGCGCGCCGCCATGGCGCTTGAGGCGGACTGGCGCGGCCCCGCCCGATTGGATCGGTGCGGGCCCCCGCCGGAACAGTCCCGGCTGTTTACCCCTGTTGCGGCGCGATGACAACCGGGCCGGGGGCAGGCCTCCCTCCCGCCAATCGCGCGGCCCTATCGTTGGTGACGCATTCCTGCCTCCTTTTCCGGCTGGACTTCCTGCATCCGCACCCCAAACTGTTGGTATAGAGGCTGCACGGGAGGGTCGGTCGATGACGGACACCACGGTCGCAATCCGCCAAGCGCGCGCGTCGGACGCCGACGGCATCGCCCGCGTCCATGTGCAGAGCTGGCGGTCAACCTATCCCGGCCTGATCCCGGCGCAGTTCCTGGTCAATTTGTCCGAGCCGGCCGCCGCTCAGCGCTGGGCAGCCATCGCCGAGACGCGCGGCCCCGGCCAGGGCGCCTTCGTCGCCGTCGATGTCGCCGGCGGGATCGCCGCCCCCGGCACCATCGTCGGCATCGCCTCCTTCGGCACGCGGCGGGTCGCGGTGCAGGGCCACGCGGGGGAGTTCCACGCGCTCTATCTTCTTGACGACGCAAAGGGTTACGGCATCGGCCGGCGGCTGATGGCGGCGATGGCCGACCGCTTCCTGGCGGCCGGCGTCCGGTCGGCCGCGGTGTGGTGCCTGCGCGACAACCCGTCGCGCTGGTTCTACGAACGGTTGGGCGGCATCAAGGTCGCGGAACGGCCGATCCGCTTCGCCAGCACCGATCTGGTGGAGATCGCCTATGGCTGGCGCGACCTGACGCCGCTTGCACGCTTGTCGGCGGGGCCGGAGGTGCGGTAGTGAGGGGCCTTGAGTCCCCCGCATCAGGATTCGTCGATGTCCAGCGCCGCTTCCCTTTCCGCCGAACGCGTCCTCATTCTCGATTTCGGGTCGCAGGTCACCCAGCTCATCGCCCGCCGTGTGCGCGAGAGCGGGGTCTATTGCGAAATCCATCCCTTCGGCATGAGCGACGAGCGTATCCGCGAGTATGACCCGAAGGCCATCATCCTGTCCGGCAGCCCGGCCTCCGTCACCGAGGCGAACGGCCCGCGCGCGCCGCAGGCGGTGTTCGACCTGAAGGTCCCGGTGCTCGGCATCTGCTACGGTCAGCAGACGATGTGCCAGCAGTTGGGCGGCAACGTCTCCGGCTCCGACCACCGCGAATTCGGCCGCGCCTTCATCGAGATCAAGGAGCCCTGCGCCCTGTTCGACGGGCTGTGGGAGGTCGGGTCGAAGGAACAGGTGTGGATGAGCCACGGCGACCGCGTCACAGCATTGCCCGACGGCTTCCGCGCCGTGGCGGTCAGCGATGGCGCCCCCTTCGCCGCCATCGCCAATGACCAACGCCGCATGTATGGCGTGCAGTTCCACCCGGAGGTGGTCCACACCCCGCACGGCGCCCAGCTGCTGGCGAACTTCGTCCACCGCGTCGCCGGCATCAAGGGCGACTGGACCATGGCCGCCTTCAAGCAGCAGGCCATCGAGAAGATCCGCGCCCAGGTCGGCAAGGGCAAGGTGATCTGCGGCCTCTCCGGCGGCGTCGATTCGTCGGTCGCGGCCGTGCTGATCCACGAGGCCATCGGCGACCAGCTGACCTGCATCTTCGTCGACACCGGCCTGATGCGCGCCGGCGAGTCGGAAGAGGTCGTGCGGCTGTTCCGCGACCACTATAACATCCCGCTGGTCCACCGCGAGGCATCGGACCTGTTCCTGGGCAAGCTGGCCGGCGTCACCGACCCGGAGCAGAAGCGCAAGATCATCGGCGGCCTGTTCATCGACGTCTTCGACGAGGAGAGCGCCAAGGTCGGCGGTGCGGAGTTCCTGGCCCAGGGCACCCTCTACCCCGATGTGATCGAGAGCGTGTCCTTCACCGGCGGCCCGTCGGTCACCATCAAGTCGCACCACAATGTCGGCGGCCTGCCGGACCGGATGAAGCTGAAGCTGGTGGAGCCGCTGCGCGAGCTGTTCAAGGACGAGGTGCGCGCTTTGGGTCGCGAACTCGGCCTGCCGCCGGCCTTCATCGGCCGCCACCCCTTCCCTGGCCCGGGCCTCGCCATCCGCGTCCCCGGCGAGATCACGCCGGAGAAGCTGGAGATCCTGCGCAAGGCCGACACGATCTATCTGGAGGAAATCCGCAACGCCGGCCTCTACGACGCGATCTGGCAGGCCTTTGCCGTTCTGCTGCCGGTCCGCACCGTCGGCGTGATGGGCGATGGCCGCACCTACGACCATGTGCTGGCTCTGCGCGCCGTGACCTCCACCGACGGCATGACCGCCGACTGGTACCCCTTCCCCCACGACTTCCTGGCGCGCGTGTCCAACCGCATCGTCAACGAAGTGCGCGGCGTCAACCGCGTGGTCTACGACATCACGTCGAAGCCGCCGGGGACCATCGAGTGGGAATGAGGTGAGGCGAAATCTTTCGCTGGTGAAGGACGAAGGGGCGGGAAACCGCCCCTTTTCTTTTGCCCGTTCAGTTGCACCTCAGAACAGCGACTCGACCGCCTGCGTCCTGGGACTGCGCCGCTTGCCGCGGGCAGGCTTGGGGCTGGCCGGCAGGAGGCCTTCCCGCTGGGCGCACAGGTCGTGCCAGACGCGGCCGGGCCGCTCCGGCGTCCAGTACATGGGTTCGCCAAGCAGCACCTCTTCACCGCAACAGCTGCAGGGGGGATATGGGCTGGATGTGTGTTCGGACCGGTCCATCTCACCGTTATGCCAGTGGTGAGGCGATCCGTAAGTGATACGGATCAAATCAGACCGCAATGGCGCAAAAAATTGTCCGGCTCACGCTGGCCCGGTGGTGGGCGGCGGCTCTCCGCCTCCACCGTGGAGACGCGGGAGCCGACCGCCATCGCTTCCTACCGCGCGTCGGCCAGCGCGACGCAGGCGCGGTCGCGGCCGGCGAGGCTGCCGCAGCCGTCGGCGCGCTGGGAGACGAAGCGCATCACCACGCGCTCGCCCTTGCCGACCGATTGCGGGGGAAGCAGCGCTTCGGCGACCTGCGTGGTGAACTGCGGGCTGACCCGATGCGTGGTCGGCGGCGGCGAGTCGAGACTGGCGACCTGGACCGGCTTGGCGGCGGGCAGCGCGGGTGCGGGCAGCGACGCCACCGCCACGGGGGCCGGGTCCGGGGTCGGTGCCGGCTCGGCCGGATGCGGTTCCATCCGGCGCGGCTCGACCGCACGGGATTCGGGGGCGCGGGAGTCCGGCGCGGCAGAGGCGACGACAACCGGCGCCGGCTCGGACCGCTGCGGCGGGGCGGTCGGCCTGCCGCCTTGCGGCTTCGGTGCGTCGTCCGGCACCACCGCGACCTCGATGGCCGAGGCGCCGGCGGCCTGCGACGGCTCGCGCGGCGCAGCGCCGCGCAGAACCGGGGTCAGGGCCGCCAGATACATCTTGGTTTCGCGCGGCAGTCGCTGCTTGCCGGCCAGATGCTGGGCATAGCAGGCCGGGCCGCAATTGTAGGCCGCCAGGAAACCGGGAGCGCCGAACAGGTCGTACATCTCGCGCAGATACGCGGTGCCGGCCATGATGTTGTCGCGCGGGTTCGACGGGTCGGGACCGAGACCGTACTGTGTCCGCATCAGCTCATAGGTGCCGGGCATCACCTGCATCAGCCCGATTGCCCCGGCGGAGCTGGTCAGCACCTTGCCGCTGTTGGTGGTCGCACGGCCATTGCTCTCCCGCATCATCACCGCGCGGATCCATTTCTCCGGCATGTCGTATTTCTGGGAAGCCTCGCGGATCAGCGGGACCCAGCGCGACAGCGGATCGTTCGGGTCCGGGACATAGGCGGCTTCGACCGGCGGGGCCGTCTGCACCTGCGGCGCTTCGGAGGCGCAGCCGGCCAGACCGAGGGCGAGGCACAGCATTGCACCGGCGGCGTTGATCGTCGCGAGGTTTCGTATGACCACGAGTGAATTTCCGTGCTGTTGGCGCGGGCGGGACAAGAGTTGGATCGCTTTTCAATGTATAGGCCACGCCTGTCAAGCGACATCACGGCCGTTTGTCGAATCCTGTCCCGAAGATGCCTCAAAGTTGCCCGATTTATCCCTTGTAACGAAGTCGACAATTAGGATTTTTGACAAATGCTGGTATGCCAATCTTCGCTGCCCATCTGGATAGGACCATGCCGTGCTCCCATCCTGTCATAAGGCGCGACAATGAGAACCTTGACGGAACATCCGCGCCACCCCTAATGGAAGGCACCGGCCACGCCCTCAACCGACGCCGCCTCGACCGCGAAGGGCCGGCCGAATTGGATCGACGATCATGACCGCCCCGCAACGGACCTTCCCACCGGCTCCCCAGCCTTTGCAGCCCCAGCGGCCTTCGCCGCAGGGCTATGCCCCGCCCTCGCCCCGTCCGCGGCGGCGGTTCGGTCGGCTGTTGCTGGTCCTTCTGGTCGTGCTCGCGGCCGGCGGCGGGGTTGCCCTGTGGCGTGCAAGCAGCCCGGCGGCGCTTCCCCCCGCCCCGCCTGTCCCGGCGGCGGAACGACCGGTGGAACTGACGGCGTTGGAAGTGACGGCGGTCGCGCCGCGCGCGTTGACGGAAACCGTGCGCCTCAGTGGTTCCGTTTCCCCCATGGAGCAGTCGGCGGTGAAGGCGGAAGTGGCCGCGAGGCTGGCCGAGGTGCTGGTGCGCGAGGGGCAGGCGGTCCGCCGCGGCGATGTGCTGGCCCGCTTCGACACGGTCGAGCTGTCCGCCCGCCTGAACGAGAAGCAGGCCAATCTGGAGGGCGCCCGCGCCCAGATGGTGCTGGCCGAAAAGACGTTGTCCAAGAACCGCACGCTGAACCGCAGCAACATCGTTTCCGACACCAGCCTGGATCAGGCCGAGAGCAGCTTCGGTTTCCAGCGCGCGCAGGTCGATGCGCTGGCCGCCCAGGTGGAACTGGCGCGCAAGGCCCTGCGCGACGCGGTGGTGGTCAGCCCCATCGACGGCATGGTCGCCACCCGCTCCGTCAATCCGGGGGAAAATCTGGCGGTGAACGCCGCCATGTTCACCATCGTCGACCTGTCGCGGGTGGAGGTCGAGGCGACCGTCCCGGCGGAGCAGGTGGCGCGGCTCGCCGTCGGCCAGGCGGCGACCCTGCGGGTGGAAGGCTTCGGCGAGCGGGAGTTCGCCGGCCGCGTCGCCCGCATCAACCCCATGGCGCGGGCGGGGTCGCGCGCCATCCCCGTCTATGTGACGATCGACAACAAGGACGGCGCGTTGCGCGGGGGCATGTTCGCCAGCGGCGAGGTTCTGGTGGCGCAGGCCGCGCAAGCCATTGCCGTGCCGCCGGTCGCCGTCCGCCATGACGAGCAGGGCGACTTCGTTCTGGTCATCGCCGATGGCCGCACCGAACGCCGGCCCGTCACGCGCGTGGGATCGTGGGCGCGCGGCGATCTGGTGCAGGTGGAGGGGCTGACGCCGGGCGACCGCGTGGTCACCGGCAACCTGCCCGGCCTGACCGCCGGCCGTCCCGTCACGATTGCCGGCGCCTGATCGGGAGCAGCCGCCATGCCGATCACCCGCATCAGCGTCGACAACCCGGTCTTCGCCACCATGATGATGGTGGCGCTGATGGTGCTCGGCCTCTTCTCCTACAACCGGCTGGGCGTCGACCTGTTTCCCGACGTCGATTTCCCGGTGGTGGTGGTCAGCACCAGCTATCCCGGCGCCAGCCCAGAGACGGTGGAAACCGACATCACCCGCCCGGTCGAGGATGCGATCAACACCATCGCCGGCATCAAGACGTTGACCTCGCGCTCTTACGAGGGCCAGTCGGTGGTGATCGCGGAGTTCGACCTGAAGACCTCCTCCGTCCAGGCGTTGCAGGACGTGCGCGAAAAGGTCTCGGCCATCCGCGCCACTTTCCGGGACGAGGTGAAGGATCCGCAGATCACCCGATTCAACCCGGATGACCAGCCGATCCTGTCCATCGCCGTCACGTCGGACCTGCGGTCCTTGCGCGATCTCACCACGCTCACCGACCAGATCATCCTGAAGCGCCTGCAGAACGTCCGCGGCGTCGGCAAGGCCACCATCGCCGGCGGGGTGAAGCGCCAGATCCTGGTTCGCCTGAAGCCGGAAAAGCTGGAGGCGCTGAACGTCGGCGTCGACGAGGTGATCGCCACCGTCACGGGTGAGAACCAGGACGTCCCCGCCGGCACCGTCACCGGCCAGGGGCGGGAGCGCGTGGTGCAGGTGGAGGGGCGCGTCCGCAACCCGCGCGACCTGCTGGACCTGATCGTCGCCCGCCGCGGCAACAGCCCGGTGCGGCTGGGTCAGGTCGCCGAGGTGATCGACGGGCAGGAGGAACAGGACTCCGCAGCATTGCTGAACGGCAACCCGGCGCTGGCGGTCGATGTGGTCAAGGTCCAGGGCGCCAACACGGTGGAGGTCGCGCGCGGCCTGCAGGCGGCGATCGGGGATCTGCGGACCAACGGCTCCCTGCCGCCGGACGTGACGCTGGCGGTGGTGCGCGACAGTTCCCGCGGCATCACCAACTCGCTCAGCAACGTGCAGAAGACGCTGGTCGAGGGCGGCATCCTGACCATCCTGATCGTCATGGTCTTCCTGGGGTCCTGGCGCAGCACGGTCATCACCGCCCTGACCCTGCCGGTCGCCGTGCTCGGCACCTTCGGCATGCTGGCGGCGATGGGCTTCACGCTGAACATGATGACGCTGATGGCGCTGTCGCTCGCCATCGGCATCCTGATCGACGACGCCATCGTGGTACGCGAGAACATCATGCGCCACCTCGCCCGCGGCCAGGGCCACCGGCAGGCGGCGCTCGACGGCACGGCGGAGATCGGGCTGGCGGTGCTGGCGACCACGCTCACCATCGTCGCGGTGTTCCTGCCGGTCGCCTTCATGGGCGGCATCATCGGCCGCTTCTTCCTGCAATTCGGCATCACCGTCTCGGCGGCGGTGCTGATCTCGCTGTTCGTCTCCTTCACGCTCGATCCCATGCTGTCGAGCGTGTGGTACGACCCGGCGGCGCACGGCAAACACGGCCGCTCCATTTTCGGCCGCTTCGCGGCAGCGTTCGAGCGCGGCTTCACCGCCGTCTCGCACGGCTATGGCCGGCTGCTGCGCTGGGGCCTGCGCCGGCGCTGGGTGGTGATGATCGCGGCGTTGGCGATCTTCTTCGGCAGCTTCCTGCTGGTCCCGCGCATCGGCGTGGAGTTCGTTCCCGCCGCCGACCTGGGCGAGCAGATCGTCGAGGTGGAAACCCCCGTCGGCTCCTCGCTCGCCGCGACCACCGCCAAGACCAAGCAGGTCGAGGCGGCGATCCGCGAGTTCCCGGAAATCGCCTACACCTACAGCACCGTCAACACCGGCGTGTCGATCGGCCACAACCGCGGCAGCATCTATCTACGCTACGTCCCCATCGATCAGCGCAAGCGCTCGCCGAACGACCTTGCCCCGCTGCTGCGCCAACGGCTGTCGGCGATCCCCGGCGTCACCATGGGCATCGCCATCCCCGGCGTCGGCGGCGTGCAGAAGCAGATCCAGGTGTCGGTGCAGGGCCGCGACATTGCAGAGCTGGACCGGCTGTCGCAGAAGGTCATCGGCGCCATGCGCGCCATCCCCGGCTTCGTGGATGTCGACAGCACCCTGAAGGCGGCCAAGCCGACGCTCGCCGTCCGGCTGGAGCGCGACCTCGCCAGCGATCTCGGCATCGGCACCAAAAAAGTCGCCGACACGCTACGCCCGCTGTTCGCCGGCGACACGGTATCGAGTTGGAAGGCGCCGGACGGCGAGAGTTACGACGTGCTGGTCCGCCTGCCGGAGGCTGCCCGCGCCGGCCGCGCCGACCTCGACCGCATTTATCTATCCGGCGGGATGGACGCCAACGGCACGCCGCGCATGATCCCGCTGTCCCAGGTGGCGGATGTGACGACGACGCTCGGCGCGTCGCAGATCAACCGGCGCGACCTGCAGCGCGAGGTGAATGTCCAGGCCAACGTCCAGGGCCGCGCCGCCGGCGATGCCGGACGCGAGTTGCAGGCGGCCCTGGCGAAGATTGAACTGCCGCCCGGCTACCGCATCGTCTTCGGCGGCTCCACCAAGGACATCGCCGAGACCAGCGGTTACGCGGCGCAGGCGCTGGCGCTCGCCGTCATCCTGATCTACCTGATCCTCGCCTCGCAGTTCGGCAGCTTCCTGCAACCGCTGGCCATCATGGCCTCGCTGCCCTTGTCGCTGGTCGGCGTGTTCCTGGGCCTGCTGGTGGCGGGATCGACGCTGAACATCTTCAGCGCCATCGGCTTCATCATGCTGATGGGTCTGGTGACCAAGAACGCCATCCTGCTGGTCGATTTCGCCAACCAGGCGCGCAAACGCGGCGCCAGCCTGCACGATGCACTGGTGGAGGCCGGCATCATCCGCCTGCGCCCCATCGTGATGACCACCGCGGCGATGATCTTCGGCATGACCCCGCTGGCGCTCGGCATCGGCGAGGGCGCGCAGCAGCGGGCACCGATGGCTCATGCGGTGATCGGCGGCCTCTTGTCCTCCACCATCCTGACGCTGCTGGTGGTGCCTGTGGCGCTGACCTATCTGGACGGGCTGTCGCGCCGGATGAAGCGCTGGTTCGCCCATACCGATCCGGACGCCCAACAGCAACCGACGGGGCAGCACCCGGCGGAGTGAGCGTCAGGCCAGCGCCGGCGACTGGACGGTGCCTTCCACGCCGACGGCTTGCAGGTTCTCCTCCACCCAGCGACCGGCCGCCTCGCGCCCAGCGTCGCGCAGCCAGTTCAGGAAGCTCCAGTCGGTCATCAGCTTCGAATAGAGCCCCAAATCCTGCAAATGCTCGTCGGCGCCGATCAGATGCAGGCGCGGGGCGTCGGGACGGGCCGACAGGCAGCGCATCTCCTGCAACAGGGCGGCATTGAAGGTGATCTGGTTCAGCCGGGCGGCGATGCCGGCCGGGTCCTCCGGCGTGGTGGCGCAGGTGAAGGGGTTGATCGCCACCACCATCAGGTCGGCGCCGGGACAGGTCTCCGCCAGCGGGGACAGCGGCGGGTTGGCGAGATAGCCACCGTCCCAATACTCCTGCCCGTCGATCCGCACCGCGCGGAACAGGTGCGGCAGGCAGGCGGAGGCCAACAGATGGTCGACCTGAACCTCCGTCTCGTCGAACAGCCGCAAGGCGCCGCTGCGCACATTGGTGGCGCTGACGAACAGCCGCAGCCCGCTCCGCCGGATCAGGTCCGGCTCCACCATCTCCGCCAGCAATCCGCGCAGCGGGTGAAAATCGGCCGCCTGGGTCTGATAGGGGGTAACCCAGCGCCGCGCCCAGTCCACCAGATGGGTCCCCGGCGCGTGATCGACGTTCCAGCGGCCGAGCAGCCGGTCGGTTACGCTCGGCCGGATCGGCCCCAGCCGGCCGGCGGCGCTCACCCGCTCCCAGAAATTCGCCAGTTCGGCCCGGGCGCCGTCGCGACCGCCCCTCGCCCAGCCCTGCACGAGCATCGTCGCGTTCATCGCCCCGGCGCTGGCGCCGCTGACGCCGACCAGCCGGATATCCTCCTCCAGCAGCCGGTCGAGCACGCCCCAGGTGAAGGCGCCATGCGCGCCACCGCCCTGCAACGCCAGCGCCAGCGTCGGTTTGGGCCGCGGCAGGGCCAGCATCGGCCCCGGCCCCGACAGCTCCAGCGGTTCCGCCGGCAGAGCGCGCGGCGCGGGCTTCGTCCTGCCACGCATGCGGTTCCACAGCCTTCGGATCATGGTCATGTCCGGCGCATCCCCATTTTCTTGCTGCACCGCAACATGAGCAGGGTCCTGAGTATCGGCAAGGGGGTATGCCCATGGAGGAAGATCTGCACGCGGACGCCATGGCATTGGAAACCCGCCCCCACATGCACTAACTAGGCGCACACCCCAGAGACCGAGCGTTCCCTTGCCCACCATCATTCCGATCACCGACCCCGAGGACCCGCGCATCGAGCCATACCGCGACGTGCGGGAGCGTGACCTCGTCGGCCGTGACGGGCTGTTCATCGCGGAGGGGGCGGTGGTGGTGCGGAGCCTCGTCCAGTCCACCCGCTATCGCGCCCGCTCGCTGCTGATCGCCGACAAGCGGGTGGCGGCGCTGGAGCCGATGCTGGCCGCGCTGCCTGCGGACACCCCCGTCTACACTGCCACACAAGCGGTGCTCGACCGCATCGCCGGCTTTCCGCTGCACCGCGGCATCCTGGCAGTCGGCGAGAAGATCGACGTGCCCAACGCGGCCGACCTGCTGGGAGCCTGCGGCCCGGTCGCCCGGATCGTCATGCTGTTCGGCATCGGCAACCACGACAACATGGGCGGCATCTTCCGCAACGCCGCCGCCTTCGGTGCCGATGCGGTGATCCTCGATCCCGGCTGCTGCGATCCGCTCTACCGCAAGGCGATCCGCGTGTCGGTGGGCGCAACCCTGCTGGTGCCGACTGCAAAGCTTGCCGCCGGCGAAGACCCGCTCGCCCTGCTCGACCGCTTCGGGTTCGAGGCGGTGGCGCTCAGCCCCGCCGGTGCCGAGACGCTGGCTGCGCTAACCCCACCCAGCCGCGCCGCCCTGCTGTTCGGGTCGGAGGGGCCGGGCCTGCCACCTGCCTTGCTTGCCCGCGCCCGCAGCGTCCGCATCCCTATGGCCGGCGGTTTCGATTCCCTCAACGTGGCGACCACCAGCGGCATCGTGCTGCACCACATCGCCTCCGGACAGGCTTCATGACAGACGATACCAACACGCCTGCCGCCGACCCGCATCTGGTCCACGACCTCGCCGTCGCCCATCCGGAGGTGACGACGCTGGGGGCCGCCGGCGTGTTGCGGATGCATGACGCCGAGGCGCGCGGGCTGGTGCCGCTTGGCCTGCCGCTACCCAAGGGCAAGCGCGACCTTCTGGTCCCGGCGGAGCGGCGCGAGGCCATCCTGCTGGAAATCACCGGCCGCATCGACCGCGCCCACCGCCGCGACGCACTGCTGGCCCAGGGCCGCCGCGCGCTCGCCGGCAGCCACACCGCCTTGCTGTCCTGCGAGGACCGCACCCGCGTCCGCGCCGTCCGCAGCGACGAACTGCCCTGGCCCGGCATGGCTCCGGCCATCCGTCTGCAAGTCTCCCGCACGTTCGACGCGCTGGACCTGTCGGACCTGTCCGACACCGAACTGTCAGCCCGGCTCGACCATGACCCAGCCCTGCGCACCGCCCTGGACGATGCGCTGTCCCGCGTCGCCGCCCGGCTGCGCGATCTGGCGGAGCGGGCTGGCGACAATCCCGACTGGGGCTTCGCCAGCCTCGCCGACCGCCTGAGCAAGGCCGCCCGCAACCGGACGGATGCCGACGAGTTGCTCGACCGCTGGGACCGCGAGTACGACCAGTGGCGCCGCGACCGGGCGGAGGCGCGCGGCCGGCTCTATGTCGACCGCCATTTCGACTTCTCCCGCTTCGAACGGCTGTTCCCGGTGGCGCGCGGCATGAACCGCAAGTTGGTGCTGGTGATCGGCCCGACCAACTCCGGCAAGACCCACCGCGCCATCAGCGCGCTCTGCGAAGCGCGCGACGGCGTCTATCTGGCGCCGCTGCGCCTGCTGGCGCTGGAGGTGATGGAGCGGCTGAACGCCGAAGGCACCCCCACCACGCTCATCACCGGGGAGGAGGAAATCCGCACCCCCGGCGCCCGCCACACCGCGTCCACCATCGAGGTGATGGACCCGGACCGCCCGGTCGAGGTCGCGGTGATCGACGAAATCCAGATGCTGGCCGACCCGGCACGCGGCTGGGCCTGGACCGCCGCGCTGATGGGCGTGCCGGCCGAGACCGTCTTTATCCTCGGCGCACCAGAAGTCCGCCCGCTGGTGGAGCGCGCCGCCGCCCATCTCGGCGAAGCGCTGGAGGTGGTGGAACTCGACCGCAAGACCCCGCTGTCGATGCTCGACCGCCGGCTCGATTGGGCGGAGGTGGAGCGCGGCGACGCCCTGATCGCCTTCTCCCGCCGCGAGGTCCACAGCGTCCGCGACACGCTGCTGGCGCAAGGCCTGTCGGTCGCCGCCATCTATGGCGCGCTGGCCCCGGCGGTGCGGCGGCGCGAGGCGGCGCGCTTCCTGTCCGGCGAGGCCGACGTGGTGGTGGCAACCGACGCCATCGGCATGGGGCTGAACCTGCCCTGCCGCCGCGTCCTGTTCACCGCGCTGGAGAAGTTCGACGGCAGCAGCGTCCGCCCGCTGACCGCGACGGAGGTGAAGCAGATCGCCGGCCGCGCCGGCCGCTTCGGCCAGTTCGAGGAAGGACATTTCGGCGTCATCGCCCGCAGCACCCCCGCCACCCTGAAGCGCCTGCTGGAGGCGCCCGACCGCCGCCTGCATGCCGACGCCCCCCTGCCCGTCCGACCGAACCGCACCATGCTGGCCCGCCTCGCCAGCCACATCGACAGCGCCGAGACCCGGCTGCTGGTGGAGTGTTTCGGCAGCGCCGCCACCGCCGGCTCCCCCTTCCGGCTGGCCGACCTGTCGGCACTCCGCCGCGCTGCGCCGATGCTGGACGCGCGGCGGCTGGCTCTGGCTGCCAAGCTCGACCTGCTGCTTGCCCCCGCCGATCTGGAGGAGCCGGAGGACACCAAGGTCTTCGCCGCCATCCTTGATGCGGTGGAGGCGGGGGAAGTGCTGCCGCTCGCCCGGCTGATCCCGGCGCGGTTCGACGGGCTGGCCGCCGAGGTGCTGGAAGCGGCATCACGCGCCTGCGATCTCTATTTCTGGGCCTCGCGCAAGTTCCCCGATGCCCTGCCCGACCGCGACCGCGTGCGTAGCGCCCGCGACGCGATCGGCCAACGCCTGTCCGAAGCGCTGGCGTCCCGCACCCGCCGCCGCGAGCCGCCGCCCGCCGCCGGCTTCCGCGGCGCTCCGCGCAAGCGGTTCGGCCCGCGCCGACGCTGAACATCCCGGATGGTTCCCGGCGAAATTCGTCCGCATGGCACTGCTGCACTGCGAACGAAGTGACCGCAGCGCTGTTCTGAACTGGACCTGCCTTGGCAGAGCATCCACATCGATAGGTAACGCCTATCTCGATGTTAGAAATCATCGACTGTACGCTATCGAAATACCCTGCCATGTTGCATTGGCAGCCAAGCGTCTGGCCGCCATCGGAATGTTCAGGAGCAACCGGCGTGAAGACCGCATCCCCCACAATCGCCGATACCGTCCGCACCGCCTCCCCGGCGGGCGGGCGCCGCTTCTGGACGATGCTCGGCCCCGGCTTCGTGGTGGCGGTCGGGTATATGGACCCCGGCAACTGGGCGACGGACATCGCGGCGGGCTCCAGCTTCGGCTTCGCGCTGCTGTCGGCCGTGCTGATCGCCAGTCTGGCCGGTATCTTCCTGCAAGGGCTGATCGTCCGGCTGACGCTGGCGACCGGCACCGATCTGGCCCGGCTGATCCGCCAGCGTTTCCCGCGCCCTGTGGCGATGGTGGTGTGGGCGGTGTCGGAACTGGCAATGATCGCCACCGATCTGGCCGAGCTGCTGGGCAGCGCCATCGCGCTGAAGCTGCTGTTCGGCATCCCGATCATGGCCGGTGTGGTGATTTCCGCCGTGCTGACCTTCGGCATCCTGGCCCTGCCCGGTGCCCGTGGCCGCACCCCCGAACTGGTCGTCGGCGCACTGATGAGCGTGTTGGTGGTCTG
Source organism: Azospirillum sp. A1-3 (assembly GCF_023806445.1). Classification (NCBI taxonomy): domain Bacteria; kingdom Pseudomonadati; phylum Pseudomonadota; class Alphaproteobacteria; order Rhodospirillales; family Azospirillaceae; genus Azospirillum; species Azospirillum sp. A1-3. The sequence continues at coordinate 1,410,492 of NZ_JAMSLU010000001.1, forward strand.
CTTCGCCTGGGAACTGGTGATCGCCCACCCCGACCCCGCCGCCCTGCTGGCCGGCCTGATGCCGAGCGTCGAGTTGGCCCGCGATCCGGAGATGCTGTACCTGTCGCTGGGCATCATCGGCGCCACCGTCATGCCGCACAATCTGTTCCTGCACTCCGGTCTGGTGCGGGCGCGGCTGGCCGAGGTGAAGACGAAGGAGGAGCGCCGGCAGGCCGCCCGCTGGCTGACCATCGACCTGTCGACCGCGCTGGCCCTGGCCGGTCTGGTCAACGGCTCCATCCTGGCGGTGGCTGCCGTCGCCTTCGAGGGCGTGGGAACCGGCAGCGCCCCCGGCATCGAGGACGCGCACGCCCTGCTGGGCAGCAGCATCGGCGGCGGCGCCGCGCTGGTCTTCGCCATCGCCCTGCTGGCCGCCGGCCAAAGCTCCACCACCACCGGCACGATGGCCGGGCAGATGGTGACCGAAGGCTTCCTGAACCTGCGCCTGCGCCCGATCACCCGCGCGCTGATCACCCGCGGCGCCTCGCTGATCCCGGCGCTGGCGGTTCTGGGCAGTGCGGGCGACGGCGCGGTGGATGGGTTGCTGGTGCTGAGTCAGGTGGTGCTGGCGCTGACCTTGCCCTTCATCCTGATCCCGATGCTGTTGCTGCTGCGGAATGACAAGCTGATGGGCGGGCTGGCGATGGCGCCGCTGACCCTGCGGCTGGCCAGCCTGACGGTGCTGGTGCTGACCGGCCTGTCCGGCTGGCTGGCCGGCACCACCGCGATGGTGTGAGCGGAAAGGCACCTCGACCCAGACCGGGGAATGGTCCATCTTGCGGCCCGTTCCCCGTTTTCCCATTCCTTGACCGGTGCCTAATGGATCCCGCTCTCGAACAACGCCTCGCCGATCTGGAAAGCCGCCTCGCCCATCACGAGCGCATGGCGGAGGAGATGTCCGAGGTCATCTTCGCCCAAGGCCAGACCATCGACCGCCTGACCGCCCAGCTGAGGCGCATGCGCGACCGGGTGGAGGCGGCGGAATACGCCATCGCCTCCCCGCAGGACGACCGTCCGCCGCCCCATTATTGAGCTGGGCCGGTCCTTTGGCGGAGTTCGACCCACGCCGTTTCCTCCCTCGCCCAGCGTATAGTCTGGGTGAGGGAGAAGATCGCTGGATCAATCCTCGGCGTACGGATTCTTGCCCTTGCGCAGCAGCAGGCGTACCGGGACGCCGGGCATGTCGAAGCTGTCGCGCAGGTGGGTGGTCAGGTAGCGCTGGTAGCTTTCCGGCAAATCCAGCGGCTTGTTCACGAACAGCGCGAAGGTCGGCGGACGGGTCTTCACCTGGGTGACATAGCGGATCTTGACCCGGCGACCCTCGACCAGGGGCGGCGGATGATGCTCCAGAACGCCTTCGATCCAGCGGTTCAGCTGCGCCGTCGGAATGCGGCGGTTCCAGACGGTGTAGGTCTCCAGCACGCCGTCCAGCAGCGTGTCGAGCTTGTGGCCCTTCAGCGCCGAGATGGTGACGACCTTCACGCCCTTGATGTAGCCGAGCGAGGCCTGCAGCTTGTCCTCGACCTGACGCAGGGCCATGGCGCGGTCATCGACCGTGTCCCACTTGTTGACGGCGATCACCAGGGCGCGGCCCTCCGAGATCACCAGGCGCGCGATGGTCAGGTCCTGCTTGTCGAGAATGGCGGCGGCATCGACCACCAGCACCACGACATTCGCCATGCGGATAACGCGCAGACTGTCGGCGACCGCCAGCTTCTCCACCTTCTCGTCCACACGGGCGCGGCGGCGCATGCCGGCGGTGTCGACCAGCTTGAAACGGCGGTCGCGCCATTCCCAATCGACGGAGATGGCGTCGCGGGTCATGCCGGCCTCCGGGCCGGTCAGCACGCGCTCCTCGCCCAACAGGCTGTTCAGCAGGGTCGATTTGCCGACGTTCGGGCGGCCGACGATGGCGATCTGGATCGGCTTGCTGCGGTCCTCCTCCGGCTCCGGCTGGTCGCCGACCGGGATGGAGGGATCGTAGCCGTCGTCCTTCTCCTCGACCTCGCCGGTGTCTTCCGGCGGGGCGTAGGGCAGCAGCGCCTCGACCAGATCGGCCATGCCCTCGCCATGCTCGGCGGACAACGGGATCGGATCGCCCAGGCCCAGCTCGTAGGATTCGAACATGCCCGGCTGGCTGGCCTTGCCTTCGGTCTTGTTGGCGACCAGCAGGACCGGGGTTTTGCTCCGGCGCAGCAGGTTGGCGAAATGGCGGTCCAGCGGCGTGATGCCGGCGCGGGCGTCGATGATGAACAGCGCCACGTCGGCGCGCTCCAGCGCCTGCTCGGTCTGGCGGCGCATGCGCGCCTCCAGGCTGTCGTCGGTCACGTCCTCCAGGCCGGCGGTATCGACCACCGTGAAGGACAGGCCGCCGACATGGGCCGGGGCCGAGCGCCAGTCACGGGTGACGCCCGGCGTATCGTCCACCAGGGCCAGCTTCTTGCCGGCCAGACGGTTGAAGAGAGTCGATTTGCCGACATTCGGCCGACCGACGAGGACCACGGTGAACGACATGGGGCCAAAGGCCTTTCACAACAGACGGAGGAAATCCGCGATCAGCGGAACGCGACCAGCGTTCCGTTGTCGCACAGCACATATAGAGTGTTGTTGGCAACGACCGGCGGCAAGTAGGAACCGGTGGGGAGCGAACGGGTCACCTCCACCCGGCCGTCCGACGGCGACAGGCCGAGCAGCTGGCCGTTTGAGCCGGTGACCCACAGGCGGCTGCCCGCCATCACCGGGCCGGACCAGACGATCGGACCCGACTTGTCCTCCGGATCCTTGAAGCGGGCGAGCGGCGCCACCCAACGGACCTTGCCGTTCTGGCGCGCCACCGCGACGACCTCCTGGTCGTTGGTGACGGTGAACAGGTAGTCGCCGGCCAGCCAGGGGGTCTGGACGCCGCCGATCTCCGTTTCCCAGATGCGAGCGCCGATTCGCTCATCGATGGCGACCATGCGGCCGGAATGGCCGATGGCGTAGACGTTGCCGCGATCGACCACCGGCAGGCCGCGGATGTCGGCCAGATTGCTCAGCTGGCCGGTGCGGCGGATGGCGGCGAGGCTGTCCTGCCACGACACGCGGCCGTTTTCCGGACGCAGGCCGAACAGCTCGCCCGACGAATAGGGGGAGACGACCAGCGTGCCGGTGGCGGCAGGGCTGGCGGCGCCGAGCAGGCCGGCGGTCTCCAGGATGCCCTGCTGCGACCACTGCACCGCACCGTCGTCGGTGGAGAGTGCGATGGTCTGGTTGTCGAGCGTGATGACCAGCACACGACCGCCGGCCACCGTCGGCGCGCCGCGGACCGGGCCGGCGATGCGCTTGCGCCACAGGATCTTGCCGGTGGCGGCGTCGAGCGACAGCACCTCGGCGAAGCCGGTGGCGGCATAGACGCGGCCGTCGGCATAGGCGACGCCGCCGCCGGTGGCCCCGCCCCGCTCGTTCTCCGGCCGGGTGTCGACCCGCCACAGCGACTGGCCGCTGCGCTCGTTCAGCGCGGAGACATGCGAGTCGGCGTCCATCGCGAAGATGCGGCCGTCGGCGATCACCGGCGTGCCGAGCAGCGCGCGCGAGCTGCTGGAGCCCGAGCCGATGTCGGCGCGCCAGGCGTCGGACGGGTTGGCCGACAGGGCGAGGTTGCCCAGCACATGGTCCGGCGTGCCGCCCGGCTGCGCCCAGGCCGCGTTGGCGACCGGCGGCGGCACGGTGACGGCGACGGCGGCGAGCTGGGCGTCCGGCTCCACCTTGCGCTCGCGCTGGAGCACGGCGACGCGCTTGCCCGGCAGGGGCGGATCCGGCGTCTTGCCGAACCAGCTGTCCACGGTGTCGCAGCCGGCGAGGAAGACGGACAGCAGCGATGCGGACAGCAGCGCCGCGCGGCGGATGGAGCCGGCCTTCATCTTGTTGTTCTTCATGGCCCTGGATCAGCCCTTGCCGTAGAGGGAGGCGAGATCGGCGGCACGGCCACGCACGCCCGACGGCGCTTGCTGGTCATCCGCCAGTTGCTTGTAGAGCGTGCGCGCCTTTTCCGTGTCACCGGCGCGGGCGGCCAGCATCGCGGTCAGTTCGCGCGCCGTGAAGCGCCAGGGGCTGGTGTCGGCGGCCAGCGGCTGCAGCTTCGCCGTCAGCTGGGCCGGGTCGCCCTTTTCCGCACGCTGCGTCACCGCCAGCAGGGTGGCGAGGTCGCGGTATTCGGCGGGCACGGAGCCGTTGGCGGCGATGCCGTCATAGATGGTCGCAGCCTCGTCCGGCTTGTTCTGGCGGATCAGCAGCGCCGCGGCGTTGAACTGGGCGATGGCGGCGAGGTCGGGCTTGGCGGAGCCGGCGAAGGCCGACAGTGCCTCCACCCCCTTCTCCGGTCCCTGGGCACTCTGCGAAATGGCGGTGACCAGCGCGGCGGTCTGCTCCTGCTTCTGCTGCGCCTGCCAATGGCGCCAGTAGCTGTAGCCGCCGGTGCCGGCGACGACCAGAACGGCCGCGGCGATCATGGCGCCGCCATACTTCTTGAACAGGTGCTCCGCGCGGTCCCGGCGCAGATCCTCGTCGACTTCGCGGAAAATATCGCTCATGGCGCTGCGGTTGCGTCCCTGCGGTGGCGGCGTCGCGCACGGCCCGGATGGCGGCGCGGGTCAGGCGGAACCTCCTCATGCCGGTGGACCGGACGGATGATTCCACAAGATCAAGAGGGGCGGATAGCATCGGGCAACCCGCCGGGTCAAGAGGCTCACTGCCGTGGACGGGAGTCCGGCCGTTGCCGCCAAAAGAAAACGGGCCGCGGAGGGGTTCCCCCGGCGGCCCAGTTCCGCGACCCGTACGTGCCCCGGATCGGTCGATGCAGTCTGAGGTCGATGCTGTCTGAGGTCGATGCTGTCTGAACTTACGCCGACATGGCTGCGGCGGCGATGACCGCCTGGGTGCGGTTCTTGACGCCCAGCGACTTGAAGATGGCGGTGACGTGGATCTTCACCGTGCCTTCCGACAGGCCCAGTTCATAGGCGATCTGCTTGTTCGACTTGCCGAGACGCAGGCATTCCAGCACTTCGCGCTGGCGCTGGGTCAGGCCGTAACCGGCGCTGCGGTCGGACATGTCCACCGTGCGGCGGCGCGGCGCGGCCTCCATGCTGGCGGTGAGCGCGCCCGGCGGCAGGTAGATGCCGCCCGAGAACACCAGGTTCAGGGCGCCCATCATCACCTTCACGCTGCTCGACTTCGGGATGTAGCCGGTCGCGCCATGATCGAGCGCGCCGCGGATATCGCCCAGAGCCTCCGAAGCGGAGATCACCACCACCGGCACGCCCGGCTGCAGCGCCTGGATCTCGCGCAGGCCGTCGAAGCCCGGCCAGTTCGGCATATGCAGGTCCATCAGGATGATGTCGAAGGTGCTGCCGGCCCGGCACTGGTCCAGCACCTCGTCGAAGGTCCCGGCCTCGACGAAGCTGGCCTCGCCCTGAAGTTGCTCCAGCAGACGCCGCAGACCTTCGCGAAACAGCAGATGGTCGTCCCCGATCAGAATCTTCATGGTCCCCGTCATCCTCGCTCGCCGACCCTTGCCGGTGCCGTCCGCTTGCGAACGACCGCCCGTCAGGGCTGTTGTCTGTTGTCCGGCACGCCCCCGCGGCACCCGGATCACCACATTCGCGCCGAATACATGGCTTGGTGGTCGATTGGTCTGTGCGCCCTCTTCGGACATCGGCCGGAAGACCGTCTGCCGTTGTGGGCTTGTTCTTCGCTGTGTTGGGTATCTGATACCACGATCGGTCGGGACCCTGTATCCCGACAAGGGCCATAGGTCATTCGAAGCCGGCATGCCCCTTCGAGGCACCTTTGGTCATGGCACGACCAAGAATTGCTTCCGCCGAAAGTCATAGTTTCTTCTGCGTGTGCGAACAGAGTTATCGCGCGAGCGCATCGGATTCACTTGGCCCGATCGGGATCATTCGAAAAGAGACCTGTTGTCTCCATTAGTGACGGGAATTTTTCTGGAACCTTGCCATCTTTGCGGCGTTCGTGTGGCAAGGATTTGGTTTATCCCGATTCGAACGCGCAGAAGAGTAAGAAAAACCAGCGACCAAACCGAAAGGATATCCCTGATGGATGCCTGTACCAACGCGCATTCCCCTGTGACCCGCTCAGCACACATCATTCCATAGGTGTTACCGTTTCGAAACCTGAGGCGACCAACAAGGAGACGATAAGCGATCTTGGCTGATCATCCATCGCCTGATTTACGCGGAGCCCGGTTCATTTCTAAATCACGCGGTGCGAACAGGACTTTCCCGATCCCGACGAAGGGGGAGTTTGCAGTCCGCGCCGCAATACTTCGATGTCCACAATAATTTTCCGGATGACGTGAGTTTTATGATGACGTGCCTGGGCCAACCGGCCGGTTCCTCTTCAACCCTTAGACGCAGGCGGCAATGCCCTGAGCCGGGCCGGCCGTGGATGCCTCCTCCAGACAGAGCTGACCCATGCACACACACCATGAGTACGCCCATGAGAAAGCATCTCACCAGACCCGCAACGCGGTGACTCCCATGCATGTCTGCCTGATCCTCGACAACAACGCGCTGACCGAGAACGTGGTCCAGCAACTGGACCGTGGCGGTCGCCACCGGGTCACGGTTCTGCACGATATCGGGGAGCTGACGCAGAGCGCGCTGACGCCGGATGCGATCCTGATCGGGCTGCAGCAGTTCACCGCGCTGCGCGAGAACGAACCGATGGTCTATCTGCGGCTGTCCCGCCGCTCGCGGATCGTCGTCGTGCTATCGTCGCGTGAGCTGCTGGACGCCGCCCATATCCTGGCCTTCGCCGACGCGTGGGTGTTCGAGGATCTGAACGTTGACCGCATCAACGAGCTGCTGGACCTGGGGCTGGAAGGCCACTGCCTGATGCCCAAGCAGTTCCTGTCACGCCTCGGCGTCGACGAGATCCGGCTGACGCTGCTGCCGCGCCTGTCCGATCCGGAGTTCGAGACGCTACGCCTGCTGGGCGAGGGCATGAACAACCGGACCATCGCCAACGCGCTGGACCTGTCGGAAGCGGTCATCAAGTCGATGGTGCGCAGCGTTCTGTCCAAGCTGCATTTCCGCAACCGGACGGAGGCCGGCGTCTTCGCCGCCCGGCAGCAGGGTGCCCTGGAACAGGCGCGGACCGGCATGACCCCGCCGCACGTTCATGCCGCTGCCGCCCGCCGGGCCGGGGTTTGAACGACAGGCCAGGACCGCGCAGGATTCGCGCGGTCCAGCAGTGCCGCCCAGCCAGACCTGATCCGGCGAACCGGGATCAGCCAGCCAAGCGGCGGCCGGCCATCGCCTCTTCGAAACGGTCGAAGCGGGCGTCAAAGACCTGACGGTCGATCTCGGCCAGCCGGAAGCGGACGCGCACCACCCCCTCCTCCCGATTGAAGGCGTCGAAGGGCAGCGCCAAGCCCAGGCTGTCGAACAGCAGGGTGCCGCGTGCGCCGACGGAGTCGGCCTCGCCAAGCGCCGCGCCATGGCGGGAAATGTCCAGCAGCCGCACCGTCAGGCGCCCCTCCGCCCCCTCCACGATGCAGGGTGCCTCGACGCGATAGCGCGGCACGCTGCGGCGATCCACGTCGTCGGTCGCCGTGCGTACGGCGCGGACCAGCACATGCATCAGCTCGTCGATGCTGTGGGTCACTTCCGACGCCCCGGCGCGCAGCATGTCGGCGCGCTCCTCCGTCACCTTGGCCTCGCGCGATACCTCGTCGATGCGGGTCGAGACGTCGGTGGCGGCACCGGCGGTCTGACCGACATTGCGCGAGATCTCCTGGGTCGCCGAAGCCTGCTGCTCGACCGCGGCGGCCACCGTGCCGGAGATGGCGTCGATCTCGCCGATGGTGCGGCTGATGTCGCGCACCTCCTCCACGCTACGGGCGGTGACCGACTGAATTTCGCCGATCAGGCGCGAGATCTCCTCGGTCGAGCGCGAAGTCTGGTTGGCGAGGTTCTTCACCTCGCCGGCGACGACGGCGAATCCCTTACCCGCCTCCCCGGCCCGCGCCGCCTCGATGGTGGCGTTCAGGGCAAGCAGGTTGGTCTGGGCGGCGATGCCCTGGATCAGTTCCGCCACATCGCCGATGCGGCTGACCGCCGAGGACAGCGATTCGATGGTGCTTTCGGTCCGGTTGCTGGCGGCGACGGCGGCGCGGGTGACCCCGGCGGCATGGCCGACCTGATTGCCGATCTCCTCGATGGAAGCCGAGAGCTGCTCGGCAGCCGAGGCCACCGCCTGGGCGTTGCTGAGCGCCTGGGCCGCCGCAGCGGCGACGTTCTGCGCGTTGGACCCGACCAGCCCGGCCGATTTCGCCATGGCGTCGGCGTTGCGGTCCATCTCCTGCGTACGGGCGGCGACCCGCTCGACGGCGCTACGGCTTTCCTGCTCCACCGTGTCGGCCATCGACTGCAGCGCCTTGCGCTTCTGCGCCTCGCCCTGGATGCGCTGATGCTCCTGCTCGGCGCGCAGACGTTCCGCCTCGGCCATGCCGTCGCGGAAGACGAGGACGGAGCGCGACATCGCGCCGATCTCATCCAGGCGGCTGGCGCCGGCGACGCTGGCGGTCAGGTCACCGGAGGACAGCGCGGTCATCACCTGGTTGAGTTGGCCCAGCGGACGCAGCAGCCAACGCGACACCAGATAGCCCGGCACCGCCAGAACCAGGGCGCAGATCACCACCAGCATGGTGGCAAAGCGCATGCTGTCGTCGAAGGTCTTGAACACCTCCGCCTTCTTGATGCCGACATAAAGGATGCCGACCGGCTTGCCGGCGGCGTCCTTTATCGGGTCATAGGCGGCGTAATAGGGCTCGCCCAGGATATCGACCATGCCGCGGAAGGGAACGCCCTGGCGCAGCACCGAGTCATAGGCCGGGCCCTGCGCCAGCGTGGTGCCGACGGCGCGGCTGCCGTCGGGCTTGGCAACGTTGGTGGCGATGCGGCGGTCGCCCAGGAACAGGGTGGCCGTACCCCCGGTGATGCGCTTGATCTTGTCGACCACGAGGTTGTTGTCGTTCATCACGACACCGTCCAGCAGCAGCTTGCCGTCGGCGACGGAGAACTGGCCGCCGCGTTCCTGCAGCGAGGACCAGGCGATGTCCATGCTGAGCCGCTGCATCTCGATCGCCTGCCGCTCCAGGTCACGGACGATCACCTGACCGATCGCGAACAGGATCGCCGTGCTGAGGATCAGCATGCCGAAGAGGTTCAACAGGGTGACTTTCGTGGAGATCGAAAGCCGGCCGACGAAGGCGCGCAGGGCGTCCATGAGTGCCATCCACCAGGAAAACATGTTGCAGATGCGAGATCGCTGTCGCGCCGCACTATGCCATCGTGGTTTAGGGTGCATTCATTTAAAATACATACGACTCCTGCGGCAACTTGTCGCCTTACGAGATCTTTATGAATTCAACCTCGGGGTGATTTTTCCGTAGGCATGGTATGATCGAATCTTTCATACTGCCACAGGAAGACGGTCGAAATCAGAACAGCCGTGCTCCGTCCGGGACCGCGTGATCCGGGCCGACCAGCACCACCGCGCCCTCGGCGTCGGGCAGGCCCAGGCACAGCACCTCGCTGGTAAAAGGGCCGATTCGCTTGGGCGGGAAATTCACCACCGCCAGAATTTGACGGCCGACCAGCGCGTCGGCGGCGTAGTGGCTGGTGATCTGGGCAGAGCTGCGCTTGGTGCCGATCTCACCGCCGAAATCGATGGTCAGCTTGTAGGCCGGCTTGCGCGCCTCCGGAAAGGCATCGACGGCGCGGATGGTGCCGACACGGATGTCGACCTTGGTGAAATCGTCGTAGGAGATGGTCATGACGGGTCCGATGCGGTTCTTGCGATCGGCGCCAGGGTAACGCGCCAGGATCGGGACCGGAACCGGGAAGACAGGTCCGGACCATCCGGCACAAACGAAAAAGGGGCCGCCGATGGCGACCCCTCCTCGCTGATTTCCGGCGGACCGGAGAGGATCAGGACTTCGCCTTGGCGATGGCGGCCTTGACCTCGTCCAGGCTGTCCGACACGCGCTTGGTCAGGATCTCGGCGGCCTCGGTATTCGACTTGGCGATCATCTCGCTCAGCTCGCGGATGTTCGACAGCGACTTCTCGAAGGCGGCCTTGACCAGATCGGCCTGCTTGGCGGCCTTCTCTTCCGGGGTGCCGGCGGCGGTCAGTTCACCGACGGCGCGGTTCACGTCCTCGGCGACAGTGCGCAGCACCTCGGCCTGACGACGGACGATGGCCTGGAAGCCTTCGAAGGCCAGTTGGTTGGCAGCGGTCACCGCCTCGATGTTGCGGCGCTGGCTGGCGATGATGGACTCGACGTCCACGCCCGGCACCTTCAGGTCGCCCATCAGCTTGGACGGATCGAATTCGAGGAAGGGGTTACCGCTGATCTTGGCCATGTTTCTCATCCCGGTATCGGTGTTTGCTGCCCGCATCTGAATACGGACATGTTGCGTCGCAACATTACAGAGGCCGACTATGCAGAGTGCCGAAAAGTTAGTCAATCCGGTTTTTTGCGCCGCAGCATAACCTTGGCGGGAGGAAGCCCCCGCCGCGGAACGCCCGCCCGTCGCTAAATGCCTGACGACATGGACTCTGTTCCCGACGACCGGCCCAGCGGCCCGCGCGACCGGGTCCAGCGGCAGAAAGTCGCGCCCCAGCGCTCCGCCCCGCGCAGCGCGTTGTCGAGCGCGGCCATGGTGCGCGACAGGTCGGCGGTGTCGTCGTTCAGGAACACCCGCATCACCCGCGCATGGACGGTGCCGAGACCGGCGACCAGCGCCGCGCCGCCGCGCTGGTCCGGGTCGATCCCGGCGGCGCGCAGCATCCAGGCCATGGATCGGCCGAAGGCGCAGGAGAAGGCCAGCGCGGTCGCCGGATCGGCCGGCAGGTCGCGCACGACGGAACGCAGGCCGTCGCGGAAGGGGCGCAGAGCGTCGAAGCGGCGCATCATCACGTCGAACAGCCGGTCGCGCGCCGATTCGGTCGGATCGGCGGCGATATCCCCGGCAAGGACGGTCTCATCGGCGACCCGCGATACCGCCGCCAGCAGGTCGGCACGCCCGCGAAAGCGGTGATGGAAGCGCGACAGCGGGATGCCGGCGGTGTGCGCGACCTCCAGCAGGCCGACGTGGCGCCAGCCTTTCTCGGCCGCCAGCCCCATCGCCGCCGATGCCACGGCACGGTCGAGGGCGTCGGGGTCCGCATAATCCCGGGCGGGGTCTGAGCGAAAGCTGTTGTCTTCAGGCTTGTCGGACGACATGTCGGACATGGCACCACCTCCAGGCGACAAGGATCGCCTGATAAAATGGTGTGCGGACGGGCGAACGTCACCCGTCCACCCCTTCAGTTATGCCTTGCGCACGGTCTCCACCCGGCCGCCGGTCATGCTGACCAGATCGGCGGGGGTCAGGCGGAAGACGGCGTTGGGGGTGCCGGCGGCGGCCCAGATGGTCTCCAGCCGCAGCAGGTCGTCGTCGATCAGCACCAGAGGCGGGACGGCATGGCCGATGGGCGGAACGCCGCCGATGGCGAAGCCGGTCGACTCGCGGACGAATTCAGGGTCAGCGCGCTCAATCTTCTCGCCGATCAGCCGCCCGACCGCCTTCTCGTCCACCCGGTTGGCGCCGCTGGCGACGACCAGGACCGGGCGCCCGGTCTCCTTGGTACGAAAAATCAGAGACTTGGCGATCTGCGCGACCTCGCAGCCTACGGAGTTGGCGGCGTCTTCCGAGGTGCGGGTGCTGCCTTCATGTTCGACCACATGATGGTTGAGGCCGATGCTGTCCAGCAGTGCCTGGACACGGGCGGCGGAGGGGCTGAGGGTCGTCACGGCGGCGCCTCCTCAACCAGCCAGTTCGCGCGACCGCCGGGCGGCGGCAGCGATGGCGGCGGTCATCACCGGCTGCATGCCTTCCGGCGCCATCAGCACCTCAAGGGCGGCCTGGGTGGTGCCGTTCGGGCTGGTCACCGCCTTGCGCAGGTCGGCGGCCTCTTGCGGCGAGGCGTCGAGCAGGGCGCCGGCGCCGGACACGGTGGCGCGGGCCAGCCGCATCGCCAGATCGGCGGGCAGACCGGCGGCCTCGCCAGCCTTGGCCATCGCCTCGACCAGGAAGAAGACATAGGCCGGACCGCTGCCGGACACGGCGGTGACGGGATCCAGCAGCCCCTCGTCCTCCACCCAGGCGACGTCGCCGACGGCGCGCAACAGGCGGTCGGACAGATCACGCTGGGCGGCGCTGACGCGGGCGTTCGGAACGGCGACGGTCATGCCGCGGCCGATGGCGGCCGGCGTGTTGGGCATGGAGCGGACGACGACCGCCCCCTCCCCCAGCAGCCGCTCGAAATAAGCGATGGTCTTGCCGGCGGCGATCGACAGGAAGACGGTACCGGGGCGGACCAGGGCGCGGTAGGACGGCAGCGCCTCCTCCATCACCTGCGGCTTCACCGCCAGGACGATCACGTCGGGAACGAAGCCGGGCGGCAGGGCGTCGGCACCGGATGCCAGGGTGACGCGCGAATCGCCCGCCACCGACTGCGGCAGACCGGCGCGGTCGACCACCACGACGCGCGACGCGATCCCGGCGGCCAGCCAACCGTCCAGCATCGCCCCGCCCATCTTCCCGCAACCGACCAGCAGCAGCGACGCACCCGATTCCGCCGTCATGACCTAGACCTTCCCCTCGCTTGAGACTTCTTGTTTTTTACGCTTCGCCCATGGTGTCGAGAATGGCGGCGGACACCGCCTCCGACGCCGATTTCCCACCCCAGATCACGAACTGGAAAGCCGGATAGAAGCGTTCGCACTCCGACAGGGCGATCTCCACCAGATCCTCCAGCTGTTCCACCGCGGCGCCGCGCGAACCGCGCAGCAGCATGGTCTGGCGGAACATCGGCGTGTGCTCCTCCGAGCAAACGTCGAAATGGCCGAGCCACATGCGGCCGTTGACCTCGGCCAGCAGTTCGGCGACGGCGGTGCGGCGGGCGGCCTGGACCTTCATGTCGAACTGGCAGGAGAACTGCATCGCGCTGACGTCCGGCTGCCAGACGAAATAAAGCCGGTAATCGCACCAGCGCCCACCGATCTCGACGACCAGCTCGTCCTCGGTGGCGCGGTCGAAGGGCCATTCGTTGGCGGTGACGATCTCCTCGACCACGTCGAGTGGATTGTGGGCGGAAGTAGTGGTCTCTACGGCGACTGCCGACATGTGCGCGTCCTCCTGTGAAGGCGCTATGGGCGGTACCGTTCACCCGAACCGCAGCGACGCGCCGACGATGGCGCGCGGTCCGGGGCAATACCCCGAATATGATGAAAAGGCGGGCTGGGCCGAGGCTGGGCGAAGCGCTGCCGCGGACCGTCCCGGCCGCAGGACGCACCGCGGGATGACGGCGCGTGACGACGGGAGGGACGTCCGGTGTGTGCGGCGGCGCTGCCGCTCAGGGTGCCGGGGAGGCCTTGGTGTCGGGCTTGCCACCGCCTGCCGCGGCAGGCTTAGCCGGTTCGGATTCGGCCACGGCGGGGACGCCGGCGGGCTCGACCACGACCGGCAGCGGTGCCTTCGCGGCGCTCAGCGATGCGACGGTGGCCTCCAGCGCGGCAAGCCGCTCGGCCATCGCTTCCTGCTCCTCGCGGGCCTTGGCGGCCATGGCGCGGACAGCCTCGTACTCCTCACGGCTGACGACGTCCATCCGTGACAGAACCCGTTCGAGCTGGGCCCGCAGTTGGCCTTCGGCCTCTTCGCGCAAGGACGAGAAGGCGCCGAGCGCGCCACCTGCCACACGGGCGAGGTCGTCCAAAATCCTGTTGTCCACCTGCATCGCTCTGACTTCCGGTTACCGTTCGTTCATTATGGACGCCACACGCCGCGACTTCAACGCCCTTGGAACGCCCATTGCCATGGGGACAGGACGTCATTTGGGCCGGGCCTTATTTGGCGGGCGGGGCTGCGTTGAAGTGGTCACGCAGGGCCTTCAGGTCCAGCGTCTGCGTCGGCGCGGACCAGGGACCTGCCATGCGCAGCGTCAGCGGCGGCAAATCGCCGTCCGCCTTCACCGCCAGCGCCAACGCCAGATCCACCCGTTCGTCGGGAAGGGAGACCGTGCCGGTCAGCGTGCCGTCGGCCGGCGCGGTGGTCAGGCGGGCGTCCTCGGTGCGGATCACCCCCTTGTCGATAGCGAAGCGGGCGTCCAGCCGGTCCAGCTTGGTCTCACCACCCTGCAGCGCGCCGGCGACGGCGCCCAGCACCTCCTGCGTGCGCTCCGCCCCGGCGAGGCGGCTGCGCAATGCGGCGAGATCGACGCCGCGCAGCACGCCGCCCGACGCCACCGCCCGTCCCCGGCCGGTCAGGCTGCTCAGCAGCGCGTCGCCTCGGCCGCTGCCCGACATCGTCACGTCGAGATCGACGGTGCCGCCGCTGAGGCCAAGCCCGGCGAAGCCGGACAGCGCGCTGCCCATGTCGGCCTTGATGACGGTGAGGTCGGCGTCGAGCTTCGGCGCCTGCCCCGGCACGGCGGCGAGCCGGCCGCTGAGGCCGATCTGCCCACCCTGCCATTCGCCGTCCAGCTGCTCCAGGGTCGCGACGCCGTTGTCCAGGGTCGCACGCAGCGCCGGCTGGACGATGCGCTGCCCCGCCACCGTCAGCGAGGTGGAGGTCAGGCCGAGACGCCCGTCCAGCGACCGCATCCAGCCGAGATCGGCCAGTGGATCGGCGGGCGGCAGGTCGGCGGCGGGATCCGCCGCTGTGGTCGCGGTGCGGCCGGCGCCATCGCCGACCAGCGGCGCATTGCGCAGCCGGTCGAGATCGAGATCGCCGGTCTGGATGTCGGCCTGGAAGGCGGTGCGCTCCGACTTGCGGTCGAGGTTCAGCTTGCCGCGCACGGGGATGCCGGCGACCAGCCCCTGGAGGTTCTTCAAGGCGGGGGATGCCGCATTGCCCGACAGTTCGCCATAGAGGTCCAGCGGGCCATAGGCGCGGGCAAGACCGCTGTCGGTGAACAGGGCGGCGAGGCGGCCCATCTCCGGATGGGTGACGCGCAGCTTCAGGTCTGCCTCGGGCTTGCGGTCGAGGCCGAGCACGGCGCCGCCGGCGTCGACCGTGCCGCCGAGCATGCCGGCCGAGGCCTCCACCGCCAGCCGCTCGCCATCGCCAGCCAGCCGGGCCTTGACGCTGACCGCGCCCAGACGTTCCGGAACCGGCAGGCCGGGCGGCCAGGACACGGCGCTGGGCAGGCCGCCGAGCGACTGGGCCTGCGCCGCCAGGGCGAGGTTGACGCCGCGCAGCGGGATCAGGCTGGCGACCTGACCGTCGATCCGCGCCTGCAGACCGGCGATGTCGTCCACCTTGGCCTCGCGCACCGTCAGCGCGCCGGACGCGACCGTGGCGTCGAGGTGGATCCCCTGGACCGGCAGGCCGCCAACCGTCAGCTGGCCGACCCGCAGATCGAGGTTGGCGTCGGCAAGGCCGAGAAGCCGCTGCGGGGTCTGGCCATTGTCGGATGCGGCGGCGCGCAGAGCCGGCTGGGGCTGGGATGCGGGCTGCGTTGGAGTGGGATCGGCCGGCAGATAGCCGTCCAGGTTCAGGCGGTCGAGCTCCAGCCGCGCGCCGAAGGCCGGCCGGCCGCGGTCGACATAGGCGACGGCGCCGCTGAGCCGGCTGCTGTCGAAGCGAAAATCCAGGCCCGACAGCTCGAAGCGGTCGGCATGGCCCTGCAGCCGGGCCGACAGCGAGGCGCGACGCAGCCGGTCGGCCGGGACGCCGCGCGGAGCCAGCTTCGCCCATTCCAGCAGGGCGCGCAGGTTATCGGCATTCGCCTCCATCCGCAGGTCGAGCGTCGGCTGCCCGCCCGGCGTGGTCACTTCGCCTGCCGCTACGAAATCGGAACCGCCGGGCAACAGCGCGCTGACCCGGTCGATGTTGAGCCGCCCGGCGGACAGGCTGGCCTCGATCCGCCCCTGGCGCACCACGCCGTGGTTGTAGCCGATGGCGTCGATGGCGACGTCCAGCTTCGCCTCCACGCCGGTCGGCAGCGCGAAGGACGGAAGTGATGCCTTGTCGCCCGATGCGGCGCCGGCGACGGGAGCGGGCGTGCCCCGGCCGTTGCCGCCGCTGGCCGACGTGCCATTGCGCCCGCCCTGGGCCAGCCAGGCATCGAGGTCCAGCCGATTGACGGCGAGGGTCAGTTCGGTGCGCGGAATCTCGCGCTTGGCCGGGTCGCCGGCGCGGAGCGTGGCGTTGCCGGTGGCCCGCGTGTCGCCCAGCTGCGCTTCAAGGCCGGAGAAGGTGGCGAGGCTGGTCCCCGCTTCCACCGTCGCGCGCAGGTTGAAGGACTGGCTCAGCGCCCCGGGAGCCCAGCCGGCGGCGGGAGCGTCGACCAGCTTGGCGAAGTCGCTGCCCTCGGCGCGCAGGTCGCCCTGCACCTTGGACCCGCCGCCGGCGCCGCCGCCGGTCAGGATGCCGGCGAAGCGCAGGGTGGCGTCGGTGTGCGGCATCGACAGGGTGGCGCGCACCGGCACCGCCGCCCCCTCGGTGAAGCGGCCGGCGGTGGCCTCGCCATGCAGGGACAGGCCACGCAGGCGGAAATCGCCCTGGAGTTGGAAGGGGCCGTTCAGGCTGCCGGCGGCGATGCGGGCGTTCAGCTTGTCGACCGTCTCGGTCCGGCCGTTGCGGTCGTCGCGGTAGATGATGGTGCCGTTGTCGATCATCACCTGATCGAAGCTGACGGCGGAGACCAGCCCCTCGGCGGCCCCCAGACCGTCACCGGTGCGGGGGCCGGCGGTGGACAGGTCCCAGTTGATGCGGCCGTCCTTCAGAACCTCCACCACGAAGATGGGCTCGACCAGCGCGATGCTCTCAACCTGGATGCGGCCGCCCAGCAGGGGACCGAGCGCCACACGGGCGTCCAGCTTCTTCAGGCGCACCATGTCGGGTTCGGCGGCGCCAGCGGCATTGGCGAGCCGGGCGTCGCGCACGGTCAGGGCCGGTGACGGCAGCAGCGTGAAGCCGACGTCGCCATGCAACTCCACCTGCCGGCCGGTCGCCTGCGAGACCCGCTCGGCGATGGCGCCCTTGTAGGCGTTCCAGTCGATAAGGCTAGGCGCCGCCAACAGCAGGCCGGCCAGAACCGCCAGTCCGGCCAGTGCAGCGATCAGGATCTTCTTCACCGGGTTTCCGCCTTCCCTGCGACCGGCCTTGTCGTCGGCCGCGCCCCTTTGCCACGTCGATACAAAGACTCGTTCCCCCACCCGCCGCACCGTCCGCTTCCGGTGCGCGCCGTCCTTCGGTAAGCTAGCGCCCGCAGAAGAAACAAGCAATTTGGGCAATCCCACGGCCAAGTCGGGGTCCGCCCAAATTTTTTCCGCGGAAATTCCCGTCCGCCGAGCGCCCCGACCGGCCGCGCGGCGCCCGAACCATTGAAATCAGCCACCGGAGACCGTGCCATGGGCGACGTGGTCAACTTCAACCGTTTCCGCAAGACCCGCGACAAGGCCGAGCGCGCCAAGGAAGCCGACGCGAATCGGGCCCGATTCGGCCGCACCAAGGCGGAGAAGGAACGCGACCGCAAGGAGGCCGAGCGGCGAACTCAGACGTTGGACGGGCATAAGCTGGACGGTGAGAACTAAAGTTCCAAGACCAAGGTACCGCAAAGACCAAGCTTCGGGGTCGGGATAACCTCTATTGATTTGTTACTATTGGGTACACCAATAGTTCCTTGTTGCGACTATCAGCGGGACTGTGTGAAAGTGCCCCCATGAGCGCCGGCGGGCGCGTGCCTTGGTTCAAGGGGAGGGCCGTCATCATGGTCGACATGACCTCGTTTCGCGGACCGGTTCAAACGCCTCAGACGCACACGCCCACCCACACCCCCGACTGGCTGCCGCCGATCCGGACGGTCGAGATGGACCGTCCCTGGGTCTGGCTGGCCTCGGCCTGGCGGGACATGATGGCGGCACCGGGCATCAGCTTCGCCTATGGCGCACTGGCGGTGATTTCCAGCCTGGTCCTGGTGGTCGGACTGGCGATGTTGGACATGGAATATCTCCTGCTGCCGATGGCGGCGGGCTTCATGCTCGTCGGCCCGCTGTTTGCGGTGGGGCTGTACGAGACCAGCCGCCTACTGGAGCTGGGGGAACGGCCGACCTTCGGCAAGGTGGGCGCCGCCTATCGCCGCAACGGGGTGCAGATCGCAGGCGTCGGTCTGGTCCTGATGCTGGCGATGCTGGCCTGGATCCGCGTCGCCTTCCTGATCTTCGCCCTGTTCTTCTCGGGCGAGCCGCCGGCGCTGGACCAGTTGGTCGACCGCATCTTCTTCTCGGCGGAGACCATTCCGTTCCTGCTGACCGGGACGGTGTTCGGTGGGATCATCGCCACGGCGGTGTTCTCCATCGCCGTGGTGTCGGTGCCGATGCTGCTGGACCGCGAGACCGACGTTTTCACCGCCATGGCGACCAGCATCGCCGTGGTGCGCGCCAACATCAAGCCGATGATCGCCTGGGCCTTCCTGATCGCCCTGTTCATGAGCGCCGGGATGGTCACCGGCTTCCTCGGGCTGGCGATCGCCCTGCCGGTGATCGGGCATGCGTCGTGGCACTGCTACCGCGATCTGGTCGGCATCGGGCGATAAGTGACAGGCAGCGTGAAAAGCCCTCTCCCCGGTGGGAGAGGGCTTTTTTCATCCCTTCCTGAAGAACGCCTCGGCCGCCGATTTCTGTGCCTGCTTGGCGGCGATGGCGGCGCGGGCGCGGTCGATTTCCGCCTCCAGCGTGGCGATGTAGGCCTCGATCTCGGCCACGCCCATCACGGTCAGGTCCTTGGGCGCCGGCTTGGCCTTGCGCGGTTCCAGATCCTCGAAACGGTCGTCGATGGCCATGCTGTGGGTCCCTCCCCCGCCGCGTGGTTCGCCTTGTCAGGCCGGTCCGGCAAATCTACCTTTCGCACCGGACAATGCCAACGTGCCGGTGCCGTCAGGCGCCGGAACGGACAGACAAAAATGGAAGGGACGACCGCCATGGGCTTGAGCCTGCCCGACAGCATGCGCTGCGTCGAGATCACCCAGCCCGGAGGGCCGGAAGTGCTACGCCCGACCCGCCGCCCGGCGCCGGTGCCCGGTCCCGGCGAAATTCTGGTGGAGGTCGCCGCCGCCGGGGTGAACCGTCCCGACACGCTGCAGCGCCAGGGCCGCTACGACCCGCCGCCGGGCGCGTCCGACCTGCCGGGGCTGGAGTTGTCCGGCACGGTGATCGCCATCGGCGAGGGGGTGGAGGACTGGGCCAGCGGCGACAAGGTCTGCGCGCTGGTGGCCGGCGGCGGCTATGCCGAATATTGCGTGGTGCCGGCGGTGCAGGCCCTGCCGATCCCCTCCCCGCTGTCGATGGTCGAGGCGGCGGCTGTGCCGGAGACCTTCTTCACCGTCTGGACCAATGTGTTCGAGCGCGGCGCCCTGAAGCGCGGCGAGACTCTGCTGATCCATGGCGGGTCGAGCGGCATCGGCACCACGGCGATCCAGCTGGCCAAGGCCTTCGGCGCCACCGTGTTCACCACCGCGGGCAGCAACGACAAATGCCGCGCCTGCGAGGAACTCGGCGCCGACCGGGCCATCAACTACAAGTCCGAGGATTTCGTCGCGGTGATCCGCGAGGCGACCGGCGGGCGCGGCGTCGATGTGGTGCTGGACATGGTCGGCGGCGATTACATCGCCCGCGACATCGACATCATGGCGGTGGACGGCCGCCACGTCTCCATCGCCTTCCTGCAGGGGGCGAAGGTGTCGCTGAACATGGCGCCGGTGATGACCAAGCGGCTGACCCTGACCGGATCGACGCTGCGCGCCCGGCCGGTGGCGGAGAAGGGCCGCATCGCCGCGGCATTGCGCGAGCATGTCTGGCCGCTGCTGGAGTCCGGCGGCATCAAGCCGCAGATCCACGCCACCTTCCCACTGGAACAGGCCGACGAGGCGCACCGGCTGATGGAAAGCAGCGCGCATATCGGCAAGATCGTGCTGACGGTGGGGCCGGAGGCGGCCTGATTTTGCGCTTTTCTTCGCCGACAGGGCGCCGTCGGGCTTGCCATAAGCAGGCAAGACAGGTTAGCAGAGGCGAGCGGGCGGCCGGGATTTCCCGGTGCGCCTGCGCAAGCATGCTTACGCGGACCGGTATTCGCCCTATATCGTGGTGACGAGAATGGGGCGGCCGCCACGGGGGTCACCCTGGGGCCGCGAAGCCGCCCCCGCGCCGCACAACCAGTTCGAACGACCGGCCGCACCACCCGCCAGCGGGTGCGACCGGTGAAGAGTTTGTCAGGAGGGATGATGGCACTGCCCTTGATGCCGAAAGCGACAGCCGTCTGGCTGGTCGAGAACACGTCCTTGTCCTTCGAGCAGATCGCCGCCTTCTGCGGCATGCATTCGCTGGAAGTCCAGGCCATCGCCGACGGCGAGGTCGCGGTCGGCATGGTGGGGCTGGACCCCATCGCCAACGGCCAGCTGACCAAGCAGGAAATCGAGCGCTGCGAGAAGAACCAGGACCTGCGCCTGAAGCTTCTGGTTGCCGACCTGCCGCAGGTCGCCTCCCGGTCCAAGGGCCCGCGCTATACCCCGATCACCAAGCGCGGCGACAAGCCCGACGCCATCGCCTGGCTGCTGAAGCACCATCCGGAGCTGTCGGACGCCCAGATCTGCCGCCTGATCGGCACCACCAAGCCGACCATCGCCGCGGTGCGCGACCGCACCCACTGGAACGTCGCCAACATCAAGCCGCGCGGCCCGGTGATGCTGGGCCTCTGCTCGCAGCGCGAACTGGAAGAGGCGCTGGCGCTGGCCATCCGCCGCGGCGGCGTGCCCCGCCCGCCGGAGGAAGCCGCCGAGGACTTCTACGGCGAGAACCGCGACGACGACCGCTATTCCGAACAGGAAGACGCGCACTGAGGGTGGGTATCCCTCTCCCGGCCTGGCAACCCTCTCTCCCCCCCCAGGGAGAGGGCTGGGTGAGGGGGAGGCACAGGTTGGATTCTCGGGTACGGTACGCCGCGCATCCCCCTCACCCTAACCCTCTCCCCGGGGGGGAGAGGGGATAGGTCGCATGTTGGGAGAGGGCACGGAAAACCCAATGACCGATCCCACCACCTCTCCGCCCCGGCTCGTCGTCGGCATCAGCGGCGCGTCGGGGGTGATCTATGGCATCCGCATGCTGCAGACGCTGCGGCGGATCGGCGTCGAATCGCATCTGGTCGTCAGCCGCTCCGCCGAGGTCACGCTGGCGCATGAAACTGCCATGAAGGTTGCGGAACTGCGGGCGCTGGCCGATGTCAGCTATGCCGCCGCCGATATCGGCGCGGCGGTGTCCAGCGGCAGTTTCCGCACGCTGGGCATGGTGGTCGCCCCCTGCTCCGTCCGCACGATGAGCGAGATCGCCAGCGGCGTCACCTCCACCCTGCTGACGCGGGCGGCCGACGTGGCGCTGAAGGAGCGGCGGCGGCTGGTGCTGATGGTGCGGGAGACGCCGCTGCATCTGGGCCATCTGCGCACCATGACCGCGCTGGCGGAAATGGGTGCGGTGATCGCACCGCCGGTGCCGGCCTTCTACGCCAAGCCGCAGAGCATCGACGATCTGGTCGACCATTCGGTGGGCCGGGTGCTGGACCTGTTCGGGCTGGACGCCGGCAACCTGCGGCGGTGGGGCGAACGGCCGGAGGAGGCCTGACCGGCCGCCGCCGCGGATCGCTTGTTGCGGTACCGCCCAACAGGCGGCTTGGTGCGCGGGCGCAATGCCGCTATACCGCTGTCAATGATTCATGATGCGGAGCCGGCACAGCCGCCGGCCGGCAGCAACGGGAACAGGCCGACCATGCCCTTCAGCAGCAAACCGAGCGAGCCCATCCGCCAGCTACTGGCCGGCATCAAGTCCTTCCGCGCCCGCTATTACGAGCGGCGTCCCGACAGCATGCGGCAACTGGTGACCGAAGGGCAGCACCCGGAGGTGCTGGTGATCGGCTGTTCCGACAGCCGTGTCGATCCCGCCCTGCTGACCACGGCGGAGCCGGGCGAGCTGTTCGTCGTGCGCAACGTCGCCAACCTCGTCCCGCCCTATCAGCCGGACGGCGCCTATCACGGTACCTCGGCCGCAATCGAATATGCGGTCAAGTCGCTGAAGGTGTCGGAGATCATCGTGCTGGGCCATGCCCAGTGCGGCGGCATTCAGGGCCTGATCCGGCTGCGCGCGGGGCAGAAGTCGGGGGACGATTTCATTTCCCCCTGGGTGTCCATCGCCGGTTCGGCGCTCGACCCCTATGTCGGGCCGGAAGGCTCCGAACAGGCGCGGGCCGATGCGGAAAAGCTGCAGAGCACCCCGGCGGTGATCGAACGGGCTGCGGTCCGCGCGTCGGTCGACAATTTGATGACCTTCCCCTTCGTGCGCGAAGGGGTGGAAGCCGGCACGCTGAACATCCATGGCTGGTGGTTCGACATCCAGACCGGCGAGATGTGGGCGATCAATCCCACCACCCGCCTGTTCCAGCCGTTCGAGTAAGCATCGGCCGAAACGCCGGCGCGGGAATTTACCGGCGCCCTGCCCTGTTGAAGGCGAAGGAACGCTTTTTCTTCGCTATCACCAACCGGGAAGGGAATGCCATGAAGACCGCACTTCGAGTCCTTGTTATCGCCGCCGTGCCGCTTGCGCTCGCCGCCTGTAACCAGACGAGCAGCAGCGGTAGCGGCGGCGGCCTGTTCGGCGGGAGCGGCGGCGGGCTGTTCGGGTCGGGAGGTTCCGATTCGTCCTATGCCCGCAACGGCCGCTGCGACGACCCGCGCTACAACACCTCCAACGGCGGCCATGCCGAGGCCGGGACCGACGATTACGACTGCTCGCGCTATGGCAACGGGCTGAAGCGCTGAGCCGACACCGCCAGTTCCGCGGCCATGCGTCCGGCGACCGACGACCAGTCGCCGGGCGCCGGCTGCCGGAACAGGCGGGCGGTCGGATACCAGGGGCTGTCGTCGCGGCCGGTCAGCCAGCGCCAATCGGGCGAGAAGGGCAGCGCCAGCCAGAGCGGCACGCCGAGTGCCCCGGCCAGATGCGCCGGCCCGGTGCAGGACGACACCACAATGTCCAGGTTCGCCATGATCGCCGCGGTGTCGGCGAAGTCGGCGATCTCCGGCCCCAGGTCGGTGAAGCTGTCCGGCAGGACGGCGTCGGCAAGGTCGGCGCGGCCCGGACCCATCTGCAAGCCGTAGAAGCGGCAGCCCGGCACGTCGAGCAGCCCGCGCAGGCCGGCCAGCTTGGGTGAGCGCTCCCCGTCGCCGGGAAAGCGCGGGTTGCCGGCCCAGACCAGCCCGACACGTAGCGCGCCATGCGCGCCCAGCCGGTCGCGCCAGCGGGCGACCCGCACGGGATCGGGGCGCAGGTAGGGAATGTCGGCCGGCACGCCGTCCACGACGGTGGCGAAGGCACGCGGCAGGCTCATCAGCGGGCATTCGACGTCGAAGGGCGGCAACGGGTCGCCGCGGGCGATGACCTGCGCCGCGCCCTCCACGCCCTGTATCAGCGGCAGCAGGGGGCGCTGCACCTCCAGCACCACCCGGCCGCCGTGGGCCGCCACCAGCGGGACATAGCGCAGGAACTGCAGCGTGTCGCCCAACCCCTGCTCGGCATAGAGCAGGATGGTCCGGCCGTTCAGCGGCTCGCCACGCCATGTCGGCTGGGCGAAGGGACGCCAAGGCGGTTCGGCACGGTCGTCATGGCGGCGCCAGTCGAACTCCGGCCAGCCGCGCGCGTAATCGCCGGCCATCAGACAAGCGAAGCCGAGATTCCAATGCAGGCCGGCATCCTGCGGCCGGTCGGCCAGAGCACGGTCGAAGTCGGCAGCCGCCTCCGTTGGGCGGGCCATGGCGATCAGGGCGGTGCCGCGCGCCGCATACAGCGACGAATTTGGCGAGGGGCCGGGCCGCAGCCGTTCGGCCGCCGCGAATGCCTCCAGCGACTCCGGGAAGCGGCCGAGCTTGGCCAGGACGGCGCCCAGCACCTCCCACGCCTCGCCGGCATTCCGGTCGAGCGCCAGCGAATCGCCGGCGGCGGTCTCCGCCTCCGCCCAGCGGCGTTGAGCGGCCAGCGCGGCGGCCAGGGTCGCGTGCGCGACGGCGGAGCGGGCGTTCAGGCGGAGCGAACGACGGGCGCAGCGCTCGGCCGACGCGGGATCGCCGGACGACAGCAGGGCGGCTGCCCGGTTCGCCAGCGCGTCGGCATGACCGGGCGCCAGAGCGAGCGCCTTGTCGGTGGCGAGGAGTGCAGCCTCCGCCTGCCCCAACCGGCGCAGGGCACCGGCACGGCTGGCATGGGCGTCGGCAAGGTCGGGCAGCAGGCGCAGCGCCCGGCAATAGAGCCGCACCGCACCATCAAGGGTGCCGGCCGACTGCTCCACCCCGGCGAGGTTGGACAGGCCGCCGGCCCCGTCGGGACGCAACGCCACCGCAAGGCGCAGGATGCGGCCGGCCGCACCGAACCGGCCGGTCTGGGCGGCGAGCACGCCCAGCAGTTCCATGGCGTCGGCATGTTCCGGATCGGCGTTGAGGATTCGGCGATAAATATCCTCCGCCTCCGCCGCCCGGCCCGCCTGATGGTGGTCCAGCGCGATCAGCAGGGCCTGCGACAAAGTAATCATCGGGACTCTTGCGGGTTGGCGGGCGTGCAGCCTGGGTCCAGATCATGCCCCGGCGCCCCCTCCGCGGTCCAGCCGGGCACCGTCGGAAATCGTCGCAAACGGTCACAGAATCGGGATTTTCCCTGGATTGTCATGAGGCTGACGCATCGCTATTGTCCGCGCCGCATTCCTGAGGAGCGGATCATGACCTCCCGCCCAATCCGGGCACTCTGCCAATTCGGCCTCCGCCGGGGCCAATCCGGCCGCCGCCGGGTCACTCTCGCCGCCGCCCTGATGCTGGGGTTCGGTATCGGCGCCGCCCAGGCCAACGAAGGCGCCAAGTCGAACGGCTGCCCGTGGGCACAGGACGTGACGCTGGAAATCAACGGCAAGACCTTGACGCTGAAGCAGGATGTCTTCACCACCACCAGCGCCGAGCCGATCGAGATCGAGTCCTTCAAGGTCGTCCCGCTGGTCGACCAGTTGAAGCTGCGCATCATCGGCCCCAAGGGGCGCGAGTGGGAAGCGGCGCTGACCCGGCTGGTCAGCGGCAAGCGTTGCAGCGCATTCTATGCGGGCAAGCCGGTGCTGGTGTCGAACACGGTGCGCAATCCGGACGAGTTGATTCTGAACAGGTAGGGGGCTTCGCTTTTTGCGGAGTTAGACCCCCACCCTGAATCCGTTATCCCAACACCCCCACCAGTTCCTCCAACGCCGGATCGCCGCCCGGCACCAGCAGCGCCATGTTGGCGGCGGCCAGTGCCACGCTGCCGCCCGGCTGCGGCAGGAACCCGCCGGAGGCGAACAGGCGGTCCTGCTGGACGCGCTCGGCCTCCAGTTCGGCGGCCTTCATGCGGCGGTAGAGGGCGTCATCCTCCGCCTTGGCGCGGCGGCGCAGGGCGCGCAACGGGCGTACCATCTCCTCGCGCCAGCCGGACACCGCGCCGTCGACGCGGGCAAGATCCGCGGCGGACAGGCGGACGCCGCACTCCAGCCCGGCCCAGGCGGCGAACAGCAGAACATTGACGTCCACCCCGCGCCGGTCCTGAAGGGCGAGGCAGCAGGCGGGCACCCCCGACCGTCCGTAGACGGCCAGGGAGAAGTCCCAGAACGGGTTCGCCGACATCGCGCCTGTCATCGCACGGGTCAGTCGCCGAAGCTGATGTTCAGGCCGCGGGCGGTCTTCACCAGCGCGCCGTCCAGCTCGACGCAGGAGTAATGCTCGATCGCTTCGGTGATCGGCACGTCGATGACGCCGCGGTTGGCCCAGGCGACCATGCGATTGAACTTGCCCTCCGCGATCAGGTCGACGGCATGAACGCCGAAGGCCGAGGCGATCAGGCGGTCGCGCGGGCTGGGCATGCTGCCGCGCTGGACATGGCCCAGCACAGTGACGCGGGTTTCGGCGCCGGTGGCGTCGGCGATCTTCTCGCCGATATAGTCGCCGATGCCGCCATAGCGCTTCTCGCCGCCCTGGAGGATCTTCTTGACGCCGGTTCCTTCCAGGGTCTTCACCGCCTCCGACACCACGACAAGGGCGAAGTTGCGACCGGAGTCGCGGACGTTCTGGATTTTGGCGGCGATGCTTTCGATCGAATAGGGGATTTCCGGGATCAGGATCACGTCGGCCCCGCCGGCGATGCCGGCCGCCAGCGCGATGTGGCCGGCGTCGCGGCCCATCACCTCCAGAACCATCACGCGGTGGTGGCTGGCGGCAGTGGGCTGCAGGCGGTCCAGCGCCTCCACCGCCACGGCGACGGCGGTGTCGTAGCCGACCGACACCTCGGTCTTGCCCAGGTCGTTGTCGATGGTCTTGGGCACGCCCACCATCGGGAAGCCGCCCTTCTGCGCCAGCTTGTGCAGGATGGCGAAGCTGCCGTCACCGCCGATGCCGATCAGCGCGTCCAGGCCGAGTTCGCGGTAGCCGCCGATGATCTCGTCGGAACGGTCCTTCAGCGTGCCGTCGGGCATCGGGTAGGCGAAGGGGTCGCCGCGGTTGGTCGTGCCCAGGATGGTGCCGCCCTGGCGCATCATGTGGCCGTCGACGCAGCCGAGGTCGAGCGTCTGGTACTGCACCGGGCGCTGGAGCAGGCCCTGGGTGCCTTCCTTGATCCCCAGCACCTGCCAGCCATAGCCGGTGGCGCGGTGAACCACCGCACGGATGACCGCGTTCAACCCGGCGCAATCGCCGCCGCTGGTCAGGATGCCGATACGCTTGCCGGCTTTATTTGGGGCAGTCATTGAGGGTTTCCCGTCCCGTTCGCCTGTTCATTGAAATGGACCACCATGTTACCGGAAAGGGCGTTTCCCGCAATCATTGCCGGTATCCGCAAAGGAGGCATCGGGCCGATCCCCTCGCCGCGGTGATATCCCGGATGGCCAAAGGACCGAACCGGCGGTTTGGCGGTGCCGTGCCGCTGGATTTCTGGTATAGTCCGGCCCGCCCAGCCAACGGGTTACCCGCAAGAGCACCCCCGATCCACCCGGGGCAACGGCCATTCCTAACGGGCGCGATGAACGAGCAAGAGATTTTGAAGGAAAAGCTGGCGAGCTTGCGCAGCGAGCACCGCGACCTGGACGACGTCATCGCCCGGCTGGTCGAACGCGCGCCCTATGACCAGTTGCAGATGCAGCGGCTGAAAAAGCGCAAGCTGATGCTGAAGGACCAGATCATGGTCCTGGAGAGCCGGCTGCTGCCGGACATCATTGCGTGATCACCTGACAGCCCCCTCTCCCGCCGGGGAGAGGGAGACCAGATCCTCTCAGTCCTTCTTGGGCACGGTGAAGAACTGGATGCCCATCTGGAAGCTGCGGGCGATGTTCTCGGCCTTGCCGATCAGGAAGTTGGCACCTTCGGCGGGCAGGACCTCGTGGGCGGTCTCGCGGAACAGGCCGAGCCAGCGCTCGAAATGCGGCGGCTCCAGCCCAAGCGAGATGTGGACCGGCATCGGGCGGCCGTCGTAGCGCTGGGTCAGCAGGGCGATGGACGACCAGAAATTCATCATCTTTCGCAGATGCGGTTCCCAATCGGTGATGGCGCGGCCGAAGATCGGACCAAGCTCCTCGTCCTTCATGATCTTGCCGTAGAAGGTCCGTACCAGCGTCTCGATCGACGCCTCGTTGATGCCGACGGTGGCCATCCGTTCCTCCGCCATCGCGGCGCGGATGTCGCGGTGCTCTTTGCGTCGGTCGTCGTTGGAGTCTTCGTTGGGAGCGGCGTCGGTCATGCGATGGGTCCGGTTCCGGGAATGAGCAGGGTCTATCCAGTCCATATATGACGGCACCATAGGTGGAACCATGTTCCATCGGAAGGGCCGGAATGTCGCAGCCGCAGGCCCGGATTCGTCGTGGCCGGAGGAGGCGGAGCGGCGGTGCCTCTGGACAGGCGCCCGACTCTTCCTATAATGCGCCGCTTTCCGGACCTTGAGGAAAGCGCCAGGCCGTGACCGCCGACCACTCCCCGAACAGCACCCCTTCGGCTGCCGGCGCCCAGCCGCTGGTCGGCATCATCATGGGCAGCCAGTCCGATTGGACTACGATGAAGCATGCCGCCGACACGCTGGCGGCGCTGGGCGTCCCGCACGAGGTCCGCATCGTTTCCGCCCACCGCACCCCGCACCGGCTGGTGGAATACGCCACCACCGCCAAGGCGCGCGGGCTGAAGGTGGTGATCGCCGGGGCCGGCGGCGCCGCCCACCTGCCGGGCATGGCCGCGTCGATGACGCCGCTGCCGGTCTTCGGCGTTCCGGTCGAAAGCCACGCGCTGAAGGGCATGGACAGCCTGCTGTCGATCGTGCAGATGCCGGGCGGCGTCCCGGTCGGCACGCTGGCCATCGGCAAGGCCGGCGCCATCAACGCCGCCCTGCTGGCCGGCTCGGTTATCGCGCTGATGGACCCGGCGGTGGCCGAGGCGCTGGACGGCTGGCGCGCCCGCCAGACCGCCGCGGTGGCCGAGGCCCCCGTAGACGACCCCGCCTGACAGACAGAAAGCCTGACCGCCATGACCGGCAAGCCAACCGGCACTCTCCTGCCCCGCCTCGCCCCAGGTTCCACCATCGGCATGCTGGGTGCCGGACAGCTCGGCCGGATGACGGCGCTTGCCGCCGCGCGGCTGGGCTACAAGACCCATGTCTACGCCCCCGACGCGGCCGACAGCCCGGCGGCGCAGGTCAGCGCCGCGGCGACGGTGGCGGATTGGGACGATCTGGAGGCGCTGGAGCGCTTCGCCCGCTCGGTCGATGTGGTGACCCTGGAGTGGGAGAATGTGCCGGTCGCCACGGCCGAGCATCTGCGCCGCTTCACCAACCTGAACCCCGGCCCGAATGTTCTGTCGGTGGCGCAGGACCGCATCGCAGAAAAGAGCTTCGTCAACAGGCTCGGCATCGCGACGGCACCCTGGCGCGCGGCCAACAGCGCGGAGGAGGTCGCCAACGCTGTGGCGGAGATCGGACCGCGCTGCGTTCTGAAATCGACGCGGCTCGGCTATGACGGCAAGGGGCAGGCGCGGCTGGACAGCGGCAGTGATCCGGCGGCGGCTTGGGCGGCCATCGGCGGCGGCAAGCCGGGGGTGGAGGGCATCGTCGAGGGCTTCGTCACCTTCGCCTGCGAGGTGTCGGTGATCGTCACCCGTGGTGCCGACGGCGCGATGGTCGCCTATCCGGCGGTGGAGAACCGCCACAAGGACGGCATCCTCGACGTCACCATCGCCCCCGCAGCGGCGGACAAGGTGTCGGATAAGACCGCGGCGGAGGCCGACCGCATCGCGCGCCGCATCGCCGAGGCTTTGGATCTGGTCGGCGTGCTGGCGGTGGAGATGTTCGTCACCGCCGACGGGGCCGTGCTGGTCAACGAGATGGCGCCGCGCCCGCACAATTCCGGCCACTGGACCATGGACGCCTGCGCCACCAGCCAGTTCGAACAGCTGGTGCGCGCGGTCTGCGGCCTGCCGCTGGGCTCGGTGGAGCGGCTGGCCGATGCCGAGATGACCAACCTGATCGGCGACGACGTGCTGCGCTGGCCCGACCTGCTGGCCGAACCCGGCGTCCGGCTGCACCTGTACGGCAAGGCGGAGGCCCGGCCCGGCCGCAAGATGGGCCATATCAACCGGCTGTTCGCGCGCCGCTGACGCTTCGGATCGCCATAAGGACTAGAAGGCCCCGCCGACCGGACCGGTCGCGGGGCCTTTTTCATGCTGGGATTCATGTCAGGGCGGAATTCGTTCTCGCCACGGCCGAGCTGCAGCCACTGCACGCGCTGCGCCGGTGGATGGGCATCATCCGGTTCTTCGGCCGCGACGAGATGGATGAAGGATGCCGGGCGGAACGGCCAGGCACAATCGTGAGAAAGCTCAACCGCTGGGCGCAGGAGACGTACTGCCCCGGCGGCACCCTGCCGGTGGCAGAGAGGCGAATCCGTGTTGCGAACTGTGCCATCGGCACTATGGCCACCGGACAGTTTGGCAAATCCGCACTCCCCACCAATTGCAGGGCCGCTACAGTGAATCAAACCGGGGTAGCTGTCGGCAGTCATTCGAAATAAACCGCTTTTCCGGCTATTTGGTTGCGCCGCCAGCATTTACTTTCTCCCGGCGGTAATTAACTGCTTACTCCTTGTCTATAGAAGGAATATTCCGCCGCAACATTAGGATCGGCGATCGACATGACCTAACTGAATTGACACCCCGATTAGGAGAAACCCAATGCGTTTCCCAGTGCTGGACGGTTGGCGCGGCTTATGCGCGTTATTCGTGGCTTTATTCCATTTCAGCGCTTTTGGAAATTTCTACCTCAATTCATTTGTTCGCGGCAGCTATCTGTTTGTCGACTTTTTCTTCGTTCTCAGCGGCTTCGTCATCACCCACGCCTATCTCGGGCGCCTGAACTCGGCGCCAGATACCGGGATTTTTCTGGTCCGGCGGATGGGCCGTGTCTGGCCCCTGCATGCGGCCACGCTGGTCGCTTTCATTCCGCTGGAGATCGTCAAGGCACTGGCGATCCACGGCGAGGCAACGGCCTTCACCGGCCGCTTCGCGCCGTCGTCCATCCTCAGCAACCTCTTCCTGGTCCATTCACTGGGCGTCGAGAGCGAGCTGACCTGGAACATGCCGAGCTGGTCGATCAGCGCGGAGGTCTTCGCCTACATCACCTTTGCCCTGGTCTGCCTGCTGGCCCGCCGCACGTGGCTGGTGACGGCGGCGGCCGTGGCGCTGTCGGCCGCCGGTGCCTTCGTCATCATGGGATGGTCGGACCATTTCATCGACACCAGTTTCGACCTCGGCTATTTCCGCTGCCTCTACGGCTTCTTCGCCGGACACATCGTCTATCGGCTGTTCATGGCCGCCCGCGGCGCCGGACTGGCGAAGCTGCCGATGGCGGGACTGGTCGAGGCGGCCTGCCTGGCTGCGGTGATCGTGTTCGTGGCGGCGGCGCGCGGCAATGCCCTGTCCTTCGCCTCGCCGCTGCTGTTCGGCCTGGTGGTCTGGGTGTTCGCCTTCGAGGGGGGAGTCCTCTCGCACCTGCTGGCCAAGGTGCCGTTTCAGTGGCTGGGCGCCCGTTCCTACTCCATCTACATGGTGCATGCGCTGGTCATCGCCCTGTACCAGAAGACGGCGGCCGTGATGCAGAAGCTGCTGGGCCAGCGGATGTTCGCCGAGACGGCGGTCGGTGGTGAAGAGACGCGGCTGATCTTCTTCGGCGGCACCTGGGTGATGGATGGGCTTGCGCTGTCGTATCTGGCGACGGTGGTTGCGGTATCCGCCCTGACTTACCGTTTCATCGAGATGCCCGGTCAGGCGAGCTTCAACGCATTGCTTCTCGGCCGGCGCAAACTCACGGTCCAGCCGGCGACCGTGGACGTCACCTGATACGGCACACCGGGCGCGGGAGTTTTGGCAGCCGCTCGACAACCCGCTTGCGGGGGCTGCCGATTCTCATCCAGCGCTTCCAACGACCGTCGTTGCGGTCCCGGAACGACCGCGTCAAGTTTTCGGTAACGATAATTTCCGAGAAGACAGGCAGAAGGCAAGGCGCCGACGGATCGTTAGCATTTACGGCATAGATGTCACAAATTGTCGCGTTCTGTTAAGCCGACGGTGGTCGGCAACAGACTCTCTTCTAACCTATGGCGATATTGGTTACTCTCGGTCACATTCATCCTCAAACTCTCTAAACTTTGATGCAATTTGCAACCTCATGACGATGCCCTTGGCGCAGGACAGTGCAGGACGCTCCCCCCCGGTGATGACTCCGGTCGTCGGGCCGGTGATGACGCCGGCTGCCGGTTCGGCGGCGCCGCGCCGTCCGGCGTCAAGCCGCGATCGCGACCGCTTCGTCGGCTTCGCCTTCGCCGCCGCCGACCTGCTGATCGAAACGGACGCGCAGGGCAACATCCTGTTTTCCGCCGGGGCGCGCTGCCGCCTGACCAAGGGCGAGGTCGGCGGGCTGGTCGGCACCAACCTGATGGAAGTGGTGGCGCCCGGCGACCGCAAATACGTCCATGTCCTGTTCGACCGCATCCGGGAGAAGGCGCGGATCAAGCCGTCGCGCGTGCTGTTCCAGGCCTTCGACGGGCAGCAGTTCCCGGCCCTGCTGGGCGGTTGCCGGCTCGATTCCTGTCCGGGGTCGCTGTTCCTGACCGTGCTGTTGACCGCACCGCAACGCCAAGGCGCCGGCGCAGCCGCTGCGGCGCAGGGCGAGTTGCTGGACCAGACCGGATTCGCGGGCATCCTGGAGGAGCGGATCCTCGCCGCCCGCGAGAAGGGGCTCGACCAGGGGCTGACCCTGCTGCTGGTCGAGGGGCTGCAGGCGATGGTGGAGACGATGCCGGAAGGGGCCGCGGCGGAGGTGCGCGAGGGCATCGACGCCTATCTGCGCGGCATCTCCGCCGACGGCGACAGCGCTGGCCAGTTGACCGGCGACCGGTACGGCATCGTCCATGCCGCCGACATCGACGGGAGCGAGGTGCAGGGCCACATCGCCCAGATCATCGAGGCGGCGGGCGGCGCCCTGCCCGGCGGCATCCGGTCCTGGACGCTGGACATGGCCGACGACCGGCTGGACGCGGCGGATGCGGCGCGCGCGCTGGTCTATACGGTGCAGGCCTTCGCCTCGGCGCAAGGCGGGGAGTTCACCATCTCCAGCCTGGAGGACGGCGCCAACCGGTTGATGGCCGGCGCGGTGGAACGGATCGGCCAGTTGCGCGCGACCATCGACAACCGCGACTTCATCGTCGTCTACCAGCCGATCGTCGACATCGGCACCGGCGCCGTCCACCATCTGGAGGCGCTGACCCGTGTCGACGGGATGAGTTCACCGGCCGACTTCATCACCTTCGCCGAGGATGTCGGGCTGATCTACGATTTCGACCTGCTGCTGACCCGCACGGTGCTGGACACGTTGCAGGAGTTCCGCAAGGAGCCCAAGCTGCCGGACGTGGCGATCAACCTGTCGGCCAAGACGCTGATGAGCCCGATCTTCCTCAAGCAGTTCCAGTCGGTCGTCGCCCCCTATGGCGATCTGGCCGCGAAGCTGCTGATCGAGGTGACGGAAACGGTCATCGTCACCGACATCGCCAAGCTGAACGAGGTGCTGCAGAAGCTGCGCGAGACCGGGTTCCGTATCTGCCTGGACGATGTCGGCGCCGGATCGACCAGCTTCCAGTCGCTGTACGGCATCCAGGCCGATTACGCCAAGATCGACGGCAAGTTCGTCCGCGGCGCTGTCAACAGTCCGCGCGACATGGCGATGCTGCGGTCGATGGTCGACGTCTGCCGCCAGTTGGGACTGGACCTAATCGGCGAGCAGGTGGAGGAGGCGGTGCACGCCGATCTGCTGACCGGGCTGGGGGTGTCGCTGGCCCAGGGCTTCCTGTTCAGCCGGCCGTCGCGGGACTTCGCTTATTTCGCCAAGGACTGGTCGAAGGTGCGCAGCGGCGGCAAGGTGCTGCTGAAGGGGTGAGCCGGGCCAGCCGGATCAGGCAAGCGCCGTCGCACCGGCAAAGGCGCCCATCCCCTCGATGCTGTGGACCTGCTCCAGCCGGTGGCGGGCGGCGTCCAGCAGTTGCCGGTTATGGGCCAGCGCATTGGCGCCCGCACAGCCGTCGCGCAGGTGCATGCGGCGCAGAAGCGCTTCGGCCTGATCCAGGGTATCCATGATGCTCAGTGCGGTATCGGCGTCCATCGTCGCCCTCATATCCTGTGCGTCGCGCGGGAAAGTCGTCGCGCCGTCTTTCGGTGCGTCGACATTAGGCGCCGCAACTCTCCATCAGGTAGAGGATATTTGGTCGCACGCACGGGAAAAATGGTGGTTTTTTAGATGTTATTTCATCTTGGTTGAATCGTTTCTCTCCAACCATTGGGTCTGCACGCGGATGACCTTCTCGGTGGCGGAAAATGCCTGACGGCGGGTAAGAACCAGAACGACGCCACTGGAGGCGGCGATCAGGGGAATCGGTCCGATGACCCAGACCAGCGCCGCCAGCGCAAAGTAATAGGCGCGGATCCCGCCATTCAGCGCGGTGATCGCCAGGGTCAGCGCCTCGCTGATGGTCCGGGCGATTTCCTTGCGGTCGTCCGGCGGCACCGGCGGCATTGGGGCGGAGCCGATCAGGGCGCAGCAGTAATTGTACTGGCGCAGCGCCCAGGTGAACTTGAAGAAGCCGAAGGTGAAGATCACCACCATCAGCAGCATCTTGATCTCGAACAGCTGGGGCGAGGTCTGGACGGCGAAGGACAGGTCGGAGATGAACTGCTGCGCCCGTTCCGCCGCGCCGAAGGACCCGATCAGGCCGGCCAGCACCAGCATGTTGGTGGAGGCGAAGAAGGTGCAGCTGTGCATGGTGTGGCCGAACAGCTGCGAATCGATGATGCGGTTGTCGCGCTCCAGCATCCGTTCGATCCAGTGGCGCCGCACGATCCGCAGATGCTGGTTCAGCACGTTGCGGCCGGTCAGCAGATGGTCCTGGGTGACGGTGAAGCCGACCCAGGAGCCGACGAACCAGACGAAGGCGATGATGTCGAGCGTGGTGACGTCGGAAGGCATGGCGGCGGGCATGGCGGCAGGGTCTCGTCGGGAGGCGGACGGCCAGCAAGCGTGTACGCCGGCGGCGGACGGCTGTCCATTGCGGCTGTCCGCGAACTCTTCTCTTACCTTTTACGCCTCCCCCGCCCCGCGCCCCTGTACCGCCTTCAGGACATGGACGCGGATGGCGCTGGAGAGATTGCCGGTGCGGGTCTGGTCGATTTCCTCGATCAGGGCGTTCACCGACAGGCCGCGGGACTGAGCAACCGATTTCAGGGCGTCCCAGAACTCCTCCTCGAGGGAGACGCTGGTGGGGTGGCCGGCGATCAGGACCGAACGCTTCTTCATGGTCACGCACGCATCGCAAGTGGGGGATGGGGGTGGTCAGAGGAAGGCCGGAACGGCCGGGAACGACGACACCCCCACCCTAACCCCAAGCTTAACCGGGACCAACCATCCGTTCGGGGCGAACCCATTGATCGAATTGCTCATCCGTCAGGAGTCCGAGTTCGCGTCCGGCCTCCTTTAGGCTTGTCCCTTCCTTGTGGGCTTTCTTGGCGATCTTCGCCGCATTGTCATAGCCGATGTGGGGATTCAGCGCCGTCACCAGCATCAGGCTGTCCGACACCAGTTTGGCGATGCGGTCGCGGTTGGCCTCGATTCCCACCACGCAATTGTCGGTGAAGCTGTTCGCGGCGTCGGCCAGCAGACGGATCGACTGCAAAACGTTGAAGGCGATCACCGGCTTGAACACGTTCAGTTCGAAATGGCCGGTGGCGCCGGCGACGGTCACGGTGGTGTGGTTGCCCATCACCTGGGCACAGACCATCGTCATCGCCTCCGACTGGGTCGGGTTGACCTTGCCGGGCATGATGGAGGAGCCCGGCTCGTTCTCCGGCAGCGACAGCTCGCCGATGCCCGAGCGCGGGCCGGAGCCCAGAAGTCGGATGTCGTTGGCGATCTTCATCAGCGACACCGCCAGCGTGTTCAGATGGCCGTGCACGTCGACCAGAGAATCATGGGTCGCCAGCGCCTCGAACTTGTTCTCCGCCGTGACGAAGGGAAGGCCGGTGAAGGCCGCCACCTCCTCCGCGAAGGCCTCGGCGAAGCCAGGCTTGGCGTTCAGGCCGGTGCCGACCGCCGTGCCGCCCTGGGCCAGCCGGTAGAGCTGCGGCAGCGCGCCCTTCACCCGCGCGATGCCATAGGAGACCTGCGCGGCATAGCCGGAGAACTCCTGTCCCAGCGTCAGGGGCGTGGCGTCCTGCAGATGGGTGCGGCCGATCTTTACGATCTCCTGGAAGGCATCGGCCTTGGCGTCCAGCGCCGTGCGCAGATGCTCCAGCGCCGGGATCAGGCTGCGCACGATCTCGTCGGCGGCGGCGATGTGCATGGCGGTGGGGAAGCTGTCGTTGGACGACTGCCCCATGTTGACGTGGTCGTTGGGATGGATCGGCGTCTTCGACCCCATCGCGCCGCCCAGCTTCTCGATGGCGCGGTTGGCGATCACCTCGTTGGCGTTCATGTTCGACTGGGTGCCGGAGCCGGTCTGCCAGACCACCAGCGGGAAATGGTCGGCCAGCAGGCCGTCGATCACCTCGTCCGCCGCCTCCATGATCGCGGCGCCGAGCGTCGGGTCGAGCACGCCCAGCTTCAGGTTGGCGGCGGCGGCGGCACGCTTCTGGATGCCCAGCGCGCGCACCAGCGGCAGCGGCATGCGCTCTCCGCCGATGCGGAAATTCTGGAGCGAGCGCTGGGTCTGGGCGCCCCAATAACGGTCGGCCGGAACGTCTATGGGGCCGAAGCTGTCGGTTTCGGTGCGGACACCGCTCATGGTCGGACCTTTCCTGATCGCCGCTTTTGGTCACGGATGGGGCGGGTTGCAAATGCTCCCGCCCCGCCTGATCTTTGCGGTGAAGGCGCGGACGGCAAGGGGCGGTCTGACGGGGCATCTTGGGCCGCACCAAGCGGGAGCTTGGGCGACTCGGCAGGAATCCTCACTTCACCCCCGAATTTGTTCTTGTTGCGTTCGCAGTTCTTCCGTACCCTTTTCCGAGTGACCGGTTGAACCGCCGCAAGTCCGGCGGTCATCGACGGATTTTGGCGACAGCATTGGGCGACAGCGACAGGGGGAACAGAATGGACGATCTGGCACACGACCATATCCGCGCCTTCATTGCCCGGACGCGCGTTTCGGAGATGAAGAGCCGCGGCTGGCGCGTTCTCGGCCCGGGGGAGGAAGGCTCTGTCCTGATGGAAGGCCCGATGCCGGCCGGGCGGGCTGCGGTTCTGGATGCGCCCATCGGCGGGATTTTCGACGATCTGGTCGCCCGCGCGCTGGAACGCGCCGACGCACGCGACCGCATGACCGCCCGCCGCGCCGCCTGATAAGTCCAGCGGCCGGCATTTCCAGGGAGGTCATGATCTCAAACGGGGTTGACGGGACCACACCCTTTGGTAGTCCCTCCCTCCAATTCCCTCAGGCGCGCTGAGCAACCTGACATAGCGGTGCGTGTTGTCATAGTGCAAGGCACCCGCCGGGACATCCAACAGCGACCTATTGTAGCAGGGTATCGAGCGTGGCTTTGAACGTTCGGGGTAACTCTTCGGAGTGGTCGCAGGCGATAGGACCATAGATCGGAAGTACCCCCGAAGATACCACCTGCCGCATAGTCCCGTTAGGAAGTCTTTAACTGGCCCGGTGGCCTTATTGGGTCATCGGGAACGCTCAGGCCAAGGGAGATTTACATGATCGGCGCCGTCAACACCAAGAAGATCAACGCGTCCTCCGCAGCCCACATCGAGCTTCTCGATCAGTTCATTCGACTGACCCAAGACACCATCGTCGAGCAGGACGACGCTTTCGTTCGCGACAGTCTGGTCGATCTTCTTGCCAACCTGCGCAACGAACGCGCCGACTATGCCGAGATCATCGGCGCGTCCGCGTTGAACCGCGCCGCCTGATCCCACGCCTTACTTCTCCCCGGCCAAACCCTCGGCCGCGAGCCCCTCGGCCGCGAGATTGGCCAGCGCTTCGCCGGTCAGGCGGTAGGGAAGCCATTCCTTCATCTGGCTGAACCCGATCCGGTCGTAGAATCCGCGCGCCGGGTTCCAATCCAGGACACTCAGATCGACACGACGGTAGCCGCGCTCCACCGCGCGTTGCGCGACCGCGGCCAGCAGCTTGCGGCCGACGCCGTAGCGCCGCGCGTCAGGCGTGACGTAGAGGTCTTCCACATACAGGCCGGGCCGCCCCTCCCAGGTGGAGAAGTTGCGGAAGGTCAGGACGAAACCGACCGGCGCGCCGTCCAACTCGGCGATCAGCGCCTCGAACACCGGCTGCGGCCCCCAGCCGTCGCGGCGGAAATCCTCCTCGGTCGCCTTGACCGCATCGGATTCGCGCTCGAACTCCGCCAGTTCGCGGACGAAACGCAGGATGGTGGCGCAATCCTCCTCGACGGCGGGGCGGATGGTGACGGTCGGCATCGGCGGCAGGCTCCCTGATTTAGCGCAAACGAAACGGGGAGCGGACCATAGCCCGCTCCCCGCTCTTGTGCACTCCCGTTGAGCATGACGCCCTCAGTCGTCGCCGCCGCCCTTCAGGTCGAGAATGCCGCGCAGTTCCTGCACGCGGCGTTCGGCGCTGTGTTCGGCCAGCACCCGCTTGCGCGCCCGGCGGCCGAGGTCGGTCAGGTGGTTGCGCGGCAGCATCATCGCGGTGGTGACGTCGTCGGTCTGGGCGGCCACCAGGATTTCGCGCCCGGGCTCGAAGAAACTGTCCAGCCCCTCCCACTGGTCGGCGACGATGGCGGAGCCGCAGGCGGCGGCGAGGAACAGCCGGTCGGACGGGCACCAGCCGATCTTGCGCTCGTCGTCGCGGGCCAGCGTCAGCGCGAGACTGGCCGAAGCCAGCACGTCGGCATGCTGCGCCGGGTCGAGATCGGGGAAGGTCAGGATGTTGGAGGCGCGCGGCACGCCGTCCGGCAGATCGGCGCCGACCAGCACGAAGCGACGGCGGGTCAGCCGTTGGGCGGGGTTGACGAAGAAGTTGTCCAGCCCCTCGCGGATGCCGTCCGGCCCGCCGACGATGCAGCAGAGGTCGCCCAGATACTCCCGCTTGAAGTCGCCGGGCTTGTCCACCTCCGGCACGATCCAGGGATAGAGCGGGAGCACCGACTCCGCCCCTGCCTTGGCGCGGTAGCGGTCCAGCGCCGGCCCGCCGCAGGAGGCGAGCACCATGTCGAAGCCGCCCAGCCCGTCGGCCGGCAGATGGGCCACGCTCTCCCCGGCCTCCAGCGCGGTCAGGCTGACCGCCGCTTCGGGATCGTAGAGCACACGGCGCGGTGCCTTGGACTGGCGGACGAGGTCGGCGGCAAGGCGGGCGTCCGGCCCCTGTGCCACCACCAGCGCCACCCCGGCATCGTCGGCCTGCGCCGCCGCCTCCACGACGACCTCGTCCCAGGCGCCGTAGGACAGCACGTCGCCGCCGGGGATCGTCCAGGGCGTCGGCGCATCGGGGCCGCTGCGTTCGACCGCGACGACGCGATGGCCGCGGATCGCCAGCGCCTGGATCAGCGCACGCCAGCGCGATCTGTGCCCGCCATCATGGCGATACCCGTTGGTCAAGCCGAAGATCACGATTTTCATGGCGACGGCACCCTTGGCATTCCGTGACAGAAGGCGGCCTCTTCGTCGAAGCGGCACCCGATCGTTGCGCGTTCCGGATCGATGTGCCTCCAGATCAACGCAATAGAGGAAGGCGGTGTTCCGGATTTCGCTCCCGTCCCGTCATCCTTGTCGGGAACCGGTCTTTCCGGGATCGGCACCGAAAGTCGGAGACCCGCCGGACGGGAATTGCGAAAGCGATGCGCTGGATTTTGATATGGACCGGTCCGCCGGCCCTGCAAGCGTGTCGCCCCCGCAATCGGGGGTTCCACCCCGGAAGCATCCATTTGTCGGTTGAGCCTTGCGGCCGGGAGCCTTAGGGTCACGCCCCGGTTCCCCCTCCGATCACGGTCGAGCGCATGCGAGTCCCGTTCCGTCATCCCGCCCGCCTCCTTCTCGCCACCCTGCTGATGGCCGGCTGCCAGAGCACCGGCGCCACCGCCCCGGTTGTCTCCGGCACCCCGACGGCTGCCGCCATTCCAGCCCCGGCGGCGGCAGCGCAGCAGTCCGTCTCCTTCGCCGAATGGCTGGCGGCGTTGCGTACCGAGGCGCTGAGCCAGGGCATCCGCCCGCAGACCTTCGACCGCGCCTTCCAGCGGGTGAAGC
Source organism: Azospirillum sp. A1-3 (assembly GCF_023806445.1). Lineage (NCBI taxonomy): Bacteria > Pseudomonadati > Pseudomonadota > Alphaproteobacteria > Rhodospirillales > Azospirillaceae > Azospirillum > Azospirillum sp. A1-3. Next base: position 1,450,465 of record NZ_JAMSLU010000001.1, read on the forward strand.
TGTCCGACCGTGTGGTGGAGCTGGACTCGGCCCAGCCCGAGTTCACCCGGCAAGTGTGGCAGTATTTGGACAGCGCCGTGAATGAAAAGCGCGTCCAGGACGGCCGGCAGAAGCTGCAGGAGCATGCGGCGTTGCTTTCCCGCATCACCCGCCGCACCGGCGTACCGGGAGAGGTCCTGGTCGCCTTCTGGGGGGTGGAATCCGATTTCGGCAAGTCCACCGGCAACTTCTCGGTCATTGACGCGCTGACGACGCTGGCCTTCGAGGGCCGCCGCGCCGCCTATTTCCGCTCGGAACTGCTGGCCGCCCTGCGCATCCTCGAGTCCGGCGACATCCCGCCGGAACGGATGAGCGGCTCCTGGGCCGGGGCCATGGGCCAGACCCAGTTCATGCCGACCGTCTTCCTGCGCAACGCGGTGGACGAGGACGGCGACGGACATCGCGACATCTGGGGCAGCATGCCCGACGTCCTGGCCTCCACCGCCAAGTTCGTGCTCGCCAACGGTTGGCGTCCCGGCGAACCGTGGGGGCAGGAGGTGCGGCTGCCCGACGGCTTCGCCTACGATCAGGCCGAACTGAGCATCACCAAGCCGCTGTCGGAATGGCGCCGGCTGGGCGTGCGTCCGCTGGACGGCAGCGAGCTTGACGGCGACGGGTCCGCGGCGATCCTGGTGCTGGCCGGGCATCGCGGGCCGGCCTTCCTGGTGCGCGACAATTTCCGCGCGATCATGCGCTACAACCCGTCGACCAGCTATTCGCTGGCCGTCGCCCTGCTGGCCGACCGCATGACCGGCAAGCCCGGTGTCCGCGGCAGCTGGCCGCGCGAAGAACAGGCGCTGAGCCGCGACGAGCGCATCGACCTGCAGCAGCGTCTGGCGGCGCTGGGCATGGAGCCAGGCGCAGCGGACGGGATCGTCGGGGCGAACACGCGCAACGCGGTGCGGCGGTTCCAGGCGTCCATCGGGGAAATTCCGGACGGGTTCGCCACCAAGGGGCTGCTGGAGCGGTTGCGGCAGCGGTCATGAGAAAGGGGCGTCGTGAGAAAGGGGCTGAGGTGGCGCCGACAGCCCCCAGCCTACGCTCCGCCGCCTTCAGGCGAATCCCCGGTCTGTCTACCACGTCAGCACGGTGCGAAGCACCATGCTGACGCTGGGCGAGGCGGGGCGAGCGAGCTACATCACCAATTATCAGCTACCGGAGGAGTTCTTCGTCTCGGTAATCATTGCAGTAACCGCTGTGTCCGCACGCGGCTTTACGAACTCGCTGTAGCTGCGAAAATACTGATACTTAGGCTCGTAGGTTTCCTTCACCACAAAGTCGCCATCGCCGACTTTGACGGTCTGACTGTGCAACGTTTTGAACCCGCTCATCATTGCCTTCTCTCCTAAGCCAGCAGCTTGGCGATCACGTCGCACCAGACCCTCACGAGGGCGATAAGCTCTCGGTCTACGTCACCATTATCGTCCATCCATCGACATTTTTCCAGCGTGCTCCGCGTGTCAATAGTGAGTGTGCCCACAACCGAAGAGTTATCTCCTGCAGAACGAACTCCCCGCACATACCTGTGGATCGGCACGCAGAGTGCCGTTTGCGGTGCGTTTTCCACCCCCTTTGGAATTGCTGCCGCCTCTGCCTCGGTCAGACCGAACGACTCAGGTTTGCGCCGCACCTCCTGAGGCAGAAAGACACGAGATTGGTTCTGTTCACGCACGAACCCCGAAGGCCCTTTGCTCAATGGGATTTTCCATGAAATATCAGAGTCCGCTCCGGAAACGTCCCGCATGTTCCAGTTGTACACAACCATCTGCTGCTCTTGGTCTGCCGGAAGCATGACATATGCCCGAACGTGCCGGCATGCCTCCCCTCCCAGGCCCTTGGTGAAACGCTCGACTTCGTCGATGGTCGCTTTGAGAACCGCCTCGACCAAAAGAGGTTCCACAAGCGCCGCTTGGATGGAAGCAGCGTCGGTGGTGGCTTCGCGGGCTTGCTCGAAGTGCTTGCGCAGGCGTTTCGCGGCATGGTGATTGCCCGAAAAGAAGAGCTGCTCTTTTTCGGCCTTACTCAGATCGAATTTCAGCGTGTCAATGCCGGCGGGAACCGGTATCGGCACATGGATGATGTCGGACGTTGAAGCGCGCAGCAGAGAATCACCGGCGCTCAGCGCCGTGGCGATCAAATCTCCAAGAAAGTCCCCGAAGCGATAAGGACCCTCATGCTCCCTGGGTTGCTCGATCAAATCGAACGCAATCATAGGTCGAAGATCTCTGCGACGCTCCTCATCGAAAAGGAAAACCGGCAGGTTGCTGGAAAGTCCGCCGTCAACCAACCGATTGTCGCCGTCTGTGACCGGCTTGAACACGAAGGGGTAGCAAGTCGACGCACCGATGGCCTTCGCTACCGACTGGCCATAGTGGGTTTCGATGGCTGAAAACACCGCGGCCTTGCGACTGCGCAGGTCCGAAGCCACAACCTTCAAGGGCTTGGCGCCACAATCCCGCAAATGTTGGAAAGTGATATCGCTTTCCATCTTGAGATCGGCGTAGCGTCCGCCACGACGCACCACGAAATCCTTGACCAAGGTGCGGAGATACTGACCATCGCAAAGACCGAGATCGTCCAATATTTTCCGGGCCGGCTCAAATTTTGGATTTTTCCTCCACAAATCCCAACCGATACCAAAAAGACCAATTCCTGGATCTCGAAAGTGCCCCATCAGCTCTTCACGTAAATCTTTCCCCTTGGTAAGAAGATCCCATCCAGAATCACCTAGAATTCTCTGGTAATCAACCTCCTCGATCATAATATGCTTGATTTCAGCGGGTGAATATCCAACCGCAGCAAGCAAAGCCACGAGACTTCCAGCTGATGTGCCACCGTATCCAACGAAATTGATTCGGCATTCCTCAGCCTCGACAAGGCAGCCGGCGAACGCTGCCCCTTTTACGCCGCCGCCGGCGAAGACCGCGTACGCATCCAGTGTCGGGCCGAGATTACCTGCCATTGTTTGATCCCCACCGCTTTCATGAAGTCCACGGCCACAACACTGCGCCGGAAGATTTTCCCAATAGCACAGGCAAATTTACGCGTAAACCGCTGAGGCATTTTCTCTATCTGGTAATAGGAAAACGCCGCACCGCAACGGAAGGGGGAGAAGCGGGCGAGAGGGTTAACAATGATGTAGCGAACGCAGCCTCGTCATCCGCGCATCCGGATCCGGCCCGACGATCCGAGACCACGCTGGTATCGGCCAATGCAGGCGAGCCTCACGCATGGCCATGAGGCTGGTTGCCGGCTTTTCGTGCCACAGGCAGTCAAACAGCGCATTTGTTGCCACGACGGAACCAGTCGGTACGCTCGGGTTCGTAGCCGTAAGCTCCATGCCGATCTAGAGCGGGGGCGTCCGCTATGAGTATCTGCTCTCCTCACCCACCATTCCGCCGCGCAGCAGCCCCCAGGCGCCCGCCAGCAGAACCGCCGCCACCCCGGCGCCAGCCAGCGCATCCGGCGCGCCGTCGAGCAGAAGCCAGCTCGCCGCCAGACCAACCAGCCCGGCGGCAAGCGGCAGCACGTCCCTGCGCGAGCAGAGCCAGATCGCCCGCAGGGTCAGCGTGCCGCGCCGGTTGGCGAACAGCAGGGTCGCGGTCGCCACCGTCACGCCGATGGCCAGCAGCAGGGCAAGGCTGGCGAGCGGCACGTCGGGAATGGTCATGCCGGCGATGCTGCGCCCGGCAGTCACCACCAGAGCCACGGCGGCAACCGCCAGCGCCACACCTTGCAGCATCGACAGCCGGGCGCACAGGTCGGGCCGCCGCCCCGTGCCGACCAGGGTCACCGCATGGCTGGCGGCGTGGTTCAGCACCAGCAGCGCCGCCGCCCACAGCGACACCGCCTGCGTCGCGTTGGCAGCGGTGAGCAGCAAGGCGCCGAGCAGCCCGTTCACCACCATCGCCATCCGCATCGTGTGCTTCAGATCGTCCGGTCCGCTGGACGGACGGGAAGACCCACCGCCGCAGGAACCGCCGCCACAGGATCCGCCACCGCATCCGCCGTCCATCACATCGCCCTTTCCCATAGGAGAATGGTGGGAATCATAGGAGTGCGAGGGCGGCGCGTCCACCACCATCAGGGTCTTCTGATATGCGCCGCGTCCATGGCTGCGCATCGAAAGGGGTGGTGTCGCAGGCCGGTTACCCTTTCGAACGGCGGAGGGGATAACCCGGCCCACCCAACGGTGCATCGGGCGTCTCATTGGTCGCTTACCCGTCCCCTTCCCATGAAAAGGAGCGGGGCGAGGCGGATATGGGGACTGTCACAGCCGCATCATCGGAACCACTCCATGACGAAGCGACCCGCCTCCCCCGTCAAGATCCTGATTGTCGACGACAATCCGCTGCTGCAGCGGGCGTTGAAGGACATGCTGGGGCTTTGGGGTGTCGGCCAGATCACCGCGGTCGCCAACGGGCAGGAGGCCAAGGACGCGCTGCGGCGCGAGGTGTTCGACCTGATGGTGACCGACTGGGTGATGGAACCGGTGGGCGGCGCGCAGCTGATCCAGTGGATTCGCCAATCGCCGGGCAGCCTGCGGCCCAACATGCCGATCATCGTGCTGACCGCCAACGCCGATCTCGCCACCGTGCGCAGCGCCTGGGATGCCGGCGCCGACAGCGTGCTGGCTAAGCCGGTGCCGGCCGCCACGCTGGCCCGGCGCATCGACGCGGTGCTGAACCGTCGCGACGGCACGCCGCGTACGGCCACCGGGGGGGCCAGCGATGGAACCGCGACCCGCAGCGAAAGCCGCCCGGACTCCGCACGCCCGGCCGACCAGGGCGGCATCTCCCCCGCCGGCCTGCCCTCCCCCCGGCCGACGGCGCCGCGCCCGGTCATCAGCGGCGCAGCACAATTGCCGCCTCCCATGCCGCCGTCAGCCGTCCCTGCGTCGGTGACGCCGCCGGACCGCAGCGCCGCCACCATGCGCAGCGACGATCCGAAGCGGGTGCGGCTGCTGCTGGCGCTCGACAAGTTGGAGGCGGCCATCGACCGGCCGGACCCGATCGGCAGCCGGCTGCGCCATTCGCTGTCCGATCTGCAGATCGCCACCGCCGGCGATTCCGCCGCGTCCTCCATCGTCGCGTCGCTGTCCACCTGCGTCACCTGGGTGGAGCCGGATGTCGAGGGCTATATCGACGCCCTGCAGGCCCATGCCGCAGCCTTGCGCTGGCTGGTGGGGTCGGACGGCAGCACCCAGTCGATGGCGGTGGCGCTGTGCCTGATCCGCACGCTGCGCGCCAGCGTCCGCACCTTGGCCGCGCGCGACCACTCCGACTTCGGCAACTGGCCCGAGGGCGGCAGCCCGACCCCTCCGGGCAAATCCCCCCTCACCGGCCGCTGAGTCCATCCCCATATCGCTTGGACAGGCTCCGGGCGAGAAGGAAGCGGAGCGGGAATTTCCGCAAGGCAGGGCATTCCATACGCTCCGTTACGGAAGACCGCCGGTTGCCGGCCGATCCTTGCTTTTTGCGATCCGGCCGGCCGCAGGCGTTGCGATATAAGACAGCCTTCATTACCTTTTTGCCCAGCGAACAAATCGGCGTCCCAGCACTCCGCACCGGAGTTTGCCAGGCTGCCGACCGATGGGAGGAAATGAAGAATGGCGCTCGCAACTGTCTCGCTCGAAGACAAGTACGCGCTCGAAGAGGGGCGCGTGTATCTCACCGGCACCCAGGCGCTGGTGCGCCTGCCGATGATGCAGCGCCAGCGCGACCTCGCCGCCGGGCTGAACACCGGCTGCTTCATTTCCGGCTATCGCGGGTCGCCGCTGGGCGGCTTCGACCAGAATCTGTGGAACGCCCGCAAGTTCCTGGAAAAGAACCACATCCAGTTCCAACCCGGCGTGAACGAGGAGCTGGGCGCCACCGCCGTCTGGGGCAGCCAGCAGGTCGGCATGTTCAAGGGCGCCAAGTATGATGGCGTCTTCGCCATGTGGTACGGCAAGGGCCCCGGCGTCGACCGCTCCGGCGACGTGTTCAAGCATGCCAACGCGGCCGGCACCTCGAAGAACGGCGGCGTGCTGGTGCTGACCGGCGACGACCACAACTGCAAATCCTCCACCTTCCCGCACCAGTCCGAACACGCCTATATGCACGCCATGATCCCGGTGCTGAACCCGTCGGGGGTGCAGGAGATCCTGGATTACGGCCTGATCGGCTGGCAGATGAGCCGCTATTCCGGCTGCTGGATCGCGATGAAGACGATCGCGGAGACGGTGGATACCTCGGCGTCGGTCTACATCGACCCGCACCGCGTGTCCCCCGTCATCCCCACCGACTTCGCGCTTCCGCCGGGCGGGCTGAACATCCGCTGGCCCGACCCGCCGCTGGAGCAGGAACACCGGCTGATGAAGCACAAGCTGTACGCCGCCCTGGCGTTCGCGCGTGCCAACAAGCTGGACCGGGTGGTGATGGAAAGCCCGCGTCCGCGCTTCGGCATTGTCACCACCGGCAAGAGCTATCTCGATGTCCGCCAAGCCTTCGACGAGCTGGGCATCACCGAGGAGATGGCGGCCGATTGGGGCATCACCGTCTACAAGGTCGGCATGCCCTGGCCGCTGGAGCGTGATGGCGTCCGCCACTTCGCCGAGGGTTTGGAAGAGATCGTCGTGGTCGAGGAGAAGCGCGCGGTCATCGAGAACCAGCTGAAGGAACAGCTCTACAACTGGAACCCCGACGTCCGCCCGAAGGTGGTCGGCAAGTTCGACGAACAGGGCGAGTGGATCCTGCCCAGCGCCGGCGAGCTGACTCCGGCCCAGATCGCCGTGGTGATCGGCCGCCGCCTGCAGCGCTTCATCGACAACGAGAATCTCGTCCGCCGCATCGCCTTCCTCGACGCGCAGGAGAAGCAGAAGGCCCATGTCGCCCGCGTGGTGCGCAAGCCGACGTTCTGCTCCGGCTGCCCGCACAACACCTCCACCGTCGTGCCGGAGGGCAGCCGCGCGCTGGGCGGCATCGGCTGCCATTACATGGCGACGTGGCTCGACCGCTCGACCGACACCTTCACCCAGATGGGCGGCGAAGGCGTGCCGTGGGTCGGTCAAGCCGCTTTCACCGAGGAAAAGCACATCTTCGCCAACCTCGGCGACGGCACCTATTTCCACTCCGGCATCCTGGCGATCCGTCAGGCCATCGCCGCCAAGGTGAACATCACCTACAAGATCCTGTTCAACGACGCGGTCGCCATGACCGGCGGCCAGCCCTTCGACGGCACGCTGACCGTGCAGTCGATCGCCAACGTCCTGCGGGCAGAAGGCGTCCAGCGCATCACAGTTGTCTCCGACGAGCCGGAGAAGTACGGCATCAACAGCGGCCTGCCGCAGTACGCCAATGTCGAGCACCGCGACGACCTCGACCGTGTGCAGAAGGAGATGCGCGAGGTCCCCGGTGTCAGCGTCCTGATCTATGACCAGACCTGCGCCACCGAGAAGCGCCGCCGCCGCAAGCGCGGCAAGATGGTCGACCCGGCCAAGCGCGTCGTCATCAACGAACTGGTCTGCGAAGGCTGCGGCGACTGCTCCGCCAAGTCGTCCTGCGTGTCGGTGATCCCGCAGGAGACCGAGTTCGGCCGCAAACGCCAGATCGACCAGTCCAGTTGCAACAAGGACTATTCCTGCACCAAGGGCTTCTGCCCCAGCTTCGTGACGGTGGAAGGCGGGTCTTTGCGCAAGCCGAAGCCGGCTGCCGCGAAGTCGGCCGACGCCACCGCCCTGCCCGCCCCCGCCATCCCGGCCTTCGACAAGACCTGGAGCCTGTATGTCACCGGCGTCGGCGGCACCGGCGTCGTCACCATCGGCGCGCTGCTGGGCATGGCCGCCCATATCGAGGGCAAGGGCGTCGGCGTGCTCGACATGACCGGGCTGGCGCAGAAGGGCGGCGCGGTGACCAGCCACATCCGCATCGCCAACACGCCGGAGGACATCCACTCCGTCCGCATCGCCGCCGGCGGGGCCGACGCGGTGCTGGGCTGCGACCTGATCGTCGCGGCGGCCGGCGACGGCCTGTCGAAGATGACCGCCGGCCGCACCCGCGCCGTCATCAACACCCATGACAGCATCACCGCCGACTTCATCAAGAAGCCGGACATGGTGATCCCGGTGCGCGATCTGGTCGGCGACATCCGCAAGGCCTGCGGCGGCGACGCCAATGTCGATGCCTTCGACGCGACGAAGCTGGCCACCGCGCTGCTGGGCGACAGCATCTACGCCAACCCGTTCCTGATGGGCTATGCGTGGCAGAAGGGGCTGATCCCGCTGACCGAGGAATCGATCCTGAAGGCGATCGAACTGAACGGCGTGTCGGTGAAGCTGAACCTCGACGCCTTCCAGTGGGGCCGCCGCGCCGCCGTCGATCTGGCGTCGGTCGAGGCCGCCGCCAAGCCACAGGAGGTGGTGCAGGCCACGCAATCGCTGCTGCTCGACCAGCGCCGCCAGTCCGGCAGCCTGGAGGAGGTGATCGAGCGCCGCCACCGCTTCCTGGTCGATTACCAGGACGCCGCCTATGCCGCCCGCTTCCATGCGCTGGTCGACTGGACCCGCCGGACGGAGCAGCAGAAGGTCCCCGGCTCCACCGCGCTGACCGAGGCGGTCGTCCGCGCCCACTTCAAGCTGATGGCCTACAAGGACGAGTATGAGGTGGCCCGCCTCTACACCGACAGCGGCTTCGTCGAGAATGTGCAGCGCATGTTCGAAGGCGACTGGAAGCTGACCTTCCACATGGCCCCGCCGGTGATGGGCGAGACCGCCGAGGACGGCGGCGAGCCGAAGAAGAAGACCTTCGGCCCATGGATGCTGCACGCCCTGCGCCTGCTGGCCAAGGGCAAGCGCCTGCGCGGCACCCGGCTGGACCCGTTCGGCCGCACCGCCGAGCGCCGCCAGGAACGCCAGCTGATCGCCGATTACGAGGCGGTGGTGGGCGAGTTGCTGAACGGCCTGACCCGCGAGAAGCTGGCTCTGGCGGTGGAGATCGCGTCGCTGCCGATGGAGATGCGCGGCTACGGCCCGGTGAAGGCCCGCAACGTGGCTGCGGCGAAGGCGAAGGAAGCCAAGCTGCTGGCCGACTTCCGCGCTCCGGTCGCCGCCCCGCAGCCGCTGGCGGCGGAGTGAGGCGGTTCAGGTGGTTCAGTGAGGTGATTTGAAGCAAAGGCGCCCTCCCCGGTGATGCTGGGGAGGGCGCCTTCTTTTTCGGTACGGCTCAGGAGACTTCTACACCGCCACCACGGCCGACCCGCCCAGGGGCAGCCCGTAGGAGCCGGCGAGCCGGGTTACTTCGCCGCTGCCGGTGTCGAGGCGGAACATGGCGTCAGCCTGGGACTGGTCCTTGGCGCTGAAATAGAGGTCGCCGCCCACCGCACTGAGGTTGATGACGGAGGACCAGCTGTCGTTGCCACCAGCATCGACGACCTTGCGGGTATCCCAGCTGTGGCCGCCGCTCTGCCACAGGGTGGTGGTGGTGCCGTCATCCGCGGCGAAGTACATCGTATCGCCGATGGCCGTCAAATCATGGGGCCTGCTGCTGGCCGTCCCGGGGTTGAGGTCGCCGAGGAAGGTCCCGCTCGCGCCGCTGTCGTCGGTCGCCATCAGCTCGTAGCCGGAATGGCGGTCGTAATTGACGTAGTACAGCGTGTCGCCGGCGGCAGCGAAACCCTGGGGCGCGGCGTAGGTGTCGGGGAAATTCTGCCGGACCCGCCGGGTCCCTTCCACCGTGCCGTCGCTGGTCCAGAGATCGACGGTGTTGTTGAAGTAAAGCTGCGTGCCGACGGCGCCCATGTGGAGGTCGATGCCGAATTGCGGCAGATCGGTCAGGTCGTCGCGCAGCTTGGTCGTTCCCGCCTCGGTCCCGTCCGTCACCCACAACTGAGTGAAGCCGCCAGTGCCGTCCCAGGCGGTCAGGTACAGTCGATCCTCCGCCGCGGTCAGGTGCGACGGTTGGATGATCGCCATCACCGGCGGGTCCTGGTTCCCGGGCAGGAAGTCCTTGACCATCATCGTGCCGGCCGTCGTCCCGTCGGTCTTCCACAGGGCGGCATCATGCTCCGCATCGCGGGCGGAGAGATAGACGTCGTCGCCGACTTGGGTGAAGGAGACGGGGTTGGAGGATGCGGCGCCAGCGTCGATGTCCTTCAGCAGACGGGTTCCGGCCGCCGTACCGTCGCTCACCCAGAGTTCGGTGCCGTGCACGCCATCATTGGCCTGGAACAGCAGGCGGTCGCCGAAGGCGGTCAGCGCCAGCGGGTTGGATCCGCCACTGCCCGGCACGATGTCGGACACCATGCGGGTGCCGGCCGCCGTCCCGTCGCTGACCCACAGTTCACGGCCATGGACTCCGTCATCGGCGGTGAAGAAGGCCCGCCCGCCGGCGCTCACCGGCCCAATGATGCCAGAGTCGGCGGTGCCGGAGGCAATGTCGCGCAGCAGGGAAGCGTCGGTGCCGTCGCTTCCCCAAAGCTCACTGCCATGCTGCGCATCGGTGGCTACGAACACCGCGGTCGCGCGCGCCGGTCCGTCGTTGCCGAGCAGGACGTTGTCGGCGGTCAGCATGTTGCGGGTAACGCCCATCAGCTTGACGCTGTCGGTCGGCCCGAAGGTCAGCACCAGCCCGTCGGCATCCTGATGCGATCCGGCCAGCAGCTTCTCAAAGCGGCCAATGCCCTGCCGGCCGCGCAGGTCCAGCACGTCGCCGCCGCGTCCGGCCTGGAAATCACCAATGCAGTCCCAACCGTCGCCGGGATTGAGGACGAAGCGATCACGGCCAGCGCCGCCTTCCATATAGTCGTTGCCGCCATTGCCGGTGATGGTGTCGTCACCCGCACCGCCGAACAGCAGGTCGCGCGCGGCACCGCCCGCGATCTGCCGCCCGCCGGCGGCGGCAAACAGCACATTGTCAGCGGTCAGCATGCCGGCGGTCACGCCCATCAGCTTGACCGAATCAGTCGCGCTGAACTCGATGACGAGGCCGTCGCTGTCCTGGTGGGACGAGGCAAGGAGCTTGGAAAGGCCGCCGGTCACCTTCCAGTTGCCGAGGTCCAGCACGTCGCCGCCGCGTCCGGCCCGGAAATCACCGATGCAGTCCCAACCGTCGCCGGGACTGAGGACGAAGCGGTCACGGCCCGCTCCGCCCTCCATGTAGTCGTTTCCACCGTTGCCGGTGATTGTGTCGTCACCTGCACCGCCGAACAGCACGTCGCGGCCGCTTCCTCCCGTCAGATTCCGTCCGGACGTGGGGAAACGAATTTCTCTTGCAGATACCCCTCCCATGACCATGCCTTCCTTGTGGGTTGCTGAAGCATGGCCAATGTCCGACGATCACAGGACCGGAGGTAGTGCGCGTCTGGCAATCACCAATTGCACCGGCCGCCGCATCCGGCCGGGTTCCGCAACTCACAACCGCCCGACCCGCTACACCGACCGGGAAGAAATCTTCACGCGCTGAGTACCTCTCGCTTCCTTGGAGTTTGACCCCGTCCAGTCCGCGTGGATCAGGTCCGTTTGGAGCCGGCGGTCATCTTCCAAATGGCGACGAAGAACAGCGCGGTGCCGAGAAGGGCCGCATAGAGGATGATGCTCGGGTGGAAGATGAAGCCGATTGGCAGGATCAGCAGCATCAACGCCGCAGCCAGCAGTCCGAGCAGGAAGATGCCCGGATTGAAGTGCTCATAGATCGGGGCGTTCAGGTCGGTGTGGGTCGCCATGGCATGTGCTCCATTCCGGTGCCGCGATGCGCGGCTTTGGCTGAGAATATGAGAGCAGACTAATGAGATGGTGAGTGGGTGGCATTGCGAATTCGCAAGGGAATGGCCAACCCTCGTCGATTCCCTGGATCGATTCACCCTGAGCACGGTGGCACCTACCCCACCGGAAACCGCAGCACGAAGCGCGTGCCTTTCCCCTCGCCATCTTCCAGCGCGATGCTGCCGCGCATGGTACCGGTCATGATGTTGGCGCAGATGCTCAGGCCCAGGCCGCTGGCGCCCAGGCCGCGCTTGGTCGTGAAGAAGGGGTCGAAGATGCGGGAGCGGATGTCGGCGGGGATGCCCTTGCCGTCGTCGGCGTAATGCATCTCGATCCAGCCGGTCGGCTGCTCGCGGGCGGACAGCAGGATGCGGCCGGGCTCGCCCTCGTCAAAGGCGTGGACCAGGGCGTTGATGATCAGGTTCGACAGCACTTGCGCAAAGGAACCGGGATAGCCGTCGACGATCAGGCCGGCGGGAATGTCCAGTTCCACCGTCACGCGGGTGCGGCGCAGGCGGGGGCGCAGGCTCAGCAGCACTTCGTCGACATAGGCGGCGAGGTCGAAGGCACGGCGCTCGCCGCTGGCTTGGTCGGAGGCGACCTGCTTGAAACTCTGGATCAGGCCGGTGGCGCGCTCCACGTTCGACAGGATCATCCGCGTCGATTCCCAGGCGACTTCCAGGAAATCCCGGAAATCGCTGCGGCGGATGCGGTTTTCCTCGAACAAGGTGCGGATGCGGCCGACCTCCTCCGCCAGATGGGAGATGGCGGTCAGGGTGACGCCGATGGGGGTGTTCACCTCATGCGCAACGCCGGCGACCAGTTGGGCCAGCGACGACAGCTTCTCCGCCTGGATCAGGCTGGCCTGGGCGTCGCGAAGTTCGGCCTCCGCCCGCTTTCTCGCGGTGATGTCCAGGGCCACGGTGACGATGTGGGTGACCTCGCCGTCATCGTCGGTCAGCGGCATCTTGGTGGTCAGCCAGTCGCGCATCGCACCGTCGCCGTCGGGGGCGCGGTCCTCGTGAAAGGGAACGCCCTGGCCGCTGTCAACCACCAGCCGGTCGAGAGCGGTGGCACGGTCGGTGGAGGGGCCGGGCGGCGGAGCGGCGGCGGGGCCGTAGGTCTCGCGGTAGTAACGATTGGTCAGGCGCACCGTGCCGTCGCGGTCCTTCACGTCGATCAAGGCCGGGATGGCATCGATCACCCCCGTCAGGATCTCGCGGCTCTGGCGCAGCGCCTCGTCGGCGATCAGGCGGTCGGTGATGTCGGTGAAGGTCCGCACCTGCCCGCCGTCCGGCAGCGGCACCACCCGCACCTCGATGAACCGACCGTCGCCCTGGGGCCGGGCATAGATGAACTCCCGCTCCGGCCGACCGATGCGGTCCATCAGATAGACGGTCTTGGCGTCGAGGTCGTCGCCGAAATCGGGGGCGCCGGACGGCAGTCCAACGATGCCGTTGGCGATCTGGTGCCGCACCACGTCGGGCAGCGCCGGATTGGCGCGCATCACCTCCTCCGACACGCCCAGTATGTCCAGCGCATTGCTGTTCCAGGCGATGTAATGCAGGTCGCGGTCGAGCAGAACGATGCCCTGCCCCATATTCTCCAGGGTCAGGCGCAGCAGATGGCGCTGGGTGGCAAGCTCGTCCTCCGCGCGTCGCCGCTCGGTCACGTCGGAATAGGTGCGGAGGAATCCGCCGCCGGAGGTGGGGCGGGTCCGCACCTCCAGCACCCGGCCATTGGGGCGGCGGTGCTCGTACAGGGGCGGGTCGGCGCGGCGCGCACGATCCAGATTGTGGGAGGCGATGGCCTCGGGGTCGCCGGGACCGTATTCGCCGCGGTGGGCGAGATAATGGACGATGCGGGCGTAGTCGGCGCCGGGCATGTAGCCGCGCGGCACCTCGAACATCTCGTAAAGCCGGCCGTTGATCACGCGCACCGTCAGGTCGGCATCGACCAGCATCACGCCCTGGTCCATCTGCTCCAAAGCCAACACGGCGAGATCGTCGCCGGTTGCGGGTTCCGGCCCAGGTCCGTCACCCGGAAGAGGACGGGGCGCCAGATATTCAGGACTCTGGGGAAGGTCGGGAATCTGGGCCGGCAAGGTCTGGGTGCCATCCGTCGTTTCGCTGGTCCGCTATCGAACGGGCTACTGTAACAGCCCCATTCCCTCCTGCCGAGTTCTCCTCTGCGCCATGGAGTCGCAATACGGAGACATTTGTGGGGCATTTTAAGTATTTCGGAACCTTTCCCTCACTACCCTGTTTCGAATCGCAGGTGGTTTGTGCAAGATCGCCGGATGAGCGATACTGCTTGAGCGCTGCTGCGCTTCCCCCGTGTTCCACTGGCTGTTTTGAGGTAACCGCCCCTTGTCCGGACTGGCCGCCCTTCCCGCACCGACCGGCGCGTCGCCCAACGCGGGCCTCGCGAAGCTGCGTCAGATGCTGGCGAGCGACGCCGCGGCGGTGCAACCAATCCGCCGTATCCCAGGCGAAGAGGAACGCAAGCGCGGCAAGGACGGCACCGAGGCGACCGGCGACGCCCTGCAGGGCAGCGGGCGCGCCGATGCCGAATCGACGGCGACGCGGGCGAAATCATCGGCCGGCTCGGCCGGTGGCTTCACCATCGGCGGTGCGACGGAAGACTCCGGCCCGGTCAATGGCGGGCCTGTGCCGCTGAACGCCCTGCCGAACGCCGGCTATGTCGCGCAAAGCATCCATCAGGAAGCCATGGGCAGCGGCCTGACCATCGAACCCTGGTCGGAAGCCATCGACGCCTACCGCCGCGCCGATGCCGGGGTGAACACGCCGATGGTCACGCAGATCGCGGTGTAAGGTTCCGGACGGGTACCCCCGCCCTTCAACCTGTTGCCCCCTCCCTTCCCATGCTGCGCATAGGCCCCTTCCCTCCCCCGCCTTCGGCGGTAGAGGGAGTTGTTTGCAAAGCGGCGGCAGTCCCCTCTCCCACCGAAGGTGGGGGAGGGTTAGGGAGGGGGCATAACGCCCCTCAATCGTCGCCGCTGGCCGGCATCGGGCCGTGGGGCACGTCCGCCTTTCGGCTGCGGAACAGGTTGCCGACGAAGTGGCCGAAATCTTCCATGTAGAGGTAGAGCGACGGCGTGATGTAGAGCGTCAGCACCTGCGACACGCACAACCCGCCGACCACGGCGAGACCGAGCGGCTGGCGCAGTTCGGCGGCGGCGCCATGGGCGATGGCGATGGGCAGGGTGCCCATGATCGCCGCCATGGTGGTCATCATGATCGGGCGGAAGCGCAGCAGGCAGGCCTGCTCGATGGCGTCGCGCGCCGCCATGCCATTGCGCCGGGCCTCCACCGCGAAGTCGATCATCATGATCGCGTTCTTCTTCACGATGCCGATCAGCATCAGGATGCCGATGATGGCGATGACGCTGAGTTCGGTGTCGAACATAATCAGCGTCGCCAGCGCCCCGATGGCCGCCGAGGGCAGGCCGGACAGGATGGTCAGCGGGTGGATGAAGCTCTCGTACAGCACGCCCAGCACGATGTAGATCACCAGCACCGCCGCCGCCAGCAGCAGGGCCTGCCCCGACTGGGCGTCCTGGAATACCTGCGCGGTGCCGGCGAAGCCGGTGGTGATGGTGGCGGGCAGCCCCATCTCGCGCTCCGCCCCACGGATCAGGTCGACCGCCTGCCCCAGTGAGGCGCCGGGCGCCAGGTTGAAGGACAGGGTGACGGCGGGAAGCTGCCCCTGGTGGGCCACCGCCAGCGGGCCGGCCGTGCGCTCCACCCGCGCGAAGGCGTCGAGCGGCACCAGCTTGCCGCTGGTGGTGGACCGGACATAGATGCGTGACAGCGAACTGTCGTCGCCCTGGTATTTCGGCTCCAGTTCGATCAACACCTGATAGTCGTTGCTGGGGGTGTAGATGGTCGAGACCTGCCGCTGGCCGAAGGCGCTGTAGAGGGTCGAGCGCACCTGATCGACGCCGATGCCCAGCGTCGCCGCCTTCTCGCGGTCGATGTGGACGTAGGCCTGGGGGTTGTTGAGCTGAAGGTCGCTGGTGACGTCCTGCAGGATGGGGATACCGCGCAGCGCCTGCTCCAGGCGGCCGGACCATTGGTACAGTTCGTCCAGGTCCAGGCCCTGGATGGTGTACTGATAGAGGCTCTTGGACGCGCGGCCGCCGATGCGCAGGTTCTGCACCGGCTGCATGTAAACCGCCATGCCGGGGATGCCGGCGACCTGACGGCGAAGCTGCTGGATCACCTCGGTCGCCGACGGACGCTCGTCGCGCGGCTTCAAGGTGATGAACATGCGGCCCTGGTTGCCGGTGTTGCCGCCGGTCCCGACGGAGGAGATGACGTCGACCACCGCCGGGTTGGCCTTGACGATGGCGGCGACCTGCTGCTGCCGTTCCGCCATCGACGGGAAGGCGATGTCGGCCCGCGCCTCCGTCGTCACGAAGATCTGGCCGATGTCCTCGGTCGGGAAGAAGCCCTTGGGGATCGCCTGATAGAGCAGGACGGTGCCGATGATGGTGCCGATCATCACCAGCCCCATCAGCGGCCGGTGGCGCAGGGTCCAGCGCAGGGTCCGCCCATAGCCGTTCAGCAGGGCGGAGAAGCCCGCCTCCAGCGTGCGGCCGAACCACCCTTCCTTCTGGTCATGGGCGTGGGTGAGGAAGCGCGAGCACATCATCGGCGTCAGCGTCAGCGACACGAAGGCCGACGCGGCGATCGACATGGTGACGACCAGGGCGAATTCGTGGAACAGGCGCCCGACGACGCCGCCCATCAGCAGGATCGGGATGAAGACCGCCACCAGCGACAGGGTGATCGACAGGATGGTGAAGCCGATCTCGCGCGAGCCCTTGATCGCGGCCTCGAACGGCTTCATCCCCTCTTCGACATAGCGAACGATGTTCTCCATCATCACGATGGCGTCGTCCACCACGAGGCCGACCGCCAGGGTCAGCGCCATCAGCGAGATGTTGTCGACGGAAAATCCCAGCAGATGCATGCCGCCCGCCGTCGCGATCAGCGAGATCGGCACGGCCAGCGCCGGGATCAACGTCGCCGACAGCCGGCGCAGGAACAGGAAGATCACCAGAACGACCAGCACGATGGTCAGGCCGAGGGTGAACTGCACGTCCTCCACAGCCTGACGGATCGACTGCGAGCGATCGTTGACCACCTGGATGGCGGCGGCGGCCGGAAGCTGGGTCTGGAAGACCGGCACCAACTCGCGCACACGGTCCACCACGTCGACCGTGTTGGCGTCGGGCTGGCGCTGGACCGCCAGCATGATGCTGCGGGTGCCGTTCAGCCAGCTGGCGGTGCGGTCGTTCTCCACGCTGTCCAGCACCTTCGCCACGTCGCCCAGCCGCACGGGGGCGTTGTTGCGATAGGCGACGATCAGCTGGCGGAAGGCGTCGGCGTCGGGAAGCTGCGGGTTGGCGGCGATCACCAGCTGCTGCTGCTGGCCGGTCAGGGTGCCGACGGGGGTGTTGGCGTTGGCGGCGGCCAGCGCCTTCTGCAGTTCGTCGATACCGATGCCGCGCAAAGCCAGCGCGTTGGGGTTGACCTGAATCCGAACGGCGTATTTCTGCGAGCCGTAGATCTGCACCTGGGCCACGCCCGGCAGGGTCGCGACCTTTGGCTGGATCAGCGTCTCGGCGATGTCGTTCAGGCGTGCCAGCGGCAGGGTCGGCGAGTTCAGCGACAGGAACAGGATGGGCTGGTCGGCCGGGTTGACCTTGCGGTAGCTGGGCGGCGTCGTCATCTCCGCCGGCAGCCGGCGCTGGGTGCGGGCGAGGGCCGCCTGCACGTCGGCCGCCGCCGCGTCGATGTCGCGTTCCAGCACGAATTGGATGGTGATGCTGGTGTTGCCGAGCGTGCTGTTCGACGTGATGGTGTCGATGCCGGCGATGGTGGAGAACTCGCGCTCCAGCGGGCTGGCGATCGACGCCGCCATCGTCTCCGGCGAGGCACCGGGCAGGCTGGCGCTGACGCTGATGACCGGGAAATCCACCCGCGGCAGCGCCGCGGTGGGCAACTGGCGGTAGGCCGCCAGACCGCTCAGCACCAGCGCCGCCGTCAGGAGAATGGTCATCACCGGACGGCGGATGCAGAGTTCGGAGAGGTTCACGTCGCACCCCCGGTGGTCTGCGTCCGGGTGCCGGCGGTCTCCTCAACGGCGGAGCCCTGCCGCCGGCCGCCTTCCACCGTCTCGCCGGGCGGGGGGGCGGCCGGCTTGCCGGCCCGTTCGCTGATCTTGGCGCCGGGGAACAGGCGAGACTGGCCGTCGACCACCACCCGCTCCCCGGCCTGCAGGCCGGAGGCGACGACGCTGAGGCCGCCGTGGCTGCGCTCGACGGTGACCGGGCGAACCTCCACCGTCTCGTCGGGCTTGACGACATAGACGAAGCGGCCCTTCTGACCGGTCTGCACCGCCAGATCGGGGATGGTCAGCGCGTTCTGCTCGACCCGCAGGGTCAGGACGGTGTCGACGAACTGGCCCGGCCACAGCCGGGTATCGGCGTTCGGAAACTCGCCCTTCACCAGGATGGTGCCTGTCTGCTGGTCGACCTGGCTGTCGACGAAGGACAGCTTGCCCTGCGCCGTCTCGCCATGACTGCCGGCGATGCTGGCAGTCACGGCAAGCGAGCCGGCGGCCATCGCGGTGCGGATCGCCGGGAGGTGCTTTTCCGGAACGTTGAAGGCGACGTTGATCGGACGAAGCTGGGTCAGGGTGACCAGCGGATTGGAGTCGGCGGCGCGCACCATGGTGCCGACCTTGGCGGTGATGGTGCCGGTGCGGCCGTCCATCGGCGCGGTGATGCGGGTGAAGCTGAGCGACACCTTCGCCGCCTCGATCGCCGCGAGGTCGGCCTTCACCGTCCCCTCCAGCGCATCGGCGGTGGCGACGGCGGCGTCATAGGTGGTGCGGGAAATGGCGCTGGTGCGCACCAGCTCCCCATAGCGCTTCACGTCGCCCTTGGCCTTGTCCAGATTGGCGCGGTCGCGTTCCAGATTGGCCTGCGCCTGACGCAGCTGGGCGTCGAGCGAGCGGCTGTCGAGCGTGAACAGCGTGTCGCCGGCCTTCACCTCCTGCCCCTCGGTAAAGGCAACGGTTTCCACGACGCTGTCGACGCGGGCCTTGATGGCGATGGCGGCGATGGGCTGGACGCTGCCGATGGTGACGATCTGCTCCGGCACCGCCTGCACCGCCACCTTCTGGGTCACCACCGGCACGGTGCGGGCGGATGCCTGAGCCTGGGTCTTCGCCCCGTTCGCCGCCCCACCCGCCGTGGTCCCGCTGCCCGCCCCGCCAGTGTGGGAGGCATACCAATAGTACCCGCCGCCGCCGATCAGTGCGGCAACAAGCAGGACCAGGAAAAACCGTCTCATAGGCGAGGACTCCAGACGCCGGAGCCGGGGTCCGGCAGCGCTTATATGAAGGGGGGCAGGTTGGTGATGCCGGACATCAGAAGATCGATGACGGAGCGCTCCAGCGCCTCGCGCGGGCGGTCGCCCACCTGCATGATCCCGCCACGGACCATGCCGATGATCAGCAGAGGCACGATTTCCAGGTCGATCTTGCGGAATTCGCCCGACTGCATGCCCTCCGCCAGGACCTGCTGCAGGGCCGTCGCGCTGCGCTGGCTGCGGCGTCGCAGGATGCGGCGGCTGCGGTCGGCCAGATCGGACTGGTCGCCGCCCAACAGCTTCAACGTCTGCAACTGCTCGCTCAGCGTGCCGACCAGGGCGGAGACCATCGCCGACAGGCGGACGGAGGCGGGAACCTGCTGCGGCGCCAGTTCGGCGTTCAGCTTGTGCTCCAGCCCGCCCAGCGCCCGTTCGAGCGATTCCAGATACAGCTCTTCCTTGGAGGGGAAGTAGCGGTAGAGCGTGGCCTTGCCCACGCCAGCCCGCTTCGCCACCTCCTCCACCTGGACGGAGGCGTAATCGCGGCCGGCAAACAGCTCCGCCGCGGCGTTGAGGATCACCTCGCGCCGCCGAGCGCGCCAGTCAGGTATCTCTTCCGCATCAAGAGGCATGAATGGAACTCACGGGTTTCAAAACTGACGATAGTCGAGATCCTTAGAGTGTCAAGGAACCAGTCTCCAAGAAAAATGAATTCCGCGTCATCTGCGGAAAACCCTTGCCCGGCAAGGGAATGACGGCGTGACGACGGCAGGTGCAGTTCCCTCGCGAAAAAGGCGCGAAGCCCGACCCGCCCAGGCGGAGATGCCTGGGAGGCCGGGCTTCGCGCCCTTGTATAGGAAGGCGATGCCTTCCGGTCAGCTCCGGGTGGCGGGGGAACGGCCGGTGCCGGTGGAGCCGGTCACGCCGGTGGTCGAACCGGCCATCGACCCGGTGCCCGCCGAGGCTCCGGCCGGACCGCCACTGGTGCCGGCGCCGGTCCCCGTGCTGGTCGGCGAGGCCGAGCCGGTGTTGGCGCCGGTGCCCACGCCGAGCCCGCCGGCGGTGCCGGCCCTGGTGGTGTCGGAGCCCTGATGGCCGCCGGTGGTCCCGGACATCGACGTGGAGGTGGTGCCGCCGCCCGCGGTCGCCATGGCGGAGGCGCCGGCGCCGGTGGAACTGCCCCAGCCGGTGGCGCTCTGGTTTCCGGTTTGGCTGCGGACGCGCAGGTTGTTCTGCACGTGCGACACGCCGGACACCGATTCGGCCACATCCTCGGCCCGGCGCTTGGTGTGGCGGTCGGGCACCATGCCGGTCAGCGTCACCTCACCACCGCTGACCGTCACCTCGATGTCGGAGGCGTCGACATAGGCGTCGTCGGTCAGGCGGTCGCTGACATCCTCGCGCACGCGCTCGTCGGAACGGCTGTAGCCGCGAGGGCCACGGCCGCGATGCTGGGAAGCACGGCGTTCGTCCTCGCGGCGGCGCCGCTCGGCATCGTCGTCACCGAACCAGGAGGCGATTTCGTCGCCGGCCTGTTCCCAGAAGCCGCGATCACGGTTCCGGCCACGGTCGTCGCCCCGGCGCTCGTACCGGTCGTCGGCGTAGCCGCCGCCATAGTCGCTACGGCTTTGCCCGCCACGGAACATGCTGCCGCGGTCCTCGCCCCAGGAACGGTTGCGGTCGTCACGCTCGTAGCCGCCGCCTTGGCCGCCGCCATAGCTGGTGGAGGAACTGCCGCCGAAATCGCGCCGGCTCCAGTCGCCACGCTCCCAATCGCCACGGTCGCGGCCGGCTTCGTAGCCGCCGCCATAGCCGCTGCTCTGGGAACCATAGCCGCGTGAGCCGTAATCGCGGTCACGTTCGCCATACTCCCGGCCGCCATAGCCGAGCGAGCCGCGGCCACGCACGCCACGGTCGCCCTCGCCATAGGGGCGCACGCCGTAATCGCGGTCGCGGTAATCGGCGTTGCCGACGTCGCGGTTGGTGTAATTGCCCTCGGTCCCAGCATTGCCGGCGCCGGCATAGCCGCCATAACCGCTTGACCCGGACCGCCCGCCATAGCCGGCGCCGTAGCCGCCGCGGCTCATGTCACGTCCACCGCCGAAGCTGCGGTCATAGACCCGCTCCATCTCGCGGGAGGTATCGCCGCGGCGGTCGTCGCTGTCGGAATATGACTCGCGGCCGTAGCCGCCGGATTCGTTGCCGACGCGCCCGCCATAGCCGGCGTCGCGGTAGCTGTGGCCCTGGTCGTCCTGGTGGCGGTGGGCCTGCGTGCGATACATGCTTTCGTGACGGCGGTCGTCGTCCTGGCCATAGACGCCGGTGCGCTGCGGTCCCTCGCCCCAGTCGCGATGCCGGTTCGGCTCCCGGTCGTCGTCACGCCAGTCGCGGCCTTCGCCCCGCCACCGATTCTCGTACTGCGCCATCGTGGTCGGCTCCCTCTTTTCCGGATTCTTGGAGTGCGGGCGTCGCGCCACGAAAGGCGTGGGCGCGCCCGTCCTTCCCCGAACAACAGGAGCGGTCAAACGGCGTTCCGGATTTTCAGCGGCCGGCCCCCGGCGATCCCGAGAGTTCTGGCACGGCGCTTGCGTGGTGCAGAGCGGTTGGTTCCACGCATCACTTGCGGCTTCGGCGCTTCATGCACCGAAGCCGTTTTCTTTTGCGCCCCATTATTGGGCAGACGTGTCGATCTGCTTAATTTCTCAGCGGCTGGTCGAGCAGACGGGCAACCGCGGCCCCCAACTCTTCATTGAGGAAGGGCTTGTAGATGATCTCGTCCGCATTGAACATGCGCGTCATCTTCAGCAGATAGCCGGCCGGCATGTTGGGCGCACCGCCGGACATGGCCAGGATCTTCACGTCGGGCTGAGCACTGCGGGCAGCCTTGATGAGTTCGATCCCGTCGACCTCCGGCATCAGCACATCGGTGACGATCAGGTCGAAGCTGCGACGGTCGAGCGCGCGGATGGCCGCGCGTCCGTTCTCCGCCTCGGTCACCTCGAAACCGCGCCCTTCCAGATAGCCGGCGACGGATAGGCGGACGGCCGGAGAATCCTCCACGACCAGGATGTTGGGCCGAATGGCACTTCCCATCATACACCCGGTTCCTTTTGGGAACCGCCTTATCGAAAAGCCGGCAACGACCGGCGGAAGCCCGCCCCTTATCCCCTCACCCGCCGAGAGCCGCAACCGCCGCAGCCGCGTCGGCGTGGATCTCGAACAGGGACGAGAAGCCGCTGACGTCGAACACCTCGCGGATGTGCGGCGCCATGGCTGAAAGGGCGATCGAGCCGCGCTTCGTCCGTGCCGCCTTGGCGGCGACCAGCAGGCAACGAAGCCCGGCAGAACTGATGTAGGAAAGCTGGGCCATATCGACAACAAGCCGCGTGCCTTCGGCGCCGATGGCCGACAGCAGAGCCGATTCGAATTCGCCGGCATTGCCGCTGTCGATCCGCCCCTCCGCCCGCAGAACGGTGACGCCGTTGACCGACTGTTCGGTGATGTTCATACCCTGCCCTCGCCTCGTCTTACCACGTTGGTGCTTATACCATGTCGGTGGACGCCCGACGACGCATTCGCGGTGCGGCGGACGATTCCTCCCGAACGCCGCCGTCAGGCAACCGGATCGGACAGCGCCGCCAGGGCGGACACCGGAGCGTCCGCCGCCCCGCGCCAGCGCAGGACGAGACAGGTGATGTCGTCGGACTGCGGCGCGCCGGCGGTGAAGCGGGCCACATCGGTCAGCACCCCGTCCAGCCCATCGCGGGCGGACGCGCTGGACTGGCCGGCGACCGCGGCGGCAAGGCGGGGGTCACCGTACATCACCTCCTCGCCGTTGAAGGCCTCGGTGACGCCGTCGGTGAACAGGAAGACCATGTCGCCGGTGTCGAGCATGACGCTCTTCTCGCCGAAGGGCATGTCAGGCATGGCGGCGAGCGCGATGCCGGGGGTGCGCTCCAGCTCCTTCACCGCGCCGGACGCGGTCATGCGCAGCGGCGGGTTGTGGCCGCCGTTGGAATAGGCCAGCACGCCGGTGCGCAGGTCCAGCTCGCCATAGAAGACGGTGACGAACATCATCTGTTCGTTCTCCGCCGCCAGCAGGTTGTTGACCCGCCGCATCGTCTCCGCCGGGCCGACGCCCGATTCGGCGATGGCGCGCAGCATCGTGCGGGTGATCAGCATGAAGAAGGCGGCCGGGATGCCCTTGCCCGACACGTCGGCGATGACCAGCGCCACCTTATGCTCGGAAATCGGGAAGAAGTCGTAGAAATCGCCGCCGACCTCCTTGGCCGGGATCATGCGCGCCGCGATGTCCAGCTCGGCCAGATCGGGGAAGACCTGGGGCAGGATGGTCAGCTGCATGGTGCGGGCGATTTCCAGCTCCTGCTGCAGGCTGATGAGGCGGCGCTTGTCCTCCAGGGCCTCGCGCAGGTCGCGCACCATCTGGGTCAGCTGCACCTGCTGGGTGCTGACCCGCGTCGCCAGACGGGAGAAGCCCAGCGCCAGCAGGCCAAGCTCGTCGCCCACCCCCTTCGATTGCGAGGACTGGGCATCGTGGGTCTCGGCCTCGATCTGGCGAAGCTCCTCCAGCAGGGTCTGGCGGGCATCCTCCTCCAGCGTGACGGCCAGCGCCTCCATCTGGCGGCGGATGAAGCGCTGCTGGCGGCGCAGGCGGCGCTCGCGCTGGCCGGCGCTGCGTTCGATCTCGCGCATCACGCCGCGGAAGACCTCCACCGCGCCGGCGATGCGGCCGATTTCGTCATTGCCGGCCGGCAGCTCGACATAGCCCATGGACCGGCCGTGCGAGAGGTCCTGCAGCGCCTTCACCGCCCCGTCGAGCGTGGAGAAGTTCCGCCGCAGGAAGCCGTAGAGCAACCCCAGCGCGCCCAGCAGCACCAGCCCGACCGCCGCGACATAAGCGACTGACCACAGCGCCTGCTCCTCCACCGCCTGGGTGACGTCGGTGGCGATCAGCACGGTGGCGACGCGGCCGCCGGCGAGATCGGCCACCGGCAGGCTGGCCAGCGCGTAGCGGCGCCCGCCGTCGGCGACATGGGTGATGCTGCGCTCCGCCGGGCGGACCAGCGGCTTGATCGCCGGCCACAGCGGATCGGTCTCGCCATCCAGCGCCACACCGCTGCGGCTGACGGCGAAGACGCGCCCGCCGGTGGTCCGCCGCAGCACGTCGAGCGCAGCGACGAAGTCCAGGCCGGCCACCGCCGCACCGGTGACGCCGGCCCCGCTGCCCGCACCGCCGCCGGCTCCGGTTCCGGCATAGATCGGCACGCCGGCCACCACCACCAGACGCTCGCCATCGACCAGACGGACGCCGCGCGCCAGCTTCTGCCCGGACAGGATGGCGTCGAGCGCGCCGCGATTGAGCAGAGGCGCCGGATCGAAGGCCGGATCGCTGCTGTAGAGCAGGTCGCCCGACTTCGACAGCAGGTTGATGTCGGTGATGCCGCCGGTGGCGGGGGCGGCGAGAATCCCGAGCGCGGCGACCCGGCGGTCGAGCGCGCCGCGCTCCTCCACCTCGACCGCACGGGCGATCTCGGCGTCGCCGGCCAGCCGGCCGAGGCCCTGGTCGATGCGGCCGACAGCACCCGAAACGGCGAGCTGCCAGGAGGTTTCGAGCCGTGCCAGTTCCAGCTCGCGCGCGCGCTCGTCGGCGGCGTCCTCGCGCAGGGCGGCGAAACCGAGAAGCAGGCCGGCCACGATGGTGACGGTGGCGAGCACGAACAGGATGATGCGGGTCTGGAGCAGCATGGGGGCCTCTCAGCTCCGCGGAACAACGATGGGCCGCGCCAGCAGCAGGGCCAACCCGGCGGGAAGCAGGGCCGACGCGGCAAGCAAGCCGCCGTCCCAATCGACCGCCACCGCCCACAGCAGCGCGGCCAGGACGCCGACCGCCAGCGCCCGCAGGATCGATGGAAGACCACCGTCCCCGGTCTGCCGCCGTACATAGGACAGCGCCAACCCGGCGGCGAAGCCTCCCGACCCCGCACCGAGCAAGCCGGAGGCCAGAGCTGACGTCGAAAGTGCGGCAATCGCCACGACGGCCGCCGCCAGCAGAAGCAGCGCGGTCAGCAGAGCGGCGATCCGGCGCAGCCGGGTGGGGACCGCGTAACCAGCGACCAGACCGGCCAGCGCCACCGCCGGCAGAGCGGCGAGCATACCGCCGGACGGGTCCCCGGCGCCCGCCTCGGCGCCCGCCCCGGAGCCCATCGCCAACATCGCTGCGGCGGACGCCGCCAGCAGGGCGAAGGAATGGATGTCGTCGGCGCGGGAATCGACCTCGCGCCGGGGAGCGGCTTCCAGGCCGGAGCCGAGCGCCTCCAGTGCGGAGCGGCGGGTGCGGTCGACGGCCTCGGCGACCTCCGGGTCGAAGACGGCGGCGCGAACCTCTTCTGCATGGGCGGCGAAGCGTTGGCGGCGCTCGTGAAGGCCAAAGACCACGGCGTTGAAGGAGAAGAGCAGACGGCCGACCTGATCGCGCGGACGGCGGCCGAGCAGCGTGGCGAAACGGCCGGCCGCGGCCTCCTCCATCGCGCGGGCCAGCCGGCGCAGCGGCGCGCGGAAGCTGGCGCGGGCCAGCACGCCGGCCAGTTCGGCCAGCAGCAGCAGGATCGCCAGACCGCCCAGCGCCACGGTCGCCAGCTCGCCGGCGATCTGGCCGCGCACCTGACCGGGCTGCACGCCAACCAGCACATGGCCGGCGGGCGGCTGCCCCACCCCACCGCCGCCGCCTTCCGAGGACAGGCGGCCGATGCGCACCGGCAGGCGCAGGATCAGGAAGCCGTCGCGCTCGATCGGCTGGAGGGTCGCGGCGCGGGTCTCGGGCGTCGGCAGGCTGCGCAGCGAGGCGGCCAGCGTCTCCATCTGCTTGCGGTCGGGAAGAGAGCCGCCGGTGGCCGCCGACTGGAGAAGCGCACCGTCGGCGCCGGTCAGCGCCAGGAAGCCGATGTCCGGGTTGCGGTCGGCGATGCCCTGGAGAAAGGCGCCAACCCCCTCGATCCGCGGAAGCGGAATGCCGTAGCCGATGGCGCGCTCCAGATCGTGCTGAACCGCCTCCGCCACCGCGGCGGCCTTGGCGGCGCGGGCCTCGCCCAGCTGGTCCTGCGCCAGCCAGGTGCCGAGAAGCCCGACCCCGGCCATCGCCAGCGCCGCCGCCAGCAGGATGACGGCCGGAATGCCGAGCATGAAGGAGCGATGGCTGCGGGATGTCATGCGAGTTCGTCCAGGCGGGCGACTTCGCGCTCCGCCTCGTCGAGGATGGTCAGGCGCCGCCGTACCGCTTCGGTGAAGGCGGGTGCCGGCAGGCCGAGTGCCTGGGCGGTGGAACGGGTGGCGGAAGGGGCGGGAAGAGCCGTCGCGCCCTCCCCCAATCCTTCCAGTGCGGCGGCGAGATCCGCCAGAGACCGGCGCGGCCCGGCGGCGATCCCCAGCCCGGCCAGCCAGCCGACCAGGGCCAGCGGCAGCACGATCAGAACCGCGCCGATGGACAGGGTCAGGGCATAGTGGCGCATCGGCTCGGCCATCGCGCCGGACGGCATGCGCACCAGGACGCTGCCGGCTGCGGTGTCGAAGCTGGTGGCAAGACCGACGCCATAGACCCGCTCGGCCCCGCGCACCTCCGACCAGAAGCCGCTGACGTCGCCGTCGGGGCGATTGGGGCCGCCGGGGCTGTCAGAGGCCGATGCCGGGCGGGGCGGCAGCGCCTCCCCCACCTCCACCGCGTTGGTGGAGAAGAGAATGGTGCCGGCCTCGTCGAGAACGGCAACGGACTGGATGCCGGGAAGGGCGGCGCGGGCGCGGGCCAGCAGCACATCGACCTGCGGCAGGTCGCCCAACGCCAGGCCGAGATTCAGCTGGGTTTCAAGCGACGTCTTCGCCTCGCTCAGCACGAAGCCGACCTGGGAGGACACGGCCTCGTCCAGGCGGCGCGCCTGTTCGCGCGTCCACAGCACGACGGCCGACAGGCCGGCGACGAACACCGCCACCGCCACGAACGCCGCCAGCCGCGCCCCGAAACTGCCCGATCCCATCCCGGTTTTCTCCCTCCGGCCGTCTGCCGATCAGCGCTCGATCAGCGCGGCCCAATCAGCGCGAATCGCGTTCCCGGCCGCACAGTGCGTACCAGCGTTGCGACGCACCCTCGCCCGCCGCGACGCGGCCCCAGACATGGCCGCGGTCGAACACGTCCCAGCGGGAGGCCAGTTCCTCCACCGCGACCAGTTCGGCGCTGGCGGTGTCGAAAATCGGGTCGGCGGTGAAGTCGCGGTGGACCAGCAGCCGCACCAGATCGCCGCCGACGCGGACCAGCCGCTTCGGATAGATGCCGTGCCGCGCCAGATGACCCCAGCTGCGGTGATTGCGCGTGCTGACGGTTGTGACGAGATGCCGGCGGCCGAGCGCCTCCGCCACCTCGATCCGCCAGTCGATCAGGCGGTGATGCAGGCCGCGCCCGCGCTCCGACGGATCGACCATCGCCGATGACATGTGCGCGACCCAGGGCAGCTCCGCTTCCGGCAGGTCGAGGTCGCGGCCCCGGTTGGGATCGGCGGCCGACGGCAGGCCCAGCGCGCCGTAGGCGACCAGAGCGCCCTTGCGGAAGATGCCGGCGGTCAGGCCGCGGTCGCCGAGATGGTCGGTGACGAAGTTCCCGACCTCGCCCGCCATGCGGTAATGGTCGGGGTCCTCCAGCGTCGCCACCACGCGGACGCGGAAGTCGGCGAGCAGGTTGGAATCGTCCAGGTCCATCATGCGGACGGTCAGCCCGTCCGGCAGGTCGGCGGCCAGCGCCCGCAGGCGGACGGCGGCGACCGCGCGCGCGGCGTCGCCGCGCAGGGGGATCGCGCCGAACGGCAGGGGGACGGGGGGCAGGACGCTCATAATTCGCCACTCACGATTCGATGATTTCCGCGAAGTTCAGGAGGCCGATGGGCGGGTAATATTCCAGTGCCCGCACCGTGGCCATGTTGATGATGACGGAGAAGCGCTTCAGCGTTTCCACCGGGATTTCGGCCGGCTTGACGCCGTCCAGCAGGATTTGCGCCGCCTTGAAGGCGGTGAAGCGGCCGATGCCGTAGGCGCTGCTCGCCAGCGCCAGCATCGCCTTGTCGGTGCGCACGATCAGTTCGGTGACGGAGAAGGTCGGCAGATGCAGGCGCAACGCCTCCGCCGCCACGACGCTGCGGTTGTGGAACGCGATGAAGGTGTCGGGGCCGATATACAGCATCTCCGCTCCGCGCTGCGCCGCACGGGCGATGGCGTCGGGAACCGCGGCGGAGATCGGCTCGCCCCGGTCGTTCAGGGGCACCGCCTCCTCGATCAGCTCAAGCCCGCGCAGGGCCGTCTCCGCCCGCAACCCCTCGATGGTGAGGACGGAGTTGCGCTCCTGCGGGTTGTAGACGACGCCCAGCCGCTTGATCGGGCGATAGGCCTGGATGGTGTTCAGCTGGACCGCGATGGGGGCGATGTGGATGGTGCCGGTGACGTTGCGCCCCGAACGGGCGAGGTCGGGCACGATCTTCGCGTCCACCGGGGCGGCGACGAAGGTGAAGACGACCGGGATGTCGGTGACGTATTTGCGCGGATCGGGCTGGTCGAAGGGACCGATGAGGCCACGGGTCTGCGGCGTGCCCCAGCTGTAGATCAGATCGGGGCGGGTGTCCTTTATCTCTTCGATGATGCCCGGCAGCTTGGCGGTGTCGCCGCCGGTGTTGCGGATGGTGTAGTCGACCTTCAGGCCGCGGCGCGCCAGATAGTCCTTGAAGCCGTATTCGTTGTCGCTCTCGCCGCGGCCCAGCACCATGGTGATTCGGAAGGTCTTGTCCGGCACCGTGGCGGCGAGCGCCGACCCGATCAGCGCGTTGCCGGCCAGCGGCAGGCCCGGCAGCGCCAGCCCGCCGGCGGCGGCCAGACGCAGCAGCGAACGGCGGCGGATGCGGAGGAGGTCGTCCTCGTCGAAGAAGTTCGCGCTCATCGCGGTCAAGCCTCCTGCGGCCGGGTCGCTGGGGTGGCCGGCCGGCCGGTGCGGAAGAGAATCCAGAACAGCAGGGCGCTCGCCCCGCACAGAAGGCCGATGCCAAGCATCGCCTCCCGGTAGGAGGTGGCGACCGCCACCGCCATCGCGGTGACGGGGCCGAGCGCGCCGCCGAGCCGCTCGATCAGACGGTACCAGCCGATGGCCGCGGTCTCCTGCAGGCCGCCCTCGCGGGCGATCTGCGAGACCAACGTCAGCTGTGGCGCGCCGACCAGCGCCTGGGACAGCCCGAACAGGGCGATGGCCAGCGGCGGCCCCCACAACGCCTGGGTGGCGACGATGGGCAGGCAACTGGCCAGCGTGCCGATGCCGCCGGCGGCGATGAAGCCGCGCCGCGCCTGCCAGCGGTCGGACAGGCTGGCGGCCAGCGGCGACACCAGGATGAAGGCGACGAAATACATCATCTGCACCCGGCCGATCTCCGCCTTGGTGGCGCCGTCGGCGGTCAGCAGAAGCGGCACGAGGCAGAAGAGGAAGGCGGTGGAGGCGATCTTGGTCGGGATCGCGCTCAGCACCATCAGGGCGGAGAAGCGGAAATCGCGGAACAGCGGCAGCGCGCTGCCCATCGCCGGACGCGGGGCCGCGCCGGCCGGACGCGCCGCCGAGCGGCCACGCAGGAGCAGCAGGCTGACCGACAGGCCGGAGCCCAGCGCCAGGACCGCGCCCAGCAGGAAGGTGGCGCGGAAGCCCGCCTGATCGGCGATGATGCCGCCGCCGACCGGGCCGCAGACGCCGGCCGCCAGCAGGGCGCCGATGAACATCGCCATGCCCGCCGCCCGGTTGCGCGGTGTGGTGTGGTCCACCACGATGCCCTGCGCAGTGATGAGCACCAGCCCATAGCCGAGCGCGGTCAGGCAGCGCCACAGCATCAGCTCGAACAGCGAGCCGGCATAGGCGGTCAGCGCCAGGCTGACGGAGCCCAGCAGCGCCCCGATGGTGAAGGAGCGCGCCCGGCCCCAGCGTTCGGAAAAGCGTGCCCCGCCCGGCTGCGACAGCGCCCAGATCAGCATGAACAGCGTGATCGGCAGGCTGACCACCATGTCCGGCGTCAGCCACGGCACCTCGCCGGCGAAGGATTTGGCATAGGCCGGCAGGAAGGGGCGCGACAGCTCTTCCGACAGGCAGAACAGGAAGACCGGCAGACGCAGGAACACGAGGTTCAGCGGTGTCGGCGGCGGGGTCGCGGACTGCGGATCGCGGAAGCGGAATCGGCCGGCGAGCGCGGCCAGTCCGGCCTCGGCCCGGTCGACCCGCGGATCGTCATTGCCCAGCCGGTGCCGCAGTTCCGCCACCCGCGCGGCGAGGCCGGCATGGCGGGCGTTGACGCTGTCGAGCGCCGCACGAACGCCGCCTTCCAGCGCGCGGTCGTCATTGGCGCCGGCGGCCTGCGTTCCGGCAGGTTCGGCGATCACCGGCAGGGTGGCGCGGAAATCGCCCTCTTCCGCCCGGTCGGCCAGCAGCCGCAGGGTCAGCACCCGCCGCATGGCGAGATTCACCACCAGCTGCAGCACTTCGAAGATCAGCAGGACGGAGACGATGACCACCGACAGCACGTCGAGCGCCAGATCGGTGGAGGCCTTCGCCAGGAAGGCGCTGTCGATGCCGACATGCAGCGCGCCGGCCGCAGCGCCGGTCCCGCCCAGCGGGTTCTCGACATCGACGAAGCCGCTCACCAGCCGTCCGTCGGCGGGGCCGGACAGCTGGCCGGCCGGCACGGACGACAGCCCGGCGAGCGGCTTGCCCGCCGTCGCCACGATGCGTCCGGCAGGATCGGTGACCGCGATGTAGGCGATGTCGTCGTGGCGATCGACCTCGGCCGCCAGCAGGGCGTCGAGGCCGGCCATGCGGTCCAGCGGAATGCGGACGCCGAGGCCGCGGTCGATCTGCGCCGCCAGCAGGCCGCCGACTGTCTGCGCCTTGCGCGCGAGTTCAGGCTGGAACAGCGGGTCGAAGCTGCGCAGCGACAGCCAGGACGCCGCCCCCGCCGCCACGAGCAAGACCGCCACCGTAACGATGGTCAGCCGCAGCACCAGCGCACTGATCGGGTCGCGCTGCCGGGCCGGCGCGGCCTTCGCGGCGCTGGATTGTCCTTTTCCGGTCATGGCACGGCCCCTTTCGGCATCGGCGATGCCATGTTCACCGATGAAGTGCCGAGGGGAGCCATCGCATCCAGCTCCCGCTCCAGGTCCTCGATGGCGCGGTCGGCGTCGGCGATGCCATGGTTCAGACGGTCGCGCACCACACCCAGGGGTGCCGCGCCGGCGGCCAGTCCACGGCGACCGCCGCCCTGGCGGACGACGACGAAGACGGCGGCGAAGGTCGCAAGCGCAGCGATCAGCACCAGGACCAGGGTTCCGAAGCGCAGCCCGCCTTCGACCGCGGCGACCCGCGCCTTCAGGCCGGTGAGGGACGAGCGCAGGATCACCTCGCCCACCGTCTGGCCGAAGCTGTTGCGCACGCCGGTGCCGATCACCAGCACGTCGCCGTCGACGCGCTGGCGCAGCGTGCTTCCGGGATCCTCACTCCAATGGACCGGGCTGGGACCGCCGACGCTGTTGCGGTCGGACGCGAACAGCACGATGCCACGATCGTCCACCACCTCCACCCCGAGGATCTCCTCGCCGGAGGCGGCGCGTTCGGCTTGCGCCTGCAGATCGACCAGTTCGGACAGATCGAGCCCCAGCGTCAGCCCGTATTCGACCCGGCGCCTCATCTCGTCCGCCACCACCGTCAGGCGGGACGTCGTGACCTCGCGCAGCTTCTGCTCGAATTTCAGCCCGGACAGGGCGACGGATAGCAGAACGGCCGTCGCCACCGTCGCGGCGATGACGGCGCCCGTGCGCAAGGCCAGCACGCCGCCGAGCCTCATCGCAACCCTACACGATGAATTGGTGATACATCAGCCACGGATCGCCCAAAGCTCCATCGCCACTTGGGGGAAGTCACCCGCTAGATGAACCGCGATTCCGCCCGATGTTGCAAGCTGTTTCCAAATCGGGCTACCGCGTTCGAGTTCGAAATACACGGCCCCGGCATGATAGGGCAGTTGCCGGGGTGCGACGGGCAGCGGTCTTACTCGGATGCCGGGCAACTGGACATTGACCAGCTCGCGGATTTGTTCGACCGGACCGATCTTGACCAGCGCCGGGAAGTTGCGGCGCAGCGCCTCGCCCGGCATGTCCGCCCGCACCGCCAGCACGAAGGTGGCGGTGGTGATGAGCGAGCGGTCGGCGATGGTGCCGACGCGGATGCCGTATTTGCGTTCCAGCAGGTCGATGGGGATGGCGGTCTGTTCCAGCACCGCGCTGAGCGAGCGGCGGATCTCCGCCATCACCGGCTCCATCGTAGCCTGCAGGTCGTCGTGCCGATAGGGCGGGAACCCAGGCGGCCGCTTGTTGACCGCGGTGAAGGTGGCCAGTTCGCCGGCCAGCGACAGCATCATGCCGTGCAGCCGTTCCGGATGGATGTCGGGCATGCGGGCGATGTTGGCGAACAGCGGTTCGGAGCGGTTGGCGACCTGAAGCATCAGGAAATCGGCCATCTCGCCGGCGCCGCGCCCGTTGGACCCGGCGACGCGGGCGGCCAGCGCCTCCGACCGGCTGTTCAGCAGGCCCTGGATTTCGGTGACGTAGCCGGCCAGCGGGGCCAGCGCCTGGACGTTCAGGGTCGGCGGGATGTAGCGGTCGTCCAGCGTGGCCCGGCGGTCCGACCGCACCTCCTGGATGCGGGCGAGGCCGAG
Organism: Azospirillum sp. A1-3; assembly: GCF_023806445.1. NCBI lineage: Bacteria > Pseudomonadati > Pseudomonadota > Alphaproteobacteria > Rhodospirillales > Azospirillaceae > Azospirillum > Azospirillum sp. A1-3. Next base: position 1,483,431 of record NZ_JAMSLU010000001.1, read on the forward strand.
GCAATGGTAGCCGGCCCGCTCCTGCCGTTCCAGCCGGTAGCGCAGGCGCAGCCGCCCGGTGCGGATGCGCGACACGCTGGCCGAGCCGGCGATGGCGTCGACGGTCTCCGTCTCCTCGCCGACATAGCGGGTGGCCGCATCGGCACTCTCGCCCACCTCGAACTCGACGCCGCCGCGCTGGCGCACCGGCAGGGCCAGATAGACGATGCTGTTCGCCAGCGTTTCCGGCAGGTCGAGCGGCGGCGGCGGATCGTCGTCGTCGGGGATGTTGATCGGCGTCCCATCCTCCAGGATGCCCTTGCAGCGCAGCACGGCAAACTTGCCTACGGCCAGAAGCTCGCGGTTGATCGTCAGTTCGCTGATGCCCCAGGCGAAGGGACGCAAGCCCGCCACCCGGCCGCGCACCAGCCGTTCCACATAGCGGTCCTGCTGCTGGAAATGCTGCGCCCGCAGGAACATGCCTTCGGACCAGATGACCTTGTCGTCCCAACTCATGGGCGCTTTCCCTCTTGCAGGCTGGTGGTCGTCGTCATGGGTCGTCCTCCGCCGTCAGCCGCCGAGCGCGTGACGGTGGATGGGCAGGAGCCGACGGTAAAGCGCCGCCAGCCGGGCGCCGCCGTCAGCGGTCTCGCCGGTCAGCTCGCGCACCGCCGCCAGCAGGGCCGACTGGTGGGCGGCGCCGTCGGCCGCGGCCGACTGCAGCAGCGCCTCCGCCTCGGCGGGCGGCAGGGCACGCAGCCGGGCCAGCGCATCGTCGGCGTCCGCCGCACGGAGCAGGGGCGAATTCCCCTGCGCCAGCGTGTCCTCCGGATCGAGGCCGAGCAGCGATTCCAGCGCCGCCTGCCGCCGAACCAGCGACAGCACGACGTCGGCCAGTGCGCGGGCCAGGGGATCGGAACCGGGGCCGGACGCGAAGCCGGATTCAAAGCCGGTGTCAGCGGCCGGCAGCGCGGAGGGCGCCGGCCGCGCGCCGAAGGCGGGCGGCACCAGCGGATCGTCCGCCCAATCCTCCGGCGGAAGGCTGTCCGCTTGGGGCTGCGGTGGCGATGCGGAGGGCAAGGCCGGCATTGCCGTCGGGGAGGGCTGGGCCGGCGGCAGATCGACCGGATCGTCCAGCCAGTCGTCCGGGATCGACGGTCCACCGGTTCCGCCGCCGCTTCCCTGGTCGAAGGCCGGCGGTTCGGGTGCCACGCGGATGGTGCCGAGGCTGTCCGGCGAGAAATCGCGCTGGGCCGCGCCGGCCCAGTCGGCATCGCGGCCGTAGGCGTCGGGCTGCGCCGCAGCAGCCGTCGGCTGCCAACCGCCGGACGGCTTGTCGCTCCATCGGTCGTCGGCACGCGGCAGGTCGCCGAACAGATCCTCGTCTTCCGGGATCGGCATCACCGGCACCGCGCCGCTGTTGAAGGCCGGCACGGCGAAGGGGTCGTCCTCCGCCGCCTGCGCCGTCTGCGTCGGGGTGTCGGAGCCGCGCAGCACCGCCAGGAAGGGATCGTTGGCGGCCGGCGCCTCTTCCGCGGCGAAGCCGGCGCGCATGACGAAGCCGCCCAGTCGCAGCCGGTCGCCCTCCCCCACCACGGCGGAATTGCCGCGGCCGATCGGGGCCGGCGCGTCGTTGAGGAAGACGCCGTTGGTCGAGCTGTCGATGACGATGTAGACGCCGCCCTTGAACTCCACCATGCAGTGGATCTTGGACAGCGTCCGTTCCGGGTCGTTCAGTATCCAGTCGCAATCGGGGCCGCGGCCGATCACCAGCCGGCCGGTGCCGAGATCTCGTGCGATATCGGCGCCCTGCGATGGCGGACATTGGATCAGGGTCAGGCGAAGCTTCATCGGATCACGCCCCCACCTTGCCGCTGCCGCCATTGGCGATGTCCAGCGCCTGGGCCAGCGACGCGCGATGTCGAGCCTTGATCTCCTTCGGCACCGCGGCGGCGGCGAGCAGCACCGCGGCGGCGGCGGCGGTGCCGGTCAGCCCGTCACCCGGCGGCACCACCACCGCCGCATCGGGCGGAGCGAGGCTGCCGCCGGACCAGAAGGCGGCCATGGCGGCATTGGCGCAGGCCGTCTCGAAATTCATCGCTTCTGCGGGGGCGAAACAGGCGCGGCGGTTCTCCTCCGTCGGGCGGAAGACCCAGGCCTCCGCCGCCTCCAGCGCGGCCCCGTCGGCAGGCGCCGGTTCAGGAGGAAGCGCGCCACGAGCGGCCAGACAGCCCCACCACACCGCCTCGCGCCGCGGCAGCGCCATGCCCAGCAGACGGATGGCGTCCGCATACAGCTCGGCGTCGATCAGCGCCTTCAGGTAGGCGGATGTCGGGGCGTTCGGCGCGAACAGCGCCTTCGCCTCCGCCGACAGGTCCAGCCCCGCGACCGCTTCGGCCGCGCGGGCGAAGCGCAACTTCGGCAACAACCCGATGTCCACCGTCCCAAACCCCGCTTGTGAAGACCGCCCCACTCTGGACGGTGTTTCGTCAATTGATGGTTACCACGCCGCCCTTGACCTGGACCATCGCGTCGCCGTTCAGCTGCGTCATCGCACCCTTGATCTGCACCTGGCTGTCGCCGGTGACCTTGACCATCAGGCCTTTGACGGTGACGCCAGTCTGGTCGATCTTGACGCTGTTGCCGCCGACCTTCAGTTCGATGGAGGTCGTCGCCTCCATGGTGATCTTGCCGGTGCTGGCCTTCACCGACACATCGCCCAGCCCTAGCTTCAGCGCATAGTCGCCCTGCTTCACGTCGATCGCCATGTTGCCCTGGCCGACGGTGAGGCTGTCGTTGCCCTGCCCGACCTCCACCGTCCGGTTGCCCTGGCTGACCGTGTGGGTGTCGTTGCCCTTGCTGACGGTGACGGTCCGGTTGCCCTCCCCCACCGTCAGGGACTGGTTGCCGGTCGACACCTCGTGGCTGTCGTTGCCTTCCGACACGGTGACGCTGCGGTTGCCCTTGGCGATGGTGACCGACTCGTTCCCTTCCGACACCGTTTCGGTGCGGTTGTTCTTGATGGTGATGGTCTGGTCGTGATCGACGGTCAGCGTGTCGTCGTTCTCCACCATCCGGGTGAAGTCCTTCTGGGCGTGGAAGTAGATCTCCTCCGCGTCCTTCTTGTCCTCGAAACGCAGCTCGTTGAAGGTGGCCGTATCGCCGCCCTTGCTGGAGCGCGTCTTGATGCCGCTCTGCGTCTTGTTGTCGGGCAGCGTGTAGGGCGGCATGTTTTCCGCGTTGTAGACGCAGCCGACGATCAGGGGCCGGTCGGGATCGCCGCCGATGTAATCGACCAGCACCTCCATGCCGACGCGCGGGGTGAAGATGGTGCCCCAGTTCTTGCCGGCCATGGTCTGGGCGACGCGCAGCCAGACGAAGCTCTTCTCGTCGTTGGTGCCCTTGCGGTCCCAATGGAACTGCACCCGCACCCGGCCGTACTTATCGCAATAGATCTCCTCGCCGCTGGGGCCGACCACGGTCGCGGTGTCCGGCCCATGGGTGCGCGGGCGCGGCACCGGCGGCGGGCGGAACACGGTGGCGTCGGGGATCGCGGCGAAGCGGCAGGAGAAGGACGGCGGAACGCCACCGTTGCCCAGATGGCTCTGGTCCTGGGCGCTCAACGCCAGTTCTGTGAGGACATAGCCCTTGCCGACCTCGGCCGTCACCGCATGGCCGGTCATCGAGATCTTGCCGCCGGCGAACAGGCCGCGGTAGGTGGCGCTGCCCTCCACCCGCTCGTATCCGGTCTCCGTCTCCTCCATGCGCAGGCGCGACAGGGTGGTGCCGTCGGCCTTCACCATATGGCCGCCGGGATAGCCGAACATCTCGTGCGACTTGAAGGCGGGAACGCTGAGCACCGTGGTGGTGGTGGCGGTCAGGTCGGTGCTGGGCGTCTCGAAATTATAGTCCTTCAGCGTCCATTTTCCGGACACGTAGGATTGCGAATGCGCCCAGCCGTCGATGGCCAGCGTGTTGCCCTGCACCGAGGTGGCGTGGATGACATCCTTGTCCAGGCAGTCGGTGTAGCCGGACGCGCTGTCGCTCAGCACCAGGGTGTGCTTGCCGGCCTCGTGCTGGAAATAGAAATAGATGCCCTCGTCCTGCAGCAGGCGGGCGATGAAGTCGAAATGGGTCTCGCGGTACTGGACGCAGACCGGCCGGGCGTTGTGGGTGCCGGACAGGCCCTGCTTCTTCACCTCGGTCACGCCGCAGTCGGACAGCATGGCGTCGACGATCTGGACGACGCTCTTCTCCTGGAAGACCTGGCAGTCGGAGCGCAGCGTGGCCAGCCACAGGGTCGGCACGATCTCGGCGGTGTATTGGCGATAGCCGCGCAGGGCCAGCGGCCCGGCGGAAAAGCTGCTGACGATGCCGTTGACGATGCGGGGATCGCCGCCCTTGCGCGCGATGGACAGGGTCAGCGACTTTCCCAGGATGTCGGCCGGCGCGATCGTCATCCGCGGAGAGATCATCGTGATGGTGTAGCGGAACAGGCGCGACAGCCCTTCCTCCCCCTCGACGGCCACCGGGATCAGCACGTCCGCGCCCAACGGCGAGGTCAACGACAGAAGCCGGCCGGTCTGCGAGATGGTGGGCGCATCCGACATGCGGGCTTGGTCCTATTTGTTGGGAAGATATTGATCTGAAAAGGCATTGCCCCCACCCCTACCCTCCCCCGCTTCGCAGGGGAGGGAGTTATCCCCTCCCCCGCCCAGCGGGGGAGGGTTAGGGTGGGGGCAAGACCCGCGCTGAGCTTTAGGCGCTCTTGGTCGTCGACAGGTCGTAGGAGACCGAGATCGGCGTGCCGGCCTTGTTCTTGTCGTCGTACGGGATGAACTTGTACTCCATCTTGGTGAAGCTGATGGAGATCGACTCCGACGGACGGTCGCCGCCCGACGACATCGAGTAGGCCGAGACCAGGGCGTTGGTCAGGGTGTACTCGGCATAGGTGTTGCCCGGGCTGCCAGTGGTGACGAGGTGGATCTGCACCTTCTTGCCGATGGCGCCGGTGCAGGATTCGACGAAGAACTTCGGCGAGGAGCTGTCCATCAGCTTGGTGATGGTCACTTCCGACACCGACGGCTCCGACGCCTCGCGGTTGGCGGTCGAGCCCGACGGGGTGCTGATGGCGCGGCCGACGCCCCACTGCAGCGAACCGACGTCCAGCCACTTCTTGTGGGTCTCGTGCGTGGCCTCGCCGTCGATGCCTTCGTACTTGATGTAGATCGCCATGTTGGTCTCCTCGCTCTCTCTTGAAGGTCGGTCTTAACGGGTAAGCTTGATCTGTGCAGTATGGTTACGAAAGAATTGAGGCGGGTGCTGTGACGGGCGTCACCGCCCGCCTGTTTTTTCTCGCGCCCGCCCCGGCTCTCCCGCTTCCGGATGTGTCAGGCGATGTCGTAGACGAAGCGGTCTTCGCCATCGACCGAGACGTGGACGCGGGTGATCGGTTCGCCGTCGCCCATGCGGGCGAGGATGCGGGACGAGATCTCCGGCAGCAGCGTGCGGCTCAGGATGGTCTCGATGTTGCGGGCACCGCTCGACACCTCCTGGCAGCGGCTGACGATGCTCTGCACCAGATCGTCGGAGTAGGAGAAGGCGGCCTTGTAGTTCTGCACCACCCGCTTGGCGATGCGGTTCAACTGCAGGACCACAATCTTCGCCAGATTCTCGTCGGACAACTGGAAGTAGGGGATGACCGTGCAGCGGCCGAGGAAGGCCGGCTTGAAGCTCTTCTGCAGTTCCGGATGCAGCGCCTCCAGCAGCCCGTCGGCGTCCGGCGCGGTCTCCGGATCGGCGCACAGCTTGTGGATCAGGTCGGTGCCGGCATTCGACGTCATGATGATGACGGTGTTCTTGAAGTCGATGTCGCGGCCTTCGCCGTCCTTGATCGTGCCCTTGTCGAACACCTGGAAGAAGATGTCCTGCACGCCGGGGTGTGCCTTCTCCAGCTCGTCCAGCAGCACGACGCTGTAAGGCCGGCGGCGCACCGCCTCGGTCAGGACGCCACCCTCGCCGAAGCCGACATAGCCGGGAGGCGAACCGAGCAGCAGGGAGACCTTATGCTCCTCCTTGTACTCGGTCATGTTGATGGTGGTGACGTTCTGCTCGCCGCCATAGATCAGGTCGGCCAGGGTCAGCGCCGTCTCGGTCTTGCCGACGCCCGAGGTGCCGACCATCAGGAAGACGCCGATCGGCTTGCGCGGGTCGGTCAGCTTGGCCCGGCTGGTCCACATCGCCTGGGCGATGGCGTCCAGCGCGTGGTCCTGACCGATGATCCGCTCCTTCATGCGGTCGGCGAGCGACAGGATGGTCTTGATTTCGTTGGAGACCATGCGGCCGACCGGCACGCCGGTCCAGTTGGCGACCACCTCGGCCACCGCCTGCCCGTCCACCGCGACCTTGACCAGCGGATCCTCGCCCTGCAGCGCGGTCAGCTCGGCGGTCAGCGCGCTCAACTTGGCGTTCAGCGCCTCGGCGTCGAGCGGCTCGGCAGGAGCTGCGCCCTCGGCGGCCGGGGCCTTGGCCTGCTCGTGCGCGGCGACCAGCTGGTCACGCGTCTCGTTGATCGCCTTGACCAGTTCCAGTTCCTTGGTCCAGCGCGTCTCCAGCGCCTCAAGGTCGGCCTGGGTGGCGGCAATCTTGTCCTTCAGCGCGGCGAGCAGTTCGGCATGGTCGATGCCGATGGCCTCCTCGCGCTCCAGGATCGCGACCTCGGTCTCGGTCAGCTGGATGGTGCGGCGGCGGTCCTCGATGGCCGGCGGCGTCGCGGTCTGGCTCATCGCCACGCGGGCGCAGGCGGTGTCGAGCAGGCTGACCGCCTTGTCGGGCAGCTGGCGCGCCGGGATGTAGCGGCTGGACAGGCGAACCGATTCGATCAGCCCCTCGGTGACGATGCGGACCTTGTGGTGCTTCTCAAGCGTGGCGGTCAGGCCGCGCATCATGTCGACGGCGACCGGCTCCGCCGGTTCCTCCACCTTCACCACCTGGAAGCGGCGGGTCAGCGCCGGGTCCTTTTCGAAATACTTCTTGTATTCGGCCCAGGTGGTGGCAGCGATGGTGCGCATCTCGCCGCGCGCCAGGGCGGGCTTCAGCAGGTTGGCGGCATCGTTCTGGCCGGCCTGCCCGCCGGCGCCGATCAGGGTGTGCGCCTCGTCGATGAACATGATGATGGGCTGGCTGGAACCCTTCACCTCGTCGATGACGCCCTTCAGCCGATTCTCGAACTCGCCCTTCATGCCGGCGCCGGCCTGCAGCAGGCCGAGGTCGAGCGACAGCAGTCGGACGTTGCGCAGGTCGGGCGGCACGTCGCCGGCGGCGATGCGCAGCGCGAAGCCCTCCACCACCGCCGTCTTGCCCACGCCGGCCTCGCCGGTCAGGATCGGGTTGTTCTGGCGGCGGCGGGTCAGCACGTCGATGATCTGGCGGATCTCGGCGTCGCGGCCCAGAACCGGATCGATCTTGCCGTTCTTGGCGCGGTCGGTCAGGTCGATGGTGTACTGGTCGAGGTTGGGGGTCGCCCCGCCCGCCTTCGGCGCACCACCGGCCGACGCCGCGGCGGCACCGCCACCGGCAGCCGCGACCGGGGCGCTGGTCCGCGCCTCCGCCGTGTCGGCGACGATGCGGGCCAAGTCGCGGCGCAGAGCCTCGGCGGTGATCTTCGCGAACTGGCCGGACATGTCGCGCGCCTGGGCCGACAGCGATTCGTCGGACAGCAGGGCCGTCAGCAGATGGCCGGAGCGCACCGCCCCCTCGCCATATTGCAGGGAGGCCAGCACCCACGCCTCGCGCATCAGCTGGACGAGGTTGGGCGACAGCGCAGGGGCGCGGCTGTTGCCGGTCTTCAGCTTGTCCAGCACCCGCGTCAGGTCGGCCGACAGCCGGCCGGCGTCGATCTCGTAGACGCGCAGGATGGCGGAGATGTCGCCGTCCGCGGCACCGATCAGCTGGAGAAGCCAGTGCTCGATCTCGCAATTGTAATGCGTGCGCGACAGCGTCTGTCCGGCCGCCGCCTCCAGCGCCCGCCGGCACAGAGGATTCAGCCGGGAAATCATGCTCTGCAGATCGACCGCCACCATGGCTCCACCCCCTTCTCGTGCTTTCGTATCTTCAACCCATGCGGGCAGAGCGCCCTTGGCGTCCGCTCCATCTCAACCGGCCGGCCGGTTCGTCCTGTGGCTGTACCGCGAACTCTGGCCAAGCTATTTCGAAAAATCCACAGCAATGCTTCTCAAGCCGAATGAAACTTTCCAGCATCTTTCTCGGGACATGCGCGTAACATGGTCAAATTCGTCATATATTGCATGAATGCGCGGTCATGCATACGCACTGTCCAAGGAACATCGACCGGCTCTCCTTGAGCGTGCAGCCTCGCGACCGATTGCGGATGGCCCCCCGGCGTCAGAAGCCGTGCCAGCACCGCTTCGCAGCGGCCGGCATCGTCGCCGCGCTGGGAATGGCCGCCGAGCCAGGCCTCCACCGGCGTCGCCTGGGTTGACCAGTCGAAGGGTGTCGCCAGAATCGCGCCGCCTCCGTCCGCAACCGCCCCGTCGATGGCGTGCAGAAGCGCCGGCGGCGAAGCCACGCAATCAAGCACGTTCATCGCCGCGACCAGCGCAAAACCGCGCGGGGCGAAAGGCGGGAACAGCGCATCGCCGATCCAGAAATCGACCCGCTCTGCCGCGGCGAACCGGGCTTCAATCCGTCGGCGGTCATAGGCGATGCCGGAGCGGCGCAGCGGAAAGACCGCCTCCCCCCGCTCCATCACCCGCCGCGCCAGCATCAGCAGCGGCCAGTGCAGGTCGAGCCCGACCACGAGGCCACCGGTCCGGCCCGCCAGTTCGAAGCTGGTCCGTCCGGCGCCGCAGCCGAGATCCAGCACCGGCCCGGCCGGCAGCGCGCCCAGGCGCTCCAGCCCGGCGTCAAGACAGCGCACCACCGACCCCGCCTCGCCCGGCGGCGTCGCGGGGTCGAGGTCGCCGTAATGGTCCCAGCCATAGCTGGACAGGTGCTGGCGCGTGGCATTGAAGGCGCTGTCGGGGCCGAAGCCATCGCCCAGCACACCCTCCATCGCCGCTGGCAGGTCGGTGCGCGTGGTCAGCAGATGGCCGTTGGCCGCCATCCAGCCGCGCAGGTCGGGAACCAGGATCGGAACGCCGTCGACGATGGGATATTCCATGGCGCAGGCGTCGTCGCCGCACACCAGCGTGCCCCAGCGCACATCCTCCGACGTCGCCTGCTCCACCATGCCCAGCGCCAACGGCACCGCGGCTCCGCGGGTGGCGAGGCAGCGCGGGCAGACCGGGCGCAGACTCTCGAAATGGCCGAGGCGCATGCGGTCAGCCGCCGATGATGACGGTGGGGCAGCCGGGCGGCAGCACCTTGCCGACCGGTGCGGGGATCGGGGCGACGCAGCTGGTGTGTGCGGTCATGTCGTTGATCCGGGCAGCCGGCAGGCTGTTGATGAGAACGGTGCCCGACCCTTGCGAAATCATGCCGGGACCGGCGGGAATGCAGCCGGGCAGCACGCAGGGGGCGGAGATGTCGGTCAGCCGCGCCGCCGGCATCTTGCCGATCAGCACCGTCGGACTGCCCAGGATGATCGCCAGCGGCAGGCCCGGATGGGGTGCCGGCGCCGGCACCGGGGCCGGCGGGTGGATCGGTGCGTGGCAGTGCGGCGTGTCCTGCTTGATCAGGTCGCCGAGGCGGGCAGCGGGCGGCATCCTGGTGACTCCGGCCGGTCAGAACGGCGATTCGCCGGCAGCCACCGGGCAGCCGGACAGGAAGGGCGACGGGACGCCCGGCGATTGCGGCAGAAGCGGGCGGCCGGCGCGGAACATCATCCGCGACACCACCGTCTCGCCATCCTCCGCGAAGAAGAGGCACGGTCCCTCCAGCACCCCCGCGGCGATGCCGACCCGCGCCAGCAGCCGGCCGGAGGGGTCGCGCTTTTCCACCAGCACAGGCATGCCGGTCTCCTCGGGCACGGCCACGTCGGCCGGCAGGCCGATGGCGATGCCTTGCGGGTTGTACGGGTTGGCGCCAGGAGTCATCGCAAAAGGCATCCCGAGGGGCTTCGTTCCGACGTCAGACCGGCAGCATTCATCCGCAATTGCGTTTCGTCAAGCTTGTCGGGCTAGCCCAGCGGCTAATTTGTTACGCAATTGCAATATTTCGTTCGTCCAGGGCCGCCATGACGAATAGCCTTGTCGAACCGTTGTAAGTAACGCTATCAATTTTGCGGCTTGAACGCTTACTCCCAAACTGGCGGGAGCGCCGGCGGTCGGCTATTGCTTCTTTCATATGAATGCGGAAAGGGTGTTCTCCTTAACATGGCGTCACCGCAAATTTTCGACATTGAAGAGCTTCTGCAGCCGATCGAAGGTGAATCCGAGTCCGGAATCGACCTGCGCGAGAATGCCTCGGCCGACTACTACACGGTAAAGGATGCGCGCAGCGCCGCCCGCGCCGCGGAACGCTCCATGGATGTGGAGGACGATGCCGGCGGGCTGCTGCCGGAATGGCGCACCATCCTGGAGGTCAGCCCCAGAATCCTGCGCACCCAGGCCAAGGACCTGGAGGTCACCGCCTGGTTCATCGAGGCGCTGCTGCGGGCGGAGGGCTATGCCGGCCTGCGTGATGGCTTCGCGTTGGCCCGCGGCCTGGTGGAGCGGTTCTGGGACGGGCTGTATCCCGCCCCGGACGAGGACGGCATCGCCACCCGCGTCGGTCCGCTGACCGGACTGAATGGCGAATCGGCCGACGGCACGCTGATCCAGCCGATCCGCAAGGTGCCGCTGACGATGGGGGACATCCCCTATTCGCTCTGGCAGTACGAGCAGGCGGTGGAGCTGGCGAAGATCACCGACGAGGCGCGCCGGCAGGCGCGAATCGACAACGGCGCCGTCACCTGGGAACAGTTCGAGCAGAGCGTGCGCGAGACGCCGGCGTCGGAATTCAAGACGCTCGTCGAGGACATCCAGGGCGCCATCGACGAGTTCGAGGCGCTGGGCAAGATCCTCTACGACAAGGCCGGCTACGACTCGCCGCCCGCCGGCAACATCCGCAACGTGCTGGCGGCGGCGCTGGACGCGGTGAATTACGCCGCGCGCGACCGTTTGGCGACCCTGTCCGGCGACGAGCCGGCGGCGGCCGACAGCCCCTCGGGATCGACCGAGCTGGTGGCGGCCGGCGGCGGTGCCGTGGCCGCGACGGCGAAGGTCCAGGCCAGCGGGGCCGTTGCAACGCGCGAGGAGGCCTTCAAGGTCCTCTTGCAGGTCGCCGATTTCTTCCGCAAGACGGAACCCCATTCCCCCATCTCCTACACGCTGGAGGAGGTGGTCCGCCGCGGCCGCATGTCGTTGCAGGAGCTCCTGCTGGAGCTCATCACCGACGAGGAAACGCGGCGGCAGTTCTTCATCGCGTCCGGCGCCAAGGCGCCGCCGCCGGCAGAACAATCCGGGTATTGACGATCATCGCCTATCCTACGGCGTGAGCAGGGAGGTCCGATCACATGGCGAGTATCCACCAGAAGCTGGATCGCGTGCGCAAGCCCCGCGTCCACATCACCTACGACGTCGAGACCGAAGGCGCGACCGTCGTCAAGGAGCTGCCCTTCGTCGTGGGCGTCCTCGGCGACTTCTCGGGCGATCCGACCGAGCCGCTGAAGCCGCTGAAGGACCGCAAGTTCATTCAGATCGACCGCGACAACTTCAACGACGTCATGGCCCGCATGACGCCCGGCCTGAAGATGAAGGTCGACAACACCCTGGCCGACGACGGCACCCAGCTGTCGGTCGATCTCGCCTTCAAGTCGATGGAGGATTTCGAGCCGGGCCGCGTCGTCCAGCAGGTCGAGCCGCTGCGCAAGCTGCTGGAGACCCGCAACCAGCTGCGCGACCTGCTGAGCAAGGCCGACCGCTCGGAGGAGCTGGAAGGTCTGCTGGAGCGCGTGCTGCAGAACACCGACGAGCTGAAGGCGCTGAGCGGCGAGCTCGGCACCGAGACGAAGGAGGGCTGATCCTATGAGCGACGCTCAGACCCAGGGCGCTGCCGCCGCCGGCGCGGTCGCCGAAGGTACCGGCCTCTCGATCCTCGACCAGGCCATCGCCGCCACCAAGCAGACCGAGCCGGACCGTGCGCAGGAGCTGCTGCGCACCCTGACCCAGGAAGCGCTGGCCGGTACGGTCACCTTCAACAAGAACCTGGGCCAGACGATCAACAAGGCGATCGCTGCGATCGACGCCAAGATCAGCAAGCAGCTCAACGCCATCATGCACCACGAGAAGTTCCAGAAGCTGGAAGGCTCGTGGCGCGGCCTGAACTATCTGGTCATGAACTCGGAGACGGGCTCCACGCTCAAGATCCGCGTCATGAACTGCCCGAAGAAGGACCTGTACAAGGACATCTCGAAGGCGGTCGAATTCGACCAGAGCAACCTGTTCAAGAAGATCTACGAGAACGAGTTCGGCATCGCCGGCGGCGAACCCTACGGCGCCCTGATCGGCGATTACGAGTTCACCAACCACCCCGACGACATGGAGCTGCTGACCGGCGTCTCCAACGTCGCGGCGGCCGCCTTCGCGCCCTTCATCTCGGCCGCCAGCCCCAAGCTGTTCGGTTTCGAGGACATGACCGAGCTGTCGAAGCCGCGCGACCTCGAGAAGATCTTCGACAGCGTCGAGTACACCAAGTGGCGCAGCTTCCGTGAGAGCGACGACAGCCGCTTCGTCACGCTGACCATGCCGCGCGTGCTAGCCCGCATGCCCTACGGCGCCAACACCAAGCCGGTCGAGGAGTTCGAGTACGAGGAGGCCCCGTACGAGGGCGGCATCGCCCGGCCGATGGCGCACAACGACTATTGCTGGATGAACGCGTCCTACGCGATGGGCCAGCGCCTGACCAACGCCTTCTCGCAGTATGGCTGGTGCACGGCCATCCGCGGCGCCGAGGGCGGCGGCAAGGTCGAGAACCTGCCCTTCCACACCTTCACCTCCGACGACGGCGACAGCGACGCCAAGTGCCCGACCGAGATCGGCATCACCGACCGTCGCGAGGCCGAGCTGTCGAAGCTGGGCTTCCTGCCGCTCTGCCACTACAAGAACCAGGACTACGCCGTCTTCTTCGGCGCCCAGACCACGCAGAAGCCCAAGAAGTACGACCGGCCGGAGGCGACCGCGAACGCCGCGATCTCCGCCCGCCTGCCCTACATCATGGCGACCTCGCGTTTCGCCCATTACCTGAAGATCATGGCGCGCGACAAGATCGGCTCCTTCATGGAGGCGAGCGACTGCGAGGCGTGGCTGAACCGCTGGATCCTGAACTACGTCAACGGCAACGAAGCCGCGGGCCAGGAGATGAAGGCGAAGTACCCGCTGGCCGAGGCCAAGGTGCAGGTGAAGGAGATCCCGGGCAAGCCCGGCTCCTACAACGCCGTCGCCTGGATGCGCCCGTGGCTGCAGATGGAGGAACTGACCACCTCCATGCGCATGGTCGCCCGCATCCCGCAGGCCGGCTGATAGCGGCATGAGCGAGTCAGCGGCCGACTTTCATGCCGATGACGCGGAGGCGACGGTCCTTGAACGGCCGTTGCGTCTGCGGGCGGTCGACATGGCGATCGGCCGCGACGACCCCGGTCTGCTCGACGCCTTTCTGGCGGCGAAAGGGCCGGGCGACGCCCTTCGCCTGTGGTTCGGGATTACCCTTCCCGTTTACGACAGCCTGGACATGCTGCGCGCCGCGCTCGACCGCGACATCGCGGCCATCGACGCGCTGCTGTCCGAGCAAGTCAACGCCATCCTGCACCACAAGCGCTTCCAATCGCTGGAGGCGTCGTGGCGCGGGGTACGCACGCTGGTGAAGCAGGCGCAGACCGCCGAGACGGTGGTTCTGCGGCTGCTGAACCTGACGTGGGCCGAACTGTGCCGCGACCAGGAACGCGCCATCGAGTTCGACCAGAGCCAGCTGTTCAACAAGGTCTACAGCGACGAATTCGGCATGCCCGGCGGCCGTCCGTTCGGCGTGCTGCTGTGCGACTATGCGGTGCAGCACCGCCCGACCAAGGAGCGGCCGACCGACGACGTGTCCGGCCTGAAGGGGCTGGCCCAGGTCGCCGCGGCTGCGTTCGCTCCGGCCATCGTGGGTGCCGCGCCGGAGCTGTTCGGGCTGGAGACCTTCCACGAGCTTGGCCTGCCGCTGGACCTGAAATCGGTGCTGCGGCAGACGGAATACCAGCGCTGGCACCGCTTCCAGGAGACCGAGGATTCGCGCTTCATCGGCGTGGCGTTGCCGCGCGTGCTGATGCGCGAGCCCTATGGCGACGATCCGCAGGCCCGCCACGGCTTCCGCTACCGCGAGGAGTCCCTCGGCGGCGAAGGCGGCATGCGGCTGGAGGATCATTGCTGGGGCAACGCGGTCTACGCCTTCGGCACCGTGCTGATCCGCTCCTTCCTGCATCACGGCTGGTTCGCCGATATCCGCGGCGCACAACGCGACGTGGTCGGCGGCGGGCTGGTGACCGAACTGGTGGTGCCGGACTTTGCCACCGACGCCACGAAGGTGGCCCAGAAATTCTCGGTCGAGGTTTCGATCTCCGACCAATTGGAACGGGACCTGGACGATCTCGGCTTCATCCCGATCAGCCGCTGCAAGGACACGCCCTATCTGGTCTTCTACGGCAACCAGTCGGTTCAGCGCGTCGGGCAGTACACCAACATGACGGCGACCGCCAACGCCCGGCTGTCGGCCATGATGCGCTACATGTTCTGCGTGGCGCGCTTCGCCCATTTCCTGAAGGTGATGGTGCGTGACCGCGTCGGCGCCTTCGTCACGCCGGAGGAATGCGAGCGCGACCTGCAGAGCTGGCTGCACGGCTATTGCCTGGGCAACGACGACGCCAGCCTGGACCAGAAGGCGCGCTATCCCTTGCGCGAAGGCAGCATCCAGGTCCGCGCCATTCCGGGGAAGCCCGGCAACTATCAATGCGTCATCCATCTACGGCCGCACTTCCAGCTCGATCAGGTCTTCTCGACCTTCAAGCTGGTGACGGAGCTGGCCCAAACCGGCGGGGCAGCCTGATCCGCATCAGGCGCGCCATCCAGGGGAGAAACCGAGCATGAGCGAAACCGCAGCCCAGCTGTTCCAGGCGGGCCGCCTCGACGAGGCGATCACCGCGCTGAACGGCGAGATCAAGAAGAAGCCGACCGACCTCGACCGCCGCGTCTTCCTGGCCGAGCTGCTGAGCTTCGCCGGCAATCTGGAGCGCGCCGACCTGCAGCTCGACACCATCGGCACGCAGGAACCGCAGGTCGCCGTAACCATGGCGCTGTTCCGCCAGCTGGTGCGCGCCGAACAGGCGCGGGGCCAGCTGTTCGCCGACGGCCGGGTGCCCGAGTTCATCGACCAGCCCGCCGACCATCTGCGCCTGCATCTGGAGGCGCTGGTGGCGCTCCGCGCCGGCGACACCGCCGATGCGGTGGCGAAGCTGGCCCAGGCAGAGGAGATGCGCCCGCCGGTGTCCGGCAGCCATGACGGCACGCCGTTCGAGGATTTCCGCGACCTGGACGACCTGACCGGCGGCTTCTTCGAGGTCTTCACCAGCACCGGCAAGTATTTCTGGATCGCCACCGAGACGGTGGAGCTGGTCGAGTTCCGCGCGCCCGAACGGCCGCGCGACCTGCTGTGGCGCCCGGCCCACATGACGGTGCGCGGCGGCCCGGACGGCGAGGTCTACCTGCCGGCGCTGTATGGCGGAGCCCCCGCCGATGCCGACGCCGCGGTGAAGCTCGGCCGGGTGACGGAATGGTCGGAGGACGCGCCGGTGCGCGGCCAGGGCCAGCGCTGCTTCCTGGTGGGCGAAGAGGCGGTGCCGATGATGCAGCTGGGCACGCTGGAGTTCTCCGGGGCGGTGTGAGGAAGCTCTTGCCCGTGCCCCCTCCCTAACCCTCCCCCGCTCTCAGCGGACCTATGGTCCGCCTGTCGCGTCAGCACAAAGCAAAGCTTTGTGCGAGAGCTTTGCGGGAGAGGGAACTGCCGTCGCACCTCGCAAAGTTCCTACCCCCTCTCCCGCGAAGCGGGGGAGGGATGGGGTGGGGGCACCTGCCTAAGCACCTGCGAAGGTCACCATGGATCGCAACCAATCCATCACCCTGTCCGTCCTGGACCGTCTGCTCGACGACACGCCGGAGCACATGGCGCCGCGACCGCACACCGTGGCGGATCTGCGGGCGGCGATCCGGCGCGACCTGGAGAACCTGCTGAACACCCGGCGGCGGGTGCTCGGCTGGCCGGACGACCTGACGGAGCTGGCGGACTCGATCCTCGGCTATGGCTGCCACGACCTGCTGGTCGAGAATGTCGGCACCGAATCCCGCCGGCGCGAGGTGGTGGCGCAGATCGAGGCGGCGATCCGGCGGTGGGAGCCACGCTTTGCCCATCTGGCGGTGAGCATGGTCGAAAACAGCGACCCGGCCGACCGCACGCTGCGCTTCCGGATCGAGGCGCTGATCCACGCCGATCCGGCGCCCGAGCCGATGGTGTTCGATTCGGTGGTTGATCCCACATCCAACATGGTCACCGTGACGAGCAAGGCCCGTGGCTGACGAACTCCTCCCATATTACAACCGCGAGCTGACCTATCTGCGCCGCATGGCGGCGGAGTTCTCGGAGGCGCATCCGAAGATCGCCGGCCGGCTGCGGCTCAGCGCCGACGCGGTGGAGGACCCGCATGTCGCCCGGCTGCTGGAAGGCGTCGCTTTCCTCAACGCCCGCATCAGCCGCAAGCTGGACGATGAATATCCGGAGCTGGTCGACACGCTGCTGGACGTGCTCTATCCGCATTATCTGGCGCCGATCCCGTCGATGGCGGTGGTGCAGATGCGGAGCAGCGCGGACCTGACCGGCGCCCATACCGTGCCGAAGGGGACGGAGCTGGAGACCGAGGCGCTGCGGGGCGAGACCTGCCGCTTCCGCACCGTCTACCCGGCGACGCTGTGGCCGGT
Source organism: Azospirillum sp. A1-3 (assembly GCF_023806445.1). Classification (NCBI taxonomy): domain Bacteria; kingdom Pseudomonadati; phylum Pseudomonadota; class Alphaproteobacteria; order Rhodospirillales; family Azospirillaceae; genus Azospirillum; species Azospirillum sp. A1-3. Next base: position 1,500,410 of record NZ_JAMSLU010000001.1, read on the forward strand.
CGATCTGGATCAGGCGGTGCTGAGCGGCCGACCGCTGGTGGCGCCGCCCAACCTGCGGGCGGGCGACGCGGTGGCGGCGCTGCGGCTGACCCTGCGCTGCCGCGTGCCGGAGATGACCTTCACCGAGTTGGGTCCGGAAACCCTGCGCTTCTTCCTGCGCGGCCAGCCGCAGCAGGTCTATGCGCTGCACGAGCTGATCTTCAACAACGCCGTCTCGGTGGCGCTGGCCGACGATCCGCACGACCCGAACGCGGTGATCCTCGGCCCCGACGCCATCCGCCCGGTCGGTTTCGGCGACGACGAGGGCATGCTGCCCTACCCCGCCCGCTCCCACGGCGGCTACCGGCTGCTGACCGAATATTTCGCCTTCCCCGAGAAGTTCCTGTTCTTCGACCTGAACATTTCGCCGAAGGTGTTGCGCCGCGCCGGCAACACGCTGGAGATCTTCATCTATCTGAACAGCACCGACGGCGACCTGGAACGCGCGGTGTCGAAGGATAACTTCGCCCTGGGCTGCACCCCGGTGGTCAATCTGTTCCGCCAGCGGGCGGAGCCGGTTGCCCTGACCCAGACCCAGCACGAGCACCGGGTGGTCCCCGACGCCCGCCGTCCCGGCGCGCTGGAGGTCTATTCGGTCGACAGCGTGCTGGCCACCGACCCCGACGGCAAGCAGCGGCGCTTCCTGCCCTTCTATGGCCTGCGCCATGGCGGGGTGGAGGCGGTCAGCCGCACCTATTTCACCGCCAGCCGCCGCCCGGCCGGCGGGCGCGATCCGGGGACGGAGGTGCATCTGGCGTTGGTCGATCTCGATTTCGACCCGTCCAGCCCGGCGGAGTCCGTGCTGTCGGTCGAGACGACCTGCCTGAACCGCGACCTGCCCTCGCAACTGCCCTATGGCGGCGGCCACCCGCACCTGAAGCTGATGGAGGGGATGGCGGCGGTGTCCGGTGTCGCCTGCCTGACGCCGCCGACGCCGACCCTGCGCATCGCCGAGCGCAAGGGGCATCGCTGGCGCCTCGTCTCCCACCTGCTGCTCAACCACCTGTCGATCTCCGGTGGAGCGGAGGGGACGGAGGCTCTGCGCGAGATCCTGCGGCTCTACGACTTCCGCGATTCGGCCGAGACGCGCGGCATCGCCGACGGCCTTGTCAAGGTGACGACCAAGCGCGGCACCGCGCGGGCTCCGTCGCGGCCGGGCGACGTCGCCTGGGGCGACGCCATCTGCCGCGGCATCGATGTCGGCATCGAATTCGACCCGCAGCGCTTCAGCGGCAGCGGCATGTTCCTGCTGGCGATGATCCTCGACCATTTCCTGGGGCTGTACTGCTCGATCAATTCCTTCACGCGGCTGACCGCTACGGTCAAGGGCCGCACCGGAGTGCTCCGCACATGGCCCGCCCGCGCCGGCAACCGCCCGCTTCTGTGATCGACCGGCTGTTCCGCACCCCCCACCGCTTCGACTTCTTCCAGGCGGTGCGGGTGCTGGAATGGCAGGCCCGGCGCGATGCGCGCGACCCGCGCAACGCCCGCCGCCACGCCGTGGGCCATGACCATGACCCGCGCGAGGAGGTCGTGCGCCTGCGCGCCGAAACCTCGCTGACCTTCCCCGGCAATCAGGTGGCGGGGGCGGAGCCGGGCCAGGACGGCCGACCACCGACGGTGATCGGCGCCTTCATGGGGCTGGTCGGGCCGCTGGGCGTGCTGCCGCAGCACTACACCGAGATCATGATCCGCTCCTTGCGCGAGCGGAACCGGTCGCTGCGCGACTTCTTCGACGTCTTCCATCACCGCAGCTTTTCGCTGTTCTACCGCGCCTGGGCCAAATACCGGCTGCCGGTGTCCTTCGAGCGTGGGCAAGGCTCGCGCGAGCCCGATCCGGTCAGCACCACGCTGTCCAGCTTCGTCGGCATCGGCCAGCCATCGCTGACCAAGCGGCTGGTGGTGGAGGACGAGACCCTCCTGCATTATTCCGGACTGCTGTCGCGCGGGACCCGCTCGGCCGTCGATCTGCAGGAGATGCTGTCGGATTTCCTCGGCCGGCCGGTGACGGTGGAGAGTTTCGTCGGCGGCTGGCTGCCGATCGCCGCCGACGGCCAGACGCGTCTGCCGACGCTGGCCGAACCCGAGGGCCGGCATTGCCGGCTGGGCATCGACGCGCTAGCCGGCGACCGCGCCTGGGACGTCCAGGGCAAGTTCCGCCTGCGCATCGGCCCGCTGAACCACGACCAGTTCCGCGACTTCATGCCGGAAGGCCGCGAGTTCCGGAAGCTGCAGGATCTGGTTCGGATGTATGTCGGGCCGGAGCTGGATTTCGAGCTTCAGGTGACGTTGCAGGCGCCGGAAGTGCCGGGCGCCCGGCTGGCCGCCGGGGAGGACGACCGCGACGCGACGCGGCTGGGCTGGAACGGCTGGGTGCTGCACGCGCCGAGCCCGGTCGAGCGCAAGGACGCGGTGTTTCCGATGCAGGATTTGTGAGGCGTGCAGGTGCGGGGCCCCCTCCCCAACCCTCCCCCGCTTCGCGGGAGAGGGGCAAGTCCACCCTCTCCCGCGAAGCGGGGAGGGAGGGACCCGCTCGCAAGAGCGGGAGGGAGGGGGCACCACACACTCCGCACTCCGTAGACCAACGAGGACCCAATGAGCGACTGGAGCGCCGGCTATGTGTCGGACATCGAATATCTGCCGGGCTTCTACCGTGAACAGGGACCGGCGCATCTGACGCTGAGCTGCCTGATCAACGGCATCGCCCCGCCGTCCACGGCCAACGGGTTCGATTACTGCGAACTCGGCTGCGGCCACGGCACGACGGTGGCGCTGTTCGCGGCGGCCAACCCGCAGGGGCGGTTCCACGCAGTGGACTTCCACCCCGCCCACATCGCCCGCGCCCGCGACGCCGCCGAGGCGGCCGGCCTGACCAACATCAGTTTCCACGAGGCGAGCTTCGCCGAGATGGCCGACGGCGAGGGACCGGAGCTGCCGGAGTTCGACTTCGTCACGCTGCACGGCGTCTACAGCTGGGTCAGCCCGATGAACCGGGGCGCCATCGCGCGCTTCCTGGCGAAGAAGCTGAAGCCGGGCGGGCTGGTCTATGTCAGCTACAACGCCATGCCGGGCTGGGCGCCGATGATGCCGCTGCAGCGCTTGCTCTACGAATATTCCGGGCTGGTCCACGAGCGCAGCGACCGGCAGGTCAAGGCCGGCCTCGACTTCGCCGAACAGCTCTACAAGGCCGGCGCCAAGATCCTGGGCGACGAGGCGATGTTTGGCAAGCTGCGCGGCGAGACCAAGACGCAGAGCGCCACCGACCAGTCGGTCTATCTGGCACACGAGTATCTGAACGGCAGCTGGCAGCCGCTCTACCATGTCGATGTCGCGCGTGAATTGGGCGAGGCGAAGCTGACCTATGCCGGCTCCGCCACCCTGTTCGAGAACTACCCGGACCTGGCCCTGACGCCCGATCAGCGCAAGGCGATCGACAGCATCGGCGTGCCCAGCCTGCGCGAGACCTTCAAGGATTATTGCGTCGGCCGTCCCTTCCGCCGCGACGTCTTCGTGCGCGGTGCCCGGCGGATCAGCGTGGCCAAGCGCGACGCGATGCTGATGGACATGGCGATGGCGCTGACCATCCCGCGGGCCGACGCCCACACCACCATCAAGGTCCCGCTGGGCGAGGCGACGCTGGAGGCCAAGCATTACGAGCCGATCTTCGACGCGCTGGCCGACGGGCCGCGCCGCATCGGCGAGTTGATGGAGCTGCCGGAGGTGCGGCGGGCCGGCGGCAACCTGTCGGCGGTGGAGATCGCCGGCATGCTGACCGGCTCCAACCAGGCGATCCCGGTGCCGAACCCGCCGGAGCGGGTGACGCCGCTGCCTGGCGTGCTGGCCCACAACCGCGCCGCCGCCAACGAACTCGCCACCAGCGAGGGGCGCAAGAGCAGCGCCTTCGCCGCTTCGATCGGCGGGGCCGGCCTGCATGTCAGCACGATGGAGGCGCTGCTCTATGACGGCCTGTGCGAAGGCGTGCCGGAAACGCTGGACGCGCTGGTCGGCCACGCGATGCGCCGTCTGGCCGCCCCGGAGAATGCCGATGACGCCAGCCGCAAGGCGATCGCCGACAGCATGGACTGGTGCCTGCGCAACAGCCTGCCGGTCTGGCGCAAGCTGGGCGTGATCGGATGATTGAGGTCGGGCGGGACGGGCGTCAGCCCGGCGGCATCGCTCCGGCACGGGCGTCCTGCATGGGACGCTGTTCCGCCTGATGCCGCCAGTCGATCGCCTCGTCCTCATCCTCCGTGCCGCGCTCCTCCGCGCCACCGGCCCAGGCCGGGACGACGGTCTGGCGCAGTTCGGCCAACGCGACCAGCGCTTCGCGGTCGCCGGCCGCGGCGGCCGCCTGCAGCCAGAGCGCGGCTTCGGCGGCATCGCTCTCCAAGCCGACGCCCTCGCGCAGGCAGAGGCCAAGGCGGTACTGGGCGGCGGGGTGGCCCTGCTCGGCGGCGGCGCGCAGCCAGCGCACCGCCTCGACCTCGTCACGGTCGACGCCGCGGCCGTCGAGCAGGAGAAGGGCGAGGTTCACCTGGGCGGGGGCCGAATGCTGCAGCGCGGCCAGCCGGTACCACAACGCCGCCTTGGCCGGGTCGCACGGCACGCCGGCGCCATGTTCATGCATGAAGCCCAGGTTGTTCTGCGCCCCGACATCGCCCTTGGCGGCGGCGCGGCGGTACCAGGAAACCGCCCGGCGTGGGTCGGGCGGCACGCCGATGCCGTTGGCGAGCAGGAAGGCCAGCATGGTCTGCGCCGCGACATGGCCCTGACGGGCCGCGCGCCGGTACCAGGGCACGGAAGCGACGACATCGGACGTCCGCAGCATCTCCGCCAGCCGGTACTGCGCGTCGCTGTCGCCCAGTTCGGCTCTCATCCGGGTCCAAAGCGTGGGCATGGCAAGCGTGGACATGGCGCCGTTACCTTCGTCAATTGTCCCCCGGGGGTCCGCAACACGAACAGCGCGCGAACCGGCTTTATTCCATTCGCCGCTTCGTTGTGGACCGTCCCGTCGCCCCGAGTCTGTCCCGCTGGCGGTCCCGGTTCAACCTCTCCAGCCGGCGGTCGAGGAATTGTCACGCCGGCGCCTTTGGTTAGGGATGACCATCCGTTCGTGCCCTGCTATACCCGAACGTATAAGGGGAAAGGTGTGGTGATGCAGAGGATTGCCGGCTGGATGCGGATCCGGAAGACGACATGGTCCGCTGCCGCCCTGGCCGCAGCGCTGGCGCTGGCCGCCTGCTCCTCCGCCCCGAAGCCGCCGCCGCCGACCACCATCCGGCTGACGGTGGTGGGGGCGAAGGCGCTGAACCCCGATCCCAGCGGCCGGCCGTCGCCGGTGATGCTGCGGCTCTACCAGCTCGGCCCCAGCGACGCTTTCGCCAATGCCGATTTCTTCCAGGTCATGGACCAGGACAAGGCGACGCTCGGCCCCACCCTGCTCGACCGGCAGGAGCTGGCGGTGCAGCCCGACGGCCGACAGACCGTGACGATCCAGCCCAAGCCGGACGTCAAGACGCTGGCCATTGCCGCCGCCTTCCGCGCCTATGAGGAAGCCGGCTGGCGCGCCCTGCAGCCGGTGGAACCGAACAAGGCGAACAATTTCGTCCTGACCGCCAAGGGCAGCACCATCACGCTGGTCAAGCAGGACGGCGAGGACGGTGATGCGGCCACCGCCGACGGTGAGACCGAAGGGGATAAGCCCGCTGCGGACAAGCCTGAAGACACGAAGCCCGATGCCGACAAGGCTAAGGCCGATGCGCCAAAGGCCGAGAAGGCCGAACCCGCGCCGAAACTCTCCACCGACCAGCCGCCCGTTGCCAAGCACAACCTGATCGTGAAGGGGCCGTCATGAGCGTCCGGCCGCCGCCCGACAAGAACCCGTTCGACGAACCGGACGACATCGATGCCACGGTGATGCAGCCGATGGCGTTCCAGCGCCCGTCCGCGCCGGCCGGGGGTGCCGCAGCTGCCGCTCCGGCGGCTGGGCTGGTGCCGCCCGCCTTCGGCCAGGGCGCCGCATCCTACGCCCCCTCCCCCTCGCCGGCAGCCTTCTCGCAGCCCGCCTTCGCGTCGGCCAAGCCGTCCGCTCCGGCGGCTCCGGCCCCTGCGGCCTCCGGTCTTGCTCCATTCTCTCCCGGTTTCCGGCCGCTCGACGACGCGACGCTGGCGGCGCTGACCGCGGTCAGCGACAACCCGCTGGTCACCGCCGCCGCCCCCATCCTGGCGACCGTGGTGCGGCTGCGCGACCTGCCCCAGCACCGCGACGTGGAGTCCCTGCGCGAGCGGGTGATCGCCGAGATGCAGCGGTTCGAGGCGGCGACGGTGCGCGCCGGTCTGCCCGCCGCCCAGATCCGCAGCGCCGGTTATGCGCTGTGCGCGACGGTGGACGACGTGGTTCTGGCGACCTCCTGGGGCAACCAGAGCCTGTGGGCGCACAAGAGCATGGTCTCCACCATCCAGAAGGAGACCTGGGGCGGCGAGCGCTTCTTCGACCTGCTCGACCAGATGGCCGAGGCGCCCGACCGTCACCTGATGGAGCTTGAACTTTACTACCTCTGCGTTTCGCTGGGGTTCGAGGGCAAGTACCGCGTCCTGCCGCGCGGCTATAGCGATCTGGCGAAGCTGCGCGACCGGCTGTACCGCGTCATCCGCAAGCAGCGCGGCGAGGCGGAGCGCGACCTGTCGCCCCACTGGCGCGGGCAGGCCGACGGCTTCCGTCCATTGGCGGCCACCATCCCGCTGTGGGTTCCCGCGGTGATGATCGTGGCTCTGCTGGCGGCGCTCTATGCCTGGTTCGTCTTTGCGCTGGCCGACCAGTCCGATGCCGCCTATCGCCGCTTGGCCGGGCTGATCCCGGACAAACCGGTGCAGGTCTTGCGGATCGAGGCGCCGGCCACCCTGCCCGCCCCGCCACCCAGCCGGACCGTCGCCGACCGCGTCGCCGCGGCGTTGGCCGCCGACATCAAGGCAGGGCTGGTCGAGGTCAGCGGCGGCACCGATGGTCGCGTGCTGGTCCGTACCCGCCTGAACGTCTTCGCGTCGGGCAGCGACCGCATCGAACCGCGCTATGTCGAGCTGTTCAAGCATGTTGCCGAGGCGCTGCGCTCCGAAAAGGGCCGGATCGCCGTGATCGGCAACACCGACAGCGTCGCCATCCGTTCGCTGCGCTTCCCGTCCAACCAGGAATTGTCGGAGGCGCGGGCCGACAAGGTGCAGCGGCTGATGACCGAGATTCTGGGCGCCGACGCCGCAAAGGATGGTGGAAGCCGCCTTAGCGCCGAAGGGCGCGGCGACACCGACCCGATCGCCCCCAACACGACGGCGGAGGGCCGTCAGGCCAACCGGCGCGTCGACATCGTGCTGGCGCCCTGACCGATGGCGAAACACCGATGCTGAAATCCATCCTCTCCGCCCTGACCTCCCGCTGGTTCCTGACGCTGGTCGCGGCGCTGTGCCTGGGCGCCATCGTCTGGTTCCTCGGGCCGCTGGTCGCCGTGTCCGGCGCCTTCCCGCTGGAGGATGCGACCATCCGGCTGGCGGTGGTGTTCGGCATCCTGCTGGTGTGGGCGCTGGCGATGCAATGGTCGCTGTACCGCCACCGCAGTGCCAACGACCGCATGGTGCAGGCGCTGACCAAGGCGACGCCGGCCGCCAAGGGCGATCCCGATTCCGAGGCCGTCGGCCAGGAGACCGACCTGCTGCGCGGCCGGCTGCGCGAGGCGCTGGACCAGCTGCGCAAAGCGCGCTTCGGCGGCAAATGGGGGCAGCGCTACCTCTACCAACTGCCCTGGTATCTGCTGATCGGCGCGCCGGGAGCGGGCAAGACGACGGCGCTGGCCAACTCCGGCCTGCGCTTCCCGCTGGCGGCGGAGATGGGGCGGGCGGCGCTGCGTGATGTCGGCGGCACCCGCAACTGCGACTGGTGGTTCACCGACGAGGCGGTGCTGATCGACACCGCCGGCCGCTACATCACCCAGGACAGCCAGCCCGCCATCGACGGCAAGGTGTGGAAGAACTTCATCGCCCTGCTGAAGCGCCACCGTCCGCGCCAGCCGGTCAACGGCATTCTGCTGGCCGTCAGCCTCGCCGAGCTTGCCGCCTGGAGCGAGCCGGAGCGCAAGGGCCATGCCGAACAGCTGAAGCTGCGGCTGAAGGAACTGCGCGGACAGGTCGGATCGCGCGTCCCGGTCTATGTGCTGCTGACCAAGGCCGACCTGATCGCCGGCTTCGCCGAGTTCTTCGACGACCTCAGCCGCGAGGAGCGCGAACAGGTCTGGGGCGTCACCTTCCCGCTGGACGACGGCAGGAAGGGCGACGACGCCCCGGTCTATCGCTTCGGCGAGGAGTTCGACGCGCTGACCGGGCGGATCGCCCGCCGCGTGCTGGACCGCGTCCATGGCGAATCGGACATCCAGCGCCGGTCGCTCGACACCCTGTTCCCGGCGCAGATCGCCGCGCTGAAGCCGGCCATCGCCGACCTGCTTATGGTGATCTTCGAGCCCAACCGCTACGAGGAGCGGGCACTGCTGCGCGGCGTCTATCTGACCAGCGGCACCCAGGACGGAGCGCCGGTGGACCGGCTGTCGGAGATGGTGGCGGGGTCTTTCGGGCTGGAACGGCCGGTGCTGCCGGCGGCAAGCGGCGGGCGCAGCTTTTTCCTGACGCGCACCCTGCGCGAGGTGGTGTTCGCCGAGGCCGGGCTGGTCGGCGCCGACAGCGGGCTGGAGCGGCGGCGGCGCCTGCTGCGCAGCGGGGCGATGGCGGCGATGCTGCTGGCCGGACTGGCGGTCGCCGCCTTCTGGGCCAACAGCTTCACCGGCAACGCCGCGCTGGTCGCCGGGGTCGATGCCGCCGCCGCCAAGGCGCAGGCGGAGCTGGAGCCGCTCGCAGTCGCGCCGCGGTCGCTGACCAAGGTGGACGACACCGATTTCATCACCATCGTGCCGCCGCTGAACACCTTGCGCGCCATCCCCGCCGGCTGGACCGAGCCGCCGCCGCTGGAGATGACCGGCGGCCTCTATCAGGGCGACCGGCTGGGCCGGCAGAGCGGCACGGTCTATGGCCGGGCGCTGAACGCCGTGCTGCTGCCGCGCGTCTTCCTGCGGGTCGAAGGGCAGCTGCGCCACGAGCGCGGCCGGCCCGAATATCTGTTCCAGGCGCTGAAGGTCTATCTGATGCTGGCCGGCAAGGGGCCGATGGACAAGGCGCTGGTGTCGGAATGGATGGCGCTGGACTGGATGGCGTCGCTGCCCGGCCCCGCCTATGACGGCATTCGGCGCGACCTGCGCACCCATCTGGACGCCATGCTGGCCGCGTCGTTGCCCGCCATGCCGGCAGACGAGGCGCTGGTCGAGGAGGCGCGGCAGAGCCTGACCGGCTATCCGCTGGCCGAACGCGGCTTCGCCATCCTGCGCGACCGTCCGGAGATCCAGGCGCTGGCCGACTGGCGGCTGGTCGACAATGCCGGGCCGCTGGCCGGTCGGGTGCTGATCCGCCCGTCGGGCAAGCCGCTGTCGGACGGTGTCCCCGGCCTCTACACCTATGACGGCTTCCACAAGGCGGTGCTGCCGGCGCTGCCCAAGGTCGCCAAGGCGCTGGTGGCCGAGAATTGGGTGCTGGGCCAGCCGAGCAGCGGACCGCAGGCGGTCGCCAGCGCGCAGCGGCTGGAACAGGGCATCCTCGCCGTCTATCTCGACCGCTACGCTCGCCAGTGGGACGAGATGCTGGGCGACGTGGTGATCGTGCCGCTGCGCAGCCTCAATCAGGCCGCCGACGTGCTGAACACGCTGTCCGGCCCGCAATCGCCGTTGAAGCTGTGGCTGACCGCCATGGTGCGGCAGACCACGTTGGCGCCCGGCCCGAATGACAAGCCGGCAGACGGCAAGGGGCCGGTGGCCGGCGGGCCGCTGGCCGGGGTGGCGCAGCAGGCGCAGGTGGCGGAGAAGGCGGTGGACTCCACCGGCACCAACGCCGCCTATCTGGCGCGGCTGGCCGGCTTCTCGCTGCAGCCGGAGGGTCCGCCGCCGGGCCAACCGATCAACGACCATTTCAAGGCTCTGCGCGAACTGGTGCAGGGCGAAGGCGGTGCTCCGCCGAAGCTGGACGACTCGCTGAAGCTGCTGGGCGAGCTGTACCAGCAGATCGCGCGGGCCGCCAACGCGCCCGACCAGAACGGCGCGCTGCTGGCCGGACTGGCCGGCAGTGGCGACAAGGGTGCGGTGGCGGCGCAGCTGCGCACTCTCGCCCGTGACCTGCCCGACCCGGTCGGCGGCATGGTCGCCACCGTGGCGCAGAGCGCGGCGACGGTCAGCGCCGGCGGCGCGCGGGCGCAGATCAACAAGGCGTGGCAGTCCACCGTCCTGCCCTTCTGCCGGGCGGCTCTCGACAACCGCTTCCCCATGGTGCCGAACAGCCCGGTCGACGTGACCTCGGCCGATTTCGCCAAGCTGTTCGCACCGGGCGGCATGATCGACCAGTTCTTCAACACCAACCTGCGTCCCTTCGTCGACATGACGGTCAGCCCCTGGGCCTGGCAAAAGGTGGATCAGGTCGATCTGGGCGTTCCGCCCGCCGTGCTGGACCAGTTCGAGCGGGCGGCGCGCATCCGCGACAGCCTGTTCCCGGCCGGGGCAACCGCCGCCAAGGTGGTGTTCGAGATCACGCCGGTGGAGCTGGACGCCAAGGCGACCCAGGTGGCGATGGACATCGACGGCCAGACGCTGATCTACCAGCACGGTCCGCCGCGCCCGCAAGTGATGAAATGGCCGGGGGCGGAGGGCACCAGCAGCGTGCGCCTCGGCTTCGGCCCGCCGCTGCCGGGCGAACCGGCCGGCATCTCGCGCCAGGGTCCCTGGGCCTTGTTCCATTTCCTCGCCGACGGCAAGCTGGAGTCCACGCCGCAGCCCGACCGCTTCACCTTCTCGGTGACGGTGGGCACCCGCAAGGCGGTCTTCGCCCTGCGGGCCGACAGCGTGAACAACCCCTTCGGCAAGAACCTGCTGGAGAGTTTCCGATGCCCGACGGCGCTGTAGGCGGCGTGCTTCCCGGCCCCATCGGCCCCTATCGGGTCGAGGGGGTGCTGGGCCAGGGTGCGATGAGCGTGGTCTATCGCGCCACCGACGGGCGGTCCGGACAGCCGGTCGCGCTGAAACTTCTGCGTGCCGAGTTGCTGGCGGCGGCGGAACGCAACGCCGTGCTCGCCCGCTTCGGGCGGGAGGCGCAGATCGGGCTGAAGCTGGACCACCCCAACATCGTTCGGGTCCATGATTACGGCACCTTGGACGCCGCTCAGGGCGACGCGCCCTACCTCGCCATGGAGCTGATCCAGGGCAAGGAGCTGAAGCAGTATCTGGAGGCCGACACGCCGCTGTCGGTGCAGCAGGGCGGCGCGCTGATGGCGGCGGTGCTGGACGCGCTGGCTTTCGCGCATGCCCGCAACGTCATCCACCGCGACATCAAGCCGGCCAACATCGTGGTGCAGGACGACCTGACGCCGAAGCTGGCCGATTTCGGCATCGCGCAAATCTCCTCCTCCGACCTGACCCAGGCCGGCGACCTGCTGGGCACCCCCGCCTACATGGCGCCGGAGGTTCTACGCGGGGAGAAGGCCGACCCGCGCAGCGACCTGTTCTCCGCCGGGGTGGTGCTCTATTACCTGCTGGCGCAGCGGCGGCCCTTCTCCGGCTCCGTCGCCACCGTGATGCAGCAGATCCTGTTCGTCGAGCCGCCGCCGCCGTCGCACGGCAATCCGGAACTGCCGCCGCCCTTCGACACGGTGATCCTGAAGGCGCTGGCCAAGGCGCCGGCCGATCGCTACGCCAGCGCCGCGGAGTTCGCCGAGGCGTTGCGCCACGCGCTGGCGGTTGCCGGCACCATGCGGGTGGCTGTGCCCACCGCCGAACAGACCCTGTTCAATGCCGAGGTTCCGACCGTCGCCCCCTTGCGCGACCGCGATGCGCTGGCGGCCGCCCTGGAAGCGGCCCTGCGCGCCATCCCCGGCCAGCCGCTGGACGCCCGCAAGCTGACCGAGTTGCTGGACATGCTGGCCGATTGGCAGGCGGGCGGCGGCGGCGACGCCCAGCGCTGGCAGACGGTGCTGCTCGGCGCCGGGATCGAGCCGCTAACGGAATTGATCGTCGCCTCCACCCCGGCGCCGCGCGCCGCGCCGGCCAACCAGCGGCGCGACTGGATGCCGATGGTCCGGCTGTTCGCGGCAATGACCTGCGCGCTGGCCGGCACGCCTTCTGCGGATCGGGCGAAGATGTCGGCGGCCCGCATCGCCTTCGACCTGTCGGGCCGCTTCTTCCTCTATTCCGGCGAACTCAACCGCGTGCTGATGGACGGCGACAACCCGGACATCCAGATGCTGTCGCTCGACTTCCTGCGGCTGGAGATCCTGCAGCACGCGCTGGAGGAACTGGGCGCCGAGGCCGAGCTGGCGCAGAGCCGCAGCGCCATGCTGATGTTCGCCGTGCAGGTCATCCGCAAGGTGACACAGATCCTGCGCGCCTGCACCGACGGCAACGACGGGCTGGCCCGCTTCGGCGTCGCCATCATCCTCGCCAACATCGAGGAGTTGATCGTCATGGCGCAGCGCCTGTTCGAGACCGGCGGCCAAGCCACCGGCGGTCTGCCCCAGGACGCGGTGGCGGAGTTCATTGCCGCCGCCGGCCGCTTCGCCAGCCTGTCGGTGGAGGAGCTGCGCGGCGAGGTCGCGACTGGAGCCGGCACGGCGGAGAGCTTCGCCGCCCGGCTGCGCGGCGTCGGCCAACTCTATCTGTTCGCCACCCGGCTGACGGCGCCCGATTGCGCGGCGCTGATGCACAGCCTGTCGACCATGCTGTATGGCCTGGTCGCCGGGCTGACCGCCGATCTGGGCAATGCGCCGGTCGGCGACACCGGCGCCCGCAGCCGTCTGGTGGCGCTGGCGGAGATGGCGAGCGGGCTCGGCTGGAGCGAGGTGGAGCGGATCGCCCTGACGGCCCTGCGCCGCTGGGCAGTGGCCGGCGTGGCGGCATAACGGGCGGAATGGAGGCAGAGGAGCGGATGGACGATACCCTGACGAACCGCCTGGAGATGGTGCTGCGCAACGACCTGTCCGAATTGGAACGGCTGGCCGCCGCGGTGGACGAGTTCATCGAGCGCAACGACCTGCCCCCCGCCCTCGCCTTCAAGTTCAACCTCTGCTTCGACGAACTCATCACCAACACCGTATCCTACGGCTATGGCGATGCCGGCCCGCACGAGATTCTGGTGCGGATGGAAGCGGACGGCACCGAGCTGAGGGCGGAGGTGGAGGACGACGCCGACGCCTTCGACCCCTTCGCCGAAGCCCCACCCCCCGACCTGACCAGCGACGTCGGCGACCGCCGCGTCGGCGGCCTTGGCGTGTTCCTGGTCCAGAAGACGATGGACCACGCCAGCTACCGGCGCGAGGGCGACCGGAACCTGATCCTGCTGTCAAAGAGCATCGGCTGAGGGCCGCGGGGCTGAAGGCTTGCGGAAAGACGCAACCGGAAGCGGCAGCGCACTCTGCAAAACTCACTTCAAAAAATCGTCATCCATGCCTTGTCGACTTTACGGTTCGATCCAAAAGCCGATGGTCCGGACAAGTCCCCATCATCGATAAGGTCATATTGATGGGCTTGCGGACTTCTCGCGGTTTTCATCGAATGTCGGCAAATTGCCTTCCATGACAATCCAGCAAAGCAGAGCGTTTCGCTCTGCAACAACCCGACACATGACAAGCCGGGGAAATTCTTGCACTATTGGGGATAGCCCCAGGTTGCGGGCGGGATCGGCCATTCGGGCCTCTCGCGGCGGGCTCGGGGCAATGCCATGGAAGGCAAACGCTAACGTGTGGAGTCGACGCATCATGACCGGGTCGCAGTGCCAAGAGGCACGCCTGCGTCTTGGCTGGTCGACACGGATGCTGGCGAACAAGGCCGGCGTTCCGTGGTACGCCGTGATGAATCTCGATTACGGAACGGGCGAGGTCGACCCGGCCATCGTCGATGCCCTCGCCCGTGCTTTCAAACAGGCCGGCTTGGAGTTGCGCTGAGCCCAATGTCTCTCTCCCGCCCCGGGAGAGAGCTTCCCCTTCATTTCGTCTTTCCGGCAGTCTTTCCGGCTTTGCCCTTTTCCGCCGGGCGGTCGATATGTTTGGCCGATTCGGTATCGGGGGTGATCGGTTTGCCGGTATCCGACACCGCCTTGGCCGCGTCGAGCGGATCGGCGATGTCGCGGTCGGGTTCGTTGGACAGCACGTTGCTGCTGGCGGGTTTCTGGTCTGCCATGGCATGGCTCCTTCGATCAGGTCTCGCACACCACAACAGCCCGGCGCGACGGAAGTCCCCTAGTCGCCGATCCCCTTCTGCGCCAGCACCAGGAAGACCTTCTCCTCCAGTTGGTCGGGCGTGAAGGGCTTGGCGATGTAGCCGCTGACCTGATGGGCGAGCGCCTTCTTCACCGCCTCCAGCGTCGCCAACGCGGTGACCATCAGAAACGGCAGGTCGCTGCGGGACTCGCGGACCTGCTTCAGCAGGTCGAGACCGCTCAGACGCGGCATCATCCAATCGCAGATGATCAGGTCGTAGGTTGTACCATCGGTCTGGAAACGCTCCAGCGCCTCCTGCCCGTCGGCGGCGCTGTCGACATGGCCGATGCCGAGGTCCTGCAGGACGGAGGCGACCAGGGCGCGCGGCCCGGCCTCGTCATCCACCACCAGAACGCGCTGCGCGGCGAGGTCGATGAAGGGCACGCCCACCATCGCCAGCGATTGCCGAAGCCAGTTCGCCCGCGCCGCCCGTTCCTTCGCCCCCGGCGCGTTCAGCAGCACATGGCGGACGAAGCGCGGGCGGTGGCAGTGGCGGTAGAGCACGCGGGCCACCGCCAGCCGGCTCTTGCCGCTGCAGATCGCCCCCTCCCCCGCCAGCCGGACGATGTCGAGCACACTGTCCACCGGCGGATCGTCCTTGGCCTGGATCAGCGGGGCCAGCACGCGCTGGGTGCGCAGAAAGGCGTTCTGGATGTCGTCGAGCTGGCTGCCGAGATACTCCCGCTCCTCCTCCGGGAAGGCGCTGGACAGCACCATGCGCTGCACCTCCGCCAGCCCCTTCAGCTTCTCGTTCCGGTCCTTCCAGCAGTCGAGCAGGCGGCCGGCGAAGTCGCGGCTGTCGAAGAAGCTCTTCAGGTAATCGGTCACCGCCTTGGCCGCGGAGGGCGACAGCGGCATCTTCTGAAGCACGAACAGGATGCGCAGCTTCTGCATGAAGTTGCGGCCGCGGGTGATCTCTGGGACCGTATCCTCGTTGACCAGCAGGGCGGTGCGGCGCTGCAGTGCCGCCTCGGTGCGGGCGCCGCCGACATAGGCGCCCTCGCGGTCGCGCAGGCGGGCGGACAGGTCGCTCAGCGCCAGGATCTCGCGCTGCACCGCCTCGATGCCGAACATGTCGCCGGCGCTGGCGATGGTGAAGCAGGCGGGCTTGGCCATCTCGCGGCGGAAGGCGGCGGCCAGCGCGTCGCGCAAGCCCAACATCGGCACCCGGCGCATCAGCAGGTCGAGCCGCCGGAACACCGGCGGGGCCTCGTCCGGCATCGGCCGGTCGGCGGCGATCAGCGTCACGATCAGGTCGATCAGCGTGACGAAGGGCGCATCGCGCGCGCAGGACGCGGTGCCGGCGTCGCTCAACAGGATTTCGCCCAGCAGCCGCTCCAGCGGCGCCAGCGCGTCGGGATGCTCGGTGGTTTCCGCCAGATCGAGCAGCGATTCTGCCTTCTCGGCGAAGCTGCGGCAGGTGGCGATGTGCTGGGTGACGGCGGCGTCGAGCAGGAAGCGGCCGAGGAAGCCGCCGACCGACAGCAGTTCCGCCGCCGTGCCGGGATAGGCGTCGGGCAGGAAGTCGGGCGGCGGGTTTTCCTTCAGCCGCTCGCGCGACAGCCGGGCGATCTCGTTGACCAGCGGGGTCATCCCGCCTTTCCGGTCCATCGCCCGCTCGGCCTGGGTCAGGATGGCGACGAAGGTGGCGGTGTTGGACAGCGCCGTCTGGTGGCGCGGGTGGTGCAGCAGTTCCGTCGCGGTCAGCGCGTTCTCGTCCAGGAAGCGGCGGCAGAAGCGGCCGACGCCGTCGCGGCCGGCCGGCGTGTAGAAGTCGGCAGGCTCCCGACAGGCGGCCGGGGCCGTCCCCTCCGCCTCGTCCGGCGCCGGCTCCGCTGCCGGTCCCTTTGCCGAAGAGTCGTGACGGGACGCCTCCATCCCCGCCCTCACAAGGCCAAAAGATCGCGGAGCGCGGCCAGCAGCCGTTCCGGCGTCACCGGCTTCATCACGATCTGCCGCCCCTCCTGCGCCGTCAGCCCGGCCGCCGTCTCGCGTGAGGCATAGCCGGTCAGGAACAGGATGGGCAGAAGCTGGTTGCGGGTCTCCAGCGCGCGGGCCAGCTCCAGGCCGTTCATCCGCGGCATCGACACGTCGCTGACCACCGCGTCGAACAGGCCGCCGGCCTCGTCATAGCGGGTCAGCGCCTCCTGGCCGTCGGACGCCTCCACCACCGTGCAGCCGGCCTCCTCGAGCACGAGGCGCAGATAGCGGCGGACCGAGTCCTCGTCATCGACTAGCAGGATGACCGCCCCTTCTCCCTCGGCGACGTGCAGCGGGTCGAGCCCGGCCGGTTCGGCGGGCGTATCGACGGCCGGCAGGTAGAGGGCGAAGGTGGCGCCGTGCCCCGCCTCCCCTGCCATGTCCTCCAGCTCAACGGCACCGCCCGACTGCTGCGCCGTGCCGTAGACCATCCACAGGCCGAGCCCGGTGCCCTTCCCCGGCTCCTTGGTGGTGAAGAAGGGCTCCCAGATGCGGTCGCGGATCTCCGCCGGAATGCCGGTGCCCTGGTCGGTCACGCGGATCACCACGTAACGGCCGGGCTTCAGGCTGCGATGGCGGGCGAAGAAGGCATCGTCCGGCACCTCCATCGTCAGGGCGATGGTCAGGGTGCCGCCGTGGGGCATGGCGTCGCGCCCGTTCAGCGCGAGGTTCAGCAGCGCCTGATTCAGCGTGACCGGATTGACCAGCACATGCGCGCCTTCATCCTCCGCCAGGATCGCCACGTCGATGCCGGCGCTGAGCAGCGGCTTCAGGAAGACGCGCAGGTCGCGCACCAGCGGCGCGACGGCCACCACCTCGCGTTCGTCGGTGACGCGGCGGTGGGAGAAGTCCAGAAGCTGGCCGGTCAGCGCCGCCGCCCGCTCGGATGCCTTGGCGATCTCCTGCACGCAGGTCAGCACGCGGTCGGGATCGGCGGGGTTGCGTTCCGCCAGCCGGGCGAAGCCGCCGATGGCGGTCAGCATGTTGTTGAACTCATGGGCGATGCCGCCGGCCATCCGGCCCACCGCCTCCATCTTCTGGGCTCGCTGCAGCTCGCCCTCGACCCGGCGGCGGTCGGTGATGTCGTTCAACACCAGCAGTACCGCCGGCCCGCCGGCATAGACGGCCTGGCTGGCCGCGACCTCCAGCCGGCGGCGCTCGCCGTCGGGGCGCAGGGCGTCGCATTCCAGCCGCTGTTCCTCACCGTCGGCGGCACCGGAGAGCATCGCCGCCAGCGCGTCGCCATCCTCCAGGAAGCCGGCGAGCGGCTGGCCTTCCAGCGCCTCGGCTGCCATGCCCAGGATCGCGGCGGCGGCGCCATTGGCGAAGCGGATGGCGGCGCGATCCCAGATGACGATGCCGTAGGGCGCCAGTTCCACCAGCTGGCGGTAGCGCAGTTCGCTTTCGCGCAGGGCGCCGACGGTCCGTTCGAGGCGGGCGGTCTGGTCGGCAAGCTCCTGCTCCCGCGTCTTCAGCTCGGTGATGTCCATCAGGATCTTCACCACGCCGCCGGTGCCGGTGGCATGTTCGCTGATGCGGTACCAGCGTCCGTCGGACAGCCGGCCGTCGACCGGAGCGGAATGTTGCAGGTGGCGGGTCAGCCGCTGCTCCACCCAGGCGCCGATGTCGTCCGCGCCCTCCAAGCCGCCACGCTCAGCCGCCGCGCGCAGGATCTCGGCAAAGCTGCGGCCGGGGGTCAGCATGTCGGCGATGGTGGGATAGGCGCGGCGATACTGCTCGTTGCAGATCAGCAGCCGGCCGTCGGCGCTGAACAGGACGAAGCCTTCGGACACGCTGTCGATGGCGTCATGCACCACCGCCTGCATGAAGCGCGCCTCCACCAGCGCCAGCGTTTCGGTGGTGGCATCGACGCCACAGCCGCGATAGCCGCGGAAGCGCCCGTCGGCGCCGCGCACCGGATCGGCGCTGAGCCGGAGCACGAGGTCGCGGCCGTCCACCCCTTCGAAGCTGACCTCCAGGTCGCGGAAGGGCCGGCCGGCCTCGATGTCGGCACGGTATTCGGCCCAGGTCGCCTCGTCGGCGACCAAGGTCCCCAGGTCGAACAGCGAATCGCCGAACACGGTCCGCGGATCGCAGCCGAGCAGAGCCGTCAGCCCGCCCGACAGCGATAGATAGCGGTGGTCCGACCCGGTTTCCCAGAACCAGCCGGGGGAGACGGCGGCAAAGTCGCGGGAGCGGGCGCGCAGCCCCTCCAACTCGTCCCGCGCCTGGAGCAGGGCGGCGTCGGAGCGGGCCAGTGCCGAGGCGGCGGACCCGGCACGAACCGCGCTCCACAGCGCCAGCCCGCCGGCGACCCCCAGCGCGGCGGCGGCCGGCAGATCAATCCGGCCGGATACGGACAGAGCCAGAAGCGTGCCGATGCCGGTCAGCCCGGCCAGGGCGCCGGGAAGCGAGGCGGAAAGACGGGACGGCCCGGTCACCGGTTCAGCGGCACCCGCAGTGCGGAGCGGTCGGTCGGTGTCTGCAACGTCCACAAAGCCTCCGTCGGTCCGGAAGATCGTCCGGCAGTAACGCCGCCGAACTGTCCCGTCTTAGAAGGTCAGGCGTTAACAGCAGGTTTAGCACCCCAGCTTTGGCACGGATGCGACAGCCTGAAGCAGATCCGGCGACCGGCGGGAGATCCGGGATGCGACGGAGCCCGTATCAACGGGTTGACGTTGAAAAGCCGGTGAGCTTCGCAAGGAAGGACCCTACCATGCCCCCCGCCACTCCGCCTGGCACCCCGAAGGCCGACGTGATCACCTGGAGCAACCTGCCGGCCCAGACGGCGGACGGCGTGGAGCGGCGCAGCTTTCCCGGCACCGGTGCGTCGCTGAAGCACATCGTCATCAAGGCCGGGACCGCCGCCCCGCACCACGCACACGCGCATGAACAGTTCGTCATCGTCGTGGAAGGCCGCGCCCTGCTGACCTGCGAAGCCGGTCCGGTGGATTTGCGGCCGGGGATGGTCATCCGCTTCGACCCCGAGGCCTGGCACAGCGCCGACTTCATCGAGGACACGGTGCTGATCGAGGTGAACCTGAACCCGGCGGGGTGAAGCCGCCGGGATGCGGGAGGCGAGCGCTCAGACGTCGATGTCGATGTCGATTTCGCCGTCGTCTTCCGGGGCGCGGCCGAGCAGCAGGTCGGCGGCGTCGAGAGTCAGCGCCTCCACCTCCTCGTTGCGCTCCTCGTCGGGAAGGCGCAGCGCGTGCATCACCTGGGTCGCCAGATGGATCAGCATGGCGCGGACGCAGTCATCCTCCGGATACTCCAGCGCCACCACGTCCTTGAGGAAGGCGCCCAACTGTTCCGGCGTGTTCCACGGATGGGTGATGACGGATTCGAAGCCGCTGGTGCCGAGGAAGACGGAGTTGAGCGCGATGGCCTGGCGGTTGATGCCGTCCACCGCCTCGTCCTGGTCCAGCTTGCCCTGCAGAACCTGATTGAAGGCGTCCAGGCTGAGGTCGATGAACTGGCGGACCAGCAACCGCACCACGGATTCGTCGGACAGGTCGTTGCGGGCCTGCGGCTGGGTCAGCACCGGCAGCGGTTGCAGCAGCGCCGCGATGATCGGCTTTGCGGATTGGGATTCCATCGCGGGCAACTCCTGTCGGGATCGGCCCCGGCGTTTGCGGGGCAACATGTTCATGGCCCCCGATACTGCCAGAGCTTGACGCAAAACGCAAAAAAGGCCGCCCCCTTGTGGGAGCGGCCCTTTCGGCAAGCCTGACGAAGGTCAAGCGAGCAGGATCAGCCCACCAGCTCGATGCCGGCGAAGAAGAAGGCGATCTCCTGGGCGGCGGTCTCCGGGGCGTCCGAACCGTGGACCGAGTTGGCCTCGATCGACTCGGCGAACTCCTTGCGGATGGTGCCCTCGGCGGCGTTGGCCGGGTTGGTGGCGCCCATGATCTCGCGGTTGCGGGCGATGGCGTTCTCGCCTTCCAGGACCTGCAGGACCACCGGGCCGGAGATCATGAAGGAGACCAGATCGCCGAAGAACGGACGCTCGCGATGCACGCCGTAGAACTGCTCGGCCTGGGCCTTCGACAGCTGGACGCGCTTCTGGGCGATGATGCGCAGGCCGCCGTCTTCGAACTTGGCGTTGATCTTGCCGGTCAGGTTGCGGCGGGTGGCATCGGGCTTGATGATCGAGAGGGTCCGTTCGACGGCCATGGTGGTGACTCCTGCGGGAATGGGGCTTTTCGCCGATTTAAAAACACGCAGGCGCCGCCGGAAGACCGGGGCGCCGGATGGGCCGCTTTATAGAGGCGCTTTCGCGGCGCGGCAAGGCGTTCGTTGCGGGGCGGGCGTCGCCTGCCTCCCGAAAAAAGACGGCCGCGACGGCATCCCGTCGCGGCCGGAGTCGAGGAGGCAATGCGGAACCGCGGCGTCAGGTCAGGATTTCAGCGCACCCAGCTTGGCCTGCGCGGCAGCCAGACCGTCCTTTCCGTCCAGCGTGGTGACGCCGGACAGCCAAGTCTTCAGGATGGCGGGGTTCTTCTTCAGCCAATCGGCGGCCACCGCTTCCGGCTTGCGGCCGCCGTTCATGATGCCGTCCATCACCGAATTCTCCATGTCCAGGGTGAAGACCAGATTGGACAGGAACTTGCCGACATTCGGGCATTCGGCGGCATAGCCCTTGCGCACGTTGGTGCTGACGGTGGCGCCGCCGAAATTCGGGCCGAACCAGTCGTCGCCGTCGGCCAGATAGGTGATGTCCATCGTCTTGTTCATCGGATGCGGCGCCCAGCCCAGGAAGACGATCCACTTCTTGGACCGGACCGCCCGCTTCACCTCGGCCAGCATGCCCGCCTCGCTGGATTCCACCATCTTGAAGTCCTTCAGCCCGAAGGCGTCGGCCTTCAGCATCTTGTCGATGACGAGGTTGCCGTCGTTGCCGGCCTCGATGCCGTAGATCTTGCCGTCCAGCTTGTCCTTGTACTTCGCCAGATCCTTGAAGCTCTTCAGCCCAGCCTCGGCGGCATAGGTCGGCACGGCCAGCGTGTATTTGGCGCCTTCCAGGTTGACGCGCGTCACCTCGACAGAGCCGTCCTCCAGCACCGGCTTGATGAAGGTCTCCATGGTAGGCATCCAGTTGCCCAGGAACACGTCCAGCGACTTGGTCTTCAGCCCCAGATAGACGACCGGCACCGACGAGATGCTGGTGGTCGGCTTGTAGCCCAGCGCCTCCAGCGTGACCGACGCCAGCGCCGTCGTCGCCGCGATGTCGGTCCAGCCGACGTCGCCGAAACGCACCGACTGGCAGGAGGCCGGATCGGCGGCGAGCGCCGGCCCCGCCGGCATGGCGGCGGTCCCGGCCACCAGCATCAGGCCGACGGCGAGACTGGAAATCCTACCGAATGTCTTGCCCATATCCCTGTTCTCCTTGCTTGTGGTTGTTGTTGTCGGCGTACGGGTCTTACGCCCGCAGTCGTTGGTCCCTACGGCCCTCCTTCTCGATGACGGCGGCCTCGGCGACGTAATAGGGCACGTCGGCGCGCGGCAGCGGCGGACGGCCGCGCACCGCGTCGGCCAGCTTCTCCGCCATCATGATGGTTGGCGCATTCAGGTTGCCGGTGACGATGCGCGGCATGATCGAGGCGTCGATGACGCGCAGGCCCTCCAGCCCATGCACCCGGCCCTGGCCGTCCACCACCGCGCCGTCGTCGGTCCCCATTCGGCAGGTGCCGCAGGGGTGATAGGCCGTCTCGGCGTGATGGCGGACGAAGGCGTCGAGGTCGGCGTCGGTGACGCAATGGGCGCCGGGGCTGATCTCCTCCCCGCGGTAGGGAGCCAGGGCGCGCTGGCGCATGATGTCGCGGGTGATGCGGATGCCGGCGCGGAACTCCCGCCAGTCCTGCGGATCGGCCATGTAGTTGAACAGGATGCTCGGCGCCTGCCCCGGATCGCGCGACCGGGCATGGACCCGCCCCTTGCTGGGCGAGCGCATGGAGCCGACATGGGCCTGGAAGCCGTGCGCCTCCACCGCGTTGGTGCCGTTGTAGCTGATGGCGACGGGGAGGAAATGATACTGGATGTTGGGCCAGGGCACGTCGTCGCCGGTACGGATGAAGCCGCCGGCCTCGAACTGGTTGCTGGCGCCGATACCGGTGCCCAGGAACAGCCATTCGGCGCCGATGGCCGGCTGGTTCCACCATTTCAGCGCCGGATAGAGCGACACCGGCTGGCGGCATTCATACTGGATGTACATCTCCAGATGGTCCTGGAGATCGCCGCCGACCCCCGGCAGGTCGATCACCGCCGGCACGCCCAGCTCGCGCAGCAGCGGCGAGTGCCCCACGCCTGAGCGTTGCAGGATCGCCGGGGAGGCGATGGCGCCGGCGCACAACAGCACCTCCCGCCGCGCCCGCGCCGTCACCGGCGTGCCGTTGCGCAGATAGGCGACGCCGACGGCGCGGCGTCCGTCGAACAGGATGCGGTCGGTCATCGCATGGGTGACGATGGTCAGCCCCGGCCGCCCCCGAGCTAGGTCGAGATGGCCGCGGGCCGTGCTGCAGCGCCGCCCCTGCGCGGTCACAGTACGGTCCATCGGACCGAAGCCCTCCTGGCGGTAGCCGTTCAGGTCGTCGGTGCGGCCATAGCCGGCCTGCACCCCGGCCTCCACCATCGCCTCGTAAAGCGGGTTGACACCCGGCTTGGCGGTGGTGACGAAGAGCGGGCCGTCACCGCCGTGATAGGCGTTGGGACCGACGTCGCGCGTCTCCGCCTTGCGGAAATAGGGCAGGCAGTCGAGATAGCTCCAGTCCTCCAGACCCGGCAGCTCGGCCCAGCCGTCATAATCCAGCGCGTTGCCGCGGATGTAGCACATGCCGTTGATCAGCGACGACCCGCCCAGCCCCTTGCCGCGCCCGCACTCCATCCGGCGGTTGTCCATGTGAGGTTCGGGTTCGGTCACATAGGCCCAGTTGTAGCGGCGGCCCTGCAGCGGGAAGGCCAGCGCCGCCGGCATCTGGGTGCGGTAGTCCAGCCGGTGGTCGGGTCCGCCCGCCTCCAGCAGCAGGACGCTGACTCCGGCATCCTCCGTCAGGCGGCAGGCGAGGACGTTTCCGGCCGAACCGGCGCCGACGATGATGTAGTCATATTCGCGCACCGCCGGGGCGAAGGAGGATGTGGCGGCGGGCACGGCAGTGCCGTTCTCCGGCGCAGCGGCCCCGGAGGTCGGTGAATTCGACATCGAACACCCCTTCTTTGAAGAGCGGGCTCAGAACACCGAGGAGTAGGCTCCCAACTCGACCTGGACCGACTTCAGGCGGGTGTAGTGGTCCAGCGTCTCGACCCCGTTCTCGCGGCCGATGCCCGACTGCTTGTAGCCGCCGACCGGCATCTCCGGCGGCGATTCACCCCAGCCGTTGATCCAGCAGATGCCGGCCTCCAGCCGGTGGATCACCCGGTGGGCACGGGCCAGATCGCTGGTGACCAGCCCGGCGGCAAGGCCGTAGCTGGTGGCGTTGGCCCGCGTGATGACCTCCTCCTCGCCATCGAAGGTCAGGATCGACAGGACCGGGCCGAAAATCTCCTCGCGCACGGTGGTCATGCCGTCGTGGCAGTCGGTGAAAACGGTGGGCGCCACATAGGCGCCGCGCGCAAAGGCAGGCCCCTCCGGAACGCCGCCGCCGGCCAGCAGCCGCGCCCCCTCCGCCTTGCCGGCCTCGATGTAGCGCAGCACCTTGTCGCGGTGGGGGAAGCTGGCGAGCGGGCCGAAATTGGTGTCGGGGTCCAGCGGATCGCCCATGCGGATGCGGCGGACGCGGGCCAGCAGCCGCTCCTCGAACGCAGCCGCGATGCTGCGGTGGACGAACACGCGGGTGCCGTTGGTGCAGACCTGACCGGAGCTGTAGAAGTTCGCCATCATGGCAATGTCGGCGGCGCGGTCGAGGTCGGCGTCGGCGAAGACGATCAGCGGCGATTTCCCGCCAAGCTCCATCGTCACTTCCTTCAGGGTCGATCCGCCCGCCGTCGCCATCACCCGCTTGCCGGTCTCCACCCCGCCGGTGAAGGACAGCTTCTCGATGCCGGGATGGGTGGCCAGCATGGCGCCGGCCCGGCCGTCGCCCTGCAGGACGTTGAACACGCCGTCGGGCAGCCCAGCCTCGCTGTAGATCGCCGCCAGATGCAGGGCGGTCAGCGGCGTCACCTCGCTCGGCTTGAAGATCATGGCGTTGCCGGCGGCCAGCGCAGGCGCCGATTTCCACAGCGCGATCTGGATCGGATAGTTCCAGGCGCCGATCCCGGCCACCACCCCCAGCGGTTCACGCCGCGTATAGACGAAGGAGGTCGGGCGCAGTGGGATCTGCCGCCCTTCCAGCGCAGGCGCGAGGCCGGCGTAATATTCCAGCACGTCGGCGCCGGTGACGATGTCGACCGCCCGCGTCTCGCTCAGCGGCTTGCCGGTGTCGAGCGTTTCGATTTCCGCCAGCGCGTCGTTGCGTTCGCGCAGCAGGGATACCGCCCGGCGCAGCACCCGCGCCCGCTCCATCGCGGTCATCGCCGCCCACACCGCCTGCCCGGCCCGCGCGCTGTCCACCGCGCGATCCAGATCGGCGGGCGTCGCCTGCGCCACCTCGGCCAGAGTTTCCCCGGTCGCCGGATTGACGGTGGCGAAACGCTCCTCACCCTCGCCTTCAACAGGACGGCCGTGGATGTAATGGGCCTGCCGTCCGAATCGCATCATGTCCCGTCTCCCTGATTCCGGGTCCCAGAGGTGCATTGGATCGCAGCACGATCATTCCACAAGGAGAGACTGATTTTTATTGATTGGACGTTCAATCAAAAAAGACCGGGTGGCGGTTTCGTTCTCCGAATTAGTCGTGTTCAAACAAACCGGAGGGTCCGCAACCGGCCGCTGGCCCGGCATTCGGGCCGTCCCGCGCGGGACAAAGCCGTGCCATTCGCCGGCCCCCGCTTCAAATCCGCGGCCCCTCGTGCTACATCCTCGCGCGCTATGCTGCACATCAATGACCTGACCTTCCGCTTCGGCGGCCGAGTGTTGTTCGACCATGCGACGGCGGTGGTGTCCAAAGGGCACCGCGTGGCGCTGGTCGGGCGCAACGGCACCGGGAAATCGACCCTGCTGAAGCTGATCTCGGGCCAGCTGCAGACGGATGCCGGCGCCGTCACCCTGCCGGCCGGCATGCGGATGGGCATGGTGGCGCAGGAGGCCCCCAGCGGCCCGACCTTGCTGATCGACGCCGTGCTGGCAGCCGACACCGAACGCACCGCCCTGCTGGCGGAGGCGGAGACGGCGACCGATCCGATGCGCATCGGCGAAATCCACGCAAGGCTCGCCGACATCGAGGCGCATTCCGCCCCATCGCGCGCCGCGCAGGTGCTATCCGGCCTGGGCTTCGACGCCGAGGCGCAACAGCGGCCCTGCTCCGACTTCTCCGGCGGCTGGCGGATGCGCGTGGCGCTGGCCGGCGTGCTGTTCTCCCGCCCCGACCTGCTGCTGCTGGACGAGCCGACCAACCACCTCGACCTCGAAGCGACCATCTGGCTCGAGGGCTATCTGAAGAACTACCCGCACACCATCCTGCTGGTCAGCCACGACCGCGAGCTGCTGAACGCGGTGCCCACCACGACGATCCACATCGACCAGGGCAAGCTCGTCACCTACAGCGGCAATTACGACCAGTTCCTGACACAGCGCCGCGCCAACCAGGAGCGCATCGCCTCCATGGCCGCCAAGCAGGAGGCGCGGCGCAAGCACATGATGTCCTATGTCGACCGCTTCCGCTTCAAGGCCAGCAAGGCCCGTCAGGCGCAGAGCCGCCTGAAGCTGCTGGAGAAGATGGAGTCGATCACGCTGATGGAGGACGATCCCGAGGTCGTCTTCAACTTCCCCCCGCCCGACGAGCTGGCGCCGCCGCTGATCGCGCTGGAGGGGGTGAGCATCGGCTATGGCGACAAGGTGATCCTGCGGCGGGTCAACCTGCGCATCGACATGGAGGACCGCATCGGCCTCTTGGGCGCCAACGGTAACGGCAAGTCGACGCTGGTCAAGCTGCTGGCCAACCGGCTGCAACCGATGGCCGGCGAGATGCGGCGGTCGTCCAAGCTGCGCATCGGCTATTTCGCCCAGCACCAGGCCGAGGAGCTGGACCTGTCGCTGACGCCGATCCAGCAGACCCAGCGCATCATGCCGCTGGCGCTGGAGGAGAAAGTCCGCGCCCATCTGGGCCGCTTCGGCTTCCCCCAGGCGAAGGCGGAGACCAAGATCGCCAACCTGTCGGGCGGCGAGAAGGCCCGGCTGCTGCTGGCGTTGATGAGCAGGGAAGTCCCGCACATCCTGATGCTGGACGAACCGACCAATCATCTGGACATCGACAGCCGCGAAGCGCTGATCGAGGCGATCAACGATTTCCCCGGCGCCGTCATCATCATCAGCCACGACCCCCACCTGATCGAAATGACGGTGGACCGCCTGCTGCTGGTCGCCGACGGCACGGTGCAGGCCTATGACGGCGACCTCGACGACTACCGCCGCTACCTGCTCGACCGCGCCAAGGCGGAGCGGGCTGTTGCCAAGGGTGGCGCGGAGCGTGACGCCGGACCGAACAAGAAGGACCAGCGCCGCGCCGCCGCCGAGGCGCGCACGGCGCTCGCCCCCTTGAAGCGCAAGGCCACCGACGCCGAGGCGCTGGTGACCAAGCTGAGCGAGGAGAAGCGCAAGATCGAAGCGAAGATGGCCGACCCCGCGCTTTACAGCGGCCCGTCGGACAAGCTGACCAAGCTGCAGATCGACCTGGGCACGGTGGAGAAGAAGCTGGCGACCGCGGAAGAAACCTGGCTGGAGGCGCTCGAACTTTACGAGAGCGCCGCGGCGGAGGCTGGCGTTTGAACGCCGATCACCACATCGACCACCCGCTCGCCGATGAGGTCGGCGGGCCGCAGCGCGACGGCGCCATCGCCCTGCCCGCCCTGTGCGGAACGGTGGAGGAGGAGCGCACGTCGGACGTGCTGGCCCGCTTCCGCGCCAACCTGCCCCAGGGGCGGGTTACGCTGGGCGATCTGATCCGGGCACTGGGCGACCGTTCGCTCGGCACCATCCTGCTGGCGCTGTCGCTGCCCACCATCGCGCCGGTGCCGCTGGGCGTGTCCTGCCTGTTCGACCTGCCCATCGTGCTCTACACGGCGCAGTTGGCTTTCGGCCGGCGCGGAGCGGGGCTGCCGGACTGGCTGCTGCGGCGGTCAATCGGCACCAGGCTGGCGGCGCGCACGCTGGACGCCGCCATGCCGCGTCTGACCGGGATCGAGCGGATGCTGAAGCCGCGGCTCCACCGGCTCGCCCGCATCGATCAGGAGCGCTGGTTCGGGCTTCTGCTGTTCATCCTGACGCTGACCTGCATCGTGCCGCTGCCGCTGACCGGCTGGCTGCCGGGCTTCGCGCTGGTGCTGATCTCGCTGGGGCTGATCGAGCGCGACGGCGGCGCCATCGGCATCGGGCTGGGGCTGACCGTGGCGGCGCTGGTGTTTTTGACGCTGGTGGCGAGCGGGCTGTCATACGCAGGTCACCAACTTCTGGCAGCAACTCCGCTGTAGGGCGGCCGCCGGGCTGTCCCGAACCAGGGAGGCCTTGCATGACCGAGAAGATCGAGACGGCACCCGCGTCGCTTTCCGAATCCTGGCTGTTCTTCCGCCGCTGGCTGGCCGATCCCTGGGCGATGGGGTCGGTCGCCCCGTCCTCCACCGCCCTGCGACGGCGGATCACACGCGAGATCCGCTGCGAGCCGGGCGAAGCGGTGGTGGAGTTCGGCGGCGGCACCGGCCCGATCACCGCCGCGATCCTGGAGTCCGGCATCCCCGCCGACCGGCTCTACAGTTTCGAGATCGACCGCGACCTCGCTAGCCATCTGCGCGCCCGCTGCCCCGCCGTCACCGTCATCGCCGACGACTGCCGCAAGGCGCCGGAGCTGCTGGGCGAGGCGCTGTGCGGCAAGGTCGGCACGGTGGTGATCGGCATCCCGATGATCACCTTCCCGCTGGAGTTCCAGCGCGAGGTGCTGGACGCCACCTTCCGCATCCTGCGGCCGGGCGGGCGCTTCCTGCTCTACAGCTTCATGCCGCATTCGCCGCTGAACCGCGGGGCGCTGGGGCTGAAGGGGGAGCGGCTGGGGTTTACGCTGCGGAACCTGCCGCCGGCATCGGTGTGGGGGTATTGGCGGGGATAGCGGTGGCCGGTTGCTCCATCCCAACCGCCCCGCTTATGCTCCGCCCCCTCCCCCTTCACCATTGTGAGCGTGCCGGTGCTGTCCTTCATCCTGTCGAAGCTGCTGTGGGGCGTCTTCGCGCCCGGCAATGCGCTGGTGCTGGCGGTGACGCTGGGGGTGGTGCTGATGCGGACGCGGCACTGGCAGCGCGCGGGGCGGCGGTTGGTGACGCTGGCGGCGGTGCTGCTTCTGCTGGTCATGTATACGGGGGTGGGCGCATTGGTCGCCCTGCCGCTGGAGAACCGCTTCCCGCGGGTGGAGCCGGAGGGGCGGATCGACGGCATCGTCATGCTGGGTGGCGCGGTCAACCCGCCGATCACCGCCGACCGCGGCGACCCCTCCGTCAATGAGGCGGCCGAGCGCATCCTGGGCTTCGCCGACCTCGTCCGCCGCCATCCGGAGGCCAAGGCGGTCTTCACCGGAGGGTCCGGCCGGCTGCTGGGCCAGGAGTACAAGGAGGACGTCACCGCCCGCGCCGCCTTGGCTCAGGCCGGCATTCCCGCCGACCGCGTGATCTACGAGGCGGACTCCCGCAATACCTGGGAAAACGCGGTCTTCAGCAAGGAGATGGTCAAGCCGGCACCGGGGGAGCGCTGGGTCCTTGTCACGTCGGCCATGCACATGCCGCGGTCGGTCGGCATCTTCCGGCAGATCGGGTGGGAGGTGATTCCCTACCCCGTCGATTACCGCACCCGCCACGACGCCAAGCCCTATTTGCGGTTCGAGTTCGGACAGAATCTGGTGATCCTCGACGACGCGGTGCGGGAATGGATCGGGCTGACCGCCTATTGGCTGATGGGCCGCACCGAAAGCCTGTTCCCCGGCCCCTGAGGGTCCTGCCCGCGTGCGGGCTGTGTCATCGTGTTTCTGCCGCGTTCGAGGCATTGGCGCGGCGATGCCACTCCGCTAGAGTGCCGCCGCTCCGGTGGTGGGGCCGGGTCGGGAAAGAAGGAAATTGGCGGATGCGTCGCTGGCGCGGGGTGAGCAGGGTCTTCGTGCTGGTCGGCGTGGCAGCGCTCGCCGCCTGTGCGCAGAAGCCCGCCGGCACCGGCTCGGGCCTTCCGACCAGCGGCGTCTACAAGGTGGGCAAGCCCTATCAGATCAACGGCGTCTGGTACTATCCCAAGGAAGATTACAGCTACGACGAGACCGGTATCGCCTCGTGGTACGGCCCCGGCTTCCATGAGAAGAATACCGCCAACGGCGAGATCTACGACCAGAACGAGCTGACCGCCGCACACAAGACGCTGCCGATGCCCAGTCTGGTGCGGGTGACCAATCTGGACAACGGCCGGGCCATCGTGGTGCGCGTCAACGACCGCGGACCCTACGCCAACGGCCGCATCATCGACATGTCGCGGCGCGGCGCCCAGCTGCTTGGCTTCGACGGCCCCGGCACCGCCAAGGTGCGCGTGCAGATCCTGGCGGAGGAAAGCCGCGCCATCGCCGCCGCCGCGCGCCAGGGCACGCCCGCCCCGATGCTGGCCGAACTCGACGGCCCGCCGCCGAAGGCCGCCCCGCGCGGCCGGATTGAGGTGACGGGGCCGGCCGGACCGGTGACGACGCTGGCGGCCGCCCGCCCGGCGGTGGTCGGCGCTCCAATTCCCCCGCCGACGACCGTCGCCGGCAGCATGTCGGAAGGACGCTTCGTGCCGGCCCCGGTGGTGTCGCAATTGCCGGTTAGGGCGCACGAGGCCATCTATGTGCAGGTCGGCGCCTTCGGCAGCGAGGAGAATGTGGCGAAGGCTCGTGCCCGGCTGTCCGCCATCGGCCAGCGCGCCAGCGTCAGCCAGACGCGGTCGGCCGGCATGACCCTGCACCGCGTCCGCGTCGGCCCGCTGGACAATGTGGACCGTGCCGACAGCCTGCTGAACCAGATCATCCAGGCCGGCCTTACGGAGGCCAAAATCGTGGTGGATTGATCCGTCCACCCGACTTCCATCCCGGCTGCTCTTCACGAGCGCCAATGACCCAATGCCTGTACCGAGTGCCCTTGGAGGATTGTTGCCATGAACGCTGTTGTCGTCCGCCTGTGCGCCGTTTTCGGCCGTTCCGTTGCTGTTGCGGCCGGAATTGCGATGGCCGGGGCCACAATTGGCGCCGGCTTCACCGCGGTCTCGGTCCAGGCCGCGACCATCGACACCATCGCCAAGCAGGCGATCCTGGTCGATCTGACCTCGGACACCGTACTGTTCGAGAAGAACGCCGACGAGCGCATGGCGCCCTCGTCGATGAGCAAGATCATGACCGCCTACATGGTCTTCGAGGCGATCAAGGCCGGCCGCCTGACGCTGGAGAGCACGCTGCCGGTGAGCGAGCGGGCTTGGCGGATGCAGGGCTCCAAGATGTTCGTGGAGCTTCACAACAACATCAAGGTCGACGACCTGCTGAAGGGCATGATCGTCCAGTCCGGCAACGACGCCTGCATCGTGCTGGCCGAAGGGCTGGCCGGATCGGAAGGGGCGTTCGCCGAACAGGCGAACAAGAAGGCGCGCGAGCTGGGGCTGAAGAACAGCAACTTCGTCAACGCCACCGGCTGGCCCGACCCGAACCACTATATGACCGCCCGTGACCTCGCGCTTCTTGCCGAACGCCTGATCAAGGACTTCCCCGAGTTCTACAAGTACGATTCGATCCGGGAGTTCAAGTATCACGGCATCACCCAGGGCAACCGCAACCCGCTGCTCTACCGCAACATGAATGTGGACGGGTTGAAGACCGGCCACACCGACGCCGGCGGCTATGGCCTGACCGCGTCGGGCGAGCGCGAGGGACGGCGCCTGCTGCTGGTGGTCAACGGCCTGCCGAGCATGCAGGCGCGCGCCGACGAATCGGCCCGGCTGATCGAGTGGGGTTTCCGTGAATTCGCCTCCTACACCCTCTACAAGGGCGGCGAGACGATCGAGCAGGTGCCGGTCTGGCTGGGTGAGCAGGATATGGTGCCGGTCACCGTGCCGCAGAACCTGAGCGTCACGATGGCTCGCGCCGACCGCCCCGGCATGAAGGTGTCGCTGGTCAGCAGCGCGCCGGTTGCCGCCCCGATCAAGAAGGGCGACACTGTCGGCAAGCTGGTCATCTCCGCACCCGGCTTCCCGGGCAAGGAGGTGCCGGTGGTGGCCGCGCAGGACGTGCCGAAGGCCGGCTTCGTCGGCCGCGCCTTCGCCGCCGCCAAATATCTCGTCTTCGGCAACAGCCTGTAATCGTGACGACCATGCCGACCTTCTTCACCGCCTCCGCCAACCGTGGCCGCTTCATCACGCTGGAAGGCGGCGAAGGGGCCGGCAAGTCGACCCAGTTGCGCTGTCTGGCCGAGACCCTGCGCGCCCGGGGCATCGACGTGGTGACGACGCGCGAGCCGGGCGGATCGCCGGGGGCGGAGGAAATCCGCGGCCTGCTGGTAACCGGCGAGACCGGCCGCTGGAGCCCGGTGACGGAGGCGCTGCTGCACACCGCTGCCCGCCGCGACCATCTGGAACGGACGGTGTGGCCGGCGCTGGAGGCCGGGCGGTGGGTGTTGTGCGACCGCTTCTTCGACAGCACCATGGCCTATCAGGGCTATGGGCTGGGGCTGGGACGCGAACTGGTGGAGACCCTGCAGCGGGCGGCGCTCGGCGAGTTCCGCCCCGACCTGACGCTGATCCTGGACATCGACGTCGGGCAAGGCCTGCGCCGCGCCGCCTCGCGCCATGGCGGCGAGGACCGCTATGAGCGGATGGACATCGGCTTCCACCAGCGGCTGCGCGACGGCTTCCTCGACATCGCCCGGCGGGAGCCGGAGCGCTGCGCAGTGGTGGACGCCGACGCCGATCTGGACGGGGTGCAGGCCCGCGTCTGGGACGCCGTAGCCACCCGCCTGGGGCTGCAGTCGTGAGCAAGGCGCGCACCCCTGCCCCCTCAACGCCGACGGCGGAAGAGGCGCTCGCCCCCCGGCGCAACCCGGACCTCGTCGGGCATGAGGAGGCGGAACGGCTCCTGCTGGAGGCCTGGAATTCCGGCCGGCTGCCGCATGCCTGGCTGATCGGCGGCACGCCGGGGATCGGCAAGGCAACGCTGGCCTTTCGCTTCGCCCGCTTCGTCCTGGCGCAGGACCCGCCGGGGGACAGCCTGTTCGGCAATAGTCTCTTGGGCGGAGCGGCGCCGGTCACCTCGCTGCACATCGGGCCGGACCATCCGGTGTTCCGCCGGGTGGCGTCGGGCGGCCATGCCGACCTGCTGACCATCGAGCGCCAGCGCGACGAGAAGAAGGGCCGGCTGAAGCGCGACATCGCGGTGGACGACGTCCGCAAGATCGGTCCGTTCCTGCGCCGCACCTCGGCGGAAGGCGGCTGGCGCGTCGCGGTGATCGACGGTGCCGACCGCATGAATCTCAGCGGCCTGAACGCCATCCTGAAAATCCTTGAGGAGCCGCCGCCCGGCGCCCTGCTGCTGCTGGTCAGCGACAATCCCGGCGGCATGCTGCCGACCATCCGCTCGCGCTGCCGCAAGCTGACGCTAAAGCCGCTGGCGGAAGACACCGTCATCGATCTGCTGGGGCAGCACCGGCCGGACATCGCCGCCGACGATCGCCCGGCGCTGGCCCGCCTGTCGGAGGGCAGCGTCGGCCGCGCCATCGATCTGGCCGATGCCGGTGGATTGGCGCTGTACCGCGAGATGGTCGGGCTGCTGTCCGACCTGCCGCGTATCGACATCGTCGCGGCGCACGCCTTCGGCGACAAGCTGGTCCGCAAACAGGACGACGGCATGTACGAGACGGCGACGGAGCTGCTGGTCTGGTGGCTGGCCCGCTTCGCCCGGTCGCTCGCCCGCGGGGCTTGGCCGGCGGAGGTGGTGCCGGGAGAGGCCGCCCTGATGACCCGGCTGGCCAATGCTCGCGGTCTTGAACGTTGGGTGGAGGTGTGGGAAAAGGTTCAGCGTCTTTTCGCGCGCGCGGAATCCGCAAACCTGGACCGCAAGCAGGTGGTCCTGAACGCCTTGTCGGCGCTGGAAACGGCAGCCGTCTAGCGTTATTTCAGAACCTGCCGGTTAAACCTACTTGAAGAAAGTGCCACAAATGGCCGGGCCGAAGACCTTCTATCTGACGACGCCGATCTATTACGTGAACGACGTGCCGCACATCGGCCACGCCTACACGACGCTTGCCTGCGACGTCCTCGCCCGGTTCATGCGCCTCGATGGCTATGACGTGAAGTTCCTGACCGGCACCGACGAGCACGGCCAGAAGGTGGAGAAGTCGGCGGAGAAGGCCGGCATCGCGCCGCAGGAGTTCACCGACCGGGTCTCGCAGAACTTCCGCGATCTCGTGTCGCTGATGAACTATTCCAACGACGACTTCATCCGCACCACCGAGCCGCGCCACGTCAAGTCGGTGCAGGCGCTGTGGACGGTGTTGAAGGATCGCGGCGAAATCTATTTGGGATCCTATGCCGGCTGGTATTCGGTTCGCGACGAAGCCTTCTATGGCGAAGACGAGCTGACCACCAATGCCGAGGGCAAGAAGATCGCCCCCACCGGCGCCGAGTGCGAGTGGGTGGAGGAGCCCTCATATTTCTTCAAGCTCTCGGCCTGGCAGGACCGGCTGATCGAGTTCTATGAACAGAACCCGGATTTCATCGCGCCGGCCGGCAAGCGCAACGAGGTGATGGCCTTCGTCAAGTCGGGGCTGAAAGACCTGTCGGTCAGCCGCACCACCTTCAAGTGGGGCATCCCGGTGCCGGGCGACGACGCCCACATCATGTATGTCTGGCTCGACGCCCTGGCGAACTACATCACCGCCGTCGGCTATCCCGACACGACGGGGGAGTATGCCAAGTACTGGCCGGCCGACCTGCACATGGTCGGCAAGGACATCCTGCGCTTCCACGCCGTCTATTGGCCGGCCTTCCTGATGGCCGCCGGCCTGCAGCCGCCCCGCCGCGTGTTCGCCCATGGCTGGTGGACGATCGAAGGCCAGAAGATGTCGAAGTCCTTGGGCAACGTCATCGCGCCGGAAACGCTGGTCAACACCTACGGCCTCGACCAGACCCGCTATTTCCTGCTGCGCGAAGTGCCGTTCGGCAATGACGGCGACTTCTCGCACAAGCAGATGGTCAACCGGATCAACGGCAACCTCGCCAACGATTACGGCAATCTGGTGCAGCGCGTGCTGTCGATGATCGGCAAGAACTGCGGTGCCGCCGTGCCGACGCCGGGGGCCTTCACCGAGGCTGACAACACGCTGCTCGGCTCGGCTTACGGCATGCTGGACATCGTCCGGGCGGAGATCAAGGCACAGGCGTTCCACAAGGCGCTGGACGCCATCTGGGCCGTGGTCGGCGACGCCAACCGCTATGTCGACGAACAGGCTCCGTGGGCGCTGAAGAAGACCGACCCGGCGCGCATGGCGACCGTGCTGTATGTGCTGGCGGAGACGATCCGTCATCTCGCCATCCTGACCCAGCCGGTGATGCCGGACAGCTCCGCCAAGATCCTCGACCTGCTGGCGCTGGGACCGGATGCGCGCGGCTTCGGCACGCTGGGTCCGTCGGGGGCGCTGGCCGCCGGCACGCCGCTGCCGACGCCGCAGGGCGTCTTCCCGCGTTACGTCGAAGAACCGAAGGCCTGAGTTCCCTGATGCTCGTCGACAGCCATTGCCATCTCGACTTCCCCGATTTCGCCGAAGAACTGGACGCGGTCGTCGACCGCGCCCGGCAGGCCGGCATCGGGCGGATGGTCACCATCTGCACCTACATCAGCCGGTTCGACCGCATCCTGGCGGTGGCGGAGCGGTATGACGACATCCTCTGCTCGGTGGGGGTCCATCCCCACCAGGCGCAGGAGGAGTTCGCCATCACCACGGTGGAGAAGCTCGTGGAGCTGTCGCGCCATCCCAAGGTGATCGGGCTGGGCGAGACCGGGCTCGATTACTTCTATGACAAGAGCCCGCGCGACCAGCAGCAGGAGTGCTTCCGCCGGCACATCCGCGCCAGCCTGGAGACCGGCCTGCCGCTGATCATCCACACCCGCGATGCCGACGACGACACCATGCGGATCGTCAAGGAGGAAGCGGCCGGCCAACCGGTGAAGGGGCTGCTGCACTGCTTCAGCTCCGGCCGGGCGCTGGCGGAAGAGGCGGTGGAGTACGGCTTCAGCCTGTCGCTGTCCGGGATCGTCACCTTCAAGAAGTCGGAAGACCTGCGCGCCATCGTGAAGGACGTGCCGATCGACCGCATCCTGGTGGAGACCGATGCGCCTTACCTCGCGCCGATCCCCTTCCGCGGCAAGCGCAACGAGCCGGCTTACGTCGCCCACACCGCGGCCTGCGTGGCTGAAGTGAAGGGCGTGTCGGCGGAGGAACTGGCGCGGGTCACTACCGACAATTTCTTCCGCCTGTTCGACAAGGCGTCCAAAGTTAAGGCGGCTGCATGACAGTGGACGGCGCATCAACCGGTGCGATGCGCGTGACCGTCCTTGGCTGTGGCGGGTCGCGCGGCGTGCCGGTGATCGCCGGCATACCCGGCGGCCAGTGGGGCCGCTGCGATCCCGCCAATCCGAAGAACCGCCGCCTGCGCCCGTCGGTGCTGGTGGAAAGCGGCGAGATATCGGTGCTGGTCGACACCTCCCCCGACCTGCGGCAGCAACTGCTGGACAGCGGCTGTGCGCGGCTGGATGCCGTGCTGTGGACTCACCAGCATGCCGACCATTGCCACGGCATCGACGAGCTGCGCGAGATCTGCCGGCACATGCATGCGCCGATCGACGCCTATGGCTGGGACGAGCATCTGCGGGACATCGAAACCCGCTTCCCCTACTGCTTCGATCCGCTGCCCGAAGGGTATCCCTTCTACCGGCCGGTGCTGAAAACGCACCGCGTCGACGGCCCGTTCAGCGTGAAAGGGCTGGAGGTGACGCCGTTCGAACAGGACCACGGCTATATGCGGACGGTCGGCTACCGGTTCGGGCGCTTCGCCTATTCGACCGACGTGGTGCGGCTGGATGACAGCGCGTTTGAGGCGCTGGCGGGGGTGGATACCTGGATTGTCGATTGCGGCCGGATCGAGCCTCCCCACCCCGTGCACGCCCATCTGGCGCTGACGCTGGAGTGGATCGAGCGGGTGAAGCCGAGGCGGGCCTATCTGACCCACATGGACAACAGCATGGACTACGACAGCCTGCGGCGGATTCTGCCGGAGGGGGTCGAGCCGGCGTATGACGGGCTGGTGATCGAGGTTTGAGGGGCTGCTTTAGGTTCTGCGGTGATTGCCCCCTCCCTTCCCACGGCTTCGCCGCGGGCCCCTCCCCTCCCCCGCCTTCGGCGAGAGAGGGAGGAGTTTGCAGAGCAGCGGCAGTCCCCTCTCCCGCCAGAAGCGGGGGAGGGTTAGGGAGGGGGCAAAAGCCTAATCAGACTCGATCTTACTTCTTCTTCTCAAGCGGCGGGGCCGCGTAGACGAAGCGGTCGAAGCTGTATTCGGCGACGCGGAACCACAGATACTCTTCCTCGCGGAACTTCTTCCACGCCTCGTAGATCTTGCGGAACTTCTCGTTCTTCGCCGCCTCTTCCTCATACACTTCGATGGAGGCCTGATAGCAGGCCTGCATCACCTCGTTCGGGAAGGGGCGCAGCTGGGTGCCGGCGGCGACCAGACGCTTCAGCGCGGTCATGTTCTGGACGTCGTACTTGCCCAGCATGTCGAGCGTGGCGTCGGAGCAGGCGGCCTGCAGCGCCGCCTTGTAGGCCGGCGGCAGCGACTCGAACTTCTCCTTGCCGAACAGCATGGAGACCTGCGGCCCGCCTTCCCACCAGCCCGGATAGTAGTAGTACTTGGCAACCTTGTTGAAGCCGAGCTTCTCGTCGTCATAGGGGCCGACGAACTCGGCGCCGTCGATGGTGCCCTTTTCCAGCGCCGGGTAGATGTCGCCGCCGCCGATCTGCTGCGGCACGACGCCCAACTTCGCCATGATGGTGCCGGCATAGCCGCCGATGCGGAACTTCAGGCCCTTCAGGTCCTCGACCGACTTGATCTCCTTGCGGAACCAGCCGCCCATCTGCGTGCCGGTGTTGCCGGCGCCGATCGCAACCAGATTGTGGCCGGCGAAGAACTCCGCCATCAGCTCCTTGCCGCCGCCGTGGGTCATCCAGGCGTTCTGCTGGCGGGCGTTCAGGCCGAACGGCATCGCCGCATCGAAGGCGAAGGTCGGATCCTTGCCGACGTAGTAATAGGAGACGGTGTGGCCGCACTCGATCGTGCCGTCCTTGACCGCGTCCAGAACCTGCAGGGCCGGAACGATCTCGCCAGCCGCGAAGACGCGGATCTGGAACTTGCCGTCCGTCAGTTCGGCCACGCGCTTCGCCACGAACTCCGCACCGCCATAGATGGTATCGAGGCTCTTCGGGAAGCTGGAGGCGCAGCGCCACTTGATCTCGGGCGTGGACTGGGCGATGGCGGGGGCGGCAAGCGTGCTGGCGGCGACGCCCACACCGGCGGAGGTCAGAAATGCACGACGTTTCATGCAGAAGCTCCCTTGTTCATTCTCTGTTATGCGTTCTTATTGCCGGACCGGCGGACACCCTGCCAAGGCGTGCCGGCCCGCACCCGGGCATGGCAGGCCCCTCACGGGACCGGGCGATGCCGGGTGAGCAGGGAAAGCGGGAATGAATGGGATGCACGCTCGACCGACCCGGACGGCGCACCCTCGGAACCCATGGAACCGGTGGGCACCGGCGCGTTGCGCCATCCGCCCGGTTCCATGGCGTCCCGACGTTGGTGTGCGTTTCCTCCCGTCCATCCGGGCTTGCCGCCGGCCTTCCGGCCGATCCGCCCCAACTTTCTTTTGCCAATCGGATTATGCAGGAAGCAAACGGTCGGGATCAAGCGCGATCGGGAATTGAAGCCTGTATTTCAGAGGTTTAACGCTGCGGCGCGAAGCCGCGGGTTTCATTCAATCAAAGGCCCGCTGGTGTTCCGCATCCATTCGACGCTAAACGTCTCGACTCCGGCGGCGGCACCCCCATCTTTTGCAAGGCGTGCCCCGGGAACCCGGCCGGGCTGGAATGTTGAAGAGGGCGGAACAGGCACTTGCGGGTTGAACGGCCATGAAAGACGCGGCCATGAAGAAGGCGACTGCGGCGGAGAGCGGGAACGAGACGGACGCACGCGACCTGCGGCTGGACTTCTTCCGCGGTCTGGCCCTGTGGTTCATTTTCGTGAATCACATCCCGGCCAACCAGATCTCGTGGGCCACGCCGCGCAATTTCGGACTGAGCGACGCCACCGAGATCTTCGTCTTCATCTCCGGCTACACCGCCGCGCTGGTCTATGGCCGGACGCTGGACCGGCAGGGAATGCCGATGGCGGCGGCGCAGGTGCTGCACCGCTGCTGGACGCTGTATGCCACCTATATCATCCTGTTCTTCGCCTACACCGCGCAGATCGCCTACACCGCCCACGCCTTCGACAGTCCGCTGTTCGCGGAGGAGATGGGCATCGCCGGCTATTTCCAGGATCCCGTCACCGCCCTGACCCAGGCCATCCTGCTGAAATTCCGACCGGCCAACCTGGACGTGCTGCCGCTCTACATCGTGCTTCTGCTGGGCTTTCCGCTGCTGCTGCCGGCTCTGCGCCGCCGGCCGCTGGGGGTGCTGGCGGGGTCCGGCGCGCTGTATCTGGCGGCGCGGCAGTGGGGGTGGAACCTGCCGACCTATCCCGACGGCGGCGTCTGGTACTTCAACCCCTTCACCTGGCAGTTCCTGTTCGTGCTGGGCGCGTCGCTGCAGTTCCAGCCGGACCTGCGGGCTGTGCTGACCCGCTTCCGCCGGCCGGTGGGTGTCGCGGCGGCGGTGATCCTGCTGGCCAGCCTGTTCCTGACATTGTCCTGGAAATTCGCCCCGCTGCACGCGCTGATCCCGGTGTGGCTGACGGAGATCCTCTATCCCATCAGCAAGACCGACCTCGACCCGCTGCGCCTGCTGCATTTCT
The DNA here is from genome assembly GCF_023806445.1 of Azospirillum sp. A1-3. Taxonomy (NCBI): domain Bacteria; kingdom Pseudomonadati; phylum Pseudomonadota; class Alphaproteobacteria; order Rhodospirillales; family Azospirillaceae; genus Azospirillum; species Azospirillum sp. A1-3. The sequence goes on from NZ_JAMSLU010000001.1 coordinate 1,539,988, forward strand.
TCGCGCTGGCCTATCTGGTGCTGTGGCTGGTGCCGGCGGGGGCGTCCTGGCTGCGTGGATCCCTGGCCGCCCCGGTGCTCGCCTGCGGGAAGCAGTCGCTGCACGTGTTCTGCCTGGGCGTGCTGCTGTCCTTCGCCGGACAGACCGTGCTTGTTCATGTCAGCGGCTCGCTTTCCGCCCAGTTCCTTGTTACCGTGGTCGGCATCGCCGCGATGGTGCTGATGGCGCGCTTCCTGAACTGGTACCAGTCGGCGGAGCGGGCACGGCGCCATCGGGTTGCTGCCACCACGAAAATGGGCACATGACGGGTTCATGGGGCGAGGACGGCGAGGGCGGAAGCGACAGATGCTGACGGTCACGGCAATCCTGCTGGCGGCCGCGCTGTTCGCTTCGCCGGATCGCGTCCTTGCCGGCCAACCGGCGGCCCCATCCGTCGATTCCGCCTGTGTCGTGCCGGAATCCGTGCTTGCCCCCGGCAGCGGATTGCCGCGGGTTTCGGCGCAGCTCGCCGCCGGGCGTCCGCTGTCGGTGCTGGTCGTTCATTCCGCCAAATCGGCACCCAAGCCCGGCATCGTCAGCTATCCCGCCCGGCTGGAAAACGAACTGAAGCGCCGCCTGCCCGGCCGCGAGGTCAGCACCGCCGTGCTGAGCCTGCCCGGCGAGGCGGCGCCCGCCATGGTCGGCCCGCTGACCCAGGCGGTGGAGGACCAGCGGCCGGCGCTAGTCGTCTGGCAGACCGGCACGGTCGACGCCATGCACAGCCTGGATCTGGAGAGTTTCGGTTCAGCCCTTCAGTCGGGCATCGCCGAGGTTCAGCGCCGCGGTGCCGACATCGTCATCATGGACATGCAGTACAGCATGCACACGGCACAGCTGATCGACTTCGCGCCCTACGTGTCCTACATGTCCTGGCTGGCCCAGAGTTCGGACATCTTCCACTTTCCCCGTTACGACATCATGCGCTACTGGGTGGAGGATGGCCGCGTCGATTTCGCCGACGAATCGGACGGGGCGAAACAGCGTGCTTATGATTTCGTTCACCAATGCATCGGACAATTGCTGGCGCAAAGCGTCGCGACGATGATCGACCCCCTGTCGATCGGCCGGCGCACCGGAGCGAGCAATTGAGCCCTGTTCTGCCGTCCGCAATCCGAATCCTGTCGCTGATCGCCGCCCTCGCCGTTTCCGTCCCGGCCTTCGCCGCGGAATCTGCGGCGTCCGCAAGCTGCCAGTTGCCGCGCGGCGCCTCGGCCCTGTCGGTGCCATTACCGCAACTGTCACAACGCATCGCGGCCGGCGCGCCGATCCGGATCGTCGCCATCGGTTCCTCCTCCACCGCCGGAGCGGGGGCGAGTTCGCAGAACAATGCCTATCCGGCCCGGCTCGACCATTACCTGAGCGAGCGGTTCCGCAATGCCGACATCGCGGTGCTGAACCGCGGGATCAACGGCGAGACCGACGACCAGACCGAAAAGCGGATCGAGGCCGATGCGCTGAGCGCCAAGCCCGATCTGGTGATCTGGCAAGTCGGCGCCAACACGGTGTTGCGCGACGGAGACCAGGGATTGAGCGAACGGTCCATCCGCCAAGGCGTGGCGCGGCTGCGCGCCGCCGGGGTCGATGTGGTGCTGATGGACCTGCAATATGCTCCGAAGATGCTGGAAAAGACCGGCGTCGCCCCGATGCTGAGCCGCATCACCGGGATCGCCACCGACAACCACATCGGCCTGTTCCACCGCTTCGACGTCATGCGGTCGCTGGTGGAGAGCCGTGGGATGACCATGGCCGACCTGATCGGACCCGACGGCATCCACCAGAACGACGTCGGATACGACTGCGTCGCCCGCATACTGGCGGTCGGCATCGAGGACGCGGTGAACGTCCACAACAGCGGGCTTCAGCGGTAACAGAAGCGGGGCGGACCTCCGCCCCGTTCCCTCAGCGCTGCATCATCGCGCTTTCCTTGCCGCAAAGGAAGAACACCTTCGAATAGACCTTCAGCAGCGCGTCGGTCAGCGCCTGCACCTCGGGACTGCCCATGGCACGCGGCTTGGCAGGATCGACATGCAGGACGCAACTGTCCTTGACGTCGTTGAAAGCGGCCAGCGCGTGGATGCGGTCGGGGCGGAACTCGTCGGGGAAATTCTCGTCCATCAGCCAAAAGCACTGGAAGTTCCGACAGGATTGCGGCCGCTCCTCGTAGATCGAGCAGCCCTTGCCCTGGTCGCAGGACGCGCACCATTTGGCGGCGGGCTTCTTCAACTCGGGCACGCCCATCAGCTTGCAGCAGAGGGTGCATTCACCGCAGTTGCGGTCGGACATCACGGAAACTCCAAATAACAACGGCTCGCAGCGGCTTTACGCCGGTGCTGGCAGGGCAATGTGCTCGTCCTCGGCGGCCAGCAGCCGCTCGACCGCCTCCGGCAGGGCCGGGCGGGCGAAGTGGTAGCCCTGGGCGTATTGGCACAGACCGCGCAGATACACCGCTTCGTCCGCCGTTTCCACCCCTTCCGCCACGCAATCCAGCCGCAAAATGGTGGCAAGGCCGGCAATGACCTGGACGATGGCGGCGTTGCCTTCCCCCGTCGACACCGCGCGGACGAAGCTGCGGTCGATCTTCAGCACATCCACCGGCAGCTTGTGCAGGTAGGCCAGCGAGGAATAGCCGGTGCCGAAATCGTCGATCGACAGGCGGACATCCATGTCGCGCAGGCTCTGCATCAGCATCCGGCATTCGTCCGGATCCTGGACCAGCAGGCTTTCGGTCAATTCCAGCTTCAGGCTGGAGGGCGGGATCGGCACCTCGTCCAGCAGGTCGCGCACCGCGCTGACGATGTCGTCGTCGCGGAACTGGCGGGTGGAAACGTTGACGCTCATGAACAGCGGCGTGGCGCGGGGGAAACGCGCCTGCCACGCCGCAAGCTGCCGAACCGCTTCGCCCAGCGCCCAGCGGCCCATCGGCGCGATCAGCCCGGTCTCCTCGGCTAGCGGGATGAACTCGGCGGGAGAGACCAGACCGCGGTCGGGGTGGTTCCAGCGCATCAGCGCCTCGAAGCCGGCGATGGCGCCGGTCTCCAGCAGGACGATGGGCTGGTAATGCAGACAGAGCTGCCCCTGCTCCATAGCCGCGCGCAAGTCGGCCTCCATCTGCATCGCGGCCATCGCCTGCCGGCGCAGGTTGGCGTCGAACACGTCGATGCGCGCGCGCCCGCCGCTCTTGGCCCGGTACATGGCGAGGCTGGCGTCGCGCAGCATGTCCTCCGCCCGGTCGTAACCGGTCTGGCTCAGCGCCACGCCGATGGAGGCGGTCAGCACTATGTCGCGCCCCTCCTCCAGCGTGACCGGCCGCGAGATGGAGCGGGCCATCCGTTCCGCCGCCTCCAGCGCGTCGCCGGCATCGTCCAGTTCGTCCACCAGAACGGCGAACTCGTCGGCCGACAGCCGGGCCAGCGTGTCGCCGACGCGGCGGCTGGCGTCGAGACGTCTGGCGATGATGCGCAGCACGCGGTCGCCGGCGCTGGTGCCGAGCGCGTCGTTGATCGCCTTGAAGCGGTCCAGGTCGATGATGATGGTGGCAAAGGGCCGGGCGCCGGCGCGGCGGTTGCGGTCCAACGCCTGCCCGATGCGGTCCAGCAGAAGCGTGCGGTTGGGCAGGCCGGTCATGCTGTCGTGGACGGCATCGAACAGGATCTGCTGTTCGGCCTTCTTGCGCGCGGTGATGTCGGTCATCGAGCCGGCCATGCGGACGGCGCAGCCCTTCTCGTTCCGGACGGCCAATCCGCGCACCAGCATCCACAATTCCAGCCCGGCCTTGTCGCGGATACGGAATTCATGCTGGAGATGCGGGCGTTCGCCGGTCAGATGCAGGTTGAGCGCGGTGCGCAGCCCGTCCAGGTCGCCGGGCGTGACCCGCTGGAACCATTCGTCGATGGAACCGGCGATCTCCGCCTCCTCGAAGCCCAACATCGCCTTCCAGCGCGGCGAGTAATAGACTTCGCCGCTGTCAATGTGCCAGTCCCACAGCCCGTCGGCGGCCCCGGCGGCGGCAAGGGCATAGCGCTCCTCGCTCTGGCGCAGGCGCTGTTCGGCAGTCTTGCGGTCGGTCACGTCGGCCTGGCTGCCGACCAGCCGGGTCGGCCTACCGTCGGCATCCAGCACGGCGATGCCGCGGCAGGCCATCCAGCGGATGGCTCCGGCGGCGTTGCGCATGCGGTATTCGACCTGGAAGGCCGCTTCCGATTCGGCCCCTGCCTCTACACCTGCCGCTGCCCCGCCGAGTGCCGCCATCGCGTCGGTCAGGATCGCCCGGTCGGCCGGAAGGATACGGCCCAGCCATTCCTGCGGATTGTCGGTCAGGTCGCCCGGCGACAGCCCCAGCAGCGACGCCCAGCGCGGAGAGAAATAGACGCGGTCGGTGACCATATCCCAGTCATAGAGCCCATCGTTGCTGGCCGCGGCGGCGAGCGCATAGCGTTCCTCGCTGCGACGCAGTTCCTTTTCGGCATGCTTGCGGTCGGTGATGTCGGCGACCGATCCCACCAGCCGGATCGGCTCCCCCGAATCGTCCATCACCGCCATGCCGCGACAGACCAGCCAGCGCCAGTGTGGCTTCGCAGCGGTGGAGTCGACGCGGCGGACGCGGTGTTCGATCTGGAAGGGAACGGACAGACCGACCATCTGCGCCTCGAAGGACGCATGCAGCCAGTCGACGTCCTCCGGGTGGACCAGCGACAGCCAGTCGATCGGCCGATTGGAGCCGCGGCTTGAATCGCCCGGCGGCAGCCCGAGGAACTCCTTGAAGCGGGGGGAGAGGTACAGCGTGTCGCTGCGCAGGTCCCAATCCCAGACGCCTTCGGTTCCGGCCTTTTCCGCCAGCAGATATCGGTCGATGTTGGTGTTCAAGACCCCTCGTCGGACCAGTCGGCGGTCAGCGATTGGTGGGGCCTCCCACCGTTGAGCCTCCGATGGTAGGGGTATTTTGGTGAAGAAACCATAAATGCATGCGACGGGCCGGCCAACTTGGTTGCCAAGGGTTCCATCCGCGAAATCTTTTCCTATATTAGGATAGCTCACCACCTCATCCGGGACCGGCACCGATGGATTGGTCCGATCAGGGAATCGTTCTGTCCGCCCGCCCCCAGGGGGAAGGGTCCGCCATCGCGACTCTGCTGACGCGCGAGCACGGTCGCCATGCCGGCATGGTGATGGGCGGCCGTTCGGTGCGCCAGCGCGGCACGCTGGAACCGGGGACGCTGGTCCACGCCCGCTGGCGCGGCCGGCTGCCGGAGCATCTCGGCCATTTCACGCTGGAGCCGGTGAAGGGCTATGCCGCCAACTTCTTCGACGACGCGCAAGCTCTGGCCGCGCTGATCAGCGCCTGCGCGCTGGTCGAGGCGGCCCTGCCGGAGCGGGAGGCGCACCCTGCCCTGTTCGACGGGTTGCTCGCCCTGTTCGACCTGCTCGACAACCCGGCCTGGGCCGAGAGCTATGTGCGGTGGGAGATCGGGTTGCTGGCGGAGCTTGGATTCGGCCTCGACCTCGACCGCTGCGCGGTGTCGGGGGCCAACGACTATCTCGCCTATGTCAGCCCGCGCACCGGCCGCGCGGTGACCGCGTCGGTGGGCGAGCCCTATCGCGACCGGCTGCTTCCCCTGCCCGACTTCCTGGCCGGGCGCGGCGGCGGCGGACCGGTGGCGGTGGCCGACGGGCTGCGGCTGACCGCGCATTTCCTGGAACGCCACGTGCTGAACGGGCCGCTGCCGCCCGCGCGTGAACGGTTGAGAGAACGTTACGCGAACGCGGTAGCGCGTTCCGCCTGAAACTGCTAGACCCCATCATCATGAAGCCGCAAAACCCCGCCTCCGAGATTCTGGAAAAGCCGCTGGCCGACGCGCTCGGCGAGCGGTATCTCAGCTACGCGCTGTCCACCATCATGTCCCGCTCGCTGCCCGACGTGCGCGACGGGCTGAAACCGGTGCACAGGCGGCTGCTGTTCGCCATGAGCCAGCTCCGGCTGGAGCCGACGACGCCGCCCAAGAAGTCGGCCCGCGTCGTCGGCGACGTGATCGGTAAGTTCCATCCGCACGGCGACACTTCCGTCTACGACGCGCTGGTGCGTCTGGCGCAGGATTTCTCCGTCCGCTATCCGCTGGTCGACGGCCAGGGCAATTTCGGCAACATCGACGGCGATAACGCCGCGGCGATGCGATACACCGAAGCCCGCCTGACCGAAGTCGCCAAGGCCCTGCTGGAGGGCATCGACGAGGACGCGGTCGATTTCCGCCCGACCTACGACGGCGACGGCGACGAGCCGGCGGTTCTGCCCGCCAACTTCCCCAATTTGCTGGCCAACGGGTCCAGCGGCATCGCCGTCGGCATGGCCACCAACATCCCGCCGCACAATGTCGGCGAGATCTGCGACGCGCTGCGCCACCTGATCAAGCACCGCGACGCCTCGATCGAGACGCTGGTCAACTTCATGCCCGGCCCGGATTTCCCCACCGGCGGCGTGCTGGTCGAGTCGCGACAGAATGTGATCGAAGCCTACCGCACCGGCCGCGGCGCCTTCCGCCTGCGCGCCCGCTGGGAGGTGGAGAAGCTGGGCCAGGGCACTTGGCAGATCGTCGTCACCGAGGTGCCCTATCAGGTGCAGAAGGCCCGGCTGGTAGAGAAGATCGCCGAACTGCTGCTGGCCAAGAAGCTGATCCTGCTGGAGGACGTCCGCGACGAATCGGCGGAGGACGTCCGCCTCGTCCTGGTGCCGAAGAGCCGGAACGTGGATCCCGAGGTGCTGATGGCCTCGCTGTTCCAGGCGACCGACCTGGAAATCCGCTTCTCGATGAACATGAACGTGCTGGGTGCGGATCATGTGCCGCGGGTGATGAACCTGCGCGAGGTGCTGCAGGCCTTCCTCGACCACCGGCACGAGGTGCTGGTCCGCCGGTCCAACCACCGGCTGAAGCAGATCGATCACCGGCTGGAGGTTCTCGGCGGCTATCTCGCCGCGTATCTGAACCTGGACGAGGTCATCCGCATCATCCGCGAGGAGGACGAGCCGAAGCAGGAGCTGATCCGCGCCTTCACCCTGACCGACGTGCAGGCCGACGCCATCCTCAACATGCGCCTGCGCAATCTGCGCAAGCTGGAGGAGATGGAGATCCGGCGCGAGCACGACGCCCTGACCAAGGAAAAGAACGGCCTGCTGGAGCTGCTGGGCGACGAGGCCCTGCGCTGGAAGCGGATCGCCGAGGGGGTCGCCGAGATCAAGAAGAAGTTCGGCGCCGGCGCGCTCGGCAAGCGTCGCACCGACGTGGCCGACGCCCCCGCCGTGATCGAGGTGCCGCTGGACGCGCTGGTGGAGCGCGAGCCGGTGACCGTCATCTGCTCCGCCAAGGGCTGGATCCGCACGGTGCGCGGCCATCTGACTGATGCCGAGGCGGAGGACGTGAAGTACAAGGACGGCGATTCGCGCGGCTTCGTCGAGCGGTGCGAGACGACCGACAAGCTTCTGGTCTTCGCCAGCAACGGCAAGTTCTTCACCATCGGCGTCGACAAGCTGCCGCGTGGCCGCGGCTTCGGCGAGCCGGTTCGGCTGATGATCGACCTCGGCAACGACGTCGACATCGTCGACCTGTTCCGCCACCAGCCCGGCCGCACCCTGATGGTGGTGTCGGAGGATGGCCGCGGCTTCCGCGTCGAGGAGGCGGAGGTGCTAGCCCAGACCCGCGCCGGCAAACAGGTGCTGAACCTGGAGGACGGCAAGTCGGCCCGCATCTGCCATCCGGTGAGCGGCGACACCGTCGCCATCATCGGCAACAATCGCAAGATGCTGGTCTTCCCGCTGGAACAGGTGCCGGTGATGACCCGCGGCAAGGGCGTCCAGCTTCAGAAGTACAAGGACGCCAGCGTTGCCGACGTGAAGACCTTCACGCTGGCCGAGGGCCTGAGCTGGAAGAACGGGGAGCGCAACTTCGTCGTCACCGACCTGACCGGCTGGATGGGCGACCGCGCCGGCCAGGGCAAGATGCCGCCGAACGGGTTCCCGAAGAACAATCGGTTCATGTGAGGTTGGGTGGGGTGCTCACGAGTGCCCCCTCCCTCCCCCGCCTTCGGCGGTAGAGGGTAGATTTGCAGGACGGCGGCAGTTCCCTCTCCCTCGAAGAGGGGGAGGGTTAGGGAGGGGGCACCGCAGCTAGACCCACCAAGTAAAACCGCCCCCTACTTCGGCGCCGTGACCGTCGCCGACAGCGGCACGCGGCGTTCGACCAGGGCCGAGGTGACCTCCTTGGCCTTGACCGGGTCCATGGCGGCCAGGATCGGAGCGGTCTTCTGTTCCTTCATCTTCTGGATGACGCCCAGCAGAACCGGCATGTCGAGCTCTTCGAAGATGCGGGCGGCTTCCTTCGGCTTCATCGTCTCATAGATCTTCACCAGGCTTTCCAACTGGGCCGACTGCTTCTCGTCACCCTGGGCCATCAGCTTCTGGATGTCGGCCTTCGTCTTCTCCATCTCCGCCACCTTCTGCTCGATCCGCTTCTCGGCGGCGGCCAGCAGGGCTTCGCGCTGCTCCATCTCCTTGGTGCGACGCTCGATCTCGGCGCGGCGCTCGGCGAAATGCTGCAGCAACTCCTGGTTGTCGATGGGGCCGAGCGGCGCCAGCGGCGCGTTGGCGGCCGGAGCATTGGCCGGGCCGCTCGCCCCGCCGGGCGCCGGCGGCGCGTCCTTGCCGGCCGGCTTCGTCGTGGCGGACGGCGGCTGACCCGGTGGCATCTGAGTGGGCGGCGTCGCCGGAGTGGAGCTTTGCGGCCCCTGGGCGAGGGTGACCGGGAAGTCCGGCAGGCGGGCGTCGTGGGTGGCGAGGCGCCACAGGTCGCCGACGCGCACGCCCAGCATCAGCACCGCCACGAAGATGGTCAGCGGCAGCAGACGGAAACGGGCACCGCGCACTCGGGCGCGCAGCCGCTCGGTCAGCGGCACGCGCGGTGACGCCGGCTTGCGCGCCTTGGCCTTCGCCTTGCTCTTCTTCGCCGAAGCCTTGGCCGGAACCTTGCCGGTTGCGGGACGCACCGCCGGCAGTTGCGCCTGCTGGGCGGCCAGCGTGGGCGAAGTGCGGACGCCGGTCGGCGCGGAGCCGGCCGGGCGGATCACGACCTTGGGTTCGCCGCCCGCCGACGCGGGCTTGCCGTCACTGGTGCGCATGGTCATCCAAGCCCCTTGCCGGCGTTCTCGATCGCCTGCAGCAGTTCACGTTCGGCCCTGGACAGGCTCTCGCCATCCCGGGTGATGGGGTCGCGCGCCTCGGCCGGCGGTTCGGCGCGGGCGACGGCGCGGCGCGGCGGCGCGTCCAGCCGGGCCGGCGGCGGGGCATGGTCGTCATGGTCGTGCTCGTCCTCGACCGGCAGGCTGCGCAGGGCCGGACGCGGCGCCACCAGCGGTGCCTTGGCGGGAGCGCGCGACGCCAGCGCCGGGGCCACCGCGGTGGAGCGGCCACCATCACGCCCACCATCACGGCCGCTGTCGCGCCGGCCACCATCACGGTCCCCGACATTGCCCAGCCGGTTGGCCAGCGCGTCGGCCGCCTCGATCATGAATTCCAGCTCGTCGCGCAGGGTCTGCGCCTTGTTCACCGTCCGCTGAAGGTCCTCGCCGGTGTCGCTGGCCGCCTTCTTCAGCGTGCGCACGCCGGTCTCCGCCCGCGCCATCGCGTCGTTCAGGCCCTGGATCAGTTCGGCCATCTCGCCGCGGCTCTCGCGCAGCGCGATGATCTGCCGGTTCAAGATGATCGCGTAGGCGATGGTCGCGGCCAGCAGGCCGACCATCACGACGTCGATGATGATGGAGACCAGCGGACTCATAGCCTCATGACCTCCTGCTTGGGCAGTTCCTTTTCCAGGCGGACGGCAATGTGCCCGCCCTTGCGCCCCATCCGCCCCTGGAACATCGACACGTCGCCGCAGCGCAGCTCTATCGCTCCGTCTGGGGTGGCGTTCAGCAGGATGCGGGTGCCGACGCGCCAGTTCAGCACGTCGTGCAGGGTCATCGTCACCTCGTCGAGCACGGCCGACAGATCGACGTCCGTCACCATCAGCTCCGAGGCCAAGTGGGTTTCCCAGATCGAGTCACGGCCGAACTTCTCGCCCATGAACATCTGGAGCAGCAGCTCACGCACCGGCTCCAGCGTCGCGTAGGGGATCATCAGCTCCAACCGGCCGCCGCGATCCTCCATGTCGATGCGCAGCTTGACCAACACCGCCGCGTTTGCGGGCCGCGCGATGGTGGCGAAGCGCGGGTTGGTCTCCAGCCGGTCGAAGCGGAAGGTGACGGGCGACAGCGGATCGAAGGCGGCGGACAGGTCGGACAGCACCACATGGACCATGCGTTCCACGAGGTTGCGTTCGATGGTGGTGTAGGGACGGCCTTCGATGCGCATCGCCGCCGTGCCGCGCCGGCCGCCCAGCAGCACGTCGACGATCGAATAGATCAGGGCGGAGTCGACGACCATCAGGCCGTAATTGTCCCATTCCTCCGCCTTGAACACCGACAGCATCGCCGGCAGCGGGATGGAGTTCAGGTAATCGCCGAAACGAACCGAGGAAATCTGGTCGAGGCTGACTTCGACGTTGTCGGAAGTGAAATTGCGCAAGGACGTGGACATCATGCGGACGAGGCGGTCGAAGACCACCTCCAGCATGGGCAGGCGTTCGTAGTTGACCAGCGCCGAGTTGACCAGCGCCATGATGCCGGAGTTGTCGCCGTCGCCGGCGCCACCCTGGTCGAAGCCCAGCAGGCTGTCGATCTCGTCCTGGTTCAGGACGCGCGTCGAACCACCGCCGCCCATGTCACCGACGTCGCCGCTGTCCTCGGCCAATGCCGCCCATTCCGCGGCAAGCCGTTCCTCTTCGCTCAGTTCACCGGTGTCGCTCATCGGCCCTTATCCCCAGCTGACCGGGCCCTCACTGGACCAGCATTTCCTTGAACAGCACGTCCTTCACCTTCACCGGAAAAGCGGCGGCGGTGATGCGCAGAAGCAGTTCCTGGCGCAGCCGGTACATGCCGGCCGACCCACGCAGATCCTCCAGCCGCAATTCGCGCAGGTAGACCTGGAAGTTGTCGATGATGCGCGGCAGCACATGTTCCACCGCACCGACATCCTCCGGCTTCGACAGCTGGATGGAGATCTTGATCTTCAGGAAGGCCGGACGCTTGTTGCCGGTGTTCAGGTTCACCAGCATGTCCGGCAGATCGTAGAAGATGGGTGCCGCGTGCGGATCGGCCTTGCCGGCCTCCGCGCCATGTTCGCCCTCCGCGGCGGCGGCATGCTCCCCCTCCTCCGCCGGCTTTTCCTTCCCCAGCAGCCCGTCGAGCAGACCGGAGAAATAGACGCCGGCACCGGCGCCGATCAGCAGGACCAGGGGAAGAACGACGAACAGGACCAGCTTCTTGCCGCTGAATTTCTTCCGCGGCAGGCCGTCGGTCGAAAGTTCGCCGGCGTCGGTTTCGGCAGCCATGACATCCTGGGATCGTTCGAGGTGCGCAACGGCTCAGGCTTTCAACGCCTGACTAGGTCAAAGCTACTTTTGGGATAGTTAATAACTCCTTTCGAGTGGGGAATGGACCGCCCCGGACGGGCAGGTTTCCCCCCTCTGTCACCATTTCGGCACGGTTTTTGATTGGGTCTGCCCGGCACTCCGCGTCCGGAGTCCGACCGCGACCGCCCGCAATCCCCTTGGGACAGGCGGGGCCACGGTCCATCGCCCTGCCGCACCGACCCTGCGGCGGGAACGGGAGAGTCTTGCCCGGTCCAACCCGGCAAGGAACGCCCCTACCCCGGCAGATTCTGCCCGGCACCCCCTGCCCCATGCGGCGGGAACGCCCCCGTCTTGCCCGGACTCTGCGGATTTACAGCGCTTCCCGAAGTTGGCACGCCGCCTGCAATACCCTTTTCGCCGGTCGGACGCTGTCGCCCGATCCGTTCGCAAGGTGAAGAGGCCGCAAGATGGAAAATTCGATCTACGTCGCCCTGTCGCGCCAGATGGCGCTGCAACGCCAGCTGGACGTGACGTCGAACAACATCGCGAACATGAACACGACCGGCTACAAGAACCAGCGGATGATGTTCACCGAATTCCTGGAAAAGCCCGGCCTGCACGAGAAGGTCAGCTTCGTCCAGGACCGTGCGGTGGTGCGCGATCTCGCCAACGGCGCCATGACCCAGACCGGCAATCCGCTGGATCTGGCGCTGACCGGCCAGGGTTACTTCACCGTCGATACCGCCAGCGGCCCGCGATACACCCGCGCCGGCAATTTCCGCCTGAACGACCAGCGCCAGCTGGTGGATGCCGGCGGCCTGCCCGTCCTGGCCAACAACGGCCAGCCCATCACCATCCCGGCCGGCACCAGCGACGTGAAGGTCAGCGGCGACGGCACCGTCGCCACCGAACTGGGCCCGGTCGGCAAGCTGAACATCGTCACCTTCAAGAACGAGCAGCTGATGACCGAGGTCGGCAACGGCCTGTATGTCAGCGACGAGCAGCCGGAGCCGGCCCCGGTCGAAACGAAAGTGGCACAGGGCTTGCTTGAGGGTTCTAACGTGAAGCCCGTCGTCGAGATGACGCAGATGATCGAAATCCAGCGTCAGTACATGTCCGCCCAGCGGATGATCGAAAACGAGCACGAACGTATCCGCACGATGATCCAGCGTCTGGGCCGGACGGCCTGAACCAGACCGACGACGAGAGGAGAAGACCACAATGCGCAGCCTCGCCATCGGCGCCACCGGCATGATCGCCCAGCAGCTCAACGTCGAGACGATCTCCAACAATATCGCCAACTCGACCACCACCGGCTACAAGAAGCAGCGGGCCGAGTTCCAGGACCTGCTGTACCAGAATTTCCGCCGCATCGGCTCGACCTCGTCGGATGCCGGCACCGTGGTGCCGACCGGCGTGCAGGTGGGTGCCGGCGTGCGCGTCGCCGCTGTGGCCCGCGTGCTGGAACAGGGCAACCTGAACATCACCGACAACAAGCTGGATGTCGCGATCAACGGGTCGGGCTACTTCCAGGTGACGCTGCCCAGCGGCGACACCGCCTATACCCGCGCCGGCAACTTCAAGCTGTCGCCGGAAGGCATGATCGTCACCGCCGACGGTTATCCGGTCCAGCCGAACATCACCATCCCGACCGACGCCGTCGACATCTCGATCAACTCGTCGGGCGAGGTGCTGGTGAAGCTGGACGGCCAGACCGCCACCCAGAATGTCGGCCAGCTCCAGCTCGCCACCTTCGCCAACGCGGCCGGCCTCGAAGCCACCGGCGACAACCTGTTCCTGGAATCCGGCGCGTCGGGCCAGTCGGTGACTGGCAACCCCGGCGCCCCCGGCTTCGGCCGCGTCACCCAGGGCGCGCTGGAGACCTCCAACGTCAATGTGGTGCAGGAGATCACGACCCTGATCACCGCCCAGCGCGCCTACGAGATGAACTCCAAGGTCATCAAGACCACCGACGAGATGATGCAGCAGGCCAGCCAGATGAAGTAACGGCGCCACCGTCGTTTCGCTTCAGCCTTCACATCGGGAACCACCGCCATGATCCGCCACCTCGCCAACCGCCGTCTGCCCGCCCTGCTCCTCGGCGCCGCCCTGCTGACCCTTCCGGTCACGGTGCAGGCCGCCACGGTTGCGGCTCCGGCTGCCGGCATGGCGGCCCCGGCACCGGACGTGGTCTATGGCATGCCGCATGTCGAGGCGGTTCTGTCCGACGCACTGTCGCGGGTCATCACCGCCGGCCGGCTGCAGATGGAGCTGGACAACCGCGCGGTCGAACTGCGCGCTCCCCAGGGCGCTGGCGGGCTGGCGGTGGAAAACCTCTATTACAGCCCGGTCCAGGGCCGCTTCGCCGCCGAGATCGTGGTGACCGGCAGCCAGGTGCGCCTACCGGTGTCGGGCCGCGCCTTCGGGGTGGTGCAGATCCCGGTGCTGTCGCGCCGCGTCCTGCCCGGCGACATCATCGGCCCGGGCGACATCGACTGGCAGGACATGCGGGCCGACCAGACCACCAGCGACACCGCCGCCACCGACGCCCAACTGATCGGCATGACCCCGAAGCGCGGCGTGTCCACCAACCAGCCCGTCCGCCTGCGCGACCTGCAATCGCCGCGCATGGTCGACAAGGGCGCCATGGTCACCATCACCCTGCAGACGCCGTCCATGACGCTGACCACCCAGGGCAAGGCCCTGCAGGACGGCGGGAAGGGCGAGGTGATCCGCGTCGTGAACACCCAATCCAACCGCATCGTCGAAGCGACGGTCGCAGGCCCCAACGTCGTCGCCGTGGCAAAGCCCGGCACCATCGCGCAGTAAGGAGAAAGCTCCAATGTCCGCCACCATGACCGCCCGTCTGATCCGCCTCGCGATGGTCGCTGCCGCCGCCACCTCCCTGACCGCCTGCGGCGCCGCTTCGCGCATCGCCGACATCGGCAAGGCCCCGGAGATGTCCAGCATCCAGGATCCGCAGGCCAAGCCCGGCTACCAGCCGATCAGCCTGCCGATGCCGACCCCGCTGCCGACGGAGCGCAACCCGAACTCGCTGTGGCGGACCGGCGCGAAGGCCTTCTTCAAGGACCAGCGCGCGGCCAAGGTCGGCGATATCCTGACGATCAACATCTCCATCGCCGATCAGGCCAAGTTGTCGAACGAGAGCAAGCGGTCGCGCGCCAACACCGAGAAGGCCGGCATGCCGAGCCTGTTCGGCCTGGAAGGCGCCACGCTGAGCCGCGTCCTGCCGGCCGGCGCCTCGGCCTCCAGCCTGGTGGACCTGTCGAGCGACACGTCGAACGACGGCAAGGGGTCGGTGAACCGCAACGAGCAGATCGACCTGAAGGTGGCGGCGCTGGTGGTCCAGTCACTGCCCAACGGCAATCTGGTCATCCAGGGCCGCCAAGAGGTCCGCGTCAATTACGAGCTGCGCGACCTGCAAATCCACGGCGTGATCCGCCCGGAAGACATCACCGCGCAGAACACCATCAGCTACGAGAAGATCGCCGAAGCGCGCATCTCCTACGGCGGCCGCGGCCAGATCACCGACGTCCAGCAGCCGCGCTATGGCCAGCAGTTGTACGACATCATCATGCCGTTCTGAGGACGGCGGGTTTAACGGTTGAGGAGCGGGGCCATGGGGGAGTAGTTCCCCTGTGGCCCGACCGCGTTGCGGGTGATTACGAACTCCGGCATCGGCACCGATATCGGAAGCTCCCGCGATACGGGCGGGTCGGCAATTGCTGCCGCCCGGTGGGTTGTGCCGGGGCGATGTTGCCGGGCCGTCAATCCTGATGAGGGTGAAGCGCGGCTGCGGTTTAGCCTTCCAGCGACTGCTGCGATACCGCGGTGAACCCATCCATCACGCCGACCGCCATGTTGCCGCCGACGCGCCCCAAGGCCGGCCCGATAAGTTCGGTCGCGCGACGGTAAGCCTCGCGCTGGGCAACGCAGTCGATCAGATCAGCCGCGTTGGTGATGCTCTGGGACAAGGTGAGGTCGCTCGTCATTGTTCATCTCCTCGGACAAGCCAGGATCGGCAGGATGAGGATGACCATACGCACCGGCCCTTTGATCCGCTGTGGCGTGCTTCACGAACTTGGCCCGCGACCAATCCCTTTACAGAACGAATGCCGGTCCGGCGCCACCCCAAAAAGAAACGGCCCGGCCTCCCAGGGGGAGAGCCGGGCCGTCTCGCTTTGGGATGGTTGCCGCCTACTGGTAGCCGCCTTCGCGGGCGCGGTCCTTGGCGGCTTCCTCCTGGGCTTTCTCGGTGACGCGGCTGATCTTTCCGCCGCCGGCCTTGTCGGTGTCGGCAGGCTTCTGCGGCGATTCGCTGCGGCCGGCATCGGCCGGATTCCGGTTGGGCTGGTCGGCCATCTTGCTGCTCCTCGGTCGTTTTTCCGACTGGCGATGAGTGGGAAACAGCGTCGGCCGGAGATCGTCCCGGAAGAAGGCTGGCGGCCTCAGACGGCCGGGCGGGTGGTCTCACCGTCGTTATCGCTTTCGGTACGGTCCAGAGCGGCGTTGATCTGGTCCAGCGTGCGGCCGCAGCCGGTGCAGACGTCGCCGTCGATGGCACACATGCCCAGACAATCGGGATCGTCGCTCATGGCAGTGGGCTTTCCTTACGGTTGTCGGTGCGGATCCATCCCTATCGGAAAGCAAATTCCATCTCAAGCGTCCGGGTCGGAGGCATAGGCGGAATGGGTTGCGGTCGGGGTGTTTAGCGTATAAAGCATCCGCTCTTTCCACACCCTGCGAAGGTATGTATGCCAACGGCATTGCTGGTGTCCTGCGCGATGTATCGTCACGGCACCGCCAGAATGCCCGCCGCGCTGAAAGCAGCAGGATTTCGCGTCTTCGCGATCTGCCCCCAAAATTCTCTGCTCGAGTTCAGCGACCATGTCGACGGGCGGCACTCTTTCTCCCCGGGAATGTCGGTCGACGATCTGACGGTCACCGCCGCGCGTGCGGCGACGCAACTGGGTGCGAACATCGTCATCGGTTGCGAGGAAAGCGCGGTCAAGGTGCTCGGCTTGGCCGGCCGCCTTCTTGCGCAGGTGGCCGAGGACAGCGCCGACGCACACAAGCTGCGCTTACTCCAGGTTTGGTACGACGGCGTCTGCTGGGAAGAGACGCGCTCGCGTTGCGTCGAACTGGCGGCGGAAGCCGGCATTCGGACGCCACGTCAGGTCGTGGTCGATCCGCGGCGCACCGGTCCAAACGACCTGTCCGCCCTCGGCGCGCCGCTTCTGCTGAAATACGATGGCAGTACCGCCGGCCGCGGGGTTTTTCTCGCGTCCGACGCCCGGCATGCGTCCGAACTGCTGACGGGGTTGGAGCAGATGAGCGCCTTTCCGGCCGACCGGCGGGCCGTCGCGCAGGAGTTCGTGCGCGGACGGGCGGCTTCGGTGTCGTTCTGCGCGCTGGGCGGGCGGATGCTGGAGGGCTTCGCCTACATCACTCTGCAACACCAGCGGGAACCCTTCGGCCCGGCCTCGGTGATCGAACTGGCGGACCTGCCGCAGTTGATGGACATGGCCCGCCGGATGGTGGAACTGACGCGCTACTCCGGCTTCGGCGGCATCGACGCCATCCTGCCGGAGGATGGCGGCCCGCCCGTCTTCCTGGAGTTCAACGGCCGTCCGACCCAGACCACCCATCTCGGCAGTCTGGCGGGCAGCGACCTGTGCCGGGCGATGGCCTGCGCGCTGGACGGCCGGCCCCATGAAGGCGTGTTCGGACGGACCTCCGGCAAGACGGTTGCCCTGTTCCCGGCGGAATGGGCTCGCGATGCCAACAGCCGCTATCTGACCGCGGCCCACCATGACGTGCCTTGGAGCGAACGGCGGATGACCGCGGCGATCCTGAACATCACGCCGCAGCTGAATTCCGCCTGACCGGTCATTGCGGCGGCTGGTCCAGCGACAGTTCGCCGGTGACCTCGTGCGTCAGGTCGATGCCGTCGACCGTCAGCACCATACGGACCGGCAGTGACTTCATCCCGGCCAGCCGTCCTTCCGCCAGCGCGCGGCCGACGGCCAGTTCGATCTCCCGCTGGGAGGTGACACCGACCTGCTTGAGGAATTTGCGCAGGTCAAGGTTGAAGGTCTCGTTGTCCATGTCCGGCCTCCGGGTTGGGAACCGCTGTTTCGCCTGCCGTTCCGAACCCTCGGGGAGCGGGGTTGGTTCCATGGCCGGCCCTGCCCTTATTCGGACAACGTCTCGCCAGGATACAGCACGCCCGGTCCCCCGTCCTCACGCGCAACCAGCCGCAGGCCGGCGGCAGTGAAGGCCGCGGTCAGCAGGGTCTCCGTACTCCGGTGCAAAGCGTGACGGCCCTTTTCGAAGTCGCGGATGGTCCCGCGGGAGACCGTCGCCCGATCCGCCAGCTCCTCCTGCGTCCAGTCGAGAAAGCCGCGGGCCGCTCGGCACTGACCCGGAGTCAAAACACCCTTCGTAAGCATATTTTTTCTCCGAGAAAGCTTGGCCAGAAACGTTGAAGTTGACCATTTTCACCACAATATTGGCATTACCACCCCGGAATCCAAGTTCCATCCGCGCCCTTCCCCTGCCGCCGGAGACGCCGCCGCATGCCCCATCACGTTCCCCTGATCGCCACCATGGTGGCCGCCATCGTCCTGGCCTTCGTCTTCGGCGCCTTGGCCCACCGGCTGCGCCTGTCGCCGCTGGTGGGATATCTGCTGGCCGGCGTCGCCATCGGCCCCTTCACGCCGGGCTTCGTCGGCGACATGCAGTTGGCATCGCAGTTGGCGGAAATCGGGGTGATCCTGCTGATGTTCGGCGTGGGGCTGCATTTCTCGCTGAGCGACCTGATGAAGGTGAGGTCGATCGCCATTCCGGGCGCGGTGGTGCAGATCGCCATCGCCACAGCGATGGGATGGGGGCTGGCCCGCTTTCTCGGCTGGAATTTGGCGGCGGGGCTGGTATTCGGCCTGGCGCTGTCGGTGGCGAGCACGGTGGTGCTGCTGCGCGCGCTGGAGCAGTTGGACCTGTTCCGCACCGAACGGGGACGGATCGCCATCGGCTGGCTGATCGTCGAGGATCTGGCGATGGTGCTGGCGCTGGTGCTGTTGCCGCCGGTGGCCACCATGCTGGAAAGCGGCAGCGGGCTGGACGGCGAGGTGCTGTGGTCGCTGGCGCTGACGCTGGGCAAGGTCGCACTGTTCGTCGCCCTGATGCTGGTCGGCGGCCGGCGGATCGTGCCCTGGGTTCTGGACCGCATCGCCCGCACCGGCTCGCGCGAGCTGTTCACCCTGTGCGTCCTGGCGCTGGCGCTCGGCATCGCCTATGGCTCCGCTACCCTGTTCAGCGTGTCCTTCGCGTTGGGCGCCTTCTTCGCCGGGATGGTGCTGAACGAATCCGATCTCAGCCACCGGGCGGCGGAACAGACCCTGCCCCTGCAGGACGCCTTCGCCGTGCTGTTCTTCGTATCGGTCGGCATGCTGTTCGACCCCTCGGTGCTGACCCGGTCACCATGGGCGGTGCTGGCGACGTTGGCGATCATCCTGCTGGGGAAGTCGGCGGCGGCCTTCGGTCTCGTCCTGCTGTTCCGCTATCCGTTGCGCACGGCGGTGACGGTGGCGGTCAGTCTGGCGCAGATCGGCGAGTTCTCCTTCATTCTGGTCGCGCTTGGCATGCAACTGGGCATCCTGCCGGAAGAGGGCCAGGGGCTGATCCTGGCGGGCGCCCTGCTGTCGATCACCGCCAACCCGCTGCTGTTCGCAGCGGTCCAGCGCCTGTTCCCGGATGAGGCGGAGCCGCTGCCGCCGGCCGACACCGCGCCGGAACTCCGCGATTACCAAGCCTTGAGCGGCCATGTCATCGTCGTCGGCCATGGGCGGGTTGGCCGCTTCGTCACGCAGGCCCTTCAGGAGGTGCCCGCGGAGGAAGAGCGGCCGGTGGTGGTGATCGACCTGCAGCGCGAACGGGTGAAGACCCTGCAGGCGGCCGGCGTGCGTGCGGTCTACGGCAATGCAGCGGCGGCTGGAATTCTGGAGCGCGCCGGGGTGCAGGGAGCCTCGCTGCTGCTGGTCACCGTTCCCGATGCGCTGGAGGGTGGCGGCGTGGTGCAGCAGGCCCGGACACTGAATCCAACGATCGCCATCGCCGCCCGTGCCCACAGCGACGAGGCGGTGGCCCATCTCGACCGCACCGGCGCCGATGTCGTCTTCATGGGCGAACGCGAGATCGCGCGGCGGATGTTCGAATATGCCGGCCGCACCGATGGGGACGAGGCAAATGGAGCCGGACTGCTGGCAGCGACCTGAAAACAGCGAAAGCGCCGGTCAGGGACCGGCGCTTTCAAATCCGTCGGTGCAACTTCCGGCGATGCACACGCCCCTCCCCCGGCGACCGGCACCGGGAAGGCCGTGACCTGCCGAAAGACGGCGCGGCGTCAGTCGTCGCGCTGGGTCCGTTCCATCCGCTCGTGACGCTCCTGGGCCTCCAGGCTCAGCGTCGCGATCGGGCGGGCGTCCAGCCGGCGAACGGAGATGGGGTCGCCCGTCTCCTCGCAATAGCCGTAGCTGCCGTCGACCAGCCGCTCCAGCGCGGCGTCGATCTTGGAGATCAGCTTGCGTTCGCGGTCACGGGTGCGCAGCTCCAGCGCGCGGTCGGTCTCCGCCGAGGCGCGGTCGGCGATATCCGGTTCCTGGATACCGCCTTCCTGGAGGCTGTTCAGCGTGCCGGTTGATTCCGCAAGAAGCTCCGCGCGCCAGCGCAGCAGCTTCTGGCGGAAATACTCCCGCATGATCGGGTTCATGAACTCCTCGTCTTCCGACGGGGAATAGTTCTGGGGCAGAAGCGGCGACGTCATCCGAAAGCATCCAGCGAAAAAGGGGTGATCCGGGCGGCGCGGAGTATAGGCACGCCACGCCGGGACCGCAACCCATTGGTTCGCCCCTAAAACGACCAAACAAGCCATTGGAATAAAAAAGATTTGTCAGAGTGGCACATTGGCCGCGCCGTGCCGCTACCCCATCGGGGCATGGGACCATGGGTCTGGCCGCGCCCTGCCCCGCCTGACTGCCGGCTCACGGCAACGGGGCGTCGGCCCACCGGCTCGGGAAGGCTCAGGAAGTGAGCTTCGCCAGTTCGACCTGCGCCCGCAGGTCGATCTCGTCCAGAATTTCGGCCAGATTGGGATCGTCGACCTGGGCGCGGCGCGTCTGCACCACCTTCGCCAGATCGACCAGCTTCTGCATCGACAGGGTGCCAGACAGCAGGCCGTGCTGGATTTCCTCCAGCCGGTCGAGCATCTCCTCCGCCCGCATCTTGCCGCGCGAGGCGCGCGCGGTGGCGTCGTCGGTCGCATCGACCTCCTGCAAGGCCAGCACGCCCGAAACCCCGGCGGTGGCGGCGGTGCCGCTGACGCCGTGGGCCGAGCCCGCCTCCCCCACCAATTGCTTGGAGAACGCGGCGCCGGACGAGCCTTCGGACTTGCCGGTGCGGCGTACCGAACCGCTGCCGCGTATGTTACCGGAGCCTTCGACTTTCATGATCCGTGCAACCGTTTGCAGTAAAGGATTCGTAAACGCGCGCACTGTAGATGGACCAACCTTAACATCCGGTCAAGGTTTGCCGCAATCGGGCAAAATTTGCCGGTCGGCTGTGACCGAAAGGCGCCATCTTTGGGCCGTTTTTCAGGACAAGCACGGATTGCTGCCGTTTCCGTCGTCTGGCACGGCGTTTGTATAGGGATGGGCACGAGTTCAGGAGTGTCCGCGTCATGCTTCCCACCGCCCTTCGCCTTCTGCGCCGCCGTGCCGTTCTGGCCGTGCTGACCGCCCTGCTGGCGTTCGGTATCCCGGCCGCACCGGCATTGGCCGCATCCGCCCGTATCAAGGACATCGTGGATGTCGAGGGCGTGCGCGACAACATGCTGATCGGCTATGGCCTCGTGGTGGGTCTGAACGGCACCGGCGACAGCCTGAACAACTCTCCCTTCACCGAGCAGAGCCTGACCGGCATGCTGGAACGGATGGGCGTCAACACCCGCGGCACCAACCTGCGCACCAAGAACGTGGCGGCGGTGATGGTGACGGCGACGCTGGGCGCCTATGCGGCGCAGGGAACGCGCATCGACGTGACCGTGTCGGCGATGGGCGACTCCAAGAGCCTGCTGGGCGGCACCCTGCTGGTCACCCCGATGATGGGCGCCGACGGGGAGGTCTATGCCGTGGCGCAGGGGCCGATCGCGGTCTCGGGCTTCACCGCCCAGGGCCAGGGCGCCAGCGTGACCCGCGGCGTGCCGACCTCCGGCCGCATCTCTTCCGGCGCGATCGTGGAGCGGGAAATCCAGTTCTCGCTGGCCGAGCTGCCCGTGCTGCGGCTGTCCTTGCGCAATCCGGACTTCACCACCGCCCAGCGGGTGGCGACCGCCATCAACATCCAGCTGCGCGGCAACCGCGCCCAGGCGACCGACCCGGCCTCCGTCCTCATCAACGTGCCGGAGACGCGCCGCGGCGACGTGGTGGGGCTGGTGACGGAGATCGAACAGCTGCGCATCACCCCCGATCAGGTCGCCCGCGTGGTGGTCGACGAGAAATCGGGCGTCATCGTGATGGGCGAGAATGTCCGCATCTCCACCGTCGCCATCGCCCAGGGCAACCTGACCATCCGCATCACCGAAACCCCGCAGGTCAGCCAGCCCGGCCCCTTCAGCCAGGGCCAGACCGCAGTGGTGCCGCGCACCGACATCCAGGTCGACGAACAGTCCAACAACCGCCTCGCTGTGATGAATTCCGGGGTGACCCTGCAGGAGTTGGTACAATCCTTGAATGCGCTTGGGGTGGGTCCGCGGGACATGATCGCCATTCTCCAGTCGATCAAGGCCGCCGGAGCCCTGCAAGCCGAGATCGAGGTGATCTGATGTCCATGAGCCCCACCCTTTCCGCCGCTTCGGCCCCGCGCAGTTCCTCGCTTGTCGAGCGCGCCCAGGCCGCCGGATTCGGTGTGCGGACCCTGGCAAAGATTTCCGATCTGGAGGCCAAGACCGACCCGGCAAAGCTTGCCCAGCTGCGCAAGTCGGCCAACGAGTTCGAAAGCCAGTTCGTGTCGCAGATGCTGAGCCCGATGTTCGAGGGGATCCAGACCGACGAGACCTTCGGCGGCGGGCGCGGCGAGGAAATGTTCCGGCCGATGCTGGTCGAGCAGTTCGGCAAGCAGATCACCCAGCGCGGCGGCTTCGGCATCGCCAAGCAGGTTTACGCAGAGCTTCTTCGCGCCCAGGAGGCCAGCCATGGATAAGGTCGACGTCCGTTTCCCCCAGCCGGCCAAGCCGGCCGCCAACCTGCCGAAGAATGCGCAGGAACGCGCGGTGGCGCTGGTCGAGCTGATGGGCCGCCTGACCGCCCTGCTGGAGCGCGAGGCCGCCGCCGTCCGTGCCCGCCGCCCGGCCAAGGAGTTGGCGCAGATCGTCAAGGACAAGCAGCCGATGACGCTGGTCTATGAGGAGATCAGCCGCATGCTGCGCGTCGACCGCGAAGGGCTGATGGGTTTGCCGCAGGAGATGAAGACCGCGCTGAAGGATGCGACCGGCAAGCTCTATGCCGCCACCGCCGACAATGCGGAGGCCCTGCGCATCGGCGGCGAGGCGCAGAAGGTGATGGTCGACACCGTGGTCACCGTCATCACCCGCCAGCAAAAGGCGCCGACCACCGCCTATGCCGCCCACATGGGCGGGGGCCGCGGCTATTCCCCGCCGCCCAGCGGGCCGCGCACCTCGGCGGCGCTGAACACCCGTCTTTGATCCCAACCGCCTTCATCCGTGACTGCCGAGATTTTTCGGACGGCCGCCTCTCTCCACAGGGGCGGCCTTTTTCTTTGCGGGCCTTTGTCCTTGGGGGCCGGTTCCTTGGGATTGGGCCGCTGCGGCAAGAAAGACCCTACACCCGGCGGAAATTGCCGGTCCGGCCTGCATCATGCGGCGGGAACTGCCACCCCGCAGCGCATGAATGGCCCAATGGCGCGGAGTACCAACTGGCCCGCCTGTTGCATTGGTCTCTCCGCATCGCTGTCGGTGCGTTCCGCCGTCCCTGAGAGGCCGTTCCATGGAAGTCCAATCGAACAACATCGCCGCGTCCTTGTTCGACGGTCTCAGCCAGTCCCAGCAGACGCAGGGGACGGGGGCAAAAAACGACCTGTTTTCCAAGATGATGGACCGCATGCTGACCGACGCCGCCGCGCGCAAGCGCGAGCAGGCCGATGCGGCGGCACGCGATTCCGCCAAGGACGCCGCAAAGGACGCGGTCAAGGAGGCCAGCGACGCCCGTAAGGCGGAGGCCCAGCGCAAGCAACCGGTGCGCGCCGAACCGAAGCCGGACCTGACCCGCGAGCGCACGGCCCAGGCCGCCCGTCCGGCCACCGATGCCCTCGACACGGCCCCCGCTCCGGAACCGAAGACCGCCAAGGCCGACGACGACCGCAAGGTTCAGGCCGGGCAGGACGACCGCCGGCCGGCCAAAGCCGAAAAGCCGGCGAAGGATCCGAAGGCAGACGGGGCGAAGGCCGATCCCTCCAAGACTTCCGCAGCGAAGACGGACGACACCAAGACCGTGGCGGCCGACGAAGCCGCTGCGACTGAGGATGCCACCGCTTCAACTGAGGATGCCGGTCAGAGCGAAACCGCGTCGGCCGATGCCGCAGGCGACGGTGACCCGACCGCCACAACCGACGAACAGGCCCAGCCCGGCGACCAGTCCACCACAGAACAGCCTCCGGCCGCTCAGCCGGTGCCGCCGCTGCCGGTGCCGCAAGCCAGCGATCTGATCCTCGCCGGACTGATGCCGGCCGGACAGGCCGCGGCGAAGGATCCCACCGACGAGGCGGGCGCCGGCGCAGAAGACACTGCCAAGGCCGGAGCCGCGGCGACCGGCACGGCCGGCGCCCTCGATCCCGCCGCCCAGCTTGCCCAGGCGCAGGCTGCCGCTGCCGCTGCCGCTGCCGGCGCGACGGCGGGCGGACAGGCCGCCGGTGCCGACGTGGCCGCGAAGGCTGCCGGCAAGGGTGGTGCCGTGGATGGCGACGCCGCGAAGACCACGGACGCCTCCCAGGCCGACGCCCGCGCCGAAGCCCTGCCGAGCGACGAGGACGTCGCCCTGCCCGACCGCTTCGCCGACCTGCTGGCCGCAGCCAAGGCCAAGACGGGTGAAGCCAAGCAGAACGGCAAGCATGCCGGCAGCGAGGGCAGCGGCCGGAACGACGCCCAGCCCCAAACTCAGGCGATGCCGCAGCAGCCGGTTCCGCCGGCTCCGCCCGCCGTCCCGGTGGCGGAAGCCGTGACGTCCGCTGCGACGGGTACGGCCACCGCGGCGCTGGAGGGCATCGATGCGGCCGGCTCGGCCGGCGGGGCATCCGGCACGTCCACCGCCAGCCCGCACACCCACCCGGCCCTGGCCGCGATGGAAGGCGTCCACGGCGGCATTCCCGGCCTCGACCAGCCGCAGGCGACCGCGACGCTCCGCCCGTCGCGCGGCGCCGGCATGCCGATGGGCGTGCACGACCAGATCGCCGTCCACATCAAGAAGAATGTCGGCGACGAGGTCGACCAGTTCACCATCAACCTGCATCCGGCCGAGTTGGGCCGGATCGACATCAAGCTGGACATCGGTGCCGATGGCCGGGTCAACGCGATGGTCGCGGTGGAAAAGGCGCAGACCCTCGAACTTCTGCAGCGTGACAGCCGCAGCCTGGAACGCGCCTTGCAAGACGCCGGACTGCAGACGGACTCGAACAGCCTGAACTTCAGCCTGCGCGGCGAAGGCAACCCCTTCGCCGGCGACGGCCGGGGCGACGGCAAGAACGGTGGATCGGGTCGGCGCGGCCGCGGCTTCGGCGGGGGTGGCGACGATGACGTGACCGACAGCGCCGTCTACACGGCAACGCTCGGCAACGGGCGCGTCGACATCCGCGCCTGACGGCGACGCCGGCGGCCATCCCGCCTCAGCCCACCGTCACATGAGAGATATCGGCCGCAAGGCCAATGAAGGACGACCGCCATGACCACGACGACCAACACCACCAGCCCGACCCTGAACCAGTACGGCACCTATTCGGGTGGCCTGTCCACCGGGTCGAAGACGGCGTCCGAAACCGCCAAGACCCCGCAGACCGATGCCGACAAGACCGCGTCGGCGACCAAGGGCCTCGGTGACAATTTCCAGACGTTCCTCACCATGCTGACCACGCAGATGAAGAACCAGGACCCGCTGAAACCGCTCGACACCAACGACATGACCAAGCAGCTGGTCGATTTCGCCAACGTCGAGCAGAACATCGGCACCAACAGCCGGCTGGACAAGCTGGTTCAGCTGCAATCGGCCGGCACCGCGTCGACCAACCTCGCCTATCTTGGTCGCACCGTCGCCTTCGAGGGCGACAGCTTCCAGTACAGCCAGGGCATGGCCCAGGCGCCGCTGGGCTACGAGTTGGAAACCTCGGCCAAGTCGGTGCGCGTCGACATCCTGGATGCCAACGGCAACATCATCCGCTCGATGCCGGGCGAGACCACCGCCGGCACCAAGCATGCGGTCAGCTGGGACTTCAAGGACAACAACGGCCGTGCGGTGCAGCCCGGCACCTATCGCATGAACGTGGCGCCGGTGGCGGAGAACAAGAACGACACCATCAAGACCACCACCTACACCTTCGGCACCGTCGCCGGTATCGGCAGCAGCAAGGACGGCGAAACCGTGCTGAACATCGGCACCAGCGAAGTCCCGCTGTCGAAGCTGACCACCGTCTATTGATCGGGACTCGTTGCACATCCGGATTGTCGGTCCGCTTGCCGGACGGGGCGTCGCCACCGCCCCCATCCGTTCGGACAGGCAACTACCACCCGATAAAAAGTTAACCCTTTCGTTTAGGCATTTGTTAAGTGCCGGCGCCTACAGTACCCCGAAATCGTGGAATCCACAGTTTGGGTTGGAGCGTCCGCGCATGGCACTCATCGAACTCGACACCGGCGACGACTCTGCAGCCGGTGCATCGGTCATTGGTCCTGAGGGGCGTCCCATGACCGAAAACGACCTTCCCCCGCCCGACACCAAGCGTTGGGTGATGCGCCGCAAGGCGGAAGTGGTCGCCGGCGTCCGTTCGGGCCTGATCAGCCTGGAAGAGGCCTGCCGCCGCTATACCTTGTCGGTGGAGGAATTCCTGTCCTGGCAGCGGCTGATCGACAGCCACGGCATGCGCGGCCTGCGCGCCACCCGCCTGCAGGATTACCGCCCCGGCCAGCCCGTCCGCGACCGCATCGGCGCGGACTGAGGCAGCGCATACAGAGTCGACGAAGCGCCGCAGGGCTGA
The DNA here is from genome assembly GCF_023806445.1 of Azospirillum sp. A1-3. NCBI lineage: Bacteria > Pseudomonadati > Pseudomonadota > Alphaproteobacteria > Rhodospirillales > Azospirillaceae > Azospirillum > Azospirillum sp. A1-3. Next base: position 1,566,849 of record NZ_JAMSLU010000001.1, read on the forward strand.
CCTGCGGCGCTTCGTTGCGTTTGGGGCGATTGAGGCCGGGGGCATCCGTCGCCTATGGCCGCGCCTGCGCACACGCCGCGTCGATCAGCATCGCAGCCGCGCTTGCCACCGCGTCATTGGCCGGTCCCAAGTCCAGCACCCGCCCGGCTGCATAGGCGCCTTCCATCAGCAACTGCAATTGGGCGCACAGCCGGTCCGGATCGTCGGCTCCGGCCGCCACCGCCAACCTGTGCAGGCGGTCGCGGACCATCCGCTTGTGGGCCAAAGCCAGCGCACGGGCGGGGTTGGCGGGGTCGCGCAGTTCGGCGGCGGCGCTGGTGAAGGGGCAGCCCTGGAATTTCGGATGATCGATCCAGTGGGCCAGCGCCACGAAAAGCGCCTTCATCTGGGCGCGCGGATCGCCGGGATGGCGGGCCACCACTCGGTCCCACCACGCGCCATGCTGGGCGATGCTGCGTTCCAGATAGGCGCAGACCAGATCGTCCTTGGACGCGAAGTTCCGGTACAGGCTCATCTTCGCGACGCCGGATTTGGCGATGATCGTGTCGATGCCGACAGCGCGGATGCCCTCGCGATAGAACAGTTCCGCCGCCGTATCGAGAATCCGCTCCCGCGCCGGCTTCCTTGCGCTCGTCGCCTCTGACATTCCCACCCCATCCGTTCCGAACGGCCGGGTTCAAGCCCGCCGTTGACAATGATACAGACCTGTCTCTACCATCGCAACGAAGAGACAGGTCTGTATCATCGCCGGGCGATCCGGACCTGACCACCACAATGAACGGAGTTCCGGGGGATGCGCTATTTCGAGGATGTCACGGTGGGCGACCGCTTCACCGGCGGGCCGCTGACGGTCGAGGCGGCGGAGATCGTCGCCTATGCCGAGAAGTTCGACCCGCAGCCCTTCCACCTGGATCCCGATGCGGCGAAGGACACGCTGTTCCGCGGGCTGGCGGCCAGTGGCTGGCATACCGCCGGGATGACCATGCGGATGATCGTCGGCAGCGATGCCGAACTGGCGGGCGGCTATATCGGCATGGGTGTCGATTCCATCGGCTGGCCCCGCCCGACCCGGCCCGGCGACGTGCTGCGCATCGAGATGGAGGTGATGGAGGCCCGCCGCTCCGCCAAACGTCCCGACCAGGGCGTGCTGCGGGTGAAGACCACCACCTTCAACCAGAATGACGAGGTGGTGCAGACCATGATCGCCAACCTGCTGGCACCCGGCCGCCCCACCTGAAATAGCAAACACCTGAAAAAGAAAGCCCCCGCATCCGGGAGTGGATGCGGGGGCGGCAGTTTTTGCTCTCTCAGTCGCGGGTTTCTGCCGTCAGCGCTTCAGGCCGGCGGTGAAGGCGAAGTTGTCGAAGGAGTTCTCGGCCACCCGGAACCACAGATACTCGTCGTCGCGGAACTTCTTCCACGGCTCGTAGATCTTGGCGAACTTCGGGTTGGTCTTCGCCGTTTCCTCATACAGCTCGGTGGCGGCCTTGTAGCAGGCTTCCATCACGTCGCGTGGGAAGGGACGCAGCTGGGCGCCGCCGCCGACCAGACGCTTCAGCGCCGCCGGATTTTCGGCGTCGTACTTGGCGGCCATGGTCACGTTGGCTTCGAAGCAGGCGGCCTCCAGGACGGCCTTGTACTGCTTGGGCAGCTGTTCCCACTGCTGCTTGTTGACCAGCAGCGAGACGGTCAGACCACCTTCCCACCAGCCCGGATAGTAGTAGTACTTGGCGACCTTGTTGAAGCCGAGCTTCTCGTCGTCATAGGGGCCGATCCACTCGGCGGCGTCGATGGTGCCCTTTTCCAGCGACGGATAGATGTCGCCGCCGGCGATCTGCTGCGGCACGGTGCCCAGCTTGGCCAGAACCTGGCCGGCGAAGCCGCCGATGCGGAACTTCAGGCCCTTCAGGTCCTCGACGGTCTTGATCTCCTTGCGGAACCAGCCGCCCATCTGCACGCCGGTGTTGCCGGCCGGGAAATTCACGACGCCGTAGCCATCGAAGAACTCGCGCAGCAGCGCCATGCCGCCGCCATTGTAGATCCAGGCGTTCTGCTGGCGGGCGTTCAGGCCGAAGGGCACCGTCGCGTCGAAGGTGAAGGTCGGATCCTTGCCGACATAGTAATAGCTGGCGGTGTGGCCGCATTCGACCGTGCCGTTCTGCACCGCGTCCAGAACCTGCAGACCGGGGACGAGTTCACCGGCGGCGAAGGGACGGATCTGGAACTTGCCGTCGGTGGCCGCAGCGACGCGGGCGGCGATGGTGTCGGCGGCGCCGTAAATGGTGTCCAGGCTCTTGGGGAAGCTGGACGCCAGACGCCAATGGATCTCCGGCTGGGTCTGCGCGATGGCGGGGGCCGCGAGGGTGCTGGCGGCGACGCCGACACCGGCGGAGGTCAGGAAGGAACGACGCTTCATGAACGTTTCCTCATCGTTATGGCCATGGCGTCGGTTGAACGATGACGCCATTTGCCGAACAAAAGGCACTATGGTGCCTGAACAATTCTAAAAATCGCGATGGCTGTAGGACAATTCGTCAAAACGCATGGCTTCCATTCCCACCCTATTCCATCGCATGGAAAATACAGTGCGCAGGCGCGACTGAAACAGCGACAGAAGTCCGTCGACCTCTGCGGGATTTTCAAAGCAATGCATCGCCGGAAGAAACGAAGACTGGCGTCCGCTCCTGAGAGCATCCATCAGCCGCATCGATCAACCGCGGAACCGTCTTGCCGTCATCTGAATGGTTACGTGTACCGATGATATATGCGACGCGCGGAATAGCACCCACCCCTACTTTCGTTCATCCACACCAAGTCCGAGACACGCCATCGGCCGCGCCGCCTGCAATCGCTTCGTACGCACATAAAGGCGAGCGCACGCGATCGCATGCAACTTGCAGCTTCCAACGGGATGGGATGCTTGGCATGTTTGCCGCGCGGTCGGGGCGGTGGAACGGCCACCGCCCGCGCCGCACCAACGGAGGGCAAGAGGATGGACAAAATCCTCACTCTCCTGATCCTGCTGTTGCAGGTGGTCAAGCTGGTGCTTGAGTACCTGAACCGCTGATCGGGTCGGCGCGCCGGGGGTCACGACCTCGGCGCGCCTTCCCCGAAAATAGTGCTTTTTCACGCCGACGGCAACGCCTCACCCCAGCATGCGCTTCACGATCGGCGACGGGGGAGAATCGCGATCGCTCAAGGAACGCCAACCGGCCGGCCGTGCTTGGGATGCAGGCACAGCAACACGCCGCCCAACAGCAGTCCGGCCGCCAGCCCGCCCGCATGCGCCGCCCAGCCGACCTCGGCAAGCGGCGAGTCGGCTTTCAGCGGCACCAGCGTCATTGCCGCGTTCAACAGCGCGAAAACCAGGATCGCCCCCTGGACCAACCGCCGGGGCAAGCGTCGCGACAACAGCCCGAAGCGCGGCCGCATCCACAGGAAGGCGCCCATCAGCGCGCAGATCGCCCCACTCGCTCCGATCAACGGCGCCATCCGGTCGACGGCGAGCAGCCCCTCCATCAGCGCCGCTGCCACCATTCCAGTGAAGAACAGCGACAGATAGCGGAGATGCCCGGCCTCCCGCTCCACCACGTCGCCCAACAGCCACAGCACGGCCATGTTGGAGACCAGATGCGTCAGGTCGCCATGGATCAGCACATGCCCGAACAGCCCGCGCCACAGCGCACCGGTGGGCAGCGGCCCGGCCAGTTCGACCGTTCCAAAGAAATAGGCGGGGACGAAGGCGAAGGATTCCGGCGGCAACCGCAGGACGAAGGCCAGCACGCAGACAAGGATGACGGTGCGGTTGGCATAGGGCGGTAGGGGCACGACAGCGACCGGTCCAGTTCCTCCGCTCCGGCCACGCCGGTCCAGCGCCAGCGCCATCCCCTGCCCCCGCTGTTCGGTGCCGCCGCTTCGCGCGGCGATAAGTCTCACCCCAATGTAAGAATGGGTATTGGCGAAAAACAGCGGTTTTCTCCGCTGCTCAGGGTCCTCCTATACCGGTCGGACGGATTGGAGCGCCGGGCACCGGCTGGCACAGTGGCTCTACCACCCGGTGAGAGTCCCTTCGCCGGGCAATGACAAACGGGGAAGAAACGACCATGAACGAACGTCAGGATACCGGCAGCATGACGGTGGACCGCCAGGGGCGCGTCATGGTGCTGACCATGAGCGATACCGGCACCCGCAACGCGCTGGGCTTGAAGATGATGGCTGCCGGCCGCGACGCGCTGGACGAGGCGACGCACGATCCCGGCATCGGCGCCATCGTGCTGACCGGCGCAGACGGCGCCTTCAGCAGCGGCGGGCACCTGAACAACCTCTATCACCACGGCAGCCGCTCACGGTCGGAGAATCGTGACGGGATCGAACGTTTCCACGGCTGGGTCCGGGCGATGCGCGAATGCCCCAAGCCGATCATCGCCGCGGTGGAGGGGCCGGCCGCCGGCGCCGGCTTCTCGCTGGCGCTGGCCTGCGACCTGATCGTCGCGGCGGAGGATGCGCAGTTCCTGACCGCCTATGTCAGGGTCGGGCTGACCGCCGACGGCGGTGCCTCTGCCTCGCTTGCCCGCGCGCTGCCGCCGCAGCTTTATGCCGAACTGATGCTGACTGGCGGCCCAGTCGATTCGGCGCGCCTGCATGCCGCCGGCGTCGTCAACCGCGTCACCGCGCCGGGCCGGGCACTGGACGAGGCGACCGCCTGGGCGCAGACCATCGCCGAGGGGCCGGCCGGCGCCATGGGCCGGGCGAAGAAGTTGATGGAGCTGGCTTATGGCAGCTTCGCCACCCAGCTCGCTCGCGAAAGCGACCTGTTCGTCGAGGCCTTGCACCATGGCGAGGCGAAGGAGGGCATCACCGCCTTCTTCGAGAAACGCCGGCCGGTTTTCCACAAACGCTGAGGGATGCGAAGGGCCGGGCGTCGCGGATCGCGGCGCCCGAACGCGCGTCACCCCGCCGCAATTGACACATGGGTATGTTCCGGCTGCTCTTTGCGGGCCGTGCGGCATGCTGCCGAACGGCGTCCGAAAGGAAGTGACGCGAGTGAAGAAGTTCCTGAGGTGGCTCAACCGCTTCTGGTTCAAGTTGAAGATCGAGTTCCAAGCCGGCTTCAACAAGGATCAGGACAGGTAAGAGCCAAGGGGCGGGGTCGGGAAACCGGCTCCGCCTTCAGGACGAGAACTCGCGTCACCTCCTGACCGCTGAGGGTACCATCGCCGCCGAAGAGTTCAAGGCGGCAAGCGACCTGTAGCCCCGCGACGGGGACATTGGACAAGTTGCATTTCGGCAAGGCGTCTTCAGCCTTGAGGCTGCCCAGCGCGACAAATTCTCGCCATAGCGATCGTCATCCCAATTTCACACGATTGCATGTTGAATCCAGCTGCGTATCGGTTGTAGAAACTATTCGCATGACACAACCGCGCCGCCCCTTGACCGACGCCGAACGGCTCGACTGGATCCGCCTCATCCGCACGGAGAATGTGGGGCCGATCACCTTTCACCGCTTGCTTGAGCAGTATGGCAGCGCCGCCAGGGCACTGGACGCCCTGCCGGATCTGGCGCGGCGCGGCGGGCGGGCGAAGCCGCTGCGCATCGCCTCCAAGGCCGAGGCGGAGCGGGAGATGCAGGCGAACCGGCGTTTCGGCGCTCAACTGCTCTGCGCCTGCGAACCTGATTATCCGGAGCCGCTGGCCGCGGTGGATGATGCGCCGCCGGTGATCTCCGTCGCCGGACACGCCCATCTGCTGCGGCGGCGCGCGGTCGCCATCGTCGGCGCGCGCAACGCCTCGCTGAACGGCAAGAAGTTCGCCGAATCGCTGGCGCGCGAACTCGGAGCGGCCGGACTGCTGGTCGTCTCCGGCCTTGCCCGCGGCATCGACACCGCCGCCCATGCCGGTTCGATCGCCAGCGGCACCGCCGCCGTGCTGGCCGGCGGCATCGACGTCGTCTATCCGCCGGAAAATGACGGGCTGTACCGCGACATCGTGGCGCAGGGTGTGGTGGTGGCGGAAAGCCCCATCGGCACCCAGCCGCAGGCCCGCCATTTTCCCCGCCGCAACCGCCTGATCTCCGGCCTGTCACTGGGTGTGCTGGTGGTGGAGGCGGCGTTGCGCTCCGGCACCCTCATCACCGCGCGGATGGCTCTGGAACAGGGGCGCGAGGTGATGGCGGTGCCGGGTTCCCCGCTCGATCCGCGCTGCCATGGCACCAACAACCTGCTGCGCCAGGGCGCCACGCTGGTGGAACGGGCCGACGACGTGCTGCGCGCCATTGAGAACCTGAGGCCGCCGACGCTGGCGGAACGGCAGCGCGACCTGTTCAGCGCCCCCATCCATACCCCCGCCCCTGCGGCGGAACCGGACGAATCCGACCTTGCCAAGGCGCGCGCCCTGGTGCTGGAAAACCTGGGCCACTCGCCCGTCACCATTGACGAACTCGTTCGCGGGTGCCAATTGTCCGCTCCGGTGGTGCTGACCGTGGTTCTGGAACTTGAGCTTGCCGGCCGAGTCCAGCGTCTTCCCGGTCATCAGGTCTCTCTCGCCTGATCGGCATCGCCGTGGTTTGGGTGGGCATACGCGAAGGGCTGGTTTCTTGCCGGGCAGCAACGTCGTCATCGTCGAATCGCCGGCCAAGGCGAAGACCATCAACAAGTATCTGGGCGACGACTATACCGTCATCGCCAGCTTCGGCCATGTCCGCGACCTTCCGGCGCGGGACGGTTCGGTGCGCCCGGATGAAGACTTCGCGATGGAATGGGAACTTGGCGACCGCTCCAAGCGCCACATTGACGAGATCGCGAAGGCGGTGAAGTCGGCTGACCGCATCTATCTCGCAACCGACCCGGATCGCGAGGGAGAGGCCATCGCCTGGCACCTGTCCGAACTCCTTCGCGAAAAGCATCTGTCCGACAATCGCGACGTCCAGCGCGTCACCTTCAACGAAATCACCAAGTCCGCCGTCCAGACCGCGATGGCCAACCCGCGCGCCGTGTCGCAGGAGTTGGTCGACGCCTATCTGGCGCGCCGGGCGCTGGACTATCTGGTCGGCTTCACCCTGTCGCCGGTGCTGTGGCGCAAACTGCCGGGCTCCAAGTCGGCCGGCCGGGTGCAGTCGGTGGCGCTGCGCCTGATCTGCGAGCGCGAGTCGGAGATCGAGGTCTTCAAGCCGCAGGAATACTGGTCGATCGCGGTCGGTTTCACCACGCCGGCCGGGTCCTCCTTCACCGCGTCGCTGACCCAGTTGGACGGCAAGAAGCTCGACAAGTTCGGCCTGCCCAACCGCGAGACGGCCGAGGCCGCGGTGGCGAAAATCCGCCCGCAGACCTTCGCCGTGTCGCAGGTCGAGCGCAAGCAGAGCCGCCGCAACCCGTCGCCGCCCTTCACCACCTCGACCCTGCAGCAGGAGGCCTCGCGCAAGCTCGGCTTCGGCGCCACCCGCACCATGCGCACGGCGCAGAAGCTGTATGAGGGCGTCGACATCGGCGGCGAGACGGTCGGCCTCATCACCTATATGCGAACCGACGGCGTCAGCCTGTCGCAGGAGGCCATCGACGGCGCCCGTAGCCTGATCGGCTCGCACTATGGCGAGCGTTACGTCCCGGCCCAGCCGCGCGTCTACAAGACCGCCGCCAAGAACGCCCAGGAGGCCCACGAGGCCATCCGCCCGACCGACTTGCACCGCCGCCCCGAATCGGTGTCCGGCTATCTGGAAAGCGACGAGCTGCGGCTGTACGAGCTGATCTGGAAGCGCACGCTGGCCAGCCAGATGGAAAGCGCCGTGCTGGATCAGGTTGCGGTGGACATCGCCAGCCCGTCGAAGGACGTGGTCCTGCGCGCCACCGGCTCCATCGTCGTGTTCGACGGCTTCCTGAAGGTCTATCAGGAGGACCGCGACGACGCGGCCGAAGACGACCAGCAGGAACGCCGCCTGCCGGCCATGGACCAGGGCGACGCTCTGGACCGCGGCGACATCGTCCCGGACCAGCATTTCACCCAGCCGCCGCCGCGCTATTCCGAAGCCAGCCTCGTCAAGAAGCTGGAAGAGCTGGGCATCGGCCGGCCGTCCACCTATGCCTCGATCCTGCAGGTGCTGCAGGACCGCAACTATGTGCGGCTAGATAAGCGGCGCTTCATCCCGGAGGACCGCGGCCGGCTGGTGACCGCCTTCTTGGAGAACTTCTTCCACCGCTATGTGGAGTACAACTTCACGGCGGAGCTTGAGAACCAGCTGGACGAGATCTCCGACGGCAAGATCGATTGGAAGACCGTCCTGCGCGACTTCTGGACCGCCTTCGACGTGGCGGTGAACGGCACCAAGGATCTGACGATCACCCAGGTGCTGACCACGCTCGACAACGAACTCGGCGCCCATTTCTTCCCCGCCGCCACCGAGGACGGCCACGACCCGCGTGTCTGCCCGGTCTGCCGCGAGGGCCGGCTGGGGCTGAAGCTCGGCAAGATGGGCGCCTTCATCGGCTGCTCGCGGTATCCGGAGTGCCGCTACACCCGGCCGCTGGCCGTCGCCAACGACGAGAACGGCGAGGCGCAGGAAGGTCCGCGCGAGCTGGGCAACGATCCGGAGACCGGCCTGCCGGTGACGGTGCGCCGTGGCCCGTACGGCGCCTATATCCAGTTGGGCCCGGCGCCCACCGCAGCGGTCGCTCCGCCGGAGGAGCCTGCGGCGGAAGAGTCTGCCGCCGACGGCAAGAAGCCGAAGGCGAAGAAAAAGAAGAAGGACGACGCGCCCAAGCCCAAGCGGGTGTCGCTACCCAAGGGCATGGCCGCGGCGGACGTCGATCTCGACACCGCGTTGAAGCTACTGGCACTGCCCCGCGTCATCGGCAATCACCCAGAAACCGGCGAGGAGATCAGCGCCGGCATCGGCCGCTTCGGCCCCTATCTGAAGCATGGCAGCGTCTACAAGTCGCTGACGCCCGATGACGACGTACTGACCATCGGCATCAACCGCGCCGTCGACCTGCTGGCCGGCGCCGCCAAGAAGGCGTCGGCCCCGGCCAAGACGCTGGGCGACCACCCGAAGACCGGCAAGCCGATCACCATGGGCTCCGGCCGCTTCGGTCCCTATGTGAAGCACGCCAGCGTCTATGCCTCGATCCCCAAGGGAACCGAGCCGGACAGCGTCACGCTGGAACAGGCGCTGGAGCTGATCGACGCCAAGGTCGCCAAGGACGCCGCCAAGAAGGGCAAGGCCCCGAAGGAGGCCGAACCGGCCAAGGCCGAGGGCGCGGAGGCTGAGAAGCCCGCCAAGGCGAAAGCCGCGGCGAAGAAGCCCGCCGCCAAGAAGACGACCAAGGCCAAGGCCGCCAAGGACGCTCCGGCGGAAGCCGCCGTGCCGAAGAAGAAGACCGCCAAGGCATCGTAACCGAAGTTCCCTCTCCCACCCCGGGAGAGGGATTTTCGCAGGCGGTTTTCCTACTAAAACAAAAGACATTAAAGCAGTTCAGACAAAATTCTCTGTTGAAATCCCCATCGGCCTGTCGTCTCATTGTCCCTGCCCTGCAGGTTCCCCGTGTCACCCGCAGGCCCGGCGCGTTAAGCTGCCGGCGGTGCGCAACCAAAGGAATACGGGAGGACAACGACCATGAGCGCCGCGGTTTCGACACACGATTCCCATTCCCCGCAGGATACACCGCTGGTCCTGCGCGAGGATCGCGATGGGGTCGCCACCCTGACGCTGAACCGGCCGAAGGCGCGCAACGCGCTGTCGGTCGGACTGATGGCGGCGCTGCAGGACGCGCTCGACATCATCGACGAGGATCGTTCCGTGCGCGCGGTGGTTCTGGCCGGGGCCGGTGGCGCCTTCTGCGCCGGACATGACCTCAAGGAAATGCGCGCCGCCCCGTCGCGTGAGCTGTACGAGGCGCTGTTCACCCAGTGCTCCCGCCTGATGCTGACGATCAACCGCGTCCGCCAGCCGGTGATCGCCAAGGTGCGCGGCGTGGCGACCGCCGCCGGCTGTCAGCTGGTGGCGACCTGCGACCTTGCTTATTGCGAGGAGGACGCGCGCTTCGCGACGCCGGGGGTGAACATCGGGCTGTTCTGCTCGACGCCCATGGTGGCGCTGACCCGCGCGGTCGGGCGCAAGGCGGCGATGGAGATGCTGCTGCTGGGCGACCTGATCGACGCCGAGGAGGCGGAGCGCATCGGCCTCGTCAACCGCGCGGTGCCGGCCGATCAGCTGGACGAGGTGGTGGACAGCGTCGCCGCTAAGATCGCGTCCAAGTCACCGCTGACGCTCGCCTCCGGCAAGGAGGCCTTCTACCGCCAGATCGATCTGGACGTGGAAGGCGCCTATGCCTACGCCGCCAAGGTGATGACCGAGAACATGATGGCGCAGGATGCCGCCGAAGGCATCGACGCCTTCCTGGGCAAGCGCGCGCCGGTCTGGTGTGGCCGATGACCGATCCCAAGCTGAGCGATCTCAAGATCACCGAGCCGGCCGATTACACCGACGCCTTCCTGCGCGGCGTGCTGGAAAACGCGAAGAGCATCGCCGTGGTGGGGGCCAGCGCCGACCCGGTGAAAGCCAGCTTCTTCGTGATGAAGTATCTGCGCGACAAGGGCTATCAGGTCATCCCGGTCAACCCGAAGATGGCCGGCCAGACCATTCTCGGCCTGCCGGTCTACGCCAGCCTGAAGGATTTGCCGGAGCCGCCGGACATGGTCGACATCTTCCGCAACTCCGCCGCCGCTGGCGGGGTGACGGACGAGGCGATCGCCGCCGGGGCCAAGGTGGTGTGGATGCAGTTGGGCGTCCGCAACGACGAGGCGGCGGCGCGGGCCCAGGCCGCCGGCCTGACGGTGGTGATGGACCGCTGTCCGAAGATGGAAATCCAACGGCTCTACGGCGAAATCGGCCGGATCGGGGTCAATTCCAACGTGCTGGTGACGCGCCGCATGGCGCCGACGAAATCGTTCAAAAAGCTGATCTGAAAAATTGGGGGAATCACGCAGATGACTGAGCAGAAGAGCTTCGGCTTCGAGACCCGCGCCATCCATGCCGGCGCCGCTCCCGACCCGGCGACGGGCGCGCGACAGACGCCGATCTACCAGACCACCAGCTTCGTCTTCGAGGATGTCGACGACGCCGCCTCTCTGTTCAACCTGCAGAAGGTTGGCTTCATCTACTCCCGCCTGACCAACCCGACGGTGGCGGTGCTGGAGGAGCGTCTGGCCAATCTGGAAGGCGGCGCCGGCGCCACCGCGACCTCCTCCGGCCATGCCGCCCAGCTGCTGGCGCTGTTCCCGCTGATGGCGCCGGGCGATCACATCGTCGCGTCAAAGAAGCTCTATGGCGGTTCGCTGAACCAGCTCGGCATCAGCTTCCCGCGCGCCTTCGGCTGGCAGCCAAGCCTCGTCGACACCGACGACGTGGACAACGTCAAGGCGGCGCTGACCGAGAAGACCAAGGCCATCTTCGTGGAGAGCCTCGCCAACCCCGGCGGCGTGGTGACCGACATCGAAGCCATCGCCAAGATCGCCGACGAGGCCGGCATCCCGCTGATCGTCGACAACACGCTGGCCACCCCCTACCTGATCAACCCGATCCAGTGGGGCGCCACGCTGGTGGTGCATTCCACCACCAAGTTCCTGTCCGGCAACGGCACCTCGGTCGGCGGCGTGGTGATCGACAGCGGCAAGTTCGACTGGAGCAAGTCCGGCAAGTTCCCGGCGCTGAGCGAGCCGGACCCCGGCTATCACGGCCTGCGCTTCCACGAGACCTTCGGCCATCTCGCCTTCACCATCCACGGCCATGCCGTCGGCCTGCGCGACCTGGGGCCGAGCCAGGCGCCGATGAACGCATTCCTGACGCTGAACGGCATCGAAACCCTGCCGCTGCGCATGCAGCGCCACGCCGAAAGCGCGCTGAAGGTGGCACAGTTCCTGGAAGGCCATCCGGCGGTCGGCTGGGTCAGCTATGCCGGGCTGGAGTCGTCCAAGTACCGTGACCTCGCGAAGAAGTACCTGCCGCGCGGTGCCGGTGCGGTGCTGACCTTCGGCGTCAAGGGCGGCTTCGAGGCTGGCGTGAAAATGGTGGAGAGCGTCGAGCTGTTCAGCCACCTCGCCAACATCGGCGACGCCCGCTCCCTCATCATCCACCCGTCCTCGACCACCCACCGCCAGCTGTCGGCGGAGGCCCAGGCCTCGGCCGGCGCCGGTCCCGACGTGATCCGCCTCTCGATCGGGCTGGAGACGCCGGAGGACATCATCGCCGACCTGGATCAGGCACTGAACAAGACGCTTGCGTGAGGAACTCCAATCCGGCGGCGGGTCACTCCGCCGCCGGCAACGGCTCCGCCACCGGTTCGGCCTTGCGGCGGTCGTCGGGCAGCAGCAGGGCGGCGGCGAAGGCCAGGGCGGCCAGCGCCGACAGGGTCAGATAGAGCATGGTGAACTCACCGGTCCGCTCATAGACCCAGGCGACCAGCTGCACGGCCAGCGGACCGGCGCCGAAGGACAGGATGTATTTGGCGCCGAAGGCCAGCCCGCGGTGCTTGTCCGGGGTATAGCGGGCCAGCAGCATGTTCTCCGCCGGGATCTGTGTCTGCGAAGCGATCACCACGAAGGCGGCGGCGGCCACCAGCGGCACGTCGGCCAGGACGGCGACTGCGGCCATCAGCGGAATCTGGACCAGCAGGCAGAGCATATAGACCCGCTTCAGCGAATGGCGGTCGGCCAGCACGCCGCCGACCATCTGCGGCAGGGCGGAGATCAGGTAGACCGCCGTCACCAGCCCGCCGACGCCCAGCGTGCCGGTGCCGAGCCAACCGCCCAGCCGCGCCTCGAACAGCTTGGGCAGCACCACCTGCATGGCGTTGAAGATCAGACCGGCACAGACCATGGTCAGCGACAGCACGAAGAAGGCGCGCACCACGTCGCCGCGCGACGGCTTGGGCTGCGGCTTCACGTCGGCGTGGCGGTCCTGAACGACGCCGGTCATCATCAGCAAGGCCAGAACAACGCCCAGCACGAGGCAGATCGCGCCGGGGATGATGAAGGCCATGCGCCAGTTCAGCCATTGCGTCAGGCTGCCGGCGACCACCGCGGCGGTTGCGACGCCGAAGGTACCGAACAGGCCGAGCCAGCCCATCGCCTTTCCGCGATTCTCGGCGTTTGCCATCATCCAGGCCATGCCGACGGGGTGGTAGATCGACGCCCCCAGCCCCAGCAGGGCCAGCGACCACATCAGCATCTCCGGCCCGTCCGACAGTCCGGCCAGCACCGCCCCAGCACCGGTCATCAGGTAGAAGACGGCGATCATGCCGGCCGAACTCCAGCGGTCGCCCAGCCAGCCGGCGAGCGGCGCCCCCAGCCCGATCATGAAGGCGCCCAGCGTCCACAGCCGGATCAGTTCGTCATAGGAGAGCTTCCATTCCGTTTCCAGCGCCAGCACGATGGTGAGGAACAGCGCCGACACGATGTGCATCAGCGAATGCCCGACCCAGGCGAACCCGACGGACAGCCGCGCCGAGGTCGGCGACGGCAGGGCGGCGGAAGGGTGGCTCATGGAACGTCTCCGACCCCGGACCTGTTCGGGCCGGGAAATGTTTCACAGGCAAGCGAAAAGCAAAGCTGGCACGGGATGGTTGAACCGTCCAATGCGCCTGCCTCATGGCGGACATGCCGCGTCGAATCAGGTGGCAGCGTTGTCGGTCAACAGGGCTGGACATGATGTGGTGGGCCGCCATATGTGGCTTTACCACATCATCGGGACAGCTTATCTTAGGGCATGAACAAAGCCGTGCTCCTCCTGTCCCGTAAGACCCTCTACGACGACGGAAGCATCATCCAGGTGCGGGTCTGGTCAGTGGCCGCTCCCGTACCGCCATCGGAGCATGGCTACAAGTACAGTCTGTTTTATGGAAGAGCCGGCGAACGGATCGTCGGGTACGACAACGAGAAGGGCAAAGGTGACCACAAGCACATCCAGGGCCGGGAGACGCCGGTTCGATTCGAGACTATGGACCAGTTGATCGACCAGTTTTTCGCCGATGTCGCGGCGGTCAGGGAGGGAAGGCTATGACGACGCTTCAGATCCACATCGGGATCGACCTCCAGGCCGAGGCCGCTGCCATCAAGGATGCGCTCCGCCGCCATGCAGCCGGGAAAACCGTCCGGGAGCACCACATCACCTTCGAGTCCTTCGAGGGGATGGCGCGGGTTCTCACGCCGAAGCGACTGGAGATCCTTCGGCATCTTCATCGCACTCCCACCGCAAGCATCCGGGCATTGGCCGGGGCACTGGGCCGCGATTACCGTAACGTCCATTTGGACGTGACCGCATTGGTCGAGGCCGGACTGATCGACGATCAGGACGGTTTGCGGGTGGATTATGACGATGTCGAAATGAAGATGGCGCTCTGACGGGAGGCGCTCAGTCGTGAACGTTCCCACGCATCTTCTTCACCTCCGACCGCTTGGCCTTGCCCTCCAGTCGCCGCTCCTTGGATCCCTTCGTCGGTTTGGTCGGGCGGCGGGGTGGCGGCGGCGGGGTGGCGGCTTCGCGGATCAGGTCGATCAGGCGTTCGCGGGCGTCTTCACGGTTGCGCATCTGCGAGCGGTAACGGTCTGCCACCAGGATCAGCACGCCGTCCTGGGTCAGGCGCGATCCGGCAAGCCGCTCCAGCCGATAGCGCACCGGGTCGGGCAGGTTCGGCGAGCGCCGCACGTCGAAGCGCAGCTGAACCGCGGTCTCCGTCTTGTTGACATGCTGGCCGCCGGGGCCGGAGGCGCGGATGAACTCCTCCTGCAATTCGCTCTCGTCCAAGCTGATGCGGGGATTGACCCGGATCATGTCGACTCCCCCGTTGGCGGCTCCAGCGGATGGCGGGCGCGGAAGGCGCGGGCGAGAGCGGCGAAGCCGGCGACGTCGATCTCCTCCGCTCGGGCGGTCGGGACGATGCCGGTCTCCTCCAGCAGGGCTTCGGCATTGCCCAGCGATTTCAGGCTCTGGCGCAGCATCTTGCGGCGCTGGCCGAAGGCGGCGGCGGTGACCTGTTCCAGCGCGCGCCAGTCGGCTGGCTCGGGGTTCATGCGCGGAGTCAGGTGAACGACCGTCGATTCGACCTTCGGTGGCGGGGTGAAGGCGCGCGGTGGCAGGTTGAACAGCACGCGGGCGTCGGAGCGCCACTGGGTGATGACAGACAACCGGCCATAGGCCTTGCTGCCCGGCTTCGCCACCAGCCGGTCGGCGACCTCCTTCTGGAACATCAGGGTCAGGCTGACATAGGCCTCGATCCGCGCCAGCCAGCCGAGCAGAAGCGGGGTCGCGATATTGTAGGGCAGGTTCGCGACGATGGCGCGCGGGGCGGGAACGAGGTCTTCCGGGTCCACCGTGAGGGCGTCGGCCTCGACGATGCTCAGGCGGCCCTGCGATGCCTCGATGACGTCCTGCAGCGCCTCGATGAAGCGGCGGTCGCGTTCGATGGCGATGACCTTCACCGCATTGGTCGCCAGCAGCGCGCGGGTCAGGCCACCGGGACCGGGACCGACCTCGATGGCGGTGGTGCCGGCCGGCAGATTGGCCGAGCGCGCGATCCGCCCTGTCAGGTTCAGGTCGAGCAGGAAGTTCTGCCCCAGCGACTTGCGCGCCTCCAACCCGAAACGCGCGATCACGTCGCGCAGCGGCGGCAGGGCGTGCGGGTCGAAGCCAGCCGGGGTGGATGCGGGCGCGGAGGGGGCGGAGATCGGGTCGGTCATTCCCGACTTATAGGCATCCCCCGCCCGCTTCACCAGACGGCAGTTTGCAACAATGACTACAGCAGGCGGCGCAGCAGCACGACGGCGACCACGCCGGCCACCACCGCCACCACCATCGGCACGCGCCGGGCGATCAGGCAGACGAAGGCGGCGGCCAACGCATCGGATGGGCGCGACAGGGCGGCGGGCGCCACCAGGGCGACCAAGACAGCGCCCGGCGTCGCCTCCAGCGCGGCACTCGCCGCCCGGCCGGGCCGGATCCGCGCGATCAGCCACGGCCCACCGATCCGCGTCATCCAAGTGACCAGCGCCCCGCCCAGAACGATGGCGAAGACGCTCCAGTCCAGGTGCAGCGACTCAAGCATCGCGCGCCCTCCCCTGTCCCTGTCCCGGCCCCTTCGCTTGCATTGCGGCGACCGCTCCGCCGGCCAAGGCGCCGGCCAGGATGTGCCATGTCCCTCCGGAAGACAGCGCATGGACGGCCAGCGCGGCGGCAGCGCTCGCCAGCCAGGGCGGCAGCGAACCGACTCCACGCCAGAACCCGGCCAGCAGGCACAGGAAGACGGCGATGAAGGTGAAATCCAGCCCCCAGGCGGCGGGGTCGGCAATCAGCGTCCCGGCCAGCGTCCCCGCCACCGTGCTGGTCAGCCACGCCAGATAGAGCGTCGCCGCCACGCCGTACCAATAGGCCAGCGTCAGCTCCGGCCCGCGGCGCAGCGCCAGCGCCCATTGTTCGTCGGTCATGAAGAACAGCGCCAGCCCGGCCCGTGCGCGGGGAACGCCGCGAAAGCGCGGCTCCAGCGTCGCCCCCATCAGCAGGTGACGCAGGTTGACCAGCAGAATGGCGCCGACCACCGCCAGCCCGGCGCTTCCCTTGTCCAGCAGTTCGACCGCAACGAACTGGGAACTGCCGGCGAAGACCAGCGCGCTCATCAGCCCCATGTCCAGCGCCGACAGCCCGGCCTTGGCGGCGAGACTGCCCAGCAGGAAGCCGAAGGGAACCGCGCCGGCCACGATGGGCAGGCAATGGACGACGCCCGCCGCGAACTCCTGCCGCGGGGATGCCGGTATGGGGTAGCTACCCATGCTCATGTGCTTGCTCATGGCTGCGAAACTAGGCGGCGACGGCGGGCGCGTCTTGGACGGGATTGCTGCCGCGCCGGTATTGGCCGGGGGAGACGCCGACCCGCCCCTTGAACACCCGGTTGAAATGCGCCTGATCGCAGAAACCGCAGGCCAGCGCCACGTCAGCAAGCGGCAACGGACCGGCGAGCAGCCGCTTGGCCTGGGCGACGCGGCGGTCGGTCAAATAGCCGTGCGGTGTGGTGCCCACCGCCGCGCGGAAGACGCGCAGCAGATGGAAGCGGCTGAGCCCCGCCGCCTCGGCCAGATCGGCCAGTTCCACCGGGCTGTCGAGGTGGGCGTCCAGATACTCCCGCGCGCGGCGGACCGCCGCCGGCTCCTGCCCGGCATCGCGCGGGCGGGCGGTCAGGTCGCCGTGGCGCAGGGCCAGCGCAGTGAAGGCGCGCAGCGCGTCGGTGTCGGTGCGCAGCGGCTCGCGGTACGGCCCCTCCAGCCCATGGTGCAGGCCGCGCAGGGCCTGGAACAACTCCGGGTCGTCCAGTTCGGTGGCGGCGAAATGCGGGGCGACGGGCCGGCCCAGCGCATCCGTCATCGCCTGTTCGAACAGCGCCACCGAGGGGTAGAACATGCGGTAGGCATAGCCGTCCGCCGCCGGGCGGCCGTCATGCAGAACCTCCGGATCCAGAACCACGACCTGTCCGGCCCGCGCCACCCGCTCGGCGCCGCGGCAGCGGTATAGCTCGGTCCCGGCGGTGATGACGCCGACCACATAGGTCTCGTGCGTGTGCGGGGCATAGCTGTGGCGCTGGAAGCGGGCGTTCAGGCATTCCATGCCGTCGAAGCGCGCTTCCCGCCACAAACGGGCGAAATCGCCTCCGCCGGCCGGAGTCCGGGTCAGTGCTGATTGCTGGTCCATGCCGCAGTCTAACAGGAGGGCGTGACGGTCGTCTTGGACAGGATTGCGGGCGGAGCGGCCGATGGCACGCCGGCCGGCGCGTTACACACTGTTACACAGCCGCACGCCGCCGGATATTGTCCAGTTACAGTCGCGCGCGATCATGGCCGCCAACAAGAAACGACACCGGATCAAGGGCGACTGCCATGACCATCTCCAAGACCATGACCCGCGACGTGGTCACCCCCGTCACCATCGTCACCTTCGTCGTGTCCACGGTGACCGGCGTGATGCTGCTGCTGCACTGGAACGCCGGGCTGGTGCGCTTCTCCCACGAATGGCTGAGCATGGCGTTCTCCGCCATCGCGCTCTGGCATCTGGTGAAGAACTGGCGGGCTTTCCTGGGCTATCTGAAGCGGTACGCCGCGCAAGCCGCCTTCATCGCCAGCATCGTCGTGTCGGTGGTCTTCACCGGCTTGACCGGCACCACCGGCGGCGGCAGCGTCAATCCGGGGGCGGTGTTCGGCGCGCTGTCGGGCGCGACGCTGGAAGCAGCGGCGCCGGCGCTGGGCCTCACGCCCGACAAGGCGGTGGAGGTGCTGAAGACCGCGAACATCGACGCTAGGCCGGGCGAGACCCTGACCGCCATCGGCGAGCGCGCCGGCAAGAATGGCGCTGCCGTCGCCAGCCTGCTGGCGGCGAAGCGGGCACACTGAGGCGGGGGCCTATTCCTCCCCGTCCTCTTCACCGTCTCCAAGCAGATAGTCGATATCGCCGCCGTCGAGAGCACTGACCAGCCCCTTGCCCTCGATGGTGGCGGCGGACAGGCTGCCCTTGCGGCGCTGGAGGTCGAGGATGCGTTCCTCCACCGTGTTGGCGGCGATCAGCTTGTAGACGAAGACCGGCTTGTCCTGGCCGATGCGATAGGCGCGGTCGGTCGCCTGATCCTCGGCGGCCGGATTCCACCAGGGATCGTAGTGGATCACCGTGTCGGCCGCGGTCAGGTTCAGGCCGCGTCCGCCGGCCTTCAGGCTGATGAGGAAGACCGGGACCTCGCGGTTCTGGAAGCGGTTCACCGGCTCGGCGCGGTCCAGCGTACGGCCGGTCAGCTCGACATAGGGGATGTGGGCCTTCTCCAATTCCAGCTTGATGAGGTCGAGCATGGTGGTGAACTGCGAGAAGATCAGGATGCGCCGGCCTTCCGGCACCATCTCCTTCACCATTTCGGTCAGGGCGTGCAGCTTGGCGCTTGGCCGCGCCTTGCCGCCCAGCGCAGCGATGGATTTCAGCAGGCACGGGTCGCAGCAGACCTGCCGCAGCTTCAACAGCGCGTCGATCACCGCGATGGCGTTCTGGCCCAGCCCCTTGCCGCTGGCGGCCAACGCCGCGCGCACCGTCTCGTTCACCGACAGGCGGATGGTCTCGTAAAGGTCGCGCTGGTCGCGTTCCAGGTCGATGCGCACCACCACCTCGGTCTTCGGCGGCAGCTCCTTGGCCACCGCCTCCTTGGTGCGGCGGAGCAGGAAGGGGCGGATGCGGCGCATCAGCAGGTTGGCGCGGGTGTTGTCGCCGCGCTTCTCGATCGGCACGCGGTAACGCTTGCCGAAATCCTTGCGGTCGCCCAGCAGGCCCGGCATCAGGAAGGCGAACTGGCTCCACAGCTCGCCCAGATTGTTCTCCACCGGCGTGCCGGACAGGCAGAGCCGGTGCCGCGCCGGCAGCGCCGCCACCGCACGGGTCGCCTTGCCGTCGGGGTTCTTGATCGCCTGCGCCTCGTCCAGCACGATCATGTGCCAGGTCAGGCGTTTCAGCAGATCGACGTCGCGCGCCACCACGCCATAGGTGGTGACGACGATGTGGGCGCGGTCGATCTCCGACAGCTTGCCATGGCGGTCGACGCCATGCAGCACGACGACGCGCAGATGCGGGGTGAAGCGCTCCGACTCTGCGACCCAGTTGGGCACGAGGCTGGTCGGCACCACGACGAGGCAGGGCTCGGTCAGCCGGCCCTCATGTTCCTCCATGGCGATGTGGGCCAGCGTCTGGGCGGTCTTGCCCAGCCCCATGTCATCGGCCAGGATTCCGGCGACGTTGTTGGCGCGCAGGCTCTGCATCCAGGCCAGACCGCCGCGCTGGTAATCGCGCAACTCGCCCCTGAAGCCCGGCGGCGGGGTCATGTCACCCGGCATCTCGTCGGCGCGCAGGCGCTGGAGATAGCCGTCGATCTGCGCCGTCTCGTCGCCGCGCCGGGCGATCAAATCGTCGATGTCCAGCAGCGAGTCGGCTTCGGCCAACGGCACCTTCAGCCGGTCGCCGCTGCTGCGCCCGCTGTCCAGCATCGCTTCCAGAACGCTGAGCAGCCGCTCGATCCGTTCGGCCGGCAGGGCTAGGACATTGCCGTCGTCCAGCACGATGTGGGCGCGGCCGTCGATGACACGGGTGGTCGACAGGCCGCCCTTTTCCACCAGCCGGGCGAGGATCGGCAGAAGCGGCTGGCGCTCGCCGTCGATCTCCACGCCGACATCCAGGTCGAACCAGCCGTCGCCGGCATCGCGGACGGCAACCTCGACCTCCGCCCCCGGTTCGATGACCTTGGTGCCGAAATCGGCGCCGACCTCCATGATCCAGCCGGCCTTGGTCAGGGCGGGGACCTCGTTGGTCAGGAAATGCTGCCAGCGCTCCTCGACGTCCCGGCCGGTCAGCCAGTGGACGCGGGAGCCGCGGGCGTTCAGCGCGCCTTTCGGCGGTTCGATCCGCGCCTGGGCGAAGCCGAGTCCGGACAGCCGGTCCAGCGCCGCCTGCTCGTCGGCCTTGTCGCGGCGGACGAAGGTGACGTCGCCGAAGTCGTCCTCGTAACGGGCGAACTGGCGCTGGTCGTCGGGCTCGATCTCCACCGCGCGGCCGGGCTCGCCATAGTCGAAGGAGAGGCGCAGCACGTCGACCAGCCCGTCGGCCGGCGTCACCACGCGGCCGAGGCGCGCGATGATGCGGGGGGAGCGCTCGACGATGGCTGCCGCATCGGCCGCCCCGCTGCGCACGCCGGGGATGGCGTTGTCGCGGAAGCTGGATGTCGCGATGGAGGGCGGCGGCGGGGTGATGCGCGGCATCGACGCCACACCGCTGCGCGACGGGCCGAACAGGCGGGACGGCGTCGATTTGGACGGGGGAGATTTGGATGGAACCGGCGGCGGTGGCGGAGCGGCCGGCACCGGCTTGGCCTTCGGCACCTCCACCACCTGTAGGTCGACCGGGAAGACGGTGCCGGAGGCACTGTCGACGCACCAATAGGACTGCCCCTTCACCAGCACGCTGCGTTCCGGCAGACCGGTCGGGCGCAGCTTGCGGGTGGCGGGGTCGCGGAAGGCGCGGACGGTGCGGCCCGGCCCCTCGGCCAGCGGGGTGCCGTCGCGCCAGCGCAGGCGGCCGGTGGAGAGCAGGCGGCGCAGCAGGCGGTCCACCGCCTCTCCCCGGCTCTTGGCAACGGGGGTGCGTTCGGTGCCGCCGCCGCCGAGCAGCCGGGCGATGGCACGGTCGGCATCGCCGTCGACGGAGCGCGGCGCCTTGGCCAGCACGTCGCGCGGGCTGGCGGGGCTGGCGTCGGCCGATCCCTCCGCCACGAATTCCACCAGGATGTAGCAGGCAACGTCGCCCTGCCCCGGCTCCAGCGTCCAGCGCAGACTGCGCACCGGCTCCGGCTTGGCTGCCGGGGGTGGAGGCGGTGGGGGCTGGGGCGCCACGCTGCGGATCGGCGGCGGGACCGGCGGGCGGACCAGGGTGAGCGGAGCCTTGGGGGCGGGCGGTGCCGAGGGGGCCGTTGCGGCCGGGGTGGGCGCGACGGGTACAGGCGGCGGCGGAGGAGGCGGGACCAGCGGCGCCTTCACGTCCGCCACGTCGAACAGCGAGGCGCGACGCCATTCCGGCCGGCTTTCCAGCGCCAGCATCGCCGCCGCCGCCATATGGGCGCAGGCGTTGCGGCCACAGGAACAGCTGCGGTCGAGCACGATGCTGCGCTTGCCCTGCACCGGCATCACCGTCACCGACAGCCGCCGGCCGAGATCGCTGACCTCCGCCTCGATCCGGTCGCCGCCGGGAGGACCCAGCGTCACCGCACCGGTCATCATCAGCGTGCGGCCGCGCTGCAGCGTCTTGGCATCGAAGACGCGCGTCAGGTCCTCCTGACCGAAGGGGACGGCGGCGCCACCCGACGAAGGGCCACGCGGCAGGGCATCGAAAAGCGACATGCGGTGCGAGGTGACCAGGCGAAAGCTGATGGAATGGGGCGGAACGGAACGGAAACGGGGCGTCGGTATAGGATCTTGCGCGGCGTGGCGCAAGCCTTAGGCTCAAGCATTGACGCGAACGGTGCCGCAACGGCGGAACCGGGCGCGGCCGTCCGTCATAGCACAGGACGACAGCGGCTTCACCCCGGTTGGTGATTTACCCGCGATTGCCGGGGAATACCCGGCTGGCCAGTTCGCACAGACCGCCCTCGCTGTCCAACTGATGGGCGGCCCAGCGGATGGTTCCCTCGACGAAGGACGGATCGCCGGCGTGGACCAGCAGGGCCAGCCCCAGCGCCATCGCCCCCGCCAGCCAGGGGGAGGGGCGCAGGCGCGGGACGGCGTCCTTGCGGCTGCTCCACAGGAACAGCAGGGCCGACAGCCCGCCGATCATCAGCCCGGCCAACACCTCCGCCCCCGAATGGGCGGAGACGGCGACACGCGAGGCGCCGATCGCCAACACCAGCACCACCGCCGCCAGCGGCAGCACGATGCGGAGCCAGCGCGATCGGGCACTGCGCGCCGCCAGCGCCGACACCGACCCGTAGAAGACGGCGGAGAAGGCGGCATGGCCGCTTGGGCTGACGAAACGGTCGCCGGCGAACAGCGACGGGAACAGCGGGAAGTCCGGCAGACCACAGCCATGCCCCACCAGCTTCAGCACCACCATAGCGCCCAGGCACAGCGACAGGGCAAGCAGCCAGCGCAGCGCCAGCGGCGCCGAATGGTGCCGCCACAGCGCAGTCGCATAGAGGGCGGAAAGCGGGACGAGAAGGCTGCTGCTGCCCAGATGGGTGATGGCGCCGCTGGCGGTGGCGAGCATCGGTCCCCCATGGATGCCGGTGATAACGAACGGCTTTGCCACATGGTGCGGCGCAGCAGGATCGGCAAGAGGACGAGTCGAAAGCCCCGCCCCTACCCCTCCATCTGGTCGGCGCGGGCGTCGGCGATGACGCAGTTGCGGCCCGACCGCTTGGCTTCGTACAGCGCCTCGTCGGCCCGGCGGACCAGCCCTTCGGCGGTATCGCCCAGCCGTCCGCCGATGGAGATGCCGACGGACACCGTCACGTTGATCTCGCCGTGGCCGGTCGATACGGCGAAGGGCATGTCGGCGATGCGCGAACGCAGGCGTTCGGCGACGATCAGCGCGGCTTCCCCGTCGGTATCGGGCAGGATGACGATGAACTCCTCGCCACCCAGCCGGGCGACGAGGTCGAAGGTGCGCAGGTTGCGGCTGGCGCGGGCGGACACCTCGCGCAGAACCTCGTCACCGATGGCGTGGCCATAGGTGTCGTTGACCACCTTGAAATGGTCGATGTCGAACATCAGCACCGACACCGGCTTATGGCTGTCGATGGCGCGTTCCAGCAGCCGCGGCAGATGGGCGTTGACGTAACGGCGGTTGAAGACGCCGGTCAGGCTGTCGGTCAGCGCCATCGACAGGCTCTGCTCGTAATTGGAGCGCAGCCGTTCCTGATAGCGCTTGCGCCGGATCTGGGTGCGGGCGCGGGCCAGCAACTCGTTCCGGTCGACCGGCTTGACGACGTAATCATTGGCACCGAGTTCCAGCCCCTTCGCCACCTGCCCCAGATCGCCGTCGTCCACCATCAACAGGATCGGCACCTGCCGCGTGCGCTCATGCGAGCGCAACTGCGAACAGAGGCGCAGCCCGTCCTCGTTCAGCAGGGTCAGGCTGACCACCACCAGATCGAGCGGCGTGCCCAGCGCGCGTTCCAGCGCCTTGGCGCCGGTGTCGGCGGAGAACACCATGTTGTGGTCGCGCTGAAGCGTCTCCGTCACCTTTTCCAGGTCGAGGGCGGAGTCCTCCAGCACCAGCACATTGGCGCGCTCGAAGGATTCGCTCAGCATGGTGCCGCTGCGCTCGATGACGCCGAACTGGCCGGACGTGCTTTCGCGCAGGCGCCACTCGTCCATCATCATCTTCAGCCGAACCAGCGAGCGGACGCGCGCGAACAGCGCGATGTCGTTCACCGGCTTGGTCAGGAAATCATCGGCCCCGGCCTCCAGGCCGCGGACGCGGTCGGCGATGTCCGACAGCGCCGTGACCATCACCACGGGAATGTGCATGGTGGCGGGATCGGAACGGATCTTCTCGCACACCTCGAACCCGTCCATGCCCGGCATCATCACGTCGAGCAGAACGATATCCGGCGATTCCTTCCGCACCATCTCAAGCGCGTCGGGTCCGTTGAAGGCCGTCAGAACATTGAAGTACTCGCGCGTCAGCTTCGCCGCAAGCAGCTTCACATTCGGCAGTACATCGTCGACGACAAGGACACGCGCGGACATCGGAAGGAAATTCCTGCAGAATTGCTACAGAGAAAACAGACTTAGCCGAGAAACTTCTTGACTGTTTCGAGGAACTTCACAACCGAAATAGGCTTCGCGACATAATCCTCGCAGCCGCCCTGACGGATTTTTTCTTCGTCACCTTTCATGGCGAAGGCGGTGACGGCCACGACCGGAATGCTCCTCAGATCCGGATCGTCCTTGATCCAACGGGTCACCTCCAGCCCGGAAACCTCCGGCAGCTGGATGTCCATCAGGATCAGGTCGGGGCGGTGCTGACGGGCCAGCCGCATCGCCTCCATGCCTTCGCGGGTCTGCAGCGTGCCATAGCCGTGCGCTTCGAGCAGGTCATGAAAGAGCTTCATGTTCAGCTCGTTGTCCTCGACGATGAGGACGGTCTTCGTCGGCCCACCACCGGTCGCCAATGGACCGCAAGGCTCCGCTGACATGCATCCTCCCTGGGTGTGACCCCCGCGTTCACGCCGCCCATTGCCGGATTGCGTACCGCAGTTGCGGGGTCGCAAGACCGGTATAGCCCCTTTCTGATTAGGTCGCGACGGTTAAATAGTCGTTACCGGACCGCTGGATGACAGCCCTGATGACCGCGGACCGCCCTGCATTCAAACGAAAACCGCCCGCGGCGGACGCGGGCGGCGATCGGTTATCGACAGCGGTAATATACTGAGATGGAGCCGGGCCGCGGCTCAAGCCGCCCGCTTGGTCTTGCGCTTGGCATCGCGGCGGCGGGCCCCCTTGGCGCCGTACATCATGGCGTCGGCGCGGCGCATCACCTCGTCCTCGCTGTCGTCGGCGCCATAGGGCTGGGTGCCGACGGAGAAACGGACCGGCAGCGACTGCCCACCCCATTCCACATGGGTGGCGTCGGCGATGGCAGCCAGTTGGCGGGCGCGGGCGAGGCCGCTGGCGGTGTCGGTGTTGGTCAGCAGCACGGCGAACTCGTCGCCGCCCAGCCGGGCGACCACGTCCTCCTGCCGGACATTGCCGACGATCATCCGCGCCACCTGCCGCAGATAGGCGTCGCCGGCGATATGGCCGTGGGTGTCGTTGATGGCCTTGAAACCGTCCAGGTCGATCATGACCAGCAGGCCGCCGGCGGACCCGTTGCGGCGGGCCGAGGCCAACTCGCGCCGGAAGTGGCTGTAGAAGCCGCGCCGGTTCAACAGGCCGGTCAGCTCGTCCGTCATCGTCAGGCTTTCCAGGTAGGCGATGCGCTCATGCAACTCGGCGATCGTCTCCTTGGCTTCGGCGAGCAGCGCGATCGTCTCGTCCAGCGTCTGGCGCTCGGTCCCCCGCAGAAGCCCGACACGCGAAGCCAACGCAACCGGCGACCATCCGGCCGGCACGTCGAAACGGTCGGAGGTGTGGTGCTTCAGGTCCAGGGCGGCGACGATGGCATTCATGGGGTCGGCTCCTCTGATGAAGGTCGGAACACTTCGCCTCTACCCAAGCAACCCCTGTGCCAACCCGCCGCACCCCGCAGATACCAAGCATTTTATGCATTTCCGGCAGATTGCGCCGCCGGATCATCGGTAGGGGATGGAGCCTCTTTCCTACCGGACCGGCATCTTCTGCCCACCCCAACCGTTCGGGGCAGGAAATCCCTGCCGGTAAGGGGCCGCCGGAACGCCGGCCCGGTAAAAGGCTCCATCCGCCCATTACACCACCCGATCCGGCGCCGGCCGGCCGGCCATCACCGCATCGATGTTGTCCAGCGCCTTGAATCCCATGGCATTCCGCGTTTCGACCGTGGCGCTGCCCAGATGCGGCAGCAGGAACGCGTTGGGCAGATCGCGGTAGCCGGGATGCAGGTTCGGCTCGTTCTCGAACACGTCGAGCCCGGCGGACGCCAACCGCCCGGTCTTCAGCGCGGCGATCACCGCCTCATCGTCCACCACGCTGCCGCGCGCCGTGTTGATGAGGATGGCCCCCGGCGGCAGCCGCCCAATCCGTTCGGCGTTCAGCCAATGTCGGGTTTCCGCCGTGGCGGGAAAGTGAAGCGACAGGACATCGCACTCCGGCAGCATCGCCTCCGGATCGGCATGATAGGTGGCGCCCAGTTCGAGGTCCGGGGTCAGGCGCCGGCGGTTGCTGTAATGGATGGTCATGCCGAAGGCGCGAGCGCGGGCCGCCACCGCCTGTCCGATGCGGCCCATGCCGACGATGCCCAGCCGCTTGCCGCCGACATGGGTGCCCATCAGTTGGGTCGGCGTCCAGCCGGTCCAGGCATTGGCACGGATCATCCGCTCGCCCTCCGAGGCGCGGCGCGCGGCACCCAGCAGAAGCAGCAGCGCGATGTCGGCGGTGGCGTCGGTAAGAACGTCCGGCGTGTTGCTGACGGTCAGGCCGCGGGCGCGCGCCGCCTCCAGGTCGATGTGGTCGGTGCCGACGGAGAAGGTCGCCAGCACCCGCACCCGCTGCGGCAAGGCCGCGATGGCGGCGGAGTCCAGCCGATCACCGGCACAGCAGAGCACGGCGTCGGCCCCAACCTCCGCCGCACGGGCGGCGATCTCCGCCCCGCTGAAGGCGCGGTCTTCCGGATTGAGCACGGCCCGGTAATCGCGCGAGGCCCGCGCCTCCACCGCTTCGGGAAGACGGCGGGTCAGCAGCAGCACCGGGCGGGCAGAGGGCTGGGCAGAGGGGTGGGAGGCGGGACTGTCCGACTGCGCCGCAAACGGCAACTCGGCAGGGCTTGTCATTCCGGCGGTTCCCTTCCATTGATAAGACATTCGGGTGGCGGGCCTTTCGGACCGCGGAAAAAACACCCATACTTCACCAAGAGCCGTCAATCACCTGTGGATCCCGTCTTGCTCGACCGTCTTTCCGCCTTTCCGGCAACCGTCGGCGCGGTCCTCGCGGCCGCCGTTTCCACCGGTGCGCTCCTCGCGGCCTCCCCCGTCCTGGCTCAGCCGGCCGCGACCTCCATGGCGGCGGTGGCGGCCAGGATCCAGCCGCACCGGGCGATCTACACCATGTCGCTGGCCTCGGCGCGCAACGGCTCGAAGGTCAGCGACGTCCGCGGCCGCATGATGTTCGAATGGGCCGACGCCTGCGACGGCTGGACGACGGAGCAGCGCTTCCAGCTGCGCTTCGTCTACAGCGAAGGCGACGACATGGCGATGAACACCAACTACACGACCTGGGAATCGAAGGACGGCCTGCGCTACCGCTTCAACGTCCGCAAGCTGGTCAACGGCGAGGTGGACGAGGAGGTGCGCGGCGAGGCGAACCTGAACCGCGACGGCGCCGGCACCGCCCAGTTCACCAAGCCCGAACCGCAGGAGATGGAGCTGCCGGCCGGCACCATGTTCCCGACCGCCCACACGCTGGCGATCCTGGACCATGCCGAACGGAAGGACCCCTTCTTCACCCGCACCATCTTCGACGGGTCCGACGCGGAAGGACCGACCGAGGTGTCGACCGTCGTCGGCAAGCCCGGCGCGCCGACGGACGCCGGCAAGGACCCGCTGCTGAAGGTGGGCAAGGCCTGGCCGGTCCGCATGGCCTTCTTCCCGACCCAGAGCGATTCGGCCCAGCCGGAGTATGAGATGAGCCTGCATCTGCTGGAAAACGGCATCGCCGAGTCCATGCAGATCGACTATGGCGATTTCACCGTCAACGCGGTGCTGGACAAGATCGAGGCGCTGCCGAAGTCGGGATGTTGACGGCGGCGCAACGCGCCCGTGACAATTCACATCGGGTTTGCCGATCCAGGGGACATCCGATGGTTTCCCTGTTGATCGCGACTCGCCGCTGCGCTTAACTGCGGGTTGGGGTTTTGCGCAACAGGCCGGGTTTAGCCCACGGGTAACCGGCCGTCCGAGGGTTTATCCGTCATGAGCAAGAAGCATGTCCAGATCGGGCAGGTTTTCCAACCGGTCGGCAGCGCCGGCGGCCGCGGTTGGCGGGTGACGGCAACGGTCAACCTGCTGGGCATCCCGCACGCCCGCGTCGTCAGCACCGAAGACGAGGGCGTGTCGAAGACCCTCAGCTGCTCGGTCCTCGCCGACACCAGCCACTATCGCCTGATCGCATCGGCGCCGGCCGATGGGATGGCGGCGTAAAGGGCGCGGTTCAGCGGACGTTATTCAACGCCGTCATTCCGACACCGGCATGACGTCCGCCCCCTACTCCTCCCCCCGCCGCTCGCGCAGTCGCGCCCAATAGTCCAGCCGCTTGCGCAGGTCGCGTTCAAACCCCCGCTCCACCGGCTGGTAGAACTCGCGCCGCGCCATCCCTTCGGGGAAGTAGTTCTGGCCGGAGAAGCCCTCCGCCGTGTCGTGGTCGTACTCGTATCCCTTGCCGTAGCCGATGGTCTTCATCAGCTTGGTCGGCGCGTTCAGGATATGCTTGGGCGGCATCAGCGAACCGGTTTCCTTCGCCGCGCGCACCGCCGACTTGTAGGCCGTATAGCCGGCGTTCGACTTCGGCGCCGTCCCCAGATAGATCACCAACTGCGCCAGGGCCAGTTCGCCCTCAGGGCTGCCCAGCCGCTCATAGGCTTCCCAGGCGGCGATGGCCTGGGTCAGGGCGTTGGGATCGGCCAGTCCGACATCCTCAACCGCGAAGCGGGTCAGGCGCCGCGCGATGTAACGCGGGTCCTCGCCACCATCCAGCATGCGGCTGTACCAGTAGAGCGCCGCGTCGGTGTCCGACCCGCGCAGCGACTTGTGCAGGGCGCTGATGAGGTTGTAATGCCCCTCCTGCGCCTTGTCGTAGAGCGGGGCGCGGCGCTGGATGGTGGCGGCGAGCGCGTTGGTGTCCAGCACCGTCTCGCCCGGCAGCGCGAACAGCTCCTCGCACAGGTTCAGGCAGAAGCGGCCGTCACCGTCGGCCATCGCCTTCACCGCGGCGCGCGCATCGGCGTCCAGCGGCAGCGGCCGGCCCATCTCCGCCTCCGCCCGCGACAGCAGCTTTTCCAGCGCCGCATCGTCCAGGCGGTTGAGCACGAACACCTGCGCCCGTGACAGCAAGGCGGCGTTGAGTTCGAAGGATGGATTCTCGGTGGTGGCGCCGACCAGCGTGACGGTGCCGTCCTCGACGAAGGGCAGGAAACCGTCCTGCTGGGAGCGGTTGAAGCGATGGATCTCGTCGATGAACAGCAGAGTCCCCTGCCCCGCCACCCGCCGGGCGCGGGCGGCGTCGAAGACCTTGCGCAGGTCGGCGACGCCGGAGAAGACCGCCGACAGCGGTTCGAAATGCAGGTCGGTGCTGTGGGCCAGCAGACGGGCGATGGTGGTCTTGCCGCAGCCGGGCGGCCCCCACAGGATCATGGAGGCCAGCCGCCGCGCCGCAACCATGCGACCCAGCGGCCCATCGGGCTTCAGCAGATGGTCTTGCCCGACCACCTCGTCCAGCGTGCGCGGGCGCAGCCGGTCGGCGAGCGGGCGGGGAGCCGCCGACTCGAACAGCCCGGCATCCCCGCCCGACTCGCCGCGTTTTGCCATGACGGGTGCCTCAGCGCGCCGCGCCGCAGCGCTGATAGCACTGCTTCAGCTGATAGCTGCAGTTGTCGGTCGGGCTGAACGGGGTCGAATCGGCGCGGTCGATGCCGCCCTGGTTGCGCGCCGCGACCGAGTCCATGCACACATTGTGGCTCCGCTCGCACTGGGCCTGACAGGAGGCGCCGGAACCGGTGCCGCCGTCGATCCGCAGCGACTGGTCGTCGGCGCCGCCGCGCGGGGTGGACGGTCCGGGGACCACGGTGACGATGGGCGCCGGGCCGGAGGCGGCAGGGCGCGACGCCGGGTGATCGGCGCAGGCCGACAGGCCGAGAAGGGCCACGGCCACGAGCGGGGCGATGAGACGGACCGGACGGAACTTAGCCACGACGGCTCCTATTCTTCTTGTTGTGAGGACGGCCATGGGCATGACGGAATGCCACACCCCTCTGGACCATCCCCCGTTCGGCCCCCACTATGCCGATATCAGCTGTAAGAAGGGAATGACTGAAATGACTTCCAAATCGGACGGCAGACCGCCGCGCAACCGGTCCCTGCGACTGCTGCTGGCGCTGCTTGTCCTCGGCCTCGTCATGCTGGCCTCGCGCGCGCTGGCGCTGCCCAATGTCGGCATGGCCGAGATGATCATCCCGCTGCTGGGCGGGCTGTTCGTGGCGGTCGCCATCGTCCTGATCGTGCGCCGTGACCGTGCCGACCGCGACGCCCTGCCCCCGTCCCGGCGTGACCGCCAGGACCAGGGCATGCCGGACTGAGTCGCTCAGACGAACTTGAAGCTGAGCAGGCCGCCGACCACGACGACCAGAAGGACGGTGGCCACCAGCATCAGCCGCTTCTCGATGATGTGCTGAACCTGCGGTCCGTAGAAATGCAGCAGGATGGCGATCATGTAGAATCGGGAGAAGCGCGCGACGATCGAACAGAGGATGAAGACGGTCAGGTCCAGATGGGCGAATCCGGCGGTGATCGTCAGCAGCTTGTAGGGGATCGGCGTCACCCCCTTCAGGATCAGGAACCAGGGGCCGAACTCGGTGAACATCTCCTGGAAATGATGGAACGACTCCTGCGCATTGTAGAAGTCGATGATCATCCGCCCGACGCTCTCGAACAGATAAAAGCCCAGCGCATAGCCCAGCAGGCCGCCCACAAGCGACGCGAAGGCGCAGATGTTGGTGTAGAACCAGAGTCGCTTCGGCTTCTCCAGGCACATCGGCACCAGCATCACGTCCGGCGGCAATGGGAAGAAGGAGCTTTCGGCGAAGGAGATCGCCGACATCCACCAGACGGCATCGTCGCGGGCGGACAGGCGCTGGAGGCGCGTGTAAAGGGAACGCAACATTCGACCGGCCACATAAGAGAAAACCCTCCCTCCGGGGGGTGTCCCCGGAGGAAGGGTCTAACATATCACCGATATCGGCGGTTCCGTCCTGCACGACACGGGGCCCTGAGGCCCGATGCCGCACAGTCAGGAGAACCGGCGCGATGCCCGGTCATATCACTCGGCGGTCTCGGCTTCGGCCTCGACGGCATCCTGCGTCGGGCCCGAATCCTGACCCTTGGCGGAGACGTCGCGGTCGACCAGCTCGAACACCGCCATGTCGGCGGCGTCGCCATAGCGGAAGCCGGCCTTCAGGACGCGGCTGTAGCCACCCTGGCGATCCTTGTAGCGGTCGGCCAGCACCGTGAACAGCTTGGTGACCGTGTCGTTGTCGCGCAGCTGCGCGAAGGCCAGACGACGGTTGGCCAGGCCACCCTTCTTGCCGAGCGTGATCAGCTTGTCGACGATCGGACGCAGGTCCTTCGCCTTCGGCAGGGTGGTGGTGATCTGCTCGTGCTTGATCACCGCGTTCGCCATGTTCGAGAACATGGCCTTGCGGTGGCTGCTGGTCTTGCTGAACTTACGTCCCGAAACGCCGTGACGCATGGCGGTCCTCCTTCATGGCATGGCCCCCCTCGGGGAGCCGATCGTGAACCCCGCCGCCCAGTCGTAATGCTGGTACGGCGATGGGGTCGGGCCGTTTCGGCCCTGGGAAATGCGCCCTCCCCGCCCAAGGGCGGGAAGGACGCGGAAACAAGCGAGATGCTTAGTACGGCTCTTCCAGACGCTTGGCCAGCTCTTCGATGTTCTCCGGCGGCCAGTTCGGGATTTCCATACCGAGGTGCAGGCCCATCTGGGACAGCACTTCCTTGATCTCGTTCAGCGACTTGCGGCCGAAGTTCGGGGTGCGGAGCATTTCCGCTTCCGTCTTCTGCACCAGATCGCCGATGTAGACGATGTTGTCGTTCTTTAGGCAGTTGGCCGAACGGACCGACAGTTCCAGCTCGTCCACCTTGCGGAGCAGGTTCTTGTTGAACGGAACCTCCTCGTGCTTCTCCTCGGAGACGGCGTGCGTCGGCTCCTCGAAGTTGATGAACAGCTGCAGCTGGTCCTGCAGGATGCGGGCGGCGAGTGCCACCGCGTCGTCCGGCTTGACCGAACCGTTGGTCTCCACCGTCATCGACAGGCGATCATAGTCGGTGACCTGCCCGACGCGGGCATTGTCGACCTTGTAGGACACCTTGCGGACCGGGGAGAACAGGGCGTCGATCGGAATCAGGCCGATGGGCGCGTCTTCCGGACGGTTCTGGCTGGCCGGGACGTAGCCCTTGCCGGTCTCGACCGTCAGTTCCATGTTCAGCCGCGCGCCGTTGTCCAGCGTGCAGATGACCAGTTCCGGATCCATGACCTGGATGTCGGGACCGGTCTCGATCATGCCGGCCTTGACCTCGCCCGGGCCTTCGGCGCGCAGGCGCATGCGCTTCGGGCCGTCGCCGCCCATGCGCAGACCCATCGTCTTGATGTTCAGGACGATGTCGGTCACGTCCTCGCGGACGCCGGGAATGGACGAGAACTCGTGCAGCACGCCGTCGATGTGGATCGACGTGACGGCGGCACCCTGCAGCGAGGAGAGCAGGATGCGGCGCAGGGCGTTGCCCAGGGTCAGACCGAAGCCGCGTTCCAGCGGCTCGGCGACCACCGTCGCGAAACGGTCGGCGTCGTCACCGGGCTGGATGTCCAGCTTGCTCGGCTTAATCAGTTCCTGCCAGTTCTTCTGAAGCACGGATCGACCTCAAGATGCCATCGGGTGAACACGAACCCGCGGGGCCCGAACCATTCCCATGCTGAGGGGACCGCGATGGCTGCGGCCCCCTGTCCCGGAATGGCTGGTCCCCGCGGGTGCGGAAACAATGCTAAATCAGACGCGACGCTTCTTCGGCGGGCGAACGCCGTTGTGCGGGATCGGCGTGACGTCGCGGATCGACGTGATCTGGAAGCCGATCGACTGCAGGGCGCGCAGGGCGGACTCACGCCCCGAACCCGGACCCTTCACTTCAACTTCCAGGGTCTTCATGCCGTGTTCCTGGGCCTTGCGGCCGGCGTCCTCGGCAGCGACCTGGGCGGCGTAGGGCGTCGACTTGCGCGAACCCTTGAAGCCCATGGTGCCCGACGACGACCAGGCAATGGTGTTGCCCTGCGCGTCGGTGATGGTGATCATCGTGTTGTTGAACGAGGCGTTCACGTGAGCGACGCCGGCGGTGATGTTCTTGCGCTCGCGGCGACGCAGGCGCTGAGAAGCAGCGGAGGGCTTGGCCATTTTGCGTTCGTCCTCTTACTTCTTCTTGCCGGCGATCGGCTTGGCCGGACCCTTGCGGGTGCGGGCGTTCGTGTGGGTGCGCTGGCCGCGGACCGGCAGGCCCTTGCGGTGACGCAGGCCACGGTAGCAGCCCAGGTCCATCAGACGCTTGATGTTCATGGCGACTTCACGACGAAGATCGCCCTCGACGCGGTAGTCTGCGTCGATGGTCTCGCGGATCTTCAGGACTTCGTCGTCCGTCAGCTCGTTCACGCGACGCTCCGCCGGGATTTCCAGCTTCGCGCAGATTTCCTTGGCCTTGAAGGGGCCGATGCCATGGATGTAGGTCAACCCGATCTCCACGCGCTTCTGCGCGGGGATGTTGACGCCAGCAATACGCGCCACGCTACTCTCCTCAGTCTCGATATCTCAACGGCAGCCCGTCGGGCCGCCTACACACCGAGCAAATCCCGCCCGGCACAAGGCCGGAACTGGGAACGCACAATGTTACCCGCCACCCCTGTGGGACGGCGAGAGGGTGCGACTATAGAAAAACCGCGGAGCTTGTCAAGGTGAATTGCCGGCCGTTATTCGGCCGGAACCGGCCGCCGGACCGGCGCCGGGCCACCCGCGGCCTTTGCAAGGCCGGCTCCCAAGGTGTCGTCCGGTGCGCCCTCGACCGGAGCCGGCCGCAGCGGCATCCGGCCGGCGTTCAGCAGAGCACGGTCGCGCAAGACTTGCGGCAGGTCGAGGCTAAGCTTCAATTCGATGTTGCGCCAGATCTGGCGCAGGCGCTGGACATGCAGATCCTCGCCGATCGCCTGCACCACCGATTCGAGATTCTCCAGCGTGATGCCGCGGTCGGCCAGCAGCACCGCGCCCTTGCCGTCGGTCTTCGGGCAATTCAGCGCCTGCATCAGCCGTGGCCGCGACTCCGGCCGGCTCATGAAGCGTTCGATGTCGAAGATGGTGCGGACATTGATGACCCGCAGCGCCTCGATCTGGTCGAGGTCGAGTGCCAGGATCAACTGCGCCTGCGCCACCCAATCCATCGTCTCGTAGATGCCGTAGGGCGTTTCGACGAACAGCAGGATCGGGTTTGCCGTGGCCAGATTCTGCACGTCCTCGATCTCGAACTCGGCAAGTCGGAATTTGATGGCCGAATCGATGCCGAGAATCATGTCGATCGGATATTCGCGGATAATGCTCTGGGCCCGCGGATCGATCCGCCGGATCTGCAATTGCGGCACCCGGCTCAGCAGCGTTTGCAGGCCGAGTTTGGGGAAGAAGCCGGTCAGGAAGGCCACCAGCAATTCCGGCACGCCGTCACCGACCGCGCCCTCCGGCGCGATCTTCGCAATGTCCATATAGGCGTGATGCAGCGTGACCGCAGTGATGCAGGCCAGGATGATGTGGTCGGTCACCCGCAGGAAAGAGATCGGCGATAGATCGTAGTTGGAAATGCGACGGATCAGGTAGTCGATCGACCAGACATAGGCGCCGAAGAAAGCGAAGGACAGAACCGCCACGGTCTGGAGCTGGTAATGCACCAGATCCATCGGCGTGACCCCGTCAACTCCGTACAGCGTCATTCCGCTGAACAGCGGCTGAAAATGGTCCAACCGGTCCTTGCCCAGCAGCATGCCGCTGGAGGTCAGAAAGCCGCTGAAGGACACCATGATGAAGACCAAGACCGGAAAGAAATAGGCGCGCCATTCCGACGGCTGCGTGTTGTCCGGTCCCTGCGGCAGCGCGCGGTACTTATAGGCCGCGAATTCGAAGGAGGGGATCAGCTGGTCGTGATCCTGCCCCTCGATGCGGAAGACCGACTCCAGGTCCGCGATGATCTTCTGCCGCACATTCTTGATATTGCTGCGGCCGATGAAGATCGTCAGCGGGAGGATGAAGGACAGGCCGAGCAGACCGAGTGCGCTCAGCACCCGCAATTCACCGACCCGCGGAATCAAGCTGAAGTGCGACAACACGTTTTTGTTGATCGGGCGGCCTGCTTTTTATCGATCGCGTCAGGAGAGGAGAGCTCGTACCGGTAGTCCATAGGCTTGATCCGCGCGCCTCCATCGCGATGGCGGATCAAGCCTGTGGACCCACCGGTGCGAGCGGCGGGGCAGGGGAGGCCTGCTGGTTTCACGGCCTCTCATGGCGCTCAGGCGTAGCTGGTATTCACCGCCCGATCTTCGAAGCCGCCAGATTGACCGCAAAGACTTCGGCTGGCGTCCTGTAGTCAAGGCAGCGGCGTGGCGTATTGTTGAGCCGCTTCGCGAGGGCGGCAAGTGCTGAGCCATTGCGCTCCGCTACAGGGATGCCCAGAGGCAAATATCGCCGCAAACGTCCGTTGGCATTTTCAACGCCACCTTTCTGCCAGGGACTGTGCGGATTGCAAAAGTAACTGTCCAACGATAGGCTTTTGTAGGACAGAAACTCCGTTCCCCGGTCAAAAGTAATGGTCCGGCATGCATGATGTGGAAATTTGCCAAGCACTGTTGCGATCCGGCTGATCACCTCGGCTGAGCGACGATCCTCATTGGCTATGAGGATGTGGTATCGGCTCTGACGCTCCTGAAGAGACGTGATGTTGGATTTTCCGAACTGAGGGCTGAAGATCACCAAGTCACATTCCCAGTGCCCGAAACTCTGCCGGGTCTCCACCTCGGCCGGACGATTGGCGATCGAGCGCTCGGCGGGAATCGGACTGCTGCGTGGTTTGCGACCCATACGCTTGCGGCGCCGACGCCGGGCGACGGCCAAAAGCGCATAGAGATTGAGGGTTTTCCCTTCCGGTCCATAGATGAAGCGGTAGATCGTCTCGTGCGACACTGTTGCGCCATCAGAAGCATCCAGTTTGAGGCGGCCAGCAATCTGTTGCGGCGACCAGCCCTCGCGCAGCTTGGCGATCACGTGGTCGCGCAGAACCGGCTTGAGCGTCAGTTTCAATCGACGCCGAGAGCGTCGATCACGGGCATACTTCTGGGCGCTGGTGCAGAAGTAGCCCTTGTACTCCTGGCCCCAGCGATCCCGGAACGGGTCGTGATAGAAGTTGCGCCGGATTTCCCGGTGGATGGTCGACCGGTGACGGCCCAAAGCCTCGGCGATCACCGTCACCGGCATCTTGGCGTCGCGCATGTCCTGGATGCGGCGGCGCTCTGCGAAATCGATCTGCGAATAATGTTCACCCATCAGCGCTCACGACCCGTAAAGCCCTGTGATTACAAGAAAGTTGCACTTCAGAATAGAACCTACCGACCACATGGATCACTTCGTCGAACATCACGCCCCCGGCCGGCCTCCAGCCCGCAGTACCGACACGCCGCTTTCCTGACGTGCAGCCACGACAACGCAACCTCGTTACGGTCGCGCCGCCGAAGGGTATACTCTCATTGAGTGATTTTCAGCGAAATTCTGCGCGCGATAATCTGCGGCGCAAGCCGGTCCGCTTAGAGGTTGGTGCCCGCAATCCGATGACGGATCGCGTCGGCCTGGATTCGGACACGGCTGAGATGCGGGTTGATCTTCAGTGCCGCATCGAACGCCCGGAGCGCCGGCATTTCGTCGCCCAGCGCCAGATAGACGAGGCCCAACTCGACCAGCGCCCCGAAATGACGGGGTTCGAGCGACAGGGCATGGCGGAGGTCCAGCATGGCGGCGCGATAGTCGCCCAGCATGTAATGGGCGGCGGCGCGCTTGTTCCATCCTTCGGCATAGGACGGGTCGCGGGCGACCACCGCGTCGAAGGCGTGCAGCGCCGACTCGTAGTCGTCGCCGTTCAGGCCGAGCACCCCGGCGCGCATGTCGTGCACCATCACCGGGTCGGGATGTTCCAGCCAGAAGTCCCAGATATGCTCCTCCACCGATTCGGCATAGGCGGCGTCGGTGGCGCTGTGCAAGGCCTGGAAAAGACTGTCGAGACGCATGTTTCCCTGCCCCGCGCCAGCCGGCACCCCGAGGGTCAGCAGCAAAAGCACTGTCAAGGAAAAGAAGCGTCGAATCATCATGCTCCAAATTTGGGCACGGATTCGGCGAGCTGCCAACTATTTTTTGGTTGCAAAACGCTAAAGAATTGGTCAGAGGCGCTGCCCTTGGGCTTTAGAGCCGCAGGCCTATGCCCCCTATACCATTGGTACAGGCCGAAGAATGGTCGGAAACGGCGGACGGCCGGCGGATCGCTCCGCCGGCCGTCTGCTTTACCGGGTGTGTCCCGATCGTCTGGAGGACGATCAGGCGGCCTTGTTACGGCCGGCCACGATTTCGTCAGTGACGTTGCGCGGCACCGGCTCGTAGTGGCTGAACTCCATCGTGTAGGACGCACGACCCGAGGTCATGCCGCGCAGCTGGCCGATGTAGCCGAACATTTCGTTCAGCGGGACATTGGCCTCGACGGCAATGTTCGAACCACGCTCCAGCTGGCCCAGGACGGTGCCGCGACGACGGTTCACGTCGCCGATGACATCGCCCAGGTAATCGTCGGGGGTGACGATCTCGACCTTCATCACCGGCTCGAGCAGGATCGGGCCGGCCTTCGGCAGAGCCTCACGGAAGCAGGCCTTGGCGGCGATTTCGAACGTCAGGGCGTTCGAGTCGACGTCGTGGTACTTGCCGTCCACCAGCCGGGCGCTGAAGTCCACAGTCGGGTAGCCGGCGAGGACGCCGTCTTCCTTCTGCATCTCCAGGCCCTTCTTGACCGACGGGACATATTCGCGCGGAACCGTGCCGCCGACGGTCTCGTCGAGGAACTCGAAGCCCTCGCCCCGCTCGCGCGGCGCGAAGATGATCTTCACCTCGGCGAACTGGCCCGAACCACCGGTCTGCTTCTTGTGGGTGTAGGTGTATTCCACCGGCTTGGTGATCGTCTCGCGGTAGGCGACCTGGGGCTTGCCCATGTTGCCTTCCACGCCGAACTCCGTGCGCATACGGTCAAGCGTCACTTCCAGATGCAGCTCGCCCATGCCGCGCAGGATGGTCTGGCCGGTTTCACGGTCGGTCTCCAGGCGGAGCGACGGATCGGCGCGGACCATCTTGCCCAGAGCGATCGAGAACTTCTCCTGCTCGCCCTTGGTCTTCGGCTCGACCGAGACGCTGATGACGGGGTCGGGGAAGCGCATGCGCTCCAGGATGACCGGCGCGGAGGCGTCGCACAGCGTGTCACCGGTCTCAGTCTCCTGCAGGGAGACGAGCGCGATGATGTCGCCGGCGCGGGCTTCCTCGATCGGGTTGGCGTCCTTCGCGTACATCTCGACCATGCGGCCGATCTTCTCGCGCTTGCCGCGGGTCGAGTTCAGGATCGACATGCCCTTGGTCAGCACGCCCGAATAGACGCGGACGAAGGTCATCGAGCCGTAGGTGTCGTTCAGCACCTTGAAGGCCAGCGCCGAGAAGGGCGCGTCGTCGGAGCTGAGACGCTCGCCGTTCGGGTTGCCGTCCTCGTCCACCGTCTTGATCGCCTCGACGTCGGTCGGAGCCGGCAGCAGGTCGACGACCGCGTCCAGAACCTGGCAGACGCCCTTGTTCTTGTAGGACGAGCCGCAGAGCACGGGCGTGAAGGCGCTGGTGATGGTGCCCTTGCGCAGGCAGGCGCGCAGAACGTCGGGCGAGGGCTCCTCACCCGAGTCCAGGTAGGCTTCCATCGCCGCCTCGTCCATTTCCAGGGCGGTGTCGACGAGCTCGGCGCGCAGGGCCGGGATGCTGGCGATGTTGTCCAGGTCTTCCTTGACCGACAGGTTCAGCTTCTGGGCGAGATCGTCGGTGACCTCCCAGGTCTCCCACTTGGCGTCCTTGTCGTCGGAGAACCAGACATAGGCCTTCATCTCGACCAGATCGACCATGCCGCGGAAGTTGTCTTCCGAGCCGAGCGGGACCTGGATGCAGACCGGACGCGCGTTCAGGCGGGTCTTGATCATGCTGACGCAACGTTGGAAGTTCGCGCCCGAACGGTCCATCTTGTTGACGTAGCAGATACGCGGGACGTTGTAGTTGTCCGCCAGACGCCAGTTGGTCTCCGACTGCGGCTCCACGCCGGCGACGCCGTCGAACACCACGACCGCGCCGTCGAGCACGCGGAGCGAGCGGTTCACCTCGATGGTGAAGTCCACGTGGCCCGGGGTGTCGATGACGTTGATCTTCTTCTCACGCCAGAAGGCCGAAACGGCGGCCGACTGAATGGTGATGCCGCGCTTCTGCTCCTGCTCCATGTAGTCGGTCGTGGTCGACGTCTTCAGATCCTTCGTCTCGTGGACGTCGATGATCGTGTGCTTGCGACCGGTGTAGTACAGAATACGCTCGGTGGTCGTCGTCTTGCCCGCGTCGACGTGGGCGATGATGCCGATGTTCCGAATGTCAGACAGTGGCGTTTGGCGCGGCATGTTGCGGTTCCATTGCAGTAACGCGACAACCGAAGCGCGACCGTCAGGGTCGTCCGCTTCGGCGGCAGAGGTTGGTCGGGGTTTTACGGGCGATCTGTTAAGGCGTCATTAACATTCCGTAAACCGACAAGCAATTTGTCGGAATATTGAAGCGCGCGGCCCTCACAGCGTTCGGGCCACGCCGGCACACCCCAACCGAGGCTGCCGGGTCGCCCCGTTTCCGCCGCCTTATTTAGCAGCGGTGACCTGAATTTCAACGAGATACTCTGGAGCGGCCAGCTTGGCTTCCACCGTGGCGCGGGCCGGCGGATTGGCCGGATCGACCCAGGCGTCCCAGGCCTTGTTCATGGCGCCGAAGCTGGCGATGTCCACCAGATAGATCGTGGCCGACAGCAGCTTGCTCTTGTCGCTGCCCGCTTCCGCCAGCAAGGCGTCGATCTGGGCCAGGATCTGGGCGGTCTGACGCTCGACGTCGGGCGTCGGCTCGTCGGCGACCTGACCGGCGAGATAGACCGTGTCCTTGTGGACGACCATCTGGCTCATGCGCGGTCCGGTGTGGAAGCGCTGGATCGACATTGCGGAAAGACTCCGGGTTCCGAGGGGCTCGAAAAAGACGGGGGTACGTCTATGCCATTCGGGGCCGCACGCGAAGCGAAAAATGCGTTTCAGCCGCTCAGGGCTGCCCCGCAGCGCTATCCTTCGCCAAAAGTGCGGCGAAACGCGCGGA
Organism: Azospirillum sp. A1-3; assembly: GCF_023806445.1. Taxonomy (NCBI): domain Bacteria; kingdom Pseudomonadati; phylum Pseudomonadota; class Alphaproteobacteria; order Rhodospirillales; family Azospirillaceae; genus Azospirillum; species Azospirillum sp. A1-3. The sequence continues at coordinate 1,607,328 of NZ_JAMSLU010000001.1, forward strand.
CGGAACCGCAAAATTGCGCACGGCCGGGCCGGGTCCGGCGGCAACGCCGACTCCGGCGACCGACCAGCCCTCTCCGTTCGCCCTGGGCGTCCGCACCAGCAGCGGCCCGCCGCTGGTTCCGCGCGTGGCGTCGCAATCGTGCGCCAGCAGGCCGGCGCTTTCCCCCAGAAGATGACAGTCGCTGTCGGCCATCAGGATCTGCGCCCGGTCCTGGCTGTATCCGCCGAGCATCACCGGCGTTCCCGGCGGCAGCTGTCCGGCGCTGAGGGGCAGCGGAGGAGCCGACTCCGGCGCAGGCTGCGACAGGGTCAGCACCGCCCAGTCGGCGGCGACCTTCGGAGTCGCCGATGCGGGATCATAGGCCGGGTCGGTCGCGACGCGCGCCACCGTGACATGGCGGGTGAACTCCCCCCGGTCATAACCGAACAGGACATGCAGGGAGGACGCCTGCAGGAAGCGCCGCGTGCGCGGGTTGAACAGGCAATGGCCGGCGGTCACCACCGTGTGCCGGCCAACCAGCGCCCCGGTGCAGCGGCCAGCCAGGTTGGTCTGCACCCGGACGATACTGTTCCAAGGCTCCGCGGTCGCATCCACCGGCGCCCGCCGGTCCCCGGGCCCGACGCCGGGAAGCAGCGGCCGTTCCGCATGGGCGCCGGAGGCGACGGCCGACACCACGAGAGCAAGCGCGGCTGCGACCATAAGGCCAAGGCCAAGGCTGCGCCGAGCCCACGCATGTTCTTGCTCCGTTTCCCTCAATCCCGTATCCTCCGACGCATGGCGACGCTGATCATCACCGAAAAATCCAGTCAGGCGAAGGACCTGCGCGCAGCCCTGGGCGACCGCTACGGCCGCATCCTGCCGGCCGAGGGCCATTTGCTGCGGCTTGCCGAGCCGGATGAGGTCGACCCCGCCTGGAAGCGCTGGACGCCGACGCTGCTGAAGCCCGACGGGCTCTTTCCCACCCGGCCCGACCAGGGCGGCAACAAGGCCGCGAAGCTGCAGGCGATCACCGCCGCGCTGCGCGCCTGCGACGAGGTGATCCTCGCCACCGACTGCGACCGCGAGGGCCAGCTGATCGGCCAGGAGATCCTGGAGCATGTCGGCTATCGCGGCAAGGTGCGGCGCGCGCTTTTCACAGCTCAGGACCCGAAGACCCTGCGCGATGCCTTCGCCCAGCTGAAGCCGAACGACTCCATGCGATCGCTCTATGAGGCGGCGGTAGCGCGCCAGCAAGCCGACCAGATCTACAACCTGTCGCTGACCCGCACGGCGACCAAGACCCTGCTGGCCCCCGGCACCCGCGGCGTCATCGGCATCGGCCGGGTCAAGACGCCGACACTGGCCATCGTGTGCCTGCGCGAGCTTGAGATCCGCAACTTCAAGCCCGAGGATTATTTCGAGGTCGTGGCGACCGCCACCGTGGCGGAGGGCAGCTTCCTGATGCGCCACGCCCCGGCGCCGAAGGACCGCATCAAGGACCGCGCCGCCGCCGAGGCCATCGCCCGCGCCGCCGACAACCACCACGGCCCGCTGACCGTGACGGTGGAGGAGAAGCGGCAGGCGCCGCCCAAGCTGTACGACCTGCCCTCGCTGCAGAAGACCTGCGGCCAGCGTTGGGGCTGGACCGCCGACCGTACGCTGGCGGTGGCGCAGGAGTTGTATGACGGTGAGGGCAAGAAGCTCATCACCTATCCGCGCGCGGAGGCGCGTTACCTGTCGGAGAACCAGATCGCCGACGCGCCGGCCATCGTCGGGGCGCTGACCCGGCTGCGCGGCTTCGCCCATCTCGACATCGCCCGGCCGGTGATCCGCAAGGGCAAGTCCGGCCATTTCTGCGACAAGGCGTTGGAAGGCGTGTCGCACCATGCGGTGATCCCCAACGTCAATGTGCTGGACGATCTGGAGTCGCGGCTGTTCCGGCTGACCGACGACGAAAAGCGGCTGTTCGCGCTGATCTGCCGCTCCTATCTCGCCGCTGTGATGCCAGATTACGAGTATCGCCAGACCAGCGTGACCATGCCGGTCCCGGTGCCATTGGCTGAAGGTGGCAAACCGGTCGCCTTCCGCGCCGTCGGCCGTATCCCGCTGAAGCTGGGCTGGAAGGCCGCCTTCGGCTCCGCCGAGAGCGACGACCGCTCCGGCGGCAAACCGGAGGAGGAGGCCGAGCAGACCCTGCCGCCACTGACCGACGGCGAATCGGCGACCCTGAGCGATCCCAAGGTAGAGGCCAAGCGCACCCAAGCGCCGCCGCGCTACAACGAGGGCACGCTGGTCGACGCCATGCAGAACGCCTGGCGGTTCGTCGAGGATCCACCTCTGCGCGACCGGTTGAAGGAAGCCAAGGGAATTGGCACCCCGGCCACTCGCGCCGAGGTGATCAAGGGGCTGCGCAAGCAGAACCTGCTGGGCGCGGACGGCAAATGGCTGGTGCCCACCCCTGCCGGGCTGCATCTGTTCGAAACTCTGCGCGCCGCCGCCCCCACCCTGGTCGATCCCGGCACCACCGCGCTGTGGGAAATGAAGCTGGACGAGGTGGTGACCGGCCGTGCCGATTTCCGCCGGGTGATCGACGCAATTGCCAGCGAGGCCGACCGACTGATCGGCGCGTTGGTCGGACAGCGCGGTACCGCGCTGGATCTCGGCTTGCCCGCCGCCAAGGTCCGATTCGCCCGGCGCGGCACTCCGGGACGAAGCACGACGACGCGGGGCGGCGGCGCCGTGTCGGGCGATGTAACGAAGCCTGCACGACGGCGGACCCGCAAGGTTGCAGCTCCCGCCGAGGGGGAAGCGCCGGCGCCGAAGCTGCGGCGCACCCGCAAAGCCAAGGGTGCCAGCGGCGCCCCGCAGGCTGCCGCAGTGGCTGAAAGCGCGCCGGCAGAGGCATCGCCCATTCCGGAGTCGCGGCGCCGTCGTGAACCGACCGAGCGTATGGTTGCCTTCGCCCGCAGCTTGGCAGAACGCAAGGGCATCGCCCTGCCCGACCCGTGCCTGCGCGATTTCGATCAATGCCGCAGTTTTCTGGATCAGCACGCGCGCTGAGCACCGCCAACCGCCGGGTATCGGTTGTGTATTAGCGCAGATTTGCGCGATTTTAGTGATATTGATTGCTGGACGAGACCTGCTCTGTCGGTAACTCTTGTGGAAGTCTCAATCAATGCTGAGCACTTCCCATGAGATTTTCCAGCCCGACCTCGCGAACCGTCACCGCAGCCGCGCTGACCCTGGTGGCGACAGCCCCTGCGCTGGCCCAGAGCCTACCGAGCTACGGCGGCGCCAGCGTGACGCAATGTATCCCGTTCGCGAATTTCCAATCGGTGTCTTTCACCGATCCGCCGAAGCTGAATTTCAGCATTGCCGGCGACAGCACCATCCACACGGTGACGATGGACACCGGATCGGTCGGCGTCGCCATGTCCGCCACCAACATCCCCAACTATGAGACGCTGAAAACGACGCCGGGCGCCAAGCCGGGCACGCAGTTCCTGTCGAGCAGCAAGGTGCTGTGGGTCGGCACCTGGGTGCCGATGACGGTCACGCTCTATGACCGCGGCAACAAGCCTGTCGCGACCTCCGAGGTCTTGATCCTGGGCGTGGAGCAATCAGGCCGCTGCGACAGTTACCAGACCGACCAGAAAATTTGTCCCAACCTGCCCGCGCCTGAGAAGCCGGTGCTGTATATGGGCGTCGGCTTCGGCCAGGAGGCCGATTTCCAGCCGCAAGGCACACCGGACAAGAATGTCCTGCTGAACCTGCGCAGCGTGAACGGCCAGCCCGTCGCCGATGGCACGCTGAACAAGGGTTACATCATCGGCCGCCAGGGCATCCAGGTCGGCCTGACCGACGCCAACACGTCCGGCTTCCGCTTCGCCCAGTTGGCCCCCTACCCGCAATATCCCGGCGACTGGATGATGCCGCAGGGCTGCATCACGGTTAATCCGGAGGTGAACCGCAATGCCGACGGTCCGGTCTGCACGACGGCCAACATCCTGGTCGATACCGGGATCCCGCAGAGCTACATGACGCTGCCGCCTGCGATCCAATTCGACAAGGTGCAGCAGGCCGATCTGAGCGAGCCGACAAAGATGGTATGGGTACTGGCGCCCAACACGTCGGTGGCTGTCCAGATTCCGAATGCCGGCAATCCGATCGCCACCGACGCCTTCATCGTCGGGGCCGGCGCACCGAACGAGCCGGCACAGGTGATCCCCTCCAGCACCGAACCGCCCCCGCCTGCTCCCAAGAAGGCGCCGTTCATCAACACCGGCCGCCATTTTCTGCGCCAATACCAATTCCTATATGACGCCAAGCAGGGGTATGTCGGCATGAAGGACCAGCCCAATCCTTGCGGCGAGCAGTAACCGGCAATGGGGCGCCCACCCGGCGCCCCACACCATGCGGACATGAAAAAAGCCCCGGAACGGGGCCTGACTGCATGGACAGCAATGGAGATGATGGTGGGCGATGAGGGGATCGAACCCCCGACATTCTCGGTGTAAACGAGACGCTCTACCGCTGAGCTAATCGCCCGTACCTGAAAAATCATGCACTGAAATGCAAGCCGGCCGGGTGGTTGCCCGGCCGGCCGCACTATGCCCTGAGCGGGCCGGAAACTTCAAGCTTGCTGAACCTCACGCTCAGTTCAGAGCGTCCTTGAGGGTCTTGCCCGCCTTGAACTTCGGCTGCTTGGATGCCGGGATGTCGATCTTCTCGCCGGTACGCGGGTTGCGGCCCTCGGTCGCGGGGCGCTCGGCCACCGCAAAGGTGCCGAAGCCGACAAGACGGACTTCATCGCCGTTCTTCAAGGATTCGGCGATGCTGTCGAACACGGCGTCGACGGCCTTCGTGGCGTCGGTCTTGGACAGACCGGACGCTTCGGCAACATGCGCCACGAGATCGTTCTTGTTCACGCAATCCCCCTTCGAAATTCAGCAAATACTGAAAGACAAAAGCCGCCCCAGGACTTTTCGTCCACGACTTTTTGGAAGCAAAGGATAAGCACAGCGTTTGCCGCCCGTCAATTCCCGACGGGCGGCAAAGCTCCTATTGTCCCAAAAGTCGACTGCCCCGCGACGGCTATGATCAGATCATGGCCGTTCTGGACCCGGATCAGTGACGCAGGACCTCGCCGTCGGCACCCTTCTCCTGGGCCTTCGCCGCGGCCGGATCAACCTCGGGCTCGGTCCACTCGATGGGCTCCAGCGGACGGACCAGCGCGTTGCGCAGCACCTCGTCCACCGTGCCGACGGGCAAGATCTCCAGCCCGCGCTTCACGTTGTCCGGGATGTCCGCCAGGTCCTTCTCGTTGTCCTTCGGGATCAGCACATGCTTGATGCCGCCACGCAGAGCGGCCAGCAGCTTCTCCTTCAGTCCACCGATGGGCAGGACCCGGCCACGCAGCGTGATCTCGCCGGTCATCGCCACGTCCTTGCGGACCGGAATGCCGGTCAGCACCGAGACGATGGAGGTGGCCATGGCGACACCGGCCGACGGGCCGTCCTTCGGCGTGGCGCCTTCGGGAACGTGGACGTGGATGTCCTTCTTCTCGAACAGCGTCGGCTTGATGCCGAAGGCGACGGCGCGCGACTTGACGTAGCTCTCGGCCGCCTGGACCGATTCCTTCATCACGTCGCCCAGCTTGCCGGTGGTGGTGACGCGGCCCTTGCCGGGCAGGCCGACGGCCTCGATCGACAGCAGTTCGCCGCCGACCTCGGTCCAGGCCAGACCGGTGGTGACGCCCACCAGATCCTCCAGCTCCGCCTCGCCGTAATGGAAGCGGCGGACGCCGGCATACTTGTCGAGGTTGCGGCGGGTAACCGAAACCTTGGCGTTGCCGCCCTTCAGAAGGATCTCCTTCACCGCCTTGCGGCAGAGGTTGGCGATCTCGCGCTCCAGCGAACGGACGCCGGCTTCCCGCGTGTAGTAGCGGATCAGGTCGCGCAACGCGTCGTCGGAGATGGCGAACTCGCCCTTCTTCAGGCCGTTCGCCTCCACCTGCTTCTCGATCAGGTGACGCTTGGAGATTTCGACCTTCTCGTCCTCGGTGTAGCCGGCGACGCGGATAATCTCCATACGGTCCAGCAGCGGCTGCGGCATGCGCATCGTGTTGGCGGTGCAGACGAACATCACGTCGGACAGGTCGTAGTCGACCTCCAGGTAATGGTCGTTGAAGGTACCGTTCTGCTCCGGATCCAGAACCTCCAGCAGGGCGGACGACGGGTCGCCGCGCCAGTCGGCGCCGAGCTTGTCGATCTCGTCCAGCAGGAAGAGCGGGTTGGAGGACTTGGCCTTCTTCATGCCCTGGATGACCTTGCCGGGCATCGAGCCGATATAGGTGCGGCGGTGACCGCGCACCTCGGCCTCGTCACGGACGCCGCCGAGCGACATGCGGACGAAGTTGCGGCCGGTCGCCTTGCCGATCGACTTGCCGAGCGAGGTCTTGCCGACGCCTGGCGGGCCGACGAGGCAAAGAATGGGCCCCTTGACCTTGTTCATGCGGTTCTGGACGGCGAGATACTCAAGGATGCGCTCCTTGACCTTCTCCAGACCGTAATGGTCGTCGTCCAGCACCTTCTGGGCCAGCTTCAGGTCGCGCTTCACCTTGGTGCGCTTCTTCCACGGAATGGACAGCATCCAGTCAAGGTAGTTGCGGACCACGGTGGCTTCCGCGGACATCGGGCTCATCGACCGCAGCTTCTTCAGCTCGGCCAGAGCCTTCTCGCGGGCTTCCTTGGAGAAGCGGGTCTTGTTGATCTTCTCTTCCAGTTCCGCCGATTCGTCGCGGCCGTCCTCGGTCTCGCCAAGTTCCTTCTGGATCGCCTTCAGCTGCTCGTTCAGATAGTACTCGCGCTGGGTCTTCTCCATCTGCCGCTTGACGCGGTTGCGGATGCGCTTTTCCACCTGCAGCACGCCGATCTCGCCTTCCATGAAGGCATAGACCCGCTCCAGGCGCTCAGACACGGTGGCGCATTCCAGCAGCTGCTGCTTTTCCGGAATCTTCAGCGCCAGATGCGAGGCGACGGTATCGGCCAGCTTGCCGGCTTCCTCGATCTGGTTGATCGAGACCAGCACCTCCGGCGGGATCTTCTTGTTCAGCTTGATGTACTGCTCGAACTGGGAGACGACGGCGCGGCTCAGGGCTTCGAGCTCCTGGTTCTCGCCGGTCTTTTCCTCGACCAGTTCGGCCTGGGCCTGGAAGAACTCCTCATTGTCGGCGAACTTGGTGATGGCGGCGCGCTGGCCACCTTCCACCAGCACCTTGACGGTCCCGTCCGGCAGCTTGAGCAGCTGCAACACGGTGCCGACGGTGCCGACGCTGTAGATGTCGGCCGGAGTCGGATCGTCCTGCGCGGCGTTCTTCTGGGTGACGAGCAGGATCTGCTTGTCATCCTTCATCACGTCTTCCAGCGCGCGCACGGACTTCTCGCGCCCGACGAACAGCGGCACGATCATGTGGGGGAAGACCACGATGTCGCGCAGCGGCAGGACCGGGTAGAGGGCACCACGGGAGAGTTCGATCATGGGCAGGGCCTCAATGAATGGATCGCCGCCAGCCCGGAATGGGCCTGACACAGCCCCCGCCTCGGGTTGAGCGCGGGGATCGCCTACGGCACCGGACTAACGTGGCACACGGCCATGCGCCCTTCAAGGGGCTGCGACCGTCTTCCCGCCGTTTCCGCAAGGTGAAACGGCCGTTTGGCCGGCTAAGACCGCCTTTGCTCCCCTTTCGGACGACATAACAGACGGTTCGAGCCGGTTTTACGCCCCTTCAACCACCCAAACGGAAGCTTTGCGGCGTCATTCACCCTATCAGCCGCAGACGATCCGCTCCTAAGGCACTGGAGGGGCGACGATTCGGAATGACCAGTCCGGGTGCCATGCGCCGACCGCATTGGAAATCGGCCGAAAAAGAAAAAGGGGCGCCGAAGCGCCCCTCTCGTCGTCCCGCCACAAAGAGTGCGACGGCTTGTCGTCCGATCACGCGCCCGGCGCTTCGCTGCGCCGTTCGGCATGAACGTAGAGCGGCTTGGCGCGCCCTTCGACCACTTCCTTGTTGACCAGGATGCTCTCGATGCCGGTGAGGCCCGGCAGGTCGAACATCGGGTCGAGCAGGATGGCTTCCATGATAGACCGCAGACCGCGGGCACCGGTCTTGCGGGCGATGGCCTTGTGGGCGATGGCGCGCATGGCGTCCTCGGAGAACTCCAGATGGACATCCTCCATCTCGAACAGACGCTGGTACTGCTTGACCAGGGCGTTCTTCGGCTTGCTCAGGATCTCGACCAGCGCCGCCTCGTCCAGATCGGACAGGGTGGCGAGCACCGGCAGACGGCCGATGAACTCGGGGATCAGGCCGAACTTCAGCAGATCCTCGGGCTCGACCTCGTGCAGGATCTCGCCGGTGGCGCGCTCGTCGGCGGAGCGGACATCGGCGCCGAAGCCGATGCTGGTGCCCTTGCCGCGCTGGGCGATGATCTTGTCCAGGCCGGCGAAGGCGCCGCCGCAGATGAACAGGATGTTGCTGGTATCGACCTGCAGGAATTCCTGCTGCGGATGCTTGCGCCCGCCCTGCGGCGGCACGGAGGCGACGGTGCCCTCCATGATCTTCAGCAGGGCCTGCTGCACGCCCTCGCCCGACACGTCGCGGGTGATCGACGGGTTGTCGGACTTGCGGCTGATCTTGTCGACCTCGTCGATGTAGACGATGCCGCGCTGCGCCCGCTCGACATTGTAGTCGGCGGCCTGGAGCAGCTTGAGGATGATGTTCTCGACATCCTCGCCGACATAACCAGCTTCGGTCAGCGTCGTGGCGTCGGCCATGGTGAAGGGAACGTCGATGATGCGGGCCAGGGTCTGGGCCAGCAGCGTCTTGCCGCAGCCGGTCGGGCCGATCAGCAGGATGTTCGACTTCGCCAGTTCGACGTCGTTGTGCTTCGTCCCGTGGGCAAGGCGCTTGTAATGATTGTGGACCGCCACCGACAGCACGCGCTTGGCGTAGGACTGTCCGATGACGTAATCGTCGAGCACCGCATGAATGTCGCGCGGAGTCGGGACCCCGTCGCGGGACTTCACGAGGGTCGTCTTGTTCTCCTCGCGAATGATGTCCATGCACAGTTCGACGCATTCATCGCAGATGAACACCGTCGGACCGGCAATCAGCTTGCGGACCTCGTGCTGGCTCTTGCCGCAGAAGGAGCAGTAGAGCGTATTCTTCGAATCGCCGCTGCTGGACTTGCTCATCGGTACTCCGTCATCTCGCGGGAGGCGTGGACCCCTAGGACCATGCCCGTTCGCGGCGCCCCCCGACGCCGGTCCTACTCAGGTTATCGCGGACGACGTCCGCGACAAGGTCACGCGCCGGTTTAGCGACGCATCACAATCCGCATACCGGACATGCCACAAGGGGCTTCCCCTATGACCGGCCCCTATGACCGGATCGTGTCACTGCCATTCAACATCAGCGTCACGACCCGATCAACCCTTTGTTGGGAGGGCCCTAGAAGCGTGGGTTACGAATGGTGATCGACGCCCGGGCGCTTCTCCACCACCTCGTCGATCAGACCGAAGGCCTTCGCCTCTTCCGGCGACATGAACTTGTCGCGCTCCATGGCGGACTCGATGGTGTCGAGATCCTGCCCGGTGTGCTTGGCGTAGATGTCGTTCAGGCGCGAGCGCAGCTTCAGGATTTCCTGGGCCTGGATTTCGATGTCCGAAGCCTGGCCCTGGGCGCCGCCCGACGGCTGATGGATCATGATGCGGCTGTTGGGCAGCGAGAAACGCTTGCCCGGCGCACCGGCGGCCAGCAGCAGCGAACCCATCGAGGCCGCCTGCCCCATGCACACCGTCGACACCTGCGGACGGATGTACTGCATGGTGTCGTAGATGGCGAGGCCGGCCGAGACGTAGCCGCCCGGCGAATTGATGTAGAGCGCGATGTCCTTGTTCGGGTTCTCCGACTCAAGGAACAGCAGCTGCGAGCAGATCAGGCTGGCGACGGCGTCGTTCACTCCGCCGATCAGGAAGATGATCCGCTCCTTCAGCAGGCGCGAATAGATGTCGTACGCGCGCTCGCCCCGGTTGGTCTGTTCGATGACCATCGGGACCAGAGCATTCATCTTCGGCTCGAAGTCGTACATGTGTTCTTCCCTGCCCCCGCAGTTGGCTGAACCGGTGATCGTTGCCGGCACGGAACCACATATAGGAACCTTTGGGGGCGGATGGTAGTCCGCCCCCACTCCTTTCGGGGAGTTAGGCCGCTTCGGACTCGTCCTCGTCCTTGCTCAGCTCTTCGACGCTGACGGTCTTCTCGGTCACCTTGGCCTGATCCAGGATGTGATCGACGACCTTGTCCTCGAAGATCGGGGCGCGGAGGTTCTCGAGCGCCTGCTGGTTCTGCTTGAAGAACTCGAACACCTGACGCTCCTGACCGGGGAAGCGGCGGGCTTCGTTGATCAGGGCGCGGTTGACCTCGTCCTGGGTGACCTGGATGTTGTTGCGGCGGCCGACTTCCGACAGCAGCAGACCCAGGCGGACGCGGCGCTCGGCGATCGAACGGTATTCGGCCTTCAGGTCGTCCTCGGACTTGTTGGCGTCCTCGCCGGCGGTGCCGTTCTTCAGCTCTTCCTGCAGGCGGGCCCAGATGCCCTCGAACTCGATGTCGACCATGCCGGCCGGCACCTCGAAGGAATGGGCCTCCGCCAGCTTGTCGAGCAGCTGGCGCTTCACGCGCAGGCGCGACAGGCCGTCATACTCGCCCTTGATGCGGTCGCGGATCGCTTCGCGCATCTTCTCCAGGCTCTCCATGCCGAACTCCTTGGCGAGTTCGTCATTGACCTCGGCCGGGACGTTCTTGCGCAGCTCCTTCACGTCGACCTCGAAGACCGTCGCGGCGCCCTTCAGGCGCTCATGCGGGTAGTCTTCCGGGAAGGTGACGTTGACGGTGCGGTGCTCGCCGACCTTGGCGCCGACCAGCTGCTCCTCGAAGCCCGGCACGAAGCGGCCGGCGCCCAGCTCCAGCGGGTAGTCCTTGCCGTCCATGCCCGGCAGGGCCTCGCCGTCGACGCTGCCCGCGAAGTCGATCACGGCGATGTCGCCGGTCTCGGCCGCGCGGTCCTCGGTGACCGGGGCCTGGGTCGAGTGGGCCGAGGCCAGACGGGTCAGCGCCTCTTCCACCGACTCGTCGGTGACCTCGGCGACCGGCTTCTCCAGCTCGATGCCCGAGAAGTCGCCCGGCTCGACGTCCGGCAGCAGCTCGACCGCCATCTTGTAGGTGAGGTCGCCGCCGTCCTCGTACTTCTCGACTTCGATCTTCGGCTGCAGGGCGACGCGCAGACCGCGCTCGCTCAGCGCCTGGCGCGAGCTGTCGGAGATGGCGTCCTCCAGCACCTCGGACAGCACGCCGCCGAAATAGCGCTGCTTGATCACGGTGACCGGCACCTTGCCCGGACGGAAGCCCGGCAGCTGGACCGTGCGGCGCAGCTCTTCCAGCTTGCCGTTCACCTTCTCTTCGATGTCCTTGGCGGAAATGACGACCTGAAATTCGCGCTTGAGGCCGTCGGTGCTGGTCTCGGTGATGTTCATCGGAACGAAAGCCTATCTCGTTGTTCCGGCCCGGCGGCGCCCGTCCGGGCGGCCCGAATCCGTGTTGTCCATGCGGTCCAAGGTGTTGCCATGGTGCGGGCGAAGGGACTTGAACCCATACGACCGAAGTCACTGGAACCTAAATCCAGCGCGTCTACCAATTCCGCCACGCCCGCGTTCATGGCAAAGGCAGCCGCGACGGGTGCCGAAACACCCGCCGGACCGCCGGCGAAGTCCGGTCTATAGCACAGCGCGCCGGAAGCAAACAGGCAAAATGGCCCCACGCGAGAGAGTGAGGCCCGCTCTGTTCGCGTCAGCCGCCGGCCTTCCCCGCCGCCTTGCTCCCCGCCTTGTCCAGGGACCGCACCGCGGACGAGGTGATGATGCGTCCCTCGCCGGTGTAGGCCTCGTGATTGGCGTCGATCTCGCCCAGCCGGTAGCGGTAGTTGATCATCATTCCCAACGACTGCTTCAGCCCCTTGGCCGAGCGGTCGGCCAGCCAGTTCAGCCGCTCCATCCGGGCGCCGTTGGTCAGGTGGAAATGCGCCACCGGGTCGAGTGCGCGGGGTCGGCCATTGCCCTTTGCCTCCTGCACACTGGACAGGTAATGGACGCACATCCGCATCAGTGGACCGCGCAGGTGCTTCTGCAACTCCTCGTCCTCCGCCCAGCCGGGACGGGAAAGAGCGCGGGCGAGCAGCGGCGATTCGTCGGTGCCGACGCCGCCTTCGGTGGTCGCCTCGCCGTCGTCGGCCTGCTCCAACTCGGCCAGCCGTTCGGCGATGCGTTCGGCCTCCGTGTTGGTCAGCAGGGCATCGCCGTCGCGGTCCAACAACCGGTCGAACCAGCGGCGGAAACCGGGGATCGGCGACAAGGTGGCGTAGCACTTGATGTTGGGGAACTCGGTCGCCAGCCCGTCGACCACCCGCTTGATCAGGAAATTGCCGAAGCTGATGCCGGCCAGCCCGACCTGCGCGTTGGAGATCGAATAGAAGATGGCGCTGTCGGCGCTCTTGGGGTCGCAGACCGGGGCGGTCGGGTCGAGCAGTGCCTGCACATTGTCCGACATGCCCTGGACCAGCGCGACCTCGACGAAGATCAGCGGCTCGTGCGGCATGCGCGGGTGGAAGAAGGCGAAGCAGCGGCGATCCGAATCGAGCCGGTCCTTCAGGTCCTGCCAGCCGCTGATCTCGTGCACCGCCTCGTACTTGATGAGCTTTTCCAGCAGCGAGGCCGGACTGTCCCAGGTGATGCGGTGCATCTCCAGGAAACCGACGTCGAACCACGCCCGCAGCAGATTCTTCAGATCGTCTTCCAGCGCCTGCAGCAGCGGTTCGCCGCGCGCCATCTCCATCAGCTCTGCGCGCAGGTCGACCAGGAACTTGACGCCTTCCGGCAGAGCGTTGAACTGGGTGAGCAGGCGCAGGCGCGGCGGTTCCAGCGCCCGGCGCAGCGCCCGTTCGGCATGGCCGCGGGCCACCGGGTCGGCGGCGGCCTGGAAGGTCGCCATCGCGTCCATCACCGCATCGCGGTCGACGTCGAAGTCGCGCGCGAGCATTACTAGGAAGTTGCGCCGACCCTGGGGATCCAGTGCCAGATAGGTGCGACCGAGCTGGGCAGCGCGGGCGCGGGCCGAAACCTCGCCGCCCCGCGATTCCAGGCAGGCCTCGATCTGCTCCTTGAGGCGCTCGGCGTCCTCCTTCGGCAGATGGGTGCGCGGCGGCGCGCCGACGGCGCCGCGGGCCGATGCCGCGATCTCGCGCCAGCGGGTGCGCAGGTTGTCCAGCGCGCGGTCGAAGAAATTGGGCTGCGCGGCCGGAGATGGCGGCACAGGCTCCAGAGTGGTGGTGTCGGGTGCGTCGCTCATGCCCCGGAGTCTGGCCCGACCGGAGCGCCGCCGCAAGAGGGCGCGCGAACGCCGTCGTCAGGGGTACCGCGGATGTCGACTTATGGGCCGGTCTTGGCAGACCTCAACCCTGCGCCTTCAGCGCCTTCAGCACACCGGGCAGCGCCCCCGCCAGATCGTCGGAGATCAGGCCGGGGCCGAGCGCGCGCCCCGCCTCGCCATGCAGCCAGACGGCGGTGCACGCGGCCTCGAACCCGTCCATTCCCTGCGCCAGCAGGCCCAGAACGATGCCGGCCAGCACGTCGCCGGTGCCGGCGGTCGCCAGATCGGGCGGCGCATTGACGTTGACGACGGCACGCCCGTCGGGCGCCGCGACCACCGTATCCGCCCCCTTGAGGACGACGACCGCGCCGGACCGCGCGGCGGCGGCCCGCACCCGCGACAGCTTGTCGCCGTCCATGCCGACCGAATCACCAAACAGCCGGGCGAACTCCCCCTCATGCGGGGTGAGGACGCAACGCTTGTCGAGCCGGTCGAGCAGTTCGTCGGCCGACTCGGCGAAGCTGGTCAGTGCGTCGGCATCCAAAACACAGGCTCGCCGGGCGTCCAGCGCGGCCGTCACGGCGGCACGGGTCTGCGCCCCCCTGCCTGCCCCCGGACCGATCAGCACGGCGTTCTTGCGCGGGTCCTGCAGCAGCCGGGCGAAGGCGCCGGCATCCTCCAGCGGATCGACGATCACACTGGCGCATCCGGCGGCATAGATGGGGAACGCTTCCGGCGGGCAGGCGATGGTGACCAGCCCCGCCCCGGCCCGCAGCGCCGCGACCGAGGCCAGACGCGCCGCGCCGGTCATCCGCGCGCCGCCCAGCACCACGGCATGGCCGCGCGCATATTTGTGGCCGTCCAGCGCCGGCCAGGGGAAACGGTGGTGCCACAGCGAAGGCTCGTTCACCGCGGTCTGCGGGGCGATGCTGTCCAGAACACGCTCCGGGATGCCGATATCGGCGACCACCACCTCGCCGCACAGGGTGCGGCCGGGCAGCAGCACATGGCCGGGCTTGCGGCGGAAGAAGGTGACGGTCAGCGCCGCTTGGGGAGCGGCTCCCAGCACCCGGCCGCTGTCGCCGTGCAAGCCGCTCGGCACGTCCACGGCGACGACCGTGCGCCCCTCCATCGCTTCGACGATGGCGCGGGCGAGCCCATCGAGCGGCCGGGACAGGCCGGCGCCGAACAGCGCGTCGATGACCAGGGGATTGCCCTTGAGGATGTAGGGATCGGCCGCTTCGATCGGGCCGGGCCAGCGCTCCGCCGCCACCGCCGCATCGCCGGTCAGGGCCGAGCGTGTGCCGAGCAGGGCCAGCCGCACCGGCCAGCCGGCCTCCAACAGAAGCCGGGCGATGACGAAGCCGTCGCCGCCGTTGTTGCCGGGGCCGCAGAACACGGCGGTCGGGTGCGGCGCCCAGCGCTCGCACACGGCACGGACCACGGCGGCGCCGGCGGCCTCCATCAGGGCCGGGCCGGGCACCCCGGCGGCGATGGCCAACTGGTCGGCCCGATACATCTCCGCGACGGACAGAAGCTCATCCATCCCCCACTCTCCCCAACCTTGGCCGACCCCGGCTTGCCTTGCCGTTCCTTGTGCGGGCGAACATTCGCACGCCCGCTCTACCCGTAGGCAGCGTCTTCACCCGGAACAAAAGATGCGGACAAGCATAAACGTCCGCGAAACGGCGGGCCAGCCGTGCGGACGTTTATAAAACCGAAATTTTCCAAGACGCGAAGAAGAAGATGGGGCGATGGATGGGACTCGAACCCACGACCGCTCGGACCACAACCGAGAGCTCTACCAACTGAGCTACCACCGCCGCCGTCAGCGTTTCCGCCGTCGGGAGCCGCGTTATGCTCCACCGCGGCTGACCGGTCAAGCGCCTTTTTCACGAAAAGTGAAAAAACTTCTTTCGGGGCGGAACGGCACCCCTTTCGCCCGGTCGAAACGGCCGTGACACGCCCGGCGCCGCGGAGCGCTTGCACCAGTTGCACAAATATTGTTCACTCCGCTGAATCCTTTGGCAGCACCCTGCCCCATTGGACGGCACCCGTCCGTCTTATGACCAGCATCGATGCCGCCGGATCGGACCGGCCGAATGTGGCACGCTCCATGCTTATCGTCGTCGCTGTCGGCAGTGCCGTGGACGGTGCCTGCCGACGTTGGCACCTCGTACACGAGAGACCCATGAAGAAGATCGAAGCCATCATCAAGCCGTTCAAGCTCGACGAGGTGAAGGAAGCCCTTCACGAAGTCGGGATCAAGGGGATCACCGTCACCGAAGCCAAGGGCTTCGGCCGCCAAAAGGGCCACACGGAGCTTTACCGCGGCGCGGAATACGTCGTGGACTTCCTGCCGAAGGTGAAGATCGAGGTGGTGATGGAGGATTCCCTGGTGGAACGGGCGATCGAGGCGATCCAGCAGGCCGCCCATACCGGCCGCATCGGCGACGGCAAGATCTTCGTCACGCCCGTGGAGGAGGTGGTCCGCATCCGCACCGGGGAGAAGGGCGCCGACGCGATCTGATCGCGCCCGGATAGCATCGTCCACCGGCTCCTCCCTTCCGACCGGCACCCTCCCGACCAGCATCCGCCAACATGCGCCGCTTTCCCCATCACCTCCTGCCGGCCCCGGCCGCACACCTCGCCGAACGGCTGATGGCCGCCTATGGCGAACGTGCGACTTTTTGGGTTGGCGCGTTGTGCGGGGAAGAAAGGCGTGAGATAACGTCCGCCGCGAGCGCCGCCCTCCGCCGCCAAGACCCCGACGGGGCTTGGGCAGCGGCTTGACGCAGCGGGATCCAACCCTCTTAAAGCGTGGAAAAAGAGACATGTCCGACATCAGCAAGGTCTTCGACCTGATCAAGGAACACGACGTCAAGTACGTGGACCTGCGCTTCACTGACCCGCGCGGCAAGCTGCACCACACGGCCCAGCACGTTTCGACCATCGACGAGGACGTGTTCGAAGACGGCATCATGTTCGACGGTTCCTCGATCGCCGGCTGGAAGGGCATCGAAGAGTCGGACATGATCCTGAAGCTGGACCCGACGACGGCCATCATGGACCCGTTCGCCGCCCAGCCGACGCTGAACATCCTCTGCGACGTCTATGATCCGGGCACCGGCGGCTCCTACGCCCGCTGCCCGCGCGGCATCGCCAAGGCCGCCGAGAAGTACACCGCCTCGGCCGGCATCGGTGACACCGTCTTCTTCGGTCCGGAAGCCGAGTTCTTCATCTTCGACAACGTGAAGTACACGGTCGAGATGAACAAGGTCTCCTACCAGTTCGATTCGGACGAGGGCACCTACTCGTCCGACAAGGACTATGAGGACGGCAACCTGGGCCACCGTCCGGGCACCAAGGGCGGCTACTTCCCGGTCGCCCCGATCGACAGCTGCAACGACCTGCGCGCCGAGATGCTGAGCGTCCTGGCCGAGATGGGCGTTCCGGTCGAGAAGCACCACCACGAGGTGGCCGCCGCCCAGCACGAGTTGGGCATCAAGTTCGACACGCTGGTCCGCACCGGCGACAACATGCAGTACTACAAGTACGTGGTGCACAACGTCGCCCACGCCTACGGCAAGACGGCGACCTTCATGCCGAAGCCGGTCTTCGGCGACAACGGTTCGGGCATGCACTGCCACCAGTCGATCTGGAAGGACGGCCAGCCGCTGTTCGCCGGCAACCAGTATGCCGACCTGTCGGAGCTGGCTCTGTACTACATCGGCGGCATCATCAAGCACGCCAAGGCGCTGAACGCCTTCACCAACCCGTCGACCAACAGCTACAAGCGTCTGGTCCCGGGCTATGAGGCTCCGGTCCTGCTGGCCTACTCGGCCCGCAACCGTTCGGCCTCCTGCCGCATCCCGTACGTCGCCTCGCCGAAGGGCAAGCGCGTCGAGGTCCGCTTCCCGGATCCGTCGGCCAACCCGTACCTGGCCTTCGCCGCCATGCTGATGGCCGGCCTGGACGGCATCCAGAACAAGATCCATCCGGGCGACGCGATGGACAAGAACCTGTACGACCTGCCGCCGGAAGAGCTGGCCAAGGTCCCGACCGTCTGCGGCTCGCTGCGCGAAGCCCTGAACTCTCTGCGCGAGGACAACGAGTTCCTGCGCAAGGGCGATGTCTTCTCGCAGGACATGATCGACGGCTACATCGACCTCCGCACGGAAGAGATGATGGCCTTCGAAACCATGCCGCACCCGATCGAGTACAAGATGTATTATTCCGTTTGATGTCGCCTCGCGGCGTCCGGAAACGGGCGCCGCGGCCGGTTTTGCATCAATCGATAGCCGCTCCTGGCTCGCGCCGGGGGCGGTTTTCTTTTTTGGCCTGTTCGATCCAGACCCCGACATCGGTCGGTGCGCAGCCTTTGCGCTCCGCACAATCCGCCTTGGCGCAAGCGCAGGCCGGGAACAGGCAGCCGTCGCCGTTCAGGTCGGTCGCCCGCACCGCGAGATCGTAGCGCACGCCGCGCATGATGGCGGGGCCGGCGGTGCTGTGGCGCTCGTAATGCTCGACGACATGGCGGACGCGGGTGAGCAATTCGCGCCGTTGATCGTGTCCCGGGTCCATGCCTTCGCCCCCAATCGCCAGTGATTGCAGCCATGAACAGGGACGCCGGAGAGCCGCGTCCTGTTCCGGCATCCATGCGCAGTACGGCGCAAGGGGAACTCAACGCACAGGAATGATGCGGCGGCCCGGCTGTTGCCACAGCAGTGATCAAGATGGGTGACCAAGACGGGAGGGCAAGATGGATCGCGACAGGCTGCACCGCGTCGCCAAGGCGCTGGGCGATGTCCGCCTTTACGAGAAGCACCACACCGGTGAGTTCATCACCATGCGCCTGCGCGACTCGCTGGCCGACAACCC
Organism: Azospirillum sp. A1-3; assembly: GCF_023806445.1. Lineage (NCBI taxonomy): Bacteria > Pseudomonadati > Pseudomonadota > Alphaproteobacteria > Rhodospirillales > Azospirillaceae > Azospirillum > Azospirillum sp. A1-3. Next base: position 1,625,674 of record NZ_JAMSLU010000001.1, read on the forward strand.
CGGCTATGATGAGGCGGAGGTGGACAAGAAGTTGTTGGAACTGGCGCGGGTGGCGCTGGAAGCCGCCGAATAGCGGGCGCACAGGGTGACGAAGCGGCGGGCCGCCTGTTGGTGGAGGTGAAGCGAGCCAACAGAGGGAGAATGCCGCCATGGCCGAAGACAACAGGTCCGATCTGCCGCAGAACGACCGGTCCGGCACTGATCGTCCGGCGACCAAGCCGATCCCGGTGAAGCCGGCGGTCGAGCCGATGAGCGACAAGGACGAAGCGCCGCCGGGCACGCCGGGGACGGGTGAGAACATCGATCCGAAGACCGGCGAAAGCTATGTACAAGGGATCGGCGGAGCCTGATAGGTTGGCGTCGGCCAACGCCACCCACAAACGAAAAGGGCCGGCTCCTGCGAGCCGGCCCTTTCGCTGTCACGTCCCCTGCGTCACGCCACGAAAGGCGGAAGCGCGGTGAAGTTGGCGGCCTTTTCGACGACATGGCCGACGCGCAGCAGCGTCTCCTCGTCGAAGGGACGGCCGATCAGCTGCAGGCCGAGCGGCAGGCCGTCGGCGCCCAAACCGGCCGGGACCGACATGGCCGGCAGGCCGGCAAGGTTGATCGGAACGGTGAAGACGTCGTTCAGGTACATCTGCACCGGATCATCCATCTTCTCGCCGATGGCGAAGGGGGTGCTGGGCGCAGTCGGCGTCAGGATGACGTCGCAGCTCTTGAACGCCTCGTCGAAGTCCCACTTGATGCGCGTACGCACCTGACGGGCCTTGTTGTAATAGGCGTCGTAATAGCCGGCCGACAGCACATAGGTGCCGATCAGGATGCGGCGCTGCACTTCCTTGCCGAAGCCGGCGCCGCGGGTGTTTTCGTACATCTCCTTGAGGTTGCCGCCCTCGACCCGCAGGCCGTAGCGCACGCCGTCATAGCGCGCGAGGTTGGACGACGCCTCGGCCGGCGCGATGATGTAGTAGGCGGCCAGCGCGTATTTGGTGTGCGGCAGGCTGACCTCGACCGGCTCGGCGCCGGCCTCCTTCAGCCAGGCAATGCCCTGATCCCACAGCGCGGCGATCTCGGCCGACAGGCCTTCGACCCGGTATTCCTTCGGAATGCCGACGCGCAGGCCGCGGATGTCGCCGGTCAGAGCGGCGCGGAAATCCGGCACCGGCATGTCGACCGAGGTCGAATCCTTCGGATCGAAACCGCACATCGAGCGCAGCATGATCGCCGCATCTTCGACCGTGCGGGTCATCGGCCCCGCCTGATCCAGCGAGGAGGCGTAGGCGACGATGCCCCAGCGCGAGCAGCGGCCGTAGGTCGGCTTGATGCCGACGGTGCCGGTGTAGCCGGCCGGCTGGCGGATCGAGCCGCCGGTGTCGGTGCCGGTGGCGCCCAGCGCCGCGCGTGCGACGATCACCGCGGCCGAACCGCCCGACGAACCGCCGGCGACGATCTTCTTCTCCCAAGCGCCCGGCGCGCCGGGGCTCCACGGGCTGACCGTCTCGCCCTGATGGGCGGTGATGGTGGCGGAGCCCATGGCGAATTCGTCCAGGTTCACCTTGCCCAGCATGACGGCGCCGTCGCGCCACAACTGGGAAGTGACCGTGGATTCATATTCCGGCTTGAAGCCGTCCAGGATATGGCTGCCGGCGGTCGTCGAAACGCCCTTGGTGCAGAACAGGTCCTTCACCGCGATGGGCAGGCCGTCCATCGGCCCGGCCGAGCCCTTCGCGCGGCGCTCGTCGCTGGCCTTGGCCATCGACAGGGCGGCGTCCGGGGTCTCGGTGATGAAGATGTTGAAGGGACGCACGGCCTCGACCGCGCGCACATGCGCCTCGGTCAGTTCGACCGCGGTGAACTCCTTCTTGGCAAGGCCATCCAGGGCCCCGGCCATCGTCAGATGCGTGAGCGCCGTCATCACTCGACCACCTTGGGCACGACAAAGAAGCCTTCGGCCGTTTCCGGACCGTTCGACAGGACCTGCGCGGCGTAACCGCCGTCGGTGACCTCGTCCTTGCGGCGGCGCAGCTTCTGCGCGGCGACGCTGGTCATCGGCGGCACGTCCTTCGTGTCGACCTCGTTGAGCTGTTCCACGAAGGTCAGAATCTGGCTCAGTTCCCCAGCCAGGGATTCCAGTTCCTCGTCCGGCACCTTGATGCGGGCCAGATGCGCGATCTTGGCCACCGTGGCCTTGTCGAGCGACATGCCTCTACTCTCTTCCAAAACATTGGAAATCGGCCGCGAAGCTATCACCCGCGCACGCGCACCGCAACGATTGCGGCCATTCCAACACTCAGAAGGCGCCGGATCATGCGGCGATGCGGGTCGCCGACTGCCAATTGGCGCGGTCCATGCGCAGTTTGAACAGCGCGATCGGCTCGCCCCAGGGCGTCACCCGCGTCTCCAGCGCGATCGGCGTCATGCCGAGCTTGGCATAGAGCAGCAGGCCCGGCGTGTTGGTATTGAAGCAATAAAGCGTCAGTTCGGGCAGGTGATGGTGATCGAAAGCGCGGTCGATCATCGTCCGCACCAGATATTCGGCGATGCCGCGGCGGCGCAGGGTCGGGTCGACGCTGACATTGCCGATGCTGGCGGTGCAGCCATCCTCGAAGGTGGCGTAATTGGCATAGCCGACCACGCGCTCCCGCCCATCCTCGGTCAATGTGACCACGGTCGGATCGCGGCGGAGGCCCAGCGTCGCCCGGACCTGATCCGGGGTCAGCGGCCAGACGGCGCGCGGGAACAGGAAATACAGCTCCTCCGCGTTGCGTGGGAACCCGCAGATGGTGGGGATGTCGGCGTCGGCGAGCGGCCGGTGCGACAAGGCGGTAAGGGAAAGTGCGCTGCTCATACTTAGAAGAATAAGTATCTTTTACAACAACTCAAGCGATCTTGCAGTGACAAGGCTGCGGCCTTATGGTCGGATCATGATCCATACCCTCTCCGAACTCGCGGCCCGGCTGGGCAAAAACCAACGTTTGCTTGGCCTTGACGTCGGCACCAAGACCGTCGGGCTGGCGGTGGCCGATCCGGGACTGATCGTCGCATCTCCCATCGGAACGCTGAAGCGCACCAAATTCACCCAGGATGCGCGCGAGCTGGGCAAGACAATCCGCGATTACGGCATCGGCGGGCTGGTGGTCGGGCTGCCGCTGAACATGGACGGAACGGAGGGGCCGCGTGCCGAGTCGGTGCGCGCCTTCGCCAAGAACCTGCTGGAACGTCCCGACCTGCTGGGCTGGGAGGCCGAAATCGCCTTCTGGGACGAGCGGCTGTCCACCTCGGCCGTCGAGCGCTTCATGATCGGCGAGGCCGACATGACCCGCAAGCGCCGGGACGAGGTGGTCGACAAGATGGCCGCCGCCTACATCCTGCAGGGTGCGCTCGACATGCTGGCCAACCAGCGCCGCCTCGCCGCGGAAGCGGATGAAGACGAAGGCGGGGACGAGCGGGACGACGATTACGACCGGGACTGAAACCGGTCGCCGACAAGGGCTGACCTCAGTCGAAGTTCAGGGCAAAGGACGCCCGCCCCTGCCCTGCCGCCGCCCGCTGCCACATGGCACCGAAGGCCGCCTCCAACGCGCGGGTAAAGCGCACGCCATCCAGTGCGGGCGAGGCGGCGAGCCGGTCGCGCAGGCGGCTGCGGATGCTCGCCAGCCCGTCCGGATCGGACACCAGCGCCGCCGCCATGGCGATGTAGGCCTCCTCCCCCTCGACCACCAGCGCCGGAAGCCCAGCGGAGGTCAGGTGGGTCACCGTATGGCGGGCGCAGAACCGGTCGCCGCCCAGCGTCACCACCGGAACGCCCATCCACAGCGCCTCCAGCGTCGTCAGCCCACCCGAATAGGGAAAGGGGTCGAGCGCGACGTCGATCTCGCCATAGGTCGCCAGGAATTCGGCATGCGGGGCCGCACCGTGCAGTTCGATGCGGGCCGCATCGGCGCCGGCCGCCGTGAACAGCGCCAGCGTCCACTCCCGCAAATCCGCATCGTCCAGGCCGGGCGTGCGCAGAAGCAGCCGCGATCCAGGCACCGCCGCCAGCAGGCGGGTCCACAAGGAGGCGACCTGCGCGTTCAGCTTGGGCAGGGCATTCAGCGACCCGAAGGTCGGGGCGCCGCGCGCGATCATCGGCAACGGCGCCACGGCGGGTGCGGCGGCCGGCGGCGACCAGGGGACATAGGCGTCGGGCATGCGGACGATGCCCTCGATGGCCCAACCGTCGGCGCCCTCTGGGCTCTGCCGCGGATCGGAAATCAGGTAATCCATCGCCGGCAGGCCGGTGGTACCGACATAGCCGGCCCAGGTGACCTGCACCGGCGCCGCCCGCCGGGCGAACACGCCCAGCCGGTTGCCCAGCGTGTGGCCGGCCAGATCGACCAGGATATGGATGCCATCGGTGCGGATGCGCTCCAGCAGGGCCGCATCGTCCATCGCCGCGCTGTCGACCCAGCCGTCGGCCAGACCGCGCAACCGCGCCGTCACGGCGTCGGGATTGGCGGTGTTGGAATAGCAGATCGCCTCGACCGCAGCACGGTCGTGGGCGACCAGCACCGGTTCCAGGAACGTGCCGACGGGGTGGGCACGGAAATCGGCGGAGACGTAACCGACGCGTAGCCTCGGTGCCGGCGCCGCCACCGCGGCGGCCGGTCGGTCGGGATAGCGGGCGCCCCAATCGGCATGGGCCTGCGCGATCTGCGGCATGGTTCGCGCCGGGTCGTATTGCATCAGGAACAGCCGGGCGCTGTGCAGCGAATCAGCGCCGGGTGCCAACCGGAGAGCGCGATCGAGCGCGATCAAAGCCTCGCCGATGCAGGCCTGGGGAGCGAGAGAGCGGCTGGCGCGGTTGGCCCACAGTTCCACCCGCGACGGCTCCAGGCACAACCCGGCGCGATAGGCGCGGTCGGCCTCGCCCGGCCGGTTCATCTCGGCCAGGGCGTTGCCGATGTTGTAGGGCGGGATCCAGCTGTCGGGTTCGACGTGTGCAGCGCGGCGGTGCAGCGCTGCCGACTCAGGCCTGCGGGCCTGCGCCCGCAGCAGATTGCCGGCATTCACCAGCGCGGCCAACGCGGCCGGGTTGAGCGCGATGGCGCTGCGGTAGCAGACTTCCGCCAGATCGGCGCGCCCGGCGCCGGCCAGCGTCTCCGCCATCACCAACAGGCCGTCCATCGCCATGGCGAGACCGCCGTCGAGGTTCAGCGCCCCGGCATAGGCCTGCGCCGCTCCCATGGCATCGCCCTGACTTTCCAGCACCAGCCCGTAATTGGCCCACCAGACGGCGACGCCCGGCCGGGCGGTGATGGCCTGGGCGAGAAGGTCCTGCGCCTCGGCCCAGCGGCCGGCCTGCGCGGCGATCAGGCCCTGGCGGTAGGTGCTTTCGGCCTGATCCGGCGTCATCGACTTCGGTTCCGTCTTAAGCTTCGGTACGGCCCAACTGGTCCATCAGTTCCCGCCATTCACGCTTGGACAGGCCGCTGGCCTCCTGCGTCACCGGCTCGCCGGCCAGCAGGCGCTTCACCACGTCGAGACCGGTGCGCGACAGGTGGGCGCCGCCCATACGGTATTCAGTGAAGGATTCAAAGACCGCCGGGACCCAGCGCTTCACCACGTCCAGCATGGCGTCGGCATAGACGCGGATCTCGTACTGGGCGTGGGTATCGGCGCGCAGCGACAGGAAGTGCAGGAGGTTGTGGAGATCGACCTTCCAGTACCACTGCGTGTAGTAGTTCAAGGACAGGTTCATCCGCGCCAGCTCGCGCGCCAGACCCTGGCGGGTCGGGTCGATGACCGTGCCGTCCTCGCGGTGGTTCAGCATCTCTTCATAGTGGCTGTAGGCGCGCTCGGAATCCTCGCGCAGCAGCCGCATGACGTTGGCCGCCTCCTCGCCTTCCAGCACGTCGCCGCGGCCCTGGCGGTTCACCACGGCCTGGGCGCCCAGCTGTTCCGGCGTCGGCACGTAGAATTCGCGGTCGAGGATGGAGTAACGCGCCGAATACTCGTTCACGTTCGCGGTGCGGTGGCGAATCCACTGGCGGGCGACGAAGATCGGCAGCTTCACATGGAACTTGATCTCGCACATCTCGAACGGAGTCGAGTGGCGGTGGCGCATCAGATACTTGATGAGGCCGGAATCCTCGCTGACCTTCTTGGTGCCCTTGCCATAGGACACGCGCGCCGCCTGCACGACCGCCGAATCGTCGCCCATATAGTCGATAACGCGGACGAAGCCGTGGTCCAGAACCTCCAGCGGCTGATAGAGGATCTCTTCCAGCGCCGGGACGGTGGCGCGGCGGGTGGTGGCGGTGACGGCGCGCAGGCGATCGATTTCGTCGCGCTGCTCGGGCGTGATCGGCATGGTGACTCCGGGGTTACGGTGCCGGCTGTCTTACCAGACCGCGTGGCTGTCGGGAACGGTGAACGAACGAAGTGCCCCGCGTCAACGCAACGCATTCGGCAATCATGCACACACCCCCTTCCCTTGCCGAACGGGAGTGCCTATATTCGCCTCGTCGGTTCGCCGACTATGGCGATAAACGCCTTGTGGAATAAGCGTTGTGGACCCGGGGGCGGTACCCGGCGCCTCCACCAACCATACACCGGACTCGTTGACCGGGGTCGTTGGGGGCGAAATAGGATCGACACGCGTGGTAAAGGCATGGTTTTCGCTCGGCATGGTTCCGCCGTTATCGGGCCGTTGCAATAGTTGCCAACGACAACGTTGCTCAGGCTCGCCTCGCTGCCTAACGGCGGCTGGTAGCCTAAACCTAATCCCCGAGGGTTAGCGCCTAAGGGTGGGGCCGTGGGCCGCCTAGCAACAGAAGGCCCACACCTCTTCTTTCCAGCGTTTCGTGCCGGCCCTCGGCCAAGGCGGGACGCCGGACCGATCGCGTTATCAGGGACCCGCCCAAGCATGCCGAAAGAGCAGCTCCGCTATGACCGCATGGTCGAGACCGCGTTGCGCGGCGTTGTCCGCGACGCGCTGACCGAGGTTGCCGAGCGCGGCTTGCCGGGCAATCACCATTTCTACCTGACCTTCCGCACCGGCTTCCCCGGCGTGGAGATCCCGGATTACCTGGCTTCCCAGTATCCGAACGAGATGACCATCGTCCTGCAGTTCCAGTATTACGGGCTGGACGTCACGGACGATCATTTCGAGGTCACGCTGAGCTTCAACAACGTGCATGAGCGGCTGGTGATCCCGTTCGCCGCCATCACCACCTTCGCCGACCCGTCGGTGAATTTCGCGCTGCAGTTCCAGCCGCTGGCCGCCGCCGAATCGGCGGAGGTCTCGACCATGCCGCCCCGCCCCGCCGCCGAGCGTGCCGAGGAAAAGGCGGAGGAAGCCGCCCCGGCCGAAGAACCGAAGCGCGGCGAGGTCGTGGCCCTGGACGCCTTCCGCAAGAAGTAACCGTTTCCCACAAATGCCCGCCCAGCCGCCCAGCGAGTATGTCGCGACACTCTGCGAGATGCTGGCGCCGCTGGGCGATGTGCGTGTGCGCCGCATGTTCGGCGGCTATGGCCTGTCCATCGATGGGCTGACCTTCGCGCTGATCGCCGACGAGATTCTGTATTTCAAGGCGGACGACGTGAACCGCGCGGCGTTCACGGAACTGGGGCTGGAACCATTCCGACCGATGCCGGACAAGCCGACCACCCTGTCCTACTACCCGCCTCCCGACTCGGCTCTGGACGACCAGGACGAACTGCTGCCCTGGGCCCGGTCGGGATTCGAGGCGGCGCTGCGAGCCGCCGCGAAGAAGGCCGCGAGGGCGAAGCGGAAGAAGCCCGTCACGGCGGGATAGTCCCTCTCCTGGGGTGGGAGAGGGACAGTCACCTCTTTAGATATTCTCCGCCATGTGGATCGTGGCGTTGCTCGCCTGGGCGCCGGCGGTGCGTTGGCGCATCTGGCGGGCGAAGCGCAGCGGGTTCGGCAGGATGTTCAGCATCGAGCCGAGCTTGCCGACCGACGAGGTCGCCTTGCCCACCGCCATCACATCGGCCAGCCGGCGGTCGATGAAGGCGCGGGTCTCCGCATGGTCGTCCGACTTGTCATCCAGCCAATAGAAGGTGGAGGAACTGACCACCGCCGCCAGCAGCGCCCGCTTGGTGTAGTGGTTGTAGTCGGTGGAGGTGTCGCCGGCGGCGAACCACATGGCGTCCACCGTGCGGTAGAGCAGCCGCAGGCCGAGCGTCACGTTCTGCGGCATCGCCAAGTAGGAGAGCTGCCGGCGCTTGGCTTCGCGATAGGGCTCCAGAACCTCGAAATAGGTGCGGACGGCGAGAGAGATGCGCTCGCGCACCTTCATCTCGGCCATCGGCTGGGCTTCCAGCCGGTCCAGCATCTGGCGGTCGGTCCAGTCGGCGAAATGCTCCACCGCGTCGGTGACGCCGCCGGGGAAGGCGCGCAGCAGCGCCGACGGCTCAAGCCCCATCATCTCGGTGCCGTCACGCAGAGCCTGCAGGCTCCAGCCGTCGAAGACGACGTTGGGCAGGCTGGCCACCAGGATCTCGTCGCGAAGCGTGTCGATGCTCATCGCCAAATCTCCCTGCGCTCGCCCTCAGGCCGGGGTCGGCGCATCCTTTGCCGCGGCCAGCGCGGCGTTGAGGTGATGCATTTCCTCGGTGCAGACGAGGAGCCGCAGATCGTCCATGCGATCAAGATAGAGCACGCCATCCAGGTGGTCGACCTCGTGCTGGACCACGCGGGCATGGAATCCCGACGCTTCCCGCTCGATCCGGGCGCCGTCAAGGCCATAGCCGCGGTAGCGGATGCGGACAAAGCGCGGCACCAGCCCGCGCAGGCCCGGAATCGACAGGCAGCCTTCCCAGCCCATGACCATGTCGTCGGTCAGCGGCTCGATCACCGGATTGACCAGGACGGTGTTCGCCACCTCCTCCCCCTCGCCGCGGTCGGCGGGGACTCGGAAGACGATGATCCGGCGCGACTCCGCGATCTGCGGCGCGGCCAGCCCGACGCCGGGAGCGTCCAGCATGGTGGCGATCATGTCGGCCGCCAGCCGGACGATGGCCGGATCGGTCGGGTCGGCGATGGGCTCCGCGATCTTGCGGAGTACGGGATTGCCCATCCGGGCGATTGGAAGCACTGGCATGCCGCTATATCTGGAGTGTGGATGCGGCCGGAGCAACCGATTCCTGTGGCTATGCCACAGCGGGTCTGGCCGGGCTTATGCTTGCAGGCCGAAGACTCCCCTTCACAAAGGCGGTGGAGCATGCTACACACTGCGCCCACACAAGGGGTGCGCCCGCCGCGCATACCTATTTGTTGCCTTTGCGCAACACGGCACACTTGGAAGGGTGACGGTAAACGTGCAAGTTCTGGTCCGAGATAACAACGTCGATCAGGCCCTCCGCGCGCTGAAGAAGAAGATGCAGCGCGAGGGCATTTTCCGTGAAATGAAGCTGCGTCGCAACTACGAGAAGCCCTCGGAGAAGCGTGCGCGTGAGAAGGCTGAAGCGGTGCGTCGCACCCGCAAGCTGCTCCGTAAGCGGATGGAACGCGAGGGCTATTAATCGTCGGTCGCACGTAGCGACTGCGAAGGGCGCGTGTGATGCGCGCCCAAGACCCCTTGTGTCTTGCACCCGACCGTCCCGCGATCCTCGCGTGGGCGGTTTTGGTGTATCTGCGCCATTTCGTTTGACCTGATTGTGCGTCGGTCAAGCGTATTGAACGGTCAGCGAGCCAAAACGTCGCAGCCCGTACCGGAAAGGCCCGATCATGAGCGCTTCCAACCTCACCGCCCGCCACTCGGTCCCGGCGTTGCGCGCCCGCAAGGGGGGCGAGCCGATCGTCTGCCTGACCGCCTACACCGCCCCGGTGGCCCGGCTGCTCGATCCGCATGTCGATATCCTGCTGGTCGGCGATTCGCTGGGCATGGTGGTCTATGGGCTGGACAGCACGCTGCCGGTGACGCTGGACATGATGATCGCCCATGGCGCCGCGGTGGTGCGCGCGTCGGAACGGGCCTGCGTCGTCGTCGATCTGCCCTTCGGCAGCTATCAGGAGAGCAAGGAGGCCGCTTTCCGCGCCTCCGCCCGCGTGATGGCGGAAACCGGCGCCCAGGCGGTCAAGCTGGAAGGCGGGATGGAGATGGCGGAGACGGTGGCCTTCCTGACCGCCCGCGGCATCCCGGTGATGGGCCATGTCGGGCTGACGCCGCAGTCCGTCAACACGCTCGGCGGCTACAAGGCGGTTGGTCGCGATGCCGAAGCGGCGGAGCGGATCGCCGCCGACGCCCGTGCCATCACCGAGGCCGGCGCCTTCACCCTGGTGATCGAAGGCACGATGGAGCAACTCGCCCGCCGCATCACCGAAGAGGTGGCAATTCCCACCATCGGCATCGGCGGCTCGCCGGCCTGCGACGGTCAGGTGCTGGTCACCGACGATATGCTCGGCCTGTTCGGCGCCTTCCAGCCGAAGTTCGTCAAGCGCTACGCCAACCTGGGCGAGACGGTGAGCGAGGCCGCCGCGACCTACGCCGCCGAGGTCCGCAGCCGCGCCTTTCCGGGGCCGGAGCATTGCTTCGGGATGAAGAAGGCGGCGGCGGTGTAAGGCTCTGTCCCGCACATCGTTCTTCCTCCGTTCCAGGCGATCCGCTACAGTCCGATCGCCATGGATGCACCCTCCCCTGCCCTGATTCCGCCCAATGTCGCCGCGTGGTTCCGGTCGCGCGGCTGGGCGCCGCACCCGCATCAGGTCGCCATGGTGGAGGCGGCGGAGCAGGGTGAAAGCGCCCTGCTGATCGCGCCCACCGGCGGCGGCAAGACGCTGGCCGGCTTCCTGCCGTCGCTGATCGAACTGGCCGAACGGCCGCGCGAGGGGCTGCACACCCTCTACATCTCGCCGCTGAAGGCGCTGGCGGTCGATATCCAGCGCAATCTCGAACAGCCCATCGCCGAGATGCGGCTGCCGATTCGCGCGGAGAACCGCACCGGCGACACGCCGGACGCCAAGCGCAAGCGCCAGCGCACCCATCCGCCGCACATGCTGATGACGACGCCGGAAAGCCTGGCGCTGCTGCTGTCCTACACCGACGCCGACCGGCTGTTCCGCAATCTCCGCTGCGTCATCATCGACGAGCTGCATGCGCTGGCCGGCACCAAGCGCGGCGACCTGCTGGCGCTGGGTCTGGCCCGGTTGTCGCGGCTCGCCCCCGCCGCCCACCGCGTCGGGTTGTCGGCGACGGTGGCGGAACCGGAGCGGCTGCTGGCTTGGCTGTCCCGCCGTGGTCGGCATGACGGAACCGACTCCGACGACGTGCGCCTCGTCCTTGGCCGCTCTGGCGCGCAGGCTGAGGTGGAGATCCTGACCTCGCAGGAGCGGGTGCCCTGGGCCGGCCACATGGCGATGCACGCCATGAAGGAAATCTACGAGCGCGTCCGCCGCCAGCGCACCACTCTGCTGTTCGTCAACACCCGCGCCCAGGCGGAGTTGGTGTTCCAGGCGCTGTGGCGGGTCAATGACGACAATCTGCCGATCGCGCTCCACCACGGCTCGCTGGCGGTGGAGCAGCGCCGCAAGGTCGAAGGCGCCATGGCGCGCGGAGAGTTGCGGGCGGTGGTCGCCACCTCCTCGCTTGATCTCGGCATCGACTGGGCGGCGGTGGACCTCGTGGTGCAGATCGGCGCGCCGAAGGGATCGAGCCGGCTGGTCCAGCGCATCGGCCGCGCCAATCACCGGCTGGACGAGCCCAGCCGCGCCCTGCTGGTCCCCGCCAACCGCTTCGAGGTGCTGGAATGCCGCGCCGCACTGGAGGCCGTCCATGACCACACGCTGGACGGCGAGACGCCGCGGCCGGGCGGGCTGGACGTGCTGGCCCAGCATCTGCTCGGCATGGCCTGCGCCGCCCCCTTCTTGGCCGATGACCTGTATGAGGAGGTGATCTCCGCCGCCCCCTACGCCGCGATGACGCGCGACGAGTTCGACGATGTGCTGGATTTCGTCGCCACCGGCGGCTACGCGCTCGGCGCCTACGAACGCTTCCAGCGCCTGAAGCTGCGCGAGGACGGGCGGATGGCGGTAGCCGGCCCGGCGGTGGCGCGCCAGTACCGGATGAATGTCGGCACCATCACGCAGGAGGCGCTGCTGCGTGTCCGCCTGAACCGAGGCCCGGTGCTGGGCGAGGTGGAGGAGTATTTCATCCAGGGGCTGACCCCCGGCGACACCTTCCTCTTCGCCGGCCAGCTGCTGAAGTTCCTCGGCGTGCGCGAAATGGAGGCCCAGGTCGCCAAGGGCGGCAGCGGCGATCCGAAGGTGCCCGCCTATGCCGGCGGGCGGTTGCCGCTGACCACCCATCTGGCCGAGCGCGTGCGTGCCATGCTGGCCGATCCGCGCCAGTGGGACGGGCTGCCGGAAGACGTGCAGGAATGGTTGCGGCTGCAACGCTACCGCTCGGTCCTGCCGAATCGCGATGGGCTGCTGGTGGAGACCTTCCCCAAAGCCGGCAAGCGCTTCCTCGTCGCCTATGCCTTCGAAGGGCGGAATGCGCACCAGACGCTGGGCATGCTGCTGACCCGGCGGATGGAGCGCTTCGGGCTGGGGCCGCTGGGCTTCGTCGCCACGGATTATGTGCTGGCGGTGTGGTCCTTGCGCTCGCCGACGGACATGGATGCGCTGTTCGACCAGGACATGCTGGGCGACGATCTGGAAGCCTGGATGGACGAATCCTCGATGCTGCGCCGGACCTTCCGCAACGTGGCGCTGATCGCCGGGGTAATCGACCGCCGCCATCCGGGGCAGGAGAAGACCGGGCGGCAGGTCACCTTCTCCTCCGACCTGATCTATGACGTGCTGCGCAAGCACGACCCCGGTCATGTGCTGCTGCGGGCGACGCGGGCCGATGCGGCCGGCGGGCTGACCGACATCCGCCGCCTGTCCGATTTCCTGGCGCGGGTGCGGGGCCGGATCACCCACAAGGACCTCGATCGCATCTCCCCCCTGGCGGTGCCGGTGATCCTGGAGATCGGACGCGAGCGGGTGGACGGCAGCGCCACCGACGAGTTGCTCGCCACCGCCGAGGCCGAGCTGCTGGCCGAGGCGATGCCGGAACTGGCGCCTCCTAAACCGGCCTCTGGCAAACGTGCCAATCCGCAACAGGGCCGGTTGATCCTGTGATGAGCCTCACTGAGAGCACCTGTCGCGCGGCGCTGACGCTGTGCGGCGCCGATCTGCTGGCCGATCCGTCGGGCGCCCTGCTGTGGCCGGACGAAGGCATCCTCGCCGTTGCCGACCTGCATCTGGAGAAGGGATCGGCCTTCGCCGCGCGCGGCCGGATGCTGCCGCCCTACGACACGCGGGCGACGCTGGGCCGGCTGGCGGAGATCATCGCGATGGCGCGGCCGGCGCGCGTGCTGTGCCTGGGCGACAGCTTCCACGACCGCCGCGCGGCGGAGCGGATGGACCCGGCCGACGTGCAGCGGCTGCGCGGCCTGACCGCCGCCGTCGCGGACTGGGTCTGGATCACCGGCAACCACGATCCCGAACCGCCGCAGGGCCTGGGCGGCCGGGTGGTGGCGGAGCTGTCCGTCGGCCCCCTGACCTTCCGGCACGAGGCGCAGCCGGGCGCGGTCGGCGAGTTGTCGGGCCACCTGCACCCGGCCGCCGCGGTGGCGCTGGCCGGGCGGCGGGTGCGCGAACGCTGCTTCGCCCATGACGGCGCCAAGCTGATCCTGCCGGCCTTCGGCAGCTTCACCGGCGGGCTGAACGTGCTGGACGCCGCCTTCGATGGGCTGCTGGATCCGGATTTCGAGGTGCTGATGACGGCGCGCGGCCGGGTCTACCGCTTCCCCTGCGCCCGTTTGTCGCCGGACCGCGCGCGCTGACGCTCTGGCCGAAGCGTGAGCGCGGCCTATATCGGTGGATCCGGATGAGACCAATCGAGCACCGCGCATGCCCGCCCCCATCATCGTCTGGTTCCGCAACGATCTGCGCCTTGCCGACAATCCGGCGCTGACCGCCGCCGCCCAGGCCTCCGCCGAACGCGGCGCGCCGGTCATCCCGCTCTACATCCTAGAGGAGGAATCCGGCGATCCCCCCTTGGATCCATGGACCCTCGGCGGAGCGCAGCGCTGGTGGCTGCACGGCAGTCTGGAACGGCTCGCCTCCTGTTGCGCCCGCCACGGCTCGCCGCTGGTTCTGCGCCGGGGCGAACCTGGCGCCGTGCTCGACGCGCTGATCGCGGAGACGGGGGCGGAGTGCGTCCTGTGGAACCGCCGCTACACCCCCGCCCAGACCGCACGCGATTCGGCGATCAAGGAGCGTCTGAAGGCGCGCGGCATCGACACACGCAGCTTCAACGCCGGCCTGCTCGCCGAACCCTGGACCGTCCGCAACAAGAGCGGCGGTCCCTTCAAGGTCTTCACCCCCTTCTGGCGCCATCTATCGGCCACGCTGAACCCGCCGCTGCCGACCCGCGCCCCGTCCGAACTGATGGCACCGCGCACCGCACCGGCCGGCGACGATCTCGACGGTTGGGGCCTGCTGCCGACAAAGCCCGACTGGGCGGCGGGCCTGCGCAAGCGCTGGGTGCCGGGGGAGACGGCGGCGCTGTCCCACCTCGCCGATTTCCTCGACGGGCCGGTCGGGGTCTATGCGACGGAGCGTGACCGGCCGGACCGTCCCGGCACTTCCGTCCTGTCGCCCTATCTGGCCTTCGGGGAGATCGGACCACGGCAGGTCTGGCATGCCGCCCGCCATGCCGCCGAGGCCCGGCCGGAACTGGCACCCGGCATCGACGCCTTCCTGCGCGAGCTTGGCTGGCGCGAGTTCCAGTATCACCTGCTGCACCACGCGCCGGAGTTGCCCGACCGGCCGCTCGACCGCCGCTTCGCCGACTTCCCCTGGCGCGAGGATGCCGCTGGACTGCGGGCTTGGCAGCGTGGGCGCACCGGCTACCCCATCGTCGATGCCGGCATGCGCCAGCTGTGGGAGACCGGTTGGATGCACAACAGGGTGCGGATGATCGTCGCCTCCTTCCTGATCAAGGATCTGCTGCTGCCCTGGCAGGAGGGGGAGCGCTGGTTCTGGGACACGCTGGTCGATGCCGATCTGGCCCAGAATGCCGGCAACTGGCAGTGGGTGGCCGGCTGTGGCGCCGATGCCGCCCCCTTCTTCCGCGTCTTCAACCCGGTTCTGCAGGGCGAGAAGTTCGATCCGCAAGGCGATTATGTCCGGCGGTATGTCCCCGAACTGGACCGGCTGCCGCCGCGCTGGATCCATCAGCCCTGGGCCGCGCCGACCGAGGTGCTGCGGCAGGCCGGCGTCCGGCTGGGCGACGACTACCCGCGCCCGATCATCGACCATGCCGTCGCCCGCGACCGCGCGCTGACCCTCTACAACGAACGCAAGGACAAGGTGGAGGCCGAAACCTGAGTGTCGATCTTCATCGAAGAGTCATGACTTCGCCCGCAATCGGTCACGCGCCTTCGCTATCGTGCCGGCAGCGACCCGGTGCGGTCGCGCCGTCCCAAAAAGAAAGAACGACCGCCACCTGACAAGGCGGCCCCTCCCCCGGGGCCGCCTTTTCCCTTGTCGCGTTGCATCAGCCGACAGAGTGTTATAAAGTAACACCCATGTCCGCGCTTCACGACCATACCCACTGCATCGCCGATGCCCTGACCCGTGCCGACGCGCTGTGCGCCGAACGGGGGGCGCGGCTGACCGCGTTGCGCCGCCGCGTGCTGGAGCTGGTGTGGTCCAGCCACCGGCCGCGCGGCGCCTATGCGATCCTGGAGGATCTCAGCCAGCAGGACGGCAAGGCGGCGGCGCCGCTGACCGTCTACCGCGCACTGGAGTTCCTGGTCGAGCAGGGGCTGGTCCACCGCATCGAATCGCTGAACGCCTATGTCGGCTGTGCCGCGCCGGGGGATGTCCATTCCGGGCAGTTCCTGGTGTGCGAGGCCTGCGGCGACGCCGCCGAGATCGATGATCCAGGCGTCGGCGCCGCCATCATCGCCGCGGCGGCCGAGCGTGGCTTTCGCGTCCAGCGCCCCACCGTCGAGGTGCGCGGCCTGTGCAAATCCTGTCAGGAGAATCCCCGTTGAGCGCTCCCGCCGCCCCTCCCGCCCGTCTTCCCGTCTCGGTGCTGACCGGCTTCCTCGGCAGCGGCAAGACCACGCTGCTCCAGGCGCTGCTGCGCAACCCGGCGATGGCCCGCACCGCCATCGTCATCAACGAGTTCGGCGAGGTCGGGCTCGACCATCTGCTGGTCGCCAAGGCGTCGGAGAACATGGTGCTGATGGACAGCGGCTGTCTGTGCTGCACCATCCGCGGCGATCTGGTCGACACGCTGCGCGACCTGTTCCTGAAGCGGGTGAAGGGCGAGATCCCCGAATTCGACCGGGTGGTGGTGGAAACGACCGGGCTGGCCGATCCCGCCCCGATCATCCATACCCTGATGTCCGATCCGTTGCTGGCCGCCCGCTTCCGCCTGGACGGCGTCATCGCCACGGTGGACGCGGCGCACGGCTCGCTCCAGTTCGACCGCCAGCCGGAAAGCGTGAAGCAGGCCGCTGTCGCCGACCGCATCGTGCTGACCAAGACCGATGTCGCCACCCCGGCGGCCACCGCCGCCCTGATGCAGCGCCTCGCCGCCATCAACCCGGCCGCCCCGATCATCCCCGCTGCCCATGGCGAGGTCGATCCGAACAAACTGTTCGACGCCGGGCTCTACAACCCGGAAACCAAGAGCCCCGACGTCGCCCGCTGGCTGCGCGAGGAGGCCTATCGCGACGAGCAGGCCAAGGCACATGAGCATCACGACCATGATCACCATGGGCACGATCATGACCACGACCATGACCACGACCATGACCACGATCACGGCGACCATTGCGGCCCCGATTGTGGCCATGACCATCATCACCACGACGCCAACCGCCATGACGACCATATCCGCGCCTTCTGCATGGTGATCGATCGGCCGATTCCCTGGAACGGCTTCGTCGACTTCATGGAAGCGCTGATCGCTCAAGCCGGCGAGAATCTGCTGCGGGTGAAGGGCTTGCTGAACGTCCAGGAAAGCGAGCTGCCCGTGGTCGTCCACGGCGTCCAGCACATGTTCCACCCGCCGGTCCGCCTGGAGGACTGGCCCAGCGACGACCACCGCACCAAGCTGGTCTTCATCACCCGCGACCTCGGCCAGCCGGTGATCGAGCCGCTGTTCAACGGGCTGGTCTGGGGCGAGGGGAAGGAAGGGTAAGTGCGGGCTGCGGGGTGCCCCCACCCTAACCCTCCCCCGCTGGGCGGAGGAGGGGGCACGTGCTTATGCGGAAAAGTGGCGGCAGTCCCTCCCCCGCCCAGCTCTCGCACAAAGCTTTGCTTTGTGCTGACGCGGCAGGCGGACCGTAGGTCCGCTGAGAGCGGGGGAGGTTAGGTGGGGGCACTCGAAGCCGACACTATCACCGCACCACCACCCGCCGTAACGGACTGTCGCCGACCGCCCACACCCCACGGTCCACCGCCTTCGCCCCCTCAAACACCAGCCAGCTCTGCCGCCCGTAATGCGGCAGCGGCCGGACGAGCGCCCGCAGCGCCTCGGCGTCGGCACCCGACACCACCAGCGCCGTTCGCCCGTCAACCGCGCGCGACACCCACACCCGTGCGCTGCCCCGCCCGGCCAGTTCCGGCGGCACCGGAGGCAGCCTGCGCGCCTCCAGCTCCCGCGCCACGACCGCGTCGGTCCCGACCAGCAGCAGCGGCGCCCCTCCACCACCTTCCTCCTTCCCTGCTCCATCCATCAGGCGCCCGGCCAGCGTCCTTGCCGCCTCCGCCGCTTTGCCGTCGGCGGCGATCACCCGCTCCGCACCCGGACGCAGGGTCACGTCGCGCAGGATCGGCGGCGCCTCCCCCGGCGCCAAGCGGCGGAACAGGTCGAAGTCGGGGTCGACCGCCACCGCCCGAACCTCCGCTTTCGATGGAATGCGCAGCGTCGCCTGCCGGCTGTTGAATCGGACGCTATGCTCCTCCACCCCGGCCGCCGTCTCCAGCCGCACCGGTAGGGTCAGGGCATAGGGCGCGTCGGCCTCCTGCCGCAGGGTCAACTGCACACCGTCTCCCAAGGCACGGGCATCGACCAGGGTCAGCATCGGCGCGCCCCGCCGCTCCAGCCACTGGCTGAACAGCCCGTCCAAGTCACGGCCGGACGCCGTCTGGAAGGATTGGCGGAGGTCGGACCAGCCGGCATTGCGAAAGGCAAACCCACTCCAGAATTTCCGGATGCCGGCGTCGAAGGCGTCGTGCCCGATCTCCGTGTCCAGCATGTGGAACAGCATCGCCGCCTTGCCGTAGCCGACGATCTGCGAGGCATCGTGCGTCTTGGACAGGAACTCCGTCAGCGGGCGGTCGCGCTCGGCCGGCAGGGCGGCATAGTCGCGCAGCCAGTCCAGCCGCATCGCCCGCGCCGCGTCGGCGCCGCGTTCGCGGGCGGCGGCATAATCGGCCATGTAGGTGGTCAGCCCCTCCGCCCAATTTCCGCCCTCCCCGACCCGCACGCCATTGCCCCACCAGTTGTGCATGATCTCGTGGGTCAGCGACTGGCTGCGGATGAAGGGCAGCGGCAGCACGGCACGGCCGATGGCGGTCAGGCCGGGAAAACCCAGCCCCACCGACGGCGGAACCGATACGATGCTGAAGCCGTCGAAGGGATAGGCGCCGATGCGGGCGGACCCGGCGGCGATCGCCTGCTCCGACAGTCCGAGATAGCCGTCGGCCAGCCCCGTCTGTTCCGGATGGCGATAGAGCCGCAAGCGCAGGTCCCCCGCCATCCGCTCCTCCACCGTCCAGGGACCGGCGAAGACGGAAGGTTCCTCCACGCTGCGGCTTTCCTCGAACACCGCGCGGTAGCCGGCGGCGTCGCGCCCCTCTTCCACCAGCCGTCCGGTGGCGACGGCGACATAGGGCGCCGGCACCCGCACCGACAGGCGCCAGGTCGGCGGTTCTTCCGATGCCAAGGCCGGATCGGGCAGCCAGCCGCCAAGACCCGGCAGAAAGGCGCCCTCACCGTCCAGCGCAAGCCCGGTGCCGGCGGTGAAGCCCGGCAGCCGGCCGCCATAGCGGATGGTCACCGGCCCGCCTCCCTCCGGCACCACCAGCCGCAGCCGGTCGCCACGTCGGTCGACCGGGACGGGCTTGTCGCCGGCCCGCGCCTCCTCCAGCGTCAGGGCCGGGTCCAACCGCAAGGACTGAGGTCCGGCCGGCAGTGTCAGCCGATCCACCGCCTCCATCCGTCCGGCGGCGGGATCGAGCGTCAGGTCGATGTCGTGGTGAAGCGGTGCGGCACCGGCCGGGGCGACCACGCCCAGGGCCAGTGCCGCACCCACCAGGGTCCCCAGGGCAGGGAACCGGATGCGCAGGATCGTCGTCATGGCCCTGAAGATGGGCGCCGGACCGGCAAGGCGCCAGCGCGGCGTCATGCCGCGCGGATGCTCTCCAGGAAGCCGTCCACCTCGCGGCGCAGCCGGTCGGCGACACCGGTCAGGAGCCCGGATTCATCCAGCATCTCGTTGGCCTTGGCACCGGCATCGGTGGTCGCCTCGCTGGCGCCGGCGACGTTGACCGAGACCGCCTGCGCGCCCTGGGCCGCCTGATGGACGTTGGCGGAGATGTCCCGCGTCGCAGCCCCCTGCTCTTCCACCGCCGCGGCGATGGCGCTGGAGATGCTGGTCATCTCGCCAATGACATGGCCGATGTCGCGGATCGCCACCACCGCCACGTTGGTCGCCTGTTGAATTTCGGCGATCTTCTTCTGGATGTCGTCGGTGGCGCGGGCGGTCTGGTTGGCCAATCCCTTCACCTCCGACGCGACGACGGCGAAGCCCTTGCCGTGCTCGCCGGCACGCGCGGCCTCGATGGTGGCGTTCAGCGCCAGCAGATTGGTCTGCCCAGCGATCGAGTTGATGAGGCTCACCACCTCGCCCACCTCGTTGGCAGCGCGGACGAGGCCGTTCATCACCTCGTTGGTCTTGGCCGCTTCGGTCACCGCTTGGTTTGCCACGTCGTTGGAAGCGCTAACCTGCCGGCCGATCTCGCCGATGGAGCTGGACAGCTCCTCGGTGGCGCCGGCGACGGTGTTGACGCTCACTGCCGCCTCTTCCGCGGCCTGGGCGGCGGCGCTGCTGCGGCTGGTGGCTGTGCCGGTGCTGACGGTCAGCGACTGGGCGGTCTGGCGCATGGTGCCGGCCGAGGCCGTCACCTGCCGCACCACCTCGCCGATGGACCGTTCGAAGCCGTCGGCCAGCCTGGACAGCAGGGCCACCCGCTCGGCCTCCGCCTTGACGTGCATCTCCTCCTGCTGGGCGCGCAGGCGGCGGTTTTCCAGCCCGCGTTCCTTGAACACGCCGACCGTCGTGGCGATCTGCCCGATCTCGTCCCGGCGGTCGGTGTCGGTGACTTCGACATCCAGGTCGTCATTGGCCAGCCGGCGCATCGCCGCGGTCAGCCGCGACAGCGGATGCGTGATGGAGCGCGCAATCCACAACGACAGCAACAGCGCCGCGATGCCCAAACCACCGCCGAGCAATCCGGCCTGCAGCGCATGACGGCGGAAATCGGCTTCGATGTCGTCGACATAGACACCGGTGGCGACGATCCACTTCCATCCCGGCGTCATCTGCGAATAGGCGATCTTCGGGCTTGGCTGGGCCCCCGTCACCTTCGGCCAGGAATAGGAGACGTAACCGCCACCCTTGCGACCCTCATCCACCAGAAGTTGCGCAAAGGGGACGCCATTCGGGTCCTTGGAACCACTGAAACTCCGTCCTTCGATTTGCGGCTGCCCACCGTGGACTTCAACCAAGCCATTGGCATCTGTGGCAAACAGATATTCGTTTCCGGCGTAACGCATCGAACGTATGGCGTTGCGTGCTGCGGTACGCGCCGCGTCCTCAGACATCTCGCCCTTGGCTGCCCGGGTTTCAAAATCTTTGACGACACCGATGGCAGCCTCGACGATCGAACGAACCTTTGCCTCGCTGGCCTCCTGTTGAGTTGTGTGAAGAGAAGAGAGAAGGATGGCGGCCACACCTATGATTGCGCAGAGCATAACTGCGGAAATGGTGAGGAATTTTTTTCCTATGCTGACGTTCTGCATTCACACGACCTCCCGGATAGAACATTAGAATTCTATGGATTCGGCCGGTCAGTGTCAAAACGGATTAGTGGCGACACATTTGAACGTCAAACATGTCACAATATTACTGGACAATAAGAGATTGATGGAAAATCGTTACAATTGATTGCGAGGAGGCCAAAAGAAGACCTCAAGCTTAGGGTCAACCCGAATAGCCGCGCACACGATCATATAACTTTGACAATCGGAGGTCGCATATCCCGAGATCTTTTAAGTGATCAACTGTGTTGGCCAGGTAATCGATGTTGGGCCCGCGCTGGCCGCAGCAGCCGGCGATGCGACAAACGACCGCAGCCTCGTCCAGGCCTCGGCAATATTGCGGGTGGTTGCGGTCGACGACAAAGCAGCAGGCGCTGACCGATTCCAGCCCCTCCGCCGACCGACCATCGCGCAGGCGCACGCGCAGCAGCCTCGGCCGGTAGACCCGGCTGTCCATCTCGCGCTCCCACAGATAGTCGAGGGTTGAGGGCACCTCCGCCGCGGCCACCCGGAAGACGATACCCCGGCAGGAGCCGCCACGGTCCAGCCCCAGCACCAGCCCCGGCCGCTCCGGTGTTCCGCGATAGCGATAGGAGGCGACGCAGAAGCTGCGGTGATATCCCGCCAGGGTCGCCGCATGCCGCTCCGCGAACATGAAGCCGGGGTTCCACATCAGCGAGCCATAGCCGAACACCCACAGGTCGGTGCCGGGTTCGACGGCGATATCGCCGGTCCAGGCGGGAGTCGGAATCGGTGAATCGGGAGCCATGGCAGATCGCAGGAGGAAAGATCGCTTGGGACTGGTTGGAACCGAATCGGTAGCCACCGAGCCTAGCATGCGGGTTCCGGGGTCGCTATAACGGTACGGAGATGGAACGGACATGCCACCGATGCGACCCAATGCCACCTCTTCCGCCCCGCGCCGCCTGCTGACCGGGCGCCGGATCGCGACCATCCTGGTTATGATGGTCCTGCTGCTGCCTGCCCTTCTTTATTCATTGTGGTGGTGGCAGGCGGCCCGTTCCGTGCGGGAAGGGCTGGAGACCTGGGTCGCCGACCAGCGTGCCAACGGGGCGGTGGTCGAACATGGCGGGCTGACCGTCGGCGGCTTCCCCTTCACCCTGCGGGCCGAGCTTGAAAAGCTCCATCTGGCGACCCGTGGCGCCGACTGGCAGGGCGGGGGTCTGGTGGCGGAGGCAGCCCCCTGGAACCCGACGCGCATCGCACTGACCTTTCCGGGCGAGCAGCGCCTGTCCGTCGTCCAGCCCGGTCAGCCACCCGTCGACATCCTGGCACCGCAGGGCGGCAGCGGCGACGTGACGATGCGGATGTCGGGCACGCTGGAGCGGCTCGCCCTGCACTTCACCGGCCTGACCGCGCAGGTCGCCGGACAGTCGGTGCCGGTCGCCGCGCTCGACGTCAGCGCCGCCCAGCCGGACCAGCCGCCGGCCGAACGCGGCACCGCCGGCCTGACCATGACGCTGTCCGCCGACGGGCTGACCCTGCCCGACGGCATACCGCCGACGCTGGGCCGCGAGGTGAAGCGGACGGAACTGACCCTGCGCGTCATGGGCGCACCGCCCCGGCCGGAGCCGGCCAGCCTGTCGGCCTGGAGCCGCGACGGCGGCACGGTGGAACTGGACCGGCTGGCGCTGGATTGGGGACCGCTGGGAGCGGTGCTGTCCGGCACGCTGGCGCTGGATGCCCAGTTGCAGCCGCAGGCGGCGCTGACCGCGGAGATCCGCGGCGCACCGGCCATCCTGGACGCGGTGAAGCCGATGATGCGCCCGAACGAGGCCGCCATCGCCAAAACCGTCCTGGCCATGCTGGCGCGTCCGACCGGCCCGAACGGCGAACCGGTGGTCACCGCCCCGGTGACTGTGCAGGACCGCGCGCTCTATGTCGGGCCGCTGCGCGTCGCTGCACTGCCCAAGCTGGTCTGGTGACAAGTATCGGGCGGAACCGGCGATAACCGGCGGAAATGCAACAGGTGCCGGCGGGCATGACGCTTCCATGAACCCGCCCTCTTGTTTCACACGGCGCCTCAGGTCAAATTGACGCAGTCCCTGTCGCGGCTGCCATGGTGCGTCGGTCGATGTGTCGGTTTCTTGCCTATTGCGGCGAACCCGTGTTCCTGGAAACGCTGGTCTGCACGCCCTGTCATTCCCTGATCGAACAGTCGATGCACGCTGCGGAGGCGAAGACCGAAACCAACGGTGACGGCTTCGGCGTCGGCTGGTACAGCGAGCGGACCGAGCCCGGCCGCTATTGCGAGATCCGCCCGGCCTGGTCGGACGAGAATCTGCAATCGATCTGCAGCCATGTCCGCTCCCACCTGTTCTTCGCCCATGTGCGGGCGGCCACCGGCACCGCGGTCAGCCGGGCCAACTGCCATCCCTTCAAAGCCGGGCGTTTCCTGTTCATGCACAACGGGCAGATCGGCGACTGGCCCCGCCTGCGCCGCCGGGTGGAGGCGATGATCCCGGACGAGCTGTACAGCTCGCGCACCGGCACCACCGACAGCGAGGCGATCTTCCTCGCCGCGATCGGCCAGGGGCTGGAGCAGGATTCGGTCGGCGCCTTCCAGCGCGTGCTGCATACCATCCGCGACGAGATGCAGGCGCTGGACATCACTGCGCCGCTTCGCTTCACCGCGACCTGGACCGACGGCGAGCGGGTGTGGGCGGTGCGCTGGGCATCCGACGACAAGCCGCCCAGCCTGTACTGGCGCCGGGGAGAGAATGGCCTGATCGTGGTGTCGGAACCGGTCGACGCCCAGCGCGACCAGTGGCGGCAAGTGCCGCCCAGCGGTGGGTTGGTGGCGCGCATCGGTGGTGCGCCGGAGATGTTCACGTTTCATTGAGCGAGGGGCCATCACCCTTCCAGCAACCGCTCCTTCGGCAGCAGGATGGTCACCGCCGTCCCCCGCCCCGGTGCGCTGTCGATCTCAACGCCGCCGCCATGCAATTCGGCAAAGCGGCGCACGATGGGCAGCCCCAACCCGACCCCCTCATGCTGGCGGATCAGCGAGCGTTCAGCCTGGGTGAAGGGGTTGAAGATGCGCCCCATCAGCTCGGCCGGAATTCCCGGCCCGTTGTCACGCACGGTCAGCCCGACGAAGTTGCCGCGGTCCTCCACCGCCACGGCGACATGGCCGCCGGTGGGTGTGAACTTGACCGCGTTGTCCAGAAGGTTCAGCACCATCTCGCGCAGCCGGCGGCGGTCGATGCGCATGCGGAAGGCGGGACAGGGATGGACGGCCACCGTCAGCCGCTTGCCCGCCGCCTTCGGCGCCAGCATGTCGGCGCAGCCGGTCAGCAGCTGGGGGATGTTGACGTCGCTTTCCTGGATCTCGATGGAGCCGGTGGAGCCGCGCGTATAGTCCAGGATGTTGTTGACCATGGTCAGCAGCGACCGGCCGCTTTCCTCGATCAGCTTCACATATTCCAGGTAATCGGGATGGCCCAGCTTGCCCATCCCCTCCCCTGCCAGCACGTCGGCGAAGCCGATGATGGAGTTCAGCGGCGTGCGCAGCTCGTGGCTCATCACCGCCAGGAAGTCCAGCTTGGCGCGGTCGGCCTTGCGCGCCGCCTCCAGCGCATCCGACAGTTCGGCGGTGCGCTCCGTCACACGGTGTTCAAGCTCGCGGTTCTGTTCGGCGGCGCGGCGGTAGAGCTTGCGGATCTCCACCATGTTGCGCACGCGGTGCAGAAGCTCCCAGGCGATGAAGGGCTTGGTCAGGAAATCGTTGGCGCCCAGTTCCAGCGACTTGCGCCGGGTCTCCTGGTCGGTTTGGGCGGTCAGCACCAGGATCGGCACGTAATCGTCGCCGAAGATCGGCTTCAGCCGCTCCATCAGGTCGAAGCCGCTCATGTGCGGCATGCGGATGTCGATCAGCAGCAGGTCAAACGGCTCCGCCGCGCAGAGGTCCGGCACCTTGCGCGGGTCGGTCTCGCCGCGCACACGGCGATAACCGTCATGGCTCAGGATTTCCCGCAACAGGTCGACGTTGGACGGGTTGTCGTCCACGATCAGGATGCTCGCGTCCTTGACCTGCTGGGCGAGCGCCGGGTCGATCTGGCTCCTGTTCATCGGGAACATGCACCTTTGAACCGTCCGCGTGGGCAATTAGATTTGCCTCTGAACGGATCGAATGCAATCGAAATGATCCGGAAACGACCGGTATTGCGACCGCCTCAGCTCAGGCCCGCTTTTCCCACCCGCCGCGGTCGGTCTGCTGCCAATAGGTCAGGCTGTGGCCGGCCGCTTTGCAGGCTTTCCAGCGCTGGCGGGCGGCCAGCACCGCCTCGTCGTCGTTGCCGTCGAACAGGTCACAGACAAGCTCGAAGCCATCCATCCGATCGCTGACGCAGCCGTCCACCGTGACCAGCACGGTGGCGCCGTTGGGGTTCTCATCGGCATCGGTCAGCCACACCGGCTGGCGGTCCGCGAAGCCGTCGCGCGCCGCACCGTGCGGCAGGAAGGAGCCGGGATCGTAGGTCCACAAATGCTGGTTCAGCATGTCCACCCGCTCCGGCGAACCGGCCAGCACGACGGCGCGCCAGTTCCGCTCAAGAACCTTCTCCAGGATCTTGGGCAGCGCCTGCTCCATCGTGCGCCGTTGCAGGTGGTAGAAGCGGACTTCGGTCATGGCTCCTTCACTCAACTCAGGTCATCAGCCTTCGTGGTATTCCGCCACGAAGCGGTCGAGCAGGCGCACGCCGAAGGCGGAGGCGCCCTTCGGCACCGTGGGTCCGTCCTTCTTCGCCCAGGCGACACCGGCGATGTCGATGTGCGCCCAGGGCAGGTCGTTGACGAAGCGCTTCAGGAACTGCGCGCCGACGATGCTGCCGGCGCCGCCGCCCGACCCGGTGTTCTTCATGTCGGCGGCCGGCGAGTCGATTTCCTTGTCATAGCCGTCACCCAGCGGCATGCGCCACACCGGCTGGCCCACCTTCAGGCCGGCGGCCGTCAGGTTCATGGCGAGGTCGTCGTCGTTGGCGAACAGGCCGGCATGCTCGTGGCCCAGCGCGACGATGACGGCGCCGGTCAGGGTGGCGAGATCGATCATCAGCTTGGGCTTGTAGACATCCTGCGCGTACCACAGGCAGTCGGCCAGCACGAGGCGCCCTTCGGCGTCGGTGTTGATGACCTCGATGGTCTGGCCCGACAGCGAGGTGACGATGTCGCCCGGACGCTGCGCCGTGCCGGACGGCATGTTCTCCACCAGACCGACGATACCGACAGCGTTGACCTTCGCCTTGCGGGCGGCCAGCGCGTACATGGTGCCGATCACGGTGGCGGAGCCGCCCATGTCCCACTTCATGTCTTCCATGCCGGCCGCACCCTTGATCGAGATGCCGCCGCTGTCGAAGGTCACGCCCTTGCCGATGAAAGCGACCGGGCGCTTGTCAGCGGCATCCGGGTTGCCGTTCCAGCGCATCACGACCACGCGCGGCTCGAAGGCGCTGCCCTGGGCGACGCCCAGCAGGGCGCCCATGCCGATCTTGCGCAGCTTCTTCTGGTCGAGGATTTCGACTTCGACGCCGAACTGCTCCAGCTCCTTCGTCTTCTCGGCGAGGCTTTCCGGATAGATGACGTTGGCCGGCTCCGACACCAGATCGCGGGTGAAGCGGATTGCGTCGGCCAACGTGTCCAGCTTCTTGAAGGCGGCCTTTGCGGCGCCGTCATCCTCGACCAGCAGCGTCACCTTGCGCAGGCTGGGCTTCGGCTCCTTCTTGTCGGACTTGCGGTCGTTGGTCCGGTACTTGTCGAACTTGTAGCTGCGCAGCTGCGCGCCGAAGGCGATCTCGGCGGCGGCGGCAGCCGGGGAAAGCTTGGCCCCCTCCGGCAGTTCGACCAGCAGCGCCGCCTCGTCGGTGGCCTTGTCCAGGGCCACGGCGATGGCGCCGCCGGCGGCCTGGAGCACCAGATCAGTCAGGTCGGCGCCCTTGCCGATGCCGACCAGCAGAATGCGGTCAAGCTCGGTCCCGGCCGGGGCGAGCAGCGTCAGCGTCTCGTCCTTCTTGCCGGTGAAGCGGGCGGCGGCCATGGCGCGGGCCAGCGCCCCACCGGTCTTCTGATCCAGTTCGCGGCCGATCAGGCCGAGGCTGCGGTCGGCGGCGACGGTCACGGCGAGGACGCCGGAGGACGGCAGGGACGGCTTGGCGAAGGAGAACTTCATCTGGTCCTCTTGAGGGGGAATTGCGCGGCGGAAAGCCTACCCCACCGATAAGGAGCGCGCCACCCCGGCTGTCAAGGGTGGGGAGGGTTGGCTCGCGATGCCCCCTCCCTCCCGCTTCGCGGGTCCCTCCCTCCCCCGCTCTCAGCGGACCTACGGTCCGCCTGTCGCGTCAGCACAAAGCATAGCTTTGTGCGAGAGCTTCGCGGGAGAGGGTGAGTTTGCAATGCGGCGGCAGTCCCCTCTCCTGCGGAACGCGGGGGAGGGTTAGGGAGGGGGCATCGTCAGCCGACGCCCCCTCACTCACGCATCGATCGCCTTGCCCAGCTCGACCGGATCGACTTCGCCCTGCTCCAGCCCGACTTCCGACACGCTCTCTTCCGCGCGGCGCTCCAGCACGGCGGCGAAGAAACCGTCGGTGTCGTGCTTAGCCGGGGTTAGGCGCAGGTACGGACCCTCGACCGGCGGCGCGCCGGCCTCCTCCTCCGCCCAAACCTCGGCGACGGGCTTCACGATGAAGTCGTGGTGGGTCTGCAGGAAGGCTTCGACCTGCGCCTCGTTCTCGTCATGCAGCATGGAGCAGGTGGCATAGATCAGCCGTCCGCCCGGCTTCACCAGACGCGCCGCGCTGTCCAGGATGTTGGCCTGCAGCGGCAGCAGCTGTTCCAGCCCCGGCCCGAGCTGGCGCCAGCGGGCATCCGGGTTGCGGCGCCAGGTGCCGGTGCCGGAACAGGGGGCGTCGACCAGCACGCGGTCAAACTTGCGCTTGTGGCGCTTCACCCAGGGATCGCGCTCGCTGGTCAGCGGGTGGGCTTCGATGTTGTGCAGGCCGGCGCGGCGGAAGCGCTCGGCGGCGCGCTTCAGGCGCTTGTCCAGCACGTCGCAGGCGACGACGCGGCCCTTGTTCTTCATCAGCGCCGCGACGGCCAGCGTCTTGCCGCCGGCGCCGGCGCAGAAATCGACCACCTGATGGCCGGGCTTCGGCGCCACCGCCAGCGCGACCAGCTGCGAGCCCTCGTCCTGGATCTCGACCAGACCGTCCTTGAAGGCGTCGACGCTGCCCAGCGGCGGCCGGCCCTTCACCCGCAGGCCCAGTGGCGACCAGCGCGTGGTCTCCGCCGTGATCTGCGCCTTGGCCAGCGCCTTGATCGCGCTCTGCTGGTTGGCCTTCAGCGGATTGATGCGCAGGTCGAGCGGCGCCGCCTCCAGCAGCTTCTCCATCTCCACCCCGAAGCGGTCGCCCAGCGAGGCGCGCATCGCCGCTTCCGCCCACTCCGGACACTCCACCCGCACCGTCTCCGGCATGTCGGGATGATCCATCGTGTGGCTTTCCAGCTTGCCGACCAGCG
Organism: Azospirillum sp. A1-3; assembly: GCF_023806445.1. NCBI lineage: Bacteria > Pseudomonadati > Pseudomonadota > Alphaproteobacteria > Rhodospirillales > Azospirillaceae > Azospirillum > Azospirillum sp. A1-3. Next base: position 1,654,323 of record NZ_JAMSLU010000001.1, read on the forward strand.
CCAACTCGTCGTCGGTCAGGCGAGCCGGGGCGAACTTGCCGCCGCTGAACATCTCCAGCACCACGCCGGCGTTGCGGTTCTCTTCCAGCAGCAGATAGGCCAGGACGCGGGCGCGCGGGGTGGCGCGCTCGTAACCGCCGCGCTCGATCCACCAAGTGAGCCGGGCATGGCGGCGCAGGATCGCGTAGGCCATCTGGGCGACTGCGGTGCGGTCCTTCGACCCGATGTAGCGGCGATTGCGGAAATAGGCGCTCATCACCGCGTCGGCGGGGCGAGGGGTCTCGTCGATCTCGGTCAGCAGATCGATGACCGCCTGGAGGCGGGCGGCGGGTGTCATGGCGTCTGGTCCCTTGGGGTATCTCATGGCGGCGAACAGGACCGGCCGCCCGCATGTTCCCCCGCATCGGATCGGGGACGGGATGCACAGTTGCGGACGGTCCTTCACGTATGGGCTGTCGATACCGCGTTTGCCGCGTCCTGTCACGCCTTGCCGCCGCGCGGCTGCCCCGCTTGCCGCCGGAAAGGCGCGACCGGCGCCCACCCGTGACAACCGGCCGCGACCTACCCGAAAGTGCAGGTTGGGGATTGACGACTCGGGGTAACCACCGGCACAAACGATCGGGTGATGTGACCTTATCGTGACCGGACCGCCAGAGCGTCCGGACGATCCGGGTCTTCGAATGGACAGATCGATTGCTGGTGGCGGAGTGCGCGATGGCGGCTGCGGCTGGGGTGGCGTGTGCGCGTGAAATGAAGCGGCCCAAAGAGCGGCAGCTCCTGCGGCTTTCCCTGCTCGGCGGCCTGCTGGCGACGCTGGCGGCCTGTGCCGGCACCGCGCCGACGGTGGACGGGCAGCGGACCACGGCCCAGCGCCCGACCTGGGATCAGGTTTCGCCCGACTTCCGCCATCTCGCCGGCTGGATCGACGACGACCATGCCCAAGCGGTTCCGGCGGTGCAGCGCACCTGCGGCTGGGTGAAGAACCAGCCGCCGGGCAAGGCGCTGGGCCAGTTGCGCGCCGCCGGTACCACCGATGACTGGCGCGCCATCTGCGCCGCCGCCCGCGACCTGCCCCCCGGTGACAGCGAGGCGGCCCGCCGCTTCTTCGAGACCTTCTTCACCCCGCGCGACGTCAGCAACGGCGAAAACGGCCTGTTCACCGGCTACTACGAGATCGAGCTGCACGGCAGCTGGACGCGGACCGAACGCTACAATGTCCCGCTCTACCGCATGCCGGCGCGCGGCAAGCACGGCCTCCCGACCCGCGCCCGGATCGAAGCCGGGGCGCTGAAGGGCAAGGGGCTGGAACTGATGTGGGTGGACGACCCGGTCGACGCCTTCTTCCTGGAAATCCAGGGGTCGGGCCGGGCGGTCATGGCCGACGGGTCGGTGGTCGGTATCCATTACGCCGGCCAGAACGGTCACAGCTATTACCCGATAGGCCGCCATATCATCGACATCGGTGACGCCACGCCGGAACAGATGTCGCTGCAGACGATCCGCCGCTGGCTGAAGGACCATCCGGCCGAGGCCCAGCGGGTGATGAACCTCAACCCCTCCTACGTCTTCTTCAAGGTCAAGCCCGAGGTCGGCGCCCGCGGCGCCCGCAACATGGAGCTGACCCCCGGCCGCAGCCTCGCCGTCGATGTCGAGCATATCCCGTTGGGCGTGCCGCTCTGGCTGGAGGTGCGCGACGCCCCGGTGCCGGGCGGCGCCATCAACCGGCTGGTGGTGGCGCAGGACACCGGCGGCGCCATCAAGGGTCCGGTCCGCGGCGACCTGTTCTGGGGCCACGGCCAGCAGGCGGAGGAAGGGGCCGGCGTGATGAAGGCGCGCGGCCACTACACCATGCTGGCCCCGCGCGCCCTGTCGGTCCAGACCGCACAGCGGAAGTGATGACGGAGGGCGGAGATATCCGGCTGGAGCGCCTGACCGCCCTGCCGGACCGCGCGGCGGCGCTGTCTGCCCTGGAGGACATCTTCTTCGCCTCCACCACCCGGACGGAGTTCGCGTCGGACGCCGACCGCGCCGCCTTCCTCGCCACTTGGACCGGCTGGTTCGTGGCGGAGGCGCCGCGCGACATTTGGATGGCAGTGGCGGGCGACGGGCAAATCGTCGGCTATCTCACCGGCTGCAAGGACAGCGCGGGCTCGGTTGAACTGGCTCGGCGCATCCCGAAATACGAGGTCTTCGCCGACCATTTCGCCGCCTACCCCGCCCATTTCCATGTGAATGTCCGGCCGGGCTGGCGGGAGCATGGGCTGGGCCGCCGGCTGGTCGACCGCTTCGCCGAGGATTGCCGGGCCGACGGCCTTTCCGGCGTGCATCTGGTCACCGCCGTTTTCGCCCGCAATGTCGAGTTCTATCAGCGCGCCGGCTTTACCGACGCCTGCCAACGCGGCCCCCTGCTGTTCCTCGGCCGCCGCCTGAACCCCTGACTTTGGGGACGCTGCTGTGCTAGGCAAGGGCATCCCCTTGCCGGAAAGCCCGTTGCCATGACCCGCCCGCCCCTGCTGATCGAAAGCCCGCAGAACCCGCAGTTCAAGCTGTGGGAATCGGCGCTGGAAAGCCGCGGGCTGAAGAAAAACGGCAAGTTCCTGCTGGCCGGCCTGAAGACGGTGCCGGAGGCGCTGCGTCAGCACCCCGAACGGTTCGAGCGTGTTCTGTTCACCGATCCCGCCCAAATCGCTGGCTGGCGCCTGCCGCCGGGGGTGGAGCCGGTGCAGTTGGCCCCTGCCCTGTTCCGGACGCTCGACGTATCGGGCACCGGCTTCCCGCTGCTGGTGGGTGCCGTGCCGAAGATGCCGGCCATCGACCTGTCGCAGCCGCCGCAGGGGCTGGAGTTGCTGTGCGCGCTGGGCGATCCCAGCAATCTCGGCGCCTTGCTCCGCAGCGCCGCCGCCTTCGGCGTGTCGCGGATCGTGCTGCTGGAGGGGGCAGCGCATCCCTTCCATCCAAAATGCCTGCGGGCAGCATCGAATGCGCAGTTCGCGCTGACTCTGCTGCGCGGGCCGCGATGGTCGGCGGTGAACGACGCGGCCGGGCCGCTCTATGCGCTGGACGGTGGGGGCGAGGATCTGACGCGCTTCGACTGGCCGGCCGACATGCGGCTGATCCTGGGCGAGGAAGGCCAGGGCGTGCCGGCCGACTGCCCGGCGATGCGGCTGTCGGTGCCGACGACCGGCGCGGTGGAGTCGCTGAACGCCACGGTGGCGGTCAGCGTGGCGCTGTTCGCGCGGTTTGGGGTGGTGAGGGGGTAAGTGGTCGCGGAGGGGCCCCCTCCCTAACCCTCCCCCACCTTCGGTGGGAGAGGGAACTCCGCCGCTCTTACGCTTAACTCCCTCTCCCGCGAAGCGGGGGAGGGTTGGGGAGGGGGCAATCGAAGCCGACGCTTCCCCTACCCCATCACCGACGCCAACACCTGCACCACCTGATCGGACCCATACGGCTTCTTCAGCACCGGCACGTCCGCGAACCGCTCCGGCACTGCGGCGGACTCGCCATAGCCGGTCGCGAACACGAAGGGGATTCCCAGCTCCCGCAGCCGTTCGGCGACCGCGAGCGAGGTCTCGTTGCCCAGGTTGATGTCCAGCACACCGACCACCGGCGGGTCCTCGTCGATCAGGCGCAGGGCGTGGCGGACGCCGGCGGCGGTGTTGACCCGGCTGGCGCTGAAGCTCAGCAGCACGTCTTCCGTCGCCATCGCGATGATCATGTTGTCTTCCAGCAGCAGCACCGGACCGCCGATGGAGAAATCGGCCGCAGGCACCGGCAGGCTGAGCCGGCCGCCGCCCGGCAGGCTGGCGGCGACGGTGACATACTGGGCCGGGATCATGAAACGCGCCCGCAAGCCCGACAGGGCATAGGTCACCTCGGCCTCGCCCTGCAGATCGTGGGGGACGGAGCGCTCGATCACCGTGGTGCCGAAACCGACACGCGAGGGCGCCCGCACCGGCGGACCGCCATTCTCCTGCCAGTCGATCTGCAGCCGCCCACCCCCGTCGATCGACCAGTCCGCCTCGACCCAGCCACCGCTGTCGCTGAGCGCGCCGTATTTGGCCGAGTTGGTGGTCAGCTCGTGCACCACCAGCGCAAAGACGGAGAAGGCCTGCGGCGCCAGCAGCACCTCCGGCCCGGTCAGCCGCACCCGCTCGCTTTTGGCCGACAGATAGGCGCCGATCTCCGCCGCGATCAGGGCGCGCAACGAGGCCGGTCCCCAATTATCCGCGGTGATCTGATCATGGGCGCGGGCCAGCGCCTCGATGCGGCCGGCGACGATGGCGGCGAACTGCTGCACCGTCTCCGCCCCGGTCTCGCTCTGCCGCACCAGGGCACGGACAAGGCTGAGGATGTTGCGGACGCGGTGGTTCAGTTCGGCGATCAGCAGTTCCTGACGCTCGGTCGCCTCCTTGCGGGTGCGGCCGGCGATGTCGGCCAGCCGCAACACCACCTCCAGCAGCGTCACCCGCAGGGATTCGGCGTTGCGCTCGTCCAGTTCGGTCCAGGGCTTGGAGCGACCGCGCACGGTTTCCTTCCAGGCCTCAAAGCTCTTGCGCGGGGTCAGGCGCGGACCGTTGGGGCCATACTGCGCCGGCTTGGTCGGGTCGCCGCCCCAGGTGACGGTGCGGATCAGCTCCTTGCGGAAGAAGACCAGGTAGTCGCGCGGCATGCGCGACACGGGGATGGCCAGCAGTCCGCAGGCCCGTTCGGTGAAGTCGCGGGCCGGCGGATGGACGGCCCCCAATTCGTCGGTCAAATAGACCTTGCTGGGCGGCGTCCGGTGCAGGAAACGCATGACGCCCTGCGTCTCCTCCCGCGTCGGCGTCTCGCCTTCCATATGCAGTTGGCCGTCGATGCAGCAGGCGAAGCCGTCGCACTCGATCAGCGTCCGCAGCTCCGTCGCGAAGGTGACCAGATTGTCCAGCGGCGATTCGCTGTCGGCCAGCATCGACATGATGCGGACATGTGCGCGGCGGACCTGCGCCTCGTGCTGGCTTTCCTGCTCGCGTTCGCGTCCCTCCAGCAGGAGGGAGACCATCTGTCCGAACAGCTCGGCAGTTGTGCGCCGTTCGAAGGAGAGCGAGCGGGCATGGCGGTGATGACAGGCGAACAGGCCCCACAGCTTGCCATGCCGCAGGATCGACACCGACAGCGAGGCGTTGACCCCCATGTTGCGCAGATATTCGACATGGATCAGCGAGACGCTGCGCAGCAGGCTGAGCGACAGGTCCAGCGGCCGCCCCGTGGGATCGAGCGTCGGCACCACCGGCACCGGCGGCGCATTCACGTCGGCGATGCAGCGCAGCCAATTGCGTTCGTACAGGCGCCGGGCCTGCTGCGGGATGTCGGAGGCCGGATAGCGCTGGCCAAGGAAGCTGCCGATGCCGTGCACCGCCGATTCGGCGATCACCTCCCCCGCCCCGTCGGGGCCGAAGCGATAGACCATCACCCGATCGAAACCGGTCAGTGCCCGCATCTGGCGCGCCGCCTCACGGCAGAAGGCATCGAAGCCGCGGGTGTTCTGGACCCGTGCGATCATCGAGCGCAGGAGCGATCCGGAGTCCTGCGGCCCCTCCCCCTCGCTCGGCTCCGCTTCGATCACGATGGTGGAGCCGGACAGGTGGACGGCGACGTCGCAGATTGGAGCGAGGTCGGACAGATGGACGCCGAAGGCGCGCTCGACGCTGCCGTTGATGTGGGCGACCTGCAACCGGCCGCGGATGGTGTGCAGCGCCTCGCCGGTGATCACGCGGGACAGCGGATGCCCCAGCAGGTCTTCGGGTTCCACCCCCAGCCAGCGGCCGATATTGGCCGAGACATGCAGGACGATCCAATCGGCCGTGACGGCGATCAGGAATCCGGTGGGCTGGATAAGACCAAGCTGGTGGATGGGCTCCCGGTCACAATCGGTGAGGTCTACAGACCCCGAAGGAACCGGGCCGCTCATCGAACAAAGACTTCGGACAAACGCGACCTCAAGCGGAAGCTGGACCGGCGGCGTTTGTCACGCACTGCCAAGGGATTTCATCAACAATTTAGGCAGGTGGATGGAAGGCCGCAACGCTCCAAAATGGCTATACCTTTGCTCTCATTCAGGCCTGTTAACTTAACATAGGATAAGTATCTGAGCGTTCTGCGCGTGATTTGAACCGCCAAGCTTTGGCATTGCGCGAGATCGTCAGAACCTGGTGCAGATTTTCTACAATCAGAAATATGTGGCGCGAGAAGCGGACGCGCGACCTCCAAAATTCCGCAGCGGGGCCTTTCACCCCTGACGGGCTGTTCGAAAGCCGACGGCGGCGCAGGATGCCGGCCTTTCCAACCGACAACGGGTTCCCGCAATGACGACGCTGTCCGCAGGTCAGGACGACCGCATCCGCATCCGTGAGGTCACGCTGCTGTCCAACGATTGGTATGTGCTGAAGAAGACCGTGTTCGATTACCGCCGTCGTGACGGCAGTTGGCAGACCCTCAGCCGGGAGACCTATGACCGTGGCAATGGGGCCGCCCTGCTGCTGTACGATCCGACCCGCGGCACCGTCCTGCTGACCCGGCAGTTCCGCTTTCCCGCCTACGTCAACGGCCACGCCGAGCCTCTGCTTGAGGTGTGCGCCGGCCTGCTCGACGACCGCAGTCCGGAAGAGGCGATCCGGGCGGAGGCCGCGGAGGAGCTGGGCGTGACCGTCCAGGCACCGCGCCGGGTATTCGATGCCTTCATGAGTCCCGGTTCGGTGACGGAGCGTTTGGCCTTCTTCGTCGCCGAATACCGCGCCGCCGACCGCAGCGAGGGCGGCGGGATTGCCGAGGAAGGCGAGGACATCGAGGTGGTCGAGTTGACCTTCGCCGATGCCCTTGCCATGGTCGGCGGCGGGGCGATCCTGGATGGCAAAACCATCATGCTGCTGCAGCACGCCGCCCTTCATGGCCTGCTGCCGCGGTGACGACATCCGCCCGCCCCGCCGGCCCAGGCGATTCGGATGGGGCGATTCGGATGGGGCGATTCGGATGGGGACTGGATGATCGACGAGGCGGATCTCGACTGGGAGGATATCCGCGCCTTCCTGGCCACGGCGCACAGCGGCAGCCTGACCGCCGCGGCACAGCGCCTGCGGCTGAGCCCGCCGACCCTGGGCCGCCGGCTGAAGCGGTTGGAAGAGACAGTGGGCGGTCCGTTGTTCGACAGGCTGCCCAACCGGCTGGAACTGACGGCGCTCGGCCGCTCCGTGCTGGACAGTGCCGCGGCCATGGGCGACGCCGCCGCGGCCTTCGCCCGCAATGCCGATCGGCTGGCCGCAACGGCCCGGCCGGTGCGGGTGACGGCAACCACGTCCGTCTCCGCCTTCCTCACCCTGCATCTGCCCGATCTGCTGGCGGAGACCGGTGCCGACCTGACCATCCTCAGCACCCGCAACCCCTTGAACCTCGCCCAGCGCGAGGCCGACATCGCGTTGCGCATGGGCCGGGTGCCGGCCGAGGGCGATCTGGTCACCCGCCGGCTGGGACACTTCGGCTTCACCCTCTATGCAAAGCGGGACCTTCGCGACGATTGGTCCGGCCGCTGGGATGGCGTTCCGGTGGTCGGCCTGCAGGAGACACGGCGGCGGCCGTCACAATCAGGATGGGTGGACGATACGATCCGGGAGCGCGGCGCCCGAATCGTGGCGCGGCTCAGCGAATTGCCGATGCGGCTCGACGCCGCCCGGCGCGGAATGGGGATGACGCTGCTGCCCTGCGTGCTCGGCGATGCCGAACCAGCGCTGGTCCGCGTCGTCGATCCGCCGGCCGCGCTCGGCGAGGATGTTCATCTGCTGGTCCACCGCGACCGGCGCGAGGCGCCGGCCGTGGCAACGGTGGTGGATGCTCTGGTCCGTCTGTTCCGCCGCCATGCCAAGGCGCTGGCGGGGGAATGAGCCTCAGCCGCGGCCGGCGATCAGGCTGTCGGCCGCCGCGCGGGCTTCGGCGGTGACGGTGGCGCCGGACAGCATGCGGGCGATCTCCTCGCGCCGCTCGTCGCCGTCCAATTCGGCGACGCCGGTGGTGACCTGCTCGCCCTTCTGCGACTTCTGCACCTTCAGGTGAACGGCGCCGCGCGCCGCGACCTGCGGGCTGTGGGTGACGACCAGCACCTGCAGGCCATGGCCCAGGGTCTCCAGACGCTCGCCCACCGCCGCGGCGACGGCGCCGCCGATGCCGGTATCGACCTCGTCGAACACCAGCGTGCCGACGGTGGAGGTCTGGGCCAGCACCACCTTCAGCGCCAGCATGAAGCGCGCCAATTCGCCGCCCGACGCGATCTTGTTCAAGGCACCCGGCGGCGAACCGGGGTTGGTGGCGACCTGGAAGGCGACACGGTCGATGCCGGCCGCATTCCATTCCGACTCGTCGAGCGGCTCGACCAGCGTGCGGAACTTGGCCTTTTCCATCTTCAAGGGCGCCAGTTCAGCGGCAACCGCCACGTCCAGACGGCCGGCGGCCTCGCGGCGGGCGGCGCCCAGCGCCTCGGCGGCCTTGTGGAAGGCGGTGCGGGCCTGTTCGGCCTCCTTCGCCAGCTTGGCCAGCAGGTCGCCCTGATCCTCGATCAGCAGCAGCCGGCCGGCCATCTCCTCGCGCAGAGCGGCCAACGCATCGACATCGACGCCATGCTTGCGGGCGGCGGCGCGCAGCGCAAACAGCCGCTCCTCCAGCTTCTCCAGCGCCCGCGGGTCCATGTCGACACCGCTGGAGGCGGCCTGCAGCGCGGCGATGGCCTCCCCCGCCTCGGTCGCGGCCCGATCGAGCGCGGCAATGACCGGGTCCAGTGTACCACCGGCCTTGTCGGCGATGCGGGACAGGGTGCGGATGGCCGAGGACAGCGCACGTTCGACACCACGGTCGCCCGACAGTTCCGCATAGGCGGCGTTCATGCCGTCGACCAGCTTCTCGCGATGCATCAGCACCGCACGGGTCTCCGACAGTTCCTCCTCCTCGCCGCTCTTGGGGGCGAGCGCGTCCAGTTCGGCCACGGCGTGGCGGAGATATTCCTCTTCGGAGCGGGCGCGGGCGATGTCGGCGGCGGCGGAATGGCGCGCATCCTCGACCTGACGCCAAGCCCGATGCGCGGCGGCGACCTGCGCCGCTTGCGCCGACAGCCCGGCATAGGCGTCGAGCACGCCACGGTGGGTCTGCGGGTTCAGCAGGCCGTGGGTGTCGAACTGCCCATGCACCTCGACCAGTTCGGCGCCCAGCGTCTTCAGCAGGCCGACGCCGACCGGCTGGTCGTTCACCCAGGCGCGGCTGCGCCCATCGGTGTTGACGGTGCGGCGGATCACCAGTGTTTGGTAACCGGGCGCGCCATCGCCCGAATCGGCGTCCAGCCCCTGTTCCTTCAGGATGGCGAAGGCCGGGTGGTCGCCCGACAGCTCGAATTCCGCGGTGACGGAGGCCTGATCGGCGCCATGGCGCACCAGCCCGGAATCCGCACGCGCGCCAAGGGCCAGCCCCAGCGCGTCGAGCAGGATGGACTTGCCGGCACCGGTCTCGCCGGTGAGGGCGCACAGGCCCTTGCGGAAGGACAGGCTCAGCCGCTCGATCAGGACGACGTCCCGGATCGTCAGCGACACGAGCATGGAGCGTCCTAGAACAGGGAGTTCCAGGCTCGATTGAGCCACGACTTCTCGTTTCGCTCGGGACGCAGATTGGCGTCCACCAGCAGTGCGTAGCTGTCCGTGTACCATTCGCTGCCGGGGAAGTTGTGGCCGAGCACGGCCGCGGCGGCCTTCGCCTCGTCGGTCACGCCCAGCGCCAGATAGCACTCCACCAGGCGGTGCAGCGCCTCAGGCACATGGGACGTGGTCTGGTAATTTTCAACGACGGCGCGGAACCGGTTGATCGCGGCGGTATACTGATGCTGACGCAGGTAGAAGCGCCCGACCTCCATCTCCTTGCCGGCAAGATGGTCGTTGGTCAGGTCGATCTTCAGCTTCGCGTCGCGGGCGTATTTGCTGTCCGGGAAACGACGCACCACCTCCGACAGGGAGTCGAGCGCCTGACGCGTCATCTTCTGATCGCGGCGCACGTCGGTGATCTGCTCGTAATAGCACAGCGCCCGCATGTAATAGGCGTAGTCGACATCCGGGCTGCCCGGATGAAGCTGGATGAAGCGGTCGAGCGCCAGGATGGCGTCGTCGTACTTCAGATCCTGATAGTGGGCATAGGCGGCAAGAAGCTGCGCCTTGCTGGCCGAATCCGAATAGGGATGCTGGCGCTCCACCTCGTCATAGAGCTTCGCGGCCTTCTTGAAGGCCTCATCGCGCATCGCCGCGTCGGCTTCCGACAGAAGCTGGTCGGCCGGGCGTTCGACATACGCGTCCTCCTTGGTGGAGGAGCAGGCGGACAGGGCGGCGGACAGGAGGATGGCCGTCAGCGGCAGGCGGTACGGGCGAGGAAGCATCGTCGTCTTGGGCGCTTTCGAAGTTGCCCCTGTATAGCACGCCGGGGTGAGGGCGCCGCAAGCGGTAACGCGGGGGCGGGCGATATGCCCCTCCCCGCCCCTGGCGGAAAATCTGCGGAAAGCGCCTTAGCCGAACAGCGCGTCGATGTCGGCCTGGCTGATGTTGCCGCTTTCGGGCGTGGCTTCGGCCGGACCGTGCAGGTCCAGATCCTCGTCCTTCTTGGTGACGGACGGCGGCAGCGGCATCGCCTCAAACTCGCGCTTGTTCCACAGGCCCATCATCGCGTCGACGCGCTCTTCGATGAAGGACATGGCGCGGACGACCTTGGTGATGCGCTGGCCGGTCAGATCCTGGAAGTTACAGGCTTCGTAGATGCGGACGATGACGTCGACCATGTCGTTGACGCGGTCGTTGTGATAGCCCTCCGGCAGGGACGACTTCAGTTCCGACACCACCTCTTCCAGCTCTTCGGCGCAGGCCATGATGGTGTTGGTCGCGGCCTCCGTCGCGGCGACGACGGCGCTCAGTTCCTGGCTGGCCTGCTGGAACTTGTCGTCGCCGGCCAGCGGGTGGCGGATGGCTGCCATTTCCACCTTGGTCGCCTTGATGCGGCCGGAGATGTCGGCGATCTCCACCTGGATCTGGTCGATCTGCGCCGCGTCCATGGTCAGGAAGCGGTCCAGCTTGGCGCCGAGATCGCCGATGGCGCGCAGCACCTCGGTGTTGTCGGCCTGGACGACCGTGGCCGGCACCGGAAGCGCCGGGGCCGCAGCACCGTCCTCGATCAGGGACTGGAAGGGATGCCCGGATTTGCGGGCTTTCTGAAGCTCGGCCATGAAGGGCTTGGTCATCTGCTTCATCCTCGGTCCCGCCTCTCGGAAACGGCCGCCAGTGGCCTGTGTGTGGTGGATGTCTGGTCGCGTGCGTCGGTTCTGCGTTTGGATCGGCTGACCGCCCGCCATCCAGCCATCGGCGGGCGGAGGCGGTCAATCGGGAGAGAGCCTGAATGCCCGGGTCGGAAAGCCCTTATCTGAATACCCGTGCCGGAGCCGGACCGCCCCCTATCCGAACAGGGCGTCGATGGCCGCCTGATCCAGCGGCGCCGGCGGCTCTGCCGCGGCGGGCGGCGGAGGCGGTGCGGCAGGCTTGGGAGCGGCCTTGGCCTTCGGTGCGGCGCCCGGCGGCTTCGGCACCGGCTTCTTCGCCGGGGCGGGTGCGGGCGTATCGAACATGCTGTCGATGTCCGACTGGCTCGCCACCGCCGGAGCCGCGGCGGGTGCGGGCGAATCGAACAGGCTGTCAATGTCCGCCTGGCTCGACTGGACCGGAGCCGCAGCGGGCGCCGGCGCAGGGGCGGGAGCGGGAGCCGGGCTGTCGAACATGCTGTCGATGTCGGCCTGGCTCGACTGCACCGGAGCGGGCGGCGGCGGAGGCGACGGGGCCGCGACCGGTGCCGGCGCCGGTGCCGGGCTGTCGAACATGCTGTCGACGTCGGCCTGGCTGACGCCATGACCGTCCAGCTGCGGACCGTTCAGCAGATGGGCGTCGGGACGGCTGTCCGTCTGCTCTTCCTTGACGATGATGCCGGCCAGCCCATCCTCGCCCCAGATGCTGATCATGGCCATGACGCGCTGCTCGATGTAGCGGAGCGCGTTGACGACCTTGCTGGTGCGCTGGCCGGTCAGATCCTGGAAGGAGCAGGCGGTGAAGATGTCGTTCACCTGGGTATCGATCTCGCCGCACATCGCGGGATCGGCACCGCTGGACCGCAGTTTGCCCGCCAGATCCATCAGCCGTTCCGCGGCGTTCAGGATCTCGAAGGACGCGCGTTCGGTCGAGATGACGATGGCGTCCAGTTCGTTGGTGGCGGACAGGATCTTGTCGCCCGACCCGTCTGGGGGCCGCAGCGCCGCCACTTCCCGCCTCGCCTGCTCGATCGAGGCGGCCATTTCCATCAGCTCGCGGCGCAGGACACCGACATGCTTGCCGGCCTCCACCGCTTCGTTCTGGCGGTTCCAGGAGTCGCGGAACTCCTGGAGCATGGCGCGCACTTCCTCCGTCGCGGCCCCGAGGGACCGCCGGTGGAGCCGCCGCAGGAACGCCCTGCCCTTCGCCGATCGGGCGATGGCGTCCTCGATCTGCTCGAACTCCTCATCGGACAGCTGCGGAAGCTGCTCCAAACCGGTCCACTCCCCAAACTGGATTCGCCAGCCGCCCTATGGACCGGGCACCGAACGGCAGGTGCCGCCGTCCGCCCGGACCGAACAGTCAGTCGCGATCACGAAAACCGAGGATCAGCCGCCGATGACGGCCTGGATCTTCTGCTTCAGCGTGTCGGCGTTGAAGGGCTTGACGATGTAGTTGTTCACGCCGGCCTGCTTGGCGGCGATCACGTTCTCGGTCTTGCTCTCGGCGGTGACCATGATGAAGGGCGTCGCCGCCAGCTTCGCGTCCGCGCGGATTTCCTTCAGCAGCTGCAGACCGGTCATCGGCTCCATGTTCCAGTCGGAGATGATGAGGCCGAACTTGCTCTCACGCAGCTTCGCCAGCGCCGACACGCCGTCGCCGGCCTCGTCGATGTCGGTGTAGCCGATCTGGGTCAACAGGTTCCGCACGATGCGCCGCATGGTGGCGTAATCATCGACGACGAGGATCTTCATCTAGACGTCTCCGCAATAATCCGTTGCCGGTGTCTGACCGGCCGTTACGCCCACCCGGCGCGGGGGCTGCGCCGTAATCCGGGAAGTGATGCCGACTGTAGTGCCCTAACTGCCGCCAAAAGTCATCCCCTTGGGTCACACTGCAGCAGGCTGGTAAAGAACGTGTTACCACGGACGGCAACATCCTGCGGAATCAGGGGCACCCCCAGCGCCGAACCATGATTTGATACCGCCGTCCGCTTCCGTTACAGGGGGGCGGTCGCCTGCTCCAGCCAGCGGCGGGCCGCCTCGTCCAGCAGCGGCGACAGCGACTCGCGCACCCGCGCATGATAGGCGTCGACCCAGGCGGCCTCCGCATCGTTCAGCAGCGCCCGCTCGATCACCGACCGGTCGATCGGCACCAGGGTCAGCGGTTCGAACTCCAGAAGCGGACGCTCGGCACCGGCAAGCTCGCCCTCTGGTTCGCTGGCCGGCTCCACCGGCCGGACGACGATCAGATTCTCGATGCGGATGCCATAGGCGCCGGTCTTGTAATAGCCGGGCTCGTTGGACAGGATCATGCCCGGCTGCAATGCCACGGTGTTGCCGACCTTCGACACCCGCTGCGGCCCCTCATGCACCGACAGGAAGCTGCCGACGCCGTGGCCGGTGCCATGGTCGTAGTCCAGCCCCGCCTGCCACAGCGGCAGCCGCGCCAGCACGTCCAGCTGAGAGCCCGTCGTGCCCTGCGGGAAACGGACGGTGGACAGCGCGATGTGGCCCTTCAACACGCGGGTGAAGCGGTCGCGCATCTCCGCCGCCAGCGCCGGATCCAACTCGCCGACCGCCAGCGTGCGGGTCACGTCGGTCGTGCCGTCCAGATACTGCGCGCCGCTGTCCAGCAGGAACAGGCTGCCCGGCTCCAGCCGGCGGTCGGTCTCCGGCGTGACCCGGTAATGGACGATGGCGCCGTTCGGCCCGGCCCCGGCGATGGTGTCGAAGCTGACGCCGCGGAAGCGCTCATTCTCCCGACGGCAGGCCAGCAGGCGCTCCACCACCGCCAGTTCGGTCAGCGTGCCCTTCGGCGCCTCTTCCGAGAACCAGTGCAGGAAGCGGACGAGCGCGGCGCCGTCGCGGACATGGGCGGCACGGGTGCCGGCCAGCTCCGCCGCATTCTTGCAGGCCTTGGGCAGGGCGCAGGGGTCGCCGTCCCGCTCCACCCTGGCGCCGGCCAGATGCAGGCGGTCGACGATCCAGGCCGAGGTGCAGCTCGGGTCGGCCAGCACGCGGGCGGAGCCGCGGGCAACGGCGTCGAGCGCCGGGCCGAATTCCTCCACCGGCCGCACCCGCACCTGATTGCCGAGATGGGCTCGGGTCGGCGGCGCCAATTTGCGCGGGTCGAGGAATAGCTCCACCGACGCATCGGCGGACAGGATGGCAAAGGACAGCGGCAGCGGCGTGCAGGGCACGTCGGCGCCGCGGATGTTCAGCAGCCAGGCGATGCTGTCCGGCTGGGTAAGCACGGCGGCGGCGATGCCCTTCTGTCCCAGCTCGTCGGCCAGCCGCGCCCGCTTGTCGGCCGAGCTTTCGCCGGCGAAGGCGTCGTCCTGCGGCACCACGGGGGTGAGCGGAGCCGGCGGCTGGCCCTGCCACACCGAATCGAGCGGATTGTCCTCACACGCCACCAGCAGGATGCCGGCGCGTTCCAGCGCGGCGCGGGTCTTTTCCACCCAGCCGATGGTGTGCAGCCAAGGATCGAAGCCGAAGCGTCCGCCATCCGGCAGCGCGGCGACGATCCAGTCGGTCAGCGGATCCTCGACCAGATGCTTGTACTCGTACAGGTCGGCCGGCACCTCGCTGCGGACCTGGAGGGTGTAGCGGCCATCGACGAAGATCGCCGCGCGGTCGGCGGCGACCACCGCGTTGCCGGCCGATCCGGTGAAGCCGGTCAGCCAGCCCAGCCGCTGCGCCCGCGGCGGCACATATTCGCCCTGATGCTCGTCGCCGCGCGGGATGATGAAGCCGTCGAGATCGCGGCGCTTCAGCGCGGCGCGCAGATTGGCCAGACGCTGGGCCGGGCCGGGCTTGTCCGCCGGCGCCTCGGCAGCCATCAGGGTTTTCAGTGCCTGGAGTTGTTCGGTCAGGGCCGGCGGAAGGTTCTCGCCCACCAGCACCGTCCAGGCGGCGGGTTCCTCCCCCTCCGGCGCCGCCAGCACGCCGGCGAGCAGCGCACGGACATCGGCGGGAGACCGGCCGGTCCCGGCCTCGGTCAACAGGGTCGCAAGGGCGTCATCGCCACGATAGGCAGCGGAGGGAATCGCGCTGGGCACGGAACCTGTTCCTCGGAAGAGTGAATCCTGTGGACACAGGCTAGGCACCCCGCAGGCGCTGCGCAAGCGGCGGGGCGGCGGCTATGCCGGTTGGGAGGGGGCACAGGCCGCCGCAGTCCGCTTAGACCGGCAGCCCCGCATCGTCCGGCAGCCCCAACCGCGCCAGCACGCGCTTGCGGGCCTCGCCGCGCTCCACATCGGAGATGTGAAGCAATCCGCCGATCCGCCGCAGCAGGCTCGCTTCCAGGTCGTTCAGCACGCCATCGGCGTAGGCGACCTCCCACAGCATCTCGATGATCCAGATGCGGTGACCGGGCGGGCAGCGGTCCATGATGACGCTGACATAGCGGAGATAGGGCGAGACGTCCTCGGTGTCGAACACCGCCGCGGACAGCAGATCCTGCGCCTCTTCCTCGCTCAGTTTGAACTGACGGCGGACAACCGCCAGGATGCGGTCGCGCTCGGCTTCGGAAATGGTGTCGTCGGTACGCGCGGCCTCGACCATCAGGGCGGCGGCGGCGGCCTGCAGGGCGTCCTCGCCCGGCTCGACGCCGTCGTCGCCTGCGAACAAGGACCGGATGCGGTTCAGCATGGTGGCTCCCCAGAAACGTGTCGGAACATCGTCCCTAGGGGAAGTCGCATCGCGGCCCTATGGTTTCAACGCTTCACCACAAGAGTGGTCCATTCCCCGACCGGAATGCGCGCCACCAGCCGCAGACCCTGGTTGCGGTGGGCCTGGATGACATGGCGTTCCTGCCGATTCAGCAGGCCGGCCAGCACGGCATAGCCGCCCTTCTTCAGGTGGCGGCGCAGCTGCGGCGCCATGCGCGACAGCGGGCGGGCCAGGATGTTGGCGGTGATGAGCGTGTAGGGCTTGTGCCGCCCGACGATCGGCGTGTGGTAGCCGTCGCCGCCCTGGGCACGGATCATGTGCTTCTGCCCGTTCAGCGCCGCGTTGATGAGGGTGACGCGCACGGCCTCCGGATCGATGTCGACGGCGGTAACCGGCACGCGCCAGCGCTTGGCAACCGCCAGCGCCAGGATGCCGGAGCCGCAGCCCATGTCGAGCGCGCCGCGCCGGCCGCCGCGCGGCAGCTTCAAATGGCGGGACAAACGGTCGAGCGCCTGCAGGCAGCCGTTGGTCGAGCCATGCTCCCCCGTACCGAAGGCGGTGGCTGCGTCGACCAGCAGAGGAATGCTGCCGGCCGGCACGATGCCCTCATGGTGGGAGCCGTGGACGAAAAAGCGCCCGGCGCGAATCGGCGGGAAGCCCTGGTAGCTGTGCGAGACCCAGTCGATCGGCGGCAGGTTCTCGACCGCCAGCCTCGGCTCCTCGATCCCCAGCGCCTTGGCCAGTACGGCGACGCGGGATTGCAGCCGCGCCTCGTCCGGGGCGCCGTACAGGGTCGCCTCCACCAGCCAGTTGCCGCCCTCCTCCAGTTCGAAGGTGGACACCGCATCGGCATGGTCCCCCACCGCCTCGGCGAAGGCCGGCGCATGGGCTTCGGGAACGACCAGCGCGATGCGCCAGAGCGGGGTTTGCGACATGACAGGGGCTTTCCGACGACGACGCGAGAACAACAAGCGGCGTTTTTAGCATCAAGCCGGAAAGAGACCAAGGTTTCAGGTTATCGGGAGAATCCTTAATCGTCCGACCGCCCGTTACCGCCCCGACAACCGATCGGCGATGTCATGCATGCCCTGGGCGCGCAGGACCGACTGGCGGTGGCGCAGCAGCCGGCGCTCCAGCGCCTTCTCCATCGCCGCCCCGCCGAGCAGCGCACCGTCCGCCCCCTTCATCCGGTCGGCAAGGTCGTGGGTTAGCATCCCATCCGCCTTGGCGTCGCGGCGGTCGAGCGGCTGGTCGCCGGCGATGCTCTGGCGCAGGCGCTCCAGCAGGACGGCCCGGCTCTGCGGCGCACGGCCCTGCAGGGCAAGTCGGCAGACCCGGCGCATCGAGCCCGCCATCGGCGCCAGCGCCGGATCGGGATCGCGGTCGAACAGCCCGTCGGCCAGCACGCAAAGCCCGGCATGCAGGCTGGACTGCGCGCCCAGCAACTCCTTCACCGTGTCGGCGGATCCCATGATGTCGGCGACCACCCCGTCCAGCAGGGCGAGATGGCGCGGTTCGGCATCCTCGCCCATCATCGCCAGCAGCAGGTCCAGCTTCCCCGCCAGCGGTCCGCCGGCCTCCAGATGCTGGCACAGCAGGATCAGGAACATCGCATCATGGCCGGCCGTTTCCACCGCCTCTCCGATGCGGCGGCTGGTGCCGGGCAGGTCGGCGGTGTCGAAGCGCGGCAACCGGCGCCGTTCGGCCAGCGCGTCGCGGGCGGCCCCGGTGACCGCCTCCACCAGTTGGCGCAGTTCGCGGGCGCGGGCGGCGTGGGAAACGCCGTGAATGTCGGCATGATGGCGGGCGACGGCATGGATGGCGGCGCCCAGCAGCGCCCCTTGCTCCTCGAACCGGCGGAACAGCGGCCAGGAATGCAGCAGTTCGGTCGGGGTGATGCGCTGGGTGTCCAGATAGGGGCGCAGCAGCCGGCCGATCACCACCCGGCTCTCGAAGCCGCGCAGATCGTCGGGGGTGCGGCAGAGCGGCGCCCCCTCCGCCGTACCGCCCAGGGTCAGGCCCTTGCGCGGGGCCTGCGGGACGGTCTTGTGCAGGATCACGGTTTCCAGCGACAGGCCGGCGATGGTGCGGAACTTCACCACCTTCGCCTCCTCCACCCCGGAAGCGGCGAGCTGCGAGCGGGCGGCCGACATCGCCGACTCCTGGTCGGTGTAGGCCCCCTCGATGCGCCAGCGGCCCTCGCGGCGGCTCTGCACCTCGTAACTGACGCTGCCCGATCCGAACACGACGGATGGCCTCCGGCTTCTGTTGCACCGTTGCAATCTTGAGCCGCACCGGCCGCCGCGGCTGTGACGGCCGTCACAGTGCGGCAACCCGTCCTGTACGGAGCGGACCGACCGTCGGATCAGCCCGCCTTCCCGGCGGGCATGCCCCTATTCAACCCGCCTTCTCGGCGGGCACGACGAAACTGTCCATCACCTTCTTGCTGCCGGAATGATCGAAGTCGATCTCCAGCTTGTCCTCCGACACGGCGACGACGGTGCCGTAGCCGAATTTCTGATGAAAGACCCGCGCTCCCTTGGCGAAGGGCGCATCAGGCCGCGCGCGCGGCGCCACCGCGTAGGCACCCTGGTCCAGCGTGATCGTCTTCGGCGCCGGTGCCTGTCGGGTGGAGCCGCGGAACTGGAATCCGCCGGCCCCGCCGCCACCGCCATACCCCCCTGCCCCGCCGCCAAAACCGCCGCCGAAACTCCCTCGCCCGCCGCTGCCGGCGAACAGGCCGTTGGCGGCCTCGGCCTCCACATTGTCCTGCGGGATTTCCTCGACGAAGCGCGACGGCACGGCGCTGACCCAGTTGCCGTAGAGCCGGCGGTTGGCGGCATGGCTGACATAGGCGCGGCGGCGGGCGCGGGTCAGTCCGACGTAGGCCAGCCGCCGCTCCTCCTCCAGCCCGGCGATGCCGGTCTCGTCCAGCGCGCGCTGGTTGGGGAACACGCCCTCCTCCCAGCCCGGCAGGAAGACATGGTCGAACTCCAGTCCCTTGGCGCCGTGCAGGGTCATCACCGTCACCTGCTCGATTCCGGCGGCCTCGGCATTCTCCATCACCAGCGCCACATGCTCCAGGAAGCCCGGCAGGTTCTCGAACTCCGCCATGGCGGTGATGAGTTCCTTCAGGTTCTCCAGCCGGCCGGGAGCCTCCGGAGTCTTGTCCTCCTGCCACATGCGGGTGTAGCCGGACTCGTCCAGGACGGTGCGGGCAAGCTCGGTGTGCGGCACCGTCGCCATCAGCGTCCGCCAGCGGAAGAAGTCCTGCAACAGCCCGCGCAGGGTGGCGCGCAGCTTCGGCTTCAGCTCGTCCGTCTCGGTCAGCGCCCAGCCGGCCTCGGTCAGCGATAGCCCCCGCGCCCGGGCGGCGGTGTAGAGGCTCTGCATCGCCGCCGGGCCGACGCCGCGCTTGGGCAAATTGACGATGCGCTCGAAGGCCAGATCGTCGTCGCCGGAATTGACCACGCGGAAATAGGCCAGCGCGTCACGGATTTCCTGCCGCTCGTAGAAGCGCGGACCGCCCAGCACCTTGTATGGCAGGCCGAGCGTGATGAAGCGCTCTTCGAACTCGCGGGTCTGGAAGCCGGCACGGACCAGCACGGCGATCTGCGCCAGCGAGGTGCCCTTGCGCTGGAGAGTCTCGATCTCTTCGCCGACCCAGCGCGCCTCCTCTTCTCCGTCCCACACCGCCTTGACCTTGACCGGCTCACCGCCGTCGGCCTCGGTCCACAGCGTCTTGCCGAGGCGGCCCTGGTTGTTGGCGATCAGGCCGGAGGCCGCGGCCAGGATATGGCCGGTGGAACGGTAGTTCTGTTCCAGCTTGATGATGGTGGCGCCGGGGAAGTCGGTCTCAAAACGCAGGATGTTGCCGATCTCGGCACCGCGCCACGCGTAGATCGACTGATCCTCGTCCCCGACACAGCAGATGTTCTTGTGCGCCTGGGACAGGATGCGCAGCCACAGATACTGCGCGACGTTGGTGTCCTGATACTCATCCACCAGAACATATTTGAACTTGCGGTGATACTCCGCCAGGACGTCCGGATTGTTCTGGAAGATCGTGATGTTGTGCAGCAGCAGGTCGCCGAAGTCGCAGGCGTTCAGGGTGCGCAGGCGCTCCTGATAGGCGCGGTAGATCGCCACCACCCGGCCGCCGGCCACATCGCCGCCGTCGGCGTCGCCGAGACGGTCGGGAGTCAGGCCGCGGTCCTTCCAGCGCTCGATGGCGCCCAGCACCTGACGGGGCGGCCACTTCTTGGAATCGATGTTCGCGGCTTCCAGCAACTGCTTGACCAGGCGGACCTGGTCGTCGGTGTCGAGGATGGTGAAGTTCGACTTCAGCCCAACCAGTTCGGCATGCCGGCGCAGGATGCGGGCGGCCAGCGCGTGGAAGGTGCCGAGCCACCAGCCCTCCGGCTCGATCCCCACCAGATGGGCCACACGCTCGCGCATCTCGCGGGCGGCCTTGTTGGTGAAGGTCACCGCCAGGATTTGGAAGGCGGCGGCGCGCCGCGTCATCAGCAAATGGGCCAGCCGGGTGGTCAGCACCCGCGTCTTGCCGGTGCCGGCACCCGCCAGCACCAGGACCGGTCCGTCCAGAGCCTCCACCGCCGCCCGCTGGGTCGGGTTCAGCCCGTCCAGATAGGCGAAGCGCTGCGCCGCAGCGGGAACGGCTGCGGCAGGAGCGGTGTGGCTCAGCGGATCATCATCAAAAGCGTCTGACATGGCGTCCCGGTCCGGGGATGAACGAAATTCCGCTCAAGCATGCGAATGCTGTCTTGCGGTCGGAACGTATACAGCACAGAGCCGGCCGGCACGACCCCCCGTGAGAAGCCCCTCACCCCTTCGGGAACCACGTGCCTCGGCGCCCACGCTTATGCCGAACGGCGAGCTCTTGAGATGTAGGACTCCAACCAACGGGCGATGACATAGTCATGATCCACCGGATCCATTCACTATGACAGTCCATCGCCGCTGTAGTTCAGTGTCCCGACGAAGTCACAGGTGTCAGGTTAACGATTTCCCCTTTTCTGTCACAGACAGTTATTCCACCTGACCAATCCGAGCTAATTTATGTCCGCATCTTGTCTTATGCAGGCTTACGGCATATGCCCATTGCTCGACGCGAAATTTACCTAAGCGAAATTTTGCGGAGCGCAAATCGGGGGTATCTATGGATCACAACGAGGCACCCCCGAACCCTGAGGGTGAGTGGGCCGGACGCAGGAGCGGAAGGTCGGGGATGCCTCCGAAGCGCCAATCGGCGCCACATCGATCCGAACGGAACAAAAGGCGGGCTGAGACCATGGATCCCATCAACGTTTTCCTCATCGACGCCAACAAGCTTTTCCGTGAAGGCATGAAGCGCCTGTTCGAAGGCACGCCCTTCAACGTCGTCGGCGAGGCCGGCAGCCTGCGCGAGGGCCTGTCCACGCTCAACACCGGCACCAACCCCGATCTGATCCTGATCGACCTGCCGAGCGGCGCCGACGAGGAAGTCGATGCGATGCGCACGCTGCGTGAGAACCACCCGTCGATCAGGATCGTCATCCTGACCAACGACCTGGAAACCCGCCGCCTGTCGGCCGCGCTCGGTGCCGGTGCCGGCGGCTATCTGCTGAAGGACATCGCCTGCGAGGCGCTGATGCAGTCGCTGAAGCTGGTGATGATGGGCGAGAAGGTGTTCCCGACCCATCTGGCCGAGCTGCTGGTCAGTGGCCGCACCGAGGACATGGGCGCCGAGCTGCCGACCCGCCGCAAGGGCCTGTCGCAGCGCGAGGTTCAGATCCTGCGCTGCCTGCTGAACGGCAACAGCAACAAGATGATCGCCAACCACCTGAACATCACGGAAGCCACCGTGAAGGTTCACCTGAAGAGCCTGCTGCGCAAGATCAACGCCTCCAACCGCACCCAGGCCGCCATCTGGGCGCTGAACAACGGCATCGGCGACCAGACTGCCGAGGCCGGCGTCGCCGCCACCGTCTGATCCATTCGACCGCTCTGCCAAAAGGTCTCGCCCGCCTTCCGTCCAGGCCGCCCGCCCCATCCATCCGGGGCAGGCGGTCGGCGGAGCGGAGCGTTGCCTTTTGCAGCGCTTTTCCGTTTCCGGAACCCTGAATTCGGGGTGTGGCCCGGCCCCTCGGCCAGGGAAGGGCGACGGGCATAGAGGAAGCGGTCTAAGACCAAAAGCGAACTACAGCGTCAGAACTGGCGTTCCTATGTGAACGTCCGGGCCGATGACGCCATCCCGGTGTCGGATCGCCGCAACCTTCTGGAAATGCCCGCGATGAACGTGCTGATCGCCGACGATCACCTGCTGTTCCGAGACGGTCTGCGCCGGCTGCTGGCGCAATTCGACGCCGACATGACATTTTTCGAAGCCAGCACCTATGACGAGGTGCGGGCACTGTGCGATGGGACCAGACCCTTCGACCTGATTCTGCTCGATCTCGGGATGCCGGGCTGGACCGGCTTCTC
This sequence comes from Azospirillum sp. A1-3, assembly GCF_023806445.1. Lineage (NCBI taxonomy): Bacteria > Pseudomonadati > Pseudomonadota > Alphaproteobacteria > Rhodospirillales > Azospirillaceae > Azospirillum > Azospirillum sp. A1-3. Next base: position 1,676,818 of record NZ_JAMSLU010000001.1, read on the forward strand.
GGCGCTCGGCGACATCCATGCCAGCCTGCCAAAGGCGCTTCTGGTGGTGGTGTCGGGATCGGAGAAGCGCTCCGACCTGCTGGCGGCCCTCGAGAACGGCGCCGCCGGCTATATCCCGAAATCCTCCAGCGCCAAGGTTTTGCTGGGCGCGCTGCAGCTGGTGCTTGCCGGCGGCATCTATCTTCCCGAACAGGCGATCCGCGGCGGCGACCGTGTCGAGCAGATGCATGGCGGCCACGGCGGGAACGGCTCCGGCGACACGATGGACGAGTCCACGGCGCTGGGGAACGGCAACGGCGACCAGCTGACGCCACGCCAGCGAGACGTTCTGGCCCGCCTGCGCGACGGCAAATCCAACAAGCAGATCGCCCATGAGCTGGGGCTGACGGAAGGCACGGTGAAGGTCCACGTCACCGCGATCCTGCGGCATCTCGGCGTCCGCAACCGCACCCAGGCCGCTCTCACCGCCCAGAGTTTGTGACGTTAGAGTTTGTGACGCCAGAGTTTGTGATGGGGAGGACCTGCACCGCGCAGGTCCGCTACCGCCTCTTTTCTCCTAACGCCGATCTCCTACCGCTGCGCGCGCTCCACCGCGGAGACCAGCGCCAGCAGCGCGCCACGCAGTTCGGCCGCATGGGTCCGCGGGCGGACGGCGACGGCGTCGGGCACCGCGACGACCGTCAAGGTCCGGCAGCCGGTCAGCCCGTCCTCCAGCCGCGCAAAGAGGCCGGCCGGGTCGCTGCCCTGCATCAGGGTCACCGGCACCCGCACCGCCGGCAATTCGGAAACAAGATCTCCCAGATCGCCGGACAGCACCGCCGGCAGCGCCCATCCGAAGCGGCCGGCCAGCGCATTCCAACGGCGGCGCATTGGCGATTCGGCCCCGACATCGTCGACGATCATCACACCGCCGACCCGCTCCGGGTAATCCAGCGCCGCGGCGATGGCAAGCGGCGCCGTCACCGCCCCCGCCACCAGCACCGGCCGGCGCCCACCGCGTTCCACCAGCAGGGGAGACAGGATCGTCGCCCCGGCCGACGCCGGCACGGTCAGCCATTCCTGGCCCGTCGGGACATGGTCCAGCAGGCGCCACCACGCCCCCTTGCCGGGATGAAGGAAGATCACCCGCCGTCCGGAAGGATCGCCGGCACGGTCGGCCGTGCGGTCGCCCACCCCCTCCAAGGCCCCGTCCACGGCCCCATCCACGGCCAAGCCGGTCACCGGAAAGCGGGCGGCATCTGCCCGTCCGGCGCGGACGGTGGAAGGCTGGGTGTGAAAGAACACGGTCGCGGTCCCCGGTGCTGGCGTTCCGCGATGGGACTGCCCCATCGCCGAAGCCAACCCTAACGAAGCGGAACCCAAATCGTCCCGTACGATAAATCGGGCAGAAACCTTAACACGGCCCGAAAAGCCGTCCTGCCCGCAAAAGGTTTCAGCCGCCGCCGAAACACGACAAAAGCAAAGCAAATTCCAAGACTTGCCGACAAGTCCGGACCACAGGCCGCCGGCCGGCAAGGCAAGCGGTTAATGCCAAGCGGTCAATGCAGGGTCACCTCCTCGCCCTCGCCATCCGGTGCCACCGCCAGCGGGCGGCGCAGCTCGCCGGCCAGGCTGCGCCACTCCGGCGCTCCACCCAACTGTTGCAGCAACTGTGCGGTGAAGGCGAAGACCGCATGTTCCAGCGGCCCGTTGTCCTCGGCATGGGCATTCACGGTCAGGCAGGATTCCGCGGCGCTTTCGAAAATGGCCGCCGCGGCGCTGGCGCCCGGTCCGGGATCCGGCAATGGGATGGCCTGCGGCTTCTCCCCGCTGACGCGCAGGCGCGACAGGTTGTCGGCCAGCAGGCGGGTGCGGATGGCGTTGTCGACCGCGGCGGCCATGGTGTAGCCGGCCTCCTCCTCGACGGTGGCGCGCAGGATGCGCAGACCGGCGATCAGCCCGCGGACCACATCGCCGTTGCCGCCGCGCTTGGCCGCCGCCGCGACGGCGGTGCCGAGGATGGCAGCGACCACCGGCGAGAGCGATTCGCCGTCGCCCGGGACGTTCGGCGCATCGGCGCCGGAGTCGGTGTTCAAAGCCTCGTTCATGCGGCCTCCGATCCGTGTGAACCGGAAACGGGCGGCCCGCCGGCGATGCTGCCGACGAAGGACCCGTCCGGATGCGTCGTCATGATGCCTGTACCGGATCTGTGGACCGAACGGATACGGTTCAAGGCATGGATGGCATACACCACCCCCTCTTTCGCGCCGCCGGACGGGGTGCTCCATCTTTGGAGTGGCCAAAGTCCGAAGGGCCACGATCTGAACGGCCCGCCTCTAGGCGCGCGGTACGACCGTCCCCACATCTGCGGCGAAAGGGAGGGTTTCGTGTCATGTCTCTGCTCAGTCTTCTCCTCAACCTGCTGTGGCTGGTCACGGGCGGCATCTGGATGGCGCTGGGCTGGCTGTTGGCCGCGGTTCTGATGGCTCTGTCCATCGTCGGCCTGCCCTGGGCTCGGTCCGCCCTGACCATCGCCCATTACACCCTGCTCCCCTTTGGGCAAACCGCCGTACGCCGGGATGAGTTCCGCGGGCGCGAAGACATGGGCACAGGCGCCTTGGGCTTCGTGGGTAATGTGGTGTGGTTCGTGCTGGCCGGCTGGTGGCTGGCGCTTGGCCATCTGATCTCGGCGGTCGGCCTTGCCATCACCATCATCGGCCTGCCCTTCGCCTGGGCGCATCTGAAGCTTGCGCTGCTGGCTCTCTGGCCGATCGGAACCGAGATCGTGCCGTCGGACGACGCCGGACGGCGCGTGGCCGGACGGTTCTGATCCCGGTCCTGCGGCACCTTCCGCCAACTCAGTTCGGGGCGGCGGTTTCCATCCCCTTCGCCGCCCCGCCTTCCTGGCCGGCTTTCTCCCGCACCTTCATCGCCTTCAGCATGACCGAGGCGCGCCAGAAGCCCAGTCCGGCGCCGTCGACGAAATGCACATGGCGGTCGGCCGTCACATCGCCGACCAGACAGGTGACGGTAGTGGCATCGGCCCGCGCGGTGCCGTAGCGGATCGAGCCGGCCTGGGCCGCCTGGGCCAGCAGCCTTTCGATCGCGTCCGCCTCCCCCTCCGTCACGTCCAGCACCAGCCGCGGCCCGCCGGCCGATTTGCGGAAATCGGTGCGCTCCGCCATGTGGCGGCGGTAGCGCTGCGGATCGAAGCCGCCGAGCGACAGCCCCAGCTTCAGCAGCAGGACCAGCAGCCCCGACCCTGCCAAGGCCTTGCCCGCCCGTCGGATGCGCGTGCCCAATCCGGCGCCGTCCCTGCCGCCGCGCGCCTCCATCAGCAGGGCGCGCCAGTCCGGCGGCCAGCGCGCCTCCAGCCGCTCCCCCACCCCCAGCGGAGCGGCGCCGGCGGTGGGCACGATCGTCTCGATAGCGCGCTGGACGCGGGCCAGTTCCAGCAGCCCGGCCGCACCGGAATCGACCGCATCGACGATCACGCACAGCACGGTTCCGCGCCGCGGCGGCACCGGGTTCCAGCGGCAGGACACCGACTCCAGCCCCGGCAGCGGCCCTTTCTGCGGCGGCAGGCGCCAGCGCGCATCCTCTTTCACCCAGGCGTCGGCCGCCACCACCCCGGCGCCCAGGAACAGCCCGAAACTGTTGCCGTTGCCGACATCGTGCAGGGCGGCCATGACTTCCAGCCCGTGGTCGAGCAGCGCCCGCACCGGCACCAGCCCGACGCGCAGCGGCACGTCCATCACCTCCGCCGACCAGTGGGCAAGGGCCGAGAGCGCGGTCCGTGCCGCGTCCTCCCGCCCCGGCGGCACCGCAGCGATGGCGCCGTCGCCACCGAACTGGCAGGCCACCGGCTCCTGCCCGACCCGCACCGCGTCGGACAGCACCGCGACCACACCGGCGGCGACGAAATTCACGTCCCGGTGACGGCCCTGCCCGGCCAACTGCGTGCTGCCGGTGACGTCGGCCACCGCCAGCGACCATCCGCCGTCCAGCGCCGCATAGCGCCGTGGGTCCGAAGCCTCGGCGGCGAAATCGCGGATCACCGGCAACAGCGGCATGGCGGACCCTCCCCAACGGGAAACGGCAAGACGAGGATCGACCGTAGCACGGCCCCGGCCAGGACGGCAGGGTGGTGGAACCCTGAAAGTCGAGCGACATCACCGTCGAAGCGGATCCTGAATACGGAAATTTCCAAGCCGTAACCGATGCTTACGTCATTAACCGTTGTTAAAGGATATGGCGCCGAAACTGTCGGAATATGTCGGCACGGTTTCAGGTCTTCTAAACGAAGGGACGTCGCTCTTCATGTCTTGGCTGTCGAGATTTTCCGGAGGCAACAAGGAACCGGGTGGCACGAAGGCCGCCGCGGAACCGCGCAAGGAGCGCCCGTCCTCCCTGCCCAAGATCGTGATCGACCACCACGAATATGTGCCGGAGGAGTTCGTCCTCGGTTCCTTCCGCATCCGTCCCTATGACGGCGACCTGATCGCCAAGCAGAAGTTCGACTTCCGCCTGCAGTTCGACATCGGCGGCGATCCAGTCGACGTGTCCTGCATGGGTATCGTGGTGAAGCTGACCGCAGAGGCCGGCCTCGTCGCCCGCTACCAGTCGCCGCAGCCCTTCTACGAACGCAAGCTGGTCGACTACATGAAGGCCCTGAAGGGTCTGTAAGCGCGCAAACATGGCCGAAGATGGTGGTGCCGCGCGCTGGCTGCCACTATATCTATGGGCATGCCGATCCGACTGCTTCCCGAAACACTGGTCAACCGCATCGCCGCCGGCGAGGTGGTCGAACGTCCCGCCGCAGCCATCAAGGAGCTGGTGGAGAACGCCATCGATGCCGGCGCCACCCGCATCGACGTGGTGGCGCGCGACGGTGGCAAGTCGCTGATCGCCGTCACCGACGACGGCTGCGGCATGACCGCGGACGAGCTGGTTCTGGCGGTCGAACGCCATGCCACCTCCAAGCTGCCGGGTGACGATCTGCTCGACATCCGCTCTCTCGGTTTCCGGGGGGAGGCGCTGCCCTCCATCGGCGCCGTCAGCTGCCTGACCATCACCAGCCGCGCCCGCGACGCCGACAGCGCCTGGAGCCTGACGGTGGATGCCGGTGCCAAGGGATCGCCGCAGCCGGCGGCCCTGGCCCAGGGCACGCGGATCGAGGTGCGCGACCTGTTCGCCGCCGTGCCGGCCCGGCTGAAGTTCCTGAAGGCCTCGCGCACCGAATACGACCACATCGCCGATTGCTTGGAGCGGCTGGCGATGGCCCATCCCGGCGTCGCCTTCACCCTCAGCGACGGCGGACGCGGCGGCCTGCGGCTGAGCGCGGCGCAGGGCGAATTGCTGGACGCCCGGCTGACCCGGCTGGGCGCCCTGATGGGCCGCGATTTCCAGGAGAACGCCGTTCCGGTGATGGCGCAGCGCGAGGGCGTATCGCTGGCCGGCTGGATTGGCCTGCCCACCCTGCACCGACCGACCGCCAAGCACCAGCACCTGTTCGTCAACGGCCGCCCGGTGCGCGACAAGTTGATGGTCGGTGCCGTGCGCGCCGCCTATGCCGATTTCCTGCCGCGCGACCGCCACCCGATGCTGGCGCTGTTCCTCGACATCGACCCGCAGGAGGTCGACGTGAACGTCCACCCGGCCAAGGCCGAGGTGCGCTTCCGCGACCAGGGTCTGGTGCGCGGCCTGATCGTCGGATCGCTGAAACACGCACTTGCCGAGGCCGGCCACCGCGCCTCCACCACCGTCGGCCTCGCCACGCTGGGCGCCCTGCGACCGGAGCAGTCCGGCGATGTCGGGACCGACAGCGGCTTCACCCCTTCTCCCCTGCCCTACGGCCGTTCCGGTGGCGGTTCGGGCAGCGGCTGGGGCGGCTCCTATACGCCGACCGCCGTGCCGCGCGGTCTGGCGGAGCGCTCCGCCGCCTTCCAGGCGCCGACCCAGACGGGGTTGCCGCCCTTGCAAGGCCGCCTCAGCGGCTTCGGCAACGGCTTCGCCCCTGGCGCCCGCCCGCCGGAATACCGCACCCCCGACCCGTCCGCGCAGAAGCCCGAGCCGCCGCTCGACAGCCACCCGCTGGGCGCGGCGCGGGCACAGGTCCACACCACCTACATCGTGGCCCAGACCCGCGAGGGCATCGTCATCGTCGACCAGCACGCCGCCCATGAACGGCTGGTTTACGAACGGATGAAGGCCGCTCTGCTGGAAGGCGGCGTGAAGCGCCAGGCCCTGCTGATCCCCGAACTGATCGAGTTGGACGAACCCTCCGCCAACCGGCTGCTGGCCCGCAGCGCCGAACTGGCGGAGCTTGGCCTGGTGATCGAGGGCTTCGGCCACGGCTGCGTCATGGTCCGCGAGGTCCCGGCCCTGCTCGGCCAGTCCGATGTGAAGAACCTGATCCGCGATCTGGCCGAGGAATTGTCCGAGCTGGGCGACGCCCTGTCCCTGAAGGAACGCCTGGAGGAGGTCTGCGCGACGATGGCCTGCCACGGCAGCGTCCGCGCCGGCCGCACGCTGAGCGTCGACGAGATGAACGCCCTGCTGCGGCAGATGGAAGCGACTCCGCACAGCGGGCAGTGCAACCACGGACGGCCGACCTATGTGGAACTGAAGCTGGCGGATATTGAGAGGCTGTTTGGGAGGCGGTAAGGGTTGCTCCCACCACGGGAGCACATGTAAGCTCCCTCCATGAGGATCATTTCACGCCGAACTTTGCGGGAGCATTGGGAAAAGCCCGGTCGGGGTGACAGCGAGGCGCCGTTGACGGATTGGTTCAACATGGTCCGCAACGTCGACTGGCCGGATACGGCAGCCGTCAAGGCTCAGTTCCGCTCAGCGTCTTTCGTGGGTGACCGGGTGGTATTCAACATCGCCGGCAACAAGTACCGGCTCGTTGCCGGGATCGATTACCGGTACCGCACGGTTTATGTGAAATGGGTCGGTACGCATCGGGAATACGACTCCATCGACGTGAGGACGGTGTAATCATGGATATTCGCCCGATCCGGTCCGATCAGGACCACGCCGCCGCCCTGGAGGAAATCGACCGCCTGTGGGGGGCCGATCCCGACACCACCGACGGTGCGCGGCTCGAAATCCTGATGATGCTGGTGGAGGCCTATGAAGAGGCCAACCACCCGATCCCGCCGAGCGATCCGATCAGCGCCATCGAGTTCATGATGGAACAGCGCGGGCTGAGCCGGCACGATCTGGAACCGATGATCGGCAGCCGCGCCCGGGTCGCCGAGATCCTGAACCGCAAGCGTGCCTTGACCCTGCCGATGATCCGGCGGCTGTCGGAGGGCCTGCATATCCCCGTCGATATCCTGGTGCGCGACTATCCCGTCCAGCGGGCGGCCTGAAACGGTTCTTACATACGAAACGGGCGATGCCCATTCCGAACGCCGCCCGCCTGCCCCTCAGTACCCGACCGTGAACCGCTTGCGCTCGTGCTTCGGCGTCTCGATCTCGTCGACCAGCGCCACGGCGAAGTCCTCGTAGCTGATCCAACTGCGCCCCGCGCCGTCCACCAGCAGCGCGTCGTCGCCCAGCCTGAACTTGCCCGTCCGCTCGCCCAGCACGAACTCGGCGGACGGCGATAGAAAGGTCCAGTTCAGCTCCGGTTCGGCCTTCAGGCGGTCGAGGAATTCGGCGCCCTTGGTGGCTTCGGCCTTGTAGAGGTCCGGGAACTCCGGGGTGTCGATCAGGCGGACGCCGGGGGCGACCTCCAGGCTGCCGGCACCGCCGACCACCAGATAGCGCGGCACGCCGGACCGCTTCACCGCGCCGATCAGGCTGTCGGCATCGCCCATCAGGAACATCACGGCGCTGACCACCGCGTCATGGCCGGCCAGCAGCGGGGCGAGCGTCCCGGCGTCGTTGGCATCGCCGGCATTCACCGTCAGGCCGGGAGCAGCGGCGACCTTGGCGGGGTCGCGGACGATGGCGGTCACGCTATGGCCGCGGCGCAGCAGTTCGGCCTGGATGCGGCTGCCGGCGCGGCCGGCGGCACCGATGATGGCGATGTTCATGGCAGGTGTTCTTTCACTAGGTTTCCAATGGTTACTTGATGGCCGTTTGGAAATCTGGTGTAAAGAAGGCACCTTTTCGTTACATGGTCACCCGCGCGTAACCGCGGGCGGCCGGCTGCCGGGGGATTTGTCGTGCACCAGTGCGGAACCGATCAGGATGGCAACGCCTATGCATCCGCCTGCCCGACGCGGCAAGCGCTTGACCGGATCGCCGACAAATGGACGGTGCTGATCCTCGGTCTGCTGGAAGGCGGGCCGATGCGCTTCAACCAGCTGCGCCGCGAGATCGAGGGCATCTCGCAGAAGATGCTGTCGCAGACCCTGAAAAGCCTGGAGCGCGACGGGTTGGTCAGCCGCAAGGTCTTCGCCACCGTGCCGGTCACCGTCGAATATTCCATCACGCCGCTGGGCGCGACGCTGGCCGAAACGCTTGTGCCCCTGCGCGTGTGGGCCGAGACCCACATCGCGCAGATGCTGGAGGCCCGCGCCGCCTATGACCGGACGGACGAGGACGGTCCGGCCCGGCTGGATGTCGCATAGAAAAGATCGCGCCTAAACGTCCTCGCCGGGCCTCTTGTCCGCCTCCGTCCGCCGCAGCAGGTAATCCAGCCCGCCGACCCGGAACCAGCGGTAGCCATAGGCCTCCATCACCAAGCGGTGGCGGCCCTCGGCGTCGGGTTCGCTGTGGTCCTCCGACAGCAGGTTGACCAGCCGGCAGGATTCGCCGTGCCCGTCCACGTCCAGCACGATCTCGCAGGGCTTGTCCGACAGGTTGTGCAGAACCACCACGCCGTTGTTGCGCCAGTCATAACGCAGGGCCAGCACCTCCGGCCGGCCGGTCTTCAGGATGCGGAAGTCGCCCCAGCCGATCTCCGGGCACTCCTTGCGCATGCGGATGATGCGCTCGGTCCAGTTCAGCAGTGATTCGGGATCGCGGCGCTGGATCGCGGCGTTGATCCGCTCGAACCCGAAGACGCCGCCGCTGATGACCGGGCTTTCCGGTTCGTCGGACTTGGTGAAGCCGCCATGCGGCTCGTCCGACCATTGCATCGGCGTGCGGGCGCACTCGCGTTCGGGCAGCGACAGGTCATCGCCCATGCCGATCTCATCGCCATAGCGGATGACCGGCGTCCCCGGCAGGGTGAACATCAGGCTGTAGGCCAGTTCGATCCGCCGCCGGTCGTCGTGCAGCATCGGCGCCAGCCGCCGCCGGATGCCGCGGTCGTAGAGCTGCATGGATTTCTCGGGGCCGAAGGCGGCGAACACCGCCTGGCGCTGCTCGTCGGTCAGCCGGCCAAGGTCGAGTTCGTCATGGTTGCGCAGGAAGCAGCCCCATTGCGCGGTGGCCGGACGCGGCTTGGTGATCTCCAACGCCTTGGCCAGCGGCCCGGTGTCGGCGGTGGCCAGCGCATAGAACAGGTGCTGGTTGACCTGGAAATTGAACATCATGTGGCAGCGGTCGCCGTCCTCGCCGAAATATTCCAGGTCGTCTTCCGGCAGGATGTTGGCCTCCGCCAGCAGCACGGCGTCGCCGCGGCGCCACTGCACGAATTCGCGGAAGCTGCGCAGCATGCCGAACTGCTCCTTCGGCTTTGCGATGTCCGCCCCCTTTTCCGCGATGATGAAGGGTACGGCATCCATGCGGAACCCGGCGACGCCCAGCTGGATCCAGAAGCCCATGATCTTCAGCAGTTCGGCATGCACCTCCGGGTGCGAGGTGTTCAGGTCGGGCTGGAATTTGTAGAAGCGGTGGAAGTACCAGGCCTTGGCTTCGCGGTCATAGGTCCAGGTCGATTTCTGCACGCCGGGAAAGACCATGCCCTTGTCGGCATTTTCCGGCTTCTTGTCCGACCAGACGTACCAGTCGCGATACTTGCTGTTGGGATCGCTGCGGGCGTCCTTGAACCAAGGATGTTCGTCGGAGGTGTGGTTGATGACCAGATCGATGATGACGCGGATGCCCCGCTGTTCGCAGGCGTGGGTGAACTCCACGAAGTCGCCCAGCGTGCCGTAACGCGGATCGACGCTGTAGTAGTCGGCGACGTCATAGCCGCCGTCCTTCATCGGCGAGGTCTGGAACGGCCCCAGCCACAGGCAGGTCACCCCCAGCCCCTGCAGATAATCCAACCGGCGCAGCAGCCCCTGGAAATCGCCGATGCCGTCGGCGTTGGCGTCCATGAAGGTCGACAGCGACAGATTGTAGATGACCGCGTTCTTGTACCAAAGGTCCCGGATCATGGCCGCTCCATCCCTTTTGCCGATCCCCGGCCCTAAAAGCGGGGCCGACAGGCGGGGAACAGCGGCAGGGCCGGTTTGGTTGCGGCGGAGGACCGGTCTTTGGCGGTAGGAGCCCCTGCGGCAAAGTTGCAGGTCAGGCATCCGGCATCTGGCATGCAAAACTTTTTGCGGTGGCATGCCAGTTTGCTTATGTTGCAGCACAGCATGACTTGGCCGTCACCGTGGGCGATCACCGTCCGCGGGGGATGCCGTTTGCGGTCATGCGCTGTTGTTCCTGTCGACGCCCTCCCCTCCCCGATAAGGACGTTTTCGCCATGATCGAGACCCAGGCCCTTCTGTTCCTCGCGCTGACCGGCATGATCGGCCACGCCGTCTATATGGCCAGCGGCCGCGGCGGCTTCACCGTGATCGAGCCCGAGAAGGACGAGACGGAGGAAGAGCCGGGCATCCTGTTCTCCTCCGACCGATTCCAGCAGGCGGCCCAGAATGAGGCGAAGTCCGACAAGGCCAAGGACCGCCCTTTCTGGATCGAATGAATGATGCGGCCGACGAAATGGGCCGGGGTGCTTTGCGCATCCCCGGCCCGTTTTCATCAGCCAGTTCCCTGAACCAGCCCCCCAACCGTCCCCTTACCCGTTGGCGGTGCCGGCAGCGGCGCCGACCGGCACGGCATGTCCGGTTTCACCCTGCTCGGCCCGGCGCGCCAGTTCGGCGTTGCGGGCATGGTGGCGGGCCAGCATCGGCTTCAGAACCAGCAGCGCACAGGCCGCCGCGGTCAGGTCCATGGTGGCGGTGACGTACAGCACGGTCGCCCAGGTGCCGGTGGCTTCCATCAGCAGGTTGCCCATCGGCACCAGCAGAGCCGCGACACCCTTGGCGCAGTACAGGACGCCGTAGATCTTGCCGGCATGCTTGGTGCCGAAGGTGTCGGCCGAGGTGGCGCTGAACAGGCTGTACACTTCGCCCCAGGCCAGGAAGACCATGCCGCTGAGGATCAGGAACATCATCGGGTCGTGGCCGAAGCGGCTCAGCATGATGATGCCGACGCCTTCCAGCGTGAAGGCGACGAACATGGTCGCCTCACGGCCGATGTGATCCGAGATGAAGCCGAACAGCGGGCGCGAGATGCCGTTCATCACGCGGTCCAGCATCAGGGCGAAGGGCAGAGCCGCCATGGTCAGGCCGAAGACGCTGACCGGGGCTTCCTTCACGCCCAGATCGTGGGCGATGACGCCCAGCTGGGCCACCGCCATCAGGCCACCGGTGACGGTGCCGATGAACATCGCCCACATCACCCAGAACACCGGGGTGCGGATCGCTTCGCCCAGCGTGTAGTCGCGGCGGGTCTGCGCGACCTTGGTGGAGGCCTTGACCTGCTCCTTCTGCGGCATGCGCAGGAACAGCGCGGCGGCGATGATGATGGCGCCCTGCAGCAGGCCGAACCAGAAGAAGGTGGTCTGATAGCCGCTGCTGTGGATCATCGCCGAGATCGGCAGGATGGTGAGCGCCGAGCCGGCGCCATAGCCGCCCGCCGTCAGGCCGACCGCCAGGCCGCGCTTTTCCGGGAACCACTTCAGCGCGTTGTTGACGCAGGTGGCGTAGACGCAACCGACGCCGATGCCGCCGATGGCCGAACCGACATACAGCATGCTGAGCGAGCCGGCATAGCTGTCGACGATCCAGGACAGGCCGGTGAAGAAGCCGCCGGCGGCGACGATCACACGGGGGCCGTACTTGTCGATGAAATAGCCCTCGATCGGCGTCAGCCACGTCTGCACGACGACGAAGATGGTGAAGGCGGTCTGGATCGATGCGCGCGTCCAGCCATGGGTCGCCTGGATTTCCGGGACGAACAGCGTCCAGGCGTACTGGATGTTGGCCGCCGCCACCATGCAGACGATGCCGACGACGATCTGCGTCCAGCGGACCGCATCGGTCACCGGCGGCGCCGATGCCGCCGGTTGTGAATTCATATGAGCCATCGTGCCTCCCGTTTAACTTGCCTGAGCCGGCGGCGCGGCCCCTCTCCCGGGGACCGGCACGCCAATCACGATTGCGGAATGACCCGGACGGACCGCTCTTGCTGACGGTTCCTTTCCGGAACTCGGCGCGGATGCCGACAATCGCTCGGAGTTCGATTGTCCCGATTTAGGAATGCCAGATATGTAATCTGGTATGCCAAAACCGGGGACAAAAAGACACCGACGGACGGATCGACGCCGTAGGCATACAGTCAGACAAAGTAAAAGCTATAACTCGCGTCGCGCTGGATGACCGGTCCACACCGGTTCTTGTGTCGGTTCACCCGCTTTGACGTAGGTTCTGCAAAAAGAAGCCGTGCCGGTACCTGCACGGCCCCCTCGAACGAGGGTGTGCAGTCTTAGGAGATAGATAGATGCCGCCGTTTCCATAAGGAACCGCATCGGCGACACATGATCTTTTGCTCGGATTGTTTTGGAACTCAACAGTCCGTTTCGTCTTTCCGCATGATGGAAAAACACGGATGGCCGCCTTGGAACGCAAGGGATGCGTCACCACCGGCCCTTGGGCATGGTCGGCAAAAAATGAAACTCGGGGGATTGAAACAGCGGACCGGCAACCCCGGGGAGGGGGCCGCGGTGTCCGTCCCTGCGGTCAGGCCGGGCGGCGGACCGTCAGGAAGGCGACGCGGGTGTCGCCATAGCGGCGTTCATCGACCGCGGTGAAACCGTCGGGAAGAGGCAAGGGGTCGCGATCGGCAACCTCAACCACCGCGAGCGCGCCGTCGGCCAGCCAGCCGGCGCGCAGCAACCCCTCCAGCGCGCGCGGCGCCAGCCCCTGGCCATAGGGCGGGTCGAGAAAGGCCAGCATGCAGGCGTGGGACGCCGGCGGTGGCTTGGTCGCGTCGGCGCGCAGGATTTGGGCGTTCTCCGCCTCGCGCAATGCCTCGACATTGGCGCGCACGGCGTCCAGTGCCGGCCGGCCCATGTCGAGGAAGCCGCACCAGGACGCCCCGCGCGACAGGGCTTCCAGCCCCAGCGCGCCGGTGCCGCAGAAGGCGTCGACGACCGCGGCGCCCTCGAACTCGGGCGCCCAGTCGGCATGGGCCAGGATGTTGAAGATCGCTTGCCGGGTGCGGTCGGTGGTGGGGCGGGTGTCCCGCCCGCCCGGCGCCACCAGACTGCGGCCGCGGTGCTTACCGCCGACGATCCGCACGCGGGCGCTCCGTCCGTCCGCCGGCACCGCCACCGGACCTGTCGCCGCCGCCCTTCGGCCCGCCCCGCGGCGCCGGACCGGCACCCTTCGGGCCGCTCCCCTTGGGGCCGGCAGACTTGGGGCCGGCAGACTTGGGGCCTGCCGCCTTGGACTCGGCCGCCTTGAAGCCCGGAGCCTTGCCGTCTCTCGGCTTGGCGTCCCGGGGATTGGCGTCCCTCGGCTTGGCATCCCGCGAACGGGCGCCTTCGGAGCGCGGGGACTCGGACCGGCCTGCGTCAGGCCGCCGGGTGTCGGACCGCGCGCCCTCCGGCTTGCCGGGACGACCCGGCTTGGCCGCCGCACCACCGCCGAGAGACAGGGTGCCACGGGTCGATGCGCCGCGCCGGGCCGGCTTGCCCTCTTCGGTGCGGGCGGCTTCGGCCTCGTGCCGCTTGGTGGCGGAGCGCGGCGCGCGCTTCGGAGCGGTTTTGGCGTCCGCCTTCGCATCCGTCTTGCCGGTCGGACGGCCGCCGGAAGCCGCCTTCGCCGGAGCGGACTTGACCGCCGCATCGGCACGGGCCTTGGCGCGCTGCTTGGTGCCGGACTCGGCAGGCTCCGCCCCTTCGGGCGTGCCGAAGAAGGGGGCGATCTGTTCGCGGACGACGCGCTTCGGCACCTCCTCGACGGCGCCCTCCTCCAGCTTGCCCAGCTGGAAGGGACCATAGGCGACGCGGATCAGCCGGTTCACCTGGAGCCCAAGCGACTCCATGACCTTGCGAATCTCGCGGTTCTTGCCTTCCTTCAGGCTGACGGTCAGCCAGGCATTGCGGCCCTGGATGCGGTCCAGCGCGGCCTCGATCGGACCGTACTTGACGCCTTCGATGGTCGGCCCCTTCTCCAGCGCCGCCAATTGCCTCTCGTCCACCTCGCCAAAGACGCGCACGCGATAGCGGCGGGTCCAGCCGGTGGCAGGCAATTCCAGGAAGCGTGCCAGCTCGCCGTCGTTGGTCAGCAGCAGCAGCCCCTCGGTCGTCAGGTCGAGACGGCCGATGGAGACCACGCGCGGCAACTCGGGCGGCAGGCGGTCGAAGACGGTTTCGCGCCCCTTCTCGTCACGGGCGGTGGTGACCAGCCCCGACGGCTTGTGATAGCGCCACAGGCGGGCCGGCTCCGGTTCCGGAATGACCTTGCCGTCGACCTGCACGATGTCGCCGGGGCGCACCACGCAGGCGGGGCTGTCGAGCACGCGGCTGTTGACCGCGACGCGGCCCTCGGCGATCCAGCGTTCGGCATCGCGGCGCGAGCAGAGCCCGGCGCGCGCCAGTCGCTTGGCGATGCGTTCGCCGCCGTCGGCAGCGGGGCCGGCGGCAGGGGTGGCGGCGGATTTGGATTTCTTGGCGGTATCGGAGCGGTCCATGGCCGGACCATAGGGCCTGGACGCGCTGCCCGCAACACGAGTCCAGTGCCCTGACGCCGGAATCCGGTTGACGCGCCGACGGCGGGGTTGGCACCTTGCCCGGCCATGCCGTCTCCCCGCTATATGGACCTCGCCTTCGCCGCCGCCGAGGCCGCCGCCGCGCGTGGCGAGGTGCCGGTCGGCGCCGTCGTCGTCGACCCCGCGACGGGCTCTGTCCTCGCCACCGCCGGCAACCGGACCGAGGAACTGTGCGACCCCTCCGCCCATGCCGAGTTGCTGGCGATCCGCGAGGCCTGCGCCGCCCGCGGCCAGCCCCGCCTGCCCGGCTGCGACCTCTATGTGACGCTGGAACCCTGCGCACTGTGCGCCGCGGCGATCAGTTTCGCCCGCATCCGGCGGGTCTATTACGGTGCCTACGATCCAAAGGGCGGCGCGGTGGACCACGGTCCGCGCTTTTTCACGCAGCCCACCTGCCACCACGTGCCGGAGGTCTACAGCGGCATCGGCGAGACACGGGCCGGCGCGCTGCTGCGGGGGTTCTTCAGGGAGCGGCGGTGAGCGCCCCGCGGGTCTCAGCCGGCCCCGAGGCGCAATGTTATTGCTGACGCCATGCAATAGAATTGCGCAACGGTCAGGCTTATGCCCCGCAACTCAGGCCATAGCAAAGACAGGTGAAAATCCCCCATCCGGAACAACCAATGCGTATAGTTCGTGTAAATACGGTTTACTCTGTTAAGT
Source organism: Azospirillum sp. A1-3 (assembly GCF_023806445.1). NCBI lineage: Bacteria > Pseudomonadati > Pseudomonadota > Alphaproteobacteria > Rhodospirillales > Azospirillaceae > Azospirillum > Azospirillum sp. A1-3. The sequence goes on from NZ_JAMSLU010000001.1 coordinate 1,692,412, forward strand.
GTTTGTTTAGCGAATATATGCTCATGATGCCCTGACCGCCTTCAGCCATCAGGAGTTACGAAATGTTGTCGTTCCGCAAGCCGCAGGACAATCAGGCCGCCGAAGAGCTGGCCCTGCTGGGGCGCCATGCGGGTGTCGGGCTTTGGGATGCGGTGATCCACAACGGCGATCCGATGCACGCGCAGAGCCGTTGGCACTGGTCGCCGGAGTTCCGCCGGCTCGCCGGCTTCGACCGCGACGACAAGGCAGGCTTCCCGGACAAGGTCGGTTCCTGGGCCGACCGGCTGCATCCGGACGATGCCAAGCCGACCTTCGACGCCTTCATGGCCTGCCTGAACGACCGCAGCGGCCGTACCGGCTATGATGTGAATTACCGGCTGAAGGTGAAGGACGGCAGCTATCGCTGGTTCCGCGCCATCGGCGGCGTCGCCCGCGACAGCAGCGGTTTGGCGCTGCGCGCCTGCGGTTCCCTGATCGACATCGATGCCGAACGCAATGAACTGGAGCGGGCAAAGCTGCTCGACCGTCATGCCGGCGTCGGGCTTTGGGACGCGGTCTTCCACAATGGCGATCCGATGCATGCGCAAAGCCGCTGGCATTGGTCGCCGGAGTTTCGCCGGCTCGCCGGCTTCGACCGCGACGACAAGGCAGGCTTCCCGGACAAGGTCGGTTCCTGGGCCGACCGGCTGCATCCGGACGATGCCAAGCCGACCTTCGACGCCTTCATGGCCTGCCTGAACGACCGCAGCGGCCGTACCGGCTATGATGTCGATTACCGGCTGAAGGTGAAGGACGGCAGCTATCGCTGGTTCCGCGCCATCGGCGGCGTCGCCCGCGACAACAACGGCGTGGCGTTGCGCGCCTGCGGATCGCTGATCGATATCGATGCGGAGAAGCTGTCCGAACTGCGGCAGGTGGAGATGGACGGCGAGCGCCGCCGCACCGTCTCCGGACTTGCCGAATCGCTGGACCGCGAGGTGGGCACCGCCGCCGACCGCGCCACCGCCAACGCCCAGACCGTCGCCGCCGCGACGGAGGAGCTGTCGGCCTCGATCTCCGACATCAGCAACCGCGCCAACGAGGCGTCGGGTGCCTCGCTGAAGGCGTCCGAGGAGGCGTCGCGCACCAACGCCGCGGTGGAAGCCCTGGTCACTTCGGCGGAGCGCATCGGCGCCATCACCAAGCTGATCAACAGCATCGCCTCGCAGACCAACCTGCTGGCGCTCAACGCGACCATCGAGGCCGCCCGCGCCGGAGAGGCCGGCCGCGGCTTCGCCGTCGTGGCGAACGAGGTGAAGTCGCTGGCCCAGCAGAGCGGCAGCGCCGCCGACGACATCGCCGCGCAGATCGCCTCGGTCCAGCAGGAGGCGCTGCACGCGGTCGACGCCATCCGCCGCATCGGCGCCATCGTCACCGACGTCCAGCAGATCTCCACCACCATCGCCGCCGCCGTGTCGCAGCAGGAATCGGCGACAAAGGAGATTGCCCACAGCGTTACCCGCGTGGTCCGCGACATCGAGGTGGTGTCGCAGAACATCGCCACCGCATCGGAGCGGCTGCGGGCGTGATGCTGAAATGAAAAGGGGGCGCAGCGATGCGCCCCCGGTTTCCTGTCGAAGCGGAAGCGGCCCCTATCGCCCCACCGCCCGCCAGCCGATGTCGCGGCGGCAGAAGCCGTCCGGCCAATCCAGCGCATCCACCGCCTTGTAGGCCGCCGCCTGCGCCTCGGCCACCGTCGGGGCCAGCGCGGTGACGCCCAGCACCCGGCCGCCGACCGACAGCACCCGGCCATCCTCGGCCCGCTTGGTACCGGCGTGGAAGACGGTCACATTCTCCACCGCGCCGGCCTTGTCCAGCCCGCGGATCTCGGTGTTCTTGGCGTAGTCCCCCGGATAGCCGTTGGCGGCCATCACCACGCACAGCGCGGTCTGGTCATGCCAGCGCAGGTCGATGCTGTCCAGCACGCCGTCGGCCGCCGCCACCAAGGCAGCCAGTGCGTCGGACTTCAACCGCATCATCAGCGTCTGGCATTCCGGGTCGCCGAAGCGGACATTGAACTCCAGCGTCTTCGGCACCGGCCCGTCCGGCGTCTGCATGATCATCAGACCGGCGAACAGCACACCCTTGAACGGCTTGCCTTCCGCCGCCATGCCCTTGACCGTCGGCAGGATGATCTCGCGCATAACGCGGTCCTGCAGGTCGGGCGTCAGCACCGGCGCGGGGGAATAGGCGCCCATGCCGCCGGTGTTGGGGCCGGTGTCGCCGTCGCCGACCGCCTTGTGGTCCTGGGCGGAGGCCAGCGGCAGCGCGTTCTCACCGTCGCACAGCGCGAAGAAGCTGACCTCCTCGCCGTCCAGGAACTCCTCCACCACCACCTCGGCACCGGCGGCGCCGAAGCGGCCGCCGACCAGCGCGTCGTCGATCGCCTCGAAGGCTTCCTGCTCAGTTCGGGCGACGGTAACGCCCTTGCCGGCGGCCAGACCGTCAGCCTTCACCACGATGGGCGCGCCATGCTTGCGGACATAGGCCTTGGCGGCCTCCGGGTCCTTGAAGCGCTCGTAGAAGGCGGTGGGCACCCCGTACTTCGCCAGGATGTCCTTCATGAAGCCCTTGGAGCCTTCAAGCTCCGCCGCCGCGGCGCTGGGACCGAAGGCCTTGACGCCCAGCGCGGTCAGCTTGTCCACCAGACCCAGCACCAGCGGGCCTTCCGGACCGACGACGACGAAGTCGATGGCGTTGTCCTGGACGAAGCGCACCAGCCCATCAACGTCTTCCGACCCGATGGGAACCAGGGTGGCGACGTCGGCGATGCCGGCGTTGCCCGGCGCGCAATAGAGCGCGTCGCACAGCGGCGAATTGGCAATGGCCCAGCAGAGCGCGTGCTCACGACCGCCCGATCCGACGACGAGGACTTTCATGGGGTGGCGCTCCTTCCGCCTTGTTGCGAACTGCGCGCCTTGTATCATGGCGGCGCCCCAACTCAAGAGCGCCATGACGTCCGACAACGCACCCCTCATCGCCCCCGAACCGCGCCCCGGCTCCAACCTGCCGGAATTCACCGTCGGCGACCTCGCCCGCCGGCTGAAGCGCAGCATCGAGGAGGAATTCGGCTTCGTCCGCGTCCGCGGCGAGATCAGCCAGCCGAAGAAGCACAGCTCCGGCCACTGCTATATGCGGCTCAAGGACGACACCGCGGTGATCGAGGCGGTGTGCTGGCGCGGCACCATGGCGAAGCTGGCGGTCCGGCCGGAGGAAGGGCTGGAGGTCATCGTCACCGGCCGCATGACCACCTACCCCGGCCGCTCGCAATACCAACTGATCGTCGAGTCGATGGAGCTGGCCGGCGAAGGCGCGCTCCTCAAGATGCTGGAGGAGCGCAAGCGCCGTCTGGCGGCGGAGGGGCTGTTCGACCCCGCCCGCAAGAAACGCATCCCCTTCCTGCCCGACGTGATCGGCGTCGTCACCTCCCCCACCGGGGCGGTCATCCGCGACATCCTGCACCGGCTGAACGACCGCTTCCCCCGCCATGTCCTGCTGTGGCCGGTCGCCGTCCAGGGCGAGCGCGCGGCGGCCGAGGTGACGGCGGCCATTGAAGGCTTCAACCGCATCCAGCCGGGTGAGCGGGTGCCTCGCCCCGACCTCATCATCGTCGCGCGTGGCGGCGGCTCGCTGGAGGACCTGATGGCCTTCAACGAGGAGAATGTGGTGCGCGCCGCGGCGGCCAGCGCCATCCCGCTGATCTCCGCCGTCGGGCACGAGACCGACACCACCCTGATCGACTTCGCGTCCGACCTGCGCGCCCCTACCCCGACCGCCGCCGCCGAGATGGCGGTGCCGGTGCGTGGCGAGTTGCTCGCCCAGATCCTGGACGATGAGCGCCGCCTGCTCGCCAGCGCCTCGCGCGCGGTGGAGGATCGCCGCAACCGGGTGGAGGGGCTGGCCCGTGGCCTGGGCGATCCCCGCGCCCTGCTGGAGGGCCATGCCCAGCGGCTGGACGACCGCGCCGAACGGCTGAACCTCGCCGCCTCCGCGCTGCTGGAGCGGCGACGCACCCGCGTCGGCGAACTGGCCGCCAAGCTGCGCCACCCGCGCGAGAAGCTGGCCCAGGCCGAACAGAGATTGTCGTCGGAGAGTCGGGCGCTCGACTCGGCCCTGCGCCATGCGGTGACCACCGCCGGCGGGCGGTTCGACCGCGTCGCCGGCCGGCTGTCGCTGACTCCGGCGCGGGTGAAGCTGGCGGATGGAGAGCGCCGCGTCGCCGACCTGACACCGCGCCTCGACCGCAGCTATGCCAAGGGGGTTGCCGACAAGGCGGCGACGCTGGCATCGCTCGGCCAATTGCTGGAAAGTTACAGCTACAAGGGCGTGCTGGCCCGCGGCTTCGCATTGGTCGAAGACCGCGACGGCCGGCCCGTGACCCGCGCCGATCAGGCGGCGCCGGGGCTGGCCGTCAACATCGTCTTCGCCGATGACGCCAAAGTTGCCGCAACCATCGACGGCGGCGCCCCGAAAGCGGAGGCAAAGCCCGAGACGCCGGCGGAGCCTAAGCCGGAGAAGAAGGCAGTGCCCCGCAAGCCGCGGGTGGTTCCGGTGCAGGGAACGCTTTTCTAACAGGAAAGGCCGCGCCCTCAGCGGGCACGGCCCTCTTCACTTTACACCGCCCCCGCATAGCTCCAGCGCAGGGTCTCGCCGCTGCGGAAGGGCAGGACGGCGTCGCCCTCGCTGACCAGGATCAGGTCGGGGGTGACCGACGGGCGGCGTTCCAGCGCCACGCGCTCTTCGCTGACCGGCAGGTTGTAGAAACGCGGGCCGTTCAGGCTGGCGAAGGCTTCCAGCTTGTCGAGCGCACCGGCCTCGTCGAAGGCCTCGGCGTAGAGTTCCAGCGCGTTGGCGGCGGTGAAGCAGCCGGCGCAGCCGCAGGCGGCCTCCTTGGCCGTGACCGTGTGCGGTGCAGTGTCGGTGCCCAGGAAGAACGGCCCCTCGCCGGAGACCGCCGCCTCGACCAGCGCCACCCGGTGGGTTTCACGCTTGGCGATCGGCAGGCAGTAGAGGTGCGGGCGGATGCCGCCCTGGAAGATGTGGCTGCGGTTGATCAGCAGGTGGTGCGCGGTGATGGTGGCGCCGATCCGGCCGCTGGCGGCATGCGCCCGCACGAACTGCACGGCGTCGGCCGTGGTCACATGCTCCAGCACCACGCGCAGGGTTTTATGACGCTCCAGCAGCGGGGCCAGGATGGTGTCGATGAACACCGCCTCACGGTCGAAGATGTCGACCGACTGGTCGGTCACCTCGCCATGGATCAGCAGCGGCATGCCGATCTCCGCCATGCGCTCCAGGACCGGGGCGATGCGGGCGATGTCGGTGACGCCATGGGCGCTGTTGGTGGTGGCGTTGGCGGGATAGAGCTTGGCGGCGGCGAACACCCCGTCCTTGAAGCCCTGGGCCAGATCGTCGGCGTCGGTGCCGTCGGTCAGATAGGCGGTCATCAGCGGCGTGAAGTCCACGCCATCCGGCAGGGCATCCAGGATGCGCTCGCGATAGGCGACGGCATCGGCGGCTGTCGTCACCGGCGGCTTCAGGTTCGGCATCACGATGGCGCGGCCGAACTGGCGGGCGGTGAAGGGCAGAACCGCCTTCAACATGGCGCCGTCGCGCAGATGGACATGCCAGTCGTCGGGACGGCGGATGACAAGACGGTCGTTCGGCATGGATCGGGTCCCGGCGCTGGTGTCGAGGAAGGTGGCGAGCTTGGACGACGTTCTATCGCCATCGCCGCCGCATCTCAACAGAACCGGGACGCCGCATCCTCGTGCCGGAGCACCTGCCCACCCGCCGGCCGGCGTTGGCGGGTGGGCAGGCGCAGCCGGAATGCAGCTTTACTGGATGGTGGTCGAGCTCTTCAGGCCGAGGATGCCGTCGATCTTCGCGGCCTGCTCGGCGGTCACCGGCTTGCCGCCGATGCTGGCGAGCTGCTGCCGCGCCTCAGCCACCGCCTTGTCGCGGGCGGCGCTGTCCTTCAGCGCATGGGCGGCCAGCATCTGCTCGTGATACTTGCCGAGCTGGACCGTCAGCTGCTCGGTCGGCTTGGCGCCCAGTTCCTTGGCGACGGCATCGGCCTGAGTCTTGGTCACCTCGGCCTTCGGCGTGGCCGCGACCTGCTCATGCTTGGTCTTGCCGGCATCGGCCTTGGTGGCGTCGGCCTTCGGAGCCTCGTGCTTGGTGGCTTCGGTCTTGGTAGCCTCGCTCTTGGTGACGGCCTTATGGTCGGTCTTCTGCTCGACCTTCGGCGCAGTCGTGGTGGAGTCGGTCGTCGCGGCGGGGGCGGACGCGGCCGGGGCGGCCGGGACGACCGTTGCGGCACCCGCGCTCAGCACGGGAGCTGCCGCCATCAGAGCGGCAAACGCAAGGGTCGAAACGGACGAGCGGATACGCGACCCAAAGATGGTGCCGGACATTTGGTTTCTCCATTTCGGTGAACGATCCGCGCTGCGGGATCGTGCTTAGATGAACGCGGCCCCGCTGCCGTTCATTCCACGCCCTCCCGAAAAATTTTCGCCCCAACTGAAAAATTTATCCCAACCTTTTTGGGCGCAGGTGACGGGGCCGGCGAAAGGGGCTAGAAAACGCACGCTTTTCCTATCCAAGCGCGGACCCTCTCCGATGAGCCTGATCACGCCCCGCACCCCGCCCGGAACGATGGAGCTGCTGCCGCGCCAGCAGGTGGCCTTCCAGCGCATGCTGGACACCATCCGCCGCGGTTACGAGCGGTTCGGCTTCGTCCCCGTCGAAACCCCGGTGTTCGAGACGGTGGACACGCTGCTGACCAAGTCGGGCGGCGAGACGGAGAAGCAGGTCTATTTCGTCCAGTCCACCGGCGCCATCCAGCAGGGCAACAAGCCGGAACTGGCGCTGCGCTTTGACCTGACCGTGCCGCTCGCCCGCTATGTGGCGGAGCATGAGCGCGACCTTGCCTTCCCCTTCCGCCGCTACCAGATCCAGCGGGTCTACCGCGGCGAGCGGGCTCAGCGCGGGCGTTTCCGCGAATTCTACCAGTGCGACATCGACGTGATCGGCAAGGACAGCCTGTCCGCCCATTACGACGCCGAGATCCCGGCGGTGATCCACCATGTCTTCACCGAGCTGAACTTCGGCGGCTTCACCATCAACGTAAACAACCGCAAGATCCTGCTGGGCCTGCTCGACGGTCTGGGCGTCGCCGACGCCGATACCCGCGTGCTGGTTCTGCGCGAGATCGACAAGCTGGACAAGATCGGCCGCGACAAGGTGCGCGCGAGCCTGCTGGGCCTTGGCGTGACCGAACATGCCGCCGACACCATCCTGTCGCTGATCGACATGAACGGCACGAACGCCGAAACGCTGGCCGCACTCGGTGCGCTCGACATCGAGAACGCCATCTTCCGCGAGGGCGTCGGCGAGCTGACCACCGTCATCGAGGGGCTGAAGGCCTTCCAGGTGCCGGAAGGGACGGTGCGCATCAACCTCGCCATCGCGCGGGGGCTCGATTACTACACGGGCACCGTCTACGAGACCTTCCTGAACGACCATCCCGGCATCGGTTCGGTCTGCTCGGGCGGGCGCTACGAGAATCTCGCCAGCCACTACACCAAGTCGAAGCTGCCCGGCGTCGGCATCTCCATCGGCGCCACCCGCCTGTTCTACCAGTTGATGGAAGCCGGCATCATCAAGGACGCCGCCCCCACCGCCCAGGTGCTGGTGACCCAGATGGACCCTGCCCTCTCCGCCGATTATTTCCGCATGGCCAGCGAGCTGCGCGCCGCCGGCATCAACACGGAAATCCAGCTGGACGGCGGCAAGATCGCCAAGCAGATGAAGTATGCCGACCGCGCCGGCATCCCCGTCGTCCTGCTGATGGGCTCCGACGAGAAGACCCGCGGCACCGCGACCCTGAAGCATCTGGTGAAGGGTGAGCAGGTCGAGGTCCCGCTGGCCGAGCTGGCGGCGCGGGCGAAGGTGCTGCTGGAGGGGTGAGGAATACCGCCTTAAACTCCCCGTTAACCATAAATCCCCTATCGTTCCGGCCTACACCGACCGTGTGAGTCGGGCGGCAGGGGGTTCGCTTCCGATATGGCCATGGGGTGGATGCAGGTTGGGCGCTGGGCCCGGCGGGCGGCGATCGGCGCGACGTTGGCGACCACCGTGGCCGCCGCCGGCTATGCCGGGTGGCAGGAGATGCAGACCTCGCGTCTCCAGGCCCGGCTGCTCTCCAGCGTCGCCCAGTCGATGACCGTCTCCCTGCGCGAAGGTCCCAACCCCCAGGCGCGCTATCCCAAGCATGGGCCGTACAACGAGCGGCTCGGCTACACCGCCCTGCCCGGCTATCTCGACGCGCTGACTCATGATCTCTATGCGGTCGAACGGCAGGCGGTGCTGTCGCCGTCGCTCGACCGCTTCATGGCCGGCGGCGGCTTTCCGATCTATCGCGAGAAGACACAGGCCGGGCTGACCCTGCTCGACCGCAACGGCGCGGTCATGTATTCGGCGCGCTATCCCGAACGGGTGTTCAACGGCTTCGATGACGTGCCGAAGCTGGTCTCCGACACGCTGCTGTTCATTGAGAACCGCGAATTGCTGGACGCCGACCAGCCGCGCCGCAACCCGGCGGTGGAATGGGACCGCTTCGGCGCGGCGGTGGCGATGCTGCCCTTGCAGATGGTCCGGCCTGGTCAGCGCTCCCCCGGCGGCTCGACGCTCGCCACCCAGATCGAGAAGTACCGCCATTCGCCCGACGGACAGACCACCGGCAGTGTGGAGAAGCTGCGCCAGATGGCGTCGGCCAGCGTCCGCGCCTACAGCGACGGCGAGGACACCACGCAGGCCCGCCGCCGAATCCTGGTCGATTACCTGAACTCCACCCCGCTGACCGCGCGAGCCGGCTTCGGCGAGGTGAACGGGCTGGGCGACGGGCTGTGGGCCTGGTTCGGCACCGACCTGTCCATCGCCAAGCGCGTGTTGGCAGAACCGGCAACCGATCCCCGCGCCCTGAAACTGAAGGCGCTGGCTTACAAGCAAGTGCTGGCCCTGCTGCTGGCGCAGCGACGGCCCTCCCATTACCTGATCCAGGACCGTGCCGCCCTCGATCGGCTGGCCGATGCCCACCTGCGGGCGCTGGCACAGGCCGGGGTGATCGATCCGGCGCTGCGCGACGCGGCGCTGGCCACGCCGCTGGCCTTCCGCGAGGAGGCGCCGACCGCCCCCGCCACCTCCTTCGTCGAGCAGAAGGCGTCGAACGCCATTCGCGCCCGGTTGCTGGGCATGCTCGGCGTCTCCAACCTCTATGCGCTCGACCGGCTCGACCTCACCGCGCAATCCACCCTGGATGCCGAAACGCAGGCGCGCGTGGTGGAGGTGCTGGGCAAGCTGAACGAGCCCGACTTTGCCCGCTCGCTTGGGCTGACCGGCGAACGGCTGCTCGACGCCCGCAACAACGACCTGTCCAAGCTGGTCTATTCGATCACGCTGTACGAGCGGGGTCCGGAGGCCAATTACCTGCGCGTCCAGGCCGACAACCTCGACCAGCCGCTGGACATCAACGACGGGGCCAAGCTCGATCTCGGCTCCACCGCCAAGCTGCGCACGCTGACCACCTATCTGGAGATCGTCGCCGAACTGCACAGCCGCTACGCCCACCTGCCGAAGGATCTGCTGGCCGATGTGCAGGACGAGGCTTCGGACAACCTGACCCGCTGGGCGACGGCGTGGCTGGCTGCCTCTCCCGACCGCCGGCTGCCGGCCATGCTGGACGCGGCGATGGAGCGGCGCTATTCCGCCGGCCCCGGCGAGGTGTTCTTCACCGGCGGCGGCCAGCACAGCTTCGTCAACTTCAACAAGGACGACAACGGCCGCATCCTGACCGTGCAGGAGGCGTTGCGGAACAGCGTCAACCTGCCCTTCATCCGGCTGATGCGCGACGTCGTCCAGTTCTATATGGACGAGGGGGCGGACGACGGCGCCGACATCCTGCGCTCACCCGACCACCCGGCCCGGCAGGCCTATCTCGCCCGCTTCGCCGACCGCGAAGGGTCGGATTTCCTCAACCGCTTCTACAACGACTACCGCAAGCGCACGCCGGACGAGGCGCTGGCCCGGCTTGCGACCCGCTCGCGCCCGGTGCCGCACCGGCTGGCGGTGATCTTCCGCACCGTGCGGCCGAAGGCCGGGTTGGCCGAGTTCTCCACCTTCCTGCGTGCCCAGCTGCCGAAAATGGCGCTGTCCGACGGGCAGCTGTCGGCGCTCTACGCCAAATACGGACCGGACCGCTTCCCGCTGAACGACCTCGGCTATCTCGCCCGCGTCCATCCGCTGGAGCTGTGGCTGGTCGCCTATCTCCAGCAGCATCCCGGCGCCACGCGGGCCGAGGTGCTGGCCGCCAGCGCCGACGAACGCCAGGAAAGCTACCGCTGGCTGTTCAAGAAGGGCATGGCCGCCCAGAACACCCGCATCCGCATCGGGCTGGAGGAGGAGGCGTTCCAGCGCATCACCGCCCAGTGGCGCAGCGTCGGCTATCCGTTCGAAACGCTGGTGCCGTCGCTGGCGACCGCCATCGGCAGCTCGGCCGACCGTCCGGCGGCGCTGGCGGAGCTGATGGGACTGATCCTGAACGACGGGGTGCGCCAGCCGACGGTGAAAATCCGCTCGCTGCATTTCGCCGCCGGCACGCCCTACGAGGCGAAGCTGGGGCTGGGGCCGCTGAAGGGCGAGCGCGTGCTGAAGCCGGAGGTCTGCGCCACGCTGCGCCGCGCCCTGATGGACGTGGCGCAGAACGGCACCGCCAAGCGCGTCTGGGGCTCCTTCAAGGACCCGGCCGGCATGCCGATCCCGATGGGCGGCAAGACCGGCACCGGCGATCATCGGCTGGACCGCTGGGGGCCGGGCGGCGTGCTGATCGAATCGAAAGCGGTCAACCGCACGGCGACCTTCGTCTTCTACATCGGCGACCGCTTCTTCGGCACGATGACCGCCTTCGTCCATGGGCCGGAAGCCGACAATTACCGTTTCACCAGCGCCCTGCCCGCCCAGCTTCTGAAAAGCCTCGCCCCGGCGCTGCAGCCGCTGATCGACCAGGGCGCCACCCGCACCGCCGACACGCGGACAACACCCACCGGCCTGTAAGGCGGAAAGACCGGCCTCTTGCAGCCGGGCCTATTGCAGCCTGGTGGCGGCGATCTTGGCGGTGTCGACCGGGGTGGCGGTGCAGCCGCCCAGGGTCGGGCCGACCGGAAGCTCGCCGAAGGCAGCCAGCGCGCCTTCCGCCTTCAGCCGGCCGACGAAACCGGGCTCCACCCCGCGGGCGACCCAGGCGAACCCGAGCCAGGTGGAGCGGACCGGCTCGCCACCCGCCCGCACCATCGCCGTCATCGCCTCGGCATCGCTGGTGCCGAGGGAGAAGACCGCCAGCATCATCCCGTCGGTCGAATCCGGCAGCGCGGCGCGCTGCAGAGACAGCCCTATCAGCCCGGCCCAGACCAGCAGGATGCCGCCCAGCAGCGCCGCGGCAAGTCCGTGGCCGATGGGAAGTCCGGAAGGGGATTGGACGGGGCTGTCGTTCATGGTGGCCTACCTTACGCCTTCGCCTCGGCCGCCGCCAGCGACGGAGCCGGCTTCTCGGCGATCGGCCAGTGGACGATGGTCGCGAACATGGCCAGCGCCACGCCCAGCCACCAGACGACGTCGTAGGATCCCGTGCGTTCGTACAGCACGCCGCCCAGCCAGACGCCCAGGAAACCGCCGACCTGATGGCTGAAGAAGGCGAAGCCGTAGAGCGTGCCCATGTAGCGGGTGCCGAACATCAGCGCGACGAGGCCGGAGGTCGGCGGCACGGTGGACAGCCACAGCAGGCCCATCACCGCGGCATAGGCGATGACGGTGACCGGCGAGATCGGCAGCAGGATGAAGATCGCCGTGGCGATGCCGCGCGAGAAATAATTGCCGCACAGCAGGTAGCGCTTGCTGACCTTGCCCGCGAGGACGCCGGACGCGTAGGAGCCGATGACGTTGAACAGGCCGATCAGCGCCAGCGCCCAGGCGGCCAGCGACGGGCTGATGCCGGCCTCGGTCAGGTAGGGCGGCAGATGGGTGGTGATGAAGGCCAGCTGGAAACCGCAGACAAAGAAGCCGGCGACCAGCAGCACATAGCTGCGATGCTGGAAGGCTTGGCGCACGGCGGTGACGAATCCGACATTGGCGCCGGTCACCGCATGGCCGCCACCGGCCGCTGTGCCTTTCGGGCCGGGGAAGACGCCGGCCAGCAGCGGCACCGCGATCATCGAGGCCGCCAGCAGCAGCAGGGCGGTCTGCCAGCCGAAGCCGGCGATGAAGGCCTGCCCCATCGGTGCGAACAGGAACTGGCCCATCGATCCGGCGGCGGTGGCGATGCCGACCGACCAACTGCGCTGTTCCGGCGGCAACAGCCGGGTGAAGCCGGCGATGATGATGCCGAAGGACGCACCGGACAGGCCGAGTCCGATCAGCACGCCTGCGGTCAGGTACAACTCCACGCTGGTGGTGGCGTAGGGCATCAGCGCCAAACCGGCCGCATAGAGAATGCCGCCGCCGGCCAGCACCGGAGCCGGGCCGTAGCGGTCGGTCAGCGCCCCGGCGAAGGGGCCGCCGGCGCCCCACAGGATGTTCTGGATCGCCATCGCCAGTGCGAAGACGTCGCGGCCCCAGCCGCGGGTTTCCGAAAGCGGGCCGATGAACAGCCCCATGCTGGACCGCGGTCCGAAGGCCAGCATCGAGATCAGGCAACCGCAAACGACGACGAGTGCGGGCGTCCTCCAGGAGGGCGCCGGTGCAGGGGTGGCGGTGGTCAAGGCGTCCTCCCGGAAGGGGCCGGCATTGAGCGCCGGTGTTGTGGAACTGCTATGCCCCGACGATAGGCGGGCACCAACAGTTCGGCAAATTCATAATCGGCAACCGGGTCATTCCGCGGCGGAATGCAGGACGGAAGGCTGCGCGGTCCGGCGATCGGGCCGATGCGAGGCCGACAATTCATGCCGCAGCGACTGCTCCAGCCTGTCGAACACCGGGGCGATGCGACCGGTCGTCCGCGACTGGATCAGCCAGATCGTCACCGCCATCCGGAAATCGGGCAATTCGAGTGGCCGGACGGCGACCGCACCGGGAATCGGCGCGATCAACCCCATCGGCGCCAGACCGAAGCCGACGCCGCGCGCCACCAGCGACACCAGCAGGCTCTGGTCATAGGCCTCCACCGTCACGTTCGGCTGCAGGCCGAGCGGCGCCAGCGCCTGATGAAGCGCCTCCCGATACCGGCAGCCGTTCGGCTGCAACACCCAGCCGCGCCGGTTCATGGCCGCCAGATCGGCGGATCCGTCGCCGGGAGAGGCGATGATGCTGACCGGTTCAGTCCCGATCCGGCGGACCGGCAAATCGTCGGGCGGCGCCTGATCGTCGCACATCAGGATCAGCGCACCATCCAGGCTGCCGGCGCGAACCTGCTCGATCAGCGGGTTGCTCCAGTCCGCATGCAGCCGCAGGGTCAGGCCGGGGAAGCCGGCGCGCAACTCGTCCAGAGGCCGGCCGGCGGCCAGCGCGGTCAGCACATGCGCCGTCCCCAGCCGCAGCAGCCCGCGCGGCTCGGCCGATCCGGCGAAGGCGTCGGCGAAGTCGCTGGTCGCCGCCAGGATGCGCCGGGCATGGGCCAGCGCCAGTTCGCCGTCGCGGGTCAGGGCCAGCGGCTTGGTCTGCCGGTCGAACAGCACGACGCCCAGTTCCGCCTCCAGCCGCTGGATCAGCCGCGACACGGCCGACTGCGTCAGCCCCAGCCGGTTGCCGGCCTCCTGCACCGACTGCGCATCGGCCACGGCGATGAAAGTGCGGATCTCGTTGAGCTTCATGGGGCAGCCACAAGGTCGGGTGGGTTGCGCCGACGGGACGCGGCGATACGTCTTCGCGTCTGGCATCCCAGTGTCGGACCGCGCTACCCTCGGGTCAAGCCATCGATAGGGAGCCATTCATGCCCGCCACCCCGCCCGACCGTTCCAGCCGCGAATATCCCGACCGTCCCTGGGTCGGTGTCGGGGCCGTCGTCTGGCGCGGCGACAAGGTTCTGCTGATCCGGCGGGGCAAGGCGCCGCGGATGGGCCAGTGGAGCCTGCCCGGCGGGGCGCAGTCGGTCGGCGAAACAGTGTTCGAGACCGCCGTGCGCGAGGTACGCGAGGAGACCGGGTTGGAGGTGGTGCCGACCGGGATCGTCACCGTGGTCGACGCCATCACTCCCGGTGCCGAGGGCCGCGTCCACTATCACTACACTCTGGTGGAGGTGGCGGCGGAGAGTGTCGAGGGCGATCCGGTCTGCGCCGACGATGCGCTGGAGGCCTGCTGGGCCACCGCCGAGGAGGCGGGCGAACTGACGGAATGGGACGAGACCCGGCGGGTCATCCTGATGTCTGCGGCCCAGCGGCGGCCCCCGACCCCATAGGCCGCAGGGTGCCGATGACGCTCCGCTCGGCCAGGAACTCGCTCACCCCGTCGGCGCTCAGCGGGCGCGACAGCCAATAACCCTGCAGAACGTCGCAGCGATAGGCCTGCAGGTAGAGCCGCTGTTCCGGCGTCTCCACCCCTTCCGCCACCACGCCCAAATCCAGCGCGTGGGCCAGGGCAACCACCGCCTGGACGATGGCGGCGGCGTCACGGTCCTCCACCATCGCCTGGACGAACTGCTTGTCGATCTTCAGCGCTTCCACCGGCACCCGTCGCAGGGTGGCCAGCGACGACCAGCCGGTGCCGAAATCGTCCAGCACCAGCCGGATTCCGGCGCCGCGCAGCTGCAGCAAGGCCTCGCGGGCATCGGCGCCTTGGCTGAACATGCTGGTTTCGGTCAGTTCCAGCTTCAGGTTGGCGGCCGGCAGGCCGGTCTCCGCCAGGATCGCCAGCACCTTCAGCACCAGCCCCGGATCGTCAAGCTGCCGCGCCGACAGGTTCACCGACACCGGAATGTCTGGATAGCCGGCACGCAGCCAGCCGGCGGCCACCCTGCAGGCGGTCCGCAGGGTCCATTCGCCCAGCAGATGGATCGCTTCCCCCTGTTCGGCCATCGGCACGAAGACGTCGGGCGGCAGCATGGTTCCGTCGGACAGGCGCCAACGCGACAGAGCCTCGAACCCGGTCAGGCGGTTGGTGACGACGTCCGCCTGCGGCTGGAAGACCAGGGAGAGTTCCTGACGGTTGATGGCGTCACGCACCCGCTCGGCGAATCCGGCGTCGGATATCCCCTGCGCTTCGGGTCCGTTCGACGTCGCGTGCGTGTTCGCCACCGTCCGCTCCCTCTCGACAACCATTCCTGGGTTCGACAACGGCCCGCTGGGCCTCATTGCCATAACAACCACAGGGACGGTTTGTTAACCATGTCGCGAAAGAGCTTGACGAATTTTATATGGTTACGAAAGTGTTAACGTGGCTGGGCTGGTGACAAGAAAAGGTCGAAGCGGAAGCCATGCCGCACCTCCATCGGGAGCGGACGGTCACGCCCGTGCTGCCCCTTGTTTGAGACGGCTGGGCAGAAGCTCCCCCGATTGATCGAGCACCGGATAGGCGGCGGCGACCAGATGGGCGTTGATCCGGCGCAGGTCGCGCAGAATGTCCAGATGGAGGGCGCTGGTCTCGACGCTTTCCTTGCGTCCGGCGCGCAGGCGGGCGAAATGCGCCTCGGTGGCGCTGGTCTCCAGATCGCGGATTACCTCCTTCTCGTGGATCAGCGCGCGGGCGGACCGGACATCGCCCGACACGAAGACGGCGGCGGCCAGACGCTGGGTCTCGCTCAGCCGTTCCAGCATGCCGGCGATCTCGGCCGCCCCCTCGGTGGAAAAGCGCAGCCTGCGCCGGATCTTCTTGGAGGCCGCCTCCATCAGGTTGCGGTCTACGATGTCGCCGACATGCTCCAGATTGATGGTGAAGGTCAGCACGTCCGACACCCGGCGGGCGTCGCGTTCGTCCAGATCCTCGACACTGATCTGAGTAAGATAGCGCTTGATGGCGTCGTGCAGCCGGTCCAGCACATCGTCCATCCGCCGGATCTCCTGCACCCGCTTGCGGTCGTCGGTCTGGATCACGTCCAGCGCGCCGCGCAGCATGCTGTCGACCGTGTCGGCCATGCGCAACGCCTCGCGCGACGCGTTGGCGATGGCGAGATGGGGGACTCGCAAGGCACTGCGGTCGAGATAGAGCGGCATCGCCGGATCGGCGACCGCTACCCGTTCCGGGAACATCCGGGTCAGGACCCGCGCGAACCAGGGAAGCGGCCCGATGAACAGCCCGGCCATCGCCAGATTGAAGGCGAGGTGGAAATTGGCCGCCAGCCGCGTAGCGTCCGGCGATACCGCCTGCAAGCCGGCGGTGATCGGCCCCAGCAGCGGCACGACGATGAGGCAGCCGACGAGCCGGTTGATGAGGTTGCCAACCGGCAGCCGCCTTGCCGCCGGGTTGCGGCCGTCGCCGCCGGGTCCCTCCACCACCGGATTGACGGCGCTGCCCAGATTGGCGCCGGCGACCATGGCAACCGCCGCCTCCGGCCCGATCACCCCGCCGCCAGCCAGCGAGGCGATCAGCAGGATGGCGGCGACGCTGGAATGGGCGGCCCAGGACAGCAGCGCCGCCAGCATCACCGCCACCACCGGATCGGCAGTCAGCATCGCCAGCATCCGCCGCAGCATCGGCGCGTTCTCCGCCGGCGCGATGGTCGCCAGCAACAAATGCAGCGACAGCAGCATCAAGCCCAGCCCAATAGCGACCCGGCCCAGGTCGCGGCTGCGCGTGCGGGCGCCGCGGCGGAAGGCGATGAAGCCGCCCAGCAGCAGGACCGGCGCCACATGGGCGACGTCGAAGGCAAGGATCTGGACAATCAGGGTGGAGCCGACATTGGCGCCCAGCATCACCGCCAGCGCCGGCATCAGCGACACCAGCCCGGTGGCGGTAAAGCCGGTCGCCATCAGGCCGGTGGCGGTGCTGCTCTGCAGCAGCATGGTGATGCCCATGCCGGACAGGAAGGCGGTCCAGCGGTTGCGCAGACCGGCCCCCAGGATGCGGCGCAAGTCGCCGCCAAGCGCGCGGGTCAGCCCGCTTTGCACCATGTGCAGCCCCCACAGGAGCAGCACGACATTTCCGGCCAGTTCCAGCAGCACCCGCGTCGCCTGCATCGCACCCCCTCTGTCGGGTCGGGGATGCGATCAAGCGGCACCCCTAACTGAAGTGTGGGGTGCGCCGATTGTTACGACAATATGACAGTTGGGTGACGGCGAAGGTGGGAAGGGAGCGGTTGCGCCCCCGTTCCCCCGACGCCCGTCCACTCAGACGTTGAAGCGGAAGTGGAAGATGTCGCCGTCCTGAACGACGTATTCCTTGCCTTCCTGGCGCATCTTGCCGGCGTCCTTCGCCCCCTGCTCGCCACCCAGCGTGACGAAGCTGGTGTAGTCGATGGTCTCGGCACGGATGAAGCCGCGCTCGAAGTCGGTGTGGATGACGCCGGCGGCCTCGGGAGCCTTGGCGTTGCGGCGCACGGTCCAGGCGCGCGTCTCCTTCGGGCCGACGGTGAAGAAGGTGATCAGGTCCAGCAGCTTGAAGCCGGCGCGGATCAGCTTGTTCAGGCCGGTTTCCTCCAGCCCCATCGACTCAAGGAATTCGGCCTTCTCGGCCGGATCGGAGAGCTGGGCGACCTCGGACTCGATGGCGGCGGAGATGACGACGACCTCGGCATTCTCGGCCTTGGCCTTTTCCGCGACCTTGGCGGAGAAGGCGTTGCCGGTCGCGGCCGATGCCTCTTCGACGTTGCAGACATAGAGCACCGGCTTGTCGGTCAGCAGCATGAACTGCTTGAATACCGGCTTTTCTTCGTCCGACAGCTCGACCACGCGGGCGGGCTTGCCGTCCTGCAACACCTTCAGGGCGCGCTCCATCAGGTCGGCCTTGATCTTGCTGTCCTTGTCGCCGCCCTTCGCCTTCTTCTGCAGGCTGGTCAGCTGGCGTTCCAGGCTTTCCATGTCGGCGAGCATCAGCTCGGTCTCGACCACCTCGGCGTCGCGCAGCGGATCGACGTTACCCTCGACATGGGTGATGTCGTCGTCCTCGAAGCAGCGCAGCACATGGACGATGGCGTCCACCTCGCGGATGTTGGCGAGGAACTGGTTGCCCAGCCCTTCACCCTTCGACGCGCCGCGGATCAGGCCGGCGATGTCCACGAACTCCAGCTGGGTCGGGACGACCTTCTGCGACTTGGCGATTTCCGCCAGCTTGTCCTGCCGCGGGTCGGGCACGCCGACGCGACCGACGTTCGGCTCCTTGGTGCAGAAGGGAAAATTCGCCGCCTCCGCCGCCTGGGTGGCGGTCAGCGCGTTGAAAAGGGTCGACTTGCCGACGTTCGGCAGGCCGACGATGCCGCAATTGAAGCCCATGGGTGGGTGCTCGCCGTCGGAAATTCTGGAATTGAGGCGCTTTATCCTACGATGGGGGACAAAGCGCAAACGCGAAGTGGGGGAAGGTCCGGCAGGCCGCGGCTTATCGCGCCTGCGTCGCCACCGTCACCTTGTTCATGAACAGCTCCGGCTGGCCTTCCACGATCAGCGGCAGGTTATCGGAAACGGCATCCAGCAGCGGGTCGATCCAGCTCTGGTCGGCCTTGGCGAAGTCGTGCAGGACATAGCCGCTGACCAGATCCTTGTTGCCGGGATGGCCGATGCCCAGACGGATGCGCCAGTATTCCTTGCCGATATGCGCGTCGATCGAGCGCAGGCCATTGTGGCCGCCATGGCCGCCGCCCTTCTTCACCCGAATCTTGCCGGGGGGCAGGTCCAGCTCGTCATGGATGACGACGACGTTCTCGGGCTTCAGCTTGTAGAACTGCAGGGCCGCCACCACCGACTGGCCGGACAGGTTCATGAAGGTGGCGGGCTCAAGCGCCAGAACCTTGTCGCCGGCGACGGTGCCCTCGGCGGTCTGGCCCTGGAAACGCTTCTTCCACGGGGTGAAGCGATGGCGTTGGGCGATGGCCTCCACCGCCATGAAGCCGATGTTGTGGCGGTTGCGGGCATACTCGTTGCCGGGGTTGCCCAGTCCGACCAGAAGCAGCATGTCCCTCACCCTTTGGAAACCACTCTCCACAAACGAAGCGGGGGGCCGAAGCCCCCCACCGTAACCATCTTCGAAGGTCGAACGCCCCTTATCAGGAAGCGGCGCCCTCTTCCGACTTCAGGCCCGACGGCGCAACGATGGTCGCGATGGTGAAATCGCGGTCGGTGATCGTCGAGGTCACACCCTCCGGCAGCTTGACCGAGGAGATGTGGATCGAATCGCCGACGTCGAAGCCTTCGCACGAGATGGTGATGTGCTCGGGGATGCTGTCGGCCGGGCAGCTCAGCTCCAGCTCGTGACGGACGATGTTCAGCACACCGCCGCGCTTCAGGCCGGCCGACTTGTCCTGGTCGACGAACTCGACCGGAACCTGCACGTTGGTGCGGGTGTCGCCGGACACGCGCAGGAAGTCGACATGCAGCGGGAAATCAGTCACCGGGTGGAACTGCACGTCGCGCGGCAGGACGCGGTGGGCGGTGCCGTCGACGGTCACTTCGAACAGGTGCGTGAAGAAGCCCGGCTGATGCAGGACGCGGGTGAACTCGAACTTCTCGAGCGAAATGGTCAGGGGAGCCTGCTTGCCACCATAGATGACGGCCGGAATACGGCCATCACGGCGGGTCTGGCGGGCGGTCCCCTTGCCGGCCCGTTCGCGCGTCTCAGCGCCGAGCGGAATGATCTTGGTCATGACGATGCTCCAAAACGAAAGGGCGCCGGCCTCCAGGGGTGCCGGCGCATGCGCGGGGTGCATACGGCAATCGGCCGGGCGCGTCAAGGAAAAGGGGGCGTTCCTGCGGAGCGACCGCCGCCAGGGCGCTTCCGCTCTCAAAGGAGCCGAAAGCCGGCAAATTGGGCCTCACCAACGGTGGACGCGCGGCACTTGCGGTGTCATAGTGCGGCCCGCATTCGACCAGCCCCGTGTCCACGGGGCCAGACTCCGGAATTCGTGAGCGACGATGAGCGAGCCGATCTCCCTGTTCACCAAACTGGCGAACATCCACATCCGTTACGTCACGTGGCGTCGGGGCGCCAAGGTCGGCAGCGACCGCTTCGGCAACGTCTATTACCGCAACAAGGACGCCCAGCCCGGCACGCGCGAGCGCCGCTGGGTCCTGTATGCCGGTGAGCCCGATGCCTCCAAGATCCCGCCGGAATGGCATGGGTGGCTGCACCACACCACCAAGGAGCCGCTGCCCGAGGGGTCGAGCGCCTTCCACAAGCCGTGGCAGAAGGAACATCTGCCCAACATGTCGGGCTCGGTCCAGGCCTACCGTCCGCCCGGCCATGTGCTGGCCGGCGGGCAGCGCGTGCCGGCCACCGGCGATTACGAGCCCTGGACGCCGAGCTGATCCCTGCCGGGACTGACCATCACGTCGGAACGGAAAGCCCGGCCCCTTTCGGGCCGGGTTTCGATTCGGGAACTCGCAGCAGGATAGCTCTATGCGCCGGAATGTGATCGAAACCGTGCTGGGCGGCGTCGTGCTCGCCGTGGCCGCCGTGTTCCTTGCCTTCGCCTACAAAAGCGCCGACCTGCGCAAGGTGCAGGGCTATGACGTCACCGCCAACTTCAACAGCATCACCGGCCTGCAGAGCGGCGCCGATGTGCGCATCAGCGGCGTGAAGGTCGGCACGGTCACCGGACTGACGCTCGACCCCACCAGCTATCAGGCGGTCGTCCATCTGTCGGTCGACAATTCGGTGAAGCTGCCCAAGGACACCGCGGCGGTCATCGCATCGGAAAGCCTGCTGGGCGGCAAGTTCCTGTCGCTGGAGCCGGGCGGCGATCCCGACATGATCAAGCCGAACGGCAAGATCGAGTTCACGCAGAGCACCCCGGGCCTGGAACAGCTGCTGGGTCAGGTCATCTTCTCGCTGCAGAGCATGAGCAAGTCCGGCGACCAGGCGAATGGCCAGTCTTCCGGCGGTCAGCAGGGTCAGGCTCCCGGCCAGACGCCGGCCCAGCCGCCCAAGCTGTAATTCCCCCAACCCTGGGCGTGGCCGGAACCGACGGACACGCTCAAGCGTTCCTCCTGCCATCCGGACGGCAATGCTCCCGGATCACGAGGCAGGAGGAAATGCGATGCGTCTGTCCCAATTGGCCGTGCTCGGCCTTGCCCTGGCGACTGCCGCCTGCGGCGCCGACATGGAAGAGAAATTGGCCACCGGCGGGCTTGGCGGCGCCGCAGCCGGCGCGGTGGTCGGTGGACCGGTGGGTGCCGTGGTCGGGGCCGCCGCGGGAGCCGGCGCCGGTGCGGCGACCCAGAAGATCGAAGACCGGAACGAGACCCAGAGCGGGTCCGGCGCCACCTACAGCGCCCCCGCCTCGCGCAGCACCGTCACGCGCTGAAACACCTGATCCGCACAACACACCCCAGCGCCCCCGCCACTGGACGCTGACCCCGCTTCCGGGATAGAAGGCGGAGCGCCCCGGCAGAGATCCCCTGATTGGCCGGATCCTGCCGTGGAGCGCCGTCCGCAATTACGGAAGCGATCCGACGTGACGAGACTTCTTCGAATTTTGCCGCTGGCGGCCGCCCTGCTGGCAACCGCGTCCGTCCAGGCCGCCCCAGTCCCGAGCCAGATGATCGAACGGCCGGCGGCCAAGCTGCAATGGCTGGACAAGGTGACGGCCCGCACCTCCACCTTCACCATGAAGGTCGGAGAGACCAAGGCGATGAGCAGCCTGCGCATCACACTGCGCGCCTGCCGCGAGAACCCGCCGATCGAAACGCCGGAATCGGCCGCTTTTCTGGAAGTGACGGAGATCAAGCCCGGCGAGCAGGCGGAACCGGTCTTCAGCGGCTGGATGTTCGCCTCCAGCCCCGCCCTGTCGGCGATGGAGAACCCGATCTACGACGTGTGGGTTCTGGGCTGCGAGCAACAATAGGCACGGCGCCAGCCCCCATCCAACCGCCCACGCTCTCGCGGGGACGGTTGGATGGGGATGGACTTGCTTACTCCGCCACTGCCGCGATGGGATTGCCCAGCGCCTTGTCCAGATAGTCGTCCACCTGGATCGCCAGATCGTCGGTGCGGTTGACGAAGAAGTGGCTGGCGCCGGGAACGACGCGGTGGTCGATGCGGATGTCCTTCTGGTGCGACAGCTTGGTCACCAGCTTGGTCACCGCGGCCTGGGGCACCACCTCGTCCTTGTCGCCATGGATGATCAGGCCCGAGGACGGGCACGGCGCCAGGAAGGAGAAGTCGAACAGGTTGGCCGGCGGCGAGACCGAGACGAAGCCGTCGATCTCCGGACGGCGCATCAGCAACTGCATGCCGATCCAGGCGCCGAAGGACACGCCGCCGATCCAGCAGAGCGGCGCGTTGGGGTTGTAGGTCTGCAGCCAGTCGAGTGCCGCCGCCGCATCGGCCAGTTCGCCCTCCCCCTTGTCGTAGGTGCCCTGGCTGCGCCCGACGCCGCGGAAGTTGAAGCGGAGAGCCGAATAGCCGCGCTTGGTGAAGGACTGGAACAGGGTGAAGACCACCTTGTTGTTCATCGTCCCATTGTGCTGCGGGTGCGGGTGCAACAGCAGCGCAACCGGGGCGTTCGGCTGCTTGCCGTGGGTGTAACGGCCTTCCAGGCGACCGGCGGGACCGTTGAAGAGCACTTCAGGCATGGGAACGACGTTCCTGACGCGGACAAAGGGTTATTGGGACCGCCACGGCGACCGACCGGACTTTCATCCGGAAAGCCGCCCCAGCGCACGGGCCTTCGGGCCCGTCACGGATTTTCCCGTCTTGGAGTGGGGTTTTCCGCACACAATTCTTGACCGTTTTGCTTGGTCATCATATATGCGTCGTAACGTCCTCCGGGACAACCCGCCTGACCCGCCCGATCGGCCCCAGCGCCTGCTGGACCGATCGATAAGTCCGGGTCCCTGCCGGCCGGAACCCGAATGGGTCCGAACCGGAAAGGTCCTGAACCGCGAGGGTCCGACAGGCCGAAGCCGGGCGCGGGCGGCCGATGAGAGCGGCGGACTATACCACGGCGGGTGATGGCGTGTTCAAGCATCTTCGCGAAGAGATCGATGGGATCATGGCGCGGGACCCCGCCGCCCGCTCCCGGCTGGAGGTGGCGCTCTGCTACCCCGGCTTGCATGCCATCGTGCTCCACCGCATCGCCCGGCGCGCCCGTGACGCCGGCTGGCACACCACCGCCCGGCTGATCTCCCAGATCGCCCGCTCCCTGACCGGCATCGAGATCCACCCCGGCGCCACCATCGGCCGCCGCTTCTTCATCGACCACGGCATGGGCGTGGTGATCGGCGAGACGGCGGAGATCGGCGACGACGTGATGCTCTATCACGGGGTGACGCTGGGCGGCACCTCGCTCAACCAAGGCAAGCGCCATCCGACGCTGGGCGACGGCGTGATCGTCGGGGCCGGCGCCAAGATCCTGGGCGCCATCACCATCGGTCGCGGCGCGCGCATCGGCGCCAACGCGGTGGTGGTGGCGGACGTACCCGCCGACACCGCGGTGGTCGGCATCCCGGCCAAGCCGGTCATTCCGCGCGACCGCGCGGAAACCCGGAAATTCATGCCCTACGGCACCCCCTGCGGCGAGATCCCCGACCCGGTCGCCCGCGCGCTGACCGGCCTGCTCGATCAGGTGACGGCGCTGCAGGCCCGTGTCGGAGAGCTGGAAGCGGACCGCCCGTCCGCCGCCCTCCCCCGATCAACACCCACACCGCTAGAGACGGTGGCGTCCCACAATGGCGGGATGCACGAAGCGCAAGGAGAATCGCGATGAGACTCAGCACCAAGGGACGCTATGCCGTGATGGCGATGGTCGATCTGGCCGCCACCAGCCAGGGCAGCCCGGTCGCGCTGGCGGACATCGCGGAGCGGCAGGAAATCTCGCTGTCCTATCTGGAACAGCTGTTCGCCAAGCTGCGCAAGGGCGGGCTGGTCAAGAGCGTGCGCGGCCCCGGCGGCGGCTATCTGCTGGCCCATCCGGCCGACGCCACCCGCGTCTCCGACATCATCCTGGCGGTGGACGAGCCGATCCGCACCACCCGCTGCGCCAACGGCACGCCGCAGGGCTGCCGCACCAACCGCTCGCGCTGCCTGACCCACGATCTGTGGGAAGAGCTGGGCAACCAGATCCATATGTATCTCAGCTCGGTCACTGTTGCCGACGTGGTGGAGCGGCGGATCATCGGCACCAGCGGCCTGAACCTGCTGCGCCCGGCCCCGACCGCCGACAGCACCGCCGTCGCCGCCGCAGAGTGACGCCGCCGGATGAGATTGGCCTTCGCAGTTGAGCGTGCCTGAAAAGTGACCGCCCCGTTCGTCGCCCCCTTCCGTCGGACCGGTGTCTATCTCGACCACAACGCCACCGCTCCGCTGAAACCGGAGGTCAAGGCGGCGATGGGTCAGGCGATGGACCTGGTCGGCAACCCGTCCTCCGTTCACGCCTTCGGCCGCAGCGCCCGCCGGGCGGTGGAGGAGGCGCGCGCCGCCGTGGCGGCACTGGCGGGCGTGAAGCCGGCGCAGGTGCTGTTCACCGGCAGCGGGACGGAGGCGAACAACTTCGCGCTGCGCGGCTTCCCCGGCCGGCGACCGCTGACCTCCGCCATCGAACATGAGTCGGTGCTGGCGGCCTGCCCCGATGCGGAGCGCTTCGGCGTGACCCGCGACGGCGTCGCCGACCTTGAGGACCTGGAACGCCGGCTGGCCGCTGCGGACGGTCCGGCGCTGGTCTCGCTGATGCTGGTCAACAACGAGACCGGGGTGATCCAGCCGGTGGCCGAGGCCGCCCGGATCGCCCATGCCCATGGCGCGCTGGTCCATTGCGACGCGGTGCAGGCCGCCGGGCGGCTGCCGCTGTCCCTGCCGGACCTCGGCGTCGACCTGATGACGCTGTCGGCCCACAAGCTGGGTGGCCCGACCGGCGTCGGTGCCCTGATCCTGGCCGAAGGGCTGGAGCCCGACGCGCTGATCCGCGGCGGCGGGCAGGAACGGCGCAAGCGGGCGGGCACCGAGAACCTGCTGGGCATCGTCGGCTTCGGCGCCGCCGCAAGGCTGGCGCGGGAGGGGTTGGCGGAGGCCGCCGACCTCGCGGCCCTGCGCGACCGGCTGGAACGCGAGGCGCTGGCCGCCGTACCGCACGCCCGGGTGATGGGGGGCGGTGCGGCGCGGGTGGCCAACACCAGTTGCCTGATGCTGCCCGGCCTGCCCGGCGAGACCCAGGTGATGACGCTCGATCTTGCCGGGGTGGCGGTGAGCGCCGGATCGGCCTGTTCCAGCGGCAAGGTAAAGCCGTCCCATGTGCTGGCGGCGATGGGCGAGGACGACCGGTCTGCCGCCAGCGCCATCCGTGTCAGCCTGGGCTGGACCAGCGACGACGAGGCGGTCGACCGTTTTCTGACGGCCTGGACCGCGATGGCGCGGCGAAGCGCTTCCGCGGATGGCTGAGTTCCGCTGTCGCCCGCCTGCCGCCCGCCATGCCTGCGCGACCATCTGTCCCCCGCCCGAAAAGTCCGCATTCGCGCATTGCGCCGGCTGCGGCTTATGGGTATGACCCCGCGGAAGGCCCGTCGGCTTGCAGTGGCGGCCTGATGTCGGGGTATCGATCCTATCGGCCGATCCTTTCGGCGTTTTGACGGACTGTGCGCATGACCCGTTCCAAATCCGGCCCGCCCGGCAACAGCAGCGGCGGAATTTCCGGCGCCATCGCCGGCGATCTGGAGCCCTGCGGCACCTGCGGCCGCTCGGTGGCGCCGCGTGCCCTGTTCTGCCACGCCTGCGGTGCAGCCCAGCCGCCGCGGCCGCTCGACCC
Source organism: Azospirillum sp. A1-3 (assembly GCF_023806445.1). NCBI lineage: Bacteria > Pseudomonadati > Pseudomonadota > Alphaproteobacteria > Rhodospirillales > Azospirillaceae > Azospirillum > Azospirillum sp. A1-3. The sequence continues at coordinate 1,718,315 of NZ_JAMSLU010000001.1, forward strand.
CTTCACCCGGTTGGGGCTGGAACGCCGCTTCGACATCGATCTGGAGCAGTTGTCGAAGCAGCATGCCGGCTTCACCCGCGCCATGGACCCGGATCGCTTCGCCGCCCGCGGACCGCGCCAGCAGGCCAATGCCAAGGCCCAGATCAACGCCCTGCGCGACGCCTATGAGGTGCTGCGCGATCCCATCCGCCGCGCCCATGCGCTGCTGGCCCTGATGGGCGGCACGCCGGCCGTCGGCGACGAAGACGGCGATGGGGACGAAGAGATCGCCGACCTCGCCACCCGGCTGTCCCGCGCCGACAATGCGCTGGAACTGGACCGCATAGGGCTGGACCTCAGCCAGCGGGTCGAGGCCTGCATCAAGTATCTCACCCCCGCCTTCCGTAAGGCGCAGACGGCCGCCAGCTCCGACAGCCCGCCGGCCTCCGACGGCGCCGCCCGCATCCTGGCCCGGCTGGAACGGCTGGAGGCGCTGGCCGCCGAGGTCCGCGACCGCCGCGCCGCCCTGACACCGCCGCGGCCCTGATCCGCTTTTCCCTTACAATCACCCCCTAAATCGCCCCTAAATCGCTAGGCAACCTTAAAGGAACGAGGACCCCATGCCCAAGATGACCTTCATCGAGCCCGATGGCACCCGCCGCGAGGTGGAGGCCCCGCTCGGCCTGTCCGTGCTGGAGATCGCGCACAAGAACAGCCTGGACCTGGAAGGCGCCTGCGAGGGCTCGCTGGCCTGCTCCACCTGCCATGTCGTGATCGAGCCGGAATGGTTCGACGTCCTGCCGGACGCGCAGGAGGACGAGGAGGACATGCTGGACCTCGCCTTCGGCCTGACCAAGACCTCGCGCCTGGGCTGCCAGATCATCATGACCGAAGAGCTGGACGGCCTGATCGTCCGCCTGCCGGGCGGCAGCAACAACGCGATGAAGTGACGGTCCAGGGGAACCCTGTTCCGGCTGCCGGGCCCCGCGTCGCGCGATGCGGCGCCCGGCGGCCTTCTTTCCCTGCCGTTCCCCTGTACCCGCCCTGCTTTCCTACCTTTTCCGGGCGCCTGCCCGCCCCATATAGGGCGCCATGAACTCCCTCGGTCTTTCCAAGCGCCCCCAGGACACCCGCGTCGTCGTTGCGATGTCCGGCGGGGTGGATTCCTCCGTCACCGCCGCCGTGCTGCGGGAGGAGGGCTATGACGTCGTCGGCATCACGCTGCAGCTTTACGACCACGGCCTCGCCCTGCAGAAGCCGGGCGCCTGCTGCGCCGGCCAGGATATCTACGACGCCCGTCAGGTCGCCGACCGCATCGGCATCCCGCATTACGTCCTGGATTACGAGGGCCGATTCAGCCAGGACGTGATGGATGACTTCGCCGACAGCTATCTGCGCGGCGAGACGCCGATCCCCTGCGTGCGCTGCAACCAGCGCGTCAAGTTCCGCGACCTGCTGAACACCGCCCGCGATTTGGGCGCCGACGCGCTTGCCACCGGCCACTACGTCCGCCGCATCGCCGGCCCGCAGGGTGCCGAGCTGCACCGCGCCGTCGATCCCGCCAAGGACCAGAGCTATTTCCTGTTCGCCACCACGCGCGAGCAGCTGGAGTTCCTGCGTTTCCCGCTCGGCGGCCTAACCAAGCCGGAGACCCGCGCGCTGGCCGAGCGCCACGGGCTGGAGGTTGCGGCCAAGCCCGACAGCCAGGACATCTGCTTCGTCCCCAACGGCAATTATGCCGAGGTGGTGGCGAAGCTGCGCCCCGGGTCCGTCGAGCCCGGCGACATCGTTCATGTCGACGGCCGGGTGCTGGGCCGCCACAAGGGCGTCGTCCACTACACGGTCGGCCAGCGCAAGGGGCTGGGCATCGGCGGCATCCGCGGCCAGGAGGAGGAGGCGCTCTACGTCGTCCGCCTGGAGCCCGCCCGCCGCCGCGTCGTCGTCGGCCCGCGCCGCGACCTCGCCCGCTCGCTGGTGATGGTCCGCGACGTGAACTGGCTGGGTCCTCATCTGGTCGAGGGTGCCGGCATCGAGGTGTCGGTGAAGCTCCGCTCCGCCCAGCCCGCCGCCCCTGCCCTGTGGCGCGCCGGCCCGGACGGCACCGCGCGGGTGGAACTGCTGGAGGCCCAGCACGGCATCGCTCCCGGTCAGGCCTGCGTCGTCTATCAGGGCGACCGCGTGCTGGGCGGCGGCTGGATTTCCGGCACGGCGGGAGGTGTGGCCGAGGGTGTTGAGGTTGGTGAAACGGCGGCCTGAATCAGGGGGTTATGCCGATTTTTGCCGACCGGCCGAAAAAAATCGCACCCCCTGAAAATTCCGCGTTGACAGGCCAAGTCGCCCTATCCTATATAGCGGCTCCCGGCGGCAACGACGGGACACGATGGTAGCCAACGGCGGCGGAAACGCCAATAATGGCGCTCACGATGGCAGCGTAGCTCAGTGGTAGAGCAGGGGAATCATAATCCCTTGGTCGGGGGTTCAAATCCCTCCGCTGCTACCATCACAGAAAACCCCCTGATTTCCGGAAGGAAGTCAGGGGGTTTTTCTTTGCGCATCGTCCACATGATGCAGCGTCGATCGCGGTTCGACGATTGCGAGGCCCCCGGCGTTGCCCTCCCCTACCCCTGTATCGACTTCGGCAGCGCGATCTGCGGTTCGACCTCCACGCGATTGCGGCCGGCGTTCTTGGCGCGGTAGAGGGCGGCGTCGGCGCGGGCCAGCAGCGGTTCGATGCCGGTGTCGGGGCCGGTCAGCCAACTCAGGCCAAGGCTGACGGTCAGGTACAGTTCACCGCCGTCCTCCAGCTTCACCGGTTGGGCGGCGATCGCCTGGCGCAGGCGCTGGGCGGCGGCGAAGGCGTTTACCGGCGGGGTTTCCGGCATCACCACGGCGAACTCCTCGCCACCCAGGCGGCCGATGATGTCGCAAGCGCGCAGAGTGTCCTTGCAGGCGCGCACCGTGCTGCGGATCGCCTCGTCGCCGGTGGCGTGGCCGTGGGTGTCGTTGACCCGCTTGAAGTGGTCGATATCCAGCATCACCACCGACAGCGGACGCTCGTATCGTCGCGAGCGGGTAAACTCTTCAGCCCCCCTTTCCAGGAAGCGGCGGCGGTTCATGGCGCCGGTCAGGGCGTCGGTGGTCGCCAGCCGTTCCAGGTCGCGCTGCATCGCCACGACGCGCGAGGCCGCCAGCAGGCGCGCCGCCGTCCACTTCCAGTCCAGGGGCTTGCGCAGGAATTCGTCGGCGCCGGCCTCCACCAGTTCGTGGAACTGGTCGGTCATGCTGCCGGGGATCATTAGGATCAAGTACAGGTGGCGAAGCCCCTGGGCGGTGCGCAGGTGCCAGCACAGCTCGATGCCGGTCATGTCGGCCAGACGGATGTCGGCCATCACCACGTCGAACCGCTCATTCGCCACCGCTTCGATGGCGGCGGCCCCGCTGTGGACCACGCTGGTGGCGTAGCCGAGCTTGTTCAGCTCATACACCATCATGGTCAGGTGGCGCGGTGAATCGTCGACGATCAGAATCCGCAACTCGAAAGCTCCCGGCGATCCTTGCCCGTTTATGGAGCATGAGGCCCAGGTTGTGCAAATGTCCTTAACGTCATGTCGCAGAACAATAACGAAAAGCCGGGGTCATACGCCGGTATGCCGGCGGCTGCGGCTGGGGTCGGACGGCGGCGCGGTCTGATGCTTTTGCACATGTTGCCTATCGGGCCGGCCGGTTGGTACTGTTCCTTATAAATATGTTCGCGGGACAAGCGGACGATGACTGCGGGAGGCACGACCATGGACAGCGCGCGCGCGGCCCACATCGATGAACTCGTCCGTGTCTCCACCGGCGGTGTCTCCGCCGGCTTGCGGTCCGCCCGCGACCCGATCATCGAAAGCTCCTGGCGCCGCTGCGTCGCCGACCACAAGCTGGACCCCACCGTCGGGCGCGAGCCACACATCCTGCCGCAGGAACGGCTGCGCGAGCATCGCGACGCCATGGACGAGTTCCTGCGCATGGCCCGCTTCGGACTGGAGGCGCTGTACCGGCAGGTGGCCGGCATGGGCTATGTCCTGCTGCTGACCGACAGCAACGGCGTCACGGTGGACTTCATCGGCGACCCGACCTTCGACAACCATCTGCGCCGGGCCGGGCTGTATCTGGGGGCGGACTGGAACGAGGGGCACGCCGGAACCTGCGCGGTCGGCACCTGCATCGCCACCGCCCAGGCGCTGACCGTCCACCAGACCGACCATTTCGACTCCACCCACATCCCGCTGACCTGCACCGCCGCACCCGTCTTCGACAGCGGCGGCGAACTGGCCGCCGTTCTGGACATCTCCGCCCTGCATTCTCCGGAACCGAAGATCAGCCAGTATCTGGCGCTGCAGATGGTGCGCGCCTATGTCCACAAGATCGAAACCGCCAATCTCTACAACAACTTCCGCCGCGACTGGGTGGTGAAGCTGTCGGCGTCGCAGGAGTTCGCGGAGGTCGATCCCGACTTCGTCCTGGCGCTGGACGGCGGCGGGCGGGTGGTCGGCTTCAACCACAAGGCCCGCGACCTGCTGGTGGAGGATGGGGTGTCGCCGCTCGGCCGCTCCTTCGCCGAGCTGTTCGACTGCGAAGTGGATGATCTGGTTCATTTCGTCCGCTCGCTGCCGACCGAACAGCGCACGCTGCGCCTGCGCCGCACCGGCCTGCCGCTGTTCGCCCAGGCGATGCCGCCGCCAGCCGTGTCATTGCCGCGCAGCCATGCGCCGGACCATGGCGGCGACACGCTGCCGGAGCCGCTGCGGGTGGTGTCCGGCGGCGATCCGGCGCTGAAGGCGGTGCTGACGCGCGCGGCCAAGCTGGTCAACACCCGCATGAGCCTGCTGATCCATGGCGAGACCGGCACCGGCAAGGAGCATCTGGCCAAGGCCCTGCACAAGGCCAGCGTCCGCCGCAACAAGCCCTTCGTCGCCATCAACTGCGCCGCACTGCCGGAAAACCTGATCGAGAGCGAGTTGTTCGGCTACGAGCCGGGCTCCTTCACCGGGGCGACGGCGCGCGGCAAGAAGGGGCTGATCCTGGAGGCCGACGGCGGCACCCTGTTCCTGGACGAGATCGGCGACATGCCGCTGTCGTCGCAGACCCGCCTGTTGCGCGTGCTGGCCGAGCGGGAGGTGACGCCGATCGGCCGGACCAAGGCGGTTTCGGTGGATGTCCGCGTCATCGGCGCCACCCACCGCGATCTGGTAGAACTGGTCAAGGCCGGCAAATTCCGCGACGACTTGTACTTTCGTCTCAACGGCGCGGTGTTCACCGTGCCGCCCCTGCGCCAGCGCGGTGACCTGGAGTGGCTGATCGAGCGGCTGCTGGCCGAGCGGACGGAACGTGACGGCATCGGCTACCGGCTGACCCCGGCGGCGCTGGCGGCTCTGCGCGGGCACGGCTGGCCGGGCAATGTGCGGGAGCTGGTGAATGCGCTCGACTATGCCTGCGCGGTCAGCGATGGCGGGCTGATCGACCTCGACGACATTCCGGAGCCGGTGCAGCACAGCGGCCTGTTCCAGGCGTGGCCGGCGGAGGTGGCGGAGAAGGCAGTGGCGGCGGCGGAGGAAGACCCCGCCGCCCGGCTGCGCGAGACGCTGCGGCGGCATCACTGGAACGTGTCTGCGACGGCGCGGGCGATGGGGGTCGATCGCTCCACCATCCACCGGCAGATGCACCGCTTCGGCATCGTGGCGCCGCATCGGGCGGAGTGAGGCTGAGTCTGTGCGCGACGTGCTGCTGCGGTTGCCCCCTCCCCATCCCTCCCCCGCTTCGCGGGAGAGGGGGTAGGAACTTTGCAAAAGTGTTGCAAAGGAGCGGCGGCAGTCCCCTCTCCCGCCATAGCGGGGGAGGGTTAGGGAGGGGGCATCACGCCCCCCAACGCCCCCTTACCCCACCGCCCCGAACCCGCCGCCGCCCGGCGTCTCAACCACCAGGGCGTCGCCCGGCCGCATCGCCGTGCTGTCCTGGGAGGCCAGTTCCTGCACGCTGCCGTCGGTGCGCTGGACCCAGGTGCGGCCTACCGCACCGTCCGCACCGCCCTTCAGGCCGAACGGGGCGATCTTGCGGTGGTTGGCGAGGATGGCGGCGGTCATCGGCTCCAGGAAGCGCAGGCGGCGAATCACGCCGTCGCCGCCGCGCCAGCGCCCTGTCCCGCCGGAGCCGCGGCGGATGCGGAAGCTCTCCACCAGCACCGGGAAGCGCCATTCCAGCACCTCCGGATCGGTCAGGCGCGAGTTGGTCATGTGGGTCTGCACCGCGTCGGTGCCGTTGAAGCCGTTGCCGGCACCGGACCCGCCGCAGACCGTCTCGTAATACTGGTGCCACTCATTGCCGAAGGTGGTGTTGTTCATCGTGCCCTGGGCAGACGCCATCACCCCCAGCGCGCCGAACAGCGCATCGACGATGCACTGGCTGGTCTCGACATTGCCGGCAACCACCGCGGCCGGCGGGTTGGGCGACAGCATGGAACCGGGCGGGATGACGATCTCGATGGGGCGCAGGCAGCCCTCGTTCATCGGGATCTCGTCGTCCACCAGACAGCGGAACACATACAGCACCGCCGCCCGGCAGACCGCCGACGGAGCGTTGAAATTGTTGGTCAGCTGCGTGCTGGTGCCTGAGAAATCGACGATCGCCGAGCGCGCGGCATGGTCGATCGACACCCGCAGCTTGATGACCGCGCCATTGTCCAGAGTCACCGCGAAATCGCCGTCGCTCAGCACGCCGATGGCGCGGCGGACCTGCTCCTCGGCATTGTCCTGGACGTGGCGCATATAGGCGATGACGGTGGACAGTCCGTGCAGGCGAACGACGCGGTGCAACTCGCGGGTGCCCTGCTCGTTGGCCGCCACCTGCGCCTTCAGATCGCCGATGTTCTGCGCCGGGTTGCGCGCCGGATGCGGGCCGGAGCGCAAAAGCTCCACCATGGCCTCCTCGCGGAACTGGCCGTTCTCCACCAGCGGCACGCAATCCAGCAGCACGCCCTCGTCGGCGATGGTCTTGCTGTCCGGCGGCATGGAGCCGGGGGTGATGCCGCCGACATCGGCATGGTGCCCGCGCGAGGCGACGAAGAACAGCAGGTCCTTGCCGGCCTCGTCGAACACCGGCGAGACGACGGTGATGTCCGGCAGATGGGTGCCGCCATGGTAGGGATCGTTCAGCGCGAAGCTCTCGCCGGCGGTGAAGCTGCCGCCACGCCGCTCGATGACCGCGCGCACGCTCTCGCCCATCGATCCCAGATGAACCGGCATGTGCGGGGCGTTGGCGATCAGCCCGCCTTCGCGATCGAACAGGGCGCAGGAGAAGTCCAGCCGCTCCTTGACGTTCACCGAGCGGGCGGTCTTCTCCAAGGTCACGCCCATCCGCTCGGCGATGGACATGAACAGGTTGTTGAAGACCTCCAGCGTCACTGGATCGACCTTCGCCCCGCCCTTGACTCCGGCGGCCTGACGCTGGGTCGCCGGCTCCAGCCGGGTCAGCACCAGATGGTTCTTGCGGGTGACCTCCGCCATCCAGCCGGGCTCGACCACGGTGGTGGAGACGGCTTCGGCCAGGATCGCCGGGCCGACGACGCGGTTGCCGGGCTGAAGCTGGCGGCGGTCGTAGAGCGGCGCCTCGCGGCGCTGGCCACCAATATGCATCGCGACGGTGGCGAGCCGGCGCGGCAGCACCGCGGTGGTGACGGGAAGCTCCGGGTCCTCCAGAACGTCGGTGAGGCCGACGGCCTCCAGCGTCACCGACTCAACCTCCAGCGCGGTGCCGGGGGTGAGGAAGCCGTAGCGGCGGCGGTGCGCCTCCTCGAAGGACTTGGTCATCGCCACCTTCGACCCGAAGGCGACGGTCAGCGTGGTGTCGGAGCCGGCGGCCTTCAGATGGACGCGGCGGTTGATCGCCTGCCGGCCGGCATCGACGCCCTGGCGGGTCAGTTCCGCCCGCCCTTCGGTCTCCAGGTCGGTGAACAGCATGGTCAGCCGGTCGACCACGGCGTCGCTCAGCGGTCCTTCCACCGCGCGCTCGCGGATGGCCACGGTGTCGGCCAGCCCGATGCCGTAGGCCGACAGCACACCGGCCTGCGGATGCAGGAACACCCGCGTCATGCCCAGCGCGTCGGCGACGGCGCAGACATGCTGGCCCGCCGCCCCGCCGAAGCCGTTCAGCGTGTAACCGGTGACGTCATAGCCGCGTTCAACGGAAATCTTCTTGATGGCGTTGGCCATGTTGTCGACGGCGATGCGCAGGAAGCCTTCGGCGACCTCCTGCGGGGTCATCGTCGTGCCGAGCTTGGCGTTGACGGTGGCGGCCAGTTCGGTGAAGCGGGCCTTCACGACCTCGGCATCCAGCGGCTGATCGCCGTTCGGGCCGAAGACATGCGGGAAGAAGCGCGGCTGGATCTTGCCGACCATGACGTTGCAGTCGGTGACCGTCAGCGGCCCGCCGCGGCGGTAGCAGGCAGGACCCGGATTGGCGCCGGCACTGTCCGGCCCGACGCGGAAGCGGGTACCGTCGAAGACGCAGAGCGAGCCGCCGCCGGCCGCGACCGTGTGGATGTGCATCATCGGCGCCCGCACCCGCACCCCGGCCACCACCGCGTCGAAGGCGCGCTCATACTCGCCGGCATAATGCGACACGTCGGTGGAGGTGCCGCCCATGTCGAAGCCGATGACCCGGTCGAAGCCGGCCATGCCGGCGGTGCGCACCGCACCCACCACGCCGCCGGCCGGACCCGACAGGATGGCGTCCTTGCCCTGGAAGCGGCGGGCGTCGGTCAGGCCGCCGTTGGATTGCATGAACATCAGCGGCACCGGCGTGCCGTCGACGCTGAGGTCGTTGGCGACACGATCGACATAGCGGCGCAGCACCGGGGAGAGATAGGCGTCGGCCACCGTGGTGTCGCCGCGGCCGACCAGCTTCATCAGCGGACTGACCAGATGGCTGACGGAGACCTGGGTGAAGCCGACCGCGCGGGCCAGCGAGGCGACCTGCCGTTCATGCTCCGGATAGCGGTAGCCGTGCATCAGCGCGATGGCGGCGGCGCGGAAGCCCTGGCGGTAGGCCTCCTCCAGCCCGCGGCGGACGGCGTGCAGGTCGACCGGCTTCAGCACCCGGCCGTCGGCCATCACCCGCTCCGGCACCTCCACCACATGGGAATAGAGCTGGTCGGGCAGATGGATGTGGCGGGCGAAGATCTTCGGCCGGGCCTGATGGCCGATGCGCAGCTGGTCGCCCAGCCCTTCGGTGATCAACAGGACGGTCGGCTCGCCCTTGCGTTCCAGCAGGGCGTTGGTGGCGACGGTGGTGCCCATCTTCACCACCTCCACCGTGTCCGGCGGGATCGGCTGGCCCGGCTTCAGGCCCAGCAGCTCGCGGATGCCCTGGACGGCGGCGTCGGCATAGCGCTCCGGATTTTCCGACAGCAGCTTGTGGGTCACGACCGACCCGTCCGGCCGGCGGCCGACGATGTCGGTGAAGGTGCCGCCGCGATCCACCCAGAACTGCCACCGGGCCGGCCTGGTCTCCGCCGCTCCGGCCACCGCCCCTCCGGCCACCGTCGCGTTCTCCGTCTCACCCATCGTCGCACCCGCCGAATTCCATGCGCGGCAACCGCACCGCGCGTGGGCCGGAGTTTCGCGATCCGGCAGCGAATTTCAACCGCTTGAGTGGCCCGTCCCCATCAGGAGGTAGGGAAGCGGCGGAAAGAACACAGGATCACCGATGAAGAACCCTGCCGCTCAGGCGGCCAGCCGCTGCGGCGACGGGGTGGGCAGACGGCCAAGAATGGCGTTGCCGGACAGGATGCTGTTGAAGGCGCCGGTGCCATCCTCCAGCGCTTCCAGGGCGAGGGAGAACTGGTTGGGCGGCGGCAGCTCGAACCGCGAGGTGATCTCGCCGCTGTCCAGCGCCAGCCGGCCACCGAAGCGGCGGGCCAGCGCACGCATGCGGACATTCTCCGACAGGCACATCATGTGGACATGGCGGATGCCGCGGTTGCGGGCGACATTCAGGATGCGGCGGACCAGCGTGCTGCCGACCCCCTTGCCCTGCAGCACCGATTCGACGCTGATGCCGAACTCCGCCTGTTGCGGCCAGAGGATGCGGTCGCCGCACAGTTCCACCGCGCCGCGCAGCACGCCGTCCTCGAACGCGCCGAGAATGACCGTCCGGCCCCAGTCGATGGCTGCGCAATGCCGCTCGACCGCCTCGTCCGACAGGGTGCCGGTGAAGCGGGCATAGCGGTCCGTCCGGTCAAGGCGGAGAAGATGTGCCCGGTACTGGGGCAGTTCGGTCGGCAGGATCTTGCGGATGATAGGCATGGCTCTGCTCACGGTTCTCGAAAATCCGAAAACGCATTCGCGCAGAACGTTTTTCCCCAGGCTCCGGCGCCGCCACCGGCGGACACCGCTTTTGTCACGGCCGGCGCTCTCTGCGGCGCCCTTTGTTGCATTGCAACATGGCGTGGCTGACGGGAATCGCAAGCGCTTATTAGAACTTTGCAATGCGAACAATGCTGGCCTGTTGCCGGTGCGCCACAGTTGGCCCGCCCTGTTCCGGCCGCTATGCTGCCCCCGGTTGGGGAGCCTGCGGACATAAGAGCGTAGCATGAGCATTTGGGGCAAGATCCTGGGCGGCGCGGCCGGCCTGTTCACCGGCGGGCCGATCGGCGCCCTGCTGGGCGGTCTGGCCGGGCATGCGGTCGACCTGTGGTCGCCCTGCGGCCCGGACGACCAGCCGCGCCGGGGCATGAGCGACGCCGATGCCGAAGCGGCCAAGCAGACCGTCGCCTTCACCATCGGCGTGATCGCGCTGGCCGCCAAGATGGCGCGGGCCGACGGCGTGGTGAAGCGGGTGGAGGTCGACACCTTCAAGCGGCTGTTCCGCGTCCCGCCGGAGGAGTTGGGCAATGTCGGCCGCGTCTTCGACCTCGCCCGCCGCGACACCCGCGGGTTCGAGGAATATGCCCGCCAGATCGCCAAGCTGTTCGAGGACAAGCATGCGGTGCTGGAGGAGTTGCTCGACAGCCTGCTGATGATCGCCGAAGCCGACGATGAGCTGCACGAGACGGAGGTGGAGTATCTGCGCGCCGTCGCCGTGATCTTCGGCTTCGACGAGGCCGACTTCCGCCGCATCGTCGCCGGTCACCATCTGGCCGGCACCCCGACGGAGACCGACCCCTACGCCGTGCTGGGCGTGTCGCGCCACGCGGATGACGACGCGGTGAAAATCGCCCACCGGGCGCTGGTGCGCGAACACCACCCGGATCGGCTGATCGCCCAGGGCATGCCGCAGGAGTTCATCGACCTCGCCACCCAGAAACTCGCGCTGATCAATGCCGCCTACGACCGCATTCGCCGGCAACGGGAGGGAGCTGCGGCCCTGTCCTGACATGTCGCGATTCGTCACAGCTTTTGATGATTTGAAATTGTTTTGCCATAGGCTTTATCCCGTTTCCTGACGTATCGTTCCCGCCGGGGCGGGCGATCGGTTGCCCGCGCGCTTTGGGGGCGACATGACGATGCGACGCACGATCATCCGGACGATCTTCGCTGCGGTTCTGGGAACGACGATTGCAACGGGCGGCGCCGCGCAGGCGCAGATGCCGGCGGCGGCCGCCGACGCGACGGTGGTGCCGGGGGTGGTGCCGGGGGTGGTGCTGGGACAGCCGCTGACGCTGAACCTGGGAGTGCCGCCGGCCGGCACCGACTGCGCCACGCAGGCCGCGACGCTGAACGCGCAAGCCCTGGTCCTGGTCGCCAACGGCCAGACCATCCCCGGCGCCCGCGCCAGCTTCGGCTGCTCGGCCAAGGGTGAGCTGGTGGGCACCGCTTCCACCTCCATCTCCGGCAACGGCGACGACGCGGCCCAACGGCGGGCGTCATGGCAGACCGCCTTCAGCGGCTTCTTCAACCTCGCCGGCGCCAAGACCCTGCCGGTCGCCTTCGGCCCGGCCACAGGCGGCATGACCACCGCGCCGAAGATGGTCTCCATCCAGGGCGCCAGCGACCGCGACCTGGGGCTGGCCGCCGTCTGGTTCGCCCTGGTGGCGGCGCTGTTCCTGTTCGCCTTCTTCCGCCATTTCGGCCGCACCGACGCCATCACGCCGATCGCCGGCGTGCCGATGCCGGCCAACTACCGGGCGCCCTACAGCCTCGCCCGCTTCCAGCTTCTGTGGTGGAGCGGGATCGTCACCGCCTCCTATGTCGCCATCCTGACCATCACCGGGTCGATGGACACCATCACCACCGGCACCATAGCGCTGATGGGGATCGTCGGCGGCACATCCGTCCTGGCCGCCTTCCAGGATCGCCGGCCGAGCGACGACGACACCCGGCGCCACCAGCATGCCGCCGCCTACCTCGCCGCCGCCGCGGCCAACCCGCCCGACCAAACCGCGATGGCCGCCAGCCTGGCCGAGGTCTATCCGCCGTCCCAAGGATTGCTGCCCGATCTGCTGAGCGACGCCGCCGGCTACAACATCCACCGCCTGCAGCTTCTGGCCTGGACCGGCGTGCTGGGCATCACCTTCCTCTACGAGGTCACCCGCACGCTGGGCATGCCGGAGCTGTCGGCCAACCTGCTGGCGCTGACCGGCATCAGCAACGGCACCTATTTCGGCTTCAAGATGCAGGAACAGCAGGTACCGACGCCGACCGGGACCGCGTAACCGGCCGGCAATCGCGGGGGACGCAACCCGCCCAACCGTTTTTCCGGGTCGCGGCAGAGGGGGATGGCACGCTATAACCCATCCCCTCCCCTCGATTTTCCGGCGCACGAACGGTCCATGGCTCCTCCCGCACCCATCACGGCGCTCCAGGGCGTCACCGTCACCTTCGGCGGCCGTCCGCTGTTCGACGGCATCGACCTGTCCATCGGCCGCGGCGACCGCGCCTGTCTGGTCGGGCGCAACGGGTCGGGCAAGTCGACGCTGATGAAGGTGCTGGCCGGGATGATCCACCCCGACGGCGGCACCGTCTTCGTGCAGCCGGGCGCCCGCCTCGCCTATCTGCCGCAGGAGCCGGACTTCACGGGCTGCGCCACCGTCCACGACTATGTCGTGCAGGGCCTGCCCGCCGACGAGCAGGACGAGGCGCACCGGGTCGACGCGGTGCTCGACCGGCTGCAGGTGGACGGCAATCGCGATCCACGCACCCTGTCGGGCGGCGAATCGCGCCGCACGGCGCTGGCCCGCACGCTGGTCGGCAACCCCGACGTCATGCTGCTGGACGAGCCGACCAACCACCTCGATCTCCCCACCATCGAGTGGCTGGAGGAGGAGTTGCTGGCCTTCCGTGGCGGGCTGCTGCTGATCAGCCACGACCGCGCCTTCCTGAACCGGCTCGCCAAGCGGACGCTGTGGCTCGACCGCGGGACGGTGCGTGCCACCGACCGCGGCTTCGCCGAGTTCGAGACCTGGCAGGCCGAGGTGTTCGAGGCGGAGGAAGCCGCGGCCCACAAGCTGGACCGCAAAATCGAAAGCGAGATGAAGTGGCTGCGCGAGGGCATCTCCGCCCGGCGCACCCGCAACATGGGACGTGTGCGCAACCTGCTGGACCTGCGCGCCGGGCGCGCGGAGCAGATCAAGGGCGGCCAGCAGGCCAAGCTCGCCATCGCGGAAGCCGAGCGCGGCGGCCGGCTGGTGATCGAGGCGACCGGCATCTCCAAGGGCTTCGACACGCCCGAGGGCCGCAAGACCATCGTGAAGAACTTCTCCACCCGCATCCTGCGCGGCGACCGGGTGGGGCTGATCGGGCCGAACGGCGCCGGCAAATCGACCCTGCTGAAGATGCTGACCGGCCAGCTCGACCCCGACGAGGGCACGGTGAAGCTGGGCACCAGCCTCGACACCGCCTATTTCGACCAGCGACGCGAGGGGCTGGACCCGGAAGACACCATCCGCAAGGTGCTGTGCCCCTTCGGCGGCGACGCGGTGATGGTCAACGGCGTGTCGCGCCATGTCGCCGGCTACATCAAGGACTTCCTGTTCGACACCCGGCAGCTGGACAGCCCGGTCAAGGCGCTGTCGGGCGGCGAGCGCAACCGGCTGCTGCTGGCCCGGCTGTTCGCCAAGCCCAGCAACATGATGATCCTCGACGAGCCGACCAACGACCTCGACATGGACACGCTGGACCTGCTGGAGGACGTGCTGGGCGACTATCAGGGCACGCTGCTGCTGGTCAGCCACGACCGTGACTTCCTCGACCGGCTGGTGACCGCCACCATCGCGCTGGAGGGCGACGGCACCGCCACCGAATATGCCGGCGGCTATTCCGACTATCTGGTGCAGCGCCCGGCCAAGGCGGCGCCCGCCGCTGCCGCCAAGCCAAAGTCGGCGGCCGTGGCCCCGGCCGCAGCAGCCAAGCCGCGCGGCAAGCTGAGCTACAAGGATCAGCGCGAATTGGACGAGCTGCCGGCTCGCATGGACGGGCTGGGCACCGAGATCGCCAAGCTGGAGAAGGCGCTGACCGACCCCGACCTGTTCAGCCGCGACCCCGCCAAGTTCCAGAAGACCAGCGAACAGCTGCACGCCAAGCAGGCGGCGCTCGCCGCGGCGGAGGAGCGCTGGCTGGAGTTGGAGGCGATGCGCGAGGAACTGGAAGGTGGGCGGGCATGACATTCGCCCACACGCTCCAGGCGCTGGTGGTGATGGCGCTTTGGGGACTGAACTTCGTCGTGGCGAAATGGGCGCTGGCCGAATTCCCGCCGCTGTTCGTGATGTTCCTGCGCTTCGCCCTGGTGGCGGTGCTGATCATCCCCTTCTTCCGCGTGCCGCGCGACAAGCTGTGGAAGATCGCGCTTCTGTCGGTGACGTTGGGCAGCATCCATTTCCCGATGATGTTCAGCGGGCTCAACGGGATCGACGCCGCCACCGCTTCGCTGGCGGCACAGGTGCAGGTGCCCTTCTCCTCCCTGCTGGCGGCGCTGGTGTTCAAGGACAAGCTGGGCTGGCGCCGCGGCATCGGCATGGCCGCCGCCTTCGCCGGCGTGGCGGTGATCGCGGGCGAGCCACGGCTGGGCGAGTCGCTCTATTCGCTGCTGCTGATCCTGGCCGCGAGCTTCGCCTTCGCGGTGGCGAGCGTGCAGATGAAGCTGATCGGGGCGGTGAACGGCTTCGCCGTCAACGGCTGGATGGCGCTGTTCGCCATGCCGCAATTGCTGGTCCTGTCGCTGCTGCTGGAGCATGGGCAGATGGCGGCACTGGCGAACTCGACCTGGGTCGGCTGGGCATCCATCGCCTATATGGCCGTCGCCGTCACCATCATCGCCTATGGGCTGTGGTATCCCTTGCTGGGACGTTATTCCGTCAACCAGACCATGCCCTATCTGCTGACCGTGCCGGTCTTCGGCGTCGCCAGCGGCGTGCTGCTGATGGGCGACCCGGTGACGATCAACCTCGCCATCGGCGGGCTGCTGACCATCGGCGGAGTCGCGGTGATCGTCCGGCGCGGGCCGAAGGCGGTCAACCAGACGGTCACCAATCCAACCTGATCCGGCCCGACCTGATAAGATGCCGACATGAGCGCCTTCCGCCGGATCGACCGCCCCTCCCCCAACCACGGCCCACGGGCCGATGGTTCACGGGTGGAGTTGCTGATCCTGCACTATACCGGCATGCCCACCGCCGCCCATGCGCTGGAGCGGCTGTGCGACCCGGCGGCCCAGGTCAGCGCCCATTACACGGTGGACGAGGACGGCACCATCTACGCCCACGTTCCGGAGGACCGGCGGGCGTGGCATGCCGGCCGGTCGGGCTGGCGCGGCGCCGGGGACGTCAACAGCCGCTCCATCGGCGTCGAGATCGTCAATCCGGGCCACGAGTTCGGCTATCGCCCCTTTCCGCTGGCGCAGATGGCGGCGGTGGCCGAGCTATGCCAGGGCATCGTGAAGCGCCACGGGATCGCCCCCGCCGACGTGCTGGGCCACAGCGACGTGGCGCCCGCCCGCAAGGAGGATCCGGGTGAGCTGTTCGACTGGCCGGGACTCGCCGCCCAGGGAGTCGGGATTTGGCCCACGCCGTCCCAGGCCGACGACGGACCCTTCACCGACGCGGAGGCCGCCGCCCTGCTGGGACGCTATGGGTACGACCCGGCCGAGCCGCGGGCTCTGCTGGCCTTCCAGCGCCATTTCCATCCCGAATGCCTGACCGGCATCTCAAATGCCGAATCGGTGCGGCGTCTGCGCGCGCTGCTGCGGCTGACCGGACGGTAAGGGCTTGAACCGGCGATTTGGGATTTGCCCCCACGGCCGCTTCCCTATATGAACGACCGCGCCAGATGGCCGGATGGCCGCCTTCGGTTTCGACCGGGGGAGGAAAGTCCGGGCTCCACGGAAACACGGTGCCGGCTAACGGCCGGCGGGGGCGACCCTAGGGAAAGTGCCACAGAAAGCAAACCGCCGGCGTTTCGACGCAGGTAAGGGTGAAAGGGTGCGGTAAGAGCGCACCGCGGACCCGGCAACGGGGACGGCACGGTAAACCCCACCGGGAGCAAGACCGAATAGGAGCGGCCCGACCACCATCCCCGCAACGGGATGGGCGTGGGTCAAGCGCGTTTCCGCGCCGCCGCTCGGGTTGGTCGCGCGAGGCGTCCGGGCAACCGGCGTCCCAGACGAATGGCCATCGCCTGCCCCTCGGGGCGGGATACAGAACCCGGCTTACAGGCCATCTGGCGCTTTTCCCATACCTTTTGCCCATTCCATCCCAGAACGGATCCCCCGTCAGGGCGCTTAATCCCACGGCGCCCCATGGTGGCACCCGTTTGCCCCCGCCCCGCCCGATCGGATGGTCCGGCCTGGGACGGCATGGGCGGCTGTCCGCGTCATCCACAGGGCGGACGCCCCTTCTCCCCACGCTCCCCCTGCAGCTCTCCGGGCTTTTCCGCGGCCATCCCCAGGATGTGCACGGTCCCATCCACATTTTCCCCAGACTAATCCACAGCCGGTGGATAACTGTGGGGCGATTTCCCATGCCGTCCCATGCCGGACCGGCCTTTCCCACCCAAGGTCCTATGCCGTCCGAGGGGGTCGATTCGGCCGAATGACAAACCATGGATGGATCACATTTTCTTAAAACTTTGGAACGTTCGACGAACGCATGTGGATAACTTTATCCACATCGCAGGAGTCCAGCGAAATACTGCGAAGATTCTGAAAATTCGTACACCAACTTGCCCGGATGCCACAGCCCGACCCAAAAGTCTTGACACCCCCGTCTGAATACTCGGGGGGCCGTTGACGCCCATGCCGTCCCATGCTATCCCAAGAATGCCCATTTAAGGGGGGCTCTTACCCATTTTGGTTAACACCTGGGGGCGGGAGCTGAATGGGCCAAGCGGGGCTAGCGCGGGGCACCCGACCGCGCATGGGGGATAGCAGGGGGGACCACCGGGCCTATGGCCGTTTTCCTGTCCACATACGTCAACAAAGTTGACAGGAAAGGGCGTGTGTCCATCCCGGCACAGTTCAGGCAGTCGCTTGCCAAGACGTCGGCTCCCAGCACCGTCTACCTCTGGCCTTCGCTGAACCACCAGGCGCTGGAAGGCGCCGACCAGGACTATCTCGACGTCCTCTCCGAGAGCCTCGAATCCCCTGACCTCGATGCCGACGAGCGCGACATGATCGAGACCTTCATCTTCGGAAAGCTGATCCCCGTCTCCTCCGACGCCGAAGGCCGCATCGTCCTGCCCAAGGAACTGGCGGAGTTCGCCGGCATCACCGAGGAGGCCGCCTTCATCGGCCGCCGCAAGACCTTCCAGATCTGGGAACCCGACGCGCTGAAGGCCCACGAGGCCGCGCTTCGCGAGCAGGTCGTGCGCAAGGACATCTCGCTCAGCCAGATCGTCGCCAAGGCCTCCCGCGGCGCCGCCAGCCGGAGCGGGGAGGGCGCCTGATGACCGACACCCGCATCCATATTCCCGTTCTGCTGGACGAGGTGATCGCCGCGCTGTCCCCGCGCGACGGCGGTCTCTATGTCGACGGCACCTTCGGCGCCGGCGGCTACAGCCGCGCCCTGCTGCGGTCGGCCTCCTGCCGCGTGATCGGCATCGACCGCGACCCCGCGGCTATCGAGCGTGGTCGCGCCTTGGCCCAGGAATTCCCCGGCCGGCTCGAGGTGATCGAGGGCCGCTTCGGCGACATGGACACGCTGCTGGCGGACCATGGCGTCGACAAGGTCGACGGCGTGGCGCTCGACGTCGGCGTCTCCTCCCCGCAGATCGACGAGCCGGAGCGCGGGTTTTCCTTCCGCTTCGACGGCCCGCTCGACATGCGGATGGGACGGGATGGGCCGACCGCCGCAGATGTGGTCAATAGCGCCGACGAGGCGGAACTGGCCGACATCATCTATCACCTGGGTGAGGAACGGATGGCGCGCCGCGTCGCCCGCGCCATCGTCGCCGCCCGCCGCGAGGCGCCGATCGAGCGCACGGCGCGGCTGGCCGACATCATCCGCTCGGTGGTGCCGAAGGGGAAGGGCGACGGAATCGACCCGGCGACCCGGACCTTCCAGGCGCTGCGCATCCATGTGAACGACGAATTGGGCGAGTTGCGGCGCGGCCTGTCCGCCGCCGAGTCGCTGCTGGCGCCCGGCGGGCGTCTGGCCGTCGTCTCCTTCCATTCGCTGGAGGACCGCGAGGTCAAGGCGTTCCTGCGGGAACGCTCCTCGCCGCCGCCCTCCCCGTCCCGCCATACGCCCGTGACCGCGGTCGCGGCGCATCATCCATCCTTCCGCCTGCTCTCCCGGAAACCCGTGGACCCGAGCGAGGCCGAAGCCCGCAACAACCCCCGCGCCCGGTCCGCCCGGCTGCGCGCGGCTGAACGTACCGAGGCGGCCGCGTTCCCGGCGCCCGGCAAGGAGGCAGCATGAAAGGCAAGACCTGGCTGTTCTGGGGCGGCCTGATCGCGGCCGCCGGTGGCGTGCTGTTCCAGACCAGCTACGACGTCCAGGATCTTGAGGAGAAGCTCGCCGGGCTTAACCGCAAGATCATTCAGGAACAGGAGTCCATCCAGGTCCTGAAGGCCGAGTGGAGCTACCTGAACGACCCCACCAAGCTGGAACAGATGGCGCAGGCCTATCTGGCGCTGCAGCCGAGCGAGCCGCGCCAGTACATGGCGATGGACATGATCCCCATGCGTCCGGGCGATGCCGTCCAACCGCCTGCCCAGACCAACCCTGCCCCGCTGCCGCCGATGGTGCGCGCGCCCGGCACCGGCGCCCCGCAGGTCGCCGCCGCCCGCATCCCCGCCGCTCCCAACAACAATGCCGCCGCCGGAATCGTTCCGGTCAGCCTGCCGGCCGGTGCGGCGCTGGCGAAGCCGCTGCCGATGGACAAGGCGCTGGAACGCGCGCCGGTCGTCGTGCCCGCGTCCCTGCCCTCCTCCGGCGGTCTGGCCGACCCGTCGCGCGGCGCCCGGATCAAGCCCGCCGCCCTGGTGCCCGGCTCCGCCCGCGCGCCGGCGGAGAAGGCGCCCGACCGCGCCGCCGGCAAGCTTGCGCCCAACGCGCCGACCGCGCGCCCGACCGAACTGGCGTCCCGACCGACTCCGCCGGCACCGGCGCCTAAGGCTGCGGCGGTTGCGGCCCAGCAGCCCTACCAGCCCAAGCCGACCGACAGCCTCGGGCTGCTCGTTGCGCGCCTGGGGGCCAATCGATGAACGGTCACGACCACGGCGGCCCGGCCGGCTACGGCCAGCCCGGCGCCAGCACCGGCAGTACCTATGTGCCGCCGCCGGCGCCCTCGCCCTTTCCGCCGTCGCCCCAGCAGCAGTCCGCCAAGCCGCGGACCTCGCTGGCGGTTGCGCTGGAACAGAGCCGTTACCGCCTGATGGTGACGGCTGCCGTGGTCACGACCGTCTTCACCGCGATCAGCGTCAAGCTGGCGATGGCCACCCTGTTCGCGGGCGGCGGCGAGCCGCGCCAGCATGTGGCGCTGGAACTGGACAACACCACCACCAACCGTGCCGACATCCTCGACCGCAACGGCACCCTGCTGGCAACCTCGCTGGTCACCCAGTCGCTCTACGCCGACCCCAAGCTGGTGTCGCGCCCGGAAGAGGCCGCGCAGAAGCTGGTCAGCGCCCTGCCGGAGTTGGACTACAAGGATGTCCTCGGCAAGCTGGTCGGTGACCGCCGGTTCGTCTGGCTGAAGCGCAACCTGACCCCGAAGCAGCAGGCCGCCGTCCATCGGCTCGGCATTCCCGGCATCGCCTTCGAGCGGGAGGAGCGCCGCTTCTACCCCGCCGGCCCACTGACCTCGCATGTCGTCGGCTTCACCGGCATCGACAACAACGGCCTCGCCGGCATGGAGCAGGGCTTCAACAAGCGGCTGACCGAGGATCCGGGAACGCCGCTGCAGCTTTCCATCGACCTCAGGTTGCAGCATGTCCTGAAGAAGGAACTGGCCGCCACGGTGCAGGAGTTCAGCGCCATCGGCGCCGCCGGCATCGTCTTCGACGTGCGCAACGGCGAAGTGCTGGCGATGGTTTCGCTGCCCGATTTCGACCCGCAGGACCCGACCGGCCTGAACCCCGACACGCTGTTCAACCGGGCGACCCTCGGCGTCTACGAGATGGGTTCGACCTTCAAGATCTTCAACTCCGCGTTGGCCTTCGACAGCGGTAAGATCCGGGTGTCGGACATGTTCGACGCGGCCCATCCGATCAAGATCGGCCGCTTCACCATCAACGACTACCACAACCTGCACCGCGCCCTGACGGTGGCGGAAGTGTTCCAGCACTCCTCCAATCTCGGCTCCGTGCGTATGGTGCAGCAGGTGGGCGTGGCGGCGCAGAAGGCCTTCATGACCAAGATGGGCTTCACCAAGCCCACCGGTCTGGAGCTGCCGGAAAGCGGCTGGCCGCTGGTACCGAATCCGTGGCGCGAGGTCAACAGCTACACCATCTCCTTCGGCCATGGCATCTCGGTCAGCCCGATGCACACGGTGGCCGCCGCGGCGTCCGTCATCAACGGCGGCCTCTTCCACAAGCCGACGCTGCTGAAGCGCAAGGCGGGCGACGAGATTCCGACAGAACAGGTGGTGTCGCGCCAGACCTCCGACATGATGCGGCGCATGTTCCGCTTCGTGGTCACCGAAGGCACCGGCAAGTCGGCGGAAGTCAAGGGCTATGTCGTCGGCGGAAAAACCGGCACCGCCGACAAGCAGAAGGGGCGGCATTACCAGAAGAACTCGCGCATGTCGTCGTTCCTGGGCGCCTTCCCGATGAACGATCCCCGCTACATCGTCTATGTGCTGGTGGATGAACCCAAGGCCACGGCGAAGACCTACGGCTACGCCACCGGCGGCTGGGTCGCCGCCCCGGCGGTGGGCCGCATCGTCAAGCAGATCGGCCCGCTGCTGAACACGCCGATGGTGGACGAGAACGCGCCGGAAATCCTGAACTCCACCTACCTGAACGCCGCCGGTTCCACCAACTGGCAGCAGACCATGCCCTCCGTCACCGCCCCACCCCCGTCGAAGGGAAGCACCGTTGCGTCTTTCCCAACTCAGACCAAACCACGCTGACGCCACCGCCGGCGCCGCCGATCCCGACATCGCCGGGCTGACCGCCGACAGCCGCGCGGTCAGGCCCGGCTTTGTCTTTGCCGCCCTGCCCGGCGTGAAGGCCGACGGGCGCGCCTTCATCGCCGACGCGCTCGCCAAGGGCGCCGTCGCCGTGCTGGCGCCCGAGGGCACCGAACTGCCCACCGGCTCCACCGCCGTCCTGCTGACCGACCCCCAACCCCGCCTCGCCTTCGCGCGCATGGCCGCCGCCTTCCATGGCGGGCGCCAGCCGGAGACGGTGGTGGCGGTGACCGGCACCAACGGCAAGACCTCCACCGTTCAGTTCGCCGCCCAGATCTGGACCCGGCTCGGCCTGCCGGCCGGCAGCCTGGGCACGCTGGGCCTGCTCGGCCCCGGCCTGCACGGCTATGGCGGGATGACGACTCCGGACCCGGTGTCGCTGCACCGCGACCTCGCCGCCGCCAAGGACGCCGGCATCGACCATCTGGCGATGGAGGCGTCGAGCCACGGGCTGGAGCAGTTCCGGCTGGACGGCGTGGCGATCAAGGCCGCCGGTTTCACCAACCTGACGCTCGACCATCTGGACTATCACGGCACGATGGAAGCGTATCGCGACGCCAAGGCGATGCTGTTCGACCGCGTCCTGCCGCCGGGCGCCGTCGCGGTGCTGAACGCCGACTCTCCGGAATTTCAACATTTTGCCACCATTTGTAACCACCGTGGACACCGCGTCCTGTCCTATGGTCTGGCCGGAACCGAGCTTCGGGTGACCGGGGTGGAGCCGCTGGCCCATGGCCAGCGCCTCGCCCTGTCCGTGCTCGGCCGCGACGTGACGGTGGACCTGCCGCTGGCGGGTCGCTTCCAGGCCTGGAACGTGCTCTGCGCGCTGGGTCTGGTCATCGGATCCGGCTTTGAGGCCGGGCGGGCGCTGACCACGCTTTCCTCCCTGGAAGGCGTGCCGGGCCGGCTGCAGCATGTCGCGACCCACCCCAACGGGGCGACGGTCTACGTCGATTACGCCCACACGCCCGACGCGCTGGAAACGGTGCTGCGGGCGCTGAAGCCGCATGCCGCGCGCCATCTGGTGACGATGTTCGGCTGCGGCGGCGACCGTGACCGCAGCAAGCGGCCGGTGATGGGGGCGCTGGCGGCCAGACTGGCCGACCGTGCCATCGTCACCGACGACAACCCGCGCACCGAGGATCCCGCCTTCGTGCGGAGCGAGGTGCTGGCCGGGGCCACCGGGGAACTGGCCGGCCGGCTGGAGGAGATCGGCGACCGGGCCGAGGCGATCCGCACCGCGGTGCGGCAGCTTCAGCCCGGCGACGTGCTGGTCATCGCCGGCAAAGGCCACGAACAGGGACAAACGATCGGCACCGAGGTGCGTCCGTTCGACGATGCGGACGAGGCCCGGAAAGCCGTAGCGGAGGTTGGAGCATGAGTGCGGAGAAGACGGTCCTCTGGACTGCGGCGGACGCGGCGGACGCCACCGGCGGGCGTCTGGCCGGCCCGTCCGCCTGGACCGCCACCGGCGTCACCATCGACAGCCGCAAGGTGGCACCGGGCGACCTGTTCGTCGCCATCCGCGGACCGAACTTCGACGGCCACGCCTTCGTCGGCGCCGCGCTGGCCGCCGGGGCCGCTGCGGCGCTGGTCGACCATCTGCCCGACGGTTTGCCGGCGGACGCGCCGCTGCTGATCGCCCCTGTCGATACGCTGGAGGCGATGGCGGCGCTGGGTCAGGTCGCGCGGGCGCGCTGCGGCGCGCGCTTCGTCGGCGTCACCGGCTCGGTCGGCAAGACCGGCACCAAGGAGACGCTGCGCCACGTCCTGTCGGCGCAAGGGTCGACCTATGCCACCGAAGGCAGCCTGAACAACCATTGGGGCGTGCCGCTGTCGCTCGCCCGCCTGCCCGCCGACTGCGCCTATGGCGTGTTCGAGTTGGGGATGAACCACGCCGGCGAACTCGGGCCCTTGTCCCGACAGGTCAAGCCGCATGTCGCCATCATCACCACGGTCGAGGCGGCGCATCTAGAATTCTTCTCCGGCGTCGAGGCCATCGCCGACGCCAAGGCCGAGATCTTCGAAGGGCTGGACGCGGACGGCGTCGCCGTGCTGAACCGCGACAATGGGCAATATGCCCGGCTGGCCGCCGCCGCCCGCCGCCACGGCCTGACCAATATCTGGAGCTTCGGCGCCCATGAGGAGGCCGACGCCCGGCTGGTCGACTGCTCGCTGCACGCCACCTGCAGCGCGGTGACCGCGGTCATCCGCGGCGAGCGGCTGCAATATTGCCTGTCGCTGCCGGGCAAGCATTGGGTGATGAACAGCTTGGCGGTGCTGCTGGCGGTGAAGGCGCTGGGCGCCGACGTGGCCGCCGCCGCCCGGTCGCTGTCCAGCCTGCAGCCGGTCAAGGGCCGCGGCACCCGCAAGCGCATCCAGCTGCCGCAGGGCGCCTTCACCCTGATCGACGAAAGCTACAACGCCAGCCCGGCGGCCATGACCGCGACGCTGGAGGTGCTGGGCAAGATCGACCCCGGCGCCGGTGGCCGGCGCATCGCCGTGCTGGGTGACATGCGCGAGCTGGGCGACCGCGCCGACGCGCTGCACATCGCGCTGGCCGAGCCGCTGCGCGCCGCGCAGGTGGACGCCATCTATGCCTGCGGGCCGCACATGAAGGCGCTGTTCGACCGCCTGCCGGCGGCGATGCGCGGCGCCTGGACCGAGACCAGCGTGGAGTTGGCCCCCATCGTGACCGGGACCGTAAAAGGCGGCGACGTTATCATGGTCAAGGGGTCCTTGGGCAGTCGTACAGGTCTGATCGTCGATGCGCTCGCGGCACTCGACAGCGGGCGCGAAAGCGAGGACAAAGCCGCCTCCCGAACCACCAACCAGCCACAGGCGGCGGCGCAGTCCGCGCAGGCGCCGCGAGGCTGACGGACCCAAATGCTCTACAACCTCCTCTTCGGTCTGGCCGACGTCTTCACGCCGTTCAACCTGTTCCGGTATCTCACCTTCCGGACCGGCGGCGCCGTGCTGACGTCGCTGGTCATGAGTTTCGTGTTCTTTCCGCGCCTGATCGCCTGGCTGAAGCGCAAACAGGGCGAAGGCCAGCCCATCCGCGCCGATGGTCCGGAGACCCACTTCAAGAAAAAGGGCACGCCCACCATGGGCGGCCTGATGATCCTGATCGCGATGACGGTCAGCACCCTGCTGTGGGCCGACCTGACCAACGCCTATATCTGGATCGTCCTGCTGGTGACCATCGGCTACGGCCTGATCGGCTTCGGCGACGACTACCTGAAGCTGACCAAGCGCAACACCAAGGGCCTGTCCGGCCGCTTCCGCCTGGGCTGGGAGATCACCATCGGGCTGGTCGCCTCGGCGCTGATCATGTGGGTGTCGGCCCCGCCGCTGTCGGGCGGCGTCGCGGTTCCCTTCGTCAAGGATTTCCTGATCCAGCTGTCCTGGTTCTTCGTGCCGTTCGGCGCCTTCATCATGGTCGGCGCGTCGAACTCGGTGAACCTGACCGACGGCCTGGACGGGCTGGCCATCGTGCCGACGATGATCGCGGCCGGCTGCTTCGCCCTGATCTCCTATCTCTCCGGCAACGCGATCTTCGCCAACTACCTGCAGATCCATCATGTGCCGGGCTCCGGCGAGCTGACGATCTTCTGCGGGGCGCTGATCGGCGCCGGCATCGGCTTCCTCTGGTACAACGCCCCGCCGGCGATGGTGTTCATGGGCGACACCGGGTCGCTGTCGCTGGGTGGCGCGCTGGGTGCGGTCAGCGTGGTGACCAAGCACGAGATCGTGCTCGCCATCATCGGCGGCCTGTTCGTGCTGGAGACGGTGTCGGTGATCGTGCAGGTCGCTTCCTTCAAGCTGACCGGCAAGCGGGTCTTCCGCATGGCGCCGCTGCACCATCACTTCGAGAAGAAGGGCTGGGCCGAACCGACGGTGGTGATCCGCTTCTGGATCATCGCCTCGATCCTGGCGCTGGTCGGCCTGTCCACGCTGAAGCTGCGCTGAGGGGGACCGGCGATGATCGACCTGTTCTATATGCAGGAACTGCCCGTCGCGGTGATGGGGCTGGGCAAGTCCGGTCTCGCCACCGCCCGCGCATTGCGCGACAGCGGCGCCGAGGTGCGGGTATGGGACGACAACCCCGCTTCTCGCGCCGCGGCGGAGGCGGAGGGCTTCGCCGTCGTCGATCTCGCCACCGCCGACCTGTCGGACCTGACCACCATCGTCTGGTCGCCCGGCATCCCCCACACCTTCCCCAAGCCGCACCCGGTGGCCGAGCGCGCCCGCGCGCTGGGGATCGAGCTGATCTGCGACATCGAGCTGCTGGGCCGGGCGGAGCGTGACTGCGCCTTCATCGGCATCACCGGCACCAACGGCAAATCGACCACCACCACGCTGGTCGGCCACATCCTGGCCGCCGCCGGGCGCAAGGCCGCCGTGGGCGGCAACCTCGGCACGCCGGTTCTGACCTTCGACCCCATCGGGTCGGGCAACACCTGCGTGCTGGAAATGTCGAGCTACCAGTTGGAGCTGACCCACTCCATCACCTTCGACATCGCGGTCCTGCTGAACATCACGCCCGACCATCTCGCCCGCCATGGCGGGATGGAGGGCTATGTCGCCGCGAAGAAGCTGATCTTCCATCGCCAGACCTGGCCGCGCACCGCGGTGATCGGGGTGGACGACGAGCATTGCCGGAAAATCCACGCCGACCTCGTCGCCGCCGGCGACCAGCGCGTGTGGCCGATCTCGGCCCGGGGGCCGGTCGCGGGCGGTGTCTATGCCGCCGACGGCTGGCTGGTCGACGACACCGACGGCGAGGCGGTGCGTGTGGCGGAGTTGTCGGCGCTGCCGACCCTGCTGGGCGCCCACAACTGGCAGAATGCCGCCGCCGCCTTCGCCACCTGCAAGGCCGCCGGCCTGCCGGTGCCGGCCATCGTCGCGGCGATGGCGACCTTCCCCGGCCTTGCCCACCGGCAGCAGCTGGTCGGCACGCTGGAGGGCGTGCGCTTCGTCAACGACAGCAAGGCGACCAACGCCGACGCCACCGAAAAGGCGCTGGCGACCTTCGATCCGATCTATTGGATCCTCGGCGGACAGGCCAAGGACACCGGGCTGAACGGGCTGGAGGGCTATATGGGCCGCGTGCGCCACGCCTTCCTGATCGGCGAGGCGCAGGAACAGTTCGCCGCATGGCTCGATGCGCAGGGCGTTGCCTATACACGCTGCGGAACGCTTGATGTCGCGACCGCGAAGGCGGCCGGGATGGCGCTGGCGGAGCGGCTGGCGGGCGCCTGCGTGCTGCTGTCGCCGGCCTGCGCGTCGTGGGACCAGTTCGCCAATTTCGAGAAGCGCGGCGACGCCTTCGCGACCTATGTCGCGAACATCGTTTCCGCGCATGAGAACACCGGGACCGGTACCAGCGGAGGCGTTGCATGATCACCTTCGACCGCACCGACCAATCGATCTTCGGCCGCTGGTGGTGGACCGTCGACCGCTGGCAGCTGGGCGCCGTCGCCCTGCTGATGTTCCTCGGCACCGTCCTGATCACCGCGGCCAGCCCGCCGGTGGCCGAGCGCATCGGCATCCAGGACACCTTCTATTTCGTCGAACGCCACGTGATGATGCTGATCCCGGCGATCATCATCATGGTCGGCGTCTCGCTGCTCAGCCCGCGCGGCGTACGGCGGGTGGCGCTGGGGGTGTTCCTGATCTCGGTGGTGCTGGTCTACGCCACGCTGGTCGTGGGCGTGGAGATCAAGGGCGCCCGCCGCTGGATCCATGTCCCCGGCCTGTCGATCCAGCCGTCGGAGTTCGTGAAGCCGGCCTTCGCCGTGGTCGCGGCCTGGCTGTTTTCGCTGTCGCGCACCAATCCGGGCTTCCCCGGCGCGCTGGTGTCGATGGTGCTGTACGGCGTCACCATGGTCGGCCTGATCCTGCAGCCCGATTTGGGCATGACCTTCGTCGTCTCCGCCGTCTGGTTCACCCAGTTCTTCCTGGCCGGGCTGAACCTCGTGCTGGTGATGGGGCTGGGCGGCTTGGGGATCGTCGGGCTGGTCGGTGCCTATTACACGCTGCCGCACGTCACCAGCCGCATTGACCGCTTCCTCGACCCGCATGCCGGCGACAATTACCAGGTCAATCGTTCGCTGGAGGCCTTCGCCAACGGCGGCCTGATGGGAACCGGCCCCGGCCAGGGCACGGTCAAGTTCTACCTGCCCGACAGCCACGCCGACTTCATCTTCGCCGTCGCAGGCGAAGAGCTGGGGCTGATCTTCTGCTTGGGATTGGTGGTGCTGTTCGCCTTTGTCGTGCTGCGTGGATTCGCCCGCATCTTCAACGACAACAACTACTTCGTCCTGCTGGCCGCCGCCGGTCTTCTGATCCAGTTCGGGCTTCAGGCGGCGATCAACATGGGTTCGTCCTTGCATCTTATGCCGACCAAGGGCATGACCCTGCCGTTCATCTCTTACGGCGGCTCCTCGCTGCTCGCTCTCGGGTTCGGCATGGGCATGGTTCTGGCTTTGACACGCAAACGCTTCGGCCCCCTGGAATGAGGAGGCCGACGGACTTGAGCGCGACGACCCTCGACGCGAACGCCAACAAAGTGATCGTGCTGGCCGCCGGCGGCACCGGCGGACACATGTTCCCGGCCGAAGCGCTGGCGCGCGAGCTGCTGTCCCGCGGCCGCGCCGTGACGCTGGTCACCGACAAGCGCGGCCATGCCTTCGGCGAGAATCTGCCGGAGGTGCCGGTTCACCGCATCCGCGCCGCCTCGCCCGGCGCCGGCATCGTCGGCAAGCTGAAGGCCGCCCTGCAGATGGGGCTGGGCCTGCTGGAGGCGCGGGCGCTGATGCGCCGGCTCGATCCCGCCGCGGTCGTCGGCTTCGGCGGCTACCCGTCCGTGCCCACCGTCTATGCCGCCATCCAGTCCAGGGTGCCGGCCCTGCTGCACGAACAGAACGCCGTGCTGGGCCGCGCCAACCGGATGCTGATCGCCGGCGCCAGCCGCATCGCCGTCGCCTTCCCCGGCATCGAGAAGCTGGGCGAAGCGCAGCGCGCCAAGATCGTCCGCACCGGCAACCCGGTCCGTCCGGCGGTCGCCGCCCGCCGCCTCTCCCCCTACGAGGCGCCCGGCGCCGCCGGCCCGATCCGCCTGCTGGTGATGGGCGGCAGCCAGGGTGCCCGCGTCTTTTCCGAGGTGATCCCCGCGGCGCTCGCCCTGCTGCCGGAGGAGATGCGCGCCCGCATCCATCTGGCGCAGCAGTGCCGCCCGGAAGACCTGGAAGCCGCCCGCGACGCGCTGGAGCCGCTGGGCCTCGCCCGGCTGGAGTTGCAGACCTTCTTCCGCGACGTGCCGGAACGGCTGGCCGCCTGCCACCTTGCCGTCACCCGCGCCGGCGCCTCCACCATCGCGGAGCTGACCTGCGTCGGCCGTCCGGCGATCCTAGTGCCCTACCCGCACGCCACCGACGACCACCAGACCGCCAACGCCCGCCATCTGGCCGAGGCCGGCGCCGCCTGGCTGGTGCCGCAGCCCTCCTTCACCGCCCAGGCCCTGGCCGAGCGGCTGTCCTCCCTGCTGGCCGACCCGCAGGCGCTCACAGCATCGGCGCGGGCCGCCCACGACTGGGGCACCGCCGACGCCGCCACCGCGCTGGCTGACGCCGTGCTGGCGATGCTGGACGGCGGCCCGGCCGGCCGCACCAATTCCTTCAACACCGATCCAAGCCTGACCGACCACGACCAATCCCACAACGCCCGGCGGTCCGCCGCCGGCGCCAGCGCCAAGGGGGCCGCGGAATGATCAAAGCCAGGACTCTGACCCGACCGACGCCCCGTCCGCTGCAGGACTGGCCGGCGGACATGACTCGGACCGAGGGCGGCTGGTACAACCGTCCGGGCTGTCCGCTGGTGCCGCGCTTCCTCGCCGAAGGCGGCTTCCTGCGTGACCGCCTGTCGATGATCCATGGATCGCAGCCCCTCCCCGACGACCTGTCCGATGAGGCGGTCGACGCCACCCTTCGCCTGATGCTTCGCCGCGGAAAGTAAGCCTGACATGCGCGCCCTCCCCCTCTCGATCGGCACCATCCACTTCGTCGGCATCGGCGGCATCGGCATGAGCGGCATCGCCGAGGTGCTGCGGAACCTGGGCTATACCGTCCAGGGCTCCGACCTCGCCGAGAACGCCAACGTCAAGCGCCTGCGCGAGCTGGGCATCAAGGTGTTCGTCGGCCATCGCGGCGAGAACATCGCCGGCGCCGCCGTGGTCGTCGTCTCCTCCGCGGTCAAGCGCGACAATCCGGAGGTGGTGGCCGCCCGCGCCGCCCTGGTGCCGGTGGTCCGCCGCGCCGAGATGCTGGGCGAGCTGATGCGCCTGAAATGGGCCATCGCCATCGGCGGCACCCATGGCAAGACCACGACCACCTCGATGGTCGGCCATATGCTGGAGCATGCCAACCTCGACCCCACCGTCATCAACGGCGGCATCATCAACGCCTACGGCTCCAACACCCGGCTCGGCACCGGCGACTGGATGGTGGTGGAGGCGGACGAGAGCGACGGCACCTTCGTGAAGCTGCCGGCCTGCATCGCCGTCGTCACCAACATGGATCCGGAGCATCTGGACTTCTACGGCACCTTCGACAACGCGCGGGCCGCCTTCGACAGCTTCGTCCAGAACATCCCCTTCTACGGCTTCGCCGCGCTCTGCATCGACCATCCCGAGGTGCAGGCGATGATCCCCCGCGTGTCCGACCGCCGCATCGTCACCTACGGCTTCTCGCCGCAGGCCGACATCCGCGCGGTCAACGTGGAGCTGGGTCCCGACGGCGCCAAGTACGACGTGCTGATCTATGACCGCCACACCGGCGAGAGCCGCGCCATCGCCGGCGTGCGCCTGCCGATGTACGGGCCGCACAACGTCCAGAACTCGCTGGCCTGCTTCGCGGTCGGCAACGAGATGGGCCTGCCCGACGTGGTGATGCGCGACAGCATGGCCAAGTTCCAGGGCGTGAAGCGCCGCTTCACCAAGACCGGCGAGGCCAACGGCATCACCGTCATCGACGATTACGGCCACCACCCGGTGGAGATCGCCGCGGTGCTGAAGGCCGCGCGCACCGCCGGCACCGGCCGCACCATCGCCGTGGTCCAGCCGCACCGCTATTCCCGCCTCGCCGCCCTGTTCGAGGAGTTCTGCACCTGCTTCAACGACGCCGACGCCGTGATCGTCGCCGACGTCTATGCCGCCGGTGAAACGCCGATCGAAGGCGTCAGCCGCGACAGCCTGGTGGAGGGCCTGCGCATGCACGGCCACCGCCATGTCGTGGCCCTGCAGAACCAGCAGGAACTGGCGCAGGTCGTGCGCGAGATGGCGCGGCCCGGCGACTTCGTCGTCTGCCTCGGCGCCGGCAACATCACCCAGTGGGCGAACGCCCTGCCGGGCGAGCTGTCGTCGCTCTACGGCGCCACGCGATGACGGCAGCGCCCCGCATGAGCCCAGCTGACGGCCACCTGCCCAACGGCCATCTGATGTCACGGATGCCCGTTGTGCGCGGCCGGCTGACCGCCGACGCTTCGCTGGCGCAGGTGACGTGGTTCCGCGTCGGCGGCCCGGCCGAGGTGATGTTCCGCCCGGCCGACGCCGACGATCTGGCCGGCTTCCTGGCCGCCCTGCCGGCCGAGGTGCCGGTGACGGTGATCGGCGTCGCCTCCAACCTGCTGGTGCGGGACGGCGGCGTGCCGGGCGTCACCATCCGGCTCGGCCGCGGCTTCACCGATATCGCCGCCGACGGAATGACGCTGACCGCCGGTGCGGCGGCGCTCGACCTCAACGTCGCCATGGTCGCCCGCGACGCCGGGATCGCCGGGCTGGAGTTCCTCTCCGGCATTCCCGGCACCATCGGCGGCGCCCTGCGCATGAACGGCGGCGCCTATGGCCGCGAACTGGCCGACGTGCTGGTCTCCGCCACCGCTGTGGCGCGCGACGGTCGGCGGCTGGAGTTCAGCCATGCCGGCATGGGCTTCACCTACCGCCACAGCGCGGTGCCGGAAGACTGCATCTTCACCGGCGCCGTACTGCGCGGCGAGCTCGGCAACCCGCTGGAGATCGCGCGCCGCATGGCCGAGATCTCCGACAAGCGCGCCGACAGCCAGCCTGTCCGCTCCCGCACCGGCGGTTCGACCTTCAAGAACCCTGAAGGCCACAAGGCCTGGGAGCTGATCGACAAAGCCGGCTGCCGCGGCCTGTCCATCGGCGACGCCCAGGTATCGGAAAAGCACTGCAACTTCCTGATCAACAACGGCACGGCCACCGCCGCCCAACTGGAAGCGCTGGGCGAGGAGGTCCGCCGCCGCGTGTTCGAGACCAGCGGCGTGACGCTGGAGTGGGAAATCAAGCGCATCGGCGTTCCCGCCGCCGAAGGAGCCGCCCAATGACCGAAGCCTTGCTCCACGCCCACAAGAAGCATGTCGCCGTCCTGATGGGCGGCTGGTCGGCCGAGCGCGAGGTGTCGCTGGTCAGCGGGGCCGGCGTCGCCAAGGCGCTGGAGGAGGAAGGCTACCGCGTCACCGCCGTCGACGTGCAGCGCGACCTGGGCGGGTTGATGCACGCCCTGAGCAACCCGCGCCCCGACGTGGTGTTCAACGCCCTGCACGGCCGCGGCGGCGAGGACGGGACGATCCAGGGCGTGCTGGAGTTCCTCGGCCTGCCCTACACCCATTCGGGCGTCCAGGCCGCCGCCATCGCCATGGACAAGGCGATGACCAAGCGGGTGCTGGACACCGTCGGCATCCGCTCCCCCAAAGGCATGGTCCTGTCCCGCGGGGAAATCACCGGCGGTACCCACCCCATGCCGGCGCCCTATATCGTCAAGCCTGTGGACGAAGGCTCGACCGTTGGCGTAACCCTGGTCCGCGAGGGGCAGAACAGCCCGGTCGGTGATGCGTGGACCTTTGGCGAGCGTGCACTGATCGAGGAGTTCATCCCCGGTCGCGAGCTGACCGTGGGCGTCATGGGTGACCGCGCTTTGGCGGTGACCGAGATCGTCTTTCAGGCTCAGGTCTACGACTACACCGCGAAATACAGCGCCGGCCACGCCGTCCACACCATCCCCGCCGCGGTTCCCGAGGCGGTGGCGGAGGAGGCGAAGCGGCTGGCGGTGCTTGCGCACCACACCCTGGGCTGCCGGGGCGTGTCGCGCAGCGACTTCCGCTGGGATGACAGCCGGCCGGGAACGGACGGTCTGTACTTCCTGGAGATCAACAACCAGCCGGGCATGACGCCCCTGTCGCTGGTGCCCGAACAGGCCGCGCATGTGGGGATCACCTACGGCGCGCTGGTCGGCTGGCTCGTGGAGAACGCCGCATGTCAGCTCGCCTGATGGCCGACCCGGATTTTCGCGCCGCCGCCGCCGGTGCGCGCGCCCGGGACGAGATGCCGACCCCGCCGCGCGCCATGGCCGCGTCGGCACAGAAAGGCAAGCGGCGCCGGGCTTGGCCACGCTGGACCCGCTCCGCTGTCAAGGCGGCGCTGCTGCTGGTGCCGGTGCTGGGGCTGACCGCCGCCGCCGGCTCCGCCTGGAAGCGCGGCACCCTGGCCGACACGCTGGAGGCGGCGCAGGACAGCGTCATTCGGCTGACCGGGGATCTGGGCTTCCGCCTGTCGGAGATCCTGGTGGTCGGCCGCAGCGAGACGGAACGCGACGCCGTGCTCGACGCGCTGGGCGTGCGCCGGGGCGAGCCGATCCTGTCGATCGATCTGGCCGACGCCAAGCAGCGGCTGGAGGAGTTGCCCTGGGTGTCGTCGGCCTCCATCGAGCGGCGTCTGCCCGGTTTCCTCTATATCCAGCTTTCCGAACGCCAGCCGATGGCGATCTGGCAGCATGACCGCCAGTTCACCGTCATCGACCGTGCCGGCCGCCCGCTGGCCGACGCGGCGGAACTGGCGCGCCGCGGCAACCAGCGGATCGAGACGCTGCCGCAGGTGATCGGCGCCAACGCCCCGCAGCAGGTCCACACCCTGCTGTCGGCGCTGGACGGTGCGCCGACCATCGCGCCGATGCTGTCCTCGGCCAGTTGGATCAGCGACCGCCGCTGGAACCTGCAGCTCAGCAACGGCGTGACGGTGAAGCTGCCGGAAGGCACCGCCGACATGCGCCGGGCGCTGCGCCAGCTGGAGCAGATGCAGACGGCCAGCCGGGTGCTGGACCGCGACATCGTCGCCATCGACATGCGCCTGCAGGACCGCGCCGCGATCCAGACGTCGTCCACCGCCCAGCTTCCGGGCTGGGACGACGATACGAAGAAGAAGAACGGCAAGAAATCATAAGGCCGGTCGGCGGCAAGCTCTTGTGGGGAAGCGCTTATCGCCGGCAGACAAGAGTTGAAGGGAAGTCTTGGGGGGCATGTTCGGGATGGGATTCAACGGTGCCAAGAAGCCGAAGCGGCCGGCCCGTGGCGGGATCGTCACGGCGCTGGACGTCGGCTCGACGAAGGTGTGCTGCGTCATCGCGCGGATGGAGGAACCCGGCTCCCTCCGCGTGATCGGCGTCGGCCACCAGATCGCCACGGGCATCCGCGCCGGGACCATCATCGACATGGAGGCGGCGGAGACCTCGATCGGCGCCGCCGTGCATGCCGCCGAACAGATGGCCGGCGAGACGGTGCACGACGTCGTCGTCAACCTGTCGATGGGCAACCCCCGCTCCCACGCCTTCACCGCCACCGTCCCCGTTTCGGGCCAGGAGGTGACGGAGGGCGACATCCGCCGTGCCATGGCCCACGCCCGCACCCTGCAGGCCGGCCCCGATCAGGCGCTGATCCACACCATCCCGCTGAGCTTCACCCTGGACGGCATCCGCGGCATCCGCGATCCCAAGGGGATGAGCGGCCATACGCTGGGCACCCAGCTGCATGTGGTCACGGCGGCCAAGGGCGCCATTCTCACGCTGGGCGCCTGCGTCGCCCGCTGCCACCTGAACATCGAATCCGTCGTGGTCAGCCCCTTCGCCTCCGGCCTCGCCTGTCTGGTGGAGGACGAGATGGAGATGGGCGCCGCCTGCGTCGACATCGGCGGCGGCGGCACCACCATCTCGATCTTCGCCGAGGGCAATCTGGTGTGGACCGGCTTCGTGCCGCTCGGCGGACGCCACGTCACCAACGACATCGCCCATGGCCTGACCACGCCGCTGTCCCATGCCGAACGGCTGAAGGTGCTCTACGGCAGCGCCCGGGTGAACCCGGCCGACGAGCGCGAGATGATCGAGGTGCCGCAGATCGGCGAGGACGAGCGCAGCGGCAGCGGCACCGCCAGCCACCCGCGCTCCTTCCTGGTCAGCATCATCCAGGCGCGGATGGAAGAGATCTTCGAAGAGGTGCGCAGCGCCATCGAGCAGTCGGGCCATTCCAAGCTGGTCGGCCGGCGCGTCGTGCTGACCGGCGGCGCCAGCCAGCTGCCCAACACGCGCGACATGGCCGCCCCCATCCTGGACAAGCAGGTCCGCATCGCCCGTCCCACCCGGATCGCCGGCCTCAACGAGGCGCATGGCGGACCGGCCTTCTCGACGGTGGCGGGCCTTCTCCTACATGCCGTCCGCAACCCGACGGAGCTGACGGTGACCGGCCAAGAGGCGGTCGCGTCAACCGGGCTTCTCGGCCGCGTCGGCCTGTGGCTGCGGGAGAATCTGTAGATGACTCTCCCCGCCGCCGCCATTCACCGATTCCCGATCGGACAGACACCGGACACAACCGGGCGCCGGTCGCGGCATATCAAACATCAAACCCAACGAAAACAGGTTGTGGAGGCCTGAATAGAATGATCAACGTGACCATCCCCCAGATTGAGCCCGAGTTGAAGCCGCGCATCACCGTGTTCGGCGTCGGCGGCGCCGGCGGCAATGCCGTCAACAACATGATCAAGTCGAACCTGGAAGGCGTTGACTTCGTCGTCGGCAACACCGACGCGCAGGCGCTGAAGGGTTCCTTGTGCGAGAAGCGCATCCAGCTCGGCACCGGCACCACCCGCGGCCTGGGCGCCGGCTCCAAGCCGGATGTCGGCCGCGCGTCGGCCGAGGAGCAGATCGACGAGATCGTCCAGTATCTCGAAGGCTCCAACATGGTGTTCATCACCGCCGGCATGGGCGGCGGCACCGGCACCGGTGCGGCACCGGTCATCGCGCGCGCGGCCCGCGAGCGCGGCATCCTGACCGTCGGCGTCGTCACCAAGCCCTTCCATTTCGAGGGCGGTCACCGCATGCGGCTGGCGGAAGGCGGCATCGCCGAACTGCAGCAGTATGTCGACACCCTCATCATCATCCCGAACCAGAACCTGTTCCGCATCGCCAACGAGAAGACGACCTTCGCGGACGCCTTCAAGATGGCCGACGACGTTCTGCATTCGGGCGTGCGCGGCGTCACCGACCTGATGGTGATGCCCGGCCTGATCAACCTGGATTTCGCCGACATCCGGTCCGTGATGACCGAGATGGGCAAGGCGATGATGGGCACCGGCGAGGCCGGCGGCGAGCGCCGCGCCATCGAGGCCGCCGAGGCCGCCATCTCCAACCCGCTGCTGGACGACGTGTCGATGAAGGGTGCCCGCGGCGTCCTCATCAACATCACCGGCGGCTACGACATGACTCTGTTCGAGGTCGACGAGGCGGCCAACCGCGTCCGTGACGAGGTCGATCCCGACGCCAACATCATCTTCGGCTCGACCTTCGACAGCTCGCTGGACGGCGTGATGCGCGTGTCGGTCGTCGCCACCGGCATCGACGCCGCGGCGATGAGCAACCCGCGCACCCTGCATCCGGTCAACCTGTCGCTGGTCCCCGGCGACCGCGCCAAGAAGCCGGCCGCTCCCGGCAACCTGACTGGCGCCCCGGCTGCCCCGGCCGGCGCGCCCGGTTCGCCCATTCCCAGCGCCGCCATCGGTCTGCGCACGCCGCAGCCGGTCACCGCCGGTGCCGCCGCCATCCAGCACGACCCGGCCCAGCAGCAGCCTCACCCGCAGGCAGCCCAGCAGCATGCGGAGGCGCCGAAGCCGTCGGCCGGTCCGCTGCATGGCGAGAACCAGGGCGGCCACTTCTTCGCCCCAAAGCCGGCCGATGCCCCGCGCCAGCCGATGACCGTCGGCGCCGCGCCGCTGTCGACCCCGCAGCAGCCGGCTCCCCAGCAGCACGCCCCCCAGGCGCCGCAGATGCAGGGTCACCAGCAGCCGCAGCAGCATCAGCCGCAGCAGCCCGCGCCGATGGCCGCGCCGCAGCACCACCATGCCCCGCAGGGTCATCAGCAGCACCCGGGCGGCCTGTCCGTCGGTCCGGCCCCGGCCCCCGCGCCGGAACCGGCGCCGGCCCGCAAGGGCAACTTCCTGTTCGGTCTGGTGACCGGCCTCGGCCGCAAGTCCGAACCGGCGCACCCGCCGGCGCCCCAGCCCGTGCATCAGCCGGCCCCCCAGGCCTACCAGCCGCAGCAGGCTCCGCAGGCCTATCAGCCCGCGCCCCAGAGCTATCCGCAGCAGCAGCCGGCCTATCCGCAGCAGCCGCAGGCTCCCCACCAGGGCTACCCGGCGGGCCAGTATCCCACGGCCCCGCAGCAGCAGCCGGTCTACCCGCCGCAGCAGAGCGCTCCGCAGCAGGCTCCGGGCTATCCGGCCGCTCCGCAGCCGCAGGCTCCGGCCCCGCGGGTGGATGCCAAGCCGGGTGAGCAGGAGGAACTGGACATTCCGGCCTTCCTGCGCCGTCAGGCCAACTGAGCGGACGGACCCGCCTGGACGTGAACCGATCTTGGCCGCCGAACCCTTTCCGGCGGCCGGCCGATCCCGGCGAAAGCCGGAGATAACCGCCGTCGCCGCAGTCTCCTAATCGCGGCGCCGGCGGCTCCACAACCTGACCGAACCTTTCGGACCCCGGCGGCGCCCTCGTGCGTCTCCGGGGATTTTTTGTTGCCTCTTTCACGCAGGGCCAAGCTGATTGCTTGTATTGCAATCCACTTTTGCCCTGCAACAAACGGTAACAATGAGTGATTTGCCGATTTCCAACCTCGGGTGTTACCTATCAGCATGGTCGAAAGCGAACGCCGCCGACGTGATGATCTTCAAAGATCTTGCGGCGCGGCATTGCTGGGAACCTCTCCTTCACGACCAAGATGGAAAAGACATCGTGGCCAACAATCGCAGCAACGCGGACGGAATGTTCCAGCAGACCCTGAAGAAGTCGGTGACCATCGCCGGCGTCGGGCTGCATTCGGGCGTCATCGTCACGCTGACGATTTCGCCGGCCGATGCGAATTCCGGGATCACCTTCCTGCGCACCGATCTTCGTGGGGCCGCCGCCGTCATTCTGGCGCGCTGGGACACGGTGGTCGACACCCGCCTGTGCACCGTGATCGGCAACGAGCATGGCACCACCGTCGGTACGATCGAGCATCTGATGTCCGCGCTGGCCGGCTGCGGCATCGACAACGCCATCGTGTCGCTGGACGGCATCGAGGTGCCGATCATGGACGGCAGTGCCGCCCCCTTCGTCGCCGCCATCGAGCAGGCCGGCATCGCCGTGCAGAAGTCGCCCCGCCGCATCATCCGCATCCTGAAGCCGGTCGTCATCGGCGACGGCGTCAAGAGCGCCTCCTTCACGCCGGACGACGCCACCAGCTACAGCTTCGAGATCGACTTCGACAGCGCCGCCATCTCCCGTCAAGCCCGCGCGCTGGAGATCGACCCGGAGAGCTTCAAGGACGAGATCAGCCGCGCCCGCACCTTCGGGTTCCTGCACGAGGTCGAGGGGCTGCGCAAGATGGGCCTCGCCCGCGGCGGCTCGCTGGACAACGCGGTGGTTATCTCCGGCGACACGGTGATGAACGCCGAGGGCCTGCGCTTCAAAGACGAGTTCGTCCGCCACAAGATCCTGGACGCCGTCGGCGACCTGTATCTGGCCGGTGCGCCGATCGTCGGTCATTTCCACGGCGTGCGCTCCGGCCACGCGCTGAACAACCAGCTGCTGCGCGCTCTGTTCGCCGACCGCAGCGCCTGGCGTTACGAGACGGCGGTGTCGCTGCCGGTCGCACGCCGCGTCCTGGAGCAACTGGCGGTCGCCTGATCGCCACCGTCTTTCCTGAATGTCTGCCCCTGCCCTCTCCCACCGGGGAGGGCTTTTTCTTTGCACGCAACTCCCCTCCCCTGCCGACCTGGTGAGTCACGCAGAAGAAAAGCGCCCTCCCCTCTCGGAGCGGGCGCAGCGCGCAAATTCGGATGGTTTGCAGGCTTGTGAGTTGTTTCAGTATTTTAGGTAATTTTCTTTATGTAAAACCTTAGGCGCGCGGGAGACGGACCAGCCTCCCCTACTCCGCCACCGCCATCTCCGCCTCATTGCCGGCATACTCGCCGAAGCGGGTGTCTTCCTTCAGGATGTGCTTGCCCAGCCAGTCGGAGCAGAACAGGAACACCTCCTCGCCACTGATCCGACCGCCATCGGCGCGGAAATCGTCGCGGTAGCTTTCGACCTGTTGGGTCAGCCGGTCGTGCAGGGCCTTGTGCGCGGCGAAGGTCGGATAATTCAGCCGCTCCATCTGCGCCTCCTCCTCCGCGAAATGATGGCGGGTGTAGGCGATCAGTTCGTTGAGGATGGCTTCGATGAGGGTGGGGTCCTGGCGGTTGGCCTCGTCATACAGCTTGTTGACGATGGCGATCAGGACGCGGTGATCCTCGTCCAACGCGTCATTGCCCACGCTCATCCAGCGCGACCACTGAATTGGCTCCATGGCGTTTCCTTCGTCCCCCGTTTGCTCGGCGCCGGGTGGGCGGGTGCGGGCGTTGTCCGCCCGTCGGCACCGCCCTCCGCTGGAGGGTCGGGCCACCTGTCCGGCATGGTTTCGCTTTTCCTATAAGCGTTGTCTGATTTCACTCCCCCCATCCCCGTCCGTCAATCCGACCGAACGGGGATGCGACATTTTGGCGACCGTGGGACTCGGGATCAGGTCAGCCGCCGATCCTGGCCAGCCATTCGTCCTCGGTCAGGATCTCGACGCCCAGCTCCTTGGCCTTGGCCGCCTTGCTGCCGGCGTCGGCTCCGGCGACCAGATAGTCGGTCTTGCCGGAGACGGAGCCCGCCACCTTGGCGCCCAGCGACTCGGCGCGCGCCTTGGCCTCCGACCGGGTCATCCGCTCCAGCGTGCCGGTGAAGACCACCGTCTTGCCGGCGATGGGGGAGTTGCTGGCCTTCGGCATCTCGGCCTCCAGCACGGTCAGCCTTTCCATCAGGCCGTGGACGATGGCGAGGTTGCGCTCTTCGGCGAAGAAGCCGGCCAGTTCCTCCGCCGCGACCTCCCCCACATCGGGGGTGGCGACCAGATCGAGCCAGGGCTGACCCGGCGCCTGCCCGGCCGCACGCTCCATCGCCGCCCGCCACTCGGCCAGCGTGCCGTAGCGTTCAGCGAGCGCTTGTGCCGCCGGCTTCTTGACGCCCTTGATCCCCAACGAGGCGATGATGGTCTCCAGCCGAAGCGCGTCGTTGCCGGCGCCATCTTTGCCAGCATAGAAGTCCAGCTTCGCCCCGCATTCCGGATCGGCGAACCAGCCGATGATGGAGTCGGCGGTGGCGCGGCCAACGCCCTTCAATTCGTGCAGGTCGCGCCAGTCCTGGCCGGGCATCGCCCGTTCCGCGGCCAGCATGCCATCGACCCAGCCCTGCATGGTCTTGTACTGGCGTGCCAGCGACTTGGCCGTTACCTCGCCGACATGGCGGATGCCGAGCGCGTAGATCAGCCGGTGCAGGTCGATGCCGTTTCGGCGCTGCTCGATCGCCTTGAACAGGTTCTGGACCGACTTCTCCTTCCAGCCCGGCCGGCCGATCAGTTCGACACGGCCCTCCAGGGTGAAAATAT
The DNA here is from genome assembly GCF_023806445.1 of Azospirillum sp. A1-3. Lineage (NCBI taxonomy): Bacteria > Pseudomonadati > Pseudomonadota > Alphaproteobacteria > Rhodospirillales > Azospirillaceae > Azospirillum > Azospirillum sp. A1-3. The sequence continues at coordinate 1,758,736 of NZ_JAMSLU010000001.1, forward strand.
CCACCGGCGACTTGATGAAGCCCTCGTCCCAGAACTCCTCGATGATTTTCTCGCCCAGCCCTTCGATGTCGAAGGCGTCGCGCGAGACGAAATGGCGGAGTCGCTCCTTGGCCTGAGCGGCACAGATCAGGCCGCCGGTGCAGCGGCGCACCACCTCACCCGCCTCGCGGATGGCGAGGCTGCCGCAGACCGGGCAGGTCTCCGGCGCCACATAGGGGATGGAGGTGGCCGGGCGCTGGGACAGCACCACCTCCACCACCTGCGGAATGACGTCGCCGGCGCGTTGGACCACCACGAGGTCGCCGACGCGGATGTCCTTGCGGGCGATCTCGTCCTCGTTGTGCAGGGTGGCGCGGCTGACGACGACGCCACCGACGGTGATGTCCTCCAGTTCCGCCACCGGGGTCAGCGCACCCGTGCGGCCGACCTGGATGGTGATGGCTTTCAACCGGGTCTGAGCCTGCTCGGCCGGGAACTTGTGGGCGATGGCCCAGCGCGGCGCCCGGCTGACAAAGCCAAGCCGCTGCTGGAGTTCCAGGCTGTCGACTTTGTACACGACGCCGTCGATGTCGAAGGGAAGGCCAGCGCGCCGCCGGCCGATGCCCTCGTAATAGGCCAGCAGCTTGTCCTTGCCGTCGCACAGCTCCGCCGGCCGGTTCAGTTGGAAGCCCCAGCCCTTCAGCCGCTCGCGAATGCTCCATTGCGTCTCTGCGATCGGTTCCGACACCTCGCCCAGCGCATAGCCGAAGAAGCAAAGCGGCCGGGACGCGGTGATGGAAGGGTCAAGCTGGCGCAGGCTGCCGGCCGCCGCGTTGCGCGGGTTGGCGAACAGCTGCTCGCCCTTCTCGGCACGGGCGGCGTTCATCGCCAGGAAGTCGTCGCGGCTCATATAGACCTCGCCGCGGACCTCCAGCACATCGGGGAAGGGCACCGGCAGGCGGTGCGGCACGTCACGGATGGTGCGGACGTTGGCGGTGACGTTCTCGCCCTCCGCCCCGTCGCCGCGGGTGGCGGCCAGCACCAGTTCGCCCCTCTCGTAGCGCAGCGAGCAGGACAGGCCGTCGATCTTCGGTTCCGCGACGAAGGTCAGCGGCGCATCGTCGGACAGGCCGAGGAAGCGGCGGACCCGGGCATCGAACTCCGCCACATCCTCCGGCGCGAAGGCGTTGCCGAGCGACAGCATCGCGACAGCGTGACGGACCTTGCCGAAGCCGGCGGCCGGCGCGGCACCGACCCGAAGGCTGGGCGAATCGGCACGCCGCAAGTCTGGAAAGCGCGCTTCGACGGCGAGGTTGCGGCGGACCAGCGCGTCATAGTCGGCGTCGGAGATCTCCGGCTGGTCCTGCTGGTGGTAGAGCCGGTCATGATGGGCGATCTCGGCGGCCAGTGCCGCCAGCTCCGCCGCGGCCTGGTCCGGCGTCAGAGCATCGACGGCGATGCTGCGGGGATCGGGCGGCGTGTCGAACAGGTCCTGCATGGCGCGTCTCATGACGAATCGGGGTCTTCCGAAGAAGGGCCGCGCAGGATAGCGCATCGGGCGACTGCGAGGGCAAGTCCCTATATACTGACCGGCACACCCTTCGGAGTCCGCTGGCCTGATGAGCAAAGCCTATCTGCCGGACCTGCGCATCGACGACCGCATGATCGTCGCCGCCGCGCTGGACCGCATCCTCTACGACGACCCCGACCATTTCGCAGCCGAGGACGCGCGCACCGTGCGCCGGCTGATCCCGCACAGCCGCTCCGCCTGGTTGCGGCTGGGCTTCCGTGCCGAGCGGCAGGGGCCGTCGATGAAGGGCGAGGCCGCCGGGATCGGCGATGTGCGGATGGAGGGCGACAAGAAGGTGGTGGAGGGCAGCGTCGGCGAATCGGCGACCTGGCGCTGCGGCCAGTACAAGATCACCAACCATGGCAGCGACCTGGAAATCTGGCAGGTGATGAGCGACGAATACGCGCCCGAGCCGAAGGGCGCCCGGCTGGAGTTCGACGAGAAGGGGGAGCCGGAACGGCTGACCTTCTTCCAGCCGCGGGATATCGAGCTACGGATTCCCTTCACCAGCCTCGCCGTCGGCGTGCGGCTGGGCGGGTGGCAGCCTTGGAAGCTGGTGACGGAGGGAGTTGGCGCGGCAGGGTGAGTTGCTGCGTGGGTTGCCCCCTCCCCATCCCTCCCCCGCTTCGCGGGAGAGGGGGCAGGACGCTTGTCAGCGTGATTTGATTCGCGAAGTCGCGGCAGTCCCCTCTCCCGCGAGGCGGGGGAGGGTTAGGGAGGGGGCATTCGTCAGCCGACGCCTACCCCCAACTTCACCTCAGCCCTGCCGGTAGTTCGGCGACTCGTTGGTGATGGTGATGTCGTGGACGTGGCTTTCGCGCAGGCCCGCGTTGGTGATGCGGACGAACTGGCACTTCTCGCGCATCTCGGCGATGGAGGCGCTGCCGGTGTAGCCCATGGCCGCGCGCAAGCCGCCGACCAACTGATGGATGACCGCCGACACCGGGCCCTTGTAGGGAACGCGGCCTTCGACGCCTTCCGGCACCAGCTTCATGGTCGAAACCTCCTGCTGGAAGTAACGATCCGCCGAGCCGCGCGCCATGGCGCCGACCGAGCCCATGCCGCGATAGCTCTTGTAGGAGCGGCCCTGGAACAGGATGACCTCGCCCGGGCTCTCGTCGGTGCCGGCGAACAGGCTGCCCAGCATGGCGACGCTGGCGCCGCCGGCGATGGCCTTGGCCAGATCGCCCGAATACTTGATGCCGCCGTCGGCGATCACCGGGATGCCGTGCTTCTCGCACTCGTCCACCACATCCATGACCGCAGTCAGCTGCGGCACGCCGACGCCGGCGATGATGCGGGTGGTGCAGATGGAGCCCGGACCGATGCCGACCTTGACGGCGTCCACACCGGCGTCGATCAGCGCCTTGGCCGCTTCGGCGGTCGCGACGTTGCCGGCAATGACCTGGGTGTAGCTCGACAGGGCGCGGGCGGCGCGGACCTGATCGAGCACCTTCAGCGAATGACCGTGCGCGGTGTCGACCACCAGAACGTCGACGCCGGCGTCGAACAGAGCCTCCGCACGGGCCAGACCGTCACTGCCGGTGCCGGTGGCGGCGGCGACGCGCAGGCGGCCCTTGCCGTCCTTGCAGGCGTTCGGATAGGCCTGCGCCTTCTCGATGTCCTTGACGGTGACGAGGCCGATGCAGCGGTAATCCTCGTCGACGACCAGCAGCTTCTCGATGCGGTGCTGGTGGAGCAGGCGCTTGCCTTCCTCCTGGCTGACGCCCTCGCGGACGGTCACCAGATCCTTGGTCATCAGCTCGCTGACCGGCTGCTTGGGATCGGTGGCGAAGCGGACGTCGCGGTTGGTCAGCATGCCGACCAGCTTGCCGCTGCCGAGCTGGTCGCGGCTTTCCACCACCGGGATGCCGGAGATGCGGTAGTCGGCCATCAGTTGCAGGGCGTCGGCCAGCGTCGCGTTCGGCGTGATGGTGATCGGGTTGACGACCATGCCCGACTCGAACCGCTTGACCTTGCGGACCTCTTCGGCCTGCTGCTCGATGGTCAGGTTGCGGTGGACGACGCCGATGCCGCCGGCCTGGGCCATGGCGATGGCGAGACGGCTCTCGGTCACCGTGTCCATCGCCGAGGACATCAGCGGGATGCCCAGCTCGATGGTCTTCGTCAATCTTGTCCGGGTGTCCACGTCGTTCGGCAGGACCGAGCTTTCGGCCGGAACCAGCAGCACGTCGTCGAAGGTCAGGGCTTCGCGGATTTTGGTGTCGCGCGCCATGTGTGAATCTCCCGGAAGATAAACGTGGCGCACTTATACACAAGACCATGGGCTTGTGAACCCGTGCGCACACAGCATCTGTTATGCAAGTGCGAAAAACGGCGTACTTAGTCGCTGACGTTGCCGCCGCGGAAGCCGGTGGCGACGACGTAGGTCTCCGACGATTCGGCGCGGCTGGCCGGCGGCTTGGCGTGCTTGACCACGGCGAAGTCGCGCCGCAGCCGGTCGAGCAGCGAGCGTTCCGCCCCACCCTGGAACAGCTTGGCGACGAAGGCGCCGCCAGGGGCCAGCACCTCCTCGGCGAAATCGTAAGCCGCCTCGGCCAGACCCATGATGCGCAGATGGTCGGTCTGCTGGTGCCCGGTGGTGGGGGCGGCCATGTCGCTCAACACCAGATCGGCCGGTCCGCCCAGCGCCTCCTTCAACGCCTCGGCGGCGCCTTCCTCCAGGAAGTCAGCCTGCATGGTGGTGGCGCCGGGGACCGGGTCCATCGGCAGGATGTCCAGCCCGACGACCTTCCAGCCATCCTTGGCAGTCTGCACCTTCTCCACCGCGATCTGGGTCCAGCCGCCGGGGGCGGCGCCCAGATCGACCACGCGCTTGCCGGGGCCGAGCAGGCGGAACTTCTCGTCCAGCTGCAGCAGCTTGAACGCAGCGCGCGAGCGGTAGCCGCGCTTGGTCGCCTCGGCCACATAGGGGTCGTTCAGGTGGCGCTCCAGCCAGCGCTTGGAGGATTCCGTGCGCTTGCCGGCGGTCTTCACACGGACCGTGGCACGGCGCCCACCCGGGCGCGTCGACGGAGTCTTTTCGGTCATGATCGCTGCAGTTCCTCGGTCATCCGGCGCAGGCGGGGAGCCTTTCCCCTCCTGCCCGATCATCTATCCGGTCGCGTCGACCGGTTTATTCGCCGGCGGCCCCGATCAGGTCCACCAGAATTCCTTCGCGCAAGCCGCGGTCGGCGATGCGCAGCCGCTCCACCGGCCAGACGTCGCACAGCGCGTCCAGAACGGCGCAGCCGGCGACCACCAGATCGGCGCGGTCCTGGCCGATGCAGGGATGGCGGGCGCGGCCGTCGAAATCCTGGGCGACCAGATGGTCGATCACCGCGCGGGCATGGTCCACCCGCAGATAGCTGCCGTCCACCGCCCGCCGGTCATAACGGCAGAGCCCCAGATGCACGCCGGCCAACGTCGTCACCGTGCCGGAGGTGCCGAGCATCTGCACCTTGCCGGCGGCAACGCGGCTCTGGATGCGGTTGCGCGCCTCGAACGGGGCGATGGCGTCGGCCACCGCCTCCACCATCTGGGTGTAGTTGACGCGGGTGACGTCGGGGCCGCCATATTCCTCGGTCAGCCCGATGACGCCGCAGCGGATCGAGGTCTGGTCGAGCAGGCGAGGCGCCCTGCCCTTCTCCACCTGCAGCCACATCAGCTCGGTGGAGCCGCCGCCGATGTCGAAGACGATGGCATAGGGATGGGTCGGCTCCAGCAGCGCGGCACAGCCGGCCAGCGCCAGCCGCCCTTCCTCCTGGCTGGAAATGATTTCCAGCGGGATGCCGGTCTCGCGCTCCACCGCCTCGACGAAGGCGGCACCGTTGGCAGCGCGGCGGCAGGCCTCGGTCCCGACCGCGCGCACGGCGGTGACGCCCCGGCGTTCGATCTTGGAGCCGCAGACGCGAAGCGCCGCGATGGTGCGCTCCATCGCAGGCTCCGACAGGTGGTCGTTGCGGCTCAGGCCTTCGCCCAGGCGGACGATGCGGGAAAAGGCGTCGATGACGCGGAAGCCGCCCGGCGCCGATTTGGCGATCAGCAGGCGGCAATTGTTGGTGCCAAGGTCCAGCGCGGCGAAGACCGGGCGCACCAGCGCCGACGAACGCAACCGTCCGGTGTCGTTCTGCCGTTCGCTTTGCACCTGTAGATCCACGTACCGTCCCCGCCGTGCCTAAAGAGCGGAGTGTAACCCGGATCGCCGTCCGGCGGGAACCCTTCTCGACTCGGATTCCGCCGGCCGCGACCCGCAGGTCACATCTGCGCCAATCACTTGGCTTTCACAAACCTCACTTGGCCTTCACAAAGGGACAGGTGCTGGACTCGATCGGCAGGAAGGCCTCCGACGCCGGGATGCTGCGGACCTGCTTGTAATAGTCCCACGGCGCCTTGCTCTCAGCCGGGGTCTTCACCTGATACAACTCCAGATCGTACAACACACGGCCGTCCTTACGGATGCTGCCGGGGGTGCCGAAATAATCGGTCGGCATCGCCTTCATCGCGGCGGTGACCGCCTCGGCATCGGTGGTGCCCGCCGCCTTGACGCCCTTCAGCCAATGCAGGGTGGCGAGGTAGGTATTGGCCTGCTCCTTGGTCGGCATCTTGCCGTGACGGTCGAAGAAGCGCTTGGCCCAGGCCCGCGTCTGGTCATTCTTGTCCCAATAGAAGCCGCTGGTGACATACAGCCCCTTGGCGAGGTCGAGACCCAGCGAGTGGATGTCGGTGATGAAGACGATGTAGCCGACCAGCCGCTGGCCGGACTGGGTCAAACCGAACTCGCCGGCCTGCTTGATGGTGCCGATGGTCTCCGCGCCGACATTGGCGAGCGCCACCACCTTTGCGCCGCTGCCCTGGGCACTGAGCAGGTAGGAGCCGAAATCGCTGGTGCCCATCGGGTGACGCACGCCGCCGACCACGGTGCCGCCGGCCTGCTTGATCGCCTCGGTCGCCGCCTTCTCCATGGCGGATCCGAAGGCGAAATCGGCGGTGATGAAGTACCAGCTGGTGCCGCCCGATTGCACCACCGCCTTGGTGGTGCCGACCGCGAGCGACGCGGTATCGTCGGCCCAATGTATGCTGTAGGGGGAGCACTGGGCGTTGGTCAGCTCGGTCGTCGTCGCGGCGCTGATCATCAGCACCTTTTTCTTCTCGCGCGCGACCGCCTGCACCGCCAGCGCGACCGAGGAGACCGGGATGTCGGTCACCATGTCGACGCCTTCGCGGTCGAACCAACTGCGCACGATGTTGGACGCCACGTCCGGCTTGTTCTGCATGTCGGCGGACAGCACCTCCACCGGCCGGCCGAGCACGCTGCCGCCGAAATCCTCCACCGCCATCCGGGTGGCGAGCACCGCGCCCGCGCCGCCGATGTCGGACGCGAAGCCCGCCTCATCCGCCAGCACGCCGATGCGCACCGGCTGGGTGGTCTGCGCCTGTGCGGAATGTGCCGCCGCTGACAGCGCCGTCGTGGCAAGCAAGGCCGCCAGCGTGAAAGGCCTTAGAAAACGCCCCATGCGATCCTCCCCATCCCCGATTTTGCGTAACGGGTGCGTGCGCCAGGCTGCGACGTCCTGCCGCACCGTTCGTGTCCGTGGATAGCGGGATTTGGTTTCAGGCGCAAACAGTATCGTTTGCAACGTATTGCCCGGAGCCTTGCGAACCTCGCATCGGAAGACTCCGCGCAAAACAAAAGCCCTCACTCCGAACTGGGGCGAGGGCTTTCGCATCGGGCATCAGCGGCCCAAATGGTGTCGCCAATCAGGCGAGATAAAACTGAGCTATGTCGGCCGAATAGTTCGGCATTATCACGTAAGCGCCGGTGGAGTCATGATCTTACTCACCCTCCCTGGTATCGGTCTCTACTGTTCCGCCCAAGCCATCTGCTTGAACGGTAAGGCGTTTCCGATGCTCGCTCACTTCACCTCGGCGTTGATTACTGTAAGACGAAGCCTGCTCCCCTTTCACAGAGCTGTCAAGAAAATCGCATGCTGCGGCGCGGCACCATTTTGGGAGGTTCGATCGCCCGTCCAATCGGGGGAGGGCTGGCCTTTTGCCGGGGCCGAACCCACCTTGTGGGGCATGCCGGAACACGATGAGAACACATGGGGCGGGCGGGTCGCGCGATATGCGCGGGTCGGCACCGCCGTTGGCGGGCTGGCCGCGCGGCTGGCGGGCGAGCGCGTGCTGGGAATCCGCGTGGAGCGGGAACGCCACGCGGCGGAACTGCGGGCGGCGCTCGGCGGGCTGAAAGGGCCGCTGATGAAGGTGGCGCAGATCCTCTCCACCATCCCCGACGCCCTGCCGAAGGAATACACCCAGGAACTGGCGCAGCTTCAGGCCGACGCGCCGTCGATGGGCTGGCCCTTCGTCAAGCGGCGGATGGCGACCGAGCTTGGTCCCAACTGGCAGTCGCGGTTCCGCAGCTTCGAACACACGGCCGCCGCCGCCGCGTCGCTGGGGCAGGTCCACAAGGCCGTCGGCCTGGATGGGCGGGAGCTTGCCTGCAAGCTGCAATATCCCGACATGGCCTCGGCGGTGGAGGCCGACCTGCGGCAGTTGGGCCTGATCTTCGCGATCTTCGAGCGCACCGACAGCGCCATCTCCACCCGCCAGATCCAGAAGGAGATCGGCGCCCGCCTGCGCGAGGAGCTGGATTACGAACGCGAGGCCAAGCACACCCGCCTCTACCAGTCCATGCTGGCCGGCACGCCCGGCGTCCATGTGCCGGACGTGGTGCCGGAGCTGTCGAGCAGACGGCTGCTGACCATGGGCTGGGTGCATGGCCGCAAGATCCTGGACTTCGTCGCCGAGCATCCGGAAGCCCGCGACGAGTTGGCGATGAACATGTTCCGCGCCTGGTACGTGCCCTTCTACAATTACGGCGTCATCCACGGCGACCCGCATCTGGGCAATTACACGGTCCGGCCCGACCGCTCGATCAACCTGCTGGATTTCGGCTGTATCCGCGTCTTCAAGCCCAGCTTCGTCAAGGGGGTGATCGACCTCTACAATGCCCTGCGCACCGACAACCGCGAGCAGGCGGTGGAGGCCTACCGCACCTGGGGCTTCGTCAACCCATCGAACGAACTGGTCGACGTGCTGAACATCTGGGCGCGCTTCGTCTATGCCCCGATCATGGAGGATCGCCAGCGCAAGATCGAGGAGACCAACGGCGGCCATTACGGGCGCGAGACAGCCGGCAAGGTCCATGCAGAGTTGCGCCGCGTCGGCGGCGTCGAGATCCCACGCGAGTTCGTCTTCATGGACCGCGCAGCGGTGGGGCTGGGCTCGGTCTTCCTGCATCTGAAGGCGGAGTTGAACTGGTACCAGATGTTCCAGGGGCTGATCCGCGACTTCGATGTGAACGAACTGGCGGCGCGGCAGAGCGCGGCGCTCGCGGCGCAGGGGTTGCCGCAGGCGGAGTGATGGGGGTCGCAAGTGATTGCCCCCTCCCCGACCCTCCCCCGCTTTGCGGGAGAGGGTGCCTTACGGGAAAGCGGCGCCAGTCCCCTCCACCGCTGAAAGCGGGGGAGGGTCAGGGAGGGGGCATAGGATTGGCACACCCCAAACCCTTCCCATCCGCCCGCACTTCAGTCTATAGCTTGCCCCTCCCATGAAGACCGCCGATTTCGACTTCGACCTGCCGCCCGACCGGATCGCCGAGCATCCCGTCCGGCCGCGTGACGCCGCCCGCCTGCTGGAGGTGGGTTCGACCTTGCGCGACTTCATCGTGCGTGACCTGCCGACGCTGTTGCAGCCGGGCGACCTGATGGTCGTCAACGACACCCGCGTGATTCCCGCGCGGCTCGACGGCCGGCGCGGCGAGGTTGCGGTGGAGATCACGCTGCACAAACGGCTGGGCGAGCGGGAGTGGGCGACATTCTCCAAGCCCGGCAAGCGGCTTAAGCCCGGCGACACCATCGTCATTGCCGAGGACTTCAGCGCCGAAGTGGTCGCCAAGGACGGCATGGAGGTGCGGCTGCGCTTCTCCGCCGGCGGGGCGGAACTGATGGAGGCCCTGCACCGCCATGGCCGGATGCCGCTGCCGCCCTACATCCGCCGCAAGGCCGACGAGGGCGACAACGCCGACTACCAGACCGTCTTCGCCGCCCGCGAGGGCGCCGTCGCCGCCCCCACCGCCGGGCTGCACTTCACACCGGAACTGCTGGCCGCGCTGGACGAACGCGGGGTGCGGCGGGTGCCGGTCACCCTGCATGTCGGCGCCGGGACCTTCCTGCCGGTGAAGGTCGACGACATCGCCGATCACAAGATGCACAGCGAGTGGGGCGAGATCTCTCCGGAGACCGCCGCCGCGGTGAACGAGACGCGCAAGGCCGGCGGCCGCATCGTCTCGGTCGGCACCACGGCGCTGCGCATCCTGGAGACGGCGGGGCAGCCGGACGGGACGCTGGTCCCCTTCAGCGGCGACACCGACATCTTCATCACCCCCGGCTACCGCTTCCGCATCGTCGATCTCTTGTGGACCAACTTCCACCTGCCGAAATCGACCCTGTTCATGTTGGTCTGCGCCTTCGCCGGCTATGACCGCATGCGGGCGGCCTATCAGCACGCCATCGACACCAACTATCGCTTCTTCAGCTATGGCGACGCCTCGCTGCTGCACAGGATGGACCCATCATGACCGGCATCGGCTTTGACCTTCTGGCGACCGACGGGCGGGCGCGGCGCGGCCGCGTGACCACCGCCCACGGCACCATCGAGACGCCGGCCTTCATGCCGGTCGGCACCGCGGCGACGGTGAAGGCGATGACCACCGACGCGGTGGCCTCGACCGGCGCCGAAATCCTGCTGGGCAACACCTATCACCTGATGCTGCGCCCGACGGCGGAGCGGGTGGCGCAACTGGGCGGCCTGCACCGCTTCATGAACTGGAACAAGCCGATCCTGACCGACAGCGGCGGCTTCCAGGTGATGAGCCTGTCCGACCTGCGCACCATGTCGGAGGAAGGCGTCACCTTCAAATCGCACCTGGACGGCAGCCTCCACCATCTGACGCCGGAACGCTCGATCCAGATCCAGCACATGCTGGACAGCAACATCACCATGTGCCTGGACGAGTGCACGCCCTTCCCGGCGACCGAGGCTCAGGCCGAATCCTCCATGCGCCTGTCGATGCGCTGGGCGCGCCGAAGCAAGGACGCCTTCGTCGAGCGGCCGGGCTACGGCCTGTTCGGCATCGTCCAGGGCAGCGTCTATCCGGAGCAGCGGGCGGAGAGCGTCGCCGCCCTGAGCGACATCGGCTTCGACGGCTACGCCATCGGCGGGTTGGCGGTCGGCGAGGGTCAGGAGACGATGTTCCGCGTGCTGGACTTCACCGAACCGCTGATGGTCAAGGACCGCCCGCGCTACCTGATGGGCGTCGGCCGGCCGAGCGACCTGATCGGCGCGGTGCGGCGCGGTGTCGACATGTTCGACTGCGTGATGCCGACCCGCTCGGGCCGCACCGGACAGGCCTTCGTCCGCCGTGGCACCATCAATATCCGCAACGCCCGGCACGCCCATGACGAGCGCCCGCTCGACGCGGACTGCACCTGCCCCGCTTGCCGCAGCTACAGCCGGGGCTATCTGCATCATCTGTTCAAGGCGGACGAGATGCTGGGGCCGATGCTGCTGACCTGGCACAACCTGCATTACTACCAGGACGTGATGCGGACGATGCGGCAGGCCATCGAGGACGGCAACTTCGAGGAGGTCGCCAGCGCGATGGAAGCCCGCATGAACGAGGGCGACATCGAGGCGACCATCGATCCCATCGCCAAGCCCGGCAAGCCGCCGAAGCAAGGCCGCCAGCCGAAGGCGGGCAAAGACAGCGATCCGCCCAAGAAGAACCGGGTGGAAGAGGAAAAGACCGATGACTGAGAACATCTATGCCGGCCTGACCCAACTCGGCGGCTCCACCGTCCAACCGAAGACCCCGGAAGAGGCGGTGCTGGAGCGGGTGCCGAACCCAAACCCCGGCACCCCCTACTGCGTGCGCTTCACCGCGCCAGAGTTCACCTCGCTCTGCCCGATCACCGGCCAGCCCGATTTCGCCCATCTGGTCATCGACTATGTGCCCGGCGACTGGCTGGTGGAATCGAAGTCGCTGAAGCTGTTCCTGACCAGCTTCCGCAACCATGGCGCCTTCCACGAGGCCTGCACGGTGGGCATCGGCAAGCGTCTGGTGGACGAGCTGTCGCCGGTGTGGCTGCGCATCGGCGGCTATTGGTATCCGCGCGGCGGCATCCCCATCGACGTCTTCTTCCAGACCGGTGAGCCACCGAAGGGCGTCTGGATCCCGTCGCAGGACGTCCCGAGCTATCGTGGCCGCGGCTAAGCCCGCTCCGCTGGCGTCCGCCGACCCGGCGCGGCTGCGGGACGCCATCCGCGACCGCGCGCTGGCGGTGGGATTCGACGCGGTGGGATTCGCCCCCGCCGCGCTGGGACCGGAGGCGCGCGAGCGGCTCGCCCAGTTCGTTGCCGAGGGGCGGCACGGCGACATGGGATGGATGGCCGAGCGCAGCGACCAGCGCAGCCATCCGCAATCGCTGTGGGACGAGGCGCGCACCGTCATCGCGCTGGGCACCAGCTACGCGCCGCACGACGATCCGCTGCGGCTGGCGGAGCATCCCGACCGCGGCGTCGTCTCCGTCTATGCCCGCAACCGGGACTATCACGACTTGGTCAAGGGGCGGCTGAAGACGCTGGCCCAATGGCTCGCCCACCAGACCAAGGCGGGGGTTAAGGTGTTCGTCGACACCGCCCCGGTGATGGAAAAGCCGCTGGCGGCGCAGGCCGGGCTCGGCTGGCAGGGCAAGCACACCAATCTGGTGTCGCGCGACCATGGCTCCTGGCTGTTCCTGGGCGAGATCTACACGACGCTGGAGCTGCCGCCGGACCCGCCAGCCCGCGACCGCTGCGGCTCCTGCGACCGCTGTCAGGTTGCCTGCCCGACCGCCGCCTTCCCGGCGCCCTACCAGATCGACGCCCGGCGCTGCATCAGCTATCTGACCATCGAACATAAGGGGCCGATTCCCGACGAGCTCAAGCCGCTGATGGGCAACCGCATCTATGGTTGCGACGATTGCCTCGCCGCCTGCCCCTGGAACAAGTTCGCCCGCGCGACCAGCGAACCCGCCTTCCTGCCGCGGGCCGAGTTGACCGCGCCGCGGCTGGCCGACTTGGCGCAACTGGACGATGCCGGTTTCCGGCAGGTGTTCAGCGGCTCCCCCATCAAGCGCATCGGCCGCGACCGCTTCGTCCGCAACGTGCTGGTCGCCATCGGCAACAGCGGTGACGCGTCGTTGCGACCGGTGGCCGAGGCTCTGCGCGAGGACGGCAGCGACGTCGTGCGCGAGGCGGCCGGCTGGGCAGCGGCAAGGTTGAGCGGAATGACAAAGGCACACGCTTGAGTGAGGTTTCTTCCGCACGGCGGCATTCTCCGCTTACCTTGTCGCCGCCCGCGCTGTTGCGCTATCATTCCTGCGGAGGCGTGCATGTCGAACAATGCCGATCTGATCCCGACCCGCGTCGCCGCGGTTCCGCCCGCCGCCGAATGAGTGGAGGCCAGCCGTCTCCCTCCCCGCTCCACATCACGGGTATGGCCCGGCCCATCCGGACGAACTGAGCGACGTCGCACGTCTGGCGCGGCTCGGCTTCGGACTGTCGCGCGATCTGTTCGACCGCTATGCCGGGCTGTTCGGCATCGACAGCATCCGCGTTTTGAGAGTTCCACGAGCCACGGGAACCGTACTGGCCGCCTGTGCCGCGCACTGGATGATGGACCAGTGGTTCGGCGGACGCCCGGTTCCGGTGCAGGCCATCGCCATGGTGGCGGTCGACCCGGCCCTGCGCGGCGCCGGTCATGGCAGCGCATTGATGCGGGCCCTGATGATGGAAGGGCGGAATGCCGGGGCCGCGCTTTCGGTTCTCTGCCCGGCGACCCTGCCCTTTTACCAGCGACTCGGCTTCAGCCGCGGCGGCGTTACCTGCCGCTGGAGCGCCCCGCCGATGGCCTTCGCACAAGCCGGGATGACCGCAGCTTCCCTCCTGCCTGCGGATCCGCTCGATGCCGCGCCGTTGGCGATGCTCCGCCGGCCGATGCTGGCGGAGCAGAACGGCCTGCCGGAACGGACGGAGGCACTGTGGACGCTCGCCCTCTGCCCCGATGGCGAACCGGCCGACCTCTATCGCAACGACGACGGCTATATCGCGGTGACGCCGCCGCAGGACCGGCGGCTTGCCGTCGCTGATGCCTGCCTGCCCTCGCCGCGGGCGCTGGAGCCCGCCATGGCCCTGCTGGCCGGTTTCCGCGCCCAGGTTGACCGGGTGACTTGGCGCGGCGGCCCCGATGACACGCTGGCACTGATGGCCGGAGACGGCGTGACGCTGGAAATGCGCGAGGAGTGGCTGATCCGCCCGCTCGATATAGCGCTGGCGCTGGAGGCGCGGGGCTATCCCGCCGGCCTGTCGGAATCCGCCACTTTTGAGATAAAAGATAATTTAATCCACGGTAACTGCGGCAAATATCACCTTGAGGTTGCCCAATCCAGGGGAAATATCTCCGAAATGGAGCAAGTCATTGAACCGCCGATCCGCCTGGGGGTCGCCGTCTTCGCCAGTCTGTTCACAGGCCATGCAAGCGCTCGTTCATTGTGGAGAGCCGGTTTGCTTCATGGTGAAGAAAAGATGATCGACCGGTTGCAGCGCATATTTTGCGGCGCACCCTCGTGGATGCCCGACCGCTTCTGAAATAAGTGGGTTTCCTGACCTGAATCAAACCGGACGTTAACCGAGCTGTGGTTCAATCGTCCCAATGATCGGGAGAAAAGGGTCGCCGCACAGGCGATGCCATCGGGGAGTCCAAAATCCATGACGATCGGAACGCGGATCGCGCTTGGCTTCGCCGCCGTGCTGCTGCTGACCGTGGGCGTGGCGTTCGTCGGCTGGAACAGCCTGAGCACCTATGCCGAGCGGGTCGATTTGGCGTCACACACCGCCGACCTCGACACCCGGCTGAAGTCGGTCCGGCTGGAGGAGGCGCGCTTCGTCACCGAACGCGATGCCAAGGCCGCGGCCAATGTTCCGGGAATGCTGGACGCCCTGCAGAGCGAAGCGCAGGAAACCCGCGCCGCCCTGACCGAGGGCGAGGGCCGGCGTCTGCTGGACGAGGTTCTGTCCGGCATCGACGGCTACCGTAGCGCCTTCGCCAATTTCGTCGCACAGGACGGCGAGGCGCACGCCCGCACCGCCAGCATGGAAACGCGCGCCCGCGCGTTGCGTGAGATCGCCGAAAAGATCGGCAAGCAGCAGTCCGAACGCTATGACCTGAACATGGCCAGCAAGCGCGGCGCCGATACCGAGCTGCGCCACAGCATGGATACGGCCGAGCGCGCGAACCGTGTGATCGAACGGGTTCTGGAAGTCCGGCGTCAGCAGAGCGAACTCCGCCGCAACACGGACGAGGCGCTGGCCGACCGCATCGTGGCGGCGCTGGACGAACTGGTGGAGACCACCGACACCGTTGCCAAGGACCTCGTCGGCACCAACGACGAGGAACTCGCCGCCCGGATCGCCGGCGATGCCCGCGCCTATCACGATACCGTCAAGGCCCTGCGTGGCAAGGGCGTCGCGGCGCTCACCGAGGCGGGGGTGGCCACGGGGCTCGACGAGGCCGCGCGCGGCGTGCAGGAGCGCGCGGTGGAGTTGCAGCAGAATCAGGCGATGGTGACCGAGGCCCTGAGCGAGGCCTCCAAATACGCCCAGAGCGAGGTGAACGAGGCGGTGATGCTGCGCGGTCTGGCGATGCGGCTGGTGCAGGGCGCCCAATCCGCGATGCTGGGCCAGCGCGATTTCCTGCTGACCGGCACGGCCGACGCCAAGGCCATGGTCGACACCGCGGTGAAGGAGATCCTGGGGCTTGCAGAACAGGCCGGCGCCGTTCTGGTCGACCAGGAAGGGCGCGCGCTGATCGCCGCCATCACCGAAGCCGCGCGGGCCTTCGACTCGGAATTCGCCTCGCTGTCATCCGCCGTCGCCAAGCAGCACGAGGCATCGGCGGCGATGGCCAAGGCGTCCGCGACGGTCAGCGGCCAGGTCGGCCGGCTGGTCAGCCTGCAGCGCGACGACCGCGAAGCCGGGCGCGCCAGCGCCGGGATGGTGATCGCCGTGGGGGCCGCCGTGGCGCTGGTCCTCGGCATGCTGATGGCTTGGATCATCGACCGCGCCATCACCCACCCGTTGCACGCCATGACCGGCGCCATGGGCCGGCTGGCCGAAGGAGACCTGACGGTCGACGTCCCCGGCAGCGACCGCAAGGACGAGCTGCGCAACATGGCCGCCGCCATGACCATCTTCAAGGACAACGCCCTGGAGATGCGGCGGATGGAACGCGAGCGGGAGGAGATGCGCATCCAGATCGACGCCGACCGCCGCCGCACGATGAACGAGTTCGCCAACGGCTTCGAACAGGCGGTGTCGGGCGTGGTCATGTCGCTGACCGAATCGGCCAACTCGCTGGGCCGGGATGCGCAGGAGATGTCGTCCGACGCGGCACTGACCACCGCGAAGTCCACCGCCGTCGCCACGGCCTCGCAGCAGGCCACCGCCAACGTGCAGACGGTCGCGGCGGCGGCGGAGGAGCTGTCGGCGTCCATCGCCGAGATCTCCCGCCAGCTCAACGCCAGTTCCGCCACCGCGTCGGGTGCCGCCGACAAGGCGGTGCAGACCAACAGCATCGTCGAAGGGCTGTCGCTCGCCGCCGAGCGGATCGGTCAGGTCGTCGGACTGATCGGCGAGATCGCCGAGCAGACCAACCTGCTGGCGCTCAACGCGACCATCGAGGCCGCCCGCGCCGGTGAAGCCGGCAAGGGTTTTGCCGTGGTGGCGACCGAGGTGAAGAACCTCGCCGGCCAGACCGCCAAGGCGACCGAGGAGATCTCCGCCCAGGTTGCGGAGATGCAGACCGCCACCACCAGCGCGGTGGACGCCATCCGCACCATCTCCGAAGCCGTGACCGCCATCAGCGGAACCGTCACCGACATCGCCCATGAGATGGAGCAGCAGGGCAGCGCAACCCGCGAAATCGCCCAGAATGTCCAGCAGGCGGCCGAAGGCACCCAGCAGGTGATGCGCAACATCGCCGAGGTGACCACCGCCGCCACCAAGACCGGCGGCGCCGCCGATGCGGTCCTGACCGCCAGCCGCACGCTAGCCACCCAGGCCGACCGCCTGCGCGGCGAGGTCCAGGGCTTCTTGAACAAGGTACGGACAGCCTGATTTTTCGAGCCTGTTTTTTGAGGAGGCGTGCGGCAGCGGGCCGCACGCCCGCCCTCCGCGCCGTCAGGCCGCGGCGGCCGACCAGCGCCGGATCGGTGCGCGGGACAGGGCGGAGTTGCCGTAGGCGCGCAGGGTGGTGACCTCCGCACCGATCCAGTCCGGCAGCGGCACCATCTGGTCGGGAGTGTCCAACTCGACCTCCGCGATCACCAGCCCGGCATTATCCCCATGGAAGACGTCGATCTCCCAGCACAGCCCGTCCTGGCAGTGGCGGTAGCGCGTCTTTTCGATCACCCGCCCTTCGCAGCCATGGAGCAGGAGCTGACAGGCGAAATCCAGTGCCAGCGGGTGTTCCACCTCGTCCCGGCATGCGCCCCGCTTCAGCGATTTTATGGTCAGTGTGGCTCGGTCCTCCGCAATGCGGACGCGGACCGTGCTGGCGCCGTCGGACGGCAGGTATCCCTGGAGGATTCGGACGCCATCCCGGCAGAGATGCCGGACATCCTTGCGGACCAGAAAGCGCCGCTCGATTTCCAGTGCCATGGCTAGGCCCTTCGGACGAACTCGCCGACGACCCTAGCGGAAAGTCCCTGCCGGCTTCAACCTCGTTGCTCTGTGCGGAACGCAACCGAGACTGCGTGCGCCCGTACCATAACGTGACGATCGGTCGCAACAGCTCTGGAAATGATGCTATCGTCGGTCGATGAACGCCGATCTCTCCGCCTGGATTCCTGGGGCCCTGATTCCCTGGCTGGTCCTGTTCGCCCTCTATGGGCTGCCGCTTCTGCATGTGGCGCTGTCGCGCCGTGGCGGCGGCTGGCGTCCGCCGGCCGGGTCGCGCTGCCCCTTCGGGCCACGCGCCGGCTGGTTGGTGATGGTGCTGATGCTGGGGCCGGTCGGATGGCTGATGTTCGCGCTCCGCCGGCCCCGCCGCGCATCTGGCAGATAGCATCAGACAGACAGGCTGGGGATCAGATCCGGCCCATCAGCAGCAGAACGATCAGGACGATCAGCAGCACGCCGAGGATGCCGCTGGGACCATAGCCCCAGCCGCGGCTGTGCGGCCAAGCCGGAACGGCACCGAGAAGCAGCAGAATCAGAACGATGAGCAGAATAGTGCCGAGCATGGCCTTCTCCCTTCTGGTGGAGCATTTGTGACGGACAAGCGTGACCGGAACGGCGTCCCGTGGACTTTGTTCCTGTCCGGCTCGAACGTGACCGATTGCCACCACCAAGGGGGAATGGTGCTCCTCCGGCACTCCCCGAACGCGACGCGCCCAACCGTTCGGCGAGTTCACTCCTGTTGACTGTCGGCGACAGGCCGCTTAGGCTCCCATCCATGATCGTGCATCGCTTCGACGGCATTCTGCGAATTAGCGGCCCGGTTCTCCTTTGAGAGCCGGGGATTTCGCTCGTCCATTCCGCAGAACCGTCTGAAGGCCCGATCACGCCATGTCCAAGACCATGAACACCACTGTCGCATCCGCTTCGGATGCCCGCGTTACCGCGCCCGGTCGCCGCGTCGCCTTTTCCCTGGTCGCCGATGCCGATCCCGGCACCTTGCCCCGCATCCTCGAATATGTCGCCAAGCGCGGGCTGGTCCCGCTGGCCCTGCACAGCCGGCTGACCGACGATACGCTCGCCATCGCCATGGAGGTCGGCGACCTGCCGCAGGCGGAGACCGACCATATCGGCCGCTGCCTGGGACAGATCCCGATGGTGGCGCGGGTCACCGTCGCCGAACTGGCCGCCACCGGGTCTGCGGCCGAACTGGTGGCGGAACTGGCTGCGGCGGAATGAGAAAACGGGAAGCCGGTCAGGCCGGCTTCCTTGGCTCACTCCCGGGGGCCGTGGCTTCGGTGGCCTGCGACTCCGGCGGCTCGGGAGACTGCGACTCGGGAGCCGGTTCCTGGATCTCCGTTCGCATCAGTTCCGCGGCACGCTGCAGCTTGCGGAACTGGACGATGGAGAATGGCAGGCTGACCATATAGACGGTGCCGACGATGGACAGCGTCCACCAGGGCTGGCTGACCATCATCGCCGCCAGCAGGCCGACACCGGCCAGCGCCGGCACCACCCAATGGGCCGGAACCCGCGCGCCCTTGAAGGAGAAGGTCGGCAGGGTGCTGACCATCAGCCCGCCGATCAGCAGCGTCCACGGCACGATGACCGCCGGATGGCCGGGATATTGCGGCCCGATCTCGAACCCCAGGATCATCGGCAGCAGCACGAGGCCGGCACCGGCCGGCGCCGGCACGCCGGTGAAGTAGTTGTAGGCCCAGGGCGGCAGATCGACCACGCCGAGACGCGAGTTGAAGCGCGCCAGACGCAGCGCACAGCACACGGCATAGGCCATGGCGGCGATCCAGCCCAGGCTGCCCGCCCCGTTCAGCCCCCACAGATACATCATGAAGGCCGGCGCGACGCCGAAGCTGATGGCGTCGGACAGGCTGTCCAACTCCGCCCCGAACTTGCTCTGCCCGTTCAGCAGACGGGCGATGCGACCGTCCAGCGCATCCAGGATTGCGGCGATGACGATGGCGATGACCGCCGGCTCCCACCGCCCCTGCATGGCGAATCGGATCGCCGTCAGGCCGGAGCAGAGCGCCAGCACCGTCAGGACGTTCGGCAACAGGTGGTTGATCGACAGCCCTTTCAGCCGTGGATGCGGCCGGCCGGGACGGCGGGCCCGGTGCGGGCGGAAGATTTGCTGGCGGAAGACGGGCGGTCGTTTCATCGCCGCACGTCCCCCTGCCGTTGCGGTTCGGTGCCGTTCAGGTCGGCCAGGATGGTTTCGCCGCCGATGGCGGTCTGGCCGACGCAGACCAGAGGGGCGACGCCGTCGGGAAGATAGATGTCGGTGCGGCTGCCGAAGCGGATCAGGCCGAAGCGCTCGCCTGCCTTCACCTCCTGCCCGGCCTTCACCCACCACAGGATGCGGCGCGCCACCAGCCCGGCGATCTGGACATAGGCGATCTCGCGCCCGTCCGGCAGGCGATGGCGGAAGGCCATGCGTTCATTCTCGTCGCTCGCCTTGTCCAGCGCGGCGTTGACGAAGGTGCCCTTGTGGTATTCCGCCGCCACGATGGTGCCGTCGGCCGGCACGCGGTTGACGTGGACGTTGAAGACGTTGAGGAAGACGCTGATCCGGGTCAGCGCCTTGTCGCCCATGCCCAACTCCTTCGGCGGCACGGCCTGGACGATCATGGTGACGCGCCCGTCGGCCGGACTGACCAACAGGCCGGGCCGCGTCGGCGTCACCCGGTCGGGATCGCGGAAGAAATAGGCGCACCACAGGGTGAGCACCAAGCCGATCCAGCCGAGCGGCGCCCAGACGGCGAGACCGAGGATCAGGGAAACCACGGCGAATCCGGCGATGAAGGGCCAGCCGGCACGGTGGATGGGGACGACGACGGTATCGATGGCGGACATCGCCTGCTTTCTTCGTATTTTCAGACCACAGCGAACAGCCATTCTAGCCGTGCGTTCCGAGCCTTTACAGAATTTTAGCGGCCAGCGCCCATGCTGTCGTTTCCGTCGACCCAGAAGCCGAGCGTGCCGCCTTGTCCGTTCCCGATCTGAAGACCATTCAATCGCTGGCCGAAGTGCCGGACGGCGCCCTGCCCATCAACCCCGGTTCGATCGAGGTGACGCCGGAAGGCGTGCTGGGGATCGCCAAGCCGCCCCGCCCCTGCAAGCTGACCTTCATGGCCGACGGCCTGCCCTTCAACGTCGCCGTCCGTCACGAAGGACCGGAGGACGGCGGCGGGTCGATCTGCCAGATCTGGGCCGATGTCGGCCATGTGCCCTACACCGCCCAGGCTCCGGAGCGCCGCCGCGCCCTGCTGGCGGTCCTGCGCGGGATCGAGGGGCTGCCGCATGTCCGCTTCATCGTCCAGGGCGGGCAGAAGATCATCCTGTTCTCGGAAATCCGCCTGGAACACCACGCCTCGCCCGAGGACCTGTTCCACCAGACCACCCTGGTCCTGCAGGAAGCCCGACCGTTCCTGCGGCTACTGGGCCAGTATCTGTAAATTCGACCGGCGCGGCGGACCGGAGGCTTCCAGCCCCGGTCCGCCGCGCGGGATCTAAGCGCTTACTTCGGAACCTTGCCCTGCACGCCTTCGACGTACCAGTCCATCTTCAGGATCTGCTCGTCGGTGGCGGACTTGCCTTCCGGGATCACGACCTTGCCGGACTGATCCTTGACCGGTCCCTGGAAGGAGTGGCGCTTGCCCGACACGATGTCGGCCTTGATCTGGTCGGCCAGCTTCACGACGTCGGCCGGAATGGCCGGGTTGTAGGGGGCCAGTTCGACCATGCCGGACTTGATGCCGCCCCAGGTGTCGATCGGCTTCCAGGTGCCGTCCAGCACCGCCTTGACGCGGTCGACATAGTAGCCGTTCCAGTCCTCGACGATTGCGGTCAGGTGCGACTTCGGACCGAAGCGGGTCATGTCCGACGACTGGCCGACCGACCACAGCCCACGCTCCTGCGCGGTCTGGATCGGGGCCGGGCTGTCGGTGTGCTGGACGATGATGTCGGCGCCCTGGTCGGCCAGAGCCTTGGCGGCCTCGGCTTCCTTGCCGGGGTCGTACCAGCTGTTGACCCAGACCACGCGAACCTCGGCCTTCGGGTTCTGCTCGCGCAGCGCGATGGTGAAGGCGTTGATGCCGCTGACCACCTCGGGAATCGGGTAGGAGCCGATATAGCCGATGATGTTCGACTTGGTCATCTTGCCGGCGATGGCGCCGACCACCGTGCGGGCCTCATAGAAGCGGCCCGAATAGGTGGCGACGTTCTCGGCGCGCTTATAGCCGGTGGCGTGCTCGAACTTCACGTCGGGATGGCGCTTGGCCACCTTCAGCGTCGGGTTCATGAAGCCGAAGGACGTGGTGAAGATCAGCTTGTGGCCGCTGGAGGCCAGTTGCTCGATCACGCGCTCCGCGTCGGCGCCTTCCGGCACATTCTCGACGAAGGTGGTGGTGACCTTGTCGCCCAGCGCCTTCTCCACGGCCAGACGGCCCTGATCGTGCTGGTAGCTGTAGCCGTGGTCGCTGACCGGGCCGACATAGACGAATCCGACCTTCAGCTTCTCCTGCGCGAAGGCGGACCCCATACCGGCGCCCATGCCCACGCTCAGCGCGACCGCGGCACCGGCCAAGCCAAGCACCGCCTTGCCCATCGTCCTTCTGTTCACGTCGACGCTCCTTGTTCTTCAGGTCTTTTAGAGTTCTGCAGATCTTTAGATATGGGCTTTGTTTCGATTTCAAAACGACGCGTCAAGCATCGGGATGAAACAGTTTTCCCAGACAGGCCGGCGCGTTCAGGCGGATGCGGGCGACGTCCCGCGAAATCAGCACCAGAACCAGAACGGTAGCCAGATACGGCAGCATCGACAAGAGCTGCGACGGCACGTCGATGCCCAGCCCCTGGACGTGCAGTTGCAGGATGGTGACGCCGCCGAAAAGCCAGGCGCCCAGCATGGCGCGCGCCGGTTTCCAGGTGGCGAAGACCACCAGCGCCAGCGCGATCCAGCCGCGGCCCGACGTCATGTTCTCCGCCCACATCGGCGTGTAGTCCATCGACAGGAAGGCGCCGCCCAGCCCGGCCATGGCCCCGCCGAACAGCACGGCAAGGAAGCGGATGCGCAGCACCTTGTAGCCAAGCGCATGGGCTGCCGTGTGGTTCTCCCCCACCGCGCGCAGCACCAGACCGGCACGGGTGCGGTAGAGGAACAGATGCACCAGCGGCACGGCGGCCACCGCCAGATAGACCATGACGTCCTGGCCGAACACCGCCTGCCCCACCACCGGCAGGTCGGTCAGGCCGGGGATGTACAGCTTCGGCAGCCCGTCCAGCGGGATGCCGACGAAGCCCTGGCCGATCAGCGCCGACAAGCCTACGCCGAACAGGGTGAGCGCGAGGCCGGTCGCCACCTGATTGGCCAGCAGGAACAGGGTCAGCACGGCGAACAGCGAGGCGGTGGCGGCACCGGCCAGCGCGGCGATGAGGAAGCCGGCGGTGGCGCTGCCGGTCTGCACCGTCACGGCAAAGCCGCAAACCGCGCCGACCAGCATCATGCCCTCCACACCCAGGTTGAGGACGCCCGACTTCTCGACCACCAACTCGCCAAGGGCGGCGAACAGCAGCGGCGTCGCGGCGGCGAACATGGCGGCCAGGATCGGGCCGATCAGGGCGAGGTCGTTCATGCCGCAGCCCTCCGCGCACCGAAGCGGACCCGGTAGCGGATCAGCACATCGCTCGCCAGCAGGAAGAACAGAAGCATGCCCTGGAACACTCCGGTGATGGCCTTGGGCAGGCCCATGGCGATCTGCGCCGCCTCGCCGCCGATGAAGGACTGCGCCATCAGCAGCGCCGCCAGCAGGATGCCAACCGGATGCAGCCGGCCCAGGAAGGCGACGATGATGGCGGTATAGCCGTAGCCGGGCGAGATGCTGGCGGTGATCTGGCCGATCGGGCCAGCGATCTCGCCCATGCCGGCGATGCCGGCGAGCGCACCGGACAGCAGCAGAGTCAGCCAGACGATGCGCTTCTGGTCGAAACCGGCATAGCCGGCGGCGGCCGGGGTCAGGCCGATCACCTTGATCTGGAAGCCGATGAAGGTGCGCGCGATCAGCAGCCAGCCGCCGGCCACGGCCAGCAGGGCGAAGAGCGCCCCCAGATGGACACGCGTCCCCGCCCACAGGATCGGCAGCGTGGCATCGGCCTCGAACAGCCGCGATTCGGGGAAAGCGAAGCCATCCGGGTCGCGGAAGGGGCCATGGACCAGATAGTTCAGCAGCAGCAGAGCCACATAGTTCAGCATCAGGCTGGTCAGAATCTCGCTGGCGTTGAAGCGCAGCCGCAGGTAGGCCGGCACCGCAGCCCACACCGCCCCGCCGATGGCCCCACCGATCACCATCAGCGGCAGCAGCCACCAGCCGCCCTCGCCATAGAAGGCAAGCGCCAGCCCGCCGCCGGTGATGGCGCCCAAGGTCAGCTGCCCTTCGGCGCCGATGTTCCAGACATTGGCGCGGAAGCCGATGGCGAGCCCGACGGCGCAGAGCACCAGCGGCGTCGCCTTCACCACCAGTTCGCCCAGCCCACGAACAGAGGTCAGCGGCGCGATGAAGAAGGAATAGAGCGCCTTCAGCGGGTCGAAGCCCATCGCCATGAACAGGATGAAGCCGCTGAGCAGGGTCAGCACCACCGCCAGCAGCGGCGTGGCATAGACCATGGTCTTCGACGCCTGCCCGCGCGGTTCCAGACGGATAAAGCTCATGCGGCGTCTCCGGCGCTCAAAAAACCATCAGACCGCACGCGTGATCTCCCCGTCTTCGTCCGGCGGCGTGCCGAACAGGCCGCCCATCAGCAGGCCGATGCGTTCCACCGTCGTCTCGTGCGTCGGCCGGCTGTCGGACAGGCGGCCGTGGAACAGCACGGAAATCCGGTCGCTCAGCACGAACAACTCGTCCAGGTCCTGGCTGATGACCAGCACCGCCGCACCCGAGCGCGCCAGCTCAATCAGCGCCTTGTGGATGGCGGCCGCGGCACCGGCATCGACGCCCCAGGTCGGCTGGCCGACGACCAAAAGCTTCGGCTTTTGCAGGATTTCGCGGCCGATGATGAATTTCTGCAGATTGCCGCCGGACAGCGACCGCGCTTCCGCCCGATGGCCATGGGCGACAACGTTGAATCCGCGGATGATGGTCTCGGCATAGGCACGGGCGCGGGCGAAATGGACCATGCCGCCGCGCACCAAAGGCTCGCGGGCATAGCCAGACAGCAGCGCGTTCTCCGACAGGCTCAGTTCCGGCACGGCGCCGCGGCCCAGCCGCTCCTCCGGCACGAAGGCGAGGCCGAGTTCCCGGCGAGCCCGCGGCCCCAGATGCCCGGCAGACGTGCCCTCGATCACCACGGCGTCGGCGTCGGCCAGCAGCACCTCGCCGCTCAGCGCCGCCATCAGCTCCGCCTGACCGTTGCCGGCGACGCCGGCGATGCCGAGGATCTCGCCCGCCCGCACCTCGAAGCTGACATCCTTCAGGTTGGTGGCGAAGGGATTGTCGGAGGTGGTGGACAGATGGCGCACCGTCAGGCGGGCGGCCCCGGCGGCGCCCTGCGGCGGCCGTTCGGGAGTGGACAGTTCCGCCCCCATCATCATCTCGGCGAGGCTGCGTGCGGTCTCCTGCCGCGGATCGGCGTCGCCCACCACCTTGCCGGCGCGCAGCACCGTCGCGCGGCTGCACAGGGCGCGGATTTCCTCCAGCTTGTGCGAGATGTAGAGGATCGTGCAGCCTTCGGCGGCCAGGACGCGCAGCGTCTCGAACAGCTTGGCGGCCTCCTGCGGCGTCAGGACGGAGGTCGGCTCGTCCATGATCAGCAGCTTCGGGTCCTGAAGCAGGCAGCGCACGATCTCCACCCGCTGCCGCTCGCCCACCGACAGGTGGAAGACATGGCGGCCGGGGTCGAGCGCCAGCCCATAGCGTTCGGACACGGTGCGGATGCGGTCGGCGAGCTGGTCCATCGGCCCGGCATTGTCGAGGCCGAGCGCGATGTTCTCCGTCACCGTCAGGGTGTCGAACAGCGAGAAATGCTGGAACACCATGCCGATGCCGAGCCGGCGGGCGCCGGCCGGATCGGGCACCGTCGTCTCCGCCCCCTGCCACAGCATCGTGCCGGAATCGGGATGCAGCACCCCGTAGATCATCTTGACCAGGGTGGACTTGCCGGCCCCGTTCTCGCCCAGCAGCGCATGGATCTCGCCCGGCTGCAGCACGAGGTCGACATGGTCGTTGGCCAGGCAGCCGGGGAATCGCTTGGTGATGCCGCGCAGCTCCAAACGGGGCGGCGGAGCGTCCGGGGGTGAGGTCTCGGCGTGCGAAGGCAAGGGGGAGCAATCCGGGAAAAGGTCAAACCTGCATGGCATTGCCAAAGCCATGCCACCGCTACCAACAGAGTAATCCGGCGGCACCACCGGCCGTCAACAACCGATCCTCTGCCCAACGGTGATGCATCTGCCGCTTTGGTCATCATGCCACAGTCGGCAGCCGCAACCCAGCCTTCCGCAACGCGGCAGACTCTTGCCAGCGGGCCCGTTCGGCCCAACACTTCAGGCTATCGAGTGATGGGGAGGCTAGGATGTCGGCGGGTTACGCAGTGCTGGACCAGCGGAGCGTGGTGGCGGTTTCGGGCGAGGACCGCAAGGCCTTCCTGCAGGGGCTGGTGTCCAACGACTTGCTGCGGGTCACGCCCGACCATGCCGCCTATGCCCTGTTCCTGACCCCGCAGGGCAAGTTCCTGCATGATTTCAGCATCGTCGAGTCGGACGGCGGCGAGGAGGCCGTCCTGCTGCTGGATCCGGAAACGGATCGGCGCGCCGACCTGCTGCGGCGGCTGAAGATGTACAAGCTGCGGTCGAAGATCGCCCTGGAAGACCGGCCGGACCGGCTGCGCGTGGTCGCCGCTTTCGGGGACGGCGCGCTGGAGGCGCTGGGTCTGCCGGCCGAACCGGGCGCGGCGCGGCCCTTCGCCGGCGGCGTCGCCTTCACCGATCCGCGGCTGCCGGCCTTGGGCGCCCGCCTGTTCCTGCCTGCCGACGGGCTGGCGGCGCTGGAAGCGGCCGGACTGGCGCGACGGGACGTTGCGGACTACGACCGGCTGCGCCTGTCGCTCGGCGTGCCAGACGGTACGCTGGACCTGATCCCGGAAAAATCGATCCCGCTGGAAAGCCGAATGGACGCGCTGAACGCCATCTCCTGGGACAAGGGCTGCTACATGGGGCAGGAGCTGACCGCCCGCACCAAGTACCGCGCCCTCATCAAGAAGAAGCTGTTCCCCGTCACCTTCGACGGCGCGGCGCCGGAAGCGGGGACTCCGGTGACGCTGGAGGGCAAGGATGCCGGCGAGATCCGCAGCGCCCGCGATGGTGCCGCGCTCGCCCTGCTGCGGCTGGAGGATGTGCAGCGCGCGGCCGAAAATGGGCTGACCTTCCAGGCCGGTCCGGTGACGCTGATTCCGCACGAACCGGACTGGGACCACACCTCAAAGGGGTAGTCACTCACCAAAAGAATTCCCGGAAGGTGAAATAAAACGGGCTCGGTCGCTGTTGTTCCGATGTCTCTCGACACACGAACCTCGTGTTCTCGACACAACGACAAAGGAGCCACCCCCATGCGTCGCATCCTGATCGCTACCGCCGCTTCGCTGGCTCTCATGACCGGAGCCGCCGTCGCACAGACCACTTCGCCGACCGTGGGCAACCCGTCTTCCTCCACCTCCAGCATGTCCAACACCGCCGCCCCGGACGGCACCAAGACCGGCACGACGAAGTCGGATACGATGAAGTCGGACGCCACCAAGTCTGACAGCATGACGTCCGGCAGCGCCGCCACATCCGGCGGCCTGGGCGGCCAGCTGGCCAGCGCCGACGAGCTGATCGGCAAGAACGTCTACGGCCGCGACAACAACAAGATCGGCGAAATCGAGGACGTCATCCTCGACGCCAACGGCAAGGCCAAGCAGTTGGTCATCAGCTCCGGCGGCTTCCTCGGCATCGGCGAGAAGCAGGTCGCCGTCGATTACAGCGCCGCCAATTGGGATTCGCAGAACAACCGCCTGAACCTGGCCGGCATGAGCCGCGACGACGTGAAGTCGATGCCGGAGTTCAAGTACGACGACACCATGACGTCGCTGAACAAGAGCCGCAAGCCGGCCGAGACCGAGAAGGTCGCGCCGGGCGCCGCCCCGACCGCCGGTTCGACCACCAGCGGTTCGACGACCGGCACCACCACCACGAAGTAAGGGGTTCCAAACGGTGTGTGGGGGTCTGACACCCCCACACCTCACCCCCGCAGCAAATCCACGAACCGTCTGCAGGCCACGATCTCCGCGCGCACGTTTGCGCGGCGCTTCGTGGCCTCGGCGTCTTCGCCCCATTGCTCGATCTGATAGGTTTCGTCCAACTGCGAAACCTCGAACGCCTCTTCGGCGCTGAGGCGGCCCTCCAGCAGGGCCAGCGCCACGACGATCGACCCGCAGACGCCGGTCGCGGTCTGCAGCGCCGACAGATACCAGTCGTCGGTCCGCTCCACCACCCGGCGCAGGGCGCCCAGCGCCTCCTCCGGCTGCGGCTTCGGCATCAGCCCGGCGCAGACATGCAGCGGCGCGTCATAGGTCAGCGCCGCCCAATCCAGCAGAGGCTGCCAGAGCTGCGCCTGCCGTTCCACCAGCGGCTGGGGATGTTCGGCGCGATAGCACAGCAGATCGGTGCCGGCATAGGCGCTGATGGCCTGGACGATGTCCGGCCGCTTGGCCGGGATCAGGTCGACGGCGGTGCTCGACAGCTGCATCAGCGGCATGGAATGGGCGTCGATCTGGTCGCCCTGCGCCGCCCATTCGTCGGCCACGCCCTGGGCCAGCGGCCGGCTGGAGAAGACCAGCGGCGCCTTGGCCGGGCTGCGCACCGGACGGCCGTCCAGCTCGACCTGAAAGCCGCTCCCGGTCTCGCCGACGCCTGCCGCCTTGTAGAAACGCTTCATCGCTTACCCTTCCAAAAGCTCCAGCACCGCGGTGGCGACGTCACGCCCGCGGTGGACGATGCGGTCGGCCCCGGCCCGCTCCAGCTCCGGCACCGCATGGTACCCCCAGGAGACGCCGACCGACCGCACCCGCGCGTTGCGGGCCATCTGTATGTCGTAGGTCGTGTCGCCGATCACAACCGTCGCCGCCTCTTCCGCACCGGTCTCCGCCAGCGCACGCTGCACCATGTGCGGGTTCGGCTTGCCGGGACCGACATCGGCGGTCTGCAGCGTCACGAAGCGGCCGGTCAGTCCGTGCCCCTTCAGCACCGCGTCCAACCCGCGCCGCGACTTGCCGGTAGCGACGCCCAGCAGCACGCCCGCTTCCTCCAGAACCGCCAACGTGTCGACGATGCCGGGAAAGAGCGGCTCGTCCACCTCGCCGCGGCTGCGGGCGGATGAGAAGGCGCGCTTGTAGCTCTCCGCCACCGCGACATGCAGGTCAGCGTCACGTTGCGGCAGCAGCAGGGCCACCGCCTCCACCAGCGACAGCCCGACCATGCGGCGTACATCTGCCGGGTCGGGTTCGCCCAGCCCATGCTCGGCCCAGGCCTGGGTCATGGCGTCGATGATGGCGAACTGGCTGTCGACCAGAGTGCCGTCGCAATCGAACAGCGCGAGACGCAACGGCGCTCTCCCCGCGGAGGCCATCACTCGAAATCCTCGAACGGGTCGTCGCGCAGGTTGGGGCTGAAGCCGAAATACTTCCAGGTCGCCTGCATGTGGTCGGGCAGCGGTGCCGTCACGTCGATGGTCTTGCCGCCACGCGGGTGCGGCAGGATCAGCCGGCGGGCATGCAGGTGCAGCTTCTTCGCCACCTCCGCCCCGGCCAGGAAGGCGCCCAGCCCGGCATATTTGCCATCGCCCAGGATCGGCGTGCCGACGGCGGCCATGTGGACGCGCAGCTGGTGGGTGCGGCCGGTCAGCGGCCACATGGCGACGAAGGCCGCCTGCTTGCCGACATTCTCCTGCACCGAATAGACGGTGACGGCGCGCTTGCCCTCTTCCTTGTTCTCCGCCACCCGCTCGCCATGCGGGCCGCCTTCCTTGGCCAGCGCGAGGTCGATCTTGCCCTGGTAGGGCGTCGGCACACCGACGGTGACGGCCCAGTAGATCTTGCGCACGGCGCTGCCGCGGAACAGCTCCGTCAGCTTGCTGGCGGCGAAGGTGGTGCGGGCCAGCAGCAGCACGCCCGAGGTGTCCTTGTCCAGCCGGTGGACCAGCTTCGGCCGCTCGTTGCCGTCGAAGCGCAGGGCGTCCAGCATGGCGTCGAGGTGCTTGGAGGTGCCGGTGCCGCCCTGCACCGCCAGACCGGCCGGCTTGTTGATGGCGATGACATCGGCGTCGCGGTAGAGCACCAGCGCCTGCAGCTCGGCAATCTGCTTGTCCGACATGCCCTTGGGCTTGCTGGCCCCCTGACTCGGCCCCCTGACCGGCGCGGCCCAGGCAGCCAGCGGCGGGATGCGAATTC
Organism: Azospirillum sp. A1-3; assembly: GCF_023806445.1. Classification (NCBI taxonomy): domain Bacteria; kingdom Pseudomonadati; phylum Pseudomonadota; class Alphaproteobacteria; order Rhodospirillales; family Azospirillaceae; genus Azospirillum; species Azospirillum sp. A1-3. Next base: position 1,788,614 of record NZ_JAMSLU010000001.1, read on the forward strand.
CCTGCCCGGCCGCCAGCCGCGACGACGTCTCCGCCCGCTTGCCGTCGATGCGGACTTGGCCCGTGCGCAGCAGCTTCTGCAGGTAGCTGTGGTTCACGTCGGGGAAATGCCGCTTGAACCAGCGGTCGAGCCGCATGTCGGCCTCGTCGGCCGTGACGATGCGGGTTTCGACCTTGCTGTCGCTTTTGGCTTCGGTCGACGTGGTATCAGCGTGATCGGGAGAGTCAGTCATCAGATGGACACCGAAACAAGAGAACGCACGGCCCACAGGCCGGCAAAGAAGCCCACCACGCTGAACAGCGTCGAGGCGAGGAAGTATCCCGCCGCCGCGGCGATCTCGTCACGGGCGACGAGGACGCCGATGTCCAGCGTGAAGGAGGAGAAGGTGGTGAAGCCGCCGAGCACGCCGACCAGCAGCAGGGCGCGGATTTCCGGCGACGGCGACCATGTCAGGCTCGCCAGTTCCGACAGCACCCCCATCACCGTACAGCCGATCACGTTGACGATGATCGTCCCCATCGGAAAACGGGTGCCGACCCACTGCGCGATCAGCAGCAGCGTCAGATAACGCGCCACCGATCCGGCGGCACCTCCGGCGGCGACGGCGAGCAATGACAGGGGGGATGCGAGCACGGCGCCTCCGGACGAGCGCTTGAAACGGGAAACGAGGGTCGAGTGCCGGATTAGAGCCAGAAACCGGCGGACTTGTCACGCGATGGACTATCGCGGCAGGATCGTCGGCATGGAAACCCTCCCCGCTCCACTGCCCACCAACACCGCTTTGCTGATCGTCGACCTGCAAAAGGCCATCGACGACCCGCGCTGGAGCCATCTCGGCCCGCGCAACAACCCGCAGGCGGAGGCCAACGTCGCCGCCTTGCTGGCCGCTTGGCGACGGGATGGGCGGCCCATCGTCCATATCCGCCACGATTCGACGGAGCCCGACTCCGCCTATCGCCCCGGCAGCCCTGGCCACGCCTTCAAGGACGAGGCGATGCCGCTGCCGGGCGAGACGGTGATCGGCAAGCGGGTGAACAGCGCCTTCATCGGCACCGGCCTGGACGACTGGCTGCGCGCCCGCGGCATCGGCATGCTGGTGGTGGCCGGTGTCATCACCAACAACAGCGTCGAGGCGACGGTGCGGATGGCCGGCAACCTCGGCTACGACGTGCGTCTGGCGGCCGACGCCTGCTTCACCTTCGCCCGCCTGGACCGGTCAGGGAGACTGCGGACGGCCGAAGAGGTCCATGACCTGTCGCTCGCCAACATGGACGGAGAGTATGCGACGGTGGTGGAGACGGCGGAGCTGTTGGAGTGATTGCCCCCTCCCCAACCCTCCCCCGCTTTAAGGGAGAGGAAGTTAAGCGCAAGAGCGGCGGAGTTCCCTCTCCCGCCAGAGGCGGGGGAGGGCTAGGGAGGGGGCAAGAGCACCCCCCTACGCCAGCTTCGCCTTCAAAAACTCCACCGTCCGCTTCCAGGCCAGATCGGCGGCATCCTTGTTGTAGCGTTCGGCCGAGGTGTCGTTGTGGAAGGCGTGGTTGACGCCCTCGTACACGTAAATCTGATGCTCGACGCCGGCTTTCTTCAGCGCCTCGTCGTAAGCGGGGATGCCGGCGTTCACGCGCTGGTCCAGCCCGGCATAGTGCAGAAGCAGCGGCGACTTCACCGTACCGACCAGCGCCGGGTCGGGGGTCGGGCCGTAGAAGGCGACGCCGGCCTTCAGGTCGGGCGCCTTGATCGCCAACCGGTTGATCATGCCGCCGCCCCAGCAGAAGCCGACCGCCCCGACCTTGGCCGAGGAATAGCGGTAGGCCATCAGGTAACTCATGGCCGCGACGAGGTTGTTGACCGTCTTGTCGGCGTCGAGCTGGCCGATCATGTCGCGGGCCTTGTCGGCATCCTGCGGCGTGCCGCCCAGCGGCGACAGCAGGTCCGGCGCCATCGCCACGAAGCCTTCGGTGGCAAGGCGGCGGGTGACATCCTCGACATAGGCGTTCAGGCCGCGATTTTCGTGGATGACCAGCACCGCCGGAGCCTTGTCGATCAGCTTCGGCCGGGCGAGATAGCCGGACACGTCGCCGGTCGCCCCCTGGAAGCTGATCTTTTCCGCGGCCAGACGGGTGTCGTCCTCACCGACGATGGCGGCGCGGGCATAGTTCGGCTCGATCGCCGCCAGGATCGCGGGGATCGCCGCCGCACCGCCAGCCATTGCTGCCAGCCGTTCCAAAAAGACCCGGCGCGGCAACGGCGCGTGGGTGTATTCGTCGTAGAGGTCGATGATCCGCTGGTCCATCCCCGATGCCCCCTGTCTTGTCGGTGCCGCAGCTCAGCCGGTGCGGTCGCGCATGAGAGTGGGGGCGCCGCGCCGGCTTGGCAACCAGGGGGAGGTTCCGCTTTCGGTCTATGACACTTCTTATGATGCTTCCGGCGCGACCTCACTCAGCGGCACCAGTTCCGACGGCTGATATTCCACCAGATGCCCGTCGCGCATCTCCAGAACCCGGTCCATGCGACGGGCGAGGTCAAGATTGTGGGTCGCGACCAGGGCGCCGACCTTGGCCTGCCGGACGATGGCCGACAGCATGGCGAAGACATGCTCCGCCGTGTGGGGGTCGAGGTTGCCGGTCGGCTCGTCGGCGATCAGCAGCGACGGGGCGTTGGCCAGCGCGCGGGCGATGGCGACGCGCTGCTGCTCGCCACCGGACAGGCGGGCCGGCCGGTGGGTGCCGCGCTGCTCCAGCCCGACCATGCGCAGAAGCTCGTCCGCGCGCTGCCGGGCGACCGACTTCGACACGCCGGCGATCATCTGCGGCAGGACGATGTTCTCCCGCGCCGAAAACTCCGGCAGCAGGTGGTGGAACTGGTAGACGAAGCCGATGGAGCGACGCCGCACCTCGGTCCGCTTGCCATCGTCCAGGTTGGACACGTCGGTGCCGGCGATGCGCACCATGCCGTCGGTCGGCCGCTCCAGAAGTCCGGCGATGTGCAGCAGCGTCGATTTGCCGGCACCCGACGGGCCGACCAGCGCCACCAGTTCGCCGGCGCCGACGGTCAGGTCGACCCCGCGCAGCACCTCCAGCGTCTCGCCCGCCTGTTCGAAGCGGCGGACGATGCCCTTCAGTTCCAGCATCGGCTGCAACATGGATTTCATGGGGACGGCGTCACTCATAGCGCAGGGCCTCCACCGGGTCGAGCCGGGCGGCGCGCCAGGACGGGTAGATGGTGGCGGCGAAGGACAGGCCCAGCGCCATCAGCGTCACCTGAATGACCTCGCTCCAGTCGATCTTCGCCGGCAGGTGGGACAGGAAGTAAATCTCGGCATTGAACAGGTTGGTGCCGGTCAGCCCCTGGATGACCTGCCGGATGCTCTCGATGTTCAGCGCGAACGAGACGCCGAGCGCGAGACCCAGCAAGGTCCCCGTCACCCCGACGCTGGCGCCGGACAGGAAGAAGATGCGCATGATCATGCCGCGCGTCGCCCCCATGGTGCGCAGGATCGCGATGTCGCGCCCCTTGTCCTTCACCAGCATGATCAGGCTCGAGATGATGTTGAAGGCGGCGACCATGATGATCAGCGACAGGATCAGGAACATCACATTGCGTTCGACCTGAAGCGCCGTGAAGAAGCTGGCGTTCGACTGCTGCCAGTCGACCACCCTGCCCTCCCCGGCGACCGCCGATTGAACGGCGGCGCGGGCGGACGCGATCTGCATCGGGTCGCTCACGAAGACCTCCAGCGAGGTCACAGCGTCGCCGGTGCGGAAGAAGGCCTGCGCCTCCTCCAGCGGCAGGAAGATGAAGCTGTTGTCGTATTCGAACATGCCGACGTCGAAGATCGCGCCGATCGGGTAGCTGCGCATCCGCGGCACGGTGCCGAAGGCGGTGACGTTGCCCTGGGGTGCGATCAGCGTGATCTGGTCGCCGACCGACAGCCCCAGCCGTTGGGCCATGCGCACGCCGATGGCGACGCGGTCCTGGCCGAACTCATCCACCGAACCGCGGATGACGTTGTTGGCGAGCGTCGGTCGCACCTTGAAATCTTCCGCCCGCACGCCGCGGATGACGGCGCCCGACGCGACTCCGTGCACCGACACCAGCGCCTGCCCTTCCACCGTCGGGGTGACATTCACCACGCCCGGCGTGTTGCGCAGCTTGCCGGCCAGGATGTCAAAGTCCGGCAGCGGCCCGCCTCGTGAACTGTAGACGTTGAGATGCCCGTTCAGACCGAGCACCCGGCCCAGCAGCTCCGCCCGGAATCCGTTCATCACCGCCATGACGATAATGAGCGTCGCCACGCCGAGCGCGATGCCCAGCAACGAGAACCCCGCGATGACCGAGATGAACCCTTCCTGGCGGCGCGCCCGAAGGTAACGCATCGCGACCATGCGTTCGAAGGCGTTGAAGATCATGCGGCTGGGATCCTGTGGGGGAGGCCCTGTGGGCGGGCGGAAACGATGCCCTAGATAAGAACGTGAGCGTGGCGGGAAAAGGGCAAAGCCCGGATCGCCGACTTGGGCGATCCGGGCTTCCTCTTCGAGCTAAGCCGATCAGCCCAGCAGCTTCGCCAGCGCCGCCTCGACCGGCAGCTCTTCCTTTTCGCCGGTGGCGCGGCGCTTCAGTTCGACGACGCCGTTCTTCAGGCCGCGCGGGCCGACGACCAGCTGCCAGGGAACGCCGATCAGGTCCATGTCGGCGAACTTGGCGCCGGGACGCTCGTCACGGTCGTCATAGGCGACCTCCAGGCCGGCCGATTCCAGCTTCGCATACAGCTCGGCGCAGACGCGGTCGGTCTCGGCGTCGCCGGACTTCAGGTTGATCAGGCCGACGTTGAAGGGCGCGACGGCGTCCGGCCAGATGATGCCGTTGTCGTCGTGGCTGGCCTCGATGATAGCGCCCATCAGGCGCGACACGCCGATGCCGTAGCTGCCCATCTCCACCGGGATCGACTCGCCGTTCGGGCCGGCGACCACCGCGTTCATCGGCTTGGAATATTTGGTGCCGAAGTTGAAGATGTGGCCGACCTCGATGCCGCGGGCCGACACCAGATCCGACTCCGGCACCGGGCTGTTGGCCGGGTCGTGCTTCTCGTCGGTCGCCGCATAAATGCCGGTGACGCGGTCGAAGAAGGGCTGCAGGTCGTCCTCAATGCCGGGGGCGTCCTTCAGCACGTCCAGGGTCATCCAGTCCTTGTGGCAGAAGACGCCGCTCTCGCCGGTCTCGGCCAGGATGATGAACTCGTGGCTCAGGTCGCCGCCGATCGGGCCGGTGTCGGCACGCATCGGGATCGCCTTCAGCCCGATGCGGGCGAAGGTGCGCAAGTAAGCCAGGAACATCTTCTGGTACGAACGGCGGGCGCTGTCCGCATCGATGTCGAAGGAATAGGCGTCCTTCATCAGGAATTCGCGGCCGCGCATCACGCCGAAGCGCGGGCGGATCTCGTCACGGAACTTCCACTGAATATGGTAGAGGTTCAGCGGCAACTGGCGGTAGCTCTTGACGAATGAGCGGAAGATGTCGGTGATCATCTCCTCGTTCGTCGGGCCGAACAGCATCTCGCGGTCGTGACGGTCGGTGATGCGCAGCATCTCCTTGCCGTAATCGTCGTAACGACCGCTCTCGCGCCACAGATCGGCCGACTGGATGGTCGGCATCAGCAGTTCCTGCGCGCCGGCGGCGTCCTGCTCTTCGCGGACGATCTGCTCGATCTTGCGCAGAACCCGATAGCCCAGCGGCAGCCAGGCATAGATGCCGGCGCTGGTCTGGCGGATCATCCCGGCCCGCAGCATCAGGCGGTGCGAGACGATCTGCGCCTCGGTCGGGGTCTCCTTGAGGGTCGGCATGAAGAAGCTGGACAGCCGCATGGCTCTGCTCTCGTGTGCGAGGTGTTCGACAAGGCCGCGCACACATGGCTCCTGCGGACAGGAACGGACACGGGCGGCGGCGGGTGAGCGACTTTAGGAAGGTCGCCCGCACTTGTCCACTGTAAGCCCCCCGCTTGACGGCCGGCTACCGGGAGCGGCAGTAGACGTAGAGGCGTTCCTCGGCACCCGGATCGATCGGTTGGCCGTTGAGATAGAGTTGGTTGCCGACGACGGTCAGCCACACCGCGGTGACATCGTTAGGCAGAAACGGCACCGACGGCAGGGCGATGCCCATGCGCCGGGCGAGATCGATCGACAGCGGCAGGTCGATGGGGATCGGCGGCTGCGCGCCTGCACTGCCGGCCAAGTCGGCGGGGGCGACGGCGCGGCCATGCACATCCACGCCCGGCCGGTATTCCACGTCGGCGGCCGGCACATGGCGGGTCAGCCGTTGGCACAAGGACAGATCCACCACCGGCCGGTCGCGGGCGGCATCGGGGGTCAGCGGGACCGGACCGGGACGCGGCGGTTGGGTTTGCGCCGATGCCGGTGCGGTCGCCAGAGACAGCGCCGCCGCCGTCAGCCCGGCGTACAAGATGCCGCGCGGGTTCACAGCGTGTGCCGCTCGGCCACCGGGGCCGGGTTGCGCATGGATTTCCAGTAGATCGACAGGTAGGGCATTCCTTTTTCCGCCTCCTCCTGGGTCCGCGCCGACTGGCGGATGTATTTGCCGATGAAGGGCTTGTTCACATGCTCCAGGTCCACCGCGGCCTTCAGCACCAGGAACTCGCCGATCTTGTCCGGCAGATTGTAATGCCATTTCTGCAGACACTCGGAGGTCACACCCGGCTTCGCCTGTTCGGGCTCGGGCAGGTAGAATTCCTGGTGGTGGTACTGCGAGATCTCCTTCCACGCCTGCGCCACCCGACCGGGCTTCAGGCGCGGCAACGCCTTCAGGATGCGGACATCGTCATGGAACAGCGGCAGGAAGCCCCGCTTTTCCCCCAGTTCGGTCAGCATCGTATGCAGGCCGGCCATGACACCGCCCTCACCGCCCTCGCCGCCACCGCCGTCCGCCTTCTGCTCGCGCTTGCGGCCGAACAGCGCGCTGAAGAAGCCCTTTTTCGGTTTGGTCTGGCTGCCGCCACCGCCGTCCTGCCCAACCTTGCGCTCGTCCCACAACGAGTCCCAGGCATATTCCCAGGCGGTGAAGACGGCGTTGGAGCGGTCGTCGAGGACCGTCAGCAGATATTCGCGCCCCTCCCGCGCCCAATCGACGTCACCGACGATCGCGCGCACCGGACGGCGGCTGAGCACCACCGGCAGAATGCCGACGCGCACCAACTCCTGATAGAACTCTACGAAGGACGGTGTCTGGATGAAGGGCAGGATCGAGCATGGCTGAAGCTCCGGCGCCAGCAGCTCCATGCTTTTCTTTGTCCGCTCCAACAGTTCAATCGACAGAACCGCGGCGAACTGATCGAACCGTTCGTTTTCATTCGCGGCCATCGGCGCCTCGACTGTCGTCCTTTTTCCTGCCACCCGCCGAAGCGGGAAAAGGCTCAACCGGTAAACGGGCAAAGCGGAATCGCCCCGGCGGACCGGCCCCCCGGTGGTGATGGTTCAGCCCAGCTGATAGCCCTGATTGGGGAAAACCCGATGCGAGCTAATCCAAGCAACGCTACCAAGTAAACCGTTAACGTTTTCTGGAGCAGCGTGGAAATTTTCTGTCCGCGACCCTGCCCTGTCTCCTCCCGTAGGCCGGATAAAGAAAGGCCGCGCGGCAAAAGCGGCGCGGCCTGTCGAGTTTAGGGAGGAATCGCCACCAGGCGTCGGAAAGGGAGGAATATCCTCCCTCATCACTCCAAAAGAGTGAACCCGAGCCACGGCGATGGCAAGCCCAAAACGGAGGCAGAAGCGGCTCATGCACAAAGTTTTTGCAATTTTGCCCAGCTCTTCGGCGATTGCCACCGTTCTGGGCGGGCGATTGCCTATTCCATGGGCGCGTACCCGCGATACCCGGCCTCCACCGCCGCCTTCCACGGCGGATTCTGGGCAAGCAAGACGGCCTGGACCGGGCAGTCGGGCTGATGAGCGCCCGGCAGATAGCCCAGGCTCATCAGGAACTCCCCGACGATCTCGCCACCGGTGAAACGGAAGGTCCGGCCGAACAGCTTCACCCATTCCGGCTTGGTCAGCGGATGATGGGCGCGCAGCCAGCCGTCGAAGGAGCCGTGGGTTTCCCGCAATGCGACGATGCGGCGGGCGTTCTCGATCACCGCGTCCACCTTCAGACGGTTGCGGATGATGCCGACGTCGGCCAGCAGCCGCGCCCGCTCCGCCTCGCCATAGGCGGCGACCCGGTCGATGTCGAACCCGTCGAAGGCGGCGCGGAAGGCGTCACGCTTTTTCAGGATGGTCAGCCAGGACAGGCCGGCCTGATTGATCTCCAGCACCAGACGCTCGAACAGCACCCGGTCATCGCTGCTGGGAAAACCGTACTCGCCATCATGGTAGGGGCCGTGATGGGGATGGCCGGGTGCGGCCGCGCAATAGGTCAGGCTCACCCGCCTCGCTCCTCTCGATACTCAGAGCAATCTGGCGTCAGAACATGTCCCGCGCCATGTCCCGGAAGGAGATGATGCCGGACCGCTCGATGCCGAAGATCGCCAGCCACACCAGCAGGGCGACCAGCGACGTGATCATGAATTTCCGCAGGATGCGCGGCTCGACCGGCGCGGAGGAGGCCATGCCCGGTTCAGGGTTCTCCTGGGTCCGAACGCCCCAGGGCAGCACCGCGAACAGCACCACCCACCAGACGACGACGTAAACGAAGGCTCCAGTCACCCAGTTGTTCATCGTCCCCTCCGCGTGTCAGCCGTCTCAGGCCTGCTCCAGTTCCACCAGCGTCCCGCAGAAATCCTTCGGGTGCAGGAACAGGACCGGCTTGTCATGGGCGCCGATCTTCGGCTCGCCATCGCCCAGCACGCGGGCGCCCTGCTCCTTCAGCCGGTCGCGGGCGGCCAGGATGTCCTCCACCTCATAGCAGATATGGTGGATGCCGCCCGACGGGTTCTTCTCCAGGAAGCCGGCGATCGGCGACTTCTCGCCGAACGGATGCAGCAGTTCGATCTTGGTGTTTGGCAGGGTGACGAAGACCACGGTGACGCCGTGCGGCGGCAGATCCACCGGCTGCGACACTGCGGCGCCCAGCGTGTCGCGATAGAGCGCGGTCGCCGCCGGAAGGTCCGGAACGACGATGGCGACGTGGTTGAGCTTCCCGATCATGCGTGTCCTCTCGCTGGCTGTTCCTGGCCCGTTAGCGGGCTCTGATAAGCCTGTTATACATCAAATCCGTTCTTGGGTTCGGTCAGACGCGGACCAGATGGACCTCCGTCACCGGCTTCTTGCCGTGGGTCGCGTTGAAGCAGCGGCGCACGGCGATCCGTGCCGCCTCCTTCACCTGGGCGTCGTCGCCCCGTGCCGATTTGGGCAGCATCGCCACCGACTCGCGCACGGCATCCACCACGTCCAGCAACAGGTCGCGGTCGGTCGCCTCGTCGATCAGCCCCATCACCGCCAGTTGCGGAGCGGTCAGCAACTCGCCCGTTCCGGTCATCACCAGCGTCACCACGGCGGCGCCGTTGTTCACCATGCGGTTACGCGCGCGCATCATGCCGGTGTCGAGCGGCACCAGACGCTTGCCGTCCACCGCCATGCGTCCGGCCCGCACGTTGGCCACCACCCGCGCGCCCTCCGGCCCGTCGAGCCGGAGGACTTCGCCGTTGGCCGGAACGATGCTGTGGGCGACCTGACACTCCTCCGCCAGGGCGGCATGGGCCTGCTGGTGGCGCTGCTCGCCATGGACCGGCACGGCGATGCGCGGACGCACCCACTGGTACATGCGCACCAGTTCGTTCCGCGCCGGGTGGCCGGAGACATGGACCGGCGCCTCGTCCGCCGTCACCAGTTCGACTCCCTGTGCGACCAGCTGGTTCTGCATGCGGCCGATGGCGCGCTCGTTGCCGGGAATCTCGCGGGAGGAGAAGATCACCACGTCGCCGCGCGACAGCGTGACCTGCGGATGATCGTTGGCGGCGATACGGGCAAGCGCCGAGCGCGGCTCCCCCTGGCTGCCGGTGCAGATCAGCACCAGCTTCTCGCGCGGCAGATAGCTGGCGTCATGCTCCGACAGGAACTTCGGCACGTCGGCGAGATAGCCGGTGGCCCGCGCCGCCTCGTTGATGCGCCACAGCGAGCGGCCGACCAATGCCACATGGCGGTCATGGGCGGCGGCGGCGGCGGCAATGCTCTCCAGCCGCGCCACATTGGTGGCAAAGCAGCTGACGGCGATGCGGCGGTCGCGATAGCGGCCGAACAACTCCATCAGGGCATCGCGGACGGTCGCCTCCGACCCGGCGGCGCCGGGCACCAGCGCGTTGGTGCTGTCGCCGACCAGCGCCAGCACCCCTTCGTCGCCGATGGCGCGCAGCCGTTCCTCATCGGCCGTCTCGCCGACCAGCGGATCGGGGTCCAGCTTCCAGTCGCCGGTGTGCAGGATGGTCCCGGCCGAGGTGCGGATGGCGAGCGCGTTCGGCTCCGGGATCGAATGCGTCATGGTGACGTATTCGACGGAGAAGGGACCGGCCTTCACCGTGCCACCCAGCGGGATTTCGTGGATCGGCACCGTGCTGCTCAGGCCCTTCTCGTGCAGCTTGGCGCGCAGGAAGGCCGCGGTGAAGGGCGTGCAATAAACGGGACAGCGCAGCTCCGGCCACAGATACTGCACCGCGCCCAGATGGTCCTCATGCGCATGGGTCAGCACCAGACCGACCAGATCGTCGCGACGCTCGGCGATGAAGGTCGGGTCCGGCATGATGACGTCCAGCCCGGGCATGGTGTCGTCGGCAAAGGAGATGCCGAGGTCCACCATCAACCACTTGCCCTGATGGCCGTAGAGATTGAGGTTCATCCCAATCTCGCCGGAACCGCCGAGTGGGACGAAATACAGTGCGCCATCCTCCGGAACGAAGGTGTCCGCCGGGGCTTCGGACGTTCCGGCGGCTGTCTTGGAGGATTGTGTCATTGGACCGTGTTGCGCTTGTGGATCAGGAGGAGACCGCGGAGCGTCAGCTCGTTGTCGGTGTGTTCGATCACATGGGTAGCCTTGGCGAAAAGAACAGCCAATCCGCCAGTGGCGACCACCCGCATCGGTTCGCCGTACTCCGCCCGGATGCGGGAGACCAGCCCTTCGATCAGGCCGACATACCCCCAGAAGATGCCGGACTGCATGCATGCGATGGTGTTCTTGCCGATCACCTCGGACGGCGGCTGAATCTCGACCCGCGGCAGCTTGGACGCGGCCCTCTGCAGCGCCTCCAGCGACAGGTTCAGCCCCGGCGCGATCACGCCGCCGCAGTAATTGCCATCGGCATCCACCACGTCGAAGGTCGTGGCCGTACCGAAATCGATGACGATCAGCGGCGTCTTGTAGGTCGCCGCGGCGGCCACCGTGTTGACCAGACGATCGGCGCCCACCTCCTCCGGCCGGTCGACCAGGGCCTTCGCACCGAGATCAACTCCGGGCTGGCCGACGATCACCGGCTCGCAGCCGAAATGATCCTTGCACAGCCGCTTCAGGTTGAAGGTGGCGCCGGGCACGACGCTGGCGATGATCGCGCCGTGGATGTCGACCGGCTTCAGCCCCTTCAACGCCATCAGGTGGGTCAGCCACACCATATATTCGTCGGAGGTGCGTTTGGGATCGGTCGCCGTTCGCCAGATGCCGCGCTGGCGGTCGCCGTCATAGATGGCGAACACCACATTCGTGTTTCCGGCGTCGATGGCAAGCAGCATGGCAAGGTCCTGAAGGCGGTGGGCGTTTGAATTCGGCTGGCGAACTCAGCTCGCTGGAGGCGGCGCGAAGAACACGTCGCCGGCGGCGATCCGCTGCCGCGGCCCGCCGTCCGTTGGATCAAGCAACAGAACGCCGTCGCTGTCCAGATCGGCGAAAGTGCCGGGGATCGTCCGATCGGCCAGCCTGACCAGGATCGGCCCGCCAAGCCCCTTGGCCCGCGCCAGCCACGCCTCGCGCACGGGCGCGAAACCATGCGCGAGCCAGCGGCCGTACCAAGTCGCCAGATGCCCCGCATAGACCTCGAGAAGCGCGCCCGGCCCCATCGGCGGAGCGCCCTCGGCAATCAAGGAGGTGGCGCCATAATCGGCGGTCGCGGGAAAATGCCGCAGGTTGATGCCGACCCCCAGCACCACCCAGGCGACCTTGCCGTCGGCTGCCGGCTCCGACTCGAGCAGGATGCCCGACAGCTTGCGGTCATGCACCAGAACGTCATTGGGCCATTTGCAGCGAACGCCGCTCGGGTCAGGCAGGACCGACTCGGCAGTTTCCGCAATGGCGAGCGCCGCGACGAAGGAGATCTGCGCCGCCTCCGCCGGGGCCAAGCCGGGCCGCAGGATGGTCGTGCTGTAGAGATTTCCTTCAGGGGACGTCCAGGCCCGGCCGCGGCGGCCACGGCCGCTGTCCTGGCGGCGCGCCCAGACGACGGTGCCTTCGGGCGCCCCTGAACGCGACAAGGCCTTCGCTTCGTCGTTCGTACTGCCGACGGAGTCGAAGGCCTTGATCTGGAAGCCCGGAGGCAGGCGCAGACGCGCCGCCTCCGCTTCGAGCGATGCCGTCATCGGTCGGATGTCACCCGGCGAACAGGGCCGCCGCGGCAGCCGCCGCACCGTTCAGGATCGGCGCGGGAGCGACGAAGAACAGCAAGGTGAACAGGCTGGTCAGCACCAGGACGCCGGTCATGCTGTCGTCGTCGACCTTGTCGACCACCACTGCGGGCTCATCGAAATACATGATCTTGATGATGCGCAGATAGTAGAAGGCACCCACGACGCTGGTCAGCACACCGACGACGGCCAGCGTGTATTCCTGCGCGGCGACGGCGGCCAGGAAGACATAGAGCTTGCCGAAGAAGCCCGCCATCGGAGGGATGCCGGCCATGGAGAACATGAAGATCGCCATGGTCGCGGCCAGCATCGGGTTGGTCTTGGACAGGCCGGAGAAGTCCTTGATCTCCTCCAGCATCCGGCCCTTGGCCTTCATGCTGAGGATGACCGCGAAGGCGCCGATGTTCATGGCGATGTAGAGCGCCATGTAGATCAGCACGCCGCGCACGCCGTCCTGCGTACCGGTCGTCAGGCCGACCAGCGCGTAACCGACATGGCCGATGGAGCTGTAAGCCATCAGGCGCTTGATGTTGGTCTGCATGATGGCGACGAAGGAACCGATCACCATCGACAGGATGGCGGTCGCCACCAGCACCTGATGCCACTGGGCGGCGAGGTGGCCGAACGGCTCCATCACCACGCGGGTCAGCAGGGCGATGGCCGCCACCTTCGGCGCCGCCGCGAAGAAGGCGGTCACCGGGGTCGGCGCACCCTCATAGACGTCCGGCGTCCACATGTGGAACGGAGCGGCCGAGATCTTGAAGGCCAGACCGGCCATCACGAACACCAGACCGATCACCAGACCCGGCGACACATGGGCGCCACCGGCGAACAGCGCCGCCACCTTGTCGAACGAAGTCGTGCCGGCGAAGCCGTACACCAGCGAAGCACCGTACAGCAGCATGCCCGAGGAGAGCGAGCCGAGGACGAAGTACTTCAGGCCGGCTTCCGACGACTTCCCACTGTCACGGCGGAAGGCCGCGATGACATAGAGCGCCAGGCTCTGGGTCTCCAGGCCGACATACAGCGAGATGAAATCGTTGGCCGAGATCATCATCAGCATGCCGAGCGTGGCGAAGACCATCAGCACTGGGAACTCGAAGCGGGCCATCTGCTCCCGCTCGTTGAAGCCGAGCGAGAGGACGACCGCAAAGGCCGCGGAGACCAGCACCAGCACTTTCATGAAGACGCCGAAGGCATCCATCACGAACATGCCGTTGAAGGTGACGACGCGGCCGCTACCGTAGCCCATCGCCAGGACGGCGGCGAGCAGCATGCAGACGATCGCCAGATAGGAGACGGGACGGGTGAAGCCGTCCCCGCGGAACACGCCCAGCATCAGCAGGGCAACGCCCGAGAGTGCCAGGAAGATCTCCGGCAGGGCCGGCCAGATGTCGGGAAACACTGCGGTCATGTCGAAGAACCCCTTACCGAGCGGCGACCGAGACACCGGACGCGGCGTGCGACGCGGCCAGCTTGGTCTGGTAGGTCTGGATCAGCTGCTCGACCGATGCCGAGGTGACGTTCAGGAAGCTGCTGGGATAGACGCCCATCCACAGGACGACAATGATCAGCGGCACGAACACCGCGATTTCGCGCGGAGTTATGTCGAACATCGCCTTGACGTCCGGCTTGGTCAGCTTGCCGTAGACAACGCGGCGGTACAGCCACAGCGCGTAGGCGGCGCCCAGAACCATGCCCGTAGCGGCCAGGGCGGCGACCCAGGTGTTGTCGCGGAAGACGCCCATCAGCACCAGGAACTCGCCGACGAAACCGGCGGTACCCGGCAGACCGACCGAGGCCATGGTCATGAACAGGAAGACCACCGCGTATTTCGGCATGTTCTTCACGAGGCCGCCGTAACGGGCGATCTCGCGGGTGTGCAGCCGGTCGTAGACGACGCCGACGCACAGGAACAGCGCACCCGACACGACGCCGTGCGACAGCATCTGGAACACCGAGCCTTCGATGCCCTGCTGGTTCAGCGCGAACATGCCGATGGTGACGAAGCCCATGTGGGCGACCGACGAGTAGGCGATCAGCTTCTTCATGTCCTCCTGGGCGAGAGCGACCAGCGAGGTGTAGATCACGGCGACGACCGACAGGGTGTAGATCAGCGGCGCGAAATACTCGGTCGCTTCCGGCAGGATCGGAATGTTGAAGCGCAGGAAGCCGTACCCGCCCATCTTCAGCAGCACGCCGGCCAGGATCACCGAGCCGGCGGTCGGCGCCTCGACGTGGGCATCCGGCAGCCAGGTGTGGACCGGCCACATCGGCACCTTCACCGCGAAGGAGGCGAAGAAGGCCAGCCACAGCCACAGCTGCATGTTGCGCGGGAACTGGGTGGCGGTGATGGTCGGGATGTCGGTGGTGCCGGCCACATAATACATGGCCAGGATCGCCAACAGCATCAGGACCGAGCCGAGCAGCGTGTAGAGGAAGAACTTGAAGGCGGCATAGACGCGGCGCGGGCCGCCCCAGACACCGATGATGAGGAACATCGGGATCAGGACGCCTTCGAAGAACATGTAGAACAGGATGAAGTCCAGCGCGCAGAACATCCCGATCATCAGGGTTTCCAGCACGAGGAATGCGATCATGTATTCCTTCAGGCGGACCTGCACCGACTCCCAGCTCGCCAGGATGCACAGCGGCATCAGGAAGCCGGACAGGACGACGAACAGCACCGAAATGCCGTCGACGCCCATGTGGTAGTTGATGCCGAACTCGGGGATCCAGCCCGCCTTCTCGACCATCTGGTAGCCGGGATTGCGCGGATCGAAGTTGGCCCAGACCAGCAGGGTCAGGACGAAGGTGACGAGGGTCGTCCACAGCGAGATGTACCGCACGTTCCGCAGCACGTCCGGGGAATTGCCCCGGCAGAACAGCAGGATCAGCGCGACGCCCACGAGCGGCAGGAAGGTCGCGAACGACAGGATCGGCCAGCTAGCCATTGTTGTTGTTCTCCTTCGAAACCGCTCAGCCGAAGACCGACAGCCAGGCGACGAGCAGGACGACCCCGATCACCATGGCAAAGGCGTAGTGATAGACGTACCCCGACTGCAGCCGGCTGGCGCGTGCCGCGACGTCGCGGGTGGCGGCGGCGATGCCGTCCGGTCCCACGCCGTCGATCACCGCCCCGTCGCCCGACTTCCACAGGCCGTAGCCGATGGCCTTGGCCGGACGGGTGAACAGCGCGTCGTACAGCTCGTCGAAGTACCACTTGTTGTAGAGGAACTGGTGGATGCCGCGGAAGGTGGAGGCGATCCGGCCCGGCAGGCGCGGCATCATCACATAGCCGATGTAGGCCATGGCGATACCGATCAGGCCGACCACCAGCGGGGCGATGGCGACCCAGCCCGGGGTGTGGTGGTGCGCGGCCTCGATGGCGTCATGCTCGTGCAGGGTCATGATGGCCTTGCCCCAGAATTCCATCCGGTCGTGACCAATGAACCATTGGTGGAAACCAAAGCCGGCGAACAGCGCGCCAAGCGTCAGGACCGCCAGCGGGATCAGCATGACGACCGGCGATTCGTGGGCGTGGTCGTAGACTTCCTTGTCCATCCGCGGCGTGCCGTGGAAGGTCATGAACAGCAGGCGCCAGGAGTAGAAGGCGGTCAGCAGAGCAGCCGCGATACCCAGGGCGAAGGCGAAGCGCCCCACCCCGCTGCCCGAGGCGAAGGCCGCCTCCAGGATCATGTCCTTGGAATAGTAGCCGGCGAAGAAGGGCAGACCGGCGAGAGCCAGATTGCCGATCCACATCACCGCATAGGTGAAGGGAATCTTGCGCCAGACGCCGCCCATCTTCCGCATGTCCTGCTCATGGTGCAGAGCATGGATGACCGAGCCGGCGCCAAGGAACAGCAGGGCCTTGAAGAAGGCGTGCGTGAACAGATGGAACATGGCCGCGCCGTAGGCGGAGACGCCGGCGGCGAAGAACATGTATCCGAGCTGCGACATCGTCGAATAGGCGATGACGCGCTTGATGTCGAACTGGGTGAAACCGATGGTCGCCGCGACGAAGGCGGTCAGGCCGCCGACCACCGTCACCACCTCGAGCGCCGTCGGGGCGTATTCGAAGACGGGCGACAGGCGGCAGACCATGAAGACGCCGGCGGTGACCATGGTGGCCGCGTGGATGAGCGCCGACACCGGGGTCGGGCCTTCCATCGCGTCCGGCAGCCAGGTGTGCAGACCAAGCTGCGCCGACTTGCCCATGGCGCCCATGAACAGCAGCAGGCAGGCGACGGTCAGACCGTTGAAGTCCCAGCTGAGGAAATGCAGCGTCTCGCCGGTCAGCGTCGGGGCCTTGGCGAAGATCGTGTCGAACTGGACCGAACCGGTCAGCACAAAGATCGCGAAGATGCCGAGCGCGAAGCCGAAGTCGCCGACGCGGTTGACCAGGAAGGCCTTCATGGCGGCGGCGTTCGCCGAGGGCTTCTCGTACCAGAAGTTGATCAGCAGGTAGGAGGCCAGACCGACGCCCTCCCAGCCGAAGAACAGCTGGACCAGGTTGTCCGCCGTCACCAGCATCAGCATGGCGAAGGTGAACAGCGACAGGTAGCCCATGAAGCGCGGCTTCTGCGGATCCTCGGCCATGTAGCCGATGGAGTAGACGTGCACGCACGCCGAGACGGTGTTGACGACGATCAGCATCACCGCGGTGAGCTGGTCGACGCGCAGCGCCCACTTCACGTCCAGCGTGCCGCTCTGGATCCAGGTCATCAGCTCGATCGTGCGCGGGTTACCGTGCACGGCGACGTCGAAGAACAGGATCCAGGACAGGATCGCCGAGACGATGACTGCACCCGCGGTCACGAACTGCGAGACGCGGTCGCCCACCGTCGGCGGCCCGGCGACGACATGGTGGTCGTCGTGGGCGTCGTCGTGTGCGTGGTCCAGCTCGTCATGCGAGATGTGATGGGAATGATCGTCATGGGCATGGGCGATCTGGGCGTGCCCGTGATCGTCATGGCAATGACCGTGGCTTCCGTGACCGGCAGCCGCCGGCTCGGCCTTCGGCCCGCCGAACAGCGCGATCGATCCGGCGACGAGGAACGCCAGGAGCGGAAGGAATACGACTAGCACTTCCATGGCGCCGCCTCAGCCCTTCATCATGTTGATGTCTTCGACTCGGATCGAGCCGCGGTTGCGGAAGTAGACCACCAGGATGGCGAGGCCGATGGCCGCCTCGGCGGCGGCGACGGTCAGGATGATCATGGCGAAGATCTGGCCGACCAGATCGTGCAGGAAGGTCGAGAAGGCGACGAGGTTCAGGTTCACCGCCAGCAGCATCATCTCGATCGACATCAGGATGATGATGACGTTCTTCCGGTTCAGGAAGATGCCCAGCACACCCAGCGTGAAGATGATTGCCGAGACCGTCAGGTAATGTCCGAGACCGATCTCCATGATCACACGCCCTCCCCGGTCGTAACCTTGCGAATGACGACCACGTCTTCCCGGCGACGGGAAATCTGGGCGCCGACATTCTGTTTGCGCACGCCCGGACGGTGCCGCAGCGTCAGCACGATCGCGCCGATCATGGCGATCAGCAGGACGATGCCCGACGCCTGGAACAGGTAGACGTACTGCGTGTACATCAGCCGGCCCAACGCCTGTGTGTTCGACACCTGATCAAAGGCCGGAGTCGGCGCGCCGGCGATGGCGGCGACGTTGGGAGCCACGATCCAGCCGCCGAGCACGGCGGCCAGTTCGGCCAGCAGGATCAGCCCAACCAGCGCACCCAGCGGCAGCGCTTCCATCGCACCCTTGCGCAGCTCGCGGAAGTTGATGTCGAGCATCATGACCACGAACAGGAACAGCACGGCGACGGCGCCGACATAGACGATGATGAGGATCATCGCGATGAACTCGGCCCCCATCAGGAGGCAGAGACCGGCCGCCTGGAAAAAGGCGAGGATCAGGAAAAGGACAGAATGAACGGGGTTCCGCGCCGAGATGACCATCACACCGGAGGCCACCAGCAGCGCGGCGAACACGTAGAAGGCGATGCCTTGGAGTATCATCGTTTTTCTCGCTTCCGCTTACCGGTAAGGAGCCTCGGCCGCGAGGTTCTGGGCGATTTCCGCCTCCCAGCGGTCGCCGTTCGCCAGCAGCTTCTGCTTGTTGTAGAAGAGCTCTTCACGGGATTCGGTGGAGAACTCGAAGTTCGGCCCCATGACCACCGCGTCGACCGGGCAGGCTTCCTGGCACAGGCCGCAGTAGATGCACTTGGTCATGTCGATGTCGTAACGCGTGGTGCGGCGGCTGCCGTCGTCGCGCGGTTCGGCCTCGATGGTGATGGCGAGAGCCGGGCACACCGCTTCGCACAGCTTGCACGCGATGCAGCGCTCCTCGCCGTTCGCATAACGGCGGAGCACATGCTCGCCGCGGAAGCGGGAGCTGATGGGGCCCTTCTCATAGGGGTAATTGATCGTGACCTTGGGCTTGAACATGTAGCGCAAGGTCAGCGCCATGCCGCCCAGCAGCTCGGTCAGGAACAGGCTGCGCGCCGCGCGGTCGAGGAACGCCATGGCCTCTTCGTCTCCTTCCTCGCCGGCCGCCGCCCTTTGGTCGGGCGGCTCGCCGGCACTCAAATCGACATGTCGATGGTGGGTTCGGTGCAGGCTTTCGCCGTTGCTTACTTCGGCAGCCAGCCGAAGGTCACCAGGACGCCGGCGGTCAGCACGACCCAGAACAGCGACAGGGGCAGGAAGACCTTCCAACCCAGCCGCATCAGCTGGTCGTAGCGGTAGCGCGGCACGGTGGCGCGAACCCAGACATAGGTGAACAGGCAGAACGCGATCTTCAGGGCGAACCACACGATGCCCGGCACCCAGGTGAAGGGCGCGAAGGGCAGCGGGGGCAGCCAGCCGCCGAGGAACAGGATGCTCGTCATCGCGCTCATCAGAATCATGTTGGCGTATTCGCCAAGGAAGAAGAGCGCGAAGGGAGCCGAGCTGTACTCGACCATGAAGCCGGCGACCAGCTCCGACTCGCCTTCCGGCAGGTCGAAGGGGGCGCGGTTGGTTTCCGCGAGCGCCGAGATGAAGAACATCACGAACATCGGCAGCAGCGGAATGCAGAACCAGACCGTCTCCTGGGCCCGCACGATGTCGGTCAGGTTCAGCGAACCGACGCACAGAAGCACAGTGATGATGATGAGGCCCATCGAGACCTCGTAGGACACCATCTGCGCCGCGGAGCGGAGCGCACCGAGGAAGGCGTAGCGCGAGTTCGAGGCCCAGCCGGCCATCACGATGCCGTACACGCCCAGCGAGGAGATCGCGAACAGGTACAGCACGCCGACGTTGATGTTGGACAGTACCACCCCGTAGTCGAACGGGATGACCGCCCAGGCGATCAGCGCCAGGAAGAAGGTCAGCATCGGGGCGACGTAGAACACGACGCGGTTGGCGCCTTCCGGCAGGATCTGTTCCTTGGCGAAAAGCTTCAGGCCGTCGGCGAAGGGCTGCATCAGGCCGAAGGGACCGACGATCGCCGGTCCCTGGCGAAGCTGCATCGCGCCCATGATCTTGCGCTCTGCGTAGGTCATGAAGGCGACGGCCACCAGCAGCGGCACGGTGATCGCCAGGATCTCCAGAACCATAATGATCAGCGGCAGGAGGAAGCCGCTCCAGAACTCAGCCATGGGTGCCAGTCCTCTCCTGAGCAGGGCCCACCAGCGCTTCCGTGCAGTTGGCCATCGTCACCGAGGCCCGGCTGATCGGGTCGGTCATGTAGAAGTTGGTGATCGGCGTCACGAAGGGCGCGGCATCGACCGGGCCCTGCGCGCCGAACGGCGCCCAGCTGGCCGGGGTCATTTCGCCGACCGCACCGAAGATCGGGTTCGCCGCCATCAGCCGCTGGCGCAGCTGGCCGTGGGTGTCGAAGGGCAGCGTGGCGCCCAGGACTTCCGACAGGGCGCGGACGATCTTCCAGTCCTCGCGAGCCTCGCCCGGCGGGAAGACCGCGAGGCGGGCAAGCTGCGGACGGCCTTCGGTGTTGACGTAGACCGCGTTCTTCTCGGTGTAGGCGGCACCCGGCAGGATGACGTCGGCGCGGTGGGCGCCGGCATCGCCATGGTGGCCCTGGTAGACGACAAAGGCGTTGCCCAGCTTGGCCATGTCGATCTCGTCGGCACCCAGCAGGTAGACGAAGTCGATCTCGCCCTTCAACGCGCCGTCGAGGATGCCGTGGACGTCGCGGCCGCCCTCGCCCGGCAGGAAGCCGGCTTCGATGCCGCCGACACGCGCCGCGGCGGTGTGCAGGACGTTGAAGCCGTTCCAGTCGTCGCGGAACATGCCGTAGGCCTCGCCGACCAGACGGGCGGCGGCCTGAACCGCGAGACCGTCGGCGCGCTGGAAGGCGCCCATGCCGACGATGATCATCGGGTTCTTGGCGGCGCGCAGCGTCTCGGCGAACGGGTGGTTGCCGTCGACCAGCTGCTGCAGCGTGTCCGGACCGGAGCCGATCACGCTGTAGGGATAGGTCAGGTCACGCTGCTCGCCGATCGAGGCGATGGTGACGCCGCCGGCCAGATAGCGCTTGCGGATGCGGGCGTTGACCAGCGTGCCTTCCCAGCGCGGGTTGGTGCCGACCAGCAGGATCACGTCGGCCTTCTCGATGCCGGCGATGCCCGAATTGAACAGGTAGCCGGCGCGTACCGAGGTGTCGAACCGCGCACCGTCCTGGCGGCAATCCAGGTTCGTCGAACCCAGACGCGACAGCAGCTCCTTCAGCGCAAACTGCGCCTCGACATCGACCAGATCGCCGGCGATGGCGGCGACGCGGTTGCCGGGCAGGCCCTTCAGGCGCGCCGCGACGGCGGTGAAGGCCTCGGCCCAGCTGGCGGGGACCAGCTTGCCGTTCTGGCGGATGTAGGGGCGGTCGAGGCGCTGGCGCTTCAGACCATCGTACGAGTAGCGGCTCTTGTCGTTCAGCCACTCCTCATTGATGTCGTCGTTGACGCGCGGCAGGACGCGCATCACCTCGGCGCCACGGGCGTCGACGCGGATGTTCGAGCCGACGGCGTCAAGGACGTCGATGGTTTCGGTCTTGCGCAGCTCCCACGGACGGGCCGTGAAGGCGTAGGGCTTGTGGGTCAGCGCACCCACCGGGCAGACGTCGGCGAGGTTGCCCGACAGCTCCGAACCGATCGCCTTCTCGACGAAGGTGGTGATCTCCATGTGCTCGCCGCGATAGACGGCGCCGACATCGGGAACACCGGCCACTTCGTTGATGAAGCGGATGCAGCGGGTGCAATGGATGCAACGGGTCATGATGGTCTTGATGACCGGACCCATATACTTGTCCTTGACCGCCCGCTTGTTCTCGCCGTAGCGGCCGCGGTCGAAGCCATAGGCCATGGCCTGGTCCTGCAGATCGCACTCGCCGCCCTGATCGCAGATCGGGCAATCCAGCGGGTGGTTGATCAGCAGGAATTCCATGACGCCCTTGCGGGCCTTCAGGACGGTCTCGCTGTTGGTGCGGACGACCATTCCGTCGCCGCAGGGCATGGCGCAGGACGCGACCGGCTTGGGCGCGCGCTCCATCTCCACGAGGCACATGCGGCAGTTGGCCGGCACGCTGAGGCGCTCATGGTAGCAGAAGCGCGGAATCTCGATCCCCAGCTGCTCGCAAGCCTGGAGAATCGAGGTGCCCGGCTCGACCTCGATCTCGATCCCGTCGATGGTCAGTTTCGGCATGGGAACGGGAACTCCTTACTCGGCCGCCAGCGGGGCGCTGTTGCGGTAGGCCTGGATGCGCCGTTCCACTTCCGGGCGGAAGTGGCGGAACAGGCCCTGGATCGGCCAGGCGGCAGCGTCGCCGAGCGCGCAGATGGTGTGGCCTTCGACCTGCTTGGTGACCTGCAGCAGCATGTCGATCTCTTCCATGCGGGCGTTGCCGGTGACCATGCGCTGCATGACGCGGCTCATCCAGCCGGTGCCTTCGCGGCAGGGCGTGCACTGGCCGCAGGACTCATGGGCGTAGAACTGCGACAGACGGGCGATGGCCTTCACGATGTCGGTGGACTTGTCCATCACGATCACCGCGGCGGTGCCCAGGCCCGACTGCACTTCGCGCAAGGAGTCGAAATCCATCAGGACGGTGTCGCAGATCGACTTCGGCAGGACCGGAACCGACGAGCCGCCGGGGATGATGCCCAGCAAATTGTCCCAGCCGCCGCGCACGCCGCCGGCATGCTTCTCGATCAGCTCCTTCAGCGGGATGCCCATCTCCTCTTCCACGTTGCACGGATTGTTCACGTGCCCGGAGATGCAGAAGAGCTTGGTGCCCGAGTTCTTCGGACGGCCGAGGCCGGCGAACCAGGAGGCGCCGCGGCGCAGGATGGTGGGAACAACCGCGATGGATTCGACGTTGTTCACCGTGGTCGGGCAGGAATAGAGACCGGCCTGGGCGGGGAACGGCGGCTTGTTGCGCGGCTGCCCCTTCTTGCCTTCGATCGACTCGATGAGCGCGGTTTCCTCGCCACAGATGTACGCGCCCGCACCGCGGTGGATGTAGACGTCGTAGCTGTAGCCGGTGCCGCAGGCGTTCTTGCCGATCAGGCCCGCCGCATACGCCTCGTCGATGGCGCGCTGGACGTTGGAGCCCTCATTGTAGAACTCGCCGCGGATGTAGATGTAGCAGGCGCTGGCACCGATTGCGAAACCGGCGATCAGGCAGCCCTCGATCAGCTTGTGCGGATCGTGGCGCAGGATGTCGCGGTCCTTGCAGGTGCCGGGCTCGCCCTCGTCAGCGTTGATGACGAGATAGACAGGCTTGTCGGTCACGTTCTTCGGCATGAAGGACCACTTCATGCCGGTCGAGAAGCCGGCGCCGCCGCGACCGCGCAGCCCCGATTCCTTCACCTGATCGATGATCCAGTCCCGGCCATTGGCCAGGAAGGATGCCGTGTTGTCCCAGTCACCGCGCTTGCGGGCCGCCTCGAGACCGAAGTCCTGGTAGCCGTAGAGGTTGGTGAAGATGCGGTCCTCATCGCGAAGCATCGCTGTCCCCTCCCCCTCAATCGTCCGCTTGCGCGGTGGTGAAAGCCTTCAGCGTCGTCGGGCCGCCGACCGGCTCCGAGGACTGACGGCCGATCTGCGAACCGGGCTTCGGCGTCTCGCCGCGGGCCAGCGCGTCGAGGATGCGCTCCATATGCTCCGGCGCCACGTCTTCGTAGTAATCGTCGCCGATCTGCACAACCGGCGCGTTGACGCAGGCGCCCGAGCACTCGACCTCGCCCAGCGTGAACTGGCCGTCGGCCGTGGTCTCGCCCACGTCGATGCCGAGCTTGCTCTTGCAGGTGTGGACGATCTCGTCCGACCCGCGCAGCCAGCAGGGGGTGGTGGTGCAGACCTGGATGTGGTGCTTACCGACCGGGTTCTTGTTGTACATCGTGTAGAAGGTCGCGACCTCGTACACGCGGATGCGCGGCATGCCGAGCAGGTCGGCCACGGCGTCCATGGCGACGCGCGGCAGCCAGCCGCCGTTCTGCCGCTGGGCGACGTCCAGCAGCGGCATGCAGGCACTGGCCTGCTTGCCCTGCGGGTACTTGGCGATGATGCGCTTCGCCAGCTCCAGGTTTTCCGGAGTGAAGGTGAAGCTGGTCGGCTCGGCGTGGCCGTGATCGGAAGCGGGCGCGCTCATCGATCGATTTCTCCGAAAACGATGTCCATCGAGGCGATGTTGGCGACGGCGTCGGCCAGCATGTGACCCTTCGACATGAAGTCCAGGCCCTGAAGATGGGCGAAGCCCGGCGCGCGGATCTTGCAGCGGTAGGGCTTGTTGGTGCCGTCGGACACCAGATACACGCCGAACTCGCCCTTGGGCGCCTCGATGGCGGTGTAGGTCTCGCCGGCGGGAACGTGGAAGCCCTCGGTGAAGAGCTTGAAGTGGTGGATCAGCGCTTCCATCGAACGCTTCATCTCGCCGCGCGGCGGCGGGGACACCTTGCGGTCCTCGATCTTGTAAGGACCGGCCGGCATCTCCTTGCAGCACTGGCGGATGATGCGCAGCGACTGCTTCATCTCCTCCATGCGGACCAGATAGCGCGCCCAGCAGTCGCCGGTCAGGCCGACCGGAACGTCGAACTCCATGCGGTCGTAGACTTCGTAGGGCTGCGACTTGCGCAGGTCCCAGGCGACGCCGGAGCCGCGCAGCATCGGGCCGGTGAAGGCCCAGTCGAGCGCCTGCTCCTTGGTGACGATGCCGATGTCGACCGTGCGCTGCTTGAAGATGCGGTTTTCGGTCAGCAGGCCTTCGAGGTCGTCCATGAACTTCGGAAAACGCTCGGTGAAGGCCCAGATGTCGTCCAGCAGCCCGTCCGGGATATCCCAGGCGACGCCGCCCGGCCGGAAATAGTTGGCGTGCAGGCGGGCACCCGACACGCGCTCGTAGAACTCCATGAGGATTTCGCGTTCCTCGAAGCCCCACAGCGCCGGGGTGATCGCGCCGACGTCCAGCGCACCGGTCGTGATGGACAGGATGTGGTTCAGGATGCGCGTGATTTCCGAGAACAGCACGCGGATGTACTGCGCACGCAGCGGCGCCTTGATCTGCAGCAGGTTCTCGATGCCGAGCACATAGGCGTGCTCCATGCACATCGGGCTGACATAGTCCAGGCGGTCGAAATACGGCACGGCCTGGATGTAGGTCTTGTACTCGATCAGCTTTTCGGTGCCGCGGTGCAGCAGGCCGATGTGCGGATCGCAACGCTCCACCACCTCGCCGTTCAGCTCCATCACCAGACGGAGCACGCCGTGGGCGGCCGGGTGCTGCGGCCCGAAATTCATCGTGTAGGGCTTGATCTGCGTCTTGGTCTCCGGACCGGAGGCGCTGATCGCCCCGCCCAGACCAGTCATTGCCGGACCAGTCGAGACGACGCCGGTCGCCGATTCGGTCGAAACGGTCATGCTCACGGCTTCTTGCTCCCGTCCTGGAGGGCCGCCTTCTCATCGCCAGGCAGCATGACGTTGGTCATGCCTTCCCACGGGCTGAGGAAGTCGAAGGCGCGGAAATCCTGGGTCAGACGGACCGGCTCGTAGATCACGCGCTTCTGGTCTTCGTCGTAGCGTGCTTCGACGTAGCCGGTCAGCGGGAAGTCCTTGCGGAAGGGATGCCCCTCGAACCCGTAGTCGGTGAGGATGCGGCGCAGGTCCGGATGGTTCTCGAAGAAGATGCCGAACAGGTCCCACACCTCGCGCTCGAACCAGTTCGCGGCGCTGAAGACGGCAACCGCCGACGGGACGGGCGTGTCCTCATCGGTGGCCAGCTTCACGCGCATGCGCCGGTTGTGGGTGTAGCTGAGCAGCTGGTAGACGACCTCGAACCGCTCCGCGCGGTCCGGGTAATCGACCGCGGTGATGTCGGTCAGCTGCTCGAACCGGGTGGCCGGATCGTCGCGCAGCGCGGTCAGCACCGCCAGGATGGCCGGCCGTTTGACCGTCACCATCAGTTCGCCGAGCCTCACCTCGACCTTCAGGACGTCGCCGCCGATCTTGGCGGCGATGACGTCCCCGAGTTCCTTCAACGCCTGTTCGGACATGGGTGGGACCCTGCCTTCCTACTTGTCTTCAGCGCGCTTCTCTTCCGGCCGCGGGACCGGAGCCTTGTCGGCCCCGGCCGGTCCGGTCCGCTGGGATCAGCGGGCGATGCGGTTGCCGCGCTTGATCTTCTTCTGGAGCTGGAGGATGCCGTAAATCAGCGCCTCCGCCGTCGGCGGGCAGCCGGGCACATAGATGTCCACCGGCACGATCCGGTCGCAGCCACGCACCACCGCGTAGGAATAGTGGTAGTAGCCGCCGCCGTTGGCGCAGGAGCCCATCGAGATGACCCAGCGCGGCTCCGGCATCTGGTCGTAGACCTTGCGGAGCGCCGGGGCCATCTTGTTGGTCAGGGTGCCGGCGACGATCATGCAGTCGGACTGGCGCGGGCTGGGACGCGGAATCACGCCGAAACGGTCCAGGTCATACCGGCTCATATAGGCGTGGATCATCTCCACCGCGCAGCAGGCCAGACCGAAGGTCATCGGCCACAGCGAGCCGGTCCGGGCCCAGGCCAGCAGGTCCTCGTACTTCGCCAGCACGAAGCCCTTGTCCTGGATCTCGTCCGAGACCGCGCGGATGTAGGCGTCCTGTTCCGGTCCGGGCGGAATCGGCGCCAGCGGCTTGGCGACCTCTACTCCCATTCCAGAGCTCCTTTCTTCCACTCATAAATGAAGCCGATGGTCAGGATGCCCAGGAACAGCATCATCGACCAGAAGCCGAACAGCCCGATGTCACCCAGGGCGACCGCCCACGGGAACAGGAAGGCGACTTCCAGGTCGAAGATGATGAACAGGATCGAGACCAGGTAGAACCGCACGTCGAACTTGGTGCGCGCGTCCTCGAACGGCTCGAAGCCGCATTCGTAGGGGGAGACCTTCTCGGCGTCCGGGTTCTTCGGGCTGATGACGTAGGATGCCCCCACCATCACCGCGGCCAGCGCGATGCCGATCAGCAGAAACACCAGGATCGGAAGATACTCAATGATCAGCGGAGTCGACACCGCGTTCCTCCCATAAGCCCACGACCACGGGCGCCGTTCCGGCCGGGAAATCGGCGGAAGCGCAAAGCCGTGGCAGCCATGCCTTGGATTAGCCCATCAGACGGGCCGGAATATATGCCGAGACCGTGGGCAAGGAAAGCGCTTTGAATCGCTTTTCACCACGCGGAAGGACAAGCCGGCCCCCGCGAGAGAGCTTGGTAATACCACGTTTTTAAAACAGGGAAAAGGAAAGACAATACGCATGCGAAAAAGGACCCGCAGTTTGCGAGTCCTTTGGACATACTGGCGCGTTACGCGCAATTTGAAAAAGAAAGTGGCGCGAGTGACGGGACTTGAACCCGCGGCCTCCGGCGTGACAGGCCGGCGCTCTAACCAACTGAGCTACACCCGCGCAGAGCGACTTGTTTCAAAACACCACGCCGTCACAGAGCCAAAGGCTTGAACCGCCTAGTGTTTTTAACTGGAACCGTTGAAGGCCCCCGTCGTTCGGTGGGCGGTTTGTAGTCGCCCCGGCCGCCGCCTGTCAATCACCAAATTGCAAAAAATTCACTGGAGCTGACGCCTGCGGCATCGTGGTGCCCCGCCCGCCCGCTCAGGGCAGACGGTGGGCATCGCGACGCAGGACCTCCAGCCGGTCGAACGCCTGCAGCATGCCCGCCGACAGTTCGCGGTGGTCGACCGCATCCGGTCCGCCGAAGCGGGTCAGCGTCTCTTCCAGCGCGCGGGCCAGATGCTCGGCGACGTCGAGATGCTTCTGTTCCAGGGCCAGCTCCAGCGCGGCAAGGATGCGGTCGCCGAGCCGCCGTTCATTCAAGGTCATGCGTTTCCCCACCCATTTCCGGCAACGGGCGGCAGGGCGCCGTCCCGTTTGCGTTTCCGGCCGAGAATAGCAGCTTCGCCATTCGTGCGCGGTGGGATTCGCATCGCTGCGACATTTCGGAGGCAGCCCTTCCGGAACCGCCTTACCCCGTGCGATAGTCCGGCCATGACGTTCCGCGACTCGCCCCTCTTCCGTCTCATCGCCGTTCTTCCGGCCCTGGCCGTTTTCGCGGCGGGCTCCGCCATGGCGGCTGCCAACGTGTCGGCCGCCCAGGCCGAAGCGAAGGAGATCGCCAAGTCGATGGGCAACTGCACGCCGGCGAAGGTCGAGGTGCTGCGCTACACCGTCGGACGGGAAGGGTCGACGACCTTCAAGGTCGGCTGCACCGAGGAGAAGGATGCCTTCGTCGTCGTGGAATGCCGATCGCGCATCTGCACCCTGCTTCGCTGAGGCATTCCCCATCCCTGAATTCACTGCTCGTTAACCGGAGCCAAGCGCAATGTGCAGGACCGGGTGTGCCACGCCTGGCAAGAGGAGTTGCAGGATGGTGGGCGCACACATGGAAGCGGGGCAGAAGGGTTCCAGACGGGTCTGCTTCGTCCTGTCGCTGGCGATTTCGGCGTGGGCGCTGGCCGGCTGCACCTCCCCGCTCGGGCTGGCGGCGGCGGGCGCCGATGTCGTGACGCTGAATGCGACCAAGAAGACCATCGGCGACCATATCGTGTCGGCGGCCACCGGGCGCGACTGCTCGATCCTCAGCTTCGAGAAGGACGGCGATTATTGCCCCGACAAGGTCGAGGTCGACCGGTCGCGGCTCTATTGCTACCGCACGCTGGCCGACGTCGAATGCCACCACATTCCGGATCCCTACCGCAACGGCAACACCGCGCTGGCCAGTCCGCCGCCGGACGTCCGGACGCTGCCGCGCAAGCGGGGCTGGTTCGACGACGCCACGCCCTATACGGCCAACAACGGGTCGTAAGGCGTCAACGCACCTTCTTGGCGACGAAAGCCTTGGCGATCGCCATCATCGCCTTTTCATGATTCGGCCCGCCGGCCGGTGCGTTGTGAATGGTGGCGCCCTTCCCCGCAGGTGTGGACTTGCCGGCAGGCGTTGCGCGCTGCGGAGCCGGCTGTTCGTCC
Organism: Azospirillum sp. A1-3; assembly: GCF_023806445.1. Classification (NCBI taxonomy): domain Bacteria; kingdom Pseudomonadati; phylum Pseudomonadota; class Alphaproteobacteria; order Rhodospirillales; family Azospirillaceae; genus Azospirillum; species Azospirillum sp. A1-3. The sequence continues at coordinate 1,817,735 of NZ_JAMSLU010000001.1, forward strand.
GGCTCGCGGCCCAACTGGTTCAGCAGGTTCTCAAGCGCATCACGGCTGAGGCCGGAGGCTGACGCCCGCCCGCCCCCCGCCCCACCGGCGGCGGCCGGACGCGCGGCCGGCCTGCTGCTGGCCGGACGGCCGGCGCGTTCGATGGCGGCGGCGGCGATGGCCTTCAGGAAGGGCTGGGCGATGCCGCGCAGCAGGTCGGGATCCTCGACGGCCCAGGCCATCAGGATCTTCTGCGCATTCATCCGACTGCCCTTGGCCGCCAGGATCGCTTCACGCACCTTGCCGTCGACGTAGGAATTGCTCATCGGGAATCGCCCACCGGGATGTGTCCGCCGGCTTTGCAAATATCGGCGGGACTGTTCAGGACTGTTGGGCCAACTCGGTTAACAAACGGTTGCGGGCTCCGTCCGGCCCGCGGGATGAGACGGAAGAAGCGGTTGCTCCATTTCGAGGAGGCGCGGATAGTGGCGGCATGCTGATCGAAACCTTCGCCGACCTGATCTGCCCCTGGTGCTACATCGGCAAGCGCCGGCTTGACCGGGCGCTGATGCAGCGGCCGAACCTGCGGCCGGAAATCCGCTGGCAGCCGTTCCAGCTGAACCCGGACATGCCGCGCGGCGGGATGTCGCGCGACGACTATCTCGCCGCCAAGTTCGGCGGGGCGGAGCGGGCGCGGCAGATTCACCGGGTGGTGGAGGATACGGCGGCGCGCGACGGATTGCCGCTGGCGCTCGACCGCATCCAGCGCACGCCCAACAGTTTCGACGCGCACCGTCTGGTCCGCATCGCCGGCCGGCTGGGGCTGGGCAATGCCATGGCCGACGCGCTGTTCGCCGCCTATTTCGTCGACGGTGTGGACATCGGCGACCCGGACGCGCTGGCCAGCGTCGCCGCCGGACTGGGGATGGACTTCGTCGAGACACGGCATCAGCTGTCCACAGATGCCGAATCGGCGTCGGTCCTTGCCGCCGATACGCTGGCCCGCCAGATGGGGCTGCAGGCGGTGCCCTGCTATATCTTCAATCGCCGTTATGCGCTCTCCGGCGCGCAGGAGCCTGCGAGTTTCCTGCCGCTGCTCGACCTCGGCAGCGAGGAGCCGGAGAACCTGTCGGTCGTCTCATGCTGACCCCGGCCCCAAAATGAAGAAGGGCGGCCCGAAGGCCGCCCTCTCCCGTTTTGGCGTGTCAGGCCGACGTGTTGCTGTCCTTGGCGTAGCCCAGGGTCTTCAGCGCGTCGGCGATCTCCGGCAGGATGCCCGGATCGTCGATGGTCGCCGGCATCTTGTAATCCTGGCTGTCGGCGATCTTCTGCATGGTGCCGCGCAGGATCTTGCCGGAGCGGGTCTTCGGCAGACGATCGACCACCAGGGCGCGCTTGAAGTCGGCGACCGGGCCGATCTGCTCGCGCACAAGCTGGACCACCTCCTTGACGATCTCCTCGTGCGGGCGGGTCACGCCGGCCTTCAGGCAGACGAAGCCCAGCGGCACCTGCCCCTTCAGGTCGTCGGCCACGCCGATCACCGCGCATTCGGCGACGTCCTTGTGGCTCGACAGCACCTCTTCCATCGCGCCGGTGGACAGGCGGTGACCGGCGACGTTGATGATGTCGTCGGTGCGGGCCATGACATAGACATAGCCGTCATCGTCGACGAAGCCGGCATCGCCGGTCTGGTAATAGCCGGGATAATCGGCGAGATAGGACTTCTTGAAGCGCTCGTCGGCGTTCCACAGAGTCGGCAGCGTGCCCGGAGGCAGCGGCAGCTTGACGCAGATGGCGCCGATGTCGCCGCGCGGAACCTCCTTCAGCTCGGCGTTCAGCACCCGCACGTCCCAGCCCGGCATCGGGCGGGTGGCGGAGCCGTACTTGATCGGGAACAGGTGGACGCCCAGCGGGTTGCCGGAGATCGCCCAACCGGTCTCCGTCTGCCACCAGTGGTCGATCACCGGGACGTTCAGATTGTCCTCGGCCCAATGCAGCGTGTCGGGGTCCGAGCGCTCGCCGGCCAGGAACAGGGCGCGGAAGTGCGACAGGTCGTACTTCTTCAGGTAATTGGCGTCCGGATCCTCGCGCTTGATGGCGCGGAAGGCGGTGGGGGCGGTGAACAGCGTGCCGACCTTGTGCTGCTCGATCACGCGCCAGAAGGTGCCCGGATCGGGGGTGCCGACCGGCTTGCCCTCGAACACCACGGTGGTGCAGCCGGTCAGCAGCGGCGCATAGACGATGTAGGAATGGCCGACGACCCAACCCACGTCCGACGCCGCCCAATACACCTCGCCCGGCTTGACGTTGTAGATGTTGGTCATGGTCCAGCGCAGGGCCACCGCATGGCCGCCGTTGTCGCGAACCACGCCCTTGGGCTGGCCGGTCGTGCCGGAGGTGTAGAGGATATAGAGCGGATCGGTCGCCTTCACGGCCACGCACTCCGCCGGCTCGGCCTTCGCCACCGCCTCGGCCCAGTCGACGTCGCGGCCTTCGATCAGGGAGGCGGTTTCCTGCGGGCGCTGCCAGACGATGACGCTGGCCGGCTTGTGGGCCGACTGCTCGATGGCGGCGTCCAGCATGGGCTTGTACTTGACGACGCGGTTCGGCTCGATGCCGCAGGAGGCCGAGACGATGGCCTTCGGCTTGGCATCGTCGATGCGGGTCGCCAGCTCGTGCGGGGCGAAGCCGCCGAACACCACCGAATGCACCGCGCCCAGACGGGCGCAGGCCAGCATGGCGACCAGCGACTGCGGGATCATCGGCATGTAGAGGAGAACGCGGTCGCCCTTCTCCACGCCCTGGGCGCGCAGCGCGCCGGCGAAGCGGGCGACCTGGTCCTGCAACTCGGCATAGGTGATGGTCTGCACGGTCTGGGTGACCGGGCTGTCATAGATGATCGCCGCCTGGGCGCCGCGCCCGCCTTCCACATGGCGGTCCACCGCGTTGTAGCAGGTGTTCAGCTCCCCGCCGGTGAACCAGCGGTAGAAGGGCGCGTTGCTGTCGTCCAGCACCTTGTCCCATGGCTTGTACCAGGAGATGTCCTTCGCCGCGTCCCCCCAGAACCCGGCCGGGTCCGACAAGGAGCGGGCATGCATCTGGTCGAAAAGCTCGGCAGTGGTGGTGCTGGCGATCGCGCTCATGGCAGGGCGTCCCTCGTTCTATTTTGGTACTATTCGGTGCGCATTTCCTCTCGGCCGCGAAACGATCCGTTACGCAGCCTCCACAATCTGCGACAAAAGCATAAGTGCAGGCAAATGTCAGAAGGTCGGGGGTGCGGCGAGCTGTCGCATTCCCCATTCGTGAAACGGTGTTCCGGAAATTGGAATAGCCCCGCTGTTTCAGAAGGAAACGCACACCGGCCGGATGGCCAGCCCGACCGACTGCTGGTGGAAGCGGTCCTTGTACAGATCGACGATCTCGTGGATCAGCCGCAGCGTCGCCGGGTCGCCATCGGCCAGCAGAGTGAGGATTTTGCTGGGTTCCCGCACCAGATGGCCGGTCTGGATGTCGCGCCAGTGGCCGGAAGCGTCGACGACGGTCAGCCCGTTGGGAAAGCGCGGCGTCACCTCCCGGTCCAGGAAGTCGGTCCATTCGCGATCGCTGACGCCAAGCTCGTTGCCGATGTTCCGCCCAAAGAACAATTGCGCCTCGATCATCGCGCCGGCCGCATAGGCCTCGCACACCGTTGGTGACACCGCCGGCGACAGCGCCGGCGCGGGCGCCAGTTGGGCCGCGGCGGGACCGGTCAGCAGAAGGAGCGAAAGGACGGCGGGCGACAGGCTGGGGCGGTTGAAGAGACGCATGGGCGATTCTCCGTTCGGGCGGGAGAGGAAGCGTCGGCGGCGCGATCAGCGACGCTCTGGTCAGGACGCCCCTGGACCGTTATGCATGGATCATGGCCGTCGATCCACCCATCACCGGGATTCGCCCGATCCTGACCGTCGTTCACGGCAACGGCGAGCGCCTGATCGTGGCCCGTCTCACCAACCTGGGCGGCGGCAGCCAGTCCAACCGCTTCGTCCTGCGCCGCGCCGATTTCCGCGCGCCGTGGGAGCAGCCGGACAAGGGCTATTTCGGCTATGCCGAGGTCGCCCGCGCTTTGGACGCCAACGGCTGGCGCGGCTGCATCATCGAGGTGATGGCGACCACCGACCTGGAGGAACGCCGAGCCCGCCAGCTCGCCCGCAAGAAGCTGCACCTGCAATGCGTGGAGGCGGCGATCCGGCGGGCGCAGGAGGGGGATTGAGCGCCAGCGGCATCAAGCCCCCGCGTGCCCGATCAGCAGCCCCGCCGCGATCGCCCACATCACCAGGGCGATGACGCCGTCCATCACCCGCCAGGCGGCAGGCCGGGCGAACAGCGGGCGCAGCAGCCGGGCGCCATAGCCGAGCGCGAAGAAGAACAGGAAGGACGCCGTCATCGCCCCCAGCGCGAAGGCGCCCCGTGCCTCGGCGAAGCGGGCGGAGACGGAGCCGACCAGCACCACCGTGTCCAGATAGACATGCGGGTTCAGCCAGGTCAGCGCCAGACAGGTCAGCAGTGCCGGCAACAGCCCGCCCGGCTCACGATCGGCCGGGTTCAGCCCGCTGCCGCCGGCCCACGCCGACCGGGCGCTGCGCAAGCCATAGACCAGCAGGAAGGCGGCGCCGGCATAGCGCATCAGCGGCTCCAGCCAGGGCCAGCGCGCCGCGACGGTGGCGAATCCGCTGACCCCGGCCAGGATCAGGACGGCGTCCGACAGGGCGCAGGTGGCGCAGATCGCCAGCACATGCTCGTTGCGCAGGCCCTGGCGCAGCACGAAGGCGTTCTGCGCCCCGATGGCGACGATCAGGCTGAAGCCGAGGAACAGGCCCGGCAGGAAGGCCGGCAGCAGTGCGGCGGGGGAAAGATCGGTCATCGCGGTGGTTCCGGAGTCGGGGAATGTCATTCCGCTACCACCGGAGCAGCCTTTGCCGTACTTAATCCTTCTTGCCTTGATTAAGCAGAGCTAATCCATGCTGGACTATCCGCTGCTGATGGCTCTGGCCGCCGTGATCCGCACCGGCAGCTTCGAGCGCGCCGCCCGGCAGCTGCATGTCACCCCGTCGGCAGTGTCGCAGCGGGTGAAGCTGCTGGAGGAGCGGCTGGGCACCGTCCTTGTGGTCCGTGGCCAGCCCTGCACAGGCACTGCCGCCGGCCAGCGCCTGTGCCAGCATGTGGAGCAGGTGGCGCTGCTGGAAAGCGAATTGCGCGGCGCCCTGCCCGGCCTGAGCCCGGCGGACGGGCCGGTCACCTTGCGGATCGCCGTGAATGCCGACAGCCTCGCCACATGGTTCGTCGCGGCGATGGCCGAGCTGCCGGGCTGCCTGTTCGATCTGGTGCTGGACGACCAGGACCACAGCGCCGAATGGCTGCGCATGGGCGAGGTTCTGGCCGCCGTCACCGCCAGCGCGGCACCGGTTCCCGGCTGCAACAGCCATCCGCTTGGCGCACTCCGCTACCGCGCCACCGCCAGCCCGGATTACCTGCGCCGCCATTTCGCCGATGGGGTGACGGCGGACGCCTTGGCGAACGCGCCTTGCCTGACCTTCAACCGCAAGGACCAGTTGCAGGCGCAGTGGCTGCGCATGGTGCTGAGCGACCGCGATCCGACACAGGCGCCCACTCCGCCGACTCACTGGCTGCCCTCCACCCATGCCTTCGTCGATGGGGCGCTGGCCGGGCTGGGATGGGGAATGAACCCCGACCCGCTGGTTGCCGACCATCTGGCGACGGGTCGTCTGGTGGAGTTGGTGCCCGGCCGGCCGCTGGACGTTCCACTCCATTGGCAGCAGAGCCGGATCGCCGGAACCGCGCTGGCCGACCTGTCGCGCGCGGTCCTGCGCGCCGGACGGCGAGCCCTCCATCCCACCGGCGAAGAGGCAGGAAGCCCGCCCGCCCGATGAAGGCTTTGCCCGCGCCGAGTGCGCGCTTATATGGATCCAACCAATCTCTGGAGGGACTCGATGACCAGCAGCGCCGCCATGGCCGCAAACGACACCCCCGATCTGGGTGCGCTTCCCACCTGGGACCTGAGTGACCTCTATCCCGGCACCGAGTCGCCGGAACTGAAGGCTGACCTCGACCGGATGGAGCGGGAGTGCAAGGCCTTCCGCGAACGCTATGCCGGCAAGCTGGCGGCGCTGAACGGCGACGATCTGGCCGCGGCGATCCGCAGCTATGAGGACATCGACGAGACGCTGTCGCGCGTCATCTCCTATGCCGGGCTGGTCTACAACGGCAACATGATCGACCCGGCCATCGCCAAATTCTATCAGTCGGCGCAGGAGCGGGTGAACGATATCTCCGCCCACCTGATCTTCTTCACGCTGGAGATCAACCGGCTGGACGAAAAGGATCTGGCGGCCAAGCAGAAGGCGTCGGCGGCGCTGCGCCATTACGAGCCGTGGCTGCGCGACGTCCGCCTTTACCGCGACCACCAGCTGTCCGACGAGATCGAGCGGCTGCTGCATGAAAAGCACGTGGTCGGCCGCGCCGCCTGGAATCGCCTGTTCGACGAGACCATCGCCAGCCTGCGCTTCCCCATGGGCGGGAAGGATCTGACCTGTGCGGAGGCGCTGAACCGCCTGTCCGACCGCAATCCCGCCATCCGCCGCGAGGCCGGCGAGGTGGTGGGCAAGGTGCTGGGCGAGAATGCGCGGCTGTTCTCGCTGATCACCAACACGCTGGCCAAGGACAAGGAGATCGAGGACGACTGGCGCAACTATCCGACGCCGACCTCCGCCCGCAACCTGTCCAACCGGGTCGAGGATGAAGTCGTCGACGCGCTGGTCTCCGCCGTCAAGGGTGCCTATCCGGAGCTGTCGCACCGCTATTACGCGATGAAGGCCAAATGGTTCGGCCAGGACCACCTGGATTACTGGGACCGCAACGCTCCCCTGCCGGAGGATGCCGACCGCAGCATCCCTTGGGACGAGGCGCGCGACATCGTGCTGGGCGCCTATGGCCGCTTCTCCCCCGACCTCGCCAGCCTCGGCAAGCGCTTCTTCGACAATCCCTGGATCGATGCCCCGGTCCGTCCCGGCAAGGCGCCGGGCGCATTCGCCCACCCGACCGTGCCCAGCGTCCACCCCTACTTGCTGGTCAACTACCAGGGCAAGACGCGCGACGTGATGACGCTGGCCCATGAGCTGGGGCACGGCGTCCACCAGATCCTGGCCGGCAAGCAGGGTCACTTCCTGTCCGACACCCCGCTGACGCTGGCGGAAACCGCCTCCGTGTTCGGCGAGATGCTGACCTTCCGCGCCCTGCTGGCCGCAGAGACCGACCCGAAGCGCCGCCGAATCATGCTGGCCGGCAAGGTCGAGGACATGCTGAACACCGTGGTCCGCCAGATCGCCTTCTTCGATTTCGAACGCCGTGTCCACACCGAACGGCGCGAGGGCGAACTGACCTCGGACCGCATCGGTGAAATCTGGATGGCGGTGCAGATCGAAAGCCTGGGTCCGGCGTTGCGCTTCGACGAGGGATACCGGCATTACTGGTCCTACATCCCCCACTTCATCCATTCGCCCTTCTACGTCTACGCCTATGCCTTCGGCGACTGCTTGGTGAACTCGCTCTACGCGGTCTATCAGGATGCCGAACAGGGCTTCGCCGAGAAATATCTGGCGATGCTGACGGCCGGCGGCACGCTGCGCCACAAGGAGTTGCTGGCTCCCTTCGGCCTCGACGCCTCCGACCCCGCCTTCTGGCAGAAGGGACTCGGCGTCATCCGCGGCTTCATCGACGAACTGGAGGCCGGCGAGGCGCAGGGCTGACAGTTTGGTGTCTTGACCGCCGTCAAGAGACCATGGCCGGCGTGCGGGTATGGTGGCCTTCGGAGCATCGTCTCCGAAGGCCATCTTTTTTGGAAGCGAACATCATGCTTGCGACCACCACGCCCTCCGCCCCATCCGCTGACGTCCCCCTCCTTGGCTACGAGGCCATGGACCGCGACCACGCCGATTCCCTCGCGCTTTGGCAAGCCGCCCTCGACGCCCCGGCCGGCGAACTCCGGGCGCCCTTCGCCGCTTTCGCCAAGCATCTGCGCGAGCATTTCGCCCGCGAGAACGCGCTGATGACCCAGCACGGCTTTTTCGCCCTGCATTGCCACAAGGACGAGCACACCCGCGTCCTGAAGGTGGTCGCGACCATGGAAGCCGAACTGGAGGAAGGTAACGAAGCCCGCGCGCGTCTGTATGTGACCGAGCATTTCCCCGACTGGTTCCACACCCATCTGGCGACGATGGATCGGGTGACCGCCGATTTCCTGGCGCAGGCGGAGGGGTGAAGGACAGCGCCGATTGCGCGGCTCTCCTGCCTTTTCCGTGAAGCGCTCAGCCTTTGATCGCAGCCGGACGAACGGCATCCGGTCGAGGCGGATCGCTTCTCAGGAATTGGTAAGGAGCATCGCGACGCTGGGCGCGGTGCGATAGAGATCGGGACCGGCCGGAGCCGTATTCAGAAAATAGGACTTCGGAAATTTGGACCGCAGCAGTGGAAGGCTGTCGAAGACGCTGTAGCTGTAGGCGATTCCATCCTCTTCCGATTGGACATAGCCTTTCCCATTGGTCTTTATGAAATCCGCCAGCGGCCAAAGCCCGATCCGGTGAATGGCCTGTTTGACGCGACGGGCCAATGGCCCTCCATGGCCGAAATTGTTGGAGTCCGAAATGAACACGGCGTTACCTGCCACTCGGGCCATCTCGCGCACGGCCCGCATGTCATCCTGGACATGATGTAGAACACCGAATTCGCAGACCAGATCGAAGCTGTCGTCGGGATAGGGAATGTCGAGAGCGCTGCCTTCGACAAGCCGGTCGGGCCGATGACCCTTGCGAATTGCCTCGGCAATCATCTCGGGAACAGGTTCCAACCCGAAGACCTCGACATCCGGCGCATGCTGGGCCAGCCACAGCCCGACGCGACCGGTCCCACACCCGACGTCAAGCACACGTCGGAACCCATAAAACCGAATGAGTCCGGTCAACCACTGCAAAGCGAATGTATGTTCATCGGCCTGAGAGACATGCATTTCATCATAAAGTTGCGCGGTCTTCCTGTAATAGGCGCGCTGAGATTCCGACATGTCCGGATCCAATCGAACCAATGATTCTTGCATGGCGGCTTACCATCATGGCCCCGCTCACGCGAACTCAATCATCAAACAGGACAAGGTGCGATGGTACAAAGGGAAAAAGCCCGGCTCAAGGCCAGGCATCGAAGCTACACGAAATTTTTTGAGAACGGATGGTGGGCGCACAAGGACTCGAACCTTGGACCCGCTGATTAAGAGTCAGCTGCTCTACCAACTGAGCTATGCGCCCATCCGTAGGACATGTTCAAGAGATGGTGGGCGCACAAGGACTCGAACCTTGGACCCGCTGATTAAGAGTCAGCTGCTCTACCAACTGAGCTATGCGCCCATCTCTTGCTGCGGTGAACCTGGCTGAAATCCTTGCTGAAATCAGCCGACTGTTCATCGCGCCGGCCAAGCCGTTGTCCCGGCCGGTGTGGCGCGGTTTATAGCGAAGGGCCTTTGACCTGTCGATAGCAAAATCGCACCCCATGTGAATTTTTTGGCGCGTGCTTTTCGGTGGCCGGACTCCTGCCCCGGCGGCTACACCGGCGCTGGCGAAACGGGCATCGGAACGGGAGATCAGGGATGGGCGGCTGGACCGAAGGCTATGTCGGCGGCATCGACTATATCCGCGCCGTCTATCGCGACTGGTCGCCGGCCCTCCTCTGCTTCGCCCTCACGCTACGCGGCTGGCGCCCGCCTGAGGCGCTGCGCCGCGGCAGCTTCACCATGGCGGAGCCCGGCTGCGGCCACGGGCTGACCAGCGCGCTGCTGGCCGGCGCCCATCCGGCAGCGCGATTCGAGGCGATGGACTTCAACCCCTCCCACATCGCCGGCGTCCGCCGGCTGGTCGCCGACGCCGGGCTGACCAACGCCGAGTTCCTGGAGGAAAGCTTCGCCGAGTACGCCCGCCGCGACGCCCCAATGCTGGACGTGGTCTCCCTGCACGGCGTCTGGTCCTGGGTGAGCGGGGAGAACCGCGCGATCCTGCTGGACACGCTGCGTCGCCGGCTGGCGCCGGGAGGTGTCGTCTTCGTCAGCTACAACGCCCTGCCCGGCACGCTCGCCCACATGCCGCTGCGCCGTCTGCTGGTGGAGCGCTGCGCCGAAGGGGACGGCCCCCTGCCCGGCCGCATCGCCCGCGCGGTGGAGTTCGCCGCGCGGATGGCGGCGCAAGGCGGCGGCTGGTTCGCCAACACCGAGGGCGTGGTGGAGCGGATCGAGCAACTTCGTCACAAATCGCCGAACTACATCGCCCACGAATATCTGAACGGGGACTGGACCGCCTTCTACCATGCCGACGTGGCACGCGAGTTGGCCGGCGCGAAGCTGGAATTCGCCGGCGCCGCCGTGCCGATGGAGCAGTTGCACGATCTCACCCTCTCCCCCGCCCAACAGGCGCTGGCAGATGAGGCGCGCGACCCCGCCCAGGCGGAGACCCTGCGCGACGTGATGACCAACCGCAGTTTCCGCCGCGACCTGTTCGTGAAGGGCGGCGAACGGCTGGGTCAGGCCGAACGCCGCGCATTACTGGGCGAGACCCGTTTCGCGCTTCTGGTGGCCGCCGACGACCTGCCGGAGGTCGCGTCCACGCCCGTCGGCCGCCTGCCCTTCCCGCGGGCGCTCTACCAGCCACTGGGCGAGGCGATGGCCGAGGGGCCGCAGAGCCTGGACGCGCTGCTCGCCCGGCCGGCCCTGGCGGCGCAGGGGGAAGAGGCGGTGCTGCGCGCGCTGGTGCTGCTGACCAGCCTGTCGCTGGCGGCACCGGTCATGCCGGACGAGAGGTTTGCCGAACGGAAGACTTCAAGCGGCCGCTTCAATGCCGCCGTGCTGGAACGCCATCGCTTCGGCGACACGCCGGGGCAGCTCGCCTCGCCCCTTCTGGGCGCCGGCGTGCCGGTGTCGCGGATTGAGGCATTGTTCCTGCTGGCCGCACGGCAAGGTGAGGAGCCGGCCGCCTTCGCCTGGAATCACTTGTCGGCCGACGGCATCGTGCTGGGGCGCGATGGCGAGCGTTGCGTTGGGGATGACGCCAACCGCGCGGAACTGGCGCGCCGGCATGCGGCCTTCCTGCAACGGCGCCTGCCGTTGCTGCAGGAGTTGGGGGTGGCTTGAGGGCCGGGGTATCGGCGTCAGCGCTCCGCCGCCGTCTTCGGCAGCTTTTCGGCAATGCCGTAGAGCGCCTCGCGACGGCGGATTTCGGCGAAGACGTCGTCGGGATGGATGTTCAGCGTCGCCCACAGGACCGACAGGTTGTAGAGCAGGTCGGCGCTTTCGTTGATGACGCCCTGACGATCCTCGTTCATGGCGTCCAGCGCGACCTCGACCGCCTCCTCGCCCACCTTCTTGGCGATCTTCTTCGGGCCGGCGGCGATCAGCCGCGCAGTCTTGGACTGCGCTGGGTCCATCTGCTTGCGGTCGAGGATGGCGGCATAAAGGCGGATCAGGTCGTCGGTCATCAGGTGGGATTTGTCTCGTGTGCGGGCGACGGAAGCATCGTTTCGATAACGTGATCGCTCCGCGACGGAATTACCATCCCCCATAGGCGCGGTGAGGCGCCGCACGATGGCCTTATGCCTTGCGGCGCAGCGCCGTTTCAGCTCACCGGGTCATAGGAATGGTCGGCCTTCGGACGCTCGTCCAGCAGGGCTTCGCCGGTGCTGACGAAATAGACGACCTCGGCGATGTTGGTGGCGTGGTCGCCGATGCGCTCCAGGTTCTTGGCTATCATCATCAGGTGCATGTGCGCCGTGAACTGGTCCGGCGCCGCCAATGCTGACCGTTCCACCTCCGCAACGAGGCTGGTGTAGAGGGCATCCACCTCGTCGTCGGTGCGCCAGATGCGCAGGGCCGCCTCGCCGTCATTGTCGACATAGGCGTCGATCACGGCGCTGAGGCGCTCGCGCACCAGCCGGCCGAGTTGCGGAAGCCCCGCCATCGATCCGGCGTCGGGCAGGCTGAAGATGGCAACAGCCCGCTTGGCGGTGTTGGCGGCATGGTCGCCGATCCGCTCCAGGTTGCCGGCGATCTTCAGCGCCGCGATCACCTCGCGCAGATCGTCGGCAACCGGCTGGCGCAGAGCCAGCAGGCGCATGCAGTGGGCTTCAATGTCATGTTCGAAGGAGTCGAGTCGTGCATCCGATTCCACGATTTCCCGCGCAAGCTCGGGATTGCGCTGGGCCAGACAGGTCAGCGCCTGGTCGATCTGCGTCTCCGCAGCGCCGGCCATCTGCACGATGGCGGATTTCAGCCGCTTCAGCGCGTCCTCGAACGCGGACACGATGTGCGGAGCGGAGGTCTTCATGGTCGCCAAACCCTTCCCGGCGGTCTTCTGCAAAGCCCTCACCATAGCGCCCGGACGTTACGGTACGATGACAATCCCTATGACTCCAGGCCCTATGACTCCAGGCCCTATGACCCCAGGCCCTATGACCCCAGGCCCTATTACCAAAGCCGGTTCCCGCTCCCCCTTGCTACCCCGGAAACTGCCTGATTGATTTTGCGGCGCAGCATTGCGACACATGTGTGGAGTCCGCGTTTTCTCCCTCACTCAACGACGTGCCGAACCCGCCATGATCGAACGCCGCTTTGAACAGATCATTTTTGCCAGCCGCTGGCTGCTCGCCCCCTTCTATCTCGGGCTGGTCGTCTCGCTGGGCGCCTTGCTGGTGAAGTTCACGCAGGAGATCCTGCATATCATCCCGCATGTGTTGGAGATGAGCGAGAAGGACGTGCTGCTGGCCGTGCTGACGCTGATCGACATGTCCTTTGCCGGGAACCTTCTGCTGATGGTGATCTTCGCCGGCTACGAGAACTTCGTCTCCAAGATCGACGTGGCCAATCACGAGGACCGGCCGGACTGGATGGGAAAGGTCGATTTCGGCGGATTGAAGCTGAAACTGATCGCCTCGATCGTCGCCATTTCGGGCATTCACCTGTTGAAGGCCTTCATGAACTTGGCGCAGACCTCCCGCGACGAGTTGATGTGGCTGGTCATCATCCACATGACCTTCGTGATTTCCGGCGTTCTGCTCGCCTGCATGGACAGGCTGGAGGGGCACCACGCCCCTGCCGCGAAGTCCGGCCCCAAATCTGCAACGGATCAACACTGAACCGGAAAGAAGGGCCGGCAAAAGGTCATTGCGGCGCATCATCGACAGGGATAGACACTTCACGGTCACACCGGCTTGCCGGGCTGTCGGCGGATCGGAACAGGTTTGACCGTAGGGCTTCTGCCCGTTGACGGAATATTAACCCTAACCCGCCAATGTCCCGATCACCAGACACCGCGCCGCAGCGGTCCCCGGTCTTCCGGAGACCGTCTTCGCGGCAGGTATCAGGGCTGCCGGGCGCACTCTCCGCTTGAGCGTGCGGGCGCATTCGACTATGGAACCGTTGGCGGGCATGCTATGCCAGTCCGCCGGCTCGGCCGTCTCAACCGCTTTGATAGAGTTCGTCAGCTCCATGCTCTCCAAACTGCTCGGCGTTCTGTCCGCCGACATGGCGATCGATCTGGGGACGGCCAACACCCTGGTCTATGTCAAGGGCCGCGGCATCGTCCTGAACGAACCGTCCGTCGTCGCCATCGCCAATGTGCGCGGCAAAAAGCAGGTCCTCGCCGTCGGTGACGAGGCGAAGATGATGCTTGGCCGCACGCCCGGAAACATCCAGGCCATCCGGCCGCTTCGCGACGGCGTCATCGCCGATTTCGAAGTTGCGGAGGAAATGATCAAGCATTTCATCCGCAAGGTTCACAACCGCCGCAGCTTCGCCAGCCCGCAGGTCATCATCTGCGTGCCGTCGGGCTCGACCGCGGTGGAACGCCGGGCGATCCAGGAATCGGCGGAGGCCGCCGGCGCCCGCCGCGTCTTCCTGATCGAGGAACCGATGGCCGCCGCGATCGGCGCCGGGCTGCCGGTGACCGAACCGACGGGCTCGATGGTCGTCGACATCGGCGGCGGCACCACCGAGGTGGCCGTGCTGTCGCTGGGCGGCATCGTCTATTCGCGCTCGGTCCGCGTCGGCGGCGACAAGATGGACGAGGCCATCATCGGCTACATCCGCCGCAGCCACAATCTGCTGGTCGGCGAAGGCTCCGCCGAGCGGATCAAGAAGGAAATCGGCTCTGCCTGTCCGCCCGAGGACGGTGAAGGCCGCATCCTCGAGATCAAGGGCCGCGACCTGATGAACGGCGTGCCCAAGGAGCTGATCATCTCCGAACGCCAGATCGCCGAGTCGCTGGCCGAGCCCGTTTCGGCCATCGTCGAGGCGGTGAAGGTCGCGCTGGAGCACACCGCTCCGGAACTGGCCGCCGACATCGTCGACAAGGGCATCGTCCTGACCGGCGGCGGCGCGCTTCTGGGCAACCTGGACTTCGTCCTGCGCCACGCCACCGGCCTGCCGGTGTCGATCGCCGACGATCCGCTCTCCTGCGTGGCGCTCGGCACCGGCCGCGCGCTGGAAGAGATGAAGACGCTGCGAAACGTCTTGGTCAGCGCCTACTGATTGGTGTATCCCTGGTTGGAAGGCCTCCGGTCCCCCGCCCACCCTTGGCGGTGAGGACCGGAGACGGACCGCGTATCTGGACGGGAATTTCCTGTGAAGCCACGCTCATCCGGCTCCGTCATCCGCCTTGCCGCTCCTTTGCGGGCTCTTGCGCAGCGCTTCTCCTTCCTTCTGCTGGTTCTGGCCTCCGTCGCGTTGATGATGGTGGGCAAGATCGAGTCCGTTTCGGTGGACAGCGCCCGCGCACGCGTGACCGATGCCTTCGCCCCCATCCTGGACGCCATCTCCCGCCCCGCAGCGACGGCGGCGCGCGCGGTCGAGTCCGCGGTGGAGCTTGAGAACGCCTTCGACGAGAACCAGCGGCTGAAGGCCGAGAACGCCCGGCTGCTGCAATGGAGGCAGGCGGCGTTGCGGCTGGAGGCGGAGAACAACAGCCTGCGCAGCCTGCTGCGCGTCCGCCCGGAGCCGGCCGTCAACTACATCGCCGCCCGCGTCATTGCCACGCCCGGCAGTTCCTTCGTCCGCACGCTGGTGGTCACCGCCGGCCGGCGCGACGGGGTACGCAAGGGACAGGCGGCTCTGGCCGGCGCCGGTCTGGTCGGCCGGGTGATCGAGGTCGGCGAATGGTCGTCCCGCGTCCTGCTGCTGACCGACATCAACGCCCGCATTCCGGTGATCCTGTCGAACACGCGCCAGCGCTCGATCCTGGCCGGCGACAATTCCGATCAGGCCAAGCTTCTGTACCTGCCGCCCGACTCGCCGATCCAGGTGGGAGAGCGGGTGGTGACCTCGGGCGACGGCGGTCTGTTCCCGCCCGGCTTGCCGGTCGGCGTGGTGACCGCGGTCAGCGAACGCGGCATTCGCGTCCTGCCCAGCGCCGATCTGTCGCGCGTCGAATATCTGCGTCTGGTGGATTTCGGCCTGCCGAGCACCGATCTGGACCCGTCGCCGGATTCCAAGTGAACCGGATGTGGAAGTGAGCTGGATGTGGACGTGAGCCGGACGGACGGTCCGCCGACCGGGGGATTGCCGATATGACGGCGACTTTCTGGCAGAAGGTGGACAAGACCGGGCGCAATCTGGCGCCCTTCGCCGTCACGGTGATGATGGTGCTGGTCGGCATGATTCCGGTGCCGGTGCCCGGCTACGCCCCGGTGGCGCCGAACCTGACGCTGGTTTCGGTCTATTACTGGACGATCCACAGGCCTGACCTGATGCGTCCGGGGGTGGCCTTTCTGATCGGGTTGCTGCAGGATTTCCTGGTCGGCGGACCGCTGGGCGTGAATGCGCTGCTGCTGGTCGTCGCCCAATGGGCGGTGCTGAACCAGCGCCGGGTATTCCTGGCCAGCACCTTCGCCCTGCTGTGGTTCGGCTTCACGCTGGTGATGGCGGGTGCCGTGCTGCTGCAATGGCTGGCCTTCTCGGTGCTGGACGCCGCCGCGCTGTCGATCCTGCCGGCGCTGTTCCAGGGCCTGCTGACGGTGGCTGTGTTTCCTGCGGTGGGTTGGCTGCTGATCCGCGTCCACCGCGCGTTCCTGAACGGGTAAAGGGCCCCGACGGATCTCATGAGTTCAATCGATCGCGACACCGACCGCTCCCGCCTGCTGGCGCGCCGCGCCCTGGTGCTGGGCGGCATCAAGCTGGCCGGCCTGTCCGCGCTGGTCGGTCGCCTGTATTACCTGCAGGTCGTCGAGTCGGCCCGCTACACCATGCTGGCGGAGGAGAACCGCATCAGCCTGCGGCTGATCGCGCCCTCGCGCGGCAACATTGTCGACCGCTTCGGCGTGCCGCTGGCGGTCAACGAGCAGAACTATCGCGTCGTCGTGGTGTCGGAACGCACCCACAACATCCAGGAGACGCTCGACAAGATCTCCCGCATCGTGCCGCTGACCGACGGCGACCGCCGCCGCGTGCTGCGCGAGTTGCATCGCAAACGCCGATTCGTGCCCGTCACCGTGCGCGAGAACCTGACCTGGGAGCAGGTGGCGACGCTGGAGACCAACACTCCCGATCTGCCCGGCGTGTCGATCGAGGTGGGCGAGCTGCGGCATTACCCGCAGGCGGACGCGACCGCCCATATCCTGGGCTATGTCGGCGCCGTATCGGAAGCGGAGTTGAGCGGCAACAGCGATCCCGTGCTGTCCCTGCCCGGTTTCCGCATCGGCAAGGCCGGCATCGAGAAGTTTCACGAGAAGGTGCTGCGCGGCACAGCCGGCACCAGCCAGCTGGAGGTCAACGCGGTCGGCCGCGTCATCCGCGAACTCTCCCGCGACGAGGGGCAGTCGGGTCGGGAAATCCAGTTGACCATCGACATGGCCCTGCAGCGCTTCGTGCAGGAAAGGCTGTCGCAGGAGGTCAGCGCCTCGGCGGTGGTGATGGATGTGCACACCGGCGGCATCTACGCCCTGTGCTCGCACCCCAGCTACGATCCCAACCAGTTCACCATGGGCATCAGCGCCGAGCTGTGGGAGGAGTTGCTGTCCAACCCGGCGACTCCGCTGAACAACAAGGCGGTGGTCGGCCAATACCCGCCGGGCTCCACCTTCAAGATGATGGCAGCTCTGGCGGCGCTGGAATCGGGGGTGGTCAGCAACCGCCATACGGTGTTCTGCCCCGGCTACCTCGAACTGGGCGACCACCGGTTCCACTGCTGGAAGCGCGGCGGACACGGCACCGTCGATTTTGCCGGCGCGCTGCGCCATTCCTGCGACGTGTTCTTCTACGACGTGTCGCGGCGGATCGGCATCGACCGCATCGCCGAGATGTCCAACCGCTTCGGGCTGGGCCATCGCACCGACATCGACCTGCCGCACGAGCGCGCTGGCCTGATCCCCACCATCGCCTGGAAAAAGGCGACGCTGGGCAAGGGCTGGGACATGGGCGAGACGCTGGTCGCCTCGATCGGCCAGGGCTATGTACTGGCGACGCCGCTGCAGCTGGCAGTGATGACCTGCCGGCTGGCCAATGGCGGCTATGCGGTCAAGCCGCACCTGACCAAGCAGATCAAGACGGTCAGTGGCGAACAGACCGCTTGGCCCGGCATCGGCGTGAAGAAGGAAAATCTCGACATCGTGCTGCGCGGCATGACCGAGGTGGTGAACGCGCCCAACGGCACCGCCTACAGGTCGCGCATCACCGAAGCCGGATACGAGATGGCCGGCAAGACCGGCTCTGCCCAGGTCCGCCGAATCACCATGGCCGAGCGTAATACCGGTGTGAAGAAGAACGAGGATCTGCCCTGGCGCGAGCGCGATCACGCCCTGTTCGTCGCCTTCGCGCCGATCCAGGCGCCGCGCTATGCCTGCGCCGTCTTCGTCGAACATGGCGGTGGCGGGTCGACCGCAGCGGGGCCGATCGCCCGCGACATCCTGCTGGAAACCCAGAAGCGCGACCCCGGCCGCGCCGCCGTCGCCGAAACCCCACCGCCGAGCGGAACACCGGAGCCGCGGGGCTGACATTGCTCCGCCGGGCTCACCCTCGCCGACGGGCAGGGATGCTCATCGCAGCGACACCAATCACCACCGCGGCACAGCCGGCCAGCATGGTCGGCTCCAGCGCCTCGCCCAACAGAAGTGCGCCAATCCCGACCCCGATCGGCACCCGCAGATAGGCTTGCGCAGTGGTCGGCACCGATCCCAGGGTTTGAACCAAACGGAAATAAAGAACGAAGGCCAGCGCGGTCGAGAAGACCGACAGGGCGGCGAGCGCGAGCAGCGAGTCCCAGGACGGCGTCAGGGTCCAAGGCCGGTCGACCACCAGACTGACCGGCAACAGGACAGCCGCTCCGCACAGCAGCGCTCCCGCGGCCGGCATGACCGGGTCCTGTCCCTTGAACACGCGGCCGAAGATGGCGGCTCCGGCATAACAGAGTGTGGCGAGGACGATCGCGCCTTGCGCCAGAAGGTCGCGGCCGATGCCATCCACCGCCCCTATCCCGATGATGAGAACCGTCCCACCGAGACCGGAGAGCACGCCGACCGCCTTCCGGGTGCTCAAAGGCTCGTGCCGGGTGAACAGAAGGGTGATGAGAAACGCGAAGATCGGCGTGGTCGCATTGAGGATGACGGCAGTTCCGGCTTCGACCGTCTGTTCGGCCCAAGCGATCAGGGTGAAGGGAAGGACGCTGTTCAAACAGGCCTGAACCAGGAAACGGCGCCACAGCGCCGGATCGCGTGGCAGCGAAAGGCGGCGCCAGCGGATGACCACCAGCAGGATCGCTCCCGCGATCAGCGTCCTGCCGGCAATGAAGGTCAAAGGCGGGATCGTCTCCACACCGATGCGGATGAAGCTGTAGGACGCGCCCCACAGGGTGGCGAGGGCCAGCAGCAAGGCAAGTTCGACACGCAGGTTCGGCTGCCAAGCCGGAGTATCGGAGGCGGGAAGGATGGTCATGATGGCTCCGTCGGTCTGAAAGCCGGCCCACCATGCCAGCCCGGCACGTGGAAGACGGCCGCGAACGCTTCGGTCGTGGACGAAACGTCGGCGGCTGACGGGTCTGGCGAAGCGACCTAAACTGATGGTCATGACCAGCCCGCCCTTCCCCACCGCCTCCGCCAACGGCATCGCCACCATCGCCGCGCTGATCGGCGATCCGGCGCGTGCGAACATCCTCTCCGCCCTGATGGGCGGACAGGCGCTGACCGCCGGCGAACTGTCATGGCATGCCGGCGTCGGCGCCCCGACCACCAGCGGCCACCTCGCGAAATTGAGCGAGGCTGGATTGCTGGCAGTGGAGCGCCAGGGCCGGCACCGCTATTACCGGCTGGCCTCCCCCGACATCGCCCAGGCGATGGAAAGCCTGATGGCGCTGGCAGCCGCCGGACCGCACCGCCACCGGCCACCCGGCCCGAAGGACAAGGCGCTGCGAACGGCCCGCACCTGCTACGACCATCTCGCCGGACGGCTCGGCACAAAATTGGCCGACACGCTGCACCAGCGCGGGTTCGTGATCCTCGACGATGGCAGTGCCCTGGTGACCGACAATGGCCGTGATTTCCTCGGCGGACTCGGTCTCGCAATTCCCGAAGTGGGCGGGCACCGCAGACCGCTGTGCCGGGTCTGCCTGGACTGGAGCGAGCGCCGCCATCATCTGGCCGGGCGACTGGGCGCGGCGCTTCTGACCTGTTCGTTGGAACGCGGCTGGATCGTCCGCATCCCTGACAGCCGCGCGGTGGCGATCACCGACGCTGGAACTCACGCTTTCACGACTTTTTTCGGCATCGCACCGGAGCACCTGACCGCCAAATGAAAAGCGCGCCCCCGAAGGGACGCGCATTTCATCAAACCGACAGGCTTTCGCCAGATCAGTTCTTCGACTTGTCGACCAGACGGCGCTCGGCGATCCACGGCATCATGGCGCGCAGCTTCTCGCCGACCTTCTCGATCTCGTGCTCGGCGTTGCGGCGGCGGATCGCCTTGAAGGACGGCTGGCCGGCCTTGCATTCCAGCATCCAGTCGCGGACGAAGCGGCCTTCCTGGATGTCGGTCAGGACGCGCTTCATCTCGGCCTTGGTCTCGGGCGTGATGATGCGCGGGCCGGTGCGGTAGTCGCCGTATTCGGCCGTGTTGGAGATCGAGTAGCGCATGTTGGCCATGCCGCCCTCGTACATCAGGTCGACGATCAGCTTCACTTCGTGCAGGCACTCGAAGTAGGCCATCTCGGGAGCATAGCCCGCTTCGACCAGCGTCTCGTAGCCGGCGCGGATCAGCTCGGTCAGGCCGCCGCAGAGCACGGCCTGCTCACCGAACAGATCGGTCTCGCACTCTTCCTTGAAGGTCGTCTCGATGATGCCGGCGCGGCCGCCGCCATTGGCCGAGGCGTAGGACAGGGCGATGTCCAGCGCGTTGCCCGAGGCGTTCTGGTGCACGGCGACCAGCGACGGAACGCCGCCGCCACGCTGGTATTCGCTGCGCACGGTGTGGCCGGGGCCCTTCGGCGCGATCATGAACACGTCGAGGTCGGCGCGCGGCTCGATCAGGTTGAAGTGGACGTTCAGGCCGTGCGCGAAGGCCAGGGCGGCGCCCTGCTTCATGTTCGGGGCCAGATCGTCACGATACAGGTCGGCCTGCAGCTCGTCCGGGGTCAGAACCATCACGACGTCGGCCCAGGCGGCGGCTTCGGCAGGGGTCATCACGGTGAAGCCGGCGGTCTCGGCCTTCTTGATGGTGGCCGAACCCGGGCGGAGCGCGATCCGCACGTCCTTCACGCCGCTGTCGCGCAGGTTGTGGGCGTGGGCATGGCCCTGGCTGCCGTAGCCGACGATGACGACCTTCTTGCCCTTGATCAGGTTGACGTCGGCATCACGATCGTAATAGACGCGCATTGAGATGGTTCCTTGAATTCGCAACGAACGAAGACAGAGTGCGTTTCCTGCGGCGGATTACTCCATTGAGCAAAGCCGTCCGTCAAGGGAAACAATCGCTCGATGGAGCGGCAACGCGCAAAGCTTCCTTGCGTTTTTGCCGCCCCAATCTTTCGGAGAATGCTATTCCGCGGGTAACGGCGCCTCAGAACGCCGCCGGTCCCTTCGACATGGCGACCACGCCGGTGCGGCTGGCTTCCACGAGGCCGAGCTGGCTCATCAGGCCGACGAAGTCGTCGACCTGCTCGGTGGTGCCGGTCAGCTCGAAGATGAAGCTGGTCAGGGTGGCGTCGACCACCTTGGCCTGGAAGATGTCGGCGAGACGAAGCGCCTCGATCCGGCGGTCGCCGGTGCCGGCCACCTTGACCAGCGCCAGTTCGCGTTCCACCGACGGCCCCTCATCGGTCAGGTCGTGGACGCGGTGGACCGGAACCAGCCGGCCGAGCTGCGCCTTGATCTGCTCGATGATCATGCGGGTGCCGGAGGTGACCAGCGTGATGCGCGACAGGTGCTCGGCGTTGTTCACCTCCGCCACCGTCAGGCTTTCGATGTTGTAGCCGCGGCCGGAGAACAGCCCGATGACGCGGGCAAGCACGCCCGGCTCATTGTCCACCAGCACGGCGATGGTGTGCTTTTCGATCGCGTTTTCCATGAGACCCATTCCCCCGTTCGTTGTCGTCAGCCGATCAGACCAGCACCATGCCGTCTTCCGGCGTGGCATCGGACGGGCTGTCGTCCGGACCGAACAGGATCTCGTTGTGGGCCTTGCCGCCCGGGATCATCGGGAAGCAGTTCTCCCTCGGATCGACGGCGATGTCGATGATGCAGGGGCGGTCGGTGACCGTCAGCATCTTCTCGATCACCTGATCAACCTCGGCCACCGTGGTGGCGCGCAGGCCGACGCAGCCCCAGGATTCCGCCAGCTTCACGAAGTCCGGCAGGGCTTCCGAGTAGCTCTGGGAATAGCGCGAGCCGTGCAGCAGTTCCTGCCACTGGCGCACCATGCCCATATACTGGTTGTTCAGGATGAAGATCTTGACCGGCGCGCGGTACTGCACGGCGGTGCCGATCTCCTGCATGTTCATCAGGAAGCTGGCCTCGCCCGACACGTCCACCACGATGGCATCAGGATGGGCCAGCTGGGCGCCGATGGCGGCCGGCAGGCCGTAGCCCATGGTGCCGAGCCCGCCCGAGGTCATCCAGCGGTTCGGCTGGTCGAAGGGCAGGAACTGGGCGGCCCACATCTGGTGCTGGCCGACTTCCGTCGTGATGTAATGGTCCTTGCCGCGCAGAGCCTCGCGCAGGCGCTCCAGCGCGTACTGCGGCTTGATGACCGATTCGGTGCGGTTGTAGTTCAGGCAGTTGCGGGCGCGCCAGCCCTCGATCTTGCCCCACCACTCCTTCAGCGCGGCCTTGTCCGGCGACTTGGCGCGCGCCTTCCAGATGCGCAGCATGTCTTCCAGCACCGCGCCGCAGTCTCCGACGATCGGAATGTCGACCGCGACGTTCTTGTTGATCGAGCTGGGGTCGATGTCGACGTGGATCTTCTTCGAACCCGGCGAGAAGGCCGACAGCTTGCCGGTCACACGGTCGTCGAAGCGGGCGCCGATGTTGATCATGACGTCGCATTCGTACATGGCGAGGTTCGCCTCGTACGTGCCGTGCATGCCGAGCATACCCAGCCACTGGTTGTCGGACGCCGGGAAGGCGCCCAAGCCCATCAGGGTGGAGGTGATCGGGAAACCGGTGGTCTTGACGAACTGGGTCAGCAGCTTGGCCGCGAAGGGGCCGGCGTTGATCACGCCGCCGCCGGTGTAGAAGACCGGGCGCTTGGCGTTGGCGATCAGTTCCACCGCCTCTTCGATGCGGGCGATCTCCGGCTTCACCTGCGGACGGTAGGTCTTGTGCTTGACCTCCGCCGGCGGGACATAGGTGCCGTCGGCGAACTGCACGTCCTTCGGGATGTCGACCAGCACCGGGCCCGGACGGCCGCTGCGCGCGACATAGAAGGCCTCGTGCAGGGTGCGGGCCAGATTGTCGACGTCCTTCACCAGGTAATTGTGCTTGGTGCAGGGACGGGTGATGCCGGTGGTGTCGGCTTCCTGGAAGGCGTCGTTGCCGATCAGGTGGGTCGGCACCTGGCCCGACAGGCAGACCAGCGGAATGCTGTCGCACAGGGCGTCCAGCAGGCCGGTCACCGCGTTGGTGGCGCCGGGGCCGGAGGTCACCAGCACGCAGCCGACCTTGCCGGTCGAGCGCGCGTAACCTTCGGCCGCGTGAACCGCGGCCTGCTCGTGGCGTACAAGGACATGTTTCAGGTCGTTCTGCTGGAACAGCGCGTCGTAGATGGGAAGTACGGCGCCGCCGGGATAGCCGAAGATGATGTCAACGCCCTGATCCTTCAGGGCTTTGATGACGATCTGGGCGCCGGTCAGCTTCTGTTCGGACATCGCTCACGACCTTCTCATGTGGGCGCCTCCTCTAGGGCACCCGGTTCCTTGGGAACACCAACCCCGCCTGGAGGGGATGCCGTTCATAACAACGGCTTAGCTCCGATGGCGTGTGCTGGGATGGGCAAATTAGTCAAATCATCCGTCATAGGTCAACCCTATTCGCGAATGTTTGCAAAGTTTTTTTGCCGCAGTTTTTCCAATTGTTGCGCGCCCATTGGAGGTGTCCACCCCGCCCCACCCCCTGCCCCGCCGGCGCTTGCCGCAAACGGAAACGGCGGCCGCACCGAAGCGCGACCGCCGTTCCGAAGAGGCGACTGAGTTTGCGCAGGCCGTCAGGCGGCGGACTTCAGCAGTCCGCAGAGCCGGCGGATGCCCTCGCGGATCTGGGCCGGCTTGGTGACGGAGAAGGCCAGACGCAGCGTGTTCTTGCCCGACCGGTCGGCATGGAAGGCCGAGCCGGGGACGAAGGCGACGTTGGCCTCCTTGATGGCGCGGGCCAGCAGCTCGGTGCCGTCGACGCCTTCCGGCGCCTCGATCCAGACGAACAGGCCGCCCTCCGGCTTGGTCCAGGTGACGCCCGGCGGGGCGAATTCGTCCAGTGCCGCCAGCATGGCGTCGCGGCGCTCCTTGTATTGGGTGCGCAGCAGCTTGATGTGGCTGTCGAAGATCTGCGAGACGACGTCGTGCATGACGATCTGGTTGATCGTGCTGGCATGCAGGTCGGCCGCCTGCTTCATCAGCACCAGCCGATTCACCACCTCCGGCGCCGCGTTGACCCAGCCGATGCGCATCGCCGGAACCATCGTCTTGGAGAAGGTGCCGCCGAAGATCACGTTGGTCAGCTTGCCGCCGTTGCGCTCGCAATCCAGCGCCGCCATCAGCGGCAGATGCTCGCCGTCATAGCGCAGCTCGCAATAGGCGGTGTCCTCGATCACCGGCACGCCGGCGGCCTCGCAGGCGTCCAGGATGGCGTGGCGGCGGGCCAGCGTCACCGTGGTGCCGTTCGGGTTCTGGAAGTCGGGGACGAGGTAGAAGAACTTCGGCTTCTGCGCCAGCGCTTCGTTGAGCGCGGCCATCTCCGGCCCTTCCTCGTCCATCGGGATGGAGAGGTAGGTCGGCTCGTAGGGCGAGAAGGCCTGCAGCGCGCCGAGATAGGTCGGGCGGGTCACCACGATCTTGTCGCCGGGGCCGATCAGCAGCTTGCCGACGAACTCCAGCACCTGCTGCGAGCCGTTGGTGATGAGAACGCCGTCCAGCCCGACATTGACGCCCTTGCCGCCCATGTAGTCGCAAATCCATTCCCGCAGCGGCGTGTAGCCTTCGGTGATGGAGTATTGCAGGGCGGCACCGGCCCCGGCGTTGGACTGGAAGATCTTCTCATAGGACCGCGCGATGGCGGAGCTGGGGAACAGGTCCGGGTCGGGAATGCCGCCGGCGAAGGAGATGATCTCCGGACGGTCGATCAGCTTCAGCAGTTCCCGGATTTCGGACGCCGTCATGCCGCCCACGCGGCCCGCGAACACATGACCCCAATCAACCGACACGGTGCTTCTCCTTCGGATCAGTAATTTAGTATCGTTCTCAGGCGGTCGAGCATTGCATTTCGTACCGCAAGGGAACAAGGCAGATCGATGGTATGGCAGCTATGCTGTCCTGTATGACTTACCAGCATATCAGAGCTTTTGCCAACAATCTGATGCCGGAACCACGTCACCTGCCGTTTGGCATAGCGGCGGGTCGATTGCTGGGCCAGCGCGACGGCTTCGTCCAGCGGGATCTCGCCATGCAGGACCCGGCGCAACTCCGGCACGCCCAGGGCTTTCAGCACCGGAAGGTCGGGGGCGAGAGCCTGCTCGCGGGCCAGCGCGTCCAACTGCCGCACCTCCTCCAGTGCGCCCTGCTCCATCATCAGGTGGAAACGCTTGTCGCACTGGGCATAGAGGTCGGCCCGCGGCGGGTCGAGCACGAGGATGGTGAAGCGCAGATCCTCCGGCGCGCCCTGGGCCGTTTGGCTCTGCCAGTGGGACAGCGGATGGCCGGTGGCCTCCAGCACCTCCCAGGCGCGGGTCAGGCGGGTGGTGTCGCCGGGGTTCAGCTTGGCCGATGCCGGATCGCGGGCGACCAGCTCGGCACGGAACGCCTCGCCGCCGTTGGTTGCCAGCCGGGCATGGGCGGCGGCGCGCACCTCGTCGGGGATGGGGGGCACTTCGCTCAAGCCCTGCATCAGGGCGCGCAGGTAGAGACCGGTGCCGCCGACCACCACCGGCAGCCGGCCCTCGGCCTTGGCGGCGGCGATCTCCGCCAGAGCCATGTCGCGCCAGCGCGCCGCCGATCCACGTTCCGCCGCAGGCAGCACGCCATAAAGGCGATGGGGCGCCCGCGCCAGATCCTCGGCCGTCGGCCGGGCGGTCAGCACATCCAGATCGGCGTAAAGCTGCATGCTGTCGGCATTGATGACGGTGCCGCCGAACGCCTCGGCAATCGCCAGCGCCAGCCCCGACTTGCCCGATGCGGTCGGGCCGCCGATGACGATGACATCGGTGAACGTGTTCATCGCCCTTCCATGGGGCTGCGGCGCTCTCTTTGCAACACCCATCCGCATGCCCCAACCGCATGTAGACGCCGAAGCTTCGTTGGACCGGACCCCTCGCCTGTGGTAGGCAGCGCGCAAAGGCCCTCTTTTTTGCTCGGGACACCCGCCGATGAACGCCGTCGCCACGCTGATCGCCCCCCGTACCGTCACGCTCGACGAGGCCGTCGTCCAGACCGCCAAGGCGGCGCTGGTGGGCTTGGGCGCCGATGCCGGCGCGCCGGACTGGCTGGCTCCCGGCACCGCCTGCGACCTGCCCTTCGGCAATCTGGC
This sequence comes from Azospirillum sp. A1-3, assembly GCF_023806445.1. Lineage (NCBI taxonomy): Bacteria > Pseudomonadati > Pseudomonadota > Alphaproteobacteria > Rhodospirillales > Azospirillaceae > Azospirillum > Azospirillum sp. A1-3. Next base: position 1,844,000 of record NZ_JAMSLU010000001.1, read on the forward strand.
GCCGGAGCAGGCGGAGGCGGCGATCCGCCATGCCCTGAACGGCGCCACGCTGGACATCGTCGCCCAGCCTGCGGCGACCCGGCGCAAGCGACTGCTGGTCGCCGACATGGAATCGACGATCATCGAGCAGGAGATGCTGGATGAGTTGGGCGACTATGTCGGGCTGAAGGACCACATCGCCGCCATCACCGCCCGCGCCATGAACGGCGAAATCGACTTCAAGGACGCGGTGCGCGAGCGGGTCGCCCTGCTGAAGGGCCTGAGGGAGACGGTGATCGACGAGGTGTGGCAGCGCGCCACCCTGATGCCGGGTGCGGCCCAGCTGGTCGGCACCATGCGCGCCAACGGCGCAGCCTGCGTCCTGGTGTCGGGCGGCTTCCGCTGCTTCACCGGCCGGGTGCGCAACTGGATCGGCTTCGACGATGATCGCGGCAACGAACTGGAGGTGATCGACGGCGTGATGACCGGCAAGGTGATCGAGCCGATCCTGGACAAGGACAGCAAGCTGCAGGCGCTGATGGCCTATGCCGGCGAGCACCGCGTGCCGATGGCGGAGACCATGGCCGTCGGCGACGGCGCCAACGATTTGCCGATGCTGCTGGCCGCCGGTCTTGGCGTCGCGTTCCATGCCAAGGCGGTGGTCGCCGCCGAAGCCCGCGCCCGCGTCGACCATGGCGACCTGACCGCCCTGCTCTACGCCCAGGGCTACCGGGCGGCGGAGTTCGTGGGCTAAGGGGCTGCGTGTTCGCTAATAGCGAATTTCTATTGACCTGGATGATTTGCGCCAGGATCATGCACCCATGATGCTCGTCATTGAAGCCTCTGCATTGAAAGTCCTTCTGCGGATGCCGAAGTCCGATGCAGATGGTCTCCGGACGAAGCTAAAGTCATTTGCTGCTGCTCCCTATGATCCACATCCTTGGGCCAAGGCTTTCGGTGGTGGACAAGGCCGCATCCGGCATGGCGATTGGCGGGCCGTTTATGCCATCGACGGCGATGTGATGGTGGTCACGGTATTGAAGATCGGAAATCGCAAGGAGGTTTACCGATGAACGCTCTACCTATCCGTCCGATCGCAGAAACTCCTGACAGCGTCACACTCAGTCGCGCGGACTTCGAAGCATTGGCCGAACTGGTTGCCGACGCCCAGGATCTTGCCGATGTGGAAGCAGTAAAGGCTCGGCTCGCAGCAGGCGAGACGGAGACTTTTCCCTTCGAGGTTGCTGAACGCATCCTGGACGGCGAACATCCGGTGACGGTTCTTCGCGAACACCGTCAGTTCACCTTGCGCGGGCTGGCTGAGGCGGCAGGGCTTGCTCCGTCCTACCTTTCGGAAATCGAAAATGAACGCAAGCCCGGCAGTTTCGATGCCATGGTGCGCATTGCCGCTGCGCTGAATGTGCCGCTGGACTTGCTAGCGCGTCGATAAAGTCCCTCACGCCCATACGCCGCGGACATAGGGTGTCAGCTGCGTGTCCGTCAGGATGATGTGGCGGACCAGCCAGTCTGCGGTGAATTTGTAGAGCTTCTCGGCGTTCTCGTGGCTGGGTTCGTTGGAGAACTGGTTCGACAGCTCGCTGACCTTCTGGACCGCGGCGCGGTGCATGGCGACATGCTCGTCGAATTTCGGGTAATGCACGATCTGCATGATCCGCTCTTCGCGGGCGAAATGCTCCTTGGTGTATTCCAGAAGCTTGATCAGGATCTTGGCAACGCGAACCGGCTGGAACCGCGGGGCGGCCAGCGCAGCGTCGAGTTCGTTCAGATACTCGATCAGGTGTTTGTGATCGTCGTCGATGGCCGGCTGCCCGACGCTCAACTGCCGTCGCCATGTGATGGCGCCCATGACCTTGCGGCCTCCCCCCTTAACCGGCACCCCGTTGGGGAGGATTATGAATGGTGTTACCACCGCACCCAAACAGCCGCCGGCGTCACACGGCAATTTGACGCACCCGCATGACGCGAACCGAAACGGAGCGGGGCGGATGCGTCGCCGCACCCGCCCCGTTCTACAGACTTAAGTTGATAAATCTCAGCCGACGATCGAATAGCCGCAATCGACATAGGTGGTGTCGCCGGTGATACCCTTCGCGCCATCGGTGGCGAGGAAGGCGGTGGTGTAACCGACCTCCTCGATGGTTACCAGACGGCCTTCAGGCGCGCGCTCGGCGGCCTTGTTCATCAGCTCGTCGAAATGGGCGATGCCGGAAGCGGCGCGGGTCTTGATCGGGCCGGGCGAGATGGCATGGACACGGATGCCCTTCGGACCCAACTCGGCCGCCAGATAGCGCACGCTGGCCTCCAGCGCCGCCTTGACGGGGCCCATGACGCCGTAATTGTCGATGACGCGGTTGGCGCCGAAATAGGACATGGTGAACAGCGACCCGCCGTCCTTCATCAGCGGCTCGGCATAGCGGGCCATGCGGATGAAGGAGTGGCAGGAGACGTCCATCGCCTGCTGGAAGCCCTCACGCGAGCAATCGACGACGCGGCCGTGCAGGTCCTCCTTCGGCGCGAAGGCGATGCTGTGCAGCGCGAAGTCGAGCTTGCCCCACTTCTCGCCGATCTTGTCGAACAGGGCCTTCAGCTGGCCTTCGCCGGTGACGTCCACCGGTTCGAAGATCTCGGCCTCCAGCTGCTGGGCCAGCGGCTCGACGAACTTCTTGGCCTTGTCGTTCAGATAGCTGACCGCAAGGTCGGCACCCATGGCGCGGAAGGCGCGGGCGCAGCCCCAGGCGATCGACTGGTCGTTGGCAATGCCAAGGACGAGCCCCTTCTTGCCTTCGAGCGTGGCGGCGGCGGGAATGATCGTGGTCATGCGGACGGTCCTGCGGTCGATGGGACGGGAGGAGCGGCCGCAACCCCGGCCGCCTTTCGCCGGGTGAGATCACGCGGCGCTCCTTGTGCAGTGCACCATAAACCAACCGCCGGAGGTCCGCAATGTGCAATGGGCGCGCTCCGCACATGCCCCTCAATCATTGCGCAGCATTGCTCGGAGAGCGTTCAGTAAAAACTGAATTGTTGCCGTTTCAGTCTTTCATTGATCCATATCAAAACGGCCTGCCAGTATGGGACTGGCTGGCCGTTTCTTGATGACATTTCCGTTATGGCGCCACACCGCTTGTGCGGTCCGCCTCCTTAGCGGGCAACACCCGGCGTGAAGGACGGCGGATCGCTGGCCGGGAAGGATTCCTGCGAGGCCTCGTCGACGATCTCCTCCTCGCACGCCTCCTCATAGATGTCGCCGGGATGGCGCGAGTAGCGATTGACGCCCTGGTTCACATCCTGCGACGGAATGGCCGCCCGGTCGTTGTGCCTCCAGTCGGACAGCATCGCCTTGCCGGGGCAATAGCCGGTCAGACCGCGCGCCACCAGGGCCCCGCCGGCAAGCGCCATGGCGGCGCCGGTCCAGTTGGGACGGCGCAGACCGAGGACCGCCAGCAGCACGCCGCCGGCCAGCGACGCCAGCCGCTCGGTATGCCCGACATTGATGCTGTAACCGCCGCTGGGTCCGTGAAGGCGGTCGTTGAGGCCGCGCAGGTTGCGCTGGGCCGTTTCGGTGATGGAAGAGAGTTCCATGTCGGTCCTCCTGAATGCGGGTCCCGGTCGGGGATCGTCCGCCATCGGATCGTTATCGCGTCACTGTTGGGAAACCGGCGGCTGGGGGGTGCCGTTCCCGGATGTCGTCCCGGAAGCAGCCCCCGGCGCCGATTGCGAAGTGCCGCCCTGACTGCTTCCCTCCTGGCCGCTGGAACCGGCGGCGCCGCGCGCCTGCTGCAGTTCACGGTTCAGCCGCGCCACCTCCTGCGATAGGCGCTGCACCTCCTGGCGCAACGGGCCGGCCGAGGCGTCGCCACCACCCGCCGAGCCGGCGATGGCGGCCAGCGTCGCCGAATCGCGCATCCAGTAGGGCGCCACGCCGTAATAGGTGTGGACCGCCATCGCCCATTGGCGGTCGTTCATGTTCGGGCGGTTCTTCTCGTCGAAGCGCGGGGCATTGGTCAGCTTGTCCTTCGGCACGTTCAGGACATAGCCGTCGCCCGACGGGGAGAACAGTGCCCACGGCACCGGGAAGTGGCTGTCGCCGATGCCGAGGAAGCCGCCCAACTCGACCACCGCATAGGCGACCCGGCCGCTGGCGGGATCGATGATCAGCTCGGACACGCTGCCGAGATCCTTGCCGTCCGGGCTGCGCAGCTTGGCGTCCTCAAGCTCGTCGGCGGCGACGGCACGCGGATGAGCGATGGAGTCCTGCAGGGCCGCCGCCTCGCCCAGGATGGCCTGGCAGGCGGGCGCGTTGCCCTTCTGCGCGGCGGCCTGCGCCGCCTGCTGCAGGGCGCGAAGCTGTGCGGTTTCCTGCTGGGTCACCGGAGCGGGGGTACCGGGGCCGGCAGCCTCAAGAGCCGCCGCCTGCTGTCCCAGCCGGTCGAGCCCGGCCGCGCAGTCGTCGGCCGCCAGCGCGGGCGCGGCGAAGGACAGGGTTCCCAGCGCGGCCAGCAGCAGGGCCGTTGCAGGGGTGGGGCGCGTCATTAGGGCATCCTCCGGCTTGAATCGTCTCATGCTGCATGAACAGCATGGTCAAGCCGGAGGTTCCATCAGCCAGAGATTCCCTGGCGCCGATCTTCCCCCAGTTGTGAAAGGTCAACCCGGAAGGGGCAATCCGCCGCGCTGGACGATGAAGGACTGGATGGCGTCCAGACCCTCGCCCGCCTTGACGTTGGTGAAGACGAAGGGACGGTCGCCGCGCATCTTGCGGGCGTCGCGGTCCATCACCTCCAGGCTGGCGCCGACCATCGGGGCGAGATCGGTCTTGTTGATCACCAGCAGGTCCGAGCGGGTGATGCCCGGCCCACCCTTGCGCGGGATCTTGTCGCCGGCCGACACGTCGATGACGTAGATGGTGATGTCCGCCAACTCCGGCGAGAAGGTCGCCGCGAGGTTGTCGCCGCCCGATTCGATGAAGATCAGGTCCAGGTCGGGGAACTTCGCGTTCATCTGGTCGACGGCGGCGAGGTTGATCGAGGCATCCTCACGGATCGCGGTGTGCGGGCAGCCGCCGGTCTCCACCCCCATGATCCGTTCCGGCTTCAGCGCGCCGGAGCGGGTGAGGAACTCCGCATCCTCCTTGGTATAGATGTCGTTGGTGATCGCCGCGACCTCCCAATCGTCGCGCATGCGCTTGCACAGCGCGTCGGTCAGCGCGGTCTTGCCGGAGCCGACGGGGCCGCCGATGCCGACGCGAAGCGGACCGGCGTGGCTCTTTTCGATAGCGGGGAGAGCGCTCATGAGCGGAACAGCCTCGTATATTGGGTTTCGTGGATCATCGAGGTCCAGTCGACGGCCATCGCCCGGCCGCCGAGATCGTCGAGCGGAGCCGCCAGCGCCGCCTCCGCCGCGCGATGCGTGATGGGGTCCAGTGCCGCCAGCGCCCGCTGCCCGTCGGTCTGGCCCAGCGGCACCAAGCGAACGCCGGCCGACACCAGATTGGCGGCGAAGGCGTGCAGGTAGGCGGTCAGCGCCGGCCCCTCCGCCACGCCGATCAGCGCCGATACCAGCGCCACCGCCACCGCATAGGCGACCGGCCGTCCGGTGGAGGCGATGACCGCATCCCAACGCGGCAACCCGTCGAGCGGCCATGCGGCGCGGATCGCCAGCAGGAAAGCCTGCCCTTGCGCCCGCGATTCCAGCGCGGTCTCGGCGGAGGCGCGCAGGACGTCGGCCCGCTCCACCGCCCAGGCGAAGCCGGCCTCGTCACCGGCCAGAACGGCACGGTGGGCGGCGGCGAACAGCATGCCGTCGGTGCGCCCGGCACCGTGACGCAGGATGCCGTCGAGCCAGACGATCATCGTCGCCCGGTCGCGCACCAGCCCCTGCTCCACCGCCGCCTCGATCCCATGGCTGTAGGAGAAGCCACCGACGGGAAAGCTGGGCGACAGCCACGCCAGCAGGCGCGTCAGGGCGTGGGTGGAGACGCTGTCATTCACCCCATTCGTAACGATTTCAGTGCGAATGCCCATGCCCGCCGCCATGCGAATGCCCGCCATAGGCGCCGCCTTCCGGCATGAAGGGCGCCGTCACGTCGCGCACCTCCGCTCCCAGCCCGCGCAGCATGTCCTCGATCACATGGTCACGGCGCAGGCGGATGGTGTCGCCGACGATCTGCACCGGCAGGTGACGGTTGCCGAGATGCCAAGCCACCCGCGCGAAGGCCTCGACCGGGCCGGGCACGCGGACTTCCATCAGTTCCTCAGAGGCGGCGACCACGCGCAGGAAGCTGCCGTCGATCAACTCCAGCCCGTCGCCGTCGTCCAGCGCCACCGCCCGCGGCAGGTCGAGCAGAAAGGCGCCGCCGGCATCGTCGGTCATCGCCATGCGGCGGCGGAAACGGTCGTCGAAGGCGAGCGTCACGGTGCCGGCCGCCTGCTCGACCGGCCAATGGCCGCGGGCATGGACTCGGGTGGCGCGGCGGGTGGGATCGGTCATCAGCTAAGCCGTTCGAAGGGGGTCGGGTGGCCGAAGAAGCGGCCGGCCAGTTCGCTGACCAGCGCCGCATTCCCGGTGGTGAAGAATTTCAGTCCCCGTTCAGCCGGATCGGGCCGGTATTCCGGGTGGCGGTCGAGATACTGCTCCAGCGAGCGGGCGGTCAGCGTCGGCTGGCACAGCACCTCCACCCCCGGCGGCAGCGCGCGGGCGAACAGGTGGCGCACCAGCGGATAATGGGTGCAGCCCAGCACCACGGTGTCCAGCGGCTGGCTGCCCATCTTGTCCAGCAGCACGCGGACATAGCCGGCGACCGCAGGCTCGATCTCGTCATCCGACGCACCGCGCTCGATCAGCGGCACGAGGTCGGGACAGGCCTGCTGCACGACGCGGACCGAAGGCGCGCGCTTGCCGATCTCGCGCGGGAAGGAGCCGGAATTGACCGTGGCCGCGGTGGCGAAAATGCCGACGCTGCGCGGTTCGGCGAGATGGTCGGGCGGAACGGTGTCGATCATCCACGGCACCCGCGTGATCGCCTCCACCATCGGTACCAGCACACCCAGCACGTTGCGGCCGGGATGGGCCGACGGCAGCCATTCCTGCTGCAAACGGCGCAGCGCCACCGCTGCGGCGGTGTTGCAGGCGATGACGACCAGCCGGCAGCCCTGGGCGAACAGCCGGTCCATCCCGGCGATGGTCAGCCGGTAGATGTCGTCCTCGCTGCGCGGGCCGTAGGGAGCGGCGGCATGGTCGCCGAGATAGACGAAGGGCCGGTCGGATGCCGCATCCACCAGGGCGCGCAGCACCGTCAACCCGCCATGTCCTGAGTCGAATACACCGATCACGAATAGACCCTGCAGAAAACTCCTTCTCCCCCCTGGGGAGAAGGTTGGGATGAGGGGGTTCGGCGCAGCCGAAGACAGCCCACGCCACATACCCCCACCCTAACCCTCCCCCGCTGGGCGGGGGAGGGGAAGAAAAAACGCCTCAGAACAGGAAATACCGCTGCGCCATCGGCAGGACGTCCGCCGGTTCGCAGGTCAGCAGTTGTCCGTCCGCCCGCACCTCGTAGGTTTCCGGGTCCACCTCGATGTGCGGAGTGGCGTCGTTGTGGATCATGTCCTTCTTGCCGACGGTGCGGGTGCCCTGGACGGCGATCAGTTCACGGTGCAGGCCCAGTTGGCGGCCGACCTCCAGCTCCAGCGCCTTGGCGCTGACGAAGGTGACGCTGCTGGCCTGGAGCGAGCGACCGAAGGCGCCGAACATCGGGCGGTAATGCACCGGCTGCGGCGTCGGGATCGAGGCGTTGGGGTCGCCCATCAGCGCGGCGGCGATGGTGCCGCACTTGATGACCATGTCCGGCTTCACCCCGAAAAAGGCCGGCGACCACACCACCAGATCGGCCAGCTTGCCGACCTCGACCGAGCCGACGACATGGCCGATCCCGTGCGACAGCGCCGGGTTGATGGTGTATTTGGCGATGTAGCGCTTGACCCGGAAATTGTCGTTGTCGCCGAACTCCTGCGGCAGCCTGCCGCGCTGGAGCTTCATCTTGTGGGCGGTCTGCCAAGTGCGGATGATCACCTCGCCCAGCCGGCCCATCGCCTGGCTGTCCGACGAGATCATGGAGAAGACGCCCAGGTCGTGCAGGATGTCCTCCGCCGCGATGGTCTCGCGCCGGATGCGGCTTTCGGCGAAGGCGACGTCTTCCGGAATGCGCGGGCTGAGGTGATGGCACACCATCAGCATGTCCAGATGCTCGTCCACCGTGTTGATGGTGAAGGGTCGCGTCGGGTTGGTCGAGCTGGGCAGCACGTTGGCGAGGCTGGCCACCCGGATGATGTCCGGCGCATGGCCGCCGCCCGCCCCTTCGGTGTGGAAGGTGTGGATGGTGCGGCCCTTGAACGCCGCGATGGTGTCCTCGACGAAGCCCGATTCGTTCAGCGTGTCGGTGTGGATCGCCACCTGCACGTCGAGCTGGTCGGCAACCGTCAGGCAGGTGTCGATGGCGTCCGGCGTGGTGCCCCAATCCTCGTGCAGCTTCAGGCCGCAGGCGCCGGCAGCGATCTGCTCCAGCAGTGCATCGGGGCGGCTGGTGTTGCCCTTGCCGAAGAAACCAAGGTTGATCGGCAGCCCTTCCGCAGCCTGGAGCATCCGCTCCATATGCCACGGCCCCGGCGTGCAGGTGGTGGCGGAGGTGCCGGCGGCCGGGCCGGTGCCGCCGCCCAGCATGGTGGTGACGCCGCTGTTCAGCGCCTCGTCCACCTGCTGCGGGCAGATGAAATGGATGTGGGCGTCGATGCCGCCGGCGGTGACGATCTTGCCCTCGCCCGCGATCACCTCGGTGCCCGGACCGATGATGATGTCGACGCCGGGCTGGATGTCGGGGTTGCCGGCCTTGCCGATGGCGGCGATCCGCCCGCCGGTGATGCCGATGTCGGCCTTGACGATGCCCCAATGGTCGATGATCAGGGCGTTGGTGATGACGGTGTCGACCGCCCCCTGGTGGCGCGAGCGCTGGCTTTGCCCCATGCCGTCGCGGATCACCTTGCCGCCGCCGAACTTCACCTCCTCGCCATAGACGGTGTGGTCGCGTTCGACCTCCACGATCAGGTCGGTGTCGGCCAGCCGGATGCGGTCGCCGGTGGTCGGGCCGTAGAGGGCCGCGTACTCGGCCCGGTCGATGCGATGCGCCATTGTCGTTCGCCCTTCCCTGTCGGCCCGTCAGAGGGCGCCGTTGACCATGCGGTTGAAGCCGATCACCACCCGGTCGCCGCCATAGGCGACCAGCGTCACGCGGCGGGTCTGGCCGGGCTCGAAACGCACCGCCGTCCCGGCGGGAATGTCGAGCCGGAAGCCGCGTGCCTTCTCACGGTCGAAGGTCAGCGCGCTGTTGGTCTCGTAGAAGTGAAAGTGCGAACCGACCTGGATCGGCCGGTCGCCGGCGTTGGCGACGTCGAGTTCGACGGTGGTGCGGCCATCGTTCAGCACGATCTCGCCGGCCGCCGGGAAGATTTCACCGGGTTTCATCTGGCTGCTCCCCTCAACGGATCGGCTGGTGGACGGTGACGAGCTTGGTGCCGTCAGGGAAGGTTGCTTCAACCTGGATGTCGTGGATCATGTCGGCAACGCCGTCCATCACCTGATCGCGGGTCAGCACGGTGGCGCCGTCGCGCATCAGCTCGGCCACCGTGCGGCCGTCGCGCGCGCCCTCCACCACGTAATCGGTGATGAGGGCGACCGCCTCCGGATGGTTCAGCTTGACCCCGCGTTCCAGCCGCCGCCGCGCCACCATCGCCGCCATCGCGACAAGCAGCTTGTCCTTCTCGCGCCCTGTCAGGTTCATCGGGGGATTGCCCTTTCGCCACCCTGTTCGTTACCGGCGATTATGCCACGCCGAAGCGGCGCGCCAAGTGCGTCGTATGACGTAGAGGGTTGAACCAGTTGACGCGGAAGCCTGGGCTCGGCCGTCACACCTCCCACAGCCGCGGCAGGCGGGTGGGCAGGCCGGCGGCATCGGCGCGCAGGCCGGACCACAGGGCGGCATAGGCGCGGCGCACCGCACGAGCATCGCCGCCAAGGATGCGGACGATCAGCAGGCCGTCCAACGCGGTGGCGCCGATGCGGGCGCCCTCCACGGGCTCCGCCAAGGCGCGGACGGCGTCGAGATGGCGGGCAGCGTCGGGGGCCGCGTGCAGCAGGGTGGCGCAGGCGGCGGCTCCACTGAAGCCCGCAGGGTGGGCCAAGGCCTCGGCGATGTCGTCGTCCAGATGCAGGGCGTCGGCCCAGATCAGTCGGCCGTCGCGGGCGACTTCCCAGGCGTCGCGGATCAGGCCGCGGGTGACGGTCTCGCCGAAGGCGGCGCGGCCGAAGACCAGCATCTCGCCGGCGATCACGCGGCCGTCGCCCGACAGGTCGATGCGGGTCAGGCGGCGCAGGCGGGAGCCTTCGAAGACGATCGCCTCCTGCGGCATCCATTCCAGCCACGCGCCGTCCTCGACCGACAACGTCGCGTCGATGCGGCAGTCGGCGCCGGTGGAGCGATAGACCTTCTCGGCCGCCTGGGTGGTGACCAGCGCCCTGGCACCCGGCCCGACCGACAGAGCGATGTCCATGCGGTCACCGCCGACCATCCCGCCCGACGTGGTGGCAAGCACCGCGATGGGAAGGTCATCGCGGCGCGGCGTCGGCATAAGCACCCGCAGCGGGTCATGGTGATAAAGGGTCGCCAGTCGGGTCTCGCCATGGCGATGCTCGAACCGGACGGTCGCCGCGCCATGGACGGCGACCTTCTTTTCCTCACGCACCGAGCCTTCCGGCCTGTCGGCCACCGCCACCTGAACCAAGCGCCCGCTCCCCGACTGCCAACTGGAATCTGCGGGCGCCAGTCTGCCGGAAGCGGAGCCATTCAGGCAATGCGGACAAACACCCCGCCCTGCTCAGCCCTCGCCGTTGAAGCAGCCGTTGCGGGCGGCGACCACCGCGACCTGGGTGCGGTTGCGCACGCCCAGCTTCTGCATGATGGCGCGGACATGCACCTTGACCGTGCCCTCCAGCACGCCCAGACCGCGGGCGATCTCCTTGTTGGAGTGGCCGGCCAGCAGCAGTTCGAAGACGTCGCGCTGGCGGTCGGTCAGGCGGTCGAGGATGTCGTCGTTGCCGCGCGGCCCTTCGGCCAGCGCGCCGTTCAGCACCGCGCGCGGCAGCGGCAGGAAGATGTCGCCGCTGAGCGCCAGCGAGATGGCATGCTCCAGCACCTCCGGCGGACTGGTCTTCAGCACATAGCCGCGGGCGCCCATGCGGACGCTGTCGACGATGTCGGCAACCTCGTCGGAGTTGGTGAGGATCAGGACCGGCACGTCGCCCAGCGTCTCCTTCAGCCGGCGCAGCCCGGCGATGGCGCCGCCGCCGGCATCCTCGCCGTCCCCGCGCGGCGGGCCTGGGTCGTAGAGAACCAGAGCCAGCTCGGGAGTCTGGCGGCCAATGTTCAGCGCTTCATCCAACGACCCGGCCTCCAGCACGCGCGTCCCAGGGCAGATTTCGCCGATGGACAGCGCGAAGCCATGGCGCACCATCGGCTGCTCGTCGACCACCAGAAAAATCCGCGTGGGATTGCCCGCGCTACGCGAACCATCGCGCGCTTGAAGCTCGAACTCCATCGTGTCCCCTTATTCTCAGCGGACCGCTCCTCAGTAGGGCCAAGAACACCAAAAAGCCCCAGCGGAAAAGCGGTTCATTCGCGCCGCTCTTTGGCGCAGCTACCCCTAAATATCGAATGAACGGATCTGCGTTCAATTTCCGGCCAAATCTGATCTATTGCCTGTGACTTTCCTGTTCTCACCTTGCGCCGTTGGTTAATGAACCGTATAAATCATCCCGGCATGAAGCGTAAAGCCCGCTGTTCCGAACAATATTGTTCTAATTTTCTATGTTCGGAGTCTGCGTGGGCCGGATCAACCGGTCCGGTCCTTGGCCTGATCCTTCAGGCGCGGACAAAAAGGGGGGATCGCCGCCGCCCGGTGATAAGGGCGGCCCAGCGGAGGATGAACAATGACGACATGGAATGTGATGCTGGTCGACCACGACCGGCTGTTTTCGGCGGCCTTGGCAACGTTGATCGGCGGCGGCCCCTTCCGGGTCAGCGCCCACGCGGCCAGCGCCGACGACGCGCTCGACCTCATTGCCGACGGCGAGGAGCCCGACCTGATCGTGCTGGCACTCCAGGACGGCATGCCTGAGGAAATCGCCGGCATCCGGCGCCTGCGCGATGGCACATCGGCCCGGATCGCGGTGCTGGCCGACACCATCGCCGACCGCAGCCTGTCCCAGTCGCTGAAGGCGGGCGCCGACGCCTATCTGAACAAGAGCATGTCGAGCGAGAGCCTGCTGCGCTCGCTGCGTCTGGTGATGCTGGGCGAGGTGGTCTATCCGACCCATGTCGCCGGCCTGCTGATGGCCGCCGCCAACGAGCGCCCGCAGCACAGCCCGACCCCGATCTCCATGCCGCCCAGCGGTGACCTGTCGAAGCGCGAAGTGCAGATTCTGCGCTGCCTGCTGGCCGGCCAGTCGAACAAGGCCATCGCGCGCAACCTGCACATCACGGAATCGACCGTGAAGATGCATTTCAAGAACGTGATGCGGAAGATCAACGCGCAGAACCGCACGCAGGCGGCGGTGTGGGCGATTCAGAACGGGCTGTCACCGTTGGTGACGGCGTAGGTCTCCAAGTCACGGCAGGGGTGCCCCCTCCCTTCCCATGCTTTCGCATGGGCCCCTTCCCTCCCCCGCCTTCGGCAGGAGAGGGAGTTGATCGCATGACAGTATAAGTCCCCTCTCCCGCAAAGCGGGGGAGGGTTAGGGAGGGGGCAATAGCGTCGCCCTACTCCGCCGCGTGGCGATGGCCGGCGTGGCGGCCCTCGCAGAACTCCTCGATCATCTTGCGGCAGAAGGCCGGAATGTCGTCGGGCTTGCGCGAGGTGACCAGACCATGGTCGGTCACCACCTGCTCGTCGACCCAGGTCGCGCCCGCGTTGCGCAGGTCGGTCTGCAGCGACGGCCAGGAGGTCATGCGCTTGCCGCGCACGCCGCCGGCGTCAATCAGCGTCCAGGGACCGTGACAAATTGCGGCGATGGGACGATCCGAAGTCACGAAGCTCTTCACGAACTCGATTGCCTTCGGTTCCAGCCGCAAACTGTCCGGATTCATCACGCCGCCCGGCAGCATCAGCGCGTCGTAGCGGCCGGCATCGGCTTGGTCGAGCGTCACATCGACATCGACCTTGTCGCCGCGGTCATGGTGGTTCCAGCCCTGGATTTGCCCGCTTTTCGGGGCAACCACATGCACGGTGGCACCGGCGTCGCGCAGGGCCTTCACCGGCTCGGTCAGTTCCACCTGTTCGAAACCATCGGTGGCGAGAACGGCCACGGTCTTTCCGTTAAGGTTCTGAGCCATGGAGGGGCCTCCTTCGCTGTTGGTCATGCCGCAGCAACCGGATTACCCCTGCATCGTTCCCTGGGAACTGTCCTGCAATTCCCATGTTGATTGTGACATACGAGACACACATCAGCGAAGGGAGCCCGAATCATGCGGTTCCAGACCCTGTTGGCCGGCCTTGCGCTGGCAGCGACCCTGCCATTCGCCCACGTCGAGTCGGTCCAAGCCGCCGATCCGCGCACCGGCGACGATCTTGTCGGGCTCGAAGTGACCGGTCTGCTCGGCGAGGAGTTGGGCCAGATCGTTTCCGTTTCGCCCGGCGCCGACGGCAAGGACACCAGCATCCTGGTCGAGGCCAGCGGCATGCTGGATGTCGGCCACCGCTTCTTCACCGTCTCCCGATCGCAGCTGTCGCCGGGCGAGGACGTGGACACCGTCACCTACAAGAAGACGGCGAAGGACGTGATCCGCCGTATTCACAACGACACCCAGGTCGCGGAGCGCTGAGCCGGCGCCCCGCGCGCCGTCCGGCGGCTCACGGCAGTTCGTCTCAGGCCGGTTCGTCTGGGTGGCAGGGTTTGCAGCCGGTAGGCCAGGGCTCGCCCAGATCCTCCACCACCATACGCCAGGACTCCCCGTCCAGGTGGACGCAGCCGCCGCCGGCGAAATGCAGGGCGATTCCGCCCTCCATCGTCTCCATCGACAGCAATTCCAAGATCCGGCCGCGGTCCTTCAGATCGAAGCCGCGCAGCTTGGCGCCGGTCACCCCATCCACCCGCACGCCGCAATGGACGCGCTCGTAGGGAGCCAGATCGTCGTCGTCGGCGGCGGGGCCGGGACGCGGGCGGTCGGCGGCCTCCCAGCGGAAGCGGTTGACGACCATGACGAACCGCTTGTCGTCGGGCTGGAAGCACATGTCGCCGACCGGCAGGATGGCGTCCTGCAGGCAGGCGGAGACGACCTTCAGGTCCTCCTCGTCTTCGGCGCGCAGGCGGATCGGGGTCATGGCTGAGGCCGTCATGGTCGTGGGCACCTCTCGGGAATGGCCAACCTTATCGGGATGGCGGAGGGGCGCCCCCGCCGCTTACTCGTCGCCGCCGTGGATGCGTTCGATCTCCGCACCGCAAGCGGCCAGCTTCTCCTCCACCCGCTCATAACCGCGGTCGAGGTGGTAGACGCGGTTGACCATCGTCTCCCCCTCCGCCGCCAGCCCGGCAAGCACCAGCGACACCGAAGCGCGCAGGTCCGTCGCCATCACGGGCGCACCGGTCAGCCTCTCCACACCGCGCACCAGGGCCGACGAGCCGTGGACCGTGATCCGCGCACCCATGCGCGTCAGCTCCGGCGCGTGCATGAAGCGATTCTCGAAGATCGTTTCCGTGATCATCGCCGCGCCCTTCGCCGTGCACATCAGGGCCATCATCTGGGCCTGAAGGTCGGTGGGGAAGCCCGGGAACGGCTCGGTCATCACATCGACGCCGTGCAGTTCGCCGTTCGCGCGCGACACGCGGATCCCGTTCTCGATCTCCTCGAAGGCGACGCCGGCCGGAGCCAGCGCCTTGACCGCCGCTTTGATCAAATCGAGACGGGTGTTCATGATGTCAAGACGGCCACCGGTGATCGCCGCGGCCATGGCGTAGGTGCCGGTCTCGATGCGGTCGGCCACCACCATGTGGCGGGCGGCATGCAGCCGGTCGACACCCTCGATCACCAGCCGGTCGGTGCCGATGCCGGTGATCTTGGCGCCCATCTTGACCAGACATTCGGCGAGGTCGGTCACTTCCGGCTCGCGCGCGGCGTTGACCAGGATGGTGGTGCCCTTGGCCAGGGTGGCGGCCATCAGCAGGTTCTCGGTCGCGCCGACCGACACCTTGGGGAAGACGTATTCCGCACCGCTCAGGCCGCCGGCCGGAGCCTTGGCGACGATATAGCCCGCCTCGATCCGGATGTCGGCGCCCATCGCCTCCAGCCCCTTGATGTGCAGGTCCACCGGACGCGCACCGATGGCGCAGCCGCCGGGCAGCGACACCTTGGCCTCGCCGCAGCGGGCCAGCAGCGGACCGAGCACCAGCACGCTGGCGCGCATCTTGCGCACCAGATCATAGGGAGCGGTGGTGTTGGTGACGTCCCGCGCGGTGAAGTCCACGGCGCGTCCGGCGCAATCGCCCCCCGCCCCGGCCATGTGGATCGCCACGCCATGCTGCAGCAGCAGATTGCACAGCGTGTTGATGTCGGCCAGGATCGGCAGGTTGGTCAGCGTCAGCGTCTCGTCGGTGAGAAGCGACGCCGTCATCAGCGGCAGGGCGGCGTTCTTGGCGCCACCAACGGTGATGGAGCCGTTCAGCGGGCGGCCGCCGCGGATGCGGATCTTGTCCATGGACCTGTTTCTTTCGCGGATACGCGTCGATGAGCGATCGGAGTTAGGAGTGCTCAGAGCCGGGGCAGCGTGACGCCCTTCTGCCCCATGTATTTGCCGGACTTGTCGGCGTAGGACACCTCGCACACGCTGTCGCCCTTCAGGAACAGGAACTGGCACAGCCCCTCGTTCGCGTAGACCTTGGCGGGCAGCGGGGTGGTGTTGGAGATCTCCAACGTGACGTGGCCTTCCCACTCCGGCTCCAGCGGGGTGACGTTCACGATCAGGCCGCAGCGGGCATAGGTGCTCTTGCCCAGGCAGATGACCAGAACGTCGCGCGGGATGCGGAAATACTCCACCGTGCGGGCCAGCGCGAAGCTGTTGGGCGGAATGATGCAGACATCGGTCTTGCGGTCGACAAAGCTCGAATCGTCGAAGCGCTTCGGATCGACGATGGCGTTGTCGACGTTGGTGAAGATCTTGAACTCGTCGGCGACCCGGGCGTCGTAGCCGTAGGACGACACGCCGTAGGAAATCACGCCTTCGCGCTTCTGGGTCTCGACGAAGGGCTCGATCATGCCCTTGGTCTCGGCCATCTCGCGGATCCAGCTGTCCGGCATGATGCCCATCGCGGGGGTACTCCTTGGCGTATCGATTGGGTGGAGGGAGGTTGAGGCTGGTTTGTAGCCGAGCGCGCGGCAAGGCTCAAGAAAAGCCGGGCCGCTTGTGGTGCATGGACGGTTCTTTATCACGGCGCTGGTCTTTGGCACCGCAAGGGCTAAGCTTCGCCCCATGACACAGAGCTTCACCCTGTCCGTGACGGACACCCCCGCCCCGGCCGACCTGGCCGGAGTCTTCGAGGGCCTGCGCGCCTACAACGAGGCGTCGCTCGGCCGCGCTTACGACCGCCGTGATTTGGTTGTGGCCGCCCGCGATGCGGACGGCACGCTGAAGGGCGGGCTGGTCGGCTACACCCTCTGGGACTGGCTGTATGTCGACCTGCTGTGGGTGGACGACTCCACCCGCGGCAGCGGCCTCGGCGGCCGGCTGCTGGCCGCGGCGGAAGCCGAGGCGAAGACGCGCGGCTGCCGCTGGTCACGGCTCTACACCTACGACTTCCAGGCGCCGGGCTTCTACCCGAAGCAGGGCTATGAGGTGTGGGCGGAGATGGAGGGCTATCCGCCGGGACACAAGCAGATCTGGTTCAGGAAGGATTTGATGTAGGGCTTGTCGCGGCCTGATGGCCGCTCGCCCCCTCCCCAACCCTCCCCCGCCTTCGGCAGGAGAGGGTGCCTTATGCGAAGCGGCGGCAGTCCCCTCTCCCGCGTTAGCGGGGGAGGGTTAGGGAGGGGGCATCAGCGCCTAACGCCCCACTCACTCCCCCCGCTGCCGCGCCTGCTCCTTGCGCTTGCGCAGATTCTCGCGCAGGCGGGCGGCAAGCCGCTCATCACGGTCTTTCACCGCCGGCTTCGGCTTCGCCGGGGCCGGCGGGGTGCTCATCGTCTCGGCGGTGTCGTCCATCGGCGCGGCTCCGCCCAGGGGATCAGTGGTCGGAATGATGCAGAATCTGGTCGCGCAGGCCGGTGTCGTACTCGACGCCGGTGGCGGTCAGGATCGCGGCGCCGGGGGTGCGCTTCACGATGCCCTTGCGCTCCAGGATGGTCCAGACCGCGTCGTTCTGCAGTCCGGTGGCGTCCTTGGCGGCGACCACGGCATGGCCGAGGTGGAAGTGGTTGCCGTGAGCGTGCGGCAGGGAGGTGATCTGGAAGCCCCCCTCCTCATCCTCGGCCGGAGCGTTCTCCAGACGGGCGATCTCCTGCAGAAGGGTCAGGGTGCGCAGCTGCAGCGGGTTCAGGTTCAGCGGATTCTTCTTCGGGGGCATCGATGGTCCCATCGGTCCTGGTGTGTCGCGGTCGCGCAGTAGACCGGCAGGTCGGATCGGCTGTCAAGCGTGCGAACCGGTCACAAGATACCCATGGATGCAGGCTGGCGCCCCGCCCGCCGCTGGGGCATAAGACCGTCGGACCATCGTCATATCAAGGTGTCGGACCATGACCATCCTCGTCACCGGGGCCGCCGGCTTCATCGGATCGCATGTCGCGGCGGCTCTGCTGGACCGCGGGGAGAGCGTGCTCGGCCTCGACAACCTGAACGACTACTACGCGGTGGCGCTGAAGGAGGCGCGGCTGGCCCGGCTGACCGGCCGGCCCGGCTTTCGCTTCATCAGGGCCGACATCTCCGACCGCGCGACGGTGGAGGGGCTGTGGCCGCAGTTCGGCGACGTCACGGGCGTGGTCCATCTGGCGGCACAGCCGGGCGTGCGCTATTCGATCGAGAACCCCTATGCCTATGTCGACGCCAATGTCACCGGTCAGGTAACTCTGCTGGAGGCGGCGCGGCGCATGCCGGGGCTGAAGCATTTCGTCTACGCCTCGACTTCTTCGGTCTACGGCGCCAACCGCAAGATGCCGTTCTCGGTGGAGGACCGGGTGGACAGCCCGGTGTCGGTCTATGCCGCCACCAAGAAGGCGGCGGAGATGCTGGCCTTTACCTACAGCCATCTCTACCAGATGCCGGCGACCGGCCTGCGCTTCTTCACCGTCTATGGTCCGTGGAGCCGCCCGGACATGGCAACCTGGCTGTTCGCCGACGCCATCACCGCCGGCCGGCCGATCCGCGTCTTCAACGGCGGCAAGATGAAGCGCGACTTCACCTATATCGACGACATCGTCGCCGGCGTGCTGGCCGCCCTCGACCGCCCGGCCCCGGTGGATGCCGAGACCGGCGCCCCGCACCGCGTCTTCAACCTCGGCAACAACCGGTGCGAGGAGCTGATGCGCTTCATCACCGTGCTGGAGCAGGCTTTCGGCCGCGAAGCGGTAAAGGTGATGGAGCCTATGCAGGCCGGCGACGTGCAGGAGACTGCCGCCGACATCGAACTGAGCCGCCAAGTGCTGGGCTTCGAACCGAAGACCCCGATCGAGATCGGCCTGCCCCGCTTCGTGGAGTGGTACAAGGGCTATCACAAGCTCTGAGCCTTCCCCTTTCCTCCACCGTCCGAGCCACCATGACCTCCACCGCCTATTCGTCCGCGCTGATCGGTGTCTTCGTGCTGTGTCTGGCCGTCGGCTGGTACCTGTCGACGCGGGTGCTGCGCTATCTGCTCGCCAGCAGCATCATGGACATTCCGAACGAGCGGTCGAGCCATCAGGCCCCCACCCCGCGCGGCGGCGGCTGGGCGGTGATGCTGACGGTGGTGCCGGTCTTCGCCATCGCCGGGATCGCCTTCGGCCGGCCGTTGGAGACCGGGGCGGTGCTGCTGGGCACGCTGGCGCTGATGGGGGTGTCGTGGATGGATGACCGGCGCACTCTGTCGCCGCTGCTGCGGCTGGCGGTGCAGGCGCTGGCGGTGGCCTTCGGGCTGCTGGCGCTGCCGTCCGACCAGCTTGTGTGGCAGGGCTGGCTGCCCTGGGGGCTGGACCGGGCGGCGACGGCCTTCCTGTGGCTGTGGTTCGTCAACCTCTACAATTTCATGGACGGGATCGACGGGCTGGCCGGCAGCGAAACCATCCTGATCGGCGGCGGCGTGGCGCTGGTGTCGCTGGTGATGGGCGATTTCGGGCTGACCGGAGTCGCCGGGGCGGCGTTGGCCGGGGCGGCGGCGGGGTTCCTGACCCACAACTGGCGGCCAGCCCGCATGTTCATGGGCGATGTCGGCAGCATCCCGCTCGGCCACATCCTGGCCTTCCTGCTGGCCTCGCTGGCGGCGCGCGGCGATTGGGCGGCGGCGCTGATCCTGCCGGCCTATTACCTGACCGACGCCACCATCACGCTGCTGCGCCGGCTGCTGCGCGGCGAGAAGATCTGGCAGGCCCACCGCGAGCATTTCTATCAGAAGGCCGCCAAGGGTGCCGGCCGGCATGACCGGGTGGTGCTGACCATCATCGGCTATAGCCTCGTCCTCGTCGTGGCTGCGCTGGCTGCCGGGACCTACGGTGCCTGGACGCTGGCGCCGGGCGCGGTCACCGTCGCGCTGCTGCTGGCGACGCTGACGCGCATGTCGAAGGCCTGATCCTCATGACCACCGCCTTCCTCGACCTCTCCGTCGTTCTCTACCATCCCGATCCGGAGCTTTTGGCCCGCTCGCGCGACACCATCGGTGCCGCGGCCGACCGGCTGGCCGAAGGAGCCGGGGTGCGGACCCGGCTGTGGATCATCGACAATGGGGCCCCGGAGGGCAGCGACGCGGCGTCGAACCCGTTCCTGCCGCTGTTGGACCGCTATGCCGAGTCCGGCCGGCCACCGGTGACGCTGATCGCGGGGCATGGCAATGTCGGCTACGGCGCCGGGCACAATCTGGCGATCCGGCAGGGCGATGCGCCCTATCACCTGATCCTGAACTACGACATTCTGCTGGAGCCGGACGCTCTGCTGGCCGGCTGGCGCTATATGCAGGCGCACCCGCGCACGGTGTTGCTGACGCCCAAGGTGTTCGGCCCGTCGGGAGAGCAGGAGTTCCTGTGCAAGCGCCGGCCGACCGTGCTGGATTTGGGCCTGCGCGCCTTCGCCCCTGCCGCGGTCAAGCGGATGTTCGCAAAGCGGCTCGACCGCTACGAGATGCGCGACGTCACGGGCGACAGCGTCGTCACCGGGCTGGAGCAGGTCAGCGGCGCCTTCATGCTGTTCCGGCGCGACGCGCTGACCCGGCTGGGCGGGTTCGACGACGGCTATTTTCTGTATTTCGAAGATTTCGACCTGTCGCGCCGGGCGATGGCGCTTGGCGAGATCGCCTATGTGCCTGACGTGCGCATGGTGCATTTCGGCGGCAAGGCGGCGCGCAAGGGCAGCGCGCATATCCGCATGTTCGCCCGGTCCGCCCTACGCTTTTTCAATACCCACGGATGGCGGCTGGTCTGAGCTGTGCGACTTCCGCAGCCCCGGACGGCCGCGGGTTTTCAGCAGCAGCGGGTTCCAGGCGATCATGCGGGCGACCTGCCCCAGCGTCGCCTTGCGGTTACGCTGGATGACGCGGCGCTTGGCCATCATGCGCGGCAGCCCGCACAGTGCGTCGCGGATGCCGCGACCGATGGCACCGGTGCGATCGCTGCCCAGGCTGCGGAACACCAGATAGACCACCAGCAGCGCATGGCCGGCGAAGGCCAGCGGCAGCAGCGGCAGCGGCATGTTCTTCACCATCGTCCACACCAGATTGCGGACGCCGTGATACTGGGCGAAGGTGCCGTACTGCTTGGACACGCCGCTGCTGACATGCTCCACCACCGCGTCGCCGACCTGCACGGCCGGACCGCCATTGAGGCGGATGCGGAAGCCGAGGTCGACATCCTCGCAATAGCAGAAGAAGTCCTCGTCGAAGCCGCCGACCGCCTCGAAATAGTCGCGCCGGTACATCGCGGCGGCGGCGCAGGGCGAGAAGACTTCACCGCTGTAATAGGGCGGCTTCAGCATGCGGCGATAATTGACCCGCCAGGCGAAGCCGAAAATGGAATACTGATCGCCCTCGCCATCGATCATGCGGGGGTCGTGCGAGAACAGCTGGGTCGAGCCGAACATCGCCACGTCGGGCTGCGCATGGGCGGCGGCCTGCAGCCGCTCCATCCAGTCGCGGCGCGGGAAGGCGTCGGGATTCAGCGTGACGATCCAGGGGACGGTGGCGCCGGCGGCGCCGATGTTGTTGGCCTTGGCGAAGCCGACATTGCTGTCCAGCCGGACCATGCGGAATCGCGGATCAGCGGGCAAGGCGATCCCGTCGACATCCTTCGACGCATTGTCGACGATCACCACCTCGAAGGCGGGATCGGTCTGGTCGAGCAGACAGCCAATGACGCGATTGACGAATTCGGCGCAGTTAAAGCTGACGATGATGATCCGGCTGTGCCGATCATTTGCACCGTCCACAATGTGTGACATGTCTTGGTAGCGTCCTTATTCACGCGTCCCTTTCCAGCTTATAGCCATTCCCACCACCAACCGAAAGCCGGAAAAGGGTTCTGGGACTTTGCGCCGTGGCGTCACCCGGCCAAACCGGATACTAAGGCATGGTTCAGTCCATGACACGATACCAGCACGGACATTCCCGCCCATGCGCGTTCTCCTGACCGGCGCCACCGGCTTCGTCGGCCGCCACACCGTCCCGCTGCTGGTTGCCCGCGGACACCATGTGCGCGCCGCCCTGCGCAGCGCCAAGGAAGGGCCGTGGGAGCCGGCGGTGGTCGGCGACATCGGCCCCGACACCGACTGGACCGCGGCGCTGGAAGGTATCGATGCGGTGATCCACATGGCGGCCCGCGTCCATGTGATGCGCGACAAGGCCGCCGACCCGCTGGCCGAATTCCGCCGCGTCAACACCGCCGGCACCGTCCGGCTGGCGGAGCAGGCGGCAGCGGCCGGCGTGAAGCGTTTCGTCTTCCTCAGCAGCATCAAGGCGATGGTCGACGAAAGCCGCCCCACCCCGCTGGGCGCCGCAACGCCGCCCGACCCGCACAGCCCCTATGGCATCTCCAAGCTGGAGGCCGAGCAGGCTCTGGCCGCGATCTCCGCCCGCACCGGCATGGAAGTGGCGGTGATCCGCCCGCCGCTGGTCTATGGACCCGGCGCCGCCGGCAACATGCGGGCCCTGGTGAAGCTGGTGGCGACCGGCCTGCCGCTGCCGCTCGGCGGCATCCACAACCGGCGGAGCCTGATCTATGTCGGCAACCTCGCCGACGCGGTGGTGACGGTGCTGGAGCATCCGGATGCCGCCGGCGGGACCTTCCTGGTCCAGGATGGCGAGCCGGTTTCGACCGCCGATCTGGTGCGCGCCATCGCCGCGGCGCTGGGCCGGCCGGCGCGGCTGGTTCCGGTGCCGCGCGGCCTGATGGCGCTGGGGGCGGCGCTGACCGGCACGCGCGCGGTGTTCGACCGGCTGGCCGGCACGCTGACGGTGGATGACGGTCCCATCCGTGAAAGGCTCGGCTGGCGCCCGCCCTATGACCTTGCGTCCGGGTTGCGCGCCACAGCGGAATGGTTCAAAGCTTCCCGCGGCTGATTACCCGGCCGAATCGGCGATGGCCGGCTTCGGCCCCCGGTTCTCAAGGCCGAACGAATGAACAAGGTTTAGCGGCATGCGTATCCCGTCCGCACGGGCATCCCTGGTTTTCCTGCATGATCTAGTGATGACCGGAGTGGCCCTGGTCGTCGCCCTGTACCTGCGGGTGGGCGGCTCCGCCTTCGGTCTGTATTTCGATGCGCTGGTCATCGCGCTGCCGACACTGGTCGGCATTTCAGCAGCCGTTTTCGTGCTGTTCGGCCTGTACCGCGGCATCTGGCGCTACGCCTCCATTCCCGACCTGATACAGGTGGTACGCGCCGTCACCGTGGCAGTGCTGTGTTTCGTCCTGGCGATGTTCCTGCTGACGCGCGCCGAACTCCTGCCACGCTCCCTGCCGCCGATCCTGTGGCTGGTGCAGATGCTTCTGCTCGGCGGGCCGCGCTTCGCCTACCGCTTCATGAAAGACCGTCGCTTCAGCTGGGCCGAGGCGGTGGAGGGCGTGCCGCGCATCCCCGTCCTGCTGCTGGGCGTCGGCGACGCGGCGGAGCTGTTCATCCGCTCGCTCGACCAGCCGGGCCAGTCGGCCTATCGCGTCGTCGGCATCCTGGACGACAAAGGCCGGCGCATTGGCCACGCGGTGCGCGGCGTGCCGGTCCTGGGTGGCCCGGACGATCTGGAGCAGGTGGTCCGCACGCTGGAACGCAAGGGCGAACGGCCGCAGCGGCTGATCATCACCAAGGGCAATGCCGAGTTGAAAGGTGCGATGCTGCGCAGCTTGCTCGACCGGGCGGAGGCACAGGGGCTGGTCATGTCCCGCCTGCCCAGCCTGACCGAGTTCAAGTCGGCGCTCGGCGAAGGCAAGGGCGTGGAGGTGCGGCCGATCGCGCTGGAGGATCTGCTGGGCCGGCCGCAGGCGGTGCTGGACCGCGGCGCCATTTCCGGGCTGATCGGTGGGCGGCGGGTGATCGTCACCGGTGCCGGCGGCACCATCGGCAGCGAGTTGGTCCGCCAGATCGCCACGCTGGGGCCGGAGCGGCTGATCCTGCTCGATGCCGGGGAGTTCAACCTCTACAGCATCGAGATGGAGGTGCGGGAGAAGTTCCCCGGCCTCGACACCCGCGCGGTGATCGCCGACGTGCGCGACCGCGACCGCATCATGCGCCTGTTCCAGGACGAGCGCCCAGCCCTGGTCTTCCACGCCGCGGCACTGAAGCATGTGCCGCTGGTGGAGGCCAACCCGTGCGAGGGCGCGCTGACCAACGTCATCGGCACCCGCAACGTGGCGGACGCCGCGCGCGCCGCTGGCTGCCTCGCCATGGTGCTGATCTCCACCGACAAGGCGATCCGCCCGACCAGCGTCATGGGCGCCGCCAAGCGCTTCGCCGAGACCTACTGCCAGGCGCTGGACGTTCTGCCGCCGCGCGACGCGACGGAACAGGCCACCCGCTACATGACCGTGCGCTTCGGCAATGTGCTGGGCTCCTCCGGCTCGGTGGTGCCGCTGTTCACCCGCCAGTTGGCGCAGGGCGGGCCGCTGACCGTCACCCATCCCGACATGCGCCGCTATTTCATGACGGTGCGCGAGGCGGTGGAACTGGTTCTGCAGGCCTCCGCCCACGGCGCCACCCGCGCGGAGGATCGCGGCAAGATCCTGGTGCTGGACATGGGCGAGCCGGTGAAGATCGCCGACCTCGCCCGCCAGATGATCCGGCTGGCCGGCTACCGGCCGGGCGTCGACATCGAGATCGCCTACACCGGCCTGCGCCCCGGCGAGAAGCTGTTCGAGGAAATCCTGACCGCGGCGGAGGCGCCGAGCCGCACCGAGGCCGACGGCGTCTTCCTCGCCTCCCCCCGGCTGATCGACTATGCGCTGATCAACCGCGCGGTGGGCGAGTTGGAGGCGGCGGCGCGCACCGGCGACGGCGAGCGGGTTCTGTCGATCCTGGGCACCGTCGTGCCCGATTTCCGCGCCGAGGCGGTGCTTCCGTCCGCTGCGACGCAGGCGTGATCCGGGGCTTTATTCCGGTCGCGAAAAAAAGTGGGTCGCGGAGTGATTTTAAGCGCTTGCATCCCCCAAAGGCCTGTGGCATAACCCGCGCCACTTCGGGGGGCGGCCAAGCCTGGACGCCTCACCCGGACGCATCGCCCCGGCGATGATCGGTTATCGGGGCTGCCGTAGCTCAGTGGTAGAGCACTCCCTTGGTAAGGGAGAGGTCGAGAGTTCAATCCTCTCTGGCAGCACCATTCCTCCGATCCTGTCATCAGGCGTTCGTATCCGGCGCTGCCGTAGCTCAGTGGTAGAGCACTCCCTTGGTAAGGGAGAGGTCGAGAGTTCAATCCTCTCTGGCAGCACCATCCTCCTCTTTAAAAACTCCCTTAAAAAATCAGCGCATCGCTTCCTTGACCTTGCCGCCGAAAGGCCGCAAGAAACGCGCGCCACCGCTTTGCGGTCGCGGGTTCGTTTCGGGAGGATGTCACCATGGCCGGCAACAGCTTCGGCACGCTTTTCCGCTTCACCACCTGGGGCGAGAGCCACGGTCCGGCCATCGGCGTCGTCGTGGACGGCTGCCCGTCGCTGATCGACCTCGTGGCGGAAACGGACATCCAGCCCTGGATG
This sequence comes from Azospirillum sp. A1-3, assembly GCF_023806445.1. Lineage (NCBI taxonomy): Bacteria > Pseudomonadati > Pseudomonadota > Alphaproteobacteria > Rhodospirillales > Azospirillaceae > Azospirillum > Azospirillum sp. A1-3. The sequence goes on from NZ_JAMSLU010000001.1 coordinate 1,869,435, forward strand.
GACAAGCGTCGGCCCGGCCAGTCGCGCTATACCACCCAGCGCCAGGAACCCGATCAGGTGAAGATCCTGTCCGGCGTGTTCGAGGGCAAGACGACCGGCACACCGATCTCGCTGCTGATCGAGAACACCGACCAGCGTTCCAAGGACTACAGCGACATCGCCGGCAAATTCCGTCCCGGCCATGCCGACTACACCTATTGGCAGAAATACGGCATCCGCGACTATCGCGGCGGCGGTCGCTCCTCGGCGCGGGAAACCGCCTGCCGGGTCGCCGCCGGCGCGGTGGCGCGCAAGGTGCTGGGTTCCGCCATCCAGGTACGCGGCGCCCTGGTGCAGATCGGACCGCACAAGATCGACCGCAGCCGCTGGGACTGGGCGGAGATCGACAACAACCCCTTCTTCTGCCCCGACCCGGTCGCCGCCACCCGGTGGGCCGAGTATCTCGACGGCATCCGCAAGAGCGGCTCTTCCGTCGGCGCCGTGGTGGAATTGGTGGCGTCTGGCGTGCCCGTGGGGCTGGGCGACCCGCTCTATGACAAGCTGGACAGCGACCTCGCCTGCGCGATGATGACGATCAACGCGGTGAAGGGGGTGGAGATCGGCAACGGCTTCGCCGCCGCGGAACTGACCGGCGAGCTGAACGCCGACGAAATGCGCATGGGCGCCGACGGCCAGCCGCAGTTCCTGTCCAACAATGCCGGCGGCATCCTGGGTGGCATCTCCACCGGACAGGACATCGTCGTGCGCTTCGCGGTGAAGCCGACCAGCTCTATCCTGACGCCGCGCCAGACGGTCGACACCGCCGGCAACGACACCGACATCCTGACCAAGGGCCGCCACGACCCCTGCGTCGGCATCCGCGCCGTCCCCGTGGGCGAGGCGATGATGGCCTGCGTGCTGGCCGACCACCTGCTGCGCCGCCGGGCGGAACGGCGGGAGTGATCGCCCCATGCTCGTCCCCCGCCACGGACAGCGCCTGATCCTCGCCCTGGCGATGCTGATCGCCACTGCTGCGGCGGCCATGGCAGCCGACAAGCCGTTCCGGGAATTCGACGAGACCTTCAAGTCCTGGAAGCTCTACTGCCAGTTCTGGACCGGCACGCGGCAGGTGGAGTGCGAGCTGACCGCCCGCGGCACCAACGACCGCACCGCCCGGTTGGTCTGGCTGCGCTCGACCGACAAATGGCGCGAGGGGCTGCGTTTCCGCGTGACTGCCGAATCGCTGGACCTCGACAAGTTGGTTCGGGTCTGGGCCGACCGGGCGGTGTTCAAGCCCGACTCCCCCTGCAAGCCTTACCGGTTCGAGACCAACACCTGCGCCGTGACCGATCCCGACATCAACCGCCGCATGGTGGAGAAGATGACTCCGGCGCCGGAGGTCTCCATTGTCGGCCAGTCGCCGGCCGGAGAGAAGACGGAGGTCCGCTTCCCCCTCGCCGGCTTCCGCGAGGCGCTGGAGCGCAGCGACGCCATCCGCGCGATGGCAGGCAGACCGTGGGCGACGAGCCCTGATGGCGATTGATCCCTATATAGCCATACCAGCGACAAGAACCGACGGACTGCCCGCCCAGTGACCGACAGCCATTTCCCCAGCAAGGACACCATCCTCGCCTTCATCCGGTCCAGCACCACCCCGGTCGGCAAGCGCGAGATCGCCCGTGCCTTCAAGCTGTCCGGATCAGCCGACCGCGAGACGTTGAAGGACCTGCTGCGCGAGTTGGAGGCGGACGGCGCGGTGGAGCGTGGCCGCAACAAGCGCATGGCCCCGCCGCAGGCGCTGCCCGCCGTCGCCGTGCTGCTGGTCACCGGCGCCGATGCGGAGGGCGAGTTGTCGGCCCGCCCGCTGACCTGGACCGGCGAGGGCGACCCGCCGCGCATCTTCCTGCTGCCGGAAAAGAAGTCGCGGGGGGAGGACAAGCCGCTGGCGGTCGGCGACACGCTGCTGGCGAAGCTCGCCCGCATCAACGACCGCCTGTACGAGGCCCGCGTCATCCGCCGCATTGACGGGGAGCGTGAGGGCCGCATCCTCGGCGTCTACCGGCCAAGCGCCGATGGCGGGCGCATCCACCCGACCGACCGCCGCCACAAGACCGAGTTCCTGGTGCTGCCGCCCAATCGCGGCGAGGCCGAAGCGGGCGATCTCGTCTTCGCCGACATCCTGCCGGCCGGGCGTGCCGGCCAGCCGCAGGCCCGTGTGGTGGAACGGCTGGGCTCCACCGACGAGCCGCGCGCCTTCAGCCTGATCGCCATCCATGCCCACGGCATCCCCACCGCCTTCCCGCATGCCGCCTTGCGCGAAGCGGAACTGGCGGCGGTGCCGGCGCTGATGCAGCGTGAGGATCTGCGCGACATCCCGCTGGTGACCATCGACGGCGCCGATGCCCGCGACTTCGACGACGCGGTGTGGGCGGAGCCGGACAGCGACCCGGAGAACCCGGAAGGCTGGCACCTGATCGTCGCCATCGCCGACGTGTCCTATTACGTACGCCCTGGGTCGGCGCTGGACCGGACGGCGTACGAGCGCGGCAACTCGGTGTACTTCCCCGACCGCGTCGTGCCGATGCTGCCGGAAGCGCTGTCGAACGGCCTGTGTTCGCTCCGGCCGGGGGAGGATCGTGCCTGTCTGGCCTTCCACCTGTGGATCGACCGCAGCGGTGTGCTGATCCGGCATCGGCTGGTCCGCGGACTCATGCGGTCGGCGGCGCGACTGACCTATGAACAGGTGCAGGATTGCCACGACGGCCGGCCGGACGAGGAAACGGCGCCGCTGGCCGACGGCGTCATCGCCCCGCTGTTCGGCGCGTACGCCCGACTGGCCGCCGCCCGCGCCAAGCGCGGCACGTTGGAGTTGGACCTGCCCGAACGCCGGGTGCTGATCGACGAGCGCGGCAGGGTCGCCGAAATCGCCCGGCGCGAACGGCGCGACAGCCACCGGCTGATCGAGGAGTTCATGATCGCCGCCAACGTCGCGGCGGCGGAGGTGCTGGAACGGCGCACCATGCCCGGCCTCTACCGCATCCACGACCGCCCCTCGATGGACAAGATGGAGGCGCTGCGCGGCTTTCTGGCGGAGATCGGCCATCCGCTGGGCAAGAGCGCCGACCTGACGCCCAGCCACTTCACCCGCATCCTGCGCAAGGTGGAGGGCACCTCGCACGCGCCGCTGGTCAGCGAGGTGATCCTGCGCGCCCAGGCCCAAGCCGCCTACAGCCCGGACAACATCGGCCATTTCGGGCTGGCTCTGCACCGCTACGCCCATTTCACCTCGCCGATCCGCCGCTATGCCGACCTGATCGTCCACCGGGCGCTGATCCGCACGCTGGGGCTGGGCGTCGGCGGGCTGGACGACGAGACGCTGGGCCGGCTGGCGGAGATCGGCGAGCATCTGTCCGGCACCGAACGCCGTGCCGCGGTGGCGGAGCGCGATGCGGTGGACCGCTACACCGCCGCCTTCCTGGCCGACCGCGTGGGGGAACGCTTCAGCGGCCGCATCTCCGGCGTCAGCCGCTTCGGGCTGTTCGTTCGGCTGGACGAAAGCGGCGCCGACGGCCTGATCCCGGCCAGCAGCCTGCCCGACGACAGGTACGATCACGACGAGGCCGCACACGCGCTGGTCGGGCAGCGTACGGGGCGGACGTACCGCCTCAGCAGCCCGGTCAGGGTGGTGCTGGTGGAAGCAGATCCGGTCAGTGGCAGCACGCTCTTTCGGCTGGCCGACTCGATGTGACGACTCGGAAGCCGTCGGCACCGTTGCACAATGGCAACGCTTAAGCAATGTGGCCGAATCGTGGCCCAGCCAAGCTTTGGCCACATCCCCACCATACCAGCGTGACCTTGACGACACAGAATCGGACAATCCGCGACATTGTGGTGCGGCCCGCAATTTTGTCCCGCCCGGCCTCCTGAACGAAGGTGTATCTATCACCCATCCGGGATCGGCAACATCCTCGTCCGGTCCGGCTGCAGGAAAGGGAGGCCGCGGTTCGCCCCATGGCCCAGTTCGATCACAACCTGTGCGATCACGGCGTGTGCGATCCGAATGCACCGCCCCAAGTGCCGCCTTTTAACTTGCCGTCTTTCCGGATCCGCGCGATGTCGAACCTGGCGCGCCGCCTGAGCCGTTCGCTCCGCCATCTGGCGTTCCAGCTTCCCGCCGCCGCCCTTTTCGCCACCACCGCCTTTGCCGGTCCGCCGCAGGTCGCGATCGTCGCGCCGCCGCCCCCGGTGACGGAACAGGTCTTCACCGTCGGCTTCGGCAAGATCGCCGAGGTCTATCTGGACCCGGTTTCCTTCGACCGTCTGGGGATGGACGGGATGAAGGGCCTGAGCACCATCGATCCGTCGGTGACGGTGGAGCAGACCGGCAACACCGTACGCCTGTACGTGTCTGGCGCGCTGGCGGCGGAGTATGGTGCCGCGGCGGACCGCGATGCCGCCGGCTGGGCGGTTCTGACCACCCGCATCATCGACCGCGCCCGCAGCCAGTCGCCGATCCTGGCGAAGGCGACGCCGGAACGGCTGTATCAGGTCGTCTTCGACGGCGTCACCGCCGACCTCGACGGCTATTCCCGCTATACCGGCGTCCAGCGCGCCAGCAACGAGCGCGCCCAGCGCGAAGGCTACGGCGGCGTCGGAATTTCGCTGGACAGCGCCACCAATGGTCGCGTCACGGTGCATGACGTCATGCCGCACAGCCCGGCCGAGCGCGCCGGCATCGTCGGCGGCGACCTGCTGCTGGCGATCGACGGCGACCTGACGACGCGGATGACCGCGGCGGACATGCGCGAGCGTCTGCGCGGCCCCACCGGCACCCTGCTCACCCTCACCGTCGCCCGCGACGGCGGCGCTCCTCGCCGGCTGCCCCTGCGCCGCGAACGGGTGGTGCCGAACACCGTCACCTATTCGTTGTCCGGCGACGTCGGCATCGTCAAGCTCGACCGCTTCAACGCCACCACGGCCTCCAGCCTGCGGTCGGCGGTGACCTCCATCCGGCAGGCGGCCGGCCCGACATTGCAGGGCATGGTTCTGGACCTGCGCGGCAATCCGGGCGGGCTGCTCGACCAGGCGGTCGCGGTCGCCGACCTGTTCATCCGCCGCGGCCGGATCATCTCCACCGAAGGGCGCAATCCCGAAAGCCGCCAGCGCTTCGACGCCAATCCCGACGACCTGCTCGACGGGCTGCCGCTGGTGGTTCTGGTCGACGGCCGGTCCGCCTCGTCGGCCGAAGTGGTGGCGTCCGCACTGCAGGACTCCGGCCGCGCGGTGGTGGTGGGGGCGTCCAGCTATGGCAAGGGCAGCGTCCAGACGGTCAACCGCCTCCCCAACGACGGCGAGCTGTTCCTGACCTGGAGCCGCATCTACACGCCGGCCGGCTACACCCTGCATCGCCAGGGCGTGCAGCCCACCGTCTGCACCAGCCGGGCCGGCCAGACCGATCCGGAGGCGCTGTTGTCCGACCTGCGCGAAGGGCGGCTGCGCCCGGCCCAGATCGCCAGCTGGCGGTCCAAGGCGGCCGACGACGAGCATGCGCTGAATGCCCTGCGCGAAGCCTGCCCGTGGAAGGAGCATGAGCCGGAACTGGACCTGCAGGTCGCCATGCGGCTGCTGGCTGAACCGGCGCTGTACCAGCGGGCGGTCGCCTCCGCGGTGGTCAACACCGTGGCGGAGCGCTGAGCGAACCGGAGGGCGGCGGCGCTGTGGCAATTGCCGTCGGACGCCGATTTTACCGCCCATAACGCTTGACATTGCGGCGTCAGACGGTATTTTCCGCCGCTACGACGCCGCCCCCGCCGGGCCGGCGGGGCACGGATTTTTTGTCGGGATCGAGATCATGGCCAAGCAGAACACCGTCCTCATCAAGCTGGTGAGCACGGCAGACACCGGTTTCTTCTACGTCAAGAAGAAGAACCCGAAGAAGACCACCGAGAAGCTGTCGTTCCGCAAGTACGACCCGGTGGCGCGCAAGCACGTCGAGTTCAAGGAAGCCAAGATCAAGTAAGGCTTGTCCGACACTGAGCTGTGCTTCGAATGAACAAGGCCGCCTTTCTGGCGGCCTTTTCGTTTTTGAGCCCACCCTTCCCACATCTTCCGCGCCCTTGCAGGTGAGGCATCCGGTCACAGCCACTATTTGCGGTGACGGCCACACCACGGATGCATGCATTCCAAAAGGGGCGCTCCGGGTGGACACTCTCCGAAAAGCTCTGGATTTCGGAGGGACCGCCCGTGCCCGACACCCATCCCAGCCCGATCGCCGAGCCACCCACCGCACCGTCAGCCGCATTGTCCGCCGCTGAGCGCCGGCAAACGCTCGCCACCCGCTTCCAGAAGGCGCGCGCCCGCACCGCCGAGCTGGTCGCCACCCTGTCGCCGGAAGACCTGATGGTGCAGACGGTGGCCGACGGCGCGCCGGCGAAATGGCACCTCGCCCACACCAGCTGGCTGTTCGAGGTCGCGGTTCTGATCCCCTTCAGCCCCGGCTACCGGCCGGCCGACCCGGCCTTCCTCGACCTGTTCGCCGCCCGCACCGACGGCGGCCCCGCGCCTCCCCGCGTGCTGTCGCGTCCGACGGCGGCCGAGATCATGCGCCACCGCGACCAGATCAACGGCGCGGTGCTGCATTTGATCGACGCGCTGGACGAGTCGCTTTGGGAGGCTGCCGAATCGGCGCTGATGATGGCCATCGCCCATGAACGGCGCCACCAGGAGCGGATGCTGCTGCACATCAAGCACGCCCTGTGGTGCAACCCGCTGCGTCCGGCCTATGAAGAGGCGCCGGATCACCCGCATCTCGGCGCCCCGCCCGATGGTTGGCTGGAGCAGCCCGGCGGCCTCGTCGAGGTCGGCAGGCCGGCGCCGCTGCCCGGTTTCGACCATGAAAGCCCGCGCCACCGCGTCTGGCTGGCCCCCTACCGGCTGGCATCCCGCCCGGTCACCTGCGGCGAGTACCAAGCCTTCATCGACGCCGGCGGCTACAGCGACCGCTCGCTGTGGCTCACCGACGGCTGGGAGACCGCGCACGCCGAAGGCTGGAGCGCCCCGCTCTATTGGGAACGCGGCGGCTTCGGGTCCGGCGCCCGCTGGCAGGTCTTCACCCTTTACGGCATGCAGCCGCTCGACCCCGACCAGCCGGTTTGCCATGTCAGCTGGTACGAGGCCGACGCCTACGCCCGCTGGGCCGGCAAGCGCCTGCCGCGCGAGGCGGAGTGGGAGGCGGTCGCCGCCGGCTGCGACAGCATGGGCAACCTGCTGGGCACCGGCCACCGTCATCCCCGCGCCGGGACCTGCCACGGCACCGGCCCCTGGCAGATGTGCGGCGATGTGTGGGAATGGACCGGCGACGCCTTCCTGACATACCCCGGCTACCGCCGGCCCCACGGCGCCGAAAAGGCCGTCCCGGACGAAGCGGTCAACGGCCGGCTTGCCGCCAACCGCATGGTCCTGCGCGGAGGCAGTTGCCTGACACCCTTCGACCATGCCGGCCCCTGGACGCGGCATTATCTGCGGCCGGAGACCCGGCTGTCGGTGAGCGGGTTCCGGCTGGCGGAAGATGCTTAAGGAGAGACTTGCGGGGAGATTTGTCCGCCCGCGCCGGCGGTCAGCGCCCGCGCCTGCCCCTGGGTGAGGATCCCGCGCTCCGTCAGGCGGGACAGCAGTGCCACGGCCAGTTCAGCCTGGAACAGCGCCTCCCCCTGTGGACCATTGCGCGGGTGGCAGGGCGCGCCGAAGGCCTCGGCCAGCCGGTCGGGCGACGCGCCGGCCAAAGCTGGATCCAACGCCGCCGCCAATGCACCGAGGTCGAGCGACGGCGGCAGCGCCGGATCGGCGATACCGGCCTGGGCGGCCGACCGCGCGAGGGCAGCGAGGCTCGAGTCGATGCCGATGCCGACGGCGATGCAGTTGTGCAGCGCGTCCTGGATCGCCGGCCACACCGCGGCGAACGGGCGCTCGCCCGCCACCATGACGGTGCCGATGCCGTGACGGGCGGTCGCCTCGGCCGGGACGGGGTCGATGGGGTCGATCAGCAGGGCGAGCGACACGGTGGGGAAGATGCGCGAGCCCACCAGCCGCACGGTGCCGATCGCGATCACAGGACCGCTGTCCGGCTCCACCCCCGCCGTCGCCACCCAGAGCGCGACGAAGGGCAAGGCCGCCAGCGGCTCCTCATCACCGAGCGGGCCGGCGGCATGGGCCACCCGCAGGCTGAGCGTGCGCTTGCCGCTGAGTCCGGCGGCATGGGCCATGCCACGGGCGGGGAAGGACAGGATCGCGCCGGCGCTCAGACCCAGATCGGCGATCCGTGCCGACAGTTCGCCCTCTTCGATCCGGCGCAGCACGGCGGTGACGGGAGCGCCGCCACCGCGCGCCCGCTCCATCGCACGGGCCAGATCGTCGCGAAGCAGGGACTTGCCGATGTCGGCCCCCTCCTCCACCGCCAGCAGCCTTGCGGCAGCGGGGTTCAGCTGTTCCACATGTCCGAGTTCGTCGAGGACCAGCAGGGGATCGTCGGCCAAAGCCAGCACCGCCCGCAACGCCCGGTCCACGCGTCCGCCCCCAAGCGGTCCGACCCCCAGAGGGCCGTCGCCAAGCCCCCGCTCACCGCCACGGGCGAGGCTCGCCGCTTCGGCAAGACGCGCCAGCTCGCCGCCCGGTCCGCCGGAGATCGGCTCCAGATCCACCCGGCTGCGGGCGCCGGACAGGCGGTCCGACAGACGGTCGAGGTCGCGGAAATGGCGCGACAGGCGGGAGAAGACGAACCAGACCGCCAGCAGGCCCAGTCCGCAGATCGCCAGCCCGCGCGTGAAGGCGGTGCGGTTGTCGGCCGCCAGCTGCGTGATTTCCACGCCAAGAAAGACCAGCGCGGCCGCCGCCACCGCCAGTCCAAGCATCACCACGCGCCAAACGCCGCCCTTCATCGGGCCGTCTCCCCGTCATTGCATGCCGAGTCTAGCCGGCAGAACGGAAACGGAGAAGCCGCGTGCGTGTTCAGCGCGCCACGACCGCCGCCCGTGCCCCCTCCACCTGCGCCATGAGGCCGGCCAGCGCGCCGCGCACCTCCCCCGACAGCCCGAACAGCAGCAACGCCACCAGCGCAACCGCCAGCGCATGATCCAGCAGCGGCCGGGCCGGCCGGCGCGCCCCGGAACGGTGGCGGAATGGGATTTGGAAGAACGGCATCGCTGGCGGCTCCGGCATGGATCAAGGCGTCAGGATGCCAGCCTACCGGCGGAGAGGACGAACGAACCCTTAACAGCGCTCGATCGACGGCCGATTGCCCCGCTTTTGTCTCGGCTCTATTTCGATTCGGGAGCGTTTTCAAAGTCGAGACTGCGCTCTCCACCCGCTGTGGAGGGCTCTACCCTTTGCGGGCAGCATCGCAAATTCGAGTTACCGCCTTTGCGTAAAATACATAGCAATTTGCGACGCGATTTTTGCTGTGCTTTTGCTGCATTTCCTGGTTTGCCTGCTTGTCGGATGATGCTAAGAGTAATGCATCCAACGAAAACACTCCTTTCTGCATAGGCAATTGCTTAGGAGGCCGGCAATGACTTTGGTCTATCGTCCCCTGCCCTATGGCGGGCACGAAGACCGGCGGACGGGCCGCCACCTGCTTCTGGTGGTCGCGCTGATCCTCGCCATTCCGACCGCTTTGGGCGCCGGCTGCACCGTCGATGCTCTGCGCAGCTATGCCGTGGAGGCGCGGCTGTCGCAAGCCGTCGATGCCGCCGCATTGGCCGGCGGTCGCGTGATGTTCGATTCGCAGCGCGACGGCCACATCCGCAGTTTCTTCGACAAGGCCTTCCCCAACGGCTTCCTGGGATCGAACCTGTCGCCGCTGACGATTGCCGAGGATGCGGCGGCCGGCACGCTGACGGTCAGCGCCCATGCCACCGTCAACGCCATCTTCCTGCGCCTGTTCGGCAAGAAGGAAGTGACGGTGGAGGCCCAATCCGTCGTCCGCCGCGGTCTCCACGCCCGCACCAAGCTGCAATAACTCCCTTTTCGCATTCCAGCCAGCTTCATCGCCGATTCGCGAGGCTCGCATTCGCGGAATGCAGCCCGGCGCCTTCGCAACTGCGGTAGAAGGGACGCACAGCGCCCCTTCCATCGGAGTCCGCGATGCTCGGAACCCTGACGCTCCTGCTGCTCTGCCAATTGGCCGGCGAGTTGGCCGCCCGCCTGCTGCACCTGCCGATCCCCGGCCCGGTGCTGGGCATGCTGCTGCTGTTCGCCGGCCTGCTGCTGCGCGGCGGCGTGCCGGCCGCGATCCAGGACACCGCGGGCGGGCTTCTGCGTCACCTGTCCCTGCTGTTCGTGCCGGCCGGCGTCGGGGTGATGGTGCATGTCACCCGCCTGGAGACGGAGGCGCTGCCGATCGTCGTCGCCCTGTTCGGCAGCACCCTGTTCGGCATTGCGGTGACCGCCAAGGTGATGGCCTTCCTGTTGAACCGCAGCGATCCGCGGCTGGAGGAAGAGCAGCCGGCCGGGAATTCGGCGAAGGGAGACCGGGCATGAGCGCCGATCTCCACCAGATCTGGGTCTATCTGTCGGCCAGCCCGCTGGCCGGGCTGACGCTGACCCTGGTCGCCTACCAGATCGGCCTGTGGGTGTTCGAGAAGCTGGGCCGCCGCCCGGTGCTGAACCCGGTGCTGATCGCCGTCATCCTGATCGCCGGCACGCTGAGCCTGTCGGGCATCGATTACCGCACCTATTTCGACGGCGCGCAGTTCGTCCATTTCCTGCTGGGTCCGGCCACGGTGGCGCTGGCCGTCCCGCTCTACAACCAGTTCCAGGAGGTGCGGCGTTCGGCCCTGGCAATGATGGTGGCGCTGCTGGTCGGGTCGGCCGCCTCGGCACTCAGCGCGGTGGCGCTGGTCTGGATCTGCGGCGGCACCAAGGTAACGATCCTGTCGATGGCGCCGAAATCCGTCACGTCCCCCATCGCCATGGGCGTGTCGGAACAGATCGGCGGCCTACCGTCGCTGACCGCAGTGTTCGTCATCATCACCGGCATCGTCGCCGCCAGCCTCGGCACATGGGTGCTGAACCTTGCGCGGGTGAAGGACTGGCGCGCCCGCGGATTCGGGATGGGGGTGGCGGCGCACGGCATCGGCACCGCCCGCGCCCTTCAGGTCAACGAGGTGGCGGGCGCCTTCGCCGGGCTGGGCATGGGTCTGAACGGGCTGGCGACGGCGCTGCTGCTGCCGACGCTGTACCACTTGATCTGGGGCTGAGGGCGGCAATGGTTGGTGCATCCCGCAGTCCGATTTCCGCCAATCCAGGCTTGACAGCCATGCCGCACCTGCGCACAGTGCGCCCTATGAACACCATCGACCGCAAGAACGCCCTTCTTCGACTTCTCGGCCCGGCGCTTTAAGCGTCCGGGTTTGTCGCGTTCGCACACCATTTCCATCGGTCGAAGTGTCTGTTCCATGAGCGATGTTTGCAAAGGCGCCGGCATCGGCGTCGCCCGGCAGGGGCCGGGACTGCGACTTACCGACGGTCGCTGAGCCACTTCCGGCGGCTCCGCGGCCGTACCCTTCGCCGGTCCCTCCGCCTTTCAAATTCCGATCCGCCGCCTCCTGCCCGCACTGAAAAAGCGGGACCCGAGGCCGCCAGTGGAGCCGAACGACGTCATGAGCACCGCCACCAACATCCCGACCCTGCCGAAGTCCCCGTCCAAATACGCCCCCTTCCCCCAGGTGAAGCTGACCGACCGCCAGTGGCCGTCGCGCACCCTGGACAAGGCGCCGATGTGGTGCTCGGTTGATCTGCGCGACGGCAACCAGGCGCTGATCGAGCCGATGGGGCCGGACCGCAAGCGCGCGATGTTCGACCTGCTGCTGCGCATGGGCTTCAAGGAGATCGAGGTCGGCTTCCCCGCCGCCTCGCAGACCGATTTCGACTTCTGCCGCGAGATCATCGAGCAGGGCAAGATCCCCGACGGCGTCACCATCCAGGTGCTGACCCAGTCGCGTGAGGAGCTGATCCGCCGCACCTTCGAGGGCATCAAGGGCGCCAAGCGCGCCATCGTCCACTTGTACAACTCCACGTCAGAGCTGCAGCGCCGCGTGGTGTTCGGGCTGGACCGTCAGGGCATCATCGACATCGCCGTCGCCGGCACCAAGCTGATCAAGCAGCTGGCCGCCGAGACGCCGGAGACCGAGATCGTCCTGCAGTACTCGCCGGAAAGCTTCACCGGCACCGAACTGGACTTCGCGGTCGAGATTTGCGAGGCAGTGATGGAGACCTGGGGCGCTTCGCCCACCAACAAGGTCATCCTGAACCTGCCGGCCACGGTCGAGATGTCGATGCCCAACGTGCATGCCGACCAGATCGAGTGGTTCTGCCGCACCCTGAAGAACCGCGAATCGGCGATCATCTCGCTGCACCCGCACAACGACCGCGGCACCGGCGTCGCCGCGGCGGAGATGGGGCTGCTGGCCGGTGCCGACCGCGTCGAAGGCACCCTGTTCGGCAACGGCGAGCGCACCGGCAACGTCGACGTCGTCACGCTGGCGCTGAACATGTTCACCCAGGGCGTCGATCCGGAACTGAACATCGACGACATCAACGAAATCGTCCGTGTGTCGGAATACTGCACGCAGCTGCCGGTGCACCCGCGCCATCCCTATGCCGGCGAGCTGGTGTTCACCGCCTTCTCGGGCTCGCACCAGGATGCCATCAACAAGGGTCTGAAGGCGCTGACCAAGTCCAACACCGGCAAGTGGGAGGTCCCGTACCTGCCCATCGACCCGCAGGATCTGGGCCGCAGCTATGAGGCGGTGATCCGCATCAACAGCCAGTCCGGCAAGGGCGGCATCGCCTATGTGCTGGAGAAGGACTACGGCCTGCAGATCCCGCGCCGCCTGCAGATCGAGTTCTCCAAGGTCGTGCAACGCGTCGCCGACGAGACCGGCAAGGAGCTGTCGCCCGCCGACATCCACGCCGCCTTCAAGGCCGAGTATCTGGACGCCGACACCCCGCTGGAACTGGTCGAGCATTCGACCGAGCCGCGCGGCCCGAACTCCGGCGCCCGCGCCATGAGCGTGGTGATGCGCCGCAACGGCGAGATCATCACCACCAAGGGCAAGGGCAACGGTCCGATCGACGCCTTCCTGGACGCCCTGCGCCAGGGCTGCGGCACCGACCTGCACGTCGTCGACTATCGCGAGCACGCCATCGGCTCCGGCGAGGACGCCCAGGCCTGCGCCTATGTCGAGGTGAAGACCGGCGACAGGACCCTGTTCGGCGTGGGCATCGACGCCGACATCGTGACCGCCTCGCTGCGGGCGCTGGTGAGCGCGGCCAATCGGGCGACGCGGTAACCGTAGCGAACAAGAGCCTGAGGGGCGACAAAGCCGCGCCCCTCAGTGCGCTCTACTGATAAAAATTAAACGCTTGAACACCACTCGGGCAGAAACACAATCTTCCGAGGTAATTTTGTATGAATTATTCGGTTTTCTTCCTGTATCCTCGCGCAATTTCTAGATATTTCTTGTTATCCACATAGTCTCGGATGGTATCATTGTACCACGAGGCCATTGGAGACTCTTTCTGATGAAGCTCCAATGCTATTCTGAAGCAATCCTCAGCTTTCTCAATCGAGCCAGGAACACCCCAGCGCAGATAAAGCTGCCCTAATATCACGTATGTATAAGAAGGAATATAATTTTCGCCAACACCACCATCAGGCCTTGATCTGATCAACTCCTCTATCCATTCAATAAGCTCATAATATTTCGATGTATGCTCAGCGATATTCCAAGCTTCAGATAGAACGATTTCTGGTCTTTCTAGAGTAAGCCCGACTATTAGCTTTCTCACTTCGTCGGAAGCCTGAAAGTCACCAGATTCTATCTTTAATCTGATTCTACGCACACTGTGAACAGCTGTTTTATGCTTTTCATAAGCTATGTCAGCTAGTTTGGTTGCAAGCCCATGCTGATCAAGAGACGAAGCTCTTGCTGCAGCATTAAAGTAAAAACTGCTATCATACATATCAGAGTACGGTTTTTCTGTTATTTTCCTCAATATTTCTAGCATCTGCTTTCTATTCTCTTTACTAACTTTACCATTTTCGTCCGAAAGGCGCTCAATCGCCCCGGATATGTCATAATCTACAAGATTAATATTCTTAGAATCCTGCATTACGCCGCCAAATGTTTTATCAAATTCTTTTATCTTCTGGCTTATTACACCTACTTCCCCTAAAACATTTTGTAATTGCGCTAAAGAACTATTCGCCTCACCCAGTCGGATCGAGACAATCTATCAATCTTTGAAGAAATTATACTCTCAGACTGTTTAGAAAAGTCTTCTAACGATTTATATCCCACAAAAGCTACAAGTGCAGCAACGCCAATTATCGCCCAAACGGATATCTGAGCAAACTTCATTATGTCATCAGATTTCCGTACCTTTGCGTCAAAGTATTCCTTGACTAGATTGATCTGATTTTCTTTTGATTCAGAATCTTTTTCTATCAACCTTTCAATGCTTTGCAGTTTTTCCGAGAAAATATCAACCCTAGATGAGATTTCCTCCAAAGATGGTGCTCTAGAAGCTCCGATCTGTCTATCAATCACCTCAGCCATCTTTTCACTCCAATGTATGTTTTCATAAAAACCATTTTTAATATATCGTACGTCGACACTTCCCGCAAATGGAGACTTTATTTGATCACCTACAACCAAGATAGATTTTTGTCAGATTTGCATTCACTGTTTGAGTGCTTCAGCCACAAGCCCGCACGCCCCAACCTTGCTCCGCCCGCCCCGCCCGCCTATAAGTCCCCACGAAACGCGTCGAGCAACAGCGGACAGCGCTATGATCGTGGTCACCGGCGGGGCCGGCTTCATCGGGTCCAACCTTGTCGCGGCGTTGGCTGCGCGCGGCATCACCGACGTGGCGGTCATCGACCGCTTCCGTGACGGCGAGAAGTGGCAGAACCTCGCCAAGCGCGAGGTCGCAGCTCTGGTGCCGCCGGAGCAGACGCTGGCCTTCCTCGACCAGCATGCGGCGGAGATTGACACCGTCTTCCATCTCGGCGCCATCTCCGCCACCACCGAGCGGGACGTCGACAAGATCGTCGCCAACAACGTCGCGCTGACGCTGGACCTGTGGCGCTGGTGTTCCTGGCGTGGCTGCCGGCTGATCTATGCCTCCTCCGCCGCGACCTATGGCGACGGTTCCGCCGGTTTCGACGATGACGGGTCCTGCGACGGGCTGGCGCGGCTGCGGCCGCTGAACGCCTATGGCTGGTCCAAGCATCTGGTCGACCGCCGTATCGCCCGCGCCGTCGCCGGCGGCGATCTCGTGCCGCCGCAATGGGCGGGGCTGAAGTTCTTCAACGTCTACGGCCCCAACGAAGCCCACAAGGGCGACATGATGAGCGTGGTCGCCAAGCTGTATCCGCAGCTGACGGCCGGCAATCCGGCGCGCCTGTTCAAGTCGCACAAGGACGGCTTCGAGGATGGCGGCCAGCTGCGCGATTTCATTTACGTCGACGACTGCGTCGCCGTGATGCTGTGGCTGTACGACCATCCGGAGGTCAGCGGCCTGTTCAACGTCGGCACCGGCAAGTCGCGCAGCTTCAAGGACCTCGCGCTGGCGACCTTCGCCGCTCTGGGGCTGCCTCCCCGGATTGAGTACTTCGACATGCCTGAGCATCTGCGCGGCAAATACCAATATTTCACGCAGGCGACGACGGATCGCCTGCGCGCCGCCGGATTCGACCAGCCCTTCACCGAGCTGGAAGAGGGTGTCCGGCGCTATGTGCAGGATTTCCTGTCGCAGCCCGACCCGTACCGCTGACCGGAGTTCCAATGTTCGCCACCCTGCCAGTCGTCGCCTTCCCCACCATCGATCCGGTCGCCTTCGCCGTCGGACCGGTCGTCGTCCGCTGGTACGCGCTGGCCTATCTGGCCGGGTTCGTGCTGGGCTGGCGTTACTGCATGGGGCTGGCGCGGCTCGACCCGGATCTGCGGCCGAAGCCGGAGGAGTTCGACGACTTCCTGACCTGGGCGGTGATCGGCACCATCCTGGGCGGGCGGATCGGCTATGTGCTGTTCTACAACCTGCCCTACTACATGGAAAACCCGCTGGACGCCCTGCAGGTCTGGCATGGCGGCATGTCGTTCCACGGCGGCATGGTCGGCGTGCTGACGGCCATCGGGCTGTTCTGCTGGCGCCGCGGCATCTCGACCTTTGTCTTCGGCGACATCATCGCCGCCTGCGCGCCCATCGGTCTGTTCTTCGGCCGCATCGCCAACTTCATCAATGGCGAGCTGTATGGCCGGCCGGCCCCCGATTTTGCCTATGCCATGGTGTTTCCGCGCGATCCGCTGCAGGTGCCGCGCCATCCCAGCCAGCTTTACGAGGCGGCGCTGGAAGGCGTGGTGCTGTTCATCCTGCTGGCGATCGCCATCCGCATTCCGGCAGTCCGCCACCGGCCGGGCACGGTGGGCGGGCTGTTCCTGAT
The DNA here is from genome assembly GCF_023806445.1 of Azospirillum sp. A1-3. Classification (NCBI taxonomy): domain Bacteria; kingdom Pseudomonadati; phylum Pseudomonadota; class Alphaproteobacteria; order Rhodospirillales; family Azospirillaceae; genus Azospirillum; species Azospirillum sp. A1-3. The sequence goes on from NZ_JAMSLU010000001.1 coordinate 1,885,915, forward strand.
CGGCTACGGCCTGTCGCGCATCACCGTGGAGTTCTTCCGCGAGCCCGACCCGCAGCTGGGCTTCCTGTTCGCCGGTGCGACGATGGGACAGCTGCTGTCGTTGCCGATGCTGGCCATCGGGCTGTGGCTGGTCGTCCGCGGCCGGCGCCACGCTCTGCCGGCCTGACGCCATGGCCGGGGACCAAAGCGCCGCTCCGGACAGTCTGTCCCATTTGCTGGCCCGCCGGATCGTGATGGACGGGCCGATCAGCGTCGGCACCTTCATGGCGGAGGCGCTGGGCCATCCGCGCTTCGGCTACTACATGCGGCGCGACCCGTTCGGCAAGGGCGGCGATTTCACCACCGCGCCGGAGATCAGCCAGATGTTCGGGGAGCTGGTCGGGCTCTGGTGCGTCGATACATGGGCTCGGCTCGGCGGCCCCGGCCCCTTCCATCTGGTGGAGCTGGGTCCCGGCCGCGGCACGCTGATGGCCGACGTGCTGCGGGCGGCGGCGGTGCTGCCGCTGTTCCGCGACAACGCCACCGTCCATCTGGTGGAAACCAGCCCGCACCTGCGCGAGCGTCAGCGCCAGACGCTGCAGCCGATCCTGGGCGACTCCATCCAATGGCACGACCGGCTGGAGGATGTGCCGGACGGCCCGACCATCCTGATCGCCAATGAGTTCTTCGACGCCCTGCCGATCCGTCAGGTGCAGAAGACCGGCCATGGCTGGTTCGAGCGGCTGGTCGACATCGACCCCGACGGCACGGAAGGCGAGCCGCGCTTCCGTTTCGTGCTGGAGGCCTTCGGCAGCTCCGGCAGCCGGCTGGTGCCGGACTCGCTCCGCGACGCGCCCGACGGCAGCGTGGTCGAGGTCTCCCCCGCATCGCAGGCGGTGGCGCGCGTGATCGGCGCCCGGCTGGCCGCGGCCCCCGGCGCGGCGCTGGTGATCGACTATGGCTATGTCCAGGGTCCAGCGGTCGGCGACACGCTGCAGGCGATGCGCCGCCATGCCTATGCCCCCGTGCTGGAGGCGCCGGGCGAGGCCGACCTGACCGCCCATGTCGATTTCGCCGGCATCGCCGCCGCGGCGCGGGAGGCCGGCGCCCAGCCCTTCGGCCCGGTGGAGCAGGGGGAATGGCTGACCCGGCTGGGCATCCGCCAGCGGGCGTCGGCCCTGTCGGCCAAGGCCAGCCCGGCCCAGGCGCAGGACATCCGCGGCGCGCTGGACCGCTTGATCGATCCGGCGCAAATGGGCAGGCTGTTCAAGCTGGTCGCGCTTGCCACGCCCGGAGCCTTCGCCGACGCCACCCCGCCGGCGGGCTTCTGACCAATAAGTGCCGAAACCGGTTAGAGACACCGCACCGTAACCGCCACCGGAACAATCCGGGCGGACGGTGCATCGCGGCCCCCTGCCCTGTTGGGCATGAGAGAGGCCACAGAACAGGGAAGGACGGCGTTCGTGATCACACTCGGCGCGCTGAACGACATCACACATATCCGCCACGCCTTTTTCACCCGCACCGGCGGGGTATCCACCGGGCTCTACGCCTCGCTGAACTGCGGGCTGGGCTCCAACGACTCGAGTGCAGCCGTGCATGAGAACCGCGCCCGCGCCGCGGCGCGCATGGAGGTGGAGCCCGGCAATCTCGTCACCTGCTACCAGGTCCACAGCCCGACCTGCGTGGTGGTGGAGGAGCCGTGGACGCCCGAGACGGCGCCGAAGGCCGACGCCATGGCGACCCGGCAGTCGGGGATCGCGCTGGGCATCCTGACCGCCGACTGCGCGCCCGTGCTGTTCGCCGACAGCAAGGCGCGGGTGATCGGGGCCGCCCATGCCGGCTGGAAAGGCGCCAAGGCAGGCGTCATCGAGGCGACCGTCGCCCGCATGGTGGAACTGGGCGCCAAGCCGAACCGGATCGTTGCCTGCATCGGTCCCTGCATCGCCCAGCGCTCCTACGAGGTCGGGCCGGAGTTCCCCGCCCCGTTCGAGGAGGAGGACCCGCGCAACCGCGACTATTTCGCCCCGGCCCGCAAGCCCGGCCATTTCCTGTTCGATCTGGCCGCCTACGTCACGCGCCGGCTGGGCGACTCCGGCGTCACGGTGATCCAGCGCTGCCCCAACGACACGGTGGCGGAGGAGGACCGCTTCTTCAGCTATCGCCGCTCCTGCCTTCGGGGCGAATCGGATTACGGCCGCGGCCTTTCGGCCATCGTCCTGCAGACCTGAACCAGCCCGAACGGGCAACGGTGTGGGCCACGGTCATGCCGCCCGCGCAGGGCGGCATTCCCAATGGGGAAAGACCACACCGTCATGGAACGTTTACATGGGCCCGGCCCTTTGTTATGGTCCGCCCCGTTTTCAAGGGGCGGCGGCGTGCAAGCGTCCAACGTGCCTTGAGCCGTATCCCTGCAAAGAGAGCCGACCCCGATGAAGGTGCTTGCCGGCAACAGCAACCGTCCGCTGGCCGAGGCGATCTCCACCTGTCTCGGCGTGCCGCTGACGAAAGCGAGCGTACGCCGTTTCTCCGACATGGAGGTGTTCGTCGAGATCCTGGAGAACGTGCGCGGCGAGGACGTGTTCGTCGTCCAGTCGACCTCGGCTCCGGCCAACGACAACCTGATGGAACTGCTGGTAACGATCGATGCGCTTCGGCGCGGGTCGGCCCGGCGCATCACGGCGGTCATTCCCTACTACGGCTACGCCCGGCAGGATCGCAAGACCGGCCCGCGCACGCCGATCTCGGCCAAGCTGGTCGCCAACCTGATCACCCAGGCCGGCGCCAACCGCGTGCTGACGATGGACCTGCATGCGGGTCAGATCCAGGGCTTCTTCGACATCCCCACCGACAACCTGATGGCCGCCCCGGTCTTCGAGAAGGACATCCGTCAGTCCTTCGAGAATATCGGCGAAGTCACCATCGTGTCGCCGGACGTCGGCGGCGTGGTGCGCGCCCGCGCGCTGGCCAAGCGCCTGGACGCCGATCTGGCCATCATCGACAAGCGGCGCGAGCGCGCCGGCGTGTCGGAGGTGATGAACATCATCGGTGACGCCAACGGCCGCCGCTGCATCCTGATCGACGACATCGTCGACTCGGGCGGCACGCTGTGCAACGCCGCGGTCGCGCTGATGGAAGCCGGCGCCAAGTCGGTCCACGCCTTCTGCACCCACGGCGTCCTGTCCGGCGGTGCGGTCGCCCGCGTCGCCGTGTCGCCTCTGGAGCAGTTGGTCACCACCGACAGCATCCAGGCGACCGAAGCGGTGCGCGTGTCGCGCAACATCCGCCAGTTGACCATCGCCCCGCTGCTCGCCGAAGCGATCATGCGCATCAGCGAAGAGCGGTCGGTGTCGAGCCTGTTCTCCTAAGAGCGACAGCTTCACAGAAAAGGCCCTTTCCCATCGGGAGAGGGCCTTTTCTGTTGCGTGCAATTCGCCTTCACCCCTCCCCCAGCCCATGGAAATCGTTCGCCGTCACCTGCCCGCCGGTGGCGGCGGCGATCCGGGCCATCACGGCGGGACGGGGGACGCGGCGGCCGTGGCGGTAGCGGTTGACCGTGGCCTGGCTCGTCCCGATCAGGGCGGCAAAGGCCTCTTCCTTGGTTGCGGTCCGGGTGAGCCAGTCGTCGAGCGTCATACCGCAATGGTTTAGACCAGGCCGGCTTCTGCGCGCAACTGGCTTTATGCCGCAGTTATGGACTTTCCAAAGCCAATTTGGTATGAACGGCCCATGACCACCATGCGCGAACTGCGGCAGGCCGCCGGGCTGAGCCAGGAGAAGCTGGCCGAACTGGCGGGCACCTCCCAGCCCCAGATCAACAAGCTGGAGACCGGCCAGCGCAAGATGACCGTCGATTGGGCAGTCAAGCTCGCCCGTCCGCTGGGGGTGGAGCCGGCGCTCCTGCTCGGCCTCGATGTGCCGGCGGTTACCCCAGCGACGCCCCGCCCCGCCCGCCCGGCGCTTGCCCCGCTGCTCCGCACGGCACCGGCTCCGCAGGCGCAGGCCGCCGCCTCGATGCCGGTGCGGGCGGCGGCGCGTGGCGGGGTGGACCAGGAAATGTTCCTGGAGGACGGCCCCATCGACTGGATCGCCCGGCCCGACTACCTGAAGAACGCCCGCGATCCTTACGCCATGTATGTGGTCGGCGACTCGATGATGCCGCGCTTCCGCCCGGCCCAGCTTCTGCACGTCAACCCGCACAAGCCGCCGGCACCAGGGTCCGGCGTGGTGGTGGTCAAGCGCAACAAGGCGGTGCTGGTAAAGGAGTTCGTGCGCCGCGGCACCGATGCGGTGATCCTGCGTGAATACCGTCCGGCCGACCGCGAGTTCGCCGTGGCGCTGGAGGACCTCGACACCCTGCACACCGTGGTCGGCCTGCAGGAGCCCTGACGCCTATACCGCTTCGGTATCGGCTTTCGTTAGCCAAAATAGTCCATTTTGGACTATTCCTTGTTCAGCGGATCGCCGGACAGTCCGGTGCATCGCATCCGAGCAAGGAGACACGGCCATGCCCCAGCCCTATCCCCGCTTCCACCCCGGCCCGTCGGCCGGTCGGCTCGACAGCTTCAGCGAGCGCGGCGCCCGCGAACTGGCCCGCCGCATCCGCACCGCCTGGGCCAACATCGGCTGGGACGTGGAGGTGCGGGTGGAACGCATCGCCAGCGAGGAGCTGGGCGACGGCCGCAGCATCGCCCATTTCATCGTTCGTAGCGACCTGATCAACGGCCTGCCGCAACGACGTCTGGAAGGGGTGGCGGCACGGGCGCTGCCGCGCGCCGCCTGACGCTGATCACTTCAGCCGCTCGTCCAGCTCCACCTGATAGCCGACGGCAAGGCGGTTGGTCTCGTTGGCCATGCCCACCACCGCCATCAGCTCGCCGAACTGCGCGTCGGTCATGCCCAGCCGGCGCGCCGCCGCCTCGTGCGAGCGGATGCAGTACTGGCAGTTGTTGGTGACGCTGACCGCGACGAAGATCATTTCCTTGACCAGCGGGTCCAGCGCGCCGGGGGCCATCACCTCCTTCAGGCTGTCCCAGGTCCGCGCCAGGGTCGGCGGGTGGTGGGCGATCATCTTCCAGAAATTGTTCACGTCCGGAACGTTGCGCGTCGTCTTGATGTCGTCGTAGACGGCGCGGACTTCCGGTGTGGCATCGGCCTGTTCGATGAGGGGGAGCGGCATGGCGGCGGAGCCTCCTGTGTGGGACGGGTGACTTGCGATAAGGCCGGACATCGTGTCGCAAGGCAACCGCCGCTCTATGCCTTTCCCCGATCCATCGGCCACATTGACCAATGCTTGTCCCCCTGGTAGTAGAGACTTGCAACAGATCGCGCAAACGTTCGGACGATAATCCGGCCGCAAGCGGCGGCACCGCAAGACTTCCATAAGACACGAAAACCATTCGTGCAGCGTTCCCATGCGGCCCGGTCCCGGCATTCGCCCGATCCGGCCCGACTGCCCGGAGGAACAGCGTGGAGAGCACGGCCCTAGAAGCCCTGTCACCGCCCCGCCAGGGCGGGGTTCCCGTCACGAACCGCACCGGTTCCGGCGGTCTGGATCCGGGCGCCACCGCCGAAGGGCTGCGCCTTCTCTCCCATCTGCATGCCGAAGAGCCGACTCCCGCCCTGCTGGAGGCGCTGCGCAACGCCCCGGTCGCCCGCGGCCCCCTGGCGCTAGACCGCGACGACGCCCTGCAGGCCGCCGCCCTGGTCGACGAGGTGGTGAGTGACCTGCCGGAGCGGATCACCCGCCGCAGCCTCACCCCGCTGTCTGCCGATTTCGCCGCCATCCACCGGAGCGGCGAGCTGCGCGCCTGCCCGACCGAAGGCTCCTGGCTGGACGAGGAGTTGCGGGCCGATGCCGCCGCCTCCCTGTCCCGCTGGCGGAGCGGCCTGGAGGCGGAGTTGCGGCGCTCGCCGCTCGACCGGCTGCCGGACGACCATGTCGCCGCGGAACTGGCGTTGCTGGCGGCACTGCTCGACCGCGACCGCATGATCGATGCGGTCCGCTTTCTCGACCGTCATCCGCTGCGCTGGGTTCCCGATTTCTGCAGCCGGGTCGCCACCCGCTGCCGGGAGCCTTTCTTCGCCGGGATCGCCATCCTGACCAATGCGCTGCTCGACGATCTGCGGGACCGGCTCGGCGAAGCCTGCGGACTGCCGCGGCCGGCCGAGGATGGATCCGATGTCCGCCGACGCCGCCGCTGGACCGAAGGCCGCTTTCCCCGCGCCTGCACCTGCGACCCGTGACGCATCCGGCCGCGCCCTGCCGTAAAGTCAGAGTTGCCCGGCCTCAAATGCTTGGGCCATGGTGACCGGGGCGGGCTTCGCTCTACCGGTGCGGGTCGGCACGGTCCATCTCCTTGGCAATGGTTGGTGATGCCCTTTCGCAGCTTCGACAGTCGGACCGACCGCAGGGGATCCTTGCGCCTCCTGCGCCTCCTCCTGGCGGTGTCGGTCGCCCTGCCGCTGGTGCTGTTCGTCGGCATCGGCTGGCGCGAGCGGTGGGAGGCCCAGGAAGAAGCCGAACGGAACAGCCGCAAGAACGCACTGATCCTGCACGAGCATGTGCTGAAGGTGTTCGACACCATGGCCCAGGTGCTGGACCGGGTGGACGAGCGCATCCACGGGCGCAGCTGGCGCGAGATCACCGAGTCGGAGTCGCTGCACCGTTATCTGCGGACGCTGGAAGGCGAACTGGACCAGATCGGCGCCATCGGGCTGACCGATCCGGACGGGATCGTGCGCAATTCCAGCCTCGTCTTCCCGTCGCGCAAGACCTATGTCGGCAATCGGGCGGATTTCCGGGAACAGCGGGAACAGGATTCCGGTCTGCTCATCGCCGGTCCGGTCGCCGATCCCGCCACCGGCAAGCCCAGCTTCGGCATCAGCCGGCGCCGCAGCGGTCCCGGCGGTCCCGACGGCAATTTCGACGGGATGATCGCCGCCATCGTCAATCCCGATTACTTCTCCAGCTTCTACCGGCAGGTCATCGGCGACGAGGGGGAGTCCATCGCGCTGATCCGCAAGGACGGCGCGATCCTGATGCGCTACCCCACCCTGGACCCGTCACGGCCGACGGCGGCACTGCCCACCCTACCCGCCGACCACGGGCTGCGCGCCGAGATCGACAGGCAGCCGGACGAAGGGATCTTCCGCACCGGGCGCAGCCATGTGCAGGGACTGTCGCGCGTGTTCGCCTACAAGCGCGTCGGCGATTTCCCGGTCTATGTCGTCTACGGGCTGGACCAGACGCAGATCGCCCGCTCCTGGTGGCGGAACATGGCGCTGGATGCCGCCTTCGTTGCTCCGGCGACGCTGGCGCTGGCGCTGATCGCCTGGCTGGCCTACAGCCGCGCCGCCTCCGAAAATGCCGCGGTCCGGCGCTGGGCGGACGAGGTGCGCAACCGCGAACGGCTGGAGGAGGCGCTGCGCCAAAGCCAGAAGATGGAGGCGCTGGGCCAGTTGACCGGCGGCGTGGCGCACGACTTCAACAACCTGCTGACCGCGGCGCTCGCCAACCTGCATCTGATGGCCCGCCATCTGCCGGCCGAGGGCCAGCGTTTCCTGGCCGGGGCGCGGACCGCGCTGGATCGGGCGGAGAAGCTGACCCGGCAACTGCTTTCCTTCTCGCGCCAGGACGCCGTCAACCTGACGGTGATCGATCTGGGCGAAAGCCTGCGCCGGATGGCCGACCTGCTGGAGCGGTCGGTCCGCGCCGACATCGTCCTGGGCTGGGACATCGCCGCGGTGCCGATGCCTGTCGCCGTCGATCCGGTGCAATTGGAAATGGCGGTCCTGAACCTCGTGCTGAACGCCCGCGACGCCATGCCCGGCGGCGGACGCATCCGCATCGCGGCATCCCCCGGGCCGGAGCCGCGCACCGCCCGCATCGCGGTTTCCGACACCGGGGCCGGCATGCCGCCGGAGGTGATGGCCCGCGCCTTCGATCCCTTCTTCACCACCAAGGGCGTCGGCAAGGGGACCGGGCTCGGGCTGTCGATGGTCTACGGCTTCGCCCGACAGTCGGGCGGCATCGCCGCCATCGACAGCCGGCCCGGCGACGGCACCTGCGTCCGCATCGACCTGCCGCTGACCGACCTGCGGCCGGCCGAACCGCCTCCAGCCCCGGCCGCTGCGGCGGCGGACCTGCGCCAGTTGCGCATCCTGGTGGTGGAGGACAATCCGCTGGTGCTGATGGCGACGGTCGAGGGGCTGACCCAGGAGGGCTTCACGGTGGAGACCGCGGAAGACGGGGTGTCGGCCTTGACCCTGCTGGAGACCGACCAGAATTTCGATCTGGTGGTGTCGGACGTCGTGATGCCGGGCGGCGTCTCCGGCATCGACCTTGCCCGCCAAATCCGCGAGCGCTGGCCGCAGTTGCGCGTGCTGCTGGCGTCCGGCTACAGCCCGGAGTCGCTGGCCACCATGGGCGCCGACACCGCGTCCGTTCTGGCGAAGCCCTTCAGCCCCGACCAGTTGGCGGCCCGCATCCGATCGCTGGTGCAGGCGGGAGCGGGTGCCGGATCGGCGCGGCCCGAGGGGATCACGCCCCAGGGAACTACGCCCAAGGGAGTCACGTAAGCGCGCTGACGAACATCGGCGTCCACATCGCCATGCACCAGACGAGACCAAGGCACAGGCCGCGGGTCAGATCGTCGAAGGTCGGCTGCTCCAGACGGTTCAGCTTCCACATCGCATTCAGTTCCCCCGGCGTCGGCGTCCGCCCGGAAGAATCGGCATCGGGACCGGCTGCGCGGTGATCGGTCGGTTCACGGCTTGCGGCTGCGCGCCGTTCAGGGTCGCGTGACAGCATGGCTGGGCCTCGCATCGATAGCGGAATGCCCAACAAGTTTGTGGCCATTGCCGCTGTCGGCCACCCTCTCTTCCGTCAGCCATCGAATTTTGTCGACATACGAAAAAAGGCCGCCACCCGCTGGACGGATGGGGCCTTTTCGCCAAGCTACCGGCCTGTTCGGCCGGAAGCGGTCACTTGCCGGGGCGGATCACCGGGGTGAGCTGGTCGCCCCAGTTGCCGGCCTCGTTGTGATAGCGGGCGGTGCGCATCAGTTCCACCGTCACGCCGGCCTCGACCGCCTTGACGACGGCGTCATTCAGGCGATGCAGGTTGTTGGCGACGATGCGGATGGCGCTTTCCTGCTCCGGAGTCAGCTCCGAGCGGTCGTCCGGCGGCGCGTCCTTGAATCCCGACATGCGTTGTTCCTTCCCCTGGATTGGGACCGCCCCGGCGGGACCGGCTGCGGTCCAGAACTTGGTCATGATCCTGCCCGGCTTCGGATGCCGGTTTCCATCATGTACCACATTGTGTGCGCCGCGACAAAGTTCCCGACGCGCCAAGCGCTTGCGACCATTGGCCTCTTGCAACCGGCGAACCGCTTTCCGTCGCAGTTCGCCGGGGCGTCGTACCGCCGGGCGGCCCACCGGTTTTTTCTTTCGGTTCACAGAAACAAAACTTCAGACTCATAACAGAAACTTGGATTAACTCGATAGTTGACGTCTTTCGATTTCAATGCCTAGATTTCGACACAAACTTGATTTTCCAAAACGGAGCTTATCTTGAAGAACGTCGCCGCCAAGGCCCTGCTGGTTGCGTCCTCGCTGTTCCTGCTGCACGGCACGGCGTTCGCCGGAAAGCAGGATTTCAGCATCGTCAACAAGACCGGCTATCCGCTGAAGCACATCTACGTCTCGGAGAACAACAACAACAGCTGGGATGAAGACATCCTCGGCCGCGATGTCCTGGACGACGGCGAGGAATTCGAGGTCGCCTTCGACAAGGCCGAGAATGTCTGCAAGTGGGACATGAAGGTCGTCTATGACGACGGCGAATCCGCGGTGTGGCAGGGCCTGAACCTCTGCCAGATCACCAAGCTGACGCTGAAGTGGAACAAGAACACCGGCGTCACCTCCGCCAAGACCGAGTAAACGCGTCAGCGGAAATTGTCGGTGCTGCGGTTCATCAGATGGATGAAGACGTCTTCCAGCGTCGGTTCCGTCGCGGTGATCCGCAGCGCCGGCTGTCCAGTCCCCGGCTGTGGAGTCCAAGGTGCGAGCGCCCGGTCCAGCGCCGCGGCGTCGGTGCCGCTGACATGCAGGCGGCTGCCGAAGACCGCGACCATCTCCACTCCCGGCTGCCCTTCCAGCGCCGCGGCGATGCGGTGCAGGCCGTTGCCTGAGACCAGACGGGTGTGCAGGCCCGATTCGGCGATGACCTGATCGACAGTACCGGAGGTCATCAGCGTCCCATAGGCGATGTAGGCGATGCGATGGCAGCGCTCCGCCTCGTCCATGTAGTGGGTGCTGACCAGCACGGTCAGCCCTTCCCCGGCCAGCCGGTGGATCTCGTCCCAGAATTCCCGCCGCGCCTTGGGATCGACGCCCGCCGTCGGCTCGTCCAGCAGCAGAAGCTTCGGTTCGTGCAGGATGCAGGCGGCCAGTGCCAGACGCTGTTTCCAGCCGCCCGACAGTTCCCCGGCCAACTGCGTGCGGCGGTTGGACAGCCCCAGCCGGTCCAGCGCTTCCACCACCCGGCGGCGCCGGTCGGGCAGACCGTACATCCGGGCGACGAAATCCAGATTCTCGGCGATGCTCAGATCCTCCCAGAAGCTGAACTTCTGGGTCATGTAGCCGACCTGCCGCTTGATCGCCGCACTCTGCCGCCGGATGTCGAGGCCGAGACAGGTGCCCTCCCCCGCGTCAGGGGTCAGCAGGCCGCACAGCAGGCGGATCGTCGTGGTCTTCCCCGACCCGTTGGGACCGAGGAAACCGTAGATCTCCCCGGTCTCCACCCGGATCGACACATCGTCGACCACGGTCTTGCTGCCGAAGCGCTTGACCAGCCCGCGCACGTCGATGGCGGGAGTGCCGCCCGGCGTCACTGCACTGCCCCCGTCGCCTGGGCATCGACTGGCCAGACATCGACCGGCAACCCCGGATTCAGCGGCCGGTCCGGTACTGCCTCCACCCGGAAGACCAGCTTCTCGCGGCTGCCGACGCTGTAAATCACCGGCGGCGTGTATTCGGCCTGGGAGGCGACCCGCGTCACCCGCGCCGACAGGCCGGGCGGGCAGCCGTCGCAGCGCACCGACAGGGCTCCCCCCGACGCCACGCCCGCCATGGCGGTTTCCGGGACGAACAGCACCAGCTTCACCCGCTCCGGCGGCAGCAGCGACACCACCGGGGAGCCGGCCGGCACCCATTCGCCTGGATTGTAGAGCGTGTCCTCCACCAGCGCCGCCGCCGGAGCGACGGGCGCCAGATCGGCGAGCCTGCGCTCCGCCTGGGCCAAAGCCGCGTCCGCCTGGGTCACCGCCTCGTCGGCCGCCCGCAGCTGGTCCGGACGGGCGGGCAGCGCCGCGACCGCCAGCTGCGCCTCCGCCTCCGCCACCTGGCCGCGGTCGCGGTCATAGGCGGCAAGGGCCTGATCGAGCTTGTCGGGGGAGGAGACCTTGCGGGCGACCAGTTCCCGCTGGCGGACCAGTTCGGCGGTGGAAAAGCGCAGAGCCGCTTCCGCCCGCGCCTTCTGTGCGGCCAGCACCGCCACCTCCTGCGGTCGTTTGCCGGTGGCGAGGTCGGCGCGTTGTGCCCGCGCCTGGGCCAGCGCCGCGGCCAGCCGGTCGCGCTCTGCCGTTGCGGTAGCACGGTCGATGGCGAACAGCGGCGCCCCGGCCGCCACCTGCGTGCCGCGGGCGACCGACAGACTCTCCAGCATGCCGGCGCTGGGCGCGGCGATGCGCAGATACTCCCCCTCCACATAGCCATGGGCGAGCGGCGGCGGCCCGCCGGCCGCGAAGGGAAGACCGGCCGCCAGCGCCAGCGCGGCCAGCCCGTCGAGGATGGTCCCGAGAAAGCCGCTCATGGCGCGCCCTCCCCTGCCCCGTCTCCCGTATCGCGCAGCAGCACCCGGCGCAGATTGTCGATGTGGATTTCCATCAGCGCCGTCACGTCCAGCGGCGGCTCGCCATCGACGCCGTCGAAGGAGGTCCGCCACACGGCGCTCATCAGCAGCGGCGCCACAATCAGGCGCACCGTGGGATCGACCTCCACGGGGCGGAATTCGCCGCTGTCGATTCCCCGCCGCAGCAAGGCGGCCAGCACACCGAAGCCGCGGCGGATCACCTCGCGGTGGTAGAAGGCGGCAAGCTCCGGAAAATTGCCGGCCTCGGCGATCACCAGCCGCGGGATGACCGCCATGCGGGTCGTCGCGATCAGCCGCGCCACCATGCGCAGAAGCCGCTCCAGCACCGGAAAGCACGCTCCGCCGGCCGCGGCGACCAACGCCTCGGCCTGTTGCAGGTTGGGCAGGATGGCAGCGCGGATCACCGCCTTGAACAGCTCGTCCTTGCTGGGAAAGTAGAGATAGAGCGTGCCCTTGCTGACGCCGGCGCGGGCCGCCACCTCCTCCAGCCTCGCGGCAGCGAAACCGCGTTCGGCGAAGACATCCATCGCGGCGGCGACGATCTCCTGCGGGCGAGCCTCCTTGCGGCGGCGCCAGCGCGGCGGGTCGCCGGAAGGGACAGGACCCGAGTCGGGATCGGAGTTGGGACCGGATTGGCGGGAGGGCATGGCTCGCCCCTTTTTATAACTGACCAGTCAGTAATTAACACGACTTGGTCCTTCCACCAATGGCTAAGGTCATTGTGCGGCGCAGCAGAATCTATGCAAAAGGTCTTGCCTTTCCGCGAACAGTCACGGACACTTTCCACCGGCTGGTCGCGTACGAACAGGGTCGCGGCCATCCCCGGCCCGGATGGCGGGCTTCAAAACAGGGCATGAACGGCGTGGCCGGACCAACGGTCGCCGCGGTTTTCGGGAGGTACGGATCAAGGCGCCGACGCCGGGACCCGATGCATTGCGATGCCTGGACGACATTGTCCGGCATATGCCCGGGCCCCCTGCCGAGCAAGGGGATCGATCATGCCGAGTGCTGCCCAGTCCGCGTCATCCTCCAGCCTGGAGTTGTTGACGATCTACGAGGTCAGCAAGATCCTCGGGTCGTCGCTCGATCTGGAACAGACCCTGCGCGAAGTGCTGCGCGCCCTGTCCTATCAACTGCAGATGCACCGCGGCCGGGTCTATCTCCAGGGCGAGGACGGCGCTTTGCGGCTCGTCGCCGCGCAGGGGCTGCCGAAGGACTCGCCGGCGCAGGAGATCGACTACAACCAGGGCGAAGGCATCAGCGGCCGCATCCTGAAGACCGGCATGCCGGCCGTCGTTCCCAACCTGGCGGAAGAGCCGCTGTTCAACAACCGCTCCGGCGGGCGCGACGATCTGGACGAACAGGTGGCCTCGCTGGTCGGCGTGCCGATCAAGGCCGCCGGCACCGTCATCGGCGTGCTGACCATCGACCGCATTTCCGACGATGGCCCCTGCGGCCATTTCGGCTCCGATGTCCGTTTCCTGACCATGGTCGCCAACCTGATCGGCCAGACCGTGCGCCTGCACCGGACGGTGGCCGAGGAGCGGCGCTTCATGATGCGCGAGACCTTCCGCGTCCAGAAGGAACTGCGGCCGGTGGTGGCGCCGGTCAACGACGTGGTCTGCACCAGCCCGAACATGGTCGACGTGCTGGCCCAGGTGCACCGGGTGGCGCCCTTCAAGTCGACCGTGCTGATCCGCGGCGAGAGCGGCACCGGCAAGGAGCTGATCGCGCGGGCCATCCACAACCTGTCGCCGCGCAAGGACGCCCCCTTCATCCGCGTCAACTGCGCCGCCCTGCCCGAATCGCTTCTGGAGTCTGAGCTGTTCGGCCACGAGAAGGGCTCCTTCACCGGCGCGCAGAAGGACCACAAGGGCCGATTCGAGCTGGCGTCGGGCGGCACGCTGTTCCTCGACGAGATCGGCGACATCTCCTCCAACTTTCAGGCCAAGCTGCTGCGCGTGCTGCAGGAGCAGGAGTTCGAGCGGGTCGGCGGGTCGAAGACGATCAAGACCGACGTGCGGCTGATCTGCGCCACCAACCTGAACCTGGAGGAGGCGGTCGGCCACGGCAAGTTCCGCGCCGATTTGTATTTCCGCATCAACGTGGTGACGATCCACCTGCCGCCGCTGCGCGAACGGCGCGGCGACATCGCCACGCTGGCCAAGCATTTCGTCGCCAAGTTCGGCCGTGACAACGGCCTGAACCTGGACATCGCCGCCGAAGCGCTGGAGGTGCTGAACCGCTGCACCTGGCCCGGCAACGTGCGCGAGTTGGAAAACTGCATCGAGCGCGCGGCGACCCAGTGCCGCAACGGCACCATCCGGGTGCCCGACCTGTCCTGCAGCATGAATCTCTGCAACTCGTCGGTGCTGTTCCAGTACCGCACCATGGGCGCCGCCGTCGGCGGGCTGGCACCGTCGATGAGCGGAACCGCCACCAATCCGGCGGCCGGCAGTCCGGGGATGGTCAATCCGGCGCAAGGACGGGCTCAGCCGGCCCCGATGAACGGCGCCGCCATGCCGCCGGCCGTGCCGGCCCCCGCCAATGGCGCCCCCAACGGTGCGCAGTGGCCGGCCTGCGCGTCCGGCTGTGGGGCCGGGCCGATGCCGGTCTGCGGCGCCTCCAAGCCGCTGCCGCCCTCGGCCATCGTTCCCCTGCCCACTCCCCAGCCGGCGGCATCCACCCCCGCCACCCCCTCCGCCCCGGCCCCGCAGCCGACAGCCGCCGGCCCCGACCTGCCGTTGGACGAGCCCGAGTCGGGGCCCTTGCGCGACCGCCTGGTCTGGGCGATGGAACGGACGGGCTGGGTCCAGGCCAAGGCCGCCCGCCTGCTGGGCATGACGACGCGGCAGGTGAGCTACGCCCTGCGCAAGTACAACATCGAGATCAAGAGGTTCTAAGAATCGGGCGAAGCTCCCTCACCGTCACACTTCGCTGCGATTTCGTGCTACCCTGACGGGCCTTCGGTTCGATGGCGCGTTCCCCGTTCGAACGGATTTCCGTCTTGCCTTCGCTTGAGAAGCCCCTTGCCCTGCTGTTCGTCGACATCGCCGACAGCACGATGTTGTACGAGCGGATCGGCAACGCCACCGCCGCGGCACTGACACAGCGGGTGCTGGCCCATCTGCGCCGGCTGGTGGAGGAGCAACGCGGCGGCGTCATCAAGAGTCTGGGCGACGGGCTGCTCGCCGCCTTTCCGGTATGCGACGACAGCGCCCGCGCCGCCTGCGCGATGATGGGCATCCAGGACCAGCACGGGATGCGGTTGCGCATCGGCATCCATTTCGGCGCGGTGATCGAAGGGGTGGGCGACCTGTACGGCGACGCCTGCAACGTGGCCGCAAGGGTGCAGCAGATCGCCCGGCCGGGCGAGATCCTGGCGACCCAGGCGCTGGTCGACGGCCTGTCGCCGGACCTGCGGGGCCGGACCAAGCCGCTGAGCAACGTCGCGATGAAGGGCAAGGCCGCGCCGATCCGCGTCCACCAGATCCGCACCGACGACGACGGCGACGACGCCATCGAAAGCACGACGCTGGGCTTCTCCCTGGTGCCGGAGGCCAGCCGCAGCATGGTGACGCTGCACCTCTCCTACCGTGGGCAGGACATCACGATGAGCAGCGCCCTGCCCCGCGTCACCATCGGTCGGGAGGACAGCAGCGGCCTGCGCATCGCCTCGCGCCAGACCTCGCGCCAGCATGCGGTGATCGACTTCACCCGCGAAAGCTTCCTGCTGACCGACCATTCCACCAACGGCACCTACATCCGCAGCGGCGGGTCGCCGCCGGTGGTGCTGCGCCGCGATTCGACCAAGCTGGTCGGCAGCGGCCTGATCGGCTTCGGGGCGGAGGCGCTTGACGAGAGCCAGGACCATGTCGTCGCCTTCCGCGGCGAACTGGCCTGACCGGTTTGTCGGTACCCCGACAAAGCCCCTCGCCACACCCGCCATTGTCGCAATGACGACAGCGTCCGCGACGCCGACAATTCCCAGCAAGCCTCTGTAATTCCTGCATTCCGGCCTCTGGCCCCGAACTTGCTTTTCTCCACTTCGTCCAACGGTGTCGTCCGGCACGGCAGGGAAGGAGTGGATGATGAGCAACGTGGTTTCGCTCGACAGCATCTTCGGGCTCGGGGAACTGGCCCCGCCCGCGACGATGCCGGCAGCACCCGAGGCGGCGTCCGGCTGTTCGTCGTCGTCCTGCGGATCATCAGAAGGTCCGGCCGACATGGACCCGGCAGTGTGGGAGAAGGTGAAGAACCACCCCTGCTATTCGGAAGAGGCACATCACTATTTCGCCCGCATGCATGTCGCGGTCGCTCCCGCCTGCAACATCCAGTGCAACTACTGCAACCGCAAATACGATTGCTCGAACGAGAGCCGGCCGGGCGTGGTCTCCGAAAAGCTGACCCCCGATCAGGCGATCAAGAAGATCCTCGCCGTCGCCCAGGAAATTCCGCAGCTGTCGGTGATCGGCATCGCCGGCCCCGGCGACAGTCTGGCGGCGAACGGCAGGAACACCTTCGCCACCTTTGAAATGCTGCAGAAGAAGGCGCCGGACCTGAAGCTGTGCCTGTCGACCAACGGTCTGGCCCTGCCCGACCATGTGGACAGCATCGCGCAATACAACATCGACCACGTCACCATCACCATCAACATGGTCGATCCCGAGGTCGGCGCGCAGATCTACCCGTGGATCTTCCACAAACACAAGCGCTGGACCGGGCTGGACGCCGCCAAGATCCTGCACGAACAGCAGATGCTCGGGCTGGAGTTGCTGACCTCGCGCGGCATCCTGGTGAAGGTGAACTCGGTCATGATCCCGGGGATCAACGACGAACACCTGCTGGAGGTGAACAAGGCGGTGAAGCGCCGCGGCGCCTTCCTGCACAACATCATGCCGCTGATCTCCGACCCCGCCCACGGCACCTGGTTCGGCCTGAACGGCCAGCGCGGGCCCACCGCGCAGGAGCTGAAGGTTGTGCAGGACGCCTGCGAGGGCGGCGCCAAGCTGATGCGCCACTGTCGCCAGTGCCGCGCCGATGCCGTCGGCCTGCTGGGCGAGGACCGTGGCGAGGAGTTCACCGCCGAGAAGATCGAGGCGATGGGCGCCATCGACTATGACGACGAGGCCCGCCGCAGCTACCGCGACCATGTCGAGGCCGAGCGCGCCGGCCGTCATGCCTCAAAGGCCGCGGCGCAGGCCGACGTGCGGGAGAGCATCGGCACCAGTGTCGACCCGATCCTGATCGCCGTCGCCACCAAGGGCGGCGAGCGCATCAACGAACATTTCGGCCACGCCAAGGAATTCCAGATCTACGAGGTCGGCCCGAACGGCGCCAAGTTCGTCGGCCACCGCCGCGTCGACCAGTATTGCGAGGGCGGCTCCGGCGACGTCGACACGCTGGACGGCGTTCTGGCAGCCATCAACGACTGCACGGCGGTGTTCGCCGCCAAGATCGGCGGCTGCCCCTCCAAGTCGCTGGCCGATGCCGGGATCGAGCCGGTCGACCGCTTCGCCTTCGACTACATCGAGGAATCGGCGCTGGCCTACTTCAAGGACTACGCCGAGCGGCTCGGCCAGGGCGCCGTCCAGTCCCGCGCCGGCCAGGACGCGGTGATCCGCACCGGGGCGCTGACCGCGCGACGCGCCTGACACCTCCCTTTTCCCCCTTCCACAGCCATCCCATCACCGAAGGAGAGAGCCATGGCCTACAAGATCAAGTCCGCCGAATGCACCGTCTGCGGCGCCTGCGAGGCCGAGTGCCCGAACGTCGCCATCAGCCTGAAGAAGGGCACCTACGTCATCGATCCGGCGAAGTGCACCGAATGCCAGGGCCAGTTCGACAGCCCGCAATGCGCCGCCGTCTGCCCGGCCGACTGCTGCGTCCCGGCGTGATGTGAATGCCCCTCTTCCCTGGGGGAGAGGGGGAACCCCAGGAGCACCGCGCCATGCTGGACGAGGTGGATGAGGACTGGCTCGCCCGCCGCTACTACGGCGGGGGTCTTCCGCCCGAGGCGGAACGCTGCCTGCATCTGGCCGCCGCCAGCTATGCCGACAGCGCGGCGGCGCTCGCCCATCTCGCCCGCGCGGCGGAGGTCGCCCCCGGCCATCGCCTTGTCGATCTCGGTCATTACAAGTTCCACTTCTACAAGGCCAATCTCGATCAGGCGCTGGTCTATGGTGAGCGCATGATTGGTCACGCCATGGCCGCGCTCGGCGTCAACCACACCGACTGGCGCGGCGTCACCCCGGCCACCGCCGATTTCCGGGGCCTGGAGCCGGTGCCCCGCCTGTTCCTGTTCGCCCTGGTCGCCATCGGCTACCTGCTGCTGCGCACCGGCCGGCTCGATGCCGGACGGGAGGCTCTGGCCAAGGTCTGCGACCTCGACCCCGACGACCGCTTCGGCGCCGCCCGGCTGATCGCCGTCGCTGACCAGCATGAGCTTGAGGAGGCCGGCGCATGAGCGACGACATCCTCGACTCCCTGGACTGGCGCGGCGAACCGGTGGACTGCACCGCCTGCACCCACCGCGACCGCCGCCTCGACCCGGAGATCACCGCCCTCCCGGTGGGCGGCACGCTGGCCGGCCACTGCCTGCCGCTGAAGGCCTGCGTGCAGGACCGCTATGCCAAGCGCATCCAGCGCTTCTTCGAATGGAACCCGGACCTCGCCGCCGGCCATCTCGACCATCCCTATTTCGAAGTGCGGGCGAACGCCGCGCGCTTCGCCCCGATCTTCCAGCTTCCCCGCCTGATGAACGACCCGGACGAGACGGTGCGCTCCGTCCTGGCCCGCCGGCTGCCGCGCCGGCTGTTGCTGAAGCTGCGCGACGACCCGGACCGCGAAGTGCGGATCGCCGTCGCCGCCCGGTTGGAGGATGCCGACCTCGCCCCGCTGATGCGCGACCCCGACTGTTCGGTGCGGTTGCGCGTGGTGCGGCGGATCCCCGACGGCATGCTGCCGGCGATGATGCATGACGAGGACCCGGAGGTGCGGGTGGAGGTCGCCCGCCGCCTTGCCATGGACTGGCTGCCCAGCCTCGCCTGGGACGACAGCCCGCGGGTCCGGCTGGTGGTGGCGCAGCGGCTGCCGACGTCGAAGCTGCACGTCCTGCTCCAGGATGCCGACTGGATGGTCCGCCTCGCCGTCGCCGGGCGGATCGACGCCGGACAGCTGGGATCCCTGCTCGACGACCCGGAGGAGGAGGTGCGCGCCATCGCCCGCCAGCGCGCCGCCGGCCTCGCGATCGCCAACGACCTTCCGCCCCTGTAGCGGCCCCTCAACCGACGGAGCGCAGCCCGATGACAGAGACAGCCGCCCAAACCACCACCCCGTATCGCCGCGAACGCGCCCGCAGCGCCGAGGACGCCAACGAGCTGGTCGGTCCGCCGGTGCTGGAACAGGGCTTCAAGGTCAAGGCGCTGCGCGACGTGCGCAACGACGGCACCTATCCCGGCCGGCCGGTCGGCGACTTCCTGATCCGCGAGGGCGATGTCGGCTACGTCATCTCCCTCGGGACCTACCTGCAGATGTATTACATCTATGCCGTTGATTTCTATGAAAAACGGGTCGTCGTCGGCATGCGTGCGCGCGAGCTGGAGGTGATCGACGCCCACCGCAACGACCCCCAATAACCCCGTCCAAGACCCCGGTCCCCACCCGATAAGGAGCCTCGCGATGTCCGACGTCGAAGCCGCCGCCAAGCCCGGTTTCATCCCGCCGCGCGAACCGCTGTACGACTGGGGCCTGCGGGTCACGGTGCAGGAGGACCTGTTCAACGACGGCAGCCACCCGCAGGTGCCGGACGGTGCGCTGCTGGCGCCGAAGGGCACGCCGGGCGTGATCGTCCGCGTCGGCCGCACCGAGGAAGGCAGCCTGCCGGTCTATCTGGTGGAGTTCCCCGGCGGCACCGTCGTCGGCTGCCTGGAGGAGGAGATCGTCCCGGCAGACGGGTCGCGGCGCGGCGTTCCCGGTGTCATGTGATGGGGGGTGATGTGATGACCATCTACCTCGACAACAACGCCACCACCGCCCTTGCGCCCGAAGTGCGCGAGGCGATGCTGCCGCACCTGTTCGGGGAGTTCGCCAACCCGTCCAGCCCGCATTCCGCCGGCATGGCCGCCCGCCGCGCGGTCAGCGAGGCCAAGGCACAGGTCGCCGCCTTGATCGGCGCCAAGCCGGCCGATCTGGTGATGACCGGCAGTGCCACCGAGGCGACGCACGCAGCCATCCTGGGCGCGCTCCGCGTCATCGAGGAGACCGACCACCGCCGCGACCACATCGTCACCACCGCGGTGGAGCATCCGGCGGCGCTCGCCCTGTTCGACGACCTGCGCCAACGCGGCTGGCGCGTCACCATCCTGCCGGTGAACCGCGACGGCCTGCCCTCGCTGGTCGATCTCGCCGCCGTGGTGACGGAGGCGACGGCGCTGGTCTCCATGATGTGGGCCAACAACGAGACCGGCGTGCTGATGCCGGTGGAAGGCGCGTCGGCCATCGCCCACGCCCATGGCGCGCTGTTCCACAGCGATGCGGTGCAGGCGGCCGGCCGGGTGCCGGTCGATTGCGGCATCGCCGATTACCTGACGCTGTCCGCCCACAAGATGCACGGGCCGAAGGGCATCGGTGCGCTCTATGTCCGTAAGGGCGCGCCCTTCCACGCGCTGATCCACGGCCATCAGGAACGCCGTCGCCGCGGCGGGACGGAGAATGTGCCGGGCATCGTCGGCTTCGGCGCCGCCGCCTCGCTGGCCTCCCTCTGGCTCGACGAGGCTGATTTGATCGCCTTCCTGCGCGACCGGCTGGAGCAGGGCATCCTCGCCCGCTGGCCCGGTGCCGTGGTGAATGGCGCCGGGGCCGCCCGGCTGCCCAACACCAGCAACATCCGCTTCGCCGACGGCCATGGGCATCCGATGGATGCGGAGGAGTTGCTGATGCGGCTCGATCGCACCGGCATCGCCGTGTCGATGGGCGCCGCCTGCTCCTCCGGCGGCAACGAGCCGAGCCATGTGCTGACCGCCATGGGGTTGAGCGGCAGCCAGGCCGCCGCCAGCCTGCGCTTTTCGCTGAGCCGCTACACCACCGCGGCGGAGGTGGACGCCGTCCTGTCGGAACTGCCGGCGCTGCATGCCCGGCTGATCGCCGCTTAACACGAAATACAATTAGAATAACAGGATGGAGTGTCCACGATGAAGGTGATGATCCGCAAGGCGTCAGAGCAATACACGATCTACGTCGCCAAGAAGGATCTGGAGGAATCCATCGTCGAGATGGAAAAGCCGGGCCTGTGGGGCGGCTGGATCAAGGTCGCCAACGGCTGGACGCTGGATTTGCCGGAGATGCCGGACGACACCCGCCTGCCGATCACTGTCGAAGCCAAGAAACGCGGAACGGAGTGACGCCCATGGCCCTGTCTCCCGAGCGCATCGACAGCATCGCCACGCTGGCCGGCCGGCTGTTCGCCGGGGGCGGCAAGCTCGACGCCGTGGTCCGCGGCGTGCGCGAGGCCAACCCGGAGTTGAAGACCGTCACCGGCGCCATGGCCGCGGTGATGGCGGAGGACCCCTTCCGGGAAGAGGCGGGATTCGACCTGCATCTGGTGGACGGCAACAACCACTGCTGGCTCATCACCGACAAGCCGGAGCTTGCCACCGGCGTCGTGATCGCCCAACGGGACGAGGACGAGTGAATGAGCGAGGCCGCCGCAGCCCTTCCACTTCTCTCCCCCGCCGATGATGAGGATGTGGACGACTATATCCCGCTGACCGATCCGGACATCTCCGGTGCGGAGGTCGAGATGCTCGGCCGCCTGCTGTCCTCTGGGGCCTTGAGCGACGGGCGGATGGTGCGGGCGTTCGAGGATGCCTTCGCCGCCTATGTCGGCCGTGATCATGCGGTGGCGGTGTCCAGCGGGACGATGGCCACGCTGCTGATGCTGAAGGGCTATGGCATCGGCGAAGGCGACGAGGTGCTGTGCAGCCCCTTCGGCTGGCATCAGGTCCAGCATGCGGTGGCGCTGTCCGGCGCCACGCCGGTGCTGGTCGACATCGATTACTGGCAGCACACCATCAACCCGGAAAAGGCGGCGGCTCTGGTCACGCCGAAGACCAAGGCGATCCTGGCCGGCAACGTCAACGGCCACCCCGCCCATTGGGACGAGCTGCGCGCGCTGGCTGATGCCAAGAACCTGATCCTGCTGGAGGATTCGACCGAAGCCATCGGTTCCACCTACAAGGGTCAGATGGTCGGCACCTTCGGCGACGCCGCGGTCTTCAACTTTTCCGAACCCGGCATCCTGCTGGCGGGCGAAGGCGGCATGATCGTCACCGACGACCGCGACCTCGCTCACCGGCTGCGCTACATGCGCCGGCGCGAGACGGAGCACCGCAACACCGTTGTCATCACCCGCACCCTGCCTTGGCAGGCGGGGATGAGCGACCTGAACGCCGCGCTGGCTCTGGTCCAGTTGAAGCGCCTGCCGGAGATCCTGACCCGCCGCAATCTGGTGATCGCCTATTACGACGCAGCGATGGCGAGCTTCGAGGGGATCAAGCCGCCCTATCGCGGGCCGGGGGCGGAGGTGGTCAACCCGATGGTCTATTGCGTCCATCTCGGCACCCGCTTCAGCGCGTCGGGGCGCCGGTCGATCATCGAGGATTTGGACACCCACGACATCGACGCCAGCGACTTCGGCCAGCCGCTGCACACCCAGCAATACTACATCGAAGCGCTGGGCGAAGACCGCGCCGGCCGCGGCGCCTGCCCCGTCTGCACCAAGACGGCCGACCGCGTGCTGGCCCTGCCGCTGCACCGCAAGATCACCCGCGATCAGGTCGCCTTCATCGTGGAAACGCTGAAGGACGCCAGCATCAACACCGGTGCCGGCGCCGCGATCTATCTGTGAAGTCCAAGAGGGAAGAGGCATCCATGACCGTCACCACGCTTGCAACCGATTCCGACTCCGTCACGGTTCCGGACGCCGCGGCGGCGCTGGCCGATATCGCCGTGGCGCTGGCGGCGCGGCAGGTGGTGCCCTACCTCGGCCCCGGCGCCTTCGCCCTGCTGCCGCCCGACCAATGCCCGATCCCGCGCAATTCGGCGGAGCTGGTGCAGCGCCTGAACGCCAAGGTCGCTGCCCCCGGCCGCATCCGCTCCAACCTGACCGCGGTCGCCCAGTTCATCGAAACGCGCAAGCACCGCAAGACGCTGGAGACCATCCTCAACGAGATCTTCCGGCAGACCGTACCGGTGCCCCCGGTCCATGCCCTGCTGGCTGCCATTCCGGCCCCGCCGCTGCTGGTCGACGTCTGGTACGACAACGTTTTGGACAGCCTGCTGAGTGCGGCGGCCGACCGGACCTGGGGCCAGATCCAAGGGGTGTCACACCCCCAATCGACCGGCGAATGGGTGCGCTACTACGCCCCCGACGGCGCCGAGACGACGACCGATGCGGCGGCCGGCTGGGACACCGTGCTTTACAAGCCGTCGGGCGCGGTGACGCCGGCCGGCAACTACCTGATCTCCGACAGCGACTATGTCGAGATCCTGACGGAGATCGACATCCAGACCCCGATCCCCGCCGTCGTGAAGGACCGCCGCGCCGGGCGGCACTTCCTGTTCCTCGGCTGCCGCTTCGACCACGAGATCCAGCGCACCTTCGCCCGACAGATCGCCAAACGCTCCTCCGACAGCCATTGGGCGGTGATCCCCGGCGAACTGTCGAAGAACGAGGTGCGCTTCCTGGCTCTGCATGGGATCAAGCGGGTCGATATGACGCTGGAGGAGGCGGTGGAGGGATTGCAGGCGCGGGTGTGAGGATTGGGAGGAGGCTTCGGCCGCTCCTACCCCCAAAGAAGCCGCACTGCAGCGCAACACACTCCCCCTCCGTCCGTTACAGTGCGAAACGGATGGAGCGTGCCGGAATGGTGACGAACAGCGGCCCCGCTTTGGCCGCAGCATTTGCGACCCTGCTGCTGACCGCATCGGCGGCCATATCGGCGGCGAACGCGCAGGAAACGACCCCTCCTCCCGGCGATGAGCCGGCGACCTCCGGCCCGGCCATCGGCTTCTGGATCGACAACGACCTGTTCGGCGGCGGGACCGACCGCTATTACACGAATGGATTCCAGTTCTATTACTTCTCCGGCGCGCGGCCGACCTACGGCAACATCGACTGGCTGGCCAATCTGGTGCCCTGGATCGAGCCGGGCGGGGTGCGGCGCTATGGCTTCGCCTTCGGCCAGAACATGTACACGCCCAGCAATCTGACCGCCCGCAACCCGGACCCGCGGGACCGGCCCTATGCCGGCTGGCTCTATGGCCGGCTGTCGGTGCTGAACGAGGCGCCGACGGCGGTGGACCGCTTCGACCTTGACCTCGGCATGGTCGGCCCGGCCTCGCTGGCGGAACAGACGCAGAAGACGGTCCACAAGATCGTCAACGGCGCCACCTACCCGGAAGGCTGGAATTATCAGCTGCGTGACGAGCCGGGCGTGGTGCTGAGCTATGAGCATGTCTGGCGCGACGAGAAGCCGAACAGCCTCGGCCCGGTGGAGTGGGACTTCAGCCCCCATGTCGCCGGCAGCCTGGGCAATGTCCTGACCTTCGCCGCGGTGGGGGCCACCGTCCGGCTGGGCGGCAACATGCCGCCGCCGGTGGGCGCACTGGTGAATCGCCCGACCTCCAGCATCCCCTACCAGGACAATCCCTATTCGGAGCGGCCGGGGCGCTTTTCCTGGTATGTCTACGCCAGCGCCGAAGGGCGGGCAGTGGCGCGCAACATCTTCCTGGACGGCAACACGTTCCGCGAAAGCCGGTCGGTCGCCAAGCATCCCTTCGTCGGCAGCATGCAGGCCGGCCTGACCCTGCGTTACGGCCGCTATGGCCTGACCTATGCCCAGACCCTGCAGACGCCGGAGTTCCGCGGCCAGAAATCGCTGACCAACTACGGCTCCCTGCGTCTGTCGGTCCAGTTCTGATACGGTCGAGCGGAAGTCCCGACATGCGCACGACCGTAAGGGCCGCGACTGCGGCCCCGCAGGCACATGCCTGTGAAGGGAAGCGACCGGACGGTCGCGCCCGCCGACTGAGGGCGAACATAAAGCCTGACGTGTCAGGCCTTATGTTCGATGATATCAGAGGAAGGGCAGCGGCAGGATCAGGGTGAAGCCGTCCGCCGCCATCAGAACCCCGGCCGCAGCCAGCGCGCGGCTGGTCCACAGGATGAAGCCCTTGTTGGTGATGGCGAAGACCGACGCCAACACGATGGCGAGCTGCAGCATGCCCTCGGCGAAGTCAAAATAGGGGTCCTGGGCCGCGGCATGGTCGCGCCGCAGCTCCGCCGCCTTCGCCTTGCCCAGCAGGTCCTTGCGGCTGTTCTTGCCCTCGTCGGCCTCCATCCGTTCGGCCGACTGGCGGTATTCGGCGGAGCGCTGCAGCGCCTTGGCCTGCGCCTCGGCCGGCATGCCGGCGGACAGCAGTTCGATCTCGTCGGCGGCAAGCCGCAGACTGATCTGGCGCTGGGTCTTGGCCTGATAATAGGCGAAGCTGTCCGACGCATCGATGGCGCTGGCCATCAGCTCCTTACCGGCGTTGGAACCGGCAACGCTGACGATGGCGAGCACCGCGGCCAGGACCGAAATGTAGATGGCGGTGGAGGTCTTCACCCCATGCCCGCCCTCTTCCCTGTCTTCCGAATGGTGCCGTCCGGCGGCACGGCGCTTGGCCTCCTCCCGCTCATGCGTTTCGTCGATCAGGTCCTTCACTTCGGCTGCTTCCATCGTCCCTCTGCCCTTCGTCGGAGACCCGCCGATCGGCGGATGACGAAAGAGGTAGCGAAACACTCGACGCGAGAAAAGCCCCGCTTGCGCTCTTGCGGCCCGGACCACGCGATGTCACCGCCGCACACACCTTAGTCAGCGAGCGTGGTAGCGCACCCGAATGTCCCGCAAGCCAACATTCGCCCCTTTCATGGGCGGCCGGTTCGGGCTATGTCAGGGGGCATGAACCAGTTCGCACGTCTGGCGATCGAGGCCGGCCCGCTCGCCGCCTTCTTCGTTGCCAATTCGCAGGCCGGCATCATGACCGGCACCGCAGTCTTCATGGTCGCCATCACCATCGCGGTGGCGGTGTCCTGGCGGCTGGAACGCCGCATCCCGATCATGCCGGTGGTCGGCGCCGGATTCGTGCTGCTGTTCGGCGGCCTGACGCTGTGGCTGCAGGACGACCTGTTCATCAAGATCAAGCCGACCCTGGTCAATCTGCTGTTCGCCATCGTCCTGTTCGTCGCCCATGCGATGCGGCGCAATGTGATGAAGCGCCTGCTCGGCACGGTGCTTAGTCTGTCGGACGACGGCTGGCGCACGCTGGGCATCCGCTGGGCCTGGTTCTTCCTGCTGCTGGCGGTGCTGAACGAGGTGGTGTGGCGCAACTTCACCACCGACATGTGGGTCAACTTCAAGGTGTTCGGCATCATGCCGCTGACCTTGCTGTTCAGCGCCTTCCAGGCGCCGCTGATCATGCGCCACCAACTGCCGGAGGAACCGGCGGAAAGCGGCCCGGCGGCCTGAGGGGCGTCCTTTATCACGGCGCTCCCGACGGCCGCCTCTTGTGCGGCGCGGAAGGGGCACTCACATTGGTGGCGACCGCGACGACGTCCGCTCCGACCGAATTTCAGAGGTATTGATCGATGGGCAGTTTCAGCATCTGGCACTGGTTGATCGTTCTGGTCATCGTGCTTCTCCTGTTCGGCGCCGGCAAGCTGCCCAACGTGATGGGCGACATCGCCAAGGGCGTGAAGGCCTTCAAGGCCGGCCTGAAGGACGAGGACGAGGCCAATCCCCCCGCGGCGACCACCGCCCAGGCCCCTCCCGCCGCGATCAACCCGGCCCCCGCCCAGCCGGCCCAGCCCGCGGCCGCTCAGCCTGTCGCGCCCCAGCCGGCCCCCACGCAGCCGGTCCAGACTCAGCCCGCCGATCCGGCCAAGCCGCACCAGGGCTGACGTCCCTTCTTTCGTGCCGCCCACCCGCCGGGCGCGACCGCATGGCGGTTTGATGGAGCGGCAAAATACGATAAAGAGAAGGGGCTTTCCGCAGCCGGGCCGTGTCACCGCGGCCCCGGCAACCGGAAGGCCCCTTTTTCTGCATTCAGCCGGCCCGCATGGCGGGCAAGCGCAGGTCGACCGTGACGTTCCAGCCACCGCCCCGGCGGGCTCCCACCCTGACGACACCGACTTCCAAGGACGAGATGAAGGCCAACGGCAAACCTTCCGAGACTCCGCCGCCGGAGAACGAGGACATCGCCAAGCTGCTTCGCGCCTTGAACGAGGATCTGCGGGCCGACCCGCAGGACGAGGACGTGGAGTATGAGGAGGAGGAGCCCGCGGGCCGCAGCCTGCCGCTGGGCAAGATCGCGCTCGCCCTGCTGGCGGCCGGCGGCATCGCCGTCGGCGTGGTCTATTTCGGCTCGGGCGATCCGGCACCGGTGACGACGGCCACCAACAGTTCGGCGCCGATGGTGCCGGCGCCGGCCATCACCCGCGCGCCCTCCCCCCCGGCCCCCGCACCGACCGCCGCACCGACCACTACGGCCCCGGCGACCGAAAGCCTGCCGGCTCCCGTCCAAACGGCACCGGTTCAGTCGGCACCGGTGCAGGCCGCGCCATCCGCCGCGCCGCCGCCTCCGGTCGCCGCCCTGCCCGCCAGCCCGCCGCCGGTCCTGAAGGTGCCGGAGCCGCCGGCGGTGCCAGCCACCGCCCCTGCCACCTCGCCGAAACCGCGAGCCGCTGCCCCGACCGAGACCGCTCCTGCCGCGCCGGTCGCACAAAAGCCGGAGCCGGCGAAGCCCGACGCAGCCAAGCCGGAACAGTCCGCCGCGCCGAACGATTCCGGCTCCCTTCAGGCGATGCTGGCGCCGCCCAAGGATGCCGCAAAGCGTCCGCCTGCGGCATCGGCCGGCAATGGCGAGTCGAAGCCGAACGCCAAGGCCCCAGCCCCGTCAGCCGCCCCTTCCAATACGCCGCCGGCCGGGCGCTATACCGTGCAGGTCGGCACCTTCACGGTGATGGCCAACGCCGATTCGCTGGCGCAACGGCTGCAAAGCGGCGGCTTCCAGGCCTATACGGTGGACTGGACCGACAGTTCCAACCGGTCCTGGCGCGCCGTGCGCGTCGGCGGATTCCCCGATCCGGCCGCGGCAAAGCGCGAGGCGGAGCAGTTGAAATCGAAGATGGGGCTCAACCCGGTCGTCGTTACCACGCGCTGATCCCGGTCCGGACCGGCGGCGATTCGCCACCGGTTCTTGCCCCTGCGACACCGTGTCATCCAAACGAAAGCCCGGCGGCGACATTTGGTCGCGGCCGGGCTTTTTCTTGGGCTCAGCACCCCCGTTCTTTGGTCGGGGGAGCCGGGAGTGCCGCTTGATCCCTGCTTGTCTTTGCTCGTACCATGGACATTCCAGGGCACGAATGCATTGCCCCGGCCACAAATTGGGAAGCCGGCAAAAGACCGGCGTACCGGAGGACGCCCCGCCATGAAGCCGACCATCCTGGTTGTCGACGACGAGCCCAGCATCGTCCTGTCGCTCCAGGTCCTCATGCAGCGCGCCGGGTTCGACGTGCGCATCGCCCGCGACGGGGACGAGGCGCTGCGCTCGGTGGAGAACTTCACCCCCGACCTGATCCTGCTCGACGCGATGATGCCGAAGCGCGACGGCTTCGACGTCTGCCAGACCCTGCGGACCAATCCGGCCTGGAAATCGCTGCCCATCATCATGCTGACGGCGCGCAGCCGCGACGTCGAACGGCAGAAGGGCATGGCACTGGGCGCCACCGACTACATCACCAAGCCCTTCTCCACCCGCGACCTGCTGACCACCGTCCGCCGCCATCTGGGCCTGACCGCCGCGACCGGTGGCGGGGAGCCGTCGCCATGACCGCCCCGGCGCCCTCAGCCACCCCCCTGCCCCGGCGCGTGATCCCGCTGGCCTTCCGCACCGCCGGCTTCGGTCTGGTGGCGCTGGCGGTCGGGCTGGCGGCGGCGGTGCGCGGGTCGGACGCTTCGGACCCGCTGCTGACCTATGCCGTGGTGATGACGGCGGCCTGCGCCACGGCGGTATGGGGGCTCTGGCTGGCGGTCGACCGCTTTCTGCTGCGCGCCGCCGAGACCCTGAGCCGCGAGGCCGGGCTGATCGCCCATGGCAATGCGGAGGGTGCCGTCGGCGGCCGGGTGCCGCTCACCCGCTATGGCGATCTGCTGCCCATCGCCCGCGCGGTGAACGAGCTGTCGGACAAGCTGGCCCAGGTCCGCCGCGACATCGCCCGCACCGTCGCCGACCACACCGCCAAGGCGGAGGAGCAGAAGACCCAGCTCGCCGCCGTGCTGCGCGACCTGCATGAAGGCGTTCTGGTCTGCAACACCAAGCACCAGATCCTGCTCTACAACCAGACCGCCCTCGACATCCTCCACCTGGCCGGCGACCTCGGACTTGGCCGCTCGCTTCTGCATTTCGTGGTGGCGGAGCCGGTGACCCACACGCTGGAACGGCTGACCCTGCGCGTCCGCGAAGGGCGCCACCTCAACCACGAGCACGGCACCACCGCCCAGTTCGTCGGCGCCACCACCGACGGCCGCATCCTGCTGGAAGGCCGGATGAGCGCCATCCTGCAGGATCCCGATCCGGCCTCCGAAGAGCCGCCGGCCATCACCGGCTATGTGCTGACCCTGTCCGACGCCACCAGCGAGCTGGTCGCGCTCGGCCAGCGCGACGCCCTGCTGCGCGAGGCGACGGAGGGGTTCCGCGCCCCCATCGCCAACCTGCGGGCGGCGGTGGAGACGCTGTACGACGCCCCCGACCTCGGCCCCGGCGACCGCGCCGCCTTCGAAAGCGCGATGCTGGAATCCTGCGACAGCCTGTCGCAAAGGCTGGAGCGGGTGACGACCGCCTACCGCAACGTCGTCACCGGCAGCTGGCCGATGAGCGACATCCACTCCAACAACCTGATCAACCTCGTGGCCCACCGGGTCGGGGCGGAGACCGCCACCACGGTGACGCTGACCGGCCTGCCGCAATGGGTGCATGGCGACAGCCACAGCCTCGTCCTGCTGTTCGCCTATCTGATCGGGCGGGTGCAGGCGCTGACCGGCGCCACCGCCTTCGACCTGGAGGCCGCCGGGCCGCAGGACGGCGACCGCTGGGTCTATCTCGACCTCGTGTGGGAAGGGCCGGCGGTGCCCAGCGCCACGCTGGACGGCTGGCTGGACCAGACGCTGCCCGGCGGCCTGGGTGGCCTCAGCGCCGGCGACGTGCTGCAGCACCACCGCAGCACCGCCTGGAGCGAACCGCTGCCGAACGACCTGCCCGGCGCAGCCGGCCGCGCCCGGCTGCGCGTGCCGTTGCCGCCGGCACAGTCGCCACGCACCGCCCAGCCGCGCGCACGGGCCGGCGCCCGCCCGGAATTCTTCGATTTCGGGCTGTTGCACCAGCCGCTGGCGACCAGCGAGCTTGGCCGCACGCCGCTGGACCGCCTGCATTACGTGGTGTTCGACACCGAGACCACCGGCCTGTCGCCCAGCACCGGTGACGAAATCATCCAGATCGCCGCGGTCCGCGTCGTCGGCGGGCGCATCCTGACCGGCGAGACCTTCAACACGCTGGTCGATCCCCGGCGGCCGATCCCGCCGGAATCGATCCCCTTCCACGGCATTACCGACGGCATGGTGGCGGGCAAACCCACCATCGACGCCGTGCTGCCGCAGTTCCGCAGCTTCGTTTCCGGCGCGGTGATGGTGGCGCACAACGCCGCCTTCGACCTGAAATTCCTGAAGATGAAGGAACGGGCGGCGGGGGTGGCCTTCGACTGCCCGGTGCTGGACACCATGCTGCTGTCCCGCATGCTGCTGGGCAATGACGGCGACCACACGCTGGACGGCATCGCCGAACGGCTGGGCATCGCGGTGGTCGACCGCCACACCGCGCTGGGCGACAGTCTGGTCACCGCCGCGGTCTTCCTGCGGATGGTCGAGATGCTGCGCGAGCGCGACGTGCGGACGCTGGACGACGCCATCCGCGGCGCCAACATCCTGGTCGAACTCGCTGCCCGGGAACGCGCCTTTTGAGCGCGCCTGACGGTGAAGCGGGCCGGGAATCTGGCCACGACACGATCTCCGGCCGCCACCGCGACCGGATGATCGGCCTGTTCCTGCTGGCGGCGGCGCTGTTCAACCCGCCGCTGCTCGGCCTGTTCGGGGTGGAAGGGAGAGTCCTGGGGGTGCCGGCGCTCTATGTCTGGGTGTTCGGCCTGTGGGCGGCGGTGATCGCGCTGGCCGCGCTGGCCGGCCGGACGCGATAGGGGCGCGGCATGGAGGTCGGACTGGATTGGACCGCCGTCCTGGTCGCCGCCCTTGCCTACCTTTCCGCCCTGTTCGCCATCGCCCATTGGGCCGACCGGCGGGAGGCGGCGGGGCGCAGCGTCATCGCTTCCCCCACCGTCTTCGCGCTGTCGCTGGGCGTCTACTGCACGACCTGGACCTTCTACGGATCGGTCGGGC
Source organism: Azospirillum sp. A1-3 (assembly GCF_023806445.1). NCBI lineage: Bacteria > Pseudomonadati > Pseudomonadota > Alphaproteobacteria > Rhodospirillales > Azospirillaceae > Azospirillum > Azospirillum sp. A1-3. Next base: position 1,917,376 of record NZ_JAMSLU010000001.1, read on the forward strand.
GGGCGGCGACGCTGGGTATCGGCTTCCTGCCGGTCTATCTCGGCCCCACCCTGCTGATGCTGCTGGCACCGCTGGTCCTGCGCAAGATCCTGCGGATTGCCAAGACGCAGCGCATCACCTCCATCGCCGATTTCCTCGCCAGCCGCTACGGCCACAGCCCGCTTTTGGGCGGGCTGGTGGCATTGACCGCGACCGTGGGCGTGACCCCCTACATCGCCCTGCAGTTGAAGGCGGTGGCCGTCAGCTTCGACGCGCTGACCGGCGGCGGCGGGCTGGGTCCGGCGGAAGGTCCGTTTCTCGACCATGGTTTCCTGATCGCCGCGGTGATGGCGCTGTTCGCCATCGTCTTCGGTGCCCGCCAGATCGACGCGGCGGAGCACCATCCCGGCATGGTCGCCGCCATCGCCCTGGAATCCCTGGTCAAGCTGGTCGCTTTCCTGGCGGTCGGGCTGTTCGTCGTCTGGGGTCTGCATGACGGGCTGGGGAGCCTGTTCGATGCCGCCGCCGCCCGCCCCGACCTCGCCCGCCTGATGGGCAGCGATCCGGCGCTTGGCCATGCGCCGGCGGGAAACGGGCCAGTGGGAAATGGGCTATGGGGCGCCTGGGTCACCACCACCATCCTGTCGGCCGCGGCGATGCTGTGCCTGCCGCGCCAGTTCCAGGTGATGGTGATCGAATCGGTGGACGAACGCCATCTGGACCGGGCGGTCTGGCTGTTCCCGCTCTATCTCCTGCTTATCAACCTGTTCGTGCTGCCGGTTGCCCTGTCGGGGCTGCTGAGCTTCGGTGGACGGCTCGATCCGGACCTGTTCATGGTCGCCCTGCCGCTGAGCGGCGGAGCGGACTGGCTGGCGCTGCTGGCCTTCCTGGGCGGGCTGTCGGCGGCGGCCGGGATGATCGTCGTGGAGTCGGTGGCGCTGTCCACCATGCTGTGCAACGATTTGGTGATGCCGATCCTGCTGCGCACCCGGTCGCGGGCGCTGGCGCGCTCCGCCGATCTGGCGCCGCTGCTGCTGTCGGTCCGGCGCATCGCCATCGTCGCGATCCTGCTGTTCGGCTACGCCTATTTCCGGCTGGCGGGATCGGCCTACGCGCTGGTGTCGATTGGGCTGATCTCCTTCACCGCGGTGGCGCAGTTCGCCCCGGCCCTGATCGGCGGCCTTTACTGGCGCGGAGCGACCCGGCGCGGCGCCATCGGCGGGGTGACGGCCGGGACGCTGGTCTGGGCCTACACCCTGCTGCTGCCCAGCTTCGCGCGGTCGGGCTGGCTGCCGGCCAGCTTCATCGCCGACGGGCCATGGGGCATCGCCGCGTTGCGGCCCTATGCGTTGTTCGGGCTGGAGGGTTGGGATTCGCTGGCGCATTCCCTGTTCTGGACCGCGCTCGCCAACATCGGTGCTTATGTCGGCCTGTCGCTGTTCGACCGGCCCGGCGCTGCGGAGCGGGCGCAGGCCGCCGCCTTCGTCGATGTCTTCCAGACGGCGCCGAACGGTGCCGTGCCGCTGCGGGAAGCACCACCGGACTGGCGCAGCGCCGCCAGCGTCGGCGACCTCACCCGCGTGGTCGCCCGTTTCCTCGGGCCCCAGCGCGCCGAGCGGGCCTTCGCCGGCGCCGATCCGGACGAGCCGGCCGGGCCGGAACGGCTGCGGCTGGCCGAGCGGCTGCTGGCCGGCGCGATCGGCGGGGCGTCCGCCCGCGTCGCCCTCGCGTCCTCCGTCTCCGCCGGGGCGGTGGAGGCGGCGGAGCTTCTGCGCATGCTGGACGAGACCAGCGACGTCATCGCCCACAGCCGCGAGTTGGAACGCAAGACCGCGGAGCTGGAACGCGCCACCGACGCCCTGCGCGCCGCCAATGAACGGCTGACCGAGCTGGACCGGCTGAAGGACGATTTCCTGTCCACCGTCACCCATGAGCTGCGCACGCCGCTGACCTCGATCCGGGCGCTGAGCGAGATCCTGCACGACGACCCCGACCTCGACTCCGACCAGCGGCAGGAGTTCCTGGCCGTCATCATCAAGGAGAGCGAGCGGCTGACCCGCCTGATCAATCAGGTGCTGGACATGGCGAAGATCGAGGCGGGGGCGCTGGACTGGCGGATCGAGACCATCGACGCCGGACCGGCGCTGGCCGAGGCGGTCGCGGCGACGGAGGCGCTGTTCCTGGAGCGCGGCATCGCCCTGTCGGTGGATATTCCGGACAACCTGCCGCCGGTGCGCGGCGACGTCGACCGGGTGATCCAGGTGGTCGTCAACCTGCTGTCCAACGCCGCCAAATTCACGCCGCCCGGCGGCCGGACCCGGTTGGAGACCCGGTTGGAAACTGGCTTTCTGCGGGTGACCGTGAGCGACAGCGGACCCGGCGTTCCGGCGAAGGACCGCGAACTGGTGTTCGACCGCTTCCGCCAGTCCGGCGACACGCTGACCGGCAAGCCGGCCGGCACCGGCCTGGGGCTGGCCATCGCCAAGCGAATCGTCGAGCATCTCGGCGGCCGGATCGGGGTGGCGGACGCGCCGGCCGGGCCGGTCCCCGAGTCGGGCAAGGGCGCCGCATTCTGGTTCACCCTGCCGCTCGCCGGGAGCGCGGCCGATGTCCAGGAGCTTGGAGAGCGGCCGGAGTGAGCGGGCGCCGATCCGCTACAATGGTCTGGCGGGGCCGCAATCCCGTGTTATCCTACAGGATATTCTGCGCTCTACATCAAAACCCCACATTGAAAAAGGATTTTCGCTTGCGGTCCGGCCCAAGCTCTCGTCCGGAGAGGCATACAACCGATGGGGTGCCATACGCCACAGCCCTTCCCGTTCGGACGATGCGCGCTTATGGTAGGCGGCGCGGAACCGGGCGCGGTACGGGGCGCCATGCGGGTCCGGCGGAGCGGCCCGCCTGTCGGGCGGGTTGGCGGTAGGAAGGCGGGATGGGCAAGATACTGGTTGTCGACGACGAGCGGGACGTCCAGACGCTGATCATGCAGCGTTTCCGCCGCGCCGTACGTGCCGGCGAACTCGAATTCCTGTTCGCCCATGACGGCAAGGAGGCGCTGGAGACCCTGCGCGCCCGGCCCGACATCGACATGGTGCTGAGCGACATCAACATGCCGGGCATGGATGGGCTGACCCTGCTGGACCATCTGCCGCAGGTGAATGCCGACATCCGGGCGGTGATGGTGTCGGCCTACGGCGATCTCGGCAATGTCCGCGCGGCGATGAACCGCGGCGCCTTCGACTTCATCATCAAGCCCATCGACTTCGCCGACCTGGAAGCCACCATCCACAAGACGCTGGAGGCCTGCCGTTCGGTGCGCCGGCTGCGCGACGCGCTGCAGGAAACCCGGACGGCGGAGGCGGCATCGCGTGCCCAGGCCGCCCGCCTGCGCCGGGTCCTGGACGGCAGCCCGATCGGCGTGGCGATCATCACGGAAAGCGGCGAGCTGCTTTACTGCAACCAGCGCTGCACCGACCTGTTCGGCGTGCCGGCGGAGACGCTGCAGCTTCACTGCGCCCCCACCCTGTTCCGCCATGTCCAGGACCGGCTGACGGGGCGGCCATCGGAAACCGAAGCTCTGTCGGCTTCGGAAGAGATCCATTACGTGCGCGAGGACGGGCGCACGGTGTGGATGGCGATGTCCGTCGACCGCACCACCTATGAAAGCAAACCGGTCTTCATCATCTGGCTCTATGACATCACCGAACGCAAGGTGCAGGCGGAAGCGCTGCGCCGTGCCAAGGATTCGGCCGAACAGGCGCTGGCCGATCTGGAGCGCATGCAGTCCGACCTGATCCGGGCGGAGAAGATGGCGGTGATCGGACAGCTGATCGCCGCGGTCGCGCACGAGATCAACACGCCCGTCGGCATCGCGCTGACCGCCGCCACCCATCTGCAGACCGCATCGGAAGCGATCATCCTGACCTTCAACGGCGGACAGCTGCGCAAAAGCGATTTTCAGGAGTATATCGGCACGGCCAGCGAGGTTTCGACGCTTCTGGTCGCGAACATCGAACGCGCCGCCGCCCTGATCCAGAGCCTGAAGCTGGTGACGGAGGGCAAGGCCAACTCCCCGCGCAGCCGCTTCGACCTGCGCGACTATCTGTCCGACATCGTGCTGGCGGTGCAGGTGCAGCCGGCCGCGTCCAGGCACCAGCTGGTTCTTGACTGCCCCGACGGCATTGCCCTCGACACCTACCCCGGCGCGCTGACCGAGGTGCTGTTGGCCCTGCTGACCAATGCCTTCGCCCACGCCTTCGAGACGGAGCAGGCACCGGCCGTCGCCGTGGAAGGCGTCGGTGCGATGGCCGCCGGCGGAGCCGATGGTCTGGAAGAGGGGCCGGATGGCAGCCGGAACCGCCGGGGCCGGGTCACGGTTTCGGTCCGGCTGCTCGACAATGAGCGGATCGAACTTGGCGTGTCCGACAACGGCCGCGGCATCCCGGACGACATCCAACCGCGGCTTTTCCAGCCCTTCGCCACCACCCGGCGCGGATCGGGCAGCATGGGGCTGGGGCTTTATGCGGCGTTCAACCTCGTTACCGGCAAGCTGGGCGGCGAGATCGACGTCGACAGCGTGGTCGGCCGTGGAACGACCGTGATCCTGCGCCTGCCGCTGGATGCCCCCTGACACGGCTTGGATGACCACCTCACAAGACCATACGGGCGACGGGAAACGGATACGGACATGGACGATTTCACCAACCGTAAGGTTTTGCCGCCCCGGTCCGTGCAGGAAGCCCTGGACCTTGGGCGCGTCTATCACGACCAGCTCGTCGCCGCGATGCCCGGTCTGCTCGTCCACTGCAACGACACCATTCTGCATTGCAGCGCCACCCTCGCCCGCCTGCTTGGATATGAGTCGGCCGAAAGCATCCAGGCACTGCCCGGCGCCATGACGCTGGTCCCCGAGGACGACCGGCACACGGAACAGGATGTCTACACGCGCTGCCTGAAGGGACTGATCCGGTCGCAGGTGCGCCGGATCAAGCGCCACCGCGCGGACGGCACCGTCCAGTGGTTCGACCAGCTCATGGAGTCGGTGGATTGGGGCGGTCAGCCAGCGGTGATGGAGATGTTGACCCTGATGCGCCCGCTGGCCGCCAATGCCGAGCTGCCGCACCAGGAGCAGCTGTTGCAGGCGGCGATCGACGCCATGCCGAACGGCGTTCTGATGCTGGATCGCGACCTGAACGTCGAAGGCGCCAACAGCGAATTCTACCGGCTGTGGGACTATCCCATCGGCATGTTTCCCCCGGGAACGGCCGTTGCCTTGATTTTGACCTACAACCACGCACGCGGCGATTTCGGCAACGTTCCCTGTGAAGAGACGGTCGCGGAATTGTGCTCCCGTTATCTGGTCAAGGGGGTCTTCAACTCCGAGCGCCGCGTCCCGAACGGCCGCACCCTCGATATTCGCACCGCGCCACGTGCCGATGGCGGCTATGTCATCACCCACCATGACATTACCGACCGCAAACGCATCGAGGATGAGCTTCGGCAGGCCAAGGAGCGTGCCGAAGCGATCCTGAAGGAACTGCGCGAAACCCAGCGGCAGTTGATCGTGCAGGAAAAGATGGCCGCACTGGGCCAACTGACCGCCGGAATTGCCCACGAATTGAAGAATCCGCTGAACTTCGTCAACAATTTCGCCGAGCTTTCGGGAGAATTGCTGGACGAGCTGCTGGAGTTATTGGAGCCGCTGAACGGCCATCTGGATGATGCCACACGTATCGATGTCAACGACCTGGCCGGCAGCCTGCAAGGCAATTTGCGCAAGATTGCCGACCATGGCCGGCGCGCCGACGGCATCGTCAAAAGCATGCTGGCCCATTCGCGTGGCGGCGGTGGCGAGTGGCAGGCGACGGACCTGAATGCGCTGGTCGAAGAGGCACTGACCCTGTCCTACCATGCCTTCCGTGCCCAGGACCGTGCCTTCAACGCCATATTGGAAAAGCACTTCGACCTTGTGGTCGGCGAGGTGAAGCTGGTGCCGCAGGACGTGTCGCGTGTCCTGGTCAACCTGTTCACCAACAGCTTCTACGCCATCCGGAAACGCCAACTGATCTGCGGCGACCCGAATTTCGCGCCAAAGGTCGACGTTACAACCTCTGCAAGCGCCGCCGACGTGTCGATCCGGATCCGGGACAATGGCATCGGCATGTCGCCGGCCGTCCTCGACAAGCTGTTCACGCCCTTCTTCACCACCAAGCCGACCGGGGAGGGGACCGGGTTAGGCCTTTCGCTGAGCTATGACATCGTGGTACATCAGCACAGGGGGCGATTCGACGTGTCCAGCGTCGAGAACGACCACGCCGAATTCACAATCACGCTGCCACGTGCAGCGACCGCGGTGTCGTTAGGGGAGCGCCGAAAGACATGACCCTGGGAATTCTTGTCGTCGACGACGAACCCGACATCGAGGATCTGTTCCGCCAGCGCTTTCGTGCCGAACTCCGCCGGGGTGAATTGGTCTTTCACTTCGCCGCTTCGGCCGAGGAAGCGCTGCAAAGTCTGAACTCTGGGCTGCAACCGGAGGCGGTGCTCGTTCTCAGCGACATCAACATGCCGGGCATGAGCGGGCTGGACCTGCTGGAGCGCCTGCGGGTCGACTCGCCGGACGTGCCGGTCATCATGGTCACCGCCTATGGCGACAACGAGAACCGCCGCCGGGCGCTCGACATCGGTGCCGCGGATCTGGTGACCAAGCCCGTCGATTTCGTCGCGCTGAAAAAGCTGGTCCACAGCGTAATCGAGCAGAAAAACGCCGCCTGACGAGGCATCCCGGTCCATTCCGTTCATGCCCCGCACACCGCGGCGATGTCGGTCAGGTCGGATGATGCGCCGGCCGCACAGGATGGGCAGTGCGGGTCGACCGGAACCTCGATCTCGCTGAACTCGCCGCGCAGGCCGTCATAGAGCAGCAGGCGGCCGGCCATCGGTTCTCCAAGCCCCAGCAGAAGCTTGATCGTCTCGGCCGCCATGATGGTGCCGATCACGCCGGGCAGCACGCCCAGCACCCCGGCCTCGGCGCAGGAGGGGGCGTATTCGGCCGGCGGCGGTTCGGGGAACAGGCACCGGTAGCAGGGACGAACGCCCGGCGTGGCGCCGCCGAATACCGAGACTTGGCCTTCGAACCGGAAGATGGCGCCGTAGACGTTCGGCACGCCCAGCCGCAGGCAGGCGTCGTTGACGAGATAGCGCGTCGGCAGATTGTCGGACCCGTCGACCACCACGTCGTGGCCGGCGAGCAAATCCAGCACGTTGGCGGCTTCCAGCCGGGCTTCGTGGGCCACCACCTCGATGGTCGGGTTCAGGTCGAGCAGTGCGGTGCGTCCGCTCTCCACCTTGCGCTGCCCCAGCCGGCTTTCGGCATGCAGAATCTGGCGTTGCAGATTGCTGCGCTCCACCCGGTCGTCGTCGATCAAGGTCAGCCGGCCGACGCCGGCAGCCGCCAGATACAGCGCGATCGGCGACCCCAGGCCGCCGGCGCCGATCAGGGCGACGCGGCTGCGCAGCAGCTTGTGCTGTCCGGCCTCGCCAACCTCGGGCATGGTCAGGTGACGGCGGTAGCGCTCGCGCTGGGCGGCATCGAGCCGCGGCGGCACCTCGACCGGCAGGCCCGCGGCCTTCCAGGCGGAGAAGCCGCCGGCGACCGACCGCACATCCCCATAGCCCAGCCGCAGCAGATCCTCGGCCGCGAACAGCGACCGGGTGCCGCCGGCGCACATCAGCAGGATTGGGCGCGCCGGATCGGGCGCCGCGTCTTCGATGCGCAATTCCAGGAAACCGCGCGGCAGGCGCAGCGCCCCGGCCGGCGTGCCGGTCGCCGTCTCCTCGTCCTCGCGGACATCGACGACCAGGGCACCTTCGGCCTGGAGGGACTGCGCCTCGGCGGCGGCGACCTCCGGAATACGGGCGCGCAGGTCGGACAGGCGCCGGTCCTTCAAGCTCATGACTGCTCCTCAACCACCCGCCAGGGCGACCATCAGCGTCAGGGTGGCGCCGGCCGGCACCGCGGCCTCCAAGCCACCCAGACGCCGCACGTCGTCGCGACCGAGATAGACGTTCACGAAGCGGCGCAATTCGCCCTCCGCGGTGAACAGCCGGTCGCGGAACGCCTCCTGCCCGGCGGTCAGCGCCGCCAGCGCCTCGCGCACGGTGGCACCCGGAACCGCCACCTGATCCCTCCCGCCGACGAAGCCACGCAGCGGGGTCGGTATCCGAATCGTCACCTCGGTCACGCCTGCATCTCCTCTTCGGAAAGGGCCTCCGCAGCCTTGCCAAGCGCCGCTTCCGCCTCGGCGGCCAACCGGCGGAACAGATCGCGCACCTGCTTGGCCCGCATCAGGTCGATGCGCAGGTCGAGCACGTCCTTGAAGCCGTTCTCGTTCGCCCAGACGTCGGCCGGCGCATCCATGCGGCAGTTGGTATGGGCGAGATGGTCGGCGATCAGCTCATCGATCGAGTCGGTCGGCTGCTGGCTGTTGTCGCCGAAATGCAGCGCCATCACCTGTTCGATCAGCGCCGCCTCCTCCGCCGTCGCCTCGTACAGCCCGCGCAGGCGCAGTTCGTTCAGCACCGGCTTGGTCGTGCGCGCCAGCATGCGGCGGGGAATCAGCCAGCGGATCATCGCCCGCTCGACCGCCAGTTCATGCATCAGTTCGGCGAATTCGGCCTCGGTCAGGTCGTTGCGGCGGCACCAATCGGCCAGCGCCTCCGGGCTGCCGAGCTGCCTTGCGCTGCAAAAACGCCAGACCTCGGCATCGACCGCCGCCTGATCGACGGTCACGCCGACCACCTCCGCCAGTTGAATGATCAACAGCCGGCCGAGCGCCGCCTTGTTGATCTGGGCGAAGTCCGGACGGTGCAGAGCCGCATGGCTGGCAATTTCCGACAGCGGCACGCTGTAGCCGCCGTGGGCGACGCGCCGGTCACGCTCATACAGAACGTTGAACGCATGCGAGGCGTTGAAGGTGAAGGGGGCCGGACGCGGCGGCATGATCAGGCTGGCGAGATGGCTCAGCAGCGCCTCGGCGTCGCGGCGCTTCTGGTCGACCGCACCGACCGCCAGGAAGGCTTCGATCCGCTCCGCCTCCGCGTCGGTCAGCCCGGCATCCGCCCAGATGCGGTCGCGCTTGCGGTCGGTGAAATAGAGCCGCTTCGCAGCAGCGATCACCCGGTCGTGCAACCCGGCGTCGACCACCCCCGCCGTCCGCGCGGCCACCATGCTGGCGCGCAGATTCACCAGTGGCTCCGACAACGGGAAATAGCCGTCCTCCGGTCCGGCGTGGGCGAGCGCGACCTCGTCGTCGCCGGTCAGTCGGCCGTCGATGAACTGCCGCGCCACCTCGCCCACAGGCACCATGCCGAAGGGATGGCATTCCGCCGCCCGCAGGGCGCCCATGCTGGAGGCGCCATAGACGGCGATCCCGCTGTGCAGGGCGAACAGGATCTCCTTGTGCCAGACCGACAGGGATTGGCCGAACACGCCGTCGATCAAAGCGATCACGTCCGGGCGATGAATGGTCATCGCGCTGAGGACATCCGCCTGTGCCGCCGGCGGCAGATAGATCGCGTCGGGCAGCAGCGCCCGGGCGTCGTCCAACGGCATCGTCGGGCCGAGGAACACGCAGATCTTCATGCGCCCTGTCCTGTTCATGCGACCGCTCCCACCAGACCGGCCTGCGCCTGCAGGGCCTTGGCGAAGGCCAGGGGGCGTGGGCCCGGCGTGTAGAAGTCGAAGAGATACCCTTCCAGACCGGGCACCACCACCCGCACGACCGGAATGCCAATCTCTGGCCGGGTCAGGTCGAAGACCAGGGCCTGTTCGATGCCGGATCGGCGCAGAACCTCCAGCAGAATCGCGATATCGCCCTCGAAAGTCGGTGTCGAGAGATTGGCATGGCGCCGGCCGTCGACGTTGCACGGCGTGCCTTCCAGCGCCGCGATTTCCGCCGTGCCGTCGGCATTCTGGTTGCGGATCAGGTCGCGGCGGAAGAAGTCGTCCCGCGATCCCGCGATCAGCACCAGGCGCGACTGCACCGCTTCGGTCAGGGCACGGCACATGGCGACCGCCGGCTCCAGATGGCTGCCGTAGCCGCGATGCATGCCGGTCTTTCGAGCGTCCCGGTCATATACCATCGCCATATAGCTCGGCACGCCCATGTCGGTGGTGACGTCGTACAGCAACGGGCAGATCCCGGCTTCGTCGAAACGGCGCAGCAGATCGAGAACGGAGGGCGCGTCGATGGTCGACAGATTCACCCGCGGCATCGGAATGCGCAGCGCGTCGCTGACATAGCGCCAGCACGCCACCGAGTCGCGCTCGATCACCTCGTAGAGGCCGGCGGCGATCGCCTCGAGGATGTGGTTGCCGCTGGCCAGTCCGTTGGTCCCCATCGCATAGAAGCTGCGGAGGCCCGGCCGGGCGACCGGATTGCTGTAGAGGCCGACGGAGGTCCACGGCGCGGCGACCGGGCGTCCGTTCATCAGATCCCAGCCCCAGGTCCAGAATTCCGGATTGTCGGGACGGAAAGCTCCACCCTTGGTGCCGGGGATCCGGTCGAGCGGAATGCGCCCGTCGGCGGGCAACTGGTTCCAGCTGACCTCCAGATAAGGAAGCTGCAACGTCTCGGCGTGGTAGAACTCGATCGCTTCCATCGCGGCCGACACGGTGGCGGCAGCAAGGCTGAAGCCCTTGCCGGCACTGCCCGACAAGGTGGGGCTGTTGGGCCGGTGACCCAGCACCGTGTGGATGCCCAGCCGGTCGAGCCCGGTGACGTCGGCCAGCCGGGTGATCCCGCAGCGCGCGAAATGGGGGGAGATGCGCACCAGCGTCTCTTCAGGCGTCGCCGTGCGATGGGTGCCCAGGAAGAAGCGCTTGGCCGCATTATGGACGGTATCGCCCAGCCGGATGCCGAAGGGCGCCGCCCCGTTCGGAACGGGCGAGACACCGAACTGCGGCGCGGCCGGAGCCGGCGATGCCGGACGGCTTTGATCGAACGGAGCGTTGACTGGCATGGGTGCGGTCTGGGCCCTCGGCTGCGGCCGGTTCTGATAGGGACGTCAGCATTCATCGTCCCGCCGCCATCGGCAAGAGCCAACTCGGCGGAACCAGCGTGACACGGGGGGCCGGAGTCGCGAGGACGCCGGCCCCCTCGACATCACGACTTGATCGGCGTGTCGTCGTCGGTCGCCGGCGGATTGGCCGTGCCCGCAGCGCCGGCCGCCGGAGACGGAGCGCCCGCCGCTGCGAACCCAGCCATGCCCGCACCGCTGAATGCGGGCGACGGTGCGCCGGCAGCAGCAAACCCGGCCATACCGGCAGCGCTGGCCGCAGGAGACGGAGCGCCCGCTGCGGCGAATCCGGCCGTGCCGGCGGCACCCGCTGCGGCGAACCCAGCCATACCGGCGGCACTGGCCGCGGGAAACGGAGCGCCAGCCGCCGCAAAGCCGGCCGTACCAGCAGCGCTGGCCGCAGGCGACGGTGCGCCCGCAGCAGCGAACCCGGCCGTGCCGGCAGCACTGGCAGCAGGAGACGGAGCACCCGCAGCAGCAAACCCGGCGGTGCCGGCAGCACCCGCCGCGGCGTGCCCGGCCATGCCGGCAGCGCTAGCCGCCGGAGACGGAGCGCCGGCAGCAGCAAACCCGGCGGTGCCAGCAGCGCCAGCCGCGGCAAAGCCAGCCATGCCGGCAGCACTGGCCGCGGGAGACGGAGCGCCAGCCGCCGCGAACCCAGCCGTGCCAGCAGCACCCGCCGCGGCGAACCCGGCCATACCGGCGGCACTGGCCGCAGGAGACGGAGCACCGGCCGCAGCGAACCCAGCCGTGCCGGCAGCACTGGCAGCAGGAGACGGTGCGCCAGCCGCCGCGAAGCCGGCCGTGCCGGCAGCACTGGCAGCAGGAGACGGAGCACCCGCAGCAGCAAACCCGGCGGTGCCGGCAGCACCCGCCGCCGCGTGCCCGGCCATGCCGGCAGCGCTAGCCGCCGGAGACGGAGCGCCGGCAGCAGCAAACCCGGCGGTGCCAGCAGCGCCAGCCGCGGCAAAGCCAGCCATGCCGGCAGCACTGGCCGCAGGAGACGGAGCGCCAGCCGCCGCGAACCCAGCCGTGCCGGCAGCACCCGCCGCGGCATGCCCGGCCATGCCCGCGCCGGCAAAGGACGGAAGTGCCACGCCGGCCAGCGAAACAGCCGACGCCGCATTGGCAATCGATTCAGCGACCGTTGCGACACCGGTCTCGTCTGACAGGCGGCCAAATGCCTCGGCCGCGGCAGAGCGCACATCCTCGGCCGTTATACCGGCGAAACCGCTCTGCGCGAGAAGCGCTTGCTTGCCGGCAATATCCGACGTGTTCAACTGATCTCTAAATCCGCCATCGGTGGCGAGACGCTTTATAAGGTCAAGAGCCTGTTCGCTGGCCATTTGGCCCCTCCTGCAACGGGACTGCCAATTCGATTGTTACTATCGTTGAGCAACACCTAAACCAATAGCATAGGCAATCGAGTCAGTTTCTACCAAAATCCGGCAGCTTCCGGTGAATTGCGCATAAATTTAATATTGGGGCGCTGACCTGTCAGGCGATGGAAACGGCACCGATTCGCAAAGAAGACACCGCGCATTGATCCATCCCGCCAAATACTAAGAGCGATATGCAAAGACAAACCGGCGTCTTGGTAAATACCGTCGAAAAATCGGCGGGCTGCCTGGAGCGACTCGGCATTGCTCCAGTCAGCCCGCCCATTACCGTTCCTGAATTCAGGCGGCCTTCTGATAAGCAGAGGCGGAGGCACCGCTGAAATTCGCGGTGAACGACGCCATCATATGGACATCGACCGTTTCAATCGCCGACGCGCTGGCAGCGACATGCCGCGGAGCCAATGCACGACCGTCGGCTGTCTCGATCGCCGATGCGCTCATCGCAACGTGCCGCGGAGCCAGCGCACGACCATCAGCCGTCTCGATCGCGGACGCGCTGGCGGCAACATCGGTCACCATGCCTGCGCTAGGAGCGAGGTTGGAAGCAACGGCCGGCGCAGCCTCGGCTTGCGTGCCGAAGACGTTTGACGCGGCCGTGCGCATGTCGGACGCCGTCAGCGTTCCGAAGCCGCAACGCTGGAGAAGATCGCGCTTCCCCCGTGCGTCGAGGGATTGCAACTGGCTGCGAAAGCCTTGGTCGGTAGCGAGGGACTTCAAGAGATCGAGAGCCGTCGAGTCGGCCATGTTCATCGCCTCCATCATTCATGCCGGCCAGTTCCAGCGGACATGACGACGGTACTGTGAAGGCTCAGCCTCGAACAAGCCAAAAAAGTTGCATATTGATGGAATATTGCTACCGACAAACCATCGAATCAGCAGGCCCGACTCTGCAACGATCGGACTGCTTGGGCGCGACCACCGCCGAACCACTCCTCCCGCGTCTGGCGCCAGAAATCGGCCTCGGCGGGGACCATCGGTTCGGGCAGAAGACCCGAACCGCGGATCCGGGAACCAAGCCGGCGCGCCACGGCCTGCGAGGCCGCATTGTCCGGGTGGATCGAATGGACGACCTCGGTCCAGCCGAGACGGTCGAACACCCAGTCGATGGCCGCGATGGCACTCTCCATCGCATAGCCGCGCCCCCAGCACTCGCGTGGAAGAACCCAGCCGACCTCCGTCACCGGCCAGCCTTCCGGCACCCATGGGCCGACCCGTCCCACCCACCGGCCGCTGTCCTTCTCGATCACCGAAAACATGCCGAAGCCCTGGATCGCCCAGGCACCGGCCATGCCGACGAACCCCCGCCATGCCACGGATCGCGATTGCAGGCCGCCGATGAAGACGGTCGCCTGGGGATCGGTCATCATCGCAGCCCAGGCGTCGAAGTCCTCCGCTTGCGTGGGCCGAAGGATCAGACGCGCGGTTTCCAGAACCGGTTCACCCATGGATGCCACCATCGCCAATCAAAAAGCACCGCGATAACGGCGATGCCAAGCCGGGAATATCCTTTGCGAGGGCCCTTGGCTCCGCGCGCAGACCGAGGACAATCGACAACTGAAAACACATGACGGCACCGTGTCAAACAACGCATGGACGAATCATCATTCACAGGCATCAGTCGTCCGTCCAGAGCGAACTGTCGGTACTACCCCTTCATCTAAGCGGAACACCCTAGGCGTTCTGGGCTAGGGTGGCGGAGCGTCCGGCATCCCATATAGTAGCGCGCCTCCCGGTCCCGCGACCGTGGGGGGACAAGAAGAACGGACACAAGAACGGAGTACGATGATGTCGCGGTTTCGGATGGCGGTTCTGGCCCTGACGGCAATGAGCGGCGCAACCCTGGCCCTCACCGGCTTCAGCGGCGCCGCCGCAGCCCAGTCCAAGCTGGATTCCTCGGGCCAGCCCGTGTGGGACGAAAGCCACAACCAGCGTCCGACCGCGCCCAGCGACCGCGCGCTGCCGGCGGGGGTGGTGACTCTGCGCACGGCGACCTCCGCCCCCGGCCTGCTCGGCGTCTACGCCCGCAACGGCCTGCCCTTCGACATCGTGCTGAGCCGGGTCGACGCCACCCAGTGCGTCAACATCGTGCCGGAGGATTGCGGCCTGCTCGGCACCGACATCCGCGTCGCGACCGGTGCGGAAGTGCTGGTGCGCAGCGTGCGGCAGGCCGACATGACCCGCACCTACGGTGTCGTCCCGGTCTACAGCTGGCGCCCGGCGGTCGCCGCCAAGTAAAGCGGCCAGACGGGGCCGCCGCCACCCGTGCGGCGGTCCCGCCCTTTCCGTCCCCAACCTATTCTCTTGACTTCCCGTCGCCTGCGGGCTGAATGCCCGGGAGATCAGACGGGTTGCCGGCGATGATGTCCTTGTCCAAGATTATTCTCCTTGCGCTGGTGATCGGCGCGGTGTGGTTCGGCTGGCGCTGGGTCAACCGCGTGCAGGAAATCGGCCGCGCCCGCACCGCCGCCCGCCGCCAGGACGGCTCCAACCAGTCCGGCCCCAACCAGTCCGGACGGCGCGATGCCGCATCCGGTGCTTCGACGCGCGACGCCGGCACCTACGCCGTGGAGGCGGAGGACATGGAGAAATGTCCGGAATGCGGCGCCTATGTCGCCCCCCGCTCCGCCGTGTCCTGCGGCCGCCCCGCCTGCCCCTACGGCCGCTGACCGCAACGACAGCCGCCGCGCTGCGGCCTGATCGCGCTCCGCGCTGCGGCTTGATTTGACGATGGCACCCGCCTATCGTGCGGCGCGTTTTCAACATTTCTATTGTGGACCGTCCATGGCCTCCCAGATCGGGACTTCCGACGGCGGAAACTCCGCCGACCGCCGCGGCCTGTCGTTCCAGGCCCTGATCCTCAAGCTCCACCAGTTCTGGTCGGAGCAGGGTTGCGTCATCCTGCAGCCCTACGACATGGAGGTCGGCGCCGGCACCTTCCACCCGGCGACCACGCTGCGCGCGCTGGGTCCCGATGCCTGGAAGGCGGCCTATGTCCAGCCGTCGCGCCGGCCGAAGGATGGCCGCTATGGCGAGAACCCGAACCGCCTGCAGCACTATTACCAGTACCAGGTCATCATGAAGCCCTCGCCGGCCAACGCGCAGGAGCTTTACCTGGACAGCCTGCGCGCCATTGGCATCGACCCGGCGCTGCACGACATCCGCTTCGTCGAGGACGACTGGGAAAGCCCGACCCTGGGCGCCTGGGGCCTGGGCTGGGAGGTGTGGTGCGACGGCATGGAAGTGACGCAGTACACCTATTTCCAGCAGGTCGGCGGCATCGAATGCGACCCCGTCGCGGTCGAGCTGACCTATGGGCTGGAGCGCCTCGCCATGTATGTGCAGGGCGTGGAGAATGTCTATGACCTGGACTTCAACGGCCAGGGCGTGAAGTACGGCGACGTGTTCAAGCGCGCCGAGATCGAATACTCGAAGCACAATTTCGAGTTCGCCAATACCGACATGCTGCTCCAGCATTTCAAGGATGCCGAGGCCGAGTGTCAGGCGCTGGTGGCGCAAAACCTTGCGCTGCCCGCTTATGACCAGTGCATCAAGGCGTCGCATCTGTTCAACCTGCTGGACGCCCGCGGCGTGATCAGCGTTGTCGAGCGCGCCGCCTATATCGGCCGCGTGCGCACGCTGGCCAAGGCCTGCTGTGAAGCCTGGACGGGGGCGAAGTAATCCCATGACCGAACTCCTGATCGAATTCTTCTCCGAAGAAATCCCCGCCCGCATGCAGGCGCGGGCCGCCGACGACCTGAAGCGCCTCGTCACCGACAAGCTGGCGGCGAACGGCCTGACCTTCGCCAAGGCCGAAGCGCACTCCACCCCGCGCCGTCTGGCCCTGGTGGTCGACGGGCTGCCGGAGCGCACCGCCGACGTGCGCGAGGAAAAGAAGGGTCCGCGCGTCGGCTCGCCGGAGCAGGCGGTCGCCGGCTTCCTGAAGTCGGCCGGACTCGAAAGCCTCGACCAGTGCGAGCAGCGCGACACCGGCAAGGGCGTCTTCTATTTCGCGGTGACCGAGAAGAAGGGCCGCGAGACCGCCGAAGTGCTGGCGGAGATCATCCCCGCCGCCATGGCCGAGCTGCCCTGGCCGAAGTCGATGCGCTGGGGCACCGGCACCGTGCGCTGGGTCCGTCCGCTGCACTCGATCATCGCCATCTTTGGCGGGCGCGTGCTCGACGGCGGCTATGATATCGGCGGCACCCAGGGCCGCATCGCCTTCGGCAACGGCACCCGCGGCCACCGCTTCCTGGCGCCCGACGCCTTCACGGTGGAGAGCTTCGCCGACTACAAGGAGAAGCTGCGCGCCGCCAAGGTCGTGCTCGACCGTGAGGAACGCAAGGCCAAGATCAAGGCCGACGCCGAGGCGCTGGCCAAGGCCCAGGGCCTGACCCTGTCGCCCGACGACGCGCTGCTGGAGGAGGTCGCCGGCCTCGTCGAGTGGCCGGTCGTGCTGATGGGCGGCATCGACGAGAGCTTCATGGACGTGCCGTCGGAGGTGCTCATCACCTCCATGCGCACCCATCAGAAGTATTTCGCCG
This sequence comes from Azospirillum sp. A1-3, assembly GCF_023806445.1. Classification (NCBI taxonomy): domain Bacteria; kingdom Pseudomonadati; phylum Pseudomonadota; class Alphaproteobacteria; order Rhodospirillales; family Azospirillaceae; genus Azospirillum; species Azospirillum sp. A1-3. Next base: position 1,934,375 of record NZ_JAMSLU010000001.1, read on the forward strand.
TGCTGGACGCCGAGGGCCGGATGGCCCCGCGCTTCATCGTCGTGGCGAACACCGAGACGCTGGACGGCGGCAAGGCCGTGGTCGCCGGCAACGAGCGCGTGCTGCGCGCCCGCCTGTCCGACGCCAAGTTCTTCTGGGACCAGGACCGCAAGACCAAGCTGGAAGCCCGCGTCCCGGCGCTGGAAAAGATCACCTTCCACGCCAAGCTGGGCACGGTGGCCGAGAAGGTCACCCGCGTGCAGTTGCTGGCCGCCGAGATCGCCCGCGCCATCGGTGCCGACAGCGACGCCGCCAGCCGCGCCGCCCTGCTCTGCAAGGCCGATCTGGTGACCGAGGTGGTCGGCGAGTTCCCCGAGGTTCAGGGGATCATGGGCCGCTACTACGCGCTGGGCCAAGGCGAGAGCGCCGACGTCGCCAACGCGATCGCCGATCATTACAAGCCGCTGGGTCCGTCGGACAGCTGCCCGACCGCCCCGGTTTCGGTTTCGGTGGCGTTGGCCGACAAGATCGACACGCTGGTCGGCTTCTTCGCCATCGACGAAAAGCCGACGGGTTCGAAGGACCCCTATGCGCTGCGCCGCGCCGCGCTGGGCGTGATCCGGCTGGTGCTGGAGAACGGCCTGCGGGTGAAGCTGTCGGAGGTGTTCGCTGCGGCGCATGGCGCCTACACGGTCAGCGGCTTCGCCCCGGCCGGCAGTGTCGGCGGCGACCTGATGTCCTTCTTCGCCGACCGCCTGAAGGTGGTGCTGCGTGAGCAGGGCGTCCGTCACGATCTGGTCGATGCCGTGTTCGCCCTCGGCGGCGAGGACGATCTGGTGCGGCTGCTGGCGCGGGTGAAGGCGTTGCAGACCTTCGTCGGCTCCGACGAGGGTGCCAACTTGGCAGCGGCCTACAAGCGCGCCTCCAACATCGTCCGCATCGAGGAGAAGAAGGACGGCGCGAGCTTCGACCAGCCGGTCGATGCCGACCGTCTGGCCCAGGACGAGGAAAAGGCGCTGTTCGCCGCGCTGAACGAGGCCTCGGCCACCGCCAAGCCGCTTCTGGACGCGGAGGACTTCACCGGCACCATGGCGGCGCTGGCGAAGCTGCGCGGCCCGGTGGACGCCTTCTTCGACAAGGTCACGGTGAACGCGGAGGACAAGGATCTGCGCGCCAACCGCCTGCGCCTGCTGACGCAGATCCGCACGACGCTGAACGCGGTGGCTGACTTCTCGAAGATCGAGGGATGAGGCTGGGGGGCGTTCGCGCCTCCCTTCCGTTCTCTGCCCCCTCCCCATCCCTCCCCCGCCTTCGGCGGTGGAGGGGGTAGGAGGCTTGGCAGCGGTACTTCAATGCCGAAGCAGCGGCAGTCCCCTCTCCCACCAAAGGTGGGGGAGGGTTAGGGAGGGGGCAAAAGCCTCACCCTCCCTTCAATCTCCCTATCACAACCCCGCCAAAGCCCGCCGGATCGCCTCGCGGAAGGCATCGAGCGAGGCGATGTCCAGCAGGAACAGCGCGTGACCGCTGGCATCGCCGGCAGCCAGCGCCATGTCGATGCGCACGAACAGCACCGGGTCGGTGGCGGACCCGATGACCGCCGCCGGCGCGCCGGTGCCATAGCCCGGAACCGCGCCCAACAATTCGCCGCCGATCAGGTTGGACAGGCTGGCGAGGCAGCCGTTCAGGATGATGTTGCCGATCTCGGTCAGCGCATCCTGCTCCATCTCGCCCGGCGCCTCGGCGGCGGGGTCGACGGGGACGAGGCGGCCGACCAGGGCCAGCGTGCCGCGTTCCGGGAAGATCAGCATCGCTTCGCCGGTGAAGGGGCCGGTGAAGGCGCCGCGCACGGCGCAGACCGGCTGGTCGCCCTCCAACTCGCCGCCCACCTCGCTGGTGATGCGGGCACGGGTCGATACCGCGAAGGACGGCACCGACAGATGCACCTCCTCCCCCAGCATGGAGCTGAGCGCGGCGGCCGGTTCGCCCATGCCGATGTTGAACAGCTCGGCGATGGCGTCGGCCTCGTCGGCGTCGAGGCGGAGCGGGTCTTCCGATGCCGGGCCGGCGGATGTGGAGTCGGCCATCGGCGTCACTGCCCGGCCGCAGCGAGGAAGTCGCGGATCTTGTCCGAGGTGATCGGCTTGGCGATGAAACGGACGCCCAACGCCTCCGCCTTGCGCTTCAGCGTGTCCTGCACGTTGGCGGTCAGCAGGCCGATGGGCAGGCCGACGAAGCGCTCCTTCAGCCGCTCGGCAAGCTGCAGCCCATCCATGCCCGGCATGTTGTAATCGACGATGGCGGCGACCGGCGGCACGTCGCCGACGATCTCCAGCCCCTCTTCGCCGCTGGCCGCGGTGACGATGGTCCAGTCAGGCCGCAGAGAGGCGATGACGCTGGAGACCATGTTGCGCGCCAGTCGGCTGTCGTCGACGACGAGGATGCTGGTCATGCCGATACTTCCGTCCTAAAGGTTCCGTTCACACCTTGCGGGGTTCTTACCGCAAAGCGCCCCTGCCCACAACAGACGCTTCGCATCGGCCCCGACAACTTCAACCGCGATGGTCCTGCAATATATCAATGCTCAGCCGTGACTCCGCCGCCCCCGACGCGGTTCGCCCTTCGGCTCCCATGCCGGTCCGGGCCGTGCTCGACACCAACATCCTGGTTGCCTATGCGCTGCTGGGCGATGCCGCGGCAAGCCGGCACGACGCGATCCGCCGCTGCGTCGAACGGGTGCGCGCCGACCATGGCCTCGTCGGCAGCGCCGAAACGCTGGCGGAGCTGGACGAGGTGCTGATGCGGCCGACCTTCGACCGCTACGCCGCCGCGGCAGATCGCCGCACCTTCCTGGATCGCATCAGGGACGAGACGGCACTGGTCGCCCCCGCCGCAGTCGGGCGCCTGTGCCGCGATCCGGAAGACGACATGTTCCTCGCCGCCGCCGTCGGCGGATCGGTGCCCTGGCTGGTGACGGTCGACCGCCAGCTTCTGTCGGTGCGCCGGGCCGGCGAAACGCGGGTGCTGCGACCGGAACGCTTCCTCGAAGCGATGGCTCTTCAACATGGTCCCCAGGAATAGCCGCCAAAAATAGCCCGTGGACATAGCCGTCAGAATCCGCTCGACAAACCCGGCGCTCTTTCTAGAATGAAAAGAGAACACACCGCAAACCGCGGGTGAACACGGAATGGCCGGAGCGGGAAGCGCCGGCGATATTGGCGGAGCGCAGGGGGCAACCGCAGCGATGAGCGTCCAACGGCTTCTGTTCGACGATCTGCCGGAGACCGAACCGGCGCGCAAGCCGCGCCGGGCGCGGGCTGCCGCGGGCGCCACAGCTTCGACGATGGCCGCCCAGGTCGCGGTCGATGTGGTGCGGGAGGCCGCCCCTCTGCCCAGGGCGGCGGTGATGGCGGCGACTGTCGCGACCCTGCCGCTCGCTCCGCCGGCTCCGCCACCGCCGCCTCCGGCCTTCGATCCGGCCGCCCTGTCCAACTCCGAACTTCGGGCACTGGTGCAGGCGCTGCCCGATCAGCGGCTGGCCCATCTGCTGATCGAGGCGGCGCGCGAACTGAAGCGCCGCGCCGCCCCCGACCGCAGCGATACGGACTGTGAGGATGGCGATGTCCCGACGGAGCCCAACCCAGCCCTTTTGCGCGCCGCCCGACAGGCTGTCGGCGAATTGTCCGGGGATGACTTCTGAGCCACGTCTCACCGTTGGGGCGGCCCCTTAGTCAATAAAGTTTCCGAGACAAACCGCGCGGCTTTATGTCATGATCTGTCCCAGCCCACGCTCTACATGCCGCATCGCACAATATAGCGGTTACAAAGCGCCACCGGGCCCGCCGAACCTACAAGCGACGTCTCCCGGAGGGGTCTTTGGACTGGATCACTTGGTTGCAGGAATGGGGGAACGCCTTTTACCCGATGGCCTTTCTCTGGGCCTTTTTTGAAGGTGAAACATTTGTAATCTTCGGCGGGATGGGCGCCAAACTTGGCATCGTCAATCTGTATTGGCTGGTCGGTTCGGTGTGGATCGGCAGTTTCCTGGGCGATCAGGTCTGGTTCTGGCTGGGGCGCCGTTGGGGCAAAAAGGCCCTGGCCCGCTTTCCGTCCGCCGATGCCCATGCCTGCCGGGTCCTGAGCTGGCTGGAGAGGTACGGCGTCGCCTTCATCCTGGTCTTCCGCTTCCTCTATGGCGTGCGCAACATCGCGTCGGTCGCCATCGGCACCTCCGGCATGCGCTGGTCCCGCTTCCTGTTCTGGAACTTCATCGCCGCCGGCATCTGGGCCTGGACCTTCGCCGGTGCCGGTTACCTGTTCGGTGAAGCCGCCGCCGCGATCGGCGAGGACGGCCCGAAGATCCTGCTGCTGAGCGGCCTTGCCATCGGCGGCCTGTGGATCGGGGTCAAGAGCTTCCGCTGGGTCCGCCGCCGTGCGCTTGCCGCGACCAACCCGGCGGAGTGATCCGCCGGCTTCTCAGACTGCAACACTCTCCTGATCCTTCAGCCGCTCCCAGATCGCATCGAATTCCGCATGGCGGCCGGCGAACAGCGAGAGCAGACGCGGATCGAAATGCACCCTCGGATCCAGGCGGTCGTCACCGTTCAGCAGAATGTCGACCGCCTTCTCGTGGCTGAATGACGGCTTGTAGGGACGGGCGCTGCGCAGGGCGTCGTAGCAGTCGGCGATGGCGACGATGCGGGCGGCCAGCGGGATTTCCTCCCCCTTCAAGCCACGCGGATAGCCGGTGCCTGCCCACTGCTCATGGTGGTACAGCGCGATCTCGGCGGCCATCTTCAGCCGATCCGACGCGACCAGAATGTCGTGACCGTAGACCGGATGGCGCCGCATCTCCGCCAGTTCGCGGTCGTCGAGCCGCCCCTTCTTGTGCAGCACCGCCTGATCGACGCTCATCTTGCCGACATCGTGCAGGGCGGCGGAAAAGCGGATCTCGTTGCAGAAGGCGCGGCTGCAGCCGGCCCAGGTCGCCAGCACGTGGGAGTATTCGTTGACGCGCAGGATGTGGTTGCCGGTGTCCTCGTCATGCACCTCGGCGGCGCGGGCCAGCAAATTGACCGACACCATGAAGGCGCGCTCCGTCTCCGCCTGCAGTTCGGCGACGCGGCGGCGCTCCTGGGTCAGGGCGCGGTTGCGCTCGGTCAGGCGCTCCAGCGTCGCCGCCCGCTCCAGTGCCCGGCCGACGATGTGGTTGACCGGGGCGATCATCTGCTCATGTTCGGGCAGGAAGGCGGGCGGCCCTTCCTCCGGGCGGCGGTTGATCAGCTGCACCACCCCGATCGGCCGGTCGCGGAAGCCTTTCAGCGCGAAGGCCATGATCGAGCGGGTACGGAAACCGGTGCGCTGGTCGAAGGCGGGGTTGAAGCTGTAAGGGCGATCCTCCGCGATGGCGTAGGCATCCTCCAGCAGCAGAGTCTCGCCGGTCGCAGCGACATAGCCGACGATGGAGGCTTGGCTCACCGGCACCGAGAACAGCGTCGGTTTCGCGCGGATCACGTCATTCTGGGCGCTGACCGCCTCCAGATGCCGGTGCCGCCCCTGCCCGCGCAGCATGAAGATCGTGCCGGCCTCCGCTCCCGTCAGGTCGCGGCATTTGCGCAGCACCCGATCGCTGAGCGATCGCAGCGACTGGTTCGGCGCGCTTTCGATAAATTCAAGGAATTGGCCGACCAGACCCACAGCGCTCCCCCACCCCGGCACACATACATCGGTGCACGAACAGAGTACCCCATTTGTCGCACCCGGAAGAAGGGGCTTGCGGGGCGGACGATCACAGCATGGTCACGGCCAACGCCGCGGATCCGGCGTCACAGCCCCATCCAGCCGCCGGCCCACAGCCAGACCGCCGCCAGCGCCATCGACAGCAGCGCCATCGGCACACCGCAGCGGGCGTGCTCCACGAAGCCCAGCCGGACACCGGCCGCCGCCGCCCGCTCCGCCACGATGATGTTGGCGAGGCTGCCCGGCAGCAGCAGGTTGCCGGCCAGGGTCGACAGCAGCGCCAGACCATAGAGCGCCCCCTCCGGCGGCGACGGCCAAGCGGCCAGCAGCAAGATCACCGCCGGCACATTGCCGATGCTGTTGCTGCCCGCCAGCGCCAGCGGCAGCATCACCGCCAGCCGGTCGGGAAGCCATCCCGCCGCCTGCAGGTCGCCGACCAGGGCCGCCGGGATGCCGGTCAGCCCCAGCGCGTGGTTGATGGCGAAGAGCGCCGCGAACAGCACCAGCAGATGCCAGTCGACCATCCCCAGCATGTCGCGGCTGGCCATGCGCCGGCTGATCATCATCACGCCGGCGACCAGCAGCACCGCATGCTCCTGCGGGATGTCGCGGGTGAACAGCACCAGCAGCACCAGCGTCGCCGCCACCGCCTTGCCCAGCTGCCAGCGGTCGAGCGCCACCGGCGCCACCGGCGCCCCGCCCTCCTGCGGCATGCCGAAGCGCCCGCGCCAGACAAGCCAGACGGTGCCGTAGACGATGGCCATGGCCGCCAATGCCGGCCCGCCGCAGACCGCCAGGAAACGCCAGAAATCGAGATGCCCGACTTGGCCGATCAGGATGTTCTGCGGGTTGCCGATCAGCGTGGCCGCCGATCCGGCATTGGCCGCCCCGGCCAGCGCGATCAGGTAGGGTCGCGGGTCCAGCTTGCGGGCCTGCAAGCCCAGGCACAGCATCGGCGTCATCGCGAAGACGACCACGTCGTTCGCCAGCACCGCCGACAAGCCGCCGGCGACCAGCACGATCACCGCCAGCAGCCGGGCCGGCGAGCGCGCCGCCTGCGCCACCTTCAGCGCGCACCAGTCGTAGAAACCGCTGCCGGCATATTGCGCCGACAGGATCATCAGCCCCAGCAGGATGAAGATCGTCGGGAAATCGACCGCCGCGACCAGCTGCGTGGTGTCAAGCGCGCCGGCAGCCAGAAGCAGGATCGCCGCGACCAGCGCGATGCCGGTGCGGTCGATGCTGAGACCGGGAAAGCGCCCCAGAGCCATGCCCAGATAGGTGGCGGTGAACAGAATCAGGATGGTGGCGGTCATAATGCCCGATGCGCAGGGAAAGTCAGTCGAGGGAGATGGTGGTTCCCTCGCGCGCGGCGAAGCAGTTCGGGAACTCCGCCTTCGCCGCCGCCTCGATCCGCTCCATGGTGGCGTCGTCGTGGTCGGGATCGTGATGGAACAGGCCCAGCGTCTTCACATGGGCCGCGCGGGCGATCCGCACCGCCTCCATCCAGGTGGAATGGCCCCAACCGACGCGCTGCGCCCATTCCTCGTCCGTGTAGGTCGAGTCGTAGAGCAGCAGATCGACGCCATCGACAAGGTTCAGAATGTTGCGGTCGGGCTGGTCCGGCACATGTTCGGTGTCGGTGACATAGGCCACCGACCGGCCCAGATACTCGATCCGGTAACCGGTGGCGCCGTCGGGATGGTTCAGCGCCGCGGTGTGGATTCGCACCCCGCCCTCCAGCTTGAAGCTGTGGCCGGGCGGCACCTCAAGGAAGCTCAGGTTGCCGCCCATGGTGCGCAGCGGCACCGGAAACAGCGGCCGTTCCATCTGGCGCGCCATCACCGATTCGATGTCGGGACTGCCGGCCAGATGGCCCGAGACCACCCGCAGGTCGAACCCCTTGGTGTAGGCCGGCGCGAAGAAGGGAAAGCCGCTGATATGGTCGAGATGGGTATGGCTCAGCAGCAGTGTCGCGCTGGTCACCCCCTCGGCCAGCAGCTTGCGGCCCAGCATCCGCAGTCCGGTGCCGGCGTCGATGATGATCCGCTGCTTTCCCGCCTGCACTTCGACACAGGACGTGTTGCCGCCGAATCCCAAATGCGAGGCCATCGGGCAGGGAATCGTGCCGCGCACGCCCCAGAAGGTGACTGAAAACCCCATTCCCCCGCCTCCAGGCGCGTTGATACGCCGATCCAACACCTTTTGGATGGCGAGTTTAGCGCGATCCTTCGGTATGTACACGATGGCGGACGTTCGGCAAGGAATGATCGCCGAAAAACGGACGGGGCCGCTTCACAGGAAGCGACCCCGCCAATCATTCTACAGCTCGGCCGTCTTACAGCTCGGCCGCCATGTAGGTCGGCAGCCAGCCTTCGTTGGCCTCGCGCAGGCGCTTCAGCGAGACGATGTCGCCGCCACGGCCCGACAGCGACGTGCCGCGGGTCTCACCCAGCACGCTGACCGGAACGCCGGCCGCCTTGGCCTTCTCCTGCACCGTCGCGGCAACGTCCGGACGGACGGCCAGGACGTAGCGGCCCTGATCCTCGCCGAACAGCACGCGCGGGCTGGCGCCGTCGAAGCCGGTCAGGTAGGCGCCGATGCCGCCGGCCAGCGCCATCTCGGCGATGGTGACGATCAGGCCGCCGTCGGCCACGTCGTGGCTCGACACCACCAGACCGTCGCGGATCAGGCCGCGGACGAAGTCGCCGTTGCGGCGCTCCACCGCCAGATCGACCGGCGGGGGAGCCCCCTCCTCGCGGCCGAGGATCTCGCGCAGGAAGATCGACTGGCCGATGTGGCCCTTCGTCTCACCGATGGCGAGGATGACATCGCCCTCGTTTTTGAAGGCGATGCCGACGGCGATCATCGCATCCGGCATGATGCCGACGCCGCCGATGGCTGGAGTCGGCAAGATCGCCTCGCCGTTCGTCTCGTTGTAGAGCGAGACGTTGCCCGACACGACCGGGAAGTCCAGCGCCTTGCAGGCCTCGCCAATGCCCTGAACGGCGCCGACGAACTGGCCCATGATCCGCGGCTTCTCGGGGTTGCCGAAGTTCATGTTGTCGGTGATGGCGAGCGGCAGGGCGCCCACCGCCGACAGGTTGCGCCACGCCTCGGCAACGGCCTGCTTGCCGCCCTCGACCGGGTCGGCGAGGCAGTAGCGCGGGGTGCAGTCGGTGGTGATGGCGACCGCCTTGGTCTGGCCCGGCACGCGGACGACCGCGGCGTCGGCCTGACCCGACATGAAGCGGGTGTCACCGCCGACGAGGCTGTCATACTGCTCCCAGATCCAGCGCTTGGAGGCCAGATCGGGGCAGCCGAACAGCTTGGTCAGGGTGTCGCCCAGGTCGCCGGAATAGCCGGCCAGCGCGCTGTCGTCGAGGTCGGACGCCTTCGGCGTCGGCTCCCACGGACGATTGTATTCCGGGGCGGCGTTGGACACCGGAGCGATCGGCATGTCGCACCAGGTCTCGCCATACATCTTGATGACGAGGTTGCCGGTGTCGGTCAGATGGCCGATGACGGCGAAGTCCAGTTCCCACTTGTCGAAGATGGCCTTCGCCACCTCCTCGCGGCCGGGCTTCAGGATGATCAGCATGCGCTCCTGGCTTTCGGAGAGCATGATCTCATAGGGCGTCATCGCCTGTTCGCGCATCGGCAGGGTGTCGAGCGTCAACTCGATGCCCAGACCGCCCTTGCCGGCCATCTCAACGGACGACGAGGTCAGGCCGGCCGCGCCCATGTCCTGGATGGCGACGATGGCGTCCGTCTCCATCAGTTCCAGGCAGGCTTCGATCAGCAGCTTTTCGGTGAAGGGGTCGCCGACCTGCACGGTCGGGCGCTTCTCCTCCGAATCCTCGGTGAATTCGGCGGACGCCATGGTGGCGCCGTGGATGCCGTCGCGGCCGGTCTTGGAGCCGACATAGACGACCGGGTTGCCGATGCCGGCGGCGGCCGAATAGAAGATCCTGTCGGTCTTGGCCACACCCACGGTCATCGCGTTGACCAGGATGTTGCCGTTGAAGGCCGGGTGGAAGTTGGTCTCGCCGCCCACGGTCGGCACGCCGACGCAGTTGCCGTAATGGGCGATGCCGGCGACAACGCCCGACACCAGATGGCGGGTCTTGGAATGGTCGGGCGAGCCGAAGCGCAGCGCGTTCATGTTGGCGATGGGTCGGGCGCCCATGGTGAACACGTCGCGCAGGATGCCGCCGACGCCCGTCGCCGCGCCCTGGAAGGGCTCGATGTAGGACGGGTGGTTGTGGCTCTCCATCTTGAAGATGACGGCGTCGCCGTCGCCGATGTCGACCACGCCGGCATTCTCGCCGGGGCCGCAGATCACCTGCGGGCCGGTGGTCGGCAGCGTCTTCAGCCACACCTTGGACGATTTGTAGGAGCAATGCTCCGACCACATGACCGAGATGATGCCCAACTCGGTGAAGGTCGGGGTGCGGCCCAGGATGTCCAGGGCGTTCTGGTATTCCTCGGCGGACAGGCCGAACTCCTTGGCGAGTTCGACGGTGACCGGACGCTCCTGCGCCTTGGTAGCTTCAGCGCTCACGACAGGGCCTCCACCAGACCTTCGAACATGGGCTTGCCGTCGGTGTTGCCGTGCAGGGCCTCCACCGCGTCCTCGGGGTGCGGCATCAGGCCCAGCACGGTGCGCTTGGCGTTGAAGATGCCGGCAATGTCGGACACCGAGCCGTTCGGGTTGCCACGCGGATCGGCGCGGGTCTCGTCGGCGATGTAGCGGAAGGCCACCTGACCCTCGCCGTCCAAACGCTTCACCGTTTCGGCGTCGGTCCAATAGTTGCCGTCACCATGGGCGATCGGGTAACGGACGACCTGACCCTTGGCGTATTTCGCCGTGAAGGGGCTGTCGGTGTTCTCCACCCGCAGATGCTGGACGCGGCAAATGAACTTCAGCCCGCCGTTGCGCATCAGCGCGCCGGGCAGCAGACCGGCCTCGGTGATGATCTGAAAGCCGTTGCAGATGCCGAGCACCCGCACGCCCTGATCGGCCCGCGCCTTCACCTCGCGCATGATCGGCGAATGCGCCGCCATGGCGCCGGAGCGCAGGTAATCGCCATAGGAGAAGCCGCCGGGCACGACGATCAGGTCGACCTTGGGCAGTTCGGTGTCGCGGTGCCAGACCAGATACGGCTTGGTTCCGCTGGCGGCCTCCAGCGCGGCGACGGCGTCGCGTTCGCGGTTGGAGCCGGGGAAAACGACGATGGCGGCCTTCATGGGGCGGTCAAAATCCGGCGTCGTGAGGGGGAGGAGTTCGCGCCGGACACTAAAGCCGCCGCCCCGGCAAAGCAAGAGTTGGCCAAGGGGCGGCGGAGTTGTGTGCGGCGCATTACATGCCCGGCGCGTCCTCTTCCGGGTACGCGGTGATGTGGTGCAACGACAGGTCGGCGCCTTTGTACTCCTGTTCAGGATCCAGGCGGATGCCGACGGTGACGCGCAGCAGGCCGTAGACCGCCAAACCTGAGGCGAATCCGAAGCCGGCGCCGCCCAGGGTGCCGACGATCTGGCTGAGGATCGACACACCGCCCAGGCCGCCCAGCGCCTCCTGCCCGAAGACGCCGGCCAGCAGGCCGCCGGTCAGGCCGCACAGCCCGTGCAGCGGCCACACGCCCAGCACGTCGTCGATCTTCCAGTTGATCTGGCACTTGTTGAAGGCCCAGACGAACAGCAGGCCGGCGATGCCGCCGGTGAGCAGCGCGCCCAGCGGGTGCATGACGTCGGAGCCGGCGCAGACCGCCACCAGACCGGCCAACGCGCCGTTGTGGACGAAGCCGGGGTCGGTGCGGCTGATGACCAGCGAGGTGACGATGCCGCCGACCATCGCCATCAGCGAGTTCAGCGCGACCAGACCGGTCACGCCATCCAGAACCTGGGCGCTCATCACGTTGAAGCCGAACCAGCCCACGCACAGCACCCAGGCGCCCAGCGCCAGGAACGGGATGTTCGATGGCGGAATGGCGATCAGCGAGCCGTTGGGGCGGTAGCGGCCGCGGCGGTTGCCCAGGTTCAGCACGGCGCCCAGCGCCACCCAGCCGCCGAAGGCATGCACCACCACCGACCCGGCGAAATCATGGAAGGGTTGGCCGAAGGTCGCCGCCATCCAGCTTTGCAGGCCGAAGCGGGTGCCCCACACCGTGCCTTCCAGCAGCGGATAGAACAGCGCGATCAGCGCCAGCGTGGCGCCGGCCTGCGGCCAGAACTTGGCGCGCTCGGCGATGCCGCCCGACACGATGGCCGGCACTGCGGCGGCGAAGGTCGCCAGGAAGAAGAACTTCACGAGGTCGTAGCCGTAAGCCGCGAAGCCGCCGGCGCCCTTGCCGACCAGGGTGTGAGCGTCGGCGAAGAAATCGACTCCATAGGCCACCGCATAGCCGACGAAGAAATAGGCGATGGTCGACATGGCGAAGTCCGACAGGATCTTCACCAGCGCGTTGACCTGATTTTTGCGCCGGACCGTCCCGACCTCCAGCAGGGCGAAGCCGCAATGCATCGCCAGCACCATCACCGCGCCCATCAGCACGAAAAGGACGTCCCCACCCGTCTTTGCCGCATCCATTTGCACAAACCTTCAGCATTTCGCCTAAAAAAGCGGCAGATTGCTAACAGATCAGGCAGATATGCGCAAGGGCCTAGCTGACGTTTGGAAAGGCGGAGTGACGGAAATGCAGCACAAAAAGCGGGCGAACCCGCTTTAGGTTGCCCGCTGTCTGCGCAAGAACGATGCCAAGTGATGAAGAGACGGGCGGAGATGCCTCCGCCACGTGCGGCCTTATGCCGCCGACTTACATGCCCGCGATGGTCATGCCGTCGATGCGCACGGTCGGCGCATCCATGCCGAAGCGCAGTTCCAGGTCGTCGGCGGCCTCCATGTTCAGGAACATGTCCTTGAGGTTGCCGGCGATGGTGATCTCGTTGACCGGATAGGTGATCTGGCCATTTTCGATCCAGAAACCGCCGGCGCCGCGGCTGTAATCGCCGGTCACGCCGTTGACGCCCATGCCCATCAGGTCGGTGACGTAGAAGCCATCCTTGATCTCCGCCAGCATGTCGGCGCGGCTGCGCTTGCCGGCGGCCATATAGACGTTGGCCGGGGCCGGGCCGGGAGGGCCGGAGGTGCCGCGGGCGGCATGGCCGGTGGTCTGCAGTCCGAGTTGACGGGCGGAGCGCAGGTCGAGCAGCCACGTCGTCAGCACGCCGTCCTCGATGATCGTGCGGCGCGACACTTCGACGCCCTCCGCATCGAAGGGGCGGGAGCGCAGGCCGCGCTTCACATGCGGGTCATCCACGATGGTGATGGAGGGGGCGAAGATCCGCTGCCCCATCTTGTCCTTCAGGAAGCTGGTGCCGCGGGCGATGCTGGGGCCGCTGATGGCGCCGGTGAGGTGGCCGAGCAGGCCGCGCGACACCCGTGGGTCGAAGAACACCGGCACCTTGCAGCTCTTGACCCGACGCGGGTTCAGGCGGCGGACGGCGCGCTCGCCGGCTTCGCGGCCGATCTCGGCGGGATCGCGCAGGTCGGCGCCATAGACCTTGCTGTCATAATCATAGTCGCGCTCCATCCCCGTGCCGGTCCCGGCCAGGACGGAGGCGGACAGCGACTGGCGCGACACGCCATAAGTACCGGCGAAACCGTTGGAGGCGGCGATCGCGATGGTCGAGCGGCTCCAGCCGGCATCGCCCCCTTCGGAGTTGGTGACGCCCTGAACCGCCAGCGCCGCCTCTTCGGCGATGCGGGCGCGCTCGATCAGCGTTTCCGCCGAAGGCTCTTCGCTGTCGCAGATGTCGAGGTCGGGCCAACTGCGGGCCAGCTGCTCCGGATCGGCGATGCCGGCGAAGCCGTCCTCCGGCACCACGCGGGCCATGGCGATGGCGCGTTCGACCAGCTCGTCCAGCGCCTTGCCGCTGCGGTCGGTCGAGGAGACGATGGCCTGCCGCTTGCCGACGAACACCCGCAGGCCGAGATCGCCGGATTCGGAGCGCTCCAGCTTCTCGGTCTTGCCCAGCCGGTGGGAAAGGGACACGGACGCGCTGTCGAACAGCACGGCATCGGCGGCATCCGCACCGGCGGCGCGCGCCTTGGCGATCAGGTCGTCCAGCAGATTCAGGACCCCGGACGAATCCGTCTTGTGCTGGTCGTTCGGCGAAACGGTCATCAGGCTCTCCGGTTGGTCTCCGTCCTGTCTACCAAATGGGACGGCGACGCGGAACGGGGAAGAGGCAAATTGCCCCCTCCCCGCTCCGCATCGCCATGGAATGCGGTTTCCTGTCGCGGATCAGGCCAGTTCGCGACGGGCCGCCTGGGCGTTCAGCGCCGGAACCTTCAGGGCGAAAGCGCCCTCACCCAGCAGCGACTGCACCACCAGCAGGACCGTCCAGAAGGCCGGGAACTCCCAACCGCCGCCCTGCGAATTGAACACCCAGCCATTGCCGACATGCTGCAACGTGGCGCCGATCATGATCGGCAGCAGGGCCAGCGCGATCCAGCGGGTGTAGACACCAGCGATCAGCAGCAGCCCGCCACCGATCTCGCCCAGCATCACCAGATAGGCGAAGAAGCCGGGATAGCCGATGCTCTCGAAATAACCGACGGTGCCGGGAATGGTGAAGGTCAGCACCTTCAGCACAAGGCCATGGGCCAGGAACAGCAGGCCGAGGCCGACGCGCAGCAGGAAGGCGGCATAGGGGGCGGTGCGATTGTCGATCATGGTCAGGGTCTCCTCGATCAGGGTGGCCGCCCCAAAAATCCCTGGGTGGGCCGCGTTTCGTCTGAAGAGGAGATTAGCCGGATCGGACTGCGCGATAATCAGCAGAGTTGATGAAGGTTTGTTGCGGAAGGAGGGACAATATAGAGGAAGCACACTCTCCCGACTCTGTAACCCTCTCCCCCCGGGGAGAGGGCTGGGTGAGGGGGAGGCGCGGCGAGGAGTCTTGGGAAGGCACGCGGTGCATCCCCCTCACCCTAACCCTCTCCCCAGGGGGGAGAGGGGATCCATACGATCTCACCCCCGCTTCCAGGTCGTGCCCTGCGGACCGTCCTCCAGGATGATGCCCTTGTCTGCCAGTTCCTTGCGGATGCGGTCGGCCTCGGCGAAGTTCTTGCCCGCGCGTGCGGCCTTGCGGTCGGCGATCAGTTGCTCGACGTCGGCGTCGCTCAGCCCCTCGGCACCGCCGCCGGCCGGCGCCCAGCGGAACCATGCCTCCGGGTCCTGCTGCAGCAGGCCAAGCTGCTGCCCGGCCGCCAGCAGCGCGCCCTTGGCCGCAGCCTTCTCGGCATCGCTCTTCGCCTTGTTCACCGCCGTTGCCAACTCGTGCAGATGCGCGATGGCGAGCGGGCTGTTCAGGTCGTCCTCCAACGCCGCCAGCACGTCGAAGGGCAGTTCGCCCGCCGCCGGCACCGGTTCGCCGCGCAAGGCCTGATACCAGCGGTCGAGCGCGCCCTTGGCCTGCCGGATGCCCTCGCGGGTGAAGTCCAGCGGCTGGCGGTAGTGCGCGCTCAGCAGGGTCAGGCGGATCGCCTCGCCGGGGAACTCGTCCAGCAGGTCGTGAACGGTGAAGAAGTTGCCGAGCGACTTCGACATCTTCTCGCCTTCGACGGTCACGAAGCCGTTGTGGACCCAGGTGCGGGCCAGCCGGTCGGTGCCGTTGGCGCAGCAGCTCTGCGCGATCTCGTTCTCATGGTGCGGGAAGATCAGGTCCAGCCCGCCGCCATGGATGTCGAAGGTCACGCCCAGATGCTCCTTCGCCATGGCGGAGCATTCGATATGCCAGCCCGGACGGCCGCGGCCCCACGGGCTGTCCCAGCCGGGCTGGTCGGGGCTGCTGGGCTTCCACAGCACGAAGTCGGAGGCATCGCGCTTGTAGGGAGCCACCTCCACCCGCGCGCCGGCGATCATGTCATCCAGCGAGCGGCGCGACAGCTGGCCATAGCTGGGCATCGACGGCACCGAGAACAGCACATGCCCTTCCGCGGCATAGGCGTTGCCGCGTTCGATCAGCGTGGCGATCAGCGCGATCATCTGGCCGATATGCTGGGTCGCCCGCGGCTCGATGGTCGGGCGCAGCGCGTTCAGCGCGTCCATGTCGGCATGGAACAGGTCGGTGGTGCGCGCGGTCAGCGCGTCGATCGGCTCGCCGCTATCCCGCGCGCGGTCGATGATCTTGTCGTCCACATCGGTGATGTTGCGGACATAGGTCACCGCCGGATAGAGCCGCGACAGCAGCCGGAACAGCAGGTCGAACACCACAACCGGCCGGGCGTTGCCGATGTGGGCGGTGTCGTAGACGGTCGGACCACAGACATACATGCCGACATGGTCCGGGCGAAGCGGCTCGAAGCGCTCCTTACGGCGGGTCAGCGTGTTGTAGAGGTCCAACGGCACGGTCCGAACTCCTGAATGAAGAGAGGTTTCAGGCGGTTTCGCCGGCAAGTCGCCGGAGGCTGCGCGCCCGTCCGATCAGGGGTAGCAGGTTCTTCAATTCCGGTCCATGGTCGCGCCCGGTCAGCGCCCGGCGCAGAGGAAGGAACAGCTCCTTGCCCTTGCGCCCCGTCGCCCCCTTCACCGCAGCGGTCCAGGCGCCCCAGGTGCCGAGGTCCCACGGCTCGTCGGGCAGCAGCGCCGCCGCCTGAGCCAGGAAACCGGCATCCTCCACCACCGGCGTCACCGGGGCATGGGTCACCGCCCACCAGTCGCGTGCGTCGCTCAGCCGCGCCAGATTGGGCCGCACCGCCTCCCAGAAGGCGGAGTCGGCGCCGGTCAGGCCGAGACCTTCCAGCCTGGAGGCCACCGCCTCAAACGGCGTCAGGTGCAGGATGCGGGCGTTCAGCCGGCCCAGTTCGTCCGGATCGAACTTCGGCGTGCCGCGCGCGATCTTTGACAGGTCGAATTCCGACACCAGCTCGTCGAGCGTCAGCCGCGCCTCGATCGGGTCGGAGGTGCCGAGCTTCGCCAACAGGCTGTTGACCGCCATCGGCTCGATACCGTCCTCGTCGCGCAGGCTGCCGACCGACAGGCTGCCCAGCCGCTTCGACAGCCCCTGTCCGCCGGCATCGGTCAGCAACGGCAGATGGGCAAAGGACGGCACCGCGGCACCCAGCGCCTCGCCCAGCGCCTCGAAAATCTGGATCTGCACCGCGGTGTTGGCGACATGGTCCTCGCCGCGGATGATGTGGGTGATGGCGAAATCGGCGTCGTCGACCACGCTGGTCAGGGTGTAAAGCGGCCGGCCATCCTCGCGGATCAGCACAGGGTCGCTCAGCGCCGTGCCCTCGAACCGCACCGGCCCGCGGACCAGATCGGTCCATTCCACCGGAGTCGGGTTCAGCTTGAAGCGCCAATGGGGCTTGCGCCCCTCCCCTTCCAGCCGCGCGCGGTCCTCGTCGGTCAGGCGCAGCGCCGCACGGTCGTAGATCGGGGGGCGGCCCTGCGACACCAGACTGGCGCGCTTGAGGTTCAGCTCCTCCGGCGTCTCGTAGCAGGGATAGAGCCGGCCGGCGGCCTTCAGCGCCGCAGCCGCCTCGTCATAGCGCGGATAGCGGTCGCTTTCGCGGGCGAAACGATCCCAGGTGAGGCCCAGCCACGTCAGATCGGCGGCGATGGCGTCGGCGAACTCCTGGGTGGAGCGTTCCTCGTCGGTGTCGTCCAGCCGGAACATGAAGCTGCCGCCGGTCTTGCGCGCGAACAGCCAGTTGACGAGCGCGAGGCGCACATTGCCGACATGGATGCGGCCGGTCGGGCTGGGGGCGAAACGGACGGCGGTGGACATGGCTGGACTCGGGTTGCGGACGGGACAGGCGGGCAGTCCTAGCACGGCCGGCGCGCCTTCCGAAAGCGGTCCGCACTCCCGGATGCAGCCTCAGGGGCGTTCCCCAGCGTCCAGCGCGGCAGGGTCGGCCGGCGCCGCCTCGTCCCAATCGCCCAGCGCCCGGAGCAGCGACCGCACCTGCCGGTTCAGCGAACCGATCTGCGCCAGATCCATCCCCGACCGCTCGACCAGCGTCCTGCTCAGGCAGGTGCTTTCATCCACCATCGCACGGCCGGCATCGGTCAGCCAGACCTGAACCTGCCGTTCATCCATCCGGCTGCGCCGCCGTTCGACCAGCCCCGCCTGCTCCAGCCGCTTCACCGGCGGCGTGACAGTGCTGGATTCCAGCGCCAGCCTTTCGGCGATCGCGCCGACGGTCGCGCCATCCGCCTCCCGCAGCACACTCAGGATGAGGTACTGCGGATATGTGATTCCCATGGCGTCCAGCATCGGCTTGTAGGTGCGGGTGATGGCCATGCTGGTCATATAGAGGGCGAAGCAGAGCTGGTCGTCCAACGGAACGCGGTGCGGGACCGGGGGGGAATTTTCGGACGGTGCGGACATGGGGCGTCCTCCTGACTGATCGGGTCCGGCATTCTTATCACCAGGATAGATATCGCGATAACGATTTGTCTGGACAAGCCCCAGCCTGAGGTGTACGGGTTTGTTTATCGCGATAAATGATATCGCAAAATCTTTTCTCGGGAGATCGACATGACCTCGTTGAAGACCGGCGCCTCGCGGCGCGGCATGCTGACTGCTGGCCTGGGCCTTTCCGCCACCGCCGCCGCCCTGCCCTTCGTCCAGACCGCCCAGGCGGCCCAATCAACCACGACGTCCGCATCGGACGCGAAGAGGATGGGCAGCGGCACGGTCACGGCAAAGGACGGCACGCAGATTTTCTACAAGGACTGGGGATCGGGTCAGCCGATCGTCTTCCATCATGGCTGGCCGCTGTCGTCGGACGACTGGGATGCCCAGATGCTGTATTTCCTGTCGCAGGGCTTCCGGGTCATCGCCCATGACCGGCGTGGTCATGGCCGGTCGACGCAGACCGCCACCGGCAACGACATGGACACCTACGCCGACGATGTCGCCACCCTGGCCGCCCATCTCGGCCTGAAGAACGCCATCCACATCGGTCATTCGACCGGCGGCGGCGAAGTGGCCCGCTATGTCGCACGGCATGGCGGCAATGGGCGGGTGGCGAAAGCCGTGCTGATCGGAGCGGTGACGCCGATCATGCTGAAGACCGCGGCCAATCCCGGCGGCCTGCCGCTGGAGGTGTTCGACGGCTTCCGTGCCGCACTGGCCGCCAACCGCGCGCAGTTCTTCCGCGACATCCCCTCCGGCCCCTTCTATGGCTTCAACCGTGACGGCGCGAAGGTTTCGCAGGGTTTGATCGACAATTGGTGGCGGCAGGGCATGATGGGCGGAGCCAAGGCTCACTATGATTGCATCAAGGCATTCTCCGAAACCGACTTCACCGAGGATCTGAAGAAGATCGACATTCCGGTCCTGGTGATGCACGGCGACGATGACCAGATCGTGCCCGTCGCCGATTCCGCTCTGCTGGCGGTCAAGCTGCTGCGGAAAGGGACATTGAAGGTCTATCCGGGCCTCCCGCACGGCATGGCCTCCACCCACGCCGACATCATCAACCGGGATCTGCTGGCGTTCATCAAGGGCTGATGCCGTCCCGCGAAAGTTCCGGACAGCGTTCGGAGCTTTCGCGGGCTCCCGGCTCCGGCTCCTGGCCCCGGCTGCCCGAAGGGAGCGTTAGGCGAAGGCAAGACTCCTGGGGTAGCGTGGCGGCAAAGCCAACCCCTGGAGAGTTTCCATGGCAGAGAAAAGCTTGCGCATCGGCGTCGTGCTGTCGGGCTGCGGCGTGTATGACGGTGCGGAAATCCACGAGGCGGTCTGCACCCTGCTGGCCATCGCCAAAATGGGCGCGGTTGCGGTGTGCTACGCCCCCGACATTCCGCAGGCCCATGTCGTCAACCACCTGACCGGCCAGGAGACCGGAGAGAGCCGCAATGTGCTGGTCGAATCGGCCCGTATCGCCCGCGGCAAGATCACCGCGCTCAGCGAGTTCTCGGCCGGCGACGTCGATGCGCTGATCTTCCCCGGCGGTTTCGGCGCAGCCAAGAATCTCAGCGATTTCGCCTTCAAGGGCGCCGACTGCTCGGTCAATCCGCAGGTGGTGGCCGCGGTCGCCGCCATGCGCGCGGCCGGCAAGCCGATCGGCGCGCTGTGCATCGCGCCGGCCATCCTCGCCAAGATCCTGGGCCAGCAGAGCGTCGAACTGACCATCGGCAGCGATCCCGGCACCGCCGCCGCGCTGGAGTCGATGGGCGCCGTCCACCGCACCACCAGCCATGGCGAGGTCGTGGTCGACCGCGGCCTGAAGGTCGTCACCTCGCCCTGCTACATGCTGGACGCCAATCTTGCCCAGATCGCCGAGGGCGCCGAGAATACTGTCAAGGCCCTGGTCGATCTGGTGAAGTGACCAAGTGAAAATGGTGGACGAAGGGGGTAGCGATACCTCCTTTGTCACCAGCAATGTCACAAAGCTGAGCAATAATTCATTAACCGCCTTCCCACACCCTTTGCCTCAGCTTCTTTTCTATCAGGCGAGGGCTGGCGATGACCTGCATTGTGGGATTGGTGGACGGCGACCGGGTGTGGATGGGCGGCGACAGCGCCGGAGTGAACGGCCTGGACATCACGGTGCGCGCCGACACCAAGGTGTTCCGCAATGGCGACAGCCTGATCGGCTTCACCAGTTCCTTCCGTATGGGCCAGTTGCTTCATTACCGGCTGGAGGTTCCGCCGCGTGAGCACGAGGCCGACCTGTTCCGCTATATGGTCGTGGACTTTGTCGATGCCGTGCGCAACTGCCTGAAGGATGGCGGTTACGCCCACCGCTCCAACGATGTGGAGACCGGCGGCACCTTCATGGTCGGGCTGGAAGGCCGGCTGTTCACCGTGCAGTCCGACTATCAGGTCGGCGAGGCGGTGCGCGGCTACCACGCCATCGGCTGCGGGTCCGATTATGCGCTGGGCTCGCTGGCGTCCACCATCGGCCAGCCGCCGGAAGAGCGCGTGCTGAAGGCCCTGGAATGCGCCGAACTGTTCAACGGCGGCGTCCGCGCCCCCTTCACCATTCAGTCCAGCCTGCGCCGTCCGCAATTGGCGCTGACCGAAGCGGCGTGAACGCCCCTGGCCTTCGCCCCCAAACCTTCGACCAAAGTCGAAAGCAGCGGCCAAGGCTGGGCTCTGGTCATCCAAAGCATCGTGGCGTATGAACCCGTGTCCTGCTGCAGTGCGGGACAGGGAATAACCACAAAAAACTTGGGTGATAGAGATGACGGACCAAGCGGTTACCGCCGATGCTTATCTCGGTGAAGACGAGAACCCGGCTGGGTTGCTGAGCAACTGGGGAAATTCGCCCCTTTTCGTCTTTCCGGCCATGCTGCTGATTTTCATCATGCCGCTGGCGATCGTCTTCCACCCGACCTGGGTGGTGCTGCCGGCCGTGCTGTGGACCTTCGGCATGATCGCCACGATCATCAAGCTGACGCGCGGCTGAAGCCGGCGCGGACGCGAAGGGGGGAAGGGGGACCGCTCCCCCTCCCCGCCCGCACTACAACAAGTCGATGAAGCCGCCGGCAATCGGAAAGCGACGCAGCCGCGCGACCGACCGGCGGGAAATCCGCGGCCCCGGCGGAGCCCTGCGGCGGCCCGCTTCCGCCTGCACCACCAGCCGCCAGACCGTCTCCACCGTCTCGGCCGCATGGCCACGCCCGGCAAGGTCGGCCGGCGACAGCCCGCCGTCGAGCAGGCCGGCCAGCAGATCGTCCAGCGCCTCCACCGGCGGCAGTCCGGCCGGAGTCTCGGCCTTCAGCCGGCGCGCCAGCACCCGTTCCGGCACCACCCGCCCCGCCGGGCCGCGCGATCCCGCCGGCTGGTTGGCATTGCGCCAGCGCGCCAGTTCCAGAACCGCGGTCTTCGGCATGTCGGACAGCACTGCATAGCCGCAACCCGCCTCATCCATCGCAAGGCCGAGAAGCCGGTCGGTCCGGTCCGCGGTCGACAGCAGCAGGGCGCCCATCCGCTCCGCCAACACCGCCAGGGTCGCGCCCCGCAGGCGGGCATGCAGCCAGTCGGCCGCCGCGGCCGACTCGCGCCCGGCAAAGGCCGGGGCCAGCAGCGAGTCGGCGGCTTTGAGCACCGGCGCCAGTGCGACATTGTCCAGGCGGCAGCCCAGCAACTCGACGATCTCCGCCGTATCGGCCAAGCTATCGGCCAGGCCATCGGCCGACGCTCCTGCCTCGCCGGCCGGCAGCGGAGCCCGCACGGCCAGCACCCGCTCGGGCCCCAGCGCATCGACCGCCAGCGCCGCGACCAGCGCCGAGTCCAGCCCGCCGGTCAGCCCGACCACAACGCCCGGCGCGCCGCTTTTCGTTACGGCATCGTGCAGGCCCAGCATCAGCGCCGTGTAAAGTGCCTCCGTCCCCTCGGCCGGAGCAATCGTTTCGGCCTCGGAACTGTCCCAGCCGTCGTCGGCTCCGCGTTCCCACCGGGTCAGCAGCAGATGTTCGGCGAACAGCGGAGCCTGGGCGACCAGCCGGCCACCTGGGGCGAGCGCGAAGCTGCCGCCATCGAACACCCGCTCCTCCTGCCCGCCGACGAGATTCACCGCAACGAGAGGCAATCCGCCTTCCACCACCCGCGCGACGGCGGCCTGCACCCGTTCATCGGCGCGGCCAGGGGCGAAGGGGCCGGCCAGCATCGCGACCAGAAGTTCGGCCCCGCTCTCCGCCAGAGTCTCCGCCACGTCGCCGGTCGTCAGATCGCCGCCGATCAGCAGGCCGATCCGCACCCCGCGGATATTGATCGGGCCGGGCATCGGACCGCTATCGAAACGGTCCTCCTCCGGCGCACCGATCTCGCCGGCATCCGTTACGGCCTGGAAACGAACGGCGGCGATCTTGCCACCGTCCAGCAGCAAAGCTGCATTGTGACGCCCCTTGCCCTCCCGCCAGGGGGTGCCGACCAGCAGGGCGGGGCCGCCGTCGGCGGTGACGTCCGCCAGCACCCGCACCGTCTCCTCCACAGCATCAAGGAAGGCGGGAAGCGCCGCCAAGTCGAGAAGCGGGGCGCCGGACAACGCGCCGGCGGGACAGATGACGAGGTCGGCGCCGCGGGCCGCGGCCTGCGCCCGCGCGGCACGGATCAGGCCGGCATTCGCAGTGAGGTCGCCCGCGGTCGGGTTGATCTGGGCGAGAGCGATGGACAGGCGATCGGTCATGATGGTCGGCTTCCTTCTGGCGGGTCCTTTTCCGGCAAGGGTAGCAGCGCCTCACCTGCGGCGAAAGCCGCCGCTCGTCGCAGATCATCACGCAGGCGGAACAAGTGGCGGTAAGACATGGGATGAAGTTCCACAGTCGCGATCAATTAGTAAGGTAACGAATTTATTTCAATTATTGAAAGAAAATCGCGAAATTAAGAAATGGTAAAGGTTGCCGGCGCCATGCTTCCTCTTGCGCACAAACAACGCGATGCGGGGGCATCCATGTACTACGCGGAGCTCAGCGGCCCGAACGGCAAACCGTCGGTGCTGTCCACGGCTGTGCAGAACGGTTCGTCAAAGACGGCCGGCACGGCGAAGGACGGGCTGGCCAAATCGGACGCGAAACCGGTGGACGGCGACAAGAAGACACAGTCGCCGGCCTACACCATCAGCCAGTCGATGGAATCGCTGCTGGACAGCATGACCGGCAAGGGCGGCGCCCAGGCGGCGGGCGGCGGCGGCGGGCTGGCCTCGGCCAACAGCGGCGTGGATCGCGCCAAGCAGGCGCAATCGCTGATGCAGTCGGCGCTGGACCACGGCAAGGGTCTGGCCGGCATGTTCGGCAAGGGCATCGACGCGCTGAAGCAGGGGCTGGGCGATACGCTGAGCGCACTGGGCGTTCCGCAGAACCGCATCGACGATGCCGTGAAGGGGTTCGGCGACGGCCTGAAGTCCAAGCTCGACGGCATGAACCTCAGCGATGTGTCGGTGGACATGCAGGCCACCCAGTCGCAATGGTCGATCGAGTCGCACGGGATCGACCTGGAAATCCAGGACGGCGACCGCAGCGTCAAGATTTCCTTCGCGAAATCGACCCTGGACTTCCGCCGCGACGACCAACGTCTGCAGGCATCGCTGGGCAAGGGCGGCGACATGGCGCTGAGCGCCACCGGCATGACCACCACCGCCACCGGCAAATCCACCGGCATGATCGTCCGCTCCGAAGGTTTCAGCGAGGATGAGATCAAGGACATCCTCGGCAAGCTGAACGACATGGCCGCCAAGAGCGGCGGCGGCGATGGGATGAAGGGTCTGGCGGTGCTGAAACCGACCACGTCGAAGGACGGCGTCACCCACCTGACCCTCGACCTGTCCTCGCCGATTGCAGGGCTGTCGACCGGGAAGGGCGGCTCGGCGGACGGTGCGGCGACCGCTGCAACGGCCGGCACGTCCGCGAAGCCGCAGGGCGTCAACCTGACCGCCTGATACGGTTTCCAGCGTTTATTGTCACAGCACCGGCCCGGATCCGTCCGGACCGGTGCTTGCCCATGCGGGATGGCTTCTTTACAAGCGGTCGCGGTGGCGGCCCCAGGGCCGTGCACTGTCCGTCCTCCCGGAACCATCGCCCGGATGAACGCCATGACCGACCGCGACACACTGCTGGCCCTGAACCAAGCCTTCTACCGGGCCTTCACCAATCGCGACTCCGCCGCGATGGAAGCCCTGTGGGCGGAAACGCTGCCCGTCTCCTGCATCCACCCCGGCTGGACTGCCCTGTTCGGGCGCGACGCCGTGCTGACCAGCTGGCGGGACGTGCTGCGCGCGCCCGGCGGCATCGTCGTCGAGGCGCGGAACGAGCGCGTGACCCTGCATGGCGACACCGCCCTGGTGGTCTGCGAGGAAACGCTGGGCGACGCCGTGCTGGCCGCCACCAACCTGTTCGCCCGCGAAAAGGGCAGCTGGCGCCTTGCCCATCATCAGGCCGGCCCCATTGCCCAGGCCCGCGCCGACGTCGAGATTCCGGCCAAGCCGCCGCGCCGCCTGCACTGATCGATTTCGGCCCTCAGGGCAGGCTCGCCACCTCCGGCCGCGCTTCCAGGCGGCGGACGAGGTCGATGACCACATGGTCGGCGGTGACCTGATCGGGGTCGCTGTTGGTCAACGCCACGACGCCCCAGCGGTGCGCCTTCGAGAAGGCGATATAGGCGTTGAAGCCGCCGGTGGAGCCGGAATGCCAATGGATCGGCGTGCCGTCCGTGGCCCAGGCGACGAACCAGCCGAGCGCCATCGCCCCGCTTCCCAGGCTTCCGGGCTCGGCCAGCGACCGGCCGTCCACCTGCACCGACTGCGCCAGCGCCAGGGTGGCCGCCACCGGCGGGGCACAGCCATGGCCGTCCGGCCCGGCAGCCGCACCCGCCGGGCAGTCACCGAGATTGGCGGACAGCCAGCGCAGCAGATCGTCGGCCGAGGAGTAGAGGCCGAAGGCGGGCAGCATCGCCGGCGCCTCCCAATCCGGAACGACCCGGCCGCGGGCATGGCCGGCCGCCTTGCGCGCCCGCTGCTCGGCGGTCGGATGCAGGGTGGTGTCGCGCATCCCGAAACGGTCGGTCACCACCCGCTTCAGCAAAGTCTCGTAAGGCTGGCCGGCCGCCGCCGACAGCGCTTCCCCCAGAACCGACATGCCGGCATTGGAATAGCTGAAGCGCACACCCGGCGGCACCGGCAGGTGATAGCCGGACAGCCAAAGCGCCAGTTCGCCGCGCGACAGCGGCTTGTAGGGGTTGCGGGGGTCCTCCAGCCGGCTCCACGAGAATCGCGGGGTTTCCGGCACGTTGGGCAGACCGGCCGTGTGGGTGGCGAGGTCGCGCAGCCGGATCGGCCGGCCCTCATACTCCGGCACATGGGCGACCGGCACCGGGCCGACGCGGCGCAGATGGCGCTGCAGCGGGTCGGCGGGATCGACCCGGCCCTCCCGCATCAGCTCCGCCATGATGGTGCCGGTGAAGGGCTTGGTCAGCGAGGCGATCTGGAACAGGGTGCGCCCATCGGGCGGCCCACCGTCCGGGCGGCCGGCATCGCCGCGCCCGATCACCAGCGTCCGGCCGTCGCGGATCACGCCGACAACCAGACTGCCGTCACCGGCCGGCGGCCGGCGGTCCTCCACCGCGCGGGTCAGGTCATCCACCAACCGGTCGGAAATCCGGTCCAGACCGATGGCCCCGGTCGGGCCGAGCGGAACGCTCCACAGCAGCAGACACAAAACGCCCCAGAGCAGCCTGCGCCGCATCCCCGCCTCCGCCCGGCCTCAATCGAGAGTACGGAGAGAGTGGGCGGACGTACGGCAGGCGGACAGGTCCGCGAAGGGCGATGCGGCGAAAGACGGGGCGGGAGCCGCCGGGGTACTCCCCAACCGCCCCGCCACCGCCCAACCGGTCGGGCTTGGCAGAGCGGGGATGGTTATTCGGTGGGAATGTCGGCCCTGGGCGGGCGGCGGTCCTTGACGATGGACAGCGGAACGTCGTCGGCCGCGATCTCCAGGATCGGATGGCCGTCCAGCAGCGACGGACAGCGCTTCACCTGGGTGAAGGCCAGGAAGAAGTCGGCCTTGCGCCAGTCCGGCTCGATCCCGTTCACCAGACGCAGCCAGGGCGGCAGTTCGAACCGCACCGCCAGCGTGTTGCCGCAGACGGTCAGCGTGTATTGGCGCGGCGGCGCGTGGCCGTCATTCTCGCGCTCGACATACTCGATCAGTTCCTGCAACGCCTCGTGCAGCGAGTTGCCCCAGTAATCCAGTTCGAACTTGCCGTCGGCGCCCCGTACGCCTCCGACGAACTGATTGTAGTACACGTACTGGTTCGGGTGCATGGCGCCCAGCTGCCACGCGTACACCACGCCGACCACGGTCATCGCCGCGGCGAAGGTCTGCCCCAGCGCCCGGCCGCCACGCTGGCACAGGCTCCACAGCCGGTCAGCGGCGATGGCGGCCATCACCACCATGGGCGGGGCCAGGAACAGGAAATGGCGGATGCCGTTGTAGACCGACGGCCGCATCAGCACGAACAGCAGGATCGGCAGGAAGCCCGCCAGAACCAGCGGCGTGTAGCGGACGACCGTGAAGGCGCCGGTCCGTCGCCAGCCGCCGCGCGCAAGCCAGACCGCCGCCATCACCACCGCCACCCCGACGCCGATCACCACCGCCTCCGGCAGCTTCACCGCCAGATAGACCGGCAGGTACAGCGCGGGCGGCGCGTTGGAATGGACCAGCTCGCCCATGAACAGCGTCTGGATGTCGATGGGGAAATGGGAGACGACGCGCAGGGCCTCCAGCGGGTTGCGGAACGGCCGCTGCACCACCCAAGGCCAGAACACCGCCATGATGACATAGGCGACGGGAATTGCCGGCCACAGCGACAGGAAGGCGCGCCGCGCATCGACCAGCGCCCAGCGCCGGCCCTCCTGCTGCGTCACCAGCGCGAAATGCAAAGCCATGGCGACCGCCAGATAGAAGCCGGCCAGCACCGCGCCGACACGGATCGCCAGCGTCAGGCCCAGCACCAGCCCGAACTTCAGCACGGCGCTGCGGCTCGGCCGCGGCATCTGCTTCAGGATGCGGGTGGCGAAATAGAGCGTCCACACCATGCCGGCCGCGAAGGGCACGTCCTTGGTGTTGTTGAACATGGCGCCGTAATAGACACCGCTCAGCGACAGCAGCGCCGCCGCGATGAAGCCGGCGCGCGGACCGGCCAGCAGCCGGGTGTAGCGCCAGGTCCCGGCGATGCCCAGCACGCCGACCAGCGCGCAGAGCAGGTGCCGCGTCTCATACTCCTCGAAGGGAGAGAAGGGCACGATCACGGCGGTGACGAGGTCGAACAGCCCGCCGTAATAGGCCAGATCCTTGAAATGGAAGGCCGACCGGTCCTGGAAGCCGCTGAGATAGTAGGACAGCAGCTTCTTGCCGTAGATGTGCTGCACCTCCTCGTCCGTGCTGATGCCGTAGCTGAGGAAGGTCAGCGCCGCGAGGATCAGCAGGCCGAGCAGAAGCGCACGCGACAGCCCGTCCCACAGGGCCGCCTCGCCGCGCGGCAGCACGACGCCGGCGGCGCCGGCGGTGGACGGGGCGGCCGTCGCCACGCCGGGGCGGCGGGTGGAGGAGGCGGTGCCGCCAACGGCATCCCCGTCGCCGTGCAGGCCGGTTTCGACGCTCATCGGCGCGGCTCCCGTCCCACCGTTCCGCCGACGGGATCGAACTCATGCTCATCCCGGCCATCCGCCGGGCCGAAGCCGTGGGCCGATCGCACGATGAACAGCGGTCGCCCCTTCACCTCGGCGAAGACGCGGCCGAGATAGTCGCCGATGATGCCCAACGTGATCAGCTGGATGCCGCCCAAAAACAGCACCGCGACCAGCAGCGATTCATAGCCCGGCACGTCGATGCCGTGGACCAGCGTGCGGATCAGGCGGATCAGGATATAGACGAAGGCGACGCCCGACACCGCCATCCCGACCAGGCTCCACACCCGCAGGGGGAAGGTGGAGAAGGCGGTCAGCCCGTCGAAGGACAGGCGCAGCAGCTTGACGAAGCCCCATTTGGTGTCGCCGCCGGCGCGCTCCCCCTGTTCATAGGGGATCGCGGCCTGACGGAAGCCGACCCAGGCGAAGATGCCCTTCATGAAGCGCGTGCGCTCCGGCATCCGGTTGATGACCTCGACGACGCGGCGGTCCATCAGGCGGAAATCGCCGACCTCGCGCGGCAGCTTGATCTCCGACAGATGGTCGAAGACCCAGTAGAACAGGCGGGCGAACAGGCGGTGTTTCAGGCTCTGGCCAACGCGGGCATGGCGCACCGCCACCACCACGTCGAACCCCTCGCGCCATTTGGCGATGAAGGATGGCAGCAGTTCCGGTGGATGCTGCAGGTCGGCGTCCATCGGCACCACGGCGTCGCCGGTGGTGTGGCTCAGGCCGGCGGACAGCGCCAGTTCCTTGCCGAAATTGCGCGACAGATCGACCACCTTCACCCGCGCTTCGCGGTCATGGACGTCCAGCAGCCGGTCGATGGTGTCGTCGCGGCTGCCGTCGTTGACGCAGACCACCTCCCAATCCATGTCCAGCCCGTCCAGCACCGGGACCAGCCGGGCGAACAGGGCCTCGATGTTCGGCCCCTCGTTGTAGAAGGGGATGACGACCGACAGGCAGCCGCGTCGCGGGCGACCCGACCTGTTCGCGGGAGGCCGGTTCGCCGATGGAACGACCTCGCCCTCAGGGCGGACGGGAGCGGTGCGGACCTCCGGGGAGGCCGCGGAAAGGGGCGCGTCGGGAATGGACATGGCCAGCCGTCGGGTCAAAGCGTCAGGGACCGGGAGATGAAGGGATCGGCGACGACCCCGGTCGGCCGCTGCGCCCTTCGGCATATATCACGATACGGGGAGATGTTCAAAATGCCTCTCCTGTGACCGCCACGGCACAAAAAATGGCCTGTCCGCCCGTGAAAGCGTCCGGGCGCCGGCCAGCCGCGGTCCGACGAAACAGGCAAACATCCGCCGTTGCCGTTTATTCCATTGCAGCGGAACGACCGCTTTCCCCTACGTCATCCATGGGTCTCTCCGGTTGCCGCCTCACACAACCGCACCATACCGGGGTCTGTGGCACGCTTTCTGAAAACAGGTCGTGATGCCTGACCTTTTCGGATCGCCCCCGAACAAGCGTTGGGCAACGTCCCTGTGCCGACGGAGGCCTCGACCATGAGCCTTTTCAATCGCTTTTCCGTAGGAACGAAGATCACGGCGGCCAGCGCCGGCATCCTGGTGTTCCTGGTGCTGATCGGCTGTATCGGCATTGCAGCACTGTCGGAGGCCGGCGGCGCCGTGGACACCTACCGGCGGCTCGGCCAGCAAACCAACGAGCTGGGGCGCATCCAGGCCCTGATGCTGGAGATGCGCCAGCAGGCCACCCGTTTCCTGCTGACCGGCGATGCGGAGGTCGGCGCCACCGTCCGCCGCACCGCGGAGGACGCGGCACAGACCATCGACAAGGCCCGTACCCTGTTCACCGACCCCGCCCTGCTGCAGACCGCCGACCATATGGCGCAGGAGATCGCCCAGTATAGGGAGGCCTTCTCCGCCACCATGGATTTCCAGGACCAGCGCAGCAAGGCCATTGCGGATCTGGACGAGATCGGGCCGCGGCTGGAAAGCGCGCTGAATGGCATCATGGACAGCGCCGGTGCGGCGGGTGACACCGACGCCGCCTATCTGGCGGGCATGGCGCTGCGCCACATGTTGTCGGCCCGCATCTCGGCGACGCGCTACAATGTCGACGGCTCTCCGGCGCTGGCCAGCCAGACCCGGTCTCAGTTCACTGATGCCGCCAGCCGCGGCGGCGCGATGATGGCGAAGCTGACCGATCTGGACCGCCGCAAGATGGCGATGTCCTACACCGCCATGCTGCGCGTCTATATCAGCGGCTTCAACGCCGTGGTGAAGGCCACGACCGAGCGCGACCGGCTGGTGAACGAGGTGCTGAACCCCGTCGGCGATTCCATCGCCAGGGAGGCGGAGCAGCTGACCGAGGCCAGCGTCGACGCCCAGAAAACCCTGGGCATGGCGACCGGCGCCTTCCTCGACACGGCACGCGGCGGGATGGTGCTTGCCTCGCTGATTGCCGTGGTCCTTGGGCTGGCAACGGCGCTGCTGATCGGCCGTGGCCTGTCGCGGCCGGTGGTGGCGATGACCGACCGCATGACCCGGCTGGCCGGCGGCGACCGCAGCGTCGACATCCCCGGCCTGGACCGCACCGACGAGATCGGCGGCATGGCGAAGGCCCTGCAGGTGTTCAAGAACAGCCTGATCGAGAGCGACCGGCTGGCCGAAGCCCAGCGCGCCGACCATGCGGCGCAGCGTGGCCGCGGCGAACGCATCGACCGGCTGATCCAGGAGTTCGACCGGCTGGTGTTGGACGCGCTGGGCCGGGTGTCGGCGGCGGCGACCCAGCTTCAGGCGACCGCCCAGACCATGTCGGCCACCGCGGAGCAGACCACCCGGCAGGCCGATGCGGTCGCCAGCGCATCCAATGAAGCGACCGGCAATGTGGAGACGGTGGCCGCCGCGACGGAAGAACTGACCGCCTCCATCGCCGAGATCGGCCGGCAGGTGGCGGAGAGCACCCGCATTGCCGGACAGGCGGTCGCCACCGCCGAGAAGACCGACGGCACCGTCCGCGGTCTGGTCGATGCCGCCCAGCGCATTGGCGAGGTGGTGCAGCTGATCACCGACATCGCCAGCCAGACCAACCTTCTCGCACTGAACGCAACCATCGAGGCGGCGCGCGCCGGCGAGGCGGGCAAGGGCTTCGCCGTGGTGGCGTCGGAGGTCAAGAACCTCGCCAGCCAGACGGCCAAGGCGACGGAGGAGATCGGCAGCCAGATCGCCGGCATTCAGGAGATCAGCCGGCAGGCCGCCGGCGCCATCGCCGAGATCGGCCGGGTGATCGCGGAGATCAGCCACATCTCCACCACCATCGCCGCCGCGGTGGAGGAACAGGGCGCCGCCACCAAGGAGATCAGCCGCAACGTCCAGCAGGCGGCGCGCGGCACGCAGCAGGTGTCCAGCAACATCGCCGGCGTGTCGGAAGCCGCGGCCTCCACCGGCGACGCCTCGCGCGAGGTGCTGACCGCCGCGGACGGGCTGAATCACGAGGCAACCGACCTGCGCGGCTTCGTGTCGCGCTTCCTTGCCGAAATGCGCGCCGCGTAAGAAACGGTATCGATCTTCAGCGCTGCGATGACAGTTATGGCGCCGGCAGGGCCCGAATGGACCGGGGCTTGCCGGCGCCCTTCTTCTGGCGGGCAGCCCTGCTCCTTTGTCCGGTTACTTTCCCCTTGCGCCATGCCGCCCCCTTGGGCACATAGGCGCGATGATCCTGACCCCCATCGCCATCGACGACATGCCGAAGGCCATCGCCGCCTTCGACACCCATCTGGACGGCCATGCCCAAGCGCAGGCCGCCTTCCGCCGGATCGCCGCGACCTGGCCCGTACGGCCGGCGGACGAGCCGGGCGGTGGTGTCGACACGCCGGCCCACCGGGCCGACGCGGTGCGGCTGGCCCATGCCCACGGCATCGATACGCTGGACGAACCGCCCAGCCGCTCCTTCATGTGGGACGGCAAGGTGATCCGCACCGATGTCGAGGCGACGGTGATCGTGCATGAGGTGGCGCACTGGCTGTGCGCTGCGCCGGAGCGGCGGACGCTGATCGATTACGGCCTCGGCCCCGGCCCGGAGACCACCGCCCGCAAGGAAGCACGCGCCGACAAGCGCTTGTGCTTCGAGGACTGCATGCACGAAGAGCAGCAGACCTCCCTGCTCGGCGTGCTGTGGGAAGTGGAACTGGGCCAGCCGGGGATCCTGGCCTTCCTGGAACAGAACTGGATGGAGCATTGGGAGCGGCCGAGCACCGCCGCCTTCTTCATCCGCCACGCCGAGGAACTGTTCACCCGCGGCCTGATCGACGCCGACGGCCGCCCGACGACCGCGCGCGACTGGGCGGATGCCCGGCAGGGCGCCCGGGTGCTTTCCCCGCAGCTTTAGAAATCCATGCAGTGACAGCGTGCCGTCCGACGGGGCCTCGGTTCACGGACGGCGCCGTCGCGCGCGGGATGAGGTGCAGTCCGAAGAGCGGACTGTCAAAGCGCACTCTGGTCACTGAGCGGAAATGCGAAAGGCCGGCACCCGAAGGTCCGGCCTTTTGAGATCGCATGCTCCGGTGCAAAGACCGGAGAAAACTGGAGCGGGCGAAGGGATTCGAACCCTCGACCCCAACCTTGGCAAGGTTGTGCTCTACCCCTGAGCTACGCCCGCGCTCCGTACCGTCATTCGGCAGTTTGTTTCTGCCGTCCGGCGGTGTGCGGCGGACTATACTCATCGGCCGACGCAATGCAAGGGCCTTGTTTCAGTTTTTTTCACCGGCTGGACGATTTTCCGAACAGCCGGTAAAAGGGCTGTCATGGACACCGCATCGCTCCCCCTTCCGGGCGCCTCCCTGCCAGATGGCGACGCGCCTCTGCCGACCTCTCCGGACCAGTTGCTGGCGCGGCTTGACGCGTTGGGCATCCAGGCGACCACGAACAGCCACCCGCCGCTGCACACGGTGGAGGAGAGCAAGGCCCTGCGCGGCGCCCTGCCCGGCGGCCATTGCAAGAACCTGTTCCTGAAGGACAAGAAGGACCAGCATTGGCTGGTGGTGGCGCTGGAGGATGCGCCGATCGACCTGAACCGGCTGGACAAGGTCATCGGGTCGGCGCGGCTGTCCTTCGCCTCGGCGGAACGGCTTTGGCGCTTTCTCGGCATCCGGCCGGGGTCGGTCACGCCCTTCGCCCTGGTCAACGACACCGAGCGCAAGGTCCGCGTGGTCCTGCAGCAGGCGATGATGGAGCATGACCTGCTGAACTATCATCCGCTGTTGAACGACCGTACCACGGCGATCCGGCGCGACGACCTGCTGCGCTTCATCCGCGCCTGCGGTCACGAACCGGCAATCGTCGAGTTCGGCCGCATCGAGGCCGACAGGGCGGAGTGAGGGACCGGCGGTTCCGCGCGGCGCCTGCCCATGCAATGCTTGCCCACGCAATGCTTGCTTGAGCCGCCTTGCGCGCTCACATATGTCGGCAACGATAGGGTCCGGGCCGCCAGCGGCCGGATCGGCAACTCCATGGCCCACCGGGATGTCCTAATGGGCCAGGCATCACCAACGGGACCGAAACACGCCATGTTCTCCATGCCCCCCGCCAACGGGTCCAAGCCCGCCGCTCCCGGTGCCGCCCCCGGTGCCGCCGACATCGTCAAGGACAGCACCGACCGCGCCTTCATGGCGGACGTGATCGAAGCCTCGGCCGACGTCCCGGTGATCGTCGATTTCTGGGCGCCTTGGTGCGGCCCCTGCAAGCAGCTGGGTCCGATCATCGAAAAGGTGGTGCGCGCCGCCAAGGGCGCGGTGCGCCTGGTGAAGATCGACACCGACGCCAACCCGATGATCGCCTCGCAGCTGCGCGTGCAGTCGATCCCGGCGGTCTACGCCTTCTTCCAGGGCCGCCCGGTCGACGGCTTCATGGGCGCCCTGCCCGAATCGCAGGTGAAGGCCTTCGTCGACAAGCTGGTGGCGCTGGCCAAGCAGGCCGGTGCAGGCGGCGGTGGCGCCGGCGAGATGCTGGAGGAAGCTTTCGCCCAGGCGAAGGAGATGATGGAAGCCGGCGACCTGCAGGGCGCGCTCGACCTCTACAGCCAGATCATGCAGGCCGAGCCGGAGAACGCCCAGGCCTATGCCGGCATCATCCGCTGCCTGATCGCGGCCGGCGACCTGGAGAACGCCAAGCAGATGCTGGCCCAGGCCCCGGAAGCCATCGCCAAGGACAAGGAGCTGGCCAACGTCCGCGCCGCTCTGGACGTGGCGGAGCAGGCCGCCAACGCCGGCCCGATCCCGGAACTGATGGAGAAGGTCGCCCACGATCCCAACGACCATGCCGCGCGCTTCGACCTCGCCATGGCGCTGTTCGCCGCCGGCAAGCGTGAAGCCGCGGTGGACGAGCTTCTGGAGATCTTCAAGCGCGACCGGACCTGGAACGACGACGGCGCCCGCAAGCAGCTGGTGAAGTTCTTCGAGGCGTTCGGCCAGACCGATCCGCTGACGGTGAAGACCCGCCGCCGCCTGTCGACCATGATGTTCAGCTGACGCTTTTCCGAAAACGGGACGGCTGTTCCATCGGCGAAGGGGTTCTATCTGATTGGCATGACCAGAAACCCCTTCGACGCCGAATTCGGCCAGTTGCCGGCGATGCTGCCGATCTTCCCGCTGGCCGGCGTTCTGCTGCTGCCGCGGGCGCGGCTGCCGCTGAACATCTTCGAGCCGCGCTATCTCGCCATGGTCGAGGATGCGCTGGGCAACGGCCGCATGATCGGCATGGTTCAGCCGCTCGACCCCGC
Source organism: Azospirillum sp. A1-3 (assembly GCF_023806445.1). Taxonomy (NCBI): domain Bacteria; kingdom Pseudomonadati; phylum Pseudomonadota; class Alphaproteobacteria; order Rhodospirillales; family Azospirillaceae; genus Azospirillum; species Azospirillum sp. A1-3. Next base: position 1,968,975 of record NZ_JAMSLU010000001.1, read on the forward strand.
CGGACGGGAGCGCGAGCCGGCCGTTTATCCCTGCGGCTGCGCCGGCCGCATCACCAGCTTCGCCGAGACCGACGACGGCCGCCTGCTGATCACCCTGACCGGAGTCGCCCGGTTCGAGATCGGACGCGAGGTGGAGGGTGCGCGCGGCTATCGGCGGGTCGTTCCCGACTGGCGCCCCTTCCAAGCCGACCTGGAGCCCGAGTCCTGCGGCGACATCGACCGCAACCGGCTGCTCGGCGCGCTGAAAAGCTATTTCCGCGTCCAGGGCCTGTCGGTCGACTGGAAATCCATCGAATCGACGCTGGACGAGCGGCTGGTCAACTCGCTGGCGATGATCTGCCCCTTCACGCCCGGCGAAAAACAGGCGCTGCTGGAGGCGCCGACCCTGGCCGAACGCGGGAAGCTCTTGATCGGACTGGTCGAGATGGCCATTCTCGACAGCCATGACGGGGACGGTCCGCCGCCCAAGCATTGACGGTCTTCCAATCACCGCCCTTCTTCCAATCATTACGAGACACGAGATGGCGACGCCCGAGGACAAGAGCAGCGACGCGAAAACCAACGCCCGCGTCGACCCGAAGCTGCTGGAGATTCTGGTCTGCCCGCTGACCAAGGGTCCGCTGCGCTATGACGCCGAGCGCGCCGAGCTGGTCAGCGAGCGTGCCGGTCTGGCCTATCCGATTCGCGACGGCATCCCGATCATGCTGATCGACGAGGCCCGCAGCCTGGACAAGGCGGGGTCGCAGCGATGAGTGAAGATGGCTTCGGCACGGTTCACTGGCCGACCGAAATCCGCCTGAAGAAGGAGGAAAAGCGGCTGGAGGTCGATTTCGACGACGGCCGGACCTTCTCCTACCCGGCGGAGTTCCTGCGCGTGGTCAGCCCGTCCGCCGAGGTGCAGGGCCACAACCCCAGCCAGAAGCAGACGGTGGCCGGCCGCCGCCATGTCGGCATCATGCGGCTGGAGCCGGTCGGCAACTACGCCATCCGCATCGTCTTCGACGACCTGCACGACAGCGGCATCTTCAGCTGGAAATACCTCTACGAGATCGGCACCGAACAGGAGATCCTGTGGGCCGAATATCTCGAAGAGTTGCAGTCCAAGGGCCTGAGCCGCGACCCGCGGCGGTAGTTGACGCTCACTCCCGCCTCCTATGTCCAAGAGGCGGGAGTGAGACGCCCCCTCACTTCCAGATCGGCTTCCCGCTGCCGGGCAGTCCGTACAAGTCCCATTTGCGGCTGACCTTCTCCACGACCTCATCGGTCATGTGGAGCTTCTCGCCCCACTCGCGCTTGGTCTCCGGCGGCCATTTGTTGGTGGCGTCCAGCCCGACCTTGCCGCCAAGCCCGGACTCCGGGCTGGCGAAGTCGAGATAGTCGATCGGCGTGCCTTCGATCACCGTGATGTCGCGGGCCGGGTCCATGCGGGTGGAGATCGCCCACATCACGTCCTTCCAGTTCCGCGCGTCGATGTCGTCGTCCACGACGATCACCCACTTCGTGTACATGAACTGGCGCAGGAAGGACCAGACGCCCATCATCACCCGCTTGGCATGGCCGGGATAGGCCTTCTTCATGCTGACCACCGCGATGCGGTAGGAGCAGCCTTCCGGCGGCAGCCAGAAATCGACGATCTCCGGGAATTGCTGGATCAGCAGCGGGATGAACACCTCGTTCAGCGCCTCGCCCAGCACCGACGGCTCGTCGGGCGGGCGGCCGGTGAAGGTGGACAGATAAATCGGCTTGCGCCGCATCGTCATGGCGGTGACGGTGAAGACCGGGAAGGGCTCGACCGAGTTGTAATAGCCGGTGTGGTCGCCGTAGGGGCCCTCGTCGGCATACTCGTCCAGGCTGACATGGCCCTCCAGAACGATTTCCGCCTGGGCCGGCACCTTCAGCGGCACCGTCTTGCACTCCACCAGCTCCACCTTCTTGCCGCGCAGCAGTCCGGCGAACTGGTATTCCGACAAGGTGTCGGGCACCGGCGTCACCGCCGCCAGGATAGTGCCGGGATCGGCCCCCAGCACGACGGCGCAAGGCAGCGGCTCGCGCTTGCCACTTGCTGCCCACCGGTGGTGATGCTGGGCGCCGCCGCGGTGCTTCAGCCAGCGCATGATGGTCTTGTTCCTGCCAAGCACCTGCATGCGGTAGATGCCGAGGTTGAAGTCATCCTCGCGCTTGCCGGTCGGCCCCTTGGTCACCACCAGCGGCCAGGTGATGAGCGGCGCCGGCTCGCCCGGCCAGCAGCTCTGCACCGGCAGGCGGCCGAGGTCGATGTCGTCGCCGGTCAGCACCACCTCCTGGCAGGGCGCCGAGCCGACCGTCTTCGGCTTCATCGACAGCACGGTCTTGGCGAGCGGGATCAGCTCCAGCGCCTCACGGAAGCCGCCCGGCGGTTCCGGCTGCTTGAGGAAGGCCAGCGTCTCGCCGACGGCGCGCAGCTGGTGCGGCTCGCGGTCCATGCCCCAGGCGACCCGCTCCACCGTGCCGAACAGGTTGACCAGCACCGGCATCTCGGAGCGCGTGCCGTCGGCCTTGACGACATTCTCGAACAGCACCGCCGGGCCGTTCTCGGCCAGCAGGCGGGTCTGGATCTCGGTCATCTCCAGCACGGTGGACACCGGTTCCTTCACCACCACCAGCCGCCCCGCCTTCTCCAGCCGGTCGATGAAGTCACGCAACGAGGTGTAGGGCATCGCAGGGTGTCCAGTGTGGTGGTGGTGCGTCCGAAACGGACGATAACCTTCAACTCGGCGGCCGGTCCGTCAAGTGCGGCGGGGCCAGATTCAAAACAAAACCCCTCCCCCACTCCCGGCAGACCATCGGTCCGGCCGGAAGCGGGAAAGGGGCTTCGTCACAACTCATGAACCGGGGTGCGAGACCCGGCCAGGGATCAGGGCCTGGGATCAGTACATGTGCTGGCCACCGTTGACCGACAGGGTCGAGCCGGTCATGAAGCCGTTGTCGTCGTCGACGAGGTACAGCACGGCCTTGGCGATCTCCGACGCGCGGCCGAGGCGACCGACCGGGATGCGGGCGACGATCTTCTCCAGCACGTTGGCCGGCACCGCGCGCACCATGTCGGTGTCGATGTAGCCGGGTGCGATGGCGTTGACGGTGATGCCCTTGGCCGCGCTCTCCTGCGCCAGCGCTTTGGTGAAGCCGTGGATGCCGGACTTCGCCGCGGCGTAGTTGACCTGACCGTATTGGCCGGCCTGGCCGTTGACCGAGCCGATGTTGACGATGCGGCCGAAACCACGCTCGCGCATGCCGTCGATGACGTTGCGGCACATGTTGAAGCAGGAGGAGAGGTTGGTGTGGATCACCTTCTCCCACTGATCATAGGTCATGCGGTGCATCACGCCGTCACGGGTGATGCCGGCGTTGTTGATCAGCACGTCGACCGGGCCCAGGTCGGACTCGATCGCGGCGATCCCCTTCTTGCAGGCGTCGAAATCCGCGACGTCGAACTTATAGGTCGGGATGCCGGTACGGGCGGTGAACTCCTCGGCCGCCTGATCGTTGCCGGCATAGTTGGCGGCGACCTTGTAACCGGCATTCTTCAGGGCGACGGCAACCGCCTCGCCGATGCCGCGGGTGCCACCAGTGACGACTGCAACACGAGCCATAGTTCTTCTCCCCAGATTTAGTGATGGTTGGTTGGTTTCTTTGACTTTTTATTGTTGGGCACGGGGCTCCCTCCGCAGGTCCGGCGGATGTCCCAAGCCTAAAGCGAAGCGGGCCGCTTCCAGAGTTGGAAAGCGGCCCGTCCGGTCATCAGTCGCGCTGGACGCAGAGGGCGATGCCCATGCCACCGCCGATGCACAGGGTGGCGAGGCCCTTCTTCGCGTCACGCTTCTGCATTTCGAACAGCAGCGTGGTCAGCACGCGGGCGCCCGAAGCACCGACCGGGTGGCCGAGCGCGATGGCGCCGCCATTGACGTTGACCTTGCTGGTGTCCCAGCCCAGGTCCTTGTTGACGGCCAGCGCCTGGGCGGCGAAGGCCTCGTTCGCCTCGATCAGGTCGAGGTCGTCGACGGTCCAGCCGGCCTTTTCCAGCGCCTTGCGCGACGCCGGGATCGGGCCGGTGCCCATGATCGACGGATCGACACCGGCGGTCGCCCAGGAGACGATGCGGGCCAGCGGGGTGACGCCGCGCTTGGCCGCGTTCTCCGCCGTCATCAGCACCAGGGCGGCGGCGCCGTCATTGATGCCCGAGGCGTTGCCGGCGGTCACCGTGCCGTCCTTCGAAAAGGCCGGGCGCAGCTTGGCCAGCGATTCCGCCGTGGTGCCGTGCTTCGGATACTCGTCCTCCGACACGACGACGTCGCCCTTGCGGCCCTTGATGGTGACCGGAACGATCTCGTCCTTGAAGCGGCCGGCCTTCTGGGCGGCCTCGGCCTTCTGCTGGCTGGCGGCGGCGAAGGCGTCCTGCTCCTGGCGGGTCAGCTGCCACTTCTGGGCGACGTTTTCCGCGGTGTTGCCCATGTGATAGCCATGGAAGGCGTCGGTCAGGCCGTCGCGCAGCATGGTATCGAGCAGTTCGGCGGAACCCATCTTGGTGCCGTTGCGCAGGTGCATGACGTGCGGCGCCATGCTCATGCTCTCCTGGCCGCCGACGACCAGGATATCGGCGTCGCCGTTCTTGATCGCCTGATAGCCGAGCGCGACGGTGCGCAGACCGGAACCGCAGAGCTGGTTGACGCCGATGGCGGTCGCCTCAACCGGAATGCCGGCGTTGACGGCGGCCTGGCGGGCCGGGTTCTGGCCCTGGCCGGCGGTCAGGATCTGGCCAAAGATGACCTCGTTCACTTCCGCCGCGTCGGTCTTGGCGCGGGCCAGCGCTTCGCGGATCGCGACCTCGCCCAGGACGTGGGCGGGAACGGCGCTGAGAGCACCGTTGAAGCTGCCGATGGGCGTACGGGCGGCACCGGCGATGACGACTTCGGTCATTGAACGCTCCTCGAAATAGGACAGTTTTATTATAGCGCTGGTGGGACGCTCGGAGTGATTGTTACCTTAAGTCGGGCAACATGACAGGTGCAAGCTGGCCGAAGGTCGCGGCGCTAACCTGTCGCAGCAAGCCATTCGGCCAGCGGATTCCACACTCCGGTCTCGGCGCCGGCACTCACAACCATTCCGATATGGCCGAGCGGGGGACGCAAAATCCGGGCGCCGGGGATCGCGGCGCCCAGCGCCAGGGCGGAGGCCGGCGGGACGATGCGGTCGCGCTCCGGGATCAGGGCCAGGGTGGGCACGCGGATGGCGCCGGGATCGACCGGCAGCCCTGCGACCATCCAGGTGCCGGCCATGGTGTCGTTGCGCCCGTACCAGCCGGCGAGCGCGTCGCGCGCCACCCCGGCCACCAGCGGCACCCCGTCGTTCAGCCAATCCTCCAGCGCGACGAAGGCGGCTGCGGCGCGGGAATCCGGCGCCATGCGGGCGAAGCTGGTGAATTTCTTCAGCGCCAGCAGCGGGTCGAGCTGGGCGAACAGCGCCTGCAGCGCGTCGGTCGGCAACTCGCCCCAACGGTCCAACACCGGACCCCAGGGCTGGATGAAGGTCGCCACCCGGCGCGCGGTGGCGGCATCCTCCGCGTGGAAATCCCAGGGCGTGGCCATCAGCACCAGCCCGGCGACGGCGCGCGGCCGGCGCTGCGCCAGCGCCGCGGCCAGCAGCCCGCCCATGCAATAGCCGGCCACCGGCACCGGCGCCCCCACCGTCTCGACGACGAAGCCCAGCGCCCGCTCCAGCCGGCCGGCGATGTAGTCGGTCAAGGTAAAGCAGCGCTCCAGCGGCCCAGGCCTGCCCCAGTCCAGCAGGAGCGGCCGGAAGCCGCGCGCCGCCAGCCAGCGCATCAGGCTCTTGTCCCGCGACAGGTCCAGGATATAGCCGCGGTTGACCAGCGACGGCACGAACAGCACCGGCCGGCCGCCTGCCTTCTCGCCATAATCCAGCAGGCGCGATCCGCCCTCCGTCCAGACCACCGGCGGGTCGGGCAGGTCGCGGCGGTAGGGATGGTGGCGATACCGCTCGATCCCGGTCAGGACGGCGTCGATGCGGCGGCGGATCTCGCGGTCGACTTCACCGGTCAGACGGTCGCCGCCGCCCGCCTCGCCGTCCCGGTACGGCCGGCCCCGGGTCATCCGGTCGGCTTGCGACATTTCGTCCCTGAGCGCCACCGCCCGGTCCCGCAGGGCCGGACTCCAGGGAAGCAAGCCGTTCCTCAAGAGCGGCAATGCGGCCGAGGAGCTGAGCAAGCTGCCCAGAGCCGCCGTCAGATGCAGGGCCAGCGGGCGCGGCCCCTGCCGCATCCCCGGCCTTGTCCCTGGGCCGGGCGGAGTCCCCTCCGCCTGCCTGTCGTCCGCCAGACGATCGCTCATCGGAAGGCTGTCCGTGTTGGGGGGAACCGGTGTTCGGGAATGGCCACGGGCGGGGATCCCAGCCGGTGCCGGCAGTCGAGCCAGCCATGGAGCCGGCGCCAAACCCGCCCATTCCGAAACCGCCCGTTCCTAAACCAAAAGCCCCGGCGCCCTGCCCCATCATCTGGAACAGGCGGGTCATCATGTCCGCCATTTCCGGATCGGCGGCGCTGGCCGTCCATTGGTCCTGCCACAGGTCCAGATAACGGCGCGCCAGCGATTCGTAGGAAGGCGGATCGCCGGACGGATGTTCGGAAGGTCGGTCTGGGTTCGACGGGTCGGCCATGGCCGGATTATAGGGGCGGCGGGGCCGGATTGACCAGTCCGGCATGGCGGGTCACCTGACCTTTCGGGTATCGGCGGGAGTGGCCCGGGCGCGTTCCATTCGTCCGTCTGCACCGGCCGGACCAACGCAACCGCGGCGCTATGCCGCGGCGCAACGCTGGACAAATTGCTATCCCTTCGAGTAGTCCTAATGACGGAACAATTTCCGCCGCCTGTCCCGCGTGTTCCGGAACACCTGCCCTGGAACACGTCCCTTCTTGAAAGAGTCCGCGATGGCCGACAAGGAAGACCAGAAGTCCGCTCCGATCACGATCAAGAAGTACGCCAACCGGCGGCTCTACAATACCGCCACCAGCAGCTACGTCACGCTGGACCATCTGTGCCAGATGGTGAAGGACGGCTTGGATTTCGTGGTCTATGACGCGAAGACCGGTGAAGACATCACCCGCTCCGTCCTGACCCAGATCATCGTGGAAGAGGAAAGCAAGGGGCAGAACCTGCTGCCCATCAGCTTCCTGCGCCAGTTGATCGGCTTCTACGGCGACAACATGCAGTCGGTGGTGCCGCGCTATCTGGAATATTCGATGCAGGCCTTCTCCCGCAATCAGGAGCAGATGCGCGATTATTTCCAGAACACGCTGGGCGGCATCTTCCCGTTCGGCCGGCTGGACGAGGTCAGCAAGCAGAACATGGCGATGTTCGAGCGCGCCATGCGCATGTTCACGCCCTTCGGCGCCGCCGGCGCCCCGGACGAGACGCCCGGCGGCCAGCGCCCGGCCGGCCAGCCCGGTCCGGCGTCCACCAACCCGCCCGCCGGACCGGGCGGCGTGACGTTCGACGAACTGCAGAAGCAGATCGACGAGCTGCAGAAGCAGATCGCCAGCATCGCCAGCCCGGGCAGCAAGTCGGACACAAAGTAACGGGACGGTCGGACAGGTCCGGCGGAAGATTTTTCCGACCAACTGGCGGCACGGAAGGCGGGGTCATACCCCGCCTTTTTCATTGCGCCAACCGGGACGGACGCGCAGGCTTGGTTCTGTGCATAGGGGGCACCTTCTCGTCCACGGTGCCGGTCCGGCGGAATTGCCGGATTTGCCGGCCCGTCCAACCGTCAGGAGGGAACCGACCGTGACCACCGAACTGACCGTTTCGATCACCATGAGCAGCGACGACCCGCGCGAGGTCACGCGTTTTGAAAACCTGTTGCGCGACTGGCTCAGCCATCAGCCGGGCGTGGCCGGCATGGCCATCGCCGACCGCGGCAACGACGTGGCGGCCGAGAATATCTGGCGTGCCGCCCGCAAGGCGACCTTTGGCCCGGCGCTCAAGAACCCCTTCGCCCCCTGACGGCGCCACCTGACGGCGCCCTAACCGGGGCGATCAGCCCCTGAACAGGTGCGGGATCATCGCCGAATCCGGGCCGACGCCGGAGCCCAGGCGCGGATCGGCCGATTCCCGCACCCCCATGCCCAGGCATTTGTCGCCGACGATCCAGGCGTGCAGGACGGCGCGCGTATCCTCCTCGCGGAAGCAGGGTGGGGTTTCAAGCCAGATCGCGCCATGGGCCGCGACATCCTCGCCGATGTCCGGCCCGTCGTCGGCGATCACCGTCCCGTGTTCGAGGATGCGGCTCGGCGCGCCGTCCAGCCCATGCAGGGCGCGCACGGTCACCATGTCGGCTCCGGCCACACCGCTGGGGTCCAGCGCCGCACGGCACAGGTTCGGGTGGCGTGGATAGAGATAGGACAGCACCGCCAGCAGCCCGTGGTTCGACCACAGCCAGCACCACAGCGGCGACAGCACGCTCATGCCGCTGCTGCGCAGCCGCTGAAGGAACCCGTCGTCGGCCAGCCCGTCCCACGGGTAGAGCTTCGCCAGCCAGGAGATCGGCTGCCCCTCGTCATCCACGAAGCGGCGGCCGTCCCAGGCGATGGACTGCAGCGGCAGCAGGCGGGTGTCGATGCCGGCCTCAGCCGCGGTGGCGGCGAGATAGACCAGTTCGCCCTCACGCACCGGATCGGGGGTGGCGCAGGTCGCATGCATGCGACCGCGGCCGGGCACGCCCGTCGCCAGTTCCTCCCACCGCTCCACCAGCGCCTCGTGCAGGCCGTTGAACTGGTTGGCGTCGGGAGCCATCGCCTCGCGCCAGTTGCGCTGGATCATCGAGGCGGCGAACAGCCCCTCGCAGGTGTCGTAATTGCAGCCCAGCAGCTTGACGCTGTCGCGCCCGTCATAGGCCAGCGTCAATCGCCCGGCGAGCCCGCCCGCCCGCTCGTTGCGCCGCCCACCGGCCCAGTAATCGAGCCAGGACGCTTCCAGCATGCGCGCGAGGTCGCCGCGAATGCCAAGCGAGGCGAACAGCTTGTGCTCCATCACATGACGCACGGCGACCGCGATCATGCTGTGCAGTTCGTCAGCCACGCTTTCGATCAGGTCGATCTGCGAAGCGGTGAATTCGTAGACGGTGTCCTCCCGCCAGGCGGCTCCAGCCGACATGGCGCGCACACCATAGGGATATTTGCGGAGCCCCGGGCGCCAATCGGCCCGCGGCTTTATCGTCGTCCTGCGCATGCCCGTTCCGATCCCCGGATGTCAGCGCCGGCGAGCCGGACGGCGCGCGATGGCGAAGGGCCGGCGCGTGGAAAGGGAGACGGGCAGCAAGCTGGTCAACGGTCCACTGGTCAACGGTCAACTCCGGGGGAGGCCAATCCGACGCAGGCGCGCATGCTCGCGATGCAATCACTGCGACGCAAGCACAGCCTTGCGTATGTAACCCGTCCCGCCGCAGCGCACCAGCGCGCATCCGCGATAGCTCCCCCCTCGCCGGAGAGCCTCGGAACCGCGCGGAATGGGGCCGCCCCCAATTGACCAGTCCCAATCGGCCGGCCCCAATCGACCGGAGTGGCGACGGGCCGCTGCGGCAAAAGGCGGCAGCGGCCCGTTCCGGAAAGCGGCGCGCGTCAGATCAGCGGCGCCGAGGGATGCCGGGCAAGCGACCGCATCGCCCACAGCGCCAGACGGCCGCGACGCGGCTTCATCGCCTCGGCCGTCCGATGCGCCGACGGAATCGCCGCCAGGCCGGGGACGAGCAGCGGCTGGTCATCGCGCGAGCCGCCGAGCCGCTGGAGCCGGCGTGCCGACAGCACGAGGCGCAACACCTCCTCCTCGGACACCGCACGACGGGCCGTGCCGGAGGCAAGGCTTGCCGCCTCGTACAAAGCCGCCCGTTCGGCCAACAGCCCGGTCAGGCCCTTGGCAGCCGCCGTCAATGCAGCTTCATCGTAAAGGGCGAGGACAAGCGTCCTCAACCCGTGTTCCATCCGTGTGGACATGGCGGGGGCTCCGGAAAAATCGGAATGGCATGCGGTTGTGGTGCGTGTGAATCGAAGCGAGCAGGCAAAAGCTCGCGGTTCGACAGGCGCAATTATCCGTGCGCGGCACCCGTTCGGCCATGCGCTCCAAGGTGGTAACACCCTGTCTGCGTCTTGCTGATGCAGGATAGCCACAGTGGCTGTACCGATAAATATCCGGGTTGATCGGGAATTGTCCGCCCCGACAGGCGGGAAGAAATGGTGGAGCCAAGGAGGATCGAACTCCTGACCTCTACAATGCCATTGTAGCGCTCTCCCAGCTGAGCTATGGCCCCACTATATTTCTTCTACTCTTCACCAACACATGAGGTGTTGGTGCGCTTGGAGGGAGTCGAACCCCCACGGCCTTTCAGCCACTAGGACCTGAACCTAGCGCGTCTACCAGTTCCGCCACAAGCGCGTCCGCGTTACTTGGGGTCACGCGGGGCGCTCTATGTACCCAGACCGGGCGTCGCGCTCAAGGAGAAAATGCGACCGCGCAAAAGTTTTTTGGAGCGGGGCCGTAACGCCTCCCCCTACTCCGCCGGCTTGATCGCGTAGAAGCGGTACACCCGCACGCCGGCCTCGATGGCGGCGACGCGACGGGCCCACAACTCGACCTCCTCCATCACCGCCAGCTTGGTCGGGGTGTCGAGCTGGAATTTCTCCAGATGCTCGACCAGCCCCTGGATGGCGGACAGGATCAGGCCGCGGTGGGTGTCGGAGATGTCCTCGGCGATGCGGAGGTCGAGGTTGCGCTGGGCGAACGCGTTCGCCATGCGGTCCTTCGGCCACAGGTTCGGCGTCAACGGCTCCTTGTCGCACCAGTTCTGGATCGCCTTGGCGCCCATCACATCCGCTTCGGCGATATAGTCGGTGATTAGCAGGTGGCCGCGCGGCTTCAGCGCCAGCTCCATGCCGTCGAACATCTGTTCCTTGTCGCGGACGAAGAACAGGCCTTCCTTGTAGACGATGGCGTCGACGCGCTTGGGATAGCCGAAATGTTCAGGATTGAAGGTCTCGATCGGCGCCTTCTTTTCCAGCCCCAGCTTGAAGGAGCGGACCATCCCCTCCTTCGCCAGCAGTTCCGACGCCTCCAGCCCGGTGACCCAGCAGCCGTATTTGCCGGCCATGGTGCGGCTGGTGCCGCCCAGCCCGGCGGCGAGATCCAGCACGCTCATCGCCGGGTTCAGGCCCAGCGGCTTGACCAGATAGGGAATGTGATCGGCGCCGCCGGGGGTGTTGAAGCCCTCGCCCCACATCTTCTCCGCCACCTCGATGCGGGTGGCGGTCCACAGCGGCTTGCCCCAGCGGTTCATGCCGGGACCGGGTGCGGCAGGCTGCGGCTGTTCCGGCTGGCGCGGCTGCTCCTCGCCCTTCTTCGCCTTCAGACCGGAGAGGTCATAGCCTTCCCACCACGCATAGAGGCGCGTCTTCAGGCTCGGTCCATGTCCGGACGATCCGTCCTTGTCCGTCATCGCCCTTTGTCCGTCATCGCCGTGGCACCCCATCCGCCGATCGACCTGCCGCCGCCGAATTCCCCATCCGGCGCCGGACGGCGCAGCATTCTTCCGGTTGTCCGGCCGAGCCCAAACACACCGCCCGCAAGAATGCATCCAGCTTCAGGTTAGACGGACGCTAATTGCATGCAAGTGGAAAAATTTCTCCGCGGAAACACACCCGTCAGCGCGCGGTTCTGGCAGGGGCCGCGCCCGATTCGGGCAGGGAGGCCATGCGCGTGCCCGCCGCGTTCAGCACCGGGGCGCAGGCCGCCGGCATCTTGCGGACCACCCGCGGCTCCGGCTTGTAACCCGGCGGATGCTCGATCGCGGGGGAGGCGCTGTCCAGCCAGGACATCAGTTCGTCGCCGCAGCCGTCGCCGTCGGGCTGCTCCGCCTGCTGTTCGCACAGCGGGCTGCCGGCCGGGCAGTTCAGCCGGATGTGCATATGGCCGTCATGGCCATGCCAGGGCCGCAGCTTGTTCAGGAAGCCGCGGTCGGACCAACTGCGCTGGCACATCGCCAGCTTGATCGCCGGATTGACGAAGATGCGGGCGACGCGGGGGTCGCTGGCGGCGATCTGAATCATCCGCGCCTGCCGGTCCGACCAGTCGGCGGTGACACGCATGCGGTCGTAATCGACATACTTGACCTCGTCCAGCCGCTCGCGCCCGGCGCGGCCCATCGGCGGCAGGTCCAGCCGCAGCCAGACATCGGCATCCAGCCCGATCTGGTGGCTGGCATGGCCCGACGGCATCGGTCCGCCGCGCGCCTGCCCCATGTCGCCGACCAGCGCCGTACCGAGCCCGGCATGCGCCACCCGCTGGCCGAAGTCGCGGAGCATGTCGACCAGCACCGGATGGCCGTAGTTGCGCTGGCGCGACAGGCGGATCACCTGATAGCCGACGCCTTCCGGCGGCAGGGCGCGGGCACCGGCGATACAGCCGGCCGCGTATCCGCCGATGGATCTCGACGCTCCCAACGAGGGGCCGGCCACCGCCCCCCAGGCGACGCTGGTGGCATAGGCCGGGATCGGAACCGGCTTTTTCTTCTTCCGTGACTTGGCGTCGGCATCGCCGGCCGCCAGCAGAGCGGCCACCAGTCCGACGCATGCGATCGCCTTGAAGGCGCGCCCCCCGAAAGCACGAATCCCCGCAAGATTCCCCATGTCCGTCCCCCCGCCGTCTCCGGCACCGCGGTCGATACCGCATATAGCGGATCCGTGGTTAAGGAATGATGGAGGATGCATCCGGACCGCACAACCGGACGGTCAGGCCCCAGCCCGATCCATCCGGGGTGCGTCTGATGGTCCCGATCGAGCTTCCTAGCCGCACGGGAGCACTCCACCCTGGCTGACCGGACTAGCCGCAGCGAATATTGACAGCCCGTTATTAGCAATGGAAACGTCGAAGCATCATCAACAAGGAATTCGATAAAATGCCACCGACAATGAGCTACCGTATTGGCGACATCGTCAGTGTCCGCGGTTGCTTGACCCGGCTGATCGATATTATCAACCGTGATCCTATTCATTTGGAGGATCTGATCGGCTTTCACCGCGGGCGTCTCAGCCGCGGCTATTACCTGCTGCTGCTGAAGGAACCGATGGCTGCCGGGGAGTTCCAGTTCCTGGGCTACACCCACCTGTCCGGCGGCAAATACGGCCTGCCCAGCAACGACCCCGCGGCGGAGGCGGCACGGCCGACGGTGCAGGGGTCGCTGGAGCAGAAATTCGGGGTCGCCGGGGTGAACGGCCTTGCCCGCAAGATCGCCGGCGACATCCCGGCCACGGGGGAGCGCCGCCTTGCCAAGATCGTCCCGGTGATCGGCCACGATCAGGCGATGGGTCCGGCCGACCAGTATCCGGCGTCCAAACACGGCATCGCGCAGTTCAACCTGACGGTGCCGAAGAAATTCCTGGTTTCCGCCTTCGTCGATCCCAATCGGCGGTTCCAGGGCGGCGGCCTCGACCTCGTCATGGACAAGGGAACGGCCTATGACAGCCGGCGGGCGGTGTTCCAGTATCTGTCGGCCGCCTGAGGGCAATCAGTGCATGGGGGCAGTCCCCGCCAATCAGTCAAGCGTCTGGCGGTAGCGCTTCAACGCCACCACCGTGACCACCGTCAGGAACAGGGCGAGCGCCAGCACCTCCGCCGCGATCTCTGCGAAGCCGTTTCCTTTCAGCAGGATGCCGCGGACGATGCGCAGGAAGTGGGTCAGCGGCAGGATCTCGCCCACCGCCTGCGCCCAGCCCGGCATGCCGCGGAACGGGAACATGAATCCCGACAGCAGCATCGACGGCAGGAAGAAGAAGAAGGACATCTGCATCGCCTGCAGCTGGTTGCGCGCCAGCGTGGAGAAGGTGAAGCCGACGGCCAGATTGGCGGCGATGAACAGGATCAGCACAGCGGACAGCAGCCCCAGGCTGCCCACGATCGGCACGTTGAAGAACAGCCGCGCCGCCACCACGATCAGCAGCACCTGGACATAGCCGACGACGACGAAGGGCACGATCTTGCCCAGCATCACCTCGAACGGCCGGACCGGCATGGCCAGCAGGTTTTCCATGGTCCCGCGCTCCCGCTCGCGGGTGACGGCCAGCGCCGTCATCATCACCATGGTCATGGTCAGCACCACGCCCATCAGCCCCGGCACGACATTGTATTGGGTGATGCCCTCCGGGTTGTAGCGGCGGTGGACGCGCAGTTCCACCGGGTCCGGCCCGGCGCGCAAGGCCGTCAGCGGCCCGGTCAGATCGGGGTTCAGCGCTTGGCGGGCGATGGCGGTCAGCGCCGACAGGGCGTTGCTGGTCGCCGCCGGGTCGGTTGCGTCGGCCTCCACCAGCAGGACCGGACGGGTGCCGCGCTGCAGGTCGCGGGCGAAGCCGGTGGGGATGGTGACGGCGAACTGCACCTCCCCCTCCGCCAGCAGCCGGTCGATCTCGGCCTCCGACGCCGCGGTCCGGGTGATGGCGAAATAGCGGGAATTCTCCATCGCCGCGACCAGCGTGCGGGCAAAGGGGCTGGAATCGGCGACGAGCACCGCCGTCGGCAGCGCCTTGGGATCGGAGTTGATGGCGAAGCCGAACAGGATCAGCTGCAGGATCGGCACCCCCACCATCATGGCGAAGGTCAGCCGGTCGCGCCGCATCTGGATGAATTCCTTCACCATCACCGCCATCAGGCGGCCCACCGATATCCGCGCCATCGCACTGCCTCACAGGGCTGGGGTGCGGTGAGGGTAGCGCGGATAGGCTTGGGCGTCGATGCCCCCTCCTACGCCACCCCGTCCGCGCGGTCGAACTGCAACGCCGCCAGCCTCGCATAGAGGCCACCCTGCGCCACCAGCTCGCCATGGGTGCCGGTCTCGACCACGCGGCCCTGGTCCATCACCACGATGCGGTCGGCGTTCAGCACCGTCGCCAGCCGATGGGCGACGATCAGCGTCGTGCGGCCATGCATCAGCCGGTCGAGCGCATCCTGCACCATCCGCTCGCTCTCGGCGTCGAGCGCGCTGGTCGCCTCGTCCAGCAGCAGCACCGGCGGGTCGCGCAGGATGGCGCGAGCGATGGCGAGGCGCTGGCGCTGACCGCCCGACAGCCGCACGCCCTTCTCGCCCAGGAAGGTATCGAACCCCTCCGGCAGCGCATCGAGGAAGTCCAGCGCATGGGCGGCCTCGGCGGCGGCGCGCACCTCGGTGTCCGAGGCGTCGGGCCGGCCGTAGCGGATGTTCTCCCAGGCGTTGGCGGAGAAGACCACCGGATCCTGCGCCACGAGCCCCAGACGGCGGCGCACCTCCACCGGATCGGCGTCGCGCAGTTCGACCCCGTCGAGCCGCACCGCACCGGCCTGCGGGTCGTAATAGCGCAGCAGAAGCTGGAACACCGTCGATTTCCCGGCGCCCGACGGACCGACCAACGCCACCCGCTCGCCCGGCTTCACGTCCAGCGAGAAGCCCTCCAGCGCCGCCCAATCGGGGCGCGACGGGTAATGGAAGCGGACGGCGTCGAAGGACAATGCACCCGCCGCCGGAACCGGCAACGGCTTCGGCACGGCGGGGGCGCGGATTTCCGACTCGACGGACAGCAGGCTGAACAGCCGCTCGGTCGCGCCGGCGGCGCGCTGGAGGTCGCCGATCACCTCGCTGATGGCGCCGACCGATCCGGCAACCACCACGGAATAGATGACGAAGGCCGACAACTCGCCCGGCGTGATCCGCCCGGCCACCACGTCATGGCCGCCGATCCACAGGATGATGCCGACGGCGCCGAACACCAGAACGATGACGATCACCGTCATCACCGCCCGCACCCGCACGCGGCGGATGGCGACGTCGAACGCCTCCTCCACGCGGCGGCCGAACAGGGCGCGGTCGATGGCCTCGTGGGTGAAGGCCTGGACCGTGCGGATGGCGGCCAGCGTCTCCTCGACAAAGGATCCGATGTCGGCGATGCGGTCCTGGCTGTCGCGCGACAGCTTGCGCACCCGCCGGCCGAAGAAGATGATCGGCGCCACCACCAGCGGAACCACCAGCGCCACCAGCCCGGTCAGCTTGGGCGAGGTGATCAGCAGCATGCCGGTGCCGCCCAGGAACAGAAGCGTGTTGCGCAGCGCGATGGAGGCCGACGACCCGACGACCACCTGCAGCAGCGTGGTGTCGGTGGTCAGGCGCGACAGGATCTCGCCGGTCTTGGTCGTCTCGAAGAAGCCGGGCGAGAGGGTCAGCACATGGTCGTAGACGGCGCGCCGGATGTCGGCGACCACCCGCTCGCCGATCCAGCTGACCAGATAGAAGCGGCCATAGGTGGAGGCCGCCATCAGCGCGATCACCCCCAGCAGCACCAGCAGCGCCCGGTCGAGCAGCGAAGTGTCCCCGCCGGAAAAGCCCTGGTCGATCAGCACCCGCATCCCCTGCCCCAGCCCCAGAACGGTGCCGGCGGCCACGGTCAGCGCCAACATGGCGCCCAGGATTCGCCACTTGTAGGGAAGCAGGAACGGCACCAGACGGCGTAGCGGTCCAAGGTCGCGGCGGCGGGTATCCGCCTCGCCACGGGCGGAGGCGGCGATCATGTCGGGGGAGGGTTGGCGAGCCACGCGTTTCCCGCTTGTCTGTTGGGGGTATTGATGCGGATCGCTGGCATATAGCGTTGTGCGGGGATGCCAACAAGGCGACGAACAGGCGAAACCGCCCGGAAAATGGCCGCGGAGCCCGCCGCGGACATCCTGAACGAGGCGAGATTCCGGGGTTGCGCCGGGGAGGGGGTTTTGGTATAGACGCCGCTCGCTTTGCAGGAACCCCGGCCATGAAGACTGACATCCATCCCGACTATCACGAGATCACCGTGGTCATGACCGACGGCAGCTCGTTCACGACCCGCTCCACCATGGGCAAGCCGGGCGACACGCTGCGCCTCGACATCGACCCGAAGTCGCACCCGGCCTGGACCGGTGTGCAGAAGCTGCTGGACACCGGCGGGCAGATCGCCAAGTTCAACAAGCGCTTCGCGAACTTCGGCCTCAAGAAGTAAGCGTTACCGCGCTTCTATCCTGCCGATGCGAAAAGGGCGTCCGACCGGTTCGGACGCCCTTTTCGTTTGTGCATGACGTGGTGGCCGTCTTACCCCACCGCCGCCGCAGCCTCGCGCTCCACATCGGCGCGGACCATGGCGTCGAGCCGGTGAACGCGCATATACAGGCTGTGGCTGCGCTCCAGCAGGCTGCGCAGGCCGGACGGCAGATCCTCGTTGTCGGGGCCGCTGGGGTCGGAACAGATTTCGCCGCCGGACAGCGCGAAATCCTCGCTCGCCGCCTGCTCCTTCGTCATCTCGCCGGCATGCACGGCCTTCTGCGCCAGCAGCCACGCCATCACCTGGGTCAGGCGGCTGGTCACCCGCATGGATTCGTAGGAGATCTGAAGACGCACCTGCGGCGGCAGCTTCCGGTGTTCGGCCGCATCATGATAGGCGATGTAATTCCGCGCCTCGATCAAGAGGGCCATCGTCTCGTCGTAGGGACCGTTGAAGAAGAAGGTGTGCGAAGTCATGGTCGTCGGCCCCCTCCTGCGGACTTACGGCCCTAGCGTGAGCCTTGCCGCAACTGATTAACAATTGGTGACCGGGCGGCACCCGGCAACCCCAGGCGGGGATTGACCGGTCTTGGTGGGTCCGCCCTCTTGAACAGGGAAAAGCGGCGATTATCTCTCGCTCGTCCGGCGGATGCCCATACGGGGTCCGCCATCAAACCGGCCCTTGGGCCAGCCCTCAGAGGACCGACCGATGCCGTGGTCCTCGACGGCCGTATCGCTCTTTCGGAGGATATGTCATGCGTAGCTACGACCTTTCGCCGCTGTTCCGTTCCACCGTCGGTTTCGACCGCCTGTCGCGTCTGCTGGAGACCGCGACCACCGGTGACGAGGCGGCATCCTATCCGCCCTACAACATCGAAAAGCTGAGCGAGGATTCGTACCGGATCACCATGGCCGTCGCCGGCTTTGGACTGGACGACCTCAACATCGTCGCTCACCAGAACTCGTTGACCGTCACGGGTAAAGCTAAGAAGGACGAGCCGACCGGCCAATTCCTCTACCGGGGTATCGCCGGCCGCGCGTTCGAGCGCCGCTTTCAGCTGGCCGATTTCATCAAGGTGACCAACGCGTCTCTTCAGAATGGCCTTCTGCACATCGAGCTGGCGCGCGAGGTACCCGAAGCGATGAAGCCGCGGAGCATTCCGATCGTCACCGCCGCCGGCAGCGCCGCGGTGGAGGTCGAGACTCCCGCCCTGACCCAGCAGGCGGCCTGACGCCTGACACGGTCCGTCCGCCCCTGACGCGGACATGAGAACGGCGCCCCGGACCATCCGGGGCGCCGTTTCCTTTGCCGATCAGTCGGACTTCGGATTCAGGCGCGCGGGAAGTTGTCCGGGGGCGCCAACACCCATTCCGCATAGCCGGCGCGCATCAGTTCATAGGCGGCAACCAGTCCGGCCGCACCGGCATAGGCGGTGACCAGCACCTGCTCCGGCGACACCTGCGCCCCGAATCCAATCAGCAGAGCCCCCAGGAACGGCCCGCCCAGCAGAAATGCCGCCAGCCACAGCGGCTCGGCCGACAGCCAGGCGCCGAGCACCGCGCGGGTCCGTTGCGACAGGCGCAGCAACCCGCCGGCCTTGGCGTCGAGCGCTTCCAGGCTGCCGGCACGCAGCTCCGCCAGCCGCCGGCCGTCGGCGTCGATGAAGACGACCTCCACCTTCATGCCGTGACGGCGAACCGAGGCCCGCACCGAGTCGCCAAGCCGCGTTTCCAGCAGAATCGCGTTGCCGCCCAGCGCCGGCAAAGCATCGCGCACCTCCTCCGGCGGCTCGCCCCACTCACGCAAAGCCTCCAAGATGACTCGGGGATCGTCGCAGGGGATCGCATCCATATGGATCACCCGCCCCTGCGGCGCCGTCACCTTCAGGATCAGCACCTGCTCCGCCGGATCATGAGTGCCTTCGACGCGCAGGCCGCCCTCCACGACATAGGAGAATCGCAGGCATCCATCACGGCGGCTGAGCGTGTTCATGGCGGCACCCCTCCGGTCGCACCCCTGGCGGATCGCACCAAAGGGATCTTGAGCGTTGGTTATCTGGGCGTTGGCGTTGACATGACCAACAAACCAGCCGGGGGAACGGCCATCGCGACCAAGCGGCGAAAAAGGGGAAACCCGACCGGCCGAGGCGGCATCCGGGCATGAAAAAAGCGCCTAGCCGGTCCGGCTGGCGCTTTCCGCTATCTTCCCTCTCTCAGAAGAGAGAGAATGGCGGATGGGGGGAGATTCGAACTCCCGATACCCGTGAGGGTATGCCGCATTTCGAGTGCGGTGCATTCAACCGCTCTGCCACCCATCCGCTGCCCCGTTTGGCGGGGTGGGCGGAACCTATATAAACGCCTTCGGGCGTGCAAGCCTTTTTTGCAGAAAAATGCGCGCCCCACAGCCCGCATCCCTGTTGACTCTCAGCCCCTCCTGAGTATAGATCGTCGCTCCCATGAACGGGCTTGCGCATCGAACGGTGGGCGAGAAACCCGCCGTTTGTTTTGACATAGGCAGTGACGACAATGTTTGCAGTGATCCGCACCGGCGGCAAGCAGTACAAGGTCGCCAATGGCGACGTGATCCGTGTTGAGAAGCTCGAGGCCGATGCTGGCGCCTCCATCACGCTCGATGACGTGCTGATGGTCGGCGACGCAGGCAACACCACCATCGGCACCCCGACCGTGGCCGGCGCTACGGTCGTCGCCGAGGTCGTCGCCCAGGACCGCGGCCCGAAGATCATCGTCTTCAAGAAGAAGCGCCGCCAGAACTACCGCCGCAAGAACGGCCACCGCCAGGACCTGACCGTCCTGCGCATCACCGGCATCAACGGCGCGGCCTGATCCGGGTTCTCCGGTCGGGCTTCCAGGCGCATCTTCAGTTTAGGAGCAACACCCCATGGCACACAAAAAGGCAGGCGGCTCGTCCCGCAACGGCCGTGACTCCGCCGGTCGCCGTCTCGGCGTGAAGCGTTTCGGTGGCGAGAACGTCGTCTCCGGCAACATCATCGTCCGTCAGCGTGGCACGAAGTTCCACCCGGGCGAGAATGTCGGCATCGGCCGCGACCACACCCTGTTCGCGATGGCCAATGGCCAAGTCTACTTCAAGCACAGCTCGAACGGCCGCACCTTCGTGAACGTCGTTCCGGCCAACGACCAGGAAGTTCCGGCCGTCGCCGCCGAGTGATCGGGCCGAGTAACCTCTAAGGTCGTTGCGCGGCCTGTGTCGCAGGCCTGCACGCTTGTGGGATAAAATCGGGGGACCGGGCGACCGGCTCCCCGATTTTCGTTTTCAGTCCGGTGCCGTCCCACCACCGGTTTCCCTTCCGTTTACGGGCAGGTTCCCCGATGAAGTTTCTCGATCAAGCCAAGGTCTTCCTGAAGAGCGGTGACGGCGGCCCCGGTGCCGTCGCGTTCCGGCGCGAGAAGTTCATCGAGTTCGGCGGCCCGGACGGCGGCGACGGCGGTCGCGGCGGCGACGTGATCATCGAGGCGGCGGACGGCCTGAATACGCTGATCGACTACCGCTACAAGCAGCACTTTAAGGCGCAGCGCGGCCATCACGGCATGGGCAGCAACCGCAACGGCGCGCGCGGCGAGGATGTCGTCCTGCGCGTGCCGGTCGGAACCCAGATCCTCGACGAGAATCAGGAAACCGTGCTGTGCGACCTGACCGAGGCCGGTCAGCGCCGCGTCTTCCTGCGCGGCGGCGACGGCGGGCACGGCAATGCGCACTTCAAGACGCCGACCAACCGGGCGCCGCGCAAGTTCCACCCCGGCTGGCCGGGGCAGGAGCAGTGGGTGTGGCTGCGGCTGAAGCTGATCGCCGATGCCGGCCTGCTGGGGCTGCCCAATGCCGGCAAGTCGACCTTCCTGGCCGCCACCACCGCGGCCAAGCCGAAGATCGCCGACTACCCCTTCACCACGCTCGCTCCCAACCTGGGTGTCGTCCGCGCCGGTGACGAAGAGTTCGTCATCGCCGACATCCCCGGCCTGATCGAGGGCGCGCACGAGGGCCATGGGCTGGGCGACCGTTTCCTCGGCCATGTCGAACGCTCACGCATCCTGCTGCACCTGATCGACGGCACGGCCGACGACGTCGTCGCCTCCTACCGCACGATCCGGAACGAGTTGGAGGCCTATGGCGGCAACCTCGCCGACAAGCCGGAGGTCATCGGGCTGAACAAGGCCGACGCCCTGCTGGACGAGGAGATCGAGGAGAAGAAGGCGGCATTGGAGGAGGCATCGGGCGCCGAGGTCATGGTGCTGTCCGGCGCCACCGGCCAGGGCGTGAAGCAGGTGCTGTACCGGCTGCTGACGGTGATCAAGGAGTCCAAGTCGGAAGAACCCGAGGTCATCCACGCCCCCGCGACCCGGTCCATCCCCCGCCCGCCGGTCGGCCAGAAGCTGCCCGACGACAGCGAGATGCAGTGGGACGACGAAACCGGCGAATGGGTCGGCGGCGAGGACGAGGAGTTCGAGGAGGACGACCTCGAAGAGGGCGAACTCGAAGAGGGTGAGGAGTTGGAGGTCGGCGACTCGGACGAAGCCCTTGACGGAGAGGAGCCGGAGGGCGAAGAGGACGGTTCGGACGACGATACGGACGGAACCTCCCGCCATGGCGCTTGACGCCCCTACCCTTCTCGAATCCCGCCGGCTGGTCGTAAAGATCGGCTCGGCCCTTCTGGTCGATGGGGAGACCCGGCAAATCCGCCGGGACTGGCTCGACGCGCTGGCCGACGACGTCGCCGCCTGCCGCAAGCGCGGGCAGGAGGTGGTGATCGTCACCTCCGGCGCCGTCGCCTGCGGGCGGGAGCATCTCGGCCTCGTCGGCCGGGCGCTGAAGCTGGAAGAGAAGCAGGCCGCCGCCGCCACCGGCCAGATCCGCCTCGCCCACGCCTATCAGGAAACGCTGGCCCGCCACGATGTCACCGTCGCCCAGGTTCTGGTGACGCTGGAGGACACGGAGGAGCGGCGGCGCCACCTGAACGCCCGCAACACCATCGACACCCTGCTGAAGCTGGGCGCCGTTCCGGTCATCAACGAGAACGACACGGTCGCCACCGCCGAAATCCGCTTCGGCGACAACGACCGGCTGGCGGCCCGCGTGGCGCAGATGGTCAGCGCCGACACGCTGGTGCTGCTGTCGGACATCGACGGCCTCTATACCGCCGACCCGCGCAAGGACCCGAACGCCCGCCATATCCCCACCGTGCGCGAACTGACGCCGGAGATCGAGGGCATGGCCGGCGAGCCGCCCCCCGGCTACAGCAGCGGCGGCATGGTGACCAAGATCGCCGCGGCGCGAGTCGCCCTGTCGGCCGGCTGCCGCATGGTCATCGCCAAGGGCAAGCGCATGAACCCGCTGGCGGCGCTGGAACTGCGACCGGAGGATGGCGGCGCGCTCTGCACCTGGTTCCTTCCCTCCGCCGAACCGACCAGCGCCCGCAAGGCCTGGATCGCCGGCCATGTGAACGCCACCGGCGTGCTGGTGGTCGATGACGGCGCCACGCGCGCCCTGTCCCACGGCGCCAGCCTGCTGCCGGCCGGCGTCAGTGCCGTGCAGGGTGACTTCGACCGCGGCGACGTGGTGATCGTCCGCACCCAGGAGGGGCGCGAGGTCGCCCGCGGCCTCGTCGCCTACAGCGCCGACGACGCCCGCAAGATCCTGCGCCACAAGAGCACCGAGATCCCGGAGATCCTGGGATATCAGGGGCGCGACGAGATGATCCACCGCGACGATCTGGTGGTGCGGTGACTGACCGCAGCCCGATCAGCTCCCCGATCCGTGCCGTGCTGTGGGACATCGACGGCACGCTGATGGACAGCGAACCCTGGCACCAGCAGATCACCGTCGACGTCTGCCGCGGCTATGGCCATGAGCTGAGCGACGAGGATTGCCGGTCGATGCACGGCGTGGCGTTCCGCGAGATCTATGCCGCGCTGCATGCCCGCCGCCCCTTCCCCATCGACCTGCACGCCTGGGCCGACGAGATCAACGCGCAGTATGTCGCCCGCGTCGATCAGGTGCGCCCGCGCGAGGGCGCCTTCGCCCTGGTGGAGGCCTTCGCTGCCCGCGGGCTGGCGCAGGCCTGCGTGTCGAACGGCGGGCGCATGATCGTCGACGCCAACATGCGCGCGATGTCGATCCCGCATTTCCGCTTCAGCATCGCCCGCGAGGACGTCGCCAACGGCAAGCCCCATCCGGAGCCCTACCTGCTGGCCGCGAAGATGCTGGGCCTGCCCCCGGAGGCCTGCGCGGTGATCGAGGACAGCCCCACCGGCGCCCGTAGCGCCAAGGCCGCCGGCATGCTGACCATCGCCTGGCCCCAGCACCCCGCCGTGGTCTTCGACGCCGTCGACCATCTGGTTGAGGATCCGGGGGCGCTGGATTGGGATGCGCTTTGCGGGTGAGGGGGTTCCGCCGAACGCGCCCCCTCAGTCCAACGTCCAGCGCGCCATCTGCGGGAACGGCGCCAGCCCGTTGTCGCCCATATAGGCGAACATTCCCGCATAGCCGGTGAAGCCGGCCTGCGCCAGATTGATCAGGCCGAAATGGGTCCCCTGCTCGATCCAGGCCTGCATCGGGTGGGTGCCCTCATACTCGTGGTACTGGTAGGAGCCGGGGAAGAACAGGCATTCCTGCGGCAGGCCCAGATGCTGAACCGCCGCATAGGACCAGGCCTGCGACATGAACTCGCCTTGGCGGGCCGCCCGGGTCAGGATCGGGTCGGGGGCGCCGTCGCGCGCGGTCTGGTCGGCGAGGATGTTGTCGATGTCCGTCTGCACGTTGCGGTTCAGCAACGGCCAGTACTGGCGCGGCATGACGATGATGTGGCCGGCCTCGTGCAGCAGGTCGCCCGGTCCCTTCAGGGTCTCCGGATCGACATGGATCGCGCCGGCATGGATGTTCACGCCGGGCAGGAAGCCGTCGCGCCCGCCCTCGCCATATTCCACCTGCATGCCGATGCCGCGCAGGAAGGCGACGATGGGCTCCAGCGCTTCGGGGTGATACATCCGCCCTCTCCACAAATTCGAAAGTCGGCGGAGATATTCTCGCAACGGACGCAATCAAGCAAGGCACACACGCGCTACCACCCGATGCGCGTTGTCGCATCGGGTGGTGCAGTCGCAACCGCTATTTCTGGATGTTGACCACCGCCGATGCCGGGGCCAACGCGATGCCGCGGTCGGCCAGCGAGGTCAGCCACAGATTGAGGCGCTCGATCGTTGTCGGATAGGGAGAGGCAAAGCCGACGGCCGCACCGTTGGTCTTTGCCAGCTCCTCCAACTCGCGCAGCTGGTCGTCGATGGCGCCGCGCGACAGATCACGGTCGATGACGCGGTCGCCCAACGCCCGCGGCACGCCGGCCAGATTGGCGAGCGGCCCGGCCACGCTCTTCGGATTGACCCGCGAATCGACCAGCAGCAGGCCACGCGCCTTCAGCACGTCGATCACCGGCTGCATCGCCGCCGGGTTGGCGGTGAATTTGCTGCCGGTGGTGCTGGTGATGCCGACATAGCCGACCGCCTTGCCCAGCGACCATTCCAGCCGTTCGACATTGCGGTCGGGTCCGAGCATGGTCAGCAGCGCGTTCGGACCGGGATCGTCACGCGGGTAGTTCAGCGGCTCCATCGGCACCGACAGCATCACCTCGTGCCCCTTGGTGCGCGCCCGCTCGACCCAATCGTCCAGCCGCTCGGCATAGGGCAGGAAGGCCAGCGTGATGCCGGGCGGCAGCTTCGCCAGCGCATTGCCGGTGGTGACGCCGCTGAGCCCAAGATCGGACATGACGATGGCGATGCGCGGCCGCTTGTCGGTCGCCGGGAAGGGCCGGGCATAGACCTGCCAGGGCTTGCGTCCGTCCTGGGCGATGCGCGGCAGCGGACCGTTGCGGCTATCCTCCACCAGACCCGGCACCGGCGCCGGGACCAGCGTCACCGCCGCCGCCGGAACGCCCGGCAGAGGCAGCGGGGCGGCGTCGGTGGGCAAAGGCGCCGCCGGCGCGGCGGCCTTGGGTTCCGGCACCGGTGGCGGCGGCAGCGGAGCGACCGCCACCGTCGCCGCCGGAATCGATGCCTGCCAAGCCTCCCGCGTCGCCTCGCCGTTCAAGGCCAGCCAGCCGGCCAGCCCGCCACCGGCGACCGCCACCAGGGCGACGGCAGCCAGCAGAGGCTTGGACAACGGCTTGCGCGGCCGTCCCGCCGAATCGCCTCCATTGCGGCGGAAACGGCGCAGCCAGCCGAGTCCGGGGCGCAGACCCCGGACATCGAACCGCAAACGACCCAGCAGGGCGGGAGCCTTCACCGTCGGTTGCTCCGGTCAGCGCGCCGCGGCGCGCTGCTGGAACAGGGCGACGCCACGCAGCAGATCCAGCGCGCGGGCGAGCTGGAAGTCGAAGGGCGGCTCCGCCCCCTCCGCCGCCGCACCCTCTGCCGGAGCAGGCGCGGCACCCGGAGCTGCACCCGGTGCAGCCGGAGCAGCACCGGCGCCCGGCCCCGGAGCGGGCGCTGCCGGGTTCGGGGCCGCCGGCGTGCCGGGAGCGGCCGGGTTGGTGGTGGCCGGACGCGGCGCCTTGCTGGCGTCGGGGTTGACCAGCGCGCCCTTCAGGTCGGCTTCGCGGCGGCGGACGACGTTCTTGTCCAGATCCTCCACCTTGGCGACATGCACCTCGATGTCCGGGGTGATGCCCAGCTGCTGGATCGAGCGGCCCGACGGCGTGTAGTAGCGCGCGGTGGTCAGGCGCATGGCGCCATGGCCGGGCAGCGGGATGATGGTCTGCACCGATCCCTTGCCGAAGCTCTGGGTGCCCATGATGATCGCGCGCTTGTGATCCTGCAGGGCACCGGCGACGATTTCGGAAGCCGAGGCGGACCCGCCGTTGACCAGCACCACCATCGGCAGGCCCTTGATCAGGTCGCCCGGCTTGGCGTTGAAGCGGGTGCCCTCCTCCGCCCGCCGGCCGCGGGTCGACACGATCTCCCCCTTCTCCAGGAAGGTATCGGACACCGACACCGCCTGATCGAGCAGGCCGCCCGGATTGTTGCGCAGGTCGAGCACGAAGCCCTTCAGCTTGTCGCCCAACTGCTGCTGGATGGAGGAAATCGCCTTCTCCAGCCCGCTCTGCGTCTGCTCGTTGAAGCTGGTGATGCGGATGTAGCCGATGTCGCCTTCGGTGCGGTAGCGGACGGACTGCACCTTGATGACGGCGCGGGTCAGCGACACGGTGAAGGGCTCGCCCGCCTCGCCGCGGCGGACGGTAACCTTCAGCTCGCTGCCCACGGGGCCGCGCATCTTCTCCACCGCCTCGTTCAGGCTGAGGCCCATCACCGCCTCGCCGTTCAACTGGACGATCAGGTCGCCCGGCTGCAGGCCGGCGCGGAAGGCCGGGGTGTCGTCGATGGGCGACACGACCTTCACCAGGCCGTTCTCCATCGTCACCTCGATGCCCAGCCCGCCGAACTCGCCGCGGGTCTGGACCTGCATGTCCTGGAAGCTTTTCTTGTTCAGATAGCTGGAATGCGGGTCGAGCGAGGTCAGCATCCCGTTGATCGCCGATTCGATCAGCTGTTCGTCGGTGACCGGCTCGACATATTCGGCGCGGACGCGCTCGAAGACGTCGCCGAACAGGTTCAGCTGCCGGTAGGTGTCCGACGAATTGCTGGACTGCGCGGTGACGGTGGCGACGCCGGCGCCCAGAAACACCAGAGCAGCCGCCGTGGCGGCGCGCTTGATCATCCTCATCTACCCTTGTCCTTTCCCCTCCGGGGCGCCGAACCCGCGTTGCGGGTTGATCGGCTGGCCGTTTCGTCGCAGCTCGAAATAGAGATCCGGATTGCCGTCCGACGGCATGACCGCCAGCGGTTCCCCGCTGGCCACCTTACGCCCGACAGCCGTGTCGATCCGGCCCAAACCCGCAATCAAACTATGATATCCGTTGCCGTGTTCCACGATCAAGATAAGGCCATAGCCCTTGAACGGGCCGGCGAACACGATCGTGCCGCCGCGCGGCGCCACCACGGCGGCCCCGGCGCGGGTCTGGACCGTCACGCCGCGGCTGGTGGCACCGAAGCGGTCGGCCTCGCCGAAGCGGGTGGTCAGCTTGCCGGCGGCGGGCAGCACCATGCCGGCGACCGCCGGCGGGCCGTCCGGGGATTTCGCGGCCAGCTCACGCTCCCGCGCCGCTTCCCTGGCGGCTTCGTCCTTCGCCCGTTTTTCCTCGGCGGCCTTCTCTTCCGCGACCTTCTGCTCCGCGGCGCGCAGTTCGGCCAGCTTGCGTTCGGCCGCCTTGCGCTCCGCTTCCTTCTGGGCGGCGAGGCGGCGTTCGGCCTCGCGCTTTTCCGCCTCCCGGCGGGCGGCTTCCTTGCGTTCCGCTTCGCGCCGTTCGGCCTCGCGGCGGGCGGCGGCCTCGATGGCGGCGCGGCGTTCGGCCTCGATCCGCTCCATCAGCTGGCGCAAGTCGGTGGCCTGACCGGACAGGTCCGCCATGCGCTGGCCGACCTGGACGCGCTCCTCCTCCGTCTGGCGCGACAGCTCCTCGCGCCGGGCGATCAGGCGGTTCATCTCGTCCTGTTTCTCGGACAGCGCCACCCGCGCCGCCAGCGCCTTCGCCCGCTGGTCCACCAGCTTGCCGCGGGTGTCGGCCAGCGCGGTCAGCGCCTGGGCCAGCGCATCGGCCCGCGCCTTCAGCGCCGGCACTGCATCGCGCAGCAGCAGGGCGGAGCGCAGCGTGTCGACCGGGCTTTCCGGCCGGGCCAGCGCCGCTTCCGGCGGGATGCGCGCCAGCCGCTGCAGGGCGGCCAGCAGGGTGGCGATCTGCTGCCGCTCGGCGTCGAGACCGGCGGAACGGTCCCGCTCCTCCGCTTCCAGCGCGGCGAGCGACTCCTCCAACTGATCGAGTGACTGTTCCTGCCCGCGCGCCTGATCGGCCAGCGCGATCAGCCGGCCGCGCAGGTCGTCGAGTTCGGTCTGAAGCGCCTGCGATTGGCGCTCCAACTGCTGCTGGCGCTGCTTGCCGGTCTGAAGCTGCTGTTCGACGCGCTTCAGCGTGTCCTTGGGCGCTTCGGACTGCGCATTCGCCGGCTGGGCGAGGATCAGGCCGGCGATGACGACGAAGCCGGCGAGGATACCCTCTCCCGCCCCGGATATCCTCTCCCCAGCGGATACCCTCTCCCCCCCGGGGAGAGGGTTGGGTGAGGGGGATTTGCGGCGGGATGTAAGTCGAAGCGCAGGAATTCCCGCACCTCCACGCCACGCGCCCCCCTCACCCCGACCCTCTCCCCGGGGGGGAGAGGGGGACTCGAGCGCAAAGGGAACGCCCGGCGCCATCCGTTACTCCGCCGCCGCGCGGGCGGCGGTGCGGACCAGCAGGTTGCGGCCGGTCATCTCCGCCGGCTTCGGCAGGCCCAGCAGGTCGAGCAGCGTCGGTGCGATGTCGGCCAGACGGCCGCTCTCGATCCGCGCACCGGCCGGGCCGTTGATCAGGATCAGCGGCACCTTGTCCAGCGTGTGGGCGGTGTGCGGGCCGCCGGTCTCCGGATCCTTCATCAGCTCGCAGTTGCCGTGGTCGGCGGTGACCAGCATGGTGCCGCCGGCACGGCGCACCGCGGCCTCCACCTGACCCAG
The DNA here is from genome assembly GCF_023806445.1 of Azospirillum sp. A1-3. Taxonomy (NCBI): domain Bacteria; kingdom Pseudomonadati; phylum Pseudomonadota; class Alphaproteobacteria; order Rhodospirillales; family Azospirillaceae; genus Azospirillum; species Azospirillum sp. A1-3. Next base: position 1,997,722 of record NZ_JAMSLU010000001.1, read on the forward strand.
GCTGCCGTCGACCGCCTGCACCGCCTTGATGGCAGCGTCGAGCATGCCGCTGTGGCCGACCATGTCGGGGTTGGCGAAGTTGACGACGATCAGGTCGTACTTGCCCGAATCGATGGCGCCGACCAGCTTGCCGGTCACTTCGGCGGCGGACATCTCCGGCTGCAGGTCGTAGGTGGCGACCTTCGGCGACGGCACCAGGATGCGGTCCTCGCCCTCATAGACCCGCTCCTCGCCGCCGTTGAAGAAGAAGGTGACGTGCGGGTACTTCTCCGTCTCGGCGATGCGCAGTTGCTTCATTCCGGCCTCGGAAACCACCTCGCCCAGCACCTTGGTGAGAGATTTCGGCGGAAAGATGGTGGTCATCAGCTTCGCCAGCGCCGACGAATATTCGACCATGCCGACGGCGGCGGCCAGCTTCGGCGCCCCATCCACCGGGAAGCCGTCGAAAGCCGGATCGACATAGGCGGCCAGGATTTCGCGGGCGCGGTCGGCGCGGAAATTCGCCATCAGGATGGCGTCGCCGTCCTTCATGCCGGCATAGTCGCCGATCACCGTCGGCAGGATGAACTCGTCGTGCTTGTCGGCGGCGTAGCTCTGCTCGATCGCCTGGATCGGATCGGCGGCGCGTTCGCCCTCCGCCTTCGTCATTGCCGCATAAGCCTTGGCGACGCGATCCCAGCGCTTGTCGCGGTCCATGGCGTAGTAGCGGCCGATGACGGTCGCCACCTCGACGCCCGGCAGCTCGAAGACGTCGGCCATGAACTCGGCGACCTGATCCTTGGCGCTCTGCGGCGGCACGTCGCGGCCGTCGGTGAAGGCGTGGACCGCCACCGGAACCCCCTCGCGCGACAGCACGCCGGCCAGCGCCGCGATGTGGTCCTGGTGCGAATGGACGCCGCCCGGCGACAGCAGGCCCATCAGATGGACGCGCCCGCCGGTCTTGTGCATCGCCTTGACCAGATCGTTCAGCGCGGCGTTGCGCTCAAGCTCGCCCTCGACGATGGCGTGGTCGATCATCACGAGGTCCTGCATGACGACCCGGCCGGCGCCGAGATTCATGTGACCGACCTCGGAGTTGCCCATCTGACCCTTGGGCAGGCCGACCTCCTCCTCGCTGGCGTCCAGGAAGGCCGTCGGCTCGGCCGACCACAGGCGGTCCCAATTCGGGGTGTCGCCCAGCGCAATCGCGTTGTCGGACCGCTCCTCGCGATAGCCCCAGCCGTCCAGAATGCAGAGGACGACAGGGCGGGGTCGGTTGGTCTCGGTCATCGCGCTTACCTTTCTCGAAAGGTTGTGGTCTCGGAGTTTTGTGTTTTTCGGCTCCGGCGCTTTTCCGCGCGCCGGATGCGACGCAGGGAATCAGGATCTGTGATAGGGGTGACCGGCAAGAATTTGTTGGGCGCGATAGAGTTGCTCCGCAAGCATGCCGCGCACCAGCATGTGGGGCCAAGTCATCGGCCCGAAGGCGAGCAGGAAGTCGGCCCGCGCCCGCACAGCGTCGCCATGGCCGTCGGCACCGCCGATCAGGAAGGCGAGATCACCGGCGCCGCGGTCGCGCCAGTCGCCGATCTTGGCGGCGAAAGCTTCGCTGGGCAGCGCCTTGCCGCGTTCGTCGAGCGCCACGACGATGGCGCCGGCCGGCACGGCGGCGAGCAGCAGCTCCGCCTCCTGCCGTTTCAATTCGTCGGAGGAGAGGCGTTTTTTCACCTCGACCTCCTTCAGGGTGAAGGGCCACCCGAGCCGTCCGACATACTCGTCGAACAGGTCGCGGGTCGGTCCGCCCCGCGACCGCCCGACGGCGGCGAGCCACAGACGCATGATGCGGCCCTCCGCCCCCGTTTCGCTCTCGTTTCCGCCCTTGGCCCGTCAGGCGCTCAGCCGCGCCGTGCCCGACGGCGTCGGCAGCTCCAGACCCCACATCTTCTCGATGTTGTAGAAGGTCCGGACTTCCGGCTTGAACAGGTGGACGATCACGTCGCCGGCATCGACCAGAACCCAGTCGCACTGGGCCATGCCTTCCATCTCGACGCCGCGGACGCCGGCCTGCTTCAGCTTTTCGGCCAGCTTCATTGCCATGGCGGCGATGTGCCGCGTGTTGCGGCCCGACGCCACGATCATGTAATCGGCGAAGGTGGTTTTCCCGGCGAGATCGATGACGGTGACGTCATCCGCCTGATCGGCGTCGAGCGACGCCTGAATGAGCGCCTTCAGGTCCTGCGGTTCCAGGATCTGGGGAACGGCGGCTGGCCGCGGAGCGGTCGCGGCCGTTTCGGTGTGCGTGGTGATGGCTCCAACCTCTTGCAACGGTTTCACGACCCGGCGGCCCGTGCCTGCCGGATCGCCGTCGCCGAGGCCGGGTGCAAGGGGTTGCGTAAGAACGCCCAGGCCGGCCGCCTGCGGCGCGCCAGCCCTTTGACCCCCGACACCGACACCCGTCGACGGGTGTAGCGTTGGGCGGCCTTGCCGCTCAACGCACTAAGAGAATAGGTGGGGCGGGCGAAAACCGCAACGGCCACCGAGTCGAAGATTCGATTCCAATGTTTCCAGCGCGGAATTTGTCGCAAATTGTCCGCCCCCATCAACCAAACGAAGCGGGTTTTCGGGAAGCGGCGCTGAAGCTTGGCCAGCGTATCGGCGGTGAAGCGGGTGCCGAGCGCGGTCTCGATCGCCGTCACCTCGATCCGCGGATGGGCGGCGACCGCCCGCGCCTCCGCCATCCGGTCGGACAGCGAAGCCATGCCGGACGCCGACTTCAGCGGGTTCTGCGGGCTGACCATCCACCAGACACGGTCGAGCCCGAGCGCCTTCAGCGCGAACAGGCTGATGTGCCGGTGCCCGGCATGGGCCGGGTTGAACGACCCGCCGAGGATGCCGACGGTGAGGCCGGCATAGAGCGGGCCGGAGTAGAGGTGGGGGGCCTTTTGGAATCCGGACTTCAACCCGGAGCGCTTACCCTCTCCCCCCCGGGGAGAGGGTTGGGTGAGGGGGTTCCGTTTGCCGGACGATCCTCGCGATGCATCCCCCTCACCCTGCCCTCTCCCCGGGGGGGAGAGGGTTCCACGGGAGGGAGGGGTGTCTGTCTTACGGCCGCGTCTGGCCATCGCCGCGCACGACATACTTGTAGCTGGTCAACTGCTCGGCACCCACCGGGCCGCGAGCGTGGAACTTGTCGGTGGAGATGCCGATCTCCGCCCCCATGCCGAACTCGCCGCCGTCGGCGAACTGGGTCGAAGCGTTCCACAGCACGATGCCGCTGTCCACCCGCGACAGGAACCGCTCCGCCGCCGCCGGATCCTCGGTCAGGATCGATTCGGTGTGGTGGGAGCTGTGAGCGTTGATGTGGTCGATTGCCGCATCCACCCCGTCCACCACGCCGCAGGCGATGATGGCGTCGAGATACTCGGTGTCCCAATCCTCCGGCGCCACCGCCGTCACCCGCGGGTCGGCCGCCTGGGCCGCCGCGTCGCCGCGCACGGCGCAGCCGGCATCCAGCAAATCCTTCACCAGAAGCGGCAGCGCCTTGTCGGCGATGGCGCGGTCGACCAGCAGGGTCTCGGCGGCGCCGCAGATGGAGGTTCGGCGCATCTTGGCATTCAGCACCACCTTGCGCGCCTTCTCCAGGTCGGCGCCGGCATCGACATAGACATGGCAGTTGCCGTCCAGATGCTTGATGACCGGCACCCGGCTCTCGTCGGCGATGCGCTGGATCAGCGACTTGCCGCCGCGCGGGATGATGACGTCGATGTAGTCGCGCATCGTCAGCATGTGGCCGACGGCGGCGCGATCGGTGGTCGGCACCAGCTGGATCGCCGCTTCCGGCAGCCCCGCTTCGCGCAGCCCCTGGACCAGGCAGTCGGCGATGGCGCGGGACGAGCGGATGCTCTCCGACCCGCCGCGCAGGATGGCGGCGTTGCCCGACTTCAGGCAGATGCCGCCGGCATCCGCCGTCACATTCGGCCGGCTTTCATAGATGATGCCGACGACACCCAGCGGCACGCGGACACGCTGGATGCGCAGGCCGTTGGGCCGCGTCCATTCCGCCAGCACGCCGCCGATGGGATCGGGGAAGTCGGCGATGTCCTCCAGGCCCTTGGCCATCGCCTCGATGCGCTTGTCGTCCAACATCAGCCGTTCGCGCATGGGGCCGGACAGGTCGCGGGCGTTCGCCATGTCCTCGGCGTTGGCGGCCTTGATCTCGGCGGCGCGGGCGCGGATGGCCGCCGCCGCCGCCCTCAGCGCCCGGTCCTTCGACGGTCCTGGCACGGTCGCCAGCGCAGCCGCGGCGGCGCGCGCGGCGCGGCCGAGGGTCAGCATCTGGTCGTGCAGGGCGTCGGTGGTGTCGAGCAGGGCGGACATGGAGGTCTCCAGACACTCTATCCGTTGAAGGGACGACGACCTTAACGAATTGTTCGGGGTTGCGAAAGCCGCGCGGTTGTGGGACTTCGGCGTTGCGGTATGGGCGGGCGTGTGCAAAACGCAACGCGGCATCCGCAGTGCCGGGACAGGTTTCGGGTAGGGTGACATGCTGACGCTGCTGCTGATCGTCTCCGCTTTCTTCGCCGGCGTGCTGAACGCCGTGGCCGGGGGCGGCAGCTTCCTGACCTTTCCGGCGCTGATCCTGGCCGGGGTGCCGCCGCTGAACGCCAACGCCACCAGCACCGTCGCGGTGTCGCCCGGCGCGCTGGCCAGCGCATTCGGCTACCGGCGGGAGCTGGGCCGCATCCGCGACATCCACCTGCCCTCCTTCCTCGGCATCAGCCTCGTCGGCGGGTTGCTGGGCGCCCTGCTGCTGCTGTGGACGCCGCAGAAGACCTTCGAGGTCATCGTGCCGTGGCTTCTGCTGTTCGCCACGCTGCTGTTCGCGATCGGCCCGACCGCGTCGGCCTGGGTGCGACGCAACGTCACCATCGGTCACGGCACGGTGCTGACCGTGCAGTTCCTGATCGCGGTCTATGGCGGCTATTTCGGCGGCGGCATCGGCATCCTGATCCTGGCGACGCTCGGCGTCTTCGGCCTGACCGACCTGCACGCCATGAACGGACTGAAATCGCTGGTCTCCGGCTGCCTGAACGCCGTCGCGGTGGCGGCCTTCGTCGCCGGCGGGGCGGTCTATTGGTCGGAAGCGCTGATCATGCTGGTCGCCGCAATGGCCGGCGGCTATGCCGGCGCGTCGGTCGCCCGCCACATCCCGCCGCCGGTCCTGCGCAAGATGGTGATCCTGGTGGGAGCCGGCATGACCGTCTATTTCTTCATCACCAAGACCTGATCCCAACGGAGTCCCCCGGCATGACCGCCCCCATCGTCCGTGACGCGCTGCCCTACCGCCCCTGCGTCGGCATCATGCTGCTGAACGACCGCGGCGAGGTGTTCGTCGCCAGGCGCTCCGGGTCGGAGGCCGACTGGCAGATGCCGCAGGGCGGCGTCGACGATGGCGAGGACGCCTGCAGCGCCGCCTTCCGCGAGTTGGAGGAGGAGATCGGCACCGCGAAGGCGGAGTTCATCGCCATGACCGCAGCCCCCCACCGTTACGACCTGCCCGACGACCTGCTGGGAAAGGTGTGGAAGGGCCGCTGGCGCGGGCAGGAGCAGATGTGGATGCTGGCCCGCTTCACGGGAACCGAGGCCGACATCCGGCTGGACACCGATCATCCGGAATTCGACGCCTGGAAATGGATCGACGCGGAAGAATTGCCGGGCCTGATCGTCGCCTTCAAGCGGCCGGTCTACGAATCGGTGCTGGCGGAGTTCCGTCCGCTGATCGCACGGGCAAAGGGCTGATCCGCATTCCCCTGCACCGATCCCGGCGGCATGTCCCAATTTTGACTGCGGTTATCCCCAACTTCCCGACGACGCCCGGCCCATCCACCACGTCCGCTTAACGAATCCTTGAGACGCGTTCTGGCAACGTCCCTCCTGCAACCGGAGTGCGCAGGAGCGGGCCGGCATTGGACGGAGGGGTGTCGTGTCGCTGATCAAGTGGACGGAGGAGGATGACGGGCGCATTCGCCTGGGCCTGCCGAGCGACCTCGATTTGCCCATGGCGCAACCTCTGCTCGACAGCCTGCGCGCCGCCTTCAAGGCGTCGGTGGACATCAGCGTCCAGGCGGACGCGGTGGAACGCATCAGCGTCGCCTGCGTCCAGGCGCTGGTCGTCGCCGCCCGCGATGCGGCGGAACAGGGAAATTCCTTCGCCATTCTGCGCCCGTCGGAGGTCCTCGCCGATGCCTGCGAGGATCTGGGGCTGGCCGGCTGGCTGAAGCAGTGGAGGCGTGCGTGAAGAAGAAAGTGATGACGGTGGACGACTCGCGGACCATGCGCGACATGGTGTCCTTCACCCTGCGCGGCGCCGGTTATGAGGTGGTGGAGGCCGCCGACGGCCAGCAGGCGATGAGCGCCATCGCCGCCACCAAGGTCGATCTGGTCATCACCGACCTGAACATGCCGGTGATGGACGGGCTGACCCTGATCCGCAAGCTGCGCGCCATCCCGGCCCACCGCACCCTGCCGATCCTGATGCTGACCACCGAAGCGGACGAGAGCAAGAAGGCCGAGGGCCGCGCCGCCGGCGCCACCGGCTGGATCGTGAAGCCCTTCAACCCCGACAAGCTGGTGTCGGTGGTGCAGAAGGTCTGCGGCTGACCGCGAGCCGTCAGCGAAGGAAGGGGTACAGCCGTGGACGATCTCAGCCGCTTCAAGCAGACCTACTTCGACGAAAGCGCCGAATTGCTGGCCGTCGCCGAGGCCGGGCTGCTGCGCCTCGCCCCCGGCGAGGTCGACATGGACGAGGTGAACGCGATCTTCCGCGCCGTCCACTCGATCAAGGGCGGCGGCGGCGCCTTCGGATTCAACGATCTCGTCGCCTTCGCCCATGAATTCGAGACGGTGATGGACGGCGTGCGCAACGCCGAGATCCCCGTCACCACCGAACTGGTCGACACGCTGATCCGCGCCAACGACCTGCTGGCGCGCCTGCTGTCCCATGCCTCCGACGAGACGGAGGCGCCGGCCGGCACCACCGACGACACCGTCGCTGCCCTGCGCCGCTTCCTGGGCAAGGCCGACGCGCCTGCGGAGAAGGCGCCCGCAGCGCCGCCACCCGCCACGGTCTATCCCGACGACGAGGATGACGAGGCCGGCATCTTCGGCGACGCCCTGGCCGCCATCCAGGCCGCCCGCGACGATCAGCCGCTCCCCGCCCCCTCCGGCCCGGTCCCGGAGGGCAAGGTCCGCTGGACCATCGTCTTCCGCCCGAAGGCCGAACTGCTGCTGTCGGGCAACGAGCCGACCTACATGCTGCGCGCCCTGCGCCGGCTGGGCGAGGCGGAGGTGGTCTGCCATCTGGACCAGTTGCCGTCTCTGCGCGACCTCGACGCCGAGTTGCTGCACCTGTCCTGGACGGTGACGCTGCTGGCCGACCCGCAGGTCGACCGCGCCCAGATCGACGACGTGTTCGAATTCGTCGCCGACGACTGCGACATCCGCATCAGCGCCGAAGCACCGCCGCCCGCGATCATTGCGCCGGCGGAACCCGCCCCGGTTCCTCAAGCGGCTCCCGTTCCGGCCGCCGCCAACCTGCCGGAACCGGCCGCTCCCGCGGCTCCGCCGACCACCCCGGCCGCCACCACCTCCGGTTCGGCGAAGCCCGGCGACGGCGCCAAGCGCCCCAATGGCGGTGCCGGCGGCGGCGGTGGTGGTGGCGGCGGCGACCATACCGGGCCGACCACCCACACCATCCGCGTCGACCTCGACAAGATCGACCGGCTGGTCAACATGGTCGGCGAGATGGTCATCACCCAGGCGATGATCGCGGAGCATCTGCGCGACCTGCCGCCGGGCCAGTTCCAGGAGCTGCTGGAAGGGCTGGAAGGCCTCGCCCAGCACACCCGCGAACTGCGCGAAAGCGTGATGTCGATCCGCGCCCAGCCGGTCTCCAGCGTCTTCTCGCGCATGCCACGGCTGGTGCGCGAATGCGCCGCCGTCACCGGCAAGGAGGTGATGCTGGTCACCTCGGGCGAGACGACGGAGGTCGACAAGACGGTGGTGGAGAACCTCGTCGATCCGCTGACCCACATGATCCGCAACTCCATCGACCATGGGCTGGAAGGCCCGGAGGAGCGGGAGCGCGTCGGCAAGCCGCGCGCCGGCACCGTGCATCTGTCGGCCGCCCACCGGTCCGGCCGCATCGTGATCGAGGTGACCGACGACGGCCGCGGCATCAACCGGGCCAAGGTGCTGTCCAAGGCGATCGAGAAGGGGCTGGTCCAGCCTGGAGCCACCCTGTCGGACGAGGAGATCGACCACCTGATCTTCCTGCCCGGCTTCTCCACCGCCGACCAGGTGTCCAACCTGTCCGGCCGCGGCGTCGGCATGGACGTGGTACGGCGGAACATCTCCAGCCTGGGCGGGCGCATCGGCGTCTATTCGACGCCGGGCGAAGGCTCGCGCTTCGTCCTGTCGCTGCCGCTGACGCTGGCGGTGCTGGACGGCATGGTGATCTCGGTGGGGGAGGAGCGCTTCGTCCTGCCGCTGACCAACATCGTGGAAAGCCTGCGGCCGAAGCCTGCCGACCTGCATGGGCTGGTCAACAAATGCGACGTCATGATGGCGCGCGGCGAATATGTGCGGCTGGTCCACCTGCACCGGCTGTTCGGCATCCCCAAGGCCATCGACGACGCCACCAAGGGGCTGGTCGTTCTGGTGGAGACGGAGGACGGCTCCCGCCTCGGCCTGGTGGTGGACGAGGTGCTGGGACAGCAGCAGGTCGTCATCAAGAGCCTGGAAGCCAACTTCCGCCGGCTGGACGGCGTCGCCGCCGCGACCATCCTGGGCGACGGCCGGGTCGCCCTGATCCTGGACGTGGCGGGCCTGCGCGAAATGAGCCGCCACGGCACCGGCGGAGAGGCCGCCGGCATGGCGGGCGGCACCTCGAACCCTTCCAATCCCCCGTCCCTGCCCGCCCCGGCGGACAGGTCCGATCAGCGTCAACGCCAAACGGTTTGAGGCCCAGCGATGAGCAGTTCCACCGCAATCGCCCCCGTCAGCTCCCGCACCGATCTCCAGTCCGCCGGCGCCGCGAACGGGATCGAGGAGCAATACGTCACCTTCACGGTCGGCAGCGAGGAATATGGCGTCAACATCCTGGCCGTGCGTGAAATCCGCGGCTGGACACCGGAAAGCCGCCTGCCGAACCTGCCCGACTATGTCCGCGGCGTCATCAACCTGCGCGGCATCATCATCCCGATCTTCGACCTGCGCGCCCGCTTCGGCGGCGGCCTGACCCAGGTGACGAAGCGCCATGTCGTGGTGGTGATGCAGGTGGGCGAGCGCACGCGCGGCATCCTGGTCGACGCGATTTCCGACATCCTGGCCATCGGCCATGACGCGATCAAGCCGCCGCCCGACGTCGACAGCGGGCTGATCGACGCCGAATATCTCAGCGGCCTCTACACCGCCGAGAACCGCATGGTGACCCTGCTGAACGTGGGCAAGCTGTTCGCGGGCGAGCATGTCGACCAGGACGCCATCCCCCGCGCCGCTCTGGAAACGACCTGACCGCTGCAGGCTGCCGAGCCCCCGGCAGGCAAGCCGCAACGAAAAGCAATAAAAAGAGGGAACGTCACCGATGGCCACCGACGGTACGATCGCCAAAGCCGGCACCTTCCTCAGCAACATGCGCATCGCCAAGCGGCTGTGGCTGGCCTTCGGCCTGCTGCTGGTGCTGATCGCCGCCCAGTCCGGCACCGGCATCTACGGGCTGGATGGGCTGAACCGCCGCGTCGACGGCGTCATCGCGTCGGGCGACCTCGCCGTCTTCGCCAAGGATCTGGAAAGCCGTCTGGCCGCCGAACGGCTGCAGACCCGCGAGTACATCAACATCGGCTCGACCGAGGCGCTGGACCGGCTGCGCGTCCTGCGCGGCGAGTTCGACCAGGCGATGGCGGCGCGGCAGGCCAAGTTGAAGGCCTCGCCCCAGGCCGCCGCCTTCGCCGAACTGAGCAGCCTGCACACCGTCTACCATCAGCGATTCGAGGCCGTGCGCGCCGTGCGCGAACGGGCCGACCGCCTGCTGCACGAGCGCATGGACCCGCTGGGCGCCCAGGTAACCAAGCGGCTGGAGGACATGGTGTCCGCCTCCGAGACGTCGGGCGACAAGGACTTCGCCTTCGGCGCGCAGGAGGTGGAGAACCGCTGGCTGATGACCCGCTTCCAGGCCAATCGCGCCATCGGCCTGCGTGACGCCGAGGCCGCGGCGCAGGTCGAGGCGGTGGGCAAGGCGATGAGCGAAAGCATCGCCTGGCTGTCGTCGGTGGTCCGCAGCAATGGCGACCTGCTGGCGGCCCTGCGCGAGATCGACACCCGCGCCGCCGATTACCGTGCCGCCTTCCGCGACGCGATGGCCGCCAACGACGAGGCGAAGCGGCTGACCGACGACCTCGCCGCCGCCGCCACCGCGATCAACCGCGCCATCGACGGCATCGTCGCCTCCATCGCCGCCAGCGCCAAGGTGACCGAGGAAGAGGCCGGGACCGAGGCCACCTTCACCATCCGCCTGACACTGGGTCTTGGGCTGCTGTCGCTGGTGATCGGCATCGTCGCCGCCAACCGCATCGCCGCCTCGATCATCGGGCCGGTCACCGGGATCCGCCGGGTGATGGCCGACCTGACGGAAGGCAAGCTGTCGGTCAGCGTCCCCCACACCGGCCAGCAGGACGAGCTGGGCGACATGGCCCGCGCCGTCGCCGCCTTCAAGGACGAGGCGGTGGAGGCCCTGCGCTCCCGCATCGCGCTGGAACGGGTGTCGGCCAACATCATGATGGCGGACGTCGACGGCCGCATCCTCTATGCCAACGATTCGATCATGGCCATGTTCCGCCATGCCGAGGCGGACCTGCGCATGTCCCTGCCCGGCTTCGACGCCAACACGCTGGTCGGCCGCAACTTCGACGTCTTCCACCGCGACCCCGGCCACCAGCGCCGCCTGCTGGCCGACCTGACCCAGACCCACCGCGGCTGGGCCAAGACCGGCGGCCGCAGCTTCCAGGTCATCGCCAACCCGGTGGTCAGCCGCCAGGGCGAACGGCTCGGCACCGTCATCGAATGGCGCGACCTGACCGAGGAGCTGGCGATCGAGGCGGAGATCGGCGCGATGGTGGAGAATGCCGTGCGCGGCGACTTCACCCACCGCATCGAGCTTGACGGCAAGACCGGATTCTTCCGGCTGGTGAGCGAGGGCATCAACCGGCTGTCGGAGAACATCGCCGGCGTCACCGAGGAACTCGCCTCGGTGCTGGAGGCGCTGTCGCAGGGCGACCTGACCCGCCGCATCGACAAGCAGTATGAAGGCGTGTTCCAGCGGCTGAAGGACGATTTCAACGGCACGGTCGCCCGTCTGTCGGAGATCGTTCAGCGCATCGATCAGGCCGCCGGCTCCATCGCCGTCGCCAGCCGCGAGGTGGCGGAAGGCAGCCTGGACCTGTCGGAACGGACCGAGCAGCAGGCCTCCTCGCTGGAGGAGACCGCGGCCAGCATGGAACAGCTCGCCGCCACCGTGCGCTCCAACGCCGACAACGCCCAGCAGGTCAACGGCTACGCCACCGAGGCGCGCGGCGCGGCCTCGCGCGGTGGCGAGGTGGCGACCAGCGCGGTGGAGGCGATGCGCCGTATCGAGCAGTCGTCGCAGAAGATCTCCGACATCATCGGGGTGATCGACGAGATCGCCTTCCAGACCAACCTGCTGGCCTTGAACGCCGCGGTGGAGGCGGCGCGGGCCGGCGACGCCGGGCGCGGCTTCGCCGTGGTGGCGCAGGAGGTGCGGCAGCTCGCCCAGCGCTCCGCCCAGGCGTCGAAGGAGATCAAGGCGCTGATCATGGACAGCGGCGGGCAGGTGCGCGACGGCGTCGATCTCGTGCGCTCGGCCGGCAGCTCCCTGACCGAGATCGTGTCGGGCATCGGCCGGGTCGCCGATCTGGTGTCGGAGATCGCGCGGGCGACCGCCGAGCAGGCGTCCGGCCTGGACGAGGTCAACATCGCCATCGCCCAGATGGACGAGATGACCCAGAAGAACGCCGCCCTGGTGGAGGAAAGCACCGCCGCCGCCCGCTCGCTGGAGGAGCAGGCCGACCAGTTGCGCCACCAGATGACCTTCTTCACCCTGGACCGCCAGTCCGCCTCCCGCCAGTCCGCCTGAGGACGCCACCGGTGCCGCGATGACCGACCGCTCGCCCGCCTTATCGACCGAACCCGCGACGCCGCGGCGCTCCCTCGCCGCCTCGCCGGCCGCGGTGTTCGGCGGTGCGCGCGAGTTCCGGTTCGAGCGGCACCATTTCGACCTGATCGCCGGGCTGCTCTATCAGCTGGCCGGCATCGCGCTGGCCCCGCACAAGGCCGAGATGGTCTATGCCCGGCTGGCGCGGCGCCTGCGCGAGTTGCGCCTGCCCGATTTCGACGCCTATTGCGCCCTGCTGCAGAGCGAGGACGTGGCGGACGAGATCGGCTTCCTGGTCAATGCGCTGACCACCAACCTGACCAGCTTCTACCGCGAATCGCACCATTTCGACTTCCTCGCCTCCACCGTCCTGCCGGAGGTGCGGGAGCTGAACGCCCACCTGTCGAAACCGCGCCTGCGGCTGTGGTCGGCCGGCTGTTCGTCGGGGCCGGAGCCCTACACCATGGCGATGGTTCTGGTCTCGGCCATGGGCGCCGATCTGCGCCGCTGGGACGCCCGCATCCTCGCCACCGACATCGACACCCACATGGTGGACACCGCCCGGCGCGGCATCTATCCGCTGTCGGGCGCCACCGGCATCCCGCCACAGGTCCGCCAGCGCTTCACCCAGGACGTGAGGCTGGACGGCGAGCCGGCCGTGGCGATGGGCGATGAGCTGAAACGCCTCGTTACCGTCAAGCCGCTGAACCTGCTGGAACATTGGCCGATGTCCGGCCCGTTCGACGCGATCTTTTGCCGCAATGTGCTGATCTATTTCGACCGCCGCGGCCGGATGCAGGTGATAGAAAACTTCGCCCGGATGCTCCGCCCCGGCGGGTATCTGTTCCTCGGCCATTCGGAGAGTCTGTATGGCGTGTCGAACCTGTTCCGCCAGGCCGGTCCGACGATCTACCGGAGGGACTGAGCGATGAACGCCGTCCCCCTTCCCCGATCCGGATCCACCCGGTCCGCGACCCACCGGCGCCTCGGCAGCGGGCGTTACTTCAACCAGGAATTCAAGGTCGACACCGTCAAGATCGCTCTGGGGCAGCAGGCGGTCAGCGACCGGCCCGACCTGATGATCGCGACGACGCTGGGGTCCTGCGTGGCGGCCTGCATTCACGACCCGGTGCGCCGCATCGGCGGCATGAACCATTTCATGCTGCCCGACCTGCCGGCGATCGAACTGGAGGGGGCCGGCGTCGCCGCGCGCTATGGCTCCGTCGCGATGGAGCGGCTGATCAACGCGCTGCTGGCCGCGGGCGCCGAACGCCGGCGCCTGCAGGTCAAGCTGTTCGGCGGTGGCCGGGTCATCGAGTCGAGCTACGACATCGGCGGGCTGAACAGCCGTTTCGCGCTGGATTACGTGCGGGCGGAGGGGCTGACGCTGGCAGGCCAGGATCTGGGCGGCGACTCCGCCCGGCGGCTGCATTACTTCCCGCACAGCGGGCGTGCGCTGCGCCGCCTGCTGCGGCCGGAGGCGGCGGCCGACACCGTCACCCGCGAACGGTGCTTCATCACCCACCTGAGCCAGAGCCCCGAGGAAGGCGAGGTCGAACTGTTCACGCCCGCCGATCCGGGAGGGAGCTGACCGATGCCCAGACCGATCCGCGTCGTCATCGTCGACGACAGCGCCCTGATGCGCGAAATGCTGAAGGACATCCTGAGCCGGGAGGCGGGGATGGAGGTCGCCGGCGTCGCCCGCGACCCCTTCGAGGCGCGCGAGGTCATCAAGGCCACCAACCCCGACGTCATCACCCTGGACGTCGAGATGCCGAAGATGGACGGCCTGTCCTTCCTGGAAAAGATCATGACCCTGCGGCCGACGCCGGTCATCATGGTCTCCTCCCTGACCCGCGAGGGCTCCGACGCCGCCATCCGCGCGCTGGAGCTGGGGGCGGTGGACTGCGTCGCCAAGCCCGGCGGCTCCGACGGGCACGGGTTCGAGGCGACGGCGATGGAACTGGTCTCCAAGATCCGCGTCGCCGCCACCGCGCGCCTGACCATGCGCCGCCCGGCCGCCGTGCATGGCGTGCTGCCGACGCCGCGCCGCGCCGGGTCGGGGAAACGGCTGATCGCCATCGGCGCCTCGACCGGCGGGGTGGAGCGCATCCGCGACGTGCTGGCCGCCATGCCGGCCGATTGCCCGCCCATCGTCATCACCCAGCATATGGGGCCGAGCTACGTGCCCAGCTTCGCGGCCCGGCTCGACCGGCTGTCGGCGCCCAGCGTCCGGGTGGCCGTCCATGGCGACCGGCCGACCCAGGGGCTGGTGCTGATCGCCCCCGGCGACCGCCATCTCGCCATCGTCCGCGACGCCACCGGCTTCGTCTGCCACATCCAGGACACGCCTGCGGTCAGCGGTCACCGCCCGTCGGTCGACGTGCTGTTCGCCTCCGTCGCCAAGGCGGCCGGCGGCAATGCGGTCGGCGTCATCCTGTCCGGTATGGGCCGCGACGGCGCCATCGGCATGAAGGCGATGCATGAGGCCGGCGCCTTCACCATCGGCGAGCAGGAATCGAGCTGCGTCGTCTATGGCATGCCGCGGGCCGCCAAGGAGGCCGGCGCGGTCGCGGTCGAACTGCCGCTTACCCAAATCCCCGCCGAAATGCTGCGCGCCTTCGACGCCGTCGGCGAGCGCCCCCGCACCGCCTGATCCGACCGGGCATCCGGGCAAGTTTTCCCCGGGCAGAGTTTCCCCGGGCAGAGTTTCTAAGGAGCACCAGTATGTTTACCCCCGCTTCCCCCGATGCCGTGCCCGCGACGCCGGACAGTTTCCAGGACGGAGCCCAAGGCGGAAACGCCAAGGTCGCGGTCACTGCGGAGCTGCTGTCGACATGGCTCGGCTTCGCCGATGTGCAGCGCCGCACGCTGGACGTCGTGCAGGGCGAGCTGACGCGGACCTCGAACCATGTGGAGACCTCCACCCTCGACCTGTCGGACCGCTTCCGCGAGCTGGCCCAGAAGGCGCTGGACCAGTCGGAACGGGTGGCACAGATCGTCGCCATGGCCGGGTCGGTCGACATCGACGGCGAACGGGTGCCGCTCGACACGCTGGTCGTCGGCATGCAGGACGTCATCACCGACATGGTGACCAACATCGTCACCCTGTCGCGTCACGCCATGAGCATGGTCTATCTGCTGGACGACGTGCAGAAGGACGTGGCCGAGCTGGAGAAGTCGATCGGCGACATCGACGGCATCAACCGCCAGACCAACTTCCTGGCGCTGAACGCCACCATCGAGGCCAGCCGCGCCGGCGAGGCCGGGCGCACCTTCGCCGTGGTGGCGCAGGAGGTGCGCCACCTCTCCCGCTCCACCGGCGAGCTGGCCGAGCGCATGCGCAGCAAGGTCACCGCCGTGGTGAAGGGCGTCCGCAACGGCCACGACATCCTGCGCCAGATCGCCAACACCGACATGTCGCCGCAGATGCTGGCCAAGGAGCGCGTCGACAAGACGATGGACAGCCTGGTGGCGCAGACCAACCATTTCCAGTCGGTGCTGGAAACCGCCGCCTCGGTGTCGTCCGACATGTCCGCCACCATCGCCCATGTCATCACCGGCATGCAGTTCCAGGACCTGACCAAGCAGCGGATCGAGGCGATCAACGACAGCCTCGCCATCATGGGCGCCGGGCTGGGAGAACTGGAAACCCAAATCCGCGCCCAGGTTCCCGCCGGCATCGGCGCGCGGGAACCGGAGGAATGGCTGAACCAGCTGATGGGTCGATTCACGCTGAGCGAGATGCGCGAGCGCTTCGTCCGCAAGCTGCTACTGGAAGGCACCGCGCTGGATGAAAACGGCGTGCTCGACCTCAATGCCGCAGGGGGAAGCGGCTCGGGCGGTGATATTGAACTCTTCTAGCGCGGTGCGCCGGCCGCCTGTACAGTGAACCACTTTTCCGGAAAGACGGGCCTATGGATTACGGCATAGAAGTGCGCGATCAGGAGGCGGTCGTCCGCCTGCGCGGCCGCCTGACCTTCAACGACCATGCAAAGTTGCGAACCCTGATCGGCGAGATGGGGCAGAACAAGCTCAAGCGCCAAGTGCTCGACCTGTCGTCGCTGGAGTTCGTCGATTCCGCCGGCATCGGCATGCTGCTGATCGCGCGGGAGGAGATGGACCGCGCCGCCAAGCAATTCGTCCTGCGGGGCGCCGCCGGCCAGGTGAAGCGGGTGCTGACCGTGGCGCAGATCGCCAAGATCGTTGCGATGGAGGACTGATCCCGGTGAACGACGGGACGACCCAGAGCCTGGCCCAGAGCACTGCCCAATGCACGACCGGGACGGTCGGATGCCGCACCCGCTTCGCCGGCCTCGCGGCTCCGGGGATGCCGGCCGAACGGCTTGCCCGGCTGGCTCAGGCTCTGGGTCTGGCGCCGGTTGCGGAGCCCGCCGGGCCGGCGGCGCTGGCCGTCCTGCTGACCGGAGCGGACCCCGGCAGAAATGCCGACGAGCTGTGGCTTCCCCCGGTCGCCGCCTGGATCGAGCCGCCGGACGGCAGCGATGCCGCCGGGCTGGTCCCGCTGCTCGCCGAAGCGGCGGGCAACGACCTCTACCTCAACCTGACCACCGCGACCGCCCATGATCTCCAACTCGGCGGGCGGCTGCTGGCCGCGCTGAACGCGCGCCATCGGCTGGACGGGGACCGCCGCGACGATCTGGAGCTGGCCCTGCACGAGGCGGTCAGCAACGCGCTGGTCCATGGCAACCTGGGCGTCGCCGGCATGAAGGAGCTGAGCGCGCAGGAACTGGAACGCTTTTCCCGCGACCTGGGCGATCGTCTGGCCGACCCGACCCTGGCCGCCCGCCGCATCGTCATCGCGTTGCGGATCGATCCTGCGGAGGATGGCCCGGCGGAGGATGGCCCGGCGCAGGATGGCCGGGCGTTGGCGACGGTGGAGGTCACCGACGAAGGCGAAGGCTTCACCCCCGGCCCGCGCACCAGTTCCGGCGCCTCCGGCCGCGGCCTCGATCTGATCGGCAACATCGCCGAAGAGCTGGAGATCGCAAATGGCGGCCGCAGCATCCGCCTGAGGTTCCGGCTGTGACCGCGGCAGGATGGCATGGCCCCGGCCGTGAGGCCGTGTCGGCGCCGCCGGACGGACTTGCCGATCCGCAGCGATCGGACGGCCGCGCCTGCGAATACCAGGACCCCGACTGCACCATCCTCGATTGCCCGATCCTGGTGGTGGACGACACCGCCTTCAACCGCACCCTGATCGGCGCCTTCCTCGCCGAGGCCGGCTTCCGCAGGGTCTCCTTCGCCGCAAACGGGATGGAGGCCTTGGCGATGATCGAGGCCGCCCTCCCCGACCTGTTGATCCTCGACATCATGATGCCGGGAATGGACGGGTTCGAGGTCTGCCGCCGCCTGCGCACCATGCCGGAGACCGCCGACCTGCCGATCCTGGTGCAGACCGCGCTGTCGTCCGGCGAGGACCGCAACCGCGCCTTCGCTGCCGGCACCACCGATCTGGTGTCGAAGCCGCTGGAGCGTACCGAGTTGCTGGCCCGCGTGCGCATCCATCTGGAAGACCGGGTGCTGATCCGCCGTCTGCAGGCCTATCGGGCGCGGGTGGAGGCGGAACTGGCCATCGCCCGGTCGATGCATGAGCACCTGCTGCCGACCCCGGCGCAATGCGACGCGGTGGCCGCCGCCGCCGGCTGTCGCCTGCAGGCCCACAGCGCGATCTCCCCCCATCTCGGCGGCGATTTGTGGGGGCTTCTGCCGCTCGGCGGAGGGCGCTTCGGCGTCTATTTGCTGAATGTCGCCGGCCGCGGGGTTTCGGCGGCGCTGAATGCCTTCCGCCTGCATGCCCTTCTGCAGGAGCTTGGACCCGTTCACGGCCAGGATGCCGCCGGCCTGCTGACCGCGCTGAACGACCGCGCCGCCGGGCTTCTGGCCGCGGGGGAAAAGGCGACCATGACCTATGGGGTGGTGGACGGCGAGGCCGGTCGCTTCATCCACGCATCGGCCGACGGTGCGCCGCCGATGATCCTGGATGGTGACGGCGGGCCGCATTTCGGCCTGGCCACCGGCCTGCCGATCGGCATTGCCCCCGGCACCCGCTATCGCAGCGAAATGATGGAACTGCCGCGCGGCGGCGTGCTGGCGCTCTACTCCGTCGCGGTGCTGGAGTTGCTGGACGCAGGCGGGACCGGGATTGGGCTCGGCTGGATGATCGCCCGCGCGGTGGCGGAAGGCGAGGGTTTCGACGCGGTGGTCCGCTCGCTGGCTTTCGCGCTGGGCCAGGCCAGCGGCGACGACCACACCTTGCTGTGGATCGAGCGGGAGACGGCGCCATGACCGGTTCCCCGCCGCCCGGTCTGCTGCCGGTCGAGACGCGCGATGCCTTCGACGGGCTGGCCGGCGCCCGCGTGCTGGTCGTCGACGACAACCGGATCAACCGCCATCTGCTGCTGGCATTGCTGGAGCGCGGCGGCATCACCCTGATCGAGCAGGCGGAGGATGGGCATGACGCCCTTGTCCGGATCGAGCGGTTCAAGCCCGACCTCGTGCTGCTCGACCTGATGATGCCGCAGATGGACGGGTTCGAGATGTGCCGGCGCCTGCGCACCGATCCTCGCTGGAAATCGCTGCCGGTCCTGGTGCAGTCCAGCCTGAACCGGGCGGAGGATCGCGCCCGCGCCTTCGCCGCCGGGGCGACCGATTATGTCACCAAGCCGATCAACGCGGTGGAACTGCTGGCCCGCGTCCGCATCCATCTGCGCAAGCGCACCATGCTGCGCGACCTGCAGCAATATCACAGCCGCACGGAAGCCGAGCTGGAGCTGGCCCGCGCCATGCAGGCCCGAATGCTGCCCGGCCCCGACCGGCTGGCGGAGCTGGAGGCGGCGACCGGCATCGCCATCCACACCCATTTCGCCCCCTCGTCCGAGCTGGGCGGCGATTTTTGGGGAATCGAACGGTTGCCGGATGGCCGGGTCGCAACCTATCTGGTCGATTTCTCCGGCCATGGCGTCGGCGCGGCGCTGAACACCTTCCGGCTGGACGCCATCTGTCGCCAGATCGGCAGCACGGAGCTGAGCCCGGCGGAGTTCCTGGCCGCCGTGAACCGCCGGCTGTGCGGGCTGCTGCCCTGCGGCCAGTTCGCGACGATGCTGACCGGCGTGATCGACCCGGCGGCCGGCCTGTTCCACTATGCCTCGGCCGGATCGACGGCGCCGATGATGTGGCATCCCGGCGACGAGGCGCCGCGGCTGGGCGACGGCAGCGGCCTGCCGCTCGGCCTGCTGGCGTCGGCCAGCTACGACAGCCGCGTGCTGCCGATGCCGCCCGGCGCCCGCCTGTTCCTCTACTCCGACGCCGCCATCGAGATCCCGATCGGCGGCGAGGACAGCCCCGAGGTTCTGGACGAATACGGTCTCGCCACCCTGTTCGCCCGCCGTCTGCAGGAGTCGGACGACGCCGCCCTGCTGTCCGGCTTGCTCGGCGACCTGAAAGCGACCGGCCCCATCGACGACGACCTGACGGCGCTGCTGCTGACGCGGCGGAAATAACACCGCGTGCGGGAGGGACCGCATTGGCGAGCTACCGGCTGAAAAGCAAAAAGGCCGCTCCCGAGGGAGCGGCCTTTCGCGTTCGGCGGGAGCCGACCGATCAGCGCGAGTAGAACTCGATGACCAGGTTCGGTTCCATCTGGACCGGGTACGGAACGTCGGCCAGCAGCGGGGCGCGGACGAAGCGGCCCTTCAGCGCGCTGCCGTCGACTTCCAGGTAATCGGGGATGTCACGCTCGCCGGAAGCGGAGGCTTCCAGGATCAGCGCCATCTGCTTGGACTTGGCGCGCACCTCGACGGTGTCGTTGTCCTTGATGCGGGCCGACGCGATGTTCAGGCGGCGGCCGTTGACCAGGATGTGGCCGTGGTTGATCAGCTGGCGCGCGGCGAACGGGGTCGGCGCGAACTTCATGCGGTAGACCACCGCGTCCAGACGGCGCTCCAGCAGGCCGACCAGGTTCTCGCCGGTGTCGCCCTTGCGGCGGACGGCCTCGGCATAGATGCGGCGGAACTGCTTCTCGCCGATGTTGCCGTAGTAGCCCTTCAGCTTCTGCTTGGCCATCAGCTGCAGACCGTAGTCCGACGGCTTCTTGCGGCGCTGGCCATGCTGGCCCGGGCCATACTCGCGCTTGTTCAGCGGGCTCTTGGCACGGCCCCACAGGTTGACGCCAAGGCGGCGGTCGATCTTGTACTTGGACTCTTGACGCTTGCTCATAACTCTCAGGCCTCGTTGGACACGAGTTGATGTTGTCCCGGTAGTTCCGTCCGCCTTGTTACAGGCGGCGGACGGGGCGTCAAAGATTGCGCGCGCCCGCTTTCCCAGGAGGTGAAGGCGCGCACAATACCCATTGGCGGGCCGGAGTCAAGCCTGACGGCATATCCGGAACTTCTTGCGTCCCCCCACCCTTTTGCGCTCCCCTTCCCGGCACCGCAAGCTGCAGGCAGGAATGACGCGATGGAACGGGTGGAGTGCGTGGTCGTCGGGGCGGGCGTGGTCGGGCTGGCGGTGGCGCGGCGGCTGGCACAAGCCGGGCGCGAGGTGATCGTGCTGGAGGCGGCGGAGGCCATCGGCACCGGCACCAGTTCGCGCAACTCCGAGGTCATCCATGCCGGCATCTATTATCCGACCGGCAGCCTGCGCGCCCGGCTGTGCGTGCCCGGCCGCGACGCGCTTTATGACTATTGCGCCGCCCATGGCGTCGAGCATCGCCGTGTCGGCAAGCTGATCGTCGCGACGGAGGAGAACCAGTTGCCCAGGCTGGCCGCGATCCGCGCCCAGGCCGCCGCGAACGGCGTCACCGACCTGACCGAGATCGATGCCGCCACCGCGCGGGCGTGGGAGCCCAACCTGCGCACCGTCGGCGCCCTGCTGTCGCCCTCCACCGGCATCATCGACAGCCATGGGCTGATGCTGGCCCTGCTGGGCGACGCGGAGGAGGCCGGGGCGATGCTGGCGTTGCTGAGCCCACTGACGCGCTCGCACCGAACCGCCACCGGCTTCGAACTTGAGGTCGGCGGGGCGGAGCCGATGCGCATCGCCTGCTCCACCCTGGTCAATGCCGGGGGCTTGGGCGCCTGGGGTGTGGCGCGCGGGCTGGAGGGGCTGGATGCCGCCCATGTGCCGCCGCGCGTGCTGGCGAAGGGCAATTACTATGCGCTTGCCGCCGGCCGCTCCCCCTTCTCGCGGCTGGTCTATCCGGTGCCGGTCGAGGGCGGGCTGGGCGTCCACCTGACGCTGGACCTCGCCGGACAGGCCCGATTCGGTCCCGACGTGGAATGGCTGGGCGATGTGGAGGGCAGCGTTGATTACACCGTCGATCCCGCCCGCGCCGACTCCTTCTATGGCGCGGTGCGCGCCTATTGGCCGGGGCTGCCGGACGGCGCGCTGGTGCCGGCCTATTCCGGCGTGCGGCCGAAGCTGAGCGGGCCGGGGCAACCGCAGGCCGATTTCCTGATCCAGGGTCCGGACACACACGAGGTGGACGGTCTGGTCAACCTGTTCGGCATCGAATCGCCGGGCCTGACCTCCTGTCTGGCCATCGCCGACGCGGTGGCGATGGCGCTCGGCGAGGCGCCTGAAATTCTTAACCATTCCTGAGGCTCACAGGGTTCTTGACCGCGACCTCGGCTCTCCCAATCTATAGGCATGGCGGCGCCGGCCGATGCTGGGCCGCCGACCCGCCGGGCGCCGGAAACGGGCCCATCTTCCGCAACTCGCTCCCGTCGTGAGGAGGATGCGTCGTGACGACTCGCCTTTCGCTCTTCAACAGCCCGCTGCTGCTTGGCTTCGACCAGTTCGAGCGCACGCTCGACCGGATCGCCAAGAATTCGGCCGAAGGCTATCCCCCCTATAACATCGAGCAGATCGGCGACGACGGCCTGCGCATCACGCTTGCCGTGGCCGGCTTCACCTCCGATGACCTGTCGGTCCAGATCGAGGACAACCAGCTGGTCATCCGCGGCCGCCAGACCGACGACAAGTCGCGCGTCTACCTGCACCGCGGCATCGCCGCGCGGCAGTTCCAGCGCAGCTTCGTCCTGGCCGAGGGGATCGAGGTGGTTGGCTGCTCGCTCGACAACGGGCTGCTCAACATCGACCTGACCCGCCCGATGCCGGAACCGAAGGTCCGCACCATCAAGATCGAGCAGCCGAAGAAGGCCGCCGGCGGCGCCATGCCCCGCACCATCGACGTGTCCGCCGATGGCCGGGACGACTGATCGCCGGAAAGCCCGATCGCCGGAAAGTCTGATCCAGGTCACAGCCTTCACCCCCGTTCTCCGACACTCTACCCCCGACACTCTGCACGCGCGGTCGCCCATGACGGGGAGCCGCCGGGAGATCACGATCATGATGAACGATACCCACACCCAGCTGCGCCAGCTGTCGCCCCAGGATTTCGCCAGCTTCGGCCTGGGCGACGTGGCCTATGTCCGCCCGGTCGAGATGGACGGAACCGCCGCCTTCGCCATCCACGCCGCCGACGGCACGCCGCTGAGCGTGGTGGCCGACCGCGAACTGGCCTTCGCCGCCATCATCCAGAACGACATGGAGCCGGTCAGCGTCCATTGACCGGTTCGGCCGGGGCGCCGCCGTCATCGGCGGGCACCCCCGGCCGGTTGCGCTGCAATCCGCCACATCTCGATCCTTGTCAGCCCTGACTCCTGCTGTAAGGTGCGCTCTGCGATAATCGCCGAGACAAGACGCGAAGAGGCAGTGGGGGACGGTCGGTTGGACGGCGGGGCAAGCGAAACGGCGGCGGATGCGAAGTCCGCTCCCGACACGGAAAAGCGCAGGGCCTGGGATGACGAGGCGCGCGATTCCCTTCACATCCTGCCCTTGTCGGCGATCCCCTTGGAAACGCCCGGCCTGCAGCATGCGCGCCTGATCAAGAATGTCCGGCTGCAGACGGTGGTGGAGATGTTCCGCGATGCCCAGACCGGCAGCGGGCAAGTCTCCCCCCGCCACATCCCCGCTTATTTCGAGTCCTACAAGGACGAGGTCGAACGCGATCTGGTGAAGCTGGAGAAGATCGGCGCCGCCTCCAGCTTCGACGTCTATTCTTCGCGGATCGAGCTGCGCCGGCTGAACATCGACGTCAACAACGTCGAATCGTTGACCCTATCCGACCGCAAGAAGGCCGAGCTGACCAACTACATGCGGGTCTTCACCCGGCCGCTGATGGAATATGTCTATGGCACGGAGGAGCTGCAGGTCTCCGACGTGACCGACATCATCCAACTGTTCGCCAACCCCAACCGGGACGAGGCTCTGCGCAACCTGCGCATGATGGCCGACCGGCTGGACATCGGTCTGGGCGAGATCCCGCAATTTCTCGAGGAATACGGCGATGTCTTCCTGTCGCTGGCCTATTTCCGCAAATGCCTGGACGAGATCGTGCCGGAGGTGCAGCGCTTCGTCGGCTGGATGGGCGAAATCCGCAGCTCCGCCGAGGTCAAGCGCGACCCGCGCCAGATCAGGATGCTCGACGACATCGCCCGCGACCTGACCGACATTTCGACCTCCATCACCGGCCGATTCGAGAGCTTCGACAACCGATCGAAGGACTTCTGGAGCGACATCAACGCCGACACCTTCCGGTCGATCCGCGAACTGATCTCGTCCCACCACGTCACCATCGGCGGCGTGCTGTGCGGTCTGGCGGTGAAGATGAATCTGTGGAAGCACCGCTTCGCCCGCGGCGGCGGCGGCCCCAACCGGCGCATGGAGTTCGTGAAGTCGGAGATCCTGCCCGGCCTGTCGCACATCAAGGCGCTGGAACAGTCGGCGCGGACCGGCCACCTGTAGTCGCCGGCCGCTCTCCGCTCGATCCCCCCACCCGCCTTCAATCCATCGACAGCATCTTCCCCATGCCGTTGTCCAGCAGGATGGTGGCGAACAGCGTCAGGATCGGGATCAGAAACATCAGCCCGATGACGCATCGGACGATCAGGTCCTTGCGTCGGGCGGAGCGGCACAGCGGGCAGTCGTCGGGACCATGCCCGTAATCGGACCCGCAATAGGGACAGGCTGTGGTATCGACCATGGCAGACGGGCTTTCAGCATGGGCGGGAGGCCCTGGAACCAAGGCCATTCTGGACCCGCGCCCCCGCCCGACGTCATGAAATCCCTGTCATACTTAAGGCTTTTCCCGTCCTGTGGCGGGCCAGCCGCTCAGGCCGCGCGATCCATCGGCACCAGCCCGCCGACGCTGCGGCCGAACTGCGCCGCGAACCGGTCGCGCTCGGCCCCGGCCAGGGTGAAGGTGACATGCAGACGGCCGGCAGCACCGCGTTCCAGAGCGCGCACGACGGCAGGCACCGGCTCCAGCCCCGGCAGGGCGACGCGCAATGCGGTTCCCTCGGCCAGTCCGCTCCCCACCAATCCGCCCCATGCCTCCTGCGGCAGACCGCTCAGCTGGGCGCCGCCTTCCGAGGCGTTGTCGACCGTCACCGGCAAGTCGCGCCCGCCCACCGTGATCCGGCCCGGACGGTTCAGCGGGTAGCGCGGAGCGGCGCGGCGGTTCACCTCCGGCGTCGCCGTGCGGATCGCCTCGATCAGGACGCGGCGGAGCTGGTCGATGCTGGTGGCGACGCGGGTGGAGAGCGCATTGACTTCGCTCGCGCGCTCGCCGGTGGCCGTGGCCTCCTCAGACACGGCGGCGATGCGGGTCGCCACCTCCTGCGCGGCGTTGGAGGTCTGGACGACGTTGCGGGCGATCTCGCCGGTCGCCGCCTCCTGCTCCTCGATGGCGGCGGCGACGGTGGCCGACACCGATTCGACGCCGCGCACACGCTCGGCGATGGCGCGCACGGCATTCACCGCCTCCGCGGTGGTGGCCTGGATGGCGGCGATCTGGCTTTCGATCTCGTCGGTCGCCCGCGCGGTCTGGCCGGCCAGCTGCTTCACCTCGCTCGCCACCACGGCGAATCCCTTGCCCGCCTCGCCGGCCCGCGCCGCCTCGATGGTGGCGTTGAGCGCCAGCAAATTGGTCTGGCCGGCGACGTCGTTGATGAGGTTGGTCACCTCGCCGATGCGGGTCACGGCTTCGGCCAGACGCTGGATGGTCTCCTCCGCCCGGACCGACGCGCCGACGGCGTCGCCGGTCATCGTGGTCGCGGTGCCGATCTGGGCCGCGATCTCGCGGATGGAGGCGCTGAGCTGCTCCGACGCAGCGGCCACGGTCTGGGCATTCGACAGCGCCTGAGTCGCGGCGGCGGCGACATTCTGACTGTTGTCGCTGACCGCACGGGCCGATTCGGCCATGCGGGTGGCATTGCCGGCCATCTGGCTGGTCTGGCTGGCGACCACGTCGACGGCGTTCGACGCCTCGGTCTCCACCGTTTCGGCCATGCGCAGCAGGGCCGCCTGCTTCTCGCGCTCCGACCGCTCGCGCTCCTCGTCGCGCAGACGGCGCAGGCGCTCGGCCTCCTCGGCATTCTGCTTGAAGACGTTGAGCGCCTGCGCCATCGCCCCCACCTCGTCGCCACGGTCGGCGCCGGGAATGGCAACGGCGAGGTTGCCCTGGGCCAGGGTCCGCATTGCCACCGTCAATTCGCCCACCGGCCGCACCACCCGGCGCCGGATGCCCAGCACGCCCAGCACCACGACCGCCAGAACCAAGGCCGACACGCCCCACACCGCGGTCATGAACAGGTTCTCGCGGCCGGCGGCATAGACCTCCGTCTCGCTGTTGTAGCGGGTGGTGTCCTCGACGATCCGGTCGACGACGGCGCGATGGGCGGCATAGGCCTCGGCGATGACCGCGTAGGAGGCGCGCGCCGCGGCCTCGTCCTTGCGGGCCAGCGCCGGCAGGAACCTCGTCTCGATCTCGCTCCAGAAGCGCATCACCGGCGCGTGGGAGGTCCGGGTCAACTGGTCGACCAGCGCCGGCTCGAAGCCCTCCTTCAACCAATACTCGTGCCGCTCGTCATAATCCTTGCGCAGCTGCGCCAGCCGCGTGCGGCGCTGTCCGACCGACGCGGGATCGTTCATCGCCAGCGTCGCCTCCAGATAGGCTTCGATCACATATTCGGGCGGCGGCAGGATGTCGGCGATCAGGTCCTTGCCCAGGACGATGCGCTGGTAGATCGGCCCACCCACCTTCAGCTCGCGGATCGCCAGTCCGCCGGTGACGACCACCGCCAGGAAACCCAGCGTGACCGCCACCCCGAACAGATTGGTAAGTGCGGCAATCCGGAGGTTTTTCAGCATGGTGCAACCCCTGCGCAAAGACGACGGCATAGGGTTGCTTCTCAAAATAAGTCTAATGTGACAAGCAAAAAACTTGCTCGATTATCGGCCCTATTGGAAATGATGTTTCGTTAAGCGCTTTGCATACGGATTGTGCAGGGTCTGCGCAAGGGGCGACCAAAGAGCTGGACGTGATCTCAGGTCAAGACCAAGGTGCCGACCCAGCCGACCAGGGCAAGAATCACCAGCATCACCAGCAGAGCCACGATCACGGCATTGGTGCGCCGAATCGACCGACAGCGCGGGCACCCCTCCTCGGCGGCGGGATAGCGGTGGGCGCAACGGTCGCAGCGGACGGTCTGGTCGGTTGCGGTCTGGTCCGACATCGGCGGGTTCCATGGGGTCAAAGGGCGGTAACGCCGCATGGATAGCACGCCCGCCGCCGCACCGCAGCGTCGATGAGCGGCGGCCGGGCGCCGTTGCCGGTGGGGCGAAATGCCGCATCAACCGGCCGGACGCCCATCAATCGGCTGCGGTGGTCTCCACCGGCGGCACGGCGCGCAGTTCGGTCGCCTGCAAACGGCGCGGGCTGTGGTCCAGCGGTTCCAGCAGCGGCATCTCCGCCCCTTCCGGCGCGGCGTGCAGGTCGCGGAAGCGGCGTGCGCTGACCAGAACCCGCGACTCCAGCGTCCCCACCGCGCTGTTGTAGCAGCCGACGGCCTTGTCCAGCTGCCCGCCCAGCTTTTCCATATGGCCGCCCAGGTCGGACAGCCGCTTGTACAGTTCGGCGCCCAGCGCGCTGATTTCCCGCGCATTGTCGGCCAGCCGCTCCTGCCGCCAACCATAGGCGACGGCGCGCAGAAGCGCAATCAGGGTGGTCGGCGTCGCCAGGATGACGCGGTGGTCGATGCCGGCCTCGATCAGCGCCGGGTCCTGCTCCAGCGCCGCGGAGAAGAAATTCTCGCCGGGCAGGAACAGCACGACGAATTCCGGGCTGTCGTCGAACTGGTCCCAATAGCCCTTGGTGCCGAGTTGCTTCATATGCTCGCGCACATGGCGGGCATGGCGGACCAGACCGTCGCGCCGCGCCGCCTCCTCCACCGCCTGGATGCCGTCCAGATAGCCTTCCAGCGGCGTCTTGGCATCGACCACGATGGTCTTGCCGCCGGGCAGCGTGACGATCAGGTCAGGCCGCAGCCTGCCGCTGTCGACCGACACCTGCTCGACGAAGTCGCAATGGTCGAGCATGCCGGCCATCTCGCAGACCCGGCGCAGCTGGATTTCGCCCCAGCGCCCGCGTGCCGCCGGGGTGCGCAGCGCCCGGACGAGGTTGCCGGTCTCCGCCCGCAGCTGGGTCTGGGTTTCGACCAGCGACAGCACCTGCTGCTTCAGCCCCTCATAGGCGCCGGCCCGCGTGCTTTCCAATTCGCGGATCTGGCGGTCCATCGCCTCCAGCGACTGGCGCACCGGGTCGACGATGGCGGCGATGGCGGTCTGGCGCTTGTCGAGGTCGCCCTTTGCCTGCTCCTGGAAGCCGGTCAGCGTCTCCCGCGCCAGATCGAGGAAGCTGCGGTTGTTCTGGTGCAGCGCTTCCGCCGACAGGGCCTTGAAGCTGTCGGCCAGCGCCGCCTGGGCGCGCTCCAGCAGCGCCATCTTCTCCGCCGCGGCGGTGCGCTCCGCCTCCAGCCGGGTGGACAGCTGGGCATGGCGTTCGCGGGCATCGGCGACTTCGCCATGCAGGCGGGCGATCTGGTGGTCGCGCGCCTCGATCTCCTCGCGCAGATCGTCCTCGGTCCGTTCGGCAAGGTCGAGACGGGTGGCGAACTCCGCATGCAGGGCGGCGGCGGCTTCCGCCCGTCCGGCGGCGGCGCGCATCACCGCCCAGGTGACGGCGGCGCCCAGCAGCAGGCCGGCCACCAGCCCGACCGCCAGCGACAGGCCGTCAATCACCATCCCGTTGACCAGGAACTGCGTCACCCCGACCACCCCCACACCACTGGCCCAACCGCTGGCCCCTCCACCGAAACCGGCACAGCCTATCGGAACGAATCGCGAATTGGAACAGGCCGCGAACGGACAGAGGGCCGCACCGGCCGAGCCGCCGCTTTCCCCGCTTGCCCAATCAAGGATACGGCGCCATATCGGAAGCCATGCCGAACGACACGCTCCCCGACAACAATTCCCCCGATTGCGGCCCCGACTGCGGGGGACCGCGCGTCCGCGCCATTCCGCCCGGCGAGGATCGCGAGCGGCTGATGTGCCCGGACTGCGGCTATATCGCCTACCAGAACCCGCTGATCGTGGTCGGGGCGGTGGCGACTTGGGAGGATGGCCGCATCCTGCTCTGCCGCCGCGCCATCGAACCGCGCAAGGGCTTCTGGACGCTGCCCGCCGGCTATATGGAAGAGCGCGAAAGCACCCGCGACGGCGCCGCCCGCGAAGCCTGGGAGGAGGCACGGGCGCGCATCGACATCGACCATCTGCTGGCGATCTACGACATCCCGCGCATCAGCCAGGTCCAGATGATCTTCCGCGCCCGCCTGCTGTCCCCCGATGTGGAACCCGGCCCGGAGAGCCTGGAGGTCGGCCTGTTCGCCTGGAAGGACATTCCCTGGAGCGAGCTTGCCTTCCCCACCGTCGTCTGGGCCCTTCGCGAGCATCATGAGCGGCTCGGCCAGTTGGACTGTGCCCCGGCGGTCAATCCCACGCCCGATGCGCTGGCGCGGTGGGAGAAGATGCTTTAAGGCGTCCCTGCCCTCTCCGTCGGGAACTTCGCCACCAGTTCCTGCTCCGCCCCGTCGCGGCGGATGGTGAGCGGC
This sequence comes from Azospirillum sp. A1-3, assembly GCF_023806445.1. Taxonomy (NCBI): domain Bacteria; kingdom Pseudomonadati; phylum Pseudomonadota; class Alphaproteobacteria; order Rhodospirillales; family Azospirillaceae; genus Azospirillum; species Azospirillum sp. A1-3. The sequence continues at coordinate 2,026,960 of NZ_JAMSLU010000001.1, forward strand.
AGCCAAGTGCCCGGCGCCTGACGGCGGATCACCGCCACCAGATCGGCCGGTGCACGCACGGGCGTTCCCGCGGCGACCAGGATGCGGTCGCCGGTGCGCAGGCCGGCCGCAGCGGCCACGCTGCCGTCGCCGACCGCCCCGACCGTGATCCCTTCCGGCCCGGGGTCGAGCTGCACGCCCAGTTTGGGGCGTTGCGGTTCGGCATCCTCCCGCGCCGGCCCCAGGCCGAAGACGGCATCGGCGATGCGGCCGTCCAGATCGTCGCAGTCGCGGTCGGCGTCCCAGGGCAGCAGCACGACGGCGTCGCGAATGCCGAGGTCGCCCAGCTGGTGCGGCACACCCTCCCGCTGGGCCACATGCCCCTCGCCGAGAATGCCGACCACGCTACGTCCGGTGGTGCGGCGGGTCTCGGCGATCTTCTCCGCCATCGCGCGGTCCCAGACGCCTTGCGCCTCGATGAAGCGCTGGGCCGCCTTGTTGGGGGCATCGTCGGGCGCGGCGGCGCGGGCTTCCGAGTGGTCGTGCGCCGCCAGCGTCTCGGTCAGGCGGTTGCGGTAGGCCTCGGTCGGCGGGGCCGGCGTGCCGACGCCCTCGCGATCCGTCTCCGGGATGGCGGCCCAGCCATTGCGGGCTGTGCGGCTGACCAGCGATCGCTCCACATTCAGCGCCACCACCGGCAGCCGGTGCAGACGGGCGAACTGCAGGATCGGCAGATAGAATTGCGGATCGAAGCCCCAGACGCTGCGCCAATCCGTCTGCTTCAGGAACTCGCCCTCCGTCAGCTCTCCCGCCACCCAGCGGTCGAGCACCGGCTGCAGCCGGCGCGGTAGCATCTCCATCCCGACGGCCAGATCGGGGTTCAGCGCGTGCAGCCCGGCCAGAGTATGAAGCTGCCAGCGGTGGTGGTCCGGCTTGTCATGCTGCTCCCCCAGCAGAACCACGGGCGCCTCGGCGATCCGGCGCAGCAGCGGCACCGGCTCCACCGCCGTTCCGGTGCCGTCCGCCCAGACGCCGGGCGGCACGCAGCCGATACGCGCGGCGTCCTCGGCCTTGGCCTCCGTGGCCCAAGCGGTGGGAGCGCTCAGGAACAGCGCCGCGACGGTCAGCAGGGCGATGCGGCGGCGCGGAACGGCGGCGGCGGGACGGAAGGGCTGGCGCGGCAAGGGCTGGCTCCGTCGGTGCGGGGATTGCGCCAAGGTTGGAACTGTCGGGCACAAGGTCAATGGACAAAGCCGGCGATTGCGTCGTTCAGTCGCGCCCAACAGCGAATGGGCGGCCGGCATACTGGCGGATGACAGGCGAAGCGGCGGCGGGTAGGATCGCCGCAGGCGGCGGACCACCGGCGGATGGGGGATCATTCGACTCCCGCATCCGTAACCCCGAGGCCGTTCCCAGGGCGTCCGCCTTCCCCGCCGACCGCAATCATTCGTGAAGCGCAGCCCCCCATGCCGCACCGCAAAGTCGTCATTCTCACCGGCGCCAGCCGGGGTATCGGACACGCCACCGTCACCCGGTTCAGCAACGAAGGCTGGCGCGTGATCTCCTGCTCGCGCGAGGAGGTGCCGGACCATTGCCGGCGCGATCCCAACTGGACCCACCACATCCCGGCCGACCTGTCGGACCCGGCCAGCCGCGCCGCCTTCGTGGAGGAGGCGAACAAGGCGCTGGACGGCGCGCCGCTGCACGCCCTGATCAACAATGCCGGCATCTCGCCCAAGACCCCGATCAAGGAGCGGCTCGGCTGCCTGAACGGCTCGATCGAGGGCTGGCACCGGGTGTTCGAGCTGAACTTCTTCGCCGCCCTGGTGCTGGCGCGCGGCTTCGCCGCCCCGCTGTCGCGGGCGAAGGGGGCGATCGTCAACGTCACCTCCATCGCCGGCCATTCGGTGCATCCCTTCGCCGGCTCGGCCTATTCGACCTCGAAGGCGGCGCTGTCCGGCCTGACCCGCGAAATGGCGGTGGAGTTCGCTGAGATCGGCGTCCGCGTCAACGCCGTCGCCCCCGGCGAGATCGAGACCGCGATGACCGGCCCGGAATACGACGTGCTGATCCCGCGCATCCCGCTGAAGCGCATGGGCACGCCGGAGGATGTCGCTGCGGTGATCTTCTATCTCTGTGGGCCGGACTCGGCCTATGTGACGGGCACGGAGACCTTCATCACCGGCGGGCAGCATCTGTTTTGAGGGATGGACGGGGGCTGCCGCAGCCGCCCCCGTCCAACAGGTCCATTACTTCCCCGCCCTCCAGGCGATCAGCCGGCGCGCCGCCTCGGCGATGGTCTCCTCCGACCCGGCGAAGCTGAAGCGCAGGAAGCGGCGACCGCGGGCAGTGTCGAAATCGATGCCAGGGGTGCAGGCGATGCCCGTCTCCTCCAGGATCCGCTTCGCCAGTACCTCGCTGTCGTCGGTCATGTCCGAAACGTCGGCATAGATGTAGAAGGCGCCGTCCGCCGGAGCCATCTTGGTGAAGCCGGCCTTCGGCAGCTCCTCCAGCAGCAGCTTGCGGTTGCGGGCATAGCGGGCGACATGGCCATCCAGCTCTTCCGTGCAGTCGAAGGCGGCGACCGCCGAGACCTGGCTCAGAGTCGGCGCGGAAATGAACAGGTTCTGCGCCAGACATTCGACCGAACGCAGCAGGTCGTCCGGCACGATCATCCAGCCGAGACGCCAGCCGGTCATCGAGAAATATTTGGAGAAGCTGTTGACCACCAGCGCCTGGTCGTTGACCTCGGCGGCGGTCACCGCGTCGGTGCCATAGGTCAGGCCGTGGTAGATCTCATCCGACACCATGCGCACGCCGTTGGCGCGGCACCAGTCGGACAGGGAGGTCAGTTCCTCACGGCTCAGCATCGTGCCGGTCGGGTTGGCCGGGCTGGCGACGATCAGGCCCTGCACCGGCTCGTCCAGGGCTTCCAGCAGCTCGACGGTCGGCTGGAAGCGATGCTCCGGCCCGGTCGGCAGCTCCACCGGGACGACGCCGGCGGCGGTCAGGGTGTGGCGGTAGGCCGGATAGCTGGGCGACGCCATCGCCACCCGGTCGCCCGGATCGAAGGCAGCGAGGAAGCCCAACTGGAAGGCGCCCGACGACCCGGTGGTGACGACCACGCGGCGCTCCGGCACATCGACGCCGTAACGGTCCTTGTACCATTTGGCGATGGCCGCACGCAGCGGCGGGATGCCGAGCGCGCCGGTGTAGCCCAGCGGGTCGGCGCCGGCCACCGCGGTGGCCGCCGCCTGCACCACGCCCTTCGGCGCGCCGGTGGAGGGCTGCCCCACCTCCATGTGCAGGACCTCCAGGCCGGCGGCTTCGCGCTCGGCCGCGGCGTGCATCACTTCCATCACGAAGAAGGGCGGGATGGCGCCCCGCTTGGAAACCTTGGGCTGCTTGCTCATGATCGTCCGTCTCTAACTTTCTTTGGGCGGGCTCTCTTAAGGCGTGCCGTTTTCCGGCAGTGTCATTCCCGCTTGCGTTCGCTTTCGACCGTCAGCCCCAGGCTGCCGGCGCGCGGGTCGATTGCCGTCTGGCAATAGCGGACCCCATCCTCGATCGAAACCCGGCAACCGGCGAAGCTGACCCGTCCGGGGATGGATTGGGGACGGGCCGCCTGGATCTGCGGGGCGGTGGACTTGTCCTCCAGACCGGCCGGAAGGGCGGCCGACAGCAGTGCGGCCGGGCCGGCGGCCGGACCGTCGTCGCCGTTGGCGGTGCCGACTCCGGCGAACAGGGTGCGGCCGATGATGGAGTTGGCGATCAGCGCCGGCGCGCCGAAGCCGCCGCGGTCAACCCCCTGGGCCACCAGCATGCCGGTGCCGGGGATGCCGCGGCCGGTGCCGAAGGGCGCCCCCTGGGTGAAGGCGCAGGCGGCGCCGTTCTCGTCCGGATCGATCACCATCACCCCGGCCCCGGCGGCGGTCGCGCCCCTGCCGGTGGCGCCCAGCAGTTGGGCGGCGCGGGTGGCGCGCTCGCCCGGCGGCAGCGATGCCACCGACTTCCAGGCCTGGATCAGGGCGGCGCCGGCCTCCGGCTCGTTCAGGTCGGGCACATGCAGGTCGGAGATGTCGAAGGGCACGGTCAGCGTTCCGGCGACGCGCGGCTGATAAGCGCGCAGTTGCGCCGGATCGATGCCGGTGCCCTGGGCGACCGTGGCGGCGAGCGGCCCGCTGTAGAAGGCGCCCACCCCCTGCCGGCGCAGGACCGACAGGGTCGCAGCCAACTCCGGCTGGCCGACCACCGCGCCGACGGCGGGCGTACCGGTGCCGAGGAAGCGGCGGCGCGTCTCCGAATCGGGCGCCAGCCGCCCGCCGAAAGCGGTCAAATCCTGCACCAGCGCGCGGCTGAGACCGGGGGAGAACTGGGCCAACTGTTCGGCCGGGGAGACGACCTGCTCCCACCGCATCACGCCGGCGGAGGCCTGGACGGCGAACAGGCCGCGCGCCATGGCGGGCATGGCGACGCCGCCGGCACCGGCCGGACGCGGCAGGAAATCGATGGTGCGCGCCTTCTTCGAGGCGGCATCGAACAACACGCAGACGCCGCCGCCGGCCAATCCGACGCGGGACGGCAGGCTGGCGGTCATCGCCAGGGCCATCGCCGCCACGGCGTCACCGGCCTTGCCGCCCTGGGCGATGATGTCGCGCCCCACACCGGCGGCATAGGGTTCGTCGGCGACGACGAAGCTCTGCACCGTGGCGTCGGTCTTGAACTTGGTGTTGACGCAGCCCGGCAGCAGTGATGCAGCTATGGCAACCGCGCCCAACCGTTGCCAGATTTGCAAGCGAGTGTGTCGCGGTCCGGAGTTCCGCCGGTCGCGCGCGGGAATCCGCTGTTCCAAGCCGGAGGTCGTCACGGTGCGCAAGCCCAGCAGGCTGGTTTCGGTCGTCGCCATCATGTCCGTTTGTCTGATGTCGCTGGTGTGGGGAGCGCCACCGGCGAGCGCGCAGCGCCGCTCGGAGATGCAAATCCTCAGCGACGCCGAGACGGACCATATCATCCGCAAGATGGCCCGGCCAATCTTCCAGGCGGCAGGCGTCGACCCGGATTCGGTGCAGATCCTGCTGATCAACGATCCGACGGTGAACGCCTTCGTCGCCGGTGGGCAGAACATCTTCATCCACACCGGGCTGTTGCTCGACGTCGACAATGCCGACCAGTTGCTGGGCGTGATCGCGCACGAAACCGGCCACATCTCCGGCGGCCATCTGGTGCGCGGGGCGGAGGCGATGGACAACGCCTTCCTCTCCTCGCTGCTCGGCATGGGGCTGGGCGTCATCGGCGGTCTGGCGTCGCGCAATGCCGGGGCGGGTGCCGCCGGCGTCATGCTGGGCCAGCATCTGGCGGAGCGGAACTACCTGTCCTTCTCCCGCACGCAGGAGGCGTCGGCCGATCAGGCCGGCCTGTCCTTCCTGGAACAGTCGGGCATCTCCGCCAAGGGGATGGAAACCTTCCTGGAGAAGCTGGGGGTCGGCGATCCGCTGATGAACGACCGCGACGCCGGTTACCGCCTGACCCACCCGCTGACGCGCGAACGCATCGACGCGGTGAAGTCCTTCGTCTCCCGCTCCCACTACGCCAACGCCCATCTGCCGGCGGCGACGGAGGCCGATCTGCGGCGCATCCAGGCCAAGCTGTACGGCTATCTCGACCCGCGCGGCGCCCTGCAGCGCTACAAGGCGAACGATCCCTCGCCCGCCGCCCGCTATGGCCGCGCCTATGCCTATTTCCGCCAGGGCGACATCAAGCAGGCGACGCCGCTGATCGACGGGCTGATCGCCGACGAGCCGAAAAACCCCTACCTGTATGAGATGAAGGGCGATCTGATGCTGCAGACCGGCCGGGCGCCGGATGCCGCGGCCCCGTATCGAAAGGCGGTGGAGTTGGCTGGTTCCGAAGCCGGAACGATCCGTGTCTCCCTCGCCCACGCCCTCTTGGAACAGCATGATCCCCGTCTGGCGGACGAGGCGCTGAAGAACCTCCAGATCGCCTCCAAGGGCAAGGCGCAGTCCGCCTTCCTGTGGCGGCTGACCGCGCAGGCCTGGAGCATGAAGAAGAACGACGGCATGGTCGCCTACGCCACGGCGGAGGAAGCGTTGGCACGCGGCGACATGCCGATGGCCAAGGCGCAGGCGGAGCGGGCTGAGAAGCTGCTGCCCGCCGGATCGCCGGGCTGGCTGCGCGCCCAGGACATCCGCGGCCAGACCGGTGGCGGCGGACAGTAACGTCAGCAGACCGTAACGCCAAGCTGGGGGTCATATGACGAAAGCGTCCTTCTGGTAACGCAACGGTCACCGAACCGTCCCGGCCACGTCATCGCTGCTTGCTATTCCGCGGACATCGAGCGCGCCCCATCCGTTTCGGGCGCGCGGTTTCGTCCACGGAGTACACCGCATGCCGTCCGTCCGTCCCCAGCCCTGGCATGGCCCCTGGCGCGGCCCCCTGCTCGCCACCGCGGCCCTTCTGTCCGCCGGCCTCGCCGCCCTCCCGGCTCTGGCCCAGGAGCAGCAGGCCAAGCGCTATCCCGCCACGCTCGCCGGCCATGCGGTGCTGCCGGCCGACACGCTGGTGCAGGCGCCGGCCGATGCCGGGCCGCTGTTCGCCAGCGCCGGAAAGTTCACCAATGCCGATCGCAAGCGCGTGGACGCCGTCGGCAGCATCCGCGCCACCTCCTTCGCCGCCGATCCCAAGGCCCCGCGCGGGACGGAGATCATGCTGCCGGTCGCCGGTCAGGCGGTGCAGGGCTTCTCCGCCATCGTGCCGCAGGGCAACGGCGAGTTCCTGGCGCTGACCGACAACGGCTTCGGCAGCAAGGTCAACTCGGTCGACGCCCTGCTGATGGTCCACCGCGTCAAGCCGGACTGGCAGAGCGGCGCCATGCAGCGGCTGGAGACCATTTTCCTGCGCGATCCCGACCGCAAGGTCCCCTTCGCCATCGTCAACGAGAACAGCACCAGCCGCTACCTGACCGGCGCCGATTTCGACCCCGAATCGCTGGTGGTCCAAGGCGACCGCCTGTTCATCGGCGAGGAATTCGGCCCCTATATCCTGGAGCTGAGCCGCGATGGCGTGGTCATCGCGGTGCATGAGACGGTGATCGACGGCAAGCCGGCCCGCTCGCCCGACCATTACCGCAACAACGGCCTGCCGGCGGTCCCCGGTGCCGTCACCTTCGAGGTCCGCCGTTCCCGCGGTTTCGAGCCGATGGGCGTGTCGCCGGACGGCAAGACGCTGTACCCGTCGCTGGAAGGCCCGCTGTGGAACGCCGCCGCCAACGGCTTCGAGAACAAGGACGGCCACGCGTACACCCGCATCCTCGAGTTCGACGTCGCCAGCCGCACGTACACCGGCCGCTCCTGGAAGTACAGGCTGGAGGACAACGCCAACGTCGTCGCCGACATGGCGATGATCGACGCCGGCAGCGCCCTGGTGATCGAGCGCGACGACAGCACCGAAGGAGCGAAGCCCCAGGCCTGCCAGGGCGAGGCCAAGCCGGACTGCTTCAACGCGCCCGCCGCCTTCAAGCGCATCTACAAGATCGACATCGCCGGGGCCGATGCCGAGGGTTTCGTCCGCAAGGTCGGCTACATCGACCTGACCGACATCGCCGATCCCGACCACAAGGCCCGTGCCGGGCAGGCGCCGGAAGGCCGCTTCGTCATGCCCCATCTGGGGCCGGAGGGGGTGAACGTCGTCGACGCCGACCACATCGTCGTCGTCAACGACAACAACCTGCCCTATTCCACCGGCCGGACCATCGGCAAGGCGGACGGCGACGAGATGGCGCTTCTGTCGGTGGGTGAGCTGCTGCGCGCCCGCTGATCGCCAATCGCAGATTACCGATCGCTAAAACGTGAGGTCCGGGCAGGCGCTTTGCACTTGTCCGGACCGGATTGTCGGTCCAGTGTGGGCGGCCTTCGGCCCAACTCCCTTCGTGTTTCGGAGACCGCCCTCATGCGCCCCGCCCTGCCGTTCCTGCGTTCCGCCCTGCTGGCCCTGCCCGTCGCGGCGCTGGCGCTGTCCGCCGCCGTCCCGGCCAGTGCGCAATCGGCGAGCTTCGACAGCACCCAGAAGACCGCCATCGAGAAGATCGTCCGCGACTATCTGATGGAGCATCCGGAGGTGATCCTGCAGGCCGTCGACGCCATGCAGGAACGCCAGAAGACGGCGGAGGCCGAACAGGCCCGCAAGGCCCTGGTGGAGAACAAGCAGGAACTGACCCGCAACCCCGCCGACCCGGTCGCCGGCAACCCGCAGGGCGACGTCACGGTTGTGGAGTTCTTCGACTACCAGTGCGGCTACTGCAAGGCGGTACAGGCCGACACCCAGTCGCTGATCAAGGGCGATCCCAAGCTGCGCTTCGTCCTGAAGGAATTCCCGATCCTGGGTCCGGCCTCCGTGGTCGCCTCCAAGGCGGCGCTCGCGTCCCGCGCGCAGGGCAAATACATGGAGTTCCACAATGCCCTGATGGCGCAGCGCGGCCAGTTGGACGAGGCCGTCATCATGCGGCTGGCCAAGTCGGTCGGGCTCGACACCGACCGGCTGAAGAAGGACATGGAGTCGCCGGACGTGCTGAAGGTGATCGCCGCCAACCAGGCGCTGGCCGAGAAGCTGAACATCCGCGGCACCCCCGCCTTCATCTTCGGCGACGAGCTGGTGCCCGGCGCCATCCGGCTGGACGACATGAAGCGGCTGACCGAAGCCGCCCGTGCAAAGGGCTGAGGCGGACCATTCCATGACCGGAATGACCGAGCAAACCAAGCCGTCCGCCGTTATCTTCGACGTCGGACAGGTGCTGATCGAATGGGACCCGCGGCATCTCTACCGCGAGCTGTTCGACGGTTACGAAGACCTGATGGAGGATTTCCTCGACCGGGTCTGCACCCCCGCCTGGAACCTGGAGCAGGACCGCGGCCGTCCCTGGTCGGACGGGGTCGCCCTGCTGATCGAGGAGCATCCGGACTGCGCCGAACTGATCCGCGCCTATGACGACATGTGGGAACGCATGGTGCCCGGCCCGATTCCCGGCACCCCGGAAATCCTGGCGGAGCTGAAGGCCCGCGGCGTTCCCGTCTATGCCATCACCAACTTCTCGGTCGACAAGTTCGAGCTGACGCGCAAGCGCTTCGACTTCCTGAACGGCTTCGACGGGATCATCGTTTCGGGTCAGGAACAACTGGTGAAGCCGGACCCGGCGATCTATCGGCTGCTGATGGATCGTTACGGTCTCGCGCCGAAAGACTGCTACTTCATCGACGACAACCCCGACAATGTCGAGACGGCGCGATCGGTGGGAATGTCGGCGCACCTGTTCCTGGGCGCCGAGGCGCTGCGGCGCGATCTGGAGGCGGTGGGGCTGCTTTGACCCAGCCTCTTACTCCGCCGCCCCCTACTCCGCCGCAGCCTCGCGATCCGTCGCGGAATTGAACGCGTAGGTCTTCCAGGTCGGCTCATACCCATCGTCGGCCTGATTGCCCCAGACCGACCAGTTGGGCCGGGCGCCGCGGGCGAACATCTCCAGATAGGGGCCGGGGCTGCAGGACTCGATCAGTTCATACTGCTCGTCGGGCTTGCGGCTGTGTTCGCGCTTGCGGCTCTCGATCAGGTTGACCTGGGTGCGGCCGGGCGGCAGCGTGCGGGCCTTCTTGCCGCGCACGCCGAACAGGATCAGTTCGGTGACGTTGCGGAAGTAGAACCCCACCCCGCGCCCGTCGGACCCGCCATCCTTGCGCACCTTGTGCCAGATCAGGTTGGTCTTGTACTCGAACCCCCAGCTGCGCATCACCTGCAGCCCTTCCGGCAGCAGGGCGTTGGGGACCCAGAGATAGAGGTGTGCGGTCGGGGCGGCAATGTCGGCGACCGGCAGGGCGCAGATGTCCTCCACCGTCATGGTGCCGTAGCGCGACAGACGGCGATGCTCCGGCGCCATCTTGCCGGTGCGGTTGACGAAGCGCCAGGGCGGGTCCGCCATCACGGTGGCGAAGCGTCGGTCACCGGCGAAGGCCACCAGATCCTGCGCCGGATCCGATGCCGTCGCCACCGTCTTGCTGTCGCCCATCGCTGCCTCGAAATCCTGAACAAATGCGGTACCGGGAGGGGTGCAAACTCGCACCTTGTGACAGCGCCGTCAATCGGGTCTGAACCGCCGCGCCGACGCTGTCACAAGGCGCCGGCCCGGCGGCCTGCGGTCACTCCTCCTCGCCGGCCTCTGCCATGGCGCGCAGGGTGGCGCGTTCGGCGACGCTGACGGTCAGCCCCTGGGTTTCCACTCCAATGGGACGCAGCTTGGCCAGCGCACGCGACAGGGTTTCCGGCTGCATGCCCAGGCGCCGCGCGATCAGCGCCTTGTCGAAGGGAAGCTGGAACTGCGCCGGCCCGTCGCCCGGCGGGCAGACGCGCATCAGGAAGGCGGCGACCCGCTGCGGCGCCGGCTGGACCTGGAGTTGCTCGATCTGCGTCACCAGATGGCGCAGGCGGACCGACAGGGAACCCAGCATGCCGAAGGCGATGCGGTCGTCCTCGCGCAGGCAGCGGGCGAAGCCGTCGGCGGTCAGGGTCAGGACGCGGGCGTCGGTCACCGCCTCGGCGCAGACCGGGAATTTGCCGTCGGCGAACATGGCGGCCTCGGCGAAGCTTTCCGCCGGGCCGATGACATGGACCACCGCCTCCGTCCCGTCGCGGGTCAGGCGGTACAGCTTCACCCAGCCGTCGAGCAGGACGAAGAAGCGGTCGGCCGTCTCGTCCTGCAGGAACAGGGTGGTGCCGCGCGACACCGGGCGCACGATGGCGACCCCGCCCAGCAGCGACACCGCCCGGTCGGTCAGCTTGGCGAACAGCGGGATCGCGCGCAGTGCGGCGGCGTCTTCCGCCGACAGATTGGAATGGTTGACGGTCATGACAGCTTCGCCTCCCCGGCCGCCGGCGGCATTGCTGCTGCAGCCGGTGGCATTGGTGTTGGTGAGGGCGGCGTCAGCCCGGTGCCGCGCAGCAGCATCCAGGCATTGACGGCGATTCCGGTCACGTCCGAGATCATTGCCGGCACCGACCCCACCAGACTGTTGTGCACGAACCAACAAGGCAAAGCCACCAACATGATGCCGCGGAAGGGTGCAACCCGCGTCTGGTAGCGGGCAAGGCTGATCGCCGCCATCCCGGCCGCCGCGAAGACGGACGGCAGCCCGGTCCAGGTGACGGCCATCACCACGGCGATCACCGGAAGGATTGCCAGATAGACGATTCGGAAGGCGGGCCGCGCGCCGATCGCCAGCGCCGCCGCCACCTGCAGCGCCGCAAGCCCGTTCAGCGCCGACGCTGTCGGAGCGCCCATCATGGCGTAATGCACAGCGAAGCACAGGCAGGGCACCAGCTGCACCAGCAGCATGCCGGCCCGGCTGCGGAAGAATGGCCAGAGCATGCCGCCGACGGTGCCGCAGAAACCGATCAGCTGCGCCGTGGACCATCCACCGCCCGCCACCCCGTCCCCACCACCTGTCAAGACGGCGACTAAGTCGGTCAGCACCTCGCTCATGCCGGATCGGACCTTTGGCAGCAAGGGGGTAACGGGAGGGAGACGTGGCGCCGGCCGCCCCGGAGGGCGGCACTGGAGAACAGGCGTCACGAAGAAGGCAGGAACGAAGGAAAGAGCGGAAGACACACGCAAAGAACAGCCGGGCCGAACAGCGCCACGGCCGGATCGCTCACGAGCCAGGACCGCAAAAATAGCAGAACAAAAGACAGGAACGCACGGCGCGCCCCCGAAGGGATGCGCCGTGCGCTGAAAGTCCGGATTTCCACCGGGAGGCCCGGAGCCGGTACGGTTCAGGACCTCAAGAGGCTATTCAGCCAAGCGGAGCCAGCCGGTGTGGCGCGCGTCCGGAGAGGACGAACGCCGCGCGGCCGAGGCCCGGGATTCCCGGAGCCTTACAGGTACTCGACCTTGCCCGCTTCCGGACCCTTCTGGCCCTGGCGAACGGTGACGCGCACCTGATCGCCTTCCTGAAGGGTCTGCATGCCCGAACGGCGCAGCACGTTGACGTGGACGAAGACGTCCTTGCCACCGGTGCTGGGCGTGATGAAGCCAAAGCCCTTGTCGGCATTGAACCACTTCACGGTGCCGTCGACTTCTTCGCCACCGGCGCCGCCGGCATCGTAGCCGCCGCGGTCAAAGCCGCCACGGTCGAAGCCGCCGGTCCGCGGACGGGCCGAACGCTGAGCGGTCGACGCATCGACCGTGTGGATGGAGGCCACCTGCGGACCCTTCGGCCCACGGGCCAGGTCACAGGTGATGGTGGTGCCTTCGTCCAGCGCGTCGTAGCCGGCGGCCTGAACCGCAGAGACGTGCAGGAAGGCATCGGGCGAACCGTCCTCAGGCGACACGAAGCCGAACCCCTTGGTGGGGTTGAACCACTTCACGGTGGCGGTGACGTTGGACTTGGTGATCTCGGGAGCGCGGAAGCCCTGGCGGGGCGGGCGGTCGAACATGTGTCTTCAAGCTCATAGAGTGTGCCGAATGTCTTTTGTCACAGGGATCGGGTCCCAGGTCAAGCCTTCCAAAGGAAAGATGGCCGAATCGCCGTTAATTGCCCCACCCCTGGCTCACGCTTGACGCGCGCGCCCTCCCCCTTGGGGCCTCGGATGGACGGGAGCGGCACCGAAGTGCCGCTCCGCCACCCCTTTTCGGCACCCCCTGCTTCCCGGTTCCGCCGCGACTCGGCAATCTTTTGCACGCGAACCGTGCGCCGCGGATCAGGCCGCCGACTGGTTCAAGGTCGGATAGTCGGTGTAGCCGTGGCTGTCGCCGCCATAGAAGGTCTTCTGGTCCGGCTCGGCCAGCGGGGCGTCGATGCGCAGCCGTTCCACAAGGTCCGGGTTGGCGATGAAGGGCCGGCCGAAGGCGATCATGTCGGCATGGCCGCTGGCCGTCGCCTGGATCGCCATGGCGCGGTCATAGACGTTGTTGGCCATGTAGCGGCCCTTGTAGAGCCCGCGCAGTTCGGCGAGATCGCCGCCGAATCCGGGATGCGGGCCGCGGGTCACCCCCTCGATCATGTGCAGATAGGCAAGGCCGTAGTCGTTCAGGCGGCGGATCACCGGGCTGAAGGTGCCGACCGGGTCGCTTTCCTGGGCGTCGTTGGCCGGGCTCAGCGGCGACAGGCGGATGCCGACACGGTCGGCCCCGGCCTCCGCCACCACGGCGTCCAGCACCTCGAACAGGAAGCGGGCGCGATTCTCCACCGAGCCGCCATAGGCGTCGGTGCGCTTGTTGGTGCCGTCGCGCAGGAACTGGTCGATCAGATAGCCGTTGGCGGCATGCACCTCCACCATGTCGAACCCGGCGGCCAGCGCGTTGCGGGTGGCGCGGCGGTAATCCTCGACGATGCCCGGCAACTCGGACAGTTCCAGCGCGCGCGGGGGCGGGATGTCCTTGAAGCCGTCGACGGTGAATGCCTTCATCTCCGGCTTCACCGCGGAGGGCGCCACCGGCAAGGCGCCGCCCGGCTGCAAGTCGGGGTGGGAGATGCGGCCGACATGCCAGAGCTGCAGGCACATGTGTCCGCCCTTCGCATGGACCGCGTCGGTCACCAGCTTCCAGCCCGCCACCTGTTCGGCACTGTGGATGCCGGGTGTGTAGGCATAGCCCTTGCCCTGCGGCGAGATCTGCGTCGCCTCGGCGATGATCAGGCCGGCGCTGGCGCGCTGGGCGTAATATTCGGCGTTCATCGCGGTCGGCACGCCGGTGGCGTTGTCGGTGCGGCTGCGGGTCAGCGGCGCCATGGCAATGCGGTTGGGCAGGGTAAGGCGCCCGATCGTCACCGGCTGGAACAGGGGGGCCGCGTCCTGGCTATCCGTCATGTCCGATCCATCCTGTATGATTGAAGACTGGCTGCTGGTTGGAAACTGGACAGGAAAGTGTGGCCCGGCCGGCGCCAGCGGCAAGGTGCCGCGTCGCCGCAGCGGCGGAACGGGCAGCATGGCTGCCATACCGCGACCTGCACGGCAGAGGGACCTTTCGGCCCGCCCGGCGGTTATAGCGTCGTGCGTTTTCCATGAAACGCACGACGCTATAGCTTTACGTTTGACGATCGGATTCACGCTCCAAATCGATTCCGATTTTGCGCGATCCGATCTATTTCCGGCAGCCTCCTCCACCAGAAAACGGGATCGCCGATGCAACAGCGCTGGCCCGACCGATTGTGGATCGTCCGCCATGGCGAGAGCGCCGGGAACGTCGCGCGCGACGCCGCCCACGCCGCCGGACATGTCCGGATCGCCATCGACGAACGCGACGTCGACGTGCCGCTCAGCCCGCTGGGCGAGCGGCAGTCGGATGCGCTCGGCCGCTGGTTCGCCGCCATGCCGGCGGTGGAGCGGCCGGACGTGGTGCTGACCTCGCCCTACCGGCGGGCGCTGCGCACGGCGGAACGGCTGCACCAGTCGGGCGGGCTGCCGATCGACCCCGCCGATTTCGTCATCGACGAGCGGCTGCGCGAGAAGGAATTCGGCGTGCTCGACCGGCTGACCACCGCCGGCATCCGCCAGGAATTCCCGGAACAGGCCGAATTCCGCCGCCTGCTCGGCAAGTTCTATCACCGTCCGCCCGGGGGCGAGAGCTGGTGCGACGTGATCCTGCGGCTGCGCAGCGCGCTCGACACCGTCAGCCTGCATCACGGCGGCCGGCGGGTGCTGATCGTCGGGCATCAGGTGGTGGTGCTGTGCCTGCGCTATCTGCTGGAAAACATGACGGAGGAGGAAATCCTGGCCGTCGACGCGGCCGGCGACGTCGCCAACTGCTCCGTCACCGAATACCGCTTCGATGCCCAGGCCGGGCCACGCGGCGGACTGCAGTTGCATCGCTACAACTTCGTCGCTCCGTTGGAGGAGGCCGGCGCCCCGGTCACCGCCGAGCCGGATGCCGCCGTTGCCGCCCGATAAATCACCGCCCAATAAATCGCCACCCGCCGAGGAGAGCCGATTGGACGCCGAGATCCCCGTCACCGCCGAACTTCTGCGTGGCATGCCCCTGCCCCAGCCGGATGGCGACGGCGACAAGGAAACCCGCGGAAGGGCGCTGGTGGTGGCCGGCAGCGTGCCGGTGCCGGGCGGCGCCCTGCTGGCCGGGATCGGTGTGCTGCGGGCGGGTGCCGGCAAGCTGCAGATAGCCACCGTGGCCAGCGTCGCCCCCCATCTGGGCCTCGTCCTGCCCGAGGCCCTGGTCGCCGGCCTGCGTGAGACGCCGGAGGGCGGAATCGCCGCCGAGTCGGCCCAGACGCTGGCTGAGCGCGCCTCGCGTTGCGATACGGTGCTGATCGGCCCCGGGATGATGGACGAGCCCGCAACCGCGGCCTTGACCGCCGACCTGCTGAGGCGGCTGGATTCGAGTGGGGACGGGCTACGCTTTGTTTTGGATGCCGGGGCACTGGCCGGGCTGGGGCAGGACCCGGCGCCGCTGCACCGGCATGAAGGCCGCGTGGTCATCACCCCCCATTCCGGCGAAATGGCCGGCCTGCTGGGCTGCCCGCGCGAGCAGGTGGACGCCGACCCGCTCGGCAGTGCCAGGCAGGCGGCGGCCCGGCTGAAGGCGGTGGTGGCGCTGAAGGGGGGCTGCACCCGCATCGTCGCACCGGACGGTCGCAGTTGGGCCTATCGCGAGGGCACGGTCGGGCTGGCGACCTCCGGTTCGGGCGACACTCTTGCCGGGATCGTCACCGGCCTGCTGGCCCGCGGCGCCAGTCCGGAGCAAG
This sequence comes from Azospirillum sp. A1-3, assembly GCF_023806445.1. NCBI lineage: Bacteria > Pseudomonadati > Pseudomonadota > Alphaproteobacteria > Rhodospirillales > Azospirillaceae > Azospirillum > Azospirillum sp. A1-3. The sequence goes on from NZ_JAMSLU010000001.1 coordinate 2,042,691, forward strand.
CCGCCATCTGGGGGGTCTACCTGCATGGCGAGGCCGGCAACCGGCTGAGCCGCCGCATCGGCCCGCTGGGGTTCCTCGCCCGCGAACTGCTGGCGGAAATCCCGGCGGTGATGGCGTCGCTGGCGGAGGGGACGGGCGGCTGAGCCTCACTGCGCCGGGACGCTTGCCGGGGCGGGTGCCGCGGCAGGCGCCGGCGGCAGGGCCGGGGCGGCCGGCGGAGTCGCGCTGCGGCGCGGCTGGGCCGCGACCACGTCGGGCGACAGGACGGCGTCGCGGTCGCGGCAGCGGTCGACCACCTTCTGGCCGCAGGCGACGAAACCCAGATCCTTGTTCAGGCAGACCCGCACCTCCGCCACATCGCGGCGGGAGCAGATGACCGCAACCCCCTCCGCCGTCAGGCCGGGATTGGCCTCCAGAAACAGGCGCTCCACCTGCGTTGCCGGCACGGTCGGGCCGGGAACCTTGAGCTGCTCCGGGATCGTCACCTTGGACGCCGCGGCGCGCAGCTTGGCGAAATAATCGGTGGCGTTCAGGCCGGAGCAGGTCCCGTGCTTGCGCCATTCATGCATCATCAGCCCGACGCTGGGCATCACCGGCATGGTCTGGTCCACCACTGCCTTGGGCAGGTTGCGGTCGCGGGTGCAGGTGGCGGGATAGCTGCCGTCATTGTATTGCGGCCACAGGCCATGGACGACGAAACCGTATTTGCGGTCGCCGCACTGGTCGGGATCGGGGCCGTATTTGTCGCGGGCGCAATAGGTCGGCGTCCAGGACAGCGACAGCAGGTAATAGTCGAAGTTGCCCGGCTCCGCCCGCCTCTGCGCCCAGGAGGGGCTTGCGACGAACAGTCCGGCAACCATGACGGACAGAATGGCGGCGACGGCGCTTCTCATGACGGTCTTCCCCACGGATGTGCTTCCCTGCGTTGCATACCATGGAAGGAGATTGCTGTCGCGGGGTCTCGACACCAGTATCACTCAGCCTAACTTCGGCCGAACGTTTGCGCGTTCCGCCTCATCAGCGGGTATAGTGACCGGCATGTTCACCCTGTCCGCCCCGATCCTGCTTCGCGCCTACGCCGCCGGCATTTTCCCGATGGCCGAAAGCGCCGAATCGCGGGAGCTTCACTGGTTCGACCCGGAACTCCGCGGCATCCTGCCGCTGGACGGTTTCCATGTGCCGCGCAGCCTGCGCAAGACGCTGCGGCGCTGCCCGTTCGAGCTGCGCTTCGACAGCGCCTTCCGCGCGGTGATCGAGGGCTGCGCCGAATCGACGGAGGACCGGCCGAAGACCTGGATCAACGACGACATCGTCCGCCTTTACGGCGATCTGTTCGATTCCGGCTTCGCCCACAGCGTGGAATGCTGGCGCGACGGCCGGTTGGTCGGCGGCCTGTACGGGGTGTCGATCGGCGGCGCCTATTTCGGCGAGAGCATGTTCAGCCGCGAGACCGGGGCCAGCAAGGTCGCCCTGGTCCATCTGGTCGCCCGGCTGCGCGCCGCCGGCTTCGCCCTGCTCGACACCCAGTTCGTGACGGAGCATCTGAGCCGCTTCGGCGCCATCGAGATCCCGCGCACCGAGTACCGCCGCCGCCTTGCCGCTGCGATGGAGCGCAAGACCGACTTCGGCGGCGTCGACCAGCAGGCGGCGCTGGCCGATCTGCTGGAGTCGACCGCCACTCAACACCCCTGACCTGCCACCGGGGGTTATGCCGGAAGCGCGCCCCGCAGCCCCACGCCTACCACGCCCGATCCGTTGTGCGTCGCAACGAACGCGGCCATCCTCCGGTCGTCCACCGCTATAGCCGGAAGGCGCCCATGCGCTTTTGGAACGAATCCCGGATTTTGCCTGCCCTCATCATCGTCCTGGCAGGTGTCCTGATCGGCGCACCGCTGCTGGTGCTGAACGGTTTTCCGCTGACCTTCGACGACACGCCGGGCTATCTGGAACCGGCTTTCAACATCCTGCACCGCGCCGCCCAGCCGGCCTGAACGTCCCCGCCGGACCTGTCGCCGCACGGGCCGCCCTCGGCCAACATCTTCTTCCTGCGGCCCTTCGGCTACATGCTGTTCCTGCTTCCCTTCGCCAGCGGCTGGGGCGTGTGGCTGATCCCGCTGGCCCAGGGGATCCTGGCGGCGGCGGTCCTACGAGCCGCCCTGACTGCGGCGGGTGCGCCGGACCGGCCGGGGATATTCCTTGGCATCGCCGCGGTGCTGGGCCTGACCACCAGCCTCTCGCTGCACGCCGCTACCATCATGCCGGATTTCCTCACCGGGCTCCTGATCCTGCTGGTCTATGTCGTCGTCGTTCGCTGGGCGGCGCTCAGCATGGTGCAGCGGTCGCTGATCGTCGCGGCGATCACCGGCATGACCGTCGCCCATCTCAGCCATCTGGCGATCCTGGGCGGAATGATCGTCCTGCTCGGCCTCTGGGCGCTGTGGAAGGATCGCGGGATCCTCCGGCCGCTGGCTTTGGGAGTGCTGCTGCCGGTGGTGCTGGCGGCCGGGCTGCTGACAACCTCCAACCTGCTGACGGCCGGACGGATGGTACTGTCGGAAAGCTCCCCCGTCTTCCTGCTGGCCCGGCTGATCGGCGATGGTCCGGCCCGCGACTATCTGGCCGAGGCCTGCCACAGCCGCGACTATCTGCTGTGCGACAGCCTGGACACGCTGGGACGCAGTGCGCCGGGCTACGTCGCCTCCGACTATTTCCTCTGGCATCCCGACGGTGCCCGACGCCGCTTCGGCGACCAGCCGCGCTTCGTGGCCGAGGCGGCGGAGATCGCCCACGACACCATCGCCAGCCGCCCGGTCGCGGTCGCCGAGCATGGTCTCGCCAACGCCGTAAGCCAGTTCCTGAAGGTCCAGTCCGATGACACCCTGAACGACCCGGTCAAGCCGCTGACCCGCCGGTTGTTCAGCCGCTTCCCCGCGGCGGTCTATGCCGCCTTCGACCACTCGCTGCAGACGCAGCAGCGCTTTCCCCGCAGCAGGCTGGCGCTGGTCGAGGATCTGTCCTTGTCGCTCGGCATGCTGGGGCTCGCCACGATGGGGCTGGGCCGCTGGCGGCGGGTCGGCGACCGGGTGCGGATGCTGCTTCTGGTCATCGGGCTGGGGCTGGTGCTGAACGCCATTGTCACCGGCGGGCTGTCGGCGGTCCATGACCGCTATCAGAACCGCGTGATCTGGCTGGTGCCTTTCGCCGCCCTGGTGCTGCTGGCGACGGCCCGCAGCCGCGACGCACTGCCCGCCGAACGGACGGGACGCGCAGGGCCCGGTCAGCCGACCGGGTGGAACACCCCGCCCGGCATGGGCGCCGGCACGCCGGTGGTGGCCGGCAGGCTGAGCGGCAGCCCCAGCCGGCTGCGCACCGCCAGATAGCCGAAAGCCTGCGCCTCCAACGCGTCGCCATCCCAGCCGACGAGATCGGCCGACTCGACGGGCACGCCCAGCCGATCGGTCAGCATCGCCATCAGCGTGGCATTGTGCCGCCCGCCGCCGCAGACCAGCCAGCGCACCGGCGCGGCCGGTAGATGGGTCACGATTCGGGCGACCGATTCGGCGGTGAAGGCGGTCAGGGTGGCGGCGCCGTCCTGCGGCGACAATGCCGCCACCGGCGCCGGATCGAAGGCGTCGCGGTCCAGCGACTTGGGCGCCGGACGGTCGAAATAGGGATGGGCCATCAGGGCTGCCAACGCCGCGCCATCCACCCGCCCCGCCGCCGCCAGTGCGCCGCCGGCATCGAAACGGCCGATCCCGTGGCGCAGCACCCAATCGTCGATCAGGGCGTTGCCAGGCCCGGTATCGCAGGCGACGACGTCCGCCTCCCCTTCCGCCGATTCGGGGCCGATCCAGCTGACATTGGCGACGCCGCCGATGTTGAGGACGGCGAGCGGACGCGGCAGCCCATGCGCCAGCGCCCGGTGAAACAGCGGGACCAAAGGCGCCCCCTGCCCGCCTGCGGCAACGTCGGCGCTGCGGAAGTCGTTGACCACGGCGACCCCGGTCGCCGCGGCCAGCCGTGCGCCGTCGCCGATCTGGCGGGTGATGCGCCGGTCCGGGTCATGGTGGATAGTGTGGCCGTGGAAGCCGATCAGATCGACCGCCGCCGCCGCGACGCCCGCCTTGTCGAGCAGGCGGCGCACCGCGTCGACATGGGCATCGGTCAGGTCGCGCTCCACCGCCGCCACTGTCCCGTCGCTGTCGGTCCGTCCCAGGCAGCCGCGCAGACGGGCGCGGAAGCCGTCGTCATAGGGGATAGTCAGAAAGGCCAGCGGCTCCACCCGGTCGCGGCCGTCGGTGCGCAGCAAAGCGGCGTCGATGCCATCCATCGAGGTGCCGCTCATCAGGCCGACGACCGTGCGCAGCCCGTCCTTCGCTTCCATCATCCGATCCGCATCCCTCGTGGCGATGCGGCGCAGTCTAGCTCAGCTGATCCAGAGCTGCAGCATCAGCCGCTCGCGGCTGACCGGCGGGGTGGCGCGGTGGTAGCAGGAGGTGTCCTCGATGAAACCGGTGCCGGCCGGCCCCTCCACCACCAGGATGCGGTCGCGGGCGAAGCGGGTGAACAGCTCCTCGTCGCGGGCGTTGGCGGACCCCAGCAGCATACGCAGCGACTTGCCGTGATGGCTGCCGCGGACCAGCGCATGCTCCCCCGCCCCCGGCCCGACATCGGTCAGATAGAACTGCGCCGAGCAGAAATGGAAGTCGTGGACGTCGTAATGCCAGTCGATGGTCTGGCCCAGCTGGCGCCGCTCGTCGTCGGTGGCGTCGGTGACGAAGCTCCAGAACAGGCGCGGGATGATCTTGGTGGCAGGAAAGCCCAGGAATGCCCCGGCACATTGCATCAGCAACGGATCGCGGCAGACCCGGCGCACCGCCGGGCAGTCCAGCGGATCGGGGACGATGCCCATCACCGCGGGCGACCCATCCTCCAGCCGGCCCTTGCGGACGTTGTGGCGATAGAACACGCGGTCGTCGCGCAGCCGCCGCTGCAGGGGGGAGTGGGTGGCGAACTCCACCATCTCCTCCACCATTGCCCAGGGCAGATCGAAACCGAGCGCGATCGAGTCGCGCCGCAGGTCGGCCAGCGCGCGGTCGATGGTCTGACCGGGGAACAGGCTGATGGGGAGCGGAGGCAGGGATATGGGCGGGCCGGCCGGCGCCCGCTGACGCGACCGGGGAGACAGACGGCGCAGGGCACTGTAGCCGCGCCGCACCGATTCGAACCGGCCCAGCGCATAGTGAAGCTCTCCGGCGACGAGGCGCCGGGCAATGTTCGCAACGTTCATGGCGTGTGCATCCCTGGGGCAGCCGAAGGACCAAAACCGCGGTGGGTTGCGCGGCCTCTGGTGCGGGAATGCACGAAGTGTAGGCTTGTTTGGGGCGATTCTAAAAATACCCTTCGGGCGTAAGCCCACACGCCGGGGGAATAGCCGGGCCGGCAGGGTGCCCTTCCCGTCCGGTCCATGCCGGGAGAAAAAGGCGCCCCACCTTCCCGTAGGAGGTTACAGCGCCTGCACGGCCTTCAGGACCGCGGCAACATGGCCGGTGACCTTCACCTTGCGCCAGACGTTGCGCACCACGCCGTCCTTGTCGATCAGGAAGGTGGCGCGGTCGATCCCCATGTATTTGCGCCCGTACATGCTCTTTTCAACCCAGGTGCCATAGGCCTCACACACGGCGCCGTCGGTGTCCGACGCCAGGGTGAAGGTCAGCTCGTGCTTGGCCTTGAACTTGTCGTGGCTGGCGACGCTGTCCTTGGAGACGCCGATCACCACCGCATCGACGGCGGAGAAGTCGGGCAGCTGGTCGCGGAAGCCGCAGGCCTCCGACGTGCAGCCCGACGTGTCGTCCTTCGGGTAGAAATACAGCACCACCGGCTTGCCGCGCAGGGCCGACAGCGTGACGCTGCCCCCGCCGTCGGTCGGCATGGTGAAATCCGGGGCGGGCGATCCGACGTCTACGGTCATGGCTGCTCGAATGTCCTTCTTCTTGCCGGCGGGGAAGCGAGTTCTCAGGCCGGAGGCGTGGTGGTAGGCGGGGCCAGACGGCCTGCCGGTTCCTCGACCAGGGCCTTGAAATGACCATGGGCGCGGGCGGCAACGGCACGGATTCTGTGGTCCAGTTCCGGGAAGTCAACACCGCCAGGCTCACGCTCGTCAGGAAAGGCGGCGCGGACCAGCCCGGCCAGCAGGCTGGGCGACACCTGGTTGGGGTCGAGCACCCCGGCGGTGGTCAGCCGCAGGAAGCCCTGCACCCGCCGCCACAGCCGCAGCGTCGCCTCCAGATCCTCCGCCACCTCCGGGTCCAGCGCCCCCGTCCGGGCGGCGCAACCCAGCGCCTTGGCGGTGCCGATGTGCAGGATGTCCGGCCGCTCATGCCCATGGCGCAGTTGCAGGTACTGGGCGATGAACTCGATGTCGATCAGGCCGCCGCGGGCGTATTTGACGTTCCAGACGTTGGTCGTCCCGAACTCCTTCTCGATTCGCCGCCGCATGTCGGCGACATCCCACAGCAGCCGGTCGGCATCGCGCGGGGCGGTCAGCACCGACCGGATCGCCGCCGACACGCGGTCCGCCAGCGCCGGATCGCCGCCGATCACCCGGGCGCGGGTCAGGGCCATATGCTCCCAGGTCCAGGCGTCGGTGGTCTGATACTTGAGGAAGGCGTCCAGCGAGGTGGCGAGCGGCCCGGCATTGCCCGACGGCCGCAGCCGCATGTCAACCTCGTAGAGCCGCCCGTCGCCCATCGGTGCGGTGATGGCGTTGGTCAGCCGCTGGGTCAGCTTGATGTAGTATTCGTTGGGCGACAGCGGCTTGGTGCCGTCCGACAGGCGCGGCCCTTCTCCGGGCGCCACGTCGTAGATGACGATCAGGTCGATGTCCGACGTGATGGTCAGCTGCCGGCTGCCCAGCTTGCCCATCGCCACCACCACCCAGGCGCCGCCGGGAATGTGGCCATGGCGCTGAGCGAACTCCTCCTCCACCCGGCGGGCGAGGTCGGGGACGACGATGTCGGCCAGATCGGCCAGGAAGGCGCCGCAGCGGTCGCCGTCGGTGATGCCGCGCAGGATATGCACCCCGGCGCGGAAGCGCTGGTCGTTGGTCCAGCGCCGCGACAGGGTCAGAGCATCCTCGAAGTCGCGGGCCGCCGCCATGACCCGGGCATGGTCGTCGGCCAGCCCGTCCTCCTTGCCCGGCAGCGGGTCGAAGAAGTCCGGCGACAGCACGGCATCCAGCAGCGACGGGTTGCGCGACAGCGTCTTCGCCATCTGCGGCGCGATGCCCATGATCTCCGCCACCAGCTCCAAGAGCCAGGGATTGGCGACGAACAGGGAAAACAGCCCGACGCCGGCCGGCAGCTTGCCTAAGAAGTCGTCGAAGTTCATCAGCGCCGAATCGGGCGCCGGCGTCTTGGCCAGCGCGCTCAGCAGCGCCGGCGTCAGCTCGGTCAGCAGCTCCCGCGCGCGGCCCGACCGGGTGGCGCGGTAGCGGCCACGGTGCCAGGCCGACACCACGTTGATGACGCGCGCCGGGTCGGCGAATCCCATGCCCGTCAGCGTCTCCACCGTGCCGGGATCGGGGTCGGTGCCGGTGAAGACCAGATTGCCGGGACCGGAGAGCGACGGCGCCTCCTCGAACAACTCGGCATAGCGGTCCTCGACCTGCCCCAGCGTCGCCAGCAGCTCCGCCCGGAAGGCGGCGGGATCGTCATAGCCGAGGAAGGTCGCCAGATGCGCCACCCCGGCATCGTCGGCAGGAATACGGTGGGTCTGCTGGTCGTCGATCATCTGGATGCGATGTTCGACACGGCGCAGGAAATGATAGGCCCCGGCAAGCTCCTCCACCGTCTGCGGCGGCACGCGGCCGACGTCGCGCAGCGCCTCGTTCGCCATCAGGGTCGGGGCGATTCGCACGCGCGGGTCGCGCCCGCCGAAGATCAGCTGCTGGGTCTGGGCGAAGAACTCGATCTCGCGGATGCCGCCGCGGCCGACCTTGATGTCGTGGCCGTTGACCGTCACCTCGCGGTGGCCCTTGTGGGCGTTGATCTGGCGCTTGATCGAATGGATGTCCTGGATGGCGGCGAAATCCAGGTTGCGGCGCCAGACGAAGGGCTCCAGGAAGCGGAGGAAGGAAGCGCCGGCCTCCGGATCGCCGGCGATGGGGCGCGCCTTGATCATCGCCGCGCGTTCCCAGTTCTGGCCGACGCTGCCGTAATAAATTTCGGCTGCGGAGACGGAAACCGCCAGAGGCGTGGCGCCCGGATCCGGCCTAAGCCGAAGGTCGGTGCGGAAGACGTAGCCGTCCTTGGTCCGTTCATCCATAATGCGGACAAGATCGCGTGCGAGCCTGATGAAGGTTCGCGCGAGGTTGTCCGGCTGGGGCGTCTGCACAACAGCGTCGTCGTACAGGACGATCAGGTCGATGTCGCTGGAATAGTTGAGTTCGCGCCCGCCAAGCTTACCCATGCCCAAAACGATCAGGCCCGAACCGACCCACGGTCGCTGCGGATCCGGCAGCGTCAGCGTCCCCGCCTCCCCGGCGCGGCGCAGCAGGAAATTCGCGGCCAGCTGCACCCCCGTCTCCGCCAGCTCCGACAGGGCGCCGGTGACGCGGAACAGCGGCCACGCACCGGCGATGTCGGCCAGCGCGATCAGCAGCGCCGCCCGCCGCTTCGCCACCCGCAAGCCCGCCATCAGCCGGTCCATCGACTTTTCCTCGTCGTGCTCGGCATGGAGGGCGGCGATCAGCGCGGCGAAGCTGTCGTCGAAGCCGTCCTGCACCGTCCGGGCGACGAAGGGCAGCTCCCGCGTCAGGCTGTGGCCAAGATACGGGCTGTTGCCGCACACCGCCTCGATCAGCGCGCGGCCGGTTTCCGAATCGGCGAAGGCCTCCGCCCACGCACGGGTCTCCGGCTCCGCCGCGGCGGCCTGCTGGCGCCAGCGCTCCATCCCCAGCGACGCCTGCGCGGCATCGAAGGGCTTCGGCAAGGGGCTTGAGAACGCGATGGGGCTGGGCATGGCAACCGTCTTTCCTGCTCAAATCATGGGCAGAAAGCTGCACGTGTCGGGCGTGAAGGTCAATCGGACCGATTCGCGCGATTCCCATTCTTCTCCCTCTCCCCCCCGGGGAGAGGGTCGGGGTGAGGGGGATGCGCTGCGTGCCTTATCGAGAATCCTCGCTATGCGTCCCCCTCACCCTAACCCTCTCCCCGGGGGGGAGAGGGGATCTCCCTCGGCCGGTGACCGATGATCCGCCGCACCGCGAAAATCCTCGGCCTGACGCTGACCGGGGTCGGCGCCGTGGCGCTTGCGGCCGGCGGGCTGTTCGCGTGGCGGCTGTCGCAGGGGCCGATCGCCCTCGACCCGCTGATTCCCTATGTCGAGCAGGCGCTGAGCGACCGCGACGGCCGCTTCCACATCGACATCGGCGAACTGGTGCTGTCGCTGGAGGACGAGGACGGGCTTGAGAACACCGGACGCCGTCTAGACCTGCGCGCCCGCCGGGTACAGGCGCTGAATGCCGGGGGGGCGGAGCTGGCGGCGGTGCCGGAGATGGGCATCGGCTTCTCCATTCCGGCCCTGTTCCGCGGCACGCTGTCGCCGACGCGCCTGGATCTGGTCCGGCCGCGCCTGACCGTGCTGCGCCGCGCCGACGGCAGCCTCGCCTTCGATGTGCGGGCCGACGCCGAATCCGCCGGCGGTTCCGACAATGCCGGCCCCGACCTGATGGACGAGGCGCTGGACAGCCTGCGCCGCCCGCCTGACATCGACCGGCCGCTGGGTCTGCTGCGCCGGCTGTCGGTGGTCGGTGCCGACCTGCGGGTCGAGAACCGAATGCTCGATCTGTCCTGGCACGCCACGCGCGCCGACATCGTGCTGACCCGCGATTCCCAGGGTGCCCAGGGCCGTGCCCGCGTCACGCTGGACCTCGGCAATACCAGCGGAACGGGGACGCCCCAGGCGGTGACCGTCGCCGCCACCGGCCATTACAGCGTCGCCGACGCCACCACCGACCTCACCCTGTCGGTCGACGGGCTGGAACCGGCAGCGCTGGCGGAGGTCGGGCCGGCAATGGCGCCGCTGTCGGCGGTGAAGCTGCCGCTATCCGGCACGGTCTCGGCGCGACTCGACCCGCGCTTCGAACCGATGACGGTCGATCTGAACCTGCGCGGCGGCAGCGGCAGCGTCGCCCTTCCCGCCGCTCTGCGGCCGGAGCCGGTCGCGGTGCGGAGCCTGGAGCTGCGCGGCAGCCTGGACGTGCCGGGCCGGCGGCTGCGGGTCGACGATCTGTCGCTGGACGCGGCGGATGGCGGCGAACCGCTGGGCTTGAACGGCCGGGGCGAACTGGTGGAGACCGATGAGGGGCGCGACCTGCAGGCCGCCCTGTCGCTGACCGCCGGTGGCCGCACCGCCGGGCTGGAGCTGTCGGGATGGCAGGGGCCGGACAAGGACGGCCGGGCGACCGCGCGGCTGACCGGCTTCACCCCCGCCGCCGTCGCTGGCCTCGCCCCGCTGCTGGCGCCGCTGAAGGCCGCCGACCTGCCGCTGTCGGGAACGGTGGAGGTCGCCTTCGACCCTTCGCTGCAACCGACCGGCGGCAAGGCCGACATCACCGCCGGGCACGGGCAGCTGATCCGGCCGGAGCTGTTCGAAGGGCCGCTGCCGGTAGACTCGGCCCGGCTGCGCCTGCATGGCAACCGCGACCGCGTCGAACTGGACGGGCTGAGCGCGGTGCTGGGCGAAGCCGGCGGGCCTCAGCCGAAGGTGGAGGCCAGCGGAACCGCGCTCCGCCAGGGCGACCGCATGGCGGTGGAGGCGCAGGCGGCTGCCCGCGGCGTGGCGCTGGATGAGCTGCACCGCTACTGGCCCACCGTCGCCGGTCCCAACGCGCGGGAATGGGTGACACGGAACCTGTCGCACGGAACGGTGACGGAGGCGCGGGCGGAGGTGGACCTCTCGGTACCACTCGACGGGTCGGGACCGCCGGAACAGACGCGCTTCCTCGCCACCATGGCCGGGCAGGACATCAGCGTCCGCTATTTCCACGACCTGACGCCGGTCACCGGTGCGGGGCTGGAGGCGACGACCGACGGCAAGACCTTCACCATCCTGACCAAGGGCGGCCGGATCGCCGACCCGAAATCCGGCGATATCGAGGTCGGCGAGGGCAAGGTGGTGATCGGCGGGCTGGACATCGGCAAGGAGACGATGGACATCCGCCTGCCGGTCCAGGGACCGGTGCGTTCCATCCTGACCCTGATCGACATGCCGCCGCTGGGCTATCCGACCAAGCTGGAGATGGACCCGAAGCGCACCCAGGGCACCGCCGAGGCGCAGCTGCATTTCGCCTTCCCCCTGCTGGCCGACCTGAAGGTGGAGCAACTGGAGCTGGACGTGACCGGCAAGCTGCACAAGGTGGCGGTGGAGAAGGTCGCGGCCGGGCTGAACGCCACCGACGGCGAGCTGTCGCTGGCGCTCGACCTCAAGGCGATGCAGATCAAGGGCGCCACCAAGCTGGACGGCATTCCCGTCACCGTCGACTGGAACGAGTCCTTCGACAGTGCCGCCAAGGGTCCGCGCACCCGCATCGCGGTGAAGGGCGACGCCACCGCCGACGATCTGCGCGCCCACGGCATCGACCTGGAGGACCGGGTGCAGGGTCCCTTCGGCGCCGACATCCTGTTCACGGTGGACCGCAAGCACAAGCTGCTGCTGACCGGCAATCTGAACCTGGAGAAGACCCGGCTGTCGATCGAGGAGCTGGGCTGGGCCAAGCCCCCCGGCAAGCCCGGCACCGGCAAGCTGACGCTGGAGTTCGACAAGGACCGCCCGACCCGCATCAGCAACCTGACCATCGACGCCGGCGGCCTGAAGAGCGTCACCAATCTGGAGCTGGCCGACGGCGGCAAGCGGGTGGCGCGGGTGCAGACTCCCAGCTTCAAGCTGGGCCAGACCGATCTGCGCGCCGACCTGACCGTGCTGCCTCCGGCGAAGCCTGGCGGTCCCTCCGGCGGCTATGCCGGCACCATCACCGGCGCCAGCCTGGACGCCCGCGGCCTGACCGGCAAGACGCCGTCGGGTGAGGGCGCCGTCGCACCGCCGCCCAAGAAGCCGCCCTCCCCCACCGACGACGGCCGCAAGACACCGCTGGACGTCGCCATCAAGTTCGATTCGGTGGTGTTCGGCGAGGGCCGGCGGCTGCGGCAGGTCTCGGGAACCATGCGGCGGAACGCCTCCGCCTGGACCCTGCTGGACCTCACCGGCCGCAGTGAAGGCGGCGGCGTGTCGATGAAATGGCGGCCGGGTCCACAGGGCGTCTACGACCTCGCCATCAATGCCGACGATCTGGGCTCCGCCCTGCAGGCGATGGATCTGAACGACCGCATGCGCGGCGGCCGGCTGACCCTGACCGGCCGCTCGGCCGAGCCGCGGGCCGATGCCGCCATCGTCGGCAAGGCGGAAATCCGCGATTACACGCTGATCGACGTTCCGGCGCTGGCCCGCATCCTGAACGCCATCTCGCCGTCGGGCTTCGCCGAGCTGCTGGGCGGCGGCAAGGGCATCGCATTCGGCCGCATGGTGGCGGATTTCCGTAAGGAGGGCCGGCTGCTGACGCTGAAGGATCTGCGCACTTCGGGCTCGGCGCTCGGCCTGACGCTGGAGGGTCAGATCGACCTTGAGACGGAAACCGCCAACCTGCAGGGCACCATCGTCCCGGTCTATGGCCTGAACCGCCTGATCGGCCAGATCCCGCTGCTGGGCGACATTCTCAGCGGCGGCGAGGGCCAGGGCATCTTCTCCGCCACCTGGCATGTGCAGGGGCCGCTGTCCGACCCCGACGTGTCGGTCAACCCGTTGGCGGTGCTGGCGCCGGGTTTCCTGCGCAACCTGTTCTTCCTGGGCGGCGACGGCACGCCGACGCCCGACACCAAGGCGCCGCCGGAAGCCCACACGCGGTGAGGCGGCAGGCCGCCGCGCCGTCACCAAGCGTCGCCATCAGGCCTTACCTCAAGCAAAAGGGGCAGGACCGGGGGATAACCCTGACCCTGCCCCTCCAGCAACTTTACCTTACATTCTTACAGAGCGCGGACGTCGGCCAGATGCCCCGTCACCGCCGCCGCCACGGCCATCGCCGGGCTGACGAGGTGGGTGCGGCCGCCGCGGCCCTGACGGCCTTCGAAGTTGCGGTTCGAGGTCGACGCGCTGCGCTCGCCAGGAGCCAGACGGTCGGCGTTCATCGCCAGGCACATGGAGCAGCCCGGCTCGCGCCACTCAAAGCCGGCCTCGGTGAAGATCTTGTCCAGACCCTCTTCCTCGGCCTGCTCCTTGACCAGACCCGAACCGGGGACCACCAGGGCGCGGACGCCCTCGGCGACCTTGCGGCCCTTGGCGACCTCGGCGGCGGCGCGCAGGTCTTCGATGCGGCCGTTGGTGCAGGAACCGATGAAAACGGTGTCGACCTTCACCTCGGTCAGCGGCTGGCCGGGGGTCAGGCCCATGTAGGCGAGCGAGCGCTCGACGGCGGCGCGCTTGCCGGCATCGGCGATCTCGGCCGGGTTCGGCACGGTCGCGGTGATCGGCAGCACGTCTTCCGGGCTGGTGCCCCAGGTGACCTGCGGGACGATGTCGGCGGCGTTCAGCACGACGGTGGCGTCATAGACCGCACCCTCGTCCGACGGCAGCGTCTTCCAGTACTGGACGGCCTGCTCCCAGGCGCCGGCCTTCGGAGCCAGGGCGCGGCCCTGGACATAGGCGAAGGTCTTCTCGTCCGGGGCGATCAGGCCGGCGCGGGCGCCGCCTTCGATCGCCATGTTGCAGACGGTCATGCGGCCTTCCATCGACAGGTCGCGGATGGCTTCGCCCGCGAATTCGATGACGTAGCCGGTGCCGCCGGCGGTGCCGATCTTGCCGATGATGGCCAGCACGATGTCCTTGGCGGTGACGCCCGGATTCACCTTGCCGTCCACGCGGATCAGCATGTTCTTGGCCGGCTTCTGCAACAGGGTCTGGGTGGCCAGCACATGCTCCACCTCCGACGTGCCGATGCCGAAGGCCAAGGCGCCAAAGGCACCATGCGTGGCGGTGTGGCTGTCGCCGCAGACGATGGTGGCGCCGGGCAGGGTGAAGCCCTGTTCCGGACCGACGATGTGCACGATGCCCTGGCGGACGTCGTCCATCGGGAAGTAACGGACGCCGAAGTCGCGGGCGTTCTTGTCCAGCGTCTCCACCTGGATCCGGCTTTCCTCCTCGACGATGCCCTTGGAGCGGTCGGTGGTGGGGACGTTGTGGTCGGGCACGGCGAGAGTGGCTTCCGGACGCCGCACCTTGCGGCCGGCAACGCGCAGTCCTTCGAACGCCTGCGGGCTGGTCACTTCATGAACCAGATGGCGGTCGATATAGAGGATGCAGGTGCCGTCGTCCTGGCGATGCACGACGTGGCTGTCCCAAATCTTGTCGAACAGAGTGCGCGGCTTGGACATCGGAAAAACTCTCTCTCGCGGTACGACAGGCGCAGAACAATCGGAGGCCGCACCATAGCCTTGTGTCGCGCCGGGGACAAGCGCGGCCATCCGTCTTTCGCCGCAAGCCTGTCCCCCGCAATATTATGACGCGGGCGGCTGGTGAGGGGGTGTTCAGGGAAGCATCTTCCCCGGGTTCAGCAGGCCCTTCGGGTCGAGCGTCGCCTTGATGGCGCGCAACATGTCGAACTCCACCGGCCCCTTGATGACCGGCATCTCGTCCTTCTTGAAGCGGCCGACGCCATGCTCGGCGGAGATCGAACCGTCGAGCTTGAAGATCACCTCGTTCACGACGTGGCAGATCTCGTCCCAGCGGTCGAGATAGGCCTTGGTGTCGGCACTCTCGGGCTGGCTCAGGTTGAAGTGGATGTTGCCGTCGCCGACATGGCCGAAGGGGGTCGGGCGGATGCCGGGGCAGGCCCGCGCCACTGCGGCTTCCGCCAGTTCGATGAATTCGGCGACGCGGGAAACCGGAATCGACACGTCGTTCTTGATCGAGCCGCCTTCGAACTTCTGCGCCTCGACGATGGCTTCGCGGATGAACCACAGCTGCTTGGCCTGGGCGTCCGACTGGGCCAGCGTGGCGTCGGTCGCCAGTTCAGCCTCGAACGCCTCGCCCAGCGCGGTCTCCACCGTCTCCTGGAAGGCGTCGGACCGGGTGCCGGCGGTCAGCTCGGTCAGGACGTACCAGGGCGACGGCTCCGACAGCGGGTCGATGGTGCCGGCGACATGCTTCAGCGCGAAGTCCAGGCAGCGGCGCGACATCAGTTCGAAGGCCGACACGGCGTCGCCCGATGCGGCGCGCAGGCGGGCCAGCAGCTCGATGGCCGCCGCCGGGCTCGGCACGGCGACGAAGGCGGTGATCGACTGGCGCGGGCGCGGGAACAGCTTCAGCACGGCGGCGGTGATGATGCCCAGCGTGCCCTCGGCACCGACGAACAGGTTCTTCAGGTCGTAGCCGGTGTTGTTCTTGCGCAGCCGGCGCATGCCGTCCCAGACGCGGCCATCGGCCAGGACTACCTCCAGCCCCAGCACAAGGTCGCGGGTGTTGCCATAGCGCAGAACGTTGATGCCGCCCGCGTTGGTGGAGATCAGGCCGCCGATCTGCGCCGTGCCCTCCGCGCCCAGGCTCAGCGGGAACAGGCGGTCGGCGTCGGCCGCGGCCTCCTGGATGCTGGTCAGCACCACGCCGGCTTCCACCGTCATGGTGTAGTTCAGCGTGTCGATGTCGCGGATGCGGTTCATGCGCGACAGGCTGAGCACGATCTCGCGCCCCTCCTCGTAGGGGATGGAGCCGCCGACGAGGCTGGTGTTGCCGCCCTGCGGGACAATGGGGATGCCTGCTTCGGCGCAGATCTTCACGACCGCCGCGACTTCCTCGGTGCTGGCCGGGCGGACCACCGCCGGGCTGTTGCCCTTGAAGCGCCCGCGCCACTCCGCGAGATAGGGAGCCATATCGGCTGCGTCGGTGAGGATGCCGGACGGGCCGACTATGGCGCGGATTTGGTCGAGGGCGGCGGCGACGGTCATGGCAAGGCGTCCGAAGCAGGTTAAGGGGCTTGCAATCGATCCCTTCTAACGTCTCCGCCGATCATTTTCTATCCCTTGGCAGCCGATGCGGATCTGCGTTGTCCCAGCCATGTGGACAGTCTTCCGTCGATGGCGGCGAGGCCGCCGGCGATCAGCGCCATCCCGACCCCATGCCTGACCGCCAGCCGTTCGCCGAGAAACAGGCCGCCCAGCAGGATGGCACTGACTGGGATCAGGAACGTGACCAGCATCAGGTTGGTCGCGCCGGCTGAAGCCAGGACGCGGAAGAAGATGACATAGGCCAGAGCGGTGGACAGCAGGGCGATGCCGATGACGGCGCCCCAGGCGGCCACACTGGGCATCGGCAGGGTCCAGGGGCGATCGGCCAGCAGGGCCACCGGCACCAGCATCAGGGTGGAGGCGGAGACCTGCCCCGTCGCGGTGACCAGGGGCGACACGCCCATGCTCTTGAACCGCCGGCCGAAGATGCCGGCGAAGGAATAGGAGAGGGCGGCGCCCAGCACCGCAAGCTGCGGCAGCAACCCGCTTCCCGGCCCGGCTCCGACAAGCCCCTCCAATGCCGACGGTCCGATCATCACCGCCACGCCGGCGAAGCCGACGAGGACCCCCGCCAGCCGGTTGCCGGTCATCTTCTCGTCCCGGGTCAGGACATGCGCGACCATCACGCCGAACAGCGGCGTGGTGGCGTTGAGGACCGAGGCGACGCCGCTGGCGATCTGGGTCTGTCCCCAGACGATCAGGCAGAAAGGAACGAGGTTGTTCAATGCCCCCATGCCGAAGAATGCGATCCAGGTCCGGCGGTCGCGCGGCATCGGCAGTCCTAGGATCCACAGCAGCCCGCCGAGTGCCAGGGCAGCCAGCGCGACCCGCATGGCGACGATGGTGAACGGCGGCAATTCCCGCACGGCGATGCCGACGAAGAAGAAGGACCCGCCCCACAGGATCGAAAGCGCGACCAGCAGGCTCCAGTCGGTCAGGTCCATCGGCTTGTGGTTCGGTGCGGTCATCTGGAGGCCTCCATTGATGGCTTATGCGTGTTCCGGTGTGTGGCAGGGGCTGGACATGCCGGGTTCCGGCATCCTGCACGGCGGTGTCGGCCGGCGGCGATCGGCTTCTTGCGGTGGAATTGCCATTGCCGCCGGAACGGATGTTTGGGAAGCCCGTGCCATGATCGGGCTTGGCCCACGCGATCCCGCCATTGTCCGGCCTTTCATGCTCAATCGAGCTGAGCTAAAAATAGCGTCCGGTCCTGACATTGGACAAACGAGTCCTTTTCCGCATACCGTTGAAATTTCCTAAACCATGACGCTTTCTTTGCCCCCGCTTGCCGGCCTGCGCGCCTTCGAAGCGACCGCACGTCACCTCAGCATGACGCTTGCCGCGCAGGAGCTGAACGTCACGCCCGGTGCTGTCAGCCTCCAGGTCAAGGAGCTGGAAACGGCGCTCGGCTTGCGGCTGTTCGAACGCAAGCCGCGCAGCCTCGCCTTGACCGGCGAGGGGGCGGCCTATCACGCTGCCATCCGGACCGCCTTCCGCCTGATGCGGGACGCGACCGCCGAACTCACGGCAGGGCGCCGCAGGCCGGAGCTGACGCTGTCCTGCACTGCGGCCTTTGCCGTGCAATGGCTGGTTCCGCGTCTACCGCGGTTCGAGGCGGCCGCGCCTGGGATCGATGTACGGATCGGGGTCACCAACCGGCTCGTCGATTTCGCGCAGGACCGCGTCGACATCGCCGTGCGTCACGGGCTGGGCGCCTACGAAGGCCTATGTGCCGAGCGGTTGATCGATGACGAGTTGGTTCCGGTGTGCAGCCCCGACTATCTGCGCGCCGCACCGCCGCTTCGGCATCCAGCCGATCTGGCAGGGGATTCGGCGGCTCATCGGCTTCTGCATGATGAGCACCGCGGGGACTGGGCGCTCTGGTTCCGAGCCGCCGGCGTGCCGGATGCGGGCGCAGATCGCGGGCCGGTCTTCGCCGACGGCAACGGCGTGATGGAGGCTGTGAAGGCCGGATTGGGAATAGCGCTGGTCCGGCACCGTTTTGCCGCGGACGATCTCGCGGCTGGGCGGCTTGTCGTCCTGTTCGACCAACGTCTGTCGAACGGCCTCGCCTATCACCTCGTCTATCCGGGCGGAGCGGAGGAAAAGCCGGCGGTGGCCGCCTTTCTCCGCTGGATCAGGGCGGAGGCCGGCGATGCCCTCATCCCCGCGGCGCCGCCGCCCGGCGCAGGCGGTCGTTGATCGCCATCCCGAGCCCCACCTCCGGGATCGGCATCACGGCGATGCGCTTGGCGCCGCTCTGATCCAGGTTTCGCAGGTGCGAGAACAGGTTGGCCGCCGCCTCGTTCAGGTCGCCTTCCAGGCTCAGGTTCAGCCGCGTGGTGCCGCCGAAGACGAAGCGGTCGGGGCCGAAGGTCAGGAACGCCTCGTCCTCTTCCGCCGACGATGCATTCAGGCGCACCGCCGCATTCGGGGCATAGTGGCTTTCCAACTGGCCGGGCGACTTGGGCGCGGTCGGGTCGCCGGCCGACAGGCGGATCGGGCCGATCAGCCGCTCCATCTCGTCGGGCAGCACGGCGCCGGGGCGCAGCAGCACCGCTTCCGGACCGGTCAGGTCGATGACGGTGGACTCAAGGCCGACCATGCATTTGCCGCCGGCGACGATGGCGTCGACCCGGTCGCCCAGGCTTTCCAGCACATGATGCGGCGTGGTCGGGCTGACGGCGCCGGAGCGGTTGGCGCTGGGGGCGGCGATCGGCTTGCCGACGGCGCGCAGGATGGCTTGTGCCACCGGGTGGTTGGGCACGCGGATGGCGATGCTGTCCAGCCCGGCGCTGACCAGCAGCGACAGCGCGGAATTGGCCGGGCGCGGCACCACCATGGTCAGCGGGCCGGGCCAGAACTGCGTCGCCAGATCGTGGGCGCGGTCGTCGAACAGGCCCCAGGAGTGGGCGGCGACCAGATCGGGCACATGGACGATCAGCGGATTGAACTGCGGCCGGCCCTTGGCGGCGAAGATGGCCGCCACGGCGCGGTCGTCGGTGGCGTCGGCGCCCAGTCCATAGACCGTCTCGGTCGGGAAGGCGACCAGACGGCCGGCGCGCAGCAGCTCGGCCGCACGGGCGATGCCGGCGGGGGTGGCCGGGATCAGCGCCGGGCGCTTCTCACCGGTATCGGGTGCGGAATGGTCGGTCACGGCGTCTTTCTAGCCAGTGCAGCACCGGTGTCAATTCGCGCGGTTGCACCGGTGCCATGCCCAAGGTTATGAGGGGGATGCGCAATCACCGAACACAACATGATGGGTGCGGGCATGACGGGCAAGGTCTTCACCGTGGCGCAGCAGAAAGGCGGCGCCGGCAAGACCACGCTGGCCGCCCATCTCGCCATCGCCTGGACTCAGCTCGGGTACAAGGTCGCCACCGTCGACATCGACCCGCAGGGCAGCCTGACCCGTTGGCACGCCGTGCGGGCCGAGGCGACCGGCGGGCAGCCCGGCTTCACCCATGTGCAGATCACCGGCTGGCGCACCCAGGCCGAGGTGGAGAAGCTGGCGCGCGCCCACGACATCGTGGTGATCGACAGCCCGCCGCACGCACAGACGGAGGCGCGCATCGCCGTCCGCGCCGCCACGCTGGTGGTGGCCCCGGTGCAGCCGAGCCCGATGGATTTGTGGGCGGTGCATCCGACCATCGATCTGGCGGCGCAGGAGAAGCGCCGGCTGCTGCTGGTGCTGAACCGGGTACCGCCGCGCGCCCGCATCGCCGACGAACTGATCGCCAAGGTGCATGAACTGGTCGATCCACCGGCGGTGGAACTGGCGACGGCACAGGTCGGCAACCGCACCGCCTATGCCGGCACGCTGATGACCGGCCTGTCGGTGACGGAAGCCGCGCGCAAGACCCAGGCGGCAGCGGAGATGCAGGCGCTGGCGGAGGAGATTTTGGGGCGGGTTTGAGGGGGGCGCTTCGAATGCCCCCTCCCCATCCCTCCCCCGCGTTCCGCGGGAGAGGGGACTGCCGCCGTACTTTGCTGAACCTCCGCAAGCGTCCTGCCCCCTCTCCCGCGAAGCGGGGGAGGGATGGGGAGGGGGCATTCGAAGCCACCTCTCCCCGACCTCACTCCTTGAACTCGCCCATTGCCGACTGGATGTAATTCGGCAGGCCGATGTCGTCGATCAGGCTCAACTGGGTTTCCAGATAGTCGATGCGCTCTTCCGACTCTTCCAGCAGTTCGGACAGCTCGTCGCGCGACACGTAGTCGGCCTTTTGCTCGCACACGGCGATGGCGTTGGCGATGCGGTCGCGGGCCTCGCGCTCGGCGGCGAGGTCGCTGGACAGGATCTCCGGCACGTCCTCGCCGATGCGCAGCTTGCCGAGGTCCTGGAGGTTGGGGATCGCTTCGATGAACAGGATGCGTTCGATGATCTCGTCCGCACTCTTCATAACCTCGATGGAGGCGTGATACTCCCACTTGCCCAGAGCCTTGACGCCCCAGTTCTTCAGCATGCGGGCGTGCAGGAAATACTGGTTGATCTGCGTCAGCTGGTCCTTCAGGACGATCTGAAGCTGGGCGATGACGTCGCTGTTGCCCTTCATGGTCCGTCCCCCTCTCAGCTCGGGAAGCCGCCCATGGCCGACTGCAGGTAATTCTGCACGCCGAGCATGTCGATCAGGCCAAGCTGCTGTTCCAGCCAGTGGGCGTGGTCTTCTTCGGTGTCGACCAGCAGTTCCAGCAGGATGCGGCGGGTGTCGTAATCCTTCACCTGCTCGCAATAGGCGATTGCCTCCTTCAGGGCGGCCACCACCTCATATTCCAGGTTCAGGTCGTTCCGCATCATTTCCGGAACGGTCTTGCCGATGTGAATCGGGTCGCGGCTGGCGACGTCGGGCGTGCCTTCCAGGAACAGGATGCGGCGGATCAGCTTGTCGGCATGCTCCAGCTCCTCTTCCCGCTCGTGCGAGATGCGCTCGGCGAGCGCCTTGAGGCCCATGTCTTCCATCGACCGCGCGTGGGACAGATACTGGTCGGCCGCGCTCAGCTCGCCGGTGAGCAGCTTGTTCAAACGGTCCAGGACCCCTTGATCGCCTTGCATGGTGGGATGCTCCTGAATGGATAATTTGTCGCACCTTGTCACAGACGAAGGACTCGCACAATAAAAATCTCCGTCAGAAATAGAAGTGTAGTTGATAGTCACTATCATTTGGGTCGGACGCGGGCTGCACAAAATACAGTCAGGGCGGGACATCTATTTTGCGAATCAATGTCAATTGCGACAAGGAAAGAATTGCGGGAATTCCCCGGCATAACTTGTGGGATTTGACTTGCGGCAGCGCAGCGATGCTTGTGCCGGAGAACAGGCCGGCGGGTGGAGCGGTTCCCGCACGGCCATCCGGCGGCGATCCGGCCGCCGCATTGAGGCAGGGGCCGTTCCGTGGTAACAGACCGCGGGAATTCTCCGACCTCCCCGGCCGGCGGGCCCGCCCTTCATTTCAACGACAGCCGGATTGCGGCCATGACGACGACCACCCCCTCGGCTCCCTCTTCGGAGTTCCTGCGCACCCTTCAGGAGCGCGGGTTCATCCACCAGTGCACCGACCTCGCCACGCTGGACGAGCGGGCGCAGAAGGGGCCGATCGTCGCCTATATCGGCTTCGACTGCACCGCCGACAGCTTGCATGTCGGCAGCCTGCTGCCGATCATGATGCTGCGCTGGCTGCAGAAGACCGGCCACAAGCCGATCGTCCTGATGGGCGGCGGCACCACCAAGATCGGCGATCCGTCGGGCAAGGACGAGGCGCGCCAGTTGCTGACCGACGAGGTCATCGGCAACAACATGGCGGGCATCAAGCGCATCTTCGGCCGTTACCTGACCTTCGGGAATGGCCCGACCGACGCGGTGATGGCGAACAACGCCGACTGGCTGGACGAGCTGAAATACATCCCGCTGCTGCGCGACATCGGCCGGCATTTCACCATCAACCGGATGATGAGCTTCGAGTCGGTCAAGCTGCGGCTGGACCGCGAGCAGCCGCTGACATTCCTCGAATTCAACTACATGATCCTCCAGGCTTACGACTTCGTGGAACTGAAGCGGCGCTATGGCTGCACGCTGCAGATGGGCGGGTCGGACCAGTGGGGCAACATCGTCAACGGCGTCGAACTCGGCCGCCGCACCGACGGGGCGGAGCTGTTCGGCCTGACCACGCCGCTGCTGACCACGTCCTCCGGCGCCAAGATGGGCAAGACGGCCGCCGGCGCGGTGTGGCTGACCGCCGACAAGCTCGGCAGCTATGATTTCTGGCAGTACTGGCGCAACACCGAGGATGCCGACGTCGGCCGCTTCCTGCGCCTCTACACCGAACTGCCGCTGGACGAGGTCGCCCGGTTGGAAAGCCTGCAGGGCGCCGAGATCAACGAGGCCAAGAAGATCCTCGCCAACGAGGTGACCAAGCTCGCCCATGGCGAAGAGGCTGCGCTGGAGGCCGCCGAGACCGCGCGTCGCGCCTTCGAGGAAGGAGCCGCCGCCGAGGGGCTGCCCAGCATCGAGGTCTCCCGCGCCGATCTGGAAGCCGGGCTGCCGGTGGTTGACCTGCTGGTGTCCGCCGGTCTGGCGGCGTCGAAGGGCGAGGCGCGCCGCCTCATCAAGGGCGGTGGGGCCAAGCTGAACGACGGGCCGATCGCCGACGAGGCGGCGAAGGCGACGGCGGCGGACCTGAACGCCGACAACGTGGTCAAGCTCAGCGCCGGCAAGAAGCGGCATGCGCTGGTGAAGGTGGGGTAAGGACGGTCACGGTGCCGGCTGGCGACTCAACGCCCCGGCCGGCACCTCCCGCCTAATCGCCCCTGCCCCGCGCCTGCCCCATCAATCCCTGCGGCCGGTAGATCAGGAACAGCGTCAGCAGCCCGAACGCCACGATGTCCTTGTAGGCGAGCGCGAAATAGGCCGACCAGAAGGTCTCCACCAGCCCCAGCAGGGCGCCGCCCAGCATCGCCCCCGGCACCGAGCCGATGCCGCCGACCACCGCCGCGGCCAGCGCCTTGAAGCCGATCAGGTAGCCGGTGAAGAAGTTCACCCCGCCATAATACAGCGCGATCACCGCCCCCGCCGCTGCCGCCAGCCCGCCGCCGATGGCGAAGGTCGCCGCAATCGTCCGGTTGACGTCCACCCCCACCAGCTCCGCCGCCGCAATGTCGTCGGTGCAGGCGCGGTGCGCCCGGCCGAAGGCGGTGCGCTGCATGATCCCCCACAGGGCCGCATAGAGCCCGCCGGTCAGCGCCAGGATCGCCAGCTGCGCCGTCAGCGCGGTGACGGTGAAGGCGCCGTCACTCAGCAGGTCGAAACGCTCGGTCAGCACCGGCGCCGGCCACCAGTCGCGCGCGCCGTGCAGCAGCCGCACCCCCTCCTGATAGGCGATGGACAGCCCGACCGCGACGATCAGCGGCGTGTGGCTGCGCACCCCGCGCAGGCGGCGGAAGACCAGCCGGTCCATCGTCCAGCCCTGCACTGCGGTGAAGCCCATCACCAGCACCAGCACGCCCAGCAGGGCCGGCGGCCATGTCGCCCAGCCGGCCATGCCCAGCCCGGCCGCCGCCATCGCCGTCAGCATGGCGCCGAGCATCGTCAGTTCCCCCATCGCCAGATTGATCTGGCCGAGGATGGCGTAGACCAGCGTGTAGCCCAGCGCCAGCAGCCCATAGACGCAGGCCACCGTGGCGGCGTTGATGATTTGCTGGGCCAGGAACAGGATGGGCGTCCAACGCGTCGGCTGCGCCCGCGGAACCTCCACCACCACGCCAACGGCATCGCGCGGCGGCCTGATGCGCAGCCATTGCTGCAGCATGGCGAATCGGATGCCGGTCAGCCAGCCGTTGCGGTCGGTGGCTACCGCCGCCAGGGTGCGCCGCCCCTCCTCCATCGAGGTGCCGGCGAAGCGGCAGGCGATCCAGTGCGCCTGCCCGCCGCTGCGGTAATCGACGCGCAGCACCCGCTTGTCCTCGGTATAAGAACGGGTGGACAGGTCGGTGACGGGTCCGTCGTCGAAGGCCGGGATCAGCTTCCGGCACAGCGCGTCCTGGTCGGCATCGACGCCGCACCCGGTGAGCAGCAGCAGGACGAGGCACAACAGCGGCAGGATGCGAGGCACGGAACCGCCCGGTCAGGTGGGATGGTTCAGCCTACCGACAATTTGGGAGGGTGGGAAGCGTCCGCGACCTGCCCCCACCCGCCCCCTCACTCCACCATGTAATCCCGCACCAGCAGCTCGGCGATCTGCACGGCGTTCAGCGCCGCGCCCTTGCGCAGGTTGTCGGCGACGCACCAGAAGGACAGGCCGTTCTCCACCGTAAAGTCGTCGCGGATGCGGCTGACGAACACCGGGTTGTCGCCGGCGACCTCGACCGGCGTGACATAGCCGTCACTGGTCTGCTGGTCGACCACCGACACGCCGGGAGCGGCGCGCAGCACGACGCGGGCCTCCTCCGCGCTGATCGGCTCCTCCGTCTCGATGTTGATCGACAAGGCATGGCCGATGAAGGTCGGCACGCGGACGCAGGTGGCGGCGACCTTGATCTTGGGATCGAGGATCTTCTTGGTCTCCACCATCATCTTCCACTCTTCCTTGGTGGAGCCATCCTCCATGAAGGCGTCGATCTGGGGGATGACGTTGAAGGCGATCTGCTTGGGGAAGACGCTCTTGGTGATGGGGTCGTTGACGAAGATGGCGCGGGTCTGGGTGAACAGCTCGTCCATCGCCTCCTTGCCGGCGCCCGACACCGACTGGTAGGTCGACACCACGACGCGGCGGATCTTGTAGCGGTCGTGCAGCGGCTTCAGCGCCACCGCCATCTGGATGGTGGAGCAGTTGGGGTTGGCGATGATGCCGCGCTTGCGATAGCCGACCAGCGCCTCCGGGTTCACCTCCGGCACCACCAGCGGCACGTCGGGGTCCATGCGGAAGTGCGAGGTGTTGTCGATCACCATGGCACCGGCGGCGGCAGCGCGCGGCACATGGACGGCCGAGACCTTGGCGCCGGGCGACGACAGCACGATGTCCACGCCATGGAAGTCGAACTTGTTGAGATCCTGGACCTTGAGGATGTCGTCCTCGCCATAGGACACCTCCTGGCCGATCGACTTTTCGGAGGCGAGCGCGATGACCTTGTCGGCCGGGAACTTCCGCTCGGCCAGCGTTTGCAGGATCTCGCGCCCGACATTGCCGGTGGCGCCGATGACCGCGACGGTATAGCCCATGACGGTGGTTTCCTTCTGCCGAATGTCCGCGAATACAAGAATGGTGCCGGGGGGCGATAGGAGCTAGGCGCTTTCCCCACGAATTGCAACCCGTCCCCGATGGAAAGGGCGGCCCGGAAGCAGCCAGGGCGGAACCAGCCAACCTGCCGGGTTGACATACCAGGGAAGGCAGCGGGAAGATTTAATTCTCAACAGTGCCCGAACGGGCCTCCAGGGAGACTTCACGGATGACCAGCTTCAAGCGCGGCCTTATTGCCCAGACCGTTCTCGGCGCCGCCGCTCTCGCCCTCGTCAGCCTCGCCGGCCCGGCCATCGCCGCCACGCCCAAGGACTCGCTGGTGATGGCGTGGCAGTTCGACGACATCGTCAGCCTCGATCCCGGTGAGATCTTCGAGCTGTCGGGCGCGGAATACAGCGCCCAGGTCTATGACCGCCTGATCCATTTCGACGTCAACGACGTCAGCAAGATCGAGGGCGAGGTCGCCGAAAGCTGGACCGTGTCGCCGGACGGCAAGACCTTCACCTTCAAGATCCGCGACGGCATCAATTTCCATTCCGGCAACCCGCTGACCGCCAACGACGTGGCATGGTCCTTCGCCCGCGCGGTGAAGATGAACAAGGGTCCGGCCTTCATCCTGACCCAGTTCGGCCTGACCCCGGACAATGTCGACCAGATGGTGCGCGCCACCGATCCGAAGACGCTGGTCTTCACCACCGACAAGGCCTACGCCCCCACCTTCGTGCTCTACTGCCTGACCGCCGACGTCGCGTCGGTCATCGATTCCAAGCTGGTGAAGAGCAAGGAGAAGGACGGCGATTTCGGCGCCGGCTGGCTGAAGACCAACTCCGCCGGCTCCGGTCCCTTCATCCTGAAGCAGTGGAAGCCGAGCGAACTGCTGACCTTCGACGCCAACACGAAATACTGGCGCGGCGCGCCGAAGCTGAAGCGCGTGCTGATCCGCCACATCGCGGAACCGGCGACCCAGCGCCTGTTGCTGGAGAAGGGCGACGTCGATGTCGCGCGCAACCTGAAGCCGGAGCAGTTCGAGCCGCTGAAGTCCAGCGACGCCATCCGTCTGGTCCAGGCGCCGAAGGGCACGCTGTGGTATCTCAGCCTGAACCAGAAGGTCCCCGCCCTGGCCAAGCCCGAGGTGCGCGAGGCCTTCAAGTATCTGGTCGATTACGACGGCATGGCCGGCTCCATCATGAACGGCATCGGCGCCGTCCATCAGGCCTTCCTGCCCAAGGGCTTCCTGGGCGCCGTCAACGACAACCCCTACAAGTACGATCCGGCCAAGGCGAAGGAACTGCTGGCGAAGGCCGGCTATCCCGACGGCTTCACCGTCAGCATGGACGTGCGCAACACCAACCCGACCCAGGACATGGCCCAGGCGATCCAGGCCAGCGCCGCCAAGGCCGGCGTGAAGATCGAGATCATTCCCGGCGACGGCAAGCAGGTGCTGACCAAGTTCCGCGCCCGCAACCATGAACTGATGATCCAGCAGTGGGGCGCGGATTACCAGGATCCGAACTCCAACGCCGACACCTTCGCCTCCAACCCCGACAACAGCGACGACGCCAAGGCCAAGCCGCTGGCGTGGCGCAACGCCTGGGACATTCCGGAGCTGACCAAGAAGACCGCCGCCGCGGTCGAGGAACGCGACAGCGCCAAGCGCGCCAAGATGTACGAGGAGCTTCAGCGCTCGGTCCTGGCCGACTCGCCCTTCGTCATCATGTTCCAGCAGACCGAGATGGTGGCGGAGCGCAAGAACGTCACCGGCCTCGTCTGGGGGCCGAGCTTCGACACCAACTACTACTGGAAGGCCGACAAGAAGTAAGAATGCGGCGGGGGCGCCGACCGCGCCCCCTTCTCCCGCTCACCCCCAGGCCCGCGCATCCTCGACCACGGTGGCGAGGCTGTCGGACAGGCCGGTCAGCACGCCGCGCTGGATGTCGGCCGCCGGCACCACCCCGCCCTTGCCGTCCGGCAGGTCGCGGGTGGCGGTGGCCGACGCCACGACCGTCACCCGCCAGCCATGATCCACCGCCGACCGCGCGGTGCTGCTGACGCAGTTGTGGGTCATGAAACCGGCGACGATCATCTCCGTCCGCCCGGTATCGCGCGCCACCGTCTGCAGGTCCGTCCCGGCGAAGGCGTTGGCGAGCTTCTTGACAACCACCGGCTCGCCATCGCGCGGGGCGACCGCCGGAACGATCTCCGCCATCGGCCCGGTCGGGTCGAACACCGGCGCGCCCGCAGCGGTGTGATGGACGATGTGGATCACCGGCACGCCATTGGCGCGGGCAAGGGCCAGCAGCGCCGCCGCCTGCTCCACCGCCGCA
This sequence comes from Azospirillum sp. A1-3, assembly GCF_023806445.1. Classification (NCBI taxonomy): domain Bacteria; kingdom Pseudomonadati; phylum Pseudomonadota; class Alphaproteobacteria; order Rhodospirillales; family Azospirillaceae; genus Azospirillum; species Azospirillum sp. A1-3. Next base: position 2,070,357 of record NZ_JAMSLU010000001.1, read on the forward strand.
TCGACGCCCGACAGCCGCAGGGCGCCGTCGGTGTATTCGCGCTGAAGGTCGATCAGCACCAGCACCGCCTTGTCCAAGGGAGCGGGGGCGGTCGGCGCGCCGACGATCTGGCGCAGGGTCCGGGCGGGAAGGGTCGTCATCGGGAAATGCTCCGCAATCGTTTTGAGCGTTGATGGAGACCATGCTGCCCCGTTCACCGATGCGCAGCCATCCGCTATCCTTGCACGATGACTGTTCAAAAATTCACAGGCCCGCTCGATTGGGACGATCTGCGCGTCTTCCTGGAACTGGCCCGCGCCGGCAGCCTGTCGGCGGCGGCGCGCAGCCTGCGACTGAGCCACGCCACGGTCGGGCGCCGGCTGGCTGCGTTGGAAGCGACGCTCGGCCGCAGCCTGATGGAGCGCCGCCCCGACGGCTATGTCCTGACGGCGGAGGGCGAGAGCGTCCGCGCCCTGGCCGAGGCGATGGACGAGCGGGCGCAGGCGATCCGCCGCCGCGAGGGCGACGACGCCGGCCTCAGCGGCACCGTACGGCTGACGATGACCCAGGCGCTGGCCGACGTCTTCCTGATCCCCCGCCTGGGGCCGTTGCGTGCGGCAAACCCGGCGCTGAACCTGGAGATCATCGTCGACAACCGCACCCTCAGCCTCGCCCGGCGGGAGGCCGATCTGGCCATCCGGCTGGCCCGGCCGCAGCGTGGCGATCTGGTCGGGCGGCGGCTGGCGACGCTGGGCTATGGGCTCTATGCCGCGCCGGGCGCGCCCGACACGCTGATCGCCTATGACGAGTCGATGGCCGAACTGCCGGAGGCGCTGTGGCTGGACCGCCATGGCGGCGGCCGGCGCATCGCCTTTCGCACCAACAGCGTACAGGGGCAACTTGCGGCGACGGTCGCCGGCTTCGGCATCGCCTTCCTGCCCTGCATGCTGGCGGACGGCGTGCCGGGGCTGGAGCGCCGCCCGCAGTCCGGCCCTCCATTAACCCGCGAGGCGTGGCTGCTGGTCCACCGCGACCGCCGCGAGGTGCCGCGGGTGCGGGCGGTGATCGAGCATCTGGTGACGGTGTTCACCGCGGAGAAAGAGCGGCTGGCGGGGCGCACCGGCTGTCAGCCGCAGCAGCCGAGGGCCCCATGACCCCCATCGGTGCACAGAGCGGCGTCACTCCACGACGGACAACATCTCCACGACGGCGTTCCGCAGATCGGTGGCCGCGACCGGTTTGTGGAGCAGCGCATGCCCGCCGGCCCGCACCTCGACCAGGCGTTCAGGCGCGGTATCGCCGGTAATGACAGTTGCGGGCACCGGCACATTCAGGCGTTCGCACACCGCCTTGATCGCATTCAGGCCGGTCTCGCCGCCCCGCAGCCGGTAATCGGCGAGGATGGCGTCCGGCCATTTGCCGCTATCGACAAGTAGGACGGCATCCTGGATGGAACCGGCGGTCAGCACCTGATAGCCCCAGCTCTCCAGCATCGCCTGCAGTCCAGTGCGCACCAAAGGCTCGTCATCGATCACCAGGATCAGGCTGGGATGCCCATTCACGGGATGCCCATTCACGGGGTGCACATTGTTCGGCTTGCTGGAGCCGGACGAACGCAGGGCCACCACCGGCACCTCGACGCGGAACATCGAGCCGCGCCCCGGCAACGAGCGGAGTTCGATCCGGTGACCGAGCAGCCGGGCGAGGCGTCGCACCACCGCCAATCCCAGCCCCAGGCCCTTGCTGCGGTCGCGCTCCGGATTGCCGACCTGGAAGAACTCCTCGAAGATCTCCTCGTGCTTGTTGGGTTGGATGCCGATGCCGGTATCGATCACGTCGATATGCAGGTTACCGCCCTGCCGCCGACATCCGATCAGAACACCGCCCCGTTCCGTATAGCGCAATGCGTTCTCGATGAGGTTGCGCAGGATGCGCTCCAGCAATGCCGGGTCGCTGCGGATGGTCGCGCCGCTGGGGACGACCCGCAGGCGCAGTTCCTTGGCCGCGGCCTGGGCGTGATATTCGGCGCCAAGCCGCTCCAGGAGCGGCCCCACCGGCATATCCACCGGGGTCGGGACGATCAGTCCGGCATCGAGCTTGGACACGTCGAGCAGGCTGTCTAGCAGCATTCGCAAGCCTCCCATCGCTTCGCCCAGCGACTTCAGCAGAGGGAAGGCCGGATGTCCGTCGAGCCGCTCCTCCAGGGCGCTTTGGAACAGCATCATGGCCTGGACCGGCTGGCGCAGATCATGGCTGGCGGCGGCGAGGAATTTCGACTTGGCGATATTGGCGCGGTCTGCTTCGGCCTTCGACGCGCGCAGGGCATCCTCGGCAGACTTGCGTTCGGTGATGTCGCGGATGATTCCGTTGAAATAGCGCCGCTTGCCGGAGGTCCATTCGGCGATGGCCAGTTCGATCGGGAATATCATGCCGTCCTTGCGCCGCCCCATCAGGTCGCGGCCGGCGCCATTGCCCCGCCGGTCACCCATGGACAGGCAGGTCACGACGTCGACATCGTCGGCGGAGCGGCACGGTTCCGGCATCAGAAGTCTGACGGTATGCCCGCTTGCCTCCTCCGCCCGATAGCCGAAGATGCGCTCCGCCGCCGGGTTGAGCGACTGGATGATGCCGGCGTCGTCGATGACCACCATGGCGTCCGCCGCGGTTTGGACCATGGCGCGATTCCGGGCCTCGCTTTCGGCCAAATCCGCTTCACGCTGCTGGATCAGGATCGCCGCATTCCGGATCGCCTTGCCGACTGCGTCGATCTCCAGAACGCCTCCGGCGTCGGCAGACGGCAGACGCCCCGCCCCCAAGGCTTCGGCAGCCTCAGCCAGTTGCACAACCGGGCGCATCAGGCGACGCCCCAAACCCATGGCGGCGGCGATGCCGATCAGGACGAGGACGAGCCCTCCCCCCACGAACAGCAGCAGCGTCTCACGCGCGGGCACCGCCATCAGGGACTGGGGAACGCTGGCGGCGACCACCCATCCAGTTGTCCCGGAGCGGCTGTAGGCCTGAAAGGCGGACACTCCCTCCAGATTGATCGCGCGATGGACACCCTCGGGCGCGTCGCGCATCCCGGCCCACATATCCGTCGGCAGCGACTGGCCGACGAACTGTTCGGCCTGATGCGAGCGGGCGATGACGGTCCCGTCCTCGTCGATCACCCCAGCCCGCCAGCCGCGGGGAAGACGCTCGGGAGAGACAATGGTCTGGAGCCGTTCCTGGGTAATGGTCAGGCTCAACAGAAAGCGGACATCCCCGTCGCAGATCACCGGCACCACGACGATCAGATGCGGCGCCCGCGTCACACCGCCCGTGACCAGGCCGGACACCTGCGGTTTCCGCGTCGCGATCGCCCGCTGGTCGGTGACCAGGCCGGAGTTCGCGGGCAGGGGCGTTCCCCAGGGCACCCGGCTGTTGACGATCTGCTGGTTCGCCAAGTCGCGCAGGACCACGTTGGTGCCGAGATGGTCCCTCACCTCGACGGCGCGCCGGTGGAAGGTGGCAAGGTCGCCCACCACCAGACTCTCGGACGTGGCAAGGACTTCGGCCGCAGCGATCAGTCGCGCCACTTCCCGGTCCACGTCCTCGGCCAATAGGTGCGCCCTGTCACGGACCAGCCGCTCGGTTTCCCTGGCTTGGGCTTTCACGTTCCGGACAAGCAGGAAACCGGAAAAAAGGACGAGCGGCACGGCCACGGCGGTGACCAGCAGGATGAGCCAAGTCCGCAATCGGCGGGATCGCGGTGACGGCCGAGGATGGCGCACACTTGGCGGCGGTTGCATCATCCAACCCCGACCGGCGATCGGACATCGGCGGCGCCAGCGCTTTGCATGGCGCCTCCCCTCGAACATCTGGACTTGCAAACCTCCAATTTGACAATCAAAGAGTGTAGATTTCCGATCCGGCGGTTGCAAAATGACATTCTCGCAGACCTTCCCGCTACATCCGCCTGCCGATACCGTAACCTTGGCAAATCATATGCAATCAGAGATGCTAAGTTTTCGGAAACACAAAAGCGGCCTTCCGATTGTTGCCAGAAAAGGAAAGCAAGTGACCGCACCTCAAGGTCAAAGCGCCTTGAGAAGACTACATACAACATTCACTGCTGAGTGGGAACAGTTTTGCAGAAAGTTCGGCAGTCTCACAAATCAGCGTGACTATGCCGTCTTCGCTATGTCTTTAGTAACGCGCCGCCATGAAATAGAGCCCGTCCGACGGGCAGGTCGGCCCGGCCTTGGCGCGGTCGCGGGCTTCCAGCGCGCGGCGCACGTCGTCGGGGGTCCACTTGCCGGCGCCCACCAGTTCCAGCGTGCCGACCATGTTGCGGACCTGATGGTGCAGGAAGGAACGTGCCGCGGCATGGATGCGGATTTCCTCGCCCTGACGCTCCACATCCAGCCGGTCCAGCGTCTTCACCGGCGACTTCGCCTGACACAGCGCGGCGCGGAAGCTGGTGAAGTCATGCTGACCGACCAGCACCTGCGCCGCGGCGTGCATCGCCTCCGCATCCAGCGGGCGGGTGACGTGCCACGCCCTGCCGGCGTCGAGCGCCAGCGGCGCCCGGCGGTTGACGATGCGGTAGACATAGGCGCGGCCGGTCGAAGTCAGCCGGGCGTGGAAGTCGTCAGCAACCGCCTCCACCTCCAGCACCGCGATGGGGGCCGGCTTCAGGTGGAAGTTCAGGGCGTCGCGCAGCTTCAGCCCGGTGAAGGGCTTCTCCAGGTCGAAATGGCAGACCTGCCCCAGCGCGTGCACACCGGCGTCGGTGCGGCCGGAGCCATGGACCCGCACCACCTCGCTCGACAGGCGCTGCACCGCCTCCTCCAGGCTCTGCTGGACGGAGGGGCCGTTGTCCTGGCGCTGCCAGCCGACGAAGGGACGGCCGTCATACTCGACGGTCAGTTTCCAGCGCTGCACGGCGGTCAGTCCGCAACAGCTTCGGCGGAGACCGGCTGCCCCACCGCCAGCGCGAAGCCGCGCAGGAAGGCAGCGCCATCCACCGGCGCCTTGCCCGGCCGCTGCACCTTGACCAGCCGCACCGCCCCGTCGGCGCAGGCGACCGTCAGCCGATCGTCCAGCAAGGTGCCGGGCGTGCCGGTGCCGGTCGCGGGTTCGGCCGCCAGCACCTTGATGCGCTCGCCATTCGCAGCATCGAACCAGCAGCCGGGCCACGGCGTCAGCGCCCGGACCTGCCGCTCGACATAAGCGGCGGGCTGGGTCCAGTCGAGCCGGCCATCCTCACGCGTCAGCTTGGCGGCGTAGGTGACGCCCTCTTCCGGCTGCGGCACGGCGGCCAGCGTGCCGGCGGCCAGACCGTCCAGCGCCGGGACGATCATGCGGGCGCCGAGGGCGGCCAGTTCGTCATGCAGGCTGCTGGCGGTGGTGGCGGGGGTGATCGCCACCGCCTCTTTCGACAGCATGGCGCCGGTGTCGAGCCCGATGTCCATCTGCATGATGGTGATCCCGGTCTCGGCATCGCCGGCCAGGATGGAGCGCTGAATCGGCGCCGCCCCGCGCCAGCGCGGCAGCAGAGAGCCATGCACGTTGACGCAACCCAGCCGCGGCGCGTCGAGGATCGGCTGCGGCAGGATCAGGCCATAGGCGGCGACCACCGCGACGTCGGCCTCAAGGGCCGCGAACTCCGCCTGGGCCTCGGCGTTGCGCAGGCTCTTGGGCGTGCGCACGGGGATGCCGTGCTCCTCGGCGAAGCGGTGGACGGGGGACTTCTGCACCTGCTGACCGCGGCCGGCCGGGCGCGGCGGCTGGCTGTAGGCGCAGACGACCTGATGCCCCGCCTCGATCAGCGCAGCAAGGCTGGGGACGGCGAAATCCGGCGTGCCCATGAAGACGAGACGGAGCGGGGTCATCGGATCAAATCGCAGTTCTGTTTTTGGGCCGGTCAGGCCGTCGCCTTCTGCATCTTCTGGACCTTCTTCAGCAGAATGTTCCGCTTCAGCATCGACAGGTAATCGACGAACAGAACGCCGTTCAGATGGTCGATCTCATGCTGGATGCAGGTGGCGAGCATCCCGTCGGCCTCCATCTCCTGCTGCTGGTTCTTTTCGTCCAGATAGCGGACGCGGATGCGCTGGGGACGGGTGACCTCGGCATACTGCTCCGGCACCGACAGGCAGCCTTCCTCGCACACCGACTTCTCGTCGGACGACCAGACGATTTCCGGGTTGGCGAGGCGCATCGGGTTCGCCGGCTCGCCCTTCTCGTGGACGTCGACGACGATGACGCGGTCGAGCACGCCGACCTGCGGAGCGGCCAGACCGATGCCGTTGGCGTCGTACATGGTCTCCACCATGTCGTCCATCAGCTTGACGACGCGCGCATCCACTTCGGCGACGGGTTGCGCCTTGCGCTTCAGGATCGGATGCGGGGCGACGAGGATCGGAAGACGGGCCATGGGTGCTCGATGCTGGTAGGGGGAGTTCAAACGGACAAAGTAGGCGGACCGAGTGTTTTGGTCAAGGAATCGGACCTGTGCGAACGGTGCGGAACCACCCGCCGAGCAGGGTTGCGCCGGACGCCGGTTGGGCGTAGTCGATGCCGATCATGCCTGACGCGACCACCGCCCCTCCCCCTCCGCCAAGCTGGACCCAGGACGCCGCCCTGGCGCTGGTGTTCCTGACCCGCCTGCCCTTCCCGCCCCTGGGTCCGCTCAATGGCCCGCTGGCCGAGGGCGCGGCGGCGCGGGCGATGGGGTGGTTTCCGCTGGTCGGTGCGCTGGTCGGGCTGGCCGGCGGAGTGGTGTTCGCCGCTGCCGCTGCGCTGCACCTGCCGCCTCTGGCCGGTGCGCTGCTGGCGCTGGCGGCGACGGTGCGGCTGACCGGCGGGCTGCACGAGGATGGTGCGGCCGACGTCGCCGACGGCTTCGGCGGCGGGCGCGACGTGGCACGCAAGCTGGAGATCATGCGCGACAGCCGGGTCGGCAGCTATGGTGTGCTGGCCCTGGTCTTCTCCATCGGCATCCGTGCCGCAGCACTGGCCGCCCTGCCGGTGCCGGCGGCGGTCGCCGCGTTGGTGGCGGCCGGCGCCCTGTCGCGTTGCGGGCTGGCGGCGATGGCGCGCATCCTGTCCCCGGCGCGGCGTGACGGGCTGGCGGCGGCACAGGGCCGGCCGGCGATGGCGACGGTGCTGCTGGCGCTCCTCTCCGGCACGGCGCTGGCCGCGGTCGCCCTTGGCGGCTTGGCCCTGCCGGCGCTGGCGGCCTCGCTGCTGGCGGTGATCGCGGTGGCGATGCTGGGCCGGCGGCAGATCGGCGGGCACACCGGCGACGTCTTCGGCGCCGCCCAGCAGGTGGCGGAGGCCGCGGTGCTGCTGACCCTCTCCGCCTTCTTGGGAGCAGTTGCATGAGCGCGGTGAGCCTCACCCCCCTGACCGTCACCCGCTGGTGGCTGATCCGCCATGCGCCGGTCCACAACCCGGACAACGTGATCTGCGGGGCGACCGACCGCGAGGCCGACACCGGCAACCGCGCCCCGGCGGCAGCGCTCGCGGCCAGCCTCCCCGCCGACGGCCTGTGGCTGACCAGCCCGCTCCGCCGCAGCCGCCAGACCGCCCAGGCGCTGTGGAGCCGCAACCCACGCCTCGCCGACACCGCGGTTGTCGAGCCGGCGCTGGCCGAGCAGGATTTCGGCGAGTGGGAAGGCATCAGCCACGACACCGCGGCCCTGCGCGATGCCGAGGCGGCGGCGCGCTTCTGGCGCAATCCGGCCCGCCACGCCCCGCCCGGCGGCGAGAGCTTCGCCACGGTGATGGAGCGCACGGCGGCGGCCCTGCGGCGGCTGACCGACCTCCATGCCGGACGCGATGTGGTTGCGGTGATTCACGCCGGCAGCATCCGGGGCGCGCTGGCTCTGGCGCTGGATCTCACGCCGGAGGCGGCATTGCGGTTGCGGATCGACCCCTGGTCGCTGACCCGGATCGACCACTACCACGCCGGGACAGGATCCTGGTCTGTCGGGGGAGTGAATCAGCAGGTCGGAACTTTCTGACCGCGGCAGGCGTTCCTCAGTCTCCGTTGGGCTACCGAACGAGAGGCAGACCATGGTCCATAGCACCACCGCCGGCCATAACCCCGACCAGGGCGAAGTCAAAAAGCTCTGGGAGATGATGAAGAGCGTTCAGGTCGCGATGATGACGACGCTGGACGACAACGGCCGGATGAACTCCCGTCCGATGGCGACGCTGTCCCATGCGGGGTTCGAAGACGGCACCTTGTGGTTCTTCACCCGCGCCCATTCCGAAAAGGTGGACGAGATCGACCGCCACTGGCGCGTCAACCTCGCCTACGCCAACCCCGACAAGCAGGATTACGTGTCCGTTTCCGGCGTCGCCGAGGTGGTGCGCGACCGCGACAAGATCCGCTTCCTGTGGCGCGACATCATGAGCACCTGGTTCCCCCAAGGTCCGGACGATCCGGAGGTGGCGCTGCTGAAGGTGTCGGTCGATCAGGCCGAATACTGGGACAGCCCGTCCAGCACCATGGTCTACGCCTATGGCTATGTGAAGGCGAAGCTGACCGGCCAGTCGCCCGATCCCGGCGACAACGCCAAGATCGCTTTCCAGTAAGTCGAACGGGCCGGTAAGACGCGTGCGATGGGCGCTCCGGCGCCCATCGCCTCAGAACTTCACGAACCGGTTGAACCACCGCCCCAACGGCCCCGTCAGCTTCAGCCCGCCGATGGTGGTGGCGAGGCACAGGCAGCCTTCCGGGTCCGACACCGGCCGGTGGACCAGCGACGGGTCGCCGATGGCGAGATCGCCGGGCAGAAACGCACCGAACTCGTCGGAGAAGCCGCCCTCCAGCACCACGGTCAGCTCGATCCCGCCATGGGTGTGCTGCGGCACGCCGACCCCGCCCTTCATCCGGATCAGCCGTGTCGTCCCGTTCGGACCCGACAGCAAATCCATGCAGCGCATGCCCGGCTGAAGAAAGCGCCAACCGCCCTCGCCGATCCGCCCGTCGCGGTCGAGCCGCCCGCGCAGATAGCTGCGCAACGGTTCCGGATAGCGCGACTTTTCAGGCGACGGCTTTACCGCCGGGCGGCAGGGCGCCGGCCGCTCGTGGTCCAGGCGGGCCATCAGCGCTTCCAGGCAGCCGTCGGACAGCGGTTCCGGCTCCAGATCGTCCAGCAGGGCGCCGCCGATCGCCTCCATCTCCGCAACCGCGTGGCGGCAGGCCGGGCAGAAGGCCATGTGGGTGGCGACGGCCAGCGAGGCGCCTTCGCACAGGGCGCCGCCGGCATAGTCGATCAGCAGCGTGTCGCCGGGGTGGTGGCTCGGCCGGTTCATCGGAAATGCCTCATCCGACATCCTTCAGCGACCGGCGCAGGCGTTCCATCGCCAGACGCAGGCGCGATTTGACGGTGCCGAGCGGGATGCCGTTCTCCGCGGAAATGACGCTGTGCGGCTTGTCCTCGAAATAAGCCATGCGCAGAAGCTCGGCCTGTTCCGGCGGCAGATCCTTCAGCGCGGCGCGCAGGCGTCCGTTGCTTTCCTTCGCCTCGATCCGGCGGTCGGCGGCCTCATCCGGCTCGGGCACCAGGGCGGGATCGTCGGGATCGATCTCCGGCCGCTGTTCGCGGCGCAGCACATCGATTCGCTTGTTGCGGGCGATGGTGAACACCCAGGTGCCGGCCGAGGCGTGACTCGGATCGTAGGTTTCGGCACGACGCCAGACCAACAGCATGACCTCCTGAACAAGCTCTTCCGCCGCGCCGGAATCGCATCCCAACCGGCGCAGATACGTCTTCAGCCGCGGCGCGAAGTGGCCGAACAGCACCCCGAACGCCTGTTTGTCCCGCTCGCGCCCAACGGCGACGAGCAGGGTTTCCAGGCTGGGGGCCGTGTCGGCCGCGGGGGTGTGCTGGTCCTGCATGGTCCCATTCAAGGGGAACATCGACCGCCGCACAAGCCGGGGATGGCATCCATTCCCGGAATTCGCGGCAGCGCCCCCATTTTCAAGGACTCTGCGTCAATCCTGCACTCTGCCCTGCACGCCACCAGCCGTCTCGCCGGGCTGTATGTCGCATCGTGACCCTCGATACGCAACCGCCCGGCCGCCGGATCACGAAAAAACCCGGCGTACGGCATTTTGTTCGGATGTGCCGGAGGATTTGGTCAGACTCTATCTGCTGAACCCCATCGACCGCAGGGCCTCCGCCACCTCCGGCGTCTCCAGCGCCTCGACGAAGCGGCGGACGGCCGGGCGGTCGCGGCGGGCGGCGGGGATGACGAAATCGTAATGCTCCTCCTGCAGCGGCAGGAAGCCCAGCCCATAGAGCTTCGCCGCGGTTTCGATGGCGACGCCCCAGTCGGCGCGGTTCTGCGCCACCGCGACGGCCACCGCATTGTGCGACTTGGCCTGCGTCCAATAGCCGGTCGGCCGCGCCGGCCCCAGCAGCCGGTCGGTCAAGATGCGGGTGCCGCTGCCGGCATTGCGGTTGATCAGGATGCAGTCGGCCAGACCGGCGACCGCCGCCACCGCCTCCGCCGCCGTCCTGCCCTCGAACCGCGGGTCGCCGCGGCGGAAGACGATGCCCTGCATGCGGCGATAGCCGGTCACCAACTCCAGCCCCGGCGCCAGGAAGGGCGTGTTGTAGGTGCCGGTGGCCGGGTCCATCAGATGGACCGGGGCGATGTCGCACTCCCCGCGCCGCGCCGCCGCAAGCCCGCCCATCGAGCCGACATTCAGCGCCTTGACCGTCATCCCCTCGCCGATCAGCCGGCCGAGCACGGCGTTCAGCCCGATGCACTGGCTGCCCACCACGATCAGGTCGGCGGGAGCCAGCGAGCGGCCGAGCAGCTGGACCGACACCGGCGTGCCGGCCTCCACCGCCTCCGCCTGGGCGTCGATGGCCAGGAAGCCGTCGGCATGGCTGAAGGCGGTGACCGCGCCCGATCCCTTGGACAGCGGATAGGCCGCCAGCTCGTCCTCGCCGGCGCCATGGACCAGCGAGACCATGACAAATTCCGTGCGCCCGCGTTCCGACCCCAGACGCACCGGCAGGGTGGCCGGCACCTCTTCGGCAAGCGCCGGCGGCAGGCCGGCCATGGCGCGGATCACCGGGGCGACGAAGCTGTGGAAGGTGAACATGGCCGAGGTCGGGAAGCCCGGCAGGATCACCACCGGCTTGCCGCCGGTCACCGCGAGGCACAGCGGCTTGCCCGGCTTCAGCGCCACGCCATGGGCGACGATGCCGGGGTCGGACAACTGCGCGACGATGCGGTGGGAGCGGTCGCCCGCCCCCTTCGACGTGCCGCCCGACAGCAGCAGCGCGTCGCACTCCAGCCCTTTGGCGACCAGCCGTTCCAGCGCCGCGTCCTCGTCCGGGGCGATGCCGAGCGGCACCGGTTCGCCGCCCAGTTCGGAAACCGCGGCGGCCAGGATGGCGCCGTTGCTGTCATAGACCGCCCCGGTGCGGATCGGCTGGCCCGGCGCCACGATCTCGTCGCCGGTCGACAGGATGGCGACGCGCGGCCGGCGCACCACCGGCACCTCGGCCAGCCCGATGGCGGCCAGCACACCGATCTCGCGCGAGGTCAGGGCTTGGCCCTTGCGCAGCACCACCTCGCCCCGACCGATGTCGGAACCGGCGGCGGCGACGAAGGCTCCGGGCGTCGCCGGGCGGGTCAGGGTGACGAACAGGCCGTCCGCGCGTTCGACCGCCTCGGTCGTCTCCACCATCACCACGGCGTCGGCGCCGCGCGGCAGCATGCCGCCGGTGGCGATCACCGTGGCGGTGCCGGGCTCCACCGTCAGTTCGGGGGCATGGCCGGCCGCCAGCACCTCGTCGTTCAGGCGCAGGGCAACCGGCCGGTCCTCTGCCGCCCCCACTGTATCGGCGGCCCGCACGGCGAAGCCATCGACCACCGAGCGGTCGAAGCCGGGCACGTCCACCTCCGCCACCACGTCGGCGGACAGCACGCGGCCGAGCGCTGCGGACAGCGGCACCCGCTCCTCCCCGCGCGGCGACAGGTCGAGATGGCGGTGGAAACGGGCGCGCGCCTCCTCCCCGCTGACCACCTCCAGGAACTGGTCCTGGCGGGCGGCCTGGGCGACGAAACGGCGGATGTCCTCGCGGCTGCGGTCGGAACTGTGCACGCGGCAAACCCTTGCAGAAGAAGATCAGGCGAAACGATACATAATGACTGGAGCGCCGTCCGGCACGCCTTCGCTTTCCGCCCCGATCAGGACGAAGCCGTCGGCACGCGCCGCCGCGGCCAGTCCCGGCCAGCCGGGCGAGGCCACCGGCTCCACCCTGCCACCATCGTCCAGCCGCACCCGGTGCAGGTCGAGGCAGCCGATCTCCGACACCAGCTTGCGCGCGGTCACCGCCTCGACCGTCGCATGGGGCAGTGCGGCCGGCAAGCCGGCGGCAAGCCGCACCGCGCGCCCGGCCAGCAACTCGTAGGCCGCCAGCGCCGCCATCGGCTCGCCCGGCAGCAGCAGGACCGGAATGCCGCCGGCAAGCCCGAGCCCGGCGCTGCCGCCCGGCCGCATGGCGATGCCGTGCAGGTTGAGACTGCCGGCCTGCGCCAGGGCGGGCGGCGCCAAATCATCGGGACCGGTGCCGGTGCGTCCGGCCGACAGGATCAGGTCGGCGCCCGGCCGTATGAATGCCTGGGCCAGGGCGTCGAGGTCGCCGGGCAGTTCCTCGACCGCCGCGACCACACCGCCGTCGCGCCCGACCAGCGCCGCCAGCATCGCGCCGAGTTGCTCCGGCGCGCCCGCCTTGGGTCCGCCGGCCAGCAGGATCTGCACTGACGGCGCCGGCAGGACCGGCGCGGCGCTGTGCCCAGCGGCGGCGAGCAGGCCGAGATCGGCTGGGCGGAGGCGCCGCCCGGCCGGCAGCAGCGGGCTTCCGGCGACGGTCCAGGCGCCGCGCCGCTCCACCCCGCTGCCGGGCGCCACCGCGTCGATCGCCTCGATGAAGGGGCCGACGGCCTGCGCCGCCTCGAACGGGATCACCGCGTCGCAGCCCGGCGGCAGCGGGTCGCCGGCGCTCACCGCCACCGCCGCCGTCAGCGGCACCGGGTTGTAGGAGCCGGCCCCCAGCGTGTCGGCCGCCGCCACGGCATAGCCGTCCACCGCCGCCCGGTCGGCCGGCGGCCAGTCGCCCACCGCCGCGACCGCATCGGCCAGCCGCAGGCCGGCACACCCCGCCAGGGGCAGAAGCCTCGCAGGCGGTGGGGCGACGCGGGCATCGATCCAGTCCCAGGCGTCCGTCAGCGGCATACGGCGGGCGAAGCCGCGACCGCGGACATCATGGAAAGGCGATGGAGGAGGCGGGGCGGTCACAGCGCCGGCACCGTGGCGTCCTGCACGCGGTTCCGGCCGGTGCGCTTGGCGCGGTAGAGCAGCTGGTCGGCCATCTCCGCCAGCTTTTCAGGGCTGCTATCGGCGGACGGGATCACGGTGGCGACGCCCAGGCTGATGGTGACGAAGGGGGCGACCGGCGACTGCGCATGCGGGATGCGGCGTTCGGCGACGCCGGCCCGGAACCCCTCGGCCACGCGGGTGGCGCCGGGGCCGTCCGTCTCCGGCAGCAGGCAGACGAACTCCTCCCCGCCATAGCGGGCGACGAGGTCGCTCGGCCGCCTTGCCCGCTCCGCCAGCACCTCGGCCACGATGCGCAGGCACTCGTCGCCGGCCTGATGACCGTACTGGTCGTTGTAGGCCTTGAAATGGTCGACATCGAGGATGATGAGCGACAGTGGCAGATGCGACCGGGCGCAGCGCCGCCATTCGCGCGCCATCGCCTCGTCGAAGCGGCGGCGGTTGGCGATGCCGGTCAACCCGTCGAGGAAGGACAGGCTGCGCAGCAGGTCGGTCTGCCGTTTCAGCAGCAGGTGGTTGCGCACCCGCGCCTTCACGATGGGCGGGCTGATCGGCTTGGTGATGAAATCGATGGCGCCAACCTCCAGCCCGCGCGTCTCGTCCTCCACCTCGCTCTTGGCGGAAATGAAGATGACGGGGATGTCGTAGGTGGTGGGATCGTCCTTGATGCGGCGGCACACCTCGAACCCGTCCATCCCCGGCATCATGATGTCCAGCAGGACGAGGTCGGGCATCCGCGCCTGGACAAGATCCAGCGCCTTTTCGCCGTCGGTGGCGAAATAGATGTCGTAATCGTCCTTCAGGATGCGGCTGAGCACGTGGACGTTGGACGGGATGTCGTCAACCACCAGGATTTTAGGGCGGGGATCGGCCATGGGCGCGTTCAGACCGTCGGTAACGAAAGGCCGAGGTCGCGTGCGATCCGCTGCACAATCCCAAGCGCCTTGGTGAAGTCCAGAGCGTCGATGGCGGCGGACAGCCCCTTCATCGTCGAAGGCTCGACCCAGTCCGTCAGCAACGGCGCCAGCATAGCGAACTCTTCCGCCGCTGCGAAGTTGCTGTCCTGCAACAATGTTGCGAATTGCGGGAGCTGCTCGGCCAGCAGCCGCCGGCTTTCGGCCGACCGGGCGGGCGTGGCCGGTTCTCCCGTCCCTCCGTCCGCCGCCTCTCCGCCGACGCCTTCCGCCGCGAGGCGGCGTGCGCTGTCCAGCACCAGCGCCAGTTCGGCGCGCAACACCGGCACCTCGGCCGCCACCGCCGCGGCGTCCCCGCGCTGGGCCGCGATCTGCACCGCATCGGCGGACTCCGACAGGCGGCGGGCACCGACGTTGCCGGCGACGCTCTTCAATTCATGGGCGATGGATTTCGCCGCCGACAGGTCGCCGCTCTCAAGCGCCCCGGCGATCCGCTCGACGACATCGCCATAGCTCCCGGCGAACTGGCCGATGAAGCGGCGGAACAGGCCGGCGTCGCCATCCAGCCGGTTGAGCGCGTCGGCAAGGTCGAGGCCCGGCAGCTCATCGGGCAGATTGGTCCCTTGGCCGGCCCCTTGTCCGGTCCGGCGGCCGGCCGGCGCGGGCGACGCGGCGGCGATGCCCGATGCGGAAGCGCCGGCGGCCGTCAGCATGGCTTCCCCCCGGGGCGGGATCGGCCCGGCACCGCAGGGCGTGGAGGGCCGGACCGCCACCAGCGGCGGGCCGATCCAGCGGGCCAGCGTGGCGAAGAGCTGCGGCAGGTCGAGCGGCTTCGGCACATGGGCGTCCATTCCATTGTCGAGGCAGCGCTGCCGATCGGCCGGCAGGGCGCTCGCGGTCATGGCGATGATCGGCAGTTGCCGTCCGCCCGGCAGCGCACGGATCGCCGCCGTGGCCGCGAAGCCGTCCATGTCCGGCATCTGCACGTCCAGCAGCACGGCGTCGAAGGGCTGCGCCGCGCTCCGCACGCACTCCACCGCCTGCCGTCCGGTGCCGACCGTGGTGACGCTCGCCCCGGCGCGTTCGAGGATCTCCCGTGCCACCTGCCGGCTGATGGCGTTGTCGTCGGCCAGCAGCAGGCGGCGGCCATGCAGCGCCCGGCTGGCATCCCAGACCGGCCCCCACAGGCCGCCGCCCGGCGATCCGGCACCCTGCTCCCCGGCAGGCGCCGGGACCGGGACCGGCAGGCGGAGACCACCCTCGGGCTGGCCACTTTGAGCATAGGCGACCGTGACGGCGTCGAGCAGGGTGGAGGCGGTGACCGGCTTCACCAGGAAACCGGAGATACCGGCCTCCTCGAACCGGCTGCCCAGCCGCTCGCGGCCATAGCCGCTGATGACGATGATCATCGGCGTGCCGGACTCGGCGTCGGCGCGGATGCGGCGCGCCGCCTCGATGCCGTCCATCCCCGGCATCTTCCAGTCCATCAACACCACGTCATAGGCATGGCCGGCGGCGGCGGCGCGCTCCAGCTCGGCGATGGCGGACTGCCCGTCGCAGCAGGCGCTGACGGTCCAGCCGAAGGCGGTGGCGATCTCGCCCAGCACTTCGCGCGCGGTGGGGTTGTCGTCGACCACCAGCACCGTCAGGTCGCGCGGCACCGGCCGCAGCGGCAGGGCGGTCCGTCCCGCCGCGCCGCGCTGGAGGCCGAATTCCGCCTGGAAGCGGAAGACGCTGCCCTTGCCGGGTTCGCTCTCCACATCCATGGCGCCGTTCATCAGCCGGACCAACCGCGCGCAGATCGCCAGCCCCAGACCGGTGCCGCCGAAGCGCCGCGTGGTGGAGCCGTCGCCCTGGCTGAAGGCCTGGAACAGCCGCTCGCGCTGCTCCGGCGCGATGCCGATGCCGGTGTCGCGCACGGCGAAGTCCAGCACGGCGCGCGCGTCGCTCAGCGACCGCACACGGACCGACACCACCACCTCGCCGGCCTCGGTGAACTTGATGGCGTTGCCGGCCAGGTTGATCAGGATTTGCTGGAGGCGCAGCGGATCGCCGATCAAATCCAGCGGCACGTCCGGCGCCACGGAGAACAGGACGTCGATGTCCTTCTCCTGCGCGGCCGACCCGACGATCACCGCCAGCGTCTGCAAGAGGTCGTCCAGGCGGAAATCGACCCGCTCCAGCTCCAGCTTGCCGGCCTCCACCTTGGAGAAGTCGAGGATGTCGTTCAGGATGCCCAGCAGCGATTGCGCCGACACCCGCACCTTCTGCACATAATCCGCCTGCCGGGCGGTCAGCTCCGTCTGCTGCAGCAGGTGGATGAGCCCGAGGATCGCGTTCATCGGCGTGCGGATCTCGTGGCTCATGTTGGCCAGGAACTCGCTCTTGGCGCGGCTCGCCGCCTCCGCCGCCAGACGGGCGCGCTGCATCGCCGCCTCCGCCCGCTTGCGCTCGGCGATCTCGTGGAAGACCACCACGGCGCCCTCCACCTTGCCGTCGGCCAGCATGGGCGAGGCGGTGTATTCGACCAGGAACGGCGTGCCGGCCTTGGTCCAATAGGTGTCCTCCAGCCCGCGGCGGCTCTCCCCGCTCAGCAGCACCTCGGTCACCGGGCATTCCAGCGCCGGGAAATGGCTGCCGTCGGCGCGGCGCGAATGGATCAGCGAGTGCAGATTGCCGCCCAGCAGTTCCTCGTTGGCATAGCCGGTCAGCGCGGAGGTGGCGGGATTGGCGAAGGTGATCATCCCGCCGCGGTCGACGCCGCAGATGCTGTCGGACGCCGAATGCAGGATCAGGTTCAGCCGGCGGTTGGCGCTGGCAAAGGCCTCGTTGGCGGTCTCCAACTCGCGCTTCTTGGCGTCCAGTTCGGCGTTGGTATCGGCCAGTTCCCGGCGGCCGGCGACCTCACGTTCCAGGCTGCGCAACGCGGCATAGGCCAGCCCGGCGCAGGCCAGCACCGCCAGCCCGACCAGGATGCTGCCGCGGACCGTCCGCTCCCGCCAGGGAGCAAGCTCCGTCCCCTTCGATAAGGCGACGAAGACGACCAGCGGCAGGGTCGGCACCCGCTGGTAGGACAGGATGCGCCGGCCCGCCGGCCCGTCCACCTCGAAGACCTCGGTCGCGGCCTCCGCCGCATGGCGCAGCACCGTCGGCCCTTCCGGCCCGTCCAGCGGTTCGGTGGAGGGGAAACGCAGAACCGGCTTGCCGTCGGTACGGTAGAGCGCGATCGCCGAGCCGGGGCCGAGATCCAGCCCCTCGAACAGCATCCGGTAGTAGTCGATCTCGATGTTGGCGTGGATGACGCCCAGGAATCGGCCATCCTGCAGGATGGACCGGCTGACGGTGAAGGACTGGGCGCCTGTCAGCCGGCCGGTGATCCGCTCGCCGACGTAGAAATCGGCGCCATCGCGGTGGGCCTGGAAATAGGCGCGGTCGGACACGTTGCCGACCGGTGCCGGGAACTGGCGGCTGGACAGGATATTGTCGCCGGTCGGGCCATGCACCCACAGCGCCGCGATCTCCGGCAGGTTCTCCACCATGTCGCGGATGGTGATCCAGGCCTCGCGGTTGGTGTCCAGGCCGGCCATGCCGTGGTGATGGATCAGATCCTGCGTGCGGCCGATGGCGAGGTCGGCGGTTGCGACCGTTCGCCGCACATGCTCCTGCAGCAGGCGGGCGGTGGACTGGGCCTGCTCCCGGCTGTGGCGCAGGGTCTCTTCCCGGTCGGCCCAGACGACATAGCCCCAGAAGCCGGCGCCCATCAGCGCGATCAGGGCGAAGGCTGCGGCCAGCAGCAGGCGGGTCCGCGTCGGCGATAGCGTGAGAACCGCAGCGTCGATCCCGTGTCTGTCCATCATTGCCGAATCATCGCCGCCCACCGGCCCTTCCGCCTAGATCGGTCGGAGTATGGTCTTGCGCCGGCTGCGACCGCAAGCAACTTGATGGGTGCAACGATGGCGTTGGCGACACCCGGCGCTTGCGGGGGACCCCTCCGGTACAGCCCCCCTTGCACCGCCTGCCTTTGCGTGCGGTCTGCGGCATCGTCCCCATAGTTACGTCCGATATTTGTCTCATCTGTCGTCCGATCCTCCGTTTCGCCGTGAAAGCGCCCGTCCGATGGCCGACCGCCTTGCCCCGTCGCTCAAGCCTCTTCTGGCCGGCCTGCTCGCGCTGGCCGCCGGTTCCGCCCTCGCCCAGTCCATGCTGCCGGCGACCGCCCTGGCCCAGGCGGCGATGACCGGCCCGGTGCGCTCCGACCCGATGCAGACGGTCGGCGCCGAGGTGCATGTGCGGATCGAAACGCTGCCGAAGCCCTACGCCACCCCCGCCGTCGCCAACCAAGCGGTGCAGGTGCCGCGTCCCGAGGACCAGCCGCTGCGCGCCCCGCGCGGCTTCACCGTCACCCTGTTCCGCGACCATGTGGAGAATGCCCGCAACCTGCTGGTACTGCCCAACGGCGACGTCCTGGTGGCGCAGCAGCGGCCGGGCAGCCTGACGCTGCTGCGCGATGCCGACGGCGACGGCCGGGCGGAGATGGCCCAGGTCTGGGCCGACGGCTTCGACCATCCCTTCGGCCTCGCCTTTCATGACGGTGCGGTGCTGGTCGGCGATCTGGCGGGGGTGTGGCGCCTGCCCTGGACCGCCGGGACCGTCCAGGCGGGGGAACGGCGGCGGCTGACGGCCGAGGGCGCCATCGGCCGGCGCGGCGGCCACAACACGCGCTCCATCGCGGTGGCCCCCGACGGACGGCATTTCTATGTCGGCATCGGATCGGAATCGAACATCGGGGTGGAGGCTGAACCGCGCGCCACCATCCAGGAATTCCGCATGGACGGCAGCGGCCAGCGCACCTACGCCGCCGGCCTGCGCAACCCGGTCGGCCTCGCCTTCAAGCCCGGCACCGGCGACCTCTATGCCGTGGTGAACGAGCGCGACGGGCTGGGCGACCAGCTGGTGCCCGATTTCCTGACGATGGTGAAGCCGGGCGGCTTCTATGGCTGGCCCTATTCCTACATCGGCGACAACCCGCAGCCGGACCTCGCCGAACGGCGGCCCGATCTGGTGAAGGCGGCGCTGGTGCCGGGGCTGCTGTTCCAGGCGCATTCGGCGCCGATCGGGCTGGTCTTCGGCGACGCCACCCATTTCCCGGAGCGCTACCGCATGGGCGCCTTCGTCTCGCTGCACGGGTCCTGGAACCGGTCTCGCCCCACCGGCTATGCCGTCGCCTTTGTGCCCTTCGACACCGCGCCCTTCGACAAGAGCAAGCCGACCGGCACCTATGAGACCTTCGTCACCGGCTTCCGCGTGACCAGCCCCGCCGGCACCGCCACCGGAAGCGCCGCCGAGGGCGACGAGACACCGAAGGTCTGGGGCCGGCCGAGCGGTTTGGCGGTGACCGCCGACGGCGCCCTGCTGATCGCCGAGGACGCCTCCGGCACGGTCTGGCGCGTCGCCTACGCCGCGGCGGACAAGGAAACGGAGAAGGAGCCGGCGGCGGGCCCCAAGCGCTGACTGTTGGGCGCTGACCGCTCAGCGGCACCCGTCCCTCAGCTCTCGTCTTTCCGCCGACTGCCCTGGACCAGGGCGGCGACGACGCCGTGGAAGGTGCGCACCTCCTGCTCGGTCATCTCCATCCGCTCGAAGGCGTTGCGGAGCGTGCGGACCATCGAGGGGCGCTTCTCCTCGCTGGTGAAGAAGCCGGTGCGGTCCAGCGCCGCCTCCAGCCGTTCGAAGAAGTTCACCCGCTCCGCCATCGTCGCCGGGCGGGTCTGCCCGGTGTGCAGGAAGCGGTCTGGCGTGCGGTCGCCCGCCTGGAACCACTCGTAGCCGATCAGCAGCACCGCCTGCGCCAGATTGAGCGAGGAGAAGGCCGGGTTCAGCGGCACCGTGACCAGTGTCTGGGCGAAGGTCAGGTCGTCGTTGAAAAGCCCGGTGCGCTCCGGCCCGAACATCACGCCGACCTTCTGCCCGGCGGCATAGCGTTCCCGCATCTCGCCCGCTGCGACGCGCGGGGTGACGAAACGCTGGATCATGTCGCGGGTGCGCACCGTGGTGGCGAAGACCGACTCCAGATCGGCGACCGCCTCGGCCGTCGTCTCGAAGATCTTCGCGTTGTCGATGACGAGGTCGGCGCCGGACGCGGCGGCACTGGCCTTTGGATTCGGCCAGCCGTCGCGCGGCTTGACAAGGCGCAGGTCGGTCAGCCCGCAATTCAGCATCGCGCGCGCGCAGGCGCCGATGTTCTCGCCGAGCTGCGGCTGCACCAGGATGACGGCCGGGCCGCCAAGGATGGACTCACGGGTGGGGTTCTGGCCGGAGGTCATGGGACGTAAGTTCGTTTGAGGTGAAGTGCTATGGCCCCCTCCCCGACCCTCCCCCGCTAACGCGGGAGAGGGAGTCACTCGCAGAGCGGCGGCAGTCCCCTCTCCCTCAAAGCGGGGGAGGGTTAGGGAGGGGGAAATCTGAACCCGCGCTTGGCCTATTCCTGCTGCTCCGCCGGCTCCGCCTCGACCTTCACCGGGCCACCGTCGATGGCGGTCAGGCGCTTCTTCAGGTCGGAGACGTCGGCGTACAGGCGTTTCAGGCGGGCGAGGCCCTTATATTGTTCAAAGGCGCGGGCGCGCGGCACGGCGGGATAGCCCATCCACACCGACTTCGGCGGGATGTCCATACCGACGCCGGAATTGGCCGCCACCACCGCGTCGCTGCCGATCTTCACATGGTCGGCGACGCCGACCTTGCCGGCCAGCACCACGCGGTCGCCGATCACCGTGCTGCCGGCGATGCCGACATGGCCGCACAGCATGCAGTTGGTGCCGACCTGGACGTTGTGGCCGATCTGGACGAGGTTGTCGATCTTGGTGCCGTTGCCGATGCGGGTGGCCGTCACCGTGCCGCGGTCGATGGTGGCGCCGGCGCCGATCTCGACATCGTCGCCCAGCACCACCGTGCCGATGGAGTTCACCCGGCGGATCAGCACGTTGGTGCCGACGACGCGGCCGGTGGTCTTGGCCGATTCGACGCTGCCCGGCTCCGGCGTGACGAAGCTGAAGCCGTCATTGCCGACGGCGGCGTTGGGATGGATGATGCAGCGGGCGCCCATCTCCACCCGCTCGCCGATGCGGGCGCCGGGATGCAGCAGGCAGCCCTCGCCGATCACCGCGTCGGCGCCGACGGTGACGTGCGGCAGGATGATGACCCCGGCACCGATGCGGGCGCGCGGACCGACATAGGCGAAGGGGGCGATGGAGGCATCGGGCGCCACCACGGCGTCGGGCGCCACATAGGCCTGCGGCGAGACGCCCGGTTCGGCATGGACCGGCTTTTCGAAGATGTCGAGCATCCCGGCCATGGCGTAGCGCGGACGCTTCACCACGATGCGGCCCTTGATGCCGTCCGGCACCTCGACCCCTTCGGCGACCACGGCGGCGACCGCCTTGCTGCCGGGCAGCAGGGCCATCAGGTCCTTGTCCATCGCCAGCGCCAGATCCTCCGGCCCCTCCGCTTCCGACGGATGGACGGCGCGGCGGATGGTGAGGGAGCCGTCGCCTTCGACTGCGGCGCCCAGCGCTTCAGCGATCTCGGTGAGGGTACGGGGAGCCTGGGTCATGGAACGCACCGGTATCAAGGTCTTGCACGGGGGCGGACCCTAACACGGGTGTCCGGCGGATGGCGAGGCGTCAGAACGCGGCCCCGGCCTGCGCATCGGTGGTCCGACCGCCCTTGGCGCCGGGGCGCAGCCACCCCTTCACCCGCTCCTTCACCCGGCGCATCAGCGGCTGGCGCGCCTGCACCGCATAGTATTTGCGCACCGTCTCCAGGATCTCCCAGGTGCCGGTGAAGCCCATCGGCAGCACCAGCGCGTCACCAGCCTTGTATTCGCGCGGGGACCCACCCTCCGGCGTGATGATGACCCGGCCGGACAGCAGGACGCAGAACTCGTGGTACGGCCAGTCCTTCATGGCGACAAGGCCCGGCGTGCACTGCCACACCCCCGACCGGAAGCGGCTATAGTCGCCTTCGAAGATGTTGCGGTGAATCTCCAGCGGCTGGCCGGACAGGATGGCGCCGAAAACCGCCGGCTTGCCGACCTCGTCGTCGGCGATGCGGCGGCTGTCGATGGGAATGGGGGTGTGGTCGGGCATCGGCTCTCCCGGTTGGAGGGTGGAGGGTCGGCGACCCAAGGCATGGGCGGGGCCACGGCCCGTCGGCGCCCCTGCGCAACACCTGACGCCGCCGAAGGTTCCTCCAGGCGCGAAAAAATTCATTTGCCCAGATTGATGATCTCCACCCGCCGGTTGGCTGCCGCCTTCGGCTGGTCGGGCAGCAGCAGCTCCCGCGCGCCCATGCCCGACGCCTCCAGCCGGTCACGGCGGATGTGGTGCTTGGACACCAGATACTCGACCACCGCCGCCGCCCGCTTCTTGGACAGGGCAAGGTTCGCCGCGTCGCCACCGACGGCGTCGGTATGGCCGACGATACGGAAGCGGGTGTTGCCGGCCGTCGCCATCACCGTTGCCACCTTGTCGAGGATCGCCCGCGATTCCGGCCGGATGACGGCGGAGTTGAAATCGAACTCCACCCGGAAGGCAGCGCGCAGCTCCGGCGTCGGCATTACCGCCGGCCCCGGCAGAGGCGGCACCGTCACCGGCGTCGGCCGCTCGGCCGGGGGAGTGGCCGGCGGTGGGGCTGCGGGACGCTGCATCGCCACCGGCGGGCAATTGGGGCCGGTGGTGCCGAGCAGAGCCGCCTGGATCTCGCATTCGCTGGGATTCGGCCCCATCGGCATCGCCGGGTTCGGCAACCCCTGGGCACCTGCCCCGACCGGCAGGGTCAGCCAGACGCAAGCGCCGAGAGCCAAGCCAAGCCGCATGGCCGCATTGTTCGGACCGCGGACGGTCGTGTCAAATTGCTCGTGGAACAGTCCTGCGTGCATCTGTACGATCCCGGTCCGTATCTTTCGTATAGGGCGCTTGGGAGGAAACAAGCATGAAATCGCTGAAGGCTCTGCTCGCCGGCATCGCGCTGGCCGCGCTGACGGTTCCGGCCTTGGTTGCCGGTGCGGCGAACGCTGCCGACTACAAGGCGGAGTACAAGCTTTCCACCGTTCTGGGCAAGCCCTTCCCCTGGGGCGTCGGCGGCGACCGCTGGGCCGAGCTGGTCAAGGAGAAGACCGGCGGCCGCATCAACATCAAGATGTATCCCGGCACTTCGCTGGTGAACGGTGACCAGACCAAGGAATTCACCGCACTCCGCCAGGGCACCATCGACATGGCGGTCGGCTCCACCATCAACTGGTCGCCGCAGGTGAAGGAGCTGAACCTCTTCTCCCTGCCCTTCCTGATGCCCGACCACAAGGCGCTCGACGCCTTGACCCAGGGCGAGGTGGGTAAGAAGTTGTTCGACCTGCTCGCCACCAAGGACGTGGTGCCGCTGGCCTGGGGCGAGAACGGCTTCCGCGAGATCTCCAACTCCAAGCATCCGATCCGCAAGCCGGCCGACCTGAAGGGGATGAAGATCCGCGTCGTCGGCTCGCCGCTCTATCTCGACACCTTCACCGCGCTGGGCGCCAACCCGACGCAGATGAGCTGGGCCGACGCGCAACCGGCGCTGTCCACCGGCGCCGTCGACGGGCAGGAGAACCCGCTGTCCATCTTCGTCGCCGCCAAGCTCGCCACGCTGGGGCAGAAGAACCTGACCCTGTGGGGCTATGTCGCCGACCCGCTGATCTTCGTCGTCAACAAGGAAGTCTGGGCCAGTTGGTCGAAGGAAGACCAGGATGCGGTGCGCGCCGCCGCCGTCCAGGCCGCCGCCGAAGAAGTCGCGATCTCCCGCAAGGGCATCACCGCCGAGGACGACAGCTTGCTGAAGGAGATCACCTCCCAGGGCGTCGAGGTGGTGCGCCTGACGCCGGAGGAGCAGAAGGCCTTCCAGACCGCCACCCAGCCGGTCTTCGACAAGTGGACCAAGCAGATCGGCCCCGATCTGGTGAAGGCCGCCGAGAGCGCCATCGCCGCGCGGAAGTGATCCTCACCTTCGTTGGTGTACGGAATGACGGCGCCCTTCGGGGCGCCGTTTTTCATGGCCGCGAAGCACTTGCTTGTGATGCGTGCCCGCGCGGATTGCGCTACAACTTTCCCAACTTGCCGGAAGGATTGCGGAGCGGGCGCCTATGACGTCGGAGATGCTGCTGGCGCTGTTCTGCATCGGCGCCACCCTGCTGTTCCTGGGCATCCGCCGTGCTTTGATCCTGCGGGCCGACCACCAGATCCGCCGCTGCGGCGCCACCCTTGCCGCCGAACGCGATGCATTGGAAGGCCAGGCCAACGAGCTTGAGGCCATGCAGGCCGAGATCGGGGCGATAAAGGCGAAGCTGGTCGAGCTGTCGACCGAAAAGCTGATCCTCAACCGCCGCGGCGGCAAGCGCGCCGCCACCGCGCGCCGCTTCATCCACGAGATCGGCCGGCATGAGCCGGGACGCAACCGCTTCGTCTTCCGGCTGGCGATGGCGCCCGGCTTCACCGCCCGTCCCGATGCCAAGGCGGTGGTCCACCCCGCCATCTGGCGCTTCGAGAACGAGGCGCAGGTCTGGGCCGGCGATTTCGCCGCCGCCCAGATGCTGACCCGAAACATCTTCCATGACGGGGTGGGCGTGACCGTTTCCAGCGAGGGCGCCGCCGAAGAGGCTGCGGCCGGGGCTGTCGCGCCATGACCATCGTCTGGCTGCTGGGGGCGGTCACCAGTCTTGGCGTCGGCATGCTGGGCGAACGGATCCTCGGCATCCGCGCCCGCCGCCAGTCGGAGAAGCTGACCGCGCTGAAGGAACGACTGGAGGTCTACGCCAACTACGCCAAGCTCGCCGCCGTCCGCCGGGTGGAGGCGGAGGAAACGCTGGCCGGCCTGCGTCGCGAGGTGGCGGAAGTCGAGGGCGAGATCCTGTCCCTGCAGTCCGCCGTGACCGACGATGCCGCCCTTGCGCCGATGGAGTTCCACTGTGTCGACCGCGTCGCCCGCTCCAGCGGTCCGCTGTGGTATGTCGCGGTGGAGGCGCTGGACGCCACCGCCCCTTGGACAGGCGTCCGCACCTACGCCGTCGCCGCCGAGAGTGCGGAGGACGCGCGCAAGCGGATCGCCGAACGCCACCCCTCCCCCACCGCCTTCGCCATCTCCCCCGCCGCCCCACTGGTGCTGCCGGAGGGCTGAGGGGGGTCGGTGCCGCGGAGTGGTCGGCTTCGATTGCCCCCTCCCCGACCCTCCCCCACCTGCGGTGGGAGAGGGTGCCTTGTGGAAAGGCGGCGGCAGTCCCCTCCACCGCCAAAGGCGGGGGAGGGTTAGGGAGGGGGCAAAAGCTAACAACTCCGCAAGAAAAAGGGGCGCCCCACCAGAGCGCCCCCTCTTCCCATCAACCTGGCATCAACCGTTGTTCATGCGGTTGTCGATCAGGTCGGTCACGACGCCCGGATCGGCCAGCGTCGAGGTGTCGCCCAGGCTGTCATGCTCGTTCGCGGCGATCTTGCGCAGGATGCGGCGCATGATCTTGCCGGAGCGGGTCTTCGGCAGGCCGGGGGCCCACTGGATCAGGTCGGGCGAGGCGATCGGGCCGATCTCCTTGCGGACCCAGTTCACCAGCTCCTTGCGCAGCTCTTCCGTCGGGGTCTCGCCGGCGTTCAGGGTGACGTAGGCGTAGATGCCCTGGCCCTTCAGGTCGTGCGGATAGCCGACGACCGCGGCCTCGGCGACCTTCGGGTGGGCGACCAGGGCGCTTTCGACCTCGGCGGTGCCCATGCGGTGGCCGGAGACGTTGATGACGTCGTCGACACGGCCGGTGATCCAGTAATAGCCGTCGGCGTCGCGGCGGCAGCCGTCACCGGTGAAGTACTTGCCCGGGAAGGTCGAGAAGTAGGTTTGGACGAAGCGCTCGTGGTCGCCATAGACCGTGCGCATCATGCCCGGCCAGGCATCGGCGATGCAGAGGTTGCCCTCAGTCTCGCCTTCCAGGATCTGGCCTTCGTTGTCGACGACGACGGGCTGCACGCCGAAGAACGGCTTGGTTGCCGAACCCGGCTTCTGGCCGATGGCACCGATCAGCGGGCTGATCAGGATGCCGCCGGTCTCCGTCTGCCACCAGGTGTCGACGATCGGGCAACGGGCGTCGCCGACCACATTGTAATACCACAGCCACGCTTCCGGATTGATCGGCTCGCCGACCGAACCCAGCACACGGAGCGAGGCGCGCGAGGTCTTCTTCACCGGGCCTTCGCCTTCACGCATCAGCGAGCGGATGGCGGTCGGCGCGGTGTAGAAGATGTTGACCTTGTGCTTGTCGATGACCTGCCAGAAGCGCGAGACGTCCGGATAGGTCGGCACGCCTTCGAACATCAGCGTGGTCGCGCCGTTGGCGAGCGGGCCATAGACGATGTAGCTGTGGCCGGTGACCCAGCCCACGTCGGCCGTGCACCAGTAAACCTCGCCGTCCTTGTAGTCGAAGACATACTGGTGGGTCATCGACGCATAGACGAGATAGCCGCCGGTGGTGTGCAGCACGCCCTTCGGCTTGCCGGTCGACCCGGAGGTGTAGAGGATGAACAGCGGATCCTCGGCGCTCATCTCCTCCGGCGGGCAGTCGGCGGAGACGCTGTCCATCTCCTCGTGGTACCAGAGGTCGCGGCCGGCGGTCCAGGCGACGTCGCCGCCGGTGTGCTTGACGACCAGCACATGCTTGACCATCGGCGCGCCGGCCACCGCCTTGTCGGCGTTGGCCTTCAGCGGCACCTTGCGGCCGCCGCGCAGGCCCTCGTCGGAGGTGATGACGAAGTGGCTGTCGCAGTCGACGATGCGGTCCTTCAGGCTGTCGGGCGAGAAGCCGCCGAAGACGATGGAGTGGATGGCGCCGATGCGGGTGCAGGCCAGCATCGCATAGGCGGCCTCCGGGATCATCGGCAGGTAGATGGTGACGCGGTCGCCCTTCTTGACGCCGTTCTTCTTCAGAACGTTGGCAAGGCGCGAGACCTTCTCGTGCAGCTCCTTATAGGTGATGGCCTTCGAAACGCCGGGGTCGTCGCCTTCGAACAGGATCGCGGTCTGGTCGCCGCGGGTCGCCAGATGACGGTCGATGCAGTTGGCGGAAACGTTCAGCGTGCCGTCGTGGAACCAGCGGATGTGGACGTCGTCATTGAAGTTGACGTCCTTCACCTTGCTGTAGGGCTTGATCCAGTCGAGCCGCTTGCCCTGCTCGCCCCAGAATGCCTCGGGGTCCTTGACCGACTGCTCGTACATGCGGGCATAAGCTTCCGCATTCACGTGGGCGGTCGCCGCGATCTCGGGCTTCACCGGAAAGAAGCTGTTGTCGGTCATGAGTGCGATTCCCCCGTGGTGCTTCCGAATTGGCCGGAAGATGTTGCAGGGCGGCGGGCCGCCGCCCGGAATTGAGCGGCATTATCCACACAAGTTGCGGGACGAACAAGCAAATCGGCCCCCGCAGGCCCCCCGACCAAAGGAGGATTGTGTCGCTGATTTTGCAGCGCGAGACTGTTTCTTCCTCAAGCATACCAAGGCACGCAGGTTTCGGCGCCGTTCGGGTCCGAATCATGGGCGACCGCGTGCCGCGACCATCCGCCGCGCCGCGGTGCAGCATGCGCCGTGTCGGCCCTGTAACGAACAGTCCCTTGCTTAACCCGACCTTAACCGACTGACAGCTATAGAGTTGCTGCATCACGGTAACGATCATCGGCGGCAAGGATCGCAATGGCCAGCACCACCAACGCGGACGATCTTCCCGAAGCGGGCGACACCGCCGGCCGCCTGACCGGTCTGGCCGACCGCACCAGCCTGACGGCCATCGACGCCACGCTGCGCGCCCTGGGCGCGCCCCTCACCGCCACCTCCGCCGCCGGCATGGCCGACATCGCCCGGCGCATGCTGCAGGCGACCAACGACTTCCGCGCAGCAATGCAGGACGCGGCTGAATAGGTTTTCGAGTGCGTAGTTCGGCGGCGAATGCCCCCTCCCCATCCCTCCCCCGCTCTCAGCGGACCTATGGTCCGCCTGTCGCGTCAGCACAAAGCAAAGCTTTGTGCGAGAGCTTCGCGGGAGAGGGGGTAGGACGCATGCCGGAGTGATATCGAGGACAGCGGCAGTCCCCTCTCCCACCGAAGGTGGGGGAGGGTTAGGGAGGGGGCGTTCGGCAGCTCCTTTAGGCCGGAACACCCACTCCTGCCAGATCGCACACGTGGGCCCATTCCTCCTCGCTGACCGGGCAGACCGACAGGCGGGACTGGCGGACCAGGGCCATTGATTGCAGCAGCGGGTCGGCCTTGATCTGCTTCAGCGTGACGGGCGTCTTCACCGGCATCACCGGGGCCACGTCGACCATGCCGAAGCGGCCGGATTCGTCGCTGGGGTCCGGGTAATAGGTACGGACGATCTCGACGACGCCGACGATCTCCAGCCCTTCGTTGGAGTGATAGAAGAAGGCGCGGTCGCCCACCTCCATCGCCTTCAGATTGTTGGACGCCTGGTAATTGCGCACCCCGTCCCAATGGGTCCGGCCGTCGGCGACCATGCGGTCCCAGGAATATTTGAACGGCTCGGATTTCACCAGCCAGTAGGCCATCGCCGGCGCTCTCCCGCTTAGGCCTTGGGGTAGACGCGGCGCCAGGGCCGGATCGTCACGCTGTCGAACAGACCGGCCTTGGCATAGGGGTCGCCGGCGGCGAAATCCTGTGCGGCGGCGGCATCGGCGCACTCGACGATCAGCAGGCTGCCGACCATGCCGCTCTGGTCGTCCGACAGCAGCGGGCCGGCGACGAAGATGCGGTCGGCGTTGGCCTCCAGATAGGCCAGATGCTCGGCACGGTTGGCGGCGCGGATATCGGCGGCACCCGCCTTGTCGACGCAATGGAACATGAACAGCATGCGGCTCGCTCCTTCATACGGTGGAGCGGGAGCCTAGCGCAGCCAGCAGCGGGGGGAAAGCGCCGGCTGAAGCGTCACACCACCACGCGCGGACGCCGCGGCAGCGCCTTGCCGCCTTTGCAGGGGGAATAGCCGCCGGGGGCGATGCGGCCAGGATTGATCCCCGTGCGCGAGATCTCGCCGAAGCCGCGCAGCCCCATCTCCGCCGCGGCCGCCAGCGCGACGCGGCCGCAGGCCTCGGCGTCGCTGCCGGCATGGTGGTGGTCCAGCGCGATGCCCAGGAAGTCCGCCAGATGGTTCAGCCGGTGCGCCGTCAGCGTCGGCCAGGCACGCCGCGCCATCACGACGGTGCAGAGATAGTCGCAGGCCGGCCAGTCCAGACCATAGTCGGTCAGGGTGTGGCGCAGCACGCTGATGTCGAAGGCGGCATTGTGGGCCAGGATCAGCCGGCCCTGCACCCGTTCGCGCAACGTCGCCCACACCTCCGGGAATTCCGGGGCGTCGGCAACGTCCTCCTCCCGGATGCCGTGGATGGCGCTGTTGAAGGAGTTGAAGCGCAGCTCGCGCGGGCGGATCAGATGCTCCTCCGTCCTGGTCACGCGGCCGTCCTCGATCCAGGCGACGCCGATGGAGCAGGCGCTGGTGCGGGTCTCGTTGGCGGTTTCGAAATCGATGGCGACGGCGTGGCCGGAAATGACGGTCATTGAGATCCGATAAGCAGGCAGGTCACAGGCGCAGAATGCTTGCGAGATCCTCGGGCAGCCCGTCTTCCGCCGCCAGGACCCGCAGCTTCAGCAGGCTGGCAACCGCCATGGCGTCGGTGATGGCGCCGTCCAGCACCATGTCGATCACCTCGGCGAAAGGCAGGCGGCGGACCGCCAGAACCTCGGTCTCGTCGGGAGCGGACTCGCCCTGCTCCAGGCCCCAGGCGACGAAAGTATAAGCCACCTCGTCGGTGATGCAGTTGGACAGGTGCAGCTTCATCAACGGCATCCAGCGCCGCGCCGTCAGGCCGGTCTCCTCGCGCAGTTCGCGCGCCGCGGATTCCTGCGGCTCCAACCCCTTGCGCCCGCCGCCTTCGGGGATTTCCCAGCTGTATTGCTTCAACGGAAAGCGGTACTGGCCAACCAGGGTCACCGTGCCGTCGTCATGGATCGGCACGACGCCGGTGGCGATGCTGCGGGGGTGGACGACGCCGTAGATTCCCGGAGCGCCCTTCGGGGTCAGAACCTTGTGTTCGACCACCTCCATCCAGGCGTTTTCGTATTTCGTCGTGCTGGTCAGCACGGTCCAGGGATTGCCGGTGGACTCACCGGATTCGATCGGCACGCGAAGCCCCCTCCGTCGGTTGCGGCCGGAGTATAGTGAGACAGCCCCTCTGCCGCAATGCCCGCACACAGCAGGCCCACAGACAAAAACCGGTAAAATTTTCCAACAATTGAGGAAAACGAAGTCGAAATCGTTAAATAATGGTTTCTTGACAGACAAATGCGTCGCACCTACTTCTAAATCACAGCGCCGAATGCCTGTGTCATACCCCAATAGGGTTGGATTGATGTTCCGCCCAACGACCTGGAAAGGGCAGATGCGTGGTTCCGCAGATCAGTCCGCAGGATTTGGAGCGGTGGCGTAACCCCGACTGGCGCATCCGTTTGGCCGCCTGGTGGGAGGGTTATGACCTGTCCCGGCTGCCCCGCGTCTCGCACCGGACTGACCTGTGTAACTTGACGGAGCGGCGCCATCCCGGACCGGTGGAGGCGGTCGGCAGCGCCACCCTTCCTGCGGCATCGTCCGGCCCGGCGGCGGCCGACGGCAATCCGGAGCTGGACCGGCTGGCGCTGATGCAGCTCGACCGTCACGGCGAACCCGTCTGGTCGCCGGCGCGCAGCGAGGGGGCGCAGCTTCTGTGGGGTCAGGACATGACCGGGCCGGAAGAAGCGGCCTGGATGGTCGACTCCGTCCGCTCCTTCGGGCTCAACCCTGCCAAGAGCGTGCTGGACCTGTCGGCCGGTCTCGGCGGCACCGCCCGCGCGCTGGTTGAGAATTGCGACACCTGGGTGACCGGGCTGGAGCCGTCGCCGCTGCTGGCGAAGCTGGCGATGGACCGGTCGAAGGCGCTAGGCCTGTCGAAGAAGGCTCCCATTGCCCATTACGATCCGGAGCATTTCAACCAGGCCGGCAGCTTCGACCTCGTGATGGCCGACCGCATCGTCCACCGGCTGCGC
Organism: Azospirillum sp. A1-3; assembly: GCF_023806445.1. Classification (NCBI taxonomy): domain Bacteria; kingdom Pseudomonadati; phylum Pseudomonadota; class Alphaproteobacteria; order Rhodospirillales; family Azospirillaceae; genus Azospirillum; species Azospirillum sp. A1-3. The sequence goes on from NZ_JAMSLU010000001.1 coordinate 2,101,748, forward strand.
GACAAGGAACTGTTCCTGGACCGCGTCGGCGACTGCGTGAAGCCCAAAGGCGGCATCGCCCTGTTCGATTACGTGATCGACGGCACCCCTGGTTCCTGGGACGCCTGGAACGGCTGGCGAGAGGAGGAGCCGATGGAGGTCTATCCCTGGACCGCCACCCGCATGGCCGACGAGCTGACCCAGCGCAACCTCGACCTCCGCATTTCGGAGGACCTGACCCAGTTGCACCGCCGCCACATCATCGACCGCGTGCGCAGGCTGGCCGACACGCTGGCGAACGCCGTATCGCCGCCGGCGCCGGTGCTGGCGGCGCTGAAGCGGGAGCTTGCGCTGTGGTGGGCACGGCTGCGGGTTCTGGGCAGCGGCCTGCGCTTCGTCCGCTATGTGGCAATGAAGCCGGCGTGATGCGCTCAATGCTCATATGAGTAAAGAACAAGTCCGCAGAGACGTCATAGGATGATGGACGGAGCTGGCACCGCCGCCGCCCCTCAGGGAGGTGACGGCATGGCATCCGTCAACCACGCCCATGCTGGCGCTTTCTTGGAGTCATGCGTTTGATCTGCCGGGGCTTCACCCTACATCTTGCCTGCATGATGTAGGGGCGCCCGCGTGGCTGCCCCAGTCTTTCGGACGATCTTTAGGGTCATTTGACCGATCGTCCTTTGGACCATCATCACCTGGACCGTAACCGAAGCGCTCTCCCAAGCGCCGACCAAGGCGCACGCCCGACCCAAAGGCCCCAATTCAAGAATTAAGGAGGCTTCCCGTGACCACCTTCACCGGTCAGGATTCGCTCAAGACCCGCCGCTCCCTCACCGCCGGCGGCAAGAGCTACGACTATTTCAGCCTGAAGGCCGCCGAACAGGCGGGTCTCGGCGATCTGTCGCGGCTGCCGTTCTCCATGAAGGTGCTGCTGGAAAACCTGCTGCGGTTCGAGGACGGGCGCACCGTCTCCGTCGACGACGTGAAGGCGGTGGCCCAATGGCTGGTCGACAAGCGGTCCGACCGTGAAATCGCCTATCGCCCGGCGCGCGTGCTGATGCAGGACTTCACCGGCGTGCCGGCAGTCTGCGATCTGGCGGCGATGCGCGAAGCAATGGCGTCGCTGGGCGGCAACCCGACGAAGATCAACCCGCTGGTGCCGGTCGACCTCGTCATCGACCACTCGGTGATGGTCGACTATTTCGGCGGCAACGACGCCTTCCAGAAGAACGTCGAACTGGAATTCGAGCGCAACCTGGAACGCTACGCCTTCCTGCGCTGGGGCCAGAAGGCCTTCGACAATTTCCGTGTCGTGCCGCCGGGCACCGGCATCTGCCATCAGGTCAACACCGAATATCTGGCGCAGGTGGTGTGGGCCGACAACGACCCGTCGGGCAAGCCGGTTGCCTATCCCGACACGCTGGTCGGCACCGACAGCCACACCACCATGGTCAACGGCCTGTCCGTGCTGGGCTGGGGAGTCGGCGGCATCGAGGCGGAGGCCGCGATGCTGGGCCAGCCGATCTCCATGCTGATTCCGGAGGTCGTCGGCTTCAAGCTGACCGGCCGGATGAAGGAAGGGATGACCGCCACCGACCTCGTGCTGACCGTCACCCAGATGCTGCGCAAGAAGGGCGTGGTCGGCAAGTTCGTGGAGTTCTTCGGTCCGGGACTGGACAGCATGACGCTGCCCGACCGTGCCACCATCGGCAACATGGCGCCGGAATATGGCGCCACCTGCGGCATCTTCCCGATCGATGCCGAGACCATCCGCTATCTGACCTTCACCGGCCGCGACCCCGACCGCGTGGCGCTGGTCGAGGCCTATGCCAAGGCCCAGGGCATGTGGCGCGAGCCGGGCAGCCCCGACCCGATCTTCACCGACGTGCTGGAACTGGACATGGCCACGGTGGAGCCGTCGCTGGCCGGTCCGAAGCGTCCGCAGGACCGCGTCGCCCTGTCGGGCATCGCCCAGGGCTTCGCCAAGGACATGACCGACGCCTACAAGGCCGACGATCCCAAGAAGGCGGTTCCGGTGAAGGGCACCGACTACAGCCTTGAGCAGGGCGCCGTCGTCATCGCCGCCATCACCTCCTGTACCAACACCTCCAACCCGGCGGTGCTGGTCGCCGCCGGTCTGCTGGCCAAGAAGGCGGTGGAAAAGGGGCTGAAGCAGAAGCCGTGGGTCAAGACCTCGCTGGCGCCGGGATCGCAGGTGGTCACCGACTATCTCGCCAAGGCCGGGCTGCAGCCCTATCTGGACCGCATCGGCTTCAACATCGTCGGCTACGGCTGCACCACCTGCATCGGCAATTCCGGCCCGCTGCCGGAGCCGATAGCCGCGGCGGTGGAGGAAGGCAACCTCGTGGTCGGCGCCGTGCTGTCGGGCAACCGCAACTTCGAAGGCCGCGTCAACCCGCACACCCGCGCCAACTATCTGGCCTCGCCGCCGCTGTGCGTCGCCTATGCGCTGGCCGGCAACCTGAACATCGACCTGACCAAGGACCCCATCGGCACCGGCACCGACGGCCCGGTCTATCTGAAGGACATCTGGCCGAGCAACCGCGAGGTGCAGGACGCCATCGACGCCTCGCTGACCGCCGAGATGTTCCGCAGCCGCTATTCCGACGTCTTCAAGGGGCCGGAACAGTGGCAGGCCATTGCCACGGCGGAGGGCCAGACCTATCAGTGGCAGGAAGACTCCACCTACGTGAAGCTGCCACCCTTCTTCAGCGGCCTGACCAAGACGCCGGACGCTGTTTCGGACGTGCGCGGCGCGCGGGCGCTGGCGGTGCTGGGCGACTCCATCACCACCGACCACATCTCCCCCGCCGGCTCGATCAAGAAGACCAGCCCGGCCGGCGAATATCTGCTGAGCTATCAGGTGCGGCCGCAGGACTTCAACAGCTACGGCGCCCGCCGCGGCAACCATGAAGTCATGATGCGCGGCACCTTCGCCAACATCCGCATCCGCAACGAGCTGATCCCCGGCGTCGAAGGCGGCGAGACCAAGCATTACCCGTCGGGCGAACGGCTGCCGATCTACACCGCCGCCATGCGCTACGCCGACGAGGGCGTGCCGCTGGTGGTCGTCGCCGGCAAGGAATACGGCACAGGCTCGAGCCGCGACTGGGCGGCGAAGGGCACCCGGCTGCTGGGCATCCGCGCGGTGATCGCCGAAAGCTTCGAGCGCATCCACCGCTCCAACCTCGTCGGGATGGGCATCCTGCCCCTGCAGTTCAAGGACGGCGTCACCCGCGCCGACCTGAAGCTGGATGGGTCGGAGACCTTCGACATCGCCGGCATCGAACAGGACCTGCGCCCGCGCAAGGACGTCACCCTGACCCTGACCCGCGCCAGCGGCACGGTGGAGACCTACCCGCTGCTGCTGCGCATCGATACGCTGGACGAGGTGGAGTATTACAGGAATGGCGGCGTGCTGAACTTCGTGCTGCGGAATCTGGCGAAGTAAGGCCTTGCTCCAATAAACTGCCGACAGGGAATAGCTTTCCCTGTCGGTAGCCCGGAGACAGCCGGCTCCGATACCGGAGCGTGTGGTGCGGAAGCGCCACTCCCTCGAAAGAAGCGCTTGACCCTCGGCGACCGTTGCCCTACCCCTTCGGATAGGTAGGTAGCTAGGAACCTACCTATTTGGACAAGCCCTCGAACCCGGCCTACGGATCCGCATCTTGCGCGAGCCGGGGCGAACAACATGGGTTAACGCCATGCCGAACCTTCAGGACGTCGTCGACAATCCCGAACTGCTTCAGGAGTCGATCAGGACCATGATGAGCCTGCGTGGCAGCCGCGGTGAGGTTTGCTTGAACCACGGCATTCGTACGACGGCAGAACTGGATGCCCTGGTGCGCCGCTCCCTGGAGCACAATGCGTCCGACGACGTCGACGTCGCGGCGTTCCGCCGGCTGTTGGGTATTGAACAGGAATGAGCGACGGTGCCGGTGCGGCGGCATCCGCTCCCCCGATCATCATTTCCGATAGTATCCGACAGCAGATCTACACGAACTATGTCTGCTTCCTGACCGAGGCCTGTCGCGTCTTCCGGCTGCCCCTGTCCTGCGTCGAGTACAGCCAGCAGGAGCTTGCCCTCGCCATCGACGAGGCGGAGATCGACGTGCAGGCGATGCAGGCGCGCCGCTCCCGTACCCACGGCATTTCACCCGGCAAGATCGCCGGGGTCCTGGCGTTTCGGCTCAGCCGCTTCAAGATCGTCCATTTCAAGGAAGCGGCCTGGACGAACAGCCACTTCCATCTGGTGCAGGAATTGGCGGCCACTCTGCTGGTGCGCAAGCTGTTCATGCCCTGCTAAGTGCCCGCGAAGAACATCCTCGAACTCAGCTACCAGCTCTCCCGCCGCCATGCGAACCAGGAGACCGCCGGGCTGTTCTTCGACGCCTTCGTGGCGGAGGCCGGCTGAACCCCGACCTCCGCCCTCGCCTCACGCCGCCCCGGCGCTCGCCATCATGCGGCGCAGGTCGTTGGGGAAGACCGGCTTGTGCAGGATGCGGAAACCGCGGCGCTCGGCCTCCTCCTGGCGTTCGGAGCTGGTGTCACCGGTCAGGATGATGCCGGGAATGGTCTGGCCCAGCATGGTCTGGACGGCACTCACCGCCTCCGGACCGGTGCGCCCTTGCTGGAGCTGGTAGTCGGCCAGCACGATCTGCGGGCAGCGGCCGTCGGCGCGCAGCCGTTCCAGCGCCTGATCGCCCGACTTGGCGGTCAGCACGTCATAGCCCCAGCCCTCCAGGATCGCCTTGAGGCCAAGCAGGATGATCGCCTCGTCGTCGATCACCAGCACCATGCCCTTGGCCGCAGTGGCCCCCGTGGCCGCCGGGGCGGCAATCGTCGCTGCGGCCCCGCCGCCGCCGCTCCGCCCGCCGAAGGCGTTGGCGATGGCGCTGATCGCCTGCCCGCGGTCGTTGGCAGCGGCATCGTTGGCAACGGAGTGGCGCGCCAGCGTCGCCGCGGCGACGGCGGTGCCGCCGGTCGGACGCGGCGTGCTCCGGGCGTTGCTCTTGGGAGTGCCAAGGATCACCCGCGGCAGCTCGACCGCGAAGGCCGAGCCCCGGCCCTCCCACGAGCGCACCGTCACCGGATGGCCGAGCAGGCGCGACAGGCGCTTGACGATGGCCAGCCCAAGGCCGAGGCCGCGCTCGCTGCGCTCGCCCAGCTGGGTGAATTCCTCGAAGATGTCCTCCAGCCGGTCGGCGGGGATGCCGCTGCCGGTGTCCCACACCTCCACCCGCATGCCGGACGGGGTGCGGCGGCAGCCCAGCAGCACCTTGCCCTTGGTGGTGTAGCGCAGCGCGTTCTCGACCAGATTGCGCAGGATGCGTTCCAGATGGGCCGGATCGGTGCGGACCCAGGCACGGGTCGGCACGGCGCGCAGTTCCAGCCCCTTCTGGGCGGCGCGCGGTCCGTATTCGGCGACCAGCCGGCCGAGCAGCTGGTTCAACCGCACCTCGACCGGGGTGGCGACGATCTTGCCGGATTCCAGCCGCGACATGTCCAGCAGACCGTCCAGCAGAGTCTTCAGCGTGTCCAGCCCCTGGCGGATGTTGTCGAGGATCGGCAGGGCCGGATTGCCCTGCAGCCGGTCGCTCAGCGCCGCGGTGAAGAGGTAGAGCGACTGCACCGGCTGGCGCAGGTCGTGGCTGGCGGCGGCGAGGAACTTCGACTTGCCCTCGTTGGCCTGATCGGCCTCCTCCCGCGCGCGGCGCAGCTCGGCCTCGGCCTTCTTGCGGTCGGTGACCTCGACGGCGGCGCAGGTGACGCCCTCCACCCGGCCGGAGGGGTCGCGCAGCGGATCGACGGTCAGATCGAAGAAGCGGTCCTCGCCCTTGCAGCGGATGCGCACCTCTTCCCGCGCGCCAACACCGCTCTCCATGACGCGGCGCTTCAGCGCCATGATGCCGTCGGCATCCTCGCCATGATCGGTCAGGTCGGTGTCGGTGCGACCGATCAGCGCGTCGGGCGCGACGCCGAGCCACTCCGAATGCGCCCAGGTGTAGCGCAAATCCTGGTCCTGGTTGAACACCACCACGCCGGAATTGCGCAGGCCGGTGCGCACGCGCTCCTCGGCGACGCGCAGCGCCTCCTCGGTGCGCTTGCGCTCGGTGATGTCGATGCCGGTCGCGATCAGGTGGGTGACATGGCCGTCGGCGTCGACCATCGGGGTCAGGTTGACGTCCACCACCATTTCGCGCTGGGCCATCTCCCGCGATGCCGACTCCCGTCCCGGCGCCAGCCGCAGACCGGCGTCGAAGCGGGAGGAGCGGCCGCCCGCCCCCAGCGCCAGCGCCTGCCGCAGCCGCTCGCGTCCGGCCTCGTCGAAGGACAGCCAGCAGATCTCGTCGAAGGGACGGCCGACGATGCGCGCGGCCGGCAGCCCGGCGGCATCGGCCGCGACGCGGTTGACCTGGGCCACCGCCCCGTCCGGCGTCAGCACGCCGACGAAAGCCGGCAGCGCGTCCAGCACGGCGCGGATGTGGCTCTCCGACTGGCGCAGCGCGGCTTCCCGCGCCTCCAGCCGGTCGGCCATCGTGTCGAAGGCGTGGCCGAGCTGGCCGATCTCCGACGAACGGTCGGACAGCTTGACGCGGGTGGTGGTCTTGCCCTCGCTCCAGTCGCGGGCGGCCGAGACCAGTGCGTCGACCGGTCGGCGGATGAACAGGGTGCCGCCGATCCAGGCGGCGGCGGCGGCGACCAGGAAGCCGGACAGGGTCATCAGCAGCCCGTCGCGGGTGGCGCGGTCCACCACCCCCATGGCTGCACCGCGGTCGACGCCGACGCTGATGAACAGGTCGCGGATGCCGGCGGACGGCGGGGAGTAGGCGAGGATGCGCGACACGCCGTCCAGCCCGGGCAGCATGGCCACGCCGGCCTCCCTGTCCGACAGCAGCGACAGATAGCCGTCCGGCAGCCGTTCGCCGGCACGGCCCTGGGTGCCCGGCAGCTTCACCAGGATTGTGCCGGACCGGTCGGCGACGGTCAGGGTGGTGTTCTCCGGCATCGGGCGGGCGGCGAACATGGCGGCCAGCCGCGACACGTCGAGCGACAGGGCGACCACCCCGGCCCGCCGGCCTTCGGAATCGGCATAGGGAGCCGCGACCGGCAATTCCCCGCCGGTGTCGCCGGAATGGGTGATCGTCCATTCGCCGACGGAAAAGCGCCCCTGGGCCATCGCCCGGCGGAAATGCGGCTGGGCCGCCAGCGAGGCGCCGATGCGCGACGGGTCGGCGCTGCACAGGATGCGGCCTTCGCCGTCGGTGACCGATAGGGTGCGGTAATCGGCGGAGCGGACGGCCAGCCGTTCCAGATAGGGCTGGCAGTTCTCGATCTCGCCTCGGCGCAGGAAGCGCGTCTCGGTAATTGCGGTGACCATCAGACGGGCGCTGTCGATGATGCGGAAATGCTCGCTTTCCACCTGACGCAGCAGCCGCTCGGCCTGAAGCGTGACATCGGCTTCGCGCTCCGCCCGCTGTTCGAGCACGCTGTAGATCTGGATCCCGATCGCCGGAAGCACCGCAAGCAGGACCAGGATGAAGAGGCGTGCCAGAAGGGTCATGGCGTAGACGAGGCTCCTCCGCGAAGCCGACCGGATGGAACACCAGATGCGCCACCGTGCCGCGTGTCTATCGCTAACGCACTTATGGTTAAGCGCCGGTTAATTTAGAGAACTGCAGCACAGCATAAACGGAAGGACATGAACGAAAGTCGGCAGATTTTCTCTAAAGTGCCGGTAATCGAGCAACATTAATATCTAAACTCCAAACATACCACCATCGGACGGCTATCGTCGAAAGGGGTATGCCCGCGTTTCTGCCCTGATTCCTCACCTGCGCGATGATCCGCAACTTCTCCCGCCCCCAATTTTCGCCAAGGTTCCGGTCAGGGAACAGCGTGCGGAATGCGCTGTTGAAGGCTTGCAATGACCACACCCTTCCTCCTCCCCCCGCTCCGCACCACTCCCCAGGGCACGCCGCGCCGTGTGGGGGTGGAACTTGAATTCGCCGACCTGGACGCGCCGTCGGCCGCAGCCTGCGTGAACCGGCTGTTCGGCGGGACGGTCGCCGTCGAGAACCCGCACCGATGTCTGGTGACGGGCACCCGGCTCGGCGACTTCACGGTGGAGCTGGACATGCGCTCCGCCCACAGCGGCAAGGGGGGAGCGGCGATGCTCGACCCGTTGCGTCCGCTGTGGGGCAACATCGGCAGCCTGGTGATGCCCTTCGAGATCGCCGCGCCACCGGTGACGGTGGAGCAGATGCCAGAGCTGGAGGAGATGGTCGCCCGCCTGCGCGCGCTGGGCGCCGCCGGAACCGAGGCCAGCCCGCTTTTCGCCTTCGGCCTGCATTTCAATCCGGAGGTGGCGCGGACCGACGCCGACTACCTGCTGGACACGCTAAAGGCCTTCCTGCTGCTGGCCCCCTGGCTGCGGCGGGAGATCCGGGTCGACGTCACCCGGCGGCTGTCGGGCTTCATCGCCGCATTCCCGACGCCGTATGCCGCCAAGGTGGTCGATCCGGCATACCGTCCCGATCTCGGCGGGCTGATCGACGATTATCTGGCCGACAACCCCACCCGCAACCGCGAGCTGGACCTGTTCCCGCTGTTCGCCCATCTCGACCGCGACCGGCTGGCCGCGGCGATGCAGGATCCGCATATCCGCCCGCGCCCGACCTTCCATTACCGGCTGCCCAACGCGCGGCTCAGCGACCCCGGCTGGTCGCTCGCCGCCGACTGGAACCGCTGGGTGACGGTGGAGCGGCTGGCCGCCGACCGCGCCCTGCTGGACGGTCTCGGCACCGATTACCGGCGGGCGGCCGAGGCGCAGCAGCTGGACGGCTGGGCCGAACGCATCGACGCCCTGCTCGCCGCCAATCCGGCCCTGCGCAATTCGACTCTGGGCAATTCGAATCCGGACGGGGCCGCCGGCCAGAACGGCGCCCTGGACGACTCCGCCCGTCAGGCGGGCTGAGGGGATCGGGATGGCATCCATCGTCGGCAGATCCCGGCCGCTGGTCGGCATCACCGCCTCGATCCATGGCAGCCGCATCGCCGCCATGGCCAACCGGCTGGCCCTGTGGCGGGCCGGTGCCTCGTCGGTCCGCATCACGGCCGACACACCCTTTCCCATCGACCGGCTGGACGCGCTGGTGGTCGGCGGCGGCGACGACATCGACGCCTCGCTCTACGGCGAATCCGCCCGCCCGCAAATCCGCATCGATCCCGAACGCGACCGGCTGGAGATGCGGGCGCTGGACTGCGCGGCGAAGATCGCGCTGCCGGTGCTGGGCATCTGCCGCGGTTCGCAGATGATCAACGTCCACCGTGGCGGCTCGCTCCACGTCGACATCCACGAGGTGTACGAGGAGGCGCCGCACATGCGCACCGTACTGCCGCGCAAGCGCATCTGGATCGAGCCGGACAGCCGGCTCTACCGCATCCTCGGCATCGCCGAATGCCGGGTGAACGCCCTGCACCACCAGTCGGTGGACCGTGTCGGCGACGGGATGCGCGTCGTCGCCCGCGAACGGGCCGGCGTCGTCCAGGGCATCGAGGCACCGGACGAGCCCTTCCTGATCGGCGTGCAATGGCATCCGGAATATCTGGTCGCCGACAACCGCCAGCAGGCGCTGTTCCGCCGTCTGGTCGCCACCGCCGCCGGCACCGCTCCGCTCGACGATTTCGTGGAGGCTCCGCCCCGCCGTTCGGTCCGCGCATCCGGCTGACGGCGGGCTTGCGTCGCATCACCCTTCCCGGCGCCCTTCACGGGCCTTCAACGGCGTCCAAAACGACGCGGGCGCCGCCGGAGGGATGGCTCCGGGGCGCCCGCGGTGACTGCCGCGATGCGGACGGTTACTGGCTACCACCCTGGTCCGGGCCGCAGTTCGGGGTGCCCGGCGGGCAGTGGGTGCCGGTGGCGGTCTGGTTGTCGCGCGGAATGTTGCTGCCGGTGTTGTTGCCCATGCCCGACGGCGCGGTGGTCACGCCCGGCATCGACGAACCCGAGCCGTTGCTGTAGGTGCCCGACGAACCGGACGTGCCCGGCATGTCCACACCGCCGGTCGAGGAACCGGCCGACGGCGAGGTGGTTGCGCCCGGCGTGGTGCGGACGACGCCGTCCGGCCCGGTGTAGCCGCTGCTGGTGCTCGGGGCGGTGTCGTAGGCGCCGCTGCTCTTGACGGCGCCGGGGCTCTCTGACTGAGCCGTCTGGGCCATGGCCGGTGCGGCCATCAGGAGAACCGCAGAAACGGCGCCGATCATCAGGTTACGCATCCTCGAACTCCTTCATGGTGGCAACGCCTCGCATTCGGGCGTCTTTCAAAATGAGGCGAACGTCGCGCCTCGAGCCGCTTGGCGACTTCCGGCGCGTGCCTCGCGTCTTTCACCGGTTTAGAACAGGGCAGCACGAACTTGGTTTCGGTCTTCGCCTTTTCTTTTTTTGGAAGCCTGCGGCAAAAGCGTACCGCACCGGTCTCCTTCGGCGAGATACGGAAGCCCAGCCGGCCATGCGGGAACAACGGACCTGCACCGGGGTTCAAGCCGCGAGGCGGACGGTCCCCCGCCGCCCACAAGCCCAACGTGCCCCGATGAAGCTCAACTCCTCCGCCCTTCCCGCCGATGCTCCCGAGCCCGGGCCGTCACCGCCGGCAACCGGCCCGGTGCTCCGCCCCGGCCTCACCTGCTGGCGGACGGAGCGGGCCGGGCGCGTGGCGGTGCTGGTCGACGGCGCCGACTATTTCGTCGCCGCCCGCGCCGCGATGGAGCGGGCGCGGCAGTCGATCCTTCTGGTTGGCTGGGACATCGACCCGCGCATGCGCCTCGATCCCGACAGCCGGGAGACGCTGGGCCGCTTCCTCGCCCGGCTGATGCGGTCGCGTCCCGGCCTGCATGTGCGGGCGCTGAAATGGGACATGCCCTTTCCCATCGCGCTGGACCACCCGCACGAACCGCTGGAACGGCTGGACCGCAGCACCGGCCGCCGGCTGACCGCCCGGCTGGACGGCGAGTTGCCGGTCGGCGCCGCCCAGCACCAGAAGCTGCTGGTGATCGACGATGCGCTGGCCTTCTGCGGCGGGATCGACTTCTCCTTCGACCGCTGGGACACGTCGGAGCATCGCGACGACGACCCGCGCCGCCGCTGTCCGAACGGCGAACCCTATGGCCCGCGCCACGACGTGATGATGATGGTCGACGGCGATGCCGCCCGCGCGCTCGGCGAACTGGCGCGGGAGCGCTGGCGCAGCGCCACCGGCGAGGCGCTGGAGCCCTGCCCTCCCCCCGATCCGGAGTCCTCCGAGCATGATCCCTGGCCGGCTTGCCCCCTGCCCGACTGCGCCCACCCGGTCTTGACCGACGCGCAGGTCGGCGTGTCGCGCACCGTGCCGGCAACCGACGGCCATCCGGCGATCCGCGAGAGCGAGGCGCTGACCTTTGCCGCCATCGCCGCGGCGGAGCTGACGATCTATCTGGAGAACCAGTATTTCGCCTCCGCCCGCGTCGCCGAGGCGCTGGCCCGCCGTCTGGCCGAACCCGACGGGCCGGAGGTGGTGCTGGTGGTGTCGATGGAAAGCCCGAGCTGGTTCGACCGCATGGCGATGGACACGCCGCGCGCTGTCGCCCTGCGCTGCCTGCGCGAGGCCGACCGCTTCGGGCGGCTGCGCGCCCTGACCCCGGTGACGGAGCAGGGCCGGCCGGTGATCGTCCATTCCAAGGTGGTGGCGGTCGACGGCCGGCTGCTGCGCATCGGTTCGTCCAACCTGAACAACCGGTCGATGGGCTACGACACCGAATGCGACCTGACCATCGAAGCGCCGCCGGAGGACGGACCGGAGCAGGACCGGGCGAAGGCCGCCATCGAGGGGGTGCGCAACCGCCTGCTGGCCGAGCATATGGGCATCGGGCAGGACCGGCTGGAAGTGGAGATCGCGAAGACCGGCAGCGTGGTCGGCGCCATCGACCGGCTGCGCCGGCCGTCCGGGCGGCGGCTGGCGGATTTGCCGGCCAGCGATCCCAGCCTGACCGAACAGGCCTTCGCCGCCCTGCGCATCGCCGACCCGAACGACCCGAACGAGGCCTGGGCTCCGTGGAAGCGCCTGCCCTCGCCGCCGCGCTCCGCCCTGCGCGCCGGCGTCGCCGCGTTGCTGACGGTCGGTCTGGCCACCGGAGCCTGGGGCGTCTTCCGGGCCATGCAGGCAAAAAAGCACCCCGCGCGCGACTGACGCCGGCGCGGGGGGCCCGGGTAGGAGTGGTCGACGGTTAGCGCGTCTCCGCCACCCTGCCGTCGTCGGAGATGACGATCTCGACGCGGCGGTTCTGCTGGCGGCCGGCGTCGTTGCTGTTGCTGGCGACCGGCTGCGCCTCACCCATCCCCTGGGTAACGATGCGGGACGGCGAGACGCCGCGGGCGGTCAGCGCGTCGCGGACGGCGTTGGCGCGGGCCTCCGACAGGCGCAGGTTGGTGGCGTCGCTGCCGGTGTTGTCGGTGTGGCCCTCGATCCGGATGGTGCGGCCGGGCTGCGCCTGCAGGAAGCGGGCAAGCCGGTCGACCCGGTCATAGGCGCCGGGGGTCAGCTCCGCCCGGCCGGTGGCGAACAGGATGTCGCCCAGCGTCATGACCAGCCCGCGCTCGGTCCGCTGCGCCTGCAGGTCGCGCAGCTGCTGCTCAAGCTCCGTGTTGCGGGCCTGGAGACGGTAGGTGTCGGCGTTGGCGACCACGGTTTGGGCGCCCTTCACCCCGGCCGTCTCCTGGGCGATCTGCACCCGGCGGCTGGCGATGTAGGCCTGATGGTCGACCTCGGCGCCGTCGGCGCCCTGGTCGCGCAGCGCCTCGGCCCGGCGCAGCGCCTGCTCGGCATCGCGCAGCTGCAGCGGAGCGTTGCCGGCGACCTGCGGATTGGCGGCGGCGAGGCTGTAGTCCTGGCGCGCCTGGGTCAGGGCGGCGCTGTCGGTCGGCTGGGTGGCGCAACCGGCGAGCCCGAGGCCCAGCCCGGCCAACACGAGGATGGTGCGGGGAGCGAACGCGGTCATTGACGCACCTCCGGATAGCTGTAGCCCCAGCTGTTGCCGCCGCTCGTGCCGCCAATGGTGCCGAGGGAACCGGCCGGCGCGGGAGGAGCGGCAGGTGGAACGGCATTCGGAACGGTGGCCGGAGCCCCGTAGCTGGAGCCGCTCAGGTTGGAATCGCCGTAACCGGACGTGCCATAGCTCGACCCGCTGTAGACCGGCGCCGCGTTCGGCGCGGCAGCCGATTGCGGGGCGTTGGGGATGGCGGACTTGGCCACCGCGGTGGCGGCCTGCTGCGTCACCGCGCGCTGCGAGGTCACCGTCGCCAGTTCGGCATCGACGCGGGCCTCCTCGGCGAGACGGCGGGCACGGGTGCGTTCGTCGGCCCGCATCGCCTTGTCGGCGGAGGCCAGCTTGTCACGGGCGCTCTGCAGCGCAACGGGAGCGTATTGCAGGGCGTTGGCACGCTCGGCCTCCTGCACCGCCTGGGAAGCGGCGCCAAGCTGGGCGGTGGGCGGCGGCACGTCGGAGGCGCAGGCGGCCATGCCCAGCGCCGCCGACAGCACGGCGGCGGCTCGCCACCGGATCGGGTTCGCGGATTTGCGGGTCATCGGATCGGTTCCTTTCGGATCGGGCTTCACGCCGGAAACCGGGGGTCTGGCCGGAAGGCTATGTCCTTCTGGTCCATGTCCTTTCGGGGATGTCTCGCGCCTCAAACGCGCAAGGCGGGGTGAAGGTTCCGCATAAACTCAGCCGCCGCCGCGCGAAACGCCGCTCTCCGCCGCCCGGCGCCCCTCCCGACGATTCTCGCGGCGATGGCGGACCAGCCGCAGCACATAGGTCCCCAGCAGGACGATGAACAGCACCAGCGTCGCCGGCACCATCCAGTCGGCGATCCAGGGGAAGCCCACCCGCACCAGATAGCCGGTGGCGGCCAGCACCAGCGACCACAGCGCCGCCCCGGCGGCGGCATAGAGCAGGAACACCCCCATTGGCAGCCCGCAGGCCCCGGCGGGAACGGAGATCAGCGTGCGCAGCCCCGGCAGCGGCTGGCACAGCAGAACGGCGAGGCCGCCGCGCCGGGCGAACCATTCGGTGGCGCGGTGGACCTGCTCCGGCTTCACCGTCAGCCAATGGCCATGGCGGCGCAGGAAGGCCTCGAACCGCTCGCGCCCCATCCAGTGCGCCGGCAGATACCACACCAGCTCCCCGACGGCGGATCCCGCCCCGGCGGCCAGCGCCACCAGCAGCAGGTTGAACTCCCCCGTCGCGGCACCCATGCCGGCCAGCGGGATCACCGTCTCCGCCGGCACCGGCGGCAGCACGCGGGCCAGGATCAGCATCAGGAAGATGCCGAGATAGCCGAACTGCTGCACGATCTGGATGATCCACTCGGTCATTGTGTCCACAAGGGTCGGGGGATGAGCCGCTTCTCCACCTGTGAACCGCGCGAGCCTTGCGGTCGTTCCCCATTTCCCGTCTTCTTGACTCCAATCAAGGCGAGTGCCGTTCGTCCACGGTTTAGTGTCTCCATCATGACCGCATCCCTCACCCTCGCCGCCGCCCTGCTGTTCCTCAGCCATGCCCTGCCGTCCTGGCCGGGGGTGCGGCCCACCCTGATCGCTCGGCTCGGCCGCGGCGGTTTCGCGACGATCCATTCCGTCGGCTCTCTGGTGACGCTGGCCCTGTTCGTGCTGGCCTACCGTGCCGCCGACGGCGGGGAGGTGGTGTTCACCCCCTTCGACTGGGCGGCTCCGCTGGTCGCCGTGGTGATGCCGATCGTCTTCCTGCTGCTGGTCGCCCGCGTCACCACCCGCTTCGGCAGCCAGGGCGAGCCCAACCCGCCGCGCGGCGTCTACCGCCTGACCCGCGCGCCGGGCAGCCTGGCGCTGCTGCTGTGGGCGCTGGCCCATCTGAACGCCACCGGGGACGGGCGCCGCGTGCTGCTGTTCGGCACCATGGCGGCCATCGCCCTGTTCGCGCTGGTGAAGAACGAGGTCGTGCTGCGCCGCAGCCCCGGCGGCCGCGCCTTCCGGGCGGAGACCTCGCTGCTGCCGCTGGCGGGGCCGCAGGGCTGGCGCGGGGCATTGCGCGGACTGGCGGAGATGGGACCGGCGCGGCTGGCCGGCGGGCTTGCCGCCTATGGGGGCATGCTGATGCTGCACCCCCTGCTCTTCGGGGTGGATCCACTCTACTGGATAGGTTGAGCGGGACGGCGGACCGGCGCATCTGTTGAGGACGGGACAGGAGTACCGCGCCCCGGCGCCACTGTGCCCGACGACACCGTGCCCTCCGCCACTGTTCCAGGAAGCTCCCGCATGAAAATCCGCGAGATCATGACCCGCGACGTGCAGACGGTACGGCCCGACGACAGCATCCGCCGGGCCGCGCAATTGATGGACCAGTTGAACGTCGGCATCCTTCCCGTCTGCGACGGGCGGGATCTGATCGGCGTGCTGACCGACCGCGACATCACCGTCCGGGCGATTTCCGCCGGGAAGCAGCCCGACCGCTGCAAGGTGTCGGAGGTGATGACCGCCAACCCGCGCTATTGCTACGAGGACGACCCGGTCGGCAGCGTGACCGAACTGATGGCCGGCCAGCAGGTCCGGCGGGTGCCGGTGGTGGACCGCAACGACCGGCTGACCGGCATCGTCTCGCTGGGCGACCTTGCCACCGATGCCAAGAACGACCGCGCGGTTCAGGACGCGCTGGAACGGATTTCCTCCCCCTCCCAGCCGGACCGGACCTGACCAGCCCCTTCAGCAACTGGAGCCGACCATCATGGAACACACTCTGGGTCCCAACGACCCGCGGGTCCGTGAACGGGCCTATCAGCTTTGGGAACAGGAAGGGCGGCCCGACCACCGCCATCTCGACCATTGGGCGCAGGCCGCGCGCGAGATCGAGGAGGAGGACCGCCGCAACTCCGGCGGCCCCCATGTCAACAGCCCGGAAGCCGGGCTGGCGGTCCCGGATGACGTCGCCGCCCGCAACCAGCGCGAAGCGGCGGCGCATCTGGGCCAGTCCTCGGTGCCGTCGGACAGCTGACGGCCGGCATTGAAGCGGGAGAAGCGGTCACTCGATCTTGAGGCTGACCGCTTCCATCCCCTTTTCGCCCTGGCGGACGGTCATGCGTACGCGCTGCCCGTCGTCCAGGCCGCGCAGGCCGGCGCTTTCCAGCGCACGGGCGGGAATGAAGACGTCGCGACCGCCGTCGTCGGGCTGCGCGAAGCCATAGCCCTTGCCGCCGTTGAACCACTTCACGGTCGCGCCCACCTCGCTGGTCGGGCCGCTGGCCTGCGGCCGGCGCGGGCCCCGGTCCTGGCCCCGGTCTTGGAAGCCGCGATCCTGACCACGATCCTGGAAGCCCCGATCCGGCCCACGGC
This sequence comes from Azospirillum sp. A1-3, assembly GCF_023806445.1. Lineage (NCBI taxonomy): Bacteria > Pseudomonadati > Pseudomonadota > Alphaproteobacteria > Rhodospirillales > Azospirillaceae > Azospirillum > Azospirillum sp. A1-3. The sequence goes on from NZ_JAMSLU010000001.1 coordinate 2,118,148, forward strand.
CTTGGAAGCCGCCGCGGTCGCCGCCCCGGTCACCGAAGTTGCGGTCGCCGAAGTTGCGCTCACGCGGACCGCCGGCATCGCGGCGCGCCCCAAATCCGCGATCACTGGGCCCACGATCACCGGGCCCACGATCGCCAAACCCGCGATTCCCACGGTCGCCGAAGCTGCGCTCACCACCCCGGTCGCCGCCCCGATCACCAAAGCCACGCTCACGCGCCTGCGGGCGGGCGGGAGCGGCGGTGGAAAGGTCGACGGAATGCAGGACGCTGACCTGCTGGCCCTTGCGGTCCTCGACGATGTCGACGACGACGGTGGCGCCGTCCGGCAGGGTGGTGTGGCCGGCGGGCACGACGAGCGAGGCCGGCAGCAAGGCGTCCTTGCCGCTGTCGCCGACCTTGACGAAGCCGTAGCCGCGTTCGGGGTTGAACCATTTCACGGTGGCCGTCACCTGGGTGGCGACGACGTTGGGCTGGCGATAGACGTGGCTGCGGGGCGGCTGATTGTGCATGGGAAACCCGAACTCCGGCAAACAGAAGCGGCGCCCTTGCCAGCCCATCTATGGACCGGTGGACGCCAACCCCTGACAAATCGCCCGTCCGGGCGCTCTTGGCAAGTCGGGACCGCTCCGAATAGGCCGGACGGGCCATGAAATCACACAAGTGACGCCATATGGGCTGGCCTCAGCCCATCAGTCGGTCCATCAACTGGTCCGGGGCCAACTGGTCTGAGGCCAACTGGTCCGGGGCCAGACGGTCGGGTGCCGGCGGCGGCTCACGCGGCGGAACGGGGATCGGCCCCGGCGGCTCCCCCAGCGGCGGGCGCGACGGATCGCCCGGCACCGGCATCGGCTCGTCGGGCACGGACGGCTCGCGCGGCGGTGCCGGCGGAAAGGGTCCAAGACTGAAGGTCATGCATCGCTCCTCGACACTGTTCAGGGCAACCGGCTCCGTCAGCCGCCATGGCCGCCGGGGGCGGTCCGCGACAGGCGGCGGGCGTCGTTCAGGCTGTTCATGCAGCGGGTCTCGTCACCGTCGCGGGCGGCGCTGCGGGCGGCGGTCACCAGCGATTCCAGCTGGGCATTCCGCGCCGCCTGCCCCATCAGCCCGTCGCCCCCGCCGGAACCACCCGGACCGCTGTCCGGCGTGGCGCGCGAATTGGCCTGCGGACTGACCGAGGGAGCGGTCGGCATGTTGCTGCCGATGGCCGGCGGTTCGATCACCGCCTGATCGCCGACGGCGGGCGGCGCCACCATGCCACCGGACTGCGCCAGCTCTCCGCTGCTGACGCCCGACCCCTGCTCGTCGCGCGGCGAGGAGCCGGACAGGCCGGGCGCGGCGGTGCCGGGAACAGCGACCGGCGGCGGTTCGGTCGACAGGCCCTGGTCGGCGGCGAACTGCTCCACCATCGCGGCGCAGCCCGCGGGGGCCGCTCCTCCCGTCTGGGCCGCCGCCGGCTGGATGGTGAGAACCCCGGCCGTCAAGACGAGGGCGACGGGGGCGACGGTGCCAAGCCTCATGAAATCTGTCCGCATGGATCGCGTGCTCCTCGGATCGGCTATGCCACAAGAGGCGTGTTCCGACCGAATCAACGGCAGGGGGAGGGGCGCGGTTCCGGCGGACGGACGGAAGATCGGCCCGGCCATGCATCTTGCTCATTTCGCGGGCAGCGTGCGGCGGCTGTAGAGTGCTGGTCCTCCTGCTCCCCCATCTCCAAACATACGGTCCGTATTTCCATCATGATCGCCAACATGGCCGCGCTGGGCGCGGCGCTGTGCTGGGCCGCGGGCGGCCTGATCGCTATCGGACCGGTGCGGGTGCTCGGCTCCATCGCCTTCAACCGCGTGCGGCTGACCATCGTCGCCACCGCGCTGCTGATCGCCACGACGCTGATGGGCGGCTGGCAGACGCTGGATACGGGATCGGCGCTGACGCTGGCTCTGTCGGGTCTGCTGGGGATCGTGGTGGGAGACATGGCGCTGTTCTGGTCGCTCAGCCGGCTGGGACCGCGCCGCAACGTGGTGATCTACGCCGCCAACGCGCCGCTGACCGCCCTGCTCGCCTATGCCCTGCTGGGAGAGGCGCTGGGACCCTGGACCGTCCTGGGCGTGGCGCTGGTCACGCTGGGGGTGATGCTGGCGGTGGCTCTGCGCTCCGGCTCCACCCACAGCTGGGAGGCGATCCAGGGCAGCCTGCTGGCCGGCGTGTCGGTCTGCCTGCTGGCGGCGGTCGGGCAGGCCGCCGGCTCGATCATCGCCAAGCCGGTGATGGCGGCGGGCGCCGACCCGATCGCCTCGGCCGCGGTGCGGGTCACCACGGCGGCGCTGATGTTCACGGCGATCGGCGCCCTGTCGGCGATCCGCGGCGGCGGTGCGGCGGCAGGCGGCGGGGTGTCCGGCGGAATGTTCGGTGGGATGCTGGGCGGCCTGCTGTTGCCGCGCGGGCTGACGCCGAAGCTGATGCTGCAGATCGCCGGCAACGGGCTGCTGGGCGTCGGGCTGGGGATGACGCTGCTGCTGGTCGGGCTGGCCCACGGCAATGCCGGGGTGGTCGCCACCTTGTCGGCCCTCAGCCCCGTCCTGATCCTTCCGATGATGTGGCTGCTGACGGGCCAGCGCCCGGCGCTGGGCGCCTGGGCCGGCGCCGCGGTCGCCGTGGCCGGAGTCGCCCTGATCGTCAACCGGTAAAGAAAAGCCTCAGCGCGCCGTCTCCACCGCCACGCCCAAGTTGGGCAGCGCCGCCTGAAGCGCGGCGGAGGCGCGGTTGACGGCGTCGCGCAGTTCGGCCTTGAGCATCGGCGCGTCCGGCCGATCCTGCTCGCAGGCATGCTGCAGCTTGCGGGCGATGCGCGACAGGTCCAGCAAGCCGACATTGCCGGCCAGCGACACCATGGCATGCGCATCGGCCGCCGCGGCCTTCCCCGCCGCCGCCTCGCTGATGCGATCGGCGCGCAGGGCCAGCTCGGCCAGCGTTCCGTTGACGAAGCGGGGCAGCACCTCGGCGCCCAGCGTTTGGGCCAGCGTGTCCAGGGTCGCGAGGTTCAGCACCGGCGAACTGTCGGAAACCGGAGCCACTCCGGCCAGCACGGCCGCGTCGTCCCGGGCGTCCTCCGCCCCGGCGTCGAGCCAGCGGTCGACCGCCGACAGCAGGGTGTCGCGCTCGATCGGTTTGGTCACATGGTCGTTCATGCCGACATCCAGGCAAAGCTGCAGCTGATCGCTCAACGCATTGGCGGTCAGCGCGATGATGGGCACGGCACCCTGCCGTCCGCCAAGCTGACGGATCGCCGCGGTCGCCTGCAAGCCGTCCATGCGTGGCATCTGCATGTCCATCAGGACAAGGTCGAACTCGCCCTTGCGCATCGCCTCGACCGCCAGGACGCCGTCCTCCACCACCTCGACCGTATGGCCGGCCTTGCAGAGGATGGAGGAGGTGACGATCTGGTTCATCGGCACGTCTTCGGCCAGCAGGATGCGGGCGCAACGCGTCGCCGCGGCCTCCCGGCGTTCGGCGGCCAGCCCCGGTGCGGCGGCGACCGGCAGCGGCAGTTCGAACCAGAAGGTGCTGCCGACGCCCGGACTGCTTTGTACGCCGATCCGCCCGCCCATCAGCTCCGACAGCTGTTTCGAAATGATGAGGCCGAGCCCGGTGCCGCCATAGCGCCGGGTGGTGGACCGGTCGCCCTGGCTGAAACGCTGGAACAGGTTGGCCTGTTCGGCCGACGCGATGCCGGGGCCGGTGTCGCTGACGGAGAAGCGCAGCAGGACCGGAGCCCCCTCGCCATCGTCCGCCGACAGCAGCCCGGCCGACACCAGAACCGACCCGCGCTCGGTGAACTTCACCGCGTTGCCGACGAGGTTCAGCAATATCTGACGGATGCGCGCCTCGTCGCCATGGACGAAACGCGGCACGGTGCCGCCCAGCGACAACTGCAGCAGCAGCCCCTTCTGCGAGGCGGCGTTGCTCATCAGGTCGCGGCAGTCGCGCAGCAGCCGGTGCAGGTCGAAGGCGCGCTCCTCCAGCTCCAGCTTGCCGGCCTCGATCTTCGAGTAATCCAGGATGTCGCCGATGATTGCCAGCAGCCCGCGCCCGGCCTCGCGCTGGAGCGCCACATACTGGCGCTGTTCGGCCGACAGGTCGGTGCCCAGCAGCAGGTCGGCGAAGCCGATGACGCCGTTCAGCGGCGTGCGGATCTCGTGGCTCATCGAGGCCAGGAACTCCGACTTCACGCGGTTGGCCGCCTCCGCCTCGGCGCGGGCGGCGGACAGCTCCTCCTCATAGCGCTTGCGCTCGGTCACGTCGCGGACGACGCCGACCACCACGAACTCGCCGTCGGCCCCCACCGTCGGGCGCATGCTGGATTCGACCCACAGGTAATGGCCGTCGCGGTGGCGCAGCCGATGGGTGAAGGTGACGGGAGGCGATCCCGCCTTCATACTGGCGAAGGCCGTCGCGGCGCTTTCCACATCGTCGGGGTGCAGCAGGGTGGCGGGCGCGCGGCCGACGACCTCCGCCGGATCATGGCCCAGGATGTCGCGCACCGATGGCGACAGGTAGGGCACCGCCCCGTCCGCCTTCATCTCCAGGATCATGTCGGTGGCGTTGTCGGCCAGCAGGCGGTAACGCGCCTCGCTCTCCCCCAGCCGCCGTTCGGCGTCGTGCTGGCGCTGTTCGCGCAACAGCAGACCGCCCAGGAACAGGGTACCGAACGGAACGATGGCCAGCAGCGGCGGTGCGGTGCGCTGTCCCACCTGCAGCGCCAGTTCCAGGTTCGGCAGCAGCAGCAGGGTCAGCAGCGACACCAGCGTCAGCAGCAGGCCGAAACCCAGCAACGACACGGCGCCGAGGAGCACGCCACGCCGCTTCACCCACATCGCGAAGCCGACACCGGTCAGGAAGGACAACAGCGCGTTGGCGACGCCGGCCTCCATCCCCACCCCGCCCAGGAAGATGCGGTAGCCGGCGACCGTGGCGGCGGTGATGGCGGCGGACAGCGGGCCGCCGAACAGGGCGCTGAGCCCGACCAGCGGCGTGCGCCCGTCGATGAAGATGCCCGGCCCGACATGGATGGGATGGACCATGGAGAACAGGGCGGTCAGCGCCATCACCGCGCCGAAGACGATCTGGCGGGTGTTCAGCCTCCAGCCGTCGGAGCGGCGGATCAGGAAGGTGTAGGCGAGGACGACGAAGGCGCTTGCCGCAATGTTCTCGGCAAGGTCGTACGCCATCGAAGAAAAGTTGCCCAACATCGTCCGGCCGCCGTCCCCACCCGAATTCCGGCTAGCTCTATACCACGGAAGGGTGTCGCGAAACCGCTAACACCAACGGGCGTGGATGTGATCTGCCGGGGACAAAAGGCGGACCTAAGTCTCGCGTGGGGGGATCAGGCCTCCGCGTCGGGCTGGCGGGCGGGTGCGGCGGCGGCGAAGGCCGGCAGCGCACGGCAGGCCCCGTCGATGCGCAGCAGGGTGGGATAGCCGTCCAATGGGCAATCGAGCCGGCGGGCGTTCGCCATCTGCGGCACCAGCAGGATGTCGGCCAGTCCGGGTTCGTCGCCATGGCAGAAGCGCCCGGTGCGCGGATCGGTCGCGAGCTGCGCCTCCAGCGCGGTCAGCCCGATGGCGATCCAGTGCCGGTACCAGCCGTCGACCTCCTCCTGGCTGTGGCCCATCGTCTTCAGATGGTTCAGCACCCGCAGATTGTTCAGCGGATGGACGTCGCAGGCCACCGCCAGCGCCAAGGCCCGCACCCGCGCCCGGCCCAGCGCATCGGCCGGCAGCAGCGCCGGGGTGGGATGCGTCTCGTCCAGATACTCGATGATGGCGAGCGACTGGGTCAGCACATGGTGCCCGTCCGGCCCGTCGACCTCCAGCGCCGGCACCAGAAGCTCCGGGTTGAGGTCGGCATAGGGCGGCTTGGCCTGCTCGCCCCGGCGCAGATGGACGAAGGCCTGCTCCGGCGCCAGCCCCTTCAAGTTCAGGGCGATGCGCACGCGATAGGCGGCGGAGGAACGGAAGTAAGTGTGGAGTTTCACGGGTGTGTGTCCGCTAGGTTGATGCTGCGCTTTGCCCCCTCCCCATCCCTCCCCCGCTCCGCGGGAGAGGGGGCAGGACGCTTGGCGGCGTGAGTTCAATCGCGAAGCAGCGGCAGTCCCCTCTCCCTCGAAGAGGGGGAGGGTTAGGGAGGGGGCATTCGCCAGCCGACACTTTACCAACCCTCACAGCCCCAGATAAGCCTGCCGCACCCGCTCGTTGCTCAACAGCGCGGCGCCGCTGTCGCTCAGCACGATCTCGCCGGTCTCGATCACGTAGCCGCGGTCGGCGATGGCGAGTGCCGCGTGGGCGTTCTGCTCCACCAGCAGGATGGTCGTCCCCTCCCGCTTCAGCCGCTGCACGGCGTCGAAGATCTCCGCCACCAGCAGAGGCGCCAGACCCATGCTGGGCTCGTCGAGCAGCAGCAGGCGCGGCTTCGCCATCAGCGCGCGGCCCAACGCCACGATCTGCTGCTGGCCGCCCGACAGGGTGCCGGCGGGCTGGTCGCGCTTGACCTTCAGCACCGGGAACATCTCGTACAGCCGGTCGATGTCGTCGTCCGGCTTGCCGCTGCCGCGGCGGTAGGCGCCGAGGCGGAGATTGTCCTCCACGCTCTGCGGACCGAACAGCTGCCGGCCCTCCGGCACCTGCACCACCCCTTCGGCGACGCGGCGCGACGCCTTCATCCGGGTGATGTCGCAGCCGTCGAAGGTGATGCGCCCGCTGCTGGCGGGGTGGACGCCGGACAGGGTGCGCAGCAGCGTCGTCTTGCCGGCGCCGTTGGCGCCGACCAGCGCCACCAGCTCGCCCTCCCGCACGGTCAGGCTGGCCGATTTCAGCGCGTGGATGCGGCCGTAATGGCTGTTGAGTCCCTCGATCTCCAGAAGCATGCTCCGCGCCTCCCTCACGGTGCCGCGCCGAGATAGGCGGCGATGACGTCCGCGTTGGCCGCCACCTCCTGCGGCGTGCCCTCGGCCAGCATGCGGCCCTGATTCAGGGCGGTGATCCGGTGAGAGATTCCCATCACCATCTTCATGTCGTGTTCCACCAGGATGATGGTGACGCCGGACGCCGCGACGGTCTTGATGACCTCGTCGATCTCGCGGCTTTCGGTGGCGTTCAGGCCGGCCGCCGGCTCGTCCAGCAGAAGCAGCTTCGGCTCCGACGCCAGCGCGCGGGCGATCTCCAGCCGTTTCAGCGCGCCGTAGGGCATCGCCGCCGCGTCGGCGTCGATGTATTTCTCCAGCCCGACCTCGGTCATCAACTGCGCCGCCCGGTCCTTCGCCTCGCGGTCCTTGCGCACCAGCGACGGAAAGCGGAACAGCGCCGGCAGAAGCCGCGTGTTCAGGTGCAGGTGCCGCCCCACCATGACGTTCTCCAGCGCCGTCATGTTGAAGAAGATCTGCAGGTTCTGGAAGGTGCGCGACATGCCGCGGGCGGCCAGCTTGTAGGGCGCCATGCCCGACACGTCGGCCCCGTCGAACAGCACCCGGCCGCCCGACGGCTTGTAGACGCCGGTCACCAGATTGAACAGCGTGGTCTTGCCCGCGCCGTTCGGCCCGATGATCGAATGGATGTCGCCGGCCGCAATGGTGAAGCTCAGATCGCCGATGGCGAGCACGCCGCCGAACTCGCGGCTGAGATGCTCCACCTTCAGGATCGGCGGGCCGACGCGGCGGGCCTGCGACGTGGTATCGGGGGAAAGATCGGTGGTCGCCAGCATCTTCATACCCGCCTCCGCGCCGGGAGCAGCGCCGCCAGGGTGGGGAGAAGGCCCTTGGGCATGAACACCATCGTCGCCATCAGGATGCCGCCCAGCACGATCTGCTGGTAGTCCTGGAAGACCGTCAGCGCCTGCGGCAGCAGCGTCAGCACCACGGCACCGACGACGGCGCCGAAGGTCGACGCCATGCCGCCGAACACCACCATGGTCACCAGCTCGATCGACTTGAAGAAGTCGGCCTTGGCCGGGGTGATCAGGCCGGCGTAATGGGCGAACAGGCTGCCGGCCACGCTGGCGAACACCGCCGACACCACGAAGACCAGCACCTTGAAGCGGGCGGTGTCGACGCCGACCACCTCGGCCGCCACCTCCGACCCGTGGACGGCGCGCAGCGCCCGGCCCATCGGGCTGTCGATCAGGTTCAAGGACAGCCAGACCACGCCGACCAGCAGCACGCCGACCACCCAGTACCAGACCTTTTCGCCATACAGCTCAAAGCCGAAGATCCTGAACGGCTCCACCATCATGCCGTCGGGACCGCCGGTCAGGCCGCTTTCGGTGCGCAGCACGATCGACACGATGATGCCGATGCCGAGCGTCGCCATGGCGAGGTAATGGCCCTTCAGCCGCAGGATCGGCTTGGCGACCAGGAAGGCCAGCAGCCCGACCACCACGGCGCCGGTCAGCAGCGCCAGGATCGGCGGCCAGCCATAGACGCCGACCAGCACGCCCGAGGCATAGGCGCCGATGCCGAAGAAGCCGGCATGGCCGAGGCTGATCTGCCCGGCATAGCCGATCAGCAGGTTCAGCCCGACGCAGAGCACGGCGTTGAAGCCGGCCAGGATGGCGATGTCGAGATAGAAGTTGTTGGGCAGGAAGGCCGGCAGGACCGCGATCACCGCGCCCAGTGCCAGCAGGCCGGTCAGCCGCCCGTGAAGGAGTGCGTTCATCGGTTCTACTGTCCTTACACCCGTTCGGTGCCGCGCTTGCCGAACAGCCCGTTCGGCATGAAGAGAAGGACGGCCAGGATGATGACGAAGGCCACCGCATCCTTGTAGGCCGAGGAGATGTAGCCGGCGCCCAGCGCCTCCGCGACGCCGACGATCAGCCCGCCGGCCACCGCACCCGGCCCATGGCCGAGACCACCCAGAACCGCGGCGGTGAAGCCCTTCAGCCCCAGCATGATCCCCATCTCGGTGTAGGAGAAGGTGATGGGGGCGACCACCGCCCCGCCGACGGCGCCCAGCGCAGCCGACAGCGCGAAGGAGGCCAGCACCACCCGCTTCACGTCGATGCCGACCAGCTGTGCAGCCAGCCGGTTGTGCGAGGTGGCGAGGATCGCCTTGCCGGTCAGGGTCCGGTTGAAGAACAGGCCGATGGCGACGATCAGCACTGCGGCGGTGCCCACCACCCACAGCGACTGCGGCTGCATCGAGGCGCCGAGGAACTGGATCGGCGTCTCGCCGGAAAAGGCGTCCAGCCGCTTGAAGTCCTTGCCCCAGACCAGTTCAGCCACGCCGCGCAGGAAGATCGAGGCGCCGATGGTGATGATGATGAGGGTGACGGTCGAGGCGTTGCGCGCCCGTTCGACCGCGAATTTCGCCACTGCCACGCCAACCAGCATGGCGCCGCCGCAGCCGATCAGGATCGCCAGCGGCAGCGGCACACCCGACGCCGTCAGGGTGGCCGACGCCATGCCGCCGATCATGATGAACTCGCCCTGGGCGAAGTTGATGACGTGACTTGCGTTGTAGATGATCGAAAAGCCGAGCCCCGCCAGCGCATAGATCGCGCCGATGGTCAGCCCCGACAGCATGTATTGCAGCAGTTCCGCGAACATCGTTGGGTTTCCGCTTCGCAGGCCCCCTCCCCCGCCCTCCCCCGCTTTGCGGGAGAGGGTGCCTCACGGGAAAGCGGCGGCAGTCCCCTCCACCGCTGAAAAGCGGGGGAGGGTTAGGGAGGGGGCATCGTGGCGTTAGTTAAGAAAGGGCGGGAATCCTCCCTCACTTCACCAGCGACCAGTCGCCCTGCTTGACCTCCACCATGTGGAAGGCGTCCAGCGTAAGGCCCATGTGGTCCTTCGGGCTCATGGTCACGGTGCCGCCGGTGCCGACATAGCCCTTGGTCTGCTCGATGGCGTCGCGCATCTTGGCCTTGTCGGTGCCGCCGGCGCGCTTCACCGCGTCCAGCGCGATCATCAGACCGTCATAGGCATGACCAGCGAAGGTCGAGACTTCCGAGTTGAAGCTGTCTTCATAGACCTTGGTGAACTCGGTCACGACCTTCTTCTGCGGGTCGCTGTCGGGCAGCTGGGCGGCGACGACCAGACCGGCGGCCGGCAGGCGGACACCCTCGGCGGCACCGCCGGCCAGACGGATGTATTCCTTCGACGCAACGCCGTGCGACTGGTAGAGCGGCAGCGAGATGCCGAGCTGGCGGTAGTTCTTGGTGACCACTGCCGGACCCTGGCCCAGGCCGAACACCAGGACCGCCTGGGCGGCCGCGGCGTTCTTGATCTTGGTCAGCTGGGCGGTGACGTCGGTGTCCTTGGCGCCATAGGTCTCGTCGGCGACCAGTTCGATCCCGCGCTCCTTGGCGACGGCGACGGTCTGCTCGCGGCCCGACTTGCCAAAGCCGGAGTCCTCGGACAGCAGGGCCAGCTTGGTCAGGCCGCGCTTCTTCATGTCTTCCATCACCTTTTCCGCGGCCATGCGGTCGGTGTGGGGGGTCTTGAACACCCACTTCTTCACCGGCTCCACGATCACCACCGCGCCGGCCAGCGAGATGAAGGGCACGCCGGCACGCTCCACCAGCGGCACCGCCGCCATGGTCGCCGCCGTCGTGGTGCCGCCGACGATCACGTCGACGCCGTCGCTCTCGATCAGGCGCTTGGTGAAGGAGGCCGCCTTGTCAGCGGCGCCGCCATCGTCATAGACGGTCAGCTGCACCTGACGGCCATCGACGCCGCCCGCCTTGTTGATGCGGTCGGCATACAGCTCCAGCACCTTCTTCTCCGGATCGCCGAGGAAGGAGGCCGGACCGGTGGCCGAGATGATGGCGCCGACCTTGATCGGGTCCGCGGCCTGTGCCGCCCCGGACAGCAGGCCGGATGCCGCCGTCATGGCGGTCATGGCGGTGAAGGCGATGGTGGCAAGCAAACTTTTGCGCATGATGTCCTCCCGATTGCTGCCCCCCTTTGCACGAGGGACCGGACGGCGGCCCGGTCCCCGTGCTGAGGGACGATTTGTTTCACATAATGTTTCAAACGAAATGATTTCGAAAGACCAATTTCAGTTCCCGCAACCACAATCGAAATACGGATGTTGCGGCCTCCTTCCCCTCCCCTTTGCGATCCTTCCCGCTTCTGGCCGGCAGATCGTCATTTCGTTTTATGACACAAAATTACTTTGAGACGCCAACCTAGTGTATCACGTTATTGATTGTCAAACGGAAAGTCCGGATTGCCTCCTATCGGCCGCCCGCCAGTTCATCCACGCTGTCGGGGCACTGGCCCAACCGGCATCAGGTTTCGTATACAATTCCATCGCGCCGCCTCACTCCGGTCCATCCGCATCACAAGCCGTATCGATAAGGACACCCCACCCGCATGGCCCGCCCGCGCCGCCCCGAAGACCTTGCCGCCCAGTTGACCGAAGCGATCGCGCCGCGCGCGAAGTCGCTGATCATCACCGTCTATGGCGACGCGGTGCTGCCGCATGGCGGGTCGCTGTGGCTGGGCAGCCTGATCGAGCTGATGGGGCTGTTCGGCATGAGCGAACGGATCGTCCGCACCTCGGTCTTCCGTCTGTGCAAGGACGACTGGCTGACCAACACCCAGATCGGCCGCCGCAGCTTCTATCGCGTCACCGACAGCGGGAAGGAGCGCTTCGCCGCGGCGGAACGGCGGATCTACGCGCCGCTGGCCCGCGAGTGGGACCGCGGATGGGACCTGCTGATGGTGCCGCCCAACGCGCTGGACGCCGAGACGCGCGACGCTTTGCGGCGGGAACTGACCTGGCAGGGCTTCGGCACCGCGTCGGCCACCGTCTACGCCCATCCCAACTGCGACGAGGCGGCGATGCACCGCTCGCTGGCCGAGTTGGGGGTCGCCGACAAGATCGTCCACATGAAGGCCAGCCTGGACCGGACGGAAGGGTTCGGCGCGCTGCGCGATCTGGTGCGCGGCTGCTGGGACATCGACCAACTCGAACACGACTATGCGGCGTTCCTGGATCACTTCCGTCCGGTCTGGGCGGCGATCGACGCCGCCGAGGCGCCGGACCCCGCCGCCTGCTTCGTTCTGCGCACGCTGATGATCCATGATTTCCGCCGCATCCTGCTGCGCGACCCGATGCTGCCGCCCGACCTGCTGCCGGCGGACTGGCCGGGCCAGGAATCGCGGATGCTGACCCGCAACCTCTACCGCCGCCTCGCCGGCCCGTCGGAATCCTTCCTGATGCAGGCGGCGACCACCGCCAACGGACCGCTGCCCGATGCCCAGCCCGCCTTCCACGGCCGGTTCGGTGGGTTGGAGACCATACCGGCGGGTTGACCAGCGATCTGCGACAAAGGGTGCCCGTGGAAGCCGCTCCTTCGGCCTAAAGTTCATACATAAAATGCAAGACATCGCGGTAAGCTGGGATCGCAGCCGTCCGATCCAACCGTTCCCGGGACACCGCCCATGCTGACCATCGTCTACCGCAGCGAGGCCGTCGACCGGCTGCCCTACAGCGCCCTTGCCGACATCTGCCTGTTCAGCGCCCGCAAGAACCGCGAGTTGGGCATCACCGGTTTCCTGGTGGAGTTCGAGGGCATCTTCCTGCAGGTGCTGGAAGGCGAACCGGATGTGGTGGAGACGCTTTTCGCCCACATCGCCGCCGACACGCGCCACAGCAATGTCGAGCTGCTGCTGCGCGAAGCCACGGTCGGGCAGCCCAATTTCGGCTTCTGGGCGATGAATTTCGGCCCGCTCGACACCCCGACCTTCTGGCAGGCGGTGTTCGGCTCCCCCGTGCGGACCGAGGAGTTCCGCCGTCGGTCGCACGATGCCGATTTCGCGCTGGACGTCCTGGCGCGGGCCTACATGCACGCCTGCATCGCCGCCGACGTCGATGCCGCGACACGCGATCTGGTGCGCGGCAACATCCCCTGTTTCGAAGCCGCCTGACCCCGGCGGGGTCCAGCCTTTCGATACCACACGATCGGATAAACTCCGTTTTGCGAACGAATTGATCTGGATCAATTCGGCGCACTCGCAAGCATTCTGTTTTCAAATCAAGAGGTTGGCGGATTTTCCAGGCCGGCTTAAGTGATACAGATGCCGTTGATGGCTGAAAAATTCTGTGTCATATAAAGACCACAGGGCGCCAGTGGTAATGTGAGCGCCCGCGGAATGCCCCCGGAGGAAACGCCCCCATGTCCAAGGACTACACCCCCATCGCCAACACGATGGAGCTCCCCCCCGCCACGCCGCAGCCGAACGTCTATCCGCTGTCCTGGGTGTCGCAGACCAAGAAGCTGGAAGAGGTCTATGCCGCTGCCCAGCGCGAGAACTGGGACCCGGCCAAGCTGCCCTGGGACAGCTTCGACGTGTCGCGCTACAGCTGGGAGGAGCGGGAGGCCATCGCCTATTGGTGGACCATCCTGTCGGTGTTCGACGCCTCCGCGCCGCCGGTGTTCGCCCATGCCCTGATCAAGACCTACGAGGTGCATGAGGAGGACCCTGTCCGCCGCTGCTTCTTCTCCGTCACCCGCGACGAGCAGAACCACGAGCAGATGTGCGGTCTGGCGATCACCAAGCTGCTGGAGGCCACCAGCCCGCTGACCTACGAGCCGAAGACCGACCTCGGCCGCCGGCTGCAGAAGAACGCGCACTGGCTGTACTACAACGGCGGGCGCTATTGGGACGGCTACAAGAAGGCGGTTCCGAAATACTCGCTGGCCGTTCTGTTCAGCTCCTTCCTGATGGGCGAGATCGCGGCGGCGACCATCTTCCACCAGATGGCGGCCGGTTGCAGCGAGCCGGTGTTCAAGGAGGCCTTCCGCAACATCGGCCGCGACGAGGGCCGCCACATGGCGATCTGCATGTCGGTGATGGAGCGCGACTATCCCCATCTGGCGGTGGAGGACCGGTCGATCATCACCAAGCAGATCCGCGCCGGCTACCTGTTCCTGTCCGCCGTCCTGTTCGAGCCGCCGCCCCAGTTCTGGGACCTGCCCGAAGACTTCATCGCCACCCAGCGCGAGGCCGAGGCCATCGCCCGCAACGCCGGTTTCCACATCCCGGATTACGAGGCGAAGAAGGAGAACTGGCGCAACGCCATGCTGAATCTGAAGGGTGTGCTGGACCGCTACAACATCCCGTTCCCGGCGATCCCGGAGGTCGGCATCACCGGCGAGGAAGTCCGGGACGTCGACATGGACGAAATCATCCCGGTGTTCTGAGGCACGTCCTCGCGGCCCCCTCCCTCCCACGGCTACGCCGCGGGCCCCTCCCTCCCCCGCTTTCAGCGGGAGAGGGAAGAGCTTGCGAGGCGGCGGCAGTCCCCTCTCCCTCGAAGAGGGGGAGGGTTAGGGAGGGGGCATCACGTCTCCGCTCTTCCCCCCGCCCAAGGATCCCCCCGGTGAGCCGCATCCGCCTCCACCCCTCGGGCCGCACGGTCGAGTGCCGTGACGGCGAGACCGTCCTGTCGGCGCTGGAACAGGCCGGCTACGCCCTGCCCAACAACTGCCGCGCCGGCGCCTGCGGCGAATGCAAGGTCAAGGTCCTCAGCGGCCAGTTCGACCAGGGCATGGTTCTGGACATGGCGCTGTCCCAGTCCGAGCGGAAGGACGGCTATGGCCTGATGTGCATGGCCAAGCCGATCTCCGACGAACTGGTGATCGAATACGGCACCGCCGACGCCCAGCCCAAGCTGTTCCCGCCGCGCGAGAACGTGCTGTTCATCGTCACCGACCGCATCCCGCGCACGCCCCGCATCGTGGAACTGCGCCTGCGCCCGCTGGGTCAGCCGCTGCGCTACTGGCCGGGCCAGTATGTGATGTTGGGCGACGCATCGGCCGGCGCACCGCCGCGCTGCTATTCCATCGCCAACGCGCCCCGTCCGGACGGCGAGATCGTGCTGCAGGTGACCCGGGTCGATGGCGGCCCGACCAGCGGCTGGATCCACGACACGCTGACCGTCGGCAGCATGGTGAAGCTGTCCGGACCCTACGGCACGTTCATCGGCGACCCGTCGGTGGACAGTCCGGTGCTGTGCATGGCTGCCGGCTCCGGCCTCGCCCCCATCCTGGCGCTGACCGACGCGGCGCTGCGCCGCGGCTACCGCCCGCCGGTGACGCTGCTGTTCTCCGCCTGCACCCAGGCCGACGTGTACGAGTTGGGGCTGCTCAGCTACTGGCAGGCCAAATACCGCAACTTCAAGGTCAAGGTGACCCTGACGCGCGAGGATGCACCCAATCATCTGAAGGGCCGCATCCCCACCATCCTGCCGGACATGTTCCCCGATCTGTCCGGCCACGCCATCTTCACCGCCGGCAGCCCCGCCTTCGTCGAATCCTGCATCGCCGCCGCCCGTGCGCTCGGCGCCAGGGACGATCAGATCCACAGCGAAGGCTACGTCTCGCAGCACATCCCGGAGACGCTGCCTGCCGACCGGCTGATGGCGGTCGGCTGAGACGGACGGGCCGGCCTCACGCCCTGTGGACGCCGGCGATGAAGCCGTCGATCTCGCGGCTCAGGTCCTTCGACTGGCCGGCAAGCGCGGCGGCGGCGGCGAGAAGCTGATCGGCCGCCGCCCCGGTCTCCCCGGCACCGGCCCGGATGTCACCCATGCCGCCGCTGACCTCCTGCGCCCCGTCGGCGGCCTGGATCACGCTGCGGGCGATCTCCTGGGTCGCCGCCGCCTGCTGGTCCACCGCCGCGGCGATGCCGGACGCGATGCGGCTGACCTGGGCGATGGTTTCGCTGATGCCCTGGACGGCGGTGACCGCCTCCTGCGTGGCGTCGCGGATGCCCTTGATCTGGCCGACAATGTCCTCGGTCGCCTTGGCGGTCTGGTTCGCGAGGTTCTTGACCTCCGAAGCCACCACGGCGAATCCCTTGCCCGCCTCCCCCGCGCGCGCCGCTTCGATGGTGGCGTTCAGCGCCAGCAGGTTGGTCTGGCCGGCGATGGAGTTGATGAGTTCCACCACGGCACCGATCCGCTCGGCGCTTTCCGCCAGCACGACGACGGCCTCGTCGGCCCGTCGGACGTCGGTCACCGCCGCGTCGGCGATGCGGGCGGATTCCCCGACCTGCCGGCCGATGTCCTGAACGGAAGCCGACAGTTCCTCCGTCGCGGCGGCGGCGGTCTGCACATTCTCCGCGGCGGCGCGGGCGGAAGCCGCCACCTGCTCCGACCGGCCCAGGCTCTGGTCGGCGATGCCGGTCAGGCCACGCGCGGTCGATTCCAGCTGCTGGGCGGCCGACGCCAGCGCGCCGGTCAGTCCGCCGACCCGTTCCTCGAAGCCTTTCTGCAGATCGGCGAGCGCCGCGGCGCGGGCCTCCTTGGC
The DNA here is from genome assembly GCF_023806445.1 of Azospirillum sp. A1-3. Classification (NCBI taxonomy): domain Bacteria; kingdom Pseudomonadati; phylum Pseudomonadota; class Alphaproteobacteria; order Rhodospirillales; family Azospirillaceae; genus Azospirillum; species Azospirillum sp. A1-3. The sequence goes on from NZ_JAMSLU010000001.1 coordinate 2,134,452, forward strand.
CTGCCAGTCGGCCTTCTGCTGGCGGTCCAGTTCGCGGGCGCGGACCAAGCCCTCCTTGAACACCTCGACCGCGCGGGCCATGCCGCCGGCCTCGTCGTCGCGGTCGGCACCGGGCACCGACGTTTCCAGATCGCCGGCGGCCAGCCGGGTCATCGCCCCGGTCAGCGACGCCACCGGACGGGCGATGCCGTCACCGACCTTCCACGCCACCAGACAGCCGAGCGCGACGCAGCCCAGGCTGACCAGCACGGTCAGCAGGGTCAGCCGGTTGGCGTCGGCCATCACGCTGGACTGCGGCGCCGCCACCATGAAGGACCAGACGCCGTCGGCGCCGGCGAAACGGATCGGCGCCAGCCGCAGATAATGCGGCGCGCCGTTCAGCTGCACGATCCCGTCGAAGGCCCGCCCTTCGGCCACGGCCCGGCGGGCGGCTTCCGGCAGATCGTCGTCGGGCTTGGACAGCCGGGCGCCGTCGGGGTGGGCGACATAAAGACCGGAGCCGGTCAGCACCGCGGCATAACCGTCGTCATAAGGTTTCACCGCGCGCACCAGATCGGTCAGGCCGGTCAGCGCCATATCGACGCCGGCCACGCCGATGACGCGCCCGTCCTTGCCATCCATCACCGGGGCGGCGGCGCTGGTCATCAGCCGCTTGGTGAAATCGTCGAGATAGGGTTCGGTCAGCACCGCTTTCCGCGCGGTGGCCGCCGCCTTGTAATACTCCTTCTCCTGCACGTCGGAGAAGGGATAGCCTTCGCTATCGTCGGCCTGGACCCCTTTGTCCCCCGGCAGCCACAGCAGGCTCATCCGCCCGGTCTTCGGCAGCCCGAGGATCTCGGTCGTCCGGTCGTGGGCGGCGATTTCCCGGTCGCGTCCGTCGAATCCGTCGTCGGCCATGTCCACCCACACACCGGCATAGAGCGGATTGGCTTCCGCCGTCCGGCGCAGATAGCGGTTCACCGTTTCGCGCCGCGGGCTTCCGGTAGAGCGCTCCACCTCCACCAGCGCCGCGGTGGCGCGGGCAGCGTTCAGGGCGGTGGACAAATCGGCGGCCACCCGGGCGCCGTGGCGGTCGGCCGTCTCGGCGGCCAGCAGCACGGCCGCATTGTGCGCGGCGTCGCGCGTCAGAACCAGCGACACCGCCGTAACCGCCACCGCCCCCACCGCCAGCACGGCGGCCACACCGATGATGATCTTCGTCCTGAAATTGGCCTTCATCGCGACACCGTTGTCCGGTCCGCCCAAAAATCCGGGATGAACGGAAAGGCGGCACCACATGGGGAACAGGGGGCCACCTTATATTCGATAATAACCGGCTGACATGCCGGTTTTTGCGATTCAATGACAAGCCGTTCAATTATCTGGACAACTATGGATCGCGATGCCAACAACGAGACGAATTGCCGCAAGTGCGAAAGGGGCGCCTGCGGATTGCTTGCACACCCCGCCGACGCCCTCATCTCAACCTGCAGACCGGGCTGCAGACCTGACCGCTGCCGCCTCAAGCCCCCTCGTACCGCACCACCTGCTGGTCGATGGCACCGAACACGCTGGCGCCGTCCGTGTCGAACAGCTCGATCCGCACGCGGTCGCCGAAGCGCATGAAGGGAGTCTGCGGCGCGCCGTGCTCAATGGTCTCGATCATCCGCAGCTCGGCGAGACAGGAATAGCCGACGCCCCCGGCCGCGACCGGCTTGCCCGGGCCGCCGTCCAGCTTGTTCGACACCGTGCCCGAGCCGATGATGCTGCCGGCCGCCAGATGGCGGGTCTTGGCGGCATGGGCGATCAGCGTCGGGAAGTCGAAGGTCATGTCGACCCCGGCATCCGGCTTGCCGAAGGCTTCGCCGTTGAGCGTCGTCACCAGCGGCCGGTGCAGCTTGCCGCCGTCCCAGGCATCGCCCAGCTCGTCCGGCGTCACCGCGACGGGGGAGAAGCTGGAGGCCGGCTTGGACTGGAAGAAGCCGAAGCCCTTGCCCAGCTCCGCCGGGATCAGGTTGCGCAAGGACACGTCGTTGACCAGCATCAGCAGCCGGATCTGACCGCGCGCCGCCTCGGCCGAAACGCCCATCGGCACGTCGCCGGTGATGACGGCGATCTCCGCCTCGAAATCGATGCCCCAGGCCTCGGTCGCCGCCGGGATTGGGTCGGTCGGCGCCAGGAAGCTGTCGGAACAGCCCTGATACATCAGCGGATCGGTCCAGAAGCTGGGCGGCATCTCCGCCCCGCGCGCCTTGCGAACCAACTCGACATGGTTGACGTAGGCCGATCCGTCCGCCCACTGGTAGGCGCGCGGCAGCGGCGAGGCCGCCTCGGCCGGGTCGAAAGGCTGGCCCGCCGCCGGATCGGCATTCAGTGCGCGATAGGCCTCCTCCAGCTTTGGCGCCAGCGCCGTCCAATCGTCCAACGCCGCCTGCAGGGTACGGGCGATCTCCGGCACCGGGGTGGCGCGGGTCAGGTCGCGCGACACCACGACCAGGGTGCCGTCACGCCCGCTCGCCTTCAAACTTGCCAGCTTCATTCGTCTCTTCCCTTCCTGAAATATCAGCGTCCGGCGACCTTATGGCCGCTCATTTCGCCTTCCAGCTGTCGGCGTAGCCGCCCCACTCGACGCCTTCCATCGCCTGATAAACGTCCAGCGGATCGCGGGTGTCGATCATCACCGCGACCTCGTCGGTCTCCTTGCGCTCGAACTTCTGCGCCACCTCGTAGGCCTTCGGGTGCGGCCCATGCGGGAAGCCCGAGGGATGGTAGGTGACCATGCCGGGATGGATGTTGTCGCGCGAGAAGAACTGGCCGCGGTGATAGAACAGCACCTCGTCGAAATCGTCGTTGGAGTGATAATAGGGCAGCTTCAGCGCCTCCGGGTCCGATTCGATGGGCCGCGGCACGAAGGTGCAGATGATGAAGCGGGAGGATATCCAGGTGCTGTGCGCCGAGGGCGGCAGGTGGTAGCGGTGACTCATCAGCGGCCGGATGTCGCGCCAGTTCAGCCGCACCGGCGCCAGATCGCCGTGCCAGCCCACCGCGTCCAGCGGGTTGAACGGATAGGTCATGGCGCAAATCTGCCCGCGCTTCTTGACCCGGACCAGGGTTTCGCGCTCGTGCTTCTGTGCCTGGAAGGCGTCGTCCAGCGCCGGGACGTCCAGCACCGCCGGGTCGAAGATGGCGTGGGTGCCGACCAGCCCCTTGTGCGGCAGCTTGTAGGCGTCGTTGGTGGCCTCCACCATCAGCACCATCACCGCCTCGTCGGTTTCCAGCCGCCAGCAGGTGTTGCGCGGCAGCACGACATAATCGCCCTCGCGCACCTCCAGATGGCCGTAGTCGCAGAACAGGTGACCGCCGCCCTGGTGGAAGAACAGCAGGTCGTCGCCGTCGGCGTTGCGGGCCAGATGGTCCATCTTGCCCTTGAAGCGCCACAGCCGCACCTGTGTCGCCCCGTTGCCCATCAGGGCCGGCGCCTCCAGCGGGCAATCTGGAATTTTTTGGCCGGGCATGGAATCGACATGGTTCAGGTCGAAGGCGCGCGGGCGCAGCGGCCCGTCGAAGCTGGTCCAGCCGGTCGGCGGATGGGCATGGTGCATCTGGGTCGCCGGGCCGAAGAAGCCCTCGCGCCCCATCTCGCGCTCGTAGGTGCCGGCGGGAAGCCGGACATGGGCCTGACGTGACGCGATGCCCTCGACCTTCGGAAACGAAATCCAGTTCTTCATGGCGCTTCCCCTCGCTGCCGCCGATCAAGTCCGCGACGGACACCGGCAGGCTTGTTCCGTTGCGGCCATTTTAGTTTCGTTTGAAACTGTTGCAAGAGCCAAATTACAGCGCAGGATGGGGCCACCCGCGCCCCTCATCACAGACGACGCCCGCCGATGCCGCCCGCCCGCCGTTCCAGCACCGCATCCTTCAAAACCACTGCCAAATCGGCAGCCGCGCCGGCCGACATGCCGGCGCTGCACCTGACGCGCTTCCTGCCCTACCGGCTGTCGGTTCTGGCCAACACGGTCAGCCACACGCTGGCCAAGCTGTACGAGAAGCGGTTCGGCATCACGATCCCGGAATGGCGGATCATCGCCGTGCTGGGCGGCGGCGAAACGATGAGCGCGGGAGAGATCGCGCAGCGCACCGCGATGGACAAGGTGCAGGTCAGCCGTGCCATCAGCCGCATGCTCGATTCGGCGCTGATCCTGCGCGAATCGGGCGACACCGACCGGCGCAAGGCCCTGCTGACCCTGACACCCAAGGCCCTGGCGATCTATGCCGAGATCGTGCCGATGGCCCTGACCTATGAGGAAGAGGTCACCGACGCCCTGTCGATCGACGAGCGGGCGCAACTCGATACGCTGCTGTCCAGGCTGCAGGCCCGCGCCGACCAACTCGCCGCCCGCCCGGCGCCGGTTACAGCGCAGGCGGAGCCGGTGGACGAGTAAAGCCGCTCACCCCCCTTTCACCTTGTGCAGCGGCTGGCTGGTGCCGGCATCGACGCGGCCCCGGCCGGGTTCCTCCGCCTCCAGGGGGGCGCAGGCGACCATGGTGGCGAGCGAGCGGCGGGCGAGGCGCTGGTATTCCTCCGTCCCTTCCGACTTCCAGGCGACTTCGTCGGGCCGCAGCTCGCGCATCACCTTGGCCGGCAGGCCGGCCACCAGCGTGCGCGGCGGCACGACGAAACCGGCCTTGACGAAGGCCATGGCGGCGACGATCGACTCCTCGCCGATCTCCGCGCCGTCCATCACCACCACATTCATGCCGACCAGCGCGTTGCGGCGGACGATGCAGCCGTGCAGCACGGCACCATGGCCGACATGCCCGTCCTCCTCGACGATGGCGTCATGGCCGGGGAAGGCGTGGATCGTGCAGTTGTCCTGCACATTGCTGCCCCGCTGCAGCACGATCCGGCCGAAATCGCCGCGCAGGCTGGCGCAGGGACCGACATAGCAGCCCGGCCCAACCACCACGTCGCCGATCAGCACGGCGGAGGGATGAACGAAGGCGGTCGGGTCGATGACGGGAATCACGCCGTCGATGGCGTAGACGGTCGGGCGCGGCAAGGTGGGGGCGGACATAGTCGGCATTCCTCGGTGTCTCTATTCGGTCTTTTGCCGCAAGGCTACACCGCCGCACGCTGTACGCGATACTGATTTTCCGTCATAGTGAGCATGTCTGTATCGCTTCACCGGCAGTCCCGCCGATGATGTAGCGAAGGCTTGATTGGTATCAAATGCAACTGTATCGTTGGCAACAATAACAAATCGCCAGAAAGCCGGCCGCTCCGCGGCCGGGCCGCCAACGCGTCCTGTCATGGTTTCCGGGGGAGGAAACGCCCAATGCACGCGACTTTCAGCTATCCGAAATACAGCTTCACACCCTCTGAGGAACAGCGCACCGGCACCGTCCGGCGTCATCCGGTGGTGGTCATCGGCGCCGGCCCGGTCGGGTTGACCGCGGCGCTCGACTTCGCGCGCAAGGGCGTGCCGGTTGTGGTGCTCGACGCCGAGGACACCGTCAGCGTCGGCAGCCGCGCCGTCTGCTATGCCAAGCGCGCGCTGGAGGTGTGGGACCGGCTGGGCGTCGGCCAGCGCATGATCGACAAGGGCGTGGTGTGGAAGATCGGCAAGGTCTTCAACGGCGACAGCATGGTCTACCAGTTCGACCTGCTGCCGGAGCCGGACCACAAGATTCCCGCCTTCATCAACCTCCAGCAATATTACCTGGAGGATTTCCTGGTCGCTGAAGCCCAGAAAAGCGAGTTGATCGACCTGCGCTGGCTGTCGCGCGTCATCTCGGCCAAGCAGGAGGCCGACCATGTCGTTCTGCAGGTGGAGACGCCCGACGGCGTCCATGCGGTGGAGGCCGATTGGGTCATCGCCTGCGACGGGGCCAAGTCGTCGGTGCGCAAGATGCTGGGGCTGGAGTTCCAGGGCGAGGTGTTCAAGGACCGCTTCCTGATCGCCGACGTGGTGATGAAGGCCGATTTCCCGGCGGAACGCTGGTTCTGGTTCGACCCGCCCTTCCACCGCAAGCAGTCGGCCCTGCTGCACATGCAGCCCGACAATGTCTGGCGCCTCGACTTCCAACTGGGTTGGGACGCCGACCCGGAGGAGGAGAAGAAGCCGGAGCGCGTCATCCCCCGCGTCCAGGCGATGCTGGGCGCCGACACGCCGTTCGAACTGGAGTGGGTGTCGGTCTACACCTTCCAATGCCGCCGGCTGGAGCGGTTCCGCCATGGCCGCATCCTGTTCGCCGGCGACAGTGCCCATCAGGTCTCGCCCTTCGGCGCGCGCGGCGCCAACAGCGGCGTGCCCGACGCCGACAATCTGGTGTGGAAGCTGGCGCTGGTGCTGGACGGCAAGGCGCCGGACTCGCTGCTGGACAGCTACAGCGACGAACGGGTGGCGGCGGCCAAGGAGAACATCCTGAACTCCACCCGCTCCACCGACTTCATCACGCCGAAGAGCGAGATGAGCCGCGTCTTCCGCGACGCGGTGCTGGAGCTTGCCGTCGACCAGCCCTTCGCCCGCTCGCTGGTCAATTCCGGCCGCCTGTCCACCCCCACTACCTACACCGACAGCCCGCTGAACACGCCAGACGGCGACGCCTTCGCCGGCAAGATGGTGCCGGGCGCCCCCGCCACCGACGCGCCGGTGGAGCGTGACGGCCATGCCGGCTGGCTGATGGAGGCGCTGGACGGCCGCTTCACCGTGCTCTACGCCGCCGGTGACGGGCCGGTCCCGGCGGAGGTGGCAGAGGCGCTGGACAGTCTCGCCGCCGGGCCACTGCCGCTGGCATGGCACGCGGTGACCGAGCGACGCCGCGGCATCGCCGGGGAACTGGTCGACAGCGCCGGCCGCCTGCGCGAACGCTACGACCTGACGCCGGGCAGCGTCTATCTGATCCGCCCCGACCAGCACATCGCCGCCCGCTGGCGCCGCTTCGACGCCGCGGCCCTGTCCGCCGCGCTGAACCGCGCCACCGGCCGCTGATATTCGAACTCGTGGAGTCTTCCCATGGCCAAACTGATGACCGAGCAGCGTTTCGCCAGCCCGGACGACGTGTACCAGCTGCTGATCGACAGCCACCGCGACCTGACCCCCGACCAGAGCACCCGCCTGAACGCCAAGCTGATCCTGCTGCTCGCCAACCACATCGGCGACGCGGAGGTGCTGGCCGAGGCGCTGCGCGTGGCCCGGCAGGGGGTGGAGTAAGGAGGAGGCACGGCCCCCTCCCTTCCCATGCTGACGCATGGGCCCCTTCCCTCCCCCGCCTTCGGCGGTAGAGAGAGTCGAGCGCGGAGCGGCGGCAGTCCCCTCTCCCGCGTAGCGGGGGAGGGTTAGGGAGGGGGCATCGTCAGCCGACACTCCACCCACCTCCCCCCTGACGCCAAGCCAAAGTTGGCGTACAAGAGCGCAGCCCCTTTCCGTCGCGGAGACTGCGCCGACCATGACCTTGCGCCGCCTGCTCCCCCTGCTGTTCATGCTGCTGTGCTGCGGCCCCGCCCTGGCGGAGGGGCTGACGCAGACGGCGCTGTCGATCCCCGCGCGCTTCCCCGACGGCAGCTCCGCCGCGCTGGAGGCGATGCTGCTGCGGCCGGACGGCCCCGGCCCCTACCCCATCGCCGTTCTCAGCCACGGCACGCCGCGCGACCCGGCAGACCGGGCGCAGATGACGCCGTTGCGCTATCTGCCGGAAGCCCGCGAGTTCGCCCGGCGCGGCTGGGCAGTGGTGGCGGTGATGCGGCGCGGCTATGGCGGATCGGACGGTCCCTACAGCGAGACGACCGGCGCCTGCAGCAACCCCGACTACCTGCATTCCGCCCGCCAGAGCGCCGAGGATCTGCGTCAGGCCATCCGCTATGTCGCGGCCCAACCCTTCGCCGACGCCAGCCGCATCGTCGCGGTCGGCGTCTCGGCCGGCGGGCTGGCCAGCATCGCGCTCAGCGCCGATCCGCCGCCGGGACTGAAGGCCGCCATCAGCTTCGCCGGCGGACGCGGCTCCGTCGCCGACAACGAGGTCTGCCAGGAGAACCGGCTGGTCGCCGCCTTCGGCACGCTGGGCCGCAGCTCGCGCGTTCCCAGCCTGTGGATCTATGCCGAGAACGACCTGTTCTTCGGCCCCGACCTCGCCCGGCGCCTGTGGGAGGCCTTCATCCATGAGGGCGGACGGGCGGAGTTCATCGCCGCCCCGCCCACTGGAAAGGACGGGCATGGCTTCTTCAGCACCGCCATCCCGCAATGGACGCCGATGGTCGACCGGTTCCTGGCGAAGAACGGGCTGGTGCTGCGCGACACCCCAATGGCGCTGACGCTGCCGGCGCTTCCCCCGCCGTCGGAGCTGTCGGCCGCCAACCGCGCCAAATTCCCCGCCTACATCGAGGCCGGCGGCAACAAGGCCTTCGCCGTGTCGCCCGATGGCGCCTATGGCTGGAAGTCCGGCATGCGCAGCCTGGACGAGGCGCAGAAGGGCGCGCTGGAGAATTGCGCATTGCACACCCAGAAGGGCTGCCGCATCGCCTATCTCAACGACCGCCCGGCCGGCGCTGGCGCCGATGCCGCCGCCCCGGCGGAGGCGCCGCGCGGCACCCGCGTCAACCTGGAGCCGCCGAAGGAGTTGTCGGCCTCCGGCCGCGACAAGTTCGGCGCCTATGTCGCCGCGGCCGGTCGCAAGGCCTTCGCGGTGTCGCAGGATGGCGCCTTCGGCTGGAAATCCGGCATGCCCAGCGAGGACGCCGCCCGCCGCGGCGCCCTGGACAGCTGCGCCAAATACACCCGCCACACCTGCTATGTCGTGATCGTCGACGACCGACCGCTGCGCTGAGGAAGGTGATTGGGGAGCGGTTGCCCCCTCCCCGACCCTCCCCCGCTTCGCGGGAGAGGGAGTAAGTGTTGAAGCGGCGGAGTTCCCTCTCCCGCAGAGCGGGGGAGGGTTAGGGAGGGGGCAACCGCACAGCGACACCACGCAAAAAAAGGCCCGTCCGGCATCCCGGACGGGCCTTTTTCGTAACGTCACCCCGCGTTAGCGCGGAGCCAGCACCATGACCATCTGGCGGCCTTCGAGCTTCGGCATCTGCTCGACCTTCGCCAGTTCGGTCAGTTCGTCGCGGACGCGAACCAGCACATTCATACCCAGATCCTGGTGCGCCATTTCACGGCCGCGGAAGCGCAGGGTCACCTTGACCTTGTCACCTTCCTCAAGGAAACGGCGCGCCGAGCGCATCTTCACGTCATAGTCGTTGTCATCGATGTTCGGCCGGAGCTTGATCTCCTTGACCTCGATGATCTTCTGCTTCTTGCGGGCCTCGTTCGCCTTCTTCTGCGCCTCGTACTTGAACTTGCCATAGTCGAGGATTTTGCAGACGGGCGGTTCCGCCTGGGGAGCGATCTCGACCAAATCGAGACCGGCATCCTCAGCGGCCAGCAGAGCATCGCGCAACGACACCACCCCGATCATCTCGCCGTCGGCACCGACGAGACGAACGGAACGAGCCGAGATCTCCCGGTTAACCCGCGGGCCTTCGCGGGTCGGGGCGGCTTCGGACGGGATCCTGGCTATGGACGCTTCTCCATGGTCTGAAACCACGCGGAAGCCGGCCGTCCAGAGGAGGGCCGGCGGCGTCGCGCGGTCGGTTAAAACGGCGAATCGGTCACGGTTTCGCCGGCAGGCGATCTCGCTTCCTCAACCAGTTTAGCCACGGCGGCGTCGAGGGCAAGAATTTCCTGATCCTTGCCGCCCAGCACGCGGAGCGCGACCGTCCGTTCGTCTGCTTCCCGCTTTCCGACAACCAGCATCAGGGGAACCTTCTGCAGGCTGTGCTCGCGGACCTTCAGGTTGATCTTCTCGTTGCGGGTGTCGAGTTCGACGCGCAGGCCCTTGCGCTTCAACAGCTTGGCCACTTCCTCGGCATAGCCGTCGGCCTCGCTGGTGATGGTGGCGACGGTGACCTGCACCGGCGACAGCCACAGCGGGAACTTGCCGGCGTAATGCTCGATCAGCATACCGATGAAGCGCTCCATCGACCCCAGAATCGCCCGGTGCAACATGATCGGCCGGTGGCGGGCGCCATCCTCACCGATATAGCTGGCATCGAGTCGTTCCGGCAGGTTCGGGTCGTACTGCAGCGTGCCGCACTGCCAGGTCCGGCCGATGGCGTCGGTCAGGTGGAATTCCACCTTCGGACCATAGAAGGCGCCCTCGCCCGGCAGCTCCTCATACTCCAGCCCGGCGTCGCGCAGCGCCTGGGCCAGCGCCCCTTCGGCCCGGTCCCACAGCTCGTCGGCGCCGGTGCGGACATCCGGACGCAGAGCCAGCTTCACCGAGATCTTGTCGAAGCCCAGGTCCTTGTAGACGCCGAGCTGCAGCTTGAAATACTCGGCCGCCTCGCTCTGCACCTGATCCTCGGTGCAGAAGATGTGGGCGTCGTCCTGGGTGAAGGCGCGAACGCGCATGATGCCGTGCAGCGCGCCCGACGGCTCGTTGCGATGGCAGGCGCCGAACTCCGCCATGCGGATCGGCAGGTCGCGGTAGGAACGCAGGCCGTGGCGGAAGATCTGGACATGGCCGGGGCAGTTCATCGGCTTGATGCCCAGCAGCTTCTCGCCACCGTCGGCCTCCACCTTGAACATGTTGTCACCATACATGTCCCAGTGGCCGGACGCCTTGAACAGCGAGCTGTCGATCAGCTGCGGCGTCTTGACCTCGACATAGCCGGCGGCCTTCAGCTTGGTGCGGATGTAGGTTTCCAGCGTCTGGTAGAGCGTCCAGCCCTTCGGATGCCAGAAGACCGAGCCGACCGCCTCTTCCTGCACATGGAACAGGTCCAGTTCCTTGCCCAGCTTGCGGTGGTCGCGCTTCTCCGCCTCCTCGATCTGGTGCAGGTAGGCCTTCAACTCCTTCTCGTCGCGCCAGGCGGTGCCGTAGATGCGCTGGAGCATGGGGTTGCGGCTGTCGCCGCGCCAATAGGCGCCGGCCACCTTCATCAGCTTGAAGCCCTGCCCGACCTTGGCCGTCGTCATGGCATGGGGTCCGCGGCACAGATCCAGCCAGTCGCCCTGGCGGTAGATCGACACCGGCTCGCCCTGCGGGATCGCCTCGATCAGCTCGGCCTTGTAATGCTCGCCGAGCTTCTTGAAGTAGGCGATTGCCTCGTCACGGTCCCAGACCTCGCGCACGATCGGGATGTCGGCCCCGACGATCTCGCGCATCTTCGCCTCGATCTTCTCCAGATCCTCGGGCGTGAACGGCTCGTCGCGCGCGAAGTCATAGTAGAAGCCGGTGGCGATCGACGGGCCGATCGTGACCTGCGTGCCGGGATACAGCTTCTGCACCGCATCGGCCAGCACATGGGCGGCGTCGTGGCGGATGACCTCGAGAGCGTCGGCGTGGGTGCGCGTGACGATCTCGATCTTGGCGTTGGTAGTGACGGTGGTGGTGAGGTCCTTCACCGTGCCGTCGATCTTGACGGCAAGCGCATCTTTGGCCAGGCGCGAACCGATGGACTGGGCAATCTCAAGCCCCGTCACCGGCCGGTCGAACTCCCGCACGCTGCCGTCGGGCAGCGTGATGGCGATGTTGGACGTCACCGAAGTCACCATTTCACTAGTGTTGGTCTCACCCGCATCGGGTGCCCGGACTTGGCCGGGAACGCGAAATTTCCATCGCCGCGTGGGGGAATGTCAAGCGCGGTGGCGGAAATCAAGGGTGTGGACAGACCAACGCTGCAATGCCGCCACAACTCGGCATTGGTTCCTTGGCAGGCACTTGCCTACACGCCTCACTCCGGCTTCCGGCTCAACCGCGGTTCGCCGAACAGGTAGCCCTGGCCGAAGTCGAAGCCGGTGTCGAGCACCTCGACCAGCTGGTTCTCCGTTTCGATCTTCTCGACGATCAGGTCGATGCCCTCGGCGGCGCAGCGGTGGCGCAGCTCGCGGATGCGCCCGGCATTGGCGGGGTCGAGCACCAGGGCGCGGTCCAGCTTGATGCAGCGGAACTCGTGGCGCAGCAGCCGGTCCAGGTCGATGGCGAGGTCGGTCACCTGATCCATGGAGAAGCGGAAGCCCAGCCGCGCCAGCTGCGACAGGATGCCCATCGTTACCGCCCCGCCGACGCGCAGGTCGTGCTGGCTCAGCTCGAACACCAGCTTCGGCACCAGGGCGTGGTTCTGCGCCATCATGTTCAGGAACTGGCGCATGAACTCCGCGTCGGCCAGCGTCGCGGCGGAGATGTTGGCGAAGAAGCCGATGGCGTGCTGGCGCCGCTCCGTCTCGCGGATCAGCTGGACGCAGCGGACCAGCAGCAGGTTGTCGATGGTGGCGATCAACCCCTCGCGCTCGGCGATGTCGAGATAGCGGTCGGGCATGATCTGCTGCCCGTCGGCGGCCCGCACGCGCGAGAACACCTCGTAGAAGCGGTGCTTGCGCTGGGGCAGGCTGACGATGGGCTGGAGATAGACGTCGATGCGGTCGGCCTTCAGCGCGTCGCGCACCGCCTCCAGCACCGCGGCGTCGTCCATCGGCGCCGCCACCGGCGCGGCCTGAGAAGTAGCAAACGGCGCGGCGGCGGACGGGGCCGGCGCGGGACGGCGCTCGGCACTTGCGGCCGGCGGACGCGGAGCGCGCCGTTCGGTCAGGCGGGCGACCAGCGACTGCAGAAGCTTCACCTCCTGCATCACCGCGTCGTAGCGGACGCCACCGTTGGGCTGGGCGCCGGGATCGGCGGCGAGCCGCTGTTCCAGCAGATGGGCCAGCTCCTCCACCCGGTCGTTCAGGCGGGCGATACGGCGGGTGGCCCTGCGTTCGCGCTCCAGCCGCGTCACCACGTCATGGACCAGGGCGCCGGCCAGCACCACCAGCGCGCCGGCCAGCCACGCCACCAGCGGATCGGCCTCCGGGCGCAGCGCCCACAGCGCCGCACCGGCCGAAACCCCGGCGATCAGATAGGCCAGCGCATAGACGAGGTGCGTCAGCAGGGTCATCGCGGGAACCGGGGTGAAGGGAACGGCCGCGGATGAGGCGGCGGTTCCGGGGCGGAGGTCGGCGGTCAGGGCCTTCACGGGTGCGCAGCCTCTGGCAGGAGCATGACACGGAACCGCGCGGGTGTCCCAACCCTAGGTCCCACTGTCGGGACACCCGCTTGACGATCCGTTAATGCTACGCTCCTGCCCGCCGCATCCTGCGGACCCTCAGCGGTGATCCCTCAGCGGTGATCCGCCCCCACCGCCTCGGCGACCGAGCGGAAGCCGTCGCGGCGCAGCAGTTCCGCCAGCTCGCTGCGGATGCGGTGGACCACCGCCGGCCCGGCATAGACCATCGCCGAATAGAGCTGTACCAGCGACGCGCCGGCCCGGATCTTGGCATAGGCGTCCTCGCCGGTCGCGACACCGCCCACGCCGACGATCGGCAGCTTGCCGCCGGTCAGCGCGTAGATCTCGCGCAGGACGGAGGTGGAGGCTTCGAACAGCGGCGCGCCGGACAGGCCGCCGGCCTCGCTGCGCATCGCCGCCGGGATGCTGTCGGGCCGGGCGATGGTGGTGTTGGAGACGATCAGCCCGTCGATGCCGCTCTCCAGCGCCACCGCGGCGATGTCGCTCTTGTCCTCCACCGTCAGGTCGGGGGCGATCTTCAGCAGCAGCGGCGGGTTGCGGGTCAGGCCGCAGGACGCCCGCGCCTCCAGCACCCGTTCCAGCAGGGCGCGCAGCGGGTCGCGGCCCTGGAGCGCGCGCAAGCCCGGCGTGTTGGGGGAAGAGACGTTGACGACCAGATAGTCGGCCAGCGGCGCCAGCCGGCGCACGCCGATCACATAATCGTCGGCGGCATCCACCGTGTCCTTGTTCTTGCCCAGGTTGGCGCCGACGATGCCGGGCGCGCGTTTGCCGGAGTCGCGGCGGCGTTCCAGCCGCTGGGCGAAGGCCTCCAGCCCCTCGTTGTTGAAGCCCATGCGGTTGATGACCGCGCGCTGCTCCACCAGCCGGAACAGGCGGGGGCGCGGATTGCCGGGCTGGGGCCGCGGGGTGACGCTGCCGGGCTCGACGAAGCCGAAGCCCAGGTTCAGCATGGCGTCGACCACCTCGGCATTCTTGTCGAAGCCGGCGGCCAGCCCGACCGGGTTGGTGAAGTCCAGCCCCCAGACGCGGGTGTGCAACGCCGGCTCGTCCTTGCCGCGGGCCGGCGGGACCAGTCCGGACTTCAGCGCCTTGATGGTCAGGCCATGCGCGGTCTCAGGGTCGAAGCGGAACAGCAGCGGCCCGGCAAGCGGATAGAGGTCGATCACGGAACGAGGTCCTGAAGGGTGAAGGGAAAGCCGGCCGGGAAGACATGGCGCCCGTCCGGTCCCAGCAGCAGCGGATCGACCCGCAGCACGGCATCCACCGGCAGCGGCCCGTAGAGGTGCGGGAACAGCTGCCCGCCGCGCGACGGCTCCCAGCGCAGGGCATCGCCCAGCCGGTCGGCGTCCACCGTCAGCAGCAGCAGGCCGTCCTGGCCGGCGCGGTGCTTGGCGGCGCTCTCCACCACCTGGGAGGCGGTCGAGAAATGGATGAAGCCGTCCTGGACATCCTGGGACGAGCCGGGATAGCGGCCGGCCGGGCGGGCGGCGTCCCACTCGTCCGCGCGGCACATGTGATGAATGATGCGGTCGGTCATGACGGTGGGACACTAACGCAACGCGCGGCCACCGGCCAGAGACCTCGAAGCCGCAGCGTCGCAGTACCTTGGAAACGCCCCGCTCTGCTCGCCGCGGCACAACGCAAGATCGTCTCTCCGAATGCAATTCCGCACGCTTCGGGCGTTGCATTTTGCAAAGCACACTCGAAACTATTCGGCATTTTGCGGGTATTTTTGAAATTCGGCGGCGTCCTTCTCCGCCGGATCGGTCGCTTCGCCCTCTCAACCTCCGCGATTCCCTGACTTCAGGCCGTTCGCACCGGTTGGCACCGCTTTTGCTGTGACAGTTCCAAGTCAACGGAGGACCCGCCATGAACGCGATTTCCATGAGCCTGATGAAGAAGACCCAGCCCTGCGATGCGGAACTGGGCGGCTCGGTCACCGCCATGGGCGCGCTGTGCGAACCGGGTCAGACCGCGGTCCCGCTGAAGCCGAGCGCCACCATGCTGGCTGCCGGCGCGCGGGCCGGCGGCGTGTCGGTCGAGGTCGCCTGGAAGATCTATCAGGCGATGATCCACCACGCCGACTGAGCCGGCCCGCAAGGTCAAGGTCAAGGCCCCGGTCAGCGCCGCCCGCCCTCGAACGGCATGAAGCCCGAATCGAGTTTGGTCTCGATCCGCAGCAGATGGTCGGTCAGGCGCTGTTCCACGTCCTTGAGCGTCGCGAAGGAGACATAGGTCTTCGCGACCTCCAGCTTGTAGGCGGCAAGGCTCTCGCGCACCTGCGCCTGGGCCTCCTCGGCGCGGCTGCGCAGATCGTCCAGCGCGCTGTCCGCATCCTTGCGCACCCGCGCGATCAGCCAGAACAGCCCGCCCATCGCCGGCAACTCGACCGCGGTGATCCACCAGGCGAGATCCAGGCCTCCAGTCAGGGCATCATGCATCGGGGTCTCCCGTTCGTGTGGTGAGGAATCGACTCAAAGCTCCCAATCCGCCTCCGCCATCATCGCACCCGCACCGCGCCAGTCGGCGCGGCGGTCGGACGGGGCGGTGCTGCGGTCGAAGCGGTAGGGTTCGGCGCCCAGGCAGCCGGCCACCGCGTCCAGCCCGTCGTCGGGACCGCGGTATCGGCCGTCCGGCCGCCAGTCGCGCATCTCGCGGATGAACGGCGTTTCCCAGACCTGCCGGTGGGCCAGCAGGCGGCGGTCGGCCAGCAGGGCGTCAAAGGCTTCCAAAATGCGGCGGACCTTGGGCGTGTGGCTGAACTCCTCCACCACCCCGGCGGCCAGCCGGTCGTTGCGCAGCCGTTCGCGCAGCAGTCCGGGCAGGAAGCGGCCGATGCCGTTGATCTCGATGTGGACCGCCGGCAGATGGTTGTCGGCCAGAAAGCGGGAGACCTGCCGGCATTGCTGGTCGGCCTCCGTCTCCGGCGCCTTGGGATCGACGGCGAGATACCGCACCCGGTGCAGGTAGAGGCGCTTGTCCTCCCCGGCGAAGACCGCGGCGACCACGCTGCCGTCACCGCTCTTCACCCTGCCGTCCCCCTCCCCCGCCGGCCGGGCGAAGGCCGGGTCCCACCAGCAGGTGGCCGAGACCAGCTTCACCCCGTCCAGCGTCAGCACCGCGCGGCCCAGCGCCTCGCGATACTCCAACTCCGCGTCGTATCGGCCGAGATTGTCGACATTCAGCACCCCATCGGCGACGCTGACCGGGCGCAGCAGCATCTGGCTGGTGAATTTGTTGGGGCCGGTGGATTTGCGGATGCGGGCGACATGCGCCTCGCCGAACCGTTCCTTCCAGGTGTAGGTGCGCTTGCCCTGCTCATCCTCGGTGTAGACCGGCAGGACCAGCCGTTCGAACCCGTCGAGAAAGGGCGGGCTGCCGTCGTCGGTCTCCTCGGCATAGAGGCTGTCCTGCGCGTGCGGCGTGCCGACATAGAGCTGCGCTCCGCCCGGCACCAGCACATACTCCAGCTCCGACAGACGCTCGCGCAATGCGGCGCGCTTCACCGCGGTGTCGGCGTTGCGCGGCACCTCGACGTCGTCGCAGATCACCACGTCGGCGCGGCTGCCGGTGATGTTGCCGCCTATGCCCGCCGCCGCCATCGACGGGTCGCGCAGTTCCGTCGGCCGCACCACGGTGAAGCGGTCGGCCGCCCATTGGTCGCGCTCCTTGCTCGGCGGCTTCAGATGGCTGCAGCCGGGATGGCGTTCCAGGATGCGCTTGACGTTGCGCACCATCTTCATCGCCAGCTTCAGGTCGGCGGCCAGCACCAGCAGCCGGCGGTTGGGATCGCGCAACAGCAGCCAGGCCGCAAACAGCCCGACCAGCGTCGATTTGCCGGAGCCGCGGAAGGCCATCAGCAGCATCCGCCGGTTCGGCCCGGCCATATGCTCCTCCAGCCAGCCGGCCATCCGCGCATGATGGGCGGGGGTCTTCAGCTCCACCATTTCGTTCCAGCCATCGACGAAGCCGGCGAAGCTGTCGTCGTCCTTCCCCGTCATGGATTCCGCCCCAGGATGTGCCAGCCGGCGCCGTTCGACATCGCGGTCACCGCATGGCCCTGCGCGGTCAGCGCGATGGCTTCGCTGTCCGGCCCGCCGCCGCCGGCCTGGGTGACGGTGACGCGGTTGCCGCCGGTGTCGGATTTCTTGACGGTGACCGTCCGCCCGACCGCATGCGGGGCCGACGGCACCGGCAGCCGCACCTCCACCGCCCCGCTCCAGGCGCTGACCAGATAGAGCTGCTGGTTCAGGTCCGGCTCGAACAGGCCGGGGGTGTCGTGATAGTGGGCGTTGCCCGGCTGGCTGTTGCCGGCGACGATCCACCAGCCGGCACCGTTCGACACCAGCGTGACGAAGTCGTACCGGTTGCCCAGCGACAGCACCCGTCCGTCCGGCCCCGGCCCGCCGGTCTCCGTCACCGTCAGCGGGTTGGTCGACGCATCGGTGCGCTTGATCGTCACCGCATGGCCGTTGGCGTCCCCGGCCTTGGGTAGCCGCAACTCCACCGCCCCGCCATAGGCGCTGGCCAGATAGACCGAGCTGGTCAGGTCCAGCGCCACCACCCCGCCGGTGGCCGGCTCCACATACTCGGTGTCATAGCGCAGAGCCTCCACCACCAGTTCGGTGACGCGGCTGCGCTGGAGCCGGTTCTTCTCCGGATAGCCGGCATTGACCGCCGTGTACTGCCCGCCGGAGCGGTCGAGGATCGCCGGCCCGGCGGCGGCGGAGAACAGGTTGACGATCGCCGTCTCCACCGACCCGGCATCCAGCTGCAGGTTCGGCAGGGCGCCCAGCGATTCAGCGTAGAAATTCACGATCAGCGTCTTGTCGGTGACGGCACCGACGCGGAAACAGGCCTCCGCCTCCGGCCACAGATTGGCTTCGCAATCGAAGAAGGCGTTGTTGAAGCGCCCCTGCTCGACGAAGAAACCGCAGCCGCTCATCGGCGCCGACAGCGAATAGACCCGCACGGCGTGGAAGCGATTGGCATTCGGCGTGTCGCCCGCCCCCGTCCGCGTCAGCCACACCCCATGCCGCGACGGCCGCGCCACCAGCACGCGGGCGATGTTGTTCCAATAGCAGGGCAGGTTCGGGTCGATGTAGCCATCGAAGACCAGTCCGACTTCCGGCTCCCACAGCGTCAGGTCGGTCAGGCTGTTCTGCACGCAAGGCCCGTCGCGCCCGAACAGCCGTACCCCCGCCTTGCCCTGTTCCAGCCGCAGGCCCGACAGGGTGGCGTAGCCGTCCGGCAGATGGATCAGGTCGAAGCCGTTGGAGGCGCCATGGATCACCGACCCCTGCCCCACCCCGTACAGCGTCTGCCCATGGCCGAGCGTCAGCGTGTTGGCGATGCGGTAGGTCCCCGGCGGCACGAACACCGCGCGGGCGGAGGTCAGCGCCGTCTGCAGGGCCAGCGTGTCATCGACCAGCCCGTCGCCCACCGCGCCGAAATCCTTCACGGACGCGAGGTCGGCCAGCTTGTCGCGCACCGGCCGGGCGGTGGCCCCGGCCCCCGGCGGCACATAGGTCGCCAGCGCCTCCTCGTCCACCGGTGGGCGGATCGTCGGATTGCCGGCGCTGTCGAAGGCCAGCAGCTTGCCCTGGCGCAAGGCCCGCTCCGGCAACAGCGGCGAGGCTGGCAAGTCGCTGTCGCCATAGCGCAGCATCAGCTCCTGGTCGCCCGCCACCTGCTGGAGCATCGCCGTCAGCCGGTCCAGCTCGCCATTGAGGGCGGAGGCCGGCAGCGGCCCGCTCTCGCCGAAATCGCTGCGCCGTTCGATGGGCAGCCGGCGGCGCAGCAGAACGACGGTCCCCTCCGCCGGCGCCGTAGCGAAGGTCTCCGCCCCGCCAGCGCTGGCGCCGGCCCCACCGACGGCATAGCCGGTGCTCTGGAGTGCTGCGCCCAGGAAGACCTGCAGATCCTCGTCGGCGAAGATCGGGAACGGGTAGGTGAAGACCCGCTGCATGCCATCGGCGAGATACTGTACGCGCGGGGTCCCACGCGGGATGAGAAGCGACGTGGTCATCAGGGGGTCTCCGGTTGATGGAGCCGTTCCTCAAAAGAACTTGCTCATGTACTCCAGCCGTTGCCGGTCGGCGAGTTGCGACAACTCCAGCAGGTTGCGGCGCTTGGCCTCGTCCAGGCTCTGCTGGATGGCGGCGCGCTTCAGCTGGTCGGTCGCCTGGGCATCCTTGCGCTCGGTCTCGCTGGAATTGGTCAGCCCCAACAGGATCGCCTCGCCGGAGCCGTCCTGCGCGGTGACGCCGCGCGCGCCCAGCCCGGCGCGGGTCTTGCTGACCGCCTGCCGCAACGCCGCCAGCCGGCGCTGTTCGGCGGCGTCCGCCGCGGCGGTCAGCTGCGCCAGCTGGGTCTGCGCGTCGGTTTCCTTGGCGCGGACCGCCTCCTCCTGGCTGGCGCGCAACTGGGCCAGCGTCTGTTCCTGGGATCCGCGGTAATCCTCCATCTCCTTGGCCCGCGCCGCCGCCGCAGCCGCAGCGGCGGCCTCGTCCTTCTGGCGCTGCAGCTCCTCCTCCCGTTGCCGCAACTCGGCGTCATGGCTCCACTGGCGGGCCTGCGCCTCGGCCTCCAGCTGGGCCTGCTGCTGGCGGGCGGCGGCGGCGGCCTGGGCGCTGCGTTCGGCCGCCGCCGCTTCCTCTCGGTATTTCTGCTCCAGCGCAGCCTGGGCGGCGGCAGCCTGCGCCGCGTCCTGCTGACGCTTGTACTCAAGCTCGGCAGCGGCTTGCTGGGCTGCGGCCTGTTGCGCGGCGGCGCTGGACTGGCCGGCACCGGCATTGCGCACTGTGCCGATGACGGAGTTCGCCAGCGGCAGCGCCGTGGTCACGAGGGGAGTGATTCCACCCATCAGTCATTCACCTTCAATTCCATGGTCACGGAAAGCAGCGTGAAAGGCAGCGGCGCATCCTGTTCGATGCGCCACAGCGGGACATCGGTGTCATAGCGCCAGCCGAGCGCCCGCAACCGGCGGTCGCCGGACACGCGCGGCGGCACCCCGCCGGCCGGTTGCGGCCCCAGCCGGTGAAGCGGAAGTTCCTGCAACCCGCGCCCCAGATCGACGCGCAGCGCCGCCGTCTCCTCCAGCCGGAAGGTGACGGCGACCAGCCGAACGATGTCGGCCCCGGTCGCCTGCCCCAGCAGGTTGGGCGGCAGCGGCTCGATCCGGTGGGTGTAAGGCAGCCCGATCTCCACCTTGCGCGCCGGCGGATCGAGCGTGACGCTGCCGGCCTGCACCGTGGCGGGGTTGCGGATCACCCCATCGGCGATGATGGCGACCGCCCGCCCCTCCAGATGCGCCAGCCCGCCCCACACCGCGGTTGCCTCACCCCTTTCGCCGGTGATCGCGGCGTCGAGGTTCAGCGCGTCGTCGAACCGCTCGACGGTCCAGACGCCGCGCCGCTCCACCAGCGCATAGACCTCGTCCCCCACCGCGGCGACGGAGCGCACCGCCCCGTCGGTCTCCAGCAGGGTCCAGGCAGTGACGTCCTCCGCCCGGTAGGCGGTCAGCGCCCCCAGCGTGCCGTCCTCCATCGCCACGAACAGCAGCCGGCGGTTCTGGTCGTAATCCTGGTCGCGCGGGCTCGCCACCAGATGGCGGGCCAGCAGCGCCAGATCGTTGGCCTGATAGGCCGCCTCGGTGTCGGTATAGAGGAACTCGCGGATTTCGCGCCGGTTGCGCGGCACGAACAGCGTCGCCCCCTCCACGTCGCGCGGCGGAATGGCGCGATCCATCGGCGAGCCGATGCGCGTCTGCCGGTTGACCTGCATGCTCTGCGGGGTCAGCGGATCGCCGGTCACCATATATTCGGCGCCGGAGGTGAAGACCTGCAGATGCCGGCCGGAGAAGACGGCGCGCACCGCGTTGACCTGATCGGACAGAATACCGAACTCGATGGCCTGATCGTCCAGCCCCTCGCCCAGGTCGAAGTTCCAGATCTGGGCGGAGCGCGACAGCCACAGCCGGTTGGGCAGGTCGCGCGACCCGCCGATCACCAGCCGGTCCTGATGGAAGGCCGCCGACACCGGCCAGCCGCGCAAGGCAGAGAAGGCCTGCTCCTCCCATTGCGTCGTCGGCTGGGTGTCGGCCAATGCCTCCTTTACCGTCGCGTTGACCTGCGTTGCCGACACCACGCCGGTCACCTGCAACTGCTTGCCCTTGATGCGGATGCGGGTGCCGTCGTGGCGCGGGTCGAACACCGGGGCCGAGGCGTTGACGCTGATCGCCCCGCTGGTGCCGGACGGCGTCACCGTCACCGCCGGATCACCGAAGCGGTGGAAGGGCGTGCGCACCAATTCCCCCTCGACGGCGAAGGCCCACTCCGCCAGCGTCCACGCCCCATCGTCGCCGCGCGTCAGCTTGCGCGGCGGCAGGTCGGGATGGCAGACCAGCAGCGTGTCGGCGCTCTGCGTCCAGGTGATCTGCGCCAGTTGCGTCAACGTCCAGGGTGCGGCAACCGAGGCCAGCTTGGTCCCGCCCTGGAACACGTCGATCCAGCCGTCGGTGAAGACCAGCAGATAGGTCTGCTCGGCATTGCGCTCGAACGCCACCAGCCGGCCGTCGCCACGGGCCAGCGCGGTGAAGGCAAGCCCCGACCGCCGCGTAACCCCGCCGGTCGGATCGATGAACAGGTTGCGCAGGGCCAGCGCGCCGTTGTCATAGGCCTTGAGATCGCCGCGCCCCAGCAGGCGGCGCGACACCTCGCCGGCGGTGAAGTTGGTCTTGACCTGATGCAGCCGTCCCATCACGCCCTCCCCATCATGCCCGAGCATCGATCAGGGTGAAGTCCTCGAAGCCGGGCTGGCTGTCCTGCTGGGCGTCGATCTGGCGGGCGCGGCGGAACTCGCTCTCGGCCAGTTGGGCCAGCAGCTCCGCCCGCGTCGAGCTTTCGGTCAGCGGGATGCAGAACTCGGCGGCGAGCCGGGCGATCAGCGCCTGATCGAAAAAGGCGGGAAACTCCTCCTCCGCCGGGCAGCCGATGTAGGACAGGGTGACGGCGCCGGCATCGCACAGCAGCGTCCGGCCGATGATGCGATAGGACAGGCCGCGCCCCCGCCCGTCGCCTCCCGCCCCCAGCGCCCGCAGGAAATCGGCCGGCAGCTGGAAGGCGCAGGCATAATCGGCGACCGGCGGCTCTGCCAGCCGCGGCAGCGTCGCCTGCACGCTGGCGAAGCTCCAGGCATTGGCCGACAACAGCGCGTCGCGCGTCGGCGCATAGAGGGCGGCGGCGACCTCCGCCTCGGCGGAGCCGTCGTCGAAGGAAGCGATGGCGGTGGCGCCGAGCTTGATCAGCGCACGGCCGCACAGGCCGATGGCGGTCAGGGCCATGACGGGTCTCCCTTTCCAGGGTTCCGGGAAGGCGCCGCCCTCTATTGTCGAGGTGCGGCGCCCTCCCCCTTCGGCGGATCAGTCGCTGTTGGCGCTGCCGAACGGCGTCAGGTTGGTGACATCCACCGCCCCGTTGGCGCTGGCCACCACCACCAGCACGCCGGTGGCCGGCGTGGCGCCGCCGACCGCGCAGTTGGCCAGCAGCATGTCGCCCACCCGCAGCAGGTCGGCCGCGCCGTTGAAATAGCCGGCGGTGTCGACGTCGGTTGCCACGTCGTGCGTGGTGTAGTGCCAGAGCGTGAAGCCGTTCGCATAGGCGAGCACGCTCAAATCCTTGGACGCATAGGCCATGGATCGAAGTCTCCGGATTTTGTGAGGGGATGCAGGAGAGAGGAGGGATCATCCTCCCCCGTTCAGCTCTCCAGGCAGCGCAGGGTCACGACGCCGGTGGTGTCGATCAGCGCGGCGCCCTGGCTCATCATATTGTTGACGAAATGCGCCGCGCGGTCGCCGTGCCAGGTGATGTCGGTCTTCACGTCGGCGCCCGCCGCATGGCCGACCGCCGTCTTGTGGTACCAGTGGCAGAGTCGCACGCCGCCGTTCAGCGTCAGGCCGGAATGCGGCAGCCACAGCGTGCCCGCTGGAACCGTTGATTTGCCTAGGCCGTGTTCCGCAGATGTTGCTGCGACACGCACCAAATGACCCCTGATACTGTGACACGTCACAGTTATGGCTTGGACGGGCCGCCCCTCACCGGAGCGGCCTTTCGCACGTCCAGCACTCACGACCCCAGCAGCAGCATCGCCATCTTCTGCGCCGCGTCGATGAGGCTGGCATCCCCCACGAGGTAAGCCCCGGCGATGGCGACGACGGCGACCACGCCCATGACCAGCTTGCGCTTGCCGGCCAGCTGGCCGCCCTTCAGGATCTCGTTCATGTCCATGTGCTTTGCCCCTCCTTCGGGCATGAAAAAGCCGCCGGGCGGGATGCCGGGCGGCCAAACTTGGAATTCCGGGTTTGGACTTTGGTGACGGGCTACTTCGCGCCCAGGAACAGCGCCTTCTCCGCCGACCGCCGGGCGACGAGGCCGGGGAGCTGCTTCTTCACCCCGCCGACGGTGGCGTTTACCCACCGGCCGAACTGCTCTCCCACGCTCTCCATGGACGCGCCGGCATTCAGCAGCCGCAGCAGGGTCGATCCGGCGAGGCTGGCCGGGCCGAGATTGAACACGAACGAGGCAAGCGCGCCGCGCTGGGCATCGGTCAGCGGGACAGAGACCAGCCGGTCGACAGCGTCGGCGGCTTCGGCCAGATCGGCGGCCAGGAACTCTTCGGCCTGCTGGCGGCTGATGCGCTGCCCCATCTTGACGCCCTTGGTGTGGCCATACCCCACCGTGGGCACGCCCGCTGGGCAGAGATAGGCGTTCAGGAACAGCCCCTCGAAGTGCTTCACAAGGTCGATGGCCGCGGGGGAAACGGGCTTGGTCATATCGGGATCCTCTGTTGACGCACCCCGACCGCAAAAAGACGCGGCTTGTCCGCGCATACCCCAATACTCATAGGCCCAGCCCCGTGTTACCTTGGACTGGACTGTCTGCAATCGGGAGGATGGCGTGACGCTGGGCGAAGTGGCGCAATGTGCCGTGGCCGCGCTGGTCGGCTGCGTGGTGTGGGCGGGGATGGATGGCGTGGGGGCGAGCGACCGCGAGCGGACGATTGCCGCGGTCGCCGTGGGGGTCGGCGCCGCTTGGGTAGCGACTACCGCTTACCGGTTGTGGAAAGGTGCCGGGCAGGTTAAGAGGACGGCGCAGGGTTGACTGCCACCGCCACGAAGGACGGCCCGTCATGCTGAAGCTTGTTCAGGCGTCTATCGTCCTGGGCTTCATCGCTTGGAACATCTCCGAGCGGTGGGCGCCGAACCCCGTGGTTCCGGGGATCATCGGGGCCGGCGTCGCCTACTTGGTCACGCTCCTGTGGATGAAGGTTCAGGACTGGCGGTCAGCGCTGCGGCGCCGGGAGTTGCGGCGTATTGCCGACGCTCTGGCTGCGTGCGCCAGTGTTCGCCCCGATCAGCATCCGCGCGACGATGCCCTGCGCCTGGATGCTGGTGGGGTCCAGGCCGGACAGTTTCGACGCCTGGGCAATCCCGTCCGGGGACGTGAATAGCCGGGCCAGCGTCTCCGTGTTGCGACCGTAGCGGAGCTGCGAATAGGCGTCCGAGAGGAAGCCGCCGAGCTTCGCGGGCGACATCAGAAGCGCGCCAATTTCACCCTTTCCGCCCTTCCCCAGGTCTTCGGTCAGCAGCCGGTTGAACTCCGTCTGCGAGCCGATGGGCTGCCGGCGGCCTTGCGCCTCCAACACATCCAGCGTCTTGCGGAAGCCGCTGTAAGCCTCCATACCGCGCGGCAAGGCCAGCAAGGCCGCCTCCAGGTTCTTGGCCTGCTGGGGGTTGCCGGCCAGCACCGCCGCATATTTGGCGCCGCCCCACTGGTTCTCACCAGACACCAGGCGCTGCGTGGTCTCGTTGAAGACCTGCTCCAGTTGGGTGCGGACCAGATCACGGGCTGCGTCAGGGTCTCGGGCTGCAACGGCCCGCACCGCCTCACCGACTTGCCGATGGCTGTTCGGCAGCGGGTTGGGGTTCAGGATGATGCGGGCCTGTTCGGGGAACGTCTCGGCACTGGCAAGCTGGCCGGTGGGGGACCGCTCCAGGGGCGCCAGGACCTGTTCGCGCCCTTCCCGGCCGATCCGCAGCGCCTCCCCATAGCTGGGGTAGGCATCCGGCCCCGCCTGGGTGGCGCCGCTGCGGATGCGCTGAGCCACGTTCCCCCATGCTGCCGCAGCTTCGTTCTGCCCGCCGGCGCGAGCCGAAGAGGCTGCGTCGTCGGCGTACTTCTTCGCGGCGTCCAGAACGCGGAAGGCGTCATCCGGTGCGTTCTGGAGTTCCGCCCCCAGGACCGGGTGCGAGCGAGCGCCCTTGATGGCCGCTTGCACCTGAGGATCCGTAACGAGCGGCCCCAGGTCGGCGCGGGCGCCGATCGTCAGCCCAACCGGGTCTTGGCTCGGCGGGAGCGCCCGCTCCGCCGCGTCGTAGTAGGGGCGAGCCGCGTCGTTGATGGCCTTGCGGGTGTCGGCAAGCTCGCCAGCGGCGGCAGCCTGCACCCGGGGCGCAATCTCCGTCGGGGCCATGTTGGGCGGGGCGATGCCGTCCAGGGCCTGCCGCACCCCGGCATCATTCCCCGCCGCCCGGCCGGCGTAGAACTCCTTCATGATCTGGCCGCCCTTGCGGGAGCCTTCGACCACGCGCTGCACATCCGCCAGCTTCGTCCCGCCGTTGGTGACCTGCTGCATGGCCTCCGGCAGCGTCAGGGGCATCCCCCGGGTGGCCGCCTCAGCCATGAGAGACTGCGCCTCGCCGATCTGCTGCGGCGAGACGCCGGGCATGGCGTCTTGGACGATGCGGCCGGCGTTCGGCGTCCGGGAGGCAAGCGCCGCCCCGCTGCCGGTCAGCAGTGCCGCGCCGGCTCGCGCCCACGGCTCCAGAGCGGTTCCCTTTGTGGCCTGCCCAGCCGTCTCGCTCGCCACCCCCGGCAACGCTCCGAACTTGATGGCGTTGCCGATGCCGCCGCCGATGGCCGGCAAGGTGAACTCAAGGCCAGTTTTGGCGTATTCGCCGGCCGTGGTCTGTGGCTTGTAGTCCCCCGACACGTCCGCGATGGCCTTGTTGATGCCCTCCGAGCCGAACCGGTACTCCTCGCCCGGCATCGGCTGGCGTAGCTTCGCCGCCGCGTCCGGTGAGAGGATCCCGAGCTTCTCCCCGGCCGTGGTGGCGGCCCATTGCCAGCCGCGGTCCAGCGCCTGCCAAATGTCCGTCGGGGCGCCGACGGCGAAGCCGACGCCACGCTGGGCGCCGACTGCCGCCGACTTGGCGACGTCCCGCGCCACATCGCCGGCGCCCATCGGCTGCGTCTGCCGGTAGAGCGCCATGAGATCGTCATCCGACATGCGCGAGAGGTCCGGCGAGGCCGGCGCGCTGGGCGCCGGCTGCCGGTAGAGGGCCATCAGCTCATCGTCGGACAGCTTGGTCAGATCGGTCATCACAGCTTCCCTCTGCGGCGCAACTCCGCCTCAATGTCCGCCCGGCTGGGGGCTTGCGGGGCCGCAGGCGCTGCCGCCTTAGCCGCCCCACCCTTTGCCTGCTGCGCCATCGCCATAAGCTGCTGCTGGAGTTGCGGGTCCAGCGGCGGGGGAAGCTTCGAGACGCCTTCGCTGACCTCCAGCGGGTTGGGAATGCCACCGTTACGGCGCGCACTCTCGCGATAGACCTCGGCAACCTGACGGTCGTAGCCGTCAAGCTGGCGGGTGGCAGCAATCAGCAACTGCGCGCCTTCCGGAGTGCTGCCGAACAGGTTGTTCACGTCGCGAACGAGACCGCGCTCATTCTCCGTGATGGCCCCCTGCCCCCGCGGCGTGTTCTCCAGCTCAATGCGCTTCTGGATGCTTTGCAGCACCTCGCCGGGCGCCGTGCTGTCGAACTTGACGCCGATCCCTTCCAGCGCCTGCTGCGCCCTCAGGCGGGTATCGGCGCCTGCTCCGGTGCGGAAAGCTGGAAGCGCCGCCTCGAAGGTCTGCAACAGCCCTTCGCGCCGGTTGGCGGAACGAGCGGCTTCGTCCGCAGACTGCCACCCCTTGGCGGTCAGCTCGTAGGCGGTCTTGGCGCCTTCGTTCTGGCCGTTGACGGTGACGTTCGTCTGCGGTCGAGACGCCGCGCGCAGCTGCAGCTCCGCCTGGAGGTATGCCGGGTCAACCTCCATGCCGTTGGGCGTGTAGCGGAAGCCCGTGGGCGGGGCGGCCAGAGGCATCCGCGTGGTGGTGTCGTAATACTGCACGTCGCCCGTTTCCCGGTTCCGGCGGACGCCGACGGTCGGGCCGCGACCGGGCTGCGCCATGGGGGCGGCGGGTGCTGGCTGTGGGGCAGCTTGGGGCGCAAACATCGCCGCTGGTCCAGCATCGGTCATCGTCCCCGTGTTCGCCTGGGCGACCTGAACCCGCTGATCGCCCGGTTGCAAGCGGGACGCAATGCCCCGCTCGATCACGCTGGGATCATACGGCAGCTGTCCGTTCTCGTGCTGGATGATCGCGGAGACGAGCGGCTTCATCACAGACGGGTCACGGAGGTTCAGCGGGGCCTTCGGGTCAAGACCGGTCTTCTGCGCCACCGACGCCACGTAGGCGCCCACGTTGTTGTTGTCGGAAGCGGGCGCCCACCGATTGATGATGCCCTCTATGGTGTTCAGCCCATGCTTGTCCTGGTAGGACAGCAGGTTTTGCGCCAGGGCCGAGACGCCATCCTCCGGCGTGTTGAAGCGCTCGAAGCCGCCTTCCCCACCCGGGGCCTTGCCGTTCCACGGGATTTCGCTGACCCGGATGTTGCCGGGGTTGTTGTTTCGGATCCCGAGCGGCGCACCCATTGCGTCGATGGGAGTGGCGGAAATCGGCGTGCGCGGCTGCGTCGTCGTTCCGCCACTTCCGGCCCCTAGCAGCGGAGCGGACGCGGGAGGCTGGCCGCCGCCCAGCAGCGGGGGCGCGCCGGCCGCGGGCTGAGCGGCGCCACCGGCCAAGGGGATATCCTCCCACGGCGACGGCTTCGGGAACAGCGACGCAGCCGCAGCCTTCGCCCCCGCCTCCGGGAACGCCCGCATGAACAGCGCCTTCTGGTCGGCCTCGCTGGTGCCCTGTCGGGGCTGGTTCCAGGTGATGCCGGTGGTGGGGTCCAGTCCGCCAAGAAGCGCCGCCTGGGCGGATTGCTGACTGGCCTGCTCGGCCTGTTGCCTCTGCTGCTGGCGCATCTTCTCCTGCATCGCCATAGCGCCGAGCAGGGCGTTGGGGGACCGCCCGTTGAGCGAGCCGCCTACGTCCTGAAGGGTGGCGCCAAGGAGCGAGAGCGCCTGCACCCACTTGTTGCTGCCACCGCCAAGCAGGGGCTCATTGTCGCCGTACATTACGCGGCCTCCGCGTTGAGTTGTGCCAGGGTAGCGTCGTACAGGCCGGCATAGACCGGATCGGTACGGTCAACCTCGTCATGGTCGGTGAACAGGATGCCGTTCGCCCAAATCTCATGGCGGGCCGTGCTGATGCTGTGCAAGACCGGGCAGCCGCTCGCCGGTATCGCCCCGGCGCTGTCACGAATGCGCACCCACCGGCCACCCTCATGCACGGCATGCGACCCCGTGACCCGCACCCCGCCGTAATCGAACCAATCCGCCCCAGAACCATCGGCGGAGATGATGCTGTACACCCGACCGCCGCGCGTCTCATCGCCGATCCGCACCTCGGCAATGGGTTTGGTGGTGCCGTCGGCCATCTCAACCGGCGTGTCCGGGGCAAAGCACAAAGCGAACAGGCCTGCGATGCTGGCCACGCCGGAGGCGGCGCTGCCCACGGCGCCCAGCGTGTTGGCGACGCTGCCGCCGCTGCCGCCGGAACTGGTCTGCGTGCTGGGCAGGGCGCCATTCAGCGGGATTTGCCGCACCTTCAGCATGTCCACCGGGTAGCCAATGCTGCGCAGATACTGCTCATACTGGCTGTCAAGCTGGGCCTGTTGCTGCTGTTGCTGCTGCCCGCCGATCCCGAGCATCGCGTTGGCCCGGTTCGTGTCGTACTGCTGCTGGCCGAGCAGCGCGTTGTTCCTGGCGGTGGCGCTGTCCTGCATTTGCCGGATCGCCGCGAGCTTGATCTGCCCGACGCTGAGATCCTTGGACTGGTTTGCCCGGTCGGCCTCCAGGCGGTTGCCGATGTCGGCCAGGGCTGCCTGTTGGGCGTTCTGGAAGCCGGTGTTGTAGAGGTTGGCCGTGGTCGAGGCGAGCGTGTCGCCGTAAGCGCGGTTCGTCTCAGCCTGCGCTACGCCCTGCCTGCTGCCGCCGTATGCGCCTTGGCTCATGGCCTGCGACCCGACGTTCTGCAGCGCGATCTGGTTTTGCCGGTTGATCTGGCCCGCCGTGGTGTTCACGACGTCCGAGATGTACGGGCTCATGTAGTCGTTGAGGTTCGTATCCTTCAGCTGGCCGGCCGCGATGTCGCGCGCGTTGAAGCTGGTGGCCATGTCGTTGGCCTTGCCCCAGCCGAAGCCGTTCTGGAGGAAATTCGCCCCGGTCCCGGCCATCTGCCGCGTCAGGTCGAAACCGGCTTGCTGATCGCCGTTCAGCCCAGCGACAAGCTGCCGCGTGTCATAGCCTCCAGTCCGGCCCTGCGTCTGGCCCTGCGTGTTCCAGTGCTGGAGCGCGTAGTCGGCTGCCGACATGGGGGTTGCGCCCGCCACGCTGCCCGTGCGGCCTTCGTTCTTGCCATAGTTGTCGTAATGCCACTGGGCATAGGCTTCCGGGGTCTCGAACTGGCTACCGGACCCGACGTACTTCTTTGCCTCGGCCGCCACGTCGCCGTAGTTCTTCAGGTATGCGCTGGGGTCGAACGCGGCGCCGTTGCTCTTGAAGTTGGTCAGGTAGTCCTGATACCCCTTCGCGACATCTTGGTTCTGCGCCATGTAGTTGTCGGAGTTGAAGCCCTTGGAATAGTCATAGTATCCCGCGAACGGCTTGGACGCGATGTCGTTTGCGACGCCAACATTGTTGGTGATCGCGGCCATGATTTCCGGGGGATAGGTGTTCTGCACCGTCTGCGACTTGCCGCCCTTGGACATGCTCAGATTTCCTTCTCAAGAACGACGCACGCGCGCCGATAGTCCTTCAGCACCCTTTCCCAGCCCGGCCGGCCGCCGCATTGGGAGCGGGTGCATCCCAGGCTCCTCGCCCAGGCGACAATCACCGGCTCCATCGCGAGCAGCTCCTCCATGTCGCCGCCGACGAGGAAGAAGTTCACGGCCCTCAGCTGCGGATAGGTGCAGATTTCGGTGACGATTGCCGCCGACTTGCCCGGCCAGAACTGCAGGTTCCCGGCGAGGCACCCCTCCCGGATGTCGTCCGTGGTGTGAGTGCCGTGGGCATGCTCCAGCGCCGCCGCCAGCCATGGCTCGCAGCGCGCCCACTGTTCGTTGAAGCTGCTCATCGGATAAACCAGCGCTCCACATCGGTGCTCGCGTCTGCGAGCTTGCGCCAGCGGGGGTTGACCGGCTGGCCAGCGGTTAAGGCGACCTGACCGAGCAGGCCGACGATGACCCATTCCGGCCGCTGCTCGCGCGGCACATAGGCCCGGTCGGGGTCGAAGTCGGGGTTCAGCATGCGGGCTCCGTCGGCGTCGAGGATCGGCGCGTCGTAGGCATCCCGCAGGTATTTCCCCGACCAATGGTTCCAGGCGGCGGCACCCACGACGGTTGAGGTTCCCACCGGCCGGATGACGCCGATGATGTCGTCGGGGTCGTCCGCATCCGTTGCCGGCCGGACTTTCTCGCCGTCGAGCACCACCGTGGTCCCAACCGGGATTTCCTCTCCCGACAGGCTCTCGAAATACTCGGCGTAGTCAGCAGGGCTCGACATGGTGGTGCCGCCGTCTGCTGCGACCTGGCCGGCGCCGTTGACGACGAATTCGGTGTCGGCGCCAGACGCGAAGTTCGACTGGCAGACCAAGAAATTGTAGGCCGATGTCCCCGATCGGTCGCACATGATTGCGTGCAGGCTGCCGCTGTAGCTGCTGTTGGCGACGTAGTATTGCGCCAGGGTGCCAGACGATCCGAACTTCTGCGCGTAGAGCGAGACGCCGCTGTCGGCGCGGAACTGGCCGCCATATCCGCCTCCGGTCACGCTGCCGTAGACGCCTGCCCTGTCACCCTGTCCCACAACGCCATAGCCGCCGTCGCTCTTTCCCCAGACCCCTGCATCGCCCGGCGCACCGGTGCCGCTGCTGCCCGTGTGGTAGCCGTAGACGCCACGAGCGCCCGTGTTGGCTGCGGTTCCGTAGACGCCGTTCGCGCCACCCCGGCCATAGACGCCGGAGTGCGTGCCGTCGCCGCACTCGCCGCGGACTGCGTCGTTTGTGGCGCTGACGCCGTGCACCGCATAGCCGCCGGCAGAGTTCGCCGCTATCCCCTTGCCGGTGCCGCTGGTCTGTACGTCCAGGCCGTTGCCGGCGAAGCTGCCGTTGTTGCAGATGACGCTGACGCCGCCGCCCGTGCCCTGCTGTTCGAAGCGGCCGGCGAATGTCCCGGCCGTCGTCTGGAAATAGGCGAGCTGCTGCGATCCACCGGTGATGGCGATGCGCCCGCCGAAGATGTTGGCGGCGTAGAGGTTGAGGTTTACGGCAATGTCGCCGGCCGTGATCTTGTCGGCCGACAGGTTAGCGATGTTGGCGTCGTTGACGATCAGGTTGTCGATGCGGGCCTCGATGGCCTCGATGTCGCCAGCAAGCAGGCTCAACACGATGGCGTCGCCGATCACCGCCTTGTTCGCCAGGACGAGCGTCGGAATATCAGTCTGGGCCAGGCCGACCGCGCCGTCGACCAAGTTCTCGGTGTCGATCTTGACGATCTTTCCGGCCCGGTCGAGCTTCGGCACCACGCCAGCCGGCGCAGGCAGAGAGACGAACACGTTACCGGCGCCGTCTGACACCGTGTTGGTGGGTCCGGGGGTCAGTGCCCCGATAGCCTCGCGCAGCGGCGGCATCAGCCGGTCAAGGTACTTCTCCGCCGGCTCGTTGGCGCCGCGGATCGGCAGGATTGCCATCAGATGCGCCCTCCCCGAGAGCCGTAAAGGTCGAAGCCGCTCATTGCCCAATCGGCCCCAACTGTGTCGCTGCGAAGCTCCAGCGTCAGGAACCGGCCGGACTTGCGCAGGCGGATCGGCTCGAAGCCGTCGTCCACCGCGAGCCAGTCGGACCATGACGGCGCGTTATCGAGGTTGGCCTGCCCGCCGAGCCTGACTTTGACGACCCCCGCCAGCCGGCGGAGCTGCAGAGACAGGGTGTCGATGTAGCTCCAGGCGCGGGCATCGTCCGCGGCGAACGGGCGGGTCTGGACATAGGCCGTCATCGGCACCCCAGCCCCCGCATCCACGCCGACGTTATGCGTCCAGAGCTTGCCGTCAGTGCTGATCCCGATCGGATAGCGGAATGCCCCCAACCTCGGAACCCAGGCGCTGCGGCCATAGTCCTCGATGGACCACGATGCGTTCGGCACGCGGAAGGCGATCGTCACCGTCGGCTCGCCGGTCCCGGTCGTCGGCAGGCTCCAGCGGATCGTTTCCGTCGAGGCATCGTATGTGGCGCAGACTTTTGACAGCTGCGTGGTGTCGAGGTTCTCGGCAATCCACGACCGAAGGGCCGGGGTGTCGAGGTACTCGCAGGTCACGCCGTCGGTCTTCCAGACACCTTGCGGCCCAAAGCCGTAGAGGATCCTGTTGACTTCGGCGATGGACATCTTGCCCACCGCGCCGATGCCCTTCAACGCCGGCTGGACGCCGAAATAGTACGGGGCGCCGGTGTACGACACGACGTACATGTCGGCCTTGCCGAAGACCGCGATGTTCTCGCCCCAGGTCACAGCGGCCTTGATTTCGCCATCCATGTCGCGGATCGGAAGGTCGCCGGCCGAGTTGGTCGATGTCGTCGTCCACGTCTCCGGGTTGTCCGCATCGCACCAGGCGAAGGTCGACTTGCCGTTTCCGGCAGCCCAGCCCGTGAGATTGAACGCCAGGATGTGCGGACCGCGGCGCACAAGGATCTCCGCAGTCGAGAAGTTGACGCCGGCCAGCGGTCCAAAGCTGCCAGTGCCCTTCCAAATCTGTGGCGCGTCCTTTCCGTTCGTCGCCAGCTCCCAGTTGCCGAACCGCTCGAAGCTCCACGCCGTAGCCGGGTGGGTCGAGGTCTCGTCCTCGTAGCCGGTGTAGCCGGTGCCGAGTTCCGAGACGGTCGCGCCGTTCCAGGCGTAGAGCTTCGTTTGGTCGCCGAAGAACACGCGGCTGACACCGGCCTCGTCCTGCAGGGCATCGGCGCCCCGGACGACGCCAGCCGCGCCGCTGTCGGCGACCGAGACCCAGCCAGCGACTTTCTCCGGGCCGCCGTCTTTGAAGGTCACGTTCCGGCCGTCGCGCCAAAGCGGGCAGTCCAAGGCGTGTGTACCCTTGAAAAGCCCGCTCTCGGTCAGGGCCGTGGCGCGGATCGAGATGAGGGGGGTGCTTGGCATCTTGTCGCCCCTGGTGTGATGGGTCTATTCGGGCTGTGCCGGCGGCTGGATGGCGGCGAGCTGCGCCTCCAGGGCGGCTATACGGGCTTCCTGCCTCTCGGTGCTGCGGCGCATCAACGCGGCCTCGAAGGCGAATGCCTCCTCGTATCGCACGCCGTAGCGGTCACCGGCCGCGAGCACGAGGCGGCGCTCTCCTGTGTCGTAGGCCTCCTCCACCTCCCCGCCCTGGCCATCGGCAACCATCCGCGTGGCGAGCACCGGCTCGTACTGGTCATCCCACGCGTCATGACACAGGACGCCATGCGCGAAGGGGTCGAGCCCGTGCCGATTGAAAGCCTCCAGCACACGCTGCGCGATCACGCCGGTATGCAGTCGCGCGCCTTCTCCCTTGGCGGCGACGGCGTCGGCGAAGCGGAAGCGCTTCCATTCCACCTCGGCCCAGGCATTCAGCACGTCGTCCGGGATATCGGCGATGTCCTGCTTCTCGCGCTCGTCGGACGTGCTGATCGTGGCGGTGCCAGCATACAACTGGGAGATGCGCGCGGACGATGAGCCGAAGCTGATCGTATTGTCGGGATATGGCGTGAACGCCTTGTCGGCGATGCCGTTTAGGGTGACCTGACAATCCGTTCCATCTGCGTTCTTCGCTACGATGTCGTAGCTGAAACGCGCATTTCCGCCGCTGAAGCTGCTCCTCTGAAGCACCTGCACATAACCGGCTCCATAGTCGGCCGCTCCGGTGTAGGCGTTGAAGTTCGCCCGATACACGCGGTCAAAATTCGCCGTCGCGGTGGTGCCGTCCGCGCGTTTCCGCGAATAGGTATGCGTCGGCCCCGTGCTGTCCGACAGCTGCGTCTGGGCAAGCGTCGTCGCCGTCAGCGTGGCGTTCTGCGTGCTGGATCCCACAACGACCGAGCCGGAATAGTAGCCGCTCGTCCAGCGGAACGACGCATCGCCGTGCGACACCGTGGCGTCTGGGAAGGGCGAAAAGCTCTTGTCGGCCACGCCGTTCAGCGTGACCTGACAATCCGTGCCGTCGGCCGCCTTGGCGCTGATGTCGTAGCTGAAGCGGGCGTTCCCACCACTGAAGGCGCTCCGCTGGATCACCTGCGTCGATGCGCCCTGGTAGTCTGCCGACCCGCTGTACCCCCAAAAGCGGGCGCGGTGGACGCGGTCAAGGCTGCCGGTTGCGGTCGTTCCGTCGGCCCGCTTCCGGTAGAAATCCTGGAAAGCCGCGTCGGATGCGGTGTCCGATTTGTGCGTCTGCTGCTGACCGTAGTCGTGCAGGAAGGAGATGAGGCCGGCAGCGTCATACCAAGCGACCCGCGCGTCAGCATGCACCGACAGCGCCTCATTGATGGCCGGATCGAGCGAGCCTTTCTGGATGATGATGCCGCGCCGGTACTTCGGTGTTGCGGAGACGTTCGCCACGTTGGTGTGCAGGATGATGGCGCCGCTCAGCGTGTTGCCGCCAAGCGCAGGGTCTCCGCCGCCATTCCCGAGCCACAACAGGGCTGTCTGTCCGGTCGTGCCGGAGAACAGCGTATATGGCCCGACATCGAACGTGTCACCCAGGTTGACCGCGTCCATCTCGGCGCAATACGTCGCCCCCGCGCCGGAGCTGCGGCGCATCTCAAGATACTGCGCCCACGCCGGTTCCTTGTTGGTCGTGTTGTCGTTGATGCCGTAGCTGGCATGGCCGATGGCGGCCATATTCGCCGTCGGATCGTCGCTGCTGCGGCTGGCCGTGAGCAAACCGATCAGCCCCGTTGACGACAGGACCGCCACCTCGGCGATGCTCTCGGTCCACGGGCGAATGTTTCGCTCAAGCCAGGGGTCGGGATCTCCAAGCCGGAAGCCGAGCCCATGCGTGCGGTTCACCATGTGGAAGATGCGGCCGGTCAGCCTGGAGGTGTCCGGCACCTTCGGCGCGCCGCCAACATCCGAGAGCCCCGTGACCGTGACCCCATCCTCAAGCAGCCATACAGCAGGCGCGGTTGCCGCGCTGACGGCATAGGTGCCGCGGGGGAGGCGCACCGGGCCGCCATTGGCAGCCGCAGCGGCAGCGTTCAGCGCAGCGAGATCGTCCGACACGCCGCCGCCGGTCGCCCCGAAGTCCTTCGCATTCACGGCATCGGCGGCTCGCGCCGCCAACGTCCGCGCCGTCGTGCCGCCCGTCGCCGTCGCCGTCAAGGCCGAGGCGTTGGGCAGCAGGTCGCCCAGGCGCTCTCCCCCGACAGTCGCCTCGTCGACGGCCGGCCCCACGACGTCACTGACGCCGGTGATGACGTCGGTCCAGGTGGTCGACATGTCAGAAGCCCCTCAAAGCGGCGAAATCTGAAAGCTCGGTCAGCAGAGGCGCCGCGACGGCGCGCACCGGCGGGTCGGCCTCGCCAACCTCGGCCAGAGAGCCGCGGTAGAGGCTGCCCCAGGTCGCAATCCGCTCGTCTTCCCGAAGGAAGGGGGCGGAGGCAGCCAGGGAACCCCACAGGTAGAGGTCAGGCCATGTAGCCAGGATGACGTTGGACGAAACCGACCCAGACAGGGCATCCGGCCGGGCGTAATAGAGCAGCTCCACCGTGTAATCCTGATCGCGCGCCGGATAGACGGTGAGGTCGTTGCCGATGGGCGCGAAGTAGCGCGGGCGGCCTGTCGACCCGCGGGCCTTCAGCATGTCCATGACGGCCGGTTCGACGGCGGAGACCGGCGTCTCTGGCGTCGTGAGCAGCTTGAGGGAGACGGCCTCCAGGAAGTCGTCGGGGAGCGTCTCGAAATCCTCGTCCAGCGTGGCCCGGACACGCTTCAGCATCTGCCGGATGCGGACCTGCCGGAACATCGTCCTCTCGGCCAGGGAGATGAATGACGGGATGGTTCCGGCCAGGTCGTCGCGGTTGAGCCAGCTGGCGATTTCGGCCTGCAGCTCGGCATATGAGGTGATCGCCATCTGGTCTCCCTCGCGTCACTCGGCCGGCGGTTCGGCGGCGGCCTTCTTGTGCTTGGCGGGGCTGTCGGCCCAGCCCTTCGGCACGTCTTCCTTCTTGTGGAAGATGCGGGCCTCTCCGTCCGGCCCGTACATCCAGGCCGGCCCCCAGGCGCCGCCCTCGGCCTTCTCGGCCCTCTCGGTCTTCTCGGTCATGTTGTGCTCCAGAAAGCGCGAAGGGCGCCCAGAAGGACGCCCTTTCGCGAAGTTCAGCCCGGAGGCTGGGGAGGAAGGTTTACGGCTTGCCGCTCAGGCGGTGTGCCAGGCGCGGGTCGATGGTCTTGACGCCGTAGAGCACATCCAGGCGCCAGCTCGACACGTCGTTGGTGCCGTCGTAGACCGGGATAACGCGAACACTGATGCCCTTGTAGGTCTCGCGGCCAACGTCGACAGCGCCCGGAGGAGCCACCAGCGGGACCGACACCAGGGCAAAGGCCTTCTCGTTGAAGATCAGGTTCTGCCGGTAGCCCGTGGCGCCGGTTCCCATGACGGTGATCGCCGCATTGTCGGCCGGGGCAGCCGAGCAGTTCTGGAAGGCGCCAGACACCACAATGGCCGGCGAGATGGTCAGCGTCGCCGATCCAGTCGAGGCGCCGCTGTCCGCGTCGGCCGTCACCACAAACTGCCGCAGGAACGGCAGCACGGCCTTGGTCACCGGGTTGACGGCATAGACGCCGGCAATGGTGATCACATCGCCAGCCTTCAGGATGCCGGTGGTGGAGTTCGTCCAGCCGTCGGTGACCAGCGACTGCGTGTTGGTGTCCTTCACTGCGGCATAGGTGCTGGTCTGGTTGGCGCCGTTGACCAGCGGCGTGCCGGTGGCAACGCCGACCGTGTGCGTCGGCACGTTCTGGCTCATATAGGTGTCGACACCACCGATCATGCCCAGCGAACCGTTGCGATACGCCCCCTTGGCCGCGTCCTGGATGTACAGCGCGGACTGAGAGCCCAGCAGGCCCCAATGGTCGGACGGCGACAGGACGGCGCAGCGCCCGTCGGTCGGGTTCGCCAGCTCGTCCATGCGCTCCGGCCCCTGCGCGAAGTCTGTGTAGCCGTTGATGGTCTGGCCCGGGGTTCCGACCCACGAGGGGATGGTCTTGTACAGCGCCATCAGATCCTGATCGATCTGGTTGGCGAGCTGAACCATCGCGGGCCGGATGACGCGCTTGGACAGATCCTTGATGTTCAGGGTCAGGTCCTGAGACGAGAACTTGAAGTCGATGCCCTTGCGCTTGTCCACCGTGATGGTGGTCTTGCCCTCGGTCACGTCCTGCGTGCTCATCACAGCGCCATCGCGGACGGTGAAGTCCGTCGGCTTGCGGATCGAGATCGTCTCGCCGGGCTCGTAGCCGTTGACCTTCTTGTCGAACTCCTCCTCGTAACCGCGAAACACCTTGTTCGCCATCACGAGTTCGTTGTCGAGGGTCGCCACCGCCGCCTTGGCGATGATGCTTGCCGTCAGGGTGGTATTCGCCATCTTGGATTGCTCCGTCTGAAGTCAGGTTTGCTTTCGCGGGGCCTACTCGCGCAGATACTTGGCGAGCTCGGCCGTCGTCATCCGGCCGGGGTCCTTCGCCGCACGCGCGGCGCCTCCCACCGTCGGGGCGGGTCTTGCCGCCGGCTGCTGCCCGGCGGGGCGGGCTCCGGCCATCTGCTTGCTCATGAGCTGTTGGCCGAGCATGGCGAGGTGCAGCACCTTGACGACGCGCGGGTCGGTCGTGCCGCTCAGCTCCTCATCCGAGAAGCCGGCGGTGCGGCCGAAATCCGACACCTTCGCTGCCAGCTCGGGACCCCAGCCCTTGATGTCCCGCGAGAGCGTCGCGTGGGCTTCCTGGATGCGCTTGGCAGTCTCCTGCTGCGCCGCCAGACTACGCTGCTGCATCTTCTGCGAGAGCGACCCGGCGAGTTCCTGCCGGGCTTCCTTCAACTGCTGGAACTGCCGCCACAGGCTCTGCGCCTGGAGGGGGTCATCCCGCTCCAACTGCTGCCAGTTGACGGCCTTGTACTGCTCAAGCTGCCCGTCGATGTTCACCAGACGCGCAACGTCCTGGATGTTCGCCTTCTCCGCCTCGACTTGCTGGGTGAACGACTGGCGTTCGGTCTCCAGTGCCTTGCGGGTCTCGGCAACCTCCTGGGTCTTGCGCGTGTAGTCCTGCTGCATCATCAGCAGGGGCTTCAACGCCTTGGGCAGCTTGAACTTCTGGCCCTCGTGCTCGATTTCCTCGGCGTCGTCCTCGGGCTGGGCGTCGCCGCCTTCGCCGTCGTCCTCGCCTGCGGCTTGATCGTCATGCTCGACGGGCTCAGTGGAGACTTCCTCCCCTTCCGGCGCTCCGGATGCGCCATCAGTGGCCGGATTGGTCTCCGCGGCGCCGCCTCCGGCCCCTTCGAAGTCGGGTGAAAGGCACGGCAGCGGGCCGAAATGCATGGTGCGCACGGTTCACTCCCTATTGGGTTGGTGAGGGCATGAAAAAGCCCGCCGAATTGGCGGGCTGGTTGGGCATCGGCTGGGGCTGCGGAGGCATCCCCTGCGGCATGGGTGGAGCGCCAGGCGGCGGGCTGGCCGGCGGCAGGATGTCGGGCGACTGGAGCACGGCCTGCAGCGTCTGCAGCACCAAGGCCTGGACGGCTTCCGGCGGCATGCCGGCCTGCGTCGCTTGGATGCGCTTGGTCTCGGCGTTGTAGGCGTCGATGTCGACCTTGCGGGCGTCCAGGCTCTTGTCGGCCTTCATCTGCTCCAGCGCCTGCTGAAGCTGCTGGACGGCCTGCTGTGCCTGCTGCGCTTGCGGGTCCTGCCCCTGCAGCTGCGGCGGCAGCAGAGCCTTGAGCCGCTCGCTGATCTCCTCGGCGCCCTGGATGTCCATGTTCCGGATCAGGATGTCGCCGACGACCGGGGCAGCCGGCGGATAAGCCCGGATCAGGTCCGTCAGCGCCGAAACCATCTCTTCACGCTGCGTCGTGAAGCTCGGCCCGGCCTCGACGGTCAGGTCATATTTGCCGACGGACAGGTCGAACACCCTCTCCGTCCCGTCAGGAAGCTGCATCGGCTGGCCGAGCGGCACGTTCTGCGGCTTCTTGTCCTGGCCGAGGATCCTCACGATCCGTTGACCGGTGTAGACGTGCGGGATCAGGTCCAGCAACACCCGGCCGCCGTGCCGGATAGCGCGGACAAGGTTGTCGACGAAGTGGAACGTCGCGACATCGCCCTCCCGCTGCCGCGCCATGATCGCCTTGCCGCTGGTCTCGTTCGACCGCGCGCCGAGGCTGGCATCGTAGAGCCCGAGGATCGCCTTCATGTCGTCGCTGGCGTTCAGCGCCTCCTGCAGCGCGCCGGCTGGCACGCCCGCGAAGGGCTGGCGCTGCGGCGGGGCGCCGCCGTTCACCGGGTCATACTCGATGTAGGCATGGCTCTGGACGTTCGCTGTCGCCCACTTCGCGGCATCGCTCTTGAACGACCCCTTCGGCCCGATGAACGGGGCTTTCGGGGCGAGCGCCACCAGCTCCGTGCTCGTCGTCCGCCAGTAGTTGAACATCCGCTGCGCATCCTTGGCGGAGCGGATCAGGCTCCGGAAGTAACGCTTGCCCTCGACGTTCACCTCATCGCCATAGACGGGGATGATCGGGATGAACTTCCCAGCCCAATCCGTCTTCTCCAGCACCTCGGCGCCGGTCATCAGCGTCTGCGTCACCTTCCACGATCGGGTGACGCGATCGGCCGCGACCGTGAGCCCCAGGCCGTCGAACATGGGCTTGTTCGCGGCGTAGAACTCGGCATCGAGGATGCGCAGCTCCGACCCGTCCGGCATCTGCGCCGGCGCGGATAGCAGAACGATGGGCCGCTCCACCTCCTCGCGGCGCCACCACTCAGCCAGCATCACATCGTCGCCATCGACCCAGGGCGATTGCAGGTCGCCGTATCCGGCCTCCCAATTGACCCTCGCCGCGCCGGCATGCTTCCGCTCGAAGTCGGCCTTCTTCATCGTCTCGGTGACGAAGCACACGTTCCAGTCGCTGCTGTCGGCCGCCGTGCTGTGCGGGTCGCCGTAGACCGAGAACGGGTTGGCGATGCGCTGGATCAGGATGTCCAGGTCGAACGTGTCGTCGTGGGCATAGTCGATGCCGACGCGGAAATACCCGACGCCACCTGTGACCGCGCATTCCGCCGCGGTGTCATAAGCCACGTCCGCATTCGAGGTGTACTCGATGTTGCGGATCAGGCCGTTGATCAGGTCGGCCGTCGCCGGATCGGCGGAACTGTCGACCGGATGGACCTTGATCGACGGCTTGTTCTGCCGGGCATCATTGATGACCTGGCGCGTGAAGGCGGTCAGCTTGTTGATGGTCAGGCAGGGACGGCCCTCGCGCTTCCGCTGCTCGCGGATCGCGTCCGGCCACTGCTCCTCCATCCGGGCAAAGCGGATGTCGTCCAGGGCCTCGGCGCGGTTCTCGGCCTCGGCGTCCTGGCAGGCCGCGAATGCGTCGCGGGCTTCCTTCAGCGTGTCGTCCATCTCAGCCCATCCATCCGCCCGCTACAGGCATGCGATAATCGACCTCGGCCGGCTTGGCTGGGGTCGCGGTGACAGCCGGGAACAGTTCCGTCAGCGCCCAGACCAGTGCGTCGCACCGATCCGGGCTGCCGTCGCCCTCATAGCCGGCGGCGGTCATCTGGCACATCTGGCTCTCCAGCTTTTCGAAGGTGCCGACGTGATGTACGCGGTCCAGCGCATAGAGCGCGCTGATCGGTTCCGCCCGGACATGCTTCCCGCGTGTCGCCGTGACCTCCACGATCCGGATGCCCGGCCGGACGCTCTCCAGCGTGTAACGGCACATGTCGCCGCCCTGGTTGCGCTCGATCACGATGCAGTCGGCGTCGAAGCGGTCATAGGTTGCAATGGCGCGCTCGGCCCAATGCCGCGGCGTTCCTTTGGTGGAGGCGTCCTCCAGCACGTAGCCGTGCCCGTCGTGCCCGACAGCAGCGGCAACGATGCCGTGTTCGTCGGATCCCGTCTCCGCCGACACCGCCGGGTCGACCGCCACGACGATGCGATCCAGCGACGGCGCCGCCTCCACGCGG
Organism: Azospirillum sp. A1-3; assembly: GCF_023806445.1. NCBI lineage: Bacteria > Pseudomonadati > Pseudomonadota > Alphaproteobacteria > Rhodospirillales > Azospirillaceae > Azospirillum > Azospirillum sp. A1-3. The sequence goes on from NZ_JAMSLU010000001.1 coordinate 2,176,057, forward strand.
TTCCGGTGCAGCACCAGGCGGTCCCAGATGGCGCCAATGGCGGTCGGCTCGTACTCACCAAGCCAGATGTGGCCGTATCGACCGGGCTTGGTCCGCTGGTCAAAGGCCCGCTCGTCCTCCAGCTCCTTCGGGAAGAACGGGTTGTCGGAGTAGTTGACCTTCCGCACGATGGCGTCCGGCGGCGGCTCGGGGCCGCGAAGCAGTGTGTCGATCGGGTCGCTGGCGTTGCGCGGGTTCCACGAGAACCACAGTTCCGATCCTGGTGCGCGGATCGTCGGGCGAAGCATCTCCAGCGAGCGGGAGGACAGCGTCTGCGCCTCCTCCACCCACGCGATCTGGAAGCCTTCCAGCGACTTGATACTCTCCGCCGTGTGGTCCTGCATGCCCTGGAACAGGATCACGCCGCCGCCGGGGGTCTTCACCTCCGTGTTCAGCACGTCGAACTGGCTGCTCATGCCCAGCTTCGTGATCTTGTCCTCAATCAGCCGCTTGGCGCTCTCCTTCAGCGTCTTCTGCACCTCGCGGACGCAGACGGCACGCAGGCCGGGGCGCATCAGGGCTGCTTCCACCATCAGCTCGGCGAAGAAGTGGGATTTACCGCTGCCTTCGGCCCCCCCAAGCGCCCTTGTACCGCGAAGGGCGCAAGAAGGGCGCAAAAACTCGGGGCGTGTCGATCTTGAGCTTCGTCATCGTCGATAGTCGTCCTTACTGAAAACGCGCTCCAGCGGCCAACCGCGCCGCAGACGGTATCCTGCTTTGGAATGGTCAATTCCGTAGGCGCCTGCGTACTCGCTATTCTTCACTCGGCGAAGGATCAATGATGTGCCTCTCCACCACCATCCGCATCGGCCCGCCGCCGGGGCCGGAATGCTGGGCGTTCACGGACGCCAGTTTCGGCGCGAAGAACGGCGCCGCAGCCTTCGCCGCGTCGATGCGCTGTTCGAAGGTCGGCTTCTCGCCGTCGATCTCTAGGCCCTGCGCAATGGCGCACAGGAACTCGTGCGGCAGCATGCCGACCGCCTGCGCCTTCGCGACGGTCTCGGCATTCCGCTTGTTGGGCACGCCCTTGGGGCGGCCGGCGCCCGGACGCTTGCCTCCGCCCGCCATCTGATTTCTCCTGATACTTTTTCAGCCGGGGGTTTAACTCACCCCACCGCCCGTGGCTCAGCCGTCCACCCGTCCATCGCCCCGGCAGGCATGCGCCCATCGACGCCACGAAGCGCCGGCCCGATAAGCTCGGTCGCCTGCCGGTACGCTTCGCGCTGGGCCACGCAGTCGATCAGGTCCGCCGCGTCGGCGATGGCCTGGGAGAGAGGCTTGCGGTCAGTCGTCATGGTCGTCATCCCAAACGCCCGCCCAGTGCAGGGTGAAGAGGGCAACCGCCACGACCATCAGCAGGTCGGCGGCGCTCACGGCTTCTTCCCCCGCCACTCCCGGTAGGCCACGACCAGCCGCAGACCCAGCAAGATCGCGGCGCCGCCGGCCATGAAACCCTGATAGCCCTGGTGGAGGGCGTCTAACCACCATGGGGACGTAACGGCCCCCGCCGCGGTGGCGATATCGGCAACTGCTCGCTGCATTGGGGGGCTCCAAAACGCGGAAACCCCGCGCCGGCAGGACCGGGCGGGGTTCCATTCGCACCTCGTGGCGAGGATGCATTAATTGCACGATATGGGTAGAGAGTTACTAAATCGTTAACGCGGTTGTGGTAGGCGCGCGTTTTACTCCTCATCCTCATCCGGCTCCAACCGGAAGTGGATCGCCACCTCCTCCAGCGCCCGGCGCAGCAGCGGCAGCCAGCACGCCACAGCCGGCGCAGCCTCGTCCACACACACCGCCTCCAGCACCGTCAGCAGTTCTGCGGCGTCCGGGTGGCGGGCCATCCTTCGCCGGATCGCGCGAACATGGAGCTTGGCCCGGAGCCACGCGCCATCCACGTCGGCCTCCCGCTCCCAGGCCAGCATATCGATCACCTCGGGCGCCAAGTCCTTCGGGCACTCTTCGGCGATGGGCAGGCGAGGGGTGCGTGGGTGGCGGCCTGGCGCATCGGCCAGCCGATCCCACCGGCGCCGCAGGATCGCGTAGCTGCTGCCAGCCTTGAACAACCGATCGGTGATGCGCTCGGTCAGCAGCAGCCGGCCGAGCGGGTGCCCGGCCTCGCTGGACAGCAGCAGGCGGCGCATCCGCTGATCCACCGTCGCGCTGGTCGGCACGCCCATTGCCACAGCCCTCTGTTCAATCGCAGCTTCCAAGATGGTCGGTCCCTTTTGCACGCGGCTCGGCTGGCCGTTCGGTTGGCGGATGCAGTCCCGGCGCTTCCGGCCACGGGTGCGGGCGAGCTTCTTCTTGGCCTTCATGCTTCGGCTCCTTCGGCCTGCAGGGCCGGAGCCCGATCGAGGTAGCGGCGGACGGTGGCGAAGCTGACCTTCACCCCCTCCGCGGTGAGGGTGTCGGCGATCTGCCGCAGCGACATACCGGTCGCCTTCAGGTCCGCCATCCGGGCAACGAGCCGGCGCTGCTGGTCCTGCCCGGTCAGCTCCTTTCGCTCCCGGTCCAGCGTCATGCCCAGCGGGGTCCGGCCGCCGGTGCGCTTGCCGTCCCGTTTCATCTTCGCGGCGACGGCGGCGGTCCTTTCGGAAACCGCCTCCCCTTCCCGGTGCGCGAAGGCGGCCAGCACCGTGAACAGCAGCCGGCCGACGCCGGTGGAGGGGTCTTCCGGCACGTCGGCGAACCGGATCGCAACCCCCGACTTCGCCAGCCGGGAGACGGCAGCCAGGGCGTCGGCGCTGTCGCGGAACATGCGGTCGACTTTGCTTGCGAATACTTGATCGCCCGCTTCAATGGCGGCCAGCAGGCGGCGACCCTCCGGCCGGTCGGCGAGGGGCGTCTTGCCCGACACGCCGGCCTCCGTGAACCAGTCGGCGACCTCCAGACCGACCCGCCCGGCCATGGTCTCGATGACGGCCTTTTGCTGAGAAAGGCTATGCCCCTCAGTGGCTTGCTCGTCCGTCGAGACCCGGATGTATCCGTATGCAGCCATGCTGTATCAGCCTCGTTGTGTCATTGTGTCATTCGCCGCGTGTCGGATGCGAAGATGAAACAAAACCGTTCGCAAAGTTTACGGCGTTTTTCTTTGAAGCAACGCCCAAGTATTCCCGTAACATCTTATGCCATGTAATTCTTAACCACCTTACCAGCACTCCAGAAAAGTCACGCGGAAGAACTCGGCGCCCCTTCCCCGCTAGCGGATGCTTTAGTGACTTCTGCTGGCGCCGGCGCGCGGACCCGCCAGTCACTGCCGTAGACCTGCACCACGCCCGGCTTCTTGAACCAGACCGCGGCGGCTATCAGGCAACCTGAGAAGACGATGGCGCCCACGATCTGCGCCACCGGATCAGCGCGCTTGATCACCCCATGGAGGATCAGGCTCCCGAGAACCGCTGCGACGGTCAGTCGCCCCGCTCCCTTCAGAAACTCACCCATGGGTCACCTCCCCCTGCGGCATGCCGCCGGGCATCTTCATCCCCATGCCGGCGGCGGCCACATGCGCAACGATGGCGCAGCGCAGTTCAACCGGCTTCATTCCGGCACCTCGCAGAACTCGCCAGCGATCGTCTTTGCGACGAACCGCTGAGCCACCAGCAGAGAACGTCCAACATCTGCCTCGCTGCTGCCGGCGTAGAGCCTGCCGTCCGTCGTCACGCCCAGCACGAGGACGTAGGACAGCTTGTCGGCGTCCGTGTTCTCCAGCACATCGCGCACTGGGAGCGGGTTCCGCGTCCAGCCAGGGAACCTAACCACGTTGTCGGTCACCTCCCCCATCATGCCACCTCCCCTTCGCGCCGCTCGCCGGGCTTCGGGATCCGACGAAACCCCTTGGTCTCGGCCATGACGCGGCGGATGGCTTCCCGACGGTCGGTTTCCTCCGGCTTCAGGTCTCCCAGCGCCTTCGGAACTGTCTTGGGCGCCACCTCCATCCGGTTCACCTCGGCGACCACGGCGGCGAAGCTCGCGACCTGATCGGGCGTCCGTTCTCGCGGCGCGCTGTATTCGGCGCAGGCCTTGGCCTCCCGCTCGGCGATCATGGCGGCGGTCTTGAGGCGGAGCAGACGGGCCTTGCGCTCGGCCAGTTCGGCGTCGGCATGGGCACGGATGTCGGCCGGCAGCGGAAGGTTCCGGAACCGGTGGGTGGCGATCGTCTTGCGGACGGCGGACAGCAGCAGGTCCGCCGGCAGATCGGACAGGGCGGCGTCGTAGCCGCGGACCACGTCGGCGATCTGCGCCGTGCGCTTGGCCTCGCTCTCGCTCAGCGGGATCACGCCGAACCGCTCGACCCACTGCGCCAGTTCGTCCATCGCGACGGCGAAGGCGCGAACGTCGGCCGGGATGATGGCGGCCTCGGCTCCGGAGACCAGGGCGGGAAGCTGCTCGGCGGCGCCTTCAGGAAGCGGTTCCGCAGGGTTCCACGCGGTGAGCCAAGGCGTCGAGGATGCCGCGGCGGCGGGCGTCAGGGTCTTCGCCGTACGACCGGGCAGCGGGACGATGTTGCTGGGCTTGGGCTTGTCGGACATGGGCGGTTCCTTCGGTCGGCGGAGCGTTCTTGGTCGCGACGGCATCGGCGATGGCGCGGTCGAAGTAGCTCAGCGTGTCGGGTGGTTTTCGGCCGGCGGCGGCGTAGCGGCGCATGGCGCCAGCGAAGACGGCTCGGCAGAGTTCGGGGTCGGCACCGGAAGCAAGCCAGCGGTCGGCGAACACGCGGTCGGTGCCGGCCGGATACGCTCGGGCCTGGTGCTCGCCGTAGGCTGCGATCCGTTCGGCGTCGAATGCCCGGATCACCTCCACGCCAGGGCTGATTGCCCGCGCGCCCTCTTCGCTTCGCTTAACTTCATCAGTAGGTAGGTATTTATATTTATCTTCTATATGGCGCGGAGAAACGGTGCAGTCCGTTGCATCGTTTGCACCCTTTTCGGGGTCAGAAAGGGTGCAATCCACTGCACTGTTTGCACCCTTTGCACCCTTTTCTTCTTCGGCCAGTTCCTGGCACCGGCGGATGTCGATGCAGTAGGTCCGGGCCTTGCCGCGTCCGCCGCCGACGTTGTCGGTCAGCAGCAGGACGCCGAGGTCGAGCAGCTTCTTCACGATGTACTGGACGTTGCGCTCCTTCATGCCGCAGTCGGCCGCCAGCTCCGCCACGGCGAGGCAGATGCCGCCGCCGATGCTGTCGGCTTCATCCGACATGCGACGGAGCACCAGCTTCTCGTTGGACTGGAGGGGCAGCTTCCAGAGGATGCGGCGCGCGTTGTCGTTCACAGCCGGTTTACTCCGCGGCCATGGCCGGCACCGGCTGGCGGCGGGCAAACAGCCCCTCGCCATCGCGGTACAGTTCCAATTCGGTGAAGGCCCGACCGAGGCGCGCCGACGCCTTGCGGGCCGACGCCTCGAAGGTCTCGCGCAGGTCGGGGAACTTGTTGGCGCGCTCCAGCAGGGCATAGACGGCGTGGTGGAGCGGGCCGTTCTCGATCAGCAGATCAGGGTCCACGTCGAGCATGCGCTCCAGCCAGTAGAGCGTCGTCAGCGCGATCCAGATGCTGGTGCGCTCCCGATGCTCCGCGGCGGCGCCCATGGCGTAGTTGGCGACCTGCACGGACAGGCGGCGGGCGATCTCGTGATCCTTGTCGGACAGGTCGAGGAACGGGGCGTTGCAGGCCTCCTTCAGCCGCGCCAGCTCCGGCCCTGCCCACTCCCGCTGCTCTCCGGTGCTGTCCGGGTGACCGCCGACCAGGGCGACCGGCGTGTAGAGCAGCAGCGCCGGCATCCCGATCTCGATCCGCCAGCGAAGGGCAGAGCAGCGGCGCAGGTCGGTGACGATTAGCCGGCGGATGCGGGCCGCCATCTTGCCGTCTGCGCAGTAGATCGCGCGGCCGGCTGCCGAGACGGTGCCGGCGCTCATGCCCGGCCCTCCGCCTCGTGGCTCATGCGTGCACGCGTAGCAACCAGCGCGCCACCATCGACGGCATCCCGGTACAGATCGAGGATCGTCACCGCCTCTTCGAACTTGGCCGGGTTCTTGCCGCGCTTGCGGCGTTCGGAAATCAGCGCCTTCAGGGCCGGCACGTCGAAGCCCTGGGCCTTGGCCTCCTGATAGACCTCGGCCTTGTCCGTGTTCAGATCGGCGATCTCGCTTTCGAGACGCTCGACCCGCTCCACGAAGGAACGGAGGCGGTCGGCAGCGATGCCGGCAACGTCGGTGCTCATGCTGTCTCCATCTGCTTGATCGTGACGCGGCAGCCATCGACCTCACCAAAGCTGCAGTGCAGCTCGCGAACGAAGGCGTCGTCGTCGATCAGGCCCAGGCTGACCAGCAGGTCGAGCGGGGCCTTGTTGAGGTTGTCGAGGTCGGCCCGGCGCTTGCCGTGGACGATGGTCACGGCGATAGGGCCGCTGATCGGCTGCGGACGCTGGGCCTTGACCTGCCAGCCGGCGACCCGCTTCCAGTCCTCATAGGCCGGGGTCGGGGCGCGCCCACGCCGGCCGAGGTTTTTGAACAGGTTGTTGACGCTCGGCGGGGCCGGCATGGTGAGGGTGATGGTGCAGGTCATGGTCACACCCACGCCGCTTTGGAGCCGAGCAGCTGCGCGAAGCTGGACTGGTAGCCGCCGGGCGGGAGCTTCGTGATCTTCGCGGCCGGGAAGGCGGCGATCTGCGCGGCCATGTCGTCCGAGACCGCCCGGCGGAAATTGGCCTTCGTGCTTGCCGTCACGGTGGGGCCGGCGAATTCGCTGCGCAGCGCGTCGCCGGGCTTGTTGTGCGGGACTTCGACCCGGATGATCCCGCTCTTGCGCAGCGACTTGACCGCCGCCTTGACATCGGCGACCTCGGCCTTGGTCTTGCGCGCCAGATCGGTGATCGTCATCCCCTCCTCGAACACCACGCGGACGCGGGTGCGGAGCGGGATCTTCTCGTCGGTGATCGCGATCTTTTCGGCGTTGCGAGGGGCGGCCATCACGCAGCCCTCCGCCAACGGAAGCGGCGCGGGCGGTCCGTCTTGGGGGCGACGAACGCCGCGGACAGCCGCTCCCACAGCGACGGGCCTTCCCGCTCCAGCATCAGGCCGAAGGTCGGCAGCGTCGGGCCGGTCACGAACCAGCGGCGGGCCTGACGGGCGGTCGCGCCGTATTCCGCGGCGACGTGCTCGGCGGCCTTGGCCTTGTGCTTGGCCTGGAAGTGATCGCGGATGGCGCCCGCGATCTTGCATGCGGCTTTTGCGCCGTTGACGGTAATTTCGCGACCGCGGGAAGTCAGGCTCTTCCACGACTTACGGGTACGTCCGACGCGCGCATCCGGCGCAGACTGTTCGCCATGAGAAACACTTCTGAACAGCATCGGTCAGCCCCCCGTCCGGATATTCTGGTGCTGGTGGCGACCGTCACCGCGACGCTGGAACTCCTTGGCCAGATGACCGGCCAGGAACCGGAGGCTGAGGGCCTGATCCGCGTCGTGCGCGAAACCTGGGGCTGACCGATGATCACCAAACGATGCCCGCCGAACGGTCTCGCCCGAGCCGCATGGTTCCTGCGAGAGGCCGCGGAATACGAGGAGGTCGGCAACCTGGAGCGCGCCAGCTACTGCCGCACGGTCGCCGCCGGCATTGAGGATCGCGAACTCCACAGCCGGCCGCTGTGCGCTCTGATGGGCAGCCCCGGTTGAGGCGCGAAGGTGGGAGGCGTCTGCGCCCATTGCGCCATGGACGCGGGCGCAAGGAATGGGGTATTTATCGTGCCTGAAGCGCATATCTTGATCCTCTGTAGCAGTTCGCGAGAGCCGGCCAGCGTTGGGAAGCGGGGCCGGCTCTTGCTTTGTCTGGGTTCAGGTTTGGGGGATCGGCACGCGGACCACGTAGGCGTCCCGCGTCTCCGCCAGGGCAGCGAACGCAGTGGCCGCCGGGCTGGTGCTCCGACCGCTCAGTTCCGCGCAGGCCAGTTCCAGCCGCATCCGGGCCGCAGCGTTGCAGGCCGCGGTGCAGTGGTCGCAGACGCTATGGAAGCAGCCGGGAGCAGCGACGGCGCGCAGCTCCACGGCCAGCCCGCACGGGCAGCGGCAGGGCTTCACGACGCCCTCGCTTCGGCGGGGGCGCGGCGGGATGCGCGGCGCTCTGCACGGCGAGCCGCCAACTGCATGGCCACCTCGTGAAAGTCCTTTTCGGAGACTTTCCCGCGGGTGACCTCGCGCAGGCGGGCCATGATGTCGGGTTCAGGGTACCGAAGCCCGTCCTTGTATCGGCGCACGGCTTCGGCAGACACGCCCAGGAGCGCCCCCATTTGGGCGAGGGTGATCCGGCGATTTTCGAGAAAGGATGCGAGCTTCATGCACACATATCACCACAGTGGTGATATCGGCGTCAAGCCCCTCATCACCGGAAATCACCTATGTGGTGATAGCTTTAGTTTCACCGCTGCGGTGAAATCCGTGGTGATGAAACACCCGAACCGCATCAAGGAATTGCGGGAGGCTCGCGGGTTATCGCTTCAGTCGCTGGCCGATGCGGTGAACTCGTCCCCCCAGCAGATGAGCCGCCTTGAGCGCGGCGAGCGGCGGCTATCCGACCACTGGATGGCTTTGATAGCCCCTGCGCTCGGCGTGGAGCCGTGGGAGCTGATGCCCGGCGCGCCGGTGAAGGCAGCGGCAGCCGGCGACAAGGACCGGTTCTTCGAGATCTTCAATTCTCTGGACGACGAGCGGAAGCGGCGCCTGGAGGAGTTGGCACTGGACCTCCTTGCTGCGCAGCGAGTTCGCGAGCAGCCTCAAGAAGACGACGACGATCATCGTCGCTGAGCCGGTCATAGATCGCCTCCATCCTGCGCGCACCGTCGCCTTCCACCATTCGCTCCGTAACCATCGTTCTCATGCCCCAAAGAGAAGAACACACCGTGAACAAGCTCGCAACCGGGTAGGTTGCGGCTGAACCGCACGGTTCGCGTTTTTCTAAAAAGTCAAGCTCAAGTTGCTGGGATCGCTGCCGGCGTTGGCCCGGAAGGGTCGCGGTGATAGGGGCATACCCTGATATGCGCGTTGATGGTCACTGGTCTCGTCTCGTGCAATAACGTCCGGTGCCGTGCTCGGCATCGGGCGGACGTGTGCGCCGTGAACCTGTAACTGTTCGGGGCGCGGTTGCTACGACGGGGGACCAATCCCTGTGCTCTGCGTGCTTCCAACACGCATCTCCGCCCACCCCTTCAGGGATCGGCAGAGGCGCGCATCCTATCCGAATGGGTCACGAAAGGATAGTGCGGACCTCGTGATATTGCTGCAATAGGTTGCATAATGCAGTATGTCGCTTGCGAAGAACGCCTTGGAATTCTTAGGTTTCCGCCGTTACAGCCCCGACACGCGGAAGTGACGAATTGCAACGTAGTGGTGCGGCGACTTGTCGCGCCCAGGCACAAGAAAGCCCGCCGGCCGGGTGGCGGGCGGGCTGTCGTGCTATCGCGGACCGGTCACTGTTTCGGTGCAGCGGGTTGCTGGACCTGCGGGGTCGGTGGCTGCATATAAATGATCTGCGGAGGCGGGGCTGTGATCGTAACAGGGGGCGGAGGCGTTGGCGCTGGGCTGTCCGGCTTGATGTAGCTGAGCCCGCCGATGATGCCGCCAATGATGAGCGCCATCAGCGCCAGACCGATGCCGAGGCCGGCGAAGGTATTGTTCGTCAGATCGCGCTTTGTCGGCAGTTCGGCCAGCCGCAGGTCGATGCGGTCCAGCCTGCTCTCAATGCGCTCAAGCGCGCCCTCCATCCGGCCCATGCGTTGGTCCGAATGCTTCGCCCACTCCTCAAGCCTGATGACGCGCTCATCCATACCGGGATCATGGGGGCCACCACCATGCTTGGCAAGGGCGTCCTTCGCGCCATTCTCGGCGATCCGTTTCAATACGGCCGCGTCCACGACACGCGGGGGTGTGGATGCCTCAGCCGCCATGCTGTTGCCCCGTGATCGCGTTGAGCGCGCTTAAAATATCCTCCCTCACCTGAAAAAGTTCTTGGAGTTGCCGCTGCTTTTCCGGGTCCGCGCCAAGAAGTGCCGGGCTTGGCCCATAAGTCTTTTCGATCAAGTGGTTCACTACTGTCTCCATGCGGATCACAGCTTTAGTGAGTTCAAACACCGCCAACTCAATATTGGGCGGCCTGCTTCCGAGCAGCCCCATCACCCCTCCCCCAACCTATTCATCACCCGCGCCAGGATGTCGGCCCCAGCGCCTATGGCCTCCATGGGCACGTCGTCGCGCTGCATCGCCAGCCTGGTCATGCCGCCAAGCGCCGCCCGGACAGCATCGCGCGGGCTGTCGGCCTGCTGGACGCTCTCTAGGATCAGCTGCTCGACCAGCAACTCCAGGGCGGCGACGCGGGCGGGGAGGTTGTCGGTCATTTCGGATCCTGCCGGCCAATCAGGGTGTAGCGGATCATGGTCGGCTGAGCGTCGGCAATCTCGATCATCTCTCCTTGGATTGGCAGCTTGCGGCCTTGCCGAAGGTCGATGACGATCTCTCGCGCATCAGCCGGGAGCGGGATAACTGTCGCCTGGGTCGGCTCGGTGTAGACGGTCGTCCCGACTGCTGACGCGCCTCCGGCATATCGGCTCACCTGCGCGTTGGTCGTGGCGAAGCCGATGCCTGACCGAGACATCGTGGTCTCGTTGGTCATGATTTCCACATCTTTTCGGTGAAGCACGACCCGCCCGTCAGGCAGCATTCCGGCATAGCGCAGTTCAACAAAGCCGCGGTCGCGCCGCCCGCCGAAGATGTCCGAAGCACCAAAGGCGTTCGGAAGGTTCTCGGTGACGTTGAAGCGCACCATCACGTCCCCGACGCCCGCGACCTGTGGGCCGGCAGTCGGCGTGGTGATGTCCGCGCGCTTCTCAATCGGCGCACAAGCACCCAGCCCCAACACCGCCACGCACGCCAGCACCTTCCAGCCCATCGCATCCCCCAATCCCAGCGAGAACGCTACCACTTTAGCGCAACCGCATTATCGGTCGGCAATCATCGGCTGCACATCACCACATTGGTGATTTTTCCTCTTGACCACTCCATCACCACTGTGGTGATATTCCCTCACCAGCCGCCACACATTCCCCGCGGCTGGCACCACTGCCGCCGGGCCTGCCCCAAGGGTCCGGCGGGTTTTCTGGAGAGGATGAGATGCTCAGCAAATTGGCCGACGCCGAACGCATTCTGGAAATCGCCAAGCGCCTCCGCGATGAACATCGGAAATACGCGAAAATTCAGGAGCGTGGCGCCAGCCTGAGCTACGCCAATTCCACGCCGAAGCAGCGCGAGAAGTTCACGAACGACCTGAACTATCAGGCCCATCACATCGTGAAAATCGAGACCGAACTTCACGCTGCGGCAGTGGATGCCGGGCTGGCCGAAATCCGCGACGCCTCCGAATACAAGACCCGCACTTGGAAGCCGACCGGCTGGCACGAATACGAGTGGACGCCCGCCCGCCCGCGCAGCCTGTCTCCCGCCGCCTAACCCCGCCGCCCGGAGCAGTCCGGGCGCTTCCCTGAGCCGCTGCGTGGCGGCTGAGGCAAGCTGATGGAGAGACACAATGGCAAAGACCTACGCCACCGGAACCGCCGCCATCATTGGCGCCATCACCATCGACGGAGAGTTGCGCATCGGCGCCTTCGTGGAGATGGAGCCCGACGACGCGCGCGGCGTGAACATCGATACCGTGTTCCAACAGCGCGTCTCCCTGCTGCCGGTCGCCGATCTGACCGTAACGCCTGATCTGGTTTCTGATGTGGCGCACAAGGCCTACCGCCTGCGCCTCGACAGCGACGCCGACCGCGAGGTCTTCGACGCTCTGGATCCGAAGAAGCAGAAGTATCGCACGTCGGGCTTCGAGCCCGTCACCCGCGCCGTGATGTTGGCGCTCGGGTACAGCGAGCCGGAGCGCGCCAAGCCTGCCAAGGCGGAGGCCTAACCGATGCGCCACTCCCGCACCCACCTGGAGCGCGCCGTCGAGCGCTGGAATGCCGACACCCCGCCCGGCACCCCCGTCACCGTCCGGACCATCTTCGGCCGCCGCGTCGAGACCGTCACCGCCAGCAAGGCGTCGCTGGTCGGCGATGCGGCCGGCGTCTGGCTCATGGGCGTCCGTGAGCGCTGCGATCTGGGCCGGGTGGTGCCGGCATGAAGCCCCTCCTCCGCGACCTGCTCCACTCCGCCGCGTTCGGGCTCGGCCTGATCGTCGTGGGCTTTGTCGTCCTCGCTTTGGGAGTTTGACCATGAAGTGGATCTCCACATCCCTACCCCTGTCCTTCGGCGGGGAAGACGATGGCGAGGACTTCGCCGTTCGGTTCAGCGGCATCTACCACGGCCCGATCCGCGGCCGTCGTGAATGCGGCCTGCAGATGGAGCCGGACGAGGCCGAACTCTTCGAGGTCTACAGCATCGAGGTCGAGATCGGCGGGCCGTCCGGCAACGGCTGGGTTCGCTTCCCGGACGTGCTGCGGACCGATCGCCTGGAGGCGCAGCTGCAGCGCATCGGCATCGAGGAAGAGCGTGCCGCCCGCGACCATGCGGCGGAGATGCGCGCCGAGATGGCGGCTGAGGATCGGCGCGAGTGGGCGCGGTCCGGCGGCCATGGATTTGGCATCGCGGCGGAGTGAGCCGCCACCCACCCCTTCAAGGACAAGAAACCACCATGACCACTGACACCATCGAACAGCCGTCCACCGCCGTCGCCACCCTGGACATGACGGCCCTCGTCCCCACCCATGTCTTCGCCCCCGGCGGAGTGGACGCGATCCTCGAAAAGCTGGAGACCGACGTTCGCGCCTCCGCCAAGGATCTCGACATCAGCACCGCAAAGGGCCGCAAGGAAGTCGCGTCGCTGGCCTACAAGGTCGCCCGCAGCAAGACGGCGCTGGACGATATGGGTAAGGCGCTGGTCGCCGACATCAAGGCCCAGGCGAGCGCCATCGACGCCGACCGCCGCACTGTCCGCGACCGGCTGGACAAGCTGCGGGACGAGGTGCGCAAGCCGCTGGACGAGTTCGAGGCGGCCGAGGCGGCCAGGATCAAGGCGCATGAGGATCGCATCCACGCCATCACCTGCCTGAGCATGGACGGCGCGGTGACGGGCACCGACGCCATTGCCGCACGCCTGGAGGAGGCGCGGGCCATCGACACCAGCGGGTTCCAGGAGTTCGCCAAGCGCGCCGAAGACGCCAAGGCCGATACCGTCGCCAAACTGGAGGCGATGCTGCAGGAGAGCCAGCAGCGCGACGCCGAGCGCGCCGAGTTGGAACGCCTGCGCCAGGAAGCGGCCGAGCGTGCCGCCCGCGAAAAAGCCGAGCGGATCGAGCGCGAGGCGAAGGAGCGTGAGGAGCGCGCCGCCGAGCAGGCCCGGCGCGAGGCAGAGGAGAAGGCCCGCCTGCAAGCCGAGGAGGTCGAGCGCCGCGCCGCTGCCGAGCGTGAGCGGATCGAACGCGAGGCCCGCGAGAAGGAAGAGGCTGCCGAGCGTGAGCGCCAGCGGGTCGAGCGGGAACGGGCCGAGGCGGAGGAGCGCGCGGCCCAGGCTGAGCGGGACCGGCTGGCGGCCGAGCAGCGCGCGAAGGAGGCGGAAGAGAAGGCCGAGCGCGACCGCGTCGAAGCCGAGCGCCGGGCGGAGGAGGCGCGCAAGGCCGCCGAGCAGCGCGCCCAGCGGCAGGCTGAGGAAGCCGCCCGCCTGGAGCGCGAGCGCATCGAAGCCCAGCAGCGCGCCGACGAAGAGGCCGCCCGCCGACGCGAGGCGGACAAGGCGCACCGCGCCAGCATCAACCGCGCTGCGCTGGAGGCCTTCGTCGCCGCCGGCCTGTCGGAAGGCGCCGCCCGTACCGCTGTCGAAGCCATCGCCAAGGGCAATGTGCCCAACGTCCGCATTTCCTACTGAGGATCCGAAGCATGAACGCGATCAACCGTATCCCGCTCCCGCACGGCATCCATGACGACGTGCCGGCCAGCCAGTATCACGCGATGGACGCCCTGTCCGCGTCCGGCTGCAAGACCATCCTGGACGAGTGTCCGGCCATCTTCCGCCACGAGCAGGACGCCGCTGCCGACGAAGGCGGCCCGGCATCGTGGATGGGCACCGCAGCGCACACGATGACCCTGGAGCCGGAGAAGTGGGACGAGGTGGTCGCCGTCATCGCCGCCGACGACTTCCGGACCAAGGCCGCCCAGGCCGCCCGCGACGCCGCCCTGGACGCCGGCAAGGTGCCGCTGCTGGAGGCGCAGGCCGAGGTGATCCACGCCATGCAGCGCATGCTGAAGGCCGAAGTCGGCGACCTGTTCACCGGTGGTGTGGCCGAGCGCACCTATCGCTGGGCCGACCCGGAAACCGGCGTCGAGATGAAGGCCCGGCCCGACTATGTGAAGCCGCGCCAGATCATCGACTTCAAGACGTCGGGCAGCGCCAAGCCAGCCGAGTTCCAGAAGCGCCTGAAGGACTGCCTGCATCACGTCCAGGCCGCCGTCTACCTGGATGCGCACGAGCTGCTGGCCAATGAGACGTGCGAGTGGCTGTGGATCGTGCAGTCCACCAAGGCGCCGTATCTGGTCTCCGCCTTCCGCTCCTCGGCCGCGATGCTCCACGTCGGCCGCGTCATGGCCCGGCATGCGATCGACACCTTCGCCGCCTGCACCGCATCCGGCATCTGGCCCGGCTACACGCCCGAGCCGCTGACCCTCGATCTGCCGGGCTGGATGATGCGCGATTTCGAGGAGCGCGAGGCCGCAGGCGAGTTCCGCCGCGCCGTGCGCCCGAACAACCCCATGCAGGCGGTCGCCATGGCCGCCCAGGCCCCCGCCAAGGACTGAAAATGAACGAGGAGTGGAGGCCGATACCGGGCTGGCCGGAATATGAGGCCGGCAGCCTCGGAAGCATCCGTCGTGTCGGCGGCGAGCCAAGGAAGCCGTCGCCAGGGAGGTTCGGGCATCTCGGCCTCGTTCTCTACAGGGACGGAGAGAAGCCGAAAAAGCAATGGGTGCACCGGCTGGTCTGCGCCGCATTCCATGGTGAGCCGCCGCGCTCGGATATGCAGGCCGCCCACCGGAACGGAAACCCGAAAGACAACCGGCCGGAGAACTTGAGGTGGGCGACCCCGGTGGAGAACGCCGCCGACAAGAAGGCTCATGGGACGGAGAATTTCGGATCGCGGAATGGCCGGTCTGTCTTGACCGATGCGGAGGTTTCCGAGATCCGCGCGCTCGCCGCAGGCCTGCCGAAAAGCTCCGGAGGCGTCCGGCTCCGCAAAGGCTCCATCGACCCCATAGCGCAGCGATACGGCGTCACCAAGGCCTGCATCGCGCAAATCATTCACGGCCATCGCTGGCCGAACACGAAGCAAGCGGAGAAAGCGTAATGCCAATTCTCAATATCGAACCCGCAAGCCGCCAAGGGATGCGGTTTCTGATCTCCCTGTATGGCCTCTCTGAGTCCGGGAAGACGTTTTCAGCACTGCGGCTGGCTGCCGGAATGGAGCCCGATCCGCGCAAGAGGATGCTTCTGGATACCGAAGGCGGCCAGCGTGGGCGCGCCTACGTGGATCACATCCCCGGCGGCTACCTCTACGCCAGCCTCTCCGCCCCGTTCACGCCGGAGCGCTACGTCGAGGCCCTGAACGAGATCGAAGCCGCCGGCATCAACGTGCTGGTGATCGACAGCATCAGCCATTCATGGATTGCCGAGGGCGGCGTGCTGGATATGGTCGAGAACGCCAACGAAAAGAACGACATGGCGAAGTGGGCAAAGCCCAAGCGCCGTCTCGGCAAGATGACCCGCCGGCTGCTGTCATCGGACATGCACATCATCCTGTGCAGCCGGGCCAAGCAGCCGTTGGTGGAGGAGGTGATCGACGGCCGGAAGAAGTTGATCCCCGGCCCGGTCGTGCCGGTGCAGGAAAAGAGCCTGCGCTACGACATGACCGTCATGGGCCACATGCTGGGCGACGGCCGGTTCACCGTCGCCGCGCCGGCCGGCAAGTGCCCCGGCCCGCTGCGCGAGGTGTTCGCCGCTGGCGAGGTGATGACGGAGGAAATGGGCAAGCGGTTGATCGCGTGGCTCGGCGGCGCCGATCTGCGCCGGCCGGAACACCGCAAGCTGGAGGCGGACGCCGCCGCGGCGGCCGAAGGAGGATCGGAGGCGTTCCGCGCGTTCTGGTCCGGCCTGAGCCGTGAAGACCGCGCGCACCTGAAACCGAAGACCGAGAACTTCGCCAGCATCGCCAAAGCCGCCGACGCCGAGCGCGAGCGCCTGGAGCAGGATGAGAAGGACAAGGGTGCGACCGGCCCGACCAACCAGCAGCAGGCCGACACCGCCACCGCAGCCGACACCGCCTATGCTGAGGCGCTGGACGCAGCCAAGCAGGGCATCGCCAAGCTGAACGAGTGGTGGAAGGGGCCGGCCGGCGCCGAGATGGCGCTAGGCACCGCCACGGCGAAGAAGGTGCTGATCGCCGCCCGGTGGCGCGAACTGGAGGCCATCGCCAATCAGGCAGAGCAGGAGGCCGCGTAAATGCGCCCCTCCCGCCTGATCCGCGCTGCCCGCCGCCACGCCGCCCGGCATCGCTTCGATCACCTGACCACCGAGGGGCGCGACAGCCCCTCCCCCACCGATGACACGCCCACCCTGCCCGCGCTGGAGCTGACGCTCGCCAGGGCCGAGGCCGAGGCGCACCGGGCCGGAATGGCCGCCTGACCAACCCCGCGCCGCGCCAACGCGCAGGCCGCATGAAGGACACCACCCATGACCCACATCATCACCAGCACCACCGAAACCTATTTCGGCTTCCCCGTTCAAGACGACGGCAGCGTTGATGGCGCCCTTCCCGAAGTCGTTCAGGATGCCGAACACAGCGGCCACATCAAGCAGGCCGGCTACGAGGTCAAGGCGATCCGCGCCGACGATCTTGACGAGGACGAATACCGCGACTGGTGGCCCGAGGCGCCAGGCGAAGGCTGGACGCTCGCTTGGAAGGCGCAGGACGAGGACGGATACAACGTCTGCTTCTGGCGCGCTCCCGTCACCACCCCGGCCGCCTGAGGAACCCGACATGACCGAGACAGCCGCCCTGTTACCGTGCCCCATGTGCTCCGAAAAGCGCATCGGCTTCGGTGACACCAAGTATTCCCCCGCCACCGTCCTCGAACACGGCTGGTCGCAGAACGTCTTTCACTTCGTCAACTGCCCATCCTGCGGCCTGAACAACAAGGGCGTCATCGGGCACGCGACCAAGGAAGACGCGGCCGCCGCCTGGAACCGCCGCGCCACTCCGCCCGCCTCCACCCCCTCCGACACCATCACCGCCGCCGAAGCCGCCCACAGTCGGGGCCGCGACGCCTTCGCCGCATGGTGGAACGCCGCCAACCGGGACCAGCGCCTGCAGGTGGTCGACGGCGCGCGGCATCTGCTCGGCGCCCTCTCCGCCACCCCGGCCGGGTGGAGGCTGGCGCCGGTGGAGCCGACCGACGCCATGATGAATGCGGGCGAAGAGGCTTATCGTAACGAGTACATCGCCTATGAGGGTGCAATCCCGCATGACGTGGTGTGCCATTCCGTGATGCGGGCCATGCTTGAGGCCGCCCCCACCGCCGCACCGTCTCCCGCCCCGCAAGAGGCGCCGCCATCCCGCGAACCTCTGGCTTGGTGGGCAGAGACCGGCACTGCCGGTGCTGGCGAAGGCTGCAATAAGCCGTTCTGGTTGCGCCACGAGGCCATCGCCTATGTCTGCGCGCATGGCGGACACGTCGCGCCTCTGTTCCCCGCCACCCCTGCCGCCGGGGAAGGCCGGGAGGGGTGGGAAGCTGACGCGCAGTTCCTCGACGGCATGAAGAGCCATCCTATCCCCGACCTGCCTCAGGAGCCCGCCCGATGACCACCACCCCCACCGCCGCGACGCCGGAAGAACTGGCGGCCCAAACGGCAGCATCGCTTTTCGACGGCACGATCATCACCGAAAGCCGGCTTGCCGCATCCATAGCCGCCGCGATCCGCCAGCACTCCGCACCGCTGGAGGCGCAGATCGCCGAGCTGACGGCCAAACTCCAGGCCACCGATGCCGCCCACTACGACGCCACCGAAGGCATCAGCGCGACGCTGCAATCCGACGCGCTCGAAGCCGCAGAGGCCCGCGCCACCCAGGCCGAGGCCGCCCTGTCCGATCTGCCGCGCCTGATCGCCGTCGTGCGCGCGCTGACCTGCGACCCCATGGACGGCCCTCTCACATACACGCTTGCCGATTGCATCGCCACGCTGGAGGAGCACGAGCAGGCCGTCGCCGGCATCGGTTGGCAGATCGGGCTGACCGGAGAGACGGAGCGCGCCGACCGGGCGGAGAAAGCTGTGACGCACCATGCGACATCAGCGTCTCGCTACGAAAGGCTGTGGCGCGCGGCGATGCGGGGGGCGGCAAAGCACCGGGCCGCGCTGTCCGCAATGACGGCAGAGCGGGACGAGGCGAAGGCCGTTGCTGATGCCTACGAGGGGCTTGTCGATGACCTGATGGGCGCCACCGGCACGGACAACATCGCTGATGCGGTCAAGGCAGCAGTTGCCTCTGTGGAGGCCGCCGGCCAGGGCGGGGAGGTGGGGAATGGGTGACGCGCCCAAGCGCATCGAAGACCTGCCGGACCTCGCCACCCCCCTGGAGGTGGCCGCCGTGATGCGCTGTTCGTCGCGGTTCGTGCAGGACGAGTGCAAAGCTGGCCGGCTGAACGCTACTCTCGTCGCCGGACGCTACCTGATCGCCCCTGATGACGTTCGCGCCTACCTGACGGACCGCCGCACATGCCGAAACGAAACAAAGGCCCGCACCTCCACTTCGACGACCGCCGGCAGGTCTGGTACATCCGGTGGTTCGAAAATGGCAAAGCACGGGTCCGCTCAACGGGCACTGGAGACCGTCGCCGAGCTGAGGGCGAGCTTGCGCGGCACCTCTCCGGCACGAGCGCAGGCCCAGGTGATCCCGCTTCCCGGACCATCTCGGACATCCTGACTGACTACGTGCGCGAGCACGCCCCGACCACGGCCCACCCGCAGGGCATCCTCTACGCGGTCGAACGGTTGGTGGAGTGGTGGGGCGAGCGCACGGCCGACGACATCACCGAGGGCGCCTGCCGGGCGTATGGGGCGTGGCGGGAGAGCGGGAAGGCCCGCCGGCCGGTCAAGCGCGGCGCCTGGGGGAATGAGCTCATCATCCTGAAGGCGGCCATCAAGCACGATTGGGAACAGCGCCGCCTCTCCACCATCGTCCCTGTGTGGATCCCGTCGCGCCCGGACGGTCGCACCCGGTGGCTATCCCGGTCGGAGGTGGCGGCCCTGTTGCGGGGCGCGCGGAGTGGCGATTGGGGCCGGTTGCATCTACCGCTCTTCATCCTGATCGCGCTCTACACCGGAGCGCGGAAGGAGGCTGTCCTGTCGCTGCGCTGGACGCAGGTCGACTTGACGCGCGGCGTGATCGACTTCAACCCGCCGGGACGAGAGCGGACGGCCAAGGGGCGGGCGGTGATCCCGATCCCGCGGCGCCTGATGACCTTCCTGCGGCTGGCCCGCCGGCGCGGGTCGGAAACCGGCTTCGTGATCACCTATCACGGCGGGCCGGTGAAGGACATTCGGCGAGGGTGGAAGCTGGCGCGGGAACGGGCCGGACTTGGGCCGGAGGTGGTGCCCCACGTCCTGCGACACACCGCCGCGTCGTGGCTGGTGCAGGCCGGCGTGCCGCTCTACGAGATCGCCCGGTGGCTCGGGCACACTTCGATCAAGCAGGTGCAGAGCACCTATGGGCACCTCGCCCCCGACCATCTGGACCGGGCGCGGGCGGCGATGGACCGGGCGTGACTTAGACGCGCCACAGCATCGACGGAACTTTTCTCAACGAAATCAATGCGTGGCGCAATGCGGCAGCCACAGCGTGCCGAGCCAGCGCTTGGCCTGGGTGCCGCGCCAGGGCAACTCGTCGGTGCCGACATAGTCGGAGCTGGCGAACTCCTCGATGCCCAGCAACTGGCTCCACTGCTTCCAGCCGACGACGGCGAAGCGCTGGCCGTCATCCGGCACGTCGGCCTCGCCCATCATCTCGAAGGCGGCCAGGATCTTCGCCTTGGTCAACCCGTCGGCGGCGCTGCCGGCATAGTTGACGGACTTGTTCAGCTCGGCGATCAGCAGCTCGTCGGTCTTGCGGCCCAACGCGTAGGCGCCGGCATTGGCGATGATCTGGCGCTCGTCGATGTTGGTCTTCAGCTCGTCCAGCCGGTCGACCCAGTCGCCGGCATAGAAGTCGTACAGCGCGCATTCCACCGGCGTGTGGTCCAGGTTCATCACCGGAACCGCGCCGTGGCGCGACTTGGTGGAGGCGGCGCCCTTGCCCACCTTCTGGAAGACGGTGGAGGCGCCCTGCACGTTGTTCTTGCTGCGCACCGTGTTGCGCAGCTTGGATCCCATGCGCTGATAGGCCTCGTGGACCTCGCGCTCGAACTGCTTGACGAAAGCCTGGGCGATGCTGGTCGACATGGGGATGTTTTCCTTTCGCGTTCCTGCGGCTCCCGCTCGGTGACGGCGGGAGGGATCGTTCCGCCATCCGGTTGTCGGGATGCGTGCGGGACGCAGCGCCGGCCGCGGGCGAAACGCGAAAACGAAAAGGGCCGGCCGGACCTTTGAATGTCCGGCCGGCCCTTTTCGGACCGAAGCGAGGGGGGAGCTTTGGTGCTGTCGGGCGGCAGGTCCGAGGGGCGGACCCGTCGCCTTGACAGGATTGGTTCTAGGATTTTATGCGGTATCGGTCAAGGACTATTTTCATATCAGTCGCCGACTTCGATGCCCCCCTCAATGCCGAACCGGCCCCGCCACCCAATGGCTGACGATGGTCTCCGCCTGGGCCGGCGGGATCTCCGGATGGTGATAGCGATAGACCGTCACCGCCGCCTCCAGCGCATAGCGTTCCGGCTGGCCGCAGCGGCACAGGCCGGAGTAGCAGCGCTGCACCGCATCGCGGCAGGCGATGGCGTCGGCAATCGGCTGATTGGCTTCGAAGAAACGGGGATCGGTCATGGACGCTCCTCCTCATCCCGGGCGCCGTCACCGGCGTCGTCCAGCGGCACGCCGTAGATTTCCAGCCGGTGGCCGACGATCTTGTAGCCGAGCTCGTGAGCGATCCGCTCCTTCATCGCCTCCAGCTCCGGACTGGCGAATTCGATGATCCGGCCGGTGCGGGTGTCGATCAGGTGGTGGTGGTGGTCGGCCGTCGCCTCTTCGTAGCGCGCACGCCCGTCGCCCAGATCGACGCGCTCGATCACCTGCGCGTCTTCCAGCAGACGCATGGTGCGGTAGACGGTGGCGATGGAGATGCGCGGGTCGATCTGCACGGCGCGGCGATGCACCTCCTCGACGTCGGGGTGGTCATCCGCCTCCGACAACACCTGCGAGATGACGCGGCGCTGCCCGGTCATCTTCAGCCCCTTCTCCATGCACAACGCTTCCAGACGCGACGTCATAACCCCAACCCTGGTCTTTGCTTGCCGATACCCCCATCATACTGAAAACCGTTCGCAATCCCAGAGCGGTTTCGCAGCGACGCGAAGTCGCGACCCTGCCGGCCGCTCACCCGCGCCGGCCAATATGGAGGACCCACCGGAATGCCCCGCACCTTGTTCCGCTCCTCGTTGATTCCGGCCCTGCTGCTCGCAGGACTGTCGCTGGCAGCCGTTCCCGCTCTCGCCCAGCAGTCCGCCCCGGCCGCCCCGGCGCCCGCTCCCGCCGCCCAGGCCGCCATCGCCGATGCCCAGGGCAAACCGCTGGGCACCGTCACCTTCACCAAATTCCCGCACGGCATCCTGGTGCATGGCCAGTTGGAAGGTCTGCCGCCGGGCTGGCACGGCATCCACATCCATGAAAACGGGGCCTGCACCCCCGATTTCAAGGCGGCCGGCGGTCATTTCGCCGCCCAAGGCTCCAAGCACGGTCTCGAATCCGAGCACATGCACTACGGCGAGCTTCCCAACATCTGGGCCAACGAGACCGGCAAGGCCGGGTTCGAGGCGATCACCCACATGGTGACCCTGACCGACGGCGCCGATGGCCTGTTCAAGCAGGGCGGCACCTCGATCATCATCCACGCCCAGCCCGACGATTACCTCAGCCAACCGGCCGGCAACTCCGGCGACCGCCTCGCCTGCGGCATCATCAAGAAGCCGTAAGCGCCGACGGACGGCACCGGGGCGCGACCATATGCCGCAGGATTGCGACACCGGCTCGCGCCCCCTCCCCTCCCGTCCAGCCTCCGCTTGACCCTCCCGAATCGGCAGGCGCACCCCTGCCGCGCGACGAGTTTGCTTGCCAAATCAAGCCACCGGCCCTATCTGTCCGGGGTCGGACGGCGCCCGGCGCCGCGCAGGACTTGCGCTCGCCTGATCGCCCGCCGCCCGACGGCTCCGCGCCAACCCGCCGCGGAGCGCGCAAGCCCGGCCGCTCCCTCCTGGCGCGGCCCCCATTCTGGTGACCAGGACCATCGCTTCCATGACCGAATTTTCCGGCCTCGGCCTGATCGAGCCTCTTCTGCGCGCCGTCGCGGAGGAGGGATACTCCACGGCCACGCCGATCCAGGCCGGCGCCATCCCGCTTCTGCTGGCCGGCCGCGACGTGCTGGGCCTCGCCCAGACCGGCACCGGCAAGACCGCCGCCTTCACGCTGCCGATGCTGCAGCGGTTGTTCCAGAACAAGAAGCGCGTGGCCGCCAAGTCGCCGCGCGCCCTGATCCTGACCCCGACGCGTGAACTGGCGCTGCAGATCGGCGACAGCTTCACCACCTACGGCCGCCATCTGCCGATCCGCCGCACCGTCATCCATGGCGGCGTCGGCCAGAGCCCCCAGGTCGCCGCCATCGCCCGCGGGACGGAGGTGCTGATCGCCACCCCCGGCCGCCTGCTCGACCTGATGGCGCAGAACCACGTCAATCTCGGCAGCATCGAGCTGTTCGTCCTCGACGAGGCCGACCGCATGCTCGACATGGGCTTCATCCGCGACGTGCGGAAGGTGGTGGCGGTGTTGCCGAAGGAACGGCAGACCCTGCTGTTCTCCGCCACCATGCCCGACGCGGTGGTGGACCTCGCCAACAGCATCCTGACCGACGCCGAGCGCATCGAGGTGACGCCGCAGTCGACGACGGTGGAGCGCATCAACCAGCGCGTCCTCTTCGTCGAGCGCAGCGACAAGCGCCGTCTGCTGGCCGACCTGCTGGAAGACAGCGCGATGGCCCGCACCATCGTCTTCGCCCGCACCAAGCATGGCGCCGATCGCATCGCCGACCATCTGAAGAAGGCCGGCATCGCCGCCGACGCCATCCATGGCGACAAGTCGCAGTCGGCCCGTGTCCGCGCGCTGGAAAGCTTCCGCGCCGGCGAGCTGCGGGCGCTGGTGGCGACCGACATCGCCGCGCGCGGCATCGACATCGACGGCATCAGCCACGTCATCAACTTCGACCTGCCGAACGAGCCGGAAAGCTACGTCCACCGCATCGGCCGGACCGCGCGCGCCGGCACCGACGGCAGCGCGGTGTCCTTCTGCGACCATGAAGAGGTCGGCTATCTGAAGGACATCGAGAAGACGATCCGTCAGCCGATCCCGTCCGACACCACCCACCCCTACCATGCGGTGGACGTGGCGCAGATCCACGCCTCCTCCAAGCCGCCGCCCCGCCCCAAGGCACCGGGCAGCAACCGCAACCAGAACAACCGCAACCAGCAGCAGACCCGCCCGGCGAACGCGGCGCCGAAGGCAGCCCCGAAGGCGGCGCAGCAGCCTGCCAAGGCTCCGCAGGCCGCCAAGACCCCGCAGAAGCCCGGCAAGCCGGCCGGTGCGCCGCGTCCGGACGCCGCCCGCAACGACCAGAACCGCCACGACCGCCGCCCGGCTCCGCATGCCGTGTCGCACGGCAACAGCCAGGGCAACGGCAAGCAGGCGCCGCGCGCCGCCGGTACTCCCGGCGGCAACACCCCGCTGCGCCGCAAGCCCAGCGCCGCCTGATCCGCGCGACGCCGACAAAAGAAAAAGGCCCCGTCTCTCGCCGAGACGGGGCCTTTCTCGTTCAGAGACGCTGTCGTCAGCCCTAGGCTTCGGCCGCGAGTGCCGCCTGTACCGCCGGACGGGCGCCGACGCGCTCGCTGAAGGCGGCCAGATTGGCGAAGGGCGACAGGTCCACGCCCAGATGCGGGACCCAGCGCAGCACGACGAATGCATAGGCGTCGGCCACCGTGAAACGCTCGCCGGTCAAGTAGGTCTTGCCTTGCAGCCCCTGATTCAGCACCGCCAACTTGGCGGTCAGCGTCTGCCGGGCAATGTCCTTGTAGGCATCCGGCGTGTTGGGACGGAACAGCGGCGAGCAGCCCTTGTGCAACTCGGTCCCGATGAAGTTCAGCCACTCCAGCACACGGTAGCGCTCCAGGCTGCCGGCCGGCGGGATCAGGCCGCTATCCGGGGCCTTGTCCGCGATGTACTGCGCGATCACCGGCCCTTCGGTCAACAGGCCACCCTCGTCCAACGCCAGGGCCGGCACTTGGCCCTTCGGGTTCACCGCAAGGAAGTCGCTGCCGTCGGCCAGGGTCTTGGCCGCGAGATCGACCTTCACCAGATCGAAGGGCAGCCCGGCCTCGCGCAGGATGATGTGCGGCGACAGCGAACAGGCGCCCGCCTTGTAGAAGAGCTTCATGTCTCCGGAACCCTCATTGGGTGGTTGGGCCCCAATGGCTACTCCAAAGGGACCGGCGCCGCCACCTTTCCTGAGCAGGTCAGACCGCCTGCGCCGCCAGCTTCCTGGCCTGACGGTCGATGAACCACCACGCCCCGCGCGAGGCGACGCTGCACAGCCGGGTGTGGGGCTTCAGGCCACAGGCCTTGAACACCATGGCGATGGCGCGGTCGACATGCTTGCGGCGATAGCGGCCGAAGGCGCGGCGCTTGTAGGCGGCGTTGTAGAGCTTGTGCTCGTAAGCGGCGTCGGCCGGGGCGTTGGCGGCGTAGTAGGCATAGGCCAGCTCGTCGTCCTCCGACTCGCCGATGCGCGACAGCGCCACCTTCAGCCGCTGCACCTTGTTCAGCCCTTCGCGGTCCAGATACTTCTTGGCGTAGGTGTAGAAGATCTTGTAGTGGCGCAGCTCGTCAGCGGCGATGTTGCGGCAGATCTCCTTCAGCACCGGCTCGTCAGTCGAATCGCCGATGGCGGCGTAGTAGGAACTGGTGCCGGTCTCCACCATGCAGCGGGCGATCATCTCGCCGGTGCGCGAGCCACGGACCGAGGCGTCGAGGTCGATCGGCACGCGGTAGCCGGCGCGGAAGCGCTCGACCGCCGCGCGGAAATCAAAGGTCGGATCGACCAGCTCGGCCCAGCGGCCCAGCGCCTCGCCATGCTGGACCTCCTCAATCGCCCAGCCGCGGGCGGCCTCCTGGAACTCCGGATCGTCCTTGAAGACGTTGCACAGATAGGCGGTGTAATCGTCGGCGTTGAATTCCACCAGGGCCGCCGCC
Source organism: Azospirillum sp. A1-3 (assembly GCF_023806445.1). Taxonomy (NCBI): domain Bacteria; kingdom Pseudomonadati; phylum Pseudomonadota; class Alphaproteobacteria; order Rhodospirillales; family Azospirillaceae; genus Azospirillum; species Azospirillum sp. A1-3. The sequence goes on from NZ_JAMSLU010000001.1 coordinate 2,201,609, forward strand.
TTGATCAGCGGGACCAGATCAGGATCGATCTTGCCGGCGTCGAAACGGTCCCAGGGAAGCTCGTCGATCCGCCAATGCGCACGCGCCATGTCCGCTCTACCGCCTCGTTCTGGGCCGCGCTGCCGTTGCGGCCGGTTCATATCGGGAAAGGGTTCGCCGCTCCCGTGTCCCCGCCTTTATGCCGTCGGGTACGGCGGGGTTCACGGTTCAGGCCTTCGAATGTAATCGCTCTTTTGCGCGATGCAACCAAGTCGCAACGCGAACGGGCGGCCTGGATGCCCAAGCCGCCCGTTTGACCGAAGAGATATATGCCGTTGGCTCCAGGATCCCGCACAGACGGGAAGCGTGCCGACGGCCTCCGCTCAGTGAGCGGAGGTCTGGGTCAGCGCGTCCAGCTTGGCGCGCGCGACGGCCAGCTTGGACTCGGCGGCAGCGCGCTCGGCGTCCGACTTGCTGTCGTCCACGTCCTCGGACAGATCCTTGATCTGCTTCTCGACCGCGGCGCGGTCCAGATCGGTCAGCGCCACCGCTTCCTCGGCCAGCACGGTGCAGCGGGCCTCGGTGACCTCGGCGAAGCCGCCGGCGACGAAGACGCGGTCGACCACGCGGTCGCCCTCATAGACGTCGATGACACCCGGACGCACGGTCGAGATCATCGGCGAATGACCGGCGAGCACGCCGAAATCGCCTTCCGAACCCGGCACCACGACCATGTCCACGGGCTGCGACTTCAGCAGCTTTTCCGGCGAGACCAGCTCGAATTCGACTTTATCGGCCATGGGTTTCCTGGTGCCTCTTCATAGGAACCCCCTCCCCCGATGACGGGGGGAGGGGGTGTGCTGATGTCGATTTCCGCCCGGCTTTCTCATGCCCCTTCTCAGGGCCGATGGAGCCGGGTCGGAATGCCGCAATCCCGGATGGGGATCAGGCGGCGGCCAGCTTCTTGGCCTTGGCGATCGCCTCGTCGATGGTACCGACCATGTAGAAGGCGGCCTCCGGCAGGTGATCGTAGTCGCCGTTCACGATGCCCTTGAAGCCCTTGATGGTGTCTTCCAGGCTGACCAGCACGCCCGGCGTGCCGGTGAACACCTCGGCGACGTGGAACGGCTGCGACAGGAAGCGCTGGATCTTGCGGGCGCGGGCCACGACCAGCTTGTCCTCTTCCGACAGCTCGTCCATGCCCAGGATGGCGATGATGTCCTGCAGCGACTTGTAGGTCTGCAGAACCTTCTGCACCGAACGGGCGACCTGGTAGTGCTCCTCACCGACGACGCGCGGGTCGAGGATGCGGCTGGTCGAGTCGAGCGGGTCCACGGCCGGGAAGATGGCCATTTCGGCGATCGAGCGCGACAGCACCGTGGTGGCGTCCAGGTGGGCGAAGGAAGCGGCCGGGGCCGGGTCGGTCAGATCGTCGGCGGGCACGTAAATGGCCTGCACCGAGGTGATCGAACCCTTCTTCGTCGAGGTGATGCGCTCCTGCAGGGCGCCCATGTCGGTGCCCAGCGTCGGCTGGTAACCCACCGCCGACGGGATGCGGCCCAGCAGAGCCGACACTTCCGAACCGGCCTGGGTGAAGCGGAAGATGTTGTCCACGAAGAACAGCACGTCCTGGCCTTCCTCGTCGCGGAAGTATTCCGCGAGCGTCAGGCCGCTCAGCGCGACGCGGGCGCGGGCACCCGGCGGCTCGTTCATCTGGCCGTACACCAGGGCCACCTTGGAGCCCGGACCGTCGAGCTTGATGACGCCCGACTCGATCATCTCGTGGTAGAGGTCGTTGCCCTCACGGGTACGCTCGCCCACGCCGGCGAACACCGACACGCCGCCGTGCGCCTTGGCGACGTTGTTGATCAGCTCCATGATCGTCACGGTCTTGCCGACGCCGGCGCCGCCGAACAGGCCGATCTTGCCGCCCTTGGCGTAGGGAGCCAGCAGGTCGATGACCTTGATGCCGGTGATCAGCACTTCGGCGTCCGTCGACTGGTCGACGAAGTCCGGGGCCTGACGGTGGATCGGCAGCGAGCGGGCGGCGTTGACCGCGCCGCGCTCGTCGATCGGCTCGCCGATGACGTTGATGATTCGGCCCAGGGTCTCAGGGCCGACCGGCACGGCGATCGGAGCGCCGGTGTCGGTCACCTCGGCGCCACGCACCAGACCGTCGGTGCTGTCCATGGCGATGGTGCGGACCGTGCTCTCGCCCAGGTGCTGCGCCACTTCCAGAACGAGGGTCTTGCCGTCGTTCTGGGTGTGCAGCGCGTTCAGGATCGCCGGCAGGTCGCCGTCGAACTGCACGTCCACGACGGCGCCCGTGACCTGCGTGATCTTGCCGACAGAATTGGTGGTGGCCATGGAGTAAAGCTCCCTAGGAACTCGGTAAGTGTCGGTATGCCGTCGCCGGCGCAAATAGGCTGGACGCTACGTGTCGGATGCGGCCGTTACAGGGCCTCGGCACCGGAGATGATTTCGATCAGCTCCTTGGTGATGTAGGCCTGGCGCGTCCGGTTGTAGGTGATCGTCAGCTTGTTGATCATGTCGCCGGCGTTGCGCGTCGCGTTGTCCATCGCGGTCATCCGGGCGCCCTGTTCGGACGCGGCGCTCTCCAGGAGGGCGCGGTAGATCTGGATGGACAGGTTGCGCGGCAGCAGTTCGGCGAGGATCTGCTCCTCGTCCGGCTCGAACTCGTACATCGCCTTGGCGTCAGCGCCGGCGGCCTCGGCGGCCTCGGTGGCGACGGCGAAGGGGATGAGCTGCTGAACCGTGACGACCTGCGAGATCGCCGACTTGAACTTGTTGAAGATGACCGAGCAGACGTCGAACTCGCCGGCGTCGAACATCGACAGCACCTTCGTCGCCACCATGTCGGCGTCGCTGAAGCCGAGCCGGCGGCGGCCGACATCCTCGTAGCTCTCGACGATCAGGGAGGCGAACTCGCGCTTCAGCTGGTCGCGGCCCTTGCGGCCGACGGTCAGCAGCTTCACGGTCTTGCCCTCGCCCTGCAGGCGGACGATCTGGCGCTTGGCCTCGCGGACGATGGAGCCGTTGAAGGCGCCGCACAGACCGCGGTCGGAGCTGATGACGACCAGCAGATGCACCTGATCGGCGCCCGTTCCGGTCATCAGCTTCGGGCCGTTGCCGCTGTCCTGCACGTTGGCGGCCAGCGACGACAGCATGCGGCCCATACGCTCCGCGTAGGGACCGCTGGCTTCCGCCTGCTCCTGAGCGCGGCGCAGCTTGGAGGCCGCGACCATCTTCATGGCCGAGGTGATCTTGCGCGTCGACTGGACGCTCGCGATCCGGTTCTTTAGGTCCTTGAGGTTAGGCATGCCGGCCCTTCAATTCCGCTCGAGGTCGTTCCGTGCCCGTCTCTACAAGACGGTGGGGGGCGGTTTCCCGCCCCCGCGCGCGGTCGGTCAGGCGAAGACCTTGGCGAAGCCGTCGAGGAACGCCTTCAGCTTCTCTTCGGTCGCCGAGGTGATCTGCTTGTCGGTGCGGATCGCCGCCAGGATATCGGCGCCCTTGGCGCGGATTTCCGACAGGAACTTGGCCTCGAAGCGGTTCACGTCCTCGACGCGGATGGCGTCCAGGTAGCCCTTCACGCCGGCGAAGATCGAAACGACCTGCTCTTCGACGGGCAGCGGCTGGAACTGGCCCTGCTTCAGCAGCTCGGTCAGACGGGCGCCGCGGGCCAGCAGGCGCTGGGTCGAGGCGTCGAGGTCCGAGGCGAACTGGGCGAAGGCGGCCATCTCGCGGTACTGCGCGAGTTCCATCTTGATGGTGCCGGCGACCTGCTTCATCGCCTTGATCTGGGCGGCGGAACCGACGCGGCTCACCGACAGACCGACGTTGATGGCGGGGCGGATGCCCTTATAGAACAGGCCGGTTTCCAGGAAGATCTGACCGTCGGTGATCGAGATCACGTTGGTCGGGATGTAGGCGGACACGTCGCCGGCCTGGGTCTCGATGACCGGCAGGGCGGTCAGCGAGCCGTTGCCATGGGCGTCGCCCATCTTGGCGGCGCGCTCCAGCAGGCGGCTGTGGAGGTAGAACACGTCGCCCGGATAGGCTTCGCGGCCCGGCGGACGGCGGAGCAGCAGCGACATCTGGCGGTAGGCGACGGCCTGCTTGGACAGATCGTCGTACACGATCAGGGCGTGCATGCCGTTGTCGCGGAAATACTCGCCCATCGTGCAGCCGGTGTACGGCGCCAGGAACTGCAGCGGAGCCGGCTCCGACGCGGTGGCGGCGACGACGATGGAGTATTCCATGGCGCCGGCGTCTTCCAGGGTCTTGACGATCTGGGCGACGGTGGAGCGCTTCTGGCCGACGGCGACGTAGATGCAGTAGAGCTTCTTGCTCTCGTCGTCGCCCTGGTTGATCGGCTTCTGGTTCAGGAAGGTGTCGATGACGACGGCGGTCTTGCCGGTCTGACGGTCACCGATGATCAGCTCGCGCTGGCCGCGCCCGATCGGAACCAGGCTGTCGACGGCCTTCAGGCCGGTCTGCATCGGCTCGTGCACCGACTTGCGCGGGATGATGCCGGGGGCCTTCACCTCGACGCGCTTGCGCTCGACGTCGACCAGCGGACCCTTGCCGTCGATCGGGTTGCCGAGGCCGTCGACCACGCGGCCCAGCAGGCCACGGCCGACCGGAACGTCGACGATGGTGCCGGTGCGCTTGACGGTGTCGCCTTCCTTGATGCCGCGGTCGTCGCCGAAGATCACGATACCGACATTGTCGGTCTCGAGGTTCAGCGCCATGCCCTGCAGGCCACCCGGGAACTCGACCATTTCGCCGGCGCGGACGTTGTCCAGGCCGTGCACGCGGGCGACGCCGTCACCCACCGACAGGACCTGACCAACCTCGGCGACATCCGCCTCGGTCCCGAAATTCGCGATCTGCTGCTTGAGGATCGCAGAGATTTCTGCGGCGCGGATATCCATCAGACTGATCCCCCTGAGGCCTTCATGGCGAGTTGCAATTTGTTCAGCTTCGTGCGCACCGAGGTATCGACCATGCGCGAGCCGAACTTAACGATCATGCCGCCGATCAGCTCCGGATCGACGGAGGTGTTCACCAACACCTTGGAACCGATGGACGCCTTGAGCGCGTCGATGACGGCGTCGCGCTGGGCGTCGTTCAGCGGCTGGGCCGTCGTGACCTGCGCCGTGACCTCGCCGCGGCGCCGGGCCAGCTCGGCCAGGAAGCCTTCGATCATGCCGTCGATCGAGAACAGGCGGCGGTTGGCCGCCACCAGCCCGATGAAGCGCTTGGTCAGATCGGACACGCCGGCGCTGTCCAGGACAGCGGCCATGGCCTTGCCCTGATCGGCGCGGCTGATGACGGGGCTGCGGACGAGGCGACGGAGGTCAGCGCTCTCGGCCAGGATCTGCTTCAGCGTGGCCAGATCGCTCGCGACCGTGTCCAACGCCTGATTTTCGTCCGCAAGCTCGAACAGCGCGGTGGAGTAACGCGCGGCGAGTTCGGATACGCCTGTTCCTTCGGATGCCACCTGATCCCTCGAATTGAGTTCGGTAGACGGTGAATTCGGCGGCCTTATAGGGTGTCAACCCGAGGCACAAACACCCCGGCCGCGAAAGCGAGCGGTCCAATATCACAGGAATCGCCACCACGCAACGGGGTCTGGACAATTTGGCTGCGGCGTTTTGAGCAACTGCGGAATCATTGGTCGCAACTGCGTTCGCCGAGGACTCGGGCAACGCTCGACTGGTCATACCGGCTGTGACTTCGATGTGGCCCTATTCCCGGTTTAATTCAAGGTTAACCAATCTGATCCACGGTCGGCCGGAACCGTGCGGGCGGCCGATCCGACCTTGGGATTCCTGTCGTTTTGCCCCGCCGCAGCCGGTCCCGAGAGACCAGAGGCCTTATCCGCCATGACCATCCTGCCGACGACCGACACCCCTGCGGACACCGACGCCGGCGCCGGCTCCCGGCTGGAGGAGCGCGCGCCCAACGTCATCCAGTTCAGCCGCGCCCGCTTTACCCCGGACGATCTGGACGCCTTCGCCGCCGTGGCCGAACCGAAGATTCGCGACGGGCATTGGGTCGGCGTGCTGCGCGAGTCGGGGCGCACCCACGACCGGCTTCTGGTGCTGCTGCCGGAAGTCGACCGTCCGGTCTTCCGCTTCGAACGCGACGCCAAGGGCCGCTACAGCCTGTCCTTCCACGACCGCTCGGGCTGGTACGGCATCGGGGCCGGTGACAACGCCGCCGAATGCCTGTCTATCTGGCGCCCGCGCCGGCCGCGGTCGCCCTGACCTTCCTTGGGTTTGGTCCCTTGGATTTGGCCGCGGTAATTTTCACCATGTAAAAAAGCGACCTGCGGCATCCCGCCGCAGCAGTTTCATAAAAGCCTCAACGATAGACCCCGACCGCCAGCATGTAGGGCTTGCCGTTCAGAACCAGACGGCGGGCGTGCATCGTCTTGCGCGCAACCTGCCCGGTCAGCGGGTCGATCCATTGATAGGTGACGTCGGTGCGGCCGGCGCGCGCCACCCCGTCCAGCGCCTCGCGGATGAAGGGCTTGCCATCGACGTCGCGCAGCTCCTTCAGGTTCGACCCGTTCAGCGTCGCGGTCCAGCCATGGGCGACCATCACGCCGGTGTCGTCCAGCAGCATCGGGTAGAGGTCGCGGTCGGTGAAAGCGCTATCATGGGCGACAAAGGCTTCGGCCGCCGCGTCCGGACCGATCCGCTCCAGCAACTGCTCGGCGCGGTCGATCATGGTCAGCGCTTCGGCATCGGTGCCGCGGGTGCGGGCCGGGGCGCCGGCGGCAAAGGCGATGACCACCAGCAGCAGAAGAACCGGCAGCACGGTCAGCAGGGTTTGCCGCTGAACGCGCAGACGAAGCTTGGAGATCATGCCGACCATCAGCCTGAACCTGTGCCTGTGACGTTTGGGTCCGGGAAGGAAGTTTGGATTCGGAACCATCCCGACCGTGGTAATACCATGCTCCACGCCGCGCAATGGACCAAACGTCACAGGTGCCATGTCGAACCCCTGCCGCGACCGGATCGTGTCAATTCGCCGCAGCCTGCCCTGCCGACGCTAACGCCCCTTAAAGGAAGCTATAGGGGTCGACATCGATCTGCACCCGGATGGCCGGCGGGATCTCCACCCTGTCCAGCCACTCCGCGATCAGCGGCTGCACCTGGGTGCTGCGCGGCGCCTTCAGCAGCAGGCGGCGGCGATGCCGTCCGCGCAGCAGGGCCAGCGGTGCCGGGGCCGGCCCCAAGATATGGACCGAGTCGCTGCGCGGTGCGGCCCTGCCCAGCGCCATCGCCACCCGCTCCACCAGCGTCGGATCCTCGCCCGACACGATCAGCGCTGCCAGCCGGCCGAAGGGCGGCATGCCGGCCTCCAGCCGCATCTCGGCCTCCAGCTGATAGAAGCCGTCGCGGTCGCCGGCGGCCAGCGCCTGCATCACCGGATGTTCGGGCATGAAGGTCTGCAGCATCACCCGCCCCGGCCGCTCGCCGCGCCCGGCGCGCCCGGCGACCTGATGCAGCAGCTGATAGGTGCGCTCCGCCGCCCGCAGGTCGCCGCCGTTCAGCCCCAGATCGGCATCGACCACCCCCACCAGCGTCAGCATCGGGAAATGATGGCCCTTCGCCATCACCTGCGTGCCGATGATGATGTCCAGCTCGTGCCGGCCGATGCTCTCCACCATCTCCTGGATGGCGCGCGGACCGTGCAGGGTGTCGGACGCCATGATGGCGGCGCGGGCGTCGGGGAACAGCTCCGCCACCTCCTCGGCGATGCGCTCCACGCCGGGACCGCAGGCGGCCATCGTCCCCTCCTCCCCGCATTCCGGGCAGGCATGGGGCAAGGGCTGCTGCAGGCCGCAATGGTGGCATTGCAGCTTGCGGGCGAGCCGGTGTTCGACCAGCCACGCCGTGCAGTTCGGGCATTGCATGCGGTGGCCGCAGGCGCGGCACAGGGTCAGCGGGGCATAGCCACGGCGGTTCAGGAACAGCATCGCCTGCTCGCCCGCCGCCAGCGTGTCGGTCAGCGCCTTGCGCAGGCTGGGCGCCAGCCAGTGCCGGGCGGGAGGACGGTCGCGCCGCAGGTCGATCAGTTCGACGTCGGGCAGCACCGCACCGCCATGGCGGGCCGGCAGCTCGATGCGCGCATAGCGGTGGCTGTCGGCATTCACCTTGGTCTCCAGCGACGGCGTGGCGGAGACCAGCACGATGGGCAAGCCGCCCAGATGCGCCCGCGCCACCGCCATGTCGCGGGCGTGGTAGATCGCCCCCTCCTCCTGCTTGTAGGCGGAGTCGTGCTCCTCATCGACGATGATGACACCCAGATCCGGGTAGGGCAGGAACAGCGCCGACCGCGCCCCCACCACCACCGGCACCTCGCCCTTGGACACCGCGCGCCAGGTGTCGCGGCGCTGCCCCCCGGTCAGCTCCGAATGCCATTCCGCCGGCGGCGCGCCGAAGCGGCGGGCGAAGCGGTCGAGCCACTGTGCCGACAGTGCGATCTCCGGCAGCAGCACCAGCGCCTGTTTGCCCTGCTCCAACGCCGCCGAGATCGCCTCGTAATAGACCTCCGTCTTGCCCGACCCGGTGACGCCGTCGAGCAGCACGGTGGAATAGCTGCCGGATGCCACCCGGGCGCGCAGATCGTCGGCCGCCGCCCGCTGGTCGGCCGACAGGCTGGGTCCGGGCCGGCGCCAGTCGGGCCGGCCGAGCCGGGTCGGGTGCAGCATCACCGGTTCCAGCAGCCCGGCCTCGGCCAGCCCGCGTACCACCGTCACGCCGCAGCCGGCCTCCTCCGCCAGTTCCGCCGGGGTGCGGGGAGGCCCATCCTCCAGCAACGCCAGGATGCGCTTGCGCGGATCGGTCATCTTGAAGCCGGGCGGCGGCTCCGCCCCCTGCTTGCGCAGATAGGCCAGCATCGGCTTGGGCGGCTCCAGCGCCGCCGGCACGCTGACCGCCATGCGCAGGACGAAGCCCGGCGGCGTCATGGTGTAGGCGGCGACCCATTCGACGAAGCGGCGGCCGACCTCGGTCATCGGCGGCACGTCAAACCGGCGCACCACCGCCTTCAGCCGGCCGGACTCCAGCGTCCCGGCGCCGGGCCCCCAGACGACGCCGATCACCCGGCGCGGCCCCAGCGGCACCTCGACGAAATCGCCGGGAACCAGCTCCATCCCGTCCGGCACGCGATAGTCATAGACCTCGCGCAGCGGCAGCGGCAGCAGGACGGCGACGCGGCGGTCCGACCCGCGAGGCTGCGGCTTCGCCGGGGAATCGGTGGTTTCACGCACCAAATCGCCTTCGGGCTGCCCCGTTTCGGGCGTGTCCCCAAGAAGATCCCCCTGAAAGCCCGGGGCGGAACTGGCGGAAGTCGAACGCATCGGCTAGAGTGGCCTCATGTCCCGGGCACCGGGCGGGACGGCGCGTCGGTCAGCTTTCCGGCGCGGCCGGTTCCGGTCAACATCAGCAAGCATGGACCCTTCGTCATGAAGTTCTTCGTCGACACCGCCGACATCGCCGAGATCCGCGATCTGGCCGATACCGGTCTGCTGGACGGTGTTACCACCAACCCCTCCCTGATCGCCAAGTCCGGCCGTCAATTCCTCGACCTCGTGGCCGAGATTTGCGACGTCGTCAACGGTCCGGTCAGCGCCGAGGTGGCGTCCACCGACTTCGAGACCATGCTCGCCGAAGCCCACAAGATCGCCAAGATCTCCCACCGCGTCGCGGTGAAGGTGCCGCTGACCCCGGCCGGCCTGAAGGTCTGCAAGATCATCTCGTCCGAAGGCACGATGGTCAACGTCACGCTGTGCTTCTCCCCCGCCCAGGCGATCCTGGCGGCCAAGGCCGGCGCCAGCTTCGTGTCGCCCTTCGTCGGCCGCCTGGACGACATCGGCCAGGATGGTATGGGCATCATCAAGGACATCTGCGAGATCTATAACAACTACGACGCCTTCAAGACCGAGGTGCTGGTCGCCTCGATCCGCAACCCGATGCACATCGTCAAGGCCGCCCGTCTGGGCGCCCATGTCGTGACCGCGCCGGCGTCGGTGCTGAAGCAGCTGTTCAACCACCCGCTGACCGACAAGGGTCTCTCCCAGTTCGTCGATGACTGGAAGAAGACCGGCCAGTCGATCCTGTAAGGCGGGCCGGAGCGATCATGGCCGACAGGGGCCGCGAACCGGGCCACCCCCCGCGCCAGGCGTCGACGCTCTCTTCGGAGGATGTGCGCGCCTATCTGCGGACCCACCCGGACTTCCTGGCCCAGAACGCCGATCTGGTCCACCACCTGACCCCGCCGTCGGTCGACCGCGGGCGTGGGGTGGTGGACCTCCAGGCCTTTATGGTCGACCGGCTGCGCGCCGAGGTCCGCACCCTCAAGGACCAGCAGCGCGAGCTGATCGGCACCAGCCGGGCCAACCTGAACAGCCAGAACCGCATCCATGCCGCGGTCCTGTTCCTGCTCGACGCCCAGAGCTTCGAGCAGCTGATCCAGACCATCACCACCGACCTCGCGGTCCTTCTCGACCTCGACGTCGCCTGTCTGGTCATCGAATCCAACGGCAGCGACATTCCCCACGTCCACCGTTCCGGCGTGCGGGTGGTGGAGCCGGGCGCCATCGCCGAGCGGCTGGGCCGCGCCGACGTGGTGCTGAACACCGACATCCAGGGCGATCCCGAGATCTACGGCCCCGGCGCCGGCCTGGTCCGGTCGGAGGCGCTGATCCGCATCCAGGTTTCCAGCGAGACGCCCGACGGCCTGCTCGCTTTCGGCAGCCGCGAGCCCGACACCTTCCACACCGGCCAAGGCACCGAACTGGTCGGCTTCCTTGCCCGCGTCATCGAGCGGGTGATCCGCGGCTGGCTGGAGCTGCCGGCGTGACCGAACCTGTTCTGGGGTTTTCCGCCAAGCCCGACGTTCAGGACGTGCTGGCCCACTGGCGGCGCTGGATGGAGAGCGAGAAGGCGGTGTCCCGCCACACCCTGTCGGCCTACACCGCCGACGTGGGGGAGTTCCTGCGCTTCCTCACCGAATTCCGCGGCGGCTCGCCGCCCTCGCTGAACAACCTGGGCGACCTGAAGGCGGCGGATTTCCGCGCCTGGATGTCCAGGTTGGCGATGGACGGTCTGGTCGGGGCCAGCCGCGCGCGCAAGCTGGCGGCGGTGCGCAACCTGTTCCGCTGGCTGGACCGCAGCGGCCGGCTGCACAACCCCGCCGTCGCCACGCTGGCCACGCCCAAGGTCAAGCGCCCCGCCCCGCGCCCGCTGACGGAGATCGACGCCGACCGCCTGCTGGAGGAGGCCGAGCGCGATCGCGACGAGCCCTGGATCGGCAAGCGCGACCGCGCCCTGTTCACCCTGCTCTACGGCTGCGGCCTGCGCATTTCCGAAGCGCTGGGTCTGGCCCGAAAGGACGCGCCGCTGACCGACACGCTGCGCGTCACCGGCAAGGGCCGCAAGGACCGCATGATCCCCGTCCTGCCGGCGGTGACGGAGGCGGTGCGCGCCTATATCGAATCGTGCCCCTTCACGCTGGCCCCCGATGGCCCGCTGTTCGTCGGCACCCGCGGTGGCCGGCTGAACGCCAGCGTCGCCCAGCATCAGATGCAGAAGCTGCGCGCCCTGATGGGCATGCCCGACAGCGCCACTCCGCACGCCCTGCGGCATAGTTTCGCGACCCATCTTTTGGCGGACGGCGGCGACCTGCGCGCCATCCAGGACCTGCTCGGCCACGCCTCGCTCTCCACAACCCAGCGTTACACGGACGTCGAGAACGAGCAACTGATGAACGTGTACCGCAATGCCCATCCTCGGGCGCGCAAGGGCTGATTGGGACCGGTCTCCACAATCGAGCCAAGCATATCGGGATATTCACACCGATTCCCGTCGCAGATGTCGGCGGAGACTTCGCGCATGGAATGCAATCTCGCAACAATCCGTCTGTTGTCGGGAAATGAAAATACATTCCCGGATTTTCCCATGGACGTTAGAATCAGTCGCAAATAGTGAAGCAATGCCCCGCAACCGTAATACTTTCGCATCAAAGGCCGTATTCTAACCCTTATCCAGGCTTCACCATTCGTTAAGGGGCAAATTCCACAGTGCTTCCAGCGTGTGATTCATGCTGGGGAAACACCATGCAAATAAGATCAATCCAATCGAAGATCGCGATGCTGTCGGGCTTGTGCCTGGCAGGCACCGTCGCCGTGCTCGTCGGCTTCGCCGTCCTGTCGACGCGCTCCAGCAACGAGTTCGTGACCGGCAACGTCGAACGGATCATCGAAAGCAAGACGACGGAATCCCTGCAGAATCTCGCGGCCACCCAGGCCGGCCTGCTGCGGTCGGAATTCGACACCGCGCTGAACGCCGCACGGACGATGGCCAGCAGCTTCGCCAGCCTCGCCGACGACGGGGCGCCCGGCCACGTCCCGCCGGAAAAGCGGCGCGAGGCCTTCAACGGCGTTCTGCTGTCGGTTCTGAAAAACAACCCGCTGTTCAACGGCACCTATTCGGCGTGGGAGCCAGACGCGCTCGACGGCCGGGACGAGGAGTTCCGCAACCACCGCGAAGCCGGCACCGACGCCACCGGCCGCTTCATCCCCTATTGGAACCGCGACCAGAACGGCCGCATCGCCATGCAGCCGCTGGTGGAGTATGACAGCCGCGACCGGCATCCCAATGGCGTGATGAAGGGCGGCTGGTACATCGGCCCGCAGGAGAACGGACGCGAAAGCGTGCTCGACCCCCTGCCCTACATCGTGCAGGGCAAGCAGGTGTTCCTGGCGACCCTGTCGGTGCCTGTGGTCATCGGCGGCAAGTTCCGCGGCGTGGCTGGCGCCGACTTCAACCTCGATTTCGTGCAGCAACTGTCGACCAAGGTCAGCGCCGCCGTCTTCAACGGCCGCAGCCAGGTGGTCATCATCAGCAACATGGGCCTGATCGTCGCCCACAGCGCGCGGCCCGACCTGATCGGCCAGTCGATCTCCACCTTCGATGCCTCGTGGCGGGACGATCTGACCAGTGTCCAGACCGGCAAGCCGCATGTCGACATCGAAGCCTCCACCAACATGCTGCGTGCCTTCGCTCCCATCACGCTCGGCAACACCGAAAAGCCGTGGGCCGTGCTGGTCCAGGTGCCGAAGGACATCGTGCTGGCCGACAGCATGGCCCTGGCCTCTGAACTGGGCGAGCGCGCCAACTCCAGCATCCTGTGGCAGATCACCGTCGGCGCCCTGGTCGCCCTTGGCGCGGTGGCGGTGATGTGGGTGGTCGCCGGCGGCGTCGCCCGGCCGATCCGCGCCAGCGTCGCCTTCGCCGAGGGCATCGCCGCCGGCCGCTTCGACCAGACGCTGGATATCCGGCAGGCCGACGAAGTCGGCGCGCTCGCCGACGCCCTGCGCAAGATGCTGGCCGACCTGAAGCGGATGATCGACCAGCGGGCCGAGGATCAGGCCAAGGCCGACGCCGAACGCCGCAAGGCCATGCTGCAACTGGCCGACACTCTGGAAGCCCAGGTGATGAATGTGGTGGACGGCGTCGACCGCGCCGCCCAGTCGATGACCGGCACCGCCCAGACCATGACCGCCACCGCGACCCAGACCAGCCAGCAGGCCGGCGTCGTCGCCAACGCCTCGCAGGATGCCAGCAGCAACGTGCAGACCGTCGCCAGCGCGACCGAGCAGCTGTCTTCCTCGATCCAGGAGATCGGCGAGCAGGTCAACCGCTCCGCCCAGATCGCCCGCGAGGCGGTGGAGGCGGCCCAGCAGGCCAACGGGCAGGTGCTCAGCCTGACCGAGGCGGCGGAGAAGATCGGCACCGTGGTGCAACTGATTCAGGACATCGCCAGCCAGACCAACCTGCTGGCCCTGAACGCGACCATCGAGGCCGCCCGCGCCGGAGAGGCCGGCAAGGGCTTCGCCGTGGTGGCGCAGGAGGTGAAGAGCCTCGCCAGCCAGACCGCCCGCGCGACGGAGGAGATCGCCGGCCACGTCACCGGCATGCAGCGCGTCACCGACGAGACCGCCAGCGCGATCAAGGGCATCGGCGGCATCATCGCCCAGATCGACGAGATCTCCACCGCCATCGCTGCCGCGGTGGAGGAACAGGGCTCCGCCACCGCCGAGATCGCCCGCAACGTCCAACAGGCCGCCAGCGGCACCCAGGAGGTGACCAAGACCATCGCCGACGTCCGCAGCGCCGCGGTCGAGGCCGGCCATTCCGCCGAGACCGTCCTGTCGGTCTCCGGCCAACTCGCCGGCGACGCCGGTCGCCTGCGCAGCGTGGTGAACGGCTTCCTGTCGACCATCCGCGCGGCCTGACCGGCGGCACGGGCGCCACAACGAAAAAGGCTCCCCCGCCAAACGGTGGGGGAGCCTTTCGTTTGATGGCCCTCGCGGGCCGTCGATCAGATGTGCAGCGGACGACCGTCCACCGCCAGCGCCGCTTCCTTGACCGCTTCCGACAAAGTCGGATGGGCGTGGCAGGTGCGGGCGACGTCCTCGGCCGACGCGCTGAACTCCATGGCCAGCACCAGCTCGCCGATCATCTCCGACACGTTCGGGCCGATCATGTGGACGCCCAGCACCTGATCGGTGGAGGCATCCGACAGGATCTTCACGAAACCGTCGGTGTTCCCGCCGGCACGGGCGCGGCCGTTGGCGGTGAACGGGAACTTGCCCGACTTGTAGGCGACGCCTGCGGCCTTCAGCTGCTCCTCGGTCTTGCCGACGGCGGCGACTTCCGGCCAGGTGTAGACGACGCCGGGGACGAGGTCGTGGTTGACGTGGCTCTTCTGGCCGGCCAGCTGCTCGGCCAGCGCCACGCCCTCTTCCTCGGCCTTGTGGGCCAGCATCGGGCCTTCGACCACGTCGCCGATGGCGTAGATGCCCGGCACGTTGGTCTGGAAATGGCCGTCGATCTTGACGCGGCCGCGCTCCAGCTCGACGCCCACCGCCTCCAGGCCGAGGCCTTCGGTGTAGGGGCGGCGGCCGATGGCGACCAGCACGGTGTCGGCCTCGATGGTCTGGGCCGCGCCGCCGGCGGCGGGCTCGACCGTCAGGGTGACACCGGTCTCGGTCACCGACGCGCCGGTCACCTTGGTGCTCAGCTTGAAGTCCATGCCCTGCTTGGCGAAGATGCGCTGGGCCTGCTTCGACAGCTCGTTGTCCATCGTCGGCAGCACGCGGTCGAGATACTCGACCACCGTCACCTTGGCGCCCAGGCGGCCCCAGACGGAGCCAAGCTCCAGGCCGATCACGCCGCCGCCGATGACGACCAGATGCTTCGGCACCTCCGGCAGCGACAGGGCGCCGGTGGAGGACACCACGCGCTTCTCGTCGATGGCGATGCCCGGCAGCGGGGTCACGTCCGAACCGGTGGCGATGACGATCGCCTTCGACGCGGTGATGGTGCCGACGCCTTCGACCTCGACGGTGTTCGGGGCGGTGATCTTGCCGGCGCCCTTCAGCCAGGCGACCTTGTTCTTCTTGAACAGGAACTCGATGCCGCCGACGTTGTCCTTAACGACCTTGTCCTTGTGGGCCAGCATGCCGGGCAGGTCCAGGTCGACGCTGCCGACCTTGATGCCGAACTTGGCAAGGCCATGGGCCGCTTCCTCGAACTTCTCCGACGCCGCCAGCAGAGCCTTGGACGGGATGCAGCCGACGTTCAGGCAGGTGCCGCCCAGCGTCCCGCGCTTTTCCACGCAGGCAACCTTGAAGCCGAGCTGCGCCGCGCGGATCGCGCAGACATACCCGCCGGGACCGCCGCCGATCACAACGACGTCAAAAGTGCTTTCAGCCATGAGAGGCTTTCCTTTCGCCATTCTTGCTCGTTGCCAAAAGCCGTCCCGTCCAGCGGGGAGGGCCGCGAGATATTCCGCGGGGCGATTTATGCCCGCGCTCACGCCCCGTGGCAACGGGACACTTCGTCTCTGGATGCAGGGTTGCCCAATGAAGGAGGTCAGAACCCGAGGTCGCGGTACAGCTCCGCCAGCGGCATGTCGAGGCCGGCGGTTTCCAGCACCAGCCGCCCGTCCTCCTCCAGCACCTCGGGCGCGGCGGGCCAGAGATTGTCCGAATCGCGGCGGTGCAGTTCCGCCCGGATGGTCCGGGAGTCGAGGAACAGGATCTCCCGCACCGACGGCATGGCGGCATAGACGTGCAGCTTGGCCCGCTGCGCCTTCTCCTCGGTCGGCGACAGAATTTCCACCAGCAGCACCGGGGCGGTGGTGTAGGGGATCTCCGGATCGAACGGCTCGCAGGTCACGGCAAGGTCGGCGACGCGGTAATTGTGCGTCGGGTCGAAATGCGGACGGACGCCGGCCTCCGACAAAGCCCGGCAACGGCTTCCGTCACGCTTGCCTTTCTCCCGCAGGGCATCGCGCAACGCGGCGCCCAAAGCGATCTGCAAGGTGCTGTGTGCGGGGCTCGGGTGTGCCTGCCCGACAATTTCGCCATCGACGAGTTCATACCGGGCATCATCCCGGAACTCCATCGCCAGGAATTCATCGACGGTCGTCAGCGGGGTGAAGCGGCGGGCGAGCGGCATGGCGGTCTCCGGTCCGGACGGGACGTTCGGCAACAGCCCCAATGTAATCCATTCCCATGCCGAAGCGAAGGGCACCACCTTTGCGCAAGCCCCCTCCCCTTTCGAATCCGGAAACCTTTACGGCCCCGCTTGCGTTCCCATCGGCATCACACAGCCACCGCAACGGAGACCACCATGACCACCGTCAAGAAGTTCGCCCTGCTCGCCGTCCTGGGCACGCTGCTGGGCACCACGCTGGCCGCCTGCAACACCATGGAGGGCGCCGGCCAGGACGTTCAGGCCGGTGGCCGCGCCATCGAACGGGGCGCCGACAACGTCCAGAAGAAGATGTAAGTCCGCAGTCGGCTCGGCCTTGGAAATCCATCCTTCCAAGGCCGACGACAAGACAGCCACCAACAAAACAGCCATGGAGCCTGATGCGGTTCGGATCGACCGCATCAGGCTCCATGGCTGTTTTGGTTTGACGGCCGGAGCGGCGCGTCACGTCGACTCCGGCATCCCGCGATGCGGGTCAGCGGCTCCGGGCCTTGCGCGCCGCATAACGGGCGTCGCGGGCGGCTTTCGCCTCGGCTGCCGTCGCCACCTGGCGCTTGGCCTGTTCGGCGATCTCCTGGGCGGCCAGCGCCTCGCGGGCGGCCCGCTCAGCCTGTTCCGCCTGCAGCGCTTCCTGTTCGGCGGCCTTGCGGGCTTCGCGCGCCGCATTGCGTTCGGCCTCGCGGGCCTCACGGGCGACGCGGACGGCCCGCCGGGCCTCTTCGCGCTCCAGGAAGACCGGATCGTTCACACCGGGTTGCGCCTTGAACTTGTCCAGCAGTGCCTTCTTCGCGCCGGCAGCCGCGCTCAGACGCTCCGAAAGCCCTGCATTCTTAAAGCCGTTCATGTTCATCCATTTCGTGAATTTCGCCGTACCCTCGGGAAGATTATCTTCGGGAAGATCAGGGGGCCGGTCGGGCCGGGCATCCTCAACCGAGGGGGCGGGTACAAAAAAAGGCGGCCGGAGCCGCCCTTTCTCTTCGAACCTGCTGCGCTCAGAGAGCGCGGAGGTTCTCGGCCGCAACCTTGCCGCGGCGCGGATCGCGGATCGCGTCGAAGGACAGCTTCTGGCCTTCACCGAGATTGCTGATCCCGGCGCGCTCGACGGCGGAAATGTGGACGAACACGTCGGCCGTGCCGTCTTCCGGCTGAATGAAGCCGAAGCCCTTGGTGGAGTTGAAAAACTTGACGGTTCCGATAGCCATGGGTCAGTTCCCTTCCTGGCGTTGCGCCGCGCGAGTTTGCGCAGGCGCATCAATTTCACTTCGGGGAAGAGACCCAGATCCGCGTGACGGATCAGAATAACAAAGCCCAGAGCAACGTCGACCACCCACAGATGGGGCATGCATCGGCAGCTTACAAGCGACAATCGACACTCGCCGCCGATGCACGTGCGATTGTCTCAGCCCTTCATGCGCTTGATGGTGTTGGTCGTGCTCTGGCCCTGCACCAGTTCGGCCAGCACCACTTTCCCGCCATAGCTCTGGACAAAATCGGCCCCCACCACCGTGGCGATGGTGTAGTCGGCTCCCTTCACCAGCACGTCGGGGCGCAGGGCGTGGATCAGCGTTTCCGGCGTATCCTCGCCGAAGATCACCACCAGATCGACGCAGCCCAGCGACGCCAGCACAGTGGCGCGCGCCGTCTCGTTCTGCACCGGGCGGCTGTCGCCCTTCAGCCGCTTCACCGACGCATCGCTGTTCAGCCCGACCACCAGCACGTCGCAGGCCGCGCGGGCCTGTTTCAGCAGCGAGATGTGGCCGGGGTGCAGCAGGTCGAAGCAGCCGTTGGTGAAGCCCACCCGCTTGCCGCGCAGCCGCCAGCGCTCCGCCCGTTCCGCCGCGGCGTCGCGGGTCAGCACCTTTTCCTCGCCATGGCGCCATTGCTGCTCGTGCAGGCCGGACAGCAGCTCGGCCGAACGGACCACCGCCGTGCCGACCTTGCCCACCACGATACCGGCCGCCAGGTTGGCCAGCCGCGCCGAATCGACCAGATCGATCCCCACCGACAGCGCGGCGGTCAGCGTCGCCACCACCGTGTCGCCGGCGCCCGACACGTCGAACACCTCCCGCGCCTCGGCCGGCAGATGCACCGCGTCCTCGGCCGTCACCACCGACATGCCCTGTTCACTGCGGGTGGCGACGACGGCGCCGATGCCGCAGGTGGCGATCAGGTGACGCGCGGCGGCGATCACCTCCTCGTCCGTGCGGGCCGGCAGGCCGGTGGCCTCCATCAGCTCCTTGCGGTTGGGCGTGACGATGTCGGCGCCGCGATAGCGGCGGTAGTCGCGCCCCTTCGGGTCCACCACGACGGTGCGCCCAGTCTCCCGCGCGGCGGCGATCACCGCCACCACCAGCTCGTCGGTCAGCACGCCCTTGCCGTAGTCGGACAGGATGACGCCGCCCACCTCGGGCAGCAGGTCGCGCACGCGCTCCAGCACGCGGTCGGCGACGGTGATCGGCACCACCGTCTCGATGTCGGTGCGCAGAAGCTGCTGCTGGCCGGCGATGAAGCGTGTCTTGACCGTGGTCTGGCGCCCCTCCTCCATCACGATGGCGCCGTCGCTGACGCCCTCGCGCCGCAGCAGGGCCAGCAGATCGCTGCCGATGCCGTCGCGCCCCACCACCGAGACGAAGCGGCAGTCCGCCTCCAGCGCCACCAGATTGGCGGCGACATTGCCGGCGCCGCCCAGCTTGGGCACGTCGCGGTCCACGCGCAGGACGGGGATCGGCGCCTCCGGCGATACCCGGTCCACCGAACCATAGACGAAACGGTCGAGCATCACGTCGCCAAGGCACAGTACGTTGGCGCGCGACAGGGTGTCGATGTGACGGGCAAGGTCGCTCATGGCGCCTGTCTTACCAACGCCAAAGCGGTAATGCCAGCGCATCGGCGTCTTCGCAGGGGTGACGCTCGTTTGTCACCGTCGTAGGATGGCGTTCCGGCAACACCACCTCCCATCCCCGCTGGTCCCCCGCATGCCCCGCCCCACCGTCGCGACCAGCCTGTCGGCCAAGCTTCTGCTGCTCACCATCCTGTTCGTGCTGCTGGCGGAGGTGCTGATCTACGCCCCCTCCATCGCCCGCTTCCGCATGAGCTACCTGGAGGAGCGGCTGGCCGCCGCCCACATCGCGGCCTTGTCGGTGGAGGCCGCCCCCGACCTGATGGTGACCAAGGAACTTCAGGCGAAGCTGCTGGCCTACACCGGCACCCACGTCATCGACCTGATCCAGCCCGGCGCCCGCGTCTACATGCTGTCCAGCCCGATGCCGCCGCGGGTCGATGCGGTGTACGACCTGCGCGGCACCGGCATGGGCATGCAGTTCGTCGATGCCGGCAACGCCCTGTGGCTCGCCTTGGAGGGCCTCTTCGAACCGCAGCGCGACCGCGTGATCCGGGTGATCGACCGCTCGCCCAACGACCCGGCCCAGCGGGTCGAGGTGACGATGGACGAACGGCCGCTGATCGACGCCATGCTGGACTTCTCCCGCCGCATCCTGGCGGTGTCGGTGGCCATCTCGCTGATCGCGGCGATCCTGGTCTATCTCACGCTGCATGCCCTGCTGGTGCGGCCGATGCGCCGCCTGACCGCGGAGGTCGTCGCCTTCCGCCGCGATCCCGACGGCGCCCCGCCGCTGGTGCCCGGCAGCCGCAGCGACGAGATCGGCGTGGCGGAGCGCGAGCTTGCCGCCATGCAGGGCACGGTGCGCGCGGCGTTGCGCCAGCGCGAACGGCTCGCCACGCTGGGCACCGCCGTGGCGAAGATCAACCACGACCTGCGCGGCATCCTCTCCACCGCCTCCCTCCTGTCGGAGCGGCTGACCGAGAGCGCCGACCCGGAGGTGCGGCGGGTGACGCCGCGGCTGGTCGCCTCGCTCGACCGCGCGGTGGAGCTGTGCAGCCAGACCCTGTCCTTCACCCGCGACGGCGTCCTGCCGCTCACCCCTGCGCCCACCGATCTGCACCGGCTGGCCGAGGAGGCGGGGGCCGAGGTGCTCGCCACCGCCCGCCCCGACGGCAGCCGGGTGGAGGCGGCGTGGATCAACGACATCCCCGCCGGCACCCTGGCCCAGGTCGATGCCGCCCAACTCGGCCGCGCCCTGGTCAATCTCGGCCGCAACGCGGTGCAGGCCGGCGCCGACCGGGTGCGTCTCTCCGCCCAGGCCGGGCGCGCGGGCGCGCTGACCCTGACCATCGCCGACAACGGCCCCGGCCTCGCCCCTCGCGCGCGGGAAAACCTGTTCCAGCCCTTCGCCGGATCGGCGCGGGCCGGCGGGATCGGCCTCGGCCTCGCCATCGCGCGCGAGGTGCTGCGCGCCCATGGCGGCGATCTCAGGCTGGTGGAGAGCGGCGCCGAAGGAACGGCCTTCGCCCTTGACATACCGCAATGCAACGAGGACACCGATCCTGTAGCTGTTGCAGGGCACAAGTCGTTTGTGTCGCATTGATTCCGCGGGCTCCCTCCCGCAGAATTCCTTCAACAGCGAAGCGTTCGCGGGCAGCCCGGCGGGGCGGGATGCGGGCGCATCCACCCTGACAACGCCTTGTTCTGAAAGGACTCCGGGACGTGAAAGCCTTCTCCTTCTGGATCAACCCCATCCTCGCCGGCATCATGGCCTTCGTCGGCCTGCTCGCCTCCTCGCGCGCGGCGGACGAAGCCTTCGCGGCCGGCGGTCTGATCGTTTTCCTCGGCTGCGTGCTCTTCATCTTCGCGTCGATCGGCCGCTATTTCGACCGCACGGGCTCCGCCCACTGACCGTCCGCACAAGCGACCGGTAACGCGATGGCCGGGTGAAAGACCCCGGAGGGCAGGCGCCCAACACAAGCGGGTGCCACATGGCTCTGAACATGGCATGGGACCCCAACGCCTTCGCGACGATTGACGTCCTGCGCCGTCGTCCCGTCATGGACCTGACGGCGGCGCTTCCCTTCTCCCTGGCGCCGAACACCATCGTCGATCTCGGCTGCGGCGCCGGTCAGCTGTCCCGGCTGCTGGCGGCGCGCTGGCCGCTGGCCGAGGTGCTGGCGGTCGACCACTCCCCGGCGATGTTGCGCTGGGCCGCCGACACACCGTCGCGCGTGCGCTACCAGCAGGCCGATCTGACCGTCTGGCGCCCGCACTGGCCGGCGGATCTCGTCATCTCCGCCAGTGGATTGCAGCATGTCGCCGGGCACGAGCGGCTGTTCCCCGACCTGCTGCAAGCGCTCGGCCCCGGCGGGGTCCTCGCCGTCGCCCTGCCCCGCCCGCAGGACCAGACCGCCCACCGCCTGCTGCTGGAAACCGCCGCCGACGGCCCCTGGTCCGACCGGCTGCACGGCGCCTGGCCCGCCGCCCCGCCAAGCGGCGGCCGGAGCTATGGCCCGCAGGATTACTATGACTGGCTGAGCCCCCAGGCCGCCGCCATCGATCTGTGGGAGACCGAGTATTTCCACGCACTGGACGGCGACGTGCCGCTTCTGCAATGGCTGCATCAGTCGGCGCTGGTCCCGGTGATGGACCGCCTGACCGGCCCGGAACTCGACCGCTTCCTCGCCGCCTACCGCCGCCGGCTGGAGGTCGCCTATCCCGAACATTCCAGCGGCAACGCGCTGATCCCGACCAAGTGGCTGTTCATGGTGGTGCGGGTGTAGGGGGGGGCGTGCGGCCCCCGCCCTAACCCTCCCCCTCTTCGAGGGAGAGGGGACTGCCGCAATCTTACCCTCTCCCGCCGAAGGCGGGGGAGGGAGGGACCCGCGGCGGAGCCGTGGGAGGGAGGGGGCGACGCAACCCGCCCCGCTTTCAAACCCCGTCGATATAGCTCAGCAGCGGCTGCCAGTCGCCGCGATGCTCGGCGGCGCGCTTGCCCGGCATGTCAAACAGGCTGAGGCCGCTTTCCGCCGCGTCGGCATAGATTTGGCTGTCGCGCAGCCGGGTCACCACTTGATGGCCGACGCCGCCCAGGAAGCGGTCGAGCCGGTCGGCGGCCTTGGTGCGGGCGCGCATGCGGTTGCCGACCACCGCCACAATGGTCTTCTTCTTGGCGATCCGCTTCAACTCGTCCAGCTTGGTGAGGAAGCGCTGGGTCGCCTGCTCGTCGAAGGCGCCGGGCAGCACCGGCAGCACGACGACGTCGGCCATCTTCACCAGATCCTCGATCTGCTTGGTCTTCAGCGCGGCGGGCGCGTCGATGACCAGCCGCTTGGTCCCGCGCGGCGTGTCGGTGAAGTCCTTGGCCCAATCGAGCCCGACCAGCAGCGGCGCCTTCTCCGGCCGGCGCTCCAGCCAGCCGAGCGAGGAGCGCTGACGGTCGACGTCGGCCAGCACGGTGGGCAGGCCCGCCACGGCGGACGCGGCGGCGAGGTGGGTGGCGACGGTCGTCTTGCCGCAGCCGCCCTTGATGTTGGCGACGAGGATCGTGAGCATGGCCGTGGACTCTACACCGCGGCGTCCGGCTTCGACCAGAAATGCTTGGTGTCGATGAAATCATGCCACAGGGCGACCAGCGCCCCCTCGGTGTCGGCCACCCCGCGGGCATGCCAGCCGATGACGATGCCGGCGGCGCGCGGCTCGCCGGGGGCCGAGCGACTGCCGTCGTCGTGCAGTTCGTGCAGAAGCCGCGTCGCCGTCGCCACGTCGTTCAGATGCCCCAGCGCATCCTGCAGGGCGGCAAGCTGCTGGATGTAGCGGCGCACCGGCTTGTCGTCATACAGGCTGCGGAAGAACTCCACCGCATAGCGCAGCTTCTTCAAGGCGATGCGCAGCTGGTGGCGCTGGGCCACCGGCAGATGGGCGAAGCCGTGGCCAGCCCGCTTGGCCTTCTTGTGGCGCTTGTTCAGCAGATGGTCGGCCAGCCCGATCACCGGCTGGAACAGCCGCACCGATTCCTCGCTGACCGGCTGGTCGCGCCAGCCGCGCTTCTCCACCCAGCTGCCGACGCCCAGCAGGAAGGCGGTGTAGCGCTCCGACCGGATCGCCTCGCGCACGCCCTCATAGGCGCGCAGCCGCTTGGCCTCGGCCGCCGCCGCCAGTGTGTCGAGATCCTCCACCGCCGAGCGGCCATGGCCGTCGGCCTTGTGGAAGGCGTCGCGCACCGGGGCCAGCAGCTCCTCGCCGAACACGTCCCAGTCGCGCGCCGGCCCCAGGCTGCCGGCCAGCCATTTAATCTCGCCGACCAGCCACAGATATTGCGCGGCCGGAATGAAGGGCCGGAACAGCGCGGTTGCCGAACGCAGCCGGCGCAGCGCGACGCGCATCTGGTGCACGCCCTCCGGGTCCTCGCCGGCCAGCGTCACCGCCTCGTTCGCCACCATGTGGGCGAGGCAGGCGCGGACGATGCGGGCCACCGCCCCCTCCACCGTCGTCTCGGGGTCGAGCAGCAGCTTTTCCGCCTTCAGCGCCTTGTCGGCGCCGCCGTTGGCCAGCGCATGGCCGCGTTCCGCCTTGGTCCGCATCTCCAGCCGCAGCGGGGCGGACTTGGTCAGCTCCTGCGCCAGATCGTAGAGCGCGGCGGGCGTCCCGCTTTTCAGTTCGAGTTCGACCTCGCACAGGTCGCGGGATTGCCCGTCGGGCAGTTCGATCCGGCCGCGGTCGAAGGCGACCTCGATCAGGGTCGAGTCGTCGCCGTCGCCCAGCGCCACATCCTGCGTGGTCCGTTCGACGATGGAGGTGAAGACCGGCCGCAGCTCCCTGTCGCTGAGCGACCCCAGCAGCTCGATGGCGGCGCCGTCGGCGATCAGCGTCAGGTCGGGTGTGGCGGAGGTCACCGCGCATTCCCACTCGCCGCGCCCCAGCCCGTCCTCGTCCGGTGCGGACTTGACCGTCTGGACGAAGCCGTCGCCGGTCTTGCGCACCCGCAGCGTCACCTTCCGCGCGGCGAGCCGGCGGTCCTCGGTGTCGTAATAGGTGCTTTCCAGGGTCCGTGTCGCCGCCGGGCCGGTGGCCCGGTCTGCGATGGCGGAAGCGGCGCGCAGCCTGTCGAAGTCTTCCGGCTTCGCCGCCAGCTTCAGTTCCGTCTCGCGGTTGATCTCGGCCTCAGCCATCGCCTGCGCTTCAACCCCCGTTTTGCGGCCCACTGGCCTACAGTTGGGTGTTTGCACAGCCTATGGACAGGGTCAAGTTACGGAAATGTTGCAGGAGCCTGCGGTTGCGGTACCCCCGGCCCCTGCATCCCGGCCCGTTCAGGAGCAACCGGAACGGCGCATCGAGCATGCGGTTGCAGGGTCATTATGCCCCATTTCACCCCACCCTTGGGGCGTTGCAAAGCGTGCAGGGCTGTGGTTGGGTTCCCCGAAATCGAAACGGCCTGTCCCGATGGGGAAGGGCCATAATCTGGGGAAGTGTGACGATGACCGATTTCAACACGATCGACGACCTCGAGGTGAGCGGCAAGACGGTGCTGGTCCGCGCCGACCTGAACGTTCCGATGCAGGACGGCAAGGTGTCCGACACCACCCGCATCGACCGCCTCGCCCCCACCCTGAAGGAGCTGTCCTCCAAGGGCGCCAAGGTCGTGGTCCTGTCGCATTTCGGTCGCCCGAAGAACGGCCCGGACGCCAAGAACTCGCTCCGCAACGTGCTGGACGCGCTCAGCGCCGCCGTCGGCCAGAAGGTCGCCTTCGCCGAGGATTGCGTCGGCGAGAAGGCCAAGGAGGCCATCGCCAAGGTGCATGGCGGCGCCATCGTGCTGCTGGAGAACACCCGCTTCCACGCCGAAGAGGAAAAGAACGACCCGGCTTTCGCCAAGCAGATGGCCGAACTGGGCGATCTCTACGTCAACGACGCCTTCTCCGCCGCCCACCGTGCCCATGCCTCGACCGAGGGCGTTGCCCGCCTGCTGCCCAGCGCCGCCGGCCGCCTGATGGAAGCCGAGCTGAAGGCCCTGACGCTGGCGCTGGAGAAGCCGGAGCGCCCCGTGGCCGCCGTCGTCGGCGGTGCGAAGATCTCCACCAAGCTGGAGCTGCTCGGCAACATGGTCCGCAAGGTGGACCTGCTGGTGCTGGGCGGCGGCATGGCCAACACCTTCCTGTTCGCCCAGGGCACCGACGTCGGCGCCTCGCTGTGCGAGAAGGACATGGCCGACCAGGCCCGCGCCATCATGGCGACCGCCAAGGAAGCCAACTGCGAGATCCTGCTGCCGAAGGACTTCGTCGTCGCCAAGGAGTTCAAGGCCGGCGCCGCCAACCGCGTCGTCGCCTTCGACGCCATCGGTTCCGATGAAATGGCCCTCGACATCGGCCCGGCCACCGTCGAGTTCCTGGGCGTGAAGCTGCAGGGCGCCAAGACCGTCGTGTGGAACGGCCCGCTCGGCGCCTTCGAGATCCAGCCCTTCGACGCCGGCACCAACGCTGTTGCCGGTCTGGTCGCCGCCCGCACCGAATCGGGCGGCCTGCTGTCGGTCGCCGGCGGCGGCGACACCGTGGCGGCGATGGCCCATGCCGGGGTCGAGGACAAGTTCACCTACGTGTCCGCCGCCGGCGGCGCCTTCCTGGAATGGCTGGAAGGCAAGGAACTGCCGGGCGTTGCGGCGCTGAAGAAGTAAGCGGTTCCACGGGATCGCGAACGAAAAAGGCTCCGGGTTTCGGCCCGGAGCCTTTTTGTTTTGTCACCCCTGTCCAGCCCCGTCGGACCGCAGCTTCAGCCACTCCGCCATCCCCTGATCGTCGAGCGCATACTGCCCACGCGCCGTCCGCCACAGGATGTTCTTCTGCCGCAGCGCCTCGATGGCCGCCTGCACGGCTGGCGGCTCCACCGCTTCGCCGACCACGTCGGCATAGGCCTGCAGCGCCGGGGCGGAAAAGGGGGCGGATTGCGGCCCCTCCACCGCCAGCCGCTCGACCACCGCCTGCTGTAACGGCGACAGCCCCGACCATGCATTCTCGTAATCGTCCCACACCCGCTGGCGAAGCTCGGTCGCGCCATCCGCCAGCGCCCGTTTCAGATCGCCGGCATCGCCGACCAGCAGCGCCGCATCCGATAGAATCCTCATCAGCTTTTCCGGCTGCCGTCCCACCGCGTCGAAAGCCGCGAAGACATCGTCCGCATCGAACCGGTTGCCCTCGGCCAGCCGGTCGTTGATCCAGGCCGTATAGGCATCGGTATAGGTGCGGTCGAGCAGCGGAAAACTGCGCACGCTCGTCCCGAAAAAGGGCTGGTCGCGGTTCAGCACCAGCCGGCTCAGCTTGTCGCGGTGAGATCCGGTCAGCACGATCATCAGGTTCGGCCCGTCGCGGGCATCGTCCCGGGTGTTCAGCCGGTCGCGCGCCGCCTTCAGCGCGAACATGGCGTTCAGCCCGGCCTCTGTCGTCAGCGCGTGCTGTGCCTCGTCCACCAGCAGGGCGATGCGCTTATGGGTCCGCTCAAGCAGGGCTTCCAGCGCGTCAGCCAGCGTGGTCCCCTGCGCCTGTCCGATCCGGTCGATATCGACAGAGACGCCGCCCATACCCAATTTGCTGAGGCCAACCGCCCGCGCCGCCTTCACCGGGAGACTGTCGGCCCGGCGAAGCTCGGTCTTCAGCGCCTCCGCGATCAGATGCGCCGGATCGGCCGCCATGTCCGACCACAGATCGACATAGACCGCCAGAATCCCGCGGTTCTCCAGTTCCGGCCCCAGGTCATGGCGCAGGAAGGTGCTCTTCCCGGTGCGCCGCGGCGCCGCCAGACACAGCGTCGGCTCCGCCCCGATCGGCGCGTCCCCGGTCACAATGTCGGCCAGCGACGCCGCCAGCTTCGGCCGGTGGAACAGGAACTTCTGCGCAGGCGTGGAGGTGGGGGCGGACGGCACGGGCGGCCTCATTAGGAACAATTATATTCCAGACCATAATTTATAGTCTGAAAAATAATCGTCAATAGTCCGTTGCGGACTGCGTAACGACCCCCGCACACCAACCGTTTCCCCTTGCATCCGCCCGGACAAATGCCCATAACAGCGGCGGGAGGCTGGCGTCGGACGAGTCCCTCGCCAACCCGGTCAGGTCCGGAAGGAAGCAGCCGCAACGAGTTACGGCTCGGGTCGTTCGTCCAGTCTCCCACCCCATCCGAAAATTGCCAGCACGAAACAGACGGCGACAGCGCGGCGCCGGGACGCTATCCTGCGGCCCGAAATTCCCCTCCCGTCGTTTCGACAGGCCAGCCGCGTGACCGATACCACTGCCGTTTCTGCCGCCGAAATCACCGCCGCTCCCGCCTCCCCCACCACCGGGCAGGCTTACCGGGTGCTCGCGCGCAAATACCGGCCGAAGACCTTCGACGAGCTGATCGGGCAGGATGCGCTGGTCCGCACCCTGACCAACGCCATCCAGTCCGGCCGCATCGCCCAGGCCTTCATGCTGACCGGCGTGCGCGGCGTCGGCAAGACCACCACCGCCCGCATCATCGCCCGCGCGCTGAACTGCACCGGCCCGGACGGCACCGGCGGGCCGACGGTCAGCCCCTGCGGCGTCTGCGACAATTGCCGCGCCATCGCCGAGGATCGCCACGTCGACGTGATGGAGATGGACGCCGCCAGCCACACCGGCGTCGACGACATCCGCGAGATCATCGACGGCGTGCGCTACTCGCCCGTCTCGGCCCGCTACAAGCTCTACATCATCGACGAGGTCCACATGCTGTCGAAGAGCGCGTTCAACGCGCTCCTGAAGACGCTTGAGGAACCGCCGAGCCATGTGAAGTTCGTCTTCGCCACCACCGAGATCCGCAAGGTCCCGGTCACGGTGCTGTCGCGCTGCCAGCGCTTCGACCTGCGCCGCGTCGACGCCCAGGTGTTGAAGGAGCACTTCACCCGCATCACCGCCCTTGAGGGCGCCGACATCGAGGGCGACGCCGCCGCCCTGATCGCGCGGGCCGCCGACGGGTCGGTGCGCGACGGGCTGTCGCTGCTCGATCAGGCCATCGCGCTGGCCGCCGGCACCGTCACGGCGCAGCAGGTGCGCGACATGCTGGGTCTGGCCGACCGCACCCGCGTCATCGACCTGTTCGAGGCCGCCGTCTCCGCCCGTCCGGCCGAGGCGATGGACATCCTGGCCGACCTGCACCGCGTCGGCGCCGATCCGGTGGTGATCCTGCAGGACCTGCTCGACCTCGTCCACAATCTGACCCGCCTGAAGGTGGTGCCCGACAGCGCCAACGACCCGTCCCTGCCGGAGGCGGAGCGCACACGCGGATTCGCCCTGTCGACCAAGCTCGGCATGCCGGCGCTGACCCGCGCGTGGCAGCTTCTGTTGAAGGGGCTGAACGAGGTGCAGGCCGCCCCGGTGCCACAGCAGGCGCTGGAGATGGTGATCGTCCGCCTGTCCTACGCCGCTGACCTGCCGACTCCGGGCGAGTTGATCCGCCAGTTCCAGGCCCAACAGGCCAATGGCGGCAGTGGCAATGCTGGAGGGGGGGCACCGATGGGCCGCGGCCCCGGCGGAGGCGGCGGACCGGTCGCGGTCGCCAGCCAGACCACCCACGCGGTTGCCCGTTCGATGGGTTTGGCCCAACCGCAGAGCGCTCCCGTTGCGCAGGCCGCCCCCGCCGCCACCCCGGTCGGCGAAGAGCTGTCGCCGATGCCGCACGACTTCCGTGCGCTGGTGCAGCTGTTCTCCGACCGGCGCGAGGGCGCGCTCTACGGCTATATGATGGAGACGGTTCAACTGGTCCGCATGGAGCCGGGCCGGCTGGAGCTGAAGCTCCGCCCTGCCGCCCCGCCGACCCTGCCGGCCAAGGTTGGGCAATTCCTGAGCGAATGGACCGGCCATCGCTGGATCGTCGCCCTGTCCGAAGGCCCGGCCCAGCCGACGCTGGCGGAGCAGGACAAGGCCGAGAAGCGCCGCGCCTGGTCGGAGGCCGAAACCAACCCGGTGGTGCGCGCCGTGCTCGACGCCTTCAGCGGCGCGAAGATCATCGACGTCCGCGACCTCGCCGAAGTTGCCGCGGCGGAGAGCGCGGCGGTTGCGGATGACGGCGAGACACCCGATTTCATGGTTCAGCAGCAGGACGATGGGGTCTACTACCCCCTCGACGACGAAGGAGAGTACTGACCGATGAAGAATATCGGCAACATGATGAAGCAGGCCCAGCAGATGCAGGCCAAGATGCAGGAAATGCAGGCGAGCCTGGAGCAGGTCGAAGTGACCGGCCAGAGCGCCGCCGGCATGGTCGTCGTGACCGTCAACGGCAAGAGCGAGATGAAGAAGGTCAAGCTCGACAAGTCCGTCGTCGATCCCGAGGACGTCGAGGTGCTGGAGGACCTGATCGTCGCCGCCTTCAACGACGCCAAGAAGAAGGTCGAACAGCACGTCGCCGAGGAAACCTCGAAGATGATGGGCGGCCTGAAGCTCCCGCCCGGCATGAAGCTGCCGTTCTGATCCTACGGTATCTGTGAAAATCCCCTCTCCCCGGAGGGGAGAGGGGATTTGCACATCGATGATCGGACCTGAAATCGAACGCCTGATCCAGTTGCTGTCCAAGCTGCCGGGACTCGGTCCCCGGTCGGCGCGGCGGGCGGCACTGCATCTGATGAAGCGGCGGGACAGCCTGCTGGTTCCCCTGTCGGAGGCGATGGCGGCGGCCGGCGAATCGATCCGCGCCTGCTCCATCTGCGGCAACCTGGACAGCCGCGATCCCTGCACCGTCTGCTCCGACCCCACCCGCGACCGTTCGGTCATCTGCGTGGTGGAGGATGCCGGCGACCTGTGGGCACTGGAACGCACCCGCGCCTTCCGCGGCACCTACCATGTGCTGGGCGGCCTGCTGTCGGCCCTGCAGGGTGTCGGCCCTGACGACCTGAACATCGCCGGCCTCGCCGAACGCGCCAAGGACCCGGCGGTGCACGAGATCATCCTGGCGCTGAACGCCACCGTCGACGGCCAGACCACCGCCCATGTGGTGACCGACCGCCTGAACGACTCCGACGTGTCGGTCTCCCGCCTCGCCCACGGCGTTCCAGTGGGTGGCGAGCTGGACTATCTCGACGACGGCACGCTCACCGCGGCATTGAAGGCACGGCGGCCGTTGTAGCTCCGGCCACGCGGCCCCCTCCCTAACCCTCCCCCACCTTCGGTGGGAGAGGGGACTGCCGCAATCTTACCCTCCACTGCCGAAGGCGGGGGAGGGAGGGACCCGCGGCGAAGCCGTGGGAGGGAGGGGGCACACGTACGCACCACGTACGCCCCCGCACCTCACGCATCGCGAACTGCCGTACGCCGCAGTTCACGAAGCCACGCCCACCTCCCACGCACCCACGCTGGCACGTACACCCGCATGCCGCCAATGGTCCTTCGCAACCCAACTCCCGCGAAGGCACCTTCCCGATGCGCAAGCCCGCCAAACTCCCCGTCATCCTCCGCATCCTGCTGGGCTTCTCCCCCTGGCTGTTGTTCGGCGCCCTCCTGCCGCTTGCCGGACTACTACCGGCCTCCCTCACAGCGCTAACGGCCAGCCTCGCCCTCTGCGTCCTCGACAAACTGCGCGGTTCCTACAAGGCGCCGGAGCTGGTCGCCGCCGCTTTCTTCGTCGCCCTGCCGCTCTGCGCGCCGCTGGGCTGGGACTGGCCGGTGCACAATCTCGGCTTCGCGATCCATCTTGCGCTGTCGGCCATGGCCTTCGGCAGCATCGCCATCGGCAGCCCCTTCACCCTGCAATATGCCCGCGACGACTGGCCGCGTGAGTTCTGGCACCTGCCGCAGTTCGTTGCCGTCAATCGGCTGATGACGGCGGTCTGGGGCGTGCTGTTCCTGGTCGGCGGCCTCGGCTTCGCCGCCCTGCCCGGCTGGGAGGCTCCGGTCTCCATCGGCGCCAGCGCACTTGGCATGATCGGCAACCGGCTGCTGCCGAACTGGCTGGTCACCATGGGGATACGCCGCCGGCTGGCCGAGTCCGACCCGCACCCCTGGCCGGCCCCGGCGATCCTGAACCGCAAGCGCACCGCTCCGAACGAGCGCGACGTGGTGGTGGTCGGGTCCGGCATCGGCGGACTGACGGCGGCGGCGCTGCTGGCGCGGGCCGGCGCGCGGGTCACGGTTCTGGAGGCGCATGACCGCCCCGGCGGCTTCTGCACCAGTTGGACGGTCAAGGCGCGCAACCACCGCGAACCGGGTGCCGAGCCGTTCCGCTACCTCTTCGATGCCGGTGTCCACGACATCAGCGGCGCCCAGCCCGGCGGCCCGGTCGATCATCTGCTGCGCACGCTCGGCGTCCACGACCGGGTGGACTGGCAACCGGTGAACCGGGGCGTGGTGATGAACGGCAGGTTGCTCCAACTGGCCAGTGATGCCGACGGACTGGCAACCCAGATCGCCGCCGACCACCCGCCCAGCGCCGCCGGTGCCGCCGCCTTCCTGACGGAGATGCGGGCAATCTATGACGAGATGTTCCGCGGCTGCGCCGACCGCGGCCTGCCCAACATCCCCGATTCGGTGGCGGCGATGCGCCGCTATGCGACCGACTGCCCGCATTCCATGCGCTGGATGGGCCGCCCCTTCCAGGAGATGCTGGACCATTACATTCCCGACCCGGCCGGCCAGCGCCTGCTGACCGTTCTGACCGGCTATCTCAGCGACCGGGCGGATCTGCTGACCGTCGGCCAGATGGCGCCGATCTTCGGTTACTGGTTCTCCGGCGGCCGTTATCCCGCCGGCGGGTCGCAGGCGCTGGCCGACGCGCTGGCCCAGTCGATTCGTGCCGATGGCGGCGAAGTCCGCCTGCGCACCCCCGTCAGCCGCATCCTGATCGAGAACGGCCGCGCCGCCGGCGTCGAGACTGCCGATGGCCGCATCATCCGCGCCCCCGCCGTGGTCTCCAACGCCGACGTGCGGCGGACCATGCTGGAACTGGTCGGGGCGGAGCATCTCCCGGCCGCCTACGCCGCCCGTTGCGCGGCGCTGCGTCCCTCGACCTCCGCCTTCATGGTCACGCTGGGGCTGGACATCGTCCCCGACCTGCCGGCGATGACCTTCCTGCCGTCCGATGAAGCAGGGTTCGGCATGGCGATCGCCGTCCCCTCCATCCACGACCGCAGCCTTGCCCCCGCCGGCCATGCCGCGGTGACCCTGCTGCGGCTGGCCCCGGCCGATGCCGGCTGGAACCGCGCCGATCCCGCCTACAAGGCACGCAAGCGGGCGGAGGGCGATGCGATGGTCGCTGCCGCCGCCCGCCTGATCCCCGATCTTGAACGCCACATCATCACCCGGCAGGAGGCCAGCGCCGCCACCTTCGCCCGCTATGCCCACACCAGCGCCGGTAGCATCTACGGCATCGCCCCCGACCAGCAACGGCTGACCCGCCGCAGCCCAATCCCCGGCCTGTGCCTGACCGGCGCCGGCGTCTTCCCCGGTCCCGGCGTCGAGGCCTGCGTCATCTCCGGACGGCTGGCGGCCGAGGCCCTGCTGGGCAAAGAAAGCCTGACACCGGAGGCCCTGCGCGGCACCGCCGGGCGGGCCGTCCGCTCCCCCGCCCTGCCGGTGGCCCAGATGGGCTGAGTCGTCCTATTCCGGAAACCCCGCCAACGCCCGCACCTCGGCCGGGCTGCGGCCCTCGTCGCGGAGCGAGCGCAGGGACTGGGCGCGGTCGCGCTTGGCCAGCCGCTCGCCCGCCGCGTTCCGCAGCAGGCCGTGATGGTGATAGTCCGGCGGATCGTAGCCCAGAAGCGCCTGCAGCAGCCGGTGCAGGTGGGTGGCGAAGAACAGGTCCTCGCCGCGGGTGACCAGCGTCACGCCCTGCAGATGGTCGTCGACGGTGACGCTGAGATGGTAGCTGGTCGGCGTGTCCTTGCGCGCCAGCACCACGTCGCCCAGCAGTTCCGGCGTCGCATCCTGCCAGCCCCGCGCCCGGTCGTGCCAGCGCAGCGGCCCGGTCAGCCGCCGGGCGGCCTCCACGTCGAGTCGCAGCGCCCAACTGTCGCCGCGCGCGATCCGCTCCGCCCGCTCGTCGGCGGAGCGATGCCGGCAGGTGCCGGGATAAAGCGGCCCATCCGGTCCATGAGGCGCCGCACCGGCCCGCGCGATCTCGGCGGCGATGTCCTTGCGGGTGCAGAAACAGGGATAGAGCACGCCCAGCGATTCGAGCCGGGCCAGCGCTGCGCGGAAATCGTCGAAATGGTCGGAC
Organism: Azospirillum sp. A1-3; assembly: GCF_023806445.1. Taxonomy (NCBI): domain Bacteria; kingdom Pseudomonadati; phylum Pseudomonadota; class Alphaproteobacteria; order Rhodospirillales; family Azospirillaceae; genus Azospirillum; species Azospirillum sp. A1-3. Next base: position 2,235,251 of record NZ_JAMSLU010000001.1, read on the forward strand.
TGGCGCCGGATCGGGCCGTCCCAGTCGAGGCCGAGCCACGCCAGATCCTCGATCAGGTCGCGCTCGTACTCGGGGCGGCAGCGGTTGGGATCGATGTCCTCGATCCGCAACAGGAAGCGGGCGGCGGCACTGCGGGGAGCGCTGCGGGCGGTGGTCCAGCCGAACAGCGCGGAATGGGCATGGCCCAGATGCAGGTGCCCGGTGGGGCTGGGGGCGAAGCGGGTGACGAGATCGCTCATCCCCGCTTTATAGCGGATCGCGCGCCGGACCGGGCGCGGGATGTAAAGGGCAGGCGTCAAATATAAGGATTGTCGCGGATCGGCTCGACCGGGATCTCTTCGCCTTCCAGATACAGCGCCAGACGGCGGCGCAGCTCGCGATCGAACGCGTCGATGCGGATCTGGCGCTCACGCTCCTCGCGTTCACGGCGCTTCTGGGCGAGGTCGATGATGACGGCGGTCATGGCGGACTTTCCTCGGGGTCGCTTCCGGCCGGTTCGGACCGGCGGGATCAGCTTGGATCAACGAGACCCACCATGGCGGCGTCATGGTTAACGAGCGGTAAGCGCACAAGGGAGGCGGCCGGACTTTCTGCCGATGTCATTGTCGATGTCACAGCCCCCGCGCGAAGGTCCGGATGGCCGTCTGCCGCCTTTCCGGGCATGTCCACAGCGCAAAAAAGGTTACACATCGGTGAAGAAATTCGGCCGCACCCGGTCAAGATGTTGAGTCCGGCCCCCTGATCCACTATGTATTTGGTTGTCCCGGATCGCCATCCGGCCGCCGGGGCGGAGCAGAGACGACCCCGCGCACAAGCCGCACCAGTGTCGCGTGCCGGGATCCAGACACGTCAGACAACGGTTTCAGATAAGGGAGTGGCCATTGGCTCCACCACCCGATCACTGTCCGGCTCTGGTGCTGAACGCGGATTTCCGCCCGCTCAGTTACTTCCCCTTGTCGCTATGGTCCTGGCAGGAAGCGGTCAAGGCGGTCTTTCTCGAACGGGTCAACATCGTATCGCACTATGACCGGGTCGTCCGATCCCCAAGTTTCGAAGTCCGGTTGCCCAGCGTCATCTCGCTGAAAGAGTTCATCCCGGCCACGCGCCGCCCGGCCTTCACCCGCTTCAACGTCTTCCTGCGCGACCGCTTCACCTGCCAGTATTGCGGCCGCCCCTTCCCCACCCACGACCTGACCTTCGACCATGTGATCCCGCGGTCGCGCGGCGGTCGGACGACGTGGGAAAACGTCATCACATCTTGTTCGGCCTGCAATCTGGCGAAGGGCGACCGCCTTCCCCACGTCTGCGGCATGATCCCCCTCAGTCCGCCCTTCCAGCCCAGTGCCTACGAGCTGCAAGAGAACGGACGCGCCTTCCCGCCAAACTTCCTCCATGAAAGTTGGCGGGATTTTCTTTACTGGGACTCGGAACTGGACCCGATGTAGCGCGCGGTGCGGATGGGGGGACGGTGTCGCCCCCTGCACCCGGCCGTTACACCCTCTCGGCCACCCAGATCACCGCCCGGGTGCCGGCCTTGATCGCCGCCGACAGGATCGGATAGCCCGCCGCGCGCTCCGCCTCGTTCTGCAGCCCGATGTCGCGGTGCTCGACCTCTTCCGCCTGGAACTTGCGGATGCTGTCGGTCAGCTCCTGCTCCTCCGGGCCGAGATGCTTCAGCTGCGCCTCGTAATGCTCCTCGATCACCTCTTCCACCGCGACGGTGCAGGCCATCGCCGCGCGTTCGCCCAGGATCGCGGTGCCGGCGCCCAGCAGGAAGCCGGTGACGTGCCACAGGGGCTGCAGCAAGGTCGGCCGCACCCGGCGCCGGTTCAGCTGCTTTTCGAAATATTCCAGATGGACCAGCTCCTGCTCCGCCATGTGGCGCAGGGTCTTGCCGTGGCGCCCCTTGCCCATGACGGCGATCTGGCCCTCATAGATGCGCTTGGCGCCGTACTCGCCGGCATGGTCGACCCGGACGATGCGGGCCAGCCGCTCGCGCCGCGGCAAATCGCCGGGCATCGAACCGGGCAACGAACCGCGACTTGTATCGGGGCGGGAAACAGCGGAGGCAGACGTCGTTTCACTCACAATGCGGTCCTCGACACCGGGGTGCGGGTGTAGGCGATGCGCGCCGCGACGAAGGCGTAGGCCGCCAGCGCCAGCGAGATCACCACGTTGTAGCCCGCCATTGAGATCCCGAACAGCGACCACGCCACTTCGTCACAGCGGGTGACCGGGGCGGCCAACACCTGGGCGCGCAACGCCTCCAGCGAATTGGCCGGCGCCGACCCGCCGCAGGACGAGGTACCGGCCCACCAATGCTGCTCCACCCCGACATGATAGGCGGCGATGCCGGCGCCGGCCAGCAGGGCCAGCCCGCTCACCACCAGCAGCGCGTCGCCCAGCCCCTTCCAGCGGCGGAACAGCCAGGTCACCAGCCCCAGCACCATCACCGCCACATAGGGCCAGCGCTGCAGGATGCACAGCACGCAGGGTTGGTAATCCAGCACGAACTGGAAGAACAGGGCCGACAGCAGCACCCCGGCGCTGGCCAGCGCCAGCAACAGGGCGGCCACGCGGGGATCGTCGAAGACACGGGACAGGAGGGGCTTGGTCGTCATGGCCGACAAGGTAGCGCGTACTGGGCCGTTCGGCCAGCCGTCCGCGATGCCCGCGCCGCCCCTGCGACGGCATGGCAGGGGCCACGGCCGGTGCGGGGAATAAGCGGCACCGCGGCGGCGTCCCCGACGCCTGGCGATGTCCGGACGGAGATGCCCGGACGCCCCCGTTCTTTTGCACTTTCCGTTTCCGGACTGTTGCGTTAGAAGAGGCGTCGCTGCGGGCGTGGTGAAATTGGTAGACGCGCCGGACTCAAAATCCGGTTCCGCAAGGAGTGTCGGTTCGAGTCCGACCGCCCGCACCACCCGATCCCCTCACTTGGGATCGTGCTTCAGATCAGCCGGCCACCTTTTCGGCGAACTGGTCGAACGCCTCGACCGCCTGGGCGGCATACATCACCGACGGCCCGGCCCCCATATAGACCGCCATCCCCATCGTCTCCATCACCTCGTCGCGGCTCGCCCCCTGCTTCATCGCCGCTTCGGCATGGAACGCGACACAGCCGTCGCAGCGGATCGCCACCGCAATGGCAAGCGCGATCAGCTCCTTGGTCTTGGTGTCGAGCGCATTCGCCTTCAGCGCCGCCTGGGCCATTCCGGAAAAGGCCTTCATGACGTCGGGCGCACCACCGCGCAGTTCGCGGATGGCGCCGGACAGCTCGCCGGTCATCTGCGGCCAGTTCTTATGCATGGTCGTCTCCTGTTCCCGAAAGGCGCCCGCCGAACCATCTGTGCCCGAGCGGCACCGCCATTCATTGACAATAAATTAGAATATACTAATCTATGGGTCAAGGCCCGTCCGCGGCCGCCCCCTCTCCCCTTTGCAAGGACCACGAACCATGTCGCTGTGCTCGCTTTTCCGCCGCCTGATTCCCGCCGCTCCCTCGGATGGACAGGGTGGCGCCGGCCGCATCCAGCAGATCGACGCGGCGACCGCGATCCAATGGCAGTCCAAGGGCGAGGCGGTGATCGTCGACGTCCGCGAACCGCACGAGCACGCCGCCGGCCACATTCCGGGCGCGATCCTGAACCCGCTGTCGCGGTTCGACCCGTCGCGCGTGCCCACCGACTCGGACAAGCATCTGGTCTTCCACTGCCAGGGCGGCATGCGCTGCGGCCCGGCGGCGGAGCGCATGATGGCCGCCGGCTACACCGGCACCATCAACCGCCTGCGCGGCGGCTTCGCCGCCTGGGCCAATGCCGGCGGAAAGGTGGAACGCTGATCGGGCGGCGGGCTCGTCGAAGCTTCTGGCCTTGCGCGTAGCCGGGGACGTATGAATCCTTACGCCGCAGGCAAGAAGCAGAGACCGCCGCATGAAGCCCGCCTCCCCCTCGACTGCCCCTTCCTCGATCATTGTCGATGAAGTCGCCCCGCAGAGCTTCACCCTGACGGTGATGTTCAACGGCCAGCGCTTCGACTGCGGCACCTACATCAACCGTGCAGCCGCGATGCAGGCCGGCCGCCTGTTCCTCCAGCGCAAGGAGGGCGAGGCGGCCAACGGTCGGACCAAGCGGAAGCCGGGCAAGACGTGATGCCCGACATGCCGCCGAACGACGATCGCCCTCGCATGGCCGCAAATCTCGGCGCCGCCATCGCCATCATGATCGTCCTGATGCTGGGCTATTGGTTGATGGACGCCCTGATGCGGCAGTCGAAGACCGAAGACTGCCTGCTGGCCCACCGTCGGACCTGCGGCCCGGTCGAGGGGCATTGAGCGATCGCCGGTGCGGAAGCCGCATGGGTGGGGCCTGGGTGGGTTCCCGACCACTCCACGCCCGTCGGGATGCTCCCACATCGGTCAGGAAAGCCATCGCTCGGCAAGATGGTGCGGGCGGCGGGACTCGAACCCGCATACCTAAGGGTGAGGGATTTTAAGTCCCTTGCGTCTACCGGTTTCGCCACGCCCGCGCCCCGGACTCTGCCATCGCAATCCAGCCCATGCGACCGGATCCGTACGGCAAAGCTCACGTCCACGGAGCGGTCCCGCGCCGCGCGCGCAGATTGCATACTTCGATATGCAACGCACCGTTCCGTGGTCATGACTTAGACAATCGCGGGGCTGCGGGTCAAGAGGCCTTCGCAAAACCGCAGGCATTCCCATATCGGAGGAAGCGCAACTGGGAGACAGGCCCGGGACCGGGCCGGCATAGGGAGGGAGGCGGCGTGAGCGAGACGCAATGGATGTCGCTGGTGGCGCTGCTGATGGTCGCGGTCCTGGTGGTGCCGGCCGCCCTTCACCGGAACCGCGGAGTCGTGCTGCGCAATGCCGCGCTGTGGCTGGCGCTGATCGTCGCCCTGGTCTGGGTCTATAACCGATTCGGACCGTTCGGCCTCTGATTAAGGACGGGTGTCCTCGTTCATCGTCATGATGCCGATTCCCATCGACACGCTGCCGAAGGTCAGCATCAGGCCGGCATAGAGCATCACCGTGGCGGTGATGCCGTAATCGCTGTTGCCGATCAGCGTCGCCAGCTTGGCGACGTCGAACCACAAGAGACCGGTCGCCAGCACCACGGCGCCGACGATGCCGGCGAACAGATGGCGGAGAAGAAACAGCAGCGCTGCTTTCTCGAAGCTCTTCATGGCGGGGCTCCGGCGGCAAACCTGATTTGGATGACAGCTTGTTAATGTAGGCCCTAAACGGTCCTCGACAATCGATCCGCCGACATAACCGTCATTTGGACCGGAGTCATAGCCCGATTACCCTTTCGTACCAACCGTGACGGTGGGCGTACCGCCCAGGCGGCGGACGATCTCCGCCAGCTCGTCGGTCGCGGCCGCCAATTCCTGCTCGTCGGTGCCGCGCAGGACCAGGCTGACCCCGAAGAAGCCGGCGCGGAAGTAAGGATAGCTGCCGATCTCCAACGCCGGATGGCGGTCCTGCAGAGCCGACAGCTCGGCGGCGATCACCCCCTCCGCCAGCTCGCAGGCCACCGTGCGGGCATGCAGCGCCGGCCCACCGGCCAGCCGCGGCAAAATGCCGTCCAGCATCGCCCGCATGATGTTGGGCACGCCGGCCATGACGAAGACGTTGCCGATCTGGAACCCCGGCGCCTGGCTGATCGGGTTGTCGATCAGGATGCCGCCGGCCGGGACGTTGGCCATGCGCAGCCGCGCCTCGTTCAGCTGGCCGGCGGCGTAATGGCGCTCCAGCCGGGCGACCGCCTCCGGGTTGCGTTCCAGCGCCACGCCGAAGGCCTTGGCGACGCAGGCGGCGGTGATGTCGTCGTGGGTCGGGCCGATGCCGCCGGTGGTGAAGACATAGGTGTAGCGGGCGCGCAGCGCGTTGACCGCGGCGACGACCTCCTCCTCCACGTCCGGCACCACGCGGGCCTCGCGCAGCCGCACGCCGATCTCCGTCAGCTTCTCCGCAATGTGGCCGAGATTGGCGTCCTTGGTCCGGCCCGACAGGATCTCGTTGCCGATCACCAGGACGGCGGCAGTGGGATTTGCGGCAACCGGGTTTTCTGCGGCTTCAGACGTCATGGCGGCGGGGGTCTCCGTGGAACGCTCTTGTCGAGCGGGAAGGCCAAGGGTAGCGTCGCCGCCAAGATGCGCTTTCCCACCCCCCTTCTTCAAGGCCGCCTGATCCGCCGCTACAAGCGGTTCCTCGCCGATATCCTGTTGGACGGGGTGGAGGTGACGGCGCATGTCCCCAATTCCGGCAGCATGATCGGGCTGGACCTTCCCGGCTCCGCCGTCTGGCTGTCGCGCTCCGACAACCCGAACCGCAAGCTGGCCTACACGCTGGAACTGGTGGAGGCCGCCGCCCCCTGGGGTGAGGGGCTGGTCGGCGTCAACACCGGCCACCCGAACGCGCTGGTCGCCGCCGCCATCGCGACCGGCACCATCCCGGAACTGGCCGGCTACGACCGGCTGCGGCGCGAGGTGAAGTACGGCCGCAACAGCCGCATCGACGTGCTGCTGGAGGACGACCCGGCCAAGTCCGCTCCCCGGCCTGCCGTCTATGTCGAGGTCAAGAACGTCCACCTCCGCCGCCCCGACGGCCCGTATGGTGACGCCGCCGAATTTCCCGACTGCGTCACCGCCCGCGGCGCCAAGCATCTGGAGGAGATGGCGGCGATGGTGGGCCAGGGCTGCCGCGCGGTCATGCTCTACCTTGTCCAGCGCGGCGATTGTTCCCATTTCCGCACGGCGGCCGATCTCGATCCGGCGTATCATGATGGTCTGCGCCGCGCGCTGGATTCGGGAGTGGAGGCGCTGTGTTGGTCTTGCGCGATCACGCCCGAATCGATTGAATTGGACCGGCCGCTGCCGATCCGGCTTTAGGACTGCGGCGGGCTTCGGCATCCGGCTTTTGGTTACTTGGCATAGGGGCTTTCGTCTTGGAACAGGATCACGTCGAATCCAACCGCGTCCGCCTTCATGGTCCGGAGGGATTCGAAGGCATGCGCAAGGCCGGCCGTCTGGCCGCGCTGGCACTGGACTACATCGTCCCCTATGTGCAGCCGGGCGTCACCACGGGCGAGCTTGACCGCCTGCTGGAGCAGTTCATCCGCGACCATGGCGGCATCCCCGCCCCGCTGGGCTATCGCGGCTTCCCGCGCGCCAACTGCATCTCGGTCAACCACGTCGTCTGCCACGGCATCCCCGGCGACAAGCGGCTGGTCGACGGCGACATCCTGAACATCGACGTCACGCCCATCGTCGACGGCTGGTACGGCGACAGCAGCCGCATGTATCTGTGCGGCGACGTCGGCGTGAAGGCGCGCAAGCTGGTGGACGTCACCTATGACGCGCTGATGATCGGCATCGCCGCGGTGAAGCCGGGCGCCACGCTGGGCGATATCGGCCACGCCATCCAGACTTTCGCCGAGTCCCACCGTTTCTCGGTGGTGCGCGATTTCTGCGGCCACGGCGTCGGCCGCGTCTTCCACGAGCCGCCGTCGGTCCTGCATTACGGCAAGCCGGGCGAGGGTCTGGTGTTGAAGGAAGGCATGATCTTCACCATCGAGCCGATGATCAACACCGGCCGCCCCGACGTGAAGATCCTGGGCGACGGCTGGACCGCCGTGACCAAGGACAAGTCGCTGTCCGCCCAGTTCGAGCATTCCATCGGCGTGACGGCCGACGGGGCGGAGATCTTCACCCTGTCGCCGGCGGGCTACACCAAGCCGCCTTACCCGGTGGAGTGACGTCCAGGGGTCATCCGGGGTGATTGGCGGGCGTCGTGTCCAGGGGATGCGGCGCCCGTTTCCGTATGAGCAAGCTTCAATACCCGGCCATGGTCGCCGGCAGGACCGCCACACTGCCGGGGTTCCCGATCAGATGGGGCGCCGGATCCAGGGTTCGGGCGGCGGCCAGCACCCCCTGGGGATCGAACCACAGCGTGACACCGGTGACCGCCATGCCTTCCACAAGGACGCGGTGTCGGCCGAAACGGTAAGCGATTTCCCGCGTGCGATCGGGCCAAAGCCGGTCTGACGAGCCCGGTCCCAGAACGCGCAACGTGCTTCCCACGGTGGATTGCCCAACCGTCAGCACGACCGCAGCCCCGGCGGCGACCCCGACGGTCGGAGCCGCCATGATGGGCGTGCCGGTCTGCCCGGACGGCGCCGCTTTCGGCTTCCGTTGCGGAATTGGAGAGGCGGCGGCCAGACGGGGCGGAAGCTGCTGCCGGCCCTGTTCAGCCAGCGCTGCCGCTGGCGCTGTCGGCATGGGGGGTACAACCGGCACCGCGGCCGGCGGAACAGGCGGGGGCTCCTCCGGCATCGGTGCCATCGCCGGAGCCGTCTGCGTAACCGGAGGCTCCGGCGGCGTTAGTGTCTTAGCGGCCTGGACATTCGCCGCCGGGCTTTGCGGGGCGGCCTCTGACGACACTTTCTCAGCCGGCGGCGGCTCTCCCGGGACCGTTGGCGTCGTGCTCGCAGTTATGGCGGCGGACAGCCGGCCCCAAAGTGCGGCAATGTCACCGGACGCCGGTTGCTGCGGAAGCACCACCGCCAGCCCGACAACCACCAAGCCGGCGGCCGCAAGTCCGGCCGCGGCGAAGGCCGCCAACCGCGGCCTGGACCTTATCCATCCGTTTCGGCGCCGGTCGTCTCCGGACGGAGTCTCCGGTCCGTCCGCACCGGATTGTCCGCTCCCGCCGTCCTCCGCCTGCACCGCGTCGCTCTGCGCTTCGGTCGGAGCGGAGGCTTTTGCCTCATCGCTCTGGGCGTTGGGGGAGCCGCGGCGCCGTCTTCCAGTTCCCGTCGCCATGGCGCCTCAGCCCGCTGTCCGCAGCATGGAAGGTGAATGCTCCGCGACGGGATGGATCCGTCCCTGGCGGTCGATCAATCGGGGCAGCACGGTAACCTTGTGAACGGGAAAATCGGTGAAGCTCGGATAATAGCGGTCGGTTCGGAACGCCATGCGCTCGACCAGATTTTTCTGATTGAAGAAGAAGTGAATGGTGTCGACCAGTTCGACCCGGGTCGTTCCGTCCTTCAGCCGGGATTCGGCCTGCACCGCGCGGAACGGGAAGACATACGTCACCTCGGTCAGGTTGCTGAAACGGTCGAACCGAGGTCCCGTCTGCGGGGCACCCAACATGCCCAGCACGTCGCTTTTGTTGGCGCCGATCATAAAGACATAGGACGGCTCGATGACGCCTGCCGGCGGCTGGCCACCGGTGGTGGTGCAGGCGGCGGTGACCAGCACCGCCGCCGCAACCGCCAGCTTGCCGGCCGTCCGCAAGCCGGTACGGAGATTGGTATTCCCGAACATCGGCAACAGCGAAGCTCCGCCCTTACGGCACCGGCAGGGCGACCAGGGTGCCGGACGCCAGCCGTTCCTGCGGATCGAGCGAGGGGTTCAGCCGGACCAGATCGGCCAGCGAAACACCGACCTTCCGGGCAACCGTTTCGAGCCGTCCGCCCCGCTTCACCTGATAGAAGCCGCGCACCTCCGGTCCGGCCGCATAGGCAACCGGCGCAGCGAGCACCGGAGCGGCCATCACCGGAGCGACCGCCATCGGCGCGGCGACCACTGGCGCCGCCATCACCGGTGCGGCGACCACCGGAGTTGCCATCACCGTTCCAACCGTCACCGCGGCCGTCGGTACGACCGTTCCCGCAACGACGGGGGTGCCGTAATAGGCGACCTGCGCCTGGGCGGACGAAGCGACAGCGACGACGGACAATGCCGCAGCGGACCATATGGACAAGCGCATCACATGCCTCCCTTACCCAGCCTAGCGGACCCGGTAGACCGGCGCGGCATAGGTCGGAACCATGTAGGTCGGCATTGCGACAACCGGTGCGGCAACGACCGGCGCCGCCATCACCGGGGCTGCAACCACCGGAGAGGCGATAACGGGCGCGCTCACCACCGGAGCCGCAACGACCGGAGAGGCGATCATGGCGGTCGGCGCAACGACCGTGGTCGCCATCACGGGAACTGTGACCACGGGCGTGGCCGCAACCACCGGGGTCGCATAGTAGACGACCTGAGCCTGAGCCGCGCCGGCCATACCGGCCACCAGCAACGTTGCACAAGCGAGTGCCTTCATCATCTCAGCCTCCTATCTGCAGCGCCGGGCGGTCAACGGACGTAGTAGACCGGCGAACCGGCGACCGGAGCGGCCATCACGGGAGTGGAGATGACGGGGGTTGCCATAACCGGGGCCGCCATGACGGGTGCGGAAACCACCGGAGTGGCCATGACGGGGGTGGAGACGACCGGGGCCGCCATAACCGGGGCCGCCATCACAGGGGTCGACACGACCGGGGACGCCATGACCGGAGTGGTCATGACCGGGCTGGCCACAACCGGGGAAGCCATAACTTGAGTGGCCATGACTGGGGTAGCCATAACCGGAGTGGCAACCACCGGAGTTGCAGTAACCGCGACGCCGGCAACGGTCGAACCGTTCGTGGTCGTACAACCGGCCAAGCCGGCAGAAACGAAAAGGGCAACAATGATTGGCGTACGCATTGGTTAATTCCTTATTAGCCGTTCATCATTGGTTGCCCCTTTTGGGCGACCACTTATGAGAGGCACTATTCCACGATATTTGGTTTTCGGGAATGGCTTTCGGACAATCTAAAATCATCATTTTGATTACAGGGCAGACACATAAAATTAGAGGCAATTCCATCGTATCCGCTGCCTGACACTTGCCCTCAACGGCTTTACTCCGATCGCTTCAATCTCTGTGCCTTGCAGAAAATGCCTACCGGGCCAATTAGGGATGACTGGGAATATTTGTCCCGACACCCGGCAAAACCTGCCGCCCGGCTGCATTGCCTAAGGACTATGATGTTATCGAGCAAAGCAACATCCAACCAGTATCGCTAGGCTTTCTCTTTTTCCGGCCACTGGCTCCAGTTGGCATCGTTTTTGTTTGGCTGCTTCCAAGGAGGTACTCGCTATGCAAAGACTTGCTGCACTGGCGATGGCCATCGCCCTTTCCATACTGACGCTCGAACCGGTTTTCGCCGGATGCGGCCCGGCCGGCATCCAGCTGTTGCCGACCAGCGCGGCGTCGGCGGTGAAGATCACCATCCGGACCTCAAGCGGCCAGCCCGCGTTCGGGACGGGGGTCATCTGGGACAGCGATGGCCACATCGTCACCAATGACCATGTTGCCACGGTCGGAGACCGGCACATCGTCACCCTGGCCGACGGCGAGCACCGCGCTGCCCGGATCGTGGCCCGTGCGCCCGACCAGGATCTGGCGCTGTTGTCCGTCGACGGCCCCCTTCCCCCGGCAGCACGGCGTGCGCCGGCCGGCAGCCTGCAGCCGGGCGACTCCGTGCTGGCGATCGGCAATCCGTTCGGTCAAGGGACCACCATCAGCACCGGCATCGTCAACGGCTTCGGCCGCGAGGTCATCACGGCACCGGATCGCCACATGATGGGAATGGTGGAGACAACGGTGCCGCTGCGTCCCGGCAATTCCGGCGGTCCATTGCTGAGCTGCCGCGGGGAAGTCGTCGGGATCAACACGGCGGCGGTGCAAACCGCACCCGGCGGCTCGACCCTGGGCTTTGCCATCCCGATGGAGATCGCCGATGCGACGGTCGCGCGGATGTTGCGCGCCGACACCGCCGTCGCTGCGGCACCCGATTTCGGCTCGCGGTTCCCTGCGGAATCCGGAACCGTGCAGCGCGGATCGGCCCGTCCGGGACTGGGGCTCTATGTGGTGCCCGGCGGCAGCGCCCTTGTGGTCCAGCAGGTCGTCCCCGGTTCCCCCGCCGCCCGCGCCGGAGCAATGCCGGGAGACGCCATCATCGAGGCCAATGGCCGCATGGTCTCCTCGCCGGAGGAACTGCAATCCCTCGTCCACGACGCCACCGTAGGCACCATCGCTGTCCTGAGAATCCTCCGCTCCGGAGTTGCTCTCGACATGGCCGTACGGATCACGCCGGTGGTCTTCTCTCCATAGCGGCGGCACCGGGCGACGCCGTCAGCAACCCACTTCGGGATCCAAGACCAGAAACGATCAAGGGCCCGGCAATTGCTTGCCGAGCCCTTGAAGAAACTGGTGCCGCAACAGGGATTTGAACCCCGGACCTACTGATTACGAATCAGTTGCTCTACCCCTGAGCTACTGCGGCGTCGTTGTGGCGCGGAACATAGCGATGTGCTCCGCGGGATGCAAGCAGTGAATTTCGGAAAATTCGACCGCTCCGCCTCAAGCCTGCCATGCACCCGAACGCCTCATCCATGCTGCCGGATCACCTCCAGGAAGGCATCGGCGTAGCGTTCCAGCTTGCGGCCGCCCACCCCCGGCAGATGGGCGAAGGCGGCGTGGTCGCGGGGGCGCTGGGCCACCATCTCCAACAGTGTGCTGTCGTGGAAGATCACGTAGGGCGGCACGCTCTGCGCCTTGGCCAGCGCCGTCCGGCAGTCCTTCAGCGCATGCCACAGCGCGTCGTCGGCAGCCGACAGCGCACCGCGGGCGCCGGAGCGCGACACGCCCTCGCCGCTCGATCCGCCGCCGACCGACCCGCCCCGCGCGGTGTGGCGGCGCAGCGCGTCGTGGACGCCGCGGCGGCGTTCCAGCACCGGGTCCTTGCGCAGCTTCACCACCCGCTGCCCCTTGATGACGGCCACCCCGGCATCGGTCAGGCGGAAGCCGCCATAGCCTTCCAGATCGACGGTCAGCAGCCCGGTCGCCACCAACTGGCGGTAGACCGACTGCCATTCGACCTTGGTGAGATCCTTGCCAACGGCGAAGGTCTTCAGTTGGTCATGGTTCTGCTGCACCACCTTTTCGGTGGCGTTGCCGACCAGCACGTCGATCAGGTGACCGGCGCCATAGCGCTGGCCGGTGCGGTAGACCGCCGACAGCGCCTTCTGCGCGGCGATGGTGCCGTCCCAGGTCTCGACCGGGTCCAGGCAGGTGTCGCAGTTGCCGCAGGGCTCCGGCAGCGTCTCGTTGAAATAGTTCAGCAGCACCTGACGGCGGCAGTCCGATGTCTCGCAGAAGCCCAGCAGAGCCTCCAGCTTGCCGCGCTCCACCCGGCGGTGGCTGTCGCCGGCCTCCGACTGCTCCAGCATCTGGCGCAGCATCACCACGTCGGCCATGCCGTAGGCCATCCAGGCGTTGGCGGGCAGCCCGTCGCGGCCGGCGCGGCCGGTCTCCTGGTAATAGGCTTCCAGGCTCTTGGGCGGGTCGAGGTGGCAGACGAAGCGGACGTTCGGCTTGTCGATCCCCATGCCGAAGGCCACCGTGGCGACCATCACCAGACCTTCGCTCTTGATGAAGCGGTCCTGGTTGGCCTCGCGCACCTCGGCGGGCAGTCCGGCATGGTAGGGCAGAGCCTCGCGGCCCTGTTGGTTCAGCCAGGCGGCGACATCCTCAACCTTGTTGCGCGACATGCAATAGATGATGCCGGCGTCTTCCGGGTGGTTCTCGCGCAGGAAGGCCAGCATCTGCTGGCGCTCGCTCTTCTTCGGCACCACGCGGTAGGTGATGTTGGGGCGGTCGAAGCTGGACAGGAAGACGCGGGCGTCGGTCAGCCCCAGCTTGTCCTTGATCTCGGCGCGGGTCTGCACGTCGGCGGTGGCGGTCAGCGCTATGCGCGGCACCATCGGGTGGCGTTCGTGCAGGATCGACAGCTGCAGATATTCGGGGCGGAAGTCATGCCCCCACTGCGACACGCAATGCGCCTCGTCCAGCGCGAACAGCGCCAGCCGGGTGCGGTCGAGCAGGTCGAGGAAGCGCGGCGTCACCAGCCGTTCCGGCGCGACATAGACGAGGTCGATCTCGCCCTGCACCATCGCCCGCTCCACCTCCCGCGCCTCCGCCGGGCCGAGGGAGGAGTTGAGGAAGGCCGCGCGCACGCCCAATTCCCGCAGAGCCGTCACCTGATCGCGCATCAGGGCGATCAGCGGCGAGACCACCACCGTCACGCCGTCGCGCACCAGCGCCGGGATCTGGTAGCACAGCGACTTGCCGCCGCCGGTCGGCATCAGCACCAGCGCGTCGCCGCCGCGCACCACATGGTCGATGATGTCGGCCTGCTGGCCGCGGAAGGAGTCGTAGCCGAACACCGTCCGCAGCGCGTCGAGCGCCGTGGCCGGCCGTTGACCGAGGGCATCGTCCGACGCACCCGGGTTGCTGTAGGAAAACAACGAATCCACGCCGATGCGGTTCAGGAAAGTGGTGCCGGAAATCCGGCTTGTCGTCTCAACGCCCCATCATGTGGCACAGATCGCCCCCGGGGCAAAGCCGCAAAGGGACACGCCCGGGAACAAAGGTCGGACCTGCCCCGGCGCCACCACACATTGGTGTGAAACAGTAGCGCCCGCTCATCGTCCGCGTGTAAACTGAAAACGGCGGATGGATTGGCCATCCGCCGTTTCAGAAGGAGGAAGGTGGCATGAGCAAAATGCCCTTCTTCCTGGTGCTCCAGTGGCGGCGATGGCGGATCGAAATCCGCCTGATCCGTCGCTAAACACCGGGAGAGTGCCGGTGGGTGTAGCAGCACCCGCCGGCCACCTCCGAAAAATATACAGCCGCACGCCCCGATTTTCAACGCGCGGTATTGGCCGCTACAGCAAATCCCGCAGCATCGCCACCAGCGGCACGTCGGCCGGCGGCATCGGGTAATCGCCCATCCGGTTCGGGTAGACCCAGGCTAGTCTCTGCCCCTCCTGCGGCATCACGTCACCCTCCCACACCCGGCAGACATAGAGCGGCATCAGCAGATGGAAGCTCTCGTAGCTGTGGGAGGCGAAGGTGAAGGGCGCGAGGCAGCTCGCCGCCGTGTCGATGCCCAACTCCTCCTTCAGCTCGCGCACCAGCGCGGCCTCCGGCGTTTCCCCGGCATCGACCTTGCCGCCGGGGAATTCCCACAGCCCCGCCAGCGACTTGCCGGGCGGGCGCTGGGCCAGCAGCACGCGCCCGTCGGCATCGACGAGCGCCACTGCGACCACCATCAGCACCGGCAGCGAGCCGCGGGCGGGGGTGGAACTGGGATCGAAACAGGCGGTCATCACTCAACTCCGGTGGCGGTCAGCTCCGATAGCTGCCGTTGATGTCGATGTAGCCGTGCGTCAGGTCGCAGGTCCACACCTTCGCCGTTCCCTTGCCGAGGCCCAAGTCGATGTCGATGTCGATCTCCTTGCCCTTCATGTGGGCGGCGACCGGCGTCTCGTCGTAACCCGGGACCTCCATCCCGTCGGCGCAGATCAGGGTGCCGCCGACGGTGATCTTGATGAGATCCCGGTCGGCGCGCTCGCCGGCGCGGCCGATGGCGGCGACGATGCGGCCCCAGTTGGCGTCCTCGCCGGCCACCGCGGTCTTGACCAGCGGCGAGTTCGCCACCGTCATGCCGATCCGCTTGGCGGCGGCGTCGCTGTCGGCGCCGCGCACGGTGATGGCGATGAACTTGGTCGCCCCCTCGCCGTCACGCACCACCTGCAGCGCCAGATCGAGCAGCAGATCCTCCAGCGCGGCCCGGAACTCCGCCAGTTCGGCGGCATCGGCGCTCGTCACCGGGGCGTTGCCGGCCTTGCCCGTCGCGAACAGCAGCAGCGTGTCGCTGGTCGAGGTGTCGCCGTCGACCGTGACGGCGTTGAAGGTGCGCTCGGTGAATTCCGACAGCATGTCCTGCAGCGCGGAAGCGGCGATGGCGGCGTCGGTGAAGACGAAGCCCAGCATCGTCGCCATGTCCGGCGCGATCATTCCGGAGCCCTTGGCGAAGCCGGCGACGGTCACCGTCGTCCCGCCGATTTTGGCGGTGCGCACCGAACCCTTCGGGAAGGTGTCGGTGGTCATGATGGCGCGGGCGGCCTTCTCCCACGCGGCCGAATCGGCGGCAAGGTTCGGGGCCATCGGCGCCAGGCATTTGCCGATGGCGTCGGCGGCCAGCGGGATGCCGATCACGCCGGTCGAGGCGATATAGACCTCGTCGGGGGCGCAGCCGGCCAGATCGGCGGCGGCGGTGACGGTCGCCTGCACGGTGGCGTCGCCCGCCTTGCCGGTGAAGGCGTTGGCGTTGCCGGCATTCACCACCACGGCGCGGGCCGAGCCCTTGGGCAGGCTGTCGCGGCACCAGATCACCGGCGCCGAGCAGGTCAGCGACCGGGTCAGCACGCCCGCCACGCTGGTGCCGGGATCCAGCACGGCCAGCAGCAGATCGTCGCGGCCCTTGTATCGGATGCCGCTGTTCGCCGTGGCGATGCGCACGCCCGCGATGGGCGGCAGCGTCGGGAAGCTGGCGGGAGCCAAGGGGGAGAGGGTCGTGGCCATGGAGGGAATTCCCGTGGTGGGGAGTGGTGGTGGCGTGGTGGGGGAGGGTTAAGGTGCTGGCGCATTGCCCCCACCCTAACCCTCCCCCGCTTCGCAGGGGAGGGAACTGCCGCCGCTCTGCGACTTACTCCCTCCCCCGCGAGAGCGGGGGAGGGTCGGGGTGGGGGCAATGCGCCCCCCGTCCCCTTACTTCTTCGCCGGTTCCGCCGGAGCGGCGGGAGCGGCCGGGGTCGCCGGAGCGGCGGCCGGCTCTTCCTTCGGCATCGGCGAGCCGTCGATCTGGAAGGTCTCGATCTTCGCCTTGCCGCGCAGCTCTTCGACCAGGGCGGTGACGATGTCCTTCGACAGCGACTGCTCCAGCTGCGGCTTCACTTCCTCAAGCGTCGGCTGCGGCTGGGTGCGCTTGTCCTCGACCTTGATGATGTGCCAGCCGAACTGGGTCTTGACCGGCTCCTTGCTGACCTCGCCCGGCTTCATCGCGAAGGCGGCGTTGGCGAAGGGCTCGACCATCGCGTCCTTGGTGAAGTAGCCGAGGTCGCCGCCCTGGGCCGCCGCGGCGGCGTCCTTGGACTTCTCCTTGGCCAGCTTGGCGAAATCGGCGCCCTTCTTCAGCTGGGCGATGATGGCCTTGGCCTCGTCTTCCTTCTCGACCAGGATGTGGGCGGCCTTGACCTCCTCCTGCGCCGGGTTCTCCTTCAGGTAATCCTGATAGGCCTTGTTCAGCGCCTCGGGCGTGACGCGGGCCTTGATTTCCTTCTGGATGTAGGCGCGCTGCACCGCGCGCTCCTCGGCGCGCTTGATCTCGTCCTTCACCTCGGCCGAATCGGCCAGACCGGCCTTGTAACCGGCCGAGGAGACCAGCTTGCCGCTGATCAGCTGGTCGATCACCGCCGGATAGATCATCTCGATCGGCATCTGCTGCACCTGGGGCGGCAGCTGCGAGACCATGCGGGTGACGTCCGACTTGTGCAGCTCCTCGCCATTGACGCGGGCGACCACCGGATCGGCCGGGGCGGCCGGAGTGGTCGCGGCCGGGGTGGAAGCAGCCGGAGCGGCGGCCGGCGCCGAAGCGGCCGGAGCGGGAGTGGCGGGCGCCGGCGTCTGCGGGGCAGGCGTCTGGGCGTGAGCGGCCAGCGCGATGCCGCAGGCGGCAACCGACAGGAGCGCGGTGCGGAACACTCGTTGAACCATGGCGTGTCTGTTTCCTTCCGGCGGATGCTTCGCAACAAATGGGCGGCCGATGGGCCGGCGCCCGTTTCGCATGGTCTGCGGCATCGGAGCCATCCGCCGCTCCGCGCCCGATTCCGCAGGGGATTAAGCATGGCTACGCCGCGCGGGGCAAGGGTCCCCGTCGCCCCATGGCCGGCAATCGCCCTATAGCTGTGTGCCCCGCCAGGGGATACGAGCCCCGGCCGGCGCCAGCCAACCGCCGCGGCGCTTTCTGGACGCGAATTCATGAATCGGTCATGCCCGCACAGGGCGGCGGACGTCATGGATGGTCCATGCACCCACCCCGTCCGCTTCCCCACCCGCCGCCTGCCCATCCCGTGACCATCCCGTGCCCGAACCGGCCGCGCAAATGCCGCAACCGGCGCCCCACCGGCCCGGTCTCGTTGACAGGGCCTTGCCATAGTCCTATGTGAGACCCGTCGATAGGCTGGCCCACATTCCGTTTTACTCCCGAGGTTTTCATGTTCGGCGCTCTCGCCCGCAAGATTTTCGGCACCGCCAACACGCGCGCGGTCAAGGCGCTGCACAAGACCGTGGCTCAGATCAACGCGCTGGAGCCGTCGGTCGCCGCGCTGTCGGACGACCAGCTGAAGGGTCGCACCGACTGGCTGCGCGAGCGGCTGGCCAAGGGCGAGACGCTGGACGACATCCTGCCCGACGCCTTCGCCACCGTGCGCGAGGCGGCCAAGCGCGTGCTGGGCCAGCGCCATTTCGACGTGCAGCTGATGGGCGGCATGGTGCTGCACAGCGGCAAGATCGCCGAGATGCGCACCGGTGAAGGCAAGACGCTGGTCGCCACGCTGGCCGTCTACCTGAACGCGCTGGAAGGCAAGGGCGTCCACGTCGTCACCGTGAACGACTATCTCGCCTCGCGCGACAGCGGCTGGATGGCGCGGGTCTACGGCTTCCTCGGCCTGACCACCGGCTGCATCGTCCATGGGCTGGACGACGACGAGCGCCGCGCCGCCTACGCCGCCGACATCACCTACGGCACGAACAACGAGTTCGGCTTCGATTATCTGCGCGACAATATGAAGTTCCGGCTGGAGGAACTGGTCCAGCGGCCCTTCAACTACGCCATCGTCGACGAGGTCGACTCGATCCTGATCGACGAGGCGCGCACCCCGCTCATCATCTCCGGCCCCTCCACCGATTCGTCGGAGATGTATGTCCAGGTCGACCGGCTGATCCCGATGCTGGTTCCTGAGGATTACGAGAAGGACGAGAAGCACCGCTCCGTCAGCTTCACCGAAGCCGGTCAGGAGCACATGGAGCAGCTTCTGGCCGAGGCCGGGCTGCTGAAGACCGGCGGCCTCTACGACATCCAGAACGTGGCGCTGGTCCACCATTCGCAGCAGGCGTTGCGCGCCCACATGCTGTTCCAGCGCGACAAGGACTACATCGTCAAGGACGACAAGGTCGTTATCATCGACGAGTTCACCGGCCGCATGATGGAAGGCCGCCGCTTCTCCGAAGGCCTGCACCAGGCACTGGAAGCCAAGGAGAAGGTGACGATCCAGCGCGAGAACCAGACGCTGGCCTCCATCACCTTCCAGAACTACTTCCGCATCTACCCGAAGCTCGCCGGCATGACCGGCACCGCGCTGACTGAAGCGGCGGAGTTCGGCGAGATCTACGGGCTTGAGGTCGTCGACATCCCGACCAACGTCCCGGTCAAGCGCATCGACCACGACGACGAGGTCTATCGCACCGCGACCGAGAAATACCATGCGATGATCGACCTGATCGAGGATGCCCGCAAGCGCGGCCAGCCGGTGCTGGTCGGCACCACCTCGATCGAAAAGTCGGAATTGCTGGCGGAGCTGCTGACCAAGCGCGGCATCCCGCACAACGTCCTGAACGCCCGCCATCACGAACAGGAAGCCTATATCGTGGCCCAGGCCGGCCGCGCCGGCGCGGTGACCGTCGCCACCAACATGGCCGGCCGCGGCACCGACATCCAGCTGGGCGGCAATCTCCAGATGCGGATCGAGGTCGAACTGGCCGACGTCCCGGAAGGCCCGGAGCGCGAGGCCCGCATCAAGCAGATCGAGGCCGAGATCGCCGAGGCGCGCGAGAAGGTGAAGCAGGCCGGCGGCCTCTATGTCGTCGGCACCGAGCGGCACGAAAGCCGCCGCATCGACAACCAGCTGCGCGGCCGTTCCGGCCGTCAGGGCGACCCCGGCACCTCGAAGTTCTTCCTGTCGCTGGAAGACGACCTGATGCGCATCTTCGGGTCGGAGCGGATGGACAGCATGCTCCAGCGTCTCGGCCTGAAGGAGGGCGAGGCGATCATCCATCCCTGGATCAACAAGGCGCTGGAAAAGGCGCAGCAGAAGGTGGAGGCGCATCACTTCGAGGTCCGCAAGAACCTGCTGAAGTTCGACAACGTCATGAACGACCAGCGCAAGGTCGTCTATGAACAGCGCCACGAGGTGATGGAGAGCGAGGATATCGCGGAGGAAATCCGCGAGATGCGCCACCAGATCATCGCCAACATGGTGTCCGCCGCCATCCCGGCCAACAGCTACTCCGAGCAGTGGGACATCGACGGCCTGCACGAGGCGGTCAACCGCGTGCTGGGCATGGACCTGCCGGTGCACGAGTGGGCCAAGGAAGAGGGCATCGCCGAGCCGGAGATCGAAGAGCGCGTGCGCGAGGCCGCCGACCGCAAATACGCGGACAAGGAGGAGGCCTACGGCGCCGAGACGATGCGGCATGTGGAAAAGAGCATCCTGCTCCAGATCCTGGACCAGGAATGGAAGGACCACCTCCTCCAGCTCGACCACCTGCGCCAGGGCATCAACCTGCGCGCCTACGCCCAGAAGGACCCGCTGAACGAGTACAAGCGCGAGGCGTTCGAGCTGTTCGACTCGATGCTGATGGCCCTGCGCGAGCAGGTCACCACCATCCTGATGCATGTCGAAATCCGCATGGCGCCGTCGCAGGAGGAACTGTTCGCCCGCCAGATGCAGGAAATGCACGAGGGCCGCATGGACCCGGCGCTGGCGATGGCGGGCATGGGTGCGGGTGAAGGCGAAGCCTTGCCCGACGGCATGGTCCGCGCCTCGTCGCTCGCCGGCACGCCGGAAGACCAGCCGCTGCCGGCCGAGGTGATGGAAAACACCCCGCGCAACGCCGCCTGCCCCTGCGGGTCAGGCAAGAAGTTCAAGCACTGCCACGGCCGCATGGCGTAAGTGGGTTGTGGGGTGCCTGCCGGTGCCCCCCTCCCTTCCCACGGCTTCGCCGCGGGCCCCTTCCCTCCCCCGCTTTCAGCGGTAGAGGGAGAGTTCTCAACACAGCGGCAGTCCCCTCTCCCACCGAAGGTGGGGGAGGGTTAGGGAGGGGGCAAAAGCCCCATTGAAACCAACCCCTCCCCACCCCGTTTCCCATCCGTGACCACGGAAAAAACGGGACGCCATGTTCGAAGAATTCAAGAAATTCATCAGCCGCGGCAATGTCGTGGAGCTGGCCGTCGGCATCATCATCGGTGCCGCCTTCACCGGGATCGTGAATTCCCTGGTCAAGGACATCCTGATGCCGCCGATCGGCTGGATCATGGGCGGCATCGATTTTTCGAACTATTTCATCAGCCTGTCCGGCGGCCATTACGACTCGCTGCAGGCCGCCGAGAAGGCGGGGGCGGCCACCGTCAATTACGGCCGCTTCATCAACAGCTGCATCAATTTCCTGATCGTGTCGGGCGCCCTGTTCATGATCGTCCGGCAGGTCAACCGCCTGCATGTCCTGCACAAGGAAGCGCCGAAGACCCCGCCGCGGCAGGAGCTGCTGCTGGAGGAAATCCGCGACGCCCTGCGCGCCCAAGCAAAAAGTGAACCCGGCGCCCGGCCACCCGCCGACCACACCTCCTGATCGCCCGGCGGCCCTGAGCCACTTTCCCTCACTGCGGGAGCTTGTCACAGGGTTGGGAGAACCCCTCGTTGCCGCAGCGCGTCGAACGGGTTACCCTGTCTGATAAGCTGGCGATGGCGGTGGGATGGCGAAGGCCTCGCACGCCTGCGCTGTCCATGACCTCGGCAAGGGCCATGTCCATGTCCGCCAAGCGCTGTCTGTCGACCGTCCACGCCGGTGCGCCGCCATGATCCGCCTCGCGGCGCGCCGGGCCGCCTTGCGGTTGCTTGCCTTCCTTCTGCTGTCCCTTCTGGCCGGCGACCCGGCGATTGCGATCAGTGCGCCGGCACCGGCGGCGGCAACTCCGGACGCAGGGCCGCGCCCGGCGGAAATCCGGGTGACGCTGGACGACAATTACCCGCCCTACAGCTTCCGCACCCCCGACGGCGTCCATGTCGGCATCGTGAAGGACCTGTGGACGCTGTGGTCGCAGAAGACCGGAATCCCGGTCCAGATGATGCCCACCGACTGGAGCCTCGCCCGCCAGGCCATCGACACCGGGGCCGCCGACGTCATCGAGACGATCTTCCGCAACAGCGCGCGCGACGTGCTCTATGATTTCTCGAAGCCCTATGCCCGCGTCGACGTGCCGATCTGGTTCAGCGGCGACCTCAGCGGCATTACCGGGGTGGAGTCGCTGCGCGCCTTCACGGTCGGGGTGAAGGACGGTGATTTCTGTGCCGAATGGCTGACCGACCAGGGCATCACCGCCTTCCAGCGCTATCCCGGTTTCGAAGCGATGGTGGAGGCCGCGGCGCGGCAGGAAACCCGGGTCTTCTGCATGGACGACCCGTCCGCCCGCTATTACATGACCAAGCGCGGCGTGCAGGGACGCTTCCGCTACACCGATCCGCTCTATACCGGCGAACTGCACTGGGCGGTGCGCAAGGGCAATGTCACGCTCTACCGTTTGGTCGCCGACGGCTTCGCCCGCATCACCCCGCAGGAGCGCAAGGCGATCGAGGAGCGCTGGCTCGGCCGCCGCCTCACCGGCATCGTCAGCCCCCAGATGATGGACCTGCTGCTCAAGCTGCTGAGCGGACTGGCGGTGCTGGGCTTCGGCGCGCTGGTGTGGGTGCTGCTGCTGCGCCGGCAGGTGGAAAGCAAGACGCAAAGCCTGCGCACCGCGGTGGCGGCCCTGACCGCCAGCGAGGAGCGGGTCCGCACCATCTTCGACAGCGTCACCGACGCCATCCTCATCCATGACCTGGACAGCGGCGCCATCCTGGAGGGCAACCGCCGGATGAAGGAGATGTACCGGGTGGGCGACATCCCGCTGTCGGACATCAATGTCGGAATGCTCAGTTCCGGCGTGCCGCCCTACACGCGGGATGACGCGGCGGCCTGCATCCGCAAGGCGGCCGACGGCGAACCGCAGTTGTTCGAATGGCATGCCCGCCGGCTCGACGGATCGCTGTTCTGGGTGGAGGTCAGCCTGCGGCGCGCCGTCATCGACGGCAACGACCGCCGGCTGCTCGTCCTCGTCCGCGACATCACCGACCGCAAGGCGGCGCAGGAACGGATGGAATATCTGTCGCGCCACGACGCGCTGACCCTGCTGCCCAATCGCGTCCTGGTGCAGGACCGCACCGAACAGGCGCTGGCCCGGTCGGAGCGCAACGGCCGGCTGGTGGCGCTGGTCGCCTGCGGCCTCGACCGCTTTAAGACGGTGAACGACAGCCTCGGCCACGCCGTCGGCGACGCCCTGCTGCGCGCGGTGGCGGAGCGGCTGAAGGCGGCGGTGCGCGACACCGACACCGTCAGCCGCGGCGGCGGCGACGAGTTCATCCTGCTGCTGTCCGGCCAGTCCGACATCGATTCGGTGGTGGAGACCGTCGCCTCCCTGCACGAGGCGATGGCCGAGCCCTTCCAGGTCGGCGGGCACGAGCTGACCGTCACCCTGTCCTCCGGCGTGGCGCTGGCCCCGGCCGACGGCAAGGACTTCGCCACCCTGCTGAAGAACGCCGACACCGCGCTCCACCACGCCAAGGCGGCCGGCCGCGACACCCACCGCTTCTATGCCGAGGCGATGAACGCCGAGGCGGTGGCCCACCTGTCCACCCGCAGCGGCCTGCGCCGCGCGCTCGACCGCGGGGAGTTCCTGATCCATTACCAGCCGCAGGTCAGCCTGGAGAGCGGTGCCGTGACCGGCGCGGAGGCGCTCGTGCGCTGGAACCACCCGGACAAGGGCATGGTCCCGCCCGGCGACTTCATCCCGATCGCCGAGGACAGCGGCCTGATCGTGCCCATCGGCGCCTGGGTCCTGACGGAGGCCTGCCGGCAGGCGGCGGCATGGCATGCCCGCGGCCTGTCGCTGTCGGTGGCGGTCAACCTGTCGGCTTTGCAGCTTCAGCGCAACGACCTCGTCGCCACGGTGACGCGGGCCCTGACCGACAGCGGGCTCGACCCGCTGCTGCTGGAGCTGGAACTGACCGAATCGATGCTGATCCAGAACACCGATCTGGTGATGGACAATCTGCGCCGCATCAAGGCGATGGGCGTGCAGGTGTCGATCGACGATTTCGGCACCGGCTATTCCAACCTGTCCTACATCGGCCGTCTGGCGGTGGACAAGCTGAAGATCGACCGCAGCTTCGTCGCCGACCTCACCAGCAACCACGACAGCGCCAAGATCACCGCCGCCGTCATCCAGATGGCCCACAGTCTGAACCTGACCGCCGTGGCCGAAGGCGTGGAGGACGCCGAAACGCTGGAAGCCCTGCGCACCCTGCGCTGCGACATCGCCCAGGGCTATTACCTGGGCCGCCCCGGCCCCGCCGAGGCGGTCGAACGCGCCGCCCGGCAGGTAAACCCGTTCAAGGTCGGGGCTTAAGGCCGCCCCTTTCCTTACATGCCCTTCACCAGGGCGACGAGTTGGTCGAGCGCGGCGCTCCAGCCGTGATGGAAGCCTATCTCCTCATGCTGTTTCTTCGACGCCTCGTCCTTGTGGAGCGCGACGGCGGTATAGAGCGTGCCGCCGGCCGTCGGCTCGATGGTCACGGACGCGGTCATGAAGCCGCCGCCGGTGGGGCGGAAGCCCGGCCCCAGCGCATCGGTGAAGACCAGCCGCCGCTCGGGCTCCACGGCCAGGAAGCATCCGGTGCTGTCGTTCCTCTCGCCGTTCGGCCCTTCCATCACCGTGCGGAACTTGCCGCCGGGCCGCAGGTCGATCTCGCAGGCGGTGGTGCGCCAAGGCGCCGGCGTGAACCACTTCATCAGCAGCTCCGGCTCGGTCCAGGCCCGCCAGACGAGGCCCGGCGGCACCGCGACCTCACGCTTCAGTTCAAGGTCGAGCTGCGGGTTGAAAACCACATCGGTCATGGTGTCCCTTCCTCCCGTTTGTTCAGGTCCAGCACCAGGCTGTCCAGTTGGTCGAGCCGCTTTGTCCACAGGCTCCGCTGGGCTTCCAGCCAGCTTTCCGCGGCCGCCAGCGCCTCCGGCTTCAGCGTGCAGGTGCGCACCCGCCCCTCTTTGCGCGTTTCGACCAGCCCGCTGTCCTCCAGCATCTTCAGGTGCTGAAGGAAGCTGGGCAGAGCCATGCCGAAGGGTTTCGCAAGGTCGCCGACCGACGCCGGTCCACGCCCCAGCGCCTGGATCACCGCCCGGCGCGTGGGGTCCGCCAGCGCACGGAACGTCCTGTCGAGTGCTGCATCCATGACGGCACCCTAGCGGGAGAAAATACTTAGGTCAATGCCTAACTATCTCAGTCACGCCGGTCCGCTCGCCACATGCAGGCTGATCACCCCGGCGACGATCAGGGCGATGCCGACCACCTTCATCACCGTCAGCGATTCGCCGAACACGAACACGCCGATGGCGGCGATGGCCGCCGTGCCCGTCGCCGACCAGATGGCATAGGCGATGCCGACCTCCATGGTGCGCAGCGCCTTGGCCAGCAGCACGAAGGCGACGCCATAACAGACGACCACCGCCGCCGCCGGACCCAGCCGAGTCATGCCGTCCGACATCTTCATCGCGGAGGTGCCGACGACCTCGAACAGGATCGCCACAATCAGATACAGCCAGCTCATCGCCCAAAGACCCCGCCAACCCCCAACCGCTCCCGCAAGGCCGTTGCCGCGGGGAACGCAGGATGGACCGGGCGGAAGGGCGCCGCAAGACTCCCCCACACACATCCCACGCCAGATGCCCACGGTTGACGCCACGCCCGCCCGGCCCTAGGGTCTTTGCCCTTATTCCCAACTTTATCTATGTGGTTTCGAAAGGGTCCGACGATGACCGGCGAACGGGATCTGGCGTTGCAGGCGAAGGCATGGCCGTTCGAGGAGGCGCGCAAACTGGTGGCGCGCTTCGCGAAAGCGCCGCCCGCCAAAGGCTATGTCCTGTTCGAGACCGGCTATGGTCCGTCGGGCCTGCCGCATCTCGGCACCTTCGGCGAGGTGGCGCGCACCAGCATGGTGCGCCACGCCTTCCAGACCATGAGCGACATTCCGACCAGGCTGTTCTGCTTCTCGGACGACATGGACGGCCTGCGCAAGGTCCCCGACAACATCCCCAACAAGGAGATGGTGGCGGCCAACCTGGGCAAGCCGCTGACCCAGGTGCCCGATCCCTTCGGCACCCATGACAGCTTCGGCGCCCACAACAACGCCCGGCTGCGCGCCTTCCTCGACAGCTTCGGCTTCGAGTACGAGTTCCAGTCTTCCACCGACTGGTACAAGTCCGGCCGCTTCGACGAGGCGCTGCTCGGCATCCTGGGCCATTACGACGAGGTGATGGCGGTGATGCTGCCCACCCTCGGCGCCGAGCGTCAGGCGACCTACAGCCCCTTCCTGCCGGTCTCCCCCTCCACCGGCCGGGTTCTCCAGGTGCCGATGCTGGAGCGCAACGTCGATGCCGGCACCATCGTCTTCGAGGACGAGGACGGCAAGAAGGTGGAGCTTCCGGTCACCGGCGGCCATGTGAAGCTGCAGTGGAAGCCCGACTGGGGCATGCGCTGGTTCGGCCTCGGCGTCGATTACGAGATGTACGGCAAGGATCTGATCCCGTCGGCCGATCTCGCCGGCAAGATCTGCAAGATCCTCGGCGGCACCCCGCCGGAAGGCTTCAATTACGAGCTGTTCCTCGACGACAAGGGCCAGAAGATCTCCAAGTCGAAGGGCAACGGCCTGACGATGGAGGAATGGCTGGCCTACGCCCCGCAGGAAAGCCTCGCCCTCTACATGTTCCAGAAGCCGAAGTCGGCCAAGCGCCTGTATTTCGACGTCATCCCGCGCGCCGTCGACGAATACCTGACCTTCGTCGACAAGGTCCATGGCGAGGAGCCGGCGAAGAAGCTGGAGAACCCGGCCTGGCACATCCACAACGGCAAGCCGCCGGCCGTGCGCTCCGACGTGTCCTTCAACCTGCTGCTCAATCTGGCGGGTGCGGCGAATGCCGAGACCAAGGACACCATGTGGGGCTTCATCCGCCGCTACGCGCCGGATGCCACGCCGGAGAACAGCCCGTTCCTGGACAGCATGGTCGGCTATGCCGTGCGCTACTACCAGGATCAGGTGAAGCCGACCAAGCGGTTCCGCGCCCCCACCGACGCCGAACGCGCCGCCTTGCAGGACCTGCTGGCCAAGCTGGACAGCCTGCCGGCCGACGCCCGCGCCGACACCATCCAGAACGAGGTGTTCGAGGTCGGCAAGACCCACGGCTTCACCGAGCTGCGGGCGTGGTTCCAGGCGCTGTACGAGGTGCTGCTGGGCCAGACCACCGGCCCGCGCATGGGCTCCTTCATCCAGCTCTACGGCATCGACGAGACCAAGGCGCTGATCCGCGAGAAGCTGGCGGCCTGATGCCCGCTTGACGCGCTGAACGACAAAGGCCATGGACGGCATCCAAGCTGCCCATGGCCTTTTCTTTTGTCCATGACGACCATCCGCTGCATCGGAGAGTGAAGGCTAGCCGTTCAGCGCCAGCTTGGCGTTCACGTAGCGGTTCAGGCTCACTTTCGCCTCGGCCGCTTCGATCGCCAGCCGGCGATGCAGGTCGGGCGTTGTCCGAAGCAGGATCTTTCCCGAATATTCACGGTCGGCCAGCGGCTCGGGAACGGCCTCGCCGTTCGTCCGCATATCCTCGACCGTCTCCGCCACGAGCTTGCGGATGCCGCGCAACGCCTCGATCTCGTCCTCCTCGAGCCAGGAGAGGCTGGGAAACTCCACGCAGGTGGCGACGAATTCCCGATCGTCCGGCGACCACGTGACACGATAGGTGTAATGGCTATTCGGCATCGTCATTCTCCTGTCGCCCTTGGGTCAGCAACCGATCGATGGCCTGCACGACCTGCTTCACCTGATAGCCCTTGGCCTTGCCGTTCTTGCCCTGCTGGATGTTGACACGCGGGTCGCCGGGCCAGGGGGTGCGATACACGGCATGGCTCGTTCCGCGTTGGCGGGGCGGTCCGAAATAATGTTCACAAACCTTTGCGACGTCTGCGAACGGCACGTCGTGCGGCACGGTCAGCATCCGCCGTACGATATCCTCGACCTTCGCCATGCGCCCCGCCTTGGCATCAAGCATGATAGTATCAATAACGCTATCACGATACCGGTCCAGCCGGATCAAGGCAACGCCCGCCCGCTGAAGCCCGGCCTACCACCGTATCGGCCACAACGCCATCAAGCAGGGATGCCTAAATCGTAAGATGCTTTTTCGCTCGCGAACATTCACGGGCGCGATCATTTTCAAAATTGATCGTTCACCTGACCCGCAACTGGCTTTATGCCCGAAAAGAGTGCGGAAAACTGCCTTTTCGCCCACCGGATGGGCAAACCTAACGATATTCCATACCACGCTATGCGGGTATCGCACCGCACCAATTCGAAAACCGTGGTACCGCTAACACGGCCGCAGGCTTAAACTCCGCCTCGTTACTGCATTTTGCAGTGCGTTTCCTCCCTAGACTAAAGGCCGCGCCCGCATGGGCTGCGGCCTTTTTTTTGGTCTAAGCCCGGAGGCAACCGCCGGCCCATATTAGGGAGCCGTTAACCGGACAGGCGCTTCGATGGTGCCGATGCTCTCACAGCCGTCCCCGCTTCGTTGAGCGGCGGCACAACCACAAGGTTTCAGCTCCGGTGACAGCCCGGCGCTCCCCGTCCCGCCCCTCCCCCCGACTCCTGCCGGAGACGGACTGCGGCGTCGCGCCCGAACTGATGGACTACCTGTTCGCCGGATCACCGGAGCCGCTCCAAGCAGCGCCCTCTGCACCGCCCCCTGCGCCCCCCTGTGCGCCCGGCCGCGGCGTCGCCCGGCAGGTCGGCGACGTGCTGGTCGAATCGCGGCTGGCCGGGATGGGCGATGCCGACGTGCGCTCCACCCTCGCCCGCAAGCTGTGCCGGCTGTTGCCCGACCTGCCGCCGGGCGGGGCCGACACCGTCAGCACGGTGGCGATCCGCGCGCTGGAGCAGCTGGCCCACGACCACATCGTCCGGGTGCGCGAGGCGCTGGCGACGGCGATCAAGGACATCGCCTGCGCCCCGCCTTCGGTGGTGGCGACGCTGGCGCGCGACGTCGAACGGACGGTAGCGGAGCCGGTTCTGCGCTGCTGCGCGGCGCTCAGCGACGATGATCTGCTGGACATCGTCGCTGCCGCCCCTGCCGGCTGGGCGTTATCGGCCATCGCCCGGCGCCACAGCATCGGCGCCGCCCTGTCCGATGCCATCGCCGGCAGCGGCCATGCCGAGGCCACCGGGATCCTGCTCGACAACAGCGGGGCGGTGATCGCCGAACCGACGCTGGAATCGCTGGTGGAGCGGTCGGCCCACCATCCGGACTGGCGGGAGAAGCTGGCCCGCCGTCCCGCCCTGCCCCGCCGGCTGGCGCTGCGGCTGGCCGATTTCGTCGATCTGGCGGTGGTGGAGACTCTGCGGCGGCGTCCCGACTTCGACGACGCCACGGTGGCGGAGATCGCCGCCACCACCCGCCGCCGCATCGACTGGGCCGAAGCCCCCGACTCGGCCGAGTCGCCGGAACGTCGCGCCGTCCGCCTGCACCGGCTGGGCAAGCTGGACGAGACGGCGCTGGGCGACGCGATGTCGTGGAACGAGGCCGGATTCGTGCGGGCTGCGCTGACCTTGCGCGCCCGCGTGGCGCCGGAGGTGGTGGACCTGATCCTGGACGCCCACGATCCGCAGGCGGTCACCGCCCTGGTCTGGCGCGCCGGCCTGTCGATGCGCTGCGCCATGCAGATCCAGGTCCGCGCGGCCGGCATCCACCCGCGCGCCATGCTGAACGCACGGCAAGGCAGCGGCTTCCCGCTGTCCTCCGCCGAGATGGCCCGACACCTGGAACGCTACGGCATCGGGCCGTAAGGGAACCGATCAGTAAGGCTGCTGCACGCCCCCGCGCGGCATCGGCTGGCGCGGCGTGGCGCGGCCGGTGCGCGGCACCGGGGTGTCGGGCGAGACCTCCTTGTAATAGGGGCCGCGGTCGGTCGGGCTTTCCATCGCCTCGGCCGGGGTGACGATCTGCTCGCCGGTGCCGGCGTCGAAGGCGATCAGCGGCAGTTGGCGCACCTTCAGGCAGGCTTCGCGCTTGGCAGCCAGTTCCGCCGACTGCGAGCCGTCCAGCGTCACCAGCGGCAGCACCCAGTTCGCCCGCTGGTCGGCGGGGATCGAGGTGTAGACGTAGTTGGTCAGCGGCCGGCAATAGGCGATGCTGCCCTCCGCCACCGCGTCGGTGATCGGGGCGGCAGTGATGGCGGCGGTATAGTCGCCGACCGTCTGGGCCTGGGCCGTTGAGGCACCGGCGATGCCGGCGGCAAGCGCCAGCGACATGGTCAGACCGGGAATGATACGGGCCACGAGCTGGGCCATCTGCGCTCTCCTTCGACCATCTTTGAACAAGGTAAGGACCGGACGCGAACCATACGTATAAAGCCGAACGGTCCAGTCGTTGGAAAGGATCATCGGGGGTGCGACGCAAAGCTGCAATGCCTCGCTAGCGGTCAGGCTTGCCCTCCGCGACAAAACGCGCTACCTACGCTTCCGAAATCTCGGGGCGCTGGATCCCTAAGACGTTAGAATGACCAACGGTTCTAGTCTCCCGCTGAATGGGGGACGCTCAAACGTTTTAGGGAACGCTCCATGGCTCGCAAGAAGATTGCGCTCGTCGGTGCCGGCCAGATCGGCGGCACGCTGGCTCTGCTCGCTGCTCAGAAGGAACTGGGCGACGTCGTCCTGTTCGACATCGCCGAAGGCATGCCGGCCGGCAAGGCGCTGGATCTCGCCGAAACCTCCCCGGTCGAGGGCTTCAACGCCAGCCTGACCGGCGGCAACGACTATTCGGTCATCGAGGGTGCCGACGTCGTGATCGTCACCGCCGGCATCCCGCGCAAGCCGGGCATGAGCCGCGACGACCTGATCGGCATCAACAGCGGCGTCTGCAAGACCGTCGGCGAGGCCATCGGCAAGTACGCCCCGAACGCCTTCGTCATCGTCATCACCAACCCGCTCGACGTGATGGTGTGGGTGCTGCAGCAGGCGTCCGGCCTGCCGCCGGAGCGCGTGGTCGGCATGGCCGGCGTGCTCGACTCGGCCCGCTTCCGCTACTTCCTGGCCGAAGAGTTCAACGTCTCGGTCGAGGACGTCACCGCCTTCGTGCTGGGCGGCCACGGCGACACGATGGTCCCGCTGGTGCGCTACTCCACCGTCGCCGGCATCCCGCTGCCCGATCTGGTCAAGATGGGCTGGACCACGCAGGAGAAGCTGGACGCCATCGTTCAGCGCACCCGTGACGGCGGCGCCGAGATCGTCAAGCTGCTGAAGACCGGTTCGGCCTTCTACGCCCCGGCCGCTTCCGCCATCCAGATGGCCGAGTCCTACCTGAAGGACCAGAAGCGCGTCCTGCCGGTCGCCGCCCACCTGAGCGGCCAGTATGGCCAGGACGACCTCTACGTCGGCGTCCCGACGATCATCGGCGCCGGCGGCGTCGAGAAGATCATCGAGATCGAGCTGAACGACGAAGAGAAGGCGATGTTCCAGAACTCCGTCGACGCGGTGAAGACTCTGGTCGACGTCGTCAAGAAGCTGGACGCCGAGAAGGCCGCTTCCTAAAGAACGGAGTGCGCGGTCTCCGGCGCCGTTCCGGCCCATTTTCCGGGTCCGGGACGGCGCCGGTGGTGCGCCCGTCTTGTCCTTCAGTCGACCCGTTCTCGTCAGCCGAACCAAAAAACAGATGGACGCCCGATGAACATCCATGAGTACCAGGCGAAAAGCCTGCTGAAGAAGTACGGCGTCGCGGTTCCCCGCGGCGGCGTTGCCTACACCCCGCAGGAGGCCGAGACGGTCGCCCGTGAACTCGGCGGTCCGGTCTGGGTGGTGAAGTCCCAGATCCACGCCGGTGGCCGCGGCGCCGGCCGCTTCAAGGACAACCCCGAGGGCAAGGGCGGCGTCCGCGTCGTCAAGTCGATCGAGGAAGTCGGCAAGAACGCCGCCGAGATGCTGAACCACGTCCTCGTGACCAAGCAGACCGGCGCGGAAGGCCGCGAGGTCAAGCGCCTCTACATCGAGGAAGGCGCCGACATCAAGCGCGAGCTGTACCTCGGCATGCTGATCGACCGCGCCACCGGCCGCGTGACGATCATGGCCTCGACCGAAGGCGGTATGGAGATCGAAGAGGTCGCCCATAACACGCCCGAGAAGATCATCAAGGTCGCCATCGACCCGGCCACCGGCATCCAGGGCTACCACACCCGCAAGGTCGCCTTCGCGCTGGGCCTGGAAGGCAAGCAGGTCGGCGCCGCCGCCAAGTTCATCCAGGCCGCCTACAAGGCGTTCGTGGATCTGGACTGCGCCATCGTCGAGATCAACCCGCTGATCGTCACCGGTGCCGGCGACATCCTGGCGCTCGACGCCAAGATGAACTTCGACGACAACGCGCTGTTCCGTCACAAGGACGTGGAAGAGCTGCGCGACGAGGCCGAAGAGGATCCGGCGGAGATCGAGGCGGCCAAGCACAGCCTCAACTACGTCAAGCTCGACGGCAACATCGGCTGCATGGTGAACGGCGCCGGTCTGGCGATGGCCACCATGGACATCATCAAGCTGTATGGCGGCGAGCCGGCCAACTTCCTCGACGTCGGCGGCGGCGCCACGAAGGAGCGCGTCACCGCGGCCTTCAAGCTGATCCTGTCCGACAGCAACGTCGAAGGCATCCTGGTCAACATCTTCGGCGGCATCATGCGCTGCGACGTGATCGCCGAGGGCGTGGTCGCCGCGGCGCGCGAAGTGCACCTGCACGTTCCGCTGGTGGTGCGCCTGGAAGGCACCAACGTCGATCTGGGCAAGAAGATCCTGGCCGAATCCGGCCTGCCGATCCTCTCGGCCGACAACCTCGCCGATGCCGCCGAGAAGGTGGTCAAGGCCGTGAAGGAGGCCGCGTAACATGGCTGTTCTCGTCGATAAGAACACGAAGGTGATCTGCCAGGGCTTCACCGGAGCCCAGGGCACCTTCCACTCCGAGCAGGCCATCGCCTACGGCACCAAGATGGTCGGCGGCGTGACCCCGGGTAAGGGCGGCGCCAAGCACCTCGACCTGCCGATCTTCGACACCGTCTCCGAGGCGGTCGAGAAGACCGGTGCCAACGCCTCCGTGATCTACGTGCCGCCGCCCTTCGCCGCGGACGCGATCCTGGAAGCCATCGACGCCGAGATCCCGCTGGTGGTCTGCATCACCGAAGGCATCCCGGTGCTGGACATGGTCCGCGTCAAGCGCGCGCTCGACGGTTCCAAGACCCGCCTGATCGGCCCGAACTGCCCCGGCATCATCACGCCGGACGAGTGCAAGATCGGCATCATGCCGGGCCACATCCACAAGCGTGGCAAGATCGGCATCGTCTCGCGTTCCGGCACGCTGACCTATGAGGCCGTCGCGCAGACCACGGCGGCCGGTCTGGGGCAGACCACCTGCATCGGCATCGGCGGCGACCCGGTCAACGGCACCAACTTCGTCGACAGCCTGGAGCTGTTCGTGAAGGACCCGGAGACCGAGGGCATCATCATGATCGGCGAGATCGGCGGCGACGCCGAAGTCCGCGGCGCCGAGTTCATCAAGGCCTCGGGCACCAAGAAGCCGGTCGTCGGCTTCATCGCCGGCCGCACGGCTCCTCCGGGCCGCCGCATGGGCCATGCCGGCGCGGTGATCTCCGGCGGCAACGACACCGCCGACTTCAAGATCGACTTCATGAAGTCGGTCGGCATCGCCGTCGCCGACAGCCCCGCCAGCCTGGGCTCCACCATGCTGAAGGTGTTCAAGGGCTGATCGCCTGCGGGCGTCGCCTCAAGGGTGACGCCCACGGCCTCCGGCCTTTGAAAAGAGGACGCCTCGAAAGAGGCTGACGGGCGGGACGCTGCGGTGCCCCGCCCGCCGCCTCTCTGGTCGGCCCTCTGGACGGACGGTCCTGGGGACCCATATGCAAGCGTCGGCGGTCTCCCCGCCGGCGCTGGCACATGGGGATCCAACGATCCCCCGTCCCCTTCCGCCTTAAAACCATCTCCCACAGGGACCCGGGTCCACGCCCGAGGTGAAACCATGTCGGCAAATCTGGAACAGACCTCGTTCCTCTTCGGCTCGAACGCCGGTTACGTCGCCGAACTCTACGCCAGCTACCTGTCCAACCCGGCCGCCGTCGACCCCAGCTGGAACAGCTTCTTCCAGGATCTGGACGAGGATTCGCGCGCCGTCCTGGACGAGCTGCGCGGCGCGTCCTGGACCGTGTCCGATCTGGAGGACCCCAAGGCCAAGCGCGACCCGGTCGCCGAGAGCTTCATCGTCGGTCTCCCCAACGGCGCCGCTCCCAATGGCGCCGCCGCCGCGATGAACGGCCCGGCCAACGGCGCCATGCTGGCCCACACCCAGCAGGTCTACGGCGGCATCAGCCCGCAGCAGCTGCGCGCCGCCACGCTGGACAGCATCCGCGCCCTGATGCTGATCCGCGTCTTCCGCGTCCGCGGCCACATGAACGCGCATTTCGACCCGCTGGGCCTGGAAAAGCGCGAGCCGCACCCGGAACTGGATCCGGCGACCTACGGCTTCGGTCCGGACGACCTCGACCGTCCGATCTTCCTGAACTACTCGCTCGGCCTGGAAACGGCATCGCTGCGCCAGATCCTCGAGATCCTGCACAAGACCTATTGCGGGACGATCGGCGTCGAGTTCATGCACATCCAGGACCCGGAAGAGAAGGCCTGGATCCAGGAGCGCATCGAGGGCGGCCGCAACCACACCGACTTCACGGTGAACGGCAAGCGCGCCATCCTGGAGCGCCTGACCGCGGCCGAGGGCTTCGAGAAGTTCCTGCAGCTGAAATACACCGGCACCAAGCGCTTCGGCCTTGAGGGCGGCGAGTCGATGATCCCCGCGCTGGAGCAGATCCTGAAGCGCGGCGGCCAGCTCGGCCTGAAAGAGGTCGTCGTCGGCATGGCCCACCGCGGCCGTCTGAACGTGCTGACCAACTTCATGGGCAAGCCCTTCTCCGCCGTCTTCTCGGAGTTCCAGGGCAACCCGTCGAGCCCGCAGGACGTCCAGGGTTCGGGCGACGTGAAGTACCATCTCGGCACCTCGTCGGACCGTGACTTCAACGGCAACATCGTCCACCTGTCGCTGACCGCCAACCCGTCCCACCTGGAATGGGTCAACCCGGTCGTGCTGGGCAAGGTGCGCGCCAAGCAGCAGCAGCGCCGCGATCTCGAGCGCGAGCAGGTGATGGGCGTGCTGATCCACGGCGACGCCGCCTTCGCCGGCCAGGGCATCGTGGCCGAGACGCTGGGCCTGTCGGAGCTGCGCGGCTACCGCACCGGCGGCACCATGCACTTCATCATCAACAACCAGATCGGCTTCACCACCAACCCGACCTATTCGCGGTCGGGCGTGTACTGCTCCGACATGGCCAAGATGGTGCAGGCGCCCATCTTCCACGTGAACGGCGACGATCCCGAAGCCGTCGTCCATGTCAGCCGCATCGCCATCGAGTTCCGCCAGAAGTTCAAGCGGGACGTCGTGATCGACATGGTCTGCTACCGTCGCCACGGCCACAAC
The DNA here is from genome assembly GCF_023806445.1 of Azospirillum sp. A1-3. Taxonomy (NCBI): domain Bacteria; kingdom Pseudomonadati; phylum Pseudomonadota; class Alphaproteobacteria; order Rhodospirillales; family Azospirillaceae; genus Azospirillum; species Azospirillum sp. A1-3. Next base: position 2,270,763 of record NZ_JAMSLU010000001.1, read on the forward strand.
GAGGGCGACGAGCCGGGCTTCACCCAGCCGCTGATGTACAAGAAGATCCGTGCCCACGCGACCACGCGCGAGCTGTACGCCAAGCAGCTGGTCGAGGAGAACGTGATCACCCAGGCCGAGGGCGACCAGATCACCCAGGACTTCATGAAGAAGCTCGAGGGTGAGTTCGAGGCGTCCAGCACCTACAAGCCGAACAAGGCCGACTGGCTGGAAGGCAAGTGGGCCGGCCTGCAGGCGCAGGGCGCCAACTCCGCCCACCGCGGCGAGACCGGCGTGGACATCGACAAGCTGAAGCAGATCGGCTTCAAGCTCTGCGAGTACCCGAAGAACTTCGCGATCAACTCCAAGATCGCGCGTCAGCTGGAAGCCAAGAAGAAGACGCTGGAGTCGGGCGAAGGCATCGACTGGGCGACCGCCGAGGCGCTGGCCTACGCCACGCTGGTGGCCGAGGGCACCGGCGTCCGCCTGTCGGGCCAGGATTCCGGCCGCGGCACCTTCTCGCACCGCCATGCGGTGATGTACGACCAGAACACCGAAGAGAAGTACGTCCCGCTCTGCCACGTCAGCCCGGATCAGGCGACCTTCGAGGTCCATGACAGCCCGCTGTCGGAAGCCGCCGTCGTCGGTTACGAGTACGGCTATTCGCTGGCCGAGCCGCACAATCTGGTGCTGTGGGAAGCGCAGTTCGGCGACTTCGCCAACACCGCCCAGACCATCATCGACCAGTTCATCTCGTCGGGCGAGTCCAAGTGGCTGCGCATGTCCGGCCTGGTGATGCTGCTGCCGCACGGCTACGAGGGTCAGGGTCCGGAACACTCGTCCGCCCGTCCGGAACGCTTCCTGCAGATGTGCGCCGAGGACAACTGGCAGATCTGCAACGTGACGACGCCGGCCAACCTGTTCCACGTCTTCCGCCGCCAGATCCGCCGCAGCTTCCGCAAGCCGCTGGTCCTGTTCACGCCGAAGTCGCTGCTGCGCCACAAGCTGTGCATCTCCGACCTGTCGGAGATGGGTCCGGGCAGCACGTTCCACCGCGTGCTGGGCGAGACCGCCAACGATCTGGCCGCCAACGACAAGATCCGCCGCATCGTGGTGTGCTCCGGCAAGGTCTATTACGACCTGCTGCAGGAGCGCATGAGCCGCGGCATCAAGGACGTGGTCATCCTGCGCCTGGAACAGCTTTACCCGTTCCCGAAGGACGCTCTGGCGGCCGAGTTCGCCAAGTATCCGAACGCCGAGCTGGTCTGGTGCCAGGAAGAGCCGGAGAACCAGGGCGCCTGGTTCTTCGCCGACCGCCGCCTGGAAGCCGTGCTGAAGGACGTCGGCCACAAGGCCGGCCGCCCGTCCTATGTCGGCCGCCCGGCCACCGCCTCGCCGGCGACCGGCCTGCTGAAGCGTCACAACCAGGAGCAGGCCAAGCTTCTGGACGAAGCCCTGACGGTCCGCTGACCATCACCCAAGCGAACAAGAAGACGAACGAGGATAAAGAATGGCTACCGACATCAAGGTCCCCACGCTGGGTGAGTCCGTCTCCGAGGCGACGGTTGCCCGCTGGCTGAAGAAGGCCGGCGAGGCCGTCGCCATGGACGAGGCGCTGGTCGAGCTGGAGACCGACAAGGTCACGCTTGAGGTGAATGCGTCGACCGCCGGCGTGCTGGCCGAGATCGTCGCTCCGGAAGGGGCGAACGTCGAGGTCGGCGCCCTGCTGGGCGTCATCAATGAGGGCGCCAGCGCCGGCGCCGCTCCGGCTGCTGCTGCCCCCGCCGCTGCTCCGGCTCCGGCCGCTGCCCCGGCCCCGGCTCCGGCCGCCGCCTCCGCTCCGGGCAACCTGGCCGCTTCCGGCCCGGCCGCCCGCAAGCTGGCGGACGAGAAGGGCATCGACGGCTCGTCCATCGCCGGTTCGGGCAAGGATGGCCGCGTGACGAAGGGCGACGTGCTGGCCGCCCCGGCCGCCAAGCCGGCCGCTCCGGCCCCGGCTCCGGCGCCGAAGATGGTGTGGGCCGCCGGCACCCAGGGCGACCGTCCGCGGGCCGCGCAGGAAGAGCGCGTCCGCATGACCCGCCTGCGCCAGCGCATCGCCGAGCGTCTGAAGGAGGCCCAGAACTCCGCCGCCATGCTGACCACCTTCAACGAGGTGGACATGTCGGCGGCGATCGCTCTGCGCGCCGAGTACAAGGACTATTTCGAAAAGCGCCACAAGGTGCGGCTCGGCTTCATGTCCTTCTTCGTCAAGGCCGCCGTCCAGGCCCTGAAGGAGATCCCGGCCGTCAACGCCGAGATCGACGGCACCGACATCGTCTACAAGAACTACTATGACATCGGCGTCGCCGTCGGCACGCCGCAGGGTCTGGTGGTTCCGGTCGTCCGCGACGCCGACAAGCTGGACTTCGCCGGCGTCGAGGGCACCATCGCCGCTCTCGGCAAGAAGGGCCGCGACGGCAAGCTGTCGATGGACGAGCTGACCGGCGGAACCTTCACCATCTCCAACGGTGGTGTCTACGGCTCGCTGATGTCGACCCCGATCATCAACCCGCCGCAGTCGGCCATCCTCGGCATGCACAAGACGATGGATCGCGCGGTCGTCGTCGGCGGCAAGATCGAGGTCCGCCCGATGATGTATCTGGCGCTGTCCTACGACCACCGCATCATCGACGGCAAGGAGGCGGTCACCTTCCTCGTCCGCATCAAGGAGCTGATCGAGGATCCGCGCCGCCTGCTGCTGGACGTCTGATCCGGAAGACCGGGTTCAATGACGCAAGGAAGGGCGCCGCGAGGCGCCCTTTTCTTTTGCCGATGCGACCGGAACCGCACTTACAACCAAAACAAAATCACAAATGCCGATAACAATCGCTCCAGTTCGTTGACAGCCCCTGCGTGCCGGTATTGTCTCGGCTTCCCGTTTACGACGAAGGGCGCCATCATGCCGGTCAATATCCTCGATCTGGCCGTTGCCGCGAACACCGTCTACAATTTCCAGAAGGGCCGCGGCAACGACGCCGCCGCCTTCAACAAGGCGGACGGGGCACGGCGGTCTCCGCCCGGCTTCCAGGTGATCTTCACCCATGAAGATATCGACGTCGGCTTCTTCGGCGCCGTCTATCAGGAAAAGCACTCCGACCAGTACATCATCGCCTATCGCGGCACGGCGGTCGGCAGCAGCACGTCGGGCCAGATGGCCGGCACCAAGAACCTGAAGACCGACATCGCGCTCTACACGATTGAAAGCCTGCCCGCCGGCATCCGTGCCGCCCATCTTCTGCTGGAACAGGCTAAGATGCTGCTGGGCGCCGCCCGTCCGATCCTGTGCGGCCATTCGCTGGGCGGCGCCATCGCCACCATCGTCGCGGTCGAAACCGCGCTGCCCTGCTGCGCCTTCAATGCGCCGACGGTGTCGAAGATGGTGCGCGGCGGCATCATCCACGGCCCCTATGTCCGGGTGCCCACCGAGGATCTGGCGTCCATCGAAAAGCAGATCATCAACTTCAACCTGCAATGGGACCCGATCAGCAAATCGTCGAAGGCGGTCGGCAAGGTGATCAAGCTGCCGGCGACCCTGTCCACCGGCGGCCATTCGCAGGACAAGGTCGTCGCCAACATCAAGTCCAGCAAATACGCGTCGATGCCCTTCTTCGATCTGGTCGGGTGAACCGGTCAGGCGAAGGAAATGCTCTGCACGACGAATTCCTGAACCCGGTAATCGATGGTCGACCCGTCCCGCTTCACGAAATGGCGGTACCGGTCGACCAGCCCGGTGAACAGGTCGGCGGCGCTGCCGCTCGATGCCCTGAACTCGCCGAAATTGGGATCGAAGAAATACAGGTGCGATCCCAAACCGAAGGCCTTGCCGCCGGACTTGTAGCAGCAGGTCGCATGCGCCGCCCCCCGCTGTTCGAAATTCATGCTGACGATGTGATAGGTGTGCGGGCTGGCGGTGGCGATCGAGATCGCCTTCATCACCTCCTTGACGCTGTCTGAGTCGGTCGCGTCCATCCACTCCGTCCTGGTCGATCCGATCTTCAATCCGGCATGGCTCATGGCCTGATTGCGGGCGCCCAGCTGGCCCGATGACAGGTCGAGATCGAAAAACAACTCGGCGCCATAGAGGCGCTGCTTGATGCTGGCATGCAGGATTGTGCTGTCCTGGTCGATAAAAGCGATGCGTTTCTGCGGCGTCTCGCCCTTGTTGGACCGGTGGCGCCGGATCCATTCCAAGGTAAGACCGAAGCAAATCCCGCTATTCACCTCGTGATCCTCCGGGAACAGCCGCTGAATCGGCAGGCGCTGCTTGAAAGGCGCCACGCAATAGCTGTCGAAAGCGGCCATTTTCAGTCCTTCTGTCGGCGGTGGAACGACGATCTTCGCCGCCCGGCGGGCTCCGTCGCCGGGATCCTATGCCGATAACTGTAGGTGCACAATCGATTGCGCCATCGTCGGCGCTCTGTCGAGTCCGCGCCCCGGGCCCCCCTCTCGGAGTGGCCGTCTGTTCGCCACAAGGACAGTTTGCGTCGCGCTCAAATTCTCTTGCGTGGTCGATGGTATCTGGTATACGGTATCGATAATGTCAGTGCGGCGCGCTTTACGGGCCACCGCCGCACCGGCTCCCCCGGCGCCCAATCCAAGAGGGGGCGAGCGCCAAGGAGATCGACATGGAACAGACAGCAGCAGCGGGTTCGCCCGCGGTTGTGGATTGCGAACAGTTGGTGGCGGTGATCGGCGACGCCGTCATCGTGTCCGACCCGACCGGCGCCATCATCCTGTGGAATGCGGCGGCGGAACGGATGTTCGGCTTCACCGCCGACGAGGCGATGGGCAAGTCGCTCGACATCATCATTCCCGAACGCCAGCGCCAGCGTCATTGGGACGGCTACGAAAAGACCATGGCCACCGGCGAGACCCGCTACGGCCATGACCTGCTGCGGGTTCCGGCGGTCCACAAGGACGGGCACAGCCTGTCGATCGCCTTCACCGTCGCGCTTTTGCGCGGGACCGACGGTGGGGTGACCGGGATCGTCGCCGTGGTGCGGGACGAAACCGCCCGCTGGACCGAAGAACGGAAACTGCGCCGCCGCCTCACCGAACTCGAAGCGGCGGCCGGCTGACGGCGCCCTGCGGCGATTATCGAATTCCGGCCGGCGGCGACCTCGACGCCCCCCCGATCTCCGGGCGTGGGCCGGCCGGGCAGACAAGCAAGTCCAAGAGACAATCTGAAACTACGTGAAAAAAGGGAGTGTTGCAGTCATGACCAAGCCGCTTGAAGGCATTAAGATCATCGACTTCACCCATGTGCAGGCCGGCCCCGCCTGCACCCAGCTTCTGGCCTGGTACGGCGCGGACGTGATCAAGGTCGAACGCCCGGGCGCCGGCGACGTCACCCGCAACCAGCTGCGTGACATCCCGGACGCCGACGCGCTCTATTTCACGATGCTCAACAGCAACAAGCGCTCCCTGACGCTGGACACCAAGACCGCCGAAGGCAAGGAAGTCCTGACCCGTCTGATCCGAGAATCCGACGTGCTGGTGGAGAATTTCGGCCCCGGCGCGCTCGACCGCATGGGCTTCAGCTGGGACAAGATCCGCGAACTGAACCCCGGCATGATCGTCGCCTCGGTCAAGGGCTTCAGCGACGGCCACCATTACCAGGACCTGAAGGTCTATGAGAACGTCGCCCAGTGCGCTGGCGGCGCCGCGTCGACCACTGGCTTCTGGGATGGCCCGCCGACCGTGTCCGCCGCCGCTCTCGGCGACAGCAACACCGGCATGCACCTCGCCATCGGCATCCTGACCGCCCTGATGGCCCGCACCAAGACCGGCAAGGGCCAGAAGGTCGCCGTGTCGATGCAGGACAGCGTGCTGAACCTCTGCCGCGTCAAGCTGCGCGACCAGCAGCGCCTCGACCGCGTCGGCTATCTGGAGGAATACCCGCAGTACCCGCACGGCAAGTTCACCGACGTGGTTCCGCGCGGCGGCAATGCCGGCGGCGGCGGCCAGCCGGGCTGGGTGCTGAAGTGCAAGGGCTGGGAGACCGATCCCAACGCCTACATCTACTTCACCATCCAGGGCCATGCCTGGGCGCCGATCTGCAAGGCTCTCGGCCGCGAGGAGTGGATCGACGACCCGGCCTACAACACCGCCGAGGCGCGCCAGGACAAGATCTTCGACATCTTCGCGGTGATCGAGGATTGGCTGAAGGACAAGACCAAGTTCGAGGCCGTCGACATCCTGCGCAAGTTCGACATCCCCTGCTCTCCGGTCCTGTCGATGAAGGAGATCGCCAACGACCCGTCGCTGCGCGCCAGCGGCACGGTCGTCGAGGTCGACCACAAGGTGCGCGGCAAGTACCTGACCGTCGGCAGCCCGATCAAGTTCTCCGACATGAAGGTCGAGGTCACCGGCTCCCCGCTGCTCGGCGAGCACACCGACGAGGTCCTGGCCCAACTCGGCTACAACAAGGACCAGATCGCCGCCATGCACGAAGCCAAGGTGGTCTGAGGCGGAGTGGTCTGAGGCGTCGCACTTGCCCCCACCCTAACCCTCCCCCGCTCCGCAGGGGAGGGAACTCCGCAGCACTGCGACAGACTCCCTCCCCCGCCCAGCGGGGGAGGGTCGGGGTGGGGGCAAGTGCGACCACTCCGCACAAACGACAACGGCGCCCCACCCGGGCGCCGTTTTCATTCGCATCCACCCCACCCCAGACCGTCACGCCTTTCCGCTGCGCTCCAGATCGTCGAGGATTTCCCCGGCCCGGCTGGTCAGGGTGTGGGCCAGCCGGTCGTAATGGCCGTTACCGGTCATGCGGGCGCGCCGGGCGGCCTCCGCGCCCAGCTGGGCCAGCTCAAGGGCCATCTTCCGATAGTCCGGAACTGCGCTCCACGCCGTGTCGGCCGCGCCGGCCGCGCCGGCCGCGACGCGAGCCTTCGGATGATCTTTCGAAGCCACAAACCACCCCATCCGTCGATGCCGGTGAAGGGCGCAATCCTGGCACGCCGGCGCTCAGGAACCAACTGACGCTTACGGCAGCAGCGTCACAGCCTTTGGGTGTGTCCGCACCCGACCGAACCGGATAGGACTCCGCCGCAATCCGGTCAGTCGATCAGCAGGTCCAGCGTCGAGCGGACCACCTGCACGATCTCCCCGCCATAGGGCGAGCTGGCCTGTCCGCGGGCGTTGACGATGATCGACAGCTCATGCTCCGTCGTCGGGGCGAAGCGGGCGATCTCCTGCACCAGATCGTCGGCCAGGATGGCGTCGCGCGTCACCCCGGCCTGGGCGGCGGCCTTGTCGCGCCAGCCGTTCAGCGCGGCGGCGATGGCCGCCTCGATCTGCTGCGACTCCTCCTTGCGGCGGAGGTCGGTGAACAGCACCAGCACCCGCCACGCGCCGTCGGCATAGGCGGTCTCGATGCGCTGGACCTCGACCGTCCGCAGGAAGGCGGACAGCTGCACCTGCGCCTCTTCGGCGGCGGCGTCGGGAATGGAGAAGGTGCGGATCTCGGTGCTCATCGCCCAACCTTGCTGAAAGGCTTCCCTGGATGGAGGAAGCCTACACAGAAATGGCGCGTTCGGCAAACCGGGACCCTGCCACGGGGGTGTTCCGGGGCCTTGGGGATACCCCCAATTTCCACGGGCCGAATCTGCTCCCCCGCGCGTTGTGGGAGGAGACGACGCGCACCGGCACCCGGCCAATTCCCCTCGCCCGTCCCACGCCTCCACCGCTTGGAGCCCCCAGATGACCCATCCCGAACCGCAGGAGCCGCAATCCGCCCATCCCCTTCACGAGGAGTCCACTCCCGACTCCGCCGCGACACCGCGCCGCGGCGGGCGGCGCTGGTGGATGCTGGGGACCGGGCTGCTGCTGGCGCCGCTGGCGCTGGGCGGGCTGGCGGTGCTGGCGGTCCTGTGGGTCGGCTCGATGCTCTACGACCAGCCCTTCGCCTGGTACAACCTGAACCGCATCGACGCGATGGCCGACCGGGTGGCGCGCAATCCCGATTCGGTGATGGTGGTCGCACTCGGCGACACCGTGCTGCGCGACGCCACGCTGGACGAGCGCGGCATGGCGAAGGTCGCCGCCGAGCGTGGCGTACCTGACCTGGAATTCCTGCGCATCGTCCATCGGCAGGCCCAGTTCGCCGATTTCGAGCCGCTGCTCGACCGGCTGATCGCCGTCAAGCCGACGCTGATCCTGCTCGACCGCAACCTGCTGACCGCCAGCCGCAGCCCGTTCGACGAGCTGGAGCGCTACGGCCACGGCCTGTTGCGGCTCTATCGCGGGCAGGCTTACGTGCAGGATCAGGTGGCGCTGCAATACCGGCGCGGCTGCGGCCCGACGCCGTCGGCCTGGCTGACCGGCGGAGCGCCCGGCGCCGTCGACGGCTCCACCGCCACCGCGCGGCAGGTGCGCGCCTTCATCGACCGCGCCTGGGCCGCCGGCATCCGCGTCGCCCTGATCGAGGTGCACAGCCGCCCCGCCGCCCCGCGCTCCACCGGCCTGATCGCCACCGCGTCCGCGGCCGAGCCGTCTGCCGAGACTTCTGGCATCAACCTGCCGCTATGGAACTACGATGACGAGGACGCCATCCCCGCCACCGCCTGCGGCCAAGCCAGCACCGACGGGCGCAGTGCCTTCTCCGCCTGGCTGACCGGCGGCATCGCCGGAGCGGTGGCCGGCGCCCAGCCCGACCGTATGCCCGGCGGCGCCGTGGTGACCGAAGCCGCCGCGTTGCCCTGATGCCCTTGCCGTAATTGACGCAGTGCAACCGTCCCCGTTCTTTCCGCCTTCCGATTAAACCACTTTTTGTTTATGGTTTTCCCGTCGGGCGAGTCGAAACAGGAGACGGATGCATGGCTTCCATCATGATCAAGAAGGCCGGCGAAGGGCTGGTCTCGCAGGCTCACCGCAACGCCGACGTCGGCCCGACCAGCGGCAGCTCGGTCGTCTATGAAATCCAGAATGTGCCGGGCGACGTCACCATCGACGACGTGATCGCCGCCTTCAAGAGCTACAAGCCGGTCGACAAGCTGTACGAGATCGACTGGTCCGCCCTGTCAAAGTAACCGGGGGAGGGGGCCGCCAACGCCCCCTTCCTTACGTCCTCATCACACCTGCAAAGCCGGATAGCGCTTGGCCCACACCTCCAGCTGGGCGACATGCTCGGCCTCTTCCGCGGCGAACTCCTCGGCCATCATGCGGACTTCCGAATCGGTGGTGGTCTTCGCCACCTCGGCATAGAAGGCCTGCCCGCGCTTTTCGCTCTCCAGCGCCAGCTCCAGCGCGTATTCCACCGTCATCAGATAGTGCGAGCCTTCCATCGAGGCCGCTTCCGGGCTGTCGCCGTCCGGCCACTGGAAGTCCTCCGGCTTCAGGTCCGGGATCTTGCGGAAGCCCGACCGTTCCCGCGCCTCGGCCAGATGCATGCGCGAGAATTTCGCCATCTGGCCGAAGAAGGCCGCGACCTCCTGGTTGCCATAGGTCTTCATCGCTTCCGACAAGTCGGCGAATCGGTTGGCGGCGTCCTCCTCCAGCGCGCAGGCGTGGGCGAGGAACAGGGCGGCGTCGTGGATTTCGGTCATGGATCCCTTTGAGAAGCGAATAAGCCCGACGACCCAAAAACCATACATTTTTTACGGTCATAGGTCGCGGCCCCTGTCCCCCTCCCCCGCCCCTGCGACCTTTTGGCGCGCGCCGTCCCACTCGCCTCCCGAAAACCATTGCCTTTCCCGCCGGTTCGCGGCAGCAGACTCCCCCTCATGAGCAAGCCCGCCTTCCCCGCCCTCCCCATCGATCCCGTCCTCCCCGCCCTGCTGGAGGCGCTGGACAGCCGCGGCACCGCCGTGCTGCAGGCCCCGCCCGGCGCCGGCAAGACCACGCGGGTGCCGCTGGCTCTGCTGGAGGCCGATTGGCTGAAGGGCCGCAAGATCCTGGTGCTGGAGCCGCGGCGCCTCGCCGCCCGTGCCGCCGCCCGCCGGATGGCGTCGATGCTGGGGGAGGCGGTGGGCGAGACCGTCGGCTACCGCGTCCGCCTCGACACCAAGGTCGGCCCGAAGACCCGGATCGAGGTGGTGACCGACGGCCTGTTCCTGCGCCAACTGCAAGAGGACCCGGAGCTTCCCGCCGTCGGCGCCGTCCTGTTCGATGAGTTCCACGAGCGCGGCATCGACAGCGACCTCGCCCTCGCCCTGGTGCAGGAGGCGCGCGGCGCCCTGCGCGACGACCTGCGCCTTGTCGTGATGTCGGCGACGCTCGACGCCGCCCCAGTCGCTACCCTTCTCGCGGATGCGCAAGGCCCCGCCGCGATGGTGACCAGCGAGGGCCGCGCCTACCCCGTCGAGACCCGCCACCTCGACGCCCCCACGCAAGGCACCCGCATCGAGGACGCCGTCGCTGCCGCCGTCCGCCGCGCCCTGCGCGAGGAGCCCGGCAACGCGCTGGTCTTCCTGCCCGGTGTCGGCGAGATCCGCCGCGTGCAGTCGCTGCTCGACCAGTCCGACCTCGGGCCCAACACCGTCATCGCCCCGCTCTATGGCGACCTGTCGGCCGAGGCGCAGGACCGCGCCATCTCCCCCACCCCGCCCGGCCAGCGCAAGATCGTGCTGGCGACCTCCATCGCCGAGACCAGCCTGACCATCGAGGGCATCCGCATCGTGGTCGACAGCGGCCTGATGCGGGTTCCGCGTTTCGACCCGCGCGGCGGCATGACCCGTCTGGCGACGGTGAAGGTCAGCCAAGCCTCGGCCGAGCAGCGCCGCGGCCGCGCCGGCCGTCTGGAGCCCGGCGTCTGTTACCGCCTGTGGCCGGAGGCGACGCACAAGGCGCTGGCCCCCTTCACCACGCCGGAGATTGAGGACGCCGACCTCGCCCCGCTGGCGCTGGAGCTTGCGGTGTGGGGAGTGTCCGACCCCGCCACCCTGTCCTGGCTCGACCAGCCGCCCGCCGCGGCGATGGCCCAGGCGCGCGAGCTGCTGACCGGCCTCGGCGCGCTCGATAGATCAGGCCCCATCACCCCGCACGGCCGCCGCATGGCCGGCTTCGGCGTGCATCCGCGTCTGGCCCACATGATGCTGGCCGGCAAGGCGATGGGCCAGGGCGCGCTCGCCTGTCTGGTCGCCGCCCTGCTCGGCGAGCGCGACATCGTCCGCTCGCAACCGGGTTTCCGCGACGCCGACCTGCGCCTGCGCGTCGACCTGCTGCGCGGCGAGGAGCGCGGCGGCCAGGGCGCGGCGCGCGGTCTCAGCGTCGACCGCGGCGGCGCCCAACAGGCGGTGAAGCAGGCGCGGCAGTGGCGCCGCCAGCTTGGCGTGCGCGACGACGCGATGGACTCGAACGCCGTCGGCATTCTGGTGGCGCTGGCCTATCCCGACCGCATCGGCCAACGGCGGCCCGGCGGCCAGCCCGGCGGGGTGGCGGCACAGTATCGCCTGTCGGGCGGGCGCGGCGCCTATTTCCAGGAGGCAGAGCCGCTGTCGGCCGAGGAGTGGCTCGCCATCGCCGACCTCGACGGCGCCGCCCGCGAGTCGCGCATCTTCCTGGCCGCCCCGGTGACGCTGGCCGATCTGGAGGAGAGCTTCGCCGACGACATCCGCACCGAGACCATCGTCGCCTGGGACGCGCGCGAGCAGATGGTCCTGGCGCGCCGCCGCCGCATGCTGTTCGCCCTGATCCTGAAGGACGAGAAGCTGGCCAAGCCCCCGGCCGAGGCGATGACCGCCGCGATGATCGAGGGCATCCGCGCGCTTGGCCCAAGCTGCCTGCCCTGGACCGACGAGCTGCGCAAATGGCGCACCCGCGTGATGTTCCTACGCATGAAGGAGGGCGAAGTCTGGCCCGACCTGTCCGACACGGCCTTGATGGACGGCCTGGAGGAGTGGCTTGCCCCCTTCCTCGACGGCGTGTCGCGCCGCGCCCATCTGGAGCGCATCGACCTGTCGAGCGCCTTGCGCGCCCTTCTGCCCTGGGAGTTGCGGACCCGCCTGGACGCCGAGGCCCCGACCCATGTCGAGGTGCCGAGCGGCTCCCGCATCCCCATCGACTATGACGGCGAGGAGCCGGTGCTGGCGGTGCGCCTGCAGGAGATGTTCGGCTTGGCCCAGACCCCGCGCATCGCCGGCGGCCGGGTTCCGCTTCTGCTGCACCTGCTGTCCCCCGCCCGCCGCCCGGTCCAGGTCACCCGCGACCTCGCGAGCTTCTGGGCCAACGCCTACAAGGCGGTGAAGGCGGATTTGAAGGGCCAGTACCCGAAACACTACTGGCCCGACAACCCGCTGGAAGCCGAGCCGACCGCCAGGGCGAAGCCGAGGGGGCGGTGAGGGAATACCTTGCCGCCCAATCTACAAATATTCTCCGTCGTTCATCAGTGCCGCATGTATCTCGACAAGCGTGCTTTTTCAACTCAGATGCAGCTTGAACGTTCGCAAACAAACAAGGGCAAAGCACTACAGGCACTGAACGCCTTGAAATGCTCCCAGTCGCGATGCTTGATTCCTTATCCATCAACCATTAATGTAGGAAGCCATATTATATTCTGGGCAGAGGTCTGATATGGCGTATCTACTGGAGGAACTTGGCGACGAGCGATTTCAACAACTCTGCCAAGCCATCCTTGCCTCTATTTATCCTGACGTTCAGTGCTTACCCGTTGGCCAACCTGATGGTGGTCGCGATGCGTTCATTCGAGAAGCTAGTGCACTGACACAGACATAGGATTCACAACGGGCGGGCGACGTGCAATTCTGTCGGCATGGCCCAGATCGTCAGCGTCATCATTGGAGCGGAGGATCGTGCGCGTTTGGCCGCGATCCTCGCTGACCGCAATCGCCCGCAGAAACATGCGCAACGGGCGAACATCGTTCTGCTTTCGGCCGAGCGACTGCCCGTGCTGGAGGTGGCCCGTCGGGCCGACGTCAGCCGCCCGTCGGTGTGGCGCTGGCAAGTGCGCTACGCCGAACAAGGCGTCGACGGGCTGTTGCGCGACAAAACGCGCAAGCCCGGCCGGGCGCCTCTGCCGGCCGCCACCGTGGCCAAGGTGCTGGCGCTGACATGTTCGGAACCACCCGGCGCCGTCACCCATTGGACTGGTCGAGCCGTGGCCAAGATCATCGGCATCAGCCTGCGTGCCGTTCAGCGCATCTGGGAGGCCAACCGCCTCCAGCCCCATCGCATCCGTACCTTCAAGCGCTCCAACGATCCGGCTTTCGCCACCAAGGTGGAGGACATCGTCGGCCTCTACATGGACCCGCCATGCCATGCGGTGGTTCTGTCCATCGACGAGAAGAGCCAGATCCAGGCACTTGACCGCACCCAGCCGGGTTTACCGCTGAAGCCCGGCAAGTGCGGGACGATGACGCACGATTACAAGCGCAACGGAACCACCACGCTGTTTGCCGCGCTGAACACCCTGGACGGCACCGTGGTGGGGCGCTGCCTGCCCAAGCACACCCACAAGGAGTTCATCAAGTTCCTCAACGCCGTCGAGCGCGTCGTGCCGGTCGGCAAGGTGATCCACGCCATCGTCGACAACTACGCCACCCACAAGCATCCCAAGGTGCTGGAATGGTTGGCCGATCATCCACGATGGGTCTTCCACTTCACGCCGACCTCGGCATCCTGGATCAACGCCGTCGAGGGCTTCTTCTCCATCATCACCCGCCGGAGCATCCGACGCGGCGTGTTCAAGTCCGTGGCCGATCTCCAGGACGCCATCACCCGCTACATCCGCGAGCATAACAGGGCATCCAAGCCCTTCGTCTGGACCAAGCCAGCCGACGACATCCTCGATAAACTCAGCCGTTTGCCTGCACCTTCTGAATGAGTCAGTGCACTAGTGGGGGCAGCTCTACCGATTCCATAATATTTCAAGTGAAATTTGTCAGAAACCCTGATTCGAAAAGTGCCCGCGATCTGATTGAGCAGGTAATCAGAACTGAGAGCGCGAAAGTATCTCGTTTAGTTGAGCGAGGTGCTAAATCATACTTTCTTCTGACCAATGTATCAGGCTCTTCCCACTTAGAATCGGGATCTATAGACAAAGCAAACATAGAAATAAGCAACGCCTTTGGCATAAAAGTTAATTGCTGGTGGAGAGATGACATTGAGCGTCGAATTGATTCAAAGCCTGCCATTAAGTGGAGCTATCCTGAGATAATACGAACAACAGATTTGCTACAATCACTTTTAGCCGGAAACAATGACGAAAAATCTAATAGAAGGTCAGACGCTCTCAGGGCATATATGGCGTACCAATTCAAGTACGATTCTCAATTGAAATTTAAGCAAATTGATCTACAGAAAAGTTTGAACGACCTTTTTGTTGATGTCCCTGCACGCCTTGCGCAAGTTAAGATGATGGAGAAAGGAAGCCACTGGTCAAGTCACGTTAGTGGTCATGAAGCATTGTTTGACGAATCACTTTCAGTCTCCACAGAATTTAACGATGTAAGCGAGGAGCGCCTTTCTCAAGCGCCCGGCGCACTACAGCTACTTATCAAAAAAGATAGCACCAAAGCACTTTCAAGGCTGGTATTGGAGGGCGCACCTGGGCAAGGGAAATCTACAATAACTCAATATCTTTGTCAGCTTTATCGCATGATTTTACTTAAAAGAACGTCAGAGCTCTCCAAGATACCTGCCGCTCATCGTCCTTGCGATGCTATGATACCGTTTCGTGTAGATTTGCGCGACTATGCAAGCTGGATTTCCGGGAGAGATCCATTTAGTGACGACTCTGAAGCTCGTATTCCGTCAGGAAGCAGTCCCGTTCTTGAGTGTTTCCTTGCGGCTCAAGTTCAACGTTATACGGGCATGACCTTTTCGGTAGATGACCTGACTGCGGTGTCACATGCATCTCAGATTCTCATCGTGCTTGATGGCTTTGATGAGGTTGCTGACATCTCGATTAGAAACCGTATTGTTAGAGAAGCCTCAGACGCAGCTGTCCGAATTGAGGAGAATGCGCTTTCTGCTCAGATTCTTGTAACGAGCCGCCCAACAGCCTTTGCCAACTCTCCTGGGTTTCCTCGTGACGAGTGGCAACATATGCACCTGCTATCACTGTCCCGTTCTGCGATCGAATCATATGCACAGAAATGGCTTGATGCTCGAGGCGCTGACGCGAAGGAAAAGAGAGATACGATTAGGGCTTTAAAAAGCAAGTTAGATCAGGCACATGTGCGTGATTTGGCCCGTAATCCGATGCAATTGGCCATTTTGCTGAACTTAATCTCTGTGCAGGGCGCTTCTCTGCCAAACAAAAGAACAGCACTTTACGACAAATATATCGACATTTTCCTAAATAGGGAGTCTGAGAAAAGTGATGTTGTTCGAGATCGCAGAGAACTTCTTATTCAGATACACAGGCATCTTGCCTGGATTCTACAGGTTGAAGCGGAAACAAAATCCGGCTCTGGGCATATTGCAGAGTCTCGCCTCCGCGAAACCCTTAGAAAATTTCTAGAAAGCGGTGGACATGGAACCAGCTTGGTCGACGATTTGTTTACAGGCATGGTGGAACGTGTTGTTGCGCTTGTATCCCGTGTTCAAGGGACATTTGAGTTTGAAGTACAGCCTTTAAGGGAGTACTTTGCGGCACGGTATCTTTATGACACTGCTCCCTATACTCCTACCGGCGTACAACGCCGCGGAACTTTACCTGACCGCTTTGATGCAATTATAAGAAATTTCTATTGGCTTAATGTCGCGCGCTTTTATGCAGGCTGCTACAGCAGTGGCGAGCTTGCCTCTTTGCTTGATGGATTAGAAGAAATCGAGGACTCTGAGCAGTTTAAATGTATCAGCCATGTCCCAGAGTTCTCAGAGACCGTTTGAAAAGTGTTGGCGCTGAAAGCGTGATGTGATTCAAGCTTCGGATGTGGACCGAAGCGACGCGCAGCCGGATGGCCAGGATCGAGAAGCAGACGAAGCGGTATTCGACGGACCTGACCGATGAGGAATGGTCTCTGATAGAACCGCTGATGCCACAGAAGGCCGAAACCGGCCGTCCGAGGTGTGTGGACCTTCGAGAAATCTTGAACGCCTTGCGCTACTTGGCTCGGACGGGCTGTGGCTGGCGGCTTTTACCGAAGGACTTCCCGCCGTGGCAGACGGTGTACTGGTGGTTTCGGCATCTCTTGCGGCGCTTGCTGTTTCAGACGATCCACGACGT
The DNA here is from genome assembly GCF_023806445.1 of Azospirillum sp. A1-3. NCBI lineage: Bacteria > Pseudomonadati > Pseudomonadota > Alphaproteobacteria > Rhodospirillales > Azospirillaceae > Azospirillum > Azospirillum sp. A1-3. The sequence goes on from NZ_JAMSLU010000001.1 coordinate 2,286,916, forward strand.
GACGTTGATGATCGACCGTGAGCGGGCCGGGCGCGAAGCCAGTCCGAGCGCCGGGGTTGTGGACAGCCAATCGGTGAAAGCTCCCGCCGCCACGGAGCGCGGCTACGATGCGGGCAAGAAGATCAACGGGCGCAAGCGGCACATCGCGGTCGACACCGATGGCCGCCTGCTGATGGTGAACCTGACCACCGCCGACATTTCCGACTCCGCCGGAGCCCAGACCATCCTGGAGGCGATGCGCAAGCGGTGGCCGTGGATGAAGCACCTCTTCGCCGATGGCGCCTATGATCGCAAGAAGCTGATGGACAAGGCTGCCTTCCTCGACTTCACCGTCGAGGTGGTCCGGCGAACCGACACCGAGCCAGGGTTCAAGGTCGTGCCGCGACGCTGGGTGGTCGAGCGGACCTTCGGATGGATGACCCGCTGGAGACGTCTGGTTCGAGATTATGAAGCCCGGATCGACGTCTCCGGCGGTATGATGCAGCTCGCCATGGCAAGCCTGCTACTTCGACGAGTCTGCCATTGAAGCGGTTGTCAAACGGGCTCTCAGCAATACTTCTTTCTGACTATGTCTTCGCTCAGCATCCTAAATTAGCAGGAAAATTGGCAGCCCGCGTAACGGGAGAGTCAAGGTTCAGAAGCTTGTTAGCCAAACGTTACTTTGAACGCTCAGAAAGTGGATTCCCGCTACCTTCTGGTCCAGCCCGATCTATGCTTGTAGAAAGCTGCAAGAAGATAATAGAGAGTAAAGATCAGTTTGATACTCTTTACGCCGCCTCTGAGGCACTTCTCTCGAATTGCATTCCAGATGAAATCAAATCTTATTGGCTCCGATCGAGATCCGTAATGAAAAACGACCAGCTTTGGCTTAGAGTTGGAAACTTTTTAAACGTTCTTGCGCGAATACCTAAGAATGAATGCTTAGATTTAATACATAACTCTGGATCAGAAAGTTCTATCGAATTTCTCAAAGTAGGCCGTCTAGCCCGGATAATTCACCGGAGCTGAAGCTGGGGCGGCGGGCGCGAGGCTAATCCACTGAATTCGTGTATGATTCTGGTGCTGAAACAGTCTCACCACGGATCAAGGGAGTTCACACCCGCCATGACCGAGAGTACCGGGGTTCTGCCCGGTTTGTCACCGGTTGCCGGCAAGCCGGTTCACGCCGCCTTCGATGGCGGCCGTCTCACCTCCGACGCCGGCGTCCTGCTGCTGGCCGAGATTGATCGGCGTCTGGGCGTCTGCGAGCGTCTGGCGCGCTGCATCGAGGACCCGCGCTATGGCCCGACAATCACGGTGAGAATGGCGACAATCAGGATGAGAATGGAATGCCGCCGTCGTGTCGGAGGTCGGGCGTAGCCCGGCCGGAGGCACGACGGCGGCATCGGCGCCTTTCTGTTTGGGAAAGGCGCTGCTGGCGGAAGCGGTGAACGCAGCCAGGATCGAGGGTCTTCACGCCAATGAGGAACCCCGACCTTGCCGGGCCGACATCACCGACCAGCAAATGAGGCTCTACATGAAATACCGGTCCTCCAACACCCCCGCGATTGCGGCAGCAAAAGCCGGGTTCAGCCCGGCGACCGCCTATCGCATAGACCAGGATCCCAGCCCGCCATCGACCAAGAAGACACCACGGGGGCGCCGCCGACCCGATCCGTTGGCTGGCTTCTGGGACAGCGAGGTGGTGCCGATGCTCAAAGCAGCACCGGGGCTACGGGCGATCGCCGTGTTCGCCGAAATCCGTCGGCGGCATCCGGACCTGAGCGAAAGCGTTCGCCGTACGCTGGAGCGCCGCATCCGTGCTTGGCGAGCGGTGAATGGCCCAGATCAGGACGTCATCTTCCGCCAGGATCACGAACCCGGCCGGATGGGCCTATCGGATTTCACTGACATGGCGACTCTGGCAGTTACCATCGCCCAGCAGCCGCTCGATCACCGCCTTTACCATTTCCGCCTCGCCTACTCCGGCTGGGAGCACGCCCACGTCGTGCTGGGCGGGGAAAGCTTTGTCGCTCTGGCCGAGGGGCTGCAGAACGCTCTCTGGTCGCTCGGCGGCGTGCCGGCTGATCATCGCAGCGATAGCCTGTCGGCTGCATTCCGTAACCTGGATCGCGAGGCCGCCAAGGATGCCACTCGCCGCTATGAAGAGCTCTGCGCCCACTACGGCATGAGCGCCAGCCGGAATAACCGCGGTGTCGCCCACGAGAACGGCAGCATCGAAAGCCCCCATGGCCACCTCAAGCGCGCGGTGGAGGATGCGCTGCTGTTACGCGGCAGCCGCGACTTCACCGACTTGGCGGCCTACCGCCGCTTCATCGACGAGGTCGTGGGCCAGCAGAATGCTCGCCGGATAAAGGAGGTCGCGGTGGAGCGGGATGCCCTCAAACCCTTGCCCCCGATCGAACCCGCGACTTCGAACGAACCATCGTCTGTGTCACCTCCAGCGGCGGCTTCACCCTGCGCAAAGTGTTCTACACCGTGCCCTCGCGCCTGATCGGGCATCGCCTGCGGGTTCATCTGTTCGATGATCGGCTCGACTGCTTCTTGGGTGGAACGCACGTGCTGAGCCTGCCGCGTGGACGCTCGCGCGGGAACGGCAAGCATGGCCATGTCGTGGATTACCGCCACGTCATCCACGCCCTGCGGCGCAAGCCGATGGCGCTGCTCAATCTTGTCTACCGTGACCAGCTGTTCCCTCGCCAAGCCTACGCCCGGGCCTTCGAGGCCTTGCTGGCTGCCGGCGACGAGCGGCGGGCTTGCGCCACCACGGTGGAGTTGCTGTCGCTGGCCCACGAACGGGGCTGCGAAGCCGCTTTGGCCCAACTCTTGGAGATCGAATTGGCGGCCGGCCGGTTGCCCGACTTGCAGGATTTGCGCGAGCGCTTCCAGGCTCCCACCGCCGCCCTCACCACCGTCACCGTCGATCTCGTGCCGCTCAGCGTCTATGACGAGCTGGGCACCGTTCGCCCGGGAGAACCAGCATGACTGCGGCTGATCCTATCGACGCCGCCCGCCTGTCGCTGGCGCTCGGCGATCTGCGCCTGCCGGCTATCAAGCTGATCTGGCCCGACTTTGCCGCGCGAGCCGACAAGGAGGGCTGGCCTGCTGCCCGCTTCCTGGCCGCCCTAACCGAACATGAGATCGCTGAACGCGCTCGCAGGCGTGTTGAGCGTCACCTCGACGAAGCCCGCCTGCCACCTGGCAAGACCCTGGAGAGCTTCGAGTTCGACGCGGTGCCCATGGTTAGCAAGGCCCAGGTGATGGCCTTGGTTGCCGGCGACAGCTGGTTGGAAAAAGGCGCCAATTTGATCCTGTTCGGGCCACCCGGCGGGGGCAAGTCGCATCTAGCCGCCGCCATCGGCTACGCCCTGGTGGAAAATGGCTGGCGCGTGCTGTTCGCCCGGACCACCGATCTGGTGCAGAAGCTGCAGATCGCCCGACGTGACCTAAGCTTGGAGTCGGCGATCGCCAAGCTGGACAAATACCACCTGCTGATCCTCGATGACTTCGCCTACGTCGCCAAGGATCAAGCGGAGACCAGCGTCATCTTTGAGCTGATTGGCTCCCGGTACGAGCGGCGCTCCTTGTTGATCACGGCAAACCAGCCCTTCGGCGACTGGGGCAAGATCTTTCCCAGCCAAGCCATGACGCTGGCTGCCATCGACCGGCTGGTTCATCACGCCACCATCTTCGAGATGAACGTCGAAAGCTACCGGCGACGAGCAGCACTGGAGAGAAAACGGGGACCTGGACGCCCGCCCTCGCGCGCGACAATCAACTCCAACCTGATTGACGCTCCGCGACAGGACCCTTGAAACCCGCCTACTGCAGCGTCAATCATGCTCCTGCCGCGACCCCAGACCGTCTCATCCTGATTGTCGCGCTCTCCATCCTGATTGTCGCGCCATACCGCGCGCTCCCGAGCGCGTCCAGCACACGCTGGCGGAGATGATCCGCTTCCGCGCCCTGCTGATCGCCGCCGGCTACCCGGATGCCAATGACTGCGACGCCCTGCGCAGCGATCCCGCCTTCAAGATGGCGGTGGGCCGACTTCCCGAGAGCGGAGGCGACCTTTGCTCGCAGCCGACCGTCAGTCGCCTGGAGAACCTGCCCGGCCCGGTGGCGCTCAAGCGCATGATGGCGGCTATGGTGGACCTGTTCTGCGACAGCTTCGCCATGGTGCCGCGGCGCATCGTGCTGGACATCGACGACACCGAGGATCGCGTCCACGGCGCCCAGCAACTCTCGCTGTTCCACGCCCATTACGATGAGCGTTGCTTCCTGCCGATGCACATCTACGAGGCGACGACGGGCAAGCCGGTCGCCGTGATCCTGCGGCCCGGCAAGACGCCGGACGGCGCCGAGGTGGCGTTGGTGCTGCGCCACGTTGTGCGCGCCATCCGCGCCCGCTGGCCGCGCGTTGATATTCTGGTGCGTGGCGACAGCCATTACGGCCGCCACGAGGCGATGAGTTGGTGCGAACGAAATCGCGTCGGCTATATCTTCGGCCTCGGCGGCAACAAGATCCTGCTCGGGCGGGTCACCGACTTGGCCGAGGACGCCGCGATGGGCCGGCTCGCCGGCGAGGCGGACAAGGTCCGGCGCTTCGGCGAGTTCCGCTATGCCGCCCGCACCTGGAAGGTCGAGCGCCGGGTCATCGCCCGGATCGAGGCGTCAGCCCAGGGCACCGACACCCGCTTCATCGTCACCAACTTGGCTGGAACGCCCAAGGCGCTGTACGAGACGATCTACTGCGCCCGCGGCCAGATGGAGAACCTGATCAAGGCGCATAAGCTGCACCTCGCCTCCGACCGAACCTCCTGCAGCAAGGCAACCGCCAATCAGTTCCGGCTGCTCATCCACACCGCCGCCTATTGGCTGCTGCACACCTTGCGCGGCTTGGCACCGAAGGCGTCGTTCTGGCGCGACACCCAGTTCGACACCCTGCGCCTTGGTCTCATCAAGGTGGCGGCGCGGGTCACCGAGATGAATACCCGCATCAAGGTCTCTCTGCCGACCAGCTTCCCCTACCAGGAAAGCCTTGCGGTGTTGGCCGCCCGCACCGTCAAGCTCCCGCCGTGAACGCCGGGGCAACCTGCCCCTGAACAAACCTATCCCCGCAACCCTCAAGCCCCGTCATCCCGCGCCATTGGCGCCACCCATCGACGCGCCTTCGGACAGCCGTTCCAAAACCCTGATGAATGATCCAGGCTAGACCTATTTGATGAAAATCCCGCTTTATAGAAGACTTTTTTAGATCATATCTTAGACAATGGCGGAAGCTACTACTCCTTTTATCAAAACGGAAAGGATTTAACGGATTCAGCAGCTCTGTTCGGAGCACTAGCAGCATTGCTTTCTCCCGATATCCATTTTGACAGAATGGAATCACCAGCACAAATATCTCTAGCAACATTCCTTTCTCATTACGGTCCTTTTCATGCGATAATGAGAAGATTCATGGATACTTCTTCAAACCACATTAATTGTCCTGGAATAGTTCCAGGATAAATGCTGGCGATGATCTACGATATCCTAAGCACGAAAATTCCTACTCTTCGTTCAGATATCGAAATATGGTCAATATTTGTTGAAGCCTCCAGGAAAACTTGGGGAAATCGTTGGGCGCTTTGCACCCTATCTGTTTATGTAGCAGAGACCGTTGATATAAATGATCATCAGAGTTATGACATCTTTGACGATCAAGCGCCTCTTTGCCACAGAACTATATGGGCAAAAAAATCAGCAAGAAATATAGAATGGTGGAGATCTCAAATCGTCAAAGAAAGATTTTCCAATACATTATACTCACAGTTAGTCATATTGTGTGCTTTAAAATGGATGCCGATAGAAAATGTTTTAGAGTTTTCTGATATCATCTCTAATGCGTTAGACGAAATGGATAACACGTCTTGGAATAACCTTGCATCTGCTGTCTCGGTTATATCAAATCTGTCGATTAGGCGGCGCAGAAATGGCCTACATTCTATTACAAAACGGGATATGCCCACCTCCATGTCTGTTCGTTTAGCCTCTCTAATATCGTATCGGGTCAAATCGGCATCCGCTCAAATTATTTTCCATCATTATTTGGAAAATTACGATGGGAGAGACAATGCAGTTCTGCTTGCTATCACAAAAATCCTTGCGGACAGCATAGCGAAGAAACCGGAGCTTTGGACGCGGGCACTTCCCGTCATCGCTCACGCCTACAAAAATGGGGTTTCATTTCCGTTCATGCACCATGGTTCAAATAATTTAAAAAAGATACCAATGGATATCGCGCGATCAATATGTGTTAATCCAGACGAATACCCGTTACATGTTGTTGGTCAAGCTGAGGCAATTCTCGCCTCAAAGACTGGCGCCGACGCTGTTCCTGTTGGGAAAATCGCCGCGCGAGATAACTGGTTTACTGATGAATAACTACATCTTCACCCACTCACTGTTACGTTGGAATTTTTCCACATCCCCTTACCACCCACCGCCATCCATGATAGGACTATAAGCCTCAACCGCCCGAGGAGTGTCCTGCATGCATCGCCAATGGTGCCACGCCGCCTTGCGCCCGTCCTCCCGCGCCCCCGCCCCGCCGGATGGAACAGTGAACAGTCCCCGGAAAGCCGTTCCAAACTGTTCCAAACGTTCCATCCGACCGCCGCAGGCCGGGTCGGGCGGTACCGGATGGAACAGTGAACAGTCCGCCGAAATCTGTTCCACGATGTTCCACCCGCCCAACTCCGCCCCCAAAACGAAACGGCCCCCTTCCCTTACGGGAAGAGGGCCGAAATCGTTTCAGCTATCCGAAGCGGCTCAGTCGCGCTTGACCGTGTCGCTGTTCAGCGCGGCCTGGGCGGCGGCGAGGCGGGCGATCGGCACGCGGTAGGGCGAGCAGGAGACATAGGTCAGCCCGATCTTCTCGCAGAAGGAGATCGAGGCCGGGTCGCCGCCATGCTCGCCGCAGATGCCCAGCTTGATGTCCGGACGGACCTTGCGGCCACGCTCGGTGGCGATCTCCACCAGTTCGCCGACGCCGGTGACGTCCAGCGACTGGAACGGGTCCTGCTCCAGGATGCCCTGGCGCTGGTACTCCGGCAGGAAGCTGCCGGCGTCGTCGCGCGACAGGCCCAGCGTGGTCTGGGTCAGGTCGTTGGTGCCGTAGCTGAAGAACTCGGCCGACTCGGCGATCTCGCCGGCCTTCAGGGCCGCGCGCGGGATCTCGATCATCGTGCCGGTCAGGTACTCCACCGTCACGCCGGTCTCGGCCTTCACCTGCTCGGCGGCGCGGTCGATCACCCCCTTGAGGATGTCGAACTCCTTCTTGGTGATGATCAGCGGGATCATCACCTCGGGAATGACGGCCTCGCCGGTGGTCTTGGCGACCTCGGCGGCGGCGGCGAAGATGGCGCGGGCCTGCATCTCGTAAATCTCGGGGTACGAGATGCCCAGACGGCAGCCGCGATGGCCCAGCATCGGGTTCGCTTCATGCAGCTGGATGGTGCGGTGGCGCACCCGCAGCGGATCGGTGCCGGTGGCCTGGGCGACCTCCGCCATGTCCTCTTCGGTGTTCGGCAGGAACTCGTGCAGCGGCGGGTCGAGCAGGCGGATCGTCACCGGCAGGCCGGTCATGATCGTGAACAGCTCGACGAAGTCCTTCTTCTGGAAGGGCTCCAGCTTGGCGAGCGCCTTGCGGCGGCCGGCCTCGTCCTCCGCCAGGATCATCTCGCGGACGGCCAGGATGCGCTCCGGGTCGAAGAACATGTGCTCGGTGCGCGACAGGCCGATGCCCTCGGCGCCGAACTTCCGCGCCGTGCGGGCGTCCAGCGGGGTTTCGGCGTTGGCGCGGATCTTCATCCGGCGGATGCTGTCGGCCCAGCCCATCAGGGTGGCGAAGTCGCCCGACAGTTCCGGCTGGATCGTCGGCACCTCGCCCAGCATCACCTCGCCGGTGGAGCCGTCGATGGTCAGGACGTCGCCTTCCTTCACGGTGACGCCGCGGACGGCCATCTGCTTGGTCTTGTAGTCGATGCGCAGGTCGCCGGCGCCCGACACGCAGGCACGGCCCATGCCGCGGGCAACCACCGCCGCGTGGCTGGTCATGCCGCCGCGGCTGGTCAGGATGCCGCGGGCGGCGTGCATGCCGTGGATGTCCTCAGGCGAGGTCTCGATGCGGCAGAGGATCACCGACTCGCCCTTGCCGGCCATCTGCTCGGCCTCGTCGGCGGTGAACACCACCTTGCCGGACGCGGCGCCGGGGGAGGCCGGCAGGCCCTTGGCGATGACCTTGCGGTCGGCCTTGGGGTCCAGCGTCGGGTGCAGCAGCTGGTCGAGCGAGGCCGGATCGATGCGGCGGACCGCCTCGTTCTGGTCGATGACGCCCTCGTTCGCCAGATCGACGGCGATCTTCAGCGCCGCCGGGGCGGTGCGCTTGCCGTTGCGGGTCTGCAGCATGAACAGCTTGTTCTGCTGGACCGTGAACTCGATGTCCTGCATGTCGCGGTAGTGCTTTTCCAGCTTGAGGCGGACCTCGTTCAGCTGGTTGAACACCTCCGGCATCACCTCTTCCATGGCGGGGAGGTCGGACTTGTTGGCGATCTTGCCGGCGATGGTCAGGTGCTGCGGCGTGCGGATGCCGGCGACGACGTCCTCACCCTGGGCGTTGACCAGATACTCGCCGTAGAAGGCGTTCTCGCCGGTCGACGGGTTGCGGGTGAAGGCCACGCCGGTGGCACAGTCGTTGCCCATGTTGCCGAAGACCATGCACTGCACGTTGACCGCGGTGCCCCAATCGGCCGGGATGTCGTGCAGCTTGCGGTAGGTGATGGCGCGGGCGTTCATCCAGGAGCCGAAGACGGCGCCGATGGCGCCCCACAGCTGCTCCTGCACATCCTGCGGGAAGGGCCGGCCAAGCTCGCGCTCGACCGCCTTCTTGTAGTCCTCGATCACCGCCTGCCAATCCTCGGCCGACAGGTCGGTGTCGAGGTTGTAGGACTTGTCGCGCTTGTGGTTGTCGAGGATGTCCTCGAAATGGTGATGCTCAACGTCGAGCACGACGTTGGAGTACATCTGGATGAAGCGGCGATAGCTGTCGTAGGCGAAGCGGCCGTCACCCGACCGCTTGGCGAGGCCAGCGGCGGTCGCGTCGTTCAGGCCCAGGTTCAGGACGGTGTCCATCATGCCGGGCATCGACGCGCGGGCGCCGGAGCGGACCGACACCAGCAGCGGGTTGACCGGGTCGCCGAACTTGGCGTCCATCGCCTGTTCCAGCCGCGCGATGGCGGCGTTCACCTGCGCCGTCAGCTCCGGCGGATAGGAGCGGCCGTTGGCGTAGAAATAGGTGCACAGCTCGGTGGTGATCGTGAAGCCCGGCGGAACGGGCAGGCCAAGATTGGCCATCTCGGCCAGATTGGCGCCCTTGCCGCCCAGCAGGTTCTTCATATCGGCCCGTCCTTCGGTGGCACCGGCCCCGAAGCTGTAGACCCACTTGGATTCACCCTGGCTCGCCATCGCGGAATTCCTCTCGCCCCATGGTCGTCCGGCATGCGGGTGCTCCCCTTGTGTCCAACGACGCTCGCCGGGCGGTCCTTTCCGCTCAGCGAAACGCCGTGGTCAGTTTGCTTGACCGCACATGCCGCTGAGTGGACCTTCTATCGCCCCAAACGTTGGGACACAAGACAGTCGCGTGGTCTAGAACGGGATGACCTGCGCTTTGCCGGCAAAGGAGCGTTGCGACTATATCGTATTGCCGGATCCCCATTACTCCGGCGGAACCGCATAAGCACCGATTCGAATGGTGAAATGCGGTCGAAGTACCCCGTAAATCCAAAGAAAAACGGGACCATTTCCACTGCAAATGTTTCAGATGCTGAAGCAGGTCTCGGCCGGACACTCCACCCAGTGCTTGCCCTCCCCTGCCAGCCAGTCCGCCAGCGCCGCCGCCGGCATCGGCCGGGCGAAGCGGTAGCCCTGGCCGATGGCACAGCCTTCCGCCTCCAGCATCAGGTGCTGGGCCTCGCGCTCCACCCCCTCCGCCACGACGGTCAGGCCCAACGCCTCGCCGATCTGGATGATGGCGCGCACCAGCGGCCGGTTGGCGGCGTCGATGTCCAACTCCTTGACGAAGCTGCGGTCGATCTTCAGTTCGCCGACGGGGAAGCGCTTCAGGTAGCTGAGGGACGAATAGCCGGTGCCGAAATCGTCGATCGACAGGGTGACGCCCAGCGCATGCAGGGCATCCAGCGCGTCATGGACGCCGACCTCCTCCGTCATCATCAGCCGCTCGGTGATCTCCAGCGTCAGGTCGTTGGCCGGGATGCCGTTGGCGGCCAGCGCGGCACGGACCTGATCCGGCAGGTCGCCGCGGGCGAAGCGGACGGCGGAGACGTTCACCGCCAGCCCCGGCACCGGCACCCCCGCCGCGCGCCAGCGGCCGAGTTGGGCCACCGAAGTCTGCAGCACCCAACTGTCCAGCCGGTCGATCAGCCCGCATTCCTCGGCCAGCGGCACGAACTCAACCGGCGACACCGCGCCCCAGCGCGGGTGGGTCCAGCGGATCAGCGCCTCCACCCGATGCAGGCAATGCGGCTTCAGCCGGACCTGGGGCTGGTAATGCAGCTCGAACGGTGCCTCGTCGTCCGGGCATCCGGCCTCCTGGCGGTCCAGCGCCTCGCGCAGCGCCGCCTCCATCTCCAGCCGGCGCACCGCCTGTTCGTTCATGTCGCGGCGGAAGAAATGACAGCGGTTGCGGCCGGCCTGCTTGGCCCGGTACATCGCCGCGTCGGCCTGGCGCAGCAGCGTGTCGAAGTCCATGCCGTCGTCGGGATGCACGGCGATGCCGATGCTGGCGGTCGGGGTCAGCGTCAAATCGGCGACCGTCAGCGGCACCGACAGGGTGGCCAGCACCCGTTCGGCCAGCAGGGACGCATGGGCGGCGTCGCAGCCCGGCAGCAATGCTACGAACTCGTCCCCGCCCAGCCGGGCCAGCGTGTCGCCCTCGATGAACAGTCGCTCCAGCCGGGTCGCCACCTCCACCAGCAGCCGGTCGCCGACCGCATGGCCCAGAGAATCGTTGACGGTCTTGAAGCGGTCGATGTCCAGGAACATCAGCGTCACCGGCTGCCGCGTGCGTCCGGCCAGCGCCAGCGCCGCAGTGGCGCGGTCGGCCAGGAGCTGGCGGTTGGGCAGCCCGGTCAGCGTGTCGAAATAGGCCAGCCGGTTGATCTCCGCCCGCGCCCGGTCATGTTCGATGGCGAGCGCGCACAGATGCACGCAGGCCTCCACCAGCCGGCGGTGAAAGGGGGCGGCAGGACGGCACTCGCGATAATAAAGCGCGAAGCTGCCCAGCATGCGGGCGTCCCGCCCCTTGATCGGGTTGGACCAGCAGGCGGCCAGCCCATGGGCCAGCGGCACCTCGCGATAGGGTGCCCAGCGCGGGTCTTCGGCGATGTCGACGGACATCACCGCCTCGCCCCGGCTCATCGCGCTGCCGCAGCAGCCGACGTCCGGACCGATGGCCAGCCCGTCGATGGCGTTGGCATAGACGACGGGCAGCGATGGGGCCGCGGCGACCCGCATGCGGTTCTCGTCGTCACGCAGCATCACCGAACAGGCGACTTCCGGCGCGCAGGCCTCCACCTGCCGGCAGAGGAAATCCAGGACCTGCTTCAGCGACCGGCCGGCGGCCACCAGTTCCAGGACATTCTGCTGCAGGCGTGCCACCGCCTCCGCCCGTTCGCGCTCGTCGAAATCACGCATCTCGCACAGAAGCAGGACGTCGTCGCCGTCGGTCAGATGCTGCCAGTGCAGATCGACCGGGACCGGATCGCGGCGAGGAACGCGCAAGGCAGCGGTGCCGGGCGGTGGATGGTCGTTTTCCTGCGCCCCATCCCACACCGCCTGCCAGTCACGGCCACCGAAATCGAGCAGGCCGGGCAGCGGGCGGCCGATCAGCGCATCCAGGGGGATGCCGGCCAGCCGGGCGAAACCGGGATTGGCGCCAACGATGGTGCCGTCGGCCGATGTCCAGACCAAGGCCGCGCTCCATTGCGCAGCGGTCGCTCGCAGCAAGCGATCGGACGGCAGGCGGTCGTCCAGCGCGGTCCCGGCCGAATCCATGACCCCTGATCCCTCCGGACATGCTTCGGGAACGCCGCGCCGGCGCCCCGGGGGAGTCAGCTAACATGAACACACGCGGCGCGGTCAAGGCCCCTCATCATCCGGCCATCCTGTTGCATCCACACGAGAATGGTTCCAAACAGCGCGCGGCGGTTTTGTTCGTATACAAGCAAAAGGGAGGAAGCGGTTTCCCGCTCCCTCCCCTTCATCGTTCATCGTCCGGCTAGGCTCCCGGAGGAGCGCTCCCTGGAGGATCAGCTGCAGCCGGTGGTCGACCCGCAGCTGTCGCACTTCAGGCAGGTACCGTTGCGGACCAGGGTCATGTTGCCGCACTCGCCGCAGGGATCGCCCTCATAGCCGCGGGCGCGGGCCTCGCGGATGCGGTCGAAGCGCTGGTCGCTGGTGCTGCCGCCATAGGCCGTGCCGGTGGCCGCGGTGGCGGCGACATGGCCCTGGACGGTGGCGGCGGCGACCGCCGGGCTGGCGGACATGGCTGCCTGGGCCGCAACCTGGGTGCCGGCCGACGCGGTGACGCTCACGGCCGCCGTGTCGGTGCCGGTGGCGGCGAAGGCCGCCGCGGCGCTGGCGCGCTGGGTCTGGCCGCCATGCAAGACGCGCAGGTTGTTGCGGACATAGCCGGTCGACGCGATGCGGCGGACGATGTCGGACGGCTGCACCTGGGTATCCGGCAGGTCGCCCTGCTTGTCGCCGCTGCCCACGGTGAAGGGCACCAGATCCTCCGGCGTGGCATGCGCCAAGTCGGTGCGGTTCAGGTAGGAGATGGCGATCTCGCGGAAGATGTAGTCGATGACAGAGGTCGCCATCTTGATGGTGTCGTTGCCGGTCACCATGCCCGACGGCTCGAAGCGCGTGAAGGTGAAGGCCTCCACGAACTCCTCCAGCGGCACGCCATATTGCAGGCCGATCGACACCGCGATGGCGAAGTTGTTCATCAGCGACCGGAAGGCGGCACCTTCCTTGTGCATGTCGATGAAGATCTCGCCCAGGCGGCCGTCCTCATACTCGCCGGTGCGCAGGTACACCTTGTGGCCGCCGACATTGGCCTTCTGGGTGTAGCCCTTGCGGCGGTGCGGCAGACGCTCGCGCGAGCTGCTCTTCCGCTCCACCACCCGCTCGATCACCTTCTCGACGATGCGCTCGGTGACCATCTGGGCGCGGACGGCGGCCGGCGCCTCGATCATCGCCTCGACCGCCTCACCATCCTCCTCGTCGTCGAGCAGGGCGGCCTGCAGCGGCTGGCTCAGCTTCGAGCCGTCGCGGTACAGCGCGTTCGCCTTCAGGCCCAGGCGCCAGGACATCAGGTAGGCGTCCTTGCACTCGTCGACCGTCGCCGTGTTCGGCATGTTGATGGTCTTGGAGATGGCGCCGGAGATGAAGGGCTGTGCCGCCGCCATCATCGTGATGTGCGATTCCCAGGACAGGAAGCGCTTGCCGATGCGGCCGCAGGGGTTGGCGCAGTCGAACACCGACAGATGCTCGTCCTTCAGGAAGGGAGCCCCTTCCAGCGTCATGGCGCCGCAGCAAAAGGTGTTGGCCGCCTCGATCTGCGCCTTGGTGAAGCCGATGTGGCTCAGCAGGTCGAAGCCCGGAGCGTCCAGCGTCTCGGCCGGAATGCCCAGCGTCTGGGTGCAGAAGTCGGCGCCGATGGTCCAGCGGTTGAAGACGAACTTGATGTCGAAGGCGGTGGCGAGGTTGCCCTCGAGCCGCTCCAGCAGTTCGTCGGTGAAGCCCTTGGCCTTCAGCGACTCGTGGTTCACGCCCGGGGCGTTCTTCAGCGTGCCGTGGCCGACGGCGTAGAGCGCGATCTCTTCGATCTGGTCCGGGGTGTAGCCGAGCGTCTTCAGCGCTTCCGGCACCAGCCGGTTGACGATCTTGAAGTAGCCGCCGCCGGCCAGCTTCTTGAACTTCACCAGGGCGAAGTCGGGCTCGATACCGGTGGTGTCGCAGTCCATCACCAGACCGATGGTGCCGGTCGGGGCGACCACGGTGGCCTGGGCGTTGCGGTAACCGTGGGCCTCGCCCAGTTCCAGCGCCTCATCCCACACGCGGACGGCGGCCAGAGCCAGCTCCTGGTCCGGGCAGAGGTCGGCGACGAAGGGCACCGGCTCGACCGCCAAGCCCTCATAGCCGTTCATCTCGCCGTTGGCGGCGCGGCGATGGTTGCGGATGACCCGCAGCATGTGGTCGCGGTTCGCCTCGAAGCCCGGGAAGGTGCCCAGCTCCTGCGCCATCTCGGCCGAGGTGGCATAGGCGACGCCGGTCATGACGGCGGAGATGCCGGCGCAGTAGGCGCGGCCCTCGTCGCTGTCGTAGGACAGGCCCGATGCCATCAGCAGTCCGCCGAGATTGGCGAAGCCCAGGCCCAGCGTGCGGAACTCGTAGGAGAGCTGGGCGATTTCCTTCGACGGGAACTGCGCCATCAGCACGGAGATTTCCAGCACGATGGTCCACAGCCGGCAGGCATGCTCGAACGCCTCGACGTCGAAGGAGCCGTCCTTCAGACGGAACGACATCAGGTTCAGCGACGCCAGATTGCAGGCGGTGTCGTCGAGGAACATGTACTCCGAGCACGGGTTCGAGGCGTTGATGCGCCCCGAGGCCGGGCAGGTGTGCCACTCGTTGATGGTGCTGTCGAACTGCACGCCCGGATCGGCGCAGGCCCAGGCGGCATAGCCGACCTTGTCCCACAGGTCGCGGGCGCGGACGGTCTTCACCACCTTGCCGTTGGTGCGACCGATCAGGTTCCAGTCGGCATCGTCCAGAACCGCCTGCACGAACTCGTTGGAGACGCGCACGGAGTTGTTGGAGTTCTGGCCGGAGACCGTCAGGTAGGCTTCCGAATCCCAGTCAGTGTTGTAGGTCTTGAACTCGATCGAGGTGAAGCCCTGGCCGGCGAACTGGATCACGCGCTGGATGTAGTTCTCAGACACCTGATCCTTGCGGGCGGCGAGGATCGCCTTCTTGAGCTCCTTGTTCTCCTTCGGGTCCAGGCCCGACTGGGCGGCGGCCATCACCGCCGTCAGGTGCTTCTGGCAGATCTTGGAGCCGGTCACCAGCGCCGCGACCTTCTGCTCCTCGTTCACCTTCCAGTCGATGTAGCCTTCGATGTCCGGGTGGTCCATGTCCACCGTGACCATCTTGGCCGCACGACGGGTGGTGCCGCCCGACTTGATGGCGCCGGCCGCGCGGTCGCCGATCTTCAGGAAGCTCATCAGGCCCGACGACTTGCCGCCGCCGGCCAGCTTCTCGCCTTCGCCGCGCAGCTTGGAGAAGTTGGAGCCGGTGCCCGAACCGTACTTAAACAGGCGGGCCTCACGCACCCACAGGTCCATGATGCCGCCCTCGTTGACGAGGTCGTCGGCGACGGACTGGATGAAGCAGGCGTGCGGCTGCGGATGCTCGTAGGCCGAGGCGGACGAGGTCAGCAGGCCGGTCTTGAAATCGACGTAGAAGTGACCCTGGCTCGGGCCGTCGATGCCGTAGGCCCAGTGCAGGCCGGTGTTGAACCACTGCGGGCTGTTCGGGGCCGCCATCTGGGCGGCCAGCATGAAGCGCATCTCGTCGAAGAAGGTGCGGGCGTCGGCTTCGGTGTCGAAATAGCCGCCCTTCCAGCCCCAATAGGTCCAGGTGCCGGCCAGACGGTCGAAGACCTGGCGGGCCGAGTTCTCACCGACGAAACGCTTTTCCTTGGGCAGCGCGGCCAGCTTTTCCTGGTCGGCTTCCTTGCGCCACAGCCAGGACGGCACGGTGTTCTCTTCCACGGCGCGGAGCGCGGCGGGGACGCCGGCCTTGCGGAAATACTTCTGGGCCAGGATGTCGCTGGCGACCTGCGAGAAGTTGTCCGGCACCTCGATGCCGGTCTGCTGGAAGACGATCGTTCCATCCGGGTTGCGGATCTCGCTGGTCGCCTGGCGGAAACCGAGGCTGGCGTAGGCGTCCTGACCTTCGTGCGTGAAACGACGCTCGATCCGCATGATGAGACTGTCCCCTGCTTGGAGCACGCCGCGGCGGGCTCGAATGGAAATGTGGTGCGACCCGTCCCGATGAAAGCGGCCGGCGGTTCTATCCGCCGTCCGGCCCGGCAATGCAGATGGCGCCGTACAAACAGGGGCCTCTTGCCCGACTGTCCGCCGTCGCCGCTGTGCTGCCGGGACCGGGGCCGCCGCTTGAGGCCGGCCGGGTCACGTGGGCCGCATCCTAGCCAGCGCGACGGGGCCAAGCAAGCCCCACTCTGCTAGATATTGTGGTTGACATGACCGAACCCCTCAAAACCTTGATCTTGTGGTGTTCAACCCGTTACCGGGGATCCTGTTCCCGCCCGCCAAGCAAATTTTTGAGGAGGCGGCGGCTGGGCCGCATCGCGGCCGGAAGGCACCAACTGTAGGCACTCAAATGGCCGCCGGGGCTGGAGATGACCGCGGCACTCCCCGATTAGAGCGCAAAACGCGCCCGACCGCCAGAGCTTCCTTGCGGTGAAAATCAACATCTTGTTGCTAATATGCCGTTGTACCCACCACCGATTCGCCACGGGGCGACTCGGACCAAGCTGCCGGAATCCAAGGGGCGACTCGAAAAGGCCCGCCTCTCCCACCCCCGAGTCGCCGCGGGCTCGCCAAAGGTTCGGCACGGAAGAGGGGTAGTGGCAGCGCCCCCGCAACTATTTCATGCGATCCCGGTTGAGGCGCATGGAGCCAAGGTGGATCCCACGCGATCCTGGGGGAGGAGAGGCGTCCATGCTGAAGATCACCCACAAGATGTGGTTTGCATTGCCCGCGGTGACACTGCTGGTCGGCATGGCGACTCCGCAAGGGGCCGTCGGACAGACGGTCATCATCGACGGCTCGACTCCGGCCGTCGGCGCCGCGGTGGAACGCAAGACCGGCCCCAGCGTCGACCAGCTGATGAACCGCAGTGTCGTCGGTGCCGACGGGTCGAAGATCGGCACCGTCACCGACGTGATTCTCGACGACAAGGGCGAGGCCCAATACATCGTCATCCACTCGGGCGGCATTCTGGGCTTCGGCGGCAAGGACATCGCGGCCGACCTGACCCTGGCCGACCTGCGCAGCGGCAGCGAGGCGATCCGTCTGCGCGAGGTGACCGCCGCCAGTGTCCGCGACATGCCGGAATTCCGCTACGACGACAGCATCACTTCGCTGACCCGCAGCCCGGAGCCGCGGCGGTAAGCGGCTGGAAAAGTCGAGGATGAGCACGCAAGGTTTGACATGGATTTCGCGGATTTAGGCACGGATTACACGGATTTTTCTTTGGCTTGGGAAACGCGTCCCCCGCCGACCAGCGACCATGATGCAAGTTCGATCCTAGTTCATCGACGATACCGCTGCTTGACCAGAGACGGACCGGCAACGCCACATCCGTGAAATCCGTGCTCAAATCCGTGAAATCCGTGTCGATCTTGCCCGACACCACTGCACCTAACCGTCCATCATCAGCCCACAAAGAGAAAGGCCGCGCCCCAACCGGGACGCGGCCTTTCTCTTACCCTTCCGGGAGATCGCTATGCCCCCTCCCCCACGTTGCCGCAGGGGAGGACGGCATCAGCCGATCACTCGTCGTTCTGCTGCTTGCGCTTCAGAGCGGCGCCCAGGATGTCGCCCAGCGAGGCGCCCGAGTCGGACGAACCGAACTCGGCCATCGCCTGCTTCTCTTCCTCCATCTCGCGGGCCTTGATGGACAGCGAGATGCGGCGGGAAGCGCGGTCGATCTGGGTGACCTTGGCGTCGACCTTCTCGCCGACGGCGAAACGGTCCGGGCGCTGTTCGGAACGGTCGCGGGACAGGTCCGACTTGCGGATGAAGCCGGTGTAGCCCTCGCCGACGGTCACTTCGATGCCGCCGTCCGTCACCTGCGTCACGGTGCAGGTCACGACCTCGTTCTTCTTCAGGCCGGCGGTGGCCGACTCGAACGGATCGCTGGCCAGCTGCTTGATGCCGAGGCTGATGCGCTCCTTCTCGACGTCGACGTCGAGAACCTTGACCTTGACGCGGTCGCCCTTCTTGTACTCGGCGATCGCCTCTTCACCCGACTTGTTCCAGTCGAGATCGGACATGTGGACCATGCCGTCGATATCGCCCGGCAGGCCGACGAACAGACCGAACTCGGTGATGTTCTTGACTTCGCCTTCCAGCTCGGTGCCAGGACCGAACTTGTCGGTGAAGGTCTCCCACGGGTTGTCCAGGCACTGCTTCAGGCCGAGGCTGATGCGGCGCTTCTGCGGATCGACGTCCAGGACCATGACCTCGACTTCCTGCGAAGTCGACACGATCTTGCCCGGATGGACGTTCTTCTTGGTCCAGGACATTTCCGACACGTGGACCAGGCCCTCGATCCCCGGCTCCAGCTCCACGAAGGCGCCGTAGTCGGTGATGTTGGTGACGCGGCCCTTGAACTTCGCGCCGACCGGATACTTGGCCTCGACGCCTTCCCACGGGTCGGCTTCGAGCTGCTTCATGCCCAGGCTGATGCGCTGGGTTTCCGGGTTGAAGCGGATGACCTGGACCGTGACGGTCTGGCCGATCTGCAGGGCTTCCGACGGATGGTTGATGCGGCGCCACGCGATGTCGGTGACGTGCAGCAGGCCATCGACGCCGCCCAGGTCGACGAACGCACCGTAGTCGGTGATGTTCTTGACGACGCCCTGGAGGATCTGGCCTTCCTTGAGGTTGGCCACCAGTTCCGAACGGGCCTCGGCGCGGCTCTCTTCGAGCACGGCGCGGCGCGACACGACGATGTTGCCGCGCGAGCGGTCCATCTTCAGGATCTGGAACGGCTGCGGGGTGCCCAGCAGCGGGGAGATGTCGCGGACCGGACGGATGTCGACCTGGCTGCCCGGCAGGAAGGCCACGGCGCCCGACAGGTCGACCGTGAAGCCGCCCTTGACGCGGCCGAAGATGACGCCGGTGACGCGGGTCTGGTCGTTGAACGACTTCTCCAGCAGGGCCCAGGCCTCTTCGCGCTTCGCCTTCTCACGGCTCAGCATCGCCTCGCCGTTCTTGTCTTCCATCCGCTCGAGGTAGACCTCGACGGTGTCGCCCGCCTTCAGCTCGGGCGGCTGGCCGGCAACGGCGAATTCCTTCAGCGCGACGCGGCCTTCCGACTTCAGACCGACGTCGATGGTGACCATGTCGTTCTCGACGGCGACGACGCGTCCCTTGACGACCGTACCTTCGAGCGACTCGGCCGCGCCCAGCGACTCTTCGAGCAGAGACGCAAAGCTTTCCTTTTCGACCGTGCGGGCCAGTGACTGTGCCATTGAAACTCCTAAAGGTGGCGCGAAAGCGGCCCCGTTCCGGTCCCTCCCGCGGCAAAACGGGTGGGACCTCGACCGAACCGCCGCGCCGGGCACCACGCCCGGCGACTTGGTTGATGGTTTTCCATGGAGGGCGTCGGACCCGCCCGCGCCGCCACCGGCGGCCCGTCAACGGAAGTCGGAAGCGGCGGCTTTAGGCCGTGGGCTTCAGACCGGTTTTCGAACCGATGTGGTCGACCGCCATCGAGAACACCTGATCGGCATCGAGAGCGGACGTATCAAGCACAAAAGCGTCGACAGCCGGACGGAGCGGGGCCACCGCTCTCTGGCTGTCGCGCGCATCACGAGCCTTCATGTCCTCCAGGACATCGGAGGATATAGCCGGAATCCCCCGTCTCTGCAACTCCTTGAGTCGCCGTTCGGCCCGGACCTCCACTGAAGCGGTAACGAACAGTTTGGCCTGGGCATCGGGACAGACCACCGTTCCGATGTCGCGCCCGTCCAGAACCGCCCCCGGCGCGCCGCCCGGCGGATGGGAGGCGAAGCGCCGCTGGAAGTCGAGAAGCGCCGCCCGCACCTCCGGCACCGCCGCCACCTTGCTGGCCGCCTGCGCCGCCTCGTCGGTGCGCAGGGCCACCTCCTGCAGGATCGGGTGCTCGGGGTGCAACTCATAGGCGGCGCGCGCCGCCGCGGCATTGTCGGCCGGATCGCCGCCGGCCCTGAGGACCGACACGCCGACCGCGCGGTACAGCACGCCGGTGTCGAGATGGGCGAAGCCGAAGGCATCGGCGATGCGCTGCGACAGGGTGCCCTTGCCGCTGGCGGCCGGGCCGTCGATGGCGACGACGACCGCCCTGGTCGGGGTCTCCTGATTGGAAAGCGGCTGCGTCATCGCCTCACGCCTCACTGATCTTCGCGCCGAGCCCGTTCATCAGACCGACGAAGTCGGGGAAGCTGGTGTCGATGAAGGCGCCGTCGTCGACCGAAATCGGCTCTTCCGTCGCCATGCCCAGCACCAGGAAGCTCATGGCGATGCGGTGATCCATGGCAGTGAGGACGGTGGCGCCGCCCTTCGGCGGCTTGCCGGTGCCGTGCACCGTCAGGCTGTCGTCGGCACCGACCTCAACCGACACGCCGCAACGGGTCAGGCCTTCCGCCACCATGGCGAGGCGGTCGCTCTCCTTCACCCGCAGCTCCTTCAGGCCCAGCATCACCGTGGTGCCCTCGGCACAGGCGGCGGCGGCGGCCAGGACCGGGTATTCGTCGATCATGCTCGGCGCGCGGTCGGCCGGCACCACGATGCCCTTCAGGGCGCTGTGCTTCACCCGCAGGTCGGCCACCGGCTCGCCCGCCTGGTCGCGGCGGTTCTCGAAGGCGATATCTGCGCCCATCTCCACCAGCGTGTCGTAGAGGCCGGTGCGGCGCGGGTTCATGCCGACGTCGTTCAGCAGCAACTCCGAGCCCGGCCGCAGCAGGGCGGCGACCGCCGGGAAGGCGGCGCTGCTGGGATCGGCCGGCACATGGATGGTCCGGCCGGTCAGTTCCGGCTGGCCGATGACGGTGACGGCCAGCGCGCCGTCCTCCAGGCGTTCGGTCGTCACGGTTGCGCCGAAATGGCGCAGCATCAGTTCTGTATGGTCGCGCGTCGGCTCCGCCTCGATCACCGTGGTGGCGCCGGCGGTGTTGAGGCCGGCCAGCAGGATCGCCGACTTGACCTGGGCGGAGGCCACCGGCAGGCGATAGGTGATCGGGACCAGATCGCCGCTGCCGACCACGGTCAGCGGCAGGCGTCCGCCGGAACGGCCGACGAAGCGGGCGCCCATCTCCTCCAGCGGCTTGGTGACGCGGGCCATCGGCCGCTTGTTCAGCGAGGCGTCGCCCGTGAAGACGCAGGTGATCGGGTGGCCGGCGACCAGCCCCATCAGCAGGCGGGCGGCGGTGCCGCTGTTGCCCATGTCCAGAACCTGCGCCGGTTCCTGCAACGCTCCCAGCCCGACGCCGCGCACGCGCCAGACCCCGGCCCCCTGGCCGTTGTCCTCACGCTCCGCCTGAGCCCCCAGCAGGCGCATGGCCGCCGCGGTGTGCAGGACGTCTTCCCCTTCCAGCAGGCCGTGGATCACCGTCTCGCCCACGGCGATGGCGCCCAGCATCAGCGACCGGTGCGAGATCGATTTGTCGCCGGGCACGCGGATGCTGCCCCGGATCGCGCCGGTGGTGGTGGAGCGCAGCGGCCTTGCGTGCGTCATGGGACGGGTCCTTCGGATCGGAACGGGAAGCGGTTATGGCCGCCGTTCCTATCACAGCCCCCGCCCCGATGCGAGAGGATGGGCCCCTTTCCGTCCCCACCAGAGCTTGTGCGGCGCACAAATGAAAAGAGGCCGCCCGAAAGCGGCCCCGAGTTCAAGGAGGAAACCAAATGGAGGAGTTGCACACTGTGCAGGTCCGTTCTAGCCAGTTATGGTTAACGCCCTGTAAAGGCAACCCCTGCCCGGGCGGGATACCTCTTTCCCGCTGCCGCTGCGGCGCGGCGATCACCCGGCCGCTTCATCTTTTTTTTGACAAGCGTCTCAGGGCATGGCAAAGGGCGCCTCTTGAGAACCCCCTGATTTTTGTGACGGAGGACGTGGCGTGGCCAAACCCGAATGGGGCGTCAAGCGCATCTGCCCGAGCTGTGGCGCTCGTTACTATGACATGCGCAAGGACCCGCCGGTCTGCCCGAGCTGTGGCGCGCAGTTCGATCCCGAGGCTCTGCTGAAGTCCCGCAAGGCCCGTCCGGCCCCGGCCGACGACACCAAGAAGGTGGTGGCCGTGGCGGAGGACGAGGAAGAGGCCGAGGCTGAAACCGAGACCACGGAACTGGAGGACGTCGAGGACGACATGTCCGTCGACGACATCGAGGAAGCCGACGACACCACCGAGGATGAGGACGACGTCCTGATCGAGGACACGTCGGAACTGGGTGAGGACGACATGGACGAGGTCGTCGATGTCGAAGGCGAGGACGAGGAGGAGCGCTGACCGGCGCCCTTCCCGGAGACTGCTTTCCGGTGAGTGCGGGAGGTCATGCGGGGTGGTGAAAAAAAGCGCGAAGGGACGAATTTTCCGCTTGCATCACTCCACCGCCTGACTATTATCCCGCTCCACCAAGGCCGGATGGAAACGACCGGCCCCCAGAGTTAAAGGGGCCATAGCTCAGCTGGGAGAGCGCTACAATGGCATTGTAGAGGTCAGGAGTTCGATCCTCCTTGGCTCCACCAAATCGATCAAGGGCTCGGCGAGCAATCGCCGGGCCCTTGATGCTTTTGGACCATGCTCCCGGCTGAACCGCCAGTTTTTCCCGTACTTGCGAATGCTGTCCGACCGGACGGGAATGCCGCCGCGCCTACGGACGGCGGGACGGCATTCCCAAGCGTCCGCTACTTCAGCCAGCGGTCGAACACCGCCTGATACTGGCCGGTGGCGACGGCCTGGTGCAGCCACTGGTCGACCCACAGCTTCAGCACGATGTCGCGCGGCAGCAGGAAGGCCTTTTCCGAAAAGTCGAAGGGCTTGTCGGGATGGACGGCGCACAGCTCCGGATGCAGCTTCTGCTGAAGCCGAGTCTCCACCGCATCGGTGATCATCAGGTCGGCCTTGCCGGCGACGATCTGGTCGAAGATGGTGACGTTGTCCGGATGCACCTCGATCTGGGCAGTGTGGATGTTGGCGCGGGCGAATTTCTCGTTGGTGCCGCCGGGGTTGACGATCAGGCGGACGCCGGGCTTGTCGATGTCGGCAACGGTCTGGAAGCGGTCCTTGTTCTCGCAGCGGGTGATCGGCGTCTTGCCGTCGCGCATCAGCGCATCGGAGAACAGCGCCTTCTTCTGCCGCTCCAGCGTCACGGAAACACCGCCGACGGCAATGTCATACTTGTCGGCCAGCAGGTCGGGCAGCAGGTTGCCCCACGTCGTCTTCACGAACTCAACCTTGACGCCCAGCGCCTTGCCCATGGCTTCGGCGAGGTCGATGTCCATGCCCTCGAACTTCTGGGTCTGCGGATTCAGGTAGGTGAAGGGCTTGTAGTCGCCGGTGGTGCCGACGCGCAGCGTGCCCGCCGAGATCACCGCATCCAGCCGCGACTCCTGGGCGGTCGCGTGGGCGGCCGCTTGGGCGGAGGGAGCGGTCTGCGCTGCGGCTCCGGTGGACGACAGGGCGGCGACGGCACAGACCAGAACCGCGCCGACCGCGGCGGCAAGGCTCCGGCCGCTGCGGCGCAGGGTATGGACGGGCATGAAGATCCTCCCAATGCTTTGTTTGCCGACCGGATGGTACGGTGCAGGGAAGGATCTGGCGAGAGTCCGCGATCCGAATGTGCAGAGTTCAGCTATGCAACAATCGAAAAGCCGCGGAAGCCCGAAAACGGCGAAGGCCGCGAACCCGTTCCGGTTCGCGGCCTTCAGAATGGTGGGCGGTACTGGGATTGAACCAGTGACCCCTACGATGTCAACGTAGTGCTCTCCCGCTGAGCTAACCGCCCACTGTAGCGGCCGGTGGCGGAGCGTTTTGCGTCGTTCCGTCCGGCGTGGGCGGGTGTATACCGACCTCCTTGCCGACACGCAAGCCCTTTCATGGCCCCACCCGCTTTTTTTATCCGCCGGCGATAGAGCGGCGGCCGATCCCGTGACAGAGGTCCCGTGACACGGCGGCTGGTGTCCATTACATCATTCGACCATGGACGCCTCCTTCGACGCGCAGCGCGACGCCGGCCCCGATCCGGCCGCCGTCGCTTCGCCGCCAAACGCCCCGGCCTTCGAAATCCTGGCCCCGCAGAGCCAGAGGCTGCCGCTCGTGCTGGCGTCGCCGCACAGCGGAAACGCTTATTCCGCCGCGTTTCTCGCCTCATCCCGCCTGGATGCCCGCGCGCTGCGCAAGTCGGAGGACTGCTTCGTCGACGAGATCTTCGCCTTCGCTCCCGGCTTGGGCGTGCCGCTGATCCGCGCCCTGTTCCCGCGCGCCTATCTGGACGTCAACCGCGAAGCCTACGAGCTGGACCCGGAGATGTTCGCCGATCCGCTGCCGGCCTATGTCAACACCCGTTCGCCCCGGGTGGCGGCGGGGCTGGGCACCATCGCCCGCGTGGTCGCCAACGGCGAGGACATCTACAAGGGCAAGCTGCGCTTCGCCGAGGCGCTGGACCGGGTCAGCCGCTGCTACACCCCCTATCACAACGCCCTGCGCCAGTTGGTGGACGCAACCCGCGACGCCTTCGGCCACGTGCTGCTGATCGACTGCCATTCCATGCCGTCCGCCAGCGCCACCACCGATGGACGGCGGGGCGGCGGGCGCGGCGCCAGCCATCCCGACATCGTGCTGGGCGACTGTTTCGGCAACGCCTGCGCCCCGGCGGTGATCGACGCGGCGGAGGAGTATCTGTGCGGGCTGGGCTATGCCGTCAGCCGCAACAATCCGTATGCCGGCGGCTACACCACCCGCCATTACGGCCGGCCGCGCCAGGGCATCCACACGCTTCAGATCGAAATCGCCCGCGACCTCTACATGGACGAGGCGGCACTGACACGCCTGCCCTACCTGGACGTTCTCGCCCGCCACATGACGGTATTGGTCGACACGCTGGGCCTGCTGCCGCCCCACGGGCTGGGTCCGCGCTGATCCGCGGATGAGACGCCCGTAAGGGACCATTGCCCCGTCTCTGCCACAGTTTCGCCCTATCACGTCAGGGCCAAGCTTCGGCTTGGCACCACTGCGACCTCTTCCGGGGCGGCGCGCTGTCGCGTCGGCTCCGGGTGCATTTGGCACAAAAAAAGGGCCGCGGGCGGACCCGCGGCCTCAGTCTAGGGAGGAAACGCCCAAGAAGTGCGTTACGCCAACGTCCACGCCGAGGCGCGACCGTTGCCGCACTGCACAATATGAACGCGGCGCCGCCCGGCTTCAAGCCCAAAAAAGAATTTCTTATTCATTACATTGCGTTAACCGGAGTTGGAGGTATCGCGAACCGGATAGCGCCTCAGCAAGTCATGTTGCGCCGCACCATGACCCTTCGTGGAGTGATCTGACCCAAAGGACAGGGAGCGCCGGACCTTCGGACCAGCGTCTTGAGCTTGACGGCCGGCGCTCGGAACCAAGCCCGCTCACGGTCGTTTCGTAGTGGTCCCGCATAGGGTGTCCATCAGGACAGCCGGACTTCGCGGACTGCGGAACGCCCTGCCGGCGGCCAATAAGGAGAAGAACATCGTGAGCAGGCTCGTCGTCGTATCCAACCGGGTGGCCCTGATGGAAGAGGGCAAACAGGCGGCCGGCGGCCTCGCCGTCGCCATCCTGGCGGCCTTGAAGAAGACCGGCGGCATCTGGTTCGGGTGGAGCGGAAAGGTCGTCGATGGCGAGTCCCAGGCGGAACCGACCCGGACGGAGGCCGGCAAGCTGACCTATGCCACGCTGGATCTGGGCCGCCGCGACCACGAGGAATATTACAACGGCTTCGCCAACCAGACCTTATGGCCGCTGTTCCATTACCGGCTGGGCCTGATCTCGGTAAACCGGCGCACGCGCGAAGGATACGAGCGGGTCAACGCCTATTTCGCCGACAAGCTGGAGCCGCTGCTGCGCCCGGACGACATGATCTGGGTCCACGACTATCACCTGATCCCCTTCGGTGACGAGCTGCGCCGCCGCGGCTGTTCGCAGCGCATGGGCTTCTTCCTGCACACGCCCTTCCCGCCGCCGGAACTGCTGACCGCCCTGCCCAACCACCGCGACCTGATCCGCGAACTGTGCGCCTATGATCTGGTGGGCTTCCACACCGCCACCGACCTGCGCGGCTTCTGCGACTATATCCGCACCGAGACCGACGGCACGGTGGAACAGCGCGGCGCCTACGGGACGGCGATGATCCGCGCCTTCGGCCGCACCTTGCTGGCGAAGGTCTTTCCCATCAGCATCGATACCGAAGCGCTGGAAAGCCTGGCCCGCACCGCCGGCCGCTCGCGGCAGGCCGAACGTCTGCGCGAAAGTCTGGTCGGCCGGCGCCTGATCATCGGCGTCGACCGGCTCGACTATTCGAAGGGCCTGCCGCAGCGCTTCGCCGCCTTCGAACAGCTGCTGGAAAGCTATCCGGAGCATTGCAACCGCGTCTCCTTCCTGCAGGTCGCCCCGCCCTCGCGCGAGGATGTGCCGGAATACATCGCCATCCGCCGCGAGCTGTCGGAGATGGCCGGCCGCATCAACGGCCGATTCGCCGAGTTCGACTGGCAACCGATCCGCTACCTGAACCGCAGCTTCGGACAGCGCGTACTGGCGGGCTTCTACCGGCTGGCCAATGTCGGGCTGGTGACGCCGCTGCGCGACGGCATGAACCTCGTCGCGAAGGAGTATGTCGCCTGCCAGGACGCGGACAATCCGGGCGTGCTGGTGCTGTCCCAGTTCGCCGGCGCCGCCCATGAGATGGGCGAGGCGCTGATCGTCAACCCCTTCGACATCGAGGGCGTCGGCGACGCGCTGCAGCGGGCGCTGACCATGCCGCTGGGTGAGCGCAAGGAACGCCATGCCGCCCTGATGCAGACCTTGCGGCGGCACGACAT
The DNA here is from genome assembly GCF_023806445.1 of Azospirillum sp. A1-3. NCBI lineage: Bacteria > Pseudomonadati > Pseudomonadota > Alphaproteobacteria > Rhodospirillales > Azospirillaceae > Azospirillum > Azospirillum sp. A1-3. Next base: position 2,313,895 of record NZ_JAMSLU010000001.1, read on the forward strand.
CAGCTGGTGGCGTGAAAGCTATGTGGACGCGCTGACCCGGGCACCGTATGACTTTCCGGTCACCTGAGCATCCGCTTGGCCCATCAACAGCGCAGATCCGGATCCATGGCCGCCGACCTCTCCTCCGCTCCCATCCTTGTCGCCGACATCGGCGGCACCAATGCCCGCTTCGGCCTGATCGACGGCCGGATCGTGCGCGACACCCGCGTGCTGCGCTGCGCCGATTACGCCTCGATCAAGGATGCGGCGAACGCCTATCTGTCGGCGGTCGGGCTGGCGGCGGTCGGCACCCCCGGCCGGCCGCGGCGCGGCGCCTTCGCGGTGGCTGGGCCGGTCACCGGCGACCACATCGCCATGACCAATCTGGTCTGGGAGTTCTCCGTCAACCGGGTGCGCGACGCCCTGGGGCTGGACGGGCTGGTCGTGATCAACGACTTCACCGCCGTCGCCCTGTCGGTGCCGCGTCTGGCTGACGAGGACCGGCGCCCGATCGGCGACGGTGCGCCGCAGCCGGGGGCCGTCGTCGGGGTGCTGGGGCCCGGCAGCGGGCTGGGCGTGTCCGGTCTGGTGCCGGGCGCCAACGGCCGCTGGACCGCGCTGTCGGGTGAAGGGGGCCATGTCAGCATGGCGCCGATCAGCGACCGCGAGAGCGCCGTGCTGGGCCAGCTGCGCAAGAGCTTCGACCATGTCTCGGCCGAGCGGGTGCTGTCCGGGCCGGGCCTCGTCAACCTCTATGGCGCGCTATTGATCCTGGATGGGCGGGAACCGGCCGCCCTCACCCCCGCCCAGGTGGCCGACAACGCCCTGACCGGCAGCGAACCCCATTGCGTGGAGGCGGTGGAGATGTTCTGCGCCATGCTGGGCACCGTCGCCGGCAACCTCGCTTTGACGCTGGGCGCACGCGGCGGCGTCTATATCGCCGGCGGCATCGTGCCGAAGCTGGGCACGCTGTTCACCCACTCCCGCTTCCGCAAGCGCTTCACGGAAAAGGGCCGCATGCGCGACTTCCTGGCCCCGATCCCCACCTACGTCATCACCCACGATCTGCCCGCCTTCCTGGGCCTCGCCGAAGCCGCCGGGGCGGAGTAGCAACGACCGGCCGGGGGGTGCGGCGGATCGTACCCCCCATCGGTGGCTTCCCCTATCGACCCACTTGCCGCTTGAACCGGTGGGGCGGACCCCACATGGTTGTTCCCATCTCTTTCGGATTCGCAACGGAACACCATGCCCGCCGACCTTCGTGTCCGCTTCCTGCACCCGTCGGGCGCCATCGGCCCCGGCAAGATCGCCCTGCTGGAGGCCATCGACCGCACCGGCTCGATCTCCGCCGCCGCGCGCTCGCTGGACATGACCTTTCGCCGCGCCTGGTTCCTGGTGGAGACGATGAACACCGCCTTCCGCGAGCCGGTGATCCGCACCAGCGTCGGCGGGCGGGAAGGCGGCGGCGCCGGCCTGACCCCGCTGGGCCAGGAGGTGGTCGCCCGCTACCGCCAGACCCAGGAACAGGCGCGCAAGGCCGCCGAGCCGCACCTGCGCTGGCTGGACGAGGTGCTGAAGGAGGAAGCTCCCGAAGAAAAGCCCGGCACAGGTCCGGCCGGAACGGGCTAACGCCTCCGGAGGGCTTCACCCTGTCCGGGGGCGGTCGAATTGGGCACTGGCGCACCGGGACCGTCGCGCCTAAAAGATGCCTTGTGCACCGCAACGGCAGCGACGAAGGGCGGACCATTCATGATGAAGCGTCTTTACGACTGGACCATGGCCAAGGCCGCGTCGAAGGATTCGACCGCCTGGCTGGCCGGGGTATCCTTTGCCGAAAGCTCCTTCTTCCCGCTGCCGCCGGACCTGCTGCTGGTGCCGATGGTCATGGCCAACCGCAAGGCGGCGTGGAAGCTGGCGACGATCTGCACGCTGGCCTCCGTCGTCGGCGGCATCGCCGGCTACATGATCGGCTATTTCCTGTACGAGACGATCGGCCGCTGGGTGATCGATTTCTATCACCTGACCGACAAGTTCGAGCAGCTGCGCCACACCTTCGTCGAGTACGGGGCCGAGATCCTCATCATCAAGGGCATGACGCCCATCCCGTACAAGCTGCTGACCATCACCGCCGGCGTCGCGCATCTGCCGCTGTGGGTGTTCATCGGCGCCTCAATCATCTCGCGGTCGATCCGCTTCTATCTGGTGGCGGCACTGCTGTATTTCTTCGGTCCGCCGATCCGCGCCTTCATCGAAAAGCGACTGACCCTGGTCACCAGCGTGTTCGCCGTGGCGCTGGTCGGCGGCTTCCTGGTGGTGAAGCTGCTGTAAGCCGCCACCTCTTTCCAGACAGACAGGACCTCCATGCCTCCGCGCGGGCGCCCGCCCCAACCCAGCCGCGCCCGTTCCCGGACCGCCGCCCATCCCTCCCCCTCCGTCCCGGCACCCGACAGCGTCGACCAGCGCAAGCTGTTCCGCGTCGCCGGGCTGGCCGCCGTCTCCGCCCTCTTCGCCCATGAGCCGGAGCGGGTGGAGCGCCTGTTCTTCGACGAGCGGCTGAAACCGGCGGTGGGCGCCTACTGCAAGGCGATGGCGGCGGCCCGCAAGCCCTACCGCATGGTGGAGGCCGACGAGTTGGCGAAGGTCGCCGGCACGGTCCTGCATGGCGGGGTGGTGGCGCTGATGGCGCCGCGGACGCTGCCGCTGTTCGATACGGAGGCCGCGCGCCGGGCGGCGGAGCCGCTGCTGATCCTCGACGGAGTCGGCAACCCGCACAATCTGGGCGCCATCCTGCGCACCGCCGCCTTCTTCGGTCTGCCGCGCGTCCTGGTTTCCGACCATCCCGGCCAGGCCCTGCCATCGGAAGCGGCCTATCGCGTGGCGGAGGGCGGGTTCGAGTGGGTGACGCTGGAGCGGGCGCCCGCCCTGCCGGCCGTGCTGAAGCGGCTGCGCGCCAGCCACCGGGTGTTCGGGACGGCGCTGGACCAGACCCGGCCGACGGTCGATGCCGACGCGCTGACCGGCTGGCGCGGCAAACAGAGTGTGAAGTCCCCGGCCGTCGTGCTGGGCAACGAGGAGGACGGCATCCCGCCGGCCACTCTGGCGGCCTGCGAGGCGGTGCTGACCATTCCCGGCAGCGGGCGCGTCCAGTCGCTGAACGTCGCCGCCACCGCCGCCATCCTCATCCACGCGCTGGCCGCCGGGTAAGCCGGCTCAACCGAGCGCCGCGATCAGCACCACCGCAACCACGGCCATGGAAGCCAGCGGCAGCAGTTCCACGCCGTCACGCTTCCAGGTCGGCGCATTGCCGTGATGGCCGCCGGCATGGCCGTCCGCGATGTCGTCGGCCCAGCCATGGCGCGACGGAACCGCACCCGGAGCCGACACCGCCGGGGCCGCCGGGCTCGCCATATCCACCACGCCGTCGCCGCGGTGATAGTCGCCGCGCTGGCGCGCCAATGCCGGATTGGGGCGGCCGCGCATCAGGCGGGAATCGTCCAGTTCGACCTCGACTCCGGCAGCCTCCACCCGCTCGATCACCGCGGCGGTTTCCTCCGGGGTCATGGTATCGACAGGCAGGATCTCGCCCAGCGCTTCGGCGCTCAGGCGGTTGCCGTTGCGGCGGCCACGATCGATCAGCGACTGGATGAGACGGTCGTCTGTGCTGCTGGCCATGATGGCTCTCCTTGTTCAAGATCCTCGCGGGTCCTCTGGTCAAACGCATGGAAACGCCCGAAGGTTCACGACACCTCCCTTCCCGCCTTCCGCCCCCTGCGCCACCTTGCCGCGGTCGGCCCGCCACCCGACATAAGTGGTCCCTCCAACGGATCGTCATCGATCCACAGGATCGTCATTGATGGGAGACTCGACCATGCTGGGGCATTTTCTGCGCAAGCCGGCGACGCTGCCGACGCCGGAGGAGGCGCTGCCCGGCCGCAGCCAACCCGTTCCGGTTCCCGAACAGCATCACGTCAACGGCCATCGCCTGACCGGCCCCTATCCGCCGGGGTTGGAGGTCATCGACCTCGGGCTCGGCTGCTTCTGGGGGGCGGAGCGCAAGTTCTGGCAGCTTCCCGGCGTCTGGGTGACCGCCGTCGGCTATCAGGGCGGCCACACCCCGAACCCGACTTATGAAGAGGTCTGCTCCGGCCGCACCGGCCATACCGAGGCGGTGCGCGTCGTCTATGACCCGGCGATGGTGAAGGTCGAGGATCTGCTGCGCGTCTTCTGGGAATCGCACGATCCGACCCAGGGCATGCGCCAGGGCAATGATGTCGGCACCCAGTACCGCTCCGCCGTCTACACCCACAGCCCCGCCCAGCAAGCGGCGGCGGAGTCGACGCTGGCCGCCTATCAGGAGCGGCTGGCCCAGGCCGGCTACGGTCCGATCACCACCGAGATCCGCGAGGCCCCGCCCTTCTACTTCGCCGAAGGCTACCACCAGCAGTATCTCGCCAAGAATCCCAACGGCTATTGCGGGCTGGGCGGCACCGGCGTCACCTGCGCGGCGTGATTGGCGCGGCGTGATTGGCGCGGCCTGATGAAGCGCGGGTAAACGCCGGCCAGTAAAAAGCCGGGGTGCGGCGCCCCTGCCGGGCTTAGCCCTTGCGGTTGCGCCACACCGGCCCTTGCGGGTATGGTTCGGGCGGCTCTTGAAAGCTCCGGCGGCGTTACCCCGCGGGGGCGCCGCCCGTCCAGCTGCGATTGTCATGACCAAGGAAAGAACCGAGCTGGCGACGCCGTATCTCAGCGGCCTGCTCGAATTCTGGCTCACCAAATCCGTCGCCGGCCGTCCGCCGGTCCCCAGCAGCATCGCCCCGGCCGATTTGCGGCCGTGGAAGGACAACATCGCCGTGTTCGAGGTGATCGGGGAGGAATCCGGCACCTTCGTCTATTCCTATTACGGCAAGGCGCTGGCCGCCGCCTTCGGCCAGTCGCGCCTGGGCGCCACGCTGGACGATCTGCCGCCCGAACAGCGGGCATTGCTTCAGCCGGAATACGAGACGGTGCGCCGCGAACGGCTGCCCGTCGCCCGTGTCCACACCGCCGTCTTCGGCGGGCGCACCCGCAGCTTCGAACGGCTGGTGCTGCCGATGTCCAGCGACGGGGTCAGCATCGACAAGCTGCTGGTCGCCGCCTACGAGATGACGCCGCGCGAGTTGGCGGCGCGCCCACCCCTGCCGGGCGGCTCCTCCTCCGGTCCAGTCCCCCTCACCGTTCAGAAGCCGGGAGCCTCGGCATGACCCCGCGTATGCCGCATCTCGCCGCCCCGCCCACCCAGGCGGGCGTGGTGACCGCCGACGAATTCAATCTGTGGTGCGCGCTGAACGGCCGCCCCTTCAACCTCGTCCCCAACCCGCGCCCCGACGGCCGCGTGATGTGGGATGTGGAGGTTCTGCCCGGCACGCCGCGCGCCGGCACCGTCTATTCCACCAACCTGTCGGACGAGGCGCTGGCGGTGGTCGCCGGCTTCGCCTTCCTGTCCGGCGTCGAATGGGCCTATGAGGCGCGCGACCCGGCGGAGGCCGAAGCGCCCGCCGCCGCCCCGTGCGAGGCCGCCCCGGCTGCCGCAGCCCCCGCTCCGGCCCCCATGCCGGCGGCGGCACCCTGCGCGCCCGCCGCTCCGGCGGAGCCGGTGGAGTATCCCGCCGTCTACTCGCTGCCCGCCGTCTCGCTGCTGCAGAACCCGCCGCCGCGCCCGGTCCAGCAGCATGACGAATCGGTGCTGGCCCGCAACGCGCGGATGCTGGAAACCGTCCTGAAGAACTTCCGCGTCCGCGGCGAGATCATGGACGTCCGCCCCGGCCCGGTGGTGACGCTGTACGAGTTCGAGCCGGCCCCCGGCACCAAGTCGGCGACCGTCATCAACCTGACCGACGACATCGCCCGCTCAATGAGCGTGGTGACCGCCCGCATCGCCATCGTCCCCGGCCGCAGCGTCATCGGCGTCGAGCTGCCGAACCCGGTGCGCGAGATGGTCTATTTGCGCGAAAGCTTCGACCACGACGCCTTCCGCAACACCACGGCGCAGCTCGCCATCGCGCTGGGCAAGGACATCAGCGGCGAGCCGGTGGTGGCCGATCTCGCCCGCATGCCGCACCTGCTGGTCGCCGGCACCACCGGCTCGGGCAAGTCGGTGGCGATCAACACGATGATCCTGTCGCTGCTCTACCGGCTGCCGCCGGAGCGCTGCCGCTTCATCATGGTCGATCCCAAGATGCTGGAGCTGTCGGTCTATGACGGCATCCCGCACCTGCTGACCCCCGTCGTCACCGACCCCAAGAAGGCGGTGGTGGCATTGCGCTGGGCCGTGCGCGAGATGGAAAGCCGCTACGAGGCGATGTCCAAGCTCGGCGTGCGCAACATCGAGGGCTACAACGCCCGCATGACGGAGATGATCGCCGCCGGCGAGAAGATGCCGCGCCGCGCCCCGGCGCCGGGCGAGCCGGAGAATGTCTTCGACCTGACGCCGTCGGAACCGACGCCGCTGCCCTACATCGTCGTCATCGTCGACGAGATGGCCGACCTGATGCTGGTCGCCGGCAAGGAGATCGAGGCGGCGATCCAGCGCCTCGCCCAGATGGCGCGCGCCGCCGGCATCCACCTGATCATGGCGACTCAGCGTCCCTCGGTCGACGTCATCACCGGCACCATCAAGGCCAACTTCCCGACCCGCATCAGCTTCCAGGTCACCAGCAAGATCGACAGCCGCACCATCCTGGGCGAAGCCGGGGCGGAGCAGCTGCTGGGCCAGGGCGACATGCTGTACATGCAGGGTGGCGGCCGCATCACCCGCGTCCACGGCCCCTTCGTCTCCGATTCGGAGGTCGAGGAGATCGTCCAGTACGTCAAGGCCCAGGGCGCCCCCAACTACGTCACCGCCATCACCGAGGAGGAGGAGGAAACCGCCGCGGTGGAGGACGAGGAGGGCGGTTCGGCCGCGACCGGCGACGACCTCTACATGCAGGCCGTCAACCTCGTGGTGCGCGAGGGCAAGGTGTCGGTCAGCTTCATCCAGCGCCAGCTGCAGATCGGCTACAACCGCGCCGCCCGTCTGGTCGAGCGGATGGAGACCGAGCGTGTGGTCGGCCCCGCCAACCACCAGGGCAAGCGCGAGGTTCTGCTGTCCCACGCCGGCCTGTCGGCCAAGCGCGCGGGGGTTTGATCCTCTCCCCCCGTAAGAGGCTTCTCATGGACCCCAAGCCCCATTTCGAGACCCTCGCCCGCTACAACCGCTGGGCCAACCGCCGCCTGTACGAGGTGGCGGCCCAACTGTCCGACGCCCAGTTTCGCGAGGATCGCGGCGCCTTCTTCGGCTCGCTCCGCGGCACGCTGAACCACATCCTGGTCGCCGACCGGGTGTGGCTGGAGCGGATCGAGGGCAGCGGGCCGAAGCCGTCGTCGCTCGACGAAATCCTTTACGACGACTTCGCCGGCCTGCGCGCCGCCCGCGAGGCGGAGGACGAGCGCATCCTGCGCGTGGTCGCCGCGACTCCGGCCGAGCGGTTCGAGTCGGTCCTCTCCTACCGCAGCATGGCCGGCACGCCCTATGAGCTGCCCTTCGCTCAGATCGTCACCCATATCTTCAATCACCAAACCCACCATCGTGGGCAGGCGCACACGCTGTTGAGCCAGTTCGGGCTGGACGCGCCGTCGATCGACTTCGTCTATTTCCTGCTGGAGTCGAAATGAGCCGCCTCATCACCGATCTCGCCGCCCTTGAAGCCCTCTATGGCGAGCCGGCCGGCCCTTCCATCGCCAAAGAAGTGCCGGCGCTGACCCCCGGCTATCGCGCGCTGATCGAGGCATCGCCCTTCTTCGTCCTCGCCACCAGCGGGCCGAGCGGGCTTGACGCCTCGCCGCGCGGCGACGGGCCGGGCTTCGTCCGGGTTGCCGACGACCGCACGCTGCTGATCCCCGACCGCCGCGGCAACAACCGCATCGACAGCCTGCGCAACATCCTGGCCGATCCGCGAGTCGGGCTGCTGTTCCTGGTGCCGGGCCTGAATGAGACGTTGCGAGTCAACGGCCGCGCCGTGATCGATGCCGATCCGGTGCTCTGCGACAGCTTCGCCGTCGACGGCAAGGCGCCGAAGTCGGTGCTGGTGGTCACCATCGAGACGGTGTTCTTCCAGTGCGCCCGCGCCCTGCTGCGCTCCCGCCTTTGGGATCCGGCAGCGCAGGTGCCGCGGAGCAGCCTGCCCTCGGTGGGGGCCTTGCTGGCGGAGGCCAGTGCCGGGCGCGAGGGCGGCGACGCCTATGACCGCTCGCTGGCGGAGCGGATTTCGAAGTCGCTCTACTGAGCCGCCGCCGCTATTGCGCGGCGAGCCTGTCGACGGCCGGCAGCTTTCCGCCGTCATCGGGCAGCCTGATGGTGAAGACCGAGCCCTCGTCGCGCACGCTCTCCACCGTCAGGGTTCCGCCATGGGCGGCGACGATCTTCTGCGTCATGTAGAGCCCCAGCCCCGAGCCCTTGGTCCCACGCGAGGACGAGGCGCGGAAATAGATCGAACCGATGCGCTCCACCTCGTCGGGGCTCATGCCGCGGCCCTGGTCGGCGACGCGGATGACGATGCCGCCCCCATCATCGCCGGCGCTCACCCGGACGGGCGTCTCCGGAGGCGAGTAGCGCAGCGCGTTCTGTACCAGATTGCCGATCGCCACCCCCAGGAACGGCGCGTCGGCCAAAAGCGCGCGGTCGGGGGCCTCCACCGACAACTCCAGACGCTCTTCCGCCTCCGTCCCCGTCAGTCCGGCCCGAACCTCCTCCAACAGCTGGCCCAGCACCACCGGCTCCGGCTTCAGGGCCAGCGCCCCCTGGTCCAGCGCGTCGGCGGACAGGAACAGGTCCACCAGCTCGGCCATCTTGCGGGTGGTGTTGCGGATGCGCAGCAGCCGGGTCAGCGCCAATGGCGCCTCCACCGCACCCGACAGTTCGATCATCTGCGCGGCGCTGTCGATGGAAGCCAGCGGGGTACGGAATTCGTGCGACAGCATGGCGACGAAGCTGCGCTGCTCCTCCGCCCGCTTGGTGGCGAAGGCCGACTCCTCGCGGGCGCGCAGCCGCTCCGTCTGCAGGCGACCGATGCGCAGGGCCAGACCGGTGCCCAGCACCAGCACCGCCAGCATCGAAGCGACTTGGTAGGGATCGGCAATGAAGAAGTCGGCAGGCAGGATGCCCCGCAGGATCAGTTGCGCCATAGTCAATCCGGTCAGCGACACCAGAGTGCTGGCGAGGTAGAAGCGCGGAGTCGGGTCGTCGCGGTTCAGCCAGGCCATCCGCGCGGTCAGCACCAGCGCGACCACCACCACGATCAGCGCCGACACCGTCACGATCGGATTGGTCAGGGCGTAGAGCGGCGAAACCGTCGACGGCAGCATCAGCAGGGCCAGCAGCGCCAGCCCCTGGTAACAGCGGCGCAGCCAGGGGGCTCGGGTCCGCAGATCGAGGATGTACACCCACATGATCAGCGCCGCGGCAAAGCCCAGGAAACCGCTGCTGCCCACCATCATGTTCATGAACCAGCCCGGCAGGTCCGGCAGCAGGGTGGCGGCGATGCCGTTGGCGAACAGGTAGTAACAGAAGACGGTGGCGACATAGCCGGTGTAGGCCAGCAGCGCCCCGTCGCGCAGAAGCAGGCCCAGCGCGACATAGCCCAGGACCAGAATGCCCAGCACCCCCAGGAAAAGCCCCTGGAACAGCAGATCGGTCGTCTGGTGGCCGATATAGGCGGCGGGCGCCCACACCCGCGCCGACAGGCGGATGGCGCTGACCGAATCGACGCGCAGATAGAGCGAGACCGGCTTTCCTTCCGGCATGGTCAGCGGCAGGGCGTGCAGCCGGGTCTTCATCGGCCGCTGGCTGAAGGGAACGAAATCGCCCAGCCGGACCAGCCGATAGGCGGCGGGCTCCTGCGGCCGTCCTGCTGCTGCTGTCGCCTTTGGCCCCATGGCCTTTGGAATGAACAGGTCGAGATGGTCGATATAGGCTTCGCCCATCTCCAGCAGCCAGTCCGCCGGGGCGCCGGGTGCCCGCATCAGGTCGAAGCGGTACCAATGGATATCGCGGGTCTGGCCGGCGCCGCGGAAATCCTCCCGCGGCTCCATCCCGCCGTCGGCATCGGCTTTCAGAACCTCGGCAAAGTCCAGCTTGCGGTCGGGATCGACCAGCCGGGCGAAATGGCTGGCCAGAGTCGCGCTGGTGGTGGCGGGGCCAAGCAGCAATGGCTCCACGGCCGCTCCCGCCGCATGCGCCGCACCGGCGAACCACGACAGGGCCGACCAGAGCAGGACGAACAGCCTTGCGATCCGGCGAAGACGAACGGACATCGAAGCCGCTGGAGCCTCGTCGCGTGTGCCGCCGACGGTCCACCGGGCCGGCAAACAGCCTTTCCCGCTTCCGTCCTCACGGCCGTTGTTCAAGTCCGTCGTCATCGTAAGGCATCGATAAAGCTAAAGTTTTAGGAAAAGATTAAGCTGGTATGCATTTCGTCTTCCTGAATTTCCGTGCTTTTTTTAGACCGGCTCAGATGCGCGAGGGGGACAGCCTGAACTCCACGACGGCGTCGGTCGAGGCGAGGGCGCCGACCAGCGCCATCGGATCGGGGTCGCCCTTTCCCTGCAGCACCAGCTGGCATTCGAACTGGCCGCTGCCGCTGGCGAGGTGAAAGGCCCAGTCGATCACCTCGAACCCGTGCGCCTTGGCCTGCGCCCGCAACGCCTCCGGCGGCGGCGCCTTGTCGCGGGGGAAAACCAGCGTCAGATGGACCACCGACTGGTGGGGCAGCAGGCGCTCGATCGGCCGCAGCAGGCTCATCACCAGAATGGACAACACCGCTCCGGCGACGGCCGCCGCATAGAAGCCGAGCCCGATGATGACGCCGATGGCCGAGGTCGCCCAGATCGACGCGGCGGTGGACAGGCCGCGGATCGACAGCCCTTCGCGCATGATGACCCCGGCGCCGAGGAAGCCGATGCCGGTGACGATGCCCTGGATCACCCGCGTCGGATCCCCGGCCAGGGCCGCCCCCTGCGCCGCCCCCTGCGTCCCGATGCCGCCATACCACATCGACGGGTAGGCGTTGACCACCGTCAGCGCGGCCGACGCCAGGCAGACCAGCCCATAGGTCCGCATCCCGGCCGCCCGGCCGTGATAGCTGCGCTCGTACCCCAGCAGCAGCCCGACCGCCAAAGCCCCTAAAAGATGAAGGAGAATCAACCCGTTGGTCACCAGTTCGGCCGACGACCAGTAGGAGCGCAGCAAATCCATGGTCCATCCTATCGCAAACCGGAGCCTCCGGTTCATGCCCAGGGCGCCAGTCTAGCGCAGCCGGGGCCGGAGCGCCCGCGCGGTGCAAGGCGCCATTCCGTCACAGGGCGTGTACGGCTCCGCTTGACCTGTATCAATTCCAGCCCACCGGAAAGTACCGATACTCAGGGCCGAAAACCGGTACCTAAGGACCAACCAGAAGGACTGGTTGCCGCGACCGGCTCCACCCGTTCCCGCTCCGACCGAGAGTGCCGCCATGAGGCCCATCCCCTCCCCCGTCCTGTCCCATCCGTCCGACCGGAAGGCGACCGACTCCGCGCCGGCCCCGACCCGCCGGGCCGAAGGGCTGATGTTCCTGTCGCTGGCATTCCTGGTCTGGCCGGTGATCGCCGTCGGCACCGTCTCCGCCTACGGCTTCTCGATCTGGATGTACCAGCTCCTCACCCACTGAGTCCCCGACATGCCCCGCGCCCCCGAAGTCCACATCTCCAGCCTCGTCATCCAGCACAGCCCCGACCGCACCGACGCGGTGCGCGAGGCGGCGGCCTCCGTCGCCGGGCTGGAGTGGTGCGCGGCGGAGAACGGCAAGGCGGTGGTGACCCTGGTCACCGCCAGCGCGGCCGAGGTCGTCGACCGCATCGCCGTGCTGAACGCCGTCCCCGGCGTGCACAGCACCACCATGGTCTACCACCACTATGAACCCGCGGACGCGATCGACGCCGCCTGACGGCACCGCCATCCGGGCGCGCCGCATCCGCTCTTCAGACCGAATTTCCTCCAAGACTGGAGTCTCCTTGCCATGTTCCTGTCCCGCCGCGAATACCTGAAGGCGCAAGCCGCCGCTGCCGCCGCCGCGGCGGCCGGAATCTCGCTGCCTGCATCCGCCGCCAACATTCTGACCGGTGAAGGCGCCAAGCTGAACTGGTCCAAGGCCCCCTGCCGCTTCTGCGGCACCGGCTGCAGCGTGATGGTCGGCGTCAAGGACGGCCGCGTGGTCGCCACCCACGGCGACGTGAAGGCCGAGGTGAACCGCGGCCTGAACTGCGTGAAGGGCTATTTCCTTTCGAAGATCATGTATGGCGAGGACCGGCTGAACCAGCCGCTGCTGCGCATGAAGGACGGCAAGTTCGACAAGGACGGCGAGTTCGAGCCGATCACGTGGGACGCCGCCTTCGACATCATGGCGCAGAAGTGGAAGGAGACCCTGAAGAAGAAGGGTCCGACCGCCGTCGGCATGTTCGGCTCCGGCCAGTGGACCATCTATGAGGGCTATGCCGCGTCCAAGCTGATGAAGGCCGGCCTGCGCTCCAACAACCTGGACCCGAACGCCCGCCACTGCATGGCGTCGGCGGTGGCCGGCTTCATGCGCACCTTCGGCATGGACGAGCCGATGGGCTGCTACGACGACATGGAGCAGGCCGACGCCTTCGTGCTGTGGGGCTCCAACATGGCGGAGATGCACCCCATCCTGTGGACGCGCGTCACCGACCGCCGCCTCAGCCACCCCGGCTGCAAGGTTGCCGTCCTGTCGACCTACGAGCACCGCAGCTTCGACCTCGCCGACATCGGCCTGGTCTTCACCCCCGGGTCCGATCTGGCGATCCTGAACTACATCGCCAACCACATCATCAAGACCGGCCGGGTGAACAAGGAATTCGTCGAGAAGCACTGCAACTTCAAGCGCGGCCGTGACGACATCGGCTATGGCCTGCGTCCCGACAATCCCTTGGAGAAGAAGGCGAAGAACGCCGACAAGGCCAACGACTCCGACCCAATCAGCTTCGAGGAGTTCGCCAAGTTCGTCGAACCCTACACGCTGGACAAGGCCCACGAGCTGTCGGGCGTGCCGAAGAACCGGCTGGAGGCGCTGGCCGAGCTGTACGCCGACCCGAAGGTGAAGGTCGTGTCCTTCTGGACCATGGGCTTCAATCAGCATGTCCGCGGCGTCTGGGCCAACAACCTCTGCTACAACATCCACCTGCTGACCGGCAAAATCTCGCAGCCCGGCAACGGTCCCTTCTCGCTGACCGGCCAGCCGTCGGCCTGCGGCACCGCGCGCGAGGTCGGCACCTTCTCCCACCGGCTGCCCGCCGACATGGTGGTGACCAACCCCGAGCACCGCAAGCACGCCGAGGAGATCTGGAAGCTGCCGGAGGGGACCATCCCCGACAAGGTCGGCTATCACGCCGTCCAGCAGGACCGCATGCTCAAGGACGGCAAGCTCAACGCCTACTGGGTCATGTGCAACAACAATATGCAGACGGCCCCGAACACGGCGAAGGAGACCTTCCCCGGCTACCGCAACCCGGAGAACTTCATCGTCGTCTCCGATCCCTACCCGACCGTCACGGCGCTGGCCGCCGACCTGATCCTGCCCACCGCCATGTGGGTGGAGAAGGAGGGCGGTTACGGCAACGCCGAGCGCCGCACCCAGCTGTGGCGCCAGCTGGTCGACGCGCCGGACGGCGCACGCTCCGACCTGTGGCAGATCATGCAGTTCTCCAAGCGCTTCACCGTGGAAGAGGTCTGGCCGGAAGAGCTGCTGAACAAGAAGCCGGAGCTGCGCGGTAAGACCCTCTACGACGTGCTGTTCCGCAACGGTCAGGTCGACCGCTTCCCGCTGTCCGACCTCGACTCGAACTACAACAACTTTGAGGCCAAGGAAGCCGGCTTCTACGTCCAGAAGGGCCTGTTCGAGGAATATGCCGCCTTCGGCCGCGGCCATGGCCACGATCTGGCGCCCTTCGACCAGTACCACCAGGAACGCGGCCTGCGCTGGCCGGTGGTGGACGGCAAGGAGACCAAGTGGCGCTACCGCGAGGGCTCCGACCCGTATGTGAAGGCGGGCGAGGGCATGCGCTTCTACGGCAACAAGGACGGCAAGGCCAACGTCTTCGCCCTGCCCTACGAGCCGCCGGCCGAGGCGCCCGATGCCGACTATCCGTTCTGGCTCAGCACCGGCCGCGTGATCGAGCACTGGCACAGCGGGTCGATGACCATGCGGGTTCCCGAACTGCGCAAGGCCTTCCCGAATGCCGTGGTCTTCATGCACCCCGACGACGCCAAGGAGCTGAACGTCCGGCGTGGCCAGGAGGTGCGCGTCACCTCCCGCCGTGGCGAGGTGCGGGTGCGGGTCGAGACGCGCGGACGCAACAAGCCGCCGCGCGGCCTGGTCTTCGTTCCCTTCTTCGACCAGACGGTCCTCATCAACAAGGTGACGCTCGACGCCACCGATCCCATCAGCAAGCAGACCGACTACAAGAAATGCGCGGTCAAGATCACGCCCGTCGTGAACGCCTGAGGAGTGCCGGCATCATGAAGACCCGTTTCCTGATTGCCGCGCTGGCCCTGCTGGCCGGCATCCCGGCCCTGACCATCGGCGTCGCCACCAGCGGCGTGGCCGCCGACAAGCCCGCGGTTTCCAGCGGCACCGGCACGGTGGGGGGGATCAAGGTCCCCTCCACCAACCACCCGATCACGTTGGACGTGCCGGCCGAGGCGACCCACCGCGAGATCACCGACGACCAGAAGCGCGTGCGCAACTACGCCGACCAGCCGCCGCTGATCCCGCATGCCGTCCGCGACTATCAGATCGACCTGAACATCAACAAGTGCCTGACCTGCCACGACCGCCGCAACACGGCGGGCTCGCAGGCGCCGATGCTGTCGGTCACCCATTTCCAGGACCGTGACGGCCAGACGCTGGGCACGGTGGCGGCGCGCCGCTACTTCTGCACCCAGTGCCATGTGCCGCAGACCGACGCCCAGCCGATCGTTCCCAACAGCTTCCAAGACTTTGACTCGGTCCTGGGCCATGCCCAAGGCGGCCAGAAATGAAAATCCGCGACGCAGTGCTGTGCCTGTGGCGGCTGTTCGCCCGTCCCAGCGTCCATTTCAGCCTGGGCTTTCTCACGTTGGGCGGCTTCATCGCCGGCGTCGTCTTCTGGGGCGGCTTCAACACCGCCCTGGAGGCCACCAATAAGGAAGCCTTCTGCATCAGCTGCCACGAGATGCGTGACAATCCCTATGAGGAGCTGAAGCAGACCATCCACTTCACCAACCGGTCGGGCGTGCGCGCCAGCTGCCCGGACTGCCACGTCCCGCACCAGTGGACCGACAAGATCGCCCGCAAGATGCAGGCGTCGAAGGAGGTCTGGGGCAAGATCTTCGGCACCATCGACACGCGCGAGAAGTTCCTCGACAAGCGCCGCGAACTGGCCGAGCACGAATGGGCGCGGCTGAAGGCGAACAACTCGCTGGAATGCCGCAACTGCCACAGCGCCGATTCGATGGACATCACCAAGCAGAACCCGCGCGCCGCGAAGATGCACGAGACCTATCTGTTCACCGGCGAGAACACCTGCATCGACTGCCACAAGGGCATCGCCCACCGCCTGCCCGACATGCATGGCGTGGAGCCCGGCTGGAGCATGAAGACCAGCCAGAAGTAAGCGTCTAAGTAAGGAAACAGCCCCGCCTCCGGAAGGAGCGGGGCTGTTTGCGTTTCACGGGAAACGTGTCAGTCGAAAGTCCAGGGATTGAGCAACGCAACACCCATCGGCTCGAAATCCCTGGTGTTCCGCGTCACCACCGTCAGACGATGAACCAGTGCCGTTGCGGCAACCATGCTGTCACGCTCGGGGCGCGGAGTCGGTACATGCAATGTGGCGCAACGTCGGGCCACGTCGGCATCGACAGGCAGGACCCGCCCCCGGAACGCGACCACGATGTGGCCATCGATCCACCCGCGCAACGCCGCGCCATGGGCGGGATCCTTTCGCGCCACCAAACCGGCGCCACGTTCGATCTCGAACAGGGTGATTGCCGAAATGAACAGGTCGGCCGGCATCACTTTGGAAGCCCAGGTCACCAAGCCGGCATTGGCACGTGCCGGCCGCCGCAACTCCGTCACCGCATTGGTATCCAACAGATACATCAGTCCAAATCCACCGGGCGGGCTATGGTCTGAAGCTTCGGCGGGTCGAAATCAAAATCCGCTTCATCTCCATCCTGCCGCAGCAGGTCCAAAAGCGAGCCCCCCTCACCGGACAGGCGGCGATACGTGTCATAGCGCAACAGGACAAAGGCCGGTTCGCCGCGATCGGTAACGATCACAGGCCCGTCCTCAGCCGCTCGTTTGGCCTCGCTCGGGTTCTGATTGAACTCACGGCTGGAAATCATGCGCCCCATGGTGTCCCCCTTCTGACAACCGCTGTTCGCGCATCGACACAGACGACCGTAGCGAAGAGGATAGAGGTAGACCCAAGTCGGCACAAGTCCGATGTAGCTACATACCTACATCAAATCTTCACTCACCCCAGCATCGCCACCACCGACAGCGCCAGCAGCGTCACCAGCACCGCCTCGCCCAAACCCACCAGCCCGCGCAGCGCGAGCGCGATGGCCCAGGTGGTCAGGTCACGGCGGTGGCGAACCTCCTTCAGCAGGCGTTCCTGGATACCGGCGACGGTGCGGCGGGCCGACAGGCTGGCGATGCCGCCGACCAGCGCCACCACCCCGGTGCCGAGCACGAAGTACAGCGCTCCCTTCCAGCCGGCGAAATGGTCGGGGTCGTTCAGGTAATGCCCGGCGCCGACGATGATCCAAACCGCCGCCGGCCAGACGCCGACGATCTCCGGCCCTGGTCCTTCTCCCTTCGGCCCCTCTTTCGCCCCATCCTTCTCCTCGCCCATCGCCGCCCCCTCAGCCACCCGGCACATGGCGGTAGGCCAGCACGCGGGTCGCCGGTCCGCCTTCGACATCAGCCAGCGGCAGCAGCAGCTCGACGAACTTCGCCCCCGGCAGCATCGGGTCGTCACGCACCAGCAGGCAGCGCGGCTCACCGCTTTCCAGGCAGGCGCGCAGGTCGGACAGCCAGCGCTGCGCCGCCTGTTCCGGATGGCAGTCGCTCACCCGCCGCGTCGTCGGCCGTTCGGCCAGCCGGCGTTGCAGGGCGCGGCCGCAGGATTTGTAGACGAAGTCGCTGCCATCGGCGGTCGGCTCCATCAGGGCGATGCGCGGCACGCTCTCCCGCACCTGGGCGGTGTCGATCTCGGTCGCCAGCGGCATGCGGCGCTTGCGCTTCAGCCTCACCCAGTGGGTGTAGAGAATGCGGACCTGCGGCGTCTGCTCCACATCGATCACGTCGGCCCGGCAGGGCGGCGGCGGTGCGTCGATCACCGGGGTGACGACCGGGGCCGCGGCGAAGGCGGCGGCGGGCGGCACCAACTGGGAAGACGCCTGCGAAACCTGTTGGGGCATCGGCCGCGAGGCCGCGGCGGTGACCAGCGTGTGCGCCTGTCCCGCCGGCGTGTGGCCGATCCGCCCACCATGCTTCTTCAGCATCGGCAGCGGCGCCCAGGCGCTGCAGGTGTGATAGCCCTTGGTGATGCGGCGGTAGTCCTGGCTGCTGGCGGTGCGGCATTCGCCCTCCACCCCGTGGCGGGCCACGTACACCAGCGTGTTGTCCTCCGACAGCGCGCGCTCCCCACCCCACGAGACGCAGGCGGCGCAGGCGCGGCTGTCCTTGGCGAATGCGTGGCTCATCGGGGCGTATCTCCAAAGGGTATGCGAAACGGGAGAATGGGAATTGATGCGTCCCTTTCCCCATCGGTTCAAGGGCCGCATGGGCCGGAACTGTCCTGCCCGAGATTCAGTCATGCGAGGGTGGCATCCATGCCACCCCTTCCCCCCCGGCCCGGAACCCCCTATAAGGGGGCCTTGCACGACATGCCCATCCCCGCTCTCCGTCTCCGGTCCTCCGGCGCCGGGGGGTTTTCGGCTGACCACACTTCAGAGAAGCGGACCCATGCCCAAACGCACCGACATCAAATCCATCTGCATCATCGGCGCGGGTCCGATCGTCATCGGACAGGCTTGCGAGTTCGACTATTCCGGCGTTCAGGCGTGCAAGGCGCTGCGCGAGGAAGGCTATCGGGTCATCCTCGTCAACTCCAACCCGGCCACCATCATGACCGACCCCGGTCTGGCCGACGCCACCTACATCGAGCCGATCACCCCGGCCGTCGTCGCCAAGATCCTGGAGAAGGAGCGTCCCGACGCCCTGCTGCCGACCATGGGCGGCCAGACCGCGCTGAACACGGCGATGGCGCTGTCCGACGACGGCACGCTGGAGCGTCTGGGCGTTGAGATGATCGGCGCCAAGCGCGACGTCATCGCCAAGGCCGAGGACCGCATCCTGTTCCGCGACGCCATGGACAAGCTGGGCCTGGAATCGCCCAAGTCGCGCATGGTCCGCACGCTGGACGAGGGCATGGAGGCGCTGGAACTGGTGGGCCTGCCCGCCATCATCCGTCCCAGCTTCACGCTGGCCGGCACCGGCGGCGGCATCGCCTACAACCGGGCGGAGTTCGAGGACATCGTGCGCGGCGGCCTGCGCGCCAGCCCGGTCGGCGAGGTGCTGATCGAGGAGTCGGTGCTGGGCTGGAAGGAGTATGAGATGGAGGTCGTGCGCGACGGCGCCGACAACTGCATCATCGTCTGCTCCATCGAGAACATCGATCCGATGGGCGTCCACACCGGCGACTCGATCACGGTCGCCCCGGCGCTGACGCTGACGGACAAAGAATACCAGATCATGCGCAACGCCTCGATCGCGGTGCTGCGCGAGATCGGGGTGGACACCGGCGGCTCGAACGTCCAGTTCGCGGTCAACCCGGCCAACGGCCGCCTGATCGTGATCGAGATGAACCCGCGCGTGTCGCGCTCCTCGGCGCTGGCGTCGAAGGCCACCGGCTTCCCGATCGCCAAGATCGCCGCCAAGCTGGCCGTCGGCTATCGCCTGGACGAGCTGACCAACGACATCACCGGCACCACGCCCGCGAGCTTCGAGCCGACGATCGACTATGTCGTCACCAAGATGCCGCGCTTCACCTTCGAGAAGTTCAAGGGGTCGGAGCCGCTGCTGACCACCTCGATGAAGTCGGTGGGCGAGGCGATGTCGATCGGCCGCACTTTCCAGGAGTCGGTGCAGAAGGCGCTGCGCTCGATGGAGACCGGCCTGACCGGCTTCAACGAGCTGAAGATCGGCGGGGAGGAGAACCCGGACCGCACCGCCATCCGCGGCGCGCTGGCCACCCCGACGCCCGACCGCCTGCTGGTCATCGCCCAGGCCTTCCGCCACGGCTTCTCGGTGGACGAGGTGCAGGCCGTCTCCAAGTACGACCCGTGGTTCCTTGAGCAGATCAAGGAGATCACCGACCGTGAGGCGGCGATCCGCGACGGCGGCCTGCCGACCGACAAGGCCGGCTGGCTGAAGCTGAAGCAGATGGGCTTCTCCGACGCCCGCCTGGCCGAACTGGCCAAGACCAGCGAGGCGGCGGTCGCCGCGGCGCGGCGCATGGCCGGCGTCACCCCGGTCTACAAGCGCATCGACACCTGCGCCGCCGAATTCGCCTCGGCCACCCCCTACATGTACTCGACCTACGAGACCGACGGGACCGGCGAGGCGGAGTGCGAGTCCGAGCCGACCGAAGCGAAGAAGGTCGTCATCCTCGGCGGCGGTCCGAACCGCATCGGCCAGGGCATTGAGTTCGACTATTGCTGCGTCCATGCCGTCTACGCCCTGCAGGAGGCCGGCATCGAGACCATCATGGTCAACTGCAACCCGGAGACCGTCTCCACCGACTACGACACCGCCGACCGCCTGTATTTCGAGCCGCTGACGGCCGAGGACGTGGTGGAGCTGGTGCGGGTCGAGCAGCGCAAGGGCAACGTCCTGGGCTGCATCGTGCAGTTCGGCGGCCAGACCCCGCTGAAGCTCGCCGCCGCGCTGGAGGCCGCCGGCATCCCGATCCTGGGCACCTCGCCCGACGCCATCGACCTGGCCGAGGACCGCGAGCGCTTCCAGAAGCTGCTGCATGAACTGAACCTGAAGCAGCCGGCCAACGGCCTCGCCCGCTCGCTGGAAGAGGCGGAGGCCGTCGCCACCCGCATCGGCTTCCCGGTCGTCATCCGTCCGTCCTACGTGCTGGGCGGCCGGGCGATGGAGATCGTCCACGACATGGCCGGTCTGCAGCGCTACATGGGCACTGCCGTGCAGGTGTCGGGCAAGAACCCGGTGCTGATCGACAGCTACCTGCAGGACGCCATCGAGGTAGACGTCGACGTCGTCTGCGATGGCGCGCAAGTCTATGTCGCCGGCGTGATGGAGCACATCGAAGAGGCCGGCATCCACTCCGGCGACAGCGCCTGCGCCCTGCCGCCCTACACGCTCCCCCCCGACATCATCGCCGAGATCAACCGCCAGTCGGACGCGCTCGCCCATGCGCTGAAGGTGGTCGGTCTGATGAACGTGCAGTTCGCGGTCAAGGACGGCACCGTCTACATCCTGGAGGTCAATCCGCGCGCCAGCCGCACGGTGCCCTTCGTCGCCAAGGCCACCGGCACCGCCATCGCCAAGATTGCGGCCCGCGTCATGGCGGGGGAGAAGCTGTCCTCCTTCACCCTGAACGGCCCGACCCCGCCGCACACCGCGGTCAAGGAAGCGGTCTTCCCCTTCGCCCGCTTCCCCGGCGTCGACATCGTGCTGGGTCCGGAGATGAAGTCGACGGGCGAGGTCATGGGCCTCGACCACAACTTCGCGCTGGCCTTCGCCAAGGCGCAGCTCGGCGCCGGCGTCACCCTGCCGGTCAAGGGCAGCGTCTTCGTCTCGGTCAAGGACCACGACAAGCCGGCGCTGGCGGTGATCTCCAAGAAGCTGCACGAGATGGGCTTCCGCATTCTCGCCACCTCCGGCACCGCCAAGGTGCTGAGCGATGCCGGCGTGCCGGCGGAGACCATCAACAAGGTGGTGGAAGGCCAACCGCACATCGTCGACTCCATGATCAACGGCGACGTGCATCTGGTCATCAACACCACGGAAGGCGCCCAGGCGCTGGCCGACAGCTTCAGCCTGCGTCGCACCGCGCTGACCTACAACATTCCGTATTACACCACCGTAGCGGGAGCACGCGCGGCAGTGGAAGCGATTGCCGCACTCCGGAACGGCAGCCTTGAAGTCGCCCCGTTGCAGTCGTACCTTAGCGGATCGTATTAAGGACGGACGACGGCGCGGCGGACCTCCTCCGCGCCGTCTTCGTCCTTGATGTCGCTTTGGACAGGTCGAACGACTGCAAGCGGTGATGGACCGAACATGGAAAAAGTTCCGATGACAGCGGCGGGCTTCAACCGCCTCCAGGAGGAATTGAAGCACCTTAAGATCACCGAACGCCCGGCGGTCATCAAAGCCATCGCGGAAGCCCGCGAACATGGCGACCTTTCGGAAAACGCCGAGTATCACGCGGCGCGCGAACGTCAGAGCTTCATTGAAGGCCGCGTGCTGGAGCTTGAGGACAAGATCAGCCGGGCCGAGGTCATCGACCCGGCCAAGCTGACCGGCAACACCGTGAAGTTCGGTGCGACCGTGACCCTGGCCGACCAGGACACGGACGAGGAGACGACCTATCAGATCGTCGGCCAGGACGAGAGCGACATCAAGAACCGCCTTCTGTCGATCCAGGCGCCGCTGGCCCGCGCCCTGATCAACAAGGCCGTCGGCGACAGCGTGGAAGTTTCCACCCCCGGCGGCTCCAAGCTGTACGAGATCGTTTCGGTCGAGTTCCGTTGAGGGTGTAACCCTCTCCCCCAAAATCCCCCCTCTCCCTTCGGGGAGAGGGTCGGGGTGAGGGGGATGCACAGAGTGGATTCTCGGTAAGGGGCCGCCGCCCCTCACCCCCCAAGCTTCTCTTTGAAAAACTCCATCACCCGCTGGATCGCATCCGAGCGGGCGTCTTCGTTGGTGCCGACGTGGGCGGTGCCGCCGGGGACGGTGGCAAGATCCTGGCGCTTGCGCACCGGGGCGTCCGGCGCATCGAAGCCGTGATAGGCGTCGGGGTAGACCACCAGATCGACCTTGTCCTTGACCCCGTCGCGGCCGGCCAGATCAATGCAGGCCTGCGGCGGCGTCCAATCGTCCTTGCCGCCGGCCAGCAGCAGAAGCGGACCGTCGGGCTGCCAGTCCTCGTTGCTCAACGGCGCCTTGCAGCCGGGGTAGAAGGCCACGGCGGCACGGAAGCCGCCCTCCTCCGTCCCGGCCGGTCCATCCTCGCCGGCGCTATAGGCGGCCAGCACGGTGCTGGCGCCCTGCGACCAGCCGATCAGGCCGATGCGCTCATGATCGACGTCCGGCCGCTTGCGCAGGAAGGCCAGCGCCCCCCAGGCGTCGCGCTTGCGCTCCATTGTGGCGCGGACGGTGCGGTCCTTCAGCGCGGTGGTGCAGACCTCCTCCACATCGCGCGGCCCGAAGCTGTCGACCATCAGCACCTCGAAGCCCTGCCGCTGCAGGTGGGTGGCCCACCAGACATGGCGCGGCGACACCCGGCCGTTGCGGGCATAGAGACCGCCGCAGCCATGCAGCATGACCACCGCCGGATGCGGACCGTTGCCAGCGGGCCGCAGCAGCCGGCCGCTCAGCATCGTCGGCGCCCCGCCGGTCAGATCCCCGTCGGCGGAGGGAAAGCGCACGATCTCCTCGGCATGGACGCCGACGGCGGCCTGCGCCGGCCCCGCCAGCGCCAATTGCCCGAGAACCATCACCCCGACACCGGCACACAGCGCCGCGCCCAACACAGCCGCGCGACCGCGGGCGGAAGCCTTCATTCTGCAACGTCCCCGACGTCCGGCGCCAGCCACGACGGCGGCGCTCGCGGTTGCAATATTAATCCTCTGCGATGCGGAAGACCATGGGCGGCCCGCAATTGTCTCCATCGCCGGGATTAGGTGTCGGCGGCTGCCTTGCGGCGACGTTTGCGCTAGGGTGCGGGGCCATGACCGAATCCGAATCCCGCTCCCCCACCCCGCCCTTCGGCGCCTTCTGCCTCTATTGGCTGCGGCTGGGGCTGACCAGCTTCGGCGGGCCGGCCGGGCAGATCGCGATGATGCAGAGCGAGCTGGTCGACCGCGGCCGCTGGATCGACCAGACCCGCTTTCTGCACGCGCTGAACTTCTGCATGCTGCTGCCGGGCCCGGAGGCCCAGCAGCTCGCCACCTACATCGGCTGGCGGATGTATGGCGTGCGCGGCGGGTTGGTGGCGGGCGGGCTGTTCGTGCTGCCGGGAGCGCTGGTCTTGCTCGCCCTGTCCTGGATCGCCGCCGCCCATGGCGACGCCGGACCGGTCGCTGCGCTGTTCGACGGCATCAAACCGGCGGTGGTGGCGATCATCGCCGCCGCGGTCTGGCGGATGGGCCGCCGCACGCTGAAGGGGCCGGCAGCCGTCGCCATGGCCGGCGCCGCCTTCCTGGCGCTGTTCGCGCTGCACCTGCCCTTCCCGCTGGTGATCGGCACCGCAGCGGTGATCGGCGGCGTGGCCGCGCATGCCGGCCGCCACTGGTTCGCCCACCCGCATCCGCTGACCGACAGCGATGCCGACCCGGCGGAGGCGGCGCCGGGACGCGGCCGGCTGGCGGTCCTTGCGGGCCTGTTCGTCCTGCTGTGGCTGGTTCCGGTCGGAGCAATCCTGCTGGCCTTCGGGAGCGACCCCTGGCGCGGCGTCGCGGCGCTGTTCACCAAGGCTGCCCTCGTCACCTTCGGCGGCGCCTATGCCGTGCTGCCCTACATCGCCGGGCAGGCGGTGGACGCCTATGGCTGGCTCAGCCCGCGCGAGATGGTCGACGGCTTGGCATTGGCCGAGACGACTCCGGGGCCGCTGATCCTGGTGACGCAATATGTCGGCTTCTTCGCCGGCTGGAACCGGCCGGGCGCGCTGTCACCGGCGCTGGCGGGAGCACTGGGGGCGGCGCTGACGACCTACGTCACCTTCCTGCCCTGCTTCCTGTTCATCTTCGCCGGCGCGCCCTATGTGGAGCGGCTGATCCACAACCGTCTGGCCACGGGGGCGCTGGCCGCCATCGCCGCGGCGGTGGTGGGGGTGATCCTGAACCTGGGCGTCTATCTGGGGGTGGCTGTGCTGCTGCCGGACGGCCGGACGGACGGGCACATGATCTGGACCTGGGCGATCATGCTGGCCGGGCTCTATGCGCTGACCCGCCGCAACATGGCGATCCACTGGGTGGTGCTGGGGGGAGCCGCGGCGGGCCTGCTCCAGGCGCTCGCCGCATCTTCCCTATAGCATCTTCCTTGTAAGGCGAGCCCCTGACCCCGCTCAGCGCCGGGTGGCGCGGGCGGGCGTCTCGGCCTCGTCCTCGACGAAATCCTCGTCCTCGTCGTCCTCGGTCCCTTCCGGGATGTCGGGCGAATCGACGTCGATGGGAACGCCGGGGGTATGCTTGCTGGTGCGGATCGACAGCGCCGACTTCACATGGGCGACGTTGGGGGCCGCCGTCAGCTTGGTCGTCAGGAAGCGCTGGTAGTCGTCCCAGTCCTCCGCCACGATCTTCAGGATGAAATCATATTCGCCGGCCAGCATGTTGCACTCACGCACCAGCGGCCAGCTGTTGACGAGCTCCTCGAATTTCTTTAGGTCCGCTTCGGCCTGGCTGCTGAGGCCGACCTGGGCGAACACCGTGACGCCGAACCCGAGTGCATCGGGGTTGACGTCGGCGTGGTAGCCACGGATGAATCCCGCCTCCTCCAGCGCGCGGACGCGGCGCAGGCAGGGCGGAGCGGAGATGCCGGCACGTCGGGCAAGCTCCACATTGGTCATCCGGCCGTCGTTCTGCAGATCGCGCAGAATCCGACGGTCAATTCGGTCGAGTTTGACCCGCCGCATGGTTTACTCGGTCGCTCCGGGGGTGATTTGGAGAAAGGATATTACACGGGCATGGTGTCTACGCCAAGACGGAAACCCCCGCAAGGGCGAGCAACCCGGATAACGGTCTTTTCGCCGCAATCCCCTTCGCAGCCACAACGATCCGAGTTCTCATGCAACCTTTGACCTGCTGGCCCCTTACCTGCTGGGTCGTGTCGGACGGCAAGGCCGGCATGGAAAACCAGTGCATCGGCCTGGCGGAGTCGCTTGGCCTGACGCCGGTCGTCAAGCGCGTCCACCTGCGCACGCCCTGGCGCCAGCTGACCCCCTACTGGCGCATCGGCAACCGCTTCGCCGCCGGTCCGAAAGGCGATCCGGTGGAGCCGCCCTGGCCCGACATCCTGATCGGCACCGGGCGGCAGTCCATCGCCGTCTCGCTGGCGGTGCGCCGCCAGTCGGGCGGCCGGACCTTCACCGTCCAGATCCAGGATCCGGTGATGAACCCGCGGCATTTCGACCTCGTCGTCGTGCCGCGCCACGACAAGCTGCGCGGCGACAATGTGCTGGTGACCCGCGGCGCCCTGCACCGGGTGACGCCCGCCATCCTGGCCGACGCGGCAGAGCGATTCGCCCCAAAGCTGGCCCATCTGCCGCACCCGCGCATCGCCGTGCTGATCGGCGGCGACAACGGCGTCTACCGCCTGACGCCCACAATCATGGGCGACGTGGCCGAGAGGCTGGCCAACCTGACGCGCACCCACGGCGCCGGGCTGATGGTCACCCCGTCGCGCCGGACCGGCGCCGACAACGAGGCGATCCTGCGCGCCCGCCTGTCCGGCCTGCCGGCGGAGGTGTGGGACGGCACCGGCGAGAATCCTTACTTCGCCTATCTCGGCTTGGCGGATGCGGTGGTGGTGACCTGCGACAGCGTGTCGATGACGTCGGAGGCCTGCTCCACCGGCAAGCCGGTCTATGTGATCGAGCTGGAGGGCGGATCGCCCAAGTTCCGTGCCTTCCATGACGGGCTGTACCAGGACGGCATCACGCGGCCCTTCGACGGGTCGCTGGACCAGTGGAGCTATCCGCCGCTGAACGAGACGGAGGTGGTGGCCGACGAGGTGCGCCGCCGCCTGTCCGCCCACCGCAAGCGATTCGGTCTGTAGCGACAAGCCGGCGGGGTGCGGCGCGACCAATGCGCGCACCCCGCTGGCAAGACCGGTTTGGGGGCAGAGTTCCGCCGTGGGCCATGTCATAAGCGCTGGCGAACCGGCCGTCTCCGAAAAGCACGGTCCGGGGCCGTCCTTCCATCCGGAACCCGCCGCCATGACCACCCCCGACGCCGTTTCCGCCTCCTTCCTGCGTTGCCTAGAAAATAGCCGGCCGTTCGACCAGCCGTACAATCACTGGCTGCTGACCGAGGCGTTGCCGGAGGAGTCCGCCGACGCCATCGCCGACCTGCCCTGGGGGCCGCCGCCGGTGTCCGACACCTATGGCAAGCGCGAGACCAACAATGCGTCGCGCACCTATTTCGGTGAGGAAAACCGCGCCAAATATGCCGTGTGCGAGACGGTGGCCCAGGCCTTCCAGAGCCGCCCGGTCGTGGACGCCATCCAGAAGACCTGCAACGTCGACCTGACCGGCACCAGCCTGCGCATCGAATATTGCCAGGACACCGACGGCTTCTGGCTGGAACCGCACACCGACATCGGCGTCAAGAAATACACGATGCTGATCTATCTCTCGAAGGGGCCGAACTGCTCGCATTGGGGCACCGACGTGCTGGACGAGAGCCGGACGGTCGTCGCCCGCGCGCCCTACGCCTTCAACGAGGGGCTGATCTTCATCCCCGGAAGCAATACTTGGCATGGGTTCGAGAAACGTCCGATCGACGGCGTGCGCAAATCGATCATCGTCAACTATGTCGGCCCCGAATGGCGGGCACGGCAAGAGTTGTGCTTCCCAGACAAACCTGTTGCATAAAACTTCCGTCGTGGTTAAGTGACGCCGGTTTTGGGGGGCAAAGCCATCGTCGGCACGCTCTTTGGGAGTTCCATAGCCATGTCCATGCTTGATCTGGACAAATTCCGCGCCACCCCCCTGCAGCACGATCCCTATGATTTTCTGTGCGTTCCGGGTTTCGTGAAGCGGGAGTTTCTTGAAGAGCTGCACCGCGACTATCCCAAGGTCGACAAGCCCGGTTCGATCCCGCTGGGCGTCTTCCCGCAGGGGCCGAGCTTCGACCGGATGATCGCCGAACTGAAGGGGCCGGAGGTCTGCAAGGCCTTCTCCGACAAGTTCGGTCTGGATCTGTCGAAGTATCCGACCATGTTCACGGCGCGCGGCATGTGCCGGCCGACCGACGGCAAGATCCATCCGGATTCGGCCAGCAAGGTCATCACCGTGCTGATCTACATGAACCCGCCCTGGGAGGCGACCGGCGGCCGCCTGCGCATCCTGCGCTCCCAGAACCTGGAGGATTACGCCGCCGAGGTCCCGCCGGAGGAAGGCACCCTGATGTGCTTCCGCCGCAGCGACACCTCCTGGCACGGCCACTATCCCTTCGAAGGCCAGCGCCGCGCGATCCAGATGAACTGGGTCAAGGGCAGCGTCTATATCTGGCACGAACAGTGGCGCCACCGCATCGGCGCCTGGGCAAAGGGCGTCTTCGGCGGCCAGCAGTCGGCAGGCTATTGAGGACGGTGGGTTTTTAGGGCCGATTATCCGCCGTCATCCCCGCGAAGGCGGAGATGACGGCCGAAAGACGTGAAACTCCGAAGGACCGCATCCCTTCTCAGTCGATCAGATCCTCGACCTCGCGGATGCGGCCATTGTCGATCATGAACTGGACCAGTTCCGGGCGCTGCTTGCCCAGCGTGCGGTGACGCTGGCGGACGGCGGCGACCAGATCACCGTTGCGGCCGAGGATATCGTCGGCGAACTCGATCATGCGCAGGTTGGGCCAGGTCTGGGCGCGGATGCCCACCACCGTCCCCACCGCGTCGGCCGCCGGAAGGTCGGGGCGCGCCTGGGCCAGGATCATGGTCAGCGCAGCGGTGGACCGCGATACGCCGGCATGGCAGTGGACCAGCAGATGGCGGCAATCCACCGGCTCGGCCAGCAGGTCGCGGCCGAAGGCCAGGATGCGTTCCACATCCGACCGTTCCGGTGCGATCTGGCCGCGGGTCGGTTCGATGATGTCGTGGAAGCGCAGTTCCAGCCGCTCATGCTCGCCGTAATCGCCGAACTCGCTCGGCTCCGTCATCTCGGGGTCGAGGATGGACAGCACGTGGCTGACCTTGCCGCCGCCGAAATTGCAAAGCTCGCTGAGACCGCAGACGGTCAGGCCGAAAGGCACGAAATCGCTGGCCATCATTCTCTCGTTCGATTGCGGAGGAAGGAAACGGAGGGCTGGGGAAGCGCATTTGGCACCCGGTGCCGCAGCGCCGTCAACCCGGCGGTCAGGTCAAAGAACGTTGAACAGATAGAGCAGGAGGATGACGGGAATCGGAATGCCGACCAGCCACAGCAGAATACCGCGCACGAAGCCTCTCCTTCCGTCGTTGCAACGGGCGATCCGACCGGCCGGAGCCGGCCCTCTCACCCGTTACAACGGTGCGGCCGCCGGTTGGTTGCAGCGGCGGATAAGACCCTCAGGCCTCGTCGCTCCCCTCGCCGTCGGAAACGGCCGGGCCGGCGTCTTCAGCAGACGGCGGCGTCGGACGCGGGCGGCGGGTGCGCAGCTTCTTCAGCAGCAGCGAGAAGGGCTTCAGCGCGGTGTCCATGATGGTCTGGTCACCCTCCAGCCGCGACAGCAGGAAGGCGCCGGCCTCCAGGGTGGAGACGCTGTCGCGCCGCGGCTCCTTGCGCGCCTGCCCATAGAGTGAGCGGAACTGCGGGTTCAGCACGATGCGGCGGCATTTCAGCAGCCAGGCATTGCGCCACCACAGGGTCTTGGCCTGGCTCCAGGTGCCGTCCAGGACGATGACGCCCTCCAGATCCTCCAGGATGTCGGCGCTGTCGCGGAGCGGCTGGCCGTCCTTGTCGACCACCGCCACCTCCGGCCGGGGAGCGCCGCCGTCCTTCACCGGGCCGAGATACAGCACGCCCCAGCGCTTGGGATCGACCTCCCGCCCCAGGATGCGCTTCAGCCCCGGCCAGCTCAGCCCGACCTTCACCATCGAGTTGGCGAACTGCAGATGGGCGATCTGGGCGGTGCCCAGATTTTCCCGCTTCTCCTGCGGGTGCTGCAGGATCAGCAGGAACACGCCGTTCTTGATCGGCTGCACTGCCTCGCAAACGCACAGATGATTAGGTTTTAGGCAGGTCGGGCAAGAATCGGGTACGGGGGCGCTGTGCATGGGAGGTACGCATTCCTTGAAGAGGATTGGCCCCGAATATGGGTTGGAACGGCACGGAAGGGAACACATCTCACACGGTACGGCGGCGATGCCCGATCGAAGGGCGATGGCCGCCACGGCGTGTACGACAGTGTCCCTCGTGTCATACCGGTTCATGTGGGTTCGAGTGGCTTCGTATAAACCGTTTGTAGAGACTTAGTCGTGTGTCATGGAACTCGTGTGACGCGCTTAACAGCTGGCCTGGAACTTGCGTAGTTATTATCCAGGCAAACAGGACGACGGGTGGGCCAGGACCGGCCTTAGTCAGGCTGATCCACGGTGCCATCCGGCGCTCAGAAGGAGACCTGCCATGCTGCCCGCCCACCTTGCCGACCGCCTGCTGAAGCAGCGCCGCGATGCCGACAGCGCGGAATTCGCCCGCCAGCTGCCGCTTTACGCACCGCTGGATGCCGACGACCCGCGCTGGATGACCGAGCCGGACGGATCGGAGCAACCCGCCCGCCGCGAGCCCGATTGGGCCACCAACTACTGATTCGGCACTAGCGCGCGATAGCCGGTTTGCGGTGATCCGACAAACGACCCTGTCGGTTGTCGGACATCGAGTGCGAGGCCATCGAGTGCAGGGCCATCGAGTGCCGGACCGGCCATAGCCCCGAGTCGCTTCGCGCGGCCTGCCCAAGGCCGGTTCCATCCTCTTGCCCCACGTCGCGCCAGCCCTCCCCGTCCCAGGAGAGGGTCCAGTGGCCCGGGCGACCGCCCCGGCACCGTTCCAGCGCGACGGACCAGCGCGCTTTTCCCAGTCCCGGCGGGCCTCCGGCCGGGCGCGGGGCCGCATCCTCCTCCCCATCCAGGCTGGGTGCCGCATCCAAGCGCCAGCGGGTCACCGCGGCGCTGAGCCCTTCCGCCCGCCGGCCCTCCGCCAGCCGGTTGCGTCCACCCGACGCACCCAAACCCGCGCCCACGTCCAGCAGGAAGCCGGTCACCCCCGACGACTCGGCGGCGAGTTGCAGCCGCCGGCTGGCGGTGAGGTCCAGCCCCTCCAGCTCGCCCAGCACCGCCGACAGGGCGGAGCAGCGCAGCGCCTCCTCCATCGCCCACAGCGCATCGACCGGCCGCACCGCCCGCACCGCCACCAGCCGGTCCGGCGTCAGCCCATAGGCCGCCAGCCCCGGGGCATACAGGTCGCGCCCGCGCAGGATCCACAGCGCCGGCATTCTCGGCGTCGCCAGCCGGGCCAGCAGCGCCGCGGCGAAACCGGTGCCCGCCCCCGGATGCTCCGCCGCCACCGCATGCAGGCAGCCCAGCGGCAGCCCGCCGTCGGGCAGATGCCCGTCGACCGCGTCGATGCCGAACGGCAGGATCTTCCCTCCCTCCCCGCCCGCCCCCTCGATCCGCCGGATGCGCGCGCGCAGGTCGGCCAGCACGCCGGCACGATCACGCGGCGCAGCCTCCGCGGACGGGGAAGGGGACGACAGGACAGGCATGACTCGACTCCGCTCGACAGGCATATGTTCCTGATATGCTCTATCATGGAGCCATGTCGAGGGGGAGTCTGCGACTCCTGTCTTGTCCTGTGACCGATTGCCCGAAGGCTCGCCGACCTCTCAGGTCCAGGGCAATCGCTTGAAGAAATCGCTTGTAGGATTCCCGTGGTGACGCGGTTGTGATTCATAGGAACCTCCGCATGGAGGGAGGTTTGGATGGAGGGAGAAGAAGCGGTTCGTGGAGTTCTGTGGCATCTGAGCGGTCTGGAGGACCCTCGCCAAGCGTGCAAAGTGGTGTATCCGTTGCGCGAGGTATTGCTGGTGGTGCTGTGCGGCACGTTGAGCGGCTGTGACGATTTCGTCGAGATGGCTGCCTGGGGACGTCAGCATCTCGGCTTTCTGCGCGGCTTCGCACCGTTCACCCGCGGGGTTCCCAGCCATGACACGCTCAACGACGTGATCAACGCGCTCGACGCCGATCTGTTCGAAGAGTGTTTCGCCGCTTGGGTGGATGAGGTGTGTGGCGGCGCCCCGGAGATCGTCGCGCTGGATGGCAAGACCATGCGGCGCTCGGGCAGCCGGCGCACCGGAGCGCGCCCGCTGCATGTGGTCTCGGCTTGGGCCAGTCGGCAGCGTCTGGTTCTGGCGCAGGAAGCGGTGGCCGACAAATCGAACGAGATCACCGCGTTGCCGCGCCTGCTCGAACGGGTGGCTCTGCCTGGCTGTCTGGTGACCATCGACGCCATCGGCTGTCAGCGCGAGTTGGCCGAGCAGATCGTCGGACAAGGTGCAGACTATGTGCTGGCGCTCAAGGCCAACCAGCGTGGCCTGCACGCCAGCGTGCGGCGTGCTTTCGAGGAGCGCCGGCTACACGGCGACTTCGGACTGGTGGTGGCGCAGACCACCGACGGCGACCACGGGCGCATCGAAGTGCGCCGTCATTACGTGCTGCACGATGTGGCATGGCTGAAGGGCCGGCATGATTGGCCGCAGTTGGCGGCGGTGGCGCTGATTGAAGCCAGCGTCGAGTGCAACGGCGCCCTCAGCCAGTCGCGGCGCTATTACCTCAGTTCGCGCCCGCTCGACGCCGCCGCATTCGGTGCCGTGGTGCGCGGGCACTGGGGCATCGAGAACGCTCTGCACTGGGTGCTCGACGTGGTGTTCGGCGACGATCACGCCCGCGTCCGCAGCCGCTTTGGCCCTAGGAATATGGCCCTGGTCAAACGGATGGCCATCAACCTCCTCAAAGCCCCCCAGGATCGAAATTCCCTCAAGGTGCGTCGGAAAATGGCTGCTTGGTCAACCGATTACCTCGGCGCTCTCATTCATGGAAAGACATGAATGTCTTCAAGCGATTCCCGTGCTCTCAGGTCAATTGCCGATGGGCGTGACGCCGATCTTGCTGCGCGGGGCGGCCTTGATGGTCGGGCCGGCATTGTCGACCGGCTTCTCCAGGGTGGTGGAGGTGCCGCGGCTGCCGCGCGGCGTATTGCTCTTCAGGCTGAGCAGATGCAGCCGGACATAGGCGGTGGACCCGCCGGCCTTCACCGCCACCCAATCGCTGTTGTGCACCCGGCCCAGCGTGGTCACCGCCTGCCCTGCCCCCAGCGTGGCGACGACGCCCGCACCGGCGGACGGCTGGGCGCGGAGCGGAGTCGGCTTGTCCACCTGCCATTCCCCATAGATCGGTTCCAGCCCCGCCCCGGTATCGGGCGCGGTGCGCACGGTCGGCGGATTCGGAATCCGCTGGTACGGCATGCAGCCGGGAACCATCAGCGTGGCCAGGGCCACCATCAGCGGAAGGGAACGCACACGCCGGATCATCGCTCACCTTGATATGGATCGGTGATTTGCGGGAAGGGTACGGGGGAGCCGTGGACCTTCGGCGCGACCATACAGGAGGCGGGGGCCATTTCGCCACCGCAGCGCACCCAACGTCGCTATGCGCTTTTTGGGACGGGCTGCGCAGGAACCCGGAGCTGCCCTGCGTATCTTCCATCGGGATGCCCGGCCCAGACGCCCGGCATCACCGGGGTTGCCGCGCAGCCTTGTGGGTTCGGATGCGCGGCACGGGGAAAGGCGACCGGCGGGTGGCGCCGGTCGCCTTTTCCTTTGAACAAAGTCGGAGCGGTTGGGGAAGGTCGAATCCGCCTCAGACTGCCCGGCTGTGCCGCCCGGCGCCCTTGGACAGGTGGGTGTCGAAACGGGCGGCGACGATGCGCATCAGGGGGCGGGCGCTCTCCGGCACATGGACGCGCCGGCCCTCCACCACCGCGACACCGTCGGCGACCAGATCGGCCATCCCCTCCAACTCCGCGTCGAAGGCCGACTCAGGCAAGCCGTGAGCTTGGGCGATGGCGGCGGTGTCGACCGACAGGTCGCACATCAGCCGCATGATCAGGTCGCGCCGCACCTTGTCGTCCGTGGTCAGCGCGATGCCCTTGCCGGTGGGTAGGCGGCCTTCCTCGATGGCGGTGGCGTAATGGTCGAAGGGTACGGCGTTCTGCACATAGCCCTGCGGCAGCGCGCCGATGGAGGAGGAACCGAAGCCCAGCAGCACCTCGGCGTCGTCGGTGGTGTAGCCCTGGAAGTTGCGGCCCAGCCGCCCCTCCTCCTGCTGCACCGCCAGTTCATCGCCGGGACGGGCGAAATGGTCGAGACCGATGGCGCTGTAGCCGGCGGCGGCCAGCGTGTCGCCGATGGCGGCGAACTGCTCCCACCGGCCAATCGAACCGGCCAGCGCCGCCTCGTCGATCTTCTTCTGGTGGGTCTTCATCCACGGCACATGGGCGTAGCCGAAGACCGACAGCCGGTCCGGCGCCATCTCCAGCGCGATCTCGGCGGAACGGGTGACGCTCTCCACCGACTGATGCGGCAGGCCGTACATCAGGTCGAGGTTGACGCTGGTGATCCCGGCCTCCTTCAGCCAGGCCAGCGCCTGTTCGGTGACGGCGCGCGGCTGGACGCGGTTGATCGCCTGCTGCACCGTCTCGTCGAAATCCTGCACGCCCAGCGAGGCGCGGTTGACACCGGCGCGGCCCAGCGCCGCGGACATCTCCGCCGTCAAGGTGCGCGGGTCGATCTCCACCGCCAGTTCGGCATCGGCGGCGACGTCGAAGCGGGTGCGCAGCAGCGCGATGATCGCCTCGAAATCGTCCGGCGCCATCATGGTCGGGGTGCCGCCGCCGAAATGGATGTGGCGCACCGCCAGCCGGCCGGGAACGCGCTCCGCCACCATGGCGATCTCGCGCCGCAGATGGCCGAGATACTCGGCGATCGGCTCGTAGCGCGCGACGATCTTGGTGTGGCAGCCGCAGTACCAGCACATCTTCTGGCAGAAGGGAATGTGCAGGTAGAGCGAACCCGAGCGGGCGGGATCGATCGCCTCCAGCCAGCCGCCATAGACGTCGCCGTTCACCTTGGGGGTGAAGTGCGGCGCGGTCGGGTAGCTGGTGTAACGCGGCACCCGCAACCCGTCATACTTGGCGAGCAGCGCGGGATCGACACCGTGGGAACGGGACGGGGCGGGGGCCGGCTTTACGGCCAGGGCGGTGATGGCGTTCATGAGCGACAGAGTGCCGCAGTCCCCCCACCCCCGCCTTGATCCACGTCAAGATCGCAGGGACCGCCTTTTCAGCGCTTCGCCGCGGCGGCGGCCAGACGCTGTTCCAGATGCTCGTGCAGCAGGTTCAGGTTCATCCGGTTGGCCTTGAAGGCGATGTCGAACACCGTGCCCAGCACCGGGACGGACCCGCCGGCCCAGTCCAGCAGGACGTTGAAGACCATGCGGGCCACCAGCGTCTTGGGCAGGTCGAAGCGGGCGGCCTCCATGATGATGTAGGCGGAAACCAGCGCGGTCGCGGTGTCGCCCGCCACCGGCACCAGGCTGGCGATGCCATCCAGCCCGACCGGGATGCGGGTGAAGGGGATGTGCCAGCGGCTGTCCATCAGGCGGGACAGGCGGCGCAGCCGCTCCAGCCGCTGGAAGTCGATGGGGATCGAGCTGCCGGACCCGCCCGGCGGGGGATCTTCGGCAACGGTGCGCCGGCGTGTGCGGATGGCGTCGATCATCGCATGTCCCCCCGATCTGTCGGTCCCGCGCCTGCCGCGCGACTCCCCACCAAGGAAGAACCGGCCAGCACGCCCGCGGGTTCCGCCTTCCCGGAACAAAGTTCGCGCGCCCAACAGATACCATGAGCGACTATCTTTGACGATAACCTTCGCCGATCGGCATCAGGTCGCCCGCGCCGCCGCCCGCGCCCGCCTTGTGCCGGCGACATGGAGCAGCCCGTAACCGACCAGCGCCGAGGCGAGCGAGCCGGTCAGCACGCCCAGCCGCACCGCCACCGCATGCTCCGGGTCGGCGAAGGCCAGCGTCCCGATGAACAGGCTCATGGTGAAACCGATGCCGGTCAGAACGGCGACGCCGTAGACCTGACCCCAGCTGGCCCGCGCCGGCCGCTCGACCACGCCGATATGCACGGCGATCCACACGGCGAGGAACACGCCCACCTGCTTGCCCACGAACAGGCCGAGCGCGATGCCCAGCGGCACCGGCTCCAGCAGGCTGGCGGGGGTGATGCCGTCCAGCGGCACGCCGGCGTTGGCCAGAGCGAAGACCGGCATGATGAGGAAGGCGACCCACGGGTGCAGCGCATGCTCCAGGCAATAGAGCGGCGCATCCTCCGCCCGCTTGCCGTCGGGACCCTTGACCCGCAGCGGAATGGCGAAGGCCAGCACCACACCGGCCAGCGTGGCGTGGATGCCCGATTTCAGCACGCACACCCACAGCACCAGCCCCAGCAGCAGATAGGGCGTCAGCGAACGCACCCCGGCCCGGTTCAGCAGCCACAGCCCGACGGCCGATGCCGCCGCCAGCCCCAGCGCCATCGGCACCAGCCCGTGGCTGTAGAAGACGGCGATGATCACGATGGCGCCCAGATCGTCCATGATCGCCAGCGCCAGCAGGAAGACGCGCAGGCTGCCCGGCACGCGGTTGCCCAGCAGGGCCAGCACGCCGAGAGCGAAGGCGATGTCGGTGGCCGCCGGGATCGCCCAGCCCTGCAGGGCACCCGGTTCGGCCTGGGCGAACAGGCAATAGACCAGCGCCGGCACCGCCATGCCGCCCAGCGCGGCGATGCCCGGCAGCATCGCCTTGGCCGGGCTGGACAATTCGCCCTCCAGCACCTCGCGCTTGATCTCCAGCCCGACCAGCAGGAAGAAGATCGCCATCAGCCCGTCGTTGATCCACAGGATCAGCGGCTTGTCCAAACCGACGCCCCCTGCCGTCACCGCCAGTTTCGTTGCCAGGATCGTGTCGTACAGCGGGGCCGCCGGCGAGTTCGCCCACAACAGGGCGAGCACCGCCGCAATCATCAGGACCACGCCGCTGGCGCTTTCGGTTTTCAGGAAGGTGGCGAGGCGTCCAAGCGTCATCGCGTCTCGTCTTTCCGGTCTGTTGGTCGAAAGGAACAAATGGCACCGTCAGGCTTCCGTTGGAAGACACGGATGTCGAAAAAATGCGTACGCCAACGATCGGCAGAGCATCGCGGCGAATTGACGCGCACGTGCATCTAAGCTGCTGCTGCTGCTCCGAATTTTGACGCCGAATACTTGAGGCCGGTCGGGCTTATGTCTTTTGATCGCTGGCGATGTCTGAGGGCAGCCGACACAATTCACCCAACAGCATCAGCAGAGCCGAAGGGCGATCACCTGCAAGGCGATCACCGCAAGGCTCGGGGCAGGCCGGCAAACGGCCGCCCGTTCCGGAGGAAACGACCATGACCACGCTTTATTGCGCCTGCTGCGGCAGGCCCTTCGTCCGCACGTCCGCCCGCGGTCCGGCGCCCTTCTATTGCTCCCAGGATTGCCGGCTTCAGATGGCGGTCCGCCGGCGCGCCTGGAACGGCAGGACGGCCACCCGGCAGACCGTCGAGCGGCACGAGGTGGAGCCGGCCCCCTTCGGCCGCCTCCCCGCCACGGCGGGCGGACCGCGGGCCGCAGCCTCCTGGAGGTGAAACGCACCGCCCCCGGATCAGCGGCAAGGCGGCGTCAAGACGGGGGAAGAATGGCGGAAAAATGGAACTGGTCCCTCTTGCAGCGGACCGCGGCCGACCTCATGTGGTCGCGGTCACGCTGGTGCCCTGCGGTGCCGGCGTGCAGCCTGTCGACTGCACCCATTTGACCGCCGGAGCCCCGCCCCTTCATGCTCGACCTTCTCGCCGACCCGAATGTCTGGGCCAGCCTTCTGACGTTGACCGCGTTGGAGATCGTGCTGGGCATCGACAACATCATCTTCATCTCGATCATGGCGTCGAAGCTGCCGCCCGAACGGCAGCACAGCGCGCGCCGCGTCGGCCTGGCGCTGGCGCTGCTGACCCGCCTGGCGCTGCTGGCCTCCATCGCCTGGGTGGCGCAGCTGACCCAGCCGCTGTTCACCGTCGCCGGCTGGGACGTGTCGGGCCGCGACCTGATCCTGATCCTGGGCGGCCTGTTCCTGCTGGCCAAGGGCACGCTGGAGATCCACCACACCGTCGAAGGCCATGAGGAGAGCGGGTCGGCACCCAAGCACGCCACCTTCACCTCGGTGGTCGTCCAGATCATGTTCCTGGACATCGTCTTCTCGCTCGACAGCGTCATCACCGCCGTCGGCATGTCCGACCATCTGCCGGTGATGATCGCCGCCGTCGTCATCGCCATGGCGGTGATGCTGTTCGCCTCCGGCCCGGTCGGCGACTTCGTCAACCGTCACACCACGGTGAAGATGCTGGCGCTGTCCTTCCTGCTGCTGGTCGGCGTGGCGCTGGTGGCGGACGGCCTGGGCTTCCACATTCCCAAGGGCTACCTGTACTTCGCCATCGCCTTCTCCGCCCTGGTGGAGGCGCTGAACCTGTTGGCCCGGCGCAAGCAGAGCGCGGGGCACTGACGGCAAAGAGGGGGCGGCAAAGAGGGGGCGCCCTTCCCGGCGCCCCCCTTCCCGCTCACGCCCCGGCGCGGTCGGCCATCATGTGCTCGTAGGCGACCTTGAACAGGTCGCGGATCGACACGATGCCGACCGCGCGCTTGCCCTGGGTGATGGGCAGGTGGCGGTAATGCTTGTCGTGCATCAGCTTCAGCGCGTCGACCGCGTCGGCATCGGGCGGCAGGCTGTCGGGGTTGCGGGTCATCACCGTCCCCACCTCCACCGCTGACGGGTCGAGATCCTTGGACAGCACCTTGTTGTTCAGGTCGCGTTCGGTGACGATGCCGATCAGGGCGCCGTGATCGACCACCAGAACCGCGCCGATGTTCTTTTCGGCCATCATCTTCGACACGGTGGCGACGGAGGTATCCTCCGGCACCAGGATCAGCTCCTGCGACTTCACGACGTCCGGAACCAGCTTGCGTTTCATGACTTCCCCGAGGATCTAGTTGTTGCGGACCAGACTGTAGCCAAAGCGGACGATCGGGGAGAACAACGGCATCGCAGCAGAAGCGGCGCCGATTGTCGCAGGCATACCTTACGAATACTTACGAAGCTTTTGGAACCGAAGCATTGGGCGTCGCCATGGCCGATCCCGCCGATGCCTGCCGCCCGGCGATCACCATGCCCAGCACCAGCAGCAGCGTGCCCAGCACCACCGCGGCGGCGGCCCCCAGCAGCGCGGCGTTGAAGCTGCCGGTGCGCGTCACCACCAGCCCGGCCGGCAGCGGCCCGATGATCTGCCCCAGCCCATAGGCGGCGGTCAGCGCCCCTACCACCCGCGCCGATGCCCCGGCCGACAGCTGGCGCCCCAGCGCGAAGGCCTGCGACACGATCCCGACGAAGGTGCCGCCGAACAGCAGGGCCGAGACCACCGACGCGGTGGGCGATCCGGTCATCGGCAGCAGGATGGCCACCGTCTGCGTCAGATGCGCCAGGATCAGCGACCACCAGCTGTTGGTGCGCCGGGCGACCGCAGCCCAGAACACCCCGGCGCCCATCGCCCCAAT
The DNA here is from genome assembly GCF_023806445.1 of Azospirillum sp. A1-3. Taxonomy (NCBI): domain Bacteria; kingdom Pseudomonadati; phylum Pseudomonadota; class Alphaproteobacteria; order Rhodospirillales; family Azospirillaceae; genus Azospirillum; species Azospirillum sp. A1-3. Next base: position 2,352,659 of record NZ_JAMSLU010000001.1, read on the forward strand.
GCCGACGACCATCCAGGCGGCCTCGCCCACCGCGGCGGTGCCGGGATCGGTCTTCAGGATCGACACCAGGAAGGTGGCCGACACGATGTAGCCGCCACCTTCCAGGAAGTAGGCGACCGTCAGCAGCAGCAGCGGCGCCGACAGTCCGCCCGCCCGCGCCGGGGCGGCCCCCTCCGCCTTGGCGACCGCCGCATGGCTTTGCGGCGCCGGATCGCGCACCCAGAGGCCGGGCATCAGCCCCAGCACGGCACAGATCGCCCCCAAGGCCAGCCAGTCGCCATCCCAGCCCAGCCGTCCGCCGAACAGCGCGACGAACAGGCCGGAGGAGGCGATGCCCACCCCGATCCCGGTATAGAGCCAGCCGGCCAGCCGCTCCCCGCCGCCGCGGGTCAGCGTGTCCAGCACCATGGCGATGCCCAGGATGAAGATGCCGGCGCTCGACACCCCCGACAGGAAGCGCAGGACCAGCCAGACCGGCATCGCCTGCCCGGCATCCCCCAGATCGAGCCCCATCGCCGCGGTGGTGGCAACGCTGACCAGCAGCGACAGTCGGAACACGGCGGTCCGGATGCCCCCGTGCGGCACCAGACCGGCCCCCAGCGCCCCGACGAAATAGCCCAGATAGTTCAGCGAGGCGAGCAGACCCGCCCCGTCGGCCCTCAGCCCGGTGGCCTCCTGCATCGCCGGCAGGATCGGGGTGAAGGCGAAGCGCGCGACACCCATTGCGATGGCAAGCCCGATCAGGCCGCCAACCAGCACCCGAACCATGATCCACGCCCCCTCGGTGTTCGGCCGGCTCGTTGAAACAGGAACTGTTCGGAAAAACGAACCGTTCGGCCGGCCGATTGATTTGCAGTTCATCATGGCCGCGGCACTGCCCTCATTTCCAATGAATTGTTCTGATGATAAGCTCCACTTTCAGTGATGGGTGCCATGCATTGGCGGTTGGGGAGATGGTGCGATGGATCTGGCCGGTTTGCGGGTGGTGAAGGCGGTGGCCGACACCGGCAGCGTCAGCCGGGCGGCGGAGGCGCTGAACTGCGTGCAGTCCAACGTCACCGCGCGGATCAAGCGGCTGGAGGAGGATTTGGGCGTCGACCTGTTCCTGCGCCTCAGCCGCGGGATGGAGCCGACGCCGGCCGGCCGGGTACTCAGCGGCTATGCCGACCGGGTGCTGCGGCTGGTCGCCCAGGCCCGCGACGCGGTGGCGGAGGCGGCCGGGCGCGGCGGCCGGCTGGCGGTGGGCAGCATGGAATCGACCGCCGCGGTGCGGTTGCCGCCGATCCTGGCCCGTTTCCACCGCGACCATCCCGACGTGGAGCTGACCATCACTCCCGGCCCGACCGAGACCCTGCTGGGCGACGTGCTGGCCGGACGGCTCGACGGCGCCTTCGTCGGCGGCGAGGTGGCCCATCCCGACCTGATCGCCCGGCGCATCTTCGACGAGGAGCTGGTGCTGGCCGAACCGGCCGCCGGGCTGACCACCGACTCCGCCCGCCGCACCCTGATCGCCTTCGGTCGGGCCTGCGCCTATCGCGGCCGGGCGGAGATGGCGATGCGCGAGGCCGGACGCGTGCCCTTCCGCGTCATGGAGTTCGGGGCGCTGGACGCCATCCTGGGCTGCGTCGGCGCCGGCATGGGGGTGACCGTCATCCCGCGCTCCGTCGTGGAGCGCGATCCCTGGCGCGAGTTGCTGGTCGCCCGGCCGCTGCCGCAAGCGCTGGGCCGCATGCCGACGCAGTTCGTGCGCCGCACCGATGCCATCGAGACCGCCAGCCTGCGCGCCTTCCTGGACGCCTTCTCCGGGGACACCGCTTCCGTTGTCCATTCGAAAAAGGCCGCCACGGGTGCGACAGGGTCGCCCACATCACGCGCAGGGTTGAACGGCTCGTCTGCGGCATGCTAGGCAGGCGCGGGTTGGCCATCCGGCCCGTTGCCATGCGCGTGCCCATTCCTGCCGGCACCGCCGGCCGGAACAGCGGAGAAGAATCATGCCCTACGTCGTCACCGACGGCTGCATCAAGTGCAAGTACACCGACTGCGTCGAAGTCTGCCCCGTGGATTGCTTCTACGAGGGTGAGAACATGCTGGTCATCCACCCGGACGAGTGCATCGACTGCGGCGTGTGCGAGCCGGAATGCCCGGCCGAAGCGATCGTTCCCGATACCGACGACCGCGCGACCAAGTGGCTGGAGATGAACCGCGACTATTCCGGCCAGTGGCCGAACATCACCCGCAAGAAAGACGCGCCGCCCGACGCCGACGAGTTCAAGGGCGTCGACGGCAAGTTCGAGAAGTACTTCTCCCCGAAGGCGGGCGGCTGAGGCCGGACCAGCGGATGCGGCCCGGCCATTCCGAGTCGGGCTGCATCAACCGATTGATCCCGCCGATGTTGCTATGCAAAATCGACGGGGCGGCCATGGCCGGGCGATGAACGATTTCCGCCCGGTAGATTGCGCGTTCCCTTTGTAACTCGGGCGTAACATCGCTATAATGCGCGACCGGAGCCGGCCTCCGCGCCATTGCCGGTTTTCCCTATGTTCCAGGACCTGTGGCTTTTGTGATCGTCGTGGATGGGTCCCATCCCCACGGCGCCATAACTGTCCGGGGTCCTTTTTCGTCCCTTCCACCGGGACGGCAAAATGGCGTGATCGCGAGAAGTGAGAGCCAATCCAAATGTCGAACAAGCTTGACTTCGAAGCCGGTGACTTCGTCGTTTATCCGGCTCATGGCGTCGGTCGGGTCGAAGGGATCGAGACCCACAGCATCGCCGGACTCGAGGTTCAACTCTACGCGATCACGTTCGAGAAAGAGCGCATGACGCTCAAGGTTCCCGTCACCAAGGCCCGCAACGCCGGCCTGCGCCGCCTGTCCTCCAAGGACCGCATCAAGGTCGCGCTGGAGACGCTGCAGGGCCGGTCGCGCGTCCGCCGCACCATGTGGAGCCGCCGCGCCCAGGAGTATGAGGCCAAGATCAACTCCGGCGATCCGGTGTCCATCGCCGAGGTGGTGCGCGACCTGTACCGCGGCGCCGACCAGTCCGACCAGTCCTACAGTGAGCGCCAGATCTATCAGGCCGCCCTGGAGCGTCTGGCCCGCGAACTGGCCGCCGTCGAGAAGATCGACGAGACCAAGGCGACGGAGCGTCTGGAGTCGGTGCTGTCCAAGGCGGCCTGATTCCAGGGCCTGGGTTCCAGGCTCCTCCTATACGTCCGTGACACGAACGGGCGCGCGGCTGCTACGTCACGCCGCGCGCCCGTCTCGTTTTTCGCCTTTGTTTCCGTGGCATGACACGCCTAAACTCCCGCCGCCTTCCGGCAGACGCCGCCGGAACGACTTCGCGACCGATGTCGAAGGGAATCCAGTTTGGGTCTGCCGCCGCGCCTTGCTCTTCCCAACCGTCAGGCCAGCCGTCATGCCGCGAGCATCGTCGGCGCCGTCGAGGATGGCAGCCGTTTCGCCTCGCTCGGCCGGCCGCGCCGCGTCTGGGCCATTGGCGCCATCCATGCGCAACCCGACCGGCTGGATTTGATCCATCACGCCATCGGTCAGCGATTCCGCCCCGGCGACCGGCTGGTCTATCTCGGCAACATGATCGGCTTCGGCGACCGGGTGGTGGAGACCATCGACCGGCTGCTGGCCTTCCGCATCGCCCTGCTGGCGATGCCGGGCATGATCGCGTCGGACATCGTCTATCTGCGCGGCCAGCAGGAGGAGATGTGGCAGAAGTTGCTGCAACTCCATTTCGCTCCCGATCCCCGCACCGTGCTGGACTGGATGCTGCGCCAGGGCGTGGCGCCGACGCTGGCCGCCTATGGCGGCAATCTGGATGCCGGCATGGCGGGGGCGCGCGGCGGTGCGGTGATGCTGGGCCGCTGGACGCGCGAGCTGCGGCAGGCGGTGGCCGCAAGGCCGGGGCATGAACAGCTGTTCAACGCCCTGCGCCGCGCCGCCTACACCGGCGGGACCGCGAATGACACTGCTGCGAATGAAGGGGCCGCGAATGACGGGGCACCTGATGGGGCCTCCGACGGCGATGGCTGGACCGGCACCAGCCGGGGGGGCGGAAGCCTGCTGCTGGTCAATTCCGGCATCGATCCCCGGCGCCCGCTGACCGGCCAGGGCGACGCCTTCTGGTGGGGCAGCGCCGGCTTCGCGCGGCTGGAGCAACCCTATGGCGGCTTCAATCGTCTGGTGCGCGGCTACGATCCCGGCTGGACGCCGGAAAGCCCCGGTGTGGATGTCGGACCGGTGACGGTGACGCTGGACGGCGGCTGCGGCCGTGGTGGTCACCTCGTTTGCGCCTGTTTCGATTCTTTCGGCGAGATGCTGGACCTTTTCCAAGCGTGACCCATCCTTAGGTCCAGCCTGACCCTTCAGCCCGCCCGCCCCTTTCCTTCGTACAGGTCCGGCAGTCCTTCCGGCAGCCGCCTCATGGGCCGCCGGCAAAAATCCTCCGTCCCTTGTGATCCGTTCCCCCTACACCTGCGTATGATTCCGCAACAGGGCGCGCTCATGCTTGTTGTCTAACCCGACGGCATCGACCGGGGGCAGGCGGCAAGCGGCGAAGACCCGGTAGTACGGGGATATGCGAAGGAACACGATGCCGCCCAGACGGGAAGGAAGGGACGGATGGCATACATCGACGATCCGGAGACTCAGCGTGCTAATCTGAGCTTCATCAAGGCATCCATGCGCGAACCGTTGCTGTCGCGCGACCATGAATTCGACCTTGCCCGAAAATGGCGCGAGGGCCATGACGAACGGGCGCTGCATCAACTGGTCCGGGCCTATACCCGTCTGGTGGTGGCAACCGCGTCGCGCTTCCGCAATTACGGCCTGCCGATGGGCGATCTCGTCCAGGAAGGCAATGTCGGCCTGATGCAGGCGGCCAGCCGCTTCGAACCCGACCGCGAGGTGCGTTTCTCCACCTACGCCGCCTGGTGGATCCGCTCGGCCATGCAGGACTACATCCTGCGCAACTGGTCGATCGTGCGGACCGGCACCACCGCCGCGCAGAAATCCCTGTTCTTCAACCTGCGCCGCCTGCGCGCCAAGATCGACAGCGCCACCCAGAACGGCAGCGGCGCGCGCCTGACCAAGGAAGGCCGCGAGTGGATCGCCGGCGAACTGCAGGTCGAGGTGTCGGAGGTCGAGGCGATGGAGATGCGCCTGTCCGGCTCCGACCAGTCGCTGAACACGCCGGTGGCCGACGGCTCCGACGACGACTGGCAGGATTTCCTGGCCGACCAGCGCCCCTCACCCGAGGACGTGGTGATCGGCATGCGCGACGCCAACACCCGTTCGCAATGGCTGGCGGAGGCGTTGGGCGAACTGAGCCCGCGCGAACGCACCATCATCCGCGAACGCCGCCTGCGCGAAGAAGGCGCCACGCTGGAGGAGTTGGGTCGCGAACTGGGCGTCAGCAAGGAGCGCGTGCGCCAGCTGGAGCATCGGGCGCTGCTGAAGCTGCGGCAGTCGATGCTGAAGCGGGTCGAGGATTCCGACGACCTGCTGGCGGAGGCGTGAGGTTCAAGCGTCGCTTGCCCCCACCCCAGCCCTCCCCCGCTGGGCGGGGGAGGGAGCCAGGACCCTTGTTAAAGGGCGGCGGAGTTCCCTCTCCCGCCCAGCGGGGGAGGGTTAGGGTGGGGGTCTAACGTCCCCACCCCGTCACACCATCAATGCCGGAAGTGCCGCATTCCGGTCAGCACCATCGCCAGACCCTTCTCGTCCGCGGCGGCGATCACGTCGGCGTCGCGGATCGAGCCGCCCGGCTGGATCACCGCGGTCACACCCGCTTCCGCCGCGGCCAGCAGGCCGTCGGCAAACGGGAAGAAGGCATCCGACGCAACCACCGACCCCTTGGTCAGCGGCTCCGACAAGCCGGCGGCCTTGGCGGCTTCGGCCGACTTGATGGCGGCGATGCGGGCCGAATCGACACGGCTCATCTGGCCGGCGCCGACGCCGACCGTGGCGCCGTTCTTGGCGTAGACGATGGCGTTCGACTTGACGTGCTTGGCGACGCGGAAGGCGAACAGCAGGTCGGCCAGTTCCTGTTCGGTCGGCGCGCGCTTGGTCACGACCTTCAGCTCGGCCGGGTTGACGCGGCCGCTGTCGCGGTTCTGCAGCAGGAAGCCGCCCGACAGCTGCTTGATCATCATGCCGGGCTCGGCCGGGTTCGGCACGTCCTTGGTCAGCAGCACGCGCAGGTTCTTCTTGGTCGCCAGCAGCGCGCGGGCGGCCTCGTCGGCATCCGGGGCGATCACCACCTCGGCGAACAGCTTGGAGATCTCCTCGGCCGTCTCGGCGTCCAGGCTGCGGTTGACGGCGATGATGCCGCCGAAGGCGCTGACCGGATCGCACAGCAGGGCCGACTTGTAGGCCTCCAGCAGGTTGGCGCCTTGCGCCACGCCGCAGGGATTGGCGTGCTTGATGATGGCGACGGCCGGCTGCTCGAACTCCGCCACCAGCTCGAAGGCGGCATCGGTGTCGTTCAGGTTGTTGTAGGACAGCTCCTTGCCCTGCAGCTGGACGGCGGTGGCGACGCCCGGACGCTTCTCGCCGGTGACGTAGAAGGCCGCCTGCTGGTGCGGGTTCTCGCCATAGCGCAGGGTCTGGGCCAGCGATCCCGACAGGGTGGTGCGCGGCGGGAAGGTCTCGCCCAACTGGCCGGCCAGCCAGGTGGAGATGGCGGCGTCATAGGCGGCGGTGCGGGCATAGGCACGCTGGGCGAGCCGGCGGCGCAGGGCCAGCGTGACGCAGCCGTCATGGGTCGCCAGCTCGTCCAGCACCGCCTCGTAGTCGGACGGCTCGGTGACGATGGCGACGAAGTCGTGGTTTTTGGCGGCGGCGCGGATCATCGCCGGCCCGCCGATGTCGATGTTCTCGACGCAGTCGTCATAGGCCGCGCCCTTGGCGACCGTCGCCTCGAACGGGTAGAGGTTGACCACCACCAGATCGATGCCGGGGATGTCGTGCTGGGCCATCGCGTCGGCATGGATGTCGCGGCGGGCCAGGATGCCGCCATGGACGCGCGGGTGCAGCGTCTTGACGCGGCCGTCCATGATCTCCGGGAAGCCGGTGTGGTCGGAGACCTCCTTGACCGGGACGCCGGCCTCGGCCAGACGCTGGGCCGAACCGCCGGTCGACAGGATCTCGACGCCGCGGGCGGCGAGCGCCTTGCCCAGCTCCACCAGACCGGCCTTGTCGGACACGGAGATCAGGGCGCGGGTGATGCGGACCTTGTCGGGGGCGGGGGCATGGTTGGCTTTGGGCGGGCTCATGGCGTCATCCTGATCGCTGCGGGTGGTGCGTTTGGCCGCAGGCAACCGGGGAGACCCGGACAAGCACGGAAGAAGAAAAGCACGGACGGCCACGGAAATGCTGCTCAGCCGTGCTTATCCCCGTCCGCCCGCACATTGCCGGTCCGGCCGGACATGGATAAGCACGGCGTGACGAGTCCCGTGGTCGTCCGTGCCCCAAATCCCGTGTTCATCCGTGTTTCCACGCCCCTTCCGAAAGGAATAGGCCCGGCCACCGCGGATGGGCGGGATTTACGCCGCCTTGCGCTCGCGGCGCAAGGCCCATTTCACCGTCAGCCCTTCGGGGCCGCATTGTCCCTGCATCATGATCTGCCGGGTGCGGCGCGGCTCGTCCCCGCTGCCGAGATAGACGCTCTCCGCCACCTCCAGCACGGCGCCGGTCACCCGCATCCGCCAGGCATTGCCGCTGGGCAGGCGCAGAAGCACCTGATCGTTGCCCCCATTACCCTGTGCTTGAACGGGAACGACCTGCACGTTGGGATGCAGGTGGAAGCGGATGGCGTAGGGCTGCGGCTGCGGCGTGGCGCCGATCACCGGCTCCAGCGTGTCCTCGCCGCGCAGGTCCTCGCCATTGTCGGCCAGATAGACGCGGCGGCGGTGCAGCAGGCCAAAGCCCTTGCTGTAGCCGTTGTGGCTGGCGACAACCAGCATGGCGCCGTCGGATTCCTGCCGCTCGCAGCTGACATTCGTCGGCCGGCGGCCCAGCCCGCCCTTCTCCAGCACTTCCGACGAGTTGGTGTCGGCGACCACCATGGTCGAATGGGCGGACGTCCCGGCCAGCGCCGCGCGCCAGGGGCCGCGCTGGGACGGGTGGCTGCCGCAATTGACGATCAGCCGCTCCTTGTTAACGGAGACCTCCATTGACAGGGTGCCGGCATGGGCGGTGCGGTCCAGCCCGGCCGGCGGCGGCGCGCCGGTGTCGAGCAGCACCAGCGTGCGCCCGGCGAGCAGCCGCTCGAACCCGGTGTGCGGCGCGCTTTTCAGCGGACGGCCGCGGGCGTCGGCCTGGGCCAGCACCGTGTCGATCAGCGCCGGTTCCTCCTCCCGCCCGCCGTTGAACAGGGCAAGCCCGCCATCGACATGACGGAAGAAGCGCAGGGCCGGCGTCATGCGGTCGATGGCGTGCTGGAGGCTTTCCGGCACCTCCTCCCGGGCGACGCGCAGCACGGCGCGCATGTCGATCAGTTCGCGCAGAACCCGCATCTGGATCGACGGGTTGCGCTCCACATGGCCGCCGTCGGGCAGGATCTGGCGCGGCAGTTCCTTGTCGAGCAGGCGCAGCGCCTCGCGCGCCGCCTTGTCCTGGTCGGGCAGGCAATAGCCGCCATAGAGCAGGCCCTTGATGGCGCCGATCAGACGCTCGCCGTCCAGCTTGGCCGGCGCCACCCGCAGCAGGTGGCGCAACTGGCGGGCCATGCTCTCGAACACGCGGGCTCGGAACTCGTCGTCGGCGGACGCGCAGTAGAAGTCATGCAGGCCGATCCAGCTGGCCAGCCGCACACCCAGCACGTCAGGCGCCCAGCTCTGCCCGTGCCAGCCGCCATTCTGGTCCAGCCACGACCACACCAGCACCCGCGCCCGGCGCCGCGCGGTGTCGCCGCCGACCGCCCGCAGGTCGCGCAGCCATTCGAAGCCATGGGCGGCGCGCAGCCAGCCGGCGCTGGCGCCCTGGGGCCGCCAATTGGGCGCACCGTTGGGATCAACCATGATCGGCTGCCCGGCGAAGTTCATCCGCCCGGCCAGCATGGCGTTGCCGTTCTCGGTGTCGCCGGGCCAGGGATCGGGCGGGATCACCGCCAGCGCCCCCGGCGCCTTGCCGCCCAGCATCAGGGCGTAGAGGGGATTCCCATAGGCAAGGCGCGCCATGCCGCTGCGAAACCGTCCGTTCCCGTCGCCCATCTGCGCCGACTCCTTCAGGACCGCGAGCGGCGTCGGCGGCCGGCGGAGGGTGATAATGCGGTGCGGGAGAACACGGACGAAAGCATAGGTCGTGTCGTATCAATTCGCCGCCCGCACCGCAAGACGGGCCTGGGATTTATCCCGCGGTGCGGACCGCATAGGGCCTCAGTCCGGGCGTCGGCGCAGGCGCGCCACGAAGAAGCCGTCGATTCCGCCGAGGTCGGCCAGCATGCCCGGAAGGCTGCGCACCTCCCCAACCTCGTTGATCGGCTCCGACAGGCCGCCGAGTTCGTCGGCGGTCACAGGCCAACGCTCCACCCGCCTGTCCTGTTCCAGCAGGCGGGCGATCTGCGCCTCCCCTTCCTCCGGCTGGATCGAGCAGGTGCAGTAGATCAGCGTGCCGCCGGGCCTGACCAACTCGACCGAGCGGGCGAGCAGCCGCGACTGGGCGCGGGCCAGCTTGGCGATGTCGTCCGGCGTCTTGACGCGCAGGATGTCGGGATGGCGCCGGATCGCACCCGTAGCCGAACAGGGCGCGTCGAGCAGCACGGCGTCGGCCGGCTCCTCCGGCTCCCAGGTGGCGGCGTCGGCGGCCAGCACCTCGGCCTCCAGACGCAGGCGCTTCAGGTTCTCCGTCACCCGCTCCAGCCGGCGGGCCGAGCGGTCGATGGCGGTGACCTGCGCGCCCTGCACCACCAGCTGCGCCGTCTTGCCACCGGGGGCGGCGCACAGGTCGAACACCCGCTTGCCCCGCAGATCGCCGAACAGCTTGGCCGGCAGCGAGGCGGCGAGGTCCTGGATCCACCATTCCCCCTCCTCGAAGCCGGGAAGTTCGGTCACCGATCCGCCCGGCGGACGACGCAGCGAGCCGGTTGGCAGCAGGGTGGCACCCAGCCGCTCGGCCCAGCCCTCCGGATCCGACTTCACCGTGATGTCGAGCGGCGCCTCGTGCAGGTGCGCCTCGACGATGCCGCGGGTGCGGGCGGTGCCGTAGGCGGAGCGCCAGGACAGCCACAGCCAGTCCGGCGTGTTCAGCCGCCCGGCATCCTGCCGCGCCGCCATCTCCGCCCCTTCGCGCCCGATGCGGCGCAGCACGGCGTTGATCAACCCCTTGTAGGGAGCGGCGTTACGCGCGGCGGCCAGCTCCACCGCGGTGTCGACGGCGGCATGGGCGGGGGTGTTCAGGAACACCAGCTGCGCCGTGCCCAGCCGCAGCATGTCGTGGATGGCCGCCTTGGGCAGGCCCGGCTTGGCGAGGCTGGCCTGGATCATCTCGTCGATCTGGCCCAGCCGGCGCAGGACGGTGGCGACCAGCAGGCGGACGAAGCCGCGGTCGCGCGGCTGCAGCGCCGCCAGTTCGGGATGCGCGTCGAACGCGTCGTCGAAGGGAACGGACTTGCGCAGCACGTCGCGCAGCAAGTCGAGCGCAACGCCGCGGGCGGCGAGGGAAGTGTCGGTCATGTCTATGGATCTAGCGCGCCGGACGGCCACTGTCGATACGGGATGGCTGGTGATTCCGGGCTGTGGGGGCCGAAAAAGCGAAGGGCCGGTGCGTTGCCGCCCGGCCCTTAGGTCTTCGCTTCTCTACCGGAGAACTGGAGCGGGCGAAGGGATTCGAACCCTCGACCCCAACCTTGGCAAGGTTGTGCTCTACCCCTGAGCTACGCCCGCGCTCCCGTCGTCCGGGAGCCGCTTTCTACGGAAACGCGGCCTCCGCCGCAAGAGGAAAATTCACCCTCCCCTCACTTTTTTCGCGACGGCTTTCCCCTCCCCTGCTGCGCTGCGGCACCGGGTGGCTTGCGTCCCTGCGGAGGCGCGCTATGGTACGCAACCATACGGCAACGGATGGAGATTGCGGCATGGCCGGCACCATCACCCTGACCCGCGATGGAGCGGTCGCGACCCTGACCCTGTCCAACCCGGACAAGCTGAACGCCTTCGACAAGCCGATGTGGCACGCCATGATCGGCCACCTGACGGCGCTTGAGGCCGACGAGGGAACCCGCGTCGTCGTGATGCGCGGCGGCCCCGGCTCCAACGGGTCGCGCACCTTCTCCCCCGGCGCCGACATCTCGGAGTTCGAGAGCGAGCGCAACAGCCCCGAACAGGGAGCCAGCTACGGCGACCTGATGGACGAGGGGCTGGATGGGTTGCGTGCCTTGCGCCAACCGGTTCTGGCCGCCATCGACGGTCCCTGCTGCGGCATCGGTCTGGCAGTGGCGCTGGCCTGCGACCTCAGGGTCTGTTCGGAGAGCAGTCGCTTCGGCGTGCCGGTCAGCCGGCTCGGCATCTCCATGGGGCCGACGGAGCTGAAGCTGGTCGCCGATGTCGCCGGCGGCCCGGCCGCGCTGGAGATCCTGCTGGAAGGCCGCGTCTTCGGCGCGGCGGAGGCCAAGGACAAGAACCTCGTCCACCGGGTCGTCGCGGATGAGGGCTTCGAGGCGGAAATCGCCGCCACCGTCCAGCGCATCGCCGCCGGCGCGCCGCTGGCCGCCACCCTGCACAAGCGCTATGTCCGCCGCCTGTCCGACCCGGCGCCGCTAACCGAGGTCGAAATCGCCGAATGCTACCGCTGCTTCGGCACCGAAGACTTCCGCGAGGGCTACCGCGCCTTCCTGGAGAAGCGGAAGCCGGTGTTTACCGGGCGTTGATCCCTCGTTGATTTGTGGGGCAAAGCGCGCTTACGCATGGCAGGGCTTTCGCATGTGCGATGGTCAATGCGGCGGAACGTCTCACATTCGTAGGGCTCCGTTCCCTGCCTGACGGTCCGTCATGTCGCGCGTCACCCCGCTGATCATCGCCTGCGCCCTGTTCATGGAGAACCTCGACTCGACGGTGATCGCCACCGCGTTGCCGGGGATCGCGCAGTCGATGGGCGAGGATCCCCTGCGGCTCAGTCTGGCGATGACCTCCTACATGCTGGCGTTGGCGGTGTTCCTGCCGGTCAGCGGCTGGGCGGCCGACCGCTATGGCGCCCGCACCGTCTTCGCCAGCGCCATCGCCGTCTTCATGGCGGGGTCCATCGCCTGCGGCCTGTCGAACGGGCTGGTGGAGCTGGTGGCTGCCCGCATCCTCCAGGGCATCGGCGGCGCGATGATGGTCCCGGTCGGCCGGTTGATCCTGCTGCGCACGGTGCCGAAGGACCAGCTGGTGACGGCGATGGCGCGGATGACCCTGCCGGCGCTGATCGGGCCGGCGCTGGGGCCGCTGGTGGGTGGCGCGATCACCACCTATGCCTCCTGGCGCTGGATCTTCTTCATCAACGTGCCGATCGGGCTGGTCGGCATCGCGCTGGTGCTGGCGCTGATCCCCAACCTGAAGGAGGAGCAGCGCGACCCCTTCGACGCCCGCGGTTTCCTGTGGAGCGCCGTCGCGCTGGCCGCCTTCATGTTCGGCTTCGAGAATATCGGGCGCGACCTGCTGCCGGCCAGCGCGGTGGCGATCCTGCTGGCGGTGGCGCTGCTGGCGACGCTGGCCTATCTGCGCCATGCCCGCCGGGTGGTGCGGCCGGTGTTGGACCCGTCGCTGTTCCGGCTGCCGACCTACCGCGCCTCGGTCCTGGGCGGTACGCTGTTCCGCATCGGCAACGGCGCGGTGCCCTTCCTAATGCCGGTGATGCTGCAGATCGGTTTCGGCCTGACCGCCTTCGAGTCGGGCGCGCTGACCTTCGCCGGTGCGGCGGGGGCGCTGACCATGAAGGCGCTGGCCGGCCCGATCCTGCGGCGCTTCGGCTTCCGTCTGGTGCTGACCCTCAATTCGCTGGTCAGCGGCACGATCCTGGCCAGCTACGGCGCCTTCCGCCCCGACACGCCGCATCTGGTGATCCTGGGCGCGCTGCTGGTGGGCGGCTTCTTCCGCTCGCTGCAGTTCACCGGGATGAACACGCTGAGCTATGCCGAGGTGCCGCAGCCGATGACCAGCCGCGCCAACACGTTGGCCAGCGTGATGCAGCAGCTGTCGCTGAGCCTGGGCGTCGCCGTCGGCGCCACCGCGCTGCACCTGACCACCCAGTGGAGCGGCGGCGCCCTGACCCCCGCCACCTTCGTTCCCGCCTTCCTGACGGTGGGGTTGATGGCCTGCGCCTCCAGCCTGCCCTTCTGGCGCCTTCCCGCCGATGCCGGCGACGAGATCAGCGGGCACATCGGCGGCCACCGCCCGGAAGCGCGCCCCGAAACGCAGCGTGACGCCGCCCGCAACGCGACGGTCAAGGCCGCCGCCCTGACCGACGCCGCGGATTAGCAAAGTTGGGGGCGAATGGCCGCCGTCCCATTTCCGAGCATCGCAAACACCCCCATCCATTATACGGATATGCCCGGATCGCTGTGACTTCGGATGAGAATAATTCCGGCGATCATGATTAATTTTCGTGCGAGTCGCTTTTACTAGCGCGTGCGTTCCGGGCGCGTTCCCGCTATAAACATGCATGGCGGCCATGCGCCGTCCTCAAGATAAACGGGAGGCTCCGGGCGGCTGCGCATCGGGGCGGGACAGCATGATGGATTGGGACAAGCTGCGGGTATTCCACGCGGTGGCCGAAGCCGGCAGCTTCACGCATGCCGGCGAGACGTTGAACCTCAGCCAGTCGGCGGTCAGCCGCCAGATCAGCGCGCTCGAGGAAAGCCTGGGCGTTCCGCTGTTTCACCGCCACGCCCGCGGGCTGATCCTGACCGAACAGGGCGAGTTGCTTCACCGCACCGCCCGCGACGTGTTCGCCAAGCTGTCGATGACCGAGGCGATGCTGACCGAAAGCCGGGAGCATCCCAAGGGACCGCTGCGGGTGACGACGACCGTCGCCTTCGGATCGACCTGGCTGACGCCGCGCATCAACGAGTTCATGTCGATCTACCCCGACATCCAGCTGACGCTGCTGATCGACGACGACGAACTGGACCTGGCGATGCGCGAGGCGGACATCGCCATCCGCATGAACACGCCGCGCCAGCCGGACCTGATCCAGCGGCACCTGATGTCGATCCGCTTCCACCTCTATGCCAGCCAGAGCTACCTGAAGAAGAAGGGCACGCCCAAGACGGCGGCCGAGCTGGACAATCACGACCTGATCACCTATCCGCCCGACGTGCGGGCGCCGATTCCGAACGTCAACTGGATCATGGAGGTCGGCGACCCCTCGCCCAACCGGAAGCCGATCCTGCAGGTCAACAGCGTCTACGCCATCTATCGCGCGGTGGAGAGCGGGCTAGGCATCGGCGCGCTGCCGGACTTCCTGGTCGACAGCTTCTCCAAGGACGTGACCCGGATCCTGCCGGACGTCGACGGGCCGAAGGTCGACGCCTACTTCGTCTATGCCGAAGAATTGCGCCATTCCAAGCGCATCGCGGTCTTCCGCGACTTCCTGGTTAAAAAAGTGGCAGAAACTCCGTTCTGACCTCAAACAATTTTCAGTGATCCCGTAAGAGAATTGCCGAAATCGACGATGTCCTTCCGACTTTGCGGAGCGGCATCGTCGATTTCGGCATTTTTATTAGCTTCCTAAGGATATTTTGAAGCCATGCGAGTCTTGCATGGTAGATTTATATATTTGTGCCTGGAAAGTTGGCAGCAGAATGGTCAAATTTTGATCGTTGGATGTTGCGACGCAGCATCCGATGTTTCGTCCCGGAGGTCTCCCCTCCGGGGTTGGGTCCTTGGACCCAGCGTCTCCCAGACGTGAAGCCTCCCTGTTCAACTCGCCGCTAATCCAATGGGTTAGCGGCGGTTTTTTTTATGTGGGTAGGGTCTGGGCCACACCGGGGGAACGGTCAAACCGCATTTCCACTACCCTACGGCGACGGACACCTCATGGCCAAGGTGTCGACGCACAAAGGGCCGCCCCATGGGACGGCCCCCTGTTCATGCTCGACAGCCTGCCCCTCAAGCCGTCTCGACCAACTCGATCTGCTCGGCCCGGTCGTTCACCTTGGTGCGGATCCGCTCCAGCGCAGCCAGCGGAATGTCGATCTTCACGCAGGGCTCCTGAACGCGCGGATCGTCTCCCGGATACAGCGCCTCATACTCGGCGGCATTGTCGTAGGCTTGGCGGTTGTCCGCTTCGAGATAGGTCTCGACCGGCAGCCCCTCGGCATACATGCCGTCATGGCTGTCGAGTTCGATGTGGAAATATTCGATCTCCTCCATCGCATCGACCTGCCGGATCGACGAGCCGTTGATCAGCAGGCGGGCCGATACACCATACTCGCCGATCAGCAGCGCATGGCTGGGGGAGATGTAGAGGTCGCGGGCGGGCAGGTCCCGGGCGATGGCGCCGCGGGCGATCCGGACCGGCAGGTGAACCTTGCGCAAATGGTCGGTGTCTAAGGACGACCCCGCCAGCAGGCGGCGGCCGATCCAGCGGATCGAACGGAACTCGCCGGTCACAGACGATTGGATCAGATCGCCGATCTTCAGGCTTTCGACTGGCACGTCGCCAAGCATGGAACGGACGTAGGTGCCGCGGAGAATGCAGGTCGGAGTGGGAGGGGGAGTCATTGTATTGAAAAGCCCCATGTCATTTCGATGAGTCCTCCACCGGCCGTGCCAAGCTTCACGATGCCCGGCACGGCGGTGGCGTACTCCGAAAAGGTTACTCCGTTAAGCAATCCGCGGGGCGGCGAAGTTGTGCGGATTTATGACTGCCGGTGACCAATTGTCGCAGATGCGCCGGTGGACGACTGCGGCATTTCGTCCGGTTCCTGCTCCTCCAGCGCCGCCCGAGCAAGGGCGAGGATATTGTCCAGCCGGATCACCAGCTCGTTCTCGCACAGGGCTGAACGTGCTGATGCGGCTTCGTTTATGATCGCCCGCAAGGCGTCGCTTTGTGTCATGTCGACCTCCGATCCCGTGGTACCCGCTTGTCCGTTTGATAGAACTCCAACCCGACAGGCCCCCATTCCCTGTGAAAAACTTCACAGCACGCATCCCGCCGTTTCACATACCCATTTATGCATCGGCAACGGAGGGCTCCCCCATGCACATGCGCAATATCAGGGTGAACGGCAAGCGGACCAGCATGAAGCTTATGCCGGTGGAGTGGGAGTCGCTCGAGGAAATCTGCGCCCGCGAGAACATGACGATGAGCGAACTGGTGTCGAAGATCGATGCCGAACGCCAGGACTGCGACAATCTCACCGGCTGCGTCCGCGTCTATGCGCTGTGCTATTTCCGCAAGGCCGCCAGCCTGTCGGAGCCGATGCCCCGCCACCGCGCGCCCGCAGCCGTGGCCTTCGCGGCGGAATAACCACCCGGTCCGTCCCGCATAAGATCTATCCCGCATAAGCGGTTCGCCGAAGCACCGGCCGCCGGGGCCCGACCATCGGACAGGACCGGTGGCGCTGCCGCGGCCGGCACACCATGTTCGACGCAGGCCCCCATTCCGGCGGCCATCCTCCTTGCGTCGACCGAGATGGTATGCCGATGCCGGATGCCGATCAGTTTCCCTTCTACAGCGCCGCCGAACGGCGGGCGGATGCGGCCGTTCATGCCATTGGGGTAACGGCGGGTGTCGCCGGCTTCGTCTGGCTGCTGAACGCCGGCGTGTTCTCCGGGGCGGTTCCGGTCCACACGGCGCTGGCGCTTACTATCTACGGATTGGGGCTGGTGGGGATGCTGACGGCGTCCGCCGCCTACAACCTCGCCCCGCCCGGCCTGGGCAAGGCGCTGCTGCGGCGGATCGACCATGCCATGATCTTCGTGATGATCGCCGGCACCTACACGCCCTTCACGCTGGGGCTGGGCCAGGGGATCGGGCTGGGCGGCGCCGTGTGGGGCGGGGCCGCCTTCGGCGCCGCGTTGAAGCTGCGCTTTCCGGGCCGCTTCAACCGGCTGGGGCTGGCGCTCTATCTCGGGCTCGGCTGGGCGGTCGTCACCGCGCTGGAACCCTTGGGCACGGCATTGTCGGCCCCCGCCCTGTGGCTGCTGATCGCTGGCGGGCTGGTCTACACCGTCGGCGTCGTCTTTCACCTGATGGAGCGGATGCCCTACAACAACGCGGTCTGGCACCTGCTGGTGCTGACCGCCGCCAGTTGCCACTTCGCCGCGATCACAGTGGCGTTCCTTTGACGGGCGTTTCTCTGAAATGCCGGAGCCGCAGAGGACAAGCGGCCGCCGATTCCGTATCTTCCGCGGATCACGATTCAAGGGAGACATGATGGCCAACATGGGACCATCCTTCCACCTGTCGCCGGCCAGCGCGGCACTGGCCTTAGTGACCGCGGTTCTCATGACCGGCACGGTCGGCACCGCGCGGGCCGAGCCGTCCTTCGATTGCAAGGCGGCCGCCACGCCGGTTGAAAAGGCGATCTGTGCCGATCCCAAACTGGCCGATGCCGACCGCGAGATCGCCGACGCCTACAAAACCTTGCAGGATCTGTCGGGCACCGCCGACCGCGAGCGGCTGCGCACGGAGCAGCGGGCATGGCTGGCCCAGCGCAACCAGTGTGCGGCGGCGCCCTCCCCCGGCACCTGCCTTGGCCCGGTGCTGGACGCCCGGCGCACGGCCCTGTCCGAGTCGGTGCCCAAGGTGGTCGCCGCGCTGACCTCCATCATCGACGGCATCGCCGCCGACCCGGCCGGCGCCGCCAAGCGGCTGGCCGAGATCCGCGGCGGGCTGGGCAAGGGATGGAGCGCCTATCTGCTGCGCTTCGGTCCTTCCCCCGACCGCACCAGGGCCGAGGCGCTGCTGCGGGAGGCCATCGCGGGCATCGATGATTCCTATGCCCGTGAAACCGCCTCCGGCGTCGATCTCGCCACCGACGACGGCTTTCTCACCGCACTCCGCGTCGTCAGCGACGATGTGGAGATGGCCTGGCCCTGTTCGGTGATGGAAAAGCGGGGGGCGGCGGCCTGGAAGGCGATGGAGCCGCTCTATGGCAGCAGCCGCGACAATTTCGGCGCCTATCCCGCCTGCCCCGATGACAACGCCCTGCTCGCGTCCCCGGACTGGAAGGCGGTGGACGAGCTGTTCGCGCCGATGCTGGAGGCGGCCTCCAACCGCACCGGCACCATCCGCTTCGCGGCCTACCGCCAGATGGGCATCGACCGCATGAAGTCGGCGGTCGATCCGCGCCTGTTCGTCGCCGATGCGCCGGAACTGGCAACGCTGGTCAAGGACACCGCCGGCTGGTCCAACCCGCGCTGGATCGCGCCCGGCTGGGGCGATCGCCTGCGCAAGGCGGTGGACGCGGCGGTGACCGCCTGGACGCCGCAGATCGCCGCCCGCTACGGCATGGCCAAGCCGGAGGCCCGCCGGGTGGCCGAGGCGGTGGCCGCGCAGGGGCTGAGCGGCAGCGTCGGCCTGATCACCGACAATCTGGAACTCCAGAAGGACACCCGCCTCCCCGACTGGCTGCGCGGCAGCTGGAGCTGGAGCGGCGGCGGGTCCGAGGACACGCCCTTCACCGGTCCCGCCGGAAAGGCGCGCATCGACGAGACCTCCATCTGCGTCGGTAGCGAGTGCGGCGGCTATGACGTCGCCGGCCAGGGGGAGGACGCGCCTTTCGACCCCAAGGAGGTGCCGAAGGACGTCAAGCCCGCCCCGAATGCAGCCCGCCAAGCGATCAGCCTTGCTCCGGTGTCGGCCGGCGGCAGCCTGACCATCGTCCCGCTCGCCGGCGGCAATCTGCTGGTCACCGGCACGGCCAAGCCGGTGGTGCTGAAACGCGAGGGGAAATAGACCGATCCGGGCGCCGTACCTTCTCCCGGGAACGCGAAAGTCTTGCCTGCATCGTTCGGGTAGGCGACACTTCGCGGCGCGTGCTGCGGTTGCGGAACCGGGCGCGGCTTTCCGGGGGGAGGCATGGCACGGAACCTCAAGGCGCTCGGGTTGTGGCGCACCGCGCTGGTCGCCAGCGTCCGCAAGGACGCGCCGGACCTGTCGGCGCGGCAGCTGGCGATCCTTCTCCAGGTCTATCTGACCGACCCGCCGCACACGGTGCGCGGTCTGGCATCCCTGCTGAACATTTCCAAGCCGGCGGTGACCCGCGCGCTCGACCGCCTGTCGGTGCTGGGCTTCGTCAAGCGCAAGCGCGATGCGGAGGACAAGCGCAACGTGCTGGTCCAGCGCACCGTGAAGGGCAGCGTCTATCTGTCCGATTTCGCCGAGCTGGTGATCGCCGCCGGCGCCGTCGCGCCGGAGGACATGGCCCGCATCCAGGCCGACGAGGAACTGGCCGCCGCCGCCAAGGCAAGGCTGGAGGCGGCATTGCAGGATGTACCGACGCGGGAGGCCGCCGCACTGGAAGCCTCCGCATCCTGAGCGGTCCCATCCCCGATCCGGATATCGCCCGAAAGGGGAAGGGATCCGTCCCTTACAGCAGCGCCTCCAGCACGCGGTCGGGCGGGGCGTGGCCGTCGGTGAAGGTCTTGATGTTGATCACCACCTTCTCGCCCATGTCGATGCGGCCCTCGATGGTGGCGGAGCCCATGTGCGGCAGCAGGACGACATTGTCCAGCCGCAGGAGCTTCGGGTTGACCGCCGGCTCATGCTCGAACACGTCCAGGCCGGCGCCGGCGATCTCGCCCTTCGACAGCATGCGGGTCAGCGCCACCTCGTCGATCACCTCCCCGCGCGAGGTGTTGACGATGTAGCAGTGCGGACGCAGCAGCTTCAGCCGGCGTTCCGACAGCAGGTGATAGGTGGCCGGCGTGTGCGGGCAGTTGATCGACACGATGTCCATCCGCGCCAGCATCTGGTCCAGGCTGGACCAGTAGGTCGCCTCCAGCTCCTGCTCCAGCTCCGGATGGACGCGGCGGCGGTTGTGGTAGTGGATCGACATGCCGAAGGCGCGCGCCCGCTTGGCCAGCGCCGAGCCGATGCGGCCCATGCCCAGGATGCCCAGCCGCTTGCCGCTGATGCGGTGACCCAGCATGGTGGTCGGCCCCCAGCCGGTCCATTGGCCGGAGCGGACCAGCCGCTCGCCCTCCGCCACGCGGCGCGCGGTGGCCAGCAGCAGCGCCATGGTCATGTCGGCGGTGTCCTCGGTCAGGACGCCGGGGGTGTTGGTCACGACGATGCCGCGCTCGCGCGCCGCCTTCAGGTCGATGTGGTCGACGCCGGTGCCGAAGGAGGCGATCAGCCGCAGCTGCGGTCCGGCGGCTTCGATCAGCGCGCGGTCGATGCGGTCGGTGACGGTGGGCACCAGCACCTCGGCGATGTTCATCGCATCCTGCATCTGGGCCGGGGTGAGCGGCACGTCGTCCGGATTGAGCCGGGTGTCGAACAGCTCCATCATCCGCGTCTCGATGACGTCCGGCAGCTTGCGGGTGACGACAACGAGCGGCTTCTTCTTGTCGGTCATCGGTGCTGGTCCTCCCTTGCCCCGGCCCGCCCGCATCGAGGTCCCGGCACGGGCTGCTCCGGTCCATGGTTGCCATACCAAGCGGTCGTGGGACTGTCCAGAAGTCCGTCGCGAAAGGCCGGCCTGCGGGAGGGAGATTACAACTTTGGATCGGGGGTGGCGGCGCTTGCCCAATCGAACGGGTGGTCTCTATAGTGCGGCCCGGTTTTTCCCTCGTCAGCTTCGGTGCCGCCATGCCTGTCCGCCGCTCCGTCCTCGCCTCCCTGGCCCTCGTTCTAGGGGTGGGCATGGGGCTTGTCGCGGGCGGCGCAATTCCGGGCGCGGGCGCGGCGTTCGCCGCGGAGAGCAAGGATCCGACCCATGCGTCGGGCCTGCCGATCCCCCGCTTCGTCACCGTGCGCGTCGGCGAGGTGAACCTGCGCTCCGGCCCCAACGGCAGCTATCCCATCGAATGGGTCTTCAAGCGCAAGGACATGCCGGTTGAGATCATCCAGGAATTCGACACTTGGCGCCGCATCCGCGACTGGGAGGGGGCTGAAGGCTGGGTTCACCAGAGCGCGCTGTCCGGCCGCCGCGGCATCCTGATCGTCGGCCAGACCCGCGCGATCTTTGAGTCGCCGCGCGGCGACAGCGCCGTGGTGGCGCGCGCCGAACCCGGCGTCGTCGGGTCGCTGAAGAAGTGCCGCGACGAGTGGTGCGAGGTCGAGGTGAAGGGCTATCGCGGCTGGATGAAGCGCACCGATTTCTGGGGCACCTATCCCGGCGAGAAGATCGAGTAGCGGACCGCATCGTTCGGTAATCATCGCATCGACAGACCGGTATCCGGCACCGATACCAGCGTTGACAGCAACCGGTTACAGGCTCACCAGTCGAGAGATGCACAGATCCGTGCTTCTCGCGATTCCGGCAATGCGATGCTGAAGCTTGCGTTTCTGCTGATCGGCCCTCGGGCCTTTCGGTCCCACTGGTATGTGATCGCCGTGCTCGGCCTGCTGTCGATGGGGTTGGGGCTGGCGTTGGCACTGAATGCCTCCCTCGGACTGACCCAGCTGATCTACAGCTTCCTGGGACTGGTCTTCACGGCGGCCGGCGTCGTAAGCCTGCTGATGGCCCTGTCCGCGTCCTTGGGGGCAAACCGGCGTTTCGCCCTGGCACGGTCGGTGCTGGCGATCCTTGCCGGCGGATTGTTGCTGGCCTCGCCGCTGTTGAACGGCTGGGCGCTGGCCTTGCCGCTCTCCATCGTCCTGGCGCTCGACGGGGCGAACCGGGCGGCTGCCGCAGCGGTGTTCCGCGTGCGGAACTGGCGGCTCCTGATCCTCTGCGGGCTGGCGGAACTGGCGCTGGCGGCGATGATGATGACGGAATGGCCGCTGCCCTCCGACCGCAACACGCCTCTGTGCATCGGACTGTTCATCGGCCTGTCGGGCTGGCTTCTGCTGCGGCTGGGGGTGATGCTGCGCAACCTGGAGGAAGAGGCGGCAATCCTCAACCTGCCGATCTTTTCCGGCCGGGGCTGGTACGACAATGCCCCCGTTCTGGTGGGCGACAGTCCGGAGCCGGCCGGCCGTCACGACCGGCCGCTGGTGGTGCGGGTGTGGACCCCGGTCGCCTCCGCCACCGCGCCGCTGGACAGGCGGCTGGTGATCGACCGCTACATCGCCGCCATCGACCGCAACGGCGTGGTGTCCACCGGCCACTCCGCATTGGAATTGGCGCCCGACCTGTATATCAGCCACTATCCGGCCAACGAGATCGACCAGTCCGGCGTCAGCTTCGTGACCGCGTTGCGCAGCGGAACCGAAAACGACGTGCCCGGACGCTTCCTGCCGTCCTACGAGGAAGAGATCGCCGACTGGTGCCCCGCCGATTCGACCGTGGAGCTGTGGACCTACGATCGCTGGCGTCTGCGGGCCTTTTGGGCCGGATACCGGCAGGACAGCACCTACAACCTGTCCAACCGGAATTGTTCGGTCGTCGTAGCCGCCGCATTGGACGCGACGCTGGAAGGTGCCTTGGCCAGCCGCTTCCCTTGGGTGCGTCTGCTGCGCCTGCTGATGGATCCCGATATCTGGGTCGCCTCCCTGATCCGCAGCCGTGCCGATGCGATGAGCTGGACGCCGGGTTTCGTATTGGATTACGCGGCGGCCTTGGCCCGCGTCGTCGACCGCCCCGACCGATCCTGGCACCGCCGGCTCGGCGGCTTTCTCGGACAGCTGCGCGGCACCGCCCGTTCGCCGGAAGCCGGCATGGACGGCAGCATGGATGGCCGGCCGGATACGCAGCCGTCATGACCGATACCCAAACACTTTTGGAAAAGGAGCAGGCATGACATCGGAGCCGACAGCGGATGACGGCGGCCTGCTGTCGCGCGCCGCGGTGATCGCCACGGCGATGATGTTCGGGCTGACCTACAGCCTCAGCGCCGCCCTAATCGCGCTGGATCTGTCACGGCAGAATCTGAGCGACCTGACCATCGGCGCCAACGCGGCGATGCATGCGCTCGGCGTCCTGGCGATGGCGGTGCTGCTGCCGCGGATCGTGGCGCGGCTGGGCATCCGCCGGCTGGTCATCCTGGCGCTGGCGGGGGCGGCGGTTCTGCTGGCCCTGTTCCCCGCCACCCCGATCTGGATCTGGTTTCCCCTGCGCATCCTGCTGGGGGCCGCGTCGGAAACCCTGTTCGTCCTGTCGGAGACCTGGACCAACAGCCTGAGCAGCGAGGGCACCCGCGCCCGTGCCATGGCGGTCTACACCGCGGCGCTGTCGTCCGGTTTCGCGCTGGGTCCGCTGATGCTGTCGCTGCTGGGGTCCGGCGGGGCGCTGCCCTATCTGGCCGGTGCCGGCGTCGCCGCAGCCGCGGCGCTGCTGGTCGCCTCCCCCCGCATCCGGGCGCCGGAGTTCGAGCGGCCGTCGCGCGAGGGGCCGTTGCATTTCATCCGGCTGGCCCCGGTCGCCATCGGCGCCATCGTGCTGAACGCCGCCATCGAGACCGCCGGGCTGTCCTTCCTGGCGATCTACGCCACCAAGCTCGGCTGGTCGGAGACGGGAGCGACCAGCCTGATGTCCTGCATGATGATCGGCGCCATCCTGCTGCAGCTTCCCATCGGCTGGCTGGGCGACAAGATGGACCGGCTGACGCTGGTGATCGCGCTGGCGGTCTGCGCCGCGCTGGGGGCGCTGGTCTGGCCGGTCGCGCTGATGAGCGAGGTCGCGACCTACGCGCTGCTGTTCGTCTGGGGCGGCGCCTTCGTCGGCGTCTACACCATCATGCTGGCCATCGTCGGCAGCCGGTTCCAGGGGTCGGAACTGGTGGGGATCTATGCCGCCATGGGGCTGATGTGGGGCGTCGGCGCACTGGCCGGGCCGGTGCTGGCCGGGGCGGCGATGGAACTGACCCGGCACGGGCTTGCCTTCTTCGCCGCCGGCGCCTGTCTAGCCTTCGCCGCGACGGCGGTGCGCCATAGGACGGTGGAAGGCCGCCCGGATGGCACCCAACTGGGCACGGGGGCTTGAAGGCGGGCGGGAAAGGCCGTACGGTCGCCACCTTACCTTTCTCTACTGCAAGAGCAGTCCAATGAGCGGCGCGTCCGGCAAACAGATCAAGAAAGTGGTGCTCGCCTATTCGGGCGGCCTCGACACCTCGGTCATCCTGAAGTGGCTGCAGGAGACCTATTCCTGCGAGGTGGTGACCTTCACCGCCGACCTCGGCCAGGGCGAGGAGTTGGAGCCCGCCCGCAAGAAGGCCGAGCTTCTGGGCATCAAGCCGGAAAACATCTTCATCGACGACCTGCGCGAGGAATTCGTGCGGGACTTCGTCTTCCCGATGTTCCGCGCCAACACGCTCTATGAGGGCACCTACCTGCTCGGCACCTCGATCGCCCGGCCGCTGATCGCCAAGCGCCAGATCGAGATCGCCAACATGGTCGGCGCGGACGCCGTCGCCCATGGCGCCACCGGCAAGGGCAACGATCAGGTCCGTTTCGAGCTGGGCTATTACGCGCTCAAGCCCGACATCACGGTCATCGCGCCGTGGCGCGAGTGGAACCTGAACAGCCGCACCACGCTGCTGGACTACGCCGAGAAGAACCAGATTCCGATCGCGAAGGACAAGCGCGGCGAGGCCCCCTACTCCACCGACGCCAACCTCCTGCACATCTCGTACGAGGGCAAGGCGCTGGAGGATCCGTGGGTCGAGCCGGACGAGGACATGTACACCCGCTCCGTCGCCCCGGAAAAGGCGCCGGACACCCCGACCTACATCGAGGTCGAGTTCAAGAACGGTGACGCGGTCGCCATCGACGGCAAGGCGCTGTCCCCGGCGGCCCTGCTGACCGAACTGAACCGCCTGGGCGGCGAGAACGGCATCGGCCGCCTCGATCTGGTCGAGAACCGCTATGTCGGTATGAAGTCGCGCGGCGTCTACGAGACCCCGGGCGGCAGCATCCTGCTGGTGGCCCACCGCGCGATGGAGAGCATCACCCTCGACCGCGGTGCCGGGCACCTGAAGGACGAGCTGATGCCGCGCTACGCCGAACTGATCTATTGCGGCTATTGGTGGAGCCCGGAGCGTCTGGCAATCCAGGCGCTGATCGACCAGACCCAGTCGCTGGTCAACGGCACGGTCCGCCTGAAGCTGTTCAAGGGCAACGTCACGGTCGTCGGCCGCAAGTCGCCGAACTCGCTGTACCGCATGGACTATGTGACCTTCGAGCAGGACAGCGTCTACAACCAGAAGGACGCGGAAGGCTTCATCAAGCTGAACGCGCTCCGCCTGCGTCTGGGCGCGATGGCCAAGCAGAAGATCGGCTGATAGGGGAGTTGCTCCACCGCCCGCCGGTTGGGCGGTGGAGCGTTCCTCCGTTTACTGTGCCGCCAGCATGTCGCGGCGGATTTCCACGGCCCGGTCGGCCGCCTTGCCGACCACCTCCTGAAGCCGTTCGAACTCGGCGCTGTAGCTGCCGACGCCGAAGGTCAGCGACCGCAGTTCCACGATCAGATCCTGCATGTCGGCCTGCGGCATGCACGCCTTCACCTCGTCCCAGCCGGGCCAGCCCGGCCGCGCGTCGAAGCCCAGCAACTGGCCGCGCCGGCCGCTGACCAGACGCTGCACCTTCGGCGTGAAGGCGCTGGGCACCGCGATTGTGACGGTCAGGATCGGTTCCAGCAGCACCGGCTCGCAAGCCGGCAGCGAGTCGGCCATCGCCTGCCGCGCCACCGTCTTGAAGGCCATGTCGGAGCTGTCGACGGCGTGGAACTGGCCGCCGGTCAGCGCCACCGCGAAATCCACCACCGGGAAGCCCAGCGGCCCGCGCACCGCCGCCTCGCGCACGCCGGCCTCCACCGCCGGGATGTACTGGCGCGGCACGGCGCCGCCGACCACCGCATCCTCGAACTGGATGCCCGACCCACGCGGCAGCGGCCGGACCTCGACATGGATGTCGGCGAACTGGCCGTGGCCGCCGGTCTGGCGCTTGAAGCGGGCGTGATGGCTGGTGCCCTTGCGGATCGTTTCCTTATAGGGGACCTGCGGCGGCTGGCCCTTCACCGCCACATTGAAGCGGCTGCGCAGCCGGTCCATCGCCAGCTTCAGATGGACGTCGCCCTGCCCCCACAGCACCAGTTCGCCGGTCTCGGCCGACTGGTCGAGAGTCAGGGACGGGTCCTCCTCCTGCAGCTTCTGCAGGGCGGCGGACAGCTTCACCTCGTCGTTGCGGTTCTCGGCGCGCAGCGCCAGACCATGCACCGGCGGGGCGGCGGCCGGCCAGTCGGCGGGCGGGCCGAGATTGGCCTTTTCGGTCAGCCGGTCGCCGGTCGCCGCCTTCTCCAGCCGGCCGAGCGCCACGAGGTCGCCGACGACCGCCTGCGGCACCTTGGTCTGGTCGCGACCGAAAAGCTGGAAGATGCCGGACACCCGTTCGCCACCCAGCGTCATGCCGTCGGTGACGGTGCCGCGCCAGACGCGGGCGAGGCTGAGCTTCCCGGCATGGGAGCCCATCATCGTCTTCACCACCTGCGCCGCCACCGCCATATTGGCGGGAAGGTCGATGCGGGCCGCGGTGGTGTCAACCTCCGGTCCCTCGTGCCGCAGGGCCTTCAGCAGGCGGCGGATGCCGTTGTCATTCTCCGCCGATCCGAAGAAGACGGGGACGATCAGGTCGTCGGCCAGTTCGTGCGCCAGCGTTTCGTACAACTCGGCACTGTCGGGGGCCATGTCCTCCAGCAGCTTTTCCAGCAGGCCGTCGTCGAAATCGGCGGCCGATTCCAGCATCGCCTGCCGCGCCTCCGCCTCCCAGTCGCGGGCGCTGTCGGGCAGGGCCACCAGATCGGACGGCTTGTGCGGGTTGAAACGCCAGGCGCGTTCGCTGACCAGATCGACCAACCCGGTGATCTGGCCGTTCTCGCGCAGCGGCACCTCGCGCAGCACCAGCTTGCGGGCCGAGACCTCCTGATAGGCGGCGACGACGTCGCGCACGCGCAGGTCGCCCAGCGAGTCGATCTTGTTGATGAACAGCAGATGCGGGATGCGGTGGTCGTCCAGCATCTTGAACAGCGGGGCCAGCAGCACCGCCTTCTCCGGCGCGGCCTCCGCCACCACGACGGCGATGTCGGCGGCCATCAGCGCCGCCTGCGCCTCCCCCGTCAGCTCCACCGAGCCGGGGCAGTCCAGGATCGACCAGCGCTCTCCCAGGTAGTCGAAGGAGGCGACGTTCAGCTCGGTGCTCATCGACCGGGCCTTCGCCTCCGGCGAATTGTCGCCCACGGCGTTGCCGTCGCGCACGCTGCCCTTGCGGGTGACGGCCCCGGCGGCGAACAGCAGGCTTTCCAGCAGCGTCGTCTTGCCGGCGAGATAGGGGCCGACCAGCGCCGCGCAGCGCGCCGTCCGGATTTGCGTATGCGGCATTCACACCTCCCGTGGAAGCTTCGGGCTGTCGTGACCGGGGACGGGCCCCCCCGATCACCATCTGGGCCGGAGTTGGGCCGCCGGCGCCGGCCGCCGGGGCGGCCCGTTCGCGTGTGGCTCTTCAGACAAGTCCGTTTGAAAACTCGCACTTCCAGAAACTGGCACTTCCAGAAGACAGGCACGTCCGGATCGGGGGGCGGCGGACGCGTGGCGGAAACGCGCATCGGGTCCGGGGCCGGCGGAGCGCCCGCATCGGACCTCCGATGCTCCACCCGAACGGCGCGGCTGTCGATGGAAAAAAGGGGCGGCAAACCGTCACGCGCGAAGCGGCCGCTCGGCCAATGCGTCGATTGGCCGCAACGAACGGCACCCGGCCCATCCGCTCGCCTCCGACAGCGCCAACCGACCGTCTAAGGCGTTCAAACTGAACGGAATACGGCCTACAGCTGCGTCATACGATAAATCGTTCGTAATATTGCTATGTTGCAACGCAATATGAGCGCGCCGAAATGTAGCGGACAAACGCATGAAACCTTCTGCTAGTAGCCTCCGGTGATAATGGCCGCGCGATTAAGGCGATGACGGCCGGATAACAATCGATGGGGCGCCCGGCGTCCGCCGTCCGCCCCCACTCCTTGGGGAAAAAGCACATGCGCCTGTGGTTTCGTTTGCTGGCGGTCGTCCTGATTGCCGTCGGGACAGCCGTTTCGGTCCCTCTGTCCACTTCCGCCGTCGCCCAGGATGCCAAGCCGACGCAGGAGGACGCCAAGTCGATCACCCTGAAGGCGGCGGACCTGATCGCCGCACAGGGTCTGGACGAGGCCGCCAAAACCTTCAACGCCGAAGGCCCGTTCAAGCACGGCGAGATCTACGTCAACGTCATCGACTTCGCCGGCGTCTGGAAGGTGTATCCGCCGCGCCCGGCCGGTGTCGGCCAGAGCGTCATCAACGTCAAGGACCCGGACGGCCGCTTCATCGTCCAGGACGTGCTGGCCGTCGCCAAGGAGAAGGACGAGGGCTGGGTCGAGTATCGCTGGCTGAACCCCGCCAGCAACAAGATCGAACCGAAGATCACTTACGTGAAGCGCGTGCCCGGCCAGGATCTGGTCGCCTATGTCGGCATCTACAAGTGAATGCTGCCGCATAGGGCGGTGATCGACCGGCAGAGCTGTTGGGGGTGAGCATGAACGGCGGTGTCTTTGCGCGTCTGTCGGGCCTGTCGGTGGCGGGCCGGGTCTTCGCGGCTCCCCTGATGGGGATCGTCCTGACGGTGGCGGCGCTGGTGCTGGCCGACCGCCAGTCGGAGCAGGCGCTGGGTGCCGTGGACGGCATCCACCGTGAGGCGGCGGAGCGGTTGGGCCGGATCGACCGGCTGGTCGCCATCGCCTACGTCATCCACAGCGACGTGTCGCGGCATCTGGCCTTGTCCGGCTCCGGCATCGAAGAGGCGAAGTTGCAGGCCATGCGCGACGCCATCGCCGCCAACCTGGGCAAGGCGCGCACAGGCATCGCGGAACTGCGCGCATTGCCGCTGGCCGAGACGGAGCGGGCGATGCTGGACGAGGTGTCGGCGCGGGTCGGCGCCTATGCCAAGGCGGTCGAAGAGATGAACCAGATGGCGGCCATCGACCGCCTGATCGGCATCCCGATGATGGCCCACACCGACGACCAGTTCGCCGCCCTGACCGCCAAGGTGATGGAGACGCAGGAGGCCATCGGCCGCTCCACCGCCGCCGCCACCCAGGCCACCCGCGATGCCGCGGCCTCCGCCCGCCGCGACTTCGCGCTGGTGATGGCCGGTCTGCTGGCAGCGATGATGGCGGCCGGGCTGCTGCTGGCGCGGTCCATCACCCGGCCGCTGCAGCGGCTGTCGAGCAACACGGCCGATCTGGCCGCCGGAAAGCTCGACACCGCAGTCGAGGGCGGCTGGATGCGCAACGAGATCGGCGCCATGGCCCGCGCGCTGGAGGTTTTCCAGACCAACGCGCGCGAGGTGGAGCGGCTGACCGCCGACCAGCAGCGCCAGAAGACGGAGGCCGAGGCGGAAAAGCACCGCGCCATCCGGGAACTGGCCGACCTGTTCGAGGCCCGCGTGGCGGAGGTCGTGCAGCAGGTGGGGGCCGGCGCCCATCAGGTGCGCAGCAACGCCGCCGGCATGCTGGAACGCGCCAACAGCGCCAACCGGCAGGCCGCCACCGTCGCCGCCGCCAGCGCCCAGGCGGGGAGCAGCGTCCAGACGGCTGCCGCCGCGACGGAAGAGATGTCGGCCTCCATCGCCGAGATCGGCGGTCAGGTCCGCCGCTCCTTCGACATGGTGCGCGGCGCCGTGCGGGCGGTGGAGGAGACCAACGCCCATGTCGTCGGCCTGTCCGACGCCGCCAACCGCATCGGCGAGATCGTCGGCCTGATCAATTCCATCGCCGCCCAGACCAACCTGCTGGCGCTGAACGCGACGATCGAGGCGGCGCGGGCGGGCGAGGCCGGCAAGGGCTTCGCCGTGGTGGCGAGCGAGGTGAAGAGCCTCGCCACCCAAACCGCCAAGGCGACCGAGGAGATCGGGACCCAGATCACCTCGATGCAGCAGGTGACCGGGGCCGCCGTCGCCGCCATCAAGGGGGTGGGCGAGACGGTGGTCGGCATCGACGAGATCGTCGGCTCCATCGCCGGTGCCATGGAACAGCAGGCCGCCGCGACGGAGGAGATCACCCGCAACGTGCAGGAGGCCGCCGCCGGCACCGCCGAGGTCTCGCAGACCATCGCGACGGTATCGACCAGCGCCGGGGAGACCGGGACCGCGGCGGGCGAGGTCCTGCGCGCCGCCGAACTGCTGGACGGTCAGGCATCGACGCTGAACCGCGAGGTGACGCACTTCATCGGCCGGCTGCGGGCGGGCTGAGGGGAAACTGGCCGGAGTCGCATCACCCATCCTCGACGATGGGGCGTGAAGTTTGGTCGCATCAGACTTGAAACGATCCGCCTGCGCCCAAGCTGTTGTCCCGGGACCGCGGGGCGGCGGCCGCTGACGGCTGCGCCGATGCCGGGGTATAATGCAGGACCCAACAAGAAGGATCGAAGAATGAAGATCGACATCGGGATCTCGGACGCAGACCGCAAATCCATCGCCGAGGGGCTGAACAAGGTTCTGGCCGACACCTTTGCGCTCTACATCAAAACCCATTCGTTCCACTGGAACGTCACCGGGCCGATGTTCAACACGCTCCACACCATGTTCATGACCCAGTACACGGAGCTGTGGACCGCGCTGGACGAGATCGCGGAGCGCATCCGCGCCCTGGGCTATCCGGCGCCGGGCAGCTTCTCGCAGTTCGCGCAGCTGGCCTCGATCAAGGAAGAGGCGGGCGTTCCCAAGGCGAACGACATGATCCGCCAGCTGGTCGAAGGCCACGAGGCCGCCGCCCGCACCATCCGCAGCGTCTTCCCGCTGGCCGAGCAGGGCAGCGACGAGCCGACCGCCGACCTGCTGACCCAGCGCCTGCAGATCCACGACAAGACCGCCTGGATGCTGCGCAGCATGCTGGAGTAGTCGCCGGACCGGCCGCAGCACAAATCGCGGCCGAATCGCCCTCTCCCGCCCCGGGAGAGGGAGCCTTACGTGCCCTCCTACGCCGCCGTCTTGGCGCGCTGGCGAGCCGGCTGTTCGGGAATGGTCAGGGTGAAGATGGTGCCGCCATCACGCTCGATCTTCAGCGTGGCGCCGGCTTGGTGGGACAGCGCCTGCACCAGATTCAGGCCGAGGCCGCTGCTGGAACCGCCGCGCCCGGGACGCTTGTGCTGGCTCGGCATGCCGGCGGGTAGCCCGACGCCGTCGTCGCGCACGATCAGCCGCATGCCGGCCTCGTCACGCTCCAGCATCACGCGGACGGTGCCGGGATGCCCGTGCGGAAAAGCGTGCAGCAGCGCGTTCGACACCAGCTCGCTGGTGGCGATGGCCAGCGGCGTGGCGCGGTCCGCGTCGACGATCCAGTCTTGCGCCTCCAGCTCCAGCCGGGCGGCGGTCGGATTGTCGGAGCGGACCAGCCCGTCGCACATCTGGCGCAGCGCGTCGGCGAAGTTGATGTGCGCCGGCTCGTCGGAGCGGTGGAGCAGCTCGTGCAGCAGGCTCATGGTCTGGATGCGGCGCAGGCTTTCGTCGAAGCCGCGGCGGGCCTGCTCGTCGATACGGGCCGCCTGCAGGCGCAACAGGCTGCAGATGACCTGAAGGTTGTTCTTCACCCGGTGCTGAACCTCCTTCAGCAGGACCTCCTTGTCGGTCACCGCCGCCTCCAACTGGGCGTTGGCGCGCTCCAGCTGGGCGGTGCGCTGGTGGACATGCTCCTCCAGCGTGTCGTAGGCGTGCTGCAGGGCGTCCTCGGCCTCGCGCTCGCGCCGGGCTCGCTGGATGGCGAGGGCGCCGATCACCGCGACCGTGGCGCAAGCCGCAGCGGCGAAGGCGGCGTAGATCCACAGCCGCTCGCTCCAGCGGCGCAGAACGCTGCCGGTGGCGATGGTCACCATGGCCGACAGGCCGGTGTCGCCCACCGGGCGGGTGACGACGATGTCGTCGGCATGGCTGGCGGTATCGTCTCCCGCATTGCCGCCTATGATGCCGCCACCCTCCGGCTCGCGCAGCAGCGGAGTGCCGTCCGGCTGCAGGATGGCGATGCTGTGGCCATAGCCGACGTCAAGCGAGCGGTAGACGTCGCGGAAGGCCCGCGCGTCCAGTCCGGCAACCGCCCAGCCCCGCGGCGCGCCGCCTGCCGCACCCGGCAGGGGGCGCGCCAGGGTGATGACCGACCGTCCGCCCGAACCTCCGGCCATCTGCCCGCCCATCCGCCCGATACCGATGGCCATGCCGTCCGGCTTCAATGCCGGCCGGGCGCCGCCCGGCGCCGCCTCGGGCAGGCTCGACAGCCGCAGCGCACCCGACGGGTCGCGGATCTCCAGCCCGACCACATGGGGGGCGCTGGCCGCCAGCAGGGCCATGCGGTCGCGCGTCGCCGCATCGTCGGGCAGCGGCGTCCCGGCCGGACCGGCCAGCGTCGCCGTCTGGGTCAGCAGCAGGTCCCCCGACTCGATCAGCCGGGCGGCATGCTCCGCCGCCAGCAGGCCAATGTTGCCGGCGACGCCGGTCGCCTGCTGGACCGCCTCGTCGCGGTCACGCCAGGCGAAGACCGCCGACAGCCCGATGGTCAGCAGAACCGCGGCGGTGCAGGCAATCAGGACCAGCGCCGAACCGGGCAGCCGGTAGAGCGGGGAGGAATGGGAACGCAGCGCGCGCAACGGCATCGTTTCGGAAACCATGTGGGGATACGGCCACTTCTTGCTTAGCCGGAAACGGTAACACCGCCCGGCGGGTGACGGTTCCGCCAAACGCTACCCGTGTTGAAGCGGCAGCGGCCACCACCTATTGTGAGGTGCCGACAAAGTCATCCCGCCTTGGTAGGGCGGGGGCGGAGCTTGAAGCGGCGAGGAGGGGTAGGTTTTATGCGGATCGACGGGACGGCCTATCACACCATCCGGCCGGACGGGGGAGGCATCGCCGCCCTCTACGCCTTCGATGTCACGCCGGCCCGACGGGTGACCGGACGGCCGGAGCCAATTCCGAAGCGGGGTTGAAGGGAAGAACGGTCAGGGACGGCGGTCGGCCAACAGCCGCCGCCACAACGGCCGGCCCAGCAAGCGCGGCCTGTCTTCCGCATTCTTGGCGTCAAGCCACTGGTCGGCCAATTCACGGACCTGCCAGTCACCGAGATAACGCTCGCAATCGATGGCGGTGTAGAGTCGAACCCGCTCTTTTCCCAGCCTTTCGAAATAGGCAAGCGTTCTTTGGCGGTCGATGTCTTCCATAGGCCCCAATGAAGCGGAGATTGCGGAACGTCCAGTTCTGACGGCCGACGATCCTTCGGATATTGGAAGAAGCCTGTCACCCGCGCAACTGTCCGTTCGTCGCTTTCCCATCCCCCGGAAGGAGAATGGACCGTCTCCTATCGATGGTTGGCATTGAGTCGGCCGGTGTGGATGATGTCGCCGGACAGCGGGATGCCGGCTTCCGCCGCCGCGCGTTCCAACGAAGCGCGGTCGGGCCAGGAGAGCCGCCCGCCGACTTCCGCCAAGGCGCCCTGCCGCCGGATCACCCACAAGCCGGTGAACGCCATTTCGATGATGCGCCCTATTTGTGCATTGGGCGGCGTTGCGGATGGCAGGCGAGCTGGTCCGCCCCTGTTCAAGTCCCTGTCGCTGATCGTCATCTCTGGTCTTCCCTGTGCCGGCTTTTTGCTGCGGAGTGTCCATGCACCCACGCCTACAGCCGATCTCTGTGTCCCAAATGCTCATGTTTCGGAGCCGAAAGGACGTACTAGACAATCCACAATGATTTTTCATCGTGAAATTTGCGTCTCTTTGTAATGACTCGCACACAATTGAGGCAGTCTTGTTAAACAATTAGGTAACCATAGCAAAATAAAGGAAATTGACGCCCGCATACTTTGGCGGTCCCGGCCACCTGAACTTCGCCGCCATCTTCCGCGACTTTGGAACTCCAAAGGCGGGGGGATGCTCCGGCCGGATAGGGCGAATACCTCGAAATGGTCACAGCACCGGACGGCGGCGCGCACCAAACATAAGCTTGACCGTCCAGCCTTGCCCGACGACGCGGCATCGGCGGCGGTCCCTCATGTTGCCGTGCCTATGCTTGAAGGAAGAGACCGATGAAGACCACCACGCGGACATTCACCACCGGGGCGACGGCGCTGCTGATCGGCGCGACCCTGCTCGGCGGCTGTTCGAACCTGAATCATCGCGAGAACCGCGCGCTGACCGGCGGCGCCATCGGTGCGGCGGGCGGTGCGGCCATCGGCGCCGTCACCGGCGGCAGCGCGATCTATGGCGGTCTGCTGGGCGGTGCCGCCGGCGCCGCGGTCGGCGCATTGACGGCGGATGAGGGCAAGCACCGCCGTTAAAAAGGGGCCGTTAGGGAAGGGGGCAGGACCGTCGATCCGGCCCCCTTCCCTTCCTATTCCTCCTCGTCGTCCTCGAACTGGTCGAGGCTCAGCGAACGGACTTCGGTGCTGGGGTTCGGCGCCGGTGGAGCGGGCGGCGGCATGTTGGCCGGCCGGGCCGCAGCCGGTCGGGCGGCGGCGCGGCCGGGCGGCATATGGGCGTTGGGTCCCTTCAACGGACTGTTCAGCGTGCCGCGCGGGCCGATGCTGGGTTCGTCGCCGAAATCGGGCAGCGGCGGAATGCGATCCATCACGCGGCGGATCAGGGCGGCGATGCGGTCGGCCTCGGCGCGCAGCGCCTGTCCCCGCTCCCCCTCATAGAGCGGATCGTCGAGGAACTTGCGGATCTCCAGCACGCCGCGCAGTTCCAACCCGCACATCTCGTGGGTGCCGATGGGCAGCGCCTTCACCCGCGCGAAGCTGGCGAAGAAGCCGGCGCTGCCCTCCACGAACTGGACCACCATGCGGGCGTGCAGACGCTCCAGCGCTGTGGTCATGGGATCGATCAGATCCTCCATCTCCTCCGGTGCCGCATCCAGCCGCTCCTGCGTCAGGGCGGCCAGCGCGAAGAAGTCGCGCACCCGCCGGCTGAAGCGGCGATAGCGGGCGAGCCCGCCGACCGACACCCGCTCGCGCGCCGTCTGCGCCAACTCCGCCGACTGCTTCAGCATGGCGTCGAGCCGCATCAGCAACGTCGCGATCTCGCGCTGCCTCTGGGCCGCGCTGCGGCCGGGCGTGGGCGCCGGCGGGGCTGCCGGGCGGCGGGGTGGATTGGAACGCATCATGCCGGTACGGGGAGGCTCCTTGATGGTCAGCGGGCGGTGCGGACGGTGACGGACTTTTGCCCGCCCTCGCGCATCACCGTCAACTGCACCGGCGTGCCGACGCGCAGAAGACCGATGCGGTTGCGGAAGTCGGTGGCGCTGCGCACCGGCCGGCCGTCGACCGCGATCACCACGTCGCCGCTGCGCAAGCCGCCGCTGTCGGCCGGCGAGCCCCGTTCGATCTTGGCGATCAGCGCGCCTTCGTCGCCCTTCAGGCTCATGCTTTCCGCAAGGTCGGGCGTCAGGTCCTGGATGGCCACGCCCAGCCGGCCGCGCCGCACCTCGCCATACTCGCGCAGCTGTTCCATCACCGACCGCACGATGCTGACCGGTACGGCGAAGCCGATGCCGACCGAGCCGCCGGCCGGGCCGATGATGGCGGTGTTGATGCCGATCAGCTCGCCCTGGAAATTGACCAGCGCGCCGCCGGAATTGCCGGGATTGATCGAGGCGTCGGTCTGGATGAAGTCCTCGTACCCCTCGATCTTCAGCCCGCTGCGGCCGAGCGCCGAGACGATGCCGGAGGTCACCGTCTGCCCCAGCCCGAACGGGTTGCCGATGGCGACGACGAAGTCGCCGACCTGTGAGCGGTCCGAGTCGCCGAGCGGCAGCGCGGTCAGCCCGTCGGCCTTGATCTGCAGCAGGGCGATGTCGGTGGCGGCGTCGCGGCCGATCAGCTTGGCGCGCAGGCGGCGGCGGTCCTTCAGGGTGACGGCGATCTCCTGCGCGTTCTCCACCACATGGTTGTTGGTGACGACATAGCCGTTGCGGGCGTCGATGATCACGCCCGACCCGGCGCTGACCTGCGGACGGGACTGCGGCATTTGGTCCGGCATGTTGAAGAAGCGGCGGAAGAAGGGGTCGCGCAGCAGCGGATTTTCCGCCTGGGGCGCCTGGCTCAGCACCGAGATGTTCACGACGGCCGGCGTCACCTGCTCCAGCATCGGGGCGATGGTGCCGCCGCCGACCGCGCCCAGAGGCAGTGCCGCCGCCGCGGGCGAGGCACCGAGGCCAATGGCGGAACCGAGCCGGCCCAGCGCCGAGTCGGCCGGGGCGACCAGCGCGCCGCCGGTCACCGCCGCCAGTCCGACCGCCGCAGCAAACACCACCGGACGCACCGCCCTCTTCATGGCCTTATTCCTTTCTTCCTGGGAATTTCTTGTCGAGATCGTCGCTGGATCGGGCTGATTTGGGACAAAAAGGAAGGCGGTTCAAGGTTGTCCACCCTCCGGCCGCCCCGTTGCGGCGATGATAGCGCGGCGACGGCGGAAACTCCCGGTAAAGAAATTGGGTGGTATAGGACAAGGTCGGCGCAGCCCCCGGACATGCCGGGGAGGCGCGGCTGTCGAAAACGGGTTGAGCGCTATGAGCGGCGGGTCACTGCTCGAACTGACCGAGCAAGAGTATCTGCAGATGGAAGAGGCCCTGTCGCAGACGGCGCGGGGGCGGGCCTTCCTGCGCATGCGCGACCGGCGCAGCCGTGTCGTCGCCTCCGACGAGTTCCACCGGCTGGTCGACAGGCTGGAAGGTCAGGTCGACCGGCTGAGCGGCACCTCGTCCAGCGCCTTCACGTCCTTCGCCCCCGGCGAGGACCCGCGCATCCAGCAGGAGCTGACCGCCATCACCCAGGTGGTGCGCGAGGCGCGCAGCGACATCGCGGCCCTGAAGGCGACCGACACCGGGTCCAACCGCATCGAGGCGGCGACCGGCGAGCTGGACGAGATCGTCGCCGCCACCGAACGCGCCACCACCGACATCCTGAACGCGACGGAGAAGATTCAGGAAATCACCATGTCGATCCCGCGCGACGACGCCGATCTGGCCGAACGGATCGACGCGATCGAGGCGTGGTGCATCGAGATCATGACTGCCTGCTCCTTCCAGGACATCACCGGTCAGCGCACCACCAAGGTCGTCAACACGCTGCGCTACATCGAAGAGCGCGTGAACACGATGATCGAAATCT
This sequence comes from Azospirillum sp. A1-3, assembly GCF_023806445.1. Taxonomy (NCBI): domain Bacteria; kingdom Pseudomonadati; phylum Pseudomonadota; class Alphaproteobacteria; order Rhodospirillales; family Azospirillaceae; genus Azospirillum; species Azospirillum sp. A1-3. Next base: position 2,389,857 of record NZ_JAMSLU010000001.1, read on the forward strand.
GGGGCGTCGAGCGGCTGGCCGTCGCCCCCGAGCAGCACCATGGCGAGGTGGCCTCGCACCGCAAGCTGGGCGACACCCGCCCCGACGCCCATCTGCTGAACGGTCCGCAGCTGGGCGGGCCGGAGGTCAGCCAGGACGCCATCGACGCGCTGTTCGACAGCGTGCCGGAGGTGGCGGAACGGGCGGAGCCGCTGCCAGCCGACGTGGCGCCCTCCCCACCTCCGCCGCCTCCTCCCCCTCCGCCCCCCCCCGTCGCGAAGCCGCCCCCGCCGCCGCCGCCCGCCGCCCCGACTGGCGGTGACGGCGGCGGCGGGATCTCCCAGGCCGACATCGACGCCCTGTTCGCGTGACCGGCCATGGCGCAAGACGGCAAATCCCGCATCCGCCTGACCCAGGACCAGCTCGACCGCGTGTGCGAGCGCCATGTCCGATTCGCCGAGGGACGCCCGAACGGCGCCCGCGCCAACCTGCCCTTCTTCGACCTGTCCGGCCTGTCGCTGGCGGGCCGCAACCTGACCGGCGCCCATCTGGCCGGCGCCATCCTGCGTGACGCCGACCTGCGCGGCGCGGTGCTGGACCATGCCGACCTCTATGGCGCCGACCTGCGCGGGGCCGACCTGTCGGAAGCGCGGCTGTTCCGCACCGACATGCGCGGCGCCAACGTGCGCGGCGCCAAGCTGGACGGCGCCACCATGGTGGAGGTCGACCTGCGCGACGGCAGCATGGTCAACCGCAACAGCGCCGGCGAGTTGAAGGTGGTGGGCTTCGACCCCGGTCCGGCCGACATGGCGTCGGCCCGGCTGACCAACGCCGACATGGCGCGGGCCAAGCTGTCGGGCAGCTTCGCGCGGGCGGCCGACTTCACCAACACCCGGCTGGCCGGCGCCCGGCTGGACCGAACCGACCTGCGCGACGCCAACTTCTCCGGCGCCGACCTGCGCGGTGCCGACCTCAACGGGTCCGACCTGCGCGGCGCCATCCTCGACGGGGCCAGCCTGGATCAGGACGGGCTGGAACAGGCGATCCGCACCGACGAGCAGGCCGTTGCTGCCCGGCAGACACCGCCCCCGGCTCCGGCGCCCGAGCCCGAACCCGAGGAGACGACGGCCGACGAGCTGCCGGCCCTGCCGGTCGACCAGCTGGACAGCATGCTGCGCCAGCACATGATCTGGCTGGGCACCAGCGGCAAGCAGGGCTGCCAGCTCGACCTGACCGGGCTGAACCTGGAGGGAGCCGACCTGACCGGCAAGATCCTGACGCTGGCCAAGGGCAGCGGCGCCCGGCTGCGCCACGCCCGGCTGAACGGCGCCCAGTTGCAGGCCGCCCAGTTCGACGGCGCCGACCTGCGCTCCGCCGATCTCAGCCGCGCCGACCTGCGCGGGGTGAAGCTGGACCGCGCCATCCTGATCGACAGCCGGCTGGACGGCGCCAATCTGGGCATGCTGCTGGTCAGCGCCGGGGCCAAGGTGATGCGTGCGTCGCTGGTGCGGGCACGGCTTGCCGGCGCCTCGCTGATGCAGACCAACCTGAAGGGCAGCGACCTGACCCTGGCCGACCTGACCGGCTGCGACCGCTCGTCGGCGGTGCTGGAGGGAGCCATCCTGGAGGGAACGCGGCTGGGCGGCGCCTGAACCTGCATCGGGTTTTCTTTCGCGAAGCCGTTGATTGCTTTCAAATTTCCGTCACGATCCATGCCGGAGATTGCTGCGCATACCATCTGCCGACACCGGATCATTGGGGGCAGAACGCCTGCCACCGTCCGGAAAAACGATTGTGTCGTAACGGCTTAGCACGGCGGGTGGGGCTTGACGCCTCATGCGGCCGGTGGCACGCTGCTGTCCAAGCGCGGCGCGGCCCGACCATAAGCGCCCGCATCGAATGGGGGAACGTCAACGATCATGACCAAGTCGGAACTGATCCAACGGCTGGCGGAGCGGAACCCGCACCTGTACCAGCGCGACATCGAGAAGATCGTCGGCACCATCTTCGACGAAATCACCGAAGCGCTGGCACGCGGCGACCGGGTGGAGTTGCGCGGCTTCGGCGCCTTCTCCATCAAGAAGCGGGACGCGCGCACGGGTCGCAACCCCCGGACCGGAGAATCGGTTGACGTCGGCGAGAAATGCATTCCTTTCTTCAAGACCGGCAAGCAGCTTCGCGAGCGTCTGAACACGGAGTGAGCGCCGGCCCGGCCATTCTCCCTGCCGTATCTCTCAAGGAACCTTCGCCTTGCGCCATATTTCCTGGATCGTCACCATTCCCGTGGCCCTCGTCGCGATCCTGTTCGCGATCTCCAACCGCGGGATCGTGACGCTGTCGCTGTGGCCGCTGCCCTTCACGCTCGCCACGCCGGTCTATCTGGCCACGCTGGTGGCGCTGGTGCTGGGCTTCCTGGCCGGCGGCTTCGTCGTCTGGAACAGCCAGCGCCGCCATCGCCGCCGCGCCCGCCGCGAGGGCAACCGCGTCCTGTATCTGGAGCGTGAGTTGAAGGAGGCGCAGGCCCGCGCCGCCGCCGCCGAAAAGCGTCTGGCCGAGAGCACCCGCCCGGTTTCCGGCCCGGTCTCCGGCACTCTGCCCGGCTCCGCCCTGCCGGCCCCGGTCGCCGAGAACAACGCGCCGACCGTCCACTGAGCGTCGCCAGTCGCAGGGCTCCCCCTCCCCGCGCTTGTACAGTTCGGGGGCGGGACAGGATGCCGGTCGGCGGAAGGGGGTTCCATGCGCACCGTCAGCGGCGCCGAGCTTCGATCCGTTCTGCACCACCGCATGCTGATCGAGCGCCTGCGGCAGACCTTCCGCGCCGGCGTGGAGTCCCCGCCGGCCCATCAGCACCGCGTCGAGACCTACGGTACCGGTGACGCCGCGCTGCTGATCACCCCCGCCTGGGAGGTCAATCAGGCGATCGGGGTGCGGATCGACAGCGTCTTTCCCGACAATGCCGGCAGCGACCTGCCGCAGACCCAGGGCGTCTATCTGCTGGTCGACGGCAAGACCGGCGTGCCGCAGGTGCTGATGGACTCCTCCGCCACGCTCGGCCGGCGTAGCGGCGCAGCATCCTCGGCGCTCGCCGCCTCCTATCTGGCGCGGCCGGATGCGGAGCGGATGCTGGTGGTCGGCACCGGCCCGCTCGCCCTGGAACTGGTGGAGGCTTACACCGCGGTGCGGCCGATCCGCCATGTGCTGGTCTGGGGACGGGATCCGCAGAAAGCGCGCAAGCTCGCCGCCCGCTTCCACCGGCCGAAATTCCGCATCGAGGCGACCGCCGACCTGGAAGGGGCCGTGCGCGGCGCCGACATCGTCGCCTGCGCCACCACGGCGCGCGAGCCGCTGATCCGCGGCGACTGGCTGCAGCCCGGCCAGCATCTGGACCTGCTGGGCGGCGTGACGCCGGACATGCGCGAGGCCGACGACGACTGCATCCGCCGCGCCCGCGTCTTCGTCGACAGCCGTGACCGCACGCCGACCGTGGCCGGCGACATCGCACAGCCGGTGTCTTCCGGCACGCTGAACCCCGACGACATCGCCGGCGACCTGTTCGAACTGAGCCGCGGCGAACGGGCCGGCCGGCGCTTCTACGACCAGATCACCCTGTTCAAGGCGGTCGGCACCGCCCTGGCCGACCTGTGCGCCGCCCGTCTGGCGACCGAGATGGTGCTGCACAACGACTCGATCCGCTGAGCCGGGACCTGATCCGCCGAACCGGCCCGATCAAGCCCGATCAGACCCGCCTCGAACGGTTTCATGCCGGCCGGATTCACACACGTCATAAGGGAGTATGCGGCGTTCCTTCCCGACATTTTACTTGCGTCCATGTGATTTTCTCCAGAGGATCATCACTGCCTCCGCGCCGGCTGCCGGTATTCCGAACGGCTCGATGTTTGCGCTAACTGCGCAAGCGACGCGCTGGACCGGATCATACGCAAACGGCTTGTCAGGGACGATTGATCGTGACCGTCACCTCCCCCATGGACGCCGGCCCACGCATGCGGGTACCGACCAACCAGCTTCTGCTCGGTGCCGGATACATGCTGCTGTCGGCGCTGCTGTTCGGGATCGGCAATACGGCCGTGCATTGGGCCGCGACGGTGATGAACCCGCTGGAGGTCGTGTTCTTCCGCAACCTGTTCAGCCTGCTGTGGATGCTGCCCTGGGCGCTGACGGTCGGGGCGCCCGCCTGCCGGGCGGTTCTGGCGGAACGGCGGCTGGGGCCCTACGTGACGCGGGCGGTGACCACGCTCTGCGCCATGACCGCATGGTTCTACGCGATCTCCCGGATTCCGCTGCCCACCGCGACGGCGGTCAGCTTCGCCATCCCCCTGTTCGTCGCGGCCGGAGCTGCGCTGGTCCTGCGCGAGCGGGTGCGGCCACGGCGCTGGGCCGCGGTCTGCGTCGGCTTTGCCGGAGTGATGATCGTGCTGAGGCCGGGTGCGGCGCCGGTCGATCTGGCCTTTCTGGCGCTGTTCGTCCATTGCGTCGCCGCCGCCGCCGCCGTCTTGCAGATGCGGCTGCTCAGCCGCAGGGACAGCGCGTCGGTGATCGTCACCTTCCTGGGCCTGCTGGTCACCCCGATGGCACTGGTGCCGGCGCTGTTCGTCTGGACATGGCCGAGTTGGAGCGTGCTGGGCGGGCTGGCACTGCTCGGTGGCCTGCTGACGCTGGGACAGTTGGCAATGACCAAGGCACTGTCGCTGGCCGAATCCTCGGCGATGATGCCCTACGATTATGCCCGGCTGCCCTTCACCGCCATCGTCGCCTGGATCACTTTCGGCCAGACGATGGATCCGTGGGGGTGGGTTGGTGCCCTGGTGATCGCCGGCTCCGCCCTCTACACCATGCACCGAGACGCGGCCGACGGACGCAGAATGGCGCAGGAGCAGTCGCGGCGCGCCTAACCGGTCGTCCCTGGGTCGTCAGCACCGGTTTCGGCACGTAGAACCTCCTTCGCCCGCCCCCAATGGGCCGGGGTCAGATTGGCGCGCACCGTCTGCACGGCCGCGGCGAGCACCGCCGCGTCATCGGTGAAGCCGGCAATCAGCAGCCAGTCGGGCACCGCATCCACCGGCAGCACGAAGTAGGCCAGCGCCCCCAGCAGGATCGCCTTCGCCCGGTAGGGCGTCGCCGGATCGGTCGCGCAGAAATAGGCGGCCAGCAGGTCTTCCAGGAAAGGAATGCGGTGCAGGTTGGCGCGCAGCTTCTGCCAGAAACGGCGGCGGACCAGCCGTTCGTCGCGCTCGACCCGATCGGGATCGGGAACCGTCAGTGCGGTGCCGGTGCCAAGGGACGGAGAGACGGACGATGCTGTCATGGATGCTGAAACCCTTTCGGAAACGGCAGACGGCGCCATCGTCGGCATGATGCCTCCCACCATACGGTGTGGTATGGTTGGTCGACCATCTGGTAACCGAGCCATCTGGTAAACAACAAGTGCGATCGCATCCTGTTGGACACAAGACCGGCGCCATGCGCGGACCGGTCGCAATTAAGGAGGAGATGCCATGAACATCCAGGGTCTGTCCGCCATCGTCACCGGCGGCGCCTCGGGCATGGGGGCGGCGACGGCGCGTCATCTGGCCGGTCTCGGCGCCAAGGTGACCGTGCTGGACGTCAATGAGGACGCGGTTCTGAAGACCGCGCACGAGATCGGCGGGCTGGGTCTGGTCTGCGACGTCACCGACAGCGCCTCCGCCGAGCGGGCGATCGATCAGGCGCGCTCCGCCCATGGCCCGGCCCGCATCGCGGTGAATTGCGCCGGCATCGCCCCGGCCCAGCGCATCGTCGGCCGCGACGGTCCGATGCCGCTGGAGAATTTCCGCTCGGTGATCGAGGTCAACCTGATCGGCAGCTTCAACATCCTGCGGCTGGCCGCGGCCGACATGGCAAAGCTGGATCTGCTGGACAGCGGCGAGCGCGGCGTGATCGTCAACACCGCCTCCGTTGCCGCCTATGAGGGGCAGATCGGGCAGGCCGCCTATGCCGCGTCGAAGGGCGGCATCGTCGCTCTGACCATCTGCGCCGCCCGCGACCTCGCCCGCCACGGCATCCGCGTGATGACCGTGGCCCCCGGCCTGATCGGCACGCCGATGCTGCTGAACATGCCGCAGGAGGTTCAGGACAGCCTCGCCGCGACGGTCCCCTTCCCCAAGCGCTTCGGCAAGCCGGAGGAATACGCCCGCCTCGTCCAGCACATCCTGGAGAACGAGATGCTGAACGGCGACGTCATCCGCCTGGACGGCGCCATCCGCATGGCGCCGCAGTAAGAGCGTCGATCATGTGACGGAGCGGCCCGGTCGCGGGGCCGCTCCCCCCCGGTCTTAAAGCAGGCTTTAGAGCAAACTTCAGAACAGGCGTCAGATCTGGGCCATGGCGGCTTCGTCCGCCCGTTCCGCCTCGCCCAGCAGGTCGATCAGCAGAGTGGTGCAGTGTTGAAGCCGCTGGTCGGCGGTGGCGGTCGCCATGTCGCGGCCGGTCTGCTCCTGCCATTCCTGCAGCATCAGCGCCAGATGTTTACGGACGTGGTCATCCCGATCCAGTCGCCGCGTCGCCATGTTGCCTCCCCTATGTCCGTTCCGACCACACAAACGGCCAAAACCGATGGGCACGCCCAGTTGCGCGCACCATCCTTTGTGTACCCTCTAATTAGGTAGCCGTCCCCTCCGTCAACAGTCGGATCCCAAGATGGTCACAGCCGGACCGGACGCTCACATAGGTCCTGTCGTATCGAAAATTCGGCCATGAGCTGTTGGAAAGCCGAGACCTATTGGAAAGCTGCACTTGGACCGACCATGTCAACGCCATCGGATCCATTGCCCAGGTCGGGGTGGGCAGCGGCCTACAGGACTGCCCGTCGAAAATTGAGGAAAGGCAACCGCTTCATGACCGATGCAACGGTGCGTGCAAAACTGCTGGGCCTGCCCGGCAGCCTGCGCAGCAACTCCAACTCGCTGGCGGTGCTGCGCGGCTTGCAGGACGCCCTGCCGGCCGGTGTCAGCATGGACATCCGCGACCTGCGCCTGCCGCTCTACGACCAGGACATCGACAAGCCCGACGCCCCGGCGGAGGTCCATGCCCTGCGTCAGGCCATCGCCGAGGCCGACGGCGTCGTCATCGTCACGCCGGAATACAATTACGGCATGCCGGGCGTGCTGAAGAACGCGCTCGACTGGGCCTCGCGCCCCTATGGCAAGTCGGCGCTGATCGGCAAGCCGGTACTGGTCATTTCCAACTCTCCCGCCTTCACCGGCGGCGTGCGGGCGCATCAGCAGGTGAACGACACGCTGCTGGCGCTTCCCGCCAAGCTGACGGCCGGCCCGCAGGTCGTGATCGGCGGTGTCGCCGACAAGATCAAGGACGGCAAGCTGGCCGACGAAGCGGTGCTGAAATTCTCGCTGGGCGCCATCGACAGGATGCTCACCGCGAAGTAGCGCGCCACAAAGGAAAAGGGCCGGCACCCCATGGGATACCGGTCCTTTTCCTTACTCGGTCACCGCGGCGATCAGCGCAGGTTGCCGCAGGCGCGCTGGATGCGCTTGCACGCCTCTTCCAGCGCTTCCGTCGAGGTCGCGTAGGAGATGCGGAAGTGCGGGGCGAGGCCGAAGGCCGAACCCTGGACGACGGCGACGCCCTCCGACTCCAGCAGGTAGGTGACGAAATCCTCGTCGGTCTCGATCACCTTGCCGTCCGGGGTGGTCTTGCCGATGGTGCCGGCGCAGGACGGATAGACGTAGAAGGCGCCTTCCGGCTTCGGGCAGCTGATGCCGTTGGCCTGGTTCAGCATCGACACCACCAGATCGCGGCGCTGGCGGAAGGCCTCGCCACGCTCCTTGATGAAGTCCTGCGGACCGTTCAGCGCCTCGACGGCGGCGGCTTGGGCGATGGAGGTCGGGTTGGAGGTCGACTGGCTCTGGATGACGCCGATGGCCTTGATCAGCTCCTTCGGGCCGCCGGCATAGCCGATGCGCCAGCCGGTCATCGCGTAGGACTTCGACACGCCGTTGACGGTCAGGGTGCGGTCGTACAGCGACGGCTCGACCTGGGCCGGAGTGACGAATTCCAGGCCGTCATACAGCAGGTGTTCGTACATGTCGTCGGTCATCACCCAGACATGCGGGTGCTTGACCAGCACGTCGGTCAGCGCCTTCATCTCGGCGCGGGTATAGGCGGCGCCCGACGGGTTCGACGGCGAGTTCAGGATCAGCCACTTGGTCTTCGGCGTGATCGCCTTTTCCAGGTCGGCGGGCTGCAGCTTGAAGCCCTGCTCGGCCGGGCAGGAGACGAAGACCGGCGTGCCTTCCGCCAGTTCCACCATGTCCGGATAGCTGACCCAGTAGGGGGCCGGGATGATGACCTCGTCGCCCTGGTTCAGCGTCGCCATCAGGGCGTTGTACAGCACCTGCTTGCCGCCGACGCCGACGGTGATCTGCTCCGGCGTGTACTTCAGGCCGTTCTCGCGCTCGAACTTGGCGCAGATCGCCTTCTTCAGGGCGGGGGTGCCGTCCACCGCGGTGTACTTGGTGTCACCGGCCTCGATCGCCTTGATAGCGGCGGCCTTGATGTTGTCGGGGGTATCGAAATCCGGCTCGCCGGCACCCAGGCCGATGACGTCGCGACCGGCCGCTTTCAGCTCGCGGGCTTTGTTGGTCACGGCGATGGTCGGCGACGGCTTGATGCGGGACAGGCGGGACGCGATGATCGACATGGCGATGGGCCCCCTCAGGGCTATGGAGACGGTGTGGCGGAGACGTCGTTGAGACGTCTGCCCCTCCGGGTGGAAGGCGCGAGGCGGGACCTTACTTCCGCTCCACCCCGGTTGCAAGGCCGGTCGGGCGGTGAAAACCGCGCGCTTCAGCGGTTTTTCCGCCCTGTGGCGGCGCCGTACCGGGCCGCAGTCATGGGCGTTCCCAACCATTCAAGGGTCAAGGTGTCGCCACCGGCAAATCCCGAATCCAACCCGTCGCAGCATTATTTCTTACAACACAAATGAACACCATGACGGAGCGGCATCGTCACCCCCACTTCACTTGACAGCTTCAGCATGGCGGTGTGTAACGTCTGGCGTGGGGGACAAAATTCAAAGAAGGGATGAGAACCGTGTTTTCCCGTATCGTGCTTGCGGCGTCGGCCGCGCTGATGCTGACCGGCGGCGCTGCTCTGGCCCAGGACGTGATCCAGACCCGCAAGGCCGGGTTCGAGGACTACAAGAAGGCGATGGGCGAGATCAAGGACGCGGTGGGCAAGGGCGACCTCGCCGCCATCGGCCCGGTCACCGACCGCATCGATGCCTTCGCCGCCAAGATCCCGACCCTGTTCCCGCCGGGTTCCGACAAGGGCAAGACGGCGGCCAAGGAAGTGATCTGGGCCAACTTCCCGGATTTCACCGCCAAGGCGCATGACCTGCAGGCGTCAGCCAACGCGCTGAAGGTCGCTGCCGCTTCCGGCGACAAGGCCGCCACCGGCAAGGCGTTCGGCGCCATGGCCGACAGCTGCAAGGCCTGCCACCAGCGCTACCGCTCCGAATAAGCGGCTGGCCTGACACGAAAAGCCCTTCCCCACCGGCGTGGGGAGGGGCTTTTTCTTTGGCGAGCCCTTACTTGAAGACGGGCTGCGGCGTGGCCGGCGTGCTGGCCGGCAGCAGCGGGTAGTCGACGCGCGGCTGCTGGCCGGTCAGCGCGGTCAGGAAGGCGGTGATCTTGTCGATCTCCTGGTCGGTCAGGGTGGCGCCGAGCTGGCTCGACCCCATCACCGCAACCGCCTGCCGCAGGTCCCACACCTTGCCGGAATGGAAATAGGGCGCGGTCAGCGCGACGTTGCGCAGGGTGGGCGCGCGGAAGACATACTCGTCGTCGGCCGTCTTGGTGACGGCGAAACGGCCCTTGTCGCCCGGCGGCAGGATCTCCGCCCCCGGCTTGGTCACGACGCCGAAGGGGAAGTAATCGTGGCCGCCGACATTGACGCCGTTGTGGCAGCCGGCGCAGCCCTTGTCGATGAACAGCTCCAGACCGGCCTTCTGCGTGTCGGTCAGCGCATCGGCCTTGCCCTCCAGATACTGGTCGAAGGGAGCGGCGGGGGTGGTCAGCGTCGCTTCGAATGCTTCGATCGCCATGGCGACATTGTCGAAGCTGACCGGGGTCTTCTCGTTGGGGAAGGCGTCGGCGAACTTGGCCTTGTAGGCGGGGATGCTGTTCAGCACCGCCATCACGCGGTCGGGCGTGCTGTTCATCTCCACCCCAGCCTGGATCGGCCCCTTGGCCTGGGCCTTCAGGTCTTCCGCCCGGCCGTCCCAGAACTGGGCGACGTTCAGCACCGCGTTCAACACGGTCGGCGCGTTGCGCGGCCCCTTCTGCCAGCCATGGCCGACCGACGTCTCCAGCCCGTCGACACCGCCGAGCCCCAGATTGTGGCAGCTGTTGCACGAGAAAACGCCGCTGGCCGACAGGCGCGGGTCGAAGAACAGCATCTTGCCCAGTTCGATCTTCTCATGAGTGACCGCATTGTTGCGGACCACGGGCAAGGTGGCGGGCAGCGGCTTGAACAGCTCGCGCGCGCGGCCCATCAGGGTGTCACCACCGGCAGCGGCGCCAGTTGCGGCCCCAGATGCGGCCCCGGATGCTGTCGATTCGGCGGCCGGCGCCGCGCCTGCGGTGGCGGACAGGATGCCGAGAGCGGCGGCGGTGGCGACCAGCAGCCCCTTCAGCGCTGCGGTCGGGCTTTGTCCGGTTTGTGCGTGCATGACTGGCGGTCTCCCGGCCGGCCTACATTCTCACCGCAACCTGAAGCTTCATTCAGGCAAAGGTCGATCGATCCCGGAAATCGGGCCGGCCTCATTGGTTTCGTGACGTTTCGTGCGGATCAATCTGGAGTTATTCTAGATTAGAAGACGTGAAGCCCCAGACGGCGCATTGTCGCACGATCCATCGGTATATGCCGCGGAGGTACGGCTCCCCGCCGGCCGGCAGGATCAACCAGCGGCCCGTAGCACCAGGAAGACCAGCCCGGCGGTCGCAGCCAGAACCGCCAACGCCAGCGCCGCCGGGGCGCGCCGCGGCTCCGTCGCCGCCAGCCGCGCCGGCAGGACCTTGCGGCCGGTGACCATCGGACGGATCAGGTTGTCGCGCTTGACCAGCAGATAGAAGAACACCGCGACCACATGCAGACCGACCAGCACGAAGATGCCGTTGGCGAGCAGCCGGTGCAGCGAACTCAGCAGCGCCACCGTTGCGCCGGAGACCATCGGCACCAGCGGGCCGTCAACCAGAATGTCGTCGCTGGTGAACAGCCCGCTGCCCGCCTGGACCAGCAGGACCAGCAACAGCGCCACCACCATCAGCGCGCCCAGCGGGTTGTGGCCCAGGGTGAGGGCAGCCCCCCCGCCCGCACGCGACCGCCTCAGATAGTCGCGGATGGCGCCCGGCCCCTTCACGAAATCGGCGAAGCGCGCGGTCTGGCTGCCCACCACGCCCCAGACCAGCCGGAACAGCACGAGAATCAGAACTGTTTCACCCGCCAACATATGAACATCAAGCACACCAAGCTCGGCCGACAGAATCGCGACCGCCACCACGGCGACCAGTGCCCAATGAAACAGGCGGGTCGGCAGGTCCCAGACACGCAGCTCGCGCCCGTGTTTCTCCCGAGTCGCGGTATGACCACTTGGCATCGCTCGATCCTCGCAGTGTTCGGCCGTGTTTCCGGCGTCCGTCATCTGCGGCAAATGGACGGATTCTTTATGCTGATCCTGAAAACGCCGCGGTTCCGTGGTGGCAAAGGTCGGTGGACCTGTCAACAGGCTTGAAGCGCCGCCCGGACGGCGGATATGAGAATGCGACGCATCAGCCGGCTTACCGGCGCAAAGACAGCCATAACTCCCCAATCACTCCCGGCTACAAGGACAAAGGTCATGCCCGACAAACAGCTCCTCCATCTCGTGTTCGGCGGCGAACTCGTGCGTCCGGACACGGACCAGTTCGTCGATCCGTCGAAGCTGCACATCGTCGGCATCTTCCCGAGCTATGAGGACGCCTACAAGGCATGGCGCGGTGCCACCGGTCAGACCATCGACGATGCCCACACCCGCTATTACATCGTCCACCTGCACCGCTTCCTCGACCCGGCGGCGGACGACCACAAGCATTGAGGACCGCCCGGCGCGCCGTCGGCGGGGTCCCGGTGCGGGAACCGCCCCCGGCGCGCCGGCGTTGACCGGTCGATGACCGTATACTTCACCTCCGACACCCATTTCGGCCATGGCGGCGCCCGCGGCCGTTTCCGCCGCCCCTTCGAATCCACCGCAGAGATGGATGCGGCGATGGAGGCGAACTGGAACGCCACCGTCGGCCCCGACGACGTGGTCTGGCACCTCGGCGACTTCGCCCTGCACATGAAGCCCGAGGCCATGGCCGCCCTGCTCGGCCGGCTGAACGGCACCAAGCATCTGATCGCCGGCAACAACGACGGCCCCGCAACGTTGACGCTACCCGGCTGGGCCAGCGTCGGGCATTACGCCGAACTGACGCTGGACGGGGTCGATCTGGTCATGTGCCATTACGCCTTCCGCACCTGGAACGGCATGCACCGGCGGGCGCTGAACCTGCACGGCCACAGCCATGGCCAGTTGAAGCCGCAGCCCCGGCAGATCGACGTCGGCGTCGATGTCTGGAATTTCCGTCCGGTCACGCTGGCCGAACTGATGGTTCCCCGCCCGCGGCGGAAGGCGATCCCGGCTTCAGGCCCGGCTTCAGGCGGCGCGTCAGGCAGCCCCTAGCGCCGCCTGACGCAGCCGCTCCATCAACAGGCGGCAGGCGGCCTCGGCCGGCACCGGGCGGCCGGTCAGCCAGCCCTGGACCTGGGTGCAGTTGTGGTGGCGCAGGAAATTGGCCTGCTCCGTCTTCTCCACCCCTTCGGCCACCACATGCAGGCCCAGCATGTCGGCCATGGCGATGATGGTGGAGACGATGCCGGCATCCTCGCGCTCGTTCGGCACGCCGTTGATGAAGGAGCGGTCGATCTTCAGCGTGGTGATCGGCAGCCGCTTCAGATAGCTCAAGCTGGAATGGCCGGTGCCGAAATCGTCCACCGCCACCCGGATGCCCATCGCCTTCAACGCCGCCAGCACGGCCAGCGCATGGTCGATGTCCTGCATCACTGCGCCCTCGGTGATCTCCAGTTCGATCAGGCCGGGCGGCAGGCCGTGGCGGTCGATGATGCGCTGGAAATCCTCGGCGCTGCGGTTGCGCAGATGCTTGGGCGAGATGTTGACGGCGACCGGCACCGGCTCCATCCCCGCATCCAGCCATTCGCGCATCTGGCGACAGGCCTCGTCCAGCACCCAATCGCCCAGCGGCACGATGAAGCCGGTCTCCTCCGCCACCGGAATGAACTCGCCGGGCGGGATCATGATTCCCCGCTCTGACGCCTCCCCCGGCTTCTCCCAGCGCAGCAGAGCCTCGAAGCCTTCCAGCGAGTAGTCGATCAGCGACACCTTGGGCTGGTAATGCAGGCGGAACTGCTTCAGCGCCAGCGCCGCCCGCAGATCGCCATCCAGCGCCAGTTGGCGCCGCGCCTGTTCGGCCAGTTCGGGGCGGAAGAAGGCATGGCGGCGGCCGCCCATCCGCTTGGCGGCATAGAGCGCCGTCTCGGCCGAGCGCAGAAGCGCCTGCGGGTCGTCGCCATCCCACCGTCCCTCGGCGGCCTCTTCGCCGGCGAGGTCGGTCGGATAGACGGCGATGCCGACCGCCGGGCGGACGTAATGCTCGCAGCCCGGCAGGGTGACCGGCGCGTCGAAGGCGTCCAGGATGCGCCCGGCGATCGCCGCCGCCTCGTCGGCATCGCGGATCTCCTCCAGCACGACGGCGAAATCGTCGGTGCCGATGCGGCCGACCAGATCGGCGGCGCGCACGGAGGCAACGATCCGCCGCGCCACCTCCTGCAGCAGCGCGTCGCCGGCCTGATGGCCCAGCGTGTCGGTGATCAGCTTGAAGCGCGACAGGTCGAGGCACAGCACGGCGAAGGGGCGCCGGTAACGGCGGCTGCGCTCCACCGCCGCCTCCAGCAGCGATTCGATCATCGCGCGGTTGGGCAAGCCGGTCAGCCGGTCGCGGGTGGCCAGACGCATCAGCTCGCGTTCATGGCGCAGCCGTTCGGTCACGTCGGCCAGTGCGCAGACGAAGCCGCGCCGCCCCTGCACCACCAGCGGCGAGACGCTGAGCGAGGCGTCGATCCGTTCGCCGCTTCCCGCGCGCTCGATCCCCAGTGCCTCTTCCCGCACCGGCTCCGAAACGTCCGCCTCCGCCGCCATACCGGCCAGCAGCGCATCGATCCGCGCGCGGTCGGCGGCGGCGAACAGCGCGGACAGCGGCCGGCCGCGCAAATCCCCGGCGGGCACGCCGAACAGCGCCACCGCGGCGGGGTTGTATTCCTCGATCCGGCCGCGGGCGTCGACCAGCAGGATCGCCTCGCCGACATTGTTCATGATGCCGGCCAGCCGCTCGTCCCGCTCGATCAGGGCGATGGCGGCGCGGCGGAAGAACTCCATGGCGCGGGCCATCGCGCCGAATTCGTCGCGGCGGTCGCAGCCGGGAATGTCGATGTCGGTCCGCCCCTCCGTCAGCAGGCGCATGCGGTCGGACAGCGCTTCCAACGGCCCGACGACATGCTGCGACAGGAAGCGCGACCCCGGCCAGCTCAGCACCAGCAAGGCCGCCAGGAACAGCAGGAAACCCGACGCCTCGATCAGGAAATCGCGGTCGAGGTCGCCGATGTCGCCGGCGGTGGCGATGGCCCAGCCCCAGGGCTCGAACCGTCCCTGCGCCGTCACCGCGCGGTCGATGGCCGGCCAGCCCGGCGGCACGATGCCGTCCGTGAAAATCCTGACATGAAAGGGCTTGGCGGACAGCGCCTGCAGGGCCGTCCGCGCGCGGTCACGCGCCTCGTCGCCGGAGATCGCGCCGGAGGAGGCCGACCGTTCCAGATCGCGCAGCAGCAAGCCCGCCGACTCCACCAGGGCGGCAGCGACCTGCCCCCGCTCGGCGATCATGCCCTGCCGCAGCAGGTAGAGCGCGGGAATCGCCGCCATCAGGCAGCCGATCAGGCCGATCCAGGTCAGCCAGCGAATCTTGCGGCGCAGCGTCATCGGGCCTGGCGTCGCTCTCTTATCCGTTCGATAAACGGACGGTTAGTCATGCACAGGGAAAAGTGACGACTTCGTTTCAGTCGTGCAATGCAATTTTTCTTCGCACGCGCAACAGACACCTGTCCAACCTATACGAAGGTTGCATGCTGCGGCGCTTTGTCCCTGTCCGCGCACTTGGCGTCGGCCGCCACTCGCCTTGTGCTGGCGGGGATGGCGGCCGACAACGGCTCAACTCAGCGCTGGCCGGGGTAGAGGCGCTGGAACCCTTCGGTGACGCGGGCGATCACCGCCGGATCGCGGTCCCGCCAATAGCGCGGGTCGCGCATCAGGGTGCGCAGTTCGGCCTCGCCCTCTCCACCGGCCGGGCGGTTGCCCGCCATCGACAGGGCGGCGGGCTCGCTGCCGGTCATCATCGCGTAGAGCGCCATGACACCTTCGTAGGTGGTCGCCAGCCCCTCCACCGCGGCCGGCGGCAGGGTCTTGCCGGCCCAGGCCAGCAGTTGCCGCGACACCTCGCGCCAGCGCTCCTCGCCGCCGAACCGGGCGACCAGCCGCTCGACCTCGCGTTCCGCCTGGAACTCGGCGGCCATGGTCTGGATCAGCGGGATCATCCGTTCGGCGGCGAGATCGTAGAGAAACTGCGCCTGGTTCGGGGTATAGCCGGCCTCGTGCAGGCGGCCGTTGATCTCCGGATCGGGCTGGAACAGGCCATGGTCGCAGGCGATGCTGTAGCCGTCCGGCGTCTCCGGCGCACCCAGCAGCCGGCGAAGCTGCACCGGGTCGAGGCTGGCCGGATCGAAGGGAGCCGCTTCGGGGGCCGACTCGGTCCCGGCGTCCGGCGGCGCCTGCCCGAACCGCCCCTGCGACGACAGGCGGCGTTCCAGCTCCAGATAGGATTTCAGCAGAGCCTCGACGCGCAGCGCGCCGGTCTTGGGATCGCGGAACTTCTCCGGGATCGGCAGCGGCGGAGCGCCATTGATCGCGGCGGATTCGGTCAGCAGAGTGTCGGCCATCATCAACTCCTGCAGGGAAGGGAAAGAGGAGAGCGGCAGCACCGCCGGTCAGCCCGCCCGCCCGCGCGCGACCAGCGCGAGGATGGTGGCGACCAGCTGGCGCTGTCCTTCGAGGTGGCGCAGCGCCGCCTCCGGCGCGTCGGGACCGAGCGCGCGGTCGAGCGTCATCGCCCGCAGCACCGCCAGAACCCGCAAGCCGTCACCCCCGGCGAAGCAGCGGGCGAAGCTGGGCGCCGGATCGGCGTCGGTCGCCGTGGCGGGGTCCGGACTGGCGGAGGGCGAAGCCTCCAGCCAGTCCCAGCCGGCTTGTTCGCCGGTTGGACGCTCAGCCATTGCCGACTCCGGCATCGGCCGTCGCCACGGCAGGCGCCGGCGAAGGCTGAGGGACGACAACGGAGGTGGCCGCAGGAGCGGCCGCAGGTGCGGCGACCTCCGCCCGCATCAGCTTGGCCGGCACGCCGAAGGCCTCGCCGAGCCAGTGGGCGGTCGCCGCCGCGTCCACCGTCGCCTCCGCCTCCGGTCCCAGCGCCTTGACGCTGTCCAGCCAGCGCAGCGCCGCCTGCACGTCGCGCTGGGCCTGCGCCTGGGCGAGTGGGGAGCGGTGCTGCAACTCCACCAGCCGGCCATCGACGGTGATATCGGGGATCTCGCCACGCCGGCGCAGGATCGACACCGCCCGCAGCACCAGCGGCGTCATCAGCTCCGCCTGCAGCCGGCCATAGGTGGCGCCAAGCAGCCGCGCCATCTCGACGGAGCGTTCCAGCACCTCGGTCGCGGTCATCCGCGCCGACTCCACCGGCCCCAGCCGATCGACCAGCAGCGCGTGGCGGATGCGCCCGCGCAGATCGTCCAGAACCAGCTGCGACACGTCGAACCGGCCGGGGTTGGCCAGCGGCGTCAGCCCGGCCGATCCCACCGCCTTCGGAATGATGGTGCCGGGCACCAGCCGGATGGTGGTGGGGTTCAGCACCCCGTCGTCGTCGGCCTGCCAGATGCCGGTGACGGCGATGGAGGCGTTCTTCAACACCAGTTCCACCACCTTGTTGGCGGTCTTGATGTCGGGCAGCGCCTTCATCACCGGCGAGCGGCCATAGGTCTCGCCCGGCGCCTTCAGCCAGCGGAAATTGACGAAGGGGGACTGGGCGAAGCGCCCCTGGGCCAGCCAGGACGGTTCGGCCAGCCCGCTGTCCAGCACCACGCCCCAGCGATAGGCCGCACCGTCGGGCAGCACCGCCTCGACCAGCGGAAAGCGGCTGTCGGGATCGTCGGCGGCCTGTTTGCGCAGTTCGTCGGGCAGGTCGGCTCCGGGAAAGCGCTGGAGGATCTGGGCCAGCGTCGCCTCGCTGCGGCGGAAGGTGGCGTCGAGCCGGCCGTCCGGTCCCTCCTCCAGAACCGCTTCGGCCAGCGGCACGGCGGTGAAGCGCAGGCTGGAGGGCGCGCCGGGGGCCGCCTCCTCCATCAGCAGGCTGGCGGTGCCGACGGTGACGAGGTCGAGGAAGGCCTGATGGATCTCCACCGCGAAGTTGGAGCGGTCGAAATGGGCCTGGACGATGCCGGCGGCACGGTCGAGCAGCGGGGCGACGCGATCGCGCTCCGCTCCCGTCAGGGTGGGGCCGGGCTGGAAGCCGAACCAGCGCGACCAGGGCGGCGTCAGTTCCGACAGCAGGCTGGCCGCCAATTGCTCCACCGCGTCGGGCGCGGTGCCGTCGAACAGGCGGTCGACCCGGCGTTCGCCCGGCGTGCCTCCGCCACGGAAGGGCCGGCCGTTGGGCAGCGCATGGTCGTAGCAGTCCTGCCAATGGCTTTCCCACACGGTGCGCCGTTCGCGGGCGGCACGGTAGCGCTCCAGCAGGGCCTCGGGCTCCGACAGGTCACTCTTCCGGCGGGCGGGCGGTTTCACGGCTGCGGATGCGGGCATGCGCGGTATCCTCCGGTCAGGTGGCGGTGCAGTTGCCAGGGGGTCAGCACCCGGCGGGCGCGCAGGCCGATCAGGCGCTTGACCGCCTCGACGCAGGTGAAGGGTCCCCAGGGGGCGGGGCCGGCCGGGCGGCGCAACGGCGCGGAATCCACCGTCAGCCCCTGGGCGCGGTACCAGCCCGGCAGGTCGAACTCGGCCGGCAGGTCCAGCACGGCCACGTCGGTGAAGCCCGCCAGCGGATCGACCGCCACCCAGCGCCGCCCGTCGGTCAGCAACGCCAGGCAATGGCGGAAGCCCGGCTTCAGCAGACGCAGCCACCACAGCGGCGCCTCCCCGCGGTAGACCACCCAGGCCGCCGTCCAGGGAGTGGCGGTCATCGGGCGATGCCCCGGACAATGCCCTTCTCACGCAGGGCGGGGGCGATGACGGCGAAGGCCTCGGTCCACAGGGAATGGGCGCGCTGTTCGCGGAAGCGATCCGGCTCCGGCGCACTCTGGCGGCGGCCGTAATGGACCATGACATGCAGATGGTCGCGCATCAGCTTGCGCATTCGAAACAGGCGGTCGACCACCCGCAGAACGTCCTGCGGCTCGCAGGGCCGCGCCACCTGCCCGCAGCCGGCGACGACCCGCGCGCCCGCCGCCTTGGCGTCATGCGCCTGCACCGCCCAGAACCACGCCTCTTCCGCGTCGGCGAAGGGTTCGCCGTCGACACTGTAAGGCTCCGCCTTCAAGGGCACGATCTGGGACAGGCGGGCGGCGGGCAAAGCGGAGGCGGCCGGACTCAGCATGCTGGTCTCCTTGCGGCTTCGGATTTTTGAAAGAGCGGGCGCCGGGCCTGGGTTGTGGCCGCGCCATCTGTTTGCGTTATGTTCCGACCAACGCATGCGGTCAACAGATTTATGAAAAAGTTCCTAGGGACGCTGTCGCCGCTTTATGAGATTATCGTCCCATGCTGAAACACACGGACATCTGGCGGGCCATCGACCGTCTTGCGGCGCAGCACGGGCTCTCCGCCTCCGGGCTGGCGCGGCGCGCCGGATTGGACCCGACCACCTTCAACAAGAGCAAGCGCACGACCAACGACGGCAAGCTGCGCTGGCCCTCGACGGAAAGCATCTCCAAGGTGCTGGACGCCACCGGCGCGTCGTTGTCGGAATTCGTGTCGCTGGTCGGCGACGGCGCCAGCACCGCCCCGCTGCAGCGGGTTCCGGTGATCGGCTATGCCCAGGCCGGATCGGCCGGCTATTTCGACGACGCCGGCTTTCCCGCCGGCAGCGGCTGGGACGAACTGCTGTTCCCCAGCCTGGGCGACCCTCACGCCTATGCGCTGGAGATCTCCGGCGACAGCATGGAGCCGGTCTATCGCGACGGTGACACCATCATCGTCTCCCCCGCCGCGCAGATCCGCCGCAACGACCGCGTCGTCGTCCGCACCAAGGGCGGCGAGGTGATGGCCAAGCAACTGATCCGCGAGACGGCGACCAAGATTGAACTGCTGTCGATCAACCGCGCCCACCCCGACCGCAGCATCCCGCTGTCGGACGTCGCCTGGATGGCACGGATCATCTGGGCGAGCCAGTGAGGGTGGGGGCAAACACCTCAACGGTTGGCGATCGATCCTAGGAAAATTTACCTTTGCTACCATCCAGGCAGGCGCTACCGTCCATTCCATGGACCGAGCCGCCCGCCTGGACAGCCTTCACCGCACCCATGACGGCCCGACACCGAAGCCCGAGCTTCGCACCG
Organism: Azospirillum sp. A1-3; assembly: GCF_023806445.1. Taxonomy (NCBI): domain Bacteria; kingdom Pseudomonadati; phylum Pseudomonadota; class Alphaproteobacteria; order Rhodospirillales; family Azospirillaceae; genus Azospirillum; species Azospirillum sp. A1-3. Next base: position 2,409,657 of record NZ_JAMSLU010000001.1, read on the forward strand.
CCCTGCTTGGCGGCGCGGCCCGCGCCAATGCCGTCAAACGCGCCGCGACGCTCCGGCTGCACACGGACCTCGCGGCCGAAGCGCGCCTCGCCACCGCCCGGCGTCGCGGCGCACTGAGCGCGACCGCCTGTCGGACCGATGCGTGGCTGACCCGCTTGGCCGCCACGCTGGCCCATCACCGCCGGGCGGCGGTGGCGCTGCTCGATCAGCGGAACGCGTATTCCCAATAGAGCGCACGCGCCCGCTGGAAGATCGGACCGGCTGCGAAGCTGCGGTCTTCCACCTTGGTCACCGGCACGCATTTGGCGTGGTTGCCGGTGGAGAAGACCTCGTCGGCCTCAAGCAGATCCTTTGGCGTCAGGGTGCATTCCTCCACCGTCACGCCGTCGTTGCGCAGCAGAGCGATGACGCGCTGGCGGGTGATGCCGTTCAGGAAGCAGCCGTTCGGCACCGGGGTGCGCACGACGCCGTCCTTGGCGATGAAGATATTCGAAGTGGCGAACTCCGCCACATTGCCGATGACATCCAGCATGATGGCGTTCTGGAAGCCGCGCTTACGCGCCTCGGTCAGCGCCATGCCGGCGTTGGGATACAGGCAGGCGGCCTTGGCCTCGGTCGGGGCCATGGTCGGGATCGGACGGCGGCGGGTGGAAATGCAGGCGGCGAAGCCGGTCGGCTGCGGCAGCGGGTCCTCGTAGATCGACAGGACGAAGCGCGTGCTCTCCGGCGCCGGGGCGACGAAGCCGTCATCGGCGTAGAACATCGGGCGGATGTACAGTTCCGCCTCTTTCGGGAAGCGGCGGATGCCGTCCCAGCACAGCTCCTCGATCTCGCCGGCGGTGACCATCGGCTCCAGCCCCATCACCTGGGCGGAGCGGATGGCGCGGGCGCAATGCAGGTCGAGGTCGGGGGCCACGCCCTGGAAGGCGCGAGCGCCGTCGAAGACCGTCGAAGAGAGCCACAGCGTGTGGGACAGCGGTCCGACGATTGGCGGATTGCCCTCCATCCATTCGCCCTGGATCCAGCTCCACGCCTGGCCTGCCATGCCGCCCATGATTGGTCCTTCCCTAGAAAGAAAATGTGTCCATACGCTGGGCGCCGCCGGCCGGCACCGCCCATTCGTGGCTCGTCGTCGTTGGTGATCTCCCGAAGAGCATACCCCCTCTCCGCCGCCGGTCAACCGGTCCGCATGCAATCGTCCCGTGCGATGGAGCGGATCGCGGACTCGGCCGTTGATACAGGGGAGCGCACGACCGCAAACAATCGACGGAAGGAGCCACCTCATGCCGATCACCGAACCCGGCCTCAGCGCCGCCCCACCCAACCCGTTTCCCGGCCCGCACGAGGATGTCCCGGTCGTCGACCTGCCGGGGACCGACAACCCCGACCTGCCCGATCCCGGCGGTCCCGGCACCACCGACGCCCCGGCCCCCGGCAACGACCTGCCGCCGTCGCGGCCCACCGATCCCGACTTCGTCTGACCCCGTACAAACGAAAAAGGCGCCCCCGAAGGGGCGCCTTTTTCCTTGTCGCAAACGCTCTTCGCGGTCAGCGGCGCACGACCATCAGCTTCTTGATCTCGGCGATGGCCTTGGCGGGGTTGAGACCCTTCGGGCACGCCTTGGTGCAGTTCATGATGGTGTGGCAGCGATAGAGACGGAACGGATCCTCGAGGTTGTCGAGGCGCTCGCCCGTCATCTCGTCGCGGCTGTCGGCGATCCAGCGATAGGCCTGGAGCAGGATCGACGGGCCGAGGTAACGGTCGCCGTTCCACCAGTAGCTGGGGCAGGAGGTCGAGCAGCAGAAGCACAGGATGCACTCGTAGAGGCCGTCCAGCTTGGCGCGGTCCTCCGGCGACTGCAGGCGTTCGCGGCTCGGGGCCGGCGACTGGGTCTGCAGCCACGGCTTGATCGAGGCGAGCTGGGCGTAGATGTGCTTCAGGTCGGGGACCAGATCCTTCACCACCGGCATGTGCGGCAGCGGGTAGATCTTGACGTCGCCCGGAACCTCGTCGATCGCCTTCAGGCAGGCCAGCGTGTTCGTGCCGTCGATGTTCATCGCGCACGACCCGCAGATGCCCTCGCGGCAGGACCGGCGGAAGGTCAGGGTGCTGTCGACCTGGTTCTTGATGTAGATGATCGCGTCGAGCATCATCGGCCCGAACTTGTCGAGGTCGACCACATAGCTGTCGACGCGCGGGTTCTGGCCGTCCTCCGGGTTCCAGCGGTAGATCTTGAAGGTCTTGGCCCGCTTGGCGCCGTTCGCGACGTTGACGGTCTTGCCGACGCCGACCTTGGAGTTGGCTGGCAGGTTGAATTCAACCATAGCTGATTTCCTTTATCCGGCGGGCCTTAGTACACGCGGGCCTTGGGCGGGAATACCTCGACCTCGTCGGTCAGGGTGTACATGTGGACCGGGCGGTAATCGATCTTCGTCTCGCCGTTGTCCGCGACCCAGATGACGGTGTGCTTCATCCAGCCTTCGTCGTCGCGGTTCGGATAGTCCTCACGGGCATGCGCGCCGCGGCTTTCCGGACGGTTCTGGGCGGAATGCAGGGTGGCGACCGCCTGGCCCAGCAAATTGTCCAGTTCCAGCGCCTCGACCAGATCGGAGTTCCAGACCAGCGTACGATCGGAGATCGCCATCTCGCCCTTCTTGGCATAGACGGCGTCGATCTTCTTCACGCCTTCGTCCAGGACCTCGCCGGTGCGGAAGACGGCGCAGTTGTTCTGCATCGTCCGCTGCATCTCCAGCCGCAGGTCGGCCGACTTGATCGAGCCCTTGGCGTTGCGGATGCGGTCGAACCGCTCCAGCGCCTTGTCGCAGCTGTCGGCCTTGACCGACGGGGCCTTGCCCGGCTTGACGACCTCGGCGGCACGGATGGCTGCCGCGCGGCCGAACACCACCAGATCGAGCAGCGAGTTGGAGCCCAGGCGGTTCGCGCCGTGGACCGACACGCAGGCCGCCTCGCCGATCGCCATCAGGCCCGGCACCACTTGGTCCGGGTTCGAAGCGGTCGGCGACAGAACCTCGCAGTGAACGTTGGTCGGGATGCCGCCCATGTTGTAGTGGACGGTCGGCAGAACCGGGATCGGCTCCTTGGTCACGTCCACGCCGGCGAAGATCTTGGCCGTCTCGGCAATGCCGGGCAGGCGCTGGTGGATGATCTCCGGCGGCAGATGCTCGAGGTGCAGGTGGATGTGGTCCTTGTGCTCACCCACGCCGCGGCCTTCGCGGATCTCGATGGTCATCGAGCGGGACACGACGTCGCGCGACGCCAGATCCTTGGCCGACGGGGCATAGCGCTCCATGAAGCGCTCGCCGTTGGAGTTGGTCAGGTACCCGCCCTCGCCGCGCACGCCCTCGGTGATGAGGCAGCCGGAGCCGTAGATGCCGGTCGGGTGGAACTGCACGAACTCCATGTCCTGCAGCGGCAGGCCGGCGCGTAGGATCATGCCGCCGCCGTCGCCGGTGCAGGTGTGGGCCGAGGTCGCCGAGAAGTAGGCGCGGCCGTAGCCGCCGGTCGCCAGCACGACCATCTGGCCGCGGAAGCGGTGCAGCGTGCCGTCGTCCAGGTTCCAGGCCAGCACGCCCTTGCAGACGCCGTCCTCCATGATGAGGTCGAGCGCGAAGTATTCGACGAAGAACTCCGCCTCATGCTTCAGCGACTGCTGGTAGAGGGTGTGCAGGATGGCGTGGCCGGTGCGGTCGGCGGCGGCGCAGGTCCGGTAGGCCTGGGTCTTGCCGTACTGCGCGGTCATGCCGCCGAAGGCGCGCTGGTAGATCTTGCCTTCCGGCGTGCGCGAGAAGGGCACGCCGTAGTGCTCCAGCTCGATGATCGCCGGGATGGCCTCGCGGCACATGTACTCGATGGCGTCCTGGTCGCCCAGCCAGTCCGACCCCTTCACGGTGTCGTACATGTGGTAGCGCCAGTCGTCCTCGCCCATGTTGCCGAGCGCGGCCGAGATGCCGCCCTGCGCCGCCACGGTGTGGGAGCGGGTCGGGAACACCTTGGTGATGCAGGCGGTCTTCAGGCCCTTTTCGGCCATGCCGAAGGTGGCGCGCAGACCGGCGCCGCCGGCGCCGACGACGACGACGTCATAGGTGTGGTCGATGATGTTGTAGGCGGTCGCCATGGTCGTCAGGCTCCGATGAAGATCTTCACGACGGCCAGCACGCAGGCCGCCGCCAGGGCGAAGGACAGGAACTTGACGCCGATGATCAGCGCCATCTTCTGCCATTCCACATGCACGTAGTCCTCGATGACCACCTGCAGCCCGGACTGGGCGTGGTGGAAGGTGACCACGGCGGTGAGGACCATCATGACGGCCGAGAAGGGCGACTTCATCCAGGTGATGAACCCGGCGTGATCGGCGCCGAGATGGCCGATGACGCCGAAGACGAACCAGACGGTCAGCGGGACGAGCGCGATCGCGGTCAGACGCTGCGACCACCAATGTTCGGTGCCATGCTTGGCGGAACCCAGACCGCGCGCGACCTGAAGCGGCGAACGGAGGGTCTTGCTATTGGACGCCATGTCTTATCTCCTCACCACACGGCCAAGCCGACGATCCAGGTCAGCACGGTCAGCACCGCCGTCGCGCCGAGGACGACCTTGTTGTTGCGGTCGGCATCGGTCAGCTCGAACGACTTGCCGGCGTCCCAGACCAGATGGCGGATGCCGTTGCACAGGTGGTAGTACAGCGCCGCCGACCAGCCGAACATCAGCAGCAGGCCGAAGAACGACCCGATGAAGCCCTGCGCGCGCGCAAACGCCTCCGGACCGGCGGCGGCGGCGACCAGCCACCAGACCAGCAGAAGCGTGCCGACAGCCAGTCCAACGCCCGTGATGCGGTGCGTGATGGACATAACTGCGGTCAACGGGAGTTTGTAGACTTGAAGGTGCGGGGAGAGCGGCCGACCGCTGCCGTTTGCCATTGCGTCGTCCTCTGTTCGCGGCCGGACGCGGCGCAACATGACGATTGCCGCGGCGGCTGGGTGGTGCGTGCCCTTTTGGGACGGCTGTCCCGTCCTATTGGTTGGCGCAATGAATTACGCTCCCGCAGCAGCCGAGTCAACGGCGGGGGGTGGCCGAAAGTGCTGGTGTGACGATTTTGGCGCAGCGCGGGAAGTGGCTGAAAAGAAACGGCCTTCGGGTTCTGTGGTATTACCAGCGAATGAGGCCAGTCTGGGGCCGCCGCGCCTGGCCCCTCGCTACTTGTCGAAGCGGCGCACGTTCTCGACCATCATCGAGTACATCTGCGTAATCAGTTCAGCGGGTCGAAGACGGCCGAACGGAATGTTGTCCTTGGCCCATTCGACCAGCCCCGGCGGCGGCTTCACCGGCGCCACCTCGTACCCCGCCTTCTTCAGCGCGGCGGTCACCGCCTTCGCCTGCTTGGCATAATCCTCGTTGAAGAAGGACTTGTCGGCATCCTTGATCGCCTTGGCGATGATGTCCTCGATGGGGGCGGGCATACCGATGCTGGGGCCGGATCTGGTTGGCGGAAGTGCCGACACCCTGTCACAGCACGGCGCCCTCCGCAATTACCGGGGGCGACGCACTGTCGGGAAGCCGTCCTTACGACGCCAGCGCCGCGTCCTTCTCGGCGATGACGTTGGCGATGGCGGCGCGTTCGGCGGCGGTCAGGCGCAGGCTGGCGCTCTTCAACTGGCCGCAGGCGGCCATGATGTCCTCGCCGCGCGGGGTGCGGACGGGGCTGGCGTAGCCGGCATTGTTGACGATGTCGCCGAAGACCTGGATCGCCCGCGCGGTCGACCGCTCGTACGGCGCACCCGGCCATTCGTTGAAGGGGATCAGGTTGATCTTGGCCGGGATGCCTTCCAGCAGCTTCACCAGCGCCCGCGCATCGGCCGGCGTGTCGTTGATCCCCTTCAGCATCACATATTCGAAGGTGATGCGCCGGGCGTTCGACAGGCCGGGGTAATTGCGGCAGGCCTCCATCAGATCCCGCAGCGGATATTTGCGGTTGATGGGCATGATGATGTCGCGCAGCTCGTCGTTCACCGCATGCAGGCTGACCGCGAGGTTGACGTTCAGCTCCTCGCCGCAGCGCTCCATCATCGGCACGACGCCGGAGGTCGACAGCGTGATGCGTCGCTTGGAGATCGAGATGCCGTCGCCGTCCATCACGATCTTCAGCGCCTTGGCGACGTTGTCGTAATTGAACAGCGGTTCGCCCATGCCCATCATGACGATGTTCGACAGCATGCGCCCGTCGGGCGGCGCCGGCCATTCGCCCAGCATGTCGCGCGCCAGCATCACCTGCGCGATGATTTCCGCCGAATCCAGGTTGCGCACCAGACGCTGCGTGCCGGTGTGGCAGAAGCGGCAGGTCAGCGTGCAGCCGACCTGCGAGGAGACGCAGAGCGTGCCGCGATCCTCCTCGGGGATGTGGACGCTCTCCACCTCCTGCCCGTCCGGCATGCGCAGCAGCCACTTGCGGGTGCCGTCCGCCGACTTCAGGTCCTTCACCACCGTCGGCCGCGCCACGATGTAGACGTCGGCCAGCTTTTCCCGCACCGGCTTGGCCAGCGTGGTCATCTCGGCGAAATCGGTGGAGCCGCGGTGATAGATCCAGTGCCAGAGCTGGCGCGCCCGGAACTTTTCCAGGCCGATCGACAGCATCTCGGCTTCCAGCTCTTCGCGGGACAGGCCGACAAGGTTCTTGCGTCCGTCGGCATCGGTCGCCGGCGGAACGAAGGCGGAGGCATGATTGGAGGCGCTCATGGCCCCACTACATAGGGCCATGAGCGCGCGGAGTCAAAAGACTCGAGGGGAAAAAGACCAAGTAAACTGCTGTGGCGATCAGCGCTTCACGCCGCAGGCCTCGTTGATGGCGTCATAGGCCTGGCCGACGCCGGTCAGGCTGTAGGTGTCGGTCGTCTTGGTGCCGCGGCCGGACACGCCCTTCACCACCATCTGCTTGCCGTCGCGCATTGCCGCGGTCACGGCGCGGTCGCCGTCGGCATCACGGGCCCAGGCCGTCTCGCCGTCGGTGAACAGCTTGAAGTCCTTGCCGTCGATGATGACCTCGGCCTCGCTGCCCTTCTTGAACGGATAGCCGACGATGACGCTGACGACGTCCAGGGCCTTTTCCGCCGGGCGGTGGGTGACCAGCGTATAGATGTCGCCGCGCTTCGCCTTCGGCTCCGTCTTCTTGGGCTGGCTGGAGATGTAGCAGACCTTCTGCCCCTTCTCCTCGAACACGAAAGCGTTCCAGTCCTTGAAGGTGCCGAGATGGCGCGGATCGGCCGCGGCGGCCGGCGCGGCGGCCATGCCGGAGGCAAAAAGCCCGGCGGCGAAAACGGTGGACAGGACAGAACCGGCAAAGGCGGCCCCGGCAATTCGGCGGACGGCGTTGGGAAGCAACATCGGTCTTGCGTCTGCTCGTTGTTGGTCCGTGGGGTGCGGGCGGACACTACCCCAAACGGACAACGCATTCCAAGGCCGGCGGACCGGAACCGGTCTGTTTCTCACAGCGTGGCATCCAAATGACTGCAACTGGGCGCCGCGTGACATTTTGACACGCGGAATGGCGCCCGTGCTATTGACTAGGACCTCTGGCTTAGGCCGAAGTTCAGGCTATATCTGCGCGCAATAGTGAGGCGACGGGAACTGGCATGGCCAAGCTGCTTGTGGTTGACGACGATCCGGTCACGCGCAACCTGATCCGCGCGATCCTGACGCGCGAAGGTCATGACCTGACCCTGTGCGCCGGCGCCACGGAGGCGATCGGTATCCTGTATGTGCAGAAGTTCGACCTCGTCCTGACCGACATCATCATGCCGGACCATGATGGATTCGAGGTGATCAAGGCCGCCCGTTCCCTGCGTCCGGAGATGCCGGTGGTCATCCTGTCGGCCATCGACGACAAGGTGCCGTCCCAGTTGACCTCCGCCGCCTTCGCCAAGCTGGGCGTCACCCGCGTCATCGCCAAGCCGGTCAACCCCAGCCTGCTGGCGTCCGAAGTCCTGGCCGCGCTCGTCGCAGGCTGAACCACCGCATCGATGGCCTCTGCCGACGACAGCGCACCGCTTTGGCAAGATCTTCACGCCCGTCGGCATTCGTGCCACTCACCGGCCGCCGAAACTCTCGCTATCCTCCATGGCGCATCCCTGAACCGGAGACCACGCCATGCTGGACCTGCGCCCCAACTGCGAATGCTGCGACCGCGACCTGCCGCCCGAGGCGCCGGACGCCTATATCTGCTCCTTCGAGTGCACCTTCTGCGCCGACTGCCGCGCCCGGCTGCCGGGGGAACGCTGCCCGAACTGCGGGGGCGAACTGGTGCGGCGGCCGATCCGTCCGGCCTCGAAGCTGGCGGCCAATCCGCCGTCGACCACGCGGATCGTAAAGCCCGACGGCTGCACCGGGCTGTTCTCCTGCGGCGGAGCCGCGCCGTTCTAAGTCCCGGAATTGCTCTTTGCTGTCGCTGGCGTTCGCCACATAAATCGGCCAGACTGGCGCCATTACGTCCGGGATGCCGCCCCGGTCTGGCCGGTTCCGGCCGTACGCCCCATCTTCGTTGCCGATCCACTGTCCCTTGCCACCTTCTCCCGCCAGTTCCCCTGAACGCCATCCAGCCGTTCCAACCAGACGTTAGAGACATGCCGATCAACAACCGCATCGCCGCCTTCCAGGACGACATGACCGCGTGGCGGCGCGACATCCATGCCCACCCGGAATTGGGGTTCGAGGAGGAGCGCACCTCCGACATCGTCGCCGCGCAGCTGGCGGAATTCGGCATCACGGTGCATCGCGGCCTGGGCGGGACCGGGGTGGTCGGCACCCTGAAGGGGCTCGGCACCGGCAGCGGCCGGACCATCGGCCTGCGCGCCGACATGGATGCGCTGCCGATGCCGGAGGCCAACGACTTCGACCATGCCTCGCGCCATGCCGGCAAGATGCACGCCTGCGGCCATGACGGCCACACGACGATGCTGCTGGGCGCCGCCCGCTATCTGGCGGAGACGCGCAACTTCGACGGCACCGTCCACTTCATCTTCCAGCCGGCCGAGGAAGGGCTGGGCGGTGCGAAGCGGATGATCGACGACGGGCTGTTCCGGCAGTTCGACTGCGAGCAGATCTATGGCCTGCACAATTGGCCGGAACTGCCGGCCGGCCAGATCGCCGTTCATCCCGGCCCGGTGATGGCGGCGGCCAACCAGTTCGAAATCCATGTGACCGGCCACGGCGCCCACGCCGCCATGCCCCACCGCGGCATCGATCCCGTGCTGGTGTCGGCCCACATCATCACCGCGGCGCAGAGCCTGGTCAGCCGCGGCACCAACCCGGCCGACAGTGCCGTGGTGTCGATCACGGTGGTGGAGGCCGGCACCGCGGCGAACGTCATCCCCGACAGCGCGCGGATGCTCGGCACCATGCGCACCTTCTCGGAAGAGAACCACCGCCGCATCCAGGAGCAGTTCGCCCGCCTCGTCTCCAGCATCGCCGAAGGTCTGGGCGCCAAGGCCGAACTGCGCTTCCGTCCCGGCTATCCCGCCACGGTGAACAGCGAGCCGGAGGCGCGCATCGCGGCGGCGGCGGCGGCCAAGGTGGTGGGCGACGAGAATGTGGTCTGGGCCCCCGCCCCGACCATGGCGGCGGAGGATTTCGGCTATATGCTGAAGGAGCGGCCGGGCGCCTACATCTGGCTCGGCCACGGCGGACATCGCGGGCCCTCCTGCCGCCTGCACAACCCGCATTACGACTTCAACGACGCGATCCTGACCACCGGCGCCAGCTATTGGGCGTCGCTGGTCGAGACGATCCTGCCGCGGAGCGCCTGACCGTCCCATGAAGATGCCGTTCCGTCTCCGCCTGATCCCGCTGCTGTTCACGCCCGCGCTGCTTCTGGCCGCCTGCCAGGGCGGCAACGACCGTGCCGACGGCAATCTGCTGCCGGCCCAGGCGGAGGCCGGGACCGGCTGGCAGGGCGACCACAGCAGCGCCGCCGAACGCGCCTATGTCGTCGCCCGCGATTCCGGCGAATGGTCGGCGCTGTGGGCGCGGGTCGGCGAGCCGACCCCGTCCTCCCTGCCCGGCGGCCGGATGGCGGTGGCGGTCTTCCTGGGGCCGCGCGATACGGCCGGCTATGGCGTCGCCATCGACAGCGTGCAGCAGAAGGGCGCCGACCTGATCGTCGGCTATCGCGAGAGCGTGCCGGGCCCGGCCCAGGCGGTGGCGCAGATGCGCACCAGCCCCTACGCCATCCGCCTGCTGCCCAGCGCGGCGGGTACGCCGAAGTTCGTCCGGGGAAAGTAAGCCCGAGGAAAGTAAGGTTCAGGGGGCGGCGTCAGGCCGCCGCCCTCACCGCGGCATCTGCCACGGCAGCTCTCCGCCGACCAGCTTGCCCGCCTCCGCCGACGGCAAGGGGCGGGCGAAGTGATAGCCCTGGCCGTAGTCGCAGGCCAGCGCGCGCAGCAGGTTGGCGTCGGCGCTGGTCTCGATGCCCTCGGCGATCACGTCGAAGCCCAGCAGACGTGCCAAATCCATGATGATGCGGACGATGGCGCGGTTTTCCTCCGACTGGTGCATGGCCGAGACGAAGGACCGGTCGACCTTCAGGCTGTCGATCGGCAGCTTGTGCAGGTAGGACAGCGACGAATAGCCGGTGCCGAAATCGTCGATCGACAGCTTGATGCCCAGCGCCCGCAGGTCGCGCAGCAGGCGGATCGACTGTTCCGCCTTGTCCATCACCGCGCTTTCCGTCAGCTCCAGCTTGATCCAGGACGGCTCCACCCCGGTTTCGCGCAGAACCTCGCGCACGACCTGGACGAAGTTGGGGTCGGACAGCTGGTGGCTGGACAGGTTGACGCTCATGAACAGCGGGGCGGAGCCCGGTTCCCGGCGGTCCTGCCACTCCGCGATCTGCCGACAGGCCTGCCGCAACACCCAGGTGCCGAGCGATACCACCAGACCGGTGCTCTCGGCGATCGGGATGAAGATGCCGGGGGGGATGTTGCCGCGTTCGGGATGGGTCCAGCGCATCAGCGCCTCGAACCCCGCAAGGCCACCGGTCACCATCTCCACGATCGGCTGGTAGGCGACCCACAGGTCGCTGCCGCTGTCCAGCGCGCCGCGCAGATCGTGTTCCAGCCGCACCTGCTCGACCACATGGGAATGCATCGCCGGATCGAACCAGGCCTGCCGGCCGCCGCCCTGCTCGCGGGCGCGGGCGGTGGCGATCTCGGCATCGCGCAGCACGTCGTCGGGGCGCTCGTGCGTCGGCATCGAGACGGCGACGCCGATGCTGGCGGACAGGAACACGGTGCCACCGGAGCTGGAGCGGGCGGAGCGCACCACCGCCGCCAGCTCCTCGACGGCGCTTTCCAGCGCCGGCCGATCGCAGACGCCGCCGGCCAGCATGGCGAAGGCATGGTCGCTGACGCGCGCGATCAGGTCGAAGGCCGCGGCCTGCGCCGCCATCCGCTGCGCCAGACCGTCCAGCAGCTCGTTGGCGAAGCCCTGCCCCATGCTGCTGCGGATTTCGGCGAAGCGGTCGATGTCCAGGATGACGAGCGTGAAGGGCTCGCCCATGTTGCGATAGTCCGCCATGTGCTTCAGCAGCATCAGGCGGTTGGCCAAGCCGGTCACCGGGTCGTAGTAGGCGAGGCGGAACAGGTCGTCCTGCACCTGCCGGCGCTCGGTCATGTCCTGCAGGATCACGAAATAGCCGGTGATGGCGCCGTCTTCCGCCCGGTGCGGCGCGTGCAGCCGCATCACGTAGCGCTGCTGGCCGTCGGCCTGGGTGATCCAGCCTTCGGTCTGCACCGTCTCGCCCGCCAGCGCGCGTTCGGCAGCGGCCTGGGTGTTGCGCTGAAGATCCGGCCCCAGAAGTTCGCCGATGGTGCCGCCGACCGCCTTTTCGAGCGTCGTCCCCATCATCTCCAGATAGGCGCGGTTGGCGTAGATGTGCCGCCGCTGCGGGTCCATCAACGCCACCTTCACCGTCATGGCGTCGAGAATCTGACGCAGGGCGTCAAGCCCCGGCGCACCGGAAGCGGCACCCGATAAAGCGTCGGCCAGCGCGGAGATTCGGGGATCTGGACTCATGGCGAGGATAGAGTGGGGTACTCATCAGGAAATCGATACCCAACACTTACGCGAAGTGTCACCCACCCGTCAAAACCAAAGCTGCCCCGGTGCAACAGAGCTTGGACATTTCTACAGGCGATGCAACGGAGACACATGGGCATGTCCATGGGCATATCATAGTATTCATTCAAGCCGCGGTTGCAGCAAAGCAACGCACACAATCCGGGTTTTCTGTTTCGCAGAGAAAGAGCGATGGAATTGTCTCGGTTCTTTGTCACGCCACTTGCGGCCTGAGATTGCAACTTTGGCCGGAAGTCCGACCCCCGATCGCTTTTGTGCGGTGCAGGAACGCGGCGGGGGCATGGCTGTGCCCTGGAATGGAAAGGCGGCGGCTGAGCCGGTCGGATTTATACTGCCAATACAAGTGGGGCCAACGCGGCTGGGGATGTCGCCCCGATCGGCACCGCATGGTCGTACAGACCCCCGACGATAACGGCAACGATCACAATTTGGGCAGGAATTACGCCATGGCTCTCAAGGACTTCCTGGTCGTCGTCGATGATACGCCCGCGTCCGCGGCACGTCTCGACCTTGCGGCGCGGCTCGCGACCCGGTGCGATGCGCATCTGACCGCGCTCTATGTCTTCACCGACACGGTGTTCCCCGGCTATATCGAAGCCGAAATCCCGCAGGAGTTGCGCGAAAGCCGACGGCAGAGCCGCAAGGACCAGACGGACCGGATGGCGGCGGCCTTCGACGACGCCATGCGCCACCATGGTCTGACCGACCGGTCCGAATGGCTGACGCAGGAAGGCGACCCGACCATCACCGCCGCGGTGCGCGGCCGTTACGCCGACCTGATCGTGGTGGGCCAGCCCGATCCGGACCGCGACCGCGACCAGCCCGTCGCCCAGCCGGCCGACCTGCTGTTCGAATGCGGCCGCCCGCTTCTGGTCGTCCCCTATGCCGGCCGCTTCGCCACCATCGGCGAGCGGGTTCTGGTCGGCTGGAACGGCAGCCGCGAAGCGGCGCGCGCCGTCGGCGACGCCCTGCCCCTGCTGACCGCCGCCAAGCGCGTGGTGGTGATGGCCGCCAATCCGAAGCCCGGCCCGAACGGCCTGGGCGACGAGCCCTGCGCCGACATCGCCCGCCACCTGTCCCGCCACGGCTGCCGCGTGGAGGCCACCCATGTCGCCACCGACGTGGTGGAGCCCGGCGACACCCTGCTGAACATGGCCGCCGACGAAAGCTGCGACCTGCTGGTGATGGGTGCCTATGGCCGCTCCCGCTTCCGCGAACTGGTGCTGGGCGGCATGACCCGTTTCATGCTGCGGCACATGACGGTTCCGGTGTTGATGAGCCATTGAGGACGTTTCGGCTTCGAATGCCCCCTCCCCGACCCTCCCCCGCTCTCAGCGGACCTCCGGTCCGCCTGTCGCGTCAGCACAAAGCATAGCTTTGTGCGAGAGCTTCGCGGGAGAGGGGGGTGAGTGCATGAGCGGCAGAGTTCCCTCTCCCGCCAGAGGCGGGGGAGGGTTAGGGAGGGGGCAACGGCACTGTCCCGCCCGTGGGGTTAAGCGACCGCCCCCGCTGCCCCCGAGTCCCTCCGCAACCACCGCGAGTCGCCCCTCGCGCCCCGTGGGGAAAAGCGACCGGCACCCTTTCTCCACCCCGTCCCCCGTGGGGAAAAGCGTCGGAATCGTGGGGAAAAGCGGCGCGACTCGGGCTTTCCCCATGGGGATAAGCGGCGACTCAACTAATAAGTCTAACAACTAACCGTCGACTAGCCCGGTCGCCTAACCCCACATTGACTCCACCGCCCGCCGCTCACCAGGATGCCACAACATCCGGGTGAGGCTGCCATGGGCGACATACACAGGCTGGTGATCGAACATGGCCGGGACAAGGCGCGCGCCCTGGTCCGGCCGGAGGAGCGGACGCTGGTGGACATCGCCGCCGACATCCTGGCGGACGAGAACCAGCATCTCGGCATCACCTACAGCGGCTTCTGCCTGACCAGCCTGCCGCACAAGAAGCTGGCCGACGACGTTCCCTGGGAAAAGCGCGGCCATCAGGTGACGCTGCTGGTCGAACCCGGCCGGCTGAAGGTGAACGGCAAGATGAAGCTGTTCGGCGTCCCCTATGGCGCGCGGGCGCGGATGATCCTGATCTATCTGCAGACCCAGGCCGTGCGCACCGGCCGGCGCGAGGTCGAACTGGGCCGTTCCATGCGCGACTGGCTGACCCGGATGGGGATCAGCGTCGGCGGCGAGACCTTCCGCGGCTTCCGCGAACAGTCGCTGCGCATTTCCGCCTGCACGCTGAAATTCTTCTGGGACGGCGAGGACGCCGACGTGTTCGAGAAGGGCGGCATCGTCAAGCGCGGCCTGATCTTCCACGACGATCTCGGCGACGACCGCCAGGGCACGCTGTGGAACGATGTGGTGCAGTTGGACGAGACCTTCTTCCAGGCCCTGCGCGACCACCCGGTGCCGCTGCTGGAGGAGGCGGTGCGGCAGTTGAAGGACCGCTCGCTCAGCCTCGACCTCTATGTCTGGCTGGCCTATCGGCTGCATTCGCTGAGCCGGCCGCAGCCAATCTCCTGGCCGTCGCTCTATGCGCAGTTCGGCGCCGGCTACGACCAGATGAAGCATTTCAAGCCGCGCTTCGTCCAGGCCCTGCAATATGCGCTGGCCGCCTATCCGGATGCGAAGGTCGAACCGGCCGACGACGGCGTCGTCCTCCACCCCAGCCGACCGCCCATCGCCCGCCTGCTGGCGTAGGGGCGTGGGGTTAAGCGACCGCCGCTGAACCATTCCCGGTCGCTTTGCCCCACACCCCCAAAAGCGCACCTCGACCATTGACGCACGTCATTGGGCCGCCCTCCCCCTCTCCCTATGATCGCCGCGAGTTCCCGAACCGGAGAGGCCTTGCCTTGGACGCGCTGTCGCTGCTGGATGCCGGACTGAACCAGTGTGCCGTGGTCATCGACCGCGACGGCGGGCTGTTGCTGGCCCTGCTGACCGCCGGGCTGGTCGGCGGCACCACCCATTGCACCGGCATGTGCGGCCCCTTCGTGCTGGCCCAGGTATCGGCGCGGCTGGAGCGGGTGCCGCTGTCGGCGATGTCGGAGTTCAGGCGCCTGACCGGAGCGGCGGTGCTGCCCTACCATGCCGGCCGGGCGACGACCTATGCGCTGATCGGCGCGTTGTCGGCCTCGGTCGCCGGTCATGTCGGGGCGCTGCCCGGCCTGCGCTGGCTGTCGGTGGCGCTGCTGGCGCTGGCGGCGCTGTTCTTCCTCGGCTATGCCGTTCGCAACGTCCTGTCCTGGCTGCCCAGGATGCCCTCCCTGGGCAACAACGGGCTGCAGCGCTGGTGGGGCGACCGGGTGTCCCGGCTCGCCCGTCCGCTGTTCGGCAATCCGACGGGATGGCGCGGCTATGGGCTGGGGGTGGCGCTGGGCTTCATCCCCTGCGGGATGCTCTATGGCGCCATAGCGGTGGCGGCGGCGAGCGGCAGCGCGCTGACCGGCGCCCTCGGCATGGCCGCCTTCGCGCTCGGCACAGTGCCGAGCCTGCTGGCGGTCGGACTGGCCGGCCACATCGCCGGCCGCACCTGGCGGACCGCCGTCGCCCGCGTCGCCCCGGCGATCATGCTGGTGAACGCCGGGGTTCTGGGCTGGATGGCGTGGAAGCTGGTTGCGTAAACCGGCCTCCCGCCTCCTGGCTCAGTGCAGGCCCTTGCCCTTCAGCGCGTCGCCCAGCGGGATCTGTCCGCTGCCGGGCTTCAGCGGCTGCTGCTGGCTTTCATGCGGCGACCAGCCGGCGAGATAGAGCACCTCGAAGGTCACCGGAATCCGCCCGTCCGGCTCGGCGTAGAGCTGGGCATAGCGCTGGGCCGCGTCGAACAGCATGGACCGGGTTGCCGGAACCTTGCGCCGCGCCAGCACGGCGTTGGTCTCGCCCATGCCGCGCAGTTCGCGCATCAGGGCGAAGGCGTCGGAGTAGGTCACGGTGATGACATCGCTGTCGACCACCGGCAGGGCGAAGCCGGCACGTTGCAGCAACCCGCCGGCATCCTTGATCTCGGCGAAGGGCGACACGCGGGGGGAGACGCCGCCCGACACCTCCATCTCCGCCTCGAAGAGGCAGCGGCGCAGTTCGGCCAGCGTCTGGCCGCCCAGCATGGAGGCGCAGAAGAACCCATCCGGCTTCAACGCCTGCCGGATCTGCACCAGGGCGCCCGGCAGGTCGTTGACCCAGTGCAGGCTGAGATTGCTGACCACCAGATCGAAGCTGCCGGGGGCGAAGGGCAGGAACTCCTCGTCGGCCGCGACGGTGGGGTTGCCCGGACCGCCGGCAGCGCGCGCGAAGTCCGGCGACAGGTCGCAGGCGACCAGCCGTTCAATCCCCTTGCGGCCTTTCAGGATGCGTCCCATCGCCCCGTCGTGGCAGCCGACGTCGAGCGCCAGCGGGAAGGGACGGATCACGTCCTCCAGCCGGTCGGCCAGCCGGTCGGCGATCTCCTCGAACAGGAAGGCGTGGTCGGTGAATTCGGCGACGGCGCGGTCGCGGCGGCGGCGGACCAGCGCGCGGTCGAAGACGGTCATGCTGTCGGGGCTTGTCATGGCCGCACTATACCCCAGCCCGGCGGCACGACAACCGTGCTACACTCGCAGCCCAGATACCTTCTTCAAGTCACCTTCGCCACGCCACCACCCGCACAGGCATTGGAATGGGCATCGACGAAGCCATTGCCGTCAGCCACGAAGCGCTGATGGTCATCCTGAAGATCGCGCTGCCGCCGCTGGGCATCACCGCCCTGCTGTCGGCCGGGCTGATGCTGTTCCAAAGCGCCACCAACATCAACGAATCGTCGCTGCAGCAGGATGTGAAGTTCTTCGCGACGCTGCTGATCCTGTTCGCCACCGGCCCGGCGATCTATCTGGCATTGCGCGACTACACCGGCGTGATCTTCGAACGCATCGCCATGCTGCAATGAGGGGTCCGGCCGATGCAGGCGCCCGCCTCTCTCGCCGGAATTGGCCGCATCGCAACCGGTGCGGCGACCCTGCTGCTCGACGCACTGTTGCCGCCGCGCTGCCTCAGCTGCGGCGAGGCGGTGGACCGCCAGGGCGGCCTGTGCGCCGCCTGCTGGGTCAAGCTGAGCTTCATCGCCCCGCCGCTGTGCGCCTGCTGCGGCCTGCCTTTCGAGTATGAGGCGCAGGAGGGCACGCTGTGCGGCGCCTGCATGGCCGCACCGCCGCCCTTCACCCGCGCCCGCGCCGTCCTGGCCTATGACGATGGCAGCCGGCCGCTGGTGCTGGGCTTCAAGCATGGCGACCGCATCCATGCCGCCAAGGCCTACGGCGTCTGGCTGGCCCGCGCCGGGCGGGAGCTGCTGGAGGATGCCGACCGGCTGCTGCCGGTCCCACTGCACCGCGCCCGCCTGTTCCACCGCCGCTACAACCAGGCGGCCCTGCTGGCGCAGGCGCTGTCGCGCCACTGCGGCGTTGCCGCCACCCCCGACCTGCTGCAACGCCACCGATCCACCCCGACCCAGGGCGGACTGGACCGCCAGGGGCGCCATCGCAACGTCAAGGGCGCCTTCCGCCTGCGGCCGGGACAGTCGGTGACCGGCCAGCGGCTGGTGATCGTCGACGATGTGATGACCACCGGGGCGACGCTGGCGGAATGCGCGCGGGTCCTGCTGCGCGCCGGGGCGGCCCAGGTCGACGTGCTGACGCTGGCGCGCGTGGTGCATCGCTGACGCTTGAAAAGGGGCATGCCCGGCGACGCTGACCGGCGTTCGGCGCGGGTTGCAACGTCTGGCGCCTCCCGCAGGTTGATCCTATAGTTTCTCCACCTGCAACAGGAGCCAAGTGGCATGGCCGACGTCGTCATCTACACCACGCCTTTCTGTCCCTACTGCATGCGAGCCAAGAGCCTGCTCGACGGCAAGGGCGTGAAATACGAGGAAATCGACCTCTACGCCCAGCCGGGCCGCCGCAGCGAGATGATCGAGCGGTCGGAGGGCCGGACCACCGTCCCGCAGATCTTCATCGACGGGAAGCCCTACGGCGGCAGTGACGACATCCACGCGCTTGACCGCGCCGGCAAGCTCGACCCGCTGCTCGGCATCGCCGCATGAGCGACGGCCTGAACGGACGTGCCGTTGCCGGCATTCTGAAGGCCGCCTGCGTCCAGGTGAATGCAGGCACGGAGCTTGAGCCGAACCTGCGGGCGGCGGGCGACCTCGTCCGCCGCGCCCGCGACGCCGGGGCGGATTTCATCGCCCTGCCGGAGAATGTCGGCTGGATCGTCCAGGGCCGCGCCAAGACCATGGAGCGCGTCCGCACCGAGTCGGAGCATCCCGGCATCCCCTTCTTCGCCGATCTGGCGCGGGAGACCGGAGCCTGGATTCTCGGCGGCACCCTGCATGTCCTGCTCGACGACGGGCGCGCCGCCAACCGCAGTTACCTGTTCGACGCGAATGGCGGGATCGTCGCCTCCTACGACAAGATCCACATGTTCGACGTCACGCTGAAGGACGGCGAGTCCTATCGCGAATCGGCGACCTTCCAGCCGGGCGAGCGGGCGGTGGTGGCGGCCAGCCCCTGGGGCGGCATCGGCATGACGGTCTGCTACGACGTGCGCTTCGCCTATCTGTACCGGGTGCTGGCCCAGGCGGGGGCATCGATCCTGACGGTGCCGGCCGCCTTCACCGTGCCGACCGGCCGCGCCCATTGGCACACGCTGCTGCGCGCCCGCGCCATCGAGACCGGCTGCTTCGTCGTCGCCCCGGCCCAGACCGGCAGTCACGACCAGGGCCGCCAGACCTACGGCCACTCCCTGCTGATCGCCCCCTGGGGCGAAGTGCTGGCCGATGCCGGCACTGATGTCGGCTTCATCACCGCCGACCTCGACCTCGACCGGGTGGCGGAGGCCCGTGGCATGGTCCCGTCGCTGACCCACGACCGCGACGTCGCGGTGGAGCGCATCGGGTTCTGATTCTTCAGCGCCCGTCCTGTGTCAGCCGAAGCCATGCCATGGCGGCGGTCAACGCGATGCCGAAGGCGCCGTCGGGCCGGACCGGCAGGTCGAGATCCTGGATCAGGCTGTCCAGCCGCAGATCGACCGCCTGTTTGGACATGCTGCGGATCTTGCGGGCGTAATAGAGGCTGGACACTTCCGTCCGCTCGTCCGACAGCGGCCGCCCGGTCAGGCGCTCCGCCATGGTGACCGAGAAGTCGAGGTAGTAGCCCACCAGCGGACGGTCGCCGATGAAGGCGTGCAGCAGGTCGCCGGCCTCAGCAAGGCCGGTGTCGCTGCCGGGATGGAGCAGCAGCGCGCTTCCGGTCAGGATGCGGGGGCCGCGGATGCGGATGGCTGCGAAGGCCAGAGGCGTTGCGGCCTCCGGATCGAAGCTGGTCGCTTCGCAATGGATCGCCACACGCTCGCGCCGGTCGGTGTCGCCGTGATCGGGATATCCCATGGTCGCCGCCTCAATGATTCAGGCGGAAATGGTGGGCGATCAGCTCCTTGAAGCTTTTCACCAGCGCCAGGCAGTCCTTGAACTGGTCGCGGTCGAGTTTGCCCAGCCGGTCGGGGTGGACGAGGTTGTCGATCGCCAGTTCCGCCCCCTCCTCCCCTCCTTCGGTTTCATCCGGCAGATCGACGCGCGCCTTTAGACGGATGGTCGACAGGATGGTGAAGGCCTCCACCAGATCGGCGGCCATCTTGCGGTCCAGCGCCCCCAGCTCGGCCAGCACCTGGATGCGCTCCACCGTGTTGGTCTCCGCCCGGTGCTTTTCCAGCGCCAGCGCGCGCACGCCATGGACGATGGGGAAGATGCCGGCCTTCTTGATGTCGACCGGCTCCGCCCGGCGCCGCTCGAACAGCGCGGCGAACAGGCCGCTCGGCGTGTCGAAGGACAGGGTCGGCCGGGCGAACTGGGTGAAGAACATCTGGTTGTCCTGCAGGCGGCTCAGCAGATAGTCCTTCGCCTCGGCCAGCAGGGTGGCGTCGCCGGCCACCGGGGCGGCGTCGTAGAAGATGGCGAGGTTCATCTGCGCCGCCTCGTCCGGGCGGTGGACCCAGTTGAACAGGGCGTCCTTGTAGCCGGCGAGCGGCCGGGTCCATTCCGGATTGGAGACCATGATGTTGCCGGGACAGGGCGGATAGCCGAACTCGACCAGATGGCGGGTGAAGTCGGCGGCGATCCTCGGCAGATCGGGGCACTCGAAGCCGTCGCGCAGGATCAGGCCGTTGTCCTGGTCGGTCTTCAGCAGCTGTTCGCCGCGCCCCTCGCTGCCCATCACGATCAGGCAGCTGTTGGCCAGCAGCTCCGGCGGGGCCAGCAGCTCGAACAGCTTGCGGAAGATGCGGCGGTTCAGCTCCGTCACCAGATCGGCGATGAAGGAGACCTTCACGCCGGTGGCGTGCAGGGTGCGGATCAGCTCGACGATGGAGCGGCTGGCCCGGCGCAGGTCGGCGGGATCGGTGGCATGCTCCACCTGCAGCCCGATGACCTGGGAATGGTTGGACAGCACCGCCAGCAGGTCGCTTTGCCCCAACAGCCCGACGATGGCGCCGTTCTCCGTCACCACGATGCGGCGCACCGCATGCTTGGTCATCAGCACCAGCGCGTTGAACAGCAGATCGTCGCGGTCCAGCGTCAACAGGCCGTAGCGGGCGACCGGCCCGACCGGGTCGGTCACCGGCCGGCCGTCCAGCACCACCAGATCGCGCAGGTCGGTGCCGGTCAGAATGCCGGTGGTGCCGCCCATGGCCCCATCCGCCCCGCGCACCAGCACGCTGCTGGCGCGGTTCTGCCGCATCGCCTCCGCCGCGTCGCGCAGGCTGGCGGCGGCATCGACGAACAGCGGCGGGTGAAGATAGGCCTGCCGAATGCGGGCCATGGTCAGCGCCGCCATCTCGCGGTTGGAGCGCAAGGCGGCCAGATCGCGCATGCGCTGGGCGAAATCGCCGAGAATGGCGGTGCCGAACGCCGGGTTCTCGGCGGCCAGCGCCTCCAGCGCCGCGCGCGGAATCAGGTGACAGGCACACTCCTCCGCCGCGACGAAGCGGCGGGCGCCGGTCACGCCGGCTCCGTCGCCCGCGGTGGCGTACAGCGCCTGCAGGCCGAACCGGTCGCCGGGACCATGAACCGCCGCCACCTCGCCGCCGCGGCGCTCCTGGACGGCGCCGCGCAGCACGACATACAGCGCGTCGGCCGGTTCCTCCCGGCTGAGGATGACGGTGTCGCGCGGATAGAGCGCGATGTCGAGCGCACCGGCCAGCGCCGCGCGCTGCCCCTCCGTCAGCAGGTCGAAGGGAGGACGCCCGAAATCGAAATCCGGGGAGGCGGTCGGCATCGCATGCTGCACGGGCGGACTCCGTCGGGAGATGGCAGGGTCGGGAGATGGCTGATCATGAAAAAAGCGCCCCCGGATCGAGTCCGGAGGCGCTTTTCAGGATACACCCGCCGGGCGGGACGCCGGAAGCGGGTGCGACATTTGGCGGCGTAGTTCGGTCACCGCCCAGACTTGGCCCCCCGGGTTCAGGCTCGCCCGAGGGGGGAAGGGATGCGGTGCGAGACGCAATCCCTTCCTTGGTTCTTCTTCTTAGTGAGCCGACGCACCCTCGGCACCCAGGCCGGTCTGCGACCGGACATACTGGTCTTCGAAGTCGCGACGCTCCTTCTGGGCCTGCGCGCTGTTGTCGGTGATCGAGAAGAACCAGATACCGACGAAGGCGAGGACGATCGAGAACACACCCGGGTTGGCGTAGCCGATGATGGCGGTCGGGTGACCCAGCACGGCCTTCCACACGGTCGGGCCGAGGGCGATCATGACGCAGGCGGAGATCAGGCCGATCGCACCGCCCATGACGGCGCCGCGGGTGGTCATCTTGCCCCAGAACATCGACATCAGCAGGACCGGGAAGTTGGTCGAGGCGGCGATGGCGAAGGCCAGACCCACCATGAAGGCGACGTTCTGGTTCTCGAAGGCGATGCCCAGCACGATGGAGACGATGCCGATGATGACCGTGGTGATCTTCGACACGCGGATCTCGTCGGCCTCGTTGGCACGGCCACGGGCGAAGACCGAGGCGTAGAGGTCATGCGACACGGCCGAGGCGCCGGCCAGCGTCAGACCCGCGACCACCGCCAGGATGGTGGCGAAGGCGACGGCGGAGATGAAGCCGAAGAACAGGTCGCCACCGATCGCATGGGCGGTGTGGATGGCCGCCATGTTGGTGCCGCCGATGACCGAGGCGACAGCCGCCTTGACGCCTTCCGCCGGAGCGGCGGTCAGGAACGGATAGGCACCGTTGGCATCCTTGCCCAGGATCAGGACGATGGCGCCGAAGCCGATGATGAAGGTCAGGATGTAGAAGTAGCCGATGAAGCCGGTGGCGTAGAAGACCGACTTGCGGGCTTCCTTGGCGTCGGAAACGGTGAAGAAGCGCATCAGGATGTGCGGCAGGCCGGCGGTGCCGAACATCAGGGTCAGGCCGAGCGAGATGGTGTCGACCGGATCGGTGACGAAGGCGCCCGGCGACATGATGGCCAGACCCTTCGGGTGGACGTCGACGGCGGCCTTGAACATCGCCTCGGGGCTGAAGCCGAACTTGGCGAGGATCATGAAGGCCATGAAGGACGCGCCGGACAGCAGCAGCACCGCCTTGATGATCTGCACCCAGGTGGTCGCCAGCATGCCGCCGAAGGTCACGTAACCGATCATCAGCACGCCGACGATGATGACGGCGACCATGTAGTCGAGACCGAACAGCAGCTGGATCAGCTTGCCGGCGCCGACCATCTGGGCGATCAGGTAGAAGGTGACCGTCGCCAGCGAGCCGCAGGCCGACAGCGTGCGGATCGGCGTCTGCTGGAAGCGGTAGGAGGCGACGTCGGCGAAGGTGTACTTGCCGAGGTTGCGCAGCCGCTCCGCGATCAGGAACAGCACGATCGGCCAGCCGACCAGGAAGCCGACCGAGTAGATCAGGCCGTCGAAGCCGTTGGCGTACACCAGGCCGGCGATGCCGAGGAAGGAGGCTGCCGACATGTAGTCGCCGGCGATGGCCAGGCCGTTCTGGAAGCCGGTGATGCCGCCGCCGGCGGCGTAGAAGTCCTTGGCCGACTTGGTACGGCGCGCCGCCCAGTAGGTGATGCCCAGCGTGAACAGCACGAAGACCAGGAACATCACGATGGCTTCGACGTTCGTCGCCTGCTTCTGCACCGCGCCCTCGACGGCGCCAGCGGCATAGACGGAGGCGGGAACCAGGGCACCGGCCGCGGCGGCCGTCGCGGCGACCGTGCTGGCGATGCGGGTGGTGACGGCGCGCATCACTTGGTTTCCTCCAGGATCTGGCGGTTCAGTTCATCGAATTCGCCGTTCGCCCGCTGGACGTAGATGCCGGTCAGGATGAAGGCGGACAGAATGGTGAAGACGCCGATGGGCATGCCCCAGGTGGTGACGCCCGAACCGATGGGCGTGCCCAGGAACTCTTTCCCGAAGGCAACCAGCAGAATGAAGCCGAAATAGATGACCAGCATGGCAATCGACAAAGTCCAGGCAAAGGCGGACCGCTTGGCCACCAGCTCCTGGAACTTCGGATTGTTCACGATCCGTTGTGCATTTTGATTCATGTGCGTCCCCTCATCGAGTGCCGGCAAGTGTTCGGCCGTCCGCAAGGCTGGGTCCGAGAGACACGTCCAAGAGACAGGCTGGCAGTTGCCGTCCGGGCAGTCGCGTCCGGGTTTCTCCCCGTAATTCGTACGCCCTTGACCTGCCCAATTGTTTGATACAGATCATTGTTGGGCGCACCCCCTACCTTGGTCGATGGGGCGGGTTGCCGGTAGGCCGGCGCATGCCAAAAAACAAAACCAACTCAATGCAGTAGCCGCAAATGCAAAGGCGCCCCCTGTTGGGAGCGCCCTGCAAATAGTCAGTTTTTCAAATGGTTTCGTGCGGAATCAGTGGCGATCCGCCGGCCGGCCGGACGATGGCCGCCGATCTGCCCGCCGGTCGTGCTCAGGAGTCGGTGCGCGGAATCCAGGGAATGCGATGGAAGGTCACACCCTCGTCGTTGAGTTCGGCGACTTCCTCGTCCGACGCCTCGCCATAGATGCCGCGCGGGTCGGACTCGCCATAATGGATGCGCCGCGCCTCCTCGGCGAAGCGGTCGCCGACATAGTCGCAGTTCTTTTCCACGCTGCGCCGCACCTCGGTCAGTTGCCGCATCACCTCCGCAACCGCCTCGCGCTGGGCGTCGTTCAGGCTGGGCGGCAGGGCGGCGACGACGTCGGCGGCGTTCGGCAGAGGGACGGGTGCGGGGATCGGCGCGGGAAGGGCGGCGGGCACGGCATTGGCCGGGACGGCCGGGACGGCCGGGGCCGCGGACGGCGGGGCGTTCGCGGCCACCGCTTCGGCCTGTTCGCGGGCGCGGTCGGCGGCCCTGGCGACGCCCTTGGCGATGCGCGGGGCCATCGGCGCCTTGCCGACGACGGTGTCGCCACAGATCGGGCAGGCGATCTGGTGCGCCGCCGCCTGTTCGTCATAGGCGGCGCCGTTGCGGAACCACGCCTCGAACTGGTGGTCGGCCGAGCATCTCAACGCGAAGAGGATCATATCCCCACAAGCCCCAAACTAACCCGCAGCAGGAAGGACAGGCCCCGGTACGCCGGTCCGGGTAGCGGCGCGACTCGGGGAATCGCCCTAATTCAGCACGGCCGGGCCGCGCCGTCAAACATCGGACGGGCCTGTCCGACGTAGCTCCTGTGATATCGTTCCCGCGGCCATCGAAAAAAGTCTGGATAAGGAAAATCCGCCATGCCGACACCGCATCCGCTGTCGCCGCCCTCCGCCTGGGTGGAGCGATTCGCTCCGCTGGTGCGCGCCGGCGGCCCGGTGCTCGACCTCGCCTGCGGCGGCGGGCGGCATCTGCGTCTGTTCCAGCGGCGCGGCCATCCGGTGGTCGGGCTGGACCGCGACCTCGGCGGCGTCGCCGACCTCGAGGGGATTGCCGGCGTTACCCTGGTGCAGGCCGATCTGGAAACCGGCGATTCGGCAGGTCGCCTCGGCCCCCTGCCCGCCGACGCCCGCTTCGCCGGGATCGTCGTCACCAACTACCTGCACCGTCCGCTCCTCCCCGCCCTGCTGGCGACGCTGGAGCCGGGCGGCGTGCTGATCTACGAGACCTTCGCCGACGGCAACGCCCGCTTCGGCCGCCCCTCCTCCCCCGATTTCCTGCTGCGCCGGGGCGAGTTGCTGGAGGCCGTGCGCGGCACGCTTCAGGTGGTGGCCTTCGAACAGGGGGAGGTGTCGGCACCGAAGCCGGCGGTGGTGCAGCGGATCTGCGCCGTCGCCGGGGACGATCCGCTGCCGATCTGATCCCGGTCCTTACTCGTCGCCGTCACTCTCCACCGGCTTCTGCTCCCCGCGGATGCGGCGGCGGCGGTCGGCATTGCGCATGATCTGGCGGCCGTGGCGGTGCTGGGCCGGCGCCTCCAGCGGGCCGCCGGGACGGACCGGGCGCTCGGCGAAGCGGCCGAGCGAGATCATGCGGTCATACATCACCAGCGCCCCGGCGACGCCGACATTGATGCAGAAGGACATCGGGATCTTCACCACATGGTCGCAACGCGCCAGCAGGGCGGGCGACAGGCTGTCGCGCTCCGGCCCCAGCACATAGGCGGCGCGGGACGGGTGACGGAAGCTCGGCAGTTCCACCGCGTCGTCGGTCAGTTCCACCCCGACCAGCATGCAGTCCCGGGGCAGGGTGAAGTCGGCGACCCGCTCGTGGATGTAGAGCGGCAGGTGCAGCGTGGCGCCCGAGGTGTCGACCAGCTTCGTCTCCCGCAGATCCGGTTCCGGATCGATGGCGAAGAAGAAGGAGGCGCCGAAGGCATGGGCGGTGCGCATCAGGTTGCCGACGTTGCCCGGCTTGCTGATCCGCTCGACCCCAATTCCGAAATAACCACGCATGAAGAACCCGCACATTCCGAGGTAAGGATAACCGGGCGGGAGCTTGCCGCCGCCGGTCGCCCGAGGCAAGCTTGCCGGCATGAGCCACGATCATACTCCCGACCATTCCTGCTGCGGTGGGGATCACCACCACGGCCATTCCCACCATCATGGCGAGAGCGCCGAAGGCCGCGCCGACCTTTCCGGCCCGGCGGAAAGCCCGATCACCGTCGAGGTGACGCGCGGCAGCCTGGTGGAGTCGGTCCACCGCGCCCGTGCCTGCATCATCGATGCCGGCGGCCATGTGCTGGCGCGCTGGGGCGACATCGACGCGCCCGTCTACCCGCGCTCCGCCATCAAGTCGCTGCAGACGATCCCGCTGGTGGAAAGCGGCGCGCTCGACGCCTTTGGGCTGGGGGACGAGGAACTGGCGCTGGCCTGCTCCTCCCACAATGGCGAGGCACGGCACACGGAGCTGGTGCGGTCCTGGGCCGAACGGGTCGGGCTGACGCTCGACGATTACGAATGCGGCGCGCAGATCCCCTACGATCCCGCCACCGCCGAGGATTTGGTCCGCCGCGGCGAGGCGCCGACCGCCTTCCACAACAATTGTTCGGGCAAGCACAGCGGCTTCCTGACCACCGCCAAGCACAAGGGCGAGCGGTTGAAGGGCTATGTCCGCTACGAACACCCGGTGCAGCAGCGCATCCTGGGCGTGATGGAGCAGATGACCGGCCAGGACCTGTTCGGCGCGCCCTGGGGCGTCGACGGCTGTTCCATCCCCACCATCGGCATCCCGCTGGGCGCCATCGCCTATGCCATGGCCCGCATCGCCGACCCGGTCGACCTGCCCGATGCCCGGGCGCAGGCCGTCACCCGCATCGCCGCCGCCTGGGGCAAGCACCCCTTCCTGATCGGCGGCACCGGCACCTTCGACACCGCGCTGATGGAGGCGGCTGGCGGCGCCGTGCTGGTCAAGGGCGGGGCCGAGGGTGTCGGCTGCGCCGTGATTCCGGAGCAGGGAATCGGCATCGCCCTGAAGATCGAGGATGGCGCCGCCCGCGCCCGTGAAGTGGCGCTTGCCGCGCTGATCCGCTCGACCCGGGCGCTGACCGACGCCCAATGGGCGCGTGTGCCGCACCTGCTGACCGCCCCGCTGCTGAACCGCGCCGGCACGCGGGTGGGTGAGGTGCGTGCGGCGACGGGCTGGCCGGCGGCGTAACTCCGCAAGCGCGATCAAGCGGCTGCCGGCTAGCATCGGCGGGACTGGAGGACGTCACCCCATGACCCACGACAGCATCTCCGCCGGCTCATCGGCAGCTTGGCCCGTGCCGTGTTCCGCGGTTGCGGCCAAGCCCGGCACGCGGCTTGATTACGGCGACAGGATCGAACGGGTGGTGGCATTCATTGCCGCCCATCTGGATGAACCGCTCGACCTCGACCGGCTGGCGGAGGTCGCCTGCTTCTCGCCGTACCACTTCCACCGCGTTTATCGGGCGATCACCGGTGAGACGGCGGCCGAAACCCTGCGCCGGCTGCGCCTGCACCGGGCGGCAGGCGATCTGGTGCGCGACAGCATCGCCATGCCGGCCATCGCCCGGCGGGCGGGTTATGGCAGCGTCGAAGCCTTCACCCGCGCCTTCGGGCAAAGCTATGGCGTGACGCCGGCCGCTTACCGCAAGCGGGGGCGGCTCAATCCTCCAGTCCCGACCACTCATCGAACGGAGGACAGCATGCACGAGGTCGAAATCCGCGATCTCCCCGCCTACCGCATCGTCGGGCTGCCGCACACCGGCCCCTACATGACCATCGGCACCAGCTTCGACAGGCTCTTCGCCTGGACGTCCAAGCAGGGACTTACTGGCCCGGGCACCCGCAGCTTCGCCATCTATTACGATGATCCGGAATCGGTGAAGCCGGAGGAACTGCGCTCCTTCGCCGGGCTTATGCTGGACCGGGATGTGGTGGAGGACGGGACGGTCCGCGTGGTGGAGATTCCCGGCGGGCGCCATGCCGTGGTGCGGCACAAGGGTCCCTATGCCGAACTGGGCGCAGTCTACCGCTGGCTTTATGGGGAATGGCTGCCCAACAGCGGCCACGCGCCGGGAAACGCCCCCTGCTACGAGGAATACCTCAACAACCCGCGGGCCTTGCCGCCGGCCGAGTGGCTGACGGAGATTTGCGTTCCCCTGGCCGGCTGAACCCCGGCGAATGGCCGTCACCGAACGGGTGCCCCACGAGCGGATGCGGTGCTATGGTCGCCGCGCCCGTTCCTTATGAGCAGTCCCCCATGAGCATCGACGACCTGCGCGCCCAGTACGAAGTCTATCCCTACCCGGCGCGCAATCCGGCCGACGAGGCCGAACGGCTGGTCACCGGCTCGCCCAGCCATCTGGACGAGCTGGTCCAGCACGTCTTCGGCGGCCGGATCGATCATTCCAAGCCGTTGCGTGTGCTGGTGGCCGGCGGCGGCACGGGGGACGGCACCATCATGCTGGCGCAGCAGATGGCCGATGCCGGCAATCCCGGCCGCCTCACCTACATCGACCTGTCGGACGCCAGCCGCGCCATCGCCGAGGCGCGGGCCAAGGCGCGCGGCCTGACCAACATCGACTTCCGACGCGGGTCACTGCTGGAACTGGATGGGGTAACGTCGGAAGCCGGGCCGTTCGACTACATCGACTGCTGCGGCGTGCTGCACCATCTGGACGACCCGTCGGCCGGCCTGCGCTCGCTGGCCAGGGCGCTGGCGCCCGGCGGCGGCATCGGCATCATGGTCTACGCCCCCTACGGCCGCACCGGCGTCTACCCGATGCAGGAGGCGCTGCGCAGCATGACCGAAGGGCTGCCGCCGGCCGAGAAGGTGGCGCTGGCCCGCCGACTGATCCAGGCGCTGCCGCCGACCAACTGGCTGCTGAACAACCCGCACATCAGCGACCACCGGTTGGCCGACGCCAACCTCTACGACCTGCTGCTGCACAGCTGCGACCGCCCCTACAGCGTGCCGCAACTGGCGGAACTGGCGGACAGCGCCGGGCTGGCCATCGCGACGCTGATTGACCCGTTGCGCTACGAGCCGTCGCTGTGGGTCAAGGACGCCCGCGTCCTGAAGCAACTGGCGGGGCTCAGCATGCTGGAGCGCGCCGCCTGGACCGAGCGGATCACCGGCGCCTTTACCAAGCACATCGCCTATCTGCTGCGCCCTGCCGATCTGGACGCCGCCCGCATCGCGCCGGCTGGGCCCGACGTGGTTCCGGTCCTGCGCGACATCGACGGCAAGACCGTGGCGAAGGCCGTGCCGCCGGGCGGCAGCCTGGAGTTCGACCTGATGGGCAGCGTGGTGGCGCTGCCCCTGCCCCGGCTGGCCGGCCCGATCCTGTCGCGGATCGACGGCAAGACCAGCCTGGGCGCCCTGCACGCTGCCATCGAGCCGACGACGAAGGTGACCTGGGAGCAGTTCCTCACCCAGTTCCGCCAGCTGTTCGACGCGCTGGGCGGCCTGGGCAAGATGCATCTGCGGCGGGGATAGGGCGCAGGCCCCACCCCCCTCCGCCGATCCTTACCCGCGCAGAACCGGCACTGCCGAATCGAGCGCCTTGGTCAGCCGGTCGAAGGTCTCGTGGATCTCCGCCTCCGAGATCACCAGCGGCGGACAGAGCGCGATGGAATCGCCCATGGCGCGGACGATCAGGCCGTTGTCCTGGGCAAGGCCGTTGACCAGGGCGCCCGCGCGGCCGGGCGGATCGAAGGGCGTCTTGGTCGCCTTGTCGGCCACCAGCTCCAACGCGCCGATCAGGCCGGTGCCGCGGGCCTCGCCGACCAGCGGATGCTCCGCCAGCGCCTTCAGCCGCGACTGGAAGGCGGGCGCGACCGAGCGGACATGGCCGACGATGTCGCGTTCCTCGTAGATGTTCAGCGTTTCCAGCGCCACCGCCGCCGCCACCGGATGGGCGGAGTAGGTGTAGCCATGGCCGAAGGTGCCGATCTTCCGGCTCTCGTCGACGCAGGCGCGATAGATCGCGTCGGACACCATGACGGCGGAGATCGGCAGATAGCCGGACGACAGCTGCTTGGCGCAGGTCAGGATGTCCGGCTGCATGCCCATGGTCTGGCTGCCCCAGAAATTGCCGGTGCGGCCGAATCCGCAGATCACCTCGTCGGCGACCAGCAGGATGTCGTATTTCTTCAACACAGGCTGGATCTTGGCGAAGTAGGTCGCGGGCGGCACCACGACGCCGCCGGCGCCCATCACCGGCTCGGCGAACATGGCGGCGACGGTGTCCGGCCCCTCGGCCAGGATCAGCGCCTCCAGCTGTTCGGCGAGACGGGTGGCGAAGGCCTCCTCGCTCTCGCCCTCAAGCGCATTGCGGTAGTGGTGCGGGCAGTCGCCGTGGATGATGCGGGCGATCGGCAGGTCGAAATCGCGGTGGTTGTTGGGCAGCCCGGTCAGGCTGGCGGTCGCCACCGTCACGCCGTGATAGGCGCGCTGGCGCGAGAGGATCTTCTTCTTCTCCGGCCGGCCGAGCGCGTTGTTGTAGTACCAGATCAGCTTGATCGCGGTGTCGTTGGCTTCCGAGCCTGAATTGGCGAAGAAGACCTTCGACATTGGTACCGGCGCCAGCCCGATCAGCTTTTCCGCCAGATCGATTCCCGGTTCGTGCGACTTGTGGCCGAAGATGTGATAGGTGGACAGCTGCCGCATCTGCTTGGTCGCCGCCTGGACCAGCCGCTCCTCACCCCAGCCGAGCGAGACGCACCACAGGCTGGCCATCCCCTCGATGTAATCCCGGCCGCCGTCGTCGAAGACGCGGATGCCTTCGCCGCGCTCGATGATCATCGGCCCCTGCGTCTCGTGGACATCCAGGTTGGTGTAGGGATGGAGGACGAAGGCCTTGTCGCGGCTGGCGGCGGAATTGCCGGCGGTGCTGACGGGAGCGGTCATGGAACGTGGCTTCCTGTTCGGGCGTTCGGGTGCGTTGCCCCGCCGTCCGCGAAGGATCGGCGGAAACTGTTCGATATGTTAAACAGTTCCGCCGATCATACGCACAGTTCAGCCACCCGACAAAGCTGCATCGCACTCATCGGTGCAATGCGGCCGGCACAGACGTCAGCCCTTACGGACCAGCCCGCTCACCGGCTGGCCATCGATGGTCAGCGAACCGCCTTCGGCCCCGACCGCCACCGTCTGACCGTCCTTGATGCGGCCTTCCAGGATCAGGGTCGCCATCGGGTTCTGCAACTCGCGCTGGATCACCCGCTTCAGCGGACGGGCGCCGTAGACCGGGTCGTAGCCGGCCTCGGCCAGCCATTCGGTCGCGGCCTCGTCCACCGTCAGCGTGATCTCGCGGTCAGCGAGCATCTTCGTCAGGCGGCCGAGCTGGATCTTGACGATGCCGCCCATATGCCGGCGGTCGAGCCGGTGGAACAGCAGGATCTCGTCCAGGCGGTTAAGGAACTCCGGCCGGAAATGGGCCCGGACGGCTTCCATCACCTCGTCGCGCACCGCCGCACTGTCCTCGCCCTCCGCCTGCTCGGCCAGCGCCTGCGAGCCGAGGTTGGAGGTCATGATGATGACGACGTTGCGGAAGTCGACGGTACGGCCCTGCCCATCGGTCAGCCGGCCATCGTCCAGCACCTGCAGCAGCACGTTGAAGACGTCGGGGTGGGCCTTCTCCACCTCGTCGAACAGCACGACCTGATAGGGCCGGCGGCGCACCGCCTCGGTCAGCGCCCCGCCCTCCTCATAGCCGACATAGCCCGGAGGCGCGCCGATCATGCGGGCGACGGAGTGCTTTTCCATGTATTCCGACATGTCGAGCCGGACCATCGCCGTCTCGTCGTCGAACAGGAATTCGGCCAGCGCCTTGGTCAGCTCGGTCTTGCCGACGCCGGTCGGACCCAGGAACAGGAAGGAGCCGATCGGACGGTTCGGGTCCTGCAGGCCGGCCCGCGCACGGCGCACGGCGTTGGACACGGCAACGATGGCCTCGTCCTGGCCGATGACCCGGCCGCGCAGCTTCTCCTCCATCGCCAGCAGCTTCTCGCGCTCGCCGGCCAGCATCTTGTCGACCGGCACGCCGGTCCAGCGGCTGACCACCGCGGCGATGTCGCTGTCGCGCACCTCCTCGTTCAGCATGCGGCTGCTGGCATGCTCCTCGGCATCCTTCAAGGCCTTTTCCAGACCCGGAATGACGCCATAGGCCAGCTCGCCCGCGCGGCCCCAGTTGCCGTCGCGCTGCGACGTCTCCAGTTCGGTGCGGGCCTTCTCCAGATCCTCCTTGATCTTCTGCGCGCCCTGCAGCTGGTCCTTCTCGGCCTGCCACTTGGCGGTCAGCTCGGCCGATTCCTGCTCCAGGTCGGACAGCTCGCGCTCCAGGTTGGTCAGGCGGTCGCGCGACGCGGAATCCTGCTCGCGCTTCAGCGCCTCGCGCTCGATCTTCAGCTGGATGATGCGGCGGTCGAGTTCGTCGATGCTCTCCGGCTTGCTGTCCACCGCCATGCGCAGGCGGCTCGCCGCCTCGTCGATCAGGTCGATGGCCTTGTCGGGCAGGAAACGGTCGGTGATATAGCGGTTGGACAGGGTCGCCGCCGAGACGATGGCGCTGTCGGTGATGCGCACGCCGTGGTGCACCTCATAGCGCTCCTTCAGGCCGCGCAGGATGGAGATGGTGTCCTCCACCGTCGGCTCCGACACGAAGACCGGCTGGAAGCGGCGGGCCAGCGCCGCGTCCTTCTCGATATACTTGCGGAACTCGTCCAGCGTGGTGGCGCCGACGCAGTGCAGCTCGCCGCGCGCCAGCGCCGGCTTCAGCATGTTGGAGGCGTCCATCGCGCCATCCGACTTGCCGGCGCCGACCAGCGTGTGCAGCTCGTCGATGAAGACGACGATCTCGCCGGCCGCCGCCTGGATTTCCGACAGCACCGCCTTCAGCCGCTCCTCGAACTCACCGCGATACTTGGCACCGGCCACCAGCGCGCCGAGGTCGAGCGACAGCAGCTGCTTGTTCTTCAGCCCTTCCGGCACGTCGCCCTTGACAATGCGCTGGGCCAGCCCTTCGACGATGGCGGTCTTGCCGACACCGGGCTCGCCAATCAGGACAGGGTTGTTCTTGGTGCGGCGGGCCAGCACCTGGATGGTGCGGCGGATTTCCTCGTCGCGGCCGATGACGGGATCGAGCTTGCCGTCGCGCGCCGCGGCGGTCAGGTCGCGGGCGTACTTCTTCAGCGCGTCATAGCCCTGCTCGGCGCTGGCGCTGTCGGCGGTGCGGCCCTTGCGGATGTCGTTGATGGCGGTGTTCAGCGCCTGCGGCGTCACGCCGGCGGACTTCAGCGCCTTAGCGGACGGGGTGCCGTCGGCCATGGCCAGCGCCAGCAGGATGCGTTCGGCGGTGACGAAGCTGTCGCCGGCCTTCTCGGCGACCTTCTCCGCCTGCTCGAACACGCGGGAGAGTTCGGGCGTCAGGTAGAGCTGACCGGCGCCGCTGCCCTCGACCTTCGGCAGCTTGTCCAGTTCGGCATCGACCGCCGACAGGGCCGCCTTGGGGTCGCCGCCCGCCGCACGAATCAGGTTGGCGGCAAGGCCTTCCTTGTCGTCCAGCAGGGTCTTCAGCAGATGTTCCGGGGTCAGGCGCTGATGCCCACGGCGCACGGCCAGGGTCTGCGCAGACTGAATGAACCCGCGGCTGCGCTCGGTGTATTGCTCGAAATCCATGATGCTCCCCTTCTCCTGTCGACCGTCCGCGAGGCAGCCCGGTCAATCCGATCCACGTACCTGTGCGATCCGCAAGGATGCTGCCGAAGATGTAAGCATGGCAAAAAGCCATGCAAGACCATCGGCGCAGAAAGGGTATCGTTGGAGAAACGCTGCCACGGCCCTCTCTGACGGACCGCCTAGGACCGTGGAAAAGGGGTAGCACCCGCCCCGCCGATTGCCCCCCTACACGGCACGCGCCCGGCCCGGCTAGACTTCCGTCCGCCCGCCGTCCACGGGTCCTTCCGGATTTCCATCATGACCGATTTGGCCGCCTCCAGTACCAGCACGCGCACCACCGCCCCCACCACCAAACCTTCGCCGGTTCCCGCCCACCACGCCATGCCCAGGACCATGACGGCCCGACTGCTTCGTCTCGCCTGGACCCTGCGCGGGGTCTGGCACCAGATCGCCCGGCCGCTGACCATGGGGGTGCGGGCGATCATCATCGACGAGTCGGACCCGGAGGGCAGGCGCGTTCTGCTGATCCGGCACAGCTATGTCGATGGCTGGCATCTGCCGGGCGGCGGCGTTGGACGCGGGGAGACGCTGGCCGACGCCATGCGGCGGGAGGTGCGGGAAGAGGTCGGACTGATTGCCGACCGTCCCGCTCAGCCTTTCGGCATCTACGCCCGCTTCCGCAACGGCGCGAGCGACCATGTGGCGGTTTATGTTGTGCAGGGCTGGAGCGGCAGCCCGAAGGCGGACGGGGTGGAGATCGTGGAGGCCCGATTCTTCCCACTCGATCAGCTGCCGGCAGGGCTGTCGCCGGCCACCGGACGGCGGCTGGAGGAATTTCTGGGGCACCGCCCGGTCGCCGAACGCTGGTAACGGCACCAGATTAGGGAGTGGAGCGGGCGGTTCGGTCGATTCCGACGGCCTTTACCCCAGCCGAAGCGTAAGATACAGGCACAGCATCGGTTGACAGGGATGCTCCAGCCCTTTCATTGTGCAGTGCAATGAACGCCACACTGACCGCCATCCGCCGCTATCCCGTCAAGGGCATGAGCGGCCAGGACCTTCCCGCCACCGACCTGACCGCCGGCCAGGCCATTCCGCTCGACCGCCGTTACGGCCTGCTGCACGGCCCGGCGGCCCTGGATACCGAGACGGAGGGCTGGCGCCTGCCGTCGGACTTCTTCACACTGGACCGCACGGAAAAGCTGGCGGCGCTGCAGACCGAATTCGACGAGGCGACGCGGGCGCTGATCATCCGCCGCGGCGGACGGCAGGTGTCGCGCGGCCGGCTGGACCAGCCGATGGGCCGCACGCTGCTGGAGCAGTTCTTCGCCGCCTATCTGGCCGGGATCGTCCCCGGCATGCCCCGCCTGATCGAGGCGCAGCATGGCGCCTTCGGCAACAGCGAGGAGCCGTCGGTCACGCTGCTGAACCTCGCCAGCCTGCACGATCTGGAAGAGCGGATCGCCAAGCAGCCGGTCGATCCCCGGCGCCTGCGGGCCAACCTGCTGGTGGACGGCATCGATCCCTGGGCGGAACGCGGCTGGATCGGCCGGACCCTGACCGTGGGTGCCGCGACGCTGGAGGTGGTGGAGGCGCTGGACTGTACGCCCGGCAACGACGTGAACCCGGACACCGGCGTCGCCGATCTCAGCCTGCCGAACATCATGGAGCGCGGCTATGGCCACAGCCAAATCCTGCTGCGCGCCCGGGTGACAGGCGGCGGCCGGATCGCGGTGGGCGACCCGGTCACGCCGGCCGAATAAGCGTCACGTCTGGTAAGCGTCACGTCTCAGGCGTTGACGGCCGCCCGTTCCTCGCCGTCGGTCTCGTCCTCGGCGCCCTGATCGTCGTCATCGCCGGCATGCGAGGCGCTCTGCGACTGATGACCATGCCCGATGCTGGGCTGGCCGCCGCGCTGGCGGTTTTCCGATTCCTGGATCTGGTTGATGATGCGGAGATAATGCTCCGCATGCTGCAGGTAGTTTTCCGCCTGCACGCGGTCGCCGGACGACATCGCGTCGCGGGCCAGCGCCTGATATTTTTCCTGCACCTGCCACGCATTGCCGCGGATGCGGACGTCGGGGCCGTTGCTGTCGAAGGTCTGATGACGCAGCGGAACGTTCTGGCGCCGGCCGGCACCGCCGCCCCCGCCACCACCGCCGCCGCTGCCCCCGCCGCCGCTGTTGCCACGACCACGCGAACGCCTGGAGTTCGGTCCCTGTCTCATTCGGCTCTTAAGGCCCCATGCAAGAGAAGTGCAGTCCCCGGAACGCTCCGGCGGCCATCCGGCCTTGCGGCCCGGCCACCGAGCCCGCCATGGACGATTTCCATGGGTCGCTCACGGGGTTCAAACGACGCGCCCGCATCAGGTGCGGCGGGCCATGGCGGACAGCGCTCGGCAGAAAACCATCCGAGATTCTTGCTCCGCAGGCCGTAGGTTCGCGGTCGTGTACCGCACACTACCCGCCAAAGCCCGCCGATCCAACCGTTTTTTTGGATAAGCGACTGCCTCACAGCCCCTTCCGCGCCCGCACGCAACGCTTTACCCCACCAAGGTCACACAGGATCGCGGTCTCGCCCAAGCCCTGCGCCTCGACCAGCGCCGCCACGTCCTCCGCCTGACCCTGCCCGACCTCGAAAGCAGCCAGCCCTCCGGGGACCAGCAGGCGCGGCAGTTCGG
Organism: Azospirillum sp. A1-3; assembly: GCF_023806445.1. Lineage (NCBI taxonomy): Bacteria > Pseudomonadati > Pseudomonadota > Alphaproteobacteria > Rhodospirillales > Azospirillaceae > Azospirillum > Azospirillum sp. A1-3. Next base: position 2,446,081 of record NZ_JAMSLU010000001.1, read on the forward strand.
CGGCGAGGATGCGGTAAGGCTCCAGCCCGTCAGGACCGCCATCCAGCGCGCGAAGCGGATCGTGCTCCCGCACCTCCGGCTCCAGTGTGGCGATGTCGGCGCTGGGGATGTAGGGCGGGTTGGACACCACGATATCGAAACGATCCCCGATCCCCTTGGCCCAATCGCCGGTCTGGAAGCGGGCCCGGTCCGCCAGCCCGTTGCGCTCGGCATTCCCGACCGCCGCCTCCACCGCCAACGGGCTGAGATCGACGCCGAGACCCGTGGCGTTCGGCAGTTCCGACAGCAGCGCCAGCAGAATGCAACCCGTTCCGGTTCCGAAATCGATGAGCTTTAGATTGGCCTTTCGGTCGGGAATCGCGGCGAGCACCGCCTCCACCACCGTCTCGGTGTCCGGCCGCGGCTCCAGCGTGTCGGCGTTGAGGGCGAGGTCGATGGTCCAGAATTCCCGGTGCCCCAGGATACGCCCCACCGGCTCCCGCGCGGCGCGGCGCTCGACCAGCGCCAGCGCACGCGCAGCATCATCGTCAGGGATGACTTGTTCCGCCTTCGTAACGAAGTCGGTGCGGGTGAGGGTCAGCGCATGTTCCAGCAGATAGCGGGCGTCAAGCTCCGGCGTATCGACGCCGGCCTCGCGCAGCCGCGCCTCGGCCTGCGCCCGCAGGGTGCGGAGATTCATGGATGCGACCTTTCTACACCTTCCTCAACCACACATACGTACTCAAACTCGCCCCAAGTTCCCTCTCCCGCGAAGCGGGGGAGGGGTAGGGAGGGGGCATACGCCGACACCACATGCCACGCGCCAAGAAATCCGCGCTCACCCAGGCACGCGGCATGCGCCGCATTCCCACCGACGCCGAGCGCAAGCTTTGGAGTCTGCTGCGCCGCCGCCAAATTCGCGGATGGTACTTCCGACGCCAACACCCGATCCCGCCCTATATCGCCGCCTTCGCCTGCATTGAAGCGAAGCTCGTGGTCGAAGTCGATGGCGGACAGCATAACGGGTCGTCCTACGATGCCGTGCGGGACCGGCGGATGAGGGATGCCGGCTGGCGGGTGATGCGCTTCTGGAACACCGATGTGCTCAGCAATCCCGAAGGAGTAGCGCGCATGATCTGGGAGGTGCTCGGCCCCCTCCCAGACCCTCCCCCGCCTTCGGCGGGAGAGGGAGATTGGGGCGTAGACGTGTGAAGGCTCACCCCAGCTCCGCCAACCGGGCGGCCTCGTCTTCGGCGATCAGCGCGTCGACCAGTTCGTCCAGTGCCTCGCCGGCCATCACCTTGTCGATCTTGTAGAGCGTCAGGTTGATGCGATGGTCGGTCACCCGCCCTTGCGGGAAGTTGTAGGTGCGGATGCGTTCGGATCGGTCGCCGCTGCCGACCTGGTTCTTGCGGTCGGCGGCGCGAACGGCATCCTTGGCGGCGCGTTCCATGTCGTACAGCCGGGCACGCAGCACCTTCAGCGCCTTGGCCTTGTTCTTGTGCTGCGACTTCTCGTCCTGCTGGCTCACCACCAGCCCGGTCGGCAGGTGGGTGATGCGCACGGCGCTGTCGGTGGTGTTGACCGACTGGCCACCGGGGCCGGAGGAGCGGAACACGTCGATCCGCAGATCCTTCTCGTCGATGTGGATGTCCACCTCCTCCGCCTCCGGCAGCACGGCGACGGTGGCGGCGGAGGTGTGGATGCGGCCCTGCGCCTCGGTCGCCGGAACGCGCTGGACGCGGTGGACGCCGGACTCGAACTTCAGCCGGGCGAACACGCCGCGGCCGGTGATGTTGGCGGTGGCCTCCTTATAGCCGCCGATGCCGGTCTCGCTGACGTCCATCGCCTCGAAGCGCCAGCCACGCAGGCCGGCATAGCGGCGGTACATCTCGAACAGCTCGGCGGCGAACAGGGCAGCCTCGTCGCCGCCGGTGCCGGCACGCACCTCCAGGATGGCGTTCTTCTCGTCCGCCTCGTCCTTCGGCAGCAGCGAGATCTGCACCTTGCGCTCCAGCTCCGGGATGCGCTTGGTCAGGACGTGGAATTCCTCCTCCGCCATCGCCTTCATCTCGGGATCGGCACCTGAGTCGGCAATCATCTCCGCCAGATCGGCGGCCTCGGCGCGGCCTTTCTTCAGCTCCGCGATGGCTTCGGCGATCGGGGTGAGGTCGGCATATTCCTTGGACAGCCGGGCGAAGTCGCCGGACTCGGTCAGGCCGGCCGCAAGCGTGTCGCGCAGCTCGTCATACCGGGCCATCACCTTATCGAACTTCTCGTCCAGGCTCACGTCGCTCGTCCTTATCCCGTTCAGTCTCTTCCAGTGCCGCGCCGGTCAGCCTGTCCAGCCCAAAAAGACGGAACATCAGCCGTTCGGCCGCGGCCCGTTCGGCCAACCCTTCGCCGCTGCCATCGGCTGCCAGCGCCCGCAGCGCCTCCGACGGGGCGTGCAGCAGCCGGTTGACCAGAAGCCGCGTCGCCGACGCCGCGTCCAGATCGGCATGCCCGGCCAGCAGGCGCCGACGCTCCGCCTCGAAATGGGTGCGGAGCGCCGCCACGGCAGGCACCGCGGCGCGTTCCGCACGGTCGCGGGCGAAGGCGGCCACCGCCTCGTCCACGATCATCCAGGCCGCCTGGGTCGCCGCCTCGCGCCCGACGCGGCCCTGCAACGCCACACGTTCCAGATCGGCCAGATCATAGACGAAGGCGCCGTCCATGCCGGCGACCGCCGGGTCGACGTCCGACGGAATGGCGGCATCGACCACGAAGACCGGCCGGCGGCGGCGGCGCTTCAACACCGCCTCCATCATCGTGGCGGTCAGGATATAGCGCCCAAGGCCGGCTGCGGTCACCAGGATATCGGCGCCGGTCAGCGCCGTCTCCAGATCGGCCCAGGGGGCGAAATGCCCGTCGAGCCGCCGCGCCGCGGCTTCCGCCCGCCGGTCCACCGGTGCTGCGACCGTCAGCCGCGGCAGCCCGGCCTCGCGCAGCCCCTCCAGCACCAGGGCGCCCATGTCGCCCAATCCCACCAGCAGGGCGCCGCAGCGCCGGATGTCGCCGTGCAGGTCGCGCGCCACCTGGATGGCGGCGGCGGCCAGCGAGGTGGCGCCCTCGGCGATCGGCGTCTCGCTGCGCACCCGCTTGGCGGCGGCATAGGCGGCCTGCAGCACCGCCTCCAGCTCCGGCCCGGTCAGCCCGGCGCCGGCGGCACTGCGGTGGGCGGCCTTCAGCTGGCCCAGGATATGCGGCTCGCCGACGATCTGGCTGTCGAGCGAGCAGGCCACCGCGAACAAGTGGCGCACGGCGTCGATGCCGGTGCGGGTGTAGAGCTGCGGCGCCAGATCGGCGGTGGACAGCCCGGCCCGGTCGGCCATCGCCTCGGCGATCGCCAGCGCCGCCTCGTTCGGGCGCTCGTGGACCGCCTGCACCTCAACCCGGTCGCAGGTGCTGAGCCACACCGCCTGCCCCACGCCTGAGGCGCGCAGCCGGTCCAGCATGCCCGCCACTTCCGCCTCGTCGGTGGACAGGCGGTCGCGGACGACGCCGGAACAGGTCCGGTGGCTGGCGCCGATGACGAGGTAGGAGGTGGTGGTCACGCCTAGGGTCGCTGTCCCTGCCCGAATTCCGGGCAGCTTACTCTGCGGCGGGGGCCACGTCTCGCTTGGTTTCTCGGGTGGTTTCGGCTTCGGCAGCTTCCGCCGCGGCCTTTGCCGCCTCGATCTCCGCCGCCTTCTTCTCGACCAGCCCAACCAGATGCTGGACGATGTCCTGGTCTTTCAGCCGGTGGTCGGTGACGCCGGACAGATAGACCTGATGGGTGTTGTTGCCGCCGCCGGTCAGGCCGATGTCGGTCTCCCGCGCCTCGCCCGGTCCGTTCACGACGCAGCCGATCACCGACAGGGTCAGCGGCGTGGTGATGTGGGCCAGCTTCTGCTCCAGCAGTTCCACCGTCTTGATGACGTTGAAGTTTTGCCGGGCGCAGCTGGGGCAGGAAATCACGGTGACGCCGCGGCGGCGCAGGCCCAGCGACTTCAGGATGTCGTAGCCGACCAGGACCTCTTCCGCCGGTTCGGCCGACAGCGAAACGCGCAGCGTGTCGCCGATCCCCGACCACAGCAGCATGCCCAGCCCGATCGACGACTTCACCGTCCCGGCGCGCAGGCCGCCCGCCTCGGTGATGCCGATGTGCAGCGGGTAATCGCAGGCCTCCGCCAAGCCCTGATAAGCGGCGACGGCCAGGAAGGCATCAGATGCCTTCACCGAGATCTTGAACTCGCGGAAATCGTTGTCCTCCAGGATTTTCGCATGGTTCAACGCGCTTTCGACCATCGCCTCAGGGCAGGGCTCGCCGTATTTTTCCAGCAAATCCTGCTCCAGCGAGCCGGCATTGACGCCGATGCGCATCGAACAGCCATGGTCCTTGGCCGCCTTCACCACCTCGCGCACCCGCTCGGCCGAGCCGATGTTGCCGGGGTTGATGCGCAGGCAGGCCGCCCCGCTCTCCGCCGCCTCGATGGCGCGCTTGTAGTGGAAATGGATGTCGGCGACGATCGGCACCTTCACCTGCCGAACGATCTCCTTCAGCGCCAGAGCCGACTCACGGTCGGGGCAGGAGACGCGGACGATGTCCGCCCCCACCCGCTCGGCAGCCTGGATCTGCTCCACCGTCGCCTTGACGTCGGTGGTCGGCGTGTTGGTCATGGTCTGGACCGAGATCGGCGCATCGCCGCCGACCAACACGTTGCCGACGCGAATCTGGCGCGATTTGCGGCGAAGGATCTGGCGGTAGGCGCGGACGGTCATCTCAGGTCAGCCTCTGGACAGCGAAAAGCAATACCGGATGCCGCATCCTAGCGCAGCCGGCGTCAGGCCAGAAGTGCGCTCCGGCGCCCGGGATTCAAGAGAGGACGGTGGTGGGGCGCCGCCGATGCATGGCTGCCGCCCCAAACCGGAGCCCCGAACGGCGCGTCAGCGCCGCACCACCCCATGGGCGTCGATGGCGACGTCGCGCAGAACCTGCCCGACCGACCCCAGCGGCGGGCTCTCGCCGCCGTCGGCCATCACCACCAACCCGCCGGCATTGCCGGTGCGGATCTTCACATTGGGCTTGTCGGGGACGCGGAAGGTGTCGCCCGGCTTCAGCACGCGGGTGAAGACGATGTCGCCGCCGTCGCGCACCTGCAGCCAGCTGTCCTGCGTCGCCTTCAGGATCAGCTTCGCGTTGGTGTTCAGCGTGCCGTACACCTTGCCGTTGGCCGGCACCGTCGCCGTCGGGGCGGCGGGTGCGGCCGGCGGCGTCGTCGCGGCATTCAGCGGAGTCGGGTCCTGCGGCGAGGCCTCGTCATCGTCCTCCGCCGGCGGGGCCGGAACATTGACGATGCCCTGCCCCGGGGTTGCCGCAGCGGGCGCGGAGGCTGCCGGAGTTTTCGCGCCAGTCTGCCCCGGCGGCGGCAATGCGGCGGACGGCGCCGACGCGACGGCCTGCGGACTGCCGGCGGCAGGGGTCGTGGTGGACGGGGACGGCGCGGCAGGCGAGGTGACGGCGGACGGCGGAACCGCAGTGGGAGCGGCCGGAGGAGACGAAGGCGGAGCGGACGCGATGACCGGCGTGGGCGCCTCGGGAGCGGCTGTGGGCTGCCCCGGCGCGGTGGCGGACTGGTCCGGGGCCTGCTCCGCCGGCTTGGCCGGCACGCCGTCCAACAGCGATACCAGACGGTCCGGCAGGACCGGCACAAGATCGGCGACCGACCGGTCGGTCGCCGACAGATAGTACCAGCCGCCATAGACGATGCCGGCCAGCACCAGCGTGCCGAGCAACAGAGTCCCGCCGGAGGCGCGCCCTTCGGCCGCCGGTGTCGGCAGATACAACTCCTGCCGGCGGACGGTACCGGCCGCCTCCTCCTTGTAGCGGGTGACGACCATGTCCGGGTCCAGCCCCAGGCATTCCGCGTAGGAGCGCAGGAAGCCGATGGCATAGGTGCTGCCCGGCAATTCCTGGTACCGACCTTCCTCGATCGCCAGCAGGTAAGGATAGCGGATGCGCAGCATCGTCGCGACGTCGCGCAGGTCGTAACCATGCGCCATGCGCGTCGCGCGCAGAGTCTCGGAGACGGAGGGACCGGACGGTGCCGGATCGAAATCGTCGAAAACCTTGCGCTTGGCCATGGGCTCGCCATCTGCTCGCAACTTGCCCGCACACCCAAAAAGCATGCAAAGCGGGGGCATCCGTGTGGATGCAACTGGCGAAATGGGTACGACATGCCGACCCCATGGCGCAACCGCAATGACCGCGGGGCATGGGGTGCAGGTCGTGACAAACGGCACAGTCCCGTCGGCGCAGGTCGCAACCCGACCGGAATGATGTCAGCCTTGGCTGATGTTGGTGGTGGATCGGGTGCCTGCGTGCGGACGTCGCCTCCATCACGCCTGCAACTCCACCGGGAGGCGCAAGATGAAAAGAGCAATCGCGGCGGCATTCCTGCTCGCAGGTCTTCTGCCGGCATCGTTTGGCAACGCGACCGATCTTCACCGGTTCTGGGAGCAGACCTGCGGGGACTGTCATCGCCATGCCGGACCCTTCGCCCGACGGTCCCTGACCGTGACCGATGGAAAGCTCCAGGGTGTCCATCACAAGGACGACCTGCTGGTCTTCCTGCACAACCACCATCTGCCGGACAACCTCGTTCAGCCGATGTACGAGATGCTGCTCGCCCAAGCCAGCACGGGACCGCGCTTTCAGGAGCGGTGCGGCCGCTGTCACGAGTCCGCGGCCGATCTGGCCAGGGAGTCGCTGGTGGTCCGCGACGGCGTCCTACAAGGGCGGGAGAGTGGCCGGCCGGTTGCCCAGTTCCTTCCCCGTCACGCCAAGCTGGGCCTGACGCCGGAGGAGGTGACCTTCTTCACCGATCTGCTGACCCGCGTCGAACGGGAGGTTCATTGACCGTCGAGTCAGGTTCAGTCCCGATGGCGCAGGTCGTTGTGGATGGCGGTGGCGGCCATAGCGGCCTCCCCCATGGCGACGGCGATCTGGTTCAGCGTTGAAACGACGTCGCCGGCGGCATAGAAGCCGGGGACGGAACTGCGCTGGTGCCGGTCGACGATCAGGCGGCCATCCTCATCCATGGCGGCGCCGAGCCGCTCCGCCAAGCCCGAGCGGGCGGTGATGCCAAGGGCGGAATAGAGCGTATCGAAGTCAAGGATGTGGCCACTCTCCAGGGTCAGGCGGGTGCTGTCATCCTCGCAGGTGCCGACGGCGGCGACCGGCTCCTCGATCACCGCGATGCCGGCGGCATCCAGTTCACCCCGCTCCTCAATCGACAGGGCCATCCGCTCTCCCAGCGTCAGCAAGGTGACATAGGGGCTGTAGGTGCGGATGAAACGGGCTTCGCCGACCGCTTGGACGCCGTGCCCCAGAACGGCGATGCGCCGGTCGATCACCTCATACCCGTCGCAGATCGGACAGACGCGGATCAGGCCGCGCTGCATCGCCTCGTAGAGATGGGGCATCCGCGGCTGGCCGTCGATCACGCCAGTGGCGAGCAGCACGGACGCGGCGTCGATCTCGCGGCCATCGCCCAAACCGGCACGAAAGCCGCGACCGCCCGGCAGACGCTCCAGCGTCGCCACCGACCCCGTCTCGATGCAGGCACCGTAGCTTTCGGCCTGTGCCCGGATACGCTCCAACAGGTCGGTACCGCCGATGCCGCCGGTAAACCCGGCAAGATTGTGGGAGGTCGGGATCCAGGCGCAGCGGCTCTTCGCCTCGTCGACCACCAGAGCCTTGCGGCGATAGCGCGCGAGATAGATGGCAGCAGTCAACCCGGCGGGGCCACCGCCGACGATCAGGCAGTCGAGCATGGTCGGCATCACGGTCCTTGTCCTGGACGGCGCCGGCAAGTGGCGCCCTTGTTCCTAGACAAGCGGAAAGGCCGGACATCACGCCCGTCCATCCGGAAAATGGGAACAGCAAAAAGCCCGCGCTCCTTTAGGAGGCGGGCTTTTTGTTGATTTGGTTGCGGGGGCAGGATTTGAACCTGCGGCCTTCAGGTTATGAGCCTGACGAGCTACCGGGCTGCTCCACCCCGCGGATGTTCTTGATATGGGGTGCCGGACGATGAAGATGCAAGCTTATGCTTTGGTGATTGAGCGTCTCTTGAGGCTTGGTGACCTGGCGGCGACCTACTCTCCCACGTCTTAAGACGCAGTACCATTGGCGCGGAGGCTTTTCACGGCCGAGTTCGGGATGGGATCGGGTGTTTGACACCTCGCCATGACCACCAGGTCACCAAGGCTCAAGACCGACGCTTTCTCCGAAGCATGTGCTTGTTCAGTGCAAGTGAGGGAGGAGTATCGAACTGGCGGTGTTGCGTCAAGCAGGCTTGCTGCTGCGCATGGCGCGGTTGTGTGGGGTGAGATCAAGCCGATCGAGCGATTAGTAAGGCTTAGCTTCGAGCATTGCTGCCCGTCCACATGCCTCCTATCGACGTGATGGTCTGTCACGGCTCTCAAGGGAGCTCTGGTTTAGAGGTGGGTTTCCCGCTTAGATGCTTTCAGCGGTTATCCCGTCCATACTTAGCTACCCGGCCATGCCACTGGCGTGACAACCGGTGCACCAGAGGTATGTCCATCCCGGTCCTCTCGTACTAGGGACAGATCCTCGCAAAACTCCGACACCCACGGCAGATAGGGACCGAACTGTCTCACGACGTTCTAAACCCAGCTCACGTACCACTTTAATCGGCGAACAGCCGAACCCTTGGGACCTGCTCCAGCCCCAGGATGTGATGAGCCGACATCGAGGTGCCAAACGACTCCGTCGATATGGACTCTTGGGAGTCATCAGCCTGTTATCCCCGGCGTACCTTTTATCCGTTGAGCGATGGCCCGTCCACGTGGAGCCACCGGATCACTATGGCCGACTTTCGTCTCTGCTCGACTTGTC